>OZ242016.1:712500-4278467 GCA_965204825.1 Alphaproteobacteria bacterium | reverse complement strand
GGTCCGCCTGAAAACCTGATCAGGGAGGACCAGCCCGAGCCTGTGCCGGGTTTCGGCCAGGTGCTGGTGCGCTACCAGGCGTGGGGGCTCTGCCATGTGGATCTGTTGATGTGCGCCGGCGGTTATCAGTTCAAACCCGACCTGCCGTTTGTGCCGGGGATCGAGGCGGCAGGCGACGTGATCGCGCTGGGCGACGGGGTTGAAGGCTTCGAGGTCGGTGACCGGGTGATGACGGGCGCGAAAATGGGCTTGTGGGCTGAGGTCTGCGCGGTCGATGCGCCTTATGTGAACCAACTGCCGGCCACGTTCGACCATGCCCGGGGCGCGACTTTCCGCTCCGCCTATATGACCGCCTGGACCGCGCTGGTCCACGGTGCCCGGCTGCAGGCCGGCGAGGTTGTGCTGGTCCACGGCGCGGCGGGCGGTGTCGGCCTCGCCGCCGTTCATGTCGGCCGCCTGCTGGGCGCGGAAGTGATCGCAACGGCCGGAACGGATGAAAAGCTGGCGGTGGTAAAGGCACAAGGTGCCCACCACACAATCAACTATTCCGGCGGCGGTTTCCGAGACGCGGTCAAGGATCTGACCGATGGGCGCGGCGCCGACGTAGTTTTCGACCCGGTCGGCCATCGCCAAAGAAGCGATCAGGCAGGTGGGCAAGCTCCATGCCGTGGAGAAGGAAGCAAGGAGCAAATCCCCCGAAGAGCGGGTCGCCATTCGGCAAGAGAAGGCAAAGCCCGTCTTCGATGAGCTGGAAGCATGGTCACAGGCTCGGCTTCCCAGGCTCTCGGGCAAGAACAAGCTGGCAGGGGCCATTCGCCATGCGCTGAACCGCATGCCAAAGGCGCGTGCCTGTCTCGGCGACGGACGGCTGGAGCTCGACAACAACATCTGTGAACGCTCGATCCGCCCCATCGCACTGGGCCGCAAGAACTGTCTCTTTCATGGGCTCCGTCGGTGGCGGCAAGGCCGCCGCTATCGCTTATACCCTCGTCGAGACCGCCAGGATGAACGGCGTTGATCCGGAAGCCTGGCTCACATGGGTGTTGGAGCGCCTGCCAGATCACAAAATCAACCGCATCGAGGAACTCATGCCGTGGAATTGGATGCCGGAATAACCGAAAAATACGGCTCTAACTGACGGATACCGTGGAACTGGAAGCCCCAAGACCTCAAAAACGCGGCCTGACCGGACGGATACCGCCAATGCCGTCCTGCGCGAGAAGATCGCGCATCGGCCAACCCGCCTCGCAGACCAGGGTGAAGCGTTTCCACGAAGATTTCCGGTATCAGGCCGCCTCCCGGGACACACCCCGCCGGGTGGTCGCCAGGATCGAATGGCACCCGGGTGAGTTGTTCCCCCGCATGGGCTTCATCGTCACCAACCTGCCGATGGAGCCTGACCGGGTGGTGGTACGATTCTACAACCAGCGTGGTACCGCCGAGCAGCACATCAAGGAAGGCAAACATGCCTTCGGCTGGACGCGGCTGTCGTGCAAACGGTTCCGGGATAACGAGGTCCGGCCGCAGATGCATGCGCTGGCCTGCAACCTGGCCACGTTCCTGCGCTGCATCGAACTGGCCGAGGCAATGGCAGACTGGTCGTTGACCAGCCTCCAGCTCAAGCTGATCAGGATTGGCGCTCGCGTCGTGCGTCACGCCCGCGCCATCACGTTCCAGCTGGCCGAGGTGGCGGTCACCGGGGCTACGGTCCGAGCCATCCTTGCCGCGATCCGCCGACTATGAACGCCACCGGCGTGCGCGTGCCATTGAAACCGGCCGGCATCGGACGAAAGCGGCTCGACAGGTCTGTCCGTCGTGCTGAAAAACGGCGCGGCGGGGGCGGGTTGCTGCGGGTTCACGGCCCGATCCGCCCGGTTCCGGGCGCTTTCCCGACCACCGGCGAACTTCGAGGCGAAAAAAGCTTGATCAACTGGCCAGATCAGACGATCTTGTCGTAAAGTGGTAGGCTACATTGGGAAATGTCGGCTGAAAGCATTTCATGCAAGCCTGCAATCCAGGCGATGAAACACTGTTGAAACTGCTCCGTATGAAGCTTTGAGAACGGATACCCAACTGATCATGACTTGGCTTGCCAGCCTCGAACGGCAGAAACCGACGCAAAAGAGGGAGCTTCTTTTTTCCGTAAAGGGCGATGGATGTTCACCCTTGCGCGCCAGATATCACCGCACATGGAACCAGCAAGAGAACTTCATCCAGCGGATAGACATCATATATGTGGTGCCGATGATCTGGTCAAGAAATTAATTCTAAACAATTTCAATAGCTTGGCGATAGAATACAGGGAACATCAAAACGGGAAACGGTTTTGATGTATGATCGTTCCTGTCAAGCTTTTGTCATTTCGCTGCGCTCAATCGCCAAAACCCTGTCCGGGGCGGATCATCGGGAATGGGATGCGACCGAGGTCGCGCGACGGGCCATAGAGGCCGGGTTGCCTACGGTTGCGCCTTCGGAGACCCGGACAGACGCGGGCCAGGCCCCGCAGAGCGGTAGCGGGGGTTTGTCGCAGCAAGGAAGGCCGGGGGCCTCAAGAGGGTGGTGCTCTGGGTGCCGCCCGAAGATGTCGAGGATATCCGCCTTGCCGCGCGGCGGCTCCAGGCCCTGTCAAAGCTCACGGCGGAGGTGCGGGCCGAGATCGGGGAAGAGATACGTCTCCGTGTCGCGGGAAAACTGGAACGGCGCACCGAGCGCGCCATGATCGCCCGGAAGCGCACTCAGGCGCGCAAGCAGGGCGCGGGAAGCAACCGGCCCCTGAGATGATGATCCGCTTTACTCGGAGGCCCCCTGCGGTGGTCAGGAACCGCTTCAGGGACGCTGGGGTGTTCTATGACCCCGTAGCGGCTGTGATCCCGGACCAGGGGTTAAGGTAACCTCTGGAATGGGAGACCAATATGACGAAGCGGACGAGACGGCGGTTCACACCGGAGTACAAAGAGCAGGCTGTTGCGCGTTTGTCCGAAGAAGGTGTATAAGCTATGCCAGCCTTGCAGGGGAACCTGGCGCGGCGCTTCAGGCAGGGGCGCCGGACGTATCCGGAATTACTCCCTTGCTGCCCATTGATCAACCGGTTGAGGCCATTGACCTGTCGCCCATAACAGTCTCCAATCGGTCCGGTAATTGCCGCAATCGGAGGGAGGACATCATGTTAACAGTAAACCGCCGCAAGGCACTGGGTGTAATGGGCGGTACGGTCGCGATGGGGCTGGCGCGTCCGACATGGGCGGCCAACCGTAAGATCAAGGTCGGCGCGCTGCGCTTTACCAGCCATTCAGCCAGCTTTGTCGCGCTGGAGCGCGGCTATTTCGCCGATGCCGGATTGGACGTGGAATTCAAATTCTTCCAGGCGGCCCAACCGATGGCGGTGGCGATCGCCTCGGGCGATGTGGATTATGCCGTGACCGCCATTTCCGGCAGTCTGATCTCGCTGGCCCAGAAGGGTGCGATCAAGGTCATCGGTGGCGCGCTGTCGGAAGAGACCGGCATTGATGGTCAGAATATCCTCGCCTCGAACCCGGCACACGGGGCAGGGTTGACCGCGCCGTCGGCGCTGGACGGCAAGAGCTGGGGCATCACCCAGGCCGGATCCTCATTCCATTATATGGGATCCAAGATCGCGGCGGCCGAGGGCGCCAGCCTGACGTATAAGCCCTTGCAAAAAGTCGGCGCCATTATCGGTGCGCTGAAATCCGGTCAGATTGATGCCTGGTCCATCGTGCCCCACATCGGCAAGGCGCTGGCCGGCGGCGGCGCGGTCCAAATCATCGGCGACGTGGCGAGCTATCTGCCGGATTATCAGGTCACCACCGTCTTCACCTCGGCCGACAATGCCGCCAACAACCGCGCCGATACCGAAGCTTTCATCAAGGCGTTCAGTGCCGGTGCTGCTGATTTCAACGCCGCTCTGGTCGACAAGACCCAAGGGGCGGACGCGGACGAAGCGATGGTCGAGCTAGTCCACAAATATGTCTATGCCGACCGATCGTTCGAGAAGGCGGCAAAGTCAATCCGCGACGGGTCAATGCGGATCAATGTCGGTGCGGCGCTCAATGTCGGCTCGATAGAGGATCAGTTGAACTGGTTCAAGGCCGAGGGACTGGTGGACAAGGATATCACCCTCAAGACTCTGCTCGACACCAGCTACGTCGAAACGACCTGAACCAATACCGCCGGGGCGGACCATGGACATCAGTCTTTCCGGCGTCAGCCACCGGTATGGCGATTTCGTGGTAATGCGCGACATCACGCTGGACATTCCGTCCGGCAAGATTGTCTGCATTGTCGGTCCGTCCGGTTGCGGGAAATCGACACTGCTGCGCCTAATCGGAGGGCTGGAAGAACCCACCGGAGGGCAGGTACGTCAGATCGGAGAACCACCCGAGGACTGTCTCAATCCGCTGACCTATATCTTCCAGGATTTTGCCCTGCTGCCCTGGCGCACGGCCGCTGGCAATATCTCGCTGGCGCTGGAGGATCACGCGCTGACTGGCGGGCGGATGCAGGGGATTATCGACGATGTCCTGGCCCGCACCAAATTAACCGACTTTGCCGGCGCCCTGCCGAAACAATTGTCCGGCGGCATGAAACAGCGTGTCGCCATCGCTCGGGCATTGGCGGTGAACCCGGCGGTGATGCTGATGGACGAACCCTTGTCGGCACTCGACAGCCAGACTCGCGAACTGTTGATGGATGACCTGATCGGCCTTTGGACTCGCGCGCTGTTCACCGCCGTCTATGTCACCCACAATCTGGCTGAGGCCGTGCGGCTGGGCCACCACATCGTTGTGCTGTCACGCCGGCCCGGTCATATCCGCGAGATCATCGAGATCGACAAACCGTTGGCCGAGCGCGGTTTTGGCGATGCCGATCTGGAAACCCGGCAAAAACACCTCTGGACCCTGATGCGCGAAGAGGTCCGAGCCGCCGATGCGGAGTTGGTCGATGTCTGAGAGTCCGCCCCGGGGCGCCCAAAACGTTCCGTTCCGCGGCGGCGGCTTTGCCCCCACGCCGCGCCGCTGGGCCGGCCTTGCCGTATTCGTTCTGCTGATTGCCCTGGCCGAGGTCGGAACCCGGACCGGCATCATATCGGCTCTGACCCTGCCCAGGCCGTCCGATGTGCTGGCGACCTTCGGCGAGCTCTATCAATCGGGCCTGCTGTGGAAGCATCTCGTGCCGTCATTAACCCGGCTGGCCGTGGGTGCGGCGCTGGGTGCGGCCGTCGGCATCAGCGTCGGCGTGCTGATCGGGCTTTTCTCCTACATCCGCGCTGGCCTGGTCCCGCTTGTCGCCGCGATCTTTCCGATCCCCAAGATCGCCTTGCTGCCGTTATTCGTGATCTGGTTCGGCATCGACGAGGGATCGAAATATGCCCTGATTGCTCTTGGCACCTTCACACCGACGGTGGTCGCGACTTACGGTGCGGTGGACAATGTTGACCGCACCCTGATCCGTATGGGCCAGAGCTTCGGCCTGACCTGGTGGTCGATCGTGCGCAAGATCGTTTTGCCCGGCGCCATGCCCGGCATACTGTCAGGTTTGCGCATCAGCCTGGCCATCGGGATCATCCTGCTGGTCGCGGCCGAAATGTTGGGTGCGGAATACGGCATCGGCGCCTATATCCTGGAAGCCGGTTCACTGTACGATCTTGAACGCCTGTTTGCCGGAGTTGTCATCTTGTCCCTGCTCGGCGTGCTGGTCAGCGCCGCCATCAGCCTGATTGAGCGCCGGGTGCTGGACTGGCGAACTTAACCAGCCTTTCGGCAAAAAGCGGAAACCAGCGTGAGCACGGAGCCGATTCATCCTTACCGCTTGACCTTTGGCGGCCTAATCGCCATGGCCGCGGCGGTGGGGATCGAGCGGTTCATATATGCGCCGATCCTGCCGTCCATGGTCGATGCTCTGGACCTAACACAAGGCGAAGCCGGGCTGATCGCGTCGGCAAACTTCCTCGGATATCTGGTCGGCGCTTTGGCCGCCGCCTCGCCGCGCCTGCCGGGCGGCCCCCGGGCCTGGATGCTGTGGGCACTGGCGGTCAGCGGATTGACCACCGGAGTTATAGGATTGATCGATAGTTTGTGGCTGTTCATGGTGTTTCGATTGATCGGTGGCGCCGCCAGCGCTGTTGTGCTCGTGTCTGCTTCATCTCTGGTGCTGGAGCGGCTGGCCGCCAGCGGGCGCGGCGGTCCATTTCGCCGGCATCGGTGCCGGGATCACCGTGTCTGCGCTGCTCACCTGGGGTGTAACCGCTTTGGGTAGCGGCTGGCAGGCGATGTGGATCGTCAGTGGCAGCCTGACGCTGGCTGCGGTTCTCGCGGTTGCGTTTCTGGTACCGTCTTTGCAACAGGATCGGGTACGACCGGAACCAACCATCGGCCCGGCGCACAAGCCGAGGCCATGGCCCCTGATAACCGCCTATGGCCTGTTCGGTTTCGGCTATGTGATCACGGCGACTTTCATCGTTGCGATCGTACGCGACGCCCCGAAAATAACGCGCTTCGAACCGTTGGTCTGGCTGGTGGTCGGCTTGGCCGCCATTCCATCGGTGGCGGCGTGGACGTGGGCTGGCCGACGCTTTGGCATAACCAGGATTTTGTGGCGGCCTGTTTGGTTGAAGCCATCGGTGTCATAGCCAGCGTTTTGTGGATCAGTGTTCCCGGCCCGTTCCTGTCCGCTGCCCTTCTCGGCGTAAGCGTCCGGTGTTGGTGCTCTGACGCGTTATAGCGTGCGCTGATAGCGTCCACCATTGATAGTGGACATCTTGAGGGCGGATATGTCTGGGAAGAAGGGTCAGAAGAAGCGGTTCTGGTCAGACGATGAGAAGGTTTCGATCTGCAGACAAACGCGCGCGCCTGGGGTTTCGGTAGCGCAGGTTGCACGACGTTACGCGATGAACGCCAATCTGATCTACACATGGTTGCGTGATCCCCGTTTCGCGCCGGCATGTACTGACGGTGATGATTTCGCCGGGGAAGTGACCACATTTCTGCCTGTAGAGATTGCAGGGCCAACCGCCCCCCACGTGCCGATCACAGCGCCCTGTATGGACGATCCTCTTTCGGCTCACCGTGCAGACATCACCCTGTCTGATGGTCGGCGTATCCTGGTTGAAGGAGCGACGGGATTGTCGGCGGTGCCGGCTCTGGTTGAGGGGCTGATGACATGATCCCGGTGCCGGGCAATACGCGGGTGTGGCTGGCCGCTGGGGTGACGGATATGCGGCGCGGGTTCAACACACTGGCGACTCAGGCCGAACAGGTTCTGGCTGAAGACCCGTATTCGGGGCACATGTTCGTGTTTCGCGGCAGGCGCGGTGATCTGCTCAAGATCATATGGTGGGACGGCCAAGGCGCTTGCCTGTTCTCCAGACGACTGGAACGAGGGCGCTTTGTCTGGCCTGCGGCCAGGGAGGGCAAGGTCAGCCTGAGTCCCTCACAGCTGTCGATGCTGTTAGAGGGGATTGACTGGCGCACCCCGCAAAAGACCTGGCGTCCCTTGCAGGCGGGATAGAGAAAGCCCAAAAAAACATGAGGTTTAACGCGGTTTGTCGTTTCATCCCATGGGGCAGTTTGATGTGGATTACACATGTTGAACACCCTTGAATCCCTGCCTGATGACCCCGCCAAACTGAAGGGGTTGGTCTCTCGGATGGACCAGGAGATTACGTCTCTCACCTATCAGGTTGAGAAACTGAAGGCTGAACTGCATGGCCACCGCAAGGCACGGTTTGGTTCCAGATCAGAGAGCATGGATCAACTGGCCCTCGACCTACAGGAAGACGAAGAGATCGAGGCGGCAGCAAACGAGCAGAAGAACGAAGCTGGCTCCAACGGCACTGATGTCGATGAGACGGACAAACCTGCCAGGCGCAAGCACAACCGCAACCCCTTGCCAGATCATCTGGATCGGCAGGATGAGGTGCTGTCGCCGGGTGAGGACTGCACTGACTGCGGTGGGAGCCTGCGCCAGATCGGTGAGGACGTTACCGAGGAACTGGAATATGTCCCGGGCCGCTTTGTGGTACGCCGGATTCTCCGCCCCCGCATGGCCTGCACCTGTTGTGAAACCTTTGCCCAGGCCCCATTGCCGTCGCGCCCTGTTGAGCGTGGCCGCCCCGGTCCGGGTCTGCTGGCCCACGTCCTGATTGGCAAATACTGCGATCACCTGCCGCTTGACCGGCAATCAAAAATCTTCGCCCGCGAGAAGGTTGATCTGCATCGCACCACGTTGACCGACTGGGTGGGCCGCAGCACGGCGCTGCTGGAGCCATTGGCCGATCATATCGGCAAGCTGGTCAGGGCAGGGCCTGCACTTTTTGCCGATGACACACCGGTCAAACGACAAACCCGCACCAAGATAAAGAAGACTAGGGTCTGTTGACAATCACCGGGCAGCGTTGAGCATTGCGCAGAGGTGCCAGTTGGCTGCGTAGCTGGTATCTGTTTTGTCGTATCGCGTTGCTATCCCCCTGAATTCCTTGATCTTTGCAAAGCAGTTTTCAATCAGGTGACGCCACTTGTACATGTGAGTATCGTAGTCTCGTTGCACTTTCCGGTTCGATTTGGGTGGAATAACCGCAGTTGCGCCGCGCTCATCAAGGTCTTGCAGGAGCCAATCGGCGTCGAAGGCCTTGTCGGCCAGCAACGCTGCGAAGGAGACATCGTGGATCAGGGGGGCAACCCCCCTTCATGTCGTGCGCTTGCCCCGGCAGAAGCAGAAAGCGGAACAAGTTGCCGAGCGCATCGACCAGGGCAACGATTTTGGTCGTCAGCCCGCCGCGAGAGCGTCCAATGGCTTGATGCCGTGTCCCCCTTTTGCGCCCGAAGCCTTCTGATGGGCCTGGACAATCGTTCCGTCGATGAGAGCATATTCAAGGTCTGGCTCGTCGCTTATGGCGTTGAAAAGTCTGTCAAACACACCGGCCTTTGCCCATCGACGAAATCGTTTGAAAACCGAATTCCAGTTGCCGAAATCCTGGGGCAGGTCACGCCAGGGAGACCCTGTTCGCACACGCCAAAGTACGGCCTCCATGAACCGACGGTTATCCCGACCGGTTGCTCCCGGATCCCCGGCCTTACCGGGTAACAGGGGCGCAATCTTTTCCCAAAGTTCATCTGAAATCACCAAACGATCTTCGTCCATCCAAACCTCCATTTTCGAAGCTTGAATAACAGTTCAGGCCAAATCGCAACCCCAAATGTCAACAGGCCTTTGCCTTGAGCCTGGTTTGTAGTTTGACCGGTGTGTCATCAGCAAAAAGCGTGGGACCTGCCCTGACCAGCTTGCCGATATGATCGGTCAGAGGTTCCAGCAAGGCCGTGCTGCGCCCCACCCGGTCTGTGAGTGTGGAACGGTGCAGATCAACCTTCTTGCGGGCGAAGATTTCTGGTTGCCGGTCAAGCGGCAGGTGATCGCAGTATTTGCCAATCAGGACGTGGGCCAGCAGACCCGGACCGGGGCGGCCACGTTCGATGGGCGCGACGGCAGTGGGGCCTGGGCAAAGGTTTCACAGCAGGTGCAGGCCATGCGGGGCGGAGGATCCGGCGTACCACAAAGCGGCCCGGGACATATTCCAGTTCCTCGGTAACGTCCTCACCGATCTGGCGCAGGGAACCACCGCACGCGCCGCAGTCCTCACCCGGCGACAGCACCTCATCCTGCCGATCCAGATGATCGGGCAGCGGGGTGCGGTTGTGCTTGCGTTTGGCACGCGGCTTGTTCGAAGCGGCCTCTTCATCATCGCCAGAGGATTGTTCGGCCTGCTGCGCCTCAGCGGCGGCCTCGATCTCTTCGTCATCCTGTAGGTCGAGGGCCAGTTGATCCAGACTCTCGGATCTGGAACCAAACCGCGCCTTGCGGTGTCCGGCCAGCTCAGCCTTCAGCTTCTCGACCTGATAGGTGAGAGACGTAATCTCCGGGTCCATCCGAGAGACCAGCCCCTTCAGTCTGGCGGGGTCATCAGGCAGAGATTTGAAGGCATCCAGCATGGGCGACTTATAGCGGAATCCCTATACAGATGGAACGCAAAACCTCCCAAAACGCGTGTTTTGTCGGGCTTTCCCTATCCCGCCTGCAAAGGACGCCAGGTCTTCTGCGGGGTGCGCCAGTCAATCCCCTCCAGCAGCATCGACAGTTGTGAGGGGCTCAGACTGACCTTGCCTTCCTTCGCAGAAGGCCAGACAAAGCGACCCCGATCCAAACGCTTGGGGAACAGACACGCCCCTTGCGTATCCCACCAGATGATCTTGAGCAGATCACCTCGACGGCCATGGAACACGAACATGTGCCCCGAATACGGGTCCTCAGCCAGAACCTGCTCGGCCTGAGCCGCCAGTGTGTTGAACCCGCGCCGCATATCCGTCACCCCGGCGGCCAGCCACACCTGCGTATTGCCCGGCACCGGGATCATGTCATCAGCCCCTCAACCAGAGCCGGCACCGCCGACAATCCCGTCGCTCCTTCAACCAGGATACGCCGACCATCAGACAGGATGATGTCTACACGGTGAGCCGAAAGAGGACCGTCCATACAGGGCGCTGTGATCGGCACGTGGGGGGCGGTTGGCCCTGCAATCTCTACAGGCAGAAATGTGGTCACTTCCCCGGCGAAATCATCACCGTCAGTACATGCCGGCGCGAAACGGGGATCACGCAACCATGTGTGGATCAGATTGGCGTTCATCGCGTAACGTCGCGCAACCTGCGCTACCGAAACCCCAGGCACGCGCGTTTGTCCGCAGATCGAAACCTTCTCATCGTCTGACCGGAACCGCTTCTTCTGACCCTTCTTACCAGCCATATCCACCATCAATGGTGGAGACAGACACTATCAGCGCACTCTATAACGCGTCAGAGCACCAACACCGGACGCTTACGGCCAATACCGGCATTGGCCACCAGAATATCAAGCCCTCCGAACTCAGTCTCACAGGCCACAACCGCCCCGGCGACGCCGTTAGGGTGGGTGACATCGGCGATGGTTTACAGGGCACGCGCACCCGATTGGCCGAGTACGTCCGCAACCGACACCGCACTGTTTGCATTTATGTTGCTGACCGCCATAACAGCGCCTTCGCGGGCAAACGCCCCGGCGATTCCTCGGCCAAAGCTCGACCCCGCGCCCGTAACCAGCGCGACTTTCCCGTCAAGTCATCCCATTCAAACCTCCCGGCACCTTCGGTCATCCCGGCTTCAGAATAGCGGTTCGTTCGGTGAAAGGAAGGTTTGCCGCAAGGGTGCAACTTTTGGATTCTGGCAAAAATTGCCGAGGCTCAGTGTACAAGTCGTGTGCGTTCATGTTATGTTTTTTGTGAAATCAGAGGGATAGATTGGCATGGATCACAAGCAGTTTCAGGAATAGCCCTGAGGGCGCTACACTTCATCTTGACGCTCACCCGGTCTCCTCGGTAACGCTAATGCGCAGCGCCGGTCCGGTCCATCTGCCGCGCGCGGTCCCAAGGGGAAAAAGTGCGCGATTTACGGCCTGTTTTTCTGGTTCTCGGCGTTCTGGTCACTACACTGGGGCTGTCGATGTGGGTGCCGGTGCTGGTCGAACTGGCGTGCGGCGAGGGCGGCTGGCGAGGTCTGGTCACCTCGGCGGGGCTGACGCTTTTTTGCGGTATCAGCCTGGTATTGGTTTCGTGGTGCCGGGTTGAAGGTCTCGGCACCCAGCAATCCTTTCTGCTGACCACGCTGGTCTGGGTGGTCTTGCCGGCGTTCGGCGCCCTGCCCTTTACCATGGTCGGCCCGCGCCTTGATTACACGAATGCCTTTTTCGAGGCTATGTCGGGCCTGACGACCACGGGATCGACCGTGATCACCGGCCTCGACGAACTGGCGCACAGCCTGCTGCTGTGGCGCGCCATGCTGCAATGGCTGGGCGGCATCGGCATTATCGTAATGGCCGTGGCCATTCTGCCGTTCCTGCGCATTGGCGGATTTCAGCTGTTCCGCATGGAATCCTCCGACCAGTCCGACAAGGTGATGCCGCGCATCGGTCAGATCGCATCCTGGATATTCCTGTTCTATTCCCTGTTCACCCTGGCGTGTGCCTTCTGCTACTGGTTCTTCGGCATGCCGGGTTTTGCGGCGGTCTGTCACGCCATGACGACACTGGCGACGGGCGGGTTCTCAACCTCGGACGGATCGGTCGGTATCTTCGGCAACCCTGCCATCGACATGACCGCAATTGCTTTCATGATTATCGGCAGCCTGCCCTTCCTTCTGTATATCCAGGCCATTCGCGGGGAACCGCAATCATTCCTCCGCGATCCCCAGATAAGGGTTTTCTTCGGCCTGTTGGCAGGCTTCATCGGGGCAATGACGATTTACCAGATGTCAACAGTCGACCGCGATGGTCTGTTCGCGCTTCGGCTGGCGGCCTTCAACGTGACCTCGATCATGACGGGCACCGGTTATGTCACCGCCGATTATGGCGGCTGGGGCGGGTTTGCGGTTGCCATGTTCTTCTGCATCACCTTTATCGGTGGCTGCGCCGGATCCACGTCATGCGGCATCAAGATTTTCCGATTCCAGATACTGTTCACCAATTTGAGGGTTCAGTTTGCCCGGATCATCTATCCTCACGGTGTGTTCGAGCCGCGATATGGCGGGCGGACGGTGACCGATCAGGTGTCGGCGTCGGTGCTGTCATTCTTCTTTGTTTTTCTGCTCAGTTTCATCGTGCTGGCGATCATTTTGTCCCTCCTTGGCCTGGACACACTCACCGCATTTTCGAGCGCGGCGACAGCGGTCGCCAATGTCGGTCCGGGCTTGGGACAGATTGTCGGGCCGACAGGTTCATTCGCGCCACTGCCCGACAGTGCAAAATGGATTTTGAGTTTCGGCATGCTGCTCGGCCGCCTGGAAATCTTCACCGTGCTGGCGCTGCTGTCGCCATCCTTCTGGCGGATGTGATCAGGCAGGCGAAGTCAGGCCGAAGTCAGCCGGATCGAATTTGTAGGATGCACTGCAGAACTGGCAATTGGCGGTAATTGAGCCGTCTTCCACCATCTCTTCCAGATCATCCGGGGAATGCCGACGCAGGATATCTTCCACCCGCCCGGCATCGCAGGTGCATTCAAACCGGATTGGAATGTGCTCGCCCGCGCGCACGCCATCTTCATGAAACAGTCGGAACAGAACGCGCTCTGGTGTCAGGGTCGGATCGATCAGTTCATGATCCTGGACTGTTTCCAGAAGCAGATTGGCCCGTGACCAGCTTTCTTCCTCCTCCGAAGTGACGATCACTTTCTTTGCCGCCTCGCCTCCCTTGGCCAGCCGCTGGATCATGATGCCGCCCGCATACGAGCCAGAATGGCTCTCGCCGCCCTCGTCCAGCAGAAATCCCTCACCAACGGCGACGCGCACATTCGTCACCAACTGTTCTGACTGGTCAAAATAGTCGATTGCGCAATCGAAAATCGATCCGCCCGTCAGCGGTACGATGCCCTGATAGGGCACCATGTCATCGCCTTGGTCGATGGTCAGGGCGAGATGTCCTTCGCCCAGCAAATCTTCCAGACCGGTGTATGCCTCAATCCGTTCGGCGTCGTAACTGGCATAACCGCGCACCAGACCCGGTACGCGGAACTCGGTCATCAGCAGCGATACCGGGCCGTCTCCCTTTGCCTGAATGGTGAATCGATGACGCAGTTTCATGCCCGCGCCGATCAGTGTGTTCAGGACCAGCGCTTCTCCCAGCAGACGGCTGACGGGGGCGGGATAGTTGTGACGCGCCAGGACCGTCCGGGCGGTCTGGCTGAGCCGGACAAACCGGCCCCGCACGTCCGCGCTATCGATCTGGAACGGGACCGAAAAGTCACCGTCAAGACCAACCATCACGTTCAATTTCCCAGGCACCAGGCCAGGACACCCTTTTGCGCATGCAGACGGTTTTCAGCTTCATCAAACACCACCGACGCTGGTCCGTCCATGACCTCGCTGGTCACCTCTTCCTCGCGATGGGCGGGCAGACAGTGCATGACCACGGCATCGTCTGCCGCGGCCTGCATCAGTCGGGCATTGACCTGATAGGGTTTGAGCAGATTGTGGC
The DNA here is from genome assembly GCA_965204825.1 of Alphaproteobacteria bacterium. GTDB lineage: Bacteria > Pseudomonadota > Alphaproteobacteria > Futianiales > Futianiaceae. Next base: position 4,264,400 of record OZ242016.1, on the reverse strand, counting down.
GCCGGCCGGCATCCTTGTCTCCCATGGATACCCAGGTATCGGTGACCACACAGCGCGCGCCCTCAACCGCCGCCTCGGGATCGTCTAAGACCTCGACCCTTGCGCCATGCTCGCGCGCCCAGTCCAACACATCGGCATCGGGGCGCAATTCGCGCGGACAGGCGACCCGCAGATCGAAATCGAACTGCGCGGCGGCATGTATCCAGGAATGGACAACATTGTTGCCGTCTCCGGTCCAAGCAATGATCTGGTCCGCGATCGGCCCCCGGTGCTCTTCAAATGTCATCACATCGGCCATCAACTGACAGGGGTGGGATCGGTGGGTCAGACCATTAATGACCGGCACGGTCGCGGCTTCAGCCAGATCGAACAGATCCTTGTGGCTGCCGGTCCGGATCATGATTCCGTCCACATAGCGCGACAGCACCTTTGCGGTATCGGCGATGGTTTCTCCGCGCCCCAGCTGCATTTCAGCGCTGGTCAGCATCAGGGCCTCACCGCCCATCTGGCGCATGGCCACGTCGAACGAGACGCGCGTGCGTGTTGATGGCTCGTCAAAGATCATGGCCAGCAATTTACCGTTCAGCGGGCGGTCGGATTCGGCCACGGCCTTGCCAAGGCCATTGCGGCTCTGTTTGCGCCGGCTCGATTCATTCAGGATCCAGCGAAGGTCACCCTTTTCTATTTCGTGCAGGTCCAGGAAATGCTTGGGCGCTGTCATGACGCCTTCGCCTTCATGGCTTTGACATCGTCCAGCGCGCCGGAAATCATTTTTAGCGCCTCGCGAATATCGCCTTCATCGACGATCAACGGCGGCAGAATACGAACCACATTCTCACCGGCCGGAATAGTCAGCAGACCCCGCTCCTGGCATGCCTTGACGACATCCAGATTGACGGTGCCTTCCTTCAGGCGGATGCCCTGCATCAGGCCCAGCCCGCGGATTTCCGCAACCACATCGCCATGCTCCTCGGCCAGGGCGCCGAACTGCTGTGTCAGATAAAGGCCAAGCTCGGCCACCATGTCGATAAAGCCGTCGGCCAGCACCACGTCCAGCACGGCATTGCCGACAGCCATGGCCAACGGATTACCGCCGAAAGTGGTGCCGTGCACACCGGCATCCATGCCCGACGCTCCCTTCTCGGTCGCCAGAACAGCCCCTATTGGAAAACCGCCACCCATGGCTTTGGCAATGCCCATGATATCCGGCGATACGCCGGCATGGTCGCCGCCCCACAGTTTGCCGGTCCGGCCGATGCCGCACTGAATTTCGTCAAAGATCAACAACAGCCCGTGTTCGTCGCACAGCTCGCGCAGGCCGCGCAGGCACTGGGGCGGAATCGGACGGATACCGCCCTCACCCTGAACCGGCTCGACCAGAATCGCGGCGGACTCGTCCGTGATCGCGGCCTTCATGGCGTCATGATCGCCGAAGGGAACCTGGTCGAAACCCTCAACCTTCGGGCCGAAGCCCTCAAGATATTTGGCTTGGCCGCCGGCCGCGATGGTCGCCAGGGTACGACCGTGGAAGGCACCCTCGAAGGTCAGTATCCGGAAGCGTTCCGGATGGTCCTTTTTCCAGTGATAGCGCCGTGCCAGCTTGAAAGACGCTTCCATGGCCTCCGCACCGGAATTGCAGAAGAAAACCGTGTCGGCGAACGTCGCCTCGACCAAGCGTTCCGCCAACCGAGTCTGTCCCGGGATTTCATAGAGGTTGGAGACATGCCACAGCTTTTCGGCTTGGGCCTTCAACGCTTCCATCAAGTGGGGGTGGGCGTGTCCCAGGGAATTGACCGCGATGCCCGCGCCAAAGTCAAGCATACGTCGCCCGTCGGTCCCATATACGTTGGCGCCTTCACCCCGCTCGGGGGTAAATGAAAACCGTGCATAGGTGGGCATGACGGGCGTAACCACGGCGATCTCCTTTGTTCTGAATGATCGTTGTAAAAACCAAAAGCGGACGCCCAGCGTCCGCTCTAAGCCTATTATTTGCCGCCCGGCGCTTCAAGTCAATTCAAGGCTAACGATTTGCAGGGTGATTCAGTAAAAATTGTTGTGGCCTTTGGCCAGGAAGCGGATCGCCGTTGTTCTGCTGGTCTGGAACGCCTCGATAGCCCTTGTGGGCGAGTTGCTGATGCGCCTGGGCACAGTACGTGTGGCGCTGGTCAGCGTGAAGATGTTTTGCGGGCGTGATCAAGGCGATTGGCATGGCGATCCTCACCAGGGGTTACGTCCTTGTCGCGGTGCATCGCCTCGATCCGCCAGTGGCCGCGGTTCACGGACATGATGCGTTTCGGTGTCGCCCTGGACAGGCTCGTGATCAGATAAATCGTCTCCCTTTCGGTTCGTATGACGTGTCCCCCTCGGACAGGTCTCGCCTGCGCTCCAGGCGAGCGATGAAGCGGATTGTTGGCCATGACTTGCGCATCTCCTCGCCGAGCGCTTCCACGAATGTGGCGCCGGTCAATCCGCCCGTGGCCGGATTGCGGCGGCTCATGCCATTCGGCGAGGGGAAAAACCGGCTCCGTGAAGGCCGTCTCGATCTCGTCGCGCAGGTCTTTCCGGTTTCCCTTCACCGGCAGGACACCATCGCCGCCCTTCCCCACGACCTTTGAAGTGATTGTTTTCTGGCAGAAGTGACAATCTTGTCCGTCAGGTCAAGCTGATCAATGAGCCGCAAGGCATCGGGGATCTCCCTCCCCTTGCCGCGCGACGATACATGACCCACGCTCTGGTCCAGGGCGACGCAAAAGGCCGAGAGCACATGTTCGGCCTTGCCGCCGCGCAGGGTTTTGCCGTCGAGGGAGAGGTGGTTGGTGTCTGTGTCAGCCTGCGCGCCGGTCTCCGCCGTCAACTGGCCAAAAGCCTGCGCCATTGCCGTGGGATCCAGAACCCGAAGGGTTTCCGTCAAGGTTGCATGGCAGGGGGAGGCAAGCCCGGGGCGAAATCCCGGTCGCCGGAGTTGTCGTGCAGTCAGGCCACGGCCCTGTTGACCCGCCGCCATCATTCCTTTGCGGCCGCTGAGCATGGATAACAGCATCAGCCCCGGCAGCGCGTGGAGCGGATGTTCGAGACCTTGCTTTCCCCTCGGATCGGGAACCTGTCGCCATACGGATTGAACGGATACCATATCTGGCCACCTCTGTCGCTGAAACTCGGCAACAGAGATTCAGAGTTTCATAATATTTTAAATACCCTGGTGCAATTTGATGAATAGACCTGAACGATTAGGATTTCAGCTTCCAGCCGGATTTCAGCACCCTGTAGCAAGTAAACCACATCGCGGCGGCAATGATCGTCAGGCCAACCAGTGCGACCCAGATGCTGCCGTCGGCCCGGCCGATGAAGCCGTATCGGAAGCCGTCGATCAGCCAGAAGAACGGATTGGCCTGGGCAATCGAGTTGAAGGGCGCCGGCAGCCGGTCGATCGAATAGAAAGTGCCCGACAGAAATGCCAGGGGCGTGATCACGAAATTGGTGATGGCCGCCATGTGGTCGAACTTCTCGGCCCAGATGCCGGCGAGAAGCCCGAGCAGCGATAGGATCGTCGCACCCAGCAGTATGAAGGCGGCGATGGCCCAGAAGGCGTGAACCGGCAGGCCGACGAACAGGGCCATTCCCCCGATCGTCGCCGCGGCGACCAGCAGGCCGCGGGTCACCCCGCCCATGACCCAAGCAAAGGTCAACTCTCCCGGCCCCAGGGGCGGCAGCAGATAGTCCACCAGATTGCCCTGGATCTTGGCCACCATCATCGAGGATGAAGTGTTGGCAAAGGCATTTTGAACAACCGCCATCATCACCAGGCCCGGCGCCAGAAACACTTCGAAAGGTACGCCGTTGACCGGCGGCCGATCCTTGCCGAAGGCCAGGGTGAAGATCAGCAAAAACAGCAGCGTTGTCACGATCGGCGCCAGGACTGTCTGGGTCACGACCTTCAGAAACCGGCGCACTTCCTTTTTGTAAAGCGTCCACAGGCCACCCCGGTTGATCGGGCCCATGCGGGTCTGGCCGAAGGCGGGAAGCGGGGATGAGTCCATGCCGATCCTCAAATTTCGGACGGATAGAGAATCGATTCCTGTGGATAACGATTCGCCGCAAAACAGAAAATCTTGCGATTCTGTGGATGCCAGCTACTATATGTTGCGTTATCAACAGTCATGGCACCGTAAATAGGCAGTCTGGCAGGCGCATTGATCGCAAACCGATTATGCCCGCTGACATCGGGCGGAACAAGGGAAGGATTGAGGGGATGGCTTGGACCGAAGAACGCGTCGAAATGCTGAAGAAATTGTGGTCGGAGGGCTGGAGTGCCAGCCAAATCGCTCGTGAACTGGGTGAAATGACCCGCAATGCGGTTATCGGCAAGGTCCATCGGCTGGGCATCTCGGCGCGTTCAACAACGCCCAAGCACGGACGCCAGCCTAGCTCCAAGGCGCTGCGCACCGCACGGCCATCCAAGCCGACCGTGGCTGCCAGCGCCACATCCGCTCTGCGCCGCCCGAAGTCCTCCACGCCCAAGATCGCCAGTGAATCCAAGGCCCCAACCTCGGTGATTCCGACCAAGTTCGAGGTCCGTATCGCTGGCAAGCCGGTGTCCCTGATGGAACTGACCGAAAGCATCTGCAAGTGGCCGATCGGCAATCCCGGCGACCAGGAATTCCGCTTTTGCGGCAACCCGTCGGACCAGGGCCAGCCCTATTGCACCGATCACATGACCATGGCCTATCAGCCAGCATCGTCCAAGCGCGGTCGCGACCGTGAACACCGCCAGACCCAGCGTGAGATGCGGATCAAGTAAGAGCCTAGATTTCGACGCGCTCGATCCGCCAGGTTTCCTGCAAGGCGTCGTGTTCCCACGCGCGGTAAATATCCCATCCGGTAATCGTCGCCATATAGGGCGCATGTTCTTCGCCGATGCCTACGTCATAGTTGACAAACCGGCTGACAACGGGTGCATGGGCACAATCAGCCAGGCTGGGCTTTGCGAACAGGAAGGGGCCGCCATAGCGCTTCAGGCAACTGCGCCAAATCTGCTGAACCTTGGCAATGCCGGCCTTGGCTCCCTCGCTGATATAAATCGGGCCGGGTGTGCGGTGCATATTCATCGGCAGTTCCTTGCGCAGGTCCGGAAAGCCGGAATGCATCTCCGCGATTACCGCCCGCGGGCAACAACCCGGCCTTTGGAAAGTGTTCAGTCAGATATTCGCCCAGCGCCAGACTGTCCGAAACCGTCAGCGTTTCGCCGGCCCGGGTGTGCTTCAATGCCGGCACTTTTCCAGTACGTCTGAAATCCAGGATCGTTTGTTTGGAGCTTTCACCATACAGGGGGTAATCCGTTCTTCGAACGGTGCACCCGTCAGTTTCATGGCCAGCCATCCCCGCATCGACCAGGATGAATAATTCTTAGGCTCAGTTTACGAATTGTATGCATGGACGTGCGATAGCGGTTGCGAGGCAAGCCCGGGGTGAGGCGTTCTCCAGTTCAAGCCGCTGGAACCATCGCAGGTAGTTGTCGAGATATCTGGTCGCGACGCCTCGGTAGCGCCGCAAGAAATCCTTCAACCGGCTGTGTCGGTTGTTGACCGTCTGAATGTGAAAGGCACCTCGCACCCGTTCACTTCGTGACAGGTTCAATGCTTCGTGATGCGCACCGATTGCCGCCGCGCATCGCGGATAAGCGCGGTGTCCATCGGTCACCAAAACGATATCCTCGTCCACAACCGGCGCGATTACCTCTCGCAAGGGATCTGCGTTGACCGCGGGCAGAACCGCACTGACTGTCGCGCCGCTGCGATCAGCGACAACCAGTACCGGAACCTGTTCATCTGACAGGTCCCGCTTGCTGGCCTTGCCTCCCCTGCGTCGCGCCTTGCGCTCAGGGGTTCGTGCACCTTTCCGGCTTTCCAGCACACAGGTTTCATCGGCTTCCACAATGCCCGTGAGCTTGCGTGCCTTCAGGTCTTTTGCGGCAGGAAATCGGTGCCGCCAACGGAAGGTGGTGTTGACGGCAGGTCCGCAACGTTCTGCTGAAGCGCGAACCGTCAGCCCATCAGCAAGACAGGTTCCGAAGGAAAGCCACTTGTCCTTGCGGTGCAGACCCGACAAGGGGGTGCCGGTCGCGGCATTGAATGTCTTCCTGCATCTCTTGCACTGGTACCGTCGCAGACCCCTTGCCTTGCCACGCGATATGGCTCCTGGCGTGCCACAATGCGGGCACTGGCGATCTTCACCCACGGCCGCTTCAATGGCAGCCAGCGACGCTGACGTCTCCGTGTCCCCCGGGCACACGGCTTCGGTTTGCTGCCGCTGCGCCGGGCTGAGGTGGTCTATCCCCGATAACCATTCCTGAAACTGCTTGTGATCCATGCCAATCCATCCCTTTGATTCCATAAAAAACATGACATGGACGCACACGACTTGTAAACTGAGCCTTATATTTCGAGAGAATCAAACGTCATCCATAAACTCAAAATCAGGCCGATTTTTCGAGATGCCCAAAATCCAAATGCAATTCCCCTGTTTTTAGAGGTGCCCTTTATTCAGTCGATTGCCCTGATTATCCATCCCTCTGATATTGACCATATTCTGATCCCTCGGCTACCGTACGGAGTTAAGGGAGATCCACAATAATGACAGACAAGACACTGACGCGCGCCGGTCTGGCGGAAGCCGTGTATAATGAGGTCGGGCTGTCACGGAATGAATCGGCCGAGTTTGTTGAATCCGTACTGGATGAAATGTGCGACAGTCTGGTCCAGGGCGACTCCGTGAAAATCTCATCTTTTGGTGTATTTTCCCTTCGGGACAAGGCGGCCCGTATCGGACGCAATCCGAAGACAGGCGAAGAAAAAGTGATCACGCCGCGCCGGGTTTTAACCTTCCGGCCGTCACATGTTCTGAAGGACAAGATCATTGCCGCGCTGGTAAAAAACTGAACTAGAAACAGGTCCAGGCTTGCATGGCGACAAATACAAAATCAGCGACTGCATTTCGCACCATTAGCGAGGTTGCCTTGGATTTGCAGGTTCCTCAGCACGTGCTGAGGTTCTGGGAGACCAAATTCTCGCAGATCAAACCGCTAAAGCGAGGTGGAGGACGGCGCTATTATCGGCCGGAAGACGTCGATCTGCTGGGCGGCATTCGAAAGCTGCTTTATGACGATGGCTATACCATCAAGGGCGTTCAAAAGGTCCTGCGTGATAACGGTGCCCGTCACGTGGTTGGTATCGGACGCAGCATGCGCCCTGAACCGGTGCAGAAGAAATCTGCCTCCACTCGGGTACCGGCCAACGATCCGGCGCCCGCCAAAGCTCAGCCTGCCGGCGATGGCGAAGCAGAAGGCCTGCGCAAGGCATTGGAGGAAGTGCTGGCGGAGCTCGAAGAAATCCGCCGGATGATGGCCGACGATGCGTGAAGGCGTGTTGCCAGCCTGAACCAGCTCCTTTATAATCCGGCAGTCGGAGCGTAGCGCAGTCTGGTAGCGCACCATACTGGGGGTGTGGGGGGCGTGGGTTCGAATCCCGCCGCTCCGACCATTTTCCCACCTGCTAGATCTATTCAATTTCTTTGCCAAACAAGTGCGGGGCAAGACATCACTGTATCGCCCTAGGGTTATTGAGACACTTTTGAAGCTTAGGCTTGGCCTTCTCCTGCCGCAGGGCGGCCCTTTCTTCGGGTGATTTAATTTTGGCTTCCTTCTCGACGTCATGGAGCTTGTCGAATCCGCTTGATGGCCTCTTGAGCAATGGCCGACCCAGTGCGTTCAAAGTCATCTATAAATTTGCGCCGCACATGCACCATGCAAGCTTGCTCATCGGCTTTGTCTTCGCCAAAGAGGCCATTGAACCCCGCATAGCCATCAGCATGCACAGTTCCGGTATAACCAGAGAGATGATTCACTGGATGCTCGCCCTTGCGACCGACGCTGAACTGATTGGCATTCATCGCATACCGCCGCGCAACCTGCGCCACTGAAACTCCCGGCGGGCACGTTTGCTCGTATCCGTCCGGTCAGGCCGCGTTTTTGAGGTCTTGGGGCTTCCAGTTCCACGGCATGAGTTCGTCGATGAGGTTAATCTGTGATCAGCAATGCGTTCCAGCACCCATGTGAGCCAGGCCTCGGGATCGACATTGTTCATTTCAGCGGTCTCAATGAGGGCGTAGGCGATAGCGGCAGCCTCGCCGCCACCAACGGAGCCCGGGAAGAGACAATTTTTTGGCTCAGTTTACGAATTGTATGCATGGACGTGCGATGGCGGTTGCGAGGCAAGCCCGGGGTGAGGCGTTCTCCAGTTCAAGCCGTTGGAACCATCGCAGGTAGTTGTCGAGATATCTGGTCGCGACGCCTCGGTAGCGCCGCAGGAAATCCTTCAACCGGCTGTGTCGGTTGTTGACCGTCTGAATGTGAAAGGCACCTCGCACCCGTTCACTTCGTGACAGGTTCAATGCTTCGTGATGCGCACCGATTGCCGCCGCGCATCGCGGATAAGCGCGGTGTCCATCGGTCACCAAAACGATATCCTCGTCCACAACCGGCGCGATTACCTCTCGCAAGGTATCTGCGTTGACCGCGGGCAGAACCGCACTGACTGTTGCGCCGCTGCGATCAGCGACAACCAGTACCGGAACCTGTTCATCTGACAGGCCCCGCTTGCTGGCCTTGCCTCCCCTGCGTCGCGCCTTGCGCTCAAGGTTTCGTGCACCTTTCCGGCTTTCCAGCACATAGGTTTCATCGGCTTCCACAATGCCCGTGAGCTTGCGTGCCTTCAGGTCTTTTGCGGCAAGAAATCGGTGCCGCCAACGGAAGGCGGTGTTGACGGCAAGTCCGCAACGTTCTGCTGAAGCGCGAACCGTCAGCCCATCAGCAAGACAGGCTCCGAAGGAAAGCCACTTGTCCTTGCGGTGCAGACCCGACAAGGGGGTGCCGGTCGCGGCATTGAATGTCTTCCTGCATTCTTTGCACTGATACCGTCGCAGACCCCTTGCCTTGCCACGCGATATGGCGCCTGGCGTGCCACAATGCGGGCACTGGCGATCTCCACCCACGGCCGCTTCAATGGCAGCCAGCGACGCTGACGTCTCCGTGTCCCCCAGGAACACGGCTTCGGTTTGCTGCCGCTGCGCCGGGCTGAGGTGGTCTATCCCCGATAACCATTCCTGAAACTGCTTGTGATCCATGTCAATCCATCCTTCTGATTTCACAAAAAACATAACATGGACGCACACGGCTTGTAAACTGAGCCAATTTTTTCGACCAGGGGCGACGGGACGGATTGATCTCTCACAGATATTGTTGTCGAGCTCCAGACGTCCGTCGCCGAGATAAGCACGCGCTTCGGGCATCGGCTTCAGGGCGTAGCGGATCGCCTCGGCCAGTTTGGTCTTGCCCGAGAGCCTGGGCAGTTGGGCCTGTAGCCATACTTCCCGGTCATCGAAGACAGGCCTGGCCTTCTCCTGCCGCAGGGCGGCCCTTTCGTAGCCGTCCGTTAGAGCCGTATTTTTCGGTTATTCCGGCATCCAATTCCACGGCATGAGTTCCTCGATGCGGTTGATCTTGTGATCTGGCAGGCGCTCCAACACCCAGGTGAGCCATGCTTCCGGATCAACGCCGTTCATCCTGGCGGTCTCGACCAGGGTGTAAGCGATAGCGGCGGCTTTACCGCCACCGACGGAGCCCATGAAGAGATAGTTCTTGCGGCCCAGTGCGATGGGGCGGATCGAGCGTTCACAGATGTTGTTGTCGAGTTCCAGACGTCCGTCGCCGAGACAGGCACGCGCCTTTGGCATGCGGTTCAGCGCATAGCGAATGGCCCCTGCCAGTTTGGTCTTGCCCGAGAGCTTGGGAAGCTGGGCCTGTAACCATGCTTCCAGCTCATCGAAGACGGGCTTTGCCTTCTCTTGCCGAATGGCGACCCGCTCTTCGGGGGATTTGCCTCTGGCTTCCTCTTCGACAGCGTAAAGTACAGCGATCTGCTTGATTGTGCCTTTGGCGATGGCCGACCCGGTGCGCTCAAACTCTTCCACAAACTTGCGGCGCACATGCACCATGCAGGCCTGTTCGTCGGCCTTGCCCTCCCCGAAGAGGCCATTGAAGCCCGCAAAGCCATCGGCATGCACGGTCCCGGTATAGCCGGAAAGATGATTGACCGGGTGTGCACCCTTGCGGTCTGTACTGAACTGATACCAGGCACAGGGTGGGGCCTCGCCGCACCACGGGCGCTCGTCGCGCACGTAACTCCACAGCCGCGCGGTTTTAGTCTTCTTTATCATGGTGCGGGTTTGTAGTTTGACCGGTGTGTCATCGGCAAAAAGTGCAGGCCCTGCCCTGACCAGCTTGCCGATATGATCGGCCAATGGCTCCAGCAGCGCCGTGCTGCGGCCCACCCAGTCGGTCAACGTGGTGCGATGCAGATCAACCTTCTCGCGGGCGAAGATTTTTGATTGCCGGTCAAGCGGCAGGTGATCGCAGTATTTGCCAATCAGGACGTGGGCCAGCAGACCCGGACCGGGGCGGCCACGTTCGATGGGGCGCGACGGCAATGGGGCCTGGGCAAAGGTTTCACAACAGGTGCAGGCCATGCGGGGGCGGAGAATCCGGCGTACCACAAAGCGGCCCGGGACATATTCCAGTTCCTCGGTAACGTCCTCACCGATCTGGCGCAAGCTCCCACCGCAGTCAGTGCAGTCCTCACCCGGCGACAGCACCTCATCCTGCCGATCCAGATGATCTGGCAAGGGGGTGCGGCTGTGCTTGCGCCTGGCAGGTTTGTCCGTCTCATCGACATCAGTGCCGTTGGAGCCAGCTTCGTTCTTCTGCTCGTTTGCTGCCGCCTCGATCTCTTCGTCTTCCTGTAGGTCGAGGGCCAGTTGATCCATGCTCTCTGATCTGGAGCCAAACCGTGCCTTGCGGTGGCCATGCAGTTCAGCCTTCAGCTTCTCGTTTTGATACGTCAGCGACTGAACCTCGGCCATCAAAAGCTCGCTGACAGCCCGCAGTTCGGCGGGGTCATCAGGCAGAGATTCAAGGGCGTCCAACATGTGAAATCCATATCAAACTGCCCCATGGGATGGAACGACAAACCGCGTTAAACCTCATGTTTTTTTGGCTTTCTCTATCCCGCCTGCAAAGGACGCCAGGTCTTTTGCGGGGTGCGCCAGTCAATCCCCTCTAACAGCATCGACAGCTGTGAGGGACTCAGGCTGACCTTGCCCTCCCTGGCCGCAGGCCAGATAAACCGCCCCCGTTCCAGTCGTTTGGAGAACAGGCAAGCGCCTTGGCCGTCCCACCATATGATCTTGAGCAGATCACCGCGCCTGCCGCGAAACACAAACATGTGCCCCGAATACGGGTCTTCAGCCAGAACCTGTTCGGCCTGAGTCGCCAGTGTGTTGAACCCGCGCCGCATATCCGTCACCCCAGCGGCCAGCCACACCCGCGTATTGCCCGGCACCGGGATCATGTCATCAGCCCCTCAACCAGAGCCAGCACCGCCGACAATCCCGTCGCTCCCTCAACCAGGATACGCCGACCATCAGACAGGGTGAGGTCTGCACGGTGAGCCGAAAGAGGATCGTCCATACAGGGCGCTGTGATCGGCACGTGGGGGGCGGTTGGCCCTGCAATCTCTACAGGCAGAAATGTGGTCACTTCCCCGGCGAAATCATCACCGTCAGTACATGCCGGCGCGAAACGGGGATCACGCAACCATGTGTAGATCAGATTGGCGTTCATCGCGTAACGTCGTGCAACCTGCGCTACCGAAACCCCAGGCGCGCGCGTTTGTCCGCAGATCGAAACCTTCTCATCGTCTGACCAGAACCGCTTCTTCTGACCCTTCTTCCCAGACATATCCGCCCTCAAGATGTCCACTATCAATGGTGGACACTATCAGCGCACGCTATAACGCGTCAGAGCACCAACACCGGACGCTTACCCTCAATGATGACAACACCGCCTCGGATGTCTGGGCCGACAGCGCCTGTCGCTCGGCCGAGATCGAGGAGAAGCTGAAGGATAAGGGGCTGAGGAGCCGGCGCCACCGCAAGGGCAAGCGCAACAAGCCGCTGAGCGACCGAGAGAAGAAGGGCAACAAGACCCGCTCCAGGGTGCGCGTCCGGGTCGAGCATGTCTTTGGCGCCCAGAGCAACGACATGGCCAGAGCAACGACATGGGCGGACCGCTGATCCGATCCATCGGTCTGGTCCGGGCAAAGGCACGGATCGGTCTCCGGAACCTTGCCTGCAACATGCGCCGCGCCGTGCAACTGGATCACCTGGATGCAGCACCGGGTTGACCACCTTCAGGGGATGAGGCTGCCCAAACCACAAGAAAACAGGAGATAAATCACAAAGCAGACCCGAGAATCAAATCTGACCCGCCGACTTTCCCCTCAACGCCCAGCTATAAGCTGGGACAAAATATGAACTTTGGCAAGTCCGAGCATTTTTAGAGGTACCCATTATCTTCCGTTAGGTCCGTTCGCAGAACAAGGTCAACGCGTGCCCCTTGAAGTTGTACTCGTCCTTGATGCGAAATCCGAACATGGTCACTGCTGCTTTGAATGCCTGCTTCGTAAGAGCCTGATTCAAAATGATCTGATGTTTTTCAAGCCCTTGCGAGACAGCGTGTCATGCGTCTGATATGGGCGATGAGAACCCAAGCCTCTGCACTTTCGATGGTTTTCTCCCAATCCTTTGCCAATCGGCGGCAACGTCCCAGCCAGGCGAAGGTGCGTTCGACGACCCATCTGCGGGGCAGGACCTCAAAACCTTCGGCGGTGTCGGAACGCTTCACAATCTGGATAGTCCAGCGGCCAATGGTTATCAGGGCTGAACGAAGTTTTGGCCCCCGATAACCGCAGTCGGCAAAAACGTGGCGCAGTTTTGGGGCATCCCGTTTGAGCTTTTGAAAGACGCCCACTGCCCCGTCGCGATCCTGAATGTTGGCAGCGTGAACGCATGATGCCAACAGATGGCCACAGGTGTCTGTCATGATGTGGCGCTTGCGGCCTTTGATCTTCTTTCCTGCGTCGTAGCCAGAAATGCCGCCGTTTTCAGTGGTTTTCACGCTTTGACTGTCAATAACGCCTGCTGTGGGTTGATGATCCCGAGCCTCCCGTTCACGCGCCAAAGCGACCAGAGCGTGGTTGATCTCCGCCAGTAACCCGCTATCACGCCAGTTGTAGAAATAGTATCGAACCGTTGAAACTGGCGGAAAGTCCTTTGGCAAAAGAGACCACGCGCACCCGGCGGCAGCGATGTAGCCAATCCCATCCCAAACTTCGCGCAACTCAACTTCCCGAGGGCGCCCCAATTTGTTGGGGCCGGGCAAAAGCGGAAAAATGACCGCCCATTCTGCATCGGTTACATCGCTTGAGTAACGCTCGTTATTCCGCTCATACTGGCAGCGAGTGGTTTCAGTCCAGGGCATCGTGACCTCCGTTTTCTTGTTTCCTGTTCAAACAAACAGAATCACAACCCACTGATATCACTCAACTCATTTTCGTTCAGGCTCTAAACAGGGACCAATAAGGCGAGTAGGACAGCGCTCCCTTGTCCGCCCAGAAATGTTTTTCTGACGCGGCACGGGTCTGCAACCAAGGCATCGCACACTTGTCGTCGTCAACTCGCGGCGCGAAAGCACTGAAGCGCCCCTCCGGCCAGCCGAGAAGCTCCTGATAATAGGCATCGAGGATACGACGCTCCTCCTCTGATATCCCGGGCAGAAATAGGACTTGAGAACCGGGATACGAAAGGTTTCCAACGTCCGTCTCAATCTTCTCCGGAACAATTACAGTATTCACGATCAGAAACTGGCAAGAGATGCGAGCCAGATTGTTAAGCATCAGCATCGGTGCTGCTGCATGGTAGATGAGGCCGGTACAGTGCACAAAATCATAATGCCCCACTCGATTAGAAAAGGTGGGATCTTCAAGATTTTCGCCATCGATCTTTCGATAGTTCACGACACCCTTCTTTTTCATCTTCTCGTCAAAGATTATCCATTCAGGAAAACCTCGCCGGCGAAAGTCAATCATCGTGCATTCGATCGAACCCGCACTGGCGGCCACGCTGATACGCTCGTTGAGCGAATTAAGGCCTATCCCGCCAATGTCAGCGAAAGTATTTCCTGCGGCGTTATTCTGTATCCACGGTATGACTGGTGACATTATTTTCATCAAATTTTACGGAAGGGCACCTCGAAAAATCAGCCTGATTTGAGTTTACGGGTGACGTGTTATTCTCTGAGCTATGCCCAAAAGTTGGTGACGGTCATTTTCAGGCGTCGATTTGACCTTGCTTGATCCCGTCTTTGAACTCAACCCCCTGAATGACCTCAGGGTACCTCTAAAAATGCTCGGACTTGCCAAGGTTCATATTTTATCCCAGCTTATAGCTGGGCGTTGAGGGGAAAGTCGGCGGGTCAGATTTGATTCTCGGGTCTGCCTTGTGATTTATCTCCTGTTTTCTTGTGGTTTGGGCAGACTCATCCCCTGAAGGTGGTCAACCCGGTGCTGCATCCAGGTGATCCAGTTGCACGGCGCGGCGCATATTGCAGGCAAGGTTCCGGAGACCGGTCCGTGCCTTTGCCCGGACCAGACCGATGGATCGGATCAGCGGTCCGCCCATGTCGTTGCTCCGGGCGCCAAAGACATGCTCGACCCGGACGCGCACCCTGGAGCGGGTCTTGTTGCCCTTCTTCTCCCGGTCGCTCAGCGGCTTGTTGCGCTTGCCCTTGCGGTGGCTCCGGTTCCTCAGCCCCTTGTCCTTCAGCTTCTCCTCGATCCCGGCCGGGCGACAGGCGCTGTCGGCCCGGACATCCGAGGCGGTGTTGTCATCATCGAGGATCTGATCCGGCACCTGACTGTCGTGCACCGCGGCATCACTCACGTCATGGTCACGCACCAGCTTGTGACGGCGGTCGACGTTGATGTGGTTCTTGTCGCCGTAATGGCTTTGGCCGTTTTTCCGGTCCAGCGGGCATCGCAATCTTTCCGGCGCAGCCTGGCCGGCTTTTCCTTCCACGCCTCTGGCGTGTCACCGGCCTTGATGGCCGCGTTCTCCTCGCGCTTGTTGCGCTGCCTGGGCACCCGGACGATCGACGCATCAATGAGCTGTCCGCCCATTGCCAAAGAGCCCCGGCCCTTCAAATGATCGTCAAAAGCTGAAAAAAGCGGTTTTACTTCGCCCGCCCGGGCCAGCTGCTCGCGATAAAGCCGGATCGTCCTGGCATCGGGCACCGGATCCTCAAGGCCCAGGCCCGGGAACCGCATGAAGGAAAGACGATCGCGAACCTGATACTCGACCTGCTCGTCGGAAAGATTGTAAAGCTCGCCGAGAATGATCGCCTTGAGCATGACCACCGCGTCCCACGGCTTGCGACCCGCCGCCGACTTGCGCCTTTCACCCGGTTTGCGCCAAACCGCCTCCAAACGCGACCGAAACTCCTCTAATGGAACAACCGCCGCAATCTGAACCAGGGGGTCCTTCCTGGCATCAAGCGAATCGTAACGGTTGCTGACATCGAAAAAGCCCGGCTGACCCATCGCCGATTCCTTACAGAATTGAAGTTTCCATTGATTATATTCCGAGAGAATCACACGTCATCCATAAACTCAAAATCAGGCCGATTTTTCGAGATGCCCACAAGGTGACAACGGACAGCAATCACACGTTCAACATCGCGCCGAACTTGCTGGATCGCGACTTCCAAGCAGACAGGCCGAACCGAAATGGGCCGGTGACATCAGCTATGTCTGAACCCGCGAAGGCTGGCTCTATCTGGCTGTGATCCCAGACCTGCATTCACGGCGTGTGATCGGTTGGGCTGCAAGTAATCGCATGAAGTGTGATCTGGCGATCCGTGCGCTCACGACTATCAGAAACTGCTCCGTCGGCACGGCTTCGCAGTATCAATGAGCGGCAAAGGGAATTGCCATGACAATGCCGCCGTCGAGACCTTCTTCAAGACCATAAAAGCTGAGCTGATCTGGCGGCAATCCTGGGGAACACGCAAGCAGGCGGAAATGGCAATCTTCCAGTACATCAACGGCTTCTACAATCCGCGCCGCCGCCACTCAGCTTTGGGCTGGAAAAGCTCGGCCGCATTCGAGCGGAAGGTGGCTTAAACGAGCTCTTGGAGCCGCATCAAACCGCGACAGGTCCAGACCGCCTCGTCCGCCGCCAAGCCGCTCTGCAACTGGTCATGGGTCGCGATAAAGGCGGCCTGCCTGGCCTCATTGGCCCGGGCCGGCAGGCTTTCCGGGCGCTTGTATTCGAAGCTCAGGCGATGCAGCAGCTTTAAAAAGCCCGAACGAGCGTAAATCACCGCCCAGGTCGCCACGATACAGGCCGCCACCTCTCCCCTGTCGCGCATCAGCCGTTCGCTCAGCCGAGTTGAAATGCTCCCGGCTCAAATGGCCGCGTCGCCCCTGCCCGTCGAACAGCGTCACCTCGTCCAGGCCGCCAGCCCCGATGGCCTGATCTGGCAGCGCTTGAACCATGTCCGTATCGTGTCGTCGTCAAGGGGTAGCGCCGCCGCGACCCTGGCGCAACTCCAGCCATCGTCCAGCAGCAAAATCGCGCTCGCCCGGCACACCACACCGTGGCTCTCGCCCGGGCGCCGCATCACCGCCCGCAAGGCCGTACGGTCCTTCGTGCTTGGAAATCCACCCCGGGTCATACCCAAGGAAGAATCCATCCAGAACAAAAGGGAAATAATTTTTTCGGATTATGGAGTAAATTTATTATAAATATATGATATATTTATCATTATTGTGAATAATTAAAAAATATAAATTCTATAAATTTTCATGATTTAATCAGATAAACAAAAAATTATATTCAGATTTTCCTATCGAATCAAAAACTAAAAACGTTTCTATAATCGAATTTGTGATAACAAAAAACATCATGCAGACGCAGGATGCGTCGAGTTTTCTTCTTTGCGCTTGCGAAGCCGGTTCCGTTCGATTGACAAATCGCCATTTCCGCACCGAATTGCCAATCTTCCTTTTCCTCCAGCTCGGCTTGGCTTATGAACCGGGCAACGATTCACGCCAGTCAGAAGGAGTTGATCATGACCGCCATCATCAACATCCATGCCCGTCAAATCTTTGACAGTCGGGGCAACCCAACAGTCGAGGTGGATGTGATCCTGGAAGACGGCTCGATGGGCCGGGCGGCGGTGCCGTCGGGGGCTTCAACCGGAGCGCACGAGGCGGTGGAATTACGTGATGGCGAGGCGGCCTATCTCGGCAAGGGGGTCACCCGGGCGGTGGAGGCGGTCAACACCGAGATTGCCGAAGAGTTGCTCGACATGGATGCCGAGGGCCAGGTCGCCATCGACCGGGCGATGATTGCGCTGGACGGCACCGACAATAAGAGCCGGCTGGGCGCAAACGGCATACTGGGCGTGTCCCTGGCCGTCGCCAAGGCCGCAGCCGAAGCGAGAGGTCTGCCGCTTTATGCCTATCTCGGCGGGCCGACGGCGCGGGTCCTCCCCGTTCCGATGATGAACATCATCAATGGCGGAGAACATGCCGACAATCCCATCGACATCCAGGAATTCATGATCATGCCGGTCGGGGCCGAAACCATGGCCGACGCCGTGCGCATCGGTTCGGAAATCTTCCATACTTTAAGAAAGGGTCTGAAGGATGCCGAACACAACACCAATGTGGGCGACGAAGGCGGTTTTGCCCCGAACCTTGCCTCAACCGGTGCGGTGCTGGATTTTATTATGAAGGCGATTGAAAGCGCCGGCCATGTCCCCGGCGACGATGTCATGCTGGCGCTCGATTGCGCCTCGACCGAATATCATCACGATGGCACGTATGAGATGAAAGGCGAGGGCATCTCGCTGTCGGGCACGGAAAAGGCATCTTACCTGGCCGACCTGGTTGCCGGATACCCGATCATTTCGATCGAGGACGGCATGGCCGAGGATGACTGGGACGGCTGGAAAGTCCTGACCGATGCCGTCGGCAACAAATGCCAACTGGTCGGTGATGATCTGTTCGTCACCAATCCGGCCCGCCTGGCCGATGGCATTAAGCAGGGCGTCGCCAATTCGATCCTGGTCAAGGTCAACCAGATCGGCACCCTGACGGAGACACTGGCGGCCGTCGATATGGCCCATCGCGGCGGCTATACCGCTGTCATGTCGCACCGCTCGGGCGAAACCGAGGATTCCACCATCGCCGACCTGGCGGTCGCCACCAAGTGCGGCCAGATCAAAACCGGATCGCTCGCCCGCTCCGACCGGCTGGCGAAATACAATCAACTGATCCGGATCGAGGAAGAGCTGGGCAATATTGCCGAATATGCCGGGCGTTCGATCCTAAAAGGGTAAAACGCCTTCCAATCTGTCTTAAGCCCGACCCTCCGCTTGCCCGAGTAAGTTGACTGTGTTTCAAAGGCGGGATGGCAAATGTGCGTGATATTCGAATTCGAGTCGGCAAGGTGATTGTTCCGCTGATCCTGACCCTGTTGCTGGCTTATTTCGTGTTTCACGGGCTGACCGGGGAACGGGGCGTGTTTCAACGGCATAAATTGGAAGCACGTCTGGAAACCGCGGAACAAAACCTGGCGGAAAAACAGGAATATCGCGATGCACTGTTGTCGCGGACTCGGTTGTTGGAATCGGGCCAACACCCGATTGCGGCGGATCTGCTCGAAGAACGGGCCAAGGCGGAGCTTGGTTTTGCCCATGCCGATGAAGTTATCCTGATCCCGCCCGACAACTAATTCGCGCGCGAACTGAAATAAGGCCAATTCCCTCGATGGGATAGCGCCAGTCGGTATGCGCGCACGGAAAATGTGCTAAGTCTGGCGCCTGACGCAACGGGAGGCAGCGGGCAAATGGCAACCACAAAACGAAAGACGCCGACACGGCGCAAGCCCGCAAAAGCGGGAAACAGCGCCGAAGACCTCCTGAAATTCTACGAAGACATGCTGCTGATCCGCCGGTTCGAGGAAAAGGCCGGCCAGCTCTATGGCATGGGTCTGATTGGCGGCTTCTGTCACCTCTATATTGGCCAGGAGGCCGTGGTTGTCGGCATGCAGGCCGCATTGAAAGAGGGCGATCAGGTCATCACTGCCTACCGCGACCACGGCCACATGCTGGCTGCCGGCATGGACGCCAAGGGCGTTATGGCCGAACTGACCGGACGCGAAGGCGGTTACAGCCACGGCAAGGGCGGTTCAATGCATATGTTCTCGATGGAGAAGGGATTTTACGGCGGTCACGGTATTGTCGGGGCACAGGTATCGCTCGGCACCGGGCTCGCCTTTTCCAACCGCTACCGGGAAAACGACAATATCTGTCTGACCTATTTCGGGGACGGCGCGGCGAACCAGGGCCAGGTTTATGAGAGCTTCAACATGGCCTCGCTGTGGAAGCTGCCCTGCGTCTATGTGATCGAGAATAACCAATATGCAATGGGCACTTCGCTGCAACGGGCATCCTCATCGCCCGAACTCTATACAAGAGGTGAAGCCTTCATGATCCCGGGCGAGTCCGTAGACGGCATGGATGTCGAGGCCGTAAAGGAAGCCGCGATGCGGGCGGTCGCGCACTGCCGGTCTGGCGAAGGGCCTTATATCCTGGGGGTCAAGACCTACCGCTATCGCGGTCATTCCATGTCCGACCCGGCCAAATACCGGACCCGCGAGGAAGTCGACAAGGTGCGCAAGGAACGCGACCCGGTCGATCATGTTAAGGAAATCCTGATCAGGGGCAAACACGCCACCGACGCCGATCTGAAAGATATCGACAAGAAGGTGAAACAGATCGTTCAGGAATCCGCCGAATTTGCCCAAGCCTCTCCCGAGCCGGCTCCCGCCGAGCTCTGGACCGACATTCTGGCGGAGGCCTGAGCCATGTCCATTGAAATTCTGATGCCCGCGCTGTCGCCGACCATGGAAGAAGGCAGGCTTGCCAAATGGATGGTCAAGGAAGGCGACACGGTTGCTTCCGGCGACGTGATTGCCGAGATCGAGACGGACAAGGCCACCATGGAAGTCGAGGCCATCGACGAAGGCACCGTCGGCAAGATCATGGTCGCGGAGGGCACCGAAGGCGTGGCGGTCAATTCGATCATCGCCGTGCTGCTCGGCGAAGGTGAAAACGCCGCCGATATCGTTGCACCAGCCGCAGCGACGGCCCCGACACCTGCCGCGGTACCCGCGACACCGCCCCGAGCAGAAATTGTACCGGTCGTGGCGGGACCGGTTTCCTCCGAGCCCGAATCGGACCCCGATCTGCCGGCCGGCACACAGGCGATCAAGACCACGGTGCGGGAAGCCCTGCGGGATGCCATGGCCGAGGAAATGCGCGCCACACCCGAAGTCTTCGTGATGGGGGAAGAGGTCGCCGAGTACCAGGGCGCCTACAAGGTCACCCAGGGATTGCTGGATGAGTTTGGCGCGGCCCGGGTGATCGACACGCCGATCACCGAACACGGATTTGCCGGCCTGGGGGTCGGCGCGGCCATGGCCGGTCTGCGGCCCGTCGTCGAGTTCATGACCTGGAACTTTGCCATGCAGGCTATCGACCAGATCATCAACTCTGCCGCCAAGACCCGCTATATGTCCGGCGGCCAGATGGGAGCGCCGATTGTCTTCCGGGGCAGCAATGGCGCGGCGGCGCGGGTCGCGGCCCAGCACAGCCAGGATTATTCGGCCTGGTATGCCTCTGTTCCCGGCCTGAAAGTGATCGCACCCTATACCGCCGCCGACGCCAAGGGTCTTTTGAAAGCGGCCATTCGCGATCCGAATCCGGTGATCTTTCTGGAAAATGAAATTCTCTATGGCCGCTCGTTCGATGTGCCGGACACCGGCGATCTGGTCCTGCCCATTGGCAAGGCGCGGATTGACCGGGCGGGGATCAATGTCACCATCGTGTCCTGGTCAATCGGCATGCAGTATGCACAAGGCGCTGCTGAATCTCTGGCAGAGGAGGGGATCTCCGCCGAGGTTATTGATCTGCGCACCCTGCGCCCGATGGACACCGAAACCATTGTCGAAAGCGTGAAGAAAACCAATCGCTGTGTGACCGTGGAGGAGGGCTGGCCCCAGGGCTCACTCGGCAACTACATCTCGGCCGTCCTGATGCAACAGGCGTTCGATTATCTCGATGCGCCGGTCATCAATATCAACGGCAAGGACGTGCCGATGCCCTATGCCGCGAACCTGGAAAAACTGGCGTTGCCGACCGTGGATGAAGTTATCCAGGCCGCCAGAAATATCTGTTATAAATAAGATTTTCGGCTGTTTCGACGAATTCGAAGCAGCGCCTTGAGGTGCCGATATGCCCACACAGATCCTGATGCCCGCCTTATCGCCGACCATGGAAGAAGGCACGCTGGCCAAATGGTTGGTCAAGGAAGGCGACAGCGTAGCCTCCGGCGATCTGATCGCCGAGATCGAAACCGACAAGGCGACGATGGAGGTTGAAGCCGTCGAGGAGGGCACGGTCGGCAAGATCCTGGTGGACGAGGGGGCACGGGGCGTAAAAGTCAACGCGCCCATTGCTGTTCTGCTGGCCGATGGTGAAAGTGCGGACGATATCGGTGATGTGCCCGCACCGCCGGCTGCACCACCTGCCGCGCCGACACAAGTTGCAATTGCCGCACCGGACGGTGCCCGGATTTTTTCATCGCCGCTCGCACGCCGGATCGCTGCGCAGGGCGGGATCGAATTGTCGGTCGTCACTGGCAGCGGCCCGCGTGGCCGCATCGTCAAGGCCGACGTGGCAGCCGTGATTGCGTCTGGTGGAGCCGCGACTCCCAAAACCACCGCCGCGACTGTCGCGCCGGCGCCGGTATCCGATGACGCCGTCTTAAAACTGTTTGAGCCGGGCTCCTATGAACTCGTGCCCCATGACGGCATGCGCAAGACCATCGCGCGTCGCCTGACCGAAGCCAAAAGGACGATCCCGCATTTCTATCTCGGCCTGGATTGTGTACTGGATGAACTGTTACGCGTGCGCAAGAAGATCAATGACCGCGCACCTGCCGATGCCGACGGCAAGCCATCCTACAAGATTTCGGTCAATGACTTTGTGATCAAGGCGCTGGCGGCGGCCTTGCATCAGGTACCGGACGCCAATGTTTCGTGGACCGATGAGGCCATGGTGCATCACACCCATGCAGATGTGGGCGTCGCCGTTTCGATCCCCGGTGGTCTGATCACGCCAATCGTGCGCAAGGCAGAAACCAAGGGATTGGCGACCATTTCGAGCGAGATGAAGGACATGGCGAGCCGGGCCCGCAATCGCAAACTACTGCCCGAGGAATATCAGGGCGGGTCCAGTGCGGTATCCAATCTCGGCATGTTCGGGATCAAGGACTTCTCAGCCGTGATCAATCCGCCTCACGCCACCATCCTCGCGGTCGGAGCCGGTGAACAACGGGCTGTCATCCGGGACGGTGCGGTGCAGGTTGCCACCGTGATGACAGTAACCCTGTCCACTGATCACCGCTGTGTTGACGGCGCGCTGGGCGCCCAGTTGCTGGATGCTTTCAAGGGTTTCATCGAAGAACCCATGGGGCTGATGCTCTAAGTGTTGTTATCGTCGTCCTGTGGAGTTACGTGCGCGACGAGCGCCCGCATGGGGCTGATGCTCTAAGTGTTGTTATCGTCGTCCATTGGCAAGCTTGGCTGCCTCGGGCAGGCCGCGCAATTTTGCCATGGCCATGATCCCGAAGACCGGACCGATCGCCAGCGGCGCAAACGCCCACCGCCAACCGACGAATGCAACCCAGTGTGGCATCAACTGAATTGTGACCATCGACAGGGCAAAGCCAACCGCGGTCTGGGCGGTCAACAAGGTTCCTTGCGTCCCCGGCTCAGCCAGTTCGGCAATCGAGGTGGAGAACTGGGCCGAATCCGCAACGACCGTGATGCCCCAGACCAGGCACAGTGTCATGACGATCCAGGGCGGTGCACCAAATGCAAGGCCGGCGAGCAGACAACATGTGCCGCTGATGCCAAGGGCCGCCATGGTCAGGGCCGTCCGGCCCAGCCGGTCCGCGATCCAGCCGCCGAACAGGCAACCGACGGCGCCAATTGCGATGGTGGCAAAGGCGCCGAGTTTCGACATTCCCGCCGGATCGGCAACATTGGCGGCTGCAAAGCTGGCCAGCAGAAACGCCCCGATCCACGACCACACGGCATAGAGCTCCCACATATGGCCAAAATAACCGAAATTGGCGAGCCGTACCGGCTTGGATGCCCAGGCATTCAACATGACCCTGGGATTGATCCTGCCGGATTCGCCGAGCTTCGGACCGATGCCAACAAACAGGATCGCAAAGGCACCCAATGCCGCGGCGATGGACGAGGCCGCGATGGCGAAGCGCCAATCGACGCCGCCAGCAAAGGCAAACAGATGCGGCATGGCCGATCCGACCGTCAAAGCGCCGACCAGGCTGCCAACCAGCAGACCGGCGTCCTTGTCGGCCCAACTCATCGCGATCTTCATGCCGATGGGATAGACGCCCGCCATGACAGCTCCGGTGACGAACCGCAGACCAATCGAAGTGGCCGTCCCCGGCTCAACCAGCAAGAAGGCCGCATTGGCCGTCGCGCCGCCCAAAGCGCAAAACAAATACATTCGTCGTGGTTCGAACACATCGGCCAGGGCCAGGCTTGCGCTGAACAGGCTGCCGACCACAAAGCCCGCCTGCACCGCGCTGGACAGCAACGCCATCTGATTACCGCTGAGTGCATATTCAGCCCGCAGGACCGGCGCCACCGCCGAGGCCGCGAACCACAGGGACAGCACGGCCACCTGGGTGATCCCCAACAGCCACAACGACGCGGTCCTGGACATATAAAATTCTCTCCGATTCCCTGTCTGATCAATAAAGAGGACAAAACCCATGGCGGGAACTGATTTCGACGTGATTATCATTGGCGCCGGACCCGGGGGATATGTTGCCGCCATTCGTGCCGCTCAACTGGGCTTGAAAACTGCTGTCGTGGAGCGTGAACATGTCGGCGGGATTTGCCTCAACTGGGGCTGCATCCCGACCAAGGCGCTGCTGCGCTCAGCGGAGATCTATCATTATATGGAGCATGCTAGGGATTACGGTCTGTCGGCCAACGGCATCGGCATGGATCCCGCCGCCATCGTCAAGCGCTCGCGCGGCATATCGGGTCAACTGAACGGCGGCGTGGCGCACCTGCTGAAAAAAAACAAGGTCACCGTGATCTGGGGAGAGGCCGAGATCATCAGGCTCGGTGAAGTTGCCGTGCGCAAATCCACCAAATCTCCGATGGCGCCGCAACACCCCGCGCCCAAAGGAACCAGCGGGGAGGGCACCTACAAGGCCAAGCATATCGTCGTCGCCACCGGCGCCCGCCCGCGCGCACTGCCGGGGATCGAACCGGACGGCAAACTGGTCTGGACCTATTTCGAGGCCATGGTACAGCCGGAGATGCCCAGATCTCTTTTGGCCATCGGGTCCGGCGCCATCGGGATCGAATTTGCCAGCTTCTACAATGCCATGGGCGTCGATGTAACCGTGGTCGAAATCATGGATCGGATCATGCCGGTCGAAGACGCCGAGATTTCAAAGATCGCCCGGAAACGCATGGAAAAACTCGGCCTGAAAATCATGACCGGCGCCAGGATCTCCGGGCTGAAGAAGGGCGCCAATGACGTCACCGCCAGCATCGAGGGCGCAAAGGGCCAGAAGCAGGACCTGAAGGTCGACCGGGTGATTTCGGCCGTCGGTGTCGTCGGCAATATTGAAGGCATCGGACTTGAAAAGCTGGGAGTCAAGACCGATCGGGGCTGTGTGGCGGTCGATGGATATGGCCAAACAAATGTACCGGGCATCCATGCCATCGGCGATGTGACCGGGCCGCCCATGCTGGCTCACAAGGCCGAACACGAGGGCGTCATCTGCGTCGAAAAAATTGCCGGCAAGAATGCCCGCCCAATGAAGAAGGAGCATATTCCAGGCTGCACCTATTGCAATCCCCAGGTCGCCTCGGTCGGATTGACGGAAGCAGCGGCCAGGGACGCCGGCCATAAGGTCAAGGTCGGCCGTTTCCCGTTCCTCGGCAACGGCAAGGCCATCGCGCTGGGCGAGCCCGATGGTCTTGTGAAGACCGTGTTCGATGAAAAGACAGGCCAACTGCTGGGCGCCCACATGGTCGGCGCCGAGGCGACGGAACTGATCCAAGGCTATGTCATCGCCATGAACCTGGAAACCACCGAG
This sequence comes from Alphaproteobacteria bacterium, assembly GCA_965204825.1. Classification (GTDB taxonomy): domain Bacteria; phylum Pseudomonadota; class Alphaproteobacteria; order Futianiales; family Futianiaceae. The sequence continues at coordinate 4,239,168 of OZ242016.1, read as the reverse complement.
GAAGAACTGATCCACACTGTCTTCCCGCATCCCACATTGAGCGAAATGATGCACGAAAGCGTTCTTGATGCTTACGGCCGCGTCATCCATATGTGAGGATATGCCCAACTCACTCCAGAACCTGAAAAAGTTCTGGCCATTTTGCTCTGGATGGATTCTTCCTGGGCCTGATTCGGGGCGGATTTCCAAGCGCGAAGGATCGCACGGCCTTGCAGGCGGTGATGCGGCGCCCGGGCGAGATCCACGGTGCGTCGTGCCGGGAAAACGCGATCTTGCTGCTTGACGATGGCTGGAGTTGCGCCAGGGTCGCGGCGGCGCTGCACCTCGACGACGACACGATACGGACATGGTTCAAGCGCTGCCAGATCAGGCTATCGGGGCTGGCGGCCTGGACGAGATGATGCTGTTCGACGGGCAGGGGCGGCGCGGCCATTTGGGCCGGTGACAAGAGACGGCGCTTTCAACTTGGCTGAGCGAACGGCTGATGCGCGACAGGGGAGAGGTGGCGGCCTGGTATCGCGGCGACCTGGGCGGTGATTTACGCTCATTCGGGCTGTCTGAAGCTGCTGCATCGCCTGGGCTTCGAATATAAGCGCCCGGAAAGCCTGCCTGGACCTCATCGGCCCGGGCCGATGAGGTCCAGGCAGGCCGCCTTTATCGCTCCCCATGACCCGTTGCAGGGCGGCCTGGCGGCGGACGAGGCGGTCTGCTTCGCCGATGCCATGCACCCGGAATGCCAGTCCCGCCCGGCGCCTGGATCCGGAAGGGCGACAAGGGGGCGTCGAAGCGGACCTCGGGACGCCCGCGCCTCAACCTCCACGCCGCGCCCAAGCTGGAAAACTGACCTTGCCCCCGGTCTCGGCCGAGCGGGTCGATGCCCGCTTCCACCATCGCGCTGCTTGAGAAGCTGGAGGCCGGCAATCCCGGCAACAAGCGGATCCATGTCATCGCGGACAACGCCCGCGACCATCACGCCTGCCTGGTCCGGCACTGGCTGCCGCATCAAGTTCGTCTTCTGCCCGCCCATGCGCCGCATCCAGGCGCGATCAAGCGGCTCTGGGGCGATACAGGGGCGTCATGCGCCGGGAGTCGAGAATAGCCGAAATTCACAGTGAATTTCCGGGCACTGATTGCATGCAAGTCACATATGCAGCGGCTTGCCCGTGACCGCCAATGCCGCCTCCTTCACCGCCTCGGGCAGGGTCGGGTGAGCGTGGCAGGTGCGGGCAATGTCTTCCGACGACGCGCCGAATTCCATGGCGATGACCGCCTCGGCAATCATGTTGCCGACATCGGGGCCGATCATGTGGACGCCCAGCACGCGGTCGGTCGCGGCATCGGCGAGGATTTTGACAAAGCCGTCGGTCATGCCGCCTATCCGGGCGCGGCCATTGGCGGTGAACGGGAATTTGCCGGCCTTGAAGGCAATGCCGGCTCCCTTCAGTTCTTCTTCGGTCTTGCCGACGCTGGCCACCTCTGGCCAAGTGTAAACCACGCTGGGAATGACATCGTAATTCACGTGAGGCGCGCCGCCAGCCAGGAATTCGGCCAGGGCGACACCTTCATCCTCGGCCTTGTGAGCCAGCATCGGGCCGGTGACCACGTCGCCGATGGCATGGATCCCGTCCACATTGGTCTTGTAATGGGCGTCGATCCTGATCCGGCCGCGTTCGTCCAGTGCCACGTCGACGTCTTCCAGACCGAGACCTTCGGTGTAGGGCGTGCGGCCGATGCTGACCAGAACCACGTCGGCATCCAGGGTCTGGGCATCGCCGCCCTTTGACGGTTCAATGGTAGCCGTCAGCATCTTGCCCTTTTTCGCAACGCCCGTGACCTTTGAACCGAGCATGAAGTTGAAGCCCTGCTTCTTCAGGATGCGCTGGAAGTTCTTGGCAACCTCACCATCCATGCCCGGCAGGATGCGGTCCAGGAACTCAACCACGGTCACCTCGGTGCCAAGGCGGGCCCACACCGACCCCAGTTCCAGTCCAATCACGCCGGCGCCGATAATGACCATCTTCTTCGGTACCGTGGTCAGGTCCAGTGCGCCGGTGGACGAGATGATCTGTTTTTCGTCAATATCGATCCCCGGCAGACGGGCGACGTCCGAGCCGGTGGCGATGACGATATTCCTGGCGTCCAGCGTACGGCTGCCGCCCTCGTTCAGCGCCGCTTCGACCTTGCCGGGCGCGACGATTTTGCCAGTGCCGTAGACGGTTTCGATCTTGTTCTTCTTGAACAGGAATTCAACGCCCTTGGTATTGGCCTCAATCGCGGTGTCCTTGCCGCCGTGGAAGGCTTTCATGTCCAGCTTCAGACCGGTGGTCCTAACACCGATGCCGGCCAGGTGACCCGATGCTGCCTCATGATACATTTCGGATGCGTGCAGCAGGGCCTTGGACGGGATGCAGCCGACGTTCAGGCAGGTACCGCCAAGGGCCAGGCGCTTTTCAACGCAGGCGACCTTCAGGCCCAACTGAGCCGCCTTGATGGCACATACATATCCGCCGGGGCCGGAACCGATGATGACGAGGTCGAATGAATCAGACATGAGAGCGTGTGTTTCCTTTTTCTGGACCGATGCCGGTCTGCGGTTCAGTGGTCGATATAGTATGTCGTTCCGCGCAACTCCATAAGGATGAAAAGTTCAATTGCCTCTTTGACGTACAGGAACATCATCTTTCTTTCCGAATACTCAAGCTCGAAAATTTTGAGATTCAGATAATTGATTCAACCATTAACAAAAATGAAAGCGCAGTTTGCGAATTGTATGCATGGACGTGCGATGGCGGTTGCGAGGCAGGCCCGGGGTGAGGCGTTCTCCAGTTCAAGCCGCTGGAACCATCGCAGGCAGTTGTCGAGATATCTGGTCGCGACGCCTCGGTAGCGCCGCAGACCCCTTGCCTTGCCACGCGATATGGCACCTGGCGTGCCACAATGCGGGCACTGACGATCTTCACCCACGGCCGCTTCAATGGCAGCCAGCGACGCTGACGTCTCCGTGTCCCCCAGGAACACGGCTTCGGTTTGCTGCCGCTGCGCCGGGCTGAAGTGGTCTATCCCCGATAACCATTCCTGAAACTGCTTGTGATCCATGCCAATCCATCCCTCTGATTTCACAAAAAACATGACATGGACGCACACGGCTTGCAAACTGAGCCAACGCAATTAATGTCATCACCAACCCTTTGCCATGGACCGACTGTTTCGCGGTCGGGTTCTTCTTATATTATCTGACCCGCCCGGTGGTCGAGCAGCGCTACAGCGTTGCCATACGCCAGGTTCCCCATGTGCTGATCGCGCCGCGGGATAAAGGACTGGCGGATGCCGACGTCATTCTGACTCACCCCATGTCGTCCCGGTCCATCGAGTTCCGCAAATATCCTGACGGCACCACGCGCTATGGCGTGCGGATCAACGCGGTGCTGCGGGTTTACTGGACCACGCTGCTGTCGGGCCACTTCCGCAACGATGCGCTGCCGCAACTGATGCTGCAGGCCGAGGAGATGCTGCGGCAGAGGGGCAAGGGGTAAACGGTGGTCGGGGGAAGATGGGAAAGCAATGGGCAAGGGCCGACGCATGAAACCGTGAGGTGGGCGATTTTGAGTCCCGAATCGGATAACCCCGATTATAGTGACCATATAATGAACATCTGTCTGGGAGGATGACATGGATCTTAAGGGAATTGCCGACGAACTGGTCGCCGGCTGCCGGAAAAACCAGGCCACGGCCAATCTGGATGCGCTCTATTCAGTGGACGCCGTATCGGTCGAGGCCACCGATCAAGGCATGGGCCGCGAGTCGGTCGGGTTGGACGCGATCAGGGGCAAGCATGCGTGGTGGGAAAGCAACATGGAAGCGTCCGGCGGGTCGGTCAGCGATCCGATGCTGCACGGCGAGAATCGGTTCGCGGTAATCTTTGAAGTGCAGGGAAAGGAGAAGGCGACGGGCACCAAATTCGATGTGAAGGAAGTGGCGGTTTACCATGTCGCGGACGGCAAGATCGTGCGCGAGGAATTTTTTTACTAAGAATGAGCACGGCAGTGATCCGGCCAGGCGCACGGCGTGGTGTTATCGCAGCGACGCGCGCTTGAGCAGTTCAATGGCGTCGGGCTGATCCAGCAGCGCCTTTTGCACGTCCAGCCCGTGATCGGGCAGCATTGTTTTGAGCTTGCGGATCACCCGGTTCAGGCTTTCCATGGCATTCGTGGTGTGGATTGCCCGGATCAAAGGCGAAGAACGGGCTCCCCTCCTGCCACGGACGGGCGGTGGAAGTCTGTTTCCCGGCCCGTTTTTCTTCGAAAGCACCCAGTTCATCGGCGGTCAGTTCGGCAATTGCCGCCTCGTAAATCCGGCGCAGGTCGGCCGCCACGGATTTGCGGTCCTTCCAGGAGCAGAAGTTCAAGGAATGGCGCATCAGATGCACGATGCAGGTCTGAACGGTGGTCTCCGGGAAGGCGGCCGTGATCGCTTCGGGAAAGCCCTTAAGCCCATCGACGACGGCGATGAGGATATCCTGAACCCCGCGGTTCTTCAACTTGTTCATCACCGGGAGCCAGAATTTGGCACCCCCGTTTTCGGCGATCCACGGGCCCGGCACCTCGCGCACGCCGTCACGGCTGACGCCGGGAGCGACTTAAACGGCCTTGTTTTTGACCCTGCGACTGTCGGCATCCCTGATCTTCACACGCAGGGCGTCGAAGATAACGACGGGGCACATCCGCTCCAGCGCCCGGCACCGCCATTCGCGGACCGTCAGGCCGACAGCGTAGAGCCCGACCATCTTGTCATCCATGCCATCGGTCCGGGGCTGATCCTTGTTGACCAACCCGGGTTCGAAACGACCCTCCCGGGGCGCGGGGCACGAAAATCGGAACTTCGCCAAAATGAATCTCAAAATGTGCAGGAAAAAGGCGTGTTCACATAAGCAGCGAGACCGGCAATATGAACAGAAAAACGAGCGTGGAAACCACATTGAATTCTTCGATGCCGGTGAAGGTTTCAAAAATTTCGTGGGTTTCTTCAATCGACCCGGAAAACCAGATGATCATTGCAGCGGTGAAGGAGACTTTCAGAACTTCGTACGAAATCGCAAATCTGACACCCGGATATACATCGCTCATTGCAACCCCCGCAGTTCTTAATCGCCCGCAGTTCTTAATATTGAGCACGTTAGTTGAACTGATGCCTGCGGCATTGCTTATCGAAGGTGGTTGGTTTCGGATCAGAGGTCCAGCAGCATCCGCCGGGGGTCTTCCAGACATTCCTTGATGCGGACCAGGAAGGTCACGGCTTCCCTACCATCGACAATGCGGTGGTCATAGGACAAGGCCAGATACATCATCGGGCGGACTTGCACTTCACCATTTACCGCCATCGGGCGTTCCTGAATTTTGTGCATGCCGAGAATACCAGATTGCGGCGGGTTCAGAATCGGGGTCGACATCAACGAGCCATAGACCCCGCCGTTCGAGATGGTGAAGGTGCCGCCCTGCATGTCGGCCAGGGAAAGTTTACCGTCCCGCGCCTTGGCGCCAAGGCCGCCAATGGTCTTTTCAATTTCGGCAAACGACAGCCGGTCGGCATCGCGCACCACCGGCACGACCAGCCCGTTCGGAGTGCCGACGGCCACGCCCACATGATAGTAATTCTTGTAGACCAGATCCGTGCCGTCGATCTCGGCGTTCACCGCCGGAATCTCTTTCAGCGCATGGATCGATGCCTTGACGAAGAAGGACATGAAGCCAAGCTTTGTGCCATGCTTCTTCTCGAACATCTCCTTCCATTCCTTGCGCAAAGCCATCACTTCGGTCAGATCCACCTCGTTGAAGGTGGTCAGCATGGCGGCCGTGTCCTGGGCTTCCTTCAGCCGGCGGGCAATGGTCTGGCGCAGGCGGGTCATCTTTACCCGTTCCTCACGATCGGCGTCGGGGCCAGGCGCATCAGGCGTCGAAGGTGCCGGGATGGGCGCGTCGGCGAGTTTTGAAAATGCCGCCAGCACGTCTTCCTTCATGATCCGCCCATCACGACCGGTACCCCTGATCTGATCCGGGGGCAGGCCCTTTTCGGACATCAGCTTCTTGGCGGACGGTGCATGCTCCACGTCCTTGCCATTGCCGGGTGCCTTAGCGGAGGCAGGTTCAGGAACCGCCTCGGCCCATTCTTCTTTCTTCGGCGCTGGCCTGGACGTCGCCGCGCTGCCATCTTCGATGACGCCAAGCAAAGCGCCGATCTCGACCACATCGCCCTCATTGGCGGTAATCTTTCCCATAACGCCGGTGGCCGGCGCGTTGACTTCCATAGTCACCTTGTCGGTTTCGATTTCGACGATCATTTCATCCTGGGCGACCGGATCGCCGGGCTGTTTCAGCCAGGTGCCGGTGGTGCCTTCGGTAACGGATTCGCCCATCTGGGGGACGCGGATTTCAGTGGCCATGTTTCGTCTTACTCTGTCTTGCTATGTTGTGAAGCCTATCAGTCTGTCGGATTTAACACTACGTGATCCGAAGTAGGTATCATGCTGCCGCTGCCTTTGCGACATTGAGGTTGCAGTTGTCTTGCCAGGGCGACCAGGAGCTCTTCAGCTTTGACGTTTTCGATGCTTCCGAGGTGGAACCGGTTAAATCCGAGAACGTTCCCGAGGAGGCCGAATACCGGTTCGACGGTGCATTTTCGTCGTTTGTACTTTCCCTGGCCGCCTCGATCCGCATGGTTTCCCGCATCCGTTTTCGCCACCCGGCCCCGGGCTCGGGCGGCGGCCTGGCGTCCGGCTTGAGGGGCCGGAAGTCGCAGGTGCGCGGATTGTCCGGGCGCGAGATCGCCGCCAGCACTTCGATCTTGCGGGCCTCAATGCTTTTGATCGCCTCGCCATTGGCAAACCCGGCATCGCCGAGCACCGTCGTGGGCCTGCCGACCTGGTTGCACGGGGCGGCAATGGTCGCCGCGAAGGCCGTCTGATGCTCGCGCCGGAAGGTCGCAACCGTGTCGTGTTCCGGGTGGGGGTCGGCCGCCACAAACCACACCGCCACATCTCGAAATATCACCTTCCCGATCCGGCGAGACGAAAATATCCCGTTGGCGGAGCAGTAAATCAGAAGCGCCAGCATCATCCGGGGAGGATGCCGCGCCTTTCCCGTACTCTTCCAATTGACCTTGAACGCCCCGATGGGGATCCGTTCAACGGCCTCGATGATGAAATGGCAAGGATCGTCTTCGGGCGCCCACTCACGAAGATCATGGGACAATACAAGCGCTTGCGAGCGGCCGTGGGAGATGAAATTGGCCATGTGGATCTTATACACTGAAGTGCCTGTAAATCCGAAAGACTGCTAGGTCGTCAAAGCTTCGTCGATCAGTTTCGCCTGTTGCGCCTTGTGCATTGAGCCGATGCCGGTGGCGGTGGCCGCCGACGCGTTCCGGCCGGCATAATTCGCCCGGCTTGCTTTCAATTTCGCCTGGATCATAGCCCATTCCAGTACATGCTCGATATAGGACCATGCGCCCATATTTCGAGGTTCTTCCTGACACCAGACCACCTCGGCCTGGGGAAAGCGAACCAGTTCCTTGGCAATCGCCTTGCCGGGCAGGGGATAAAGCTGTTCGACCCGCAACAGGTAGACATCGTCAATGCCGCGCTCTTCACGCTCTTCATACAGGTCGTAATAGATCTTGCCGGTGCAGGCGACGACGCGCTTGATCTTGTCGTCGGACTTCAGCTTGATCGAATTGTCAAGATACTCGGCGTCGTCCCACAGGACCCGGTGGAAGGATGATCCCTCTCCCAGTTCCTTCAGTGTCGAGACCGCGCGCCTGTGGCGCAGCAGGGATTTCGGCGTCATCAGGATCAGCGGCTTACGGAATTTGCGATGGATCTGACGCCGCAGTATGTGGAAATAGTTGGCCGGCGTTGTGCAGTTCGCCACCTGCATATTGTCTTCGGCGCACATCTGCAAAAACCGTTCCGGCCGGGCCGACGAATGTTCCGGCCCCTGGCCTTCATATCCATGTGGCAACAGCACCACCAGGCCAGACATGCGAAGCCATTTGCGTTCGGCCGCAGAAATGTACTGATCGAATATGATCTGGGCGCCATTGGCGAAATCGCCGAATTGAGCCTCCCACAGGACCAGCGCCTCGGGGTCTTCCCAGGAATAGCCGTATTCAAACCCCAGGATTGCATATTCCGACAGCATCGAATCGATAACCTCGAAGGACGCCTGGTCCGCTGAAATATTGCTGAGCGGATAATAGGTGTCCTCGGTCTCCTGGTCGGTGAAGCGTGAATGGCGCTGGGAGAACGTGCCCCTTGCACAATCCTGGCCGGCGAGCCGCACCTTGTTGCCCTCCAGCATCAGCGAACCGAAGGCCAGGGCTTCGGCCGTTGCCCAGTCGATGCCTTCACCGGTTTCGAACATGGTGCGCTTTGATTCCAACTGGCGCTGCAGGGTGCGGTGCAGATTGAAATCGTCGGGCACGGTGGTCAGGGCCGTCCCGATCTTTTTCAACCGGCTGGCATCGACCGCTGTGGCACCGCGGCGCACATCGTCTTGATCGGCCCGTTCCAGCCCCGACCAACTGCCTTCCAGCCAATCCGCCTTGTTGGGTTTGTAGCTTTCGCCGGCTTCGAATTCGGTGGCCAGATGATCCTGAAAGCCCGTCACGGACTGTTTTACGGCGTCAGAGGTGAGCAGACCTTCTTCGACCAGGCGATCGCCGTAAATTTCCAGCGTTGTCTTCTGCCTCTTGATCGTCTTGTACATTTTCGGCTGGGTGAACATGGGCTCGTCGCCCTCGTTGTGGCCGAATCGGCGATAACAGAACATGTCGATGACCACGTCCTTGCCGAACAACTGGCGAAACTCGGTCGCCACCTTGGCGGCATGTACAACTGCCTCGGGATCGTCACCGTTGACGTGGAAAATCGGCGCCTCGACCATCTTTGCCACATCGGATGGATAGGGGGATGAACGCGAAAAGTGCGGGCTGGTGGTAAAACCGATCTGGTTGTTCACGATGATGTGGATCGTGCCGCCGGTCTTGTGGCCGACCAGGCCTGAAAGGCCGAAGCATTCCGCGACCACGCCCTGGCCGGCAAAGGCCGCGTCGCCGTGCAGCAGAACGGGCAGAACAGCCTTGCGATCCTCGCCATAGCGATCCTGCTTGGCGCGCACCTTGCCCAGCACAACCGGGTTCACGGTTTCAAGGTGAGAGGGATTTGCGGTCAGAGACAGGTGGACGCTGTTGCCGTCAAATTCGCGGTCCGAAGACGATCCCAGATGATATTTGACGTCGCCGGACCCTTCCACATCGCCGGGATGGGCCGAACCGCCCTGGAACTCGTTGAAGACGGCGCGATAGGGTTTGCCCATTACATTGACCAGAATATTGAGCCGGCCGCGGTGGGGCATGCCCAGCACGATGTCTTTGACGCCCAGGGCGCCGCCGCGCTTGATGATCTGTTCCATGGCGGGCATCAGGGCTTCGGCGCCATCCAGACCGAACCGCTTGGTCCCCATGTATTTGACGTGCAGGAATTTCTCGAAACCTTCGGATTCGATCAGCTTCCGCAGCATGGCCTTCTTGCCCTCCGGGGTGAAGCTTATCTCCTTGTCACGCCCCTCGATTCGGGCCTGCAGCCAAGATTTTTCCTCCGGATTGGAGATGTGCATGAACTCCAGGGCGAATGTACCGCAATAGGTCCGCTCCAGAATGGTCAGAATTTCTCGAGGTGTGGCTTCTTCCAGACCCAGGACATAGTCCAAGTAAACCGGGCGCTCCATGTCGGCCTCGGTAAAGCCATAGGTTGCCGGATCCAATTCTGGATGGGTGGCCTTCTCGACGATGCTCAGCGGATCCAGCTTGGCCGACAGATGGCCGCGCATGCGGTAGGCCCGGATCATCATGATGGCGCGAATGGAATCCAGCACGGCGGCGCGGACCTGTTCCACTCTGGCGCCGGGCAGTCGATTTTCGACCTTGGCGGTGATCTGCTGATCCACCACCGGCCAGTTGCTGTCCAGCACGGCGACCATTTCGCCATTGATCTGGGGCGGCCAGTCGGCGCGGGCCCAGGCGGGACCTTCGGCCTCCAGCTTTATCGCATCCGCATCGTCGCCCATCTGCGCGAAGAAGTCGCGCCAGCTGCCATCGACGCTGGCCGGATTTTCCAGGTATTGGGTATAGAGCCGTTCAATATAGAGAGTGTTGGTACCGTCGAGAAACGAGGTGCTGTTCAAAACGTCGTTTGGTGTTTTCTGATCCATTGAACCGTGCGGCGCCCATGCCGCTTTCGCTTTGGGAGGAGCGTGCTCGTCACCGGCGGCGCCCCCGCCTGGCGGCGGCCAGATGTCCCGGGGGTATCGGGCGCTGGCCGTCTTTCAAGTTCGATTTACCCCAAAACCTTCTTCAGTGTCGTGCCCAGCGCCGCCGGGTTGTCGGCGACCGCGATACCGGCCGACTTCATTGCGTCGATCTTGTCACCGGCACCGCCCTTGCCGCCAGAGATAATAGCGCCTGCGTGGCCCATGCGACGACCTGGAGGGGCGGTGACGCCCGCAATAAATCCAACCGTGGGTTTTTTGACACGGTTTTCCTTGAGAAACTGTGCAGCGTCCTCTTCGGCCGACCCGCCGATCTCGCCGATCATGATGATGGATTGGGTTTCATCATCGGCCAGGAACATCTCCAGCACATCGATGAACTCGGTACCCTTGACCGGATCGCCGCCAATGCCGACGCAAGTGGTCTGGCCCAGACCCGCCGCCGTGGTCTGGGCCACCGCCTCATAGGTCAGTGTGCCCGACCGCGATACAATTCCCACCGACCCCTTACGATGAATATGGCCGGGCATGATGCCGATCTTGCATTCATCGGGCGTAATGACGCCGGGACAGTTGGGGCCGACCAGCCGCAATTTCGACCCCGACAGCGAACGTTTGACTTTCACCATGTCCAGGACCGGGATGCCCTCGGTTATGCAGACGATCAGCGGAATCTCCGCATCGACCGCCTCGCAGATCGCATCGGCGGCAAAGGGCGGCGGCACATAGATCACCGAGGCATCGCAATCCGTCGCCTTGCGCGCTTCGCCCACCGTGTCGAACACCGGAATACCAACCGCCGTCTGGCCGCCCTTGCCGGGGGTGACCCCGCCGACCATGTTGGTGCCATAGGCGACCGCCTGCTCTGTATGAAACGTCCCCTGCGACCCGGTCAGGCCCTGGCAAATGACTTTGGTATCGCTGTTAACTAGAATGGACATGTAGTGGACTTCCGGACTGAGGCGGTTTGATTATTTGGCGGCTTAATCGAAGGCGTCGATCTGATGGGTGTCGAAATCGCGGCGAACCACCACCGTGCCGGCGAGTTTGTCGTGCCAGCCTTGTTTGCGGGAATCGAATCCGATCCAGAAATATCCGAGCATCAGCGGGATCGCCGAAAGGATCTGAGCGAAATAGCGTCCGATTGCCTGGCCGATCGAGGGATAATCACCGGTCTCCAATCCAATGATTTTCATGCCCATCGCCAGCTTTCCCGGGGTCGCGCCCAGCTTTACCCAGAAAGCGATCGTATAGACAATGGGAAAGATATAGCTGATCAGCAGGTCGGCTATTCCCTGGATGAGGCGTTCGTCGAGCAAATAGTCAACGCCATAGATCAGCATCAGTAAGGGCAGAATGATTGCGGCAATGATGATCGTGTCGATGATGTAGGCGAGGACCCGCCACCAAAACCCGATATAGGGTGGGTTTTGCGCGTAGTGTTGTGTTTGGCTCACGAGAGTCATCTCCGGTCGGTTTGCTATGCCGCCGCCTTGACGGCCTTGACCACCTTGTCGGCGGCATCGGCCAGATCGTCGGCCGGGACGATGGCGATGCCGCTGTCGGCCATGATCTGTTTGCCTTTTTCCACATTGGTGCCTTCCAGGCGGACGATCAGGGGAACGGTCAGGTCCAGTTCCCTGGCCGCGGCCACGACGCCCTCGGCGATCACGTCACAGCGCATGATGCCGCCGAAGATGTTGACCAGAATGCCCTTCACCCGGGGGTCCGAGGTGATGATCTTGAACGCCTCGGTCACCTTCTCCCTGGTGGCGCCGCCACCGACGTCCAGGAAGTTGGCCGGCTCTGAGCCATAAAGCTTGATGATGTCCATGGTCGCCATGGCCAAGCCCGCACCGTTGACCATGCAGCCGATCTCGCCGTCCAGAGCAATATAGTTGAGGTCGAATTTCGAAGCTTCCAGCTCCTTGGGATCCTCTTCGGTTTCGTCACGCAGTTTCATGATGTCCGGATGCCGGTAGAGCGCATTGGAATCGAAGTTCATCTTGGCGTCGAGGCAGATCAACTGGCCGTCCCTGGTGGTGATCAGCGGATTGACTTCCAGCATGCCGGCATCGGTTTTCAGGACCGCGTCATACAGCGTGGCGATCAATTTTCCACACTGTTTGGCCAGATCGCCGTCCAGCTTCAGCGCCTTGGCAACGGCACGGCCATGATGGCCCATATAGCCGGTGGCCGGGTCGATGGTCAGCGTTTGAATTTTCTCCGGCGTGCTGGCCGCCACTTCCTCGATGTCCATGCCACCCTCGGTGGAGGCGATGAAGGCGACGCGGCTGATCTCCCGATCAACCAGACAGGACAGATAAAGTTCGCGATCAATATCCGAGCCATCCTCGACATAGACACGGTTGACCTGCTTGCCGGCCGGACCGGTCTGGTGGGTGACCAGGGTCATGCCCATCATGCGGTCGAACTCGGCAACTGCATCGTCAATCGATTTGGTGACCTTGACGCCGCCGCCCCTGCCCCGGCCGCCGGCATGGATCTGGGCCTTGACCACCCAGATCGGTCCGCCGAGCTCTTCGGCAGCTGCACGTGCCTCATCGGAGTTGTAGGCAACCTTGCCCTTTGGGACCGCAACGCCGAAAGTCGAGAGCAGCGTTTTTGCCTGGTGTTCGTGGATGTTCATGGCTTTGCCCCGGTTCGAAAATGGCGTTCGAAAATGGCGGTGGTATGGATCGGTTATAGCAGGGTGGAAAGGGCCGACAACCGTACCTTCGGTTTAGGCGCGGTTGCCGCCGCCCGGACTATTTGAGCGCGGGATTAATCTTCGTGCAGGTCTTGATCAGATCCTTCACCGCGGCAGCCGATTTGTCGAACGCTTTCTTTTCAGCGGCGTTCAGCTTGATTTCGACGATCCGCTCGACCCCCTTTTCGCCGATCACCACGGGGACGCCGACATAGATCCCGCGCTGGCCATAGCTGTTCTTCAGGTGCGCGGCGCATGGTAGCACGCGCTTTTTGTCCTTCAGATAGCTTTCCGCCATCGATACCGCCGAGGCCGCCGGGGCATAGAACGCGGACCCTGTTTTCAGCAGGTTGACGATTTCCGCACCGCCATTACGGGTGCGGTCGACAATCTCGTCCAGCCGCTTCTGGGTGGTCCAGCCCATCTTGACCAGATCGGGCAGGGGAATGCCGGCCACGGTCGAATAGCGCACCGACGGCACCATGGTGTCACCGTGCCCGCCCAGCACGAAGGCGGTTACGTCCTCAATCGAGACACTGAATTCTTCTGCCAGAAATCCGCGAAAGCGTGAGCTGTCGAGAACGCCGGCCATGCCGACAACCTTTTCAGGCGGCAGGCCGGAAAATTCGCGCAGCGCCCAGACCATGGCATCCAGCGGGTTGGTGATGCAGATGACAAAGGCGTTCGTGGCATGACGCTTGATGCCCGTGCCAACGGATTCCATGACCTTCAGGTTGATGCCCAACAGATCATCGCGGCTCATACCCGGCTTGCGCGGCACACCGGCCGTGACGATCACCACATCGGCGCCTGATATGTCATGATAGGATTTGGTGCCCTTGAGTTTCGCGTCGAAACCTTCAACGGCCGAAGACTGAAAGATGTCCAGTGATTTGCCCTGGGGGATGCCGTCGACAATGTCGAACATCACGACATCGCCCAGTTCCTTCAGGCCGATAAGATGAGCAAGGGTTCCGCCGATTTGACCGGCTCCGATCAGGGCAATTTTCGCGCGCGCCATGTGGCACCTCCAAGTGGTTGATTGTTTTCAGGCGATGTAGCCGGTTTAGCCAGGGTCCGCAAGACGAGTACCGGTGAGTGAGCGTCAGTTTTTCGTCCTGGCGTCGTCGGCCCAGTGGCTGAGCTTCAGATATTCCCGCGACCGCATCTCGTGCAGTCGGCTGGCCGTGCGCCGGAATTCGAATGCGCCATCGCCTTCGGGATAAAGTTCATCGGGCTCCGCGGCGGCCGAGCAGACCAGATTGGTACGCTTTTCGTAAAGCGCATCGATCAGGGTGACGAAGCGTGCCGCCTCGTTCCGGTTGTCCAGACCCATTGTGGGGATGCGGTCGAGCATCACCGTGCGGAAGGTTTCGGCGATCATCAGATAGTCCGCGGCCCCCAGCGGCCGGTCGCACAGATCGGCAAAATCAAAACGGGCGGTGCCCATGGCCCGGGCCGGGATGGCAACCTTGCGGCCTTGAACTTCCAGTTCAGTCGGTTCGGGCGCCGCGCCGCCGGTGATCCGGTCCCAGGCATCGTTCATTGCCCCGTCGGCGCCCTCGTCCAGCGGAGCATGATAGATATCGACCGTTAACAGGCGCGCCAGGCGATAATCTTTCTCGCCATCCAGGGACAGCACATCGACCCGCCTGCCAAGCAGATCGATGAACGGCAGAAACCGATCCCGGTTGAGACCGTTCCAATAGAGCATTTCCGGCAATCGGTTTGACGTCGCGACCATGATCACGCCCGCTTCGAACAGGCCTGAAAACAGCCGTCCCAGGATTGAGGCGTCGGCGATATTGGTGACCTGAAACTCGTCAAAGCACAGCAGGATGACTTCACGCGCCAGGTCCTCGGCCACTGGCGGGATTGGATCGCCCTTACCGATTTCCCGGGCCTGGCGGATCCGGTCGTGCACTTCCTGCATGAAGGCGTGGAAATGGACCCGGCGCTTGGGCTCGAACGGCACAGCATCGAAAAACAGGTCCATCAGCATGGACTTGCCCCTGCCGACCCCGCCCGCCAGGTACAGACCCTGCAGCATGGCTTCCGGTCTGGCGGCCTTGCTGCCGAAGCCGAACCAGCCGCGCGGCGCCGTCTGATGGACCGAAGGATCATAGGTCAGAAGACGGTTGGCCAGGATCTGCAGCTTTTCAACGGCCATGGCCTGAACCGGATCGGGTTCAATCAACCCGTCCCGGATACGCTGGCGATAAGTGGTGATGACGCTGGGGTTCAAGGGGACATGCTCGGATGCCAATTCGAAATTTGGCCGGGATATAGGCTAGGGTCTGTGGACATTCATCGTGATGGGATCAGAACTGCCGCCAGGTTCCAGTTTGCGGCAGAACTGCCATCGGTTTTGTCGTAGCGTGTGGCGATACATCTGAATTCCCTGATCTTCGAGAAATGATTTTCGACCAGACGCCGCCCCTTGCAGGCGTCGGCGTCATCGTCGCGCTGATGTCTCCGGTTCGATGTCGGCGGGATCACAGCGGTTGCACCGCGCTCATCCAGTTCTTTCAGGAGCCAAATGCCTTGTCTGCAGCGCGCCGTCTGGTCCGCCCCGCATCAAAACCCGGGCGCCGGCCTCGGACGCTTCGGGCTGGGCGGTGACGATCATGGCGGTAGGATTGTTGTGCATATCTGGGCTCCGGATTGCTGTGCCGCAAGGTTAAATCGGGGTCAACTGTCATTGCCAGCAAATTGCGTTTCCCGGTCACGAACCGGTTGAAGTTGTCAAAGAGCCGCACGGCGATTGACGGTCGATCCGGCAGCGCGTGGGCGATGTCTTCGCCGGCCGCTTTCGGGCCTGCCTTCGTCGCCGACCAGCGCCAGACCTGCACCGGCCGGGAAATATTTTCAACTGGTGGCTGTCGCCGCCGGTAAGCTGTTCCGCCGCCTTGCCGTCCAGGCTGTGATGGGCGGTGTCGGAGATCAGGACTTCTCCGGGTACCGCCAACTCCTCGAGCCGCGCGGCAACATTAACGCCGTCACCAAAGACATCTTCGTCTTCGAACACCACGTCTCCGGTGTGGATGCCCATGCGCAAGCGAATGATCTCATGATCACTCAGAGCCTGCTGGATGTGGAGGGCACACCGGACCGCGTCAGCGACACTGGCGAATTCGACGATCCAGCCATCGCCCATCCGCTTCACCACCATCCCGCCGTTTGCCTCGACCACGGGACCGAAAATTTCGGTACGCAGCAGTCGCGGCGCCGCCAGGGTGCTGTCCTGGTCCTCGCTCATCAGGCGTGAATACTCGATCACATTAGCGGCCAATATGGCGGTCAGTCCGCGTTCCAGGAATTGTGCTCCCCTATCGCGGTGATCATGGTTAGGCCAACGGGAAAATAAAGGTGGAGAATCCGACTTCTCAAGCAACTTTTCATGCGCCATCATGGAAACGATATATTTGTATCGGACTCGGATTTCCGGGTGAACTTCAGCGGCCATCGTACCATATTGTTCGAATGCACTTATGCGCCTTATATCGGCGCGACATCATCTATCGAGGCATGAAGACATGAAATTTGGCGTCGGGCAAAGCCCCAAACGCACCGAAGACGAAATGCTGCTGCGGGGGCGGGGGCGGTATACCGATGACGTCCAGGTGGCCGGAGCCGCCCACGCGTTCGTTTTCCGCTCGACCAGCGCACACGGCGACATTACCCGGCTGGATGTCGGCGCCGCGCAAGGCGCGCCCGGCGTTCTGGCCGTGCTGACGGGCGCTGATCTGACCGCCGACGAGGTTGGCGACATCCAGACTCTGACGTCGATCAAGAACAAGGATGACAGCGAGCATCCGCGCACACCCTATCCGATCCTGGCCAAGGATCGGGTGCGCTTTGCCGGCCAGCCGATCGCCTTTGTGGTGGCCGAAAGCCTGGATCAGGCCCAGGCGGCGGCCGATTTGATCGAAGTTGGGTATTCCGACCTGCCGATCGAGACCGATACCCTGGGCGCGGCCCAGAACGGCGCAACCCGGGTTTGGGATCACATCGCGCAAAATGTGGTCTTTGATTATGCCCAGGGAGATGAGGCCGGGGTCAATGCCGTGTTCGACACGGCCGACCGGGTGACGAAGCTGCAACTGGTCAATAACCGGCTGGTCGCCAATCCGATGGAACCGCGTACGGCGGTGGTCGACGTGGATGCGGCCAGCGGGCGCTTTACCCTCCATACGCCCAGCCAGGGGCCATTCTTCCTGATGAACCAGTTGTGCGGCATGCTGAAGATCGACCCGAAGGATCTGCGCATTATCAGCGGCAATGTCGGGGGCGGGTTCGGCACGCGGGCATTCCTATATCCTGAAAACACACTGGCGCTGTGGGCGGCAAAACAGCTTGGCCGCGCCGTGCGTTGGACTGGCGAGCGGTCGGAAATATTCCTGTCGGACGTGCACGGCCGCGACAATGTCACCATCGCCGAACTGGCCATGGACAATGAAGGCCATTTCCAGGCGATCCGCGCCACCACCTATGCGGCGATGGGCGCGTACCTGTCGAACTTCGGCGCGCTGATCCCGACCGATGCGGCGGTCGGCATGTATACCGGCCTCTACAAGATCCCGAAATGCTACGTCAATGTGAAGGGCGTCATCACCAATACGGTGCCGGTGGATGCCTATCGCGGCGCCGGGCGGCCCGAGGCGGCTTATATCATCGAACGCCTGGTGGACGTGGCCGCGCGCGAAATGAACCTGGCGCCGGAGGAACTGCGCCGTCTTAATTTTCCTTCCCCCGACCAGGTGCCGCATACCATGGGCCTGGGCGATATCATCGACAGCGGCGATTTCGACGGCATGATGACTGAAGCCATGGAGAAGGCCGACTGGGCCGGATTTGGCGCCCGCCGGACAGCGGCGCAAGGTTCCGGCAAACTGCGCGGCATCGGCATGGCGACCTATGTGGAACGCTGTGGCAGCGGCGGCATGGCGCCGGCAAAACTGCGCTTCAACGAGGACGACACCGTTTCGATCCTGATGGGCACGATGGATTCCGGCCAGGGTCATCACATCGCCTATAAACAGATCCTGTCGGAAAAGCTCGGTATCGATATCGAGAAGATGAAGATGCTGCAGGGCGATACCGACGCCAACCCGCCGGGCTTTACCGGCGGTTCGAAATCCATTCCCGTCGGCGGAGTGTCGCTCGCCAAATCCTCGGACAAGGTAATCGAGAAGGGCAAGGAACTGGCGGCGCACATCCTGGAAACCGCCGATGTGGACATCGAATTCAAGGACGGCGAATTTGCCGTTGTCGGCACCGACCGCAAGATGGACATCTTTGCACTGGCCCGGGCGGCGCGCGATCCGGCGCAATTGCCCGAGGGCATGGAGCCCGGGCTCGACGCCGATCATGACCACACCTCCGAAGCGCCGACCTTCCCCAATGGCTGTCACATCTGCGAACTGGACGTCGACCCCGACACCGGCACCATCGAGATCGTCAACTATGTGGTGGTCGACGATTTCGGTGTTGTCCTCAATCCTATGCTGCTGGAGGGCCAGGTGCATGGCGGCATTGCGCAAGGCCTGGGCCAGGCCTGGACCGAACACACGGTCTATGACCCGGAAAGCGGTCAACTCCTGTCAGGCAGCCTGATGGATTACCAGATGCCCCGCGCCGGCGATCTGCCCGATCTGTCGTTCAACGTCCGCAACGTGCCCTGTGTCACCAATTATCTCGGCGTGAAAGGCGCGGGCGAGGCCGGCGCCATTGGCGCACCGCCGGCGTTCATCAATGCGGTCGTCGATGCCCTGCATGAGCGCACCGGGATCATACACCTGGACATGCCGGCAACGCCGGAGAAAGTGTGGGCAGCGGTGAATTCATCTCCGTGAAAGTCCCGGCCGTGGTGGCAACAACCGCGCGGAGCCGGAATCCAGCTCCAATAGAGCCAGTAGGCGGGAACTGTTGCGAACACTACAAATCGCGACTCGACTGCGATCCGGCAACACTTGCAAATCAACTCGAAATAGCCGGGTCCCGGCTCTGCGCGGCCTGGCCGGGAAATTCGGGAAATGGTACAAGGGCCCAATATCACCCGTTCCGATAGGTATAGCTGTACCCGTTCAGCGCCGGGGCGCCGCCGAGATGGGCGTAGAGGATGCGGGAGCCGGCGGGGAAGAAGTCCTTTTTCACCAGATCCATCATGCCTTGCATGGATTTGCCTTCATAGACGGGATCGGTGATCATCGCCTCGGTGCGGGCGGCGAAGCGGATCGCTTCATTGGTCTCATGGCTCGGGACGCCGTAGGCGGGGTAGGCATAGTCGGGATTGATGATGATTTCGTCCTCGCGGACAGAGCGGCCCAGTTCGACCAGTTCGGCCGTGTCATCGACGATCTGGCGGACCTGGGCGCGGGTCTGGTCCGGCGTGCCGGAGGCATCGATGCCGATCACCCGGCCTGCGCGGTTGTCGTCGGCAAAACCGACAATCATGCCACCTTGGGTCGAGCCGGTGACGACACAGACGATGACATAGTCGAAGGAAAAGCCGAGCCCGGCCTCCTGTACCCGTACCTCTTCGGCAAAGCCGACATAGCCGAGACCGCCGAATTTGTGAACCGAGGCGCCGGCCGGAATGCCGTAGGGCTTGCCGCCCTCGTCACGTACCGACTGCATGGCGTCTTCCCAACTCTGGCGGATGCCGATGTCGAAGCCATCCTCGACAATCCGGCTGTCGGCGCCCATCAGGCGGGTCATCAGGATATTGCCGACCCGGTCATAGACCGCATCCTCGTGCGGTACCCAGCTTTCCTGGACCAGCCGGCACTTCATGCCGATTTTTGCCGCAACCGCCGCCACCATGCGCGTGTGGTTCGACTGAATCCCGCCGATGGAGACCAGGGTGTCGGCGTTTGAAGCCAGCGCATCGGGCACGATATATTCCAGCTTGCGCAGCTTGTTGCCGCCCATGGCCAGACCCGAATTGCAATCATCGCGCTTGGCCCAGATCTCCACCTTGCCGCCCAGCGCATCGGACATGCGCGGCAGATGCTCGATGGGCGTCGGTCCGAAGGTCAGCGGATAGCGTTCGAATTTTTCCAGGTTCATCGGGGGTCTTTCAACAGGTCTTTTGTGAAACAACGAAGAGACCAAATCATTATCCGACGGATCGTCCATTTCCCAGGGTCATATGGAGAAACAGAATCGCAGGGTGCATTCTTTTTTCAGATCCCGGCGCTGGGTCGGGATCTGATGCCTTCGAACCAGGCCTTTGTCGCGCCGTTTTCCTCCGGGATCGATGCCTTGATGACCCGGGCGAAATCGATCATCACAAAGGCGGTGATGTCGGCCATGGTGAACGTGTCGGTGGCCAGGAACCGGCTGTTTTGCAGGCGCTGTTCAATCATCTCGAAGAAGGTCTTGATTCTCGCTTGTCCGCGCGCGGCAAGCTCGGGGATCTGGTCATAATTGACGGGGCCCGTAATCGCCCGTCCGGTCATGCGGGGATTGGAATTGCGCAGGGCATCGGCAATCGGCATGCCGCCTTGTTGTTCCGCGATCGCATTCCACATGGCAACGGCGCCTGTTTCATCCGGCGTTGTTCCGAGCAAGGGCGGGTCGGGGCGCAGGGCCTCCAGATAGGCGGCGATGCCGGCATTTTCGGTTAGCGTCTGGCCGGTTTCGGTCAACAGGACAGGCAAGGTGGCGCGCGGGTTGATCGCCAGGAAGTCCGGCGACAACTGTTCGCCGCTGGCAATGCTGATGTCCCGTGTGTCGATCTCCAGGCCCTTTTCGGCAATGAACATCCGGGCACGGCGTGGGCTGGGTGCGGTGGAGCAGTCATAGAAGATCATCAGGGTCCTCGCGGGGTGGTTTGCGCCAAGATGCCGGAGCATGATGGTGGAATCAACGTTCCATCTGGCAGAGCTTATTCCGAACTCACCCTCCAGCCTCCAGGCCGCCTGCAAGCGCGGAAACACTTCGCCACAGCCGCTTCCAGGATGGTTGGCATCACCTCCACCACATGCCAGGGGCGTGCAGCGTGGCATTGGGTCCGAAGCGCGCTGGCCACCGAGCCAGCAGCGGGGTCGAGATGCCGCTCTCGTGCACCTGGTGCCTGGACAGGCGAAACGGCGCGTTCGACACATTGGCCCAGGGCAGATCATGGCTCATACAGGTCAGCGGCCCGCCGGGGCGCAGGTCCGGCCGGTTGCCCTTGTCGATCCGGCGGTCATCATTGTGGATTTCGGGATAGAACTTGGCCCAGCCATCCTCGGCCATGAACTCGGCGCAGCCGCCATTGTCCGACAGGAACAGGATCAGCGTGTCGTCATGGACGCCGCGGCTTCGTCGCGGGCGCTGATCGCCCAATTGTGCTGCAGAACGCCCTGGCCTTGCATCTGCTCATGGCGGGCGGTAACCGATGGGTCGCAGCACCCCGGCAATCGTCGTGGCGTCATTGCGCAAATATCCCTGATAGGCCGGCGTTCCCGGATCCGCGCCTATGTGCCCGATGCCGGCCTTGTGCGGATAGAGCCCGGTCAACAGAGATGCCCGCGTCGGACGACAGCGCGCGCAATTGTACATTGCAGACATCAGCGTGCCATTGCGGGCAAGGTCAGATCGTCCCGGAAAAACAGCTGAATTGACAGACCGGGGGCGTGTGCCAATCGAGGTGTACGGTTCGGAAAGCGGCCCGCGCTCACAGTTGGCCAGATCGCGGAGTTCTGCAGGAGAATTGCATTTGGATTTGGCTCAGTTTCAAATTGTATGCATGGACGTGCGATGGCGGTTGCAAGGCAAGCCCGGGGTGAGGCGTTCTCCAGTTCAAGCCGCTGGAACCATCGCAGGTCGTTGTCGAGATATCTGGTCGCGACGCCTCGGTAGCGCCGCAGGAAATCCTTCAACCGGCCATGTCGGTTGTTGACCGCCGGATCTGCTGCGATCTGAATGTGAAAGGCACCTCGCACCCGTTCACTTCGTGACAGGTTCAATGCTTCGTGATGCGCACCGATTGCCGCCGCGCATCGCGGACAAGCGCGGTGTCCATCGGTCACCAAAACGATATCCTCGTCCACAACCGGCGCGATCACCTCTCGCAAGGGATCTGCGTTGACCGCGGGCAGAACCGCACTGACTGTCGCGCCGCCGCGATCAGCGACAACCAGTACCGGAACCTGTTCATCTGGCAGGCCCCGCTTGCTGGCCTTGCCTCCCCTGCGTCGCGCCTTGCGCTCAAGGTTTCGTGCACCTTTCCGGCACACAGGTTTCATCGGCTTCCACAATGCCCGTGAGCTTGCGTGCCTTCAGGTCTTTTGCGGCAGGAAATCGGTGCCGCCAACGGAAGGCGGTGTTGACGGCAAGTCCGCAACGTTCTGCTGAAGCGCGAACCGTCAGCCCATCAGCAAGACAGACTCCGAAGGTAAGCCACCTGTCCTTGCGGTGCAGACCCGACAAGGGGGTGCCGGTCGCGGCATTGAATGTCTTCCTGCATCCTTTGCACTGGTACCGTCGCAGTCCCCTTGCCTTGCCACGCGATATGGCTCCTGGCGTGCCACAATGCGGGCACTGGCGATCTTCACCCACGGCCGCTTCAATGGCAGCCGGCGACGCTGACGTTTCCGTGTCCCCCGGGAACACGGCTTCGGTTTGCGGCCGCTGCGCCGGGCTGAGGTGGTCCATCCCGGATAGCCATTCCTGAAACTGCTTGTGATCCATCCCTCTGATTTCACAAGGAACATATATTGCAAACTGAGCCTTTATTTTAGGCTCAGTTTACGAATTGTATGCATGGACGTGCGATGGCGGTTGCGAGGCAAGCCCGGGGTGAGGCGTTCTCCAGTTCAAGCCGTTGGAACCATCGCAGGTAGTTGTCGAGATATCTGGTCGCGACGCCTCGGTAGCGCCGCAAGAAATCCTTCAACCGGCTGTGTCGGTTGTTGACCGTCTGAATGTGAAAGGCACCTCGCACCCGTTCACTTCGTGACAGGTTCAATGCTTCGTGATGCGCACCGATTGCCGCCGCGCATCGCGGATAAGCGCGGTGTCCATCGGTCACCAAAACGATATCCTCGTCCACAACCGGCGCGATTACCTCTCGCAAGGTATCGGCGTTGACCGCGGGCAGAACCGCACTGACTGTCGCGCCGCTGCGATCAGCGACAACCAGTACCGGAACCTGTTCATCTGACAGGCCCCGCTTGCTGGCCTTGCCTCCCCTGCGTCGCGCCTTGCGCTCAAGGTTTCGTGCACCTTTCCGGCTTTCCAGCACATAGGTTTCATCGGCTTCCACAATGCCCGTGAGCTTGCGTGCCTTCAGGTCTTTTGCGGCAAGAAATCGGTGCCGCCAACGGAAGGCGGTGTTGACGGCAAGTCCGCAACGTTCTGCTGAAGCGCGAACCGTCAGCCCATCAGCAAGACAGGCTCCGAAGGAAAGCCACTTGTCCTTGCGGTGCAGACCCGACAAGGGGGTGCCGGTCGCGGCATTGAATGTCTTCCTGCATTCTTTGCACTGGTACCGTCGCAGACCCCTTGCCTTGCCACGCGATATGGCGCCTGGCGTGCCACAATGCGGGCACTGGCGATCTCCACCCACGGCCGCTTCAATGGCAGCCAGCGACGCTGACGTCTCCGTGTCCCCCAGGAACACAGCTTCGGTTTGCTGCCGCTGCGCCGGGCTGAGGTGGTCTATCCCCGATAACCATTCCTGAAACTGCTTGTGATCCATGTCAATCCATCCTTCTGATTTCACAAAAAACATGACATGGACGCACACGGCTTGTAAACTGAGCCTTATTTTATTATAGAGAAAAGGTGATAAAGACAGTGTCTTTATCACCTTTTTGTTCATTTACTCAGTCGCCATAAGGACTGATAGGATTTGTATACGCCTTTGCTTTCAGATATGAATTTTTTCTCATTTCCATCCCATCTGCGAGAGCAAAGATTGCTGACCCTTGCTTTGATGCTTTGCGCTTTTTGCTTTGCGCGAGCAGTACTCCGAGGCTTGTTCTCAGCGATAACCTCTGCGGTTACCTGAGCAATACGCTCCATATTCCTATTTCCTTCGCTGCAAAGGAAAGCGTGCCATATCCTTACTTCTTCAGCGTCTGACCAACGCCATAGACTTTGACTTTCAATCCAATACCTCCGATTTTGAATTGCACTGCGCGCAATATTTTCGCGCGTTCCTAACCAGGAACGGGCTTGCTTTTTGGTTTTGACCGAAGATAGTTGGCTGCACAATCGGACCCACCTCGCCTCATATTTTCTCAACTGGTTTATCTTTCTTTGGTATCCAGAAGAGAAGTGTTTTGAAAGTTCATCAGCAAAGGTGGGCGAAGCACGATTCAACGCTCTGCATGAAATACCCGATCGGATTCTAAACTCTCTTCCGGGTCCGGGATCCGCCCGGTTGTTTGCGACCAAAGGCACTTCACTTTCGACCGAAGTCGTTTCGTTGAGTTTTGCGCCATTGGTCGTCGTAGTTGCCTGACATGCCGCCAAAAAAATGGCGAACATGAAAGCAATTGATGTCATCACTTTCTGCATTTCCGCTCTCTTTCGTCAAGAAATAGAAAATAAATCATTTCTTTTATTTATTTATAATATAGTAAATATTAATAAAGTTATCTATTCTTACTATATACCTTTATAGAGCCTGTTGACATTCTGGCTTCCGATTTAGCCTGAACTGTTATTCAAGCAAAGAACGTCAAGATGGCCGCCGCGCATTGCCTTTGGGTTGGGTGATATCGGTTCAAGCTCGGCTTGTCATAAAAATCCAAGTGTTCGGGATACTTGAACGAGGTTCGACACGATCCCATAGAACGTTGCGGACTTGCCGTCAATACCGCTTTCCGTTGGCGGCCAGGGGAATTGCATTTGGATTTTGGCAAACCGGTATGAATGGATTCCTGAGGCTCCGTCATCCAAAGGAGCTTCGAAATGTCAACAATCATGGGCTATTTCAATGATATGGACGATCCTCGCACGGGCAATGCGCGTCGCCATGAATTTTGTGACATCATGACCATCAGCCTTTTGTGCGTCCTGTGCGGCGGAGAAACGGCTGTTGACATGGCGGATTTTGCGTCGGCGAAAGAGGATTTTCTGCGCGAATTTCTCGAATTGCCACATGGACCGCCTTGTCACGATACATTTTCGCGGTTGTTTCGTTTGATCACCCCCGCGAGCTTCCAGAAGCTTCTTGACAAATTCCGCGCTGATTTCGCGCAGGAACATGATGTCCGGTCTGCCATCGCTGTCGATGGCAAGGAGATGCGCCGCGCCTTTGACCGGGCCGCCGACAAGTCCGGCCTGAACGTGGTGACGGCCCTTGCCCATGGCGCGCGTCTGAGCCCTGGCATCACTCGGAGTTCAAAGGGGGCGGCGAGATTCCGGCGTTGCGCGAGTTGATCAAAATGCCCGGCATTGAGGGTGTGACAATTACAGCGGACGCACTGCACTGCCAACGCGAAACATGCGATCTGATCGTGCAGGAGGGCGGCAGCTACTGCTTGCAACTGAAAGGCAATCAAGGGGATATGAAAGCTGATGTGCGCGCCTTCATTGATGATCAGGAGACGGATTACATTGACGAATACACCTCAACGGATGCGGATCATGGCCGCGTTGAAACGCGCTGCACTCGCGTCTGCACAGCCCCGAAACATCTCGACGACACCCACAGGTGGCCAAGTCTCAAGGCTTTCGTTCATGCCATCCCAACGCGCGAATTGAACGGAAAATCACGCCAGTCCGAACAGGTCTGCCTCATGTCCAACTGCCCCTCTGCCCGTGAGGCCGCCGCCATGATCCGAGGTCATTGGCAGATTGAAAACAATCTCCATTGGTCGCTGGATGTGACCCTGAACGATGATCAGCACCGCGCCCGAAAAGACAATGCTCCCATCAATTTTGCAGCCCCGGACGCATCGCACTCAACATCATGAAGGCAAACACAGACAAAGGATCAGACCGCGTCAAATTCGAACGTGCAGGATGGAAGGACGATTTTCTACGCACGCTAATCAAAGACTTTTGAAATGCGATTGCCCTGGGGCTCGGCCTGGGCCGGTTGCAAGTCCCGGTACACGCTGGCACGGCTCAGACCCCGGACCCGACACACCCGTGATACACCACAGGTCTTGCCCGTGGAGCCCGTGGAGATCGAGATGACGGCGCTCATCGCTTCGACCTACGGCGCCCGAAAGGGTGGCCTGCCTCCATCTTCGCGATCTTCTCGACGAGAAGTTCGTTGTCCATGGTGACCTCGCCCATCCTGGCGCGAAGCCGATCAATCTCCTCATCGCGGGCATCGCGCGGGCGATGCTTCAGCCCGGATGCGCCCGTCGCCAGGAAAACGTCCCGCCAGCCGCTGACATCGGCCGCCGTCGCGTCGATACCACGAGCCACCAACTCGATGTCCTCGCCCCGCAACACCCGCAGAACGGCCTCCTGCTTGCGCGCCGACGTCTGTCTGCGACGTCGGGCCGGAACCGGCGCTGCTGCGATATGTGAAGTCTCCGCAGCTTCCGGCTCCGGCCCGATCAACCTTCTTCTGTTCCGTCATGCTTCTGTTCCGTCATGAAACACCTCATTCATCCCCTCGTCTCAGGTCTTGATCAGTGTCTCAAAAAACTCTAGGGCGGGGGACACCGGGTTCTGGATGTGACCTTCCGACAAGACGAATGTCGCATCGGAACCGGCAATGCCGCTGCCAATTTTGCCACAATCAAACATGCGGCGATGAACTTGCTGCGCCGAGCACCCGGCAAAATGAGCCTACCACAAAAACGGCATTCAGCCGCATGGGACGACGACATGGAGAAAATCATCCCGAATTAATGTTCAATCGATTGCCCTGATGTTTGCCCTCCTTGATGTGCTGCTCGGCGGTACCACGCTGATTGTAGAACCGTACCACCCGGTCAGGCTCCATCGGCAGGTTGGTGACGATGAAGCCCACGCGGGGGAACAACTCACCCGGGTGCCATTCAATCCTGGCGATCACCCGGCGGGGTGTGTCCCGGGAGGCGGCCTGATACCGGAAATCTTCGTGGAAACGCTTCACCCTGGTCTGCGAGGCGGGTTGGCTGATGCGCGATCTTCTCGCGCAGGACGGCATTGGCGGGCAGCCGAATGGCATGGAAGTAGCCCACATCTTCGAGCCGTTCGCATATCCCGGGAATTGCAAGGGCGGCGTCGGCGCGCAAGAACCGCATGAGATTGCGCCTGGCATACCGGGCGATCACCGGGTCCAGAACATCCTGCCAGCCATCGGCGCCGTGGACGTTGCCGTTGTGCGGGGCTGAGGCGATCTATCCCCGATAACCATTCCTGAAACTGCATGTGATCCATGCCAATACTATCCCTCTGATTTCACAAAAACATAACACGAATGCATACGACTTGTAAAATGATCCTTGCCTTTTTGACCCGGGGTGCTACCTGCTCTGCGGGATTGTGCAATTGCCATCCTTATTGGCCCTGGCCGGCAATCGGGTCTTGATTAAACAATCCGGCCTGCGCACCCTGCGCGCCGAAACCGATGGGAGCTTTCAGACAATGGCCGGACCCTTGGACGGCGTACGCGTGATTGACCTCACCTCGATGATTTCCGGCCCGACGGCGACGATGATGCTGGCCGACCAGGGCGCAGAGGTGATCAAGGTCGAGAACCCCAATGGCGGTGACCACACCCGTCAGGTCTCGACCAGCCGCAACGGGTTCACCGCCGCCTTCGTCAACAACAACCGGAACAAGCGCTCGGTGGCAATGAATCTGAAAGATCCGCGCGGGGTCGAAATGCTGAAACGCCTGGCCCGCAATGCCGACGTCCTGGTCCAGAATTTCCGGCCCGGCGTTGTCGATCGGATCGGCGTCGGCGAGGAAGCCATCCGGGCGGTCGCGCCATCAATCATCTATGTCTCGATCAGCGGTTTTGGCGATACCGGGCCGTATGCGCAAAAACCGGTCTATGACCCGCTGGTCCAGGCCCTGTCCGGGCTAACCACGGTCCAGGCCGGATCGGATGAAGAACGTCCCAAACTGGTGCGCACAATCCTGCCCGACAAACTGACCGGCTATGCCGGAGCGCAGGCGATTACAGCGGCTCTCTTCGCACGTGCCCAGACCGGACGGGGACAACACATCCGGCTGTCCATGCTCGACACGGTGGTATCATTCCTGTGGGGCTCGGACATGGGGGCACACACATTTGTCGGCGATGAACTCAAGAAAGAAACCGCCCAGAGCTTCATCGACCTCGTTTACGAGACCAGTGACGGATACATCAGCGTCGCGGTGCAATCGGCCAGGGAATGGGCGGGCCTGTGCCGGGCGTTCGACAAGCCTGAATGGCTGGAAGACCCGCGCTTTGAAACCACGGTGCTGCGCCACAAGAACATCAATGAGCGCCTGGAGATGACTCAGGAGGTTTTGCGAACGGCAACCTCGGCCGAGTGGCTTGAACGGCTGGAAGCCGAGGATGTGCCTTGCGCACCCGTCCTGACACGGCGCGAAGTGATCCAGCACCCGCAGATCGCGGCCAATCAGCTGATCGCTGAAAGCCGCCATCCGGTTGCGGGCCCCTTGCGCCAGACCCGGCCGGCGCCGCGCTTTTCGGTCACCGAGATTGAGAAACCCAAACCGGCCCAGAGCCTCGGGCAGGATACCAAACGGGTCCTGATGCAGGCGGGCCTCGGCGAGGAAGAAGTAAACGATCTGGCCAAGGGCGGGGTCATATCGCTGGGTCCGGCGGCATGACCACGCCGATCGATTTCTATTACTGGCCGACACCAAATGGTTGGAAGGTTTCGATCCTGCTGGAAGAGCTTGAACTCCCCTATGACACCATCATGGTTAATATCGGCAAGGGCGACCAGTTCAAGCCGGATTTCCTGGCCATCAGCCCGAACAACCGCATGCCCGCCATTGTCGATCATGATGTGTCCGGTGGCCCGGTGCCGATCTTTGAATCCGGCGCGATCATGTTCTATCTGGCCGAAAAGACCGGGCGGTTCATCCCGGCCGACCCACTTGGGCGCAAGGAAACGCTGGAATGGCTGTTCTGGCAGGTCGGCAACCAGGGGCCGATGGCGGGCCAGTACAGTCATTTTTATAATTATGCGCCCGAGGTGGAACGCGAGGGCTATTCCCGCAAGCGCTATGAGAACGAATATTATCGCTGCCTGAGCGTGCTCGAAACGCGGCTGGATGGCCGCGAATTCATTCTGGGGGACGACTATTCGATTGCTGACATGATCTGCTGGCCCTGGGTATTGATCGCCAAGGCGATGGGACTGTCGCTGGACGATCATCCCCGGGTGGCCCGATGGCGCCAGACCGTGAAGGAGCGCCCGGCGGTGCAGCGCGGTGTTGCCCGGGGCAAGGAGGACCGTCGCCAGCGCCCGCCGACCGAGGAAGAACGCAAGATTTTGTTCAATCAGACCGGCCGTTGAACGCCGATTGCGGCCGCCGCGATGGGACACCATCAGACATGCGGCAATGAACCTGTTGCGCGGGGCGGCCGGTAAAATGAGCCGGCCGCAAAAACGGCACTCGGCAGCCCGGGATGACGACTGCATGAAGGAAATCATCCGCCAATGATATTGGCTCAGTTTACAAGCCGTGTGCGTTCATGTTATGTTTTTTGTGAAATCAGAGGGATGGATTGACATGGATCACAAGCAGTTTCAGGAATGGTTATCGGGGATAGACCACCTCAGCCCGGCGCAGCGGCAGCAAACCGAAGCCGTGTTCCTGGGGGACACGGAGACGTCAGCGTCGCTGGCTGCCATTGAAGCGGCCGTGGGTGGAGATCGCCAGTGCCCGCATTGTGGCACGCCAGGCGCCATATCGCGTGGCAAGGCAAGGGGTCTGCGACGGTACCAGTGCAAAGATGCAGGAAGACATTCAATGCCGCGACCGGCACCCCCTTGTCGGGTCTGCACCGCAAGGACAAGTGGCTTTCCTTCGGAGCCTGTCTTGCTGATGGGCTGACGGTTCGCGCTTCAGCAGAACGTTGCGGACTTGCCGTCAACACCGCCTTGCGTTGGCGGCACCGATTTCTTGCCGCAAAAGACCTGAAGGCACGCAAGCTCACGGGCATTGTGGAAGCCGATGAAACCTATGTGCTGGAAAGCCGGAAAGGTGCACGAAACCTTGAACGCAAGGCGCGACGCAGGGGAGGCAAGGCCAGCAAGCGGGGCCTGTCAGATGAACAGGTTCCGGTACTGGTTGTCGCTGATCGCAGCGGCGCGACAGTCAGTGCGGTTCTGTCCGCGGTCAACGCAGATACCTTGCGAGAGGTAATCGCGCCGGTTGTGGACGAGGATATCGTTTTGGTGACCGATGGACACCGCTCTTGTCCGCGATGCGCGGCGGCAATCGGTGCGCATCACGAAGCATTGAACCTGTCACGAAGTGAACGGGTGCGAGGTGCCTTTCACATTCAGACGGTCAACAACCGACACAGCCGGTTGAAGGATTTCTTGCGGCGCTACCGAGGCGTCGCGACCAGATATCTCGACAACGACCTGCGATGGTTCCAACGGCTTGAACTGGAGAACGCCTCACCCCGGGCTTGCCTCGCAACCGCCATCGCACGTCCATGCATACAATTCGTGAACTGAGCCATGATATTCAGTCGATTCCCCTGCCCGGAATGGTTGCCGTTTCGGGCATTGCATTGCATTGCGGGCCGGAATTCAGTCGCCCTTGCCCGGATTGGGAGAGAAATATTTCGCCAATTTTCCCGGTTCGCCATCGAATTTTTCGCCGCCTTCGGGCGGGACGCCCATTCGGGTGATGTTGGGCCAGCTTTCGGAATATTTCAGATTGAACTCGACCCAGGTCTCCATGCCCGGTTCGGTATCCGGCTTGATGGCTTCCGCCGGGCATTCGGGCTCGCATACCCCGCAATCAATGCATTCGTCGGGATGGATGGCCAGCATGTTCTCGCCTTCATAGAAACAGTCCACCGGGCACACCTCGATGCAATCCATGTATTTGCATTTGATACAGTTCTCTACGACGACATAGGTCATGTGCTTTTCTTCGCCCTCAATTCGCCGGCCCGCTCGCGCCCTTGAGGCGCGCCAATACCCGTTTGCGTGCCGCACCCCGGTCCAGGTCG
Source organism: Alphaproteobacteria bacterium (assembly GCA_965204825.1). GTDB lineage: Bacteria > Pseudomonadota > Alphaproteobacteria > Futianiales > Futianiaceae. The sequence goes on along the minus strand of OZ242016.1, from coordinate 4,208,036 downwards.
GTAACATGCAGCAAACCGCCCAGCCGCCGCATCAGATTTGACTCGAAATCGTCGATTTCCCCGTCTGCATAAACGACCTCCCACAACATTTCAATCAGGCCTGTGCGCTCCTCCGGGCTGGTCGCGTTCCTGGCGGTATTGGTAAAACCGAACAGTTGAACCGACGTGGCGGAGGTTTCATGAGCCCGCGCCGCCAGTGCGACGGCCTCGTCCATTGATATGTCGAAATGGGCGGCCAGCAGGCGCTCGATCGCCGCCTTTTCCGATGCATCATATTCGCCGTCGGCGCACGCCGCTTCAGTCAACAGAGCCGCGACGGCGAGGCGTTCGTCCGGGAAGATCGGATCCTCGCCTGCTTCGGTTTCGATAAACAGCGATTTCAACACTTTCAACATGGGGACTCAGCCTTTCGGACGGGGTCGGCAAAATTAGGGCATCTACTTCCGTTAATCCACAGCGCGTAGCCGGTTGAGCGATCGCCGCTCCTTCTTCGTCGGCCGGCCGCTGCCGGCATCGCGCTCGGCAGGTTTCATTTCGATTCTTGTTTCGGCCGGTTCCGCCGGCGGTGTCAGATCTTCATAAAGGGTCTGGGCCTCGGATGCAGGGCCGCGCCGGGTTGCCAGCGCCGCAATGCGGACAGTCATGATCCGGCGGCCCCGGGCAAAGGTGATGACATCGCCCGGCACGACACCGAAGGCCGGTTTGACCACACGTTCGCCATTGACCCGCACCGGTCCCGCGGTGATCGCCTTGGCGGCCAGCGTGCGGGTCCTGAACATGCGGGCGCACCAAAGCCAGCGGTCGACTCTCTGTTTGGCGGACGCCTCGTTCACGAAAGGTCAGGATTTGGACTTGTCCGCGCCCATCCGGGCCTTCAGATCGGCCAGGGCCGCGAACGGAGAACTGGAATCAACCTTTACGGCGCGCGGTGGCGGGGCGGCTTTCTTCAGCTTGCGCGGCTTCTTTTGCTTCTCGCCGGCGCCGGCGCGCGGCGTCGGGGCGGGTTTCTTCGGCTTACGCGTCTTCTTCTGCTTCCTGCCGGCGCCGTTGCCGGGAGAGGCTTCCCTGGCTGGCGGCTTGCGCGGTGCTGTTCGCTTGGGTGGCTTGCGGCTCCAGAATACCGTGATCTGGCCGACCTCACCTTCCTCGGATCGCTGGCGATATCCCAGGCTTTTGAGGATTTCCGAAAAGTCGTCGCCCGACCGGCCAGCAAGGGACATCAGATCGGGATTGACGACAAACTCGCCCTTGGGATTTTCGTCGCTGCGCTTGATCAACTCGCGCAAGGCATCGGCGATCCGTTCCACCATGTCGATCCGGATCGCCACGGGACCGCATCGGCGAAAACCGGTCAGCGGGTAATAGCCGTCCGGCACGCTGTCATCCGCGGCAATCGTTACCAGGCCGGGCTGAGGCGGGTCGGGAACTTCGCCAACCTCATTGTAAACTGCCCATAAAATCAGCTTCAATCGGGCCGGGGCCGGCTTCAGCATCGTCGGCACATAGACGCTGTATTCGGCAAATCGGACCGCCAGGGCGCGCAAGCTGGCCCGTGTATCCTGGTCCAGCTCCTTCAGTTCCCTGGCGATTGCATCGCGTTCAACTACACCCAACCCTTCGACAATCCGGAAGGCAACACCCTTGGCGATGCCCTGAAGACCGATGGAATCGCGCAGTTGATAAAGCGGGGAAAGCTGGCCGCGCAAATGGGTAAAGACCCAGATCTGCAAATGCTCCAGCAGCTTTTCCCGGGTCGCCGGCGGCATGTGTTCATCCGCCAGCAACTGGACCCGCGGCGCCAGAACTCCGGCGCCCTTTGTCAGAGTCGCCACCGGCTCCTCGCGCCAGATCAGGGCGCCCTGTTCTCTGATGGTGATCGCCTTGGCCTCGTCGGCCATCAACGCCTTGGCACGCGCCGTCAGCGTATCGTCCAGAACCTGGCCGGCGGCGGCGCGCAGCGCCTTGCCTTCAATGGCGGTCGCGCTGGGATCGGCCACGAAACGGAAACCCTTAATGCGTCCCACTATCTGCCCCTCGACGGTAACCTGCCCGTCCTCGGATATTTCGGCCATCAATACCTCTTTCTGATGCAGGCGTTTCATCAGAACCGACGTACGCCGGTCAATAAACCGCTGGATCAATGCCTCATGTAGCGCATCCGACAGGCGATCTTCAATTGTCCGTGTGCGTCCCTGCCATTGCGGCGGATCGGCCAGCCAGCCCGGACGATTGGACACATAAGTCCAGGTGCGGATGTGGGCAAGCCGCGAGGACAGGGTATCGATGTCGCCATCGGTTCGATCGAACCGGTCGACCTGGCCGGCAATCCAGTCATCGGGCAGCACACCGTCCACGGCCGACAGGTGCAGAAAGATGCGTTCCAGCAGGGCGGGATGGTCGCCACTCATGGTCTTGGCGAAGTCCGGGATCTGCGCCACGTCCCAAAGGCGTCGGACCTGTTCCGGATTTGTCGCCACTTTCAGGACCGGCGCGCGGTCGGCGAGATATTTCAGCACCAGAAGATCGTCGCTGTCCCGGGTGCGTGACAGGGCCGGGTTGTCCGACGGACGCTCCAGGCTGGCCAGCAGGGCGTCCAGGTTCCGAAAATCCAGGTTGGAGTTTCGCCAGAACAGCCGGCGCACCGGCAGGAATTCGTGATCCTCGATCCGCTTGATGATTTCTGGATCCAACAGACCGGCCTGGCCTGTTACGCCGAACGTGCCGTCATTGGCATGCCGCCCGGCACGACCCGCAATCTGCGACAGCTCGGAGGCTTTCAGGGCGCGATGCGCCCGGCCATCGAACTTTTCGGTGCTGGCGAACGCCACATGACCAAGGTCCAGGTTCAACCCCATGCCAATGGCATCGGTGGCGATCATGAAGTCGACTTCGCCGGATTCATAAAGGGCGACCTGGGCATTGCGGGTGCGCGGGCTGAGCGCGCCCATTACCACCGCCACACCGCCGCGCTGGCGCCGGATCAATTCGGCGATTGCGTAAACTTCATTGATCGAAAAGGTAACGATAGCCGCGCGCCGGGGCAGTCGTGAAATCTTTTTCGATCCGGTCCAGCTGAGCTTTGAGAAACGTTCCCGCGTCAGGAATTTGGCCTCGGGCAACAGAGCCTGGATCACCGGACGCATGGTCTGGGCGCCGAGAAACAGCGTTTCGTTTTTGCCGCGCGCGTGCAGCAGTCGATCGTTAAACACATGTCCGCGCTCGGGATCGGCGGCCAGCTGGATTTCATCAACCGCCAGAAATTCCGGCATCAGCCCCGTGGGCATCGATTCCACCGTACAGACCCAGTAGCGCGGATTGGCCGGAACAATCTTCTCCTCGCCGGTGACCAGCGCCGCCTGTCCGACGCCGCGCAAGGCGATGACCTTGTCATAAACCTCGCGCGCCAACAGCCGCAACGGCAAGCCGATGACGCCGCTGTCGTGACTCAGCATGCGTTCGATGGCATAATGGGTTTTGCCGGTATTGGTCGGGCCCAGCACGGCAAGGACGGTCCCCGGGCTGGGCCGGGTGGAAGGAGAAATATCGGTCATGAAACGGGCTTATCTCGGACCCATGGCTTATCATCGAACTATGCGGCGTGTTCGGGGCGGATTACGGTCGTGCCACGGGAGATTTTTTCACGTATCCGGGGCAAATAGCAATTGCCAGGCGATCGGGGCGGACTTGATCGGCATGCACCTTCTTGCTGATTTGACCGGGGGGCTGCCGGGTCTATAGTGCGCTGCAACAAAACGAGCAGCGCGGAATCCCGATATGGCCGATCACAAGCCCACCCTGGAAGACTGGACACAGCAAGCCCGCAAGGATTTGCGCGGCAAGCCCGTATCCTCGCTGGATTGGAAAACGCCTGAAGGCATCGCCATCAAGCCGCTCTACACCGCCGCTGACCTGCCTGAAGGCGCTGACACATTACCCGGGTTCGATCCTTACACCCGCGGCGTCCGGTCCACCATGTACACCGCCCGGCCCTGGACGATCCGGCAGTATGCCGGCTTTTCCACGGCGGAAGAATCCAATGCCTTCTATCGCAAGGCGCTGGAAGGCGGACAAAAGGGCCTGTCGGTCGCCTTCGATCTGGCCACTCACCGGGGCTATGACAGCGATCATCCGCGTGTTGAAGGCGACGTGGGCAAGGCCGGTGTCGCAATCGACAGTGTCGAGGATATGAAGATCCTGTTTGACGGCATTCCGCTGGACCAGATGTCGGTGTCGATGACCATGAACGGCGCGGTCATTCCGACCCTGGCCTGTTTCATCGTTGCCAGCGAGGAACAGGGCGTGGATCGGACCCGGCTTTCCGGCACCATTCAGAACGACATCCTCAAGGAATTCATGGTCCGCAACACCTACATCTTCCCGCCCGATCCATCGATGCGGATCGTTGCCGACATCATCGAGTACACCAGCGTCGAAATGCCGAAGTTCAACTCGATCTCGATCAGCGGCTATCACATGCAGGAAGCCGGTGCGACCCAGGTTCAGGAACTGGCCTATACCCTGGCGAACGGCATGGAATATGTCCGTGCCGCCATGTCCAGGGGGCTGGACGTCGATGCCTTTGCCGGACGCCTGTCCTTCTTCTTCGCCATCGGTATGAATTTCTTCATGGAGGTTGCGAAACTGCGCGCCGCGCGGCTGCTGTGGTCGCGGATCATGACCGACTTCGGGGCAAAGGACGAACGCTCCAAGATGCTGCGCACCCATTGCCAGACCTCCGGTGTCAGCCTGACCGAGCAAGACCCCCACAACAATGTGGTGCGCACCGCGTTCGAGGCGATGGCCGCCGTGCTGGGCGGGACCCAGTCGCTGCATACCAACAGTTTTGACGAGGCGATCGCCTTGCCGTCCGAGTTTTCCTCGCGCATTGCCCGTAATACCCAGCTGATCCTGCAGCATGAAACCGGTGTGACAAATGTCGTCGATCCGCTGGGTGGTTCCTATTACGTCGAGGCATTGACCCAGAATCTGGCCGATGAGGCCTGGGCCCTGATCCAGGCGGCCGAGGAGATGGGCGGCATGATCAAGGCAGTTGCCGAGGGGATGCCCAAATTGCGGATCGAAGAGGCTGCCGCCCGGCGTCAGGCCAGGGTCGACCGGGGCGAGGAAGTGATCGTCGGGGTCAACCGCTACCAGCCGGGCGTGGACGACCCGGTCGATGTTCTCGACATCGACAATGCAGCAGTTCGTACCCGGCAGATCACCCGCCTGCGGCACGTCAAGGGCACGCGTGACCAGGCAACCTGCGATGCGGCGCTGTCGGCGTTGACCGGCATCGCGGCGAGTGGTGAGGGCAATCTTCTGGCGGCGGCGGTCGAGGCAGCCCGGGCCCGGGCCACGGTGGGTGAAATTACCGATGCCATGGAAGCCGAATTCGGACGTCACACGGCAACGGTGCGGTCGATCTCCGGCGTCTATCGGTCCGCCTGTGAAGGTGAGGCAGGATTCGACGGAATTGTGCGCGATATCGAGGCGTTCGAGGTTGAGGAAGGTCGCCGTCCGCGCATGCTGGTGGTCAAGATGGGTCAGGACGGCCATGACCGGGGCGCCAAAGTTATCGCCACGGCCTTTGCCGATATCGGTTTTGACATCGATATCGGACCGCTGTTCCAGACTCCGGCGGAGGCTGCGCTCAGCGCCCTGGACAATGATGTTCATGTGATCGGCGTTTCGTCCCAGGCGGCCGGCCACAAGACACTCGTCCCGCAACTGGTCGAAGCGTTGAAACAGGAAGGCGCCGGGGATATTCTGGTGGTCTGCGGCGGGGTTATTCCGCAGCAGGATTATGATTTCCTGTACAAGGCCGGGGTTGCCGCGATCTTCGGACCGGGCACCAGCATTCCCAAGGCCGCAGCCGATGTCTTGAGTTTGATCCGGTCAAAGAGCAAGGCGGTGGCCTGAACGCCGCCGGGCGACGCAACGTCTAGGGTCTGTTGACAATCACCGGGCAGCAACGAGCATTGCGCAGAGGTGCCAGTTGGCTGCGTAGCTGGTATCTGTTTTGTCGTATCGCGTTGCTATCCCCCTGAATTCCTTGATCTTTGCAAAGTAGTTTTCAATCAGGTGACGCCACTTGTACATGTGAGTATCGTCGTCTCGTTGCACTTTCCGGTTCGATTTGGGTGGAATAACCGCAGTTGCGCCGCGCTCATCAAGGTCTTGCAGGAGCCAATCGGCGTCGAAGGCCTTGTCGGCCAGCAACGCTCCGAAGGAGACATCGTGGATCAGGGGGGCAACCCCCTTCATGTCGTGCGCTTGCCCCGGCAGAAGCAGAAAGCGGAACAAGTTGCCGAGCGCATCGACCAGGGCAACGATTTTGGTCGTCAGCCCGCCGCGAGAGCGTCCGATGGCTTGATTCCGTGTCCCCCTTTTGCGCCCGAAGCCTTCTGATGGGCTTGGACAATCGTTCCGTCGATGAGAGCATATTCAAGGTCTGGCTCGTCGCTTATGGCGTTGAAAAGTCTCTCAAACACACCGGCCTTTGCCCATCGACGAAATCGTTTGAAAACCGAATTCCAGTTGCCGAAATCCTGGGGCAGGTCACGCTAGGGAGACCCTGTTCGCACACGCCAAAGTACGGCCTCCATGAACCGACGGTTATCCCGACCGGTTGCTCCCGGGTCCCCGGCTTTACCGGGTAACAGGGGCGCAATCTTTTCCCAAAGTTCATCTGAAATCACCAAACGATCTTCGTCCATCCAAACCTCCATTTTCGAAGCTTGAATAACAGTTCAGGCCAAATCGCAACCCCGAATGTCAACAGGCCCTAGTTCGCGGCGGCCTGGCGGACGACCGGTTCAACTTTCAAAGAGGTGATTTCCAGGACCGCGCCACCGAGCGGGGTTTTTGCGACAACCCGATCGGGCAGGAAACAGGACGTGCCCTTGACCCGGACCAGCGTGGCCTTGGCGGGATCCGGCAGTGGTTTTTTAAGGCTCAGTTTGCAAGTCGTGTGCGTCCATGTCATGTTTTTGTGAAATCAGAGGGATGGATCGACATGGATCACAAGCAGTTTCAGGAATGGTTATCGGGGATAGACCACCTCAGCCCGGCGCAGCGGCAGCAAACCGAAGCCGTGTTCCCGGGGGACACGGAGACGTCAGCGTCGCTGGCTGCCATTGAAGCGGCCGTGGGTGAAGATCGCCAGTGCCCGCATTGTGGCACACGCCAGGCGCCATATCGCGTGGCAAGGCAAGGGGTCTGCGACGGTACCAGTGCAAAGAATGCAGGAAGACATTCAATGCCGCGACCGGCACCCCCTTGTCGGGTCTGCACCACAAGGACAAGTGGCTTTCCTTCGGAGCCTGTCTTGCTGATGGGCTGACGGTTCGCGCTTCAGCAGAACGTTGCGGACTTGCCGTCAACACCGCCTTCCGTTGGCGGCACCGTAAGCGTCCTGTGTTGGTGCTCTGACGCGTTATAGCGTGCGCTGATAGTGTCCACCATTGCTAGTGGACATCTTGAGGGCGGATATGTCTGGGAAGAAGGGTCAGAAGAAGCGGTTTTGGTCAGACGATGAGAAGGTTTCGATCTGCGGACAAACGCGCGCGCCTGGGGTTTCGGTAGCGCAGGTTGCACGACGTTACGCGATGAACGCCAATCTGATCTACACATGGTTGCGTGATCCCCGTTTCGCGCCGGCATGTACTGACGGTGATGATTTCGCCGGGGAAGTGACCACATTTCTGCCTGTAGAGATTGCAGGGCCAACCGCCCCCCACGTGCCGATCACAGCGCCCTGTATGGACGATCCTCTTTCGGCTCACCGTGCAGACATCACCCTGTCTGATGGTCGGCGTATCCTGGTTGAGGGAGCGACGGGATTGTCGGCGGTGCTGGCTCTGGTTGAGGGGCTGATGACATGATCCCGGTGCCGGGCAATATGCGAGTGTGGCTGGTTGCCGGGGTGACGGATATGCGGCGCGGGTTCAACACACTGGCGGCTCAGGCCGAGCAGGTTCTGGCTGAGGACCCGTATTCGGGGCACATGTTTGTGTTTCGCGGCAGGCGCGGTGATCTGCTCAAGATCATATGGTGGGACAGCCAGGGCGCTTGCCTGTTCTCCAAACGACTGGAACGGGGGCGGTTTGTCTGGCCTGCGGCCAGGGAGGGCAAGGTCAGCCTGAGTCCCTCACAGCTGTCGATGCTGTTAGAGGGGATTGACTGGCGCACCCCGCAAAAGACCTGGCGTCCTTTGCAGGCGGGATAGAGAAAGCCCAAAAAAACATTAAGTTTAACGCGGTTTGTCGTTCCATCCCATGGGGCAGTTTGATATGGATAACACATGTTGAATGCCCTTGAATCCCTGCCTGATGACCCCGCCAAACTGAAGGGGCTGGTCTCTCGGATGGACTAGGAGATTACGTCTCTCACCTATCAGGTTGAGAAACTGAAGGCTGAACTGGCCGGACACCGCAAGGCGCGGTTTGGCTCCAGATCAGAGAGCATGGATCAACTGGCTTTTGATCTTCAGGAAGACGAAGAGATCGAGGCGGCAGCAAACGAGCAGAAGAACGAAGCTGGCTCCAACGGCACTGATGTCGATGAGACGGACAAACCTGCCAGGCGCAAGCACAGCCGCAACCCCTTGCCAGATCATCTGGATCGGCAGGATGAGGTGCTGTCGCCGGGTGAGGACTGCACTGACTGCGGTGGGAGCCTGCGCCAGATCGGTGAGGACGTTACCGAGGAACTGGAATATGTCCCGGGCCGCTTTGTGGTACGCCGGATTCTCCGCCCCCGCATGGCCTGCACCTGTTGTGAAACCTTTGCCCAGGCCCCATTGCCGTCGCGCCCTGTTGAGCGTGGCCGCCCCGGTCCGGGTCTGCTGGCCCACGTCCTGATTGGCAAATACTGCGATCACCTGCCGCTTGACCGGCAATCAAAAATCTTCGCCCGCGAGAAGGTTAATCTGCATCGCACCACGTTGACCGACTGGGTGGGCCGCAGCACGGCGCTGCTGGAGCCATTGGCCGATCATATCGGCAAGCTGGTCAGGGCAGGGCCTGCACTTTTTGCCGATGACACACCGGTCAAACTAGGGCCTGTTGACATTCGGGGTTGCGATTTGGCCTGAACTGTTATTCAAGCTTCGAAAATGGAGGTTTGGATGAACGAAGATCGTTTGGTGATTTCAGATGAACTCTGGGCGAAGATTGCGCCCCTGTTACCCGGTAAAGCCGGGGACCCGGGAGCAACCGGTCGGGATAACCGTCGGTTCATGGAGGCCGTACTTTGGCGTGTGCGAACAGGGTCTCCCTAGCGTGACCTGCCCCAGGATTTCGGCAACTGGAATTCGGTTTTCAAACGATTTCGTCGATGGGCAAAGGCCGGTGTGTTCGAGAGACTTTTCAACGCCATAAGCGACGAGCCAGACCTTGAATATGCTCTCATCGACGGAACGATTGTCCAGGCCCATCAGAAGGCTTCGGGCGCAAAAGGGGGACACGGCATCAAGCCATCGGACGCTCTCGCGGCGGGCTGACGACCAAAATCGTTGCCCTGGTCGATGCGCTCGGCAACTTATTCCGCTTTCTGCTTCTGCCGGGGCAAGCGCACGACATGAAGGGGGTTGCCCCCCTGATCCACGATGTCTCCTTCGCAGCGTTGCTGGCCGACAAGGCCTTCGACGCCGATTGGCTCCTGCAAGACCTTGATGAGCGCGGCGCAACTGCGGTTATTCCACCCAAATCGAACCGGAAAGTGCAACGAGACGACGATACTCACATGTACAAGTGGCGTCACCTGATTGAAAACTACTTTGCAAAGATCAAGGAATTCAGGGGGATAGCAACGCGATACGACAAAACAGATACCAGCTACGCAGCCAACTGGCACCTCTGCGCAATGCTCGTTGCTGCCCGGTGATTGTCAACAGACCCTACAAACCCGCACCATGATAAAGAAGACTAAAACCGCGCGGCTGTGGAGTTACGTGCGCGACGAGCGCCCGTGGTGCGGCGAGGCCCCACCCTGTGCCTGGTATCAGTTCAGTACAGACCGCAAGGGTGCACACCCGGTCAATCATCTTTCCGGCTATACCGGGACCGTGCATGCCGATGGCTTTGCGGGCTTCAATGGCCTCTTTGGGGAGGGCAAGGCCGACGAACAGGCCTGCATGGTGCATGTGCGCCGCAAGTTTGTGGAAGAGTTTGAGCGCACAGGGTCGGCCATCGCCAAAGGCACAATCAAGCAGATCGCTGTGCTTTACGCTGTCGAAGAGGAAGCCAGAGGCAAATCCCCCGAAGAGCGGGTCGCCATTCGGCAAGAGAAGGCAAAGCCCGTCTTCGATGAGCTGGAAGCATGGTTACAGGCCCAGCTTCCCAAGCTCTCGGGCAAGACCAAACTGGCAGGGGCCATTCGCTATGCGCTGAACCGCATGCCAAAGGCGCGTGCCTGTCTCGGCGACGGACGGCTGGAACTCGACAACAACATCTGTGAACGCTCGATCCGCCCCATCGCACTGGGCCGCAAGAACTATCTCTTCATGGGCTCCGTCGGTGGCGGTAAAGCCGCCGCTATCGCTTACACCCTGGTCGAGACCGCCAGGATGAACGGCGTTGATCCGGAAGCCTGGCTCACATGGGTGTTGGAGCGCCTGCCAGATCACAAGATCAACCGCATCGAGGAACTCATGCCGTGGAATTGGATGCCGGAATAACCGAAAAATACGGCTCTAACGGACGGCTACGAAAGGGCCGCCCTGCGGCAGGAGAAGGCCAGGCCTGTCTTCGATGACCTGGAAGTATGGCTACAGGCCCAACTGCCCAGGCTCTCGGGCAAGACCAAACTGGCCGAGGCGATCCGCTACGCCCTGAAGCCGATGCCCGAAGCGCGTGCTTATCTCGGCGACGGACGTCTGGAGCTCGACAACAATATCTGTGAGCGATCAATCCGTCCCGTCGCCACTGGTCGAAAAAATTGTCTCTTCCCAGGCTCCGTTGGTGGCGGCGAGGCTGCCGCTATCGCCTACGCCCTCATTGAGACCGCTGAAATGAACAATGTCGATCCCGAGGCCTGGCTCACATGGGTGCTGGAACGCATTGCTGATCACAGATTAACCCCATCGACGAACTCATGCCGTGGAACTGGAAGCCCCAAGACCTCAAAAACGCGGCCTGACCGGACGGATACGCGGCACCGATTTCCTGCCGCAAAAGACCTGAAGGCACGCAGGCTCACGGGCATTGTGGAAGCCGATGAAACCTGTGTGCCGGAAAGGTGCACGAAACCTTGAGCGCAAGGCGCGACGCAGGGGAGGCAAGGCCAGCAAGCGGGGCCTGTCAGATGAACAGGTTCCGGTACTGGTTGTCGCTGATCGCGGCGGCGCGACAGTCAGTGCGGTTCTGCCCGCGGTCAACGCCGATCCCTTGCGAGAGGTGATCGCGCCGGTTGTGGACGAGGATATCGTTTTGGTGACCGATGGACACCGCGCTTGTCCGCGATGCGCGGCGGCAATCGGTGCGCATCACGAAGCATTGAACCTGTCACGAAGTGAACGGGTGCGAGGTGCCTTTCACATTCAGATCGCAGCAGATCCGGCGGTCAACAACCGACACAGCCGGTTGAAGGATTTCCTGCGGCGCTACCGAGGCGTCGCGACCAGATATCTCGACAACTACCTGCGATGGTTCCAACGGCCTGAACTGGAGAACGCCTCACCCCGGGCTTGCCTCGCAACCGCCATCGCACGTCCATGCATACAATTCGTAAACTGAGCCTTTTTTAATATGCTTTTGCGAATAGCCCGCCACCCGGCGAAAGGCAGCCTCGCAGATCACCTTGTCTTCGCTGGATTCGGTGGTCGACAGATCCGGATCGAAGCGTTTTTTGCCGTCATGGACCGGCGCGGTGCGGTCACAGAGGACATCGCCCGACAGCGCAATCATCGGCATGGCCGCGCTGATCGGATCCAGCGCGCCGTCACGCTGTCCGGGGCTCACACGGTGCTTGTGGCCGCCCGGTTTTTCCGGCCGCCGCGTCAGCTTGTCCGGCAGGCTGCCATCATGGGCGATTTCAAGATAAAAAGAACCGTCAGAAAGGCAACTTTGATACGCATAAATCCGTCCCGCCGACAACAAGTGGTGACTCCATGGTTAAGGACCCCATAAATGGGGTACGCCTGCGGCGAATGCGAGAACCATTGCGATCACAATGTGTTTCTGAACACAACAGGGACATGCGGAACAAGAAGCGAACATGAATATGCAAACCCTTGCCGATGCGGTCATTGCCGGTGACCGGCGGGCGCTGTCGCGGGCCGTAACATTGGTGGAATCCGCCCGCGCCGATCATCGGCGCGATGCGCAAGAGCTGATCTCGGCCATCTTGCCGAAAACCGGCGCCGCCATGCGTCTCGGTCTGTCCGGCGCGCCCGGGGTTGGAAAATCGACCTTTATCGATCGTTTCGGCGCCCGGTTGACTGCATTGGGTAAAAAAGTGGCCGTTCTGGCCATCGATCCAACATCCGCGCGGACAGGCGGGTCGATCCTGGGCGACAAGACCCGGATGGAACATCTGTCGCGTGCCCCCATGGCCTTCATCCGCCCGTCGCCTTCGGGCGGCACCCTTGGCGGCGTCGCCCGGCGAACCCGCGAGGCGGCCCTGCTGATGGATGCCGCCGGTTTTGATGTCGTGATCATCGAAACCGTGGGCGTCGGACAATCGGAAACCGTGGTCGCCGACATGACCGATATGTTCGTGCTGCTACTCAGCCCCGGCGGCGGCGACGATCTGCAGGGCATCAAGCGCGGTATCATGGAACTGGCTGATCTGGTGGTGGTAACCAAGTCCGACGGGGATCTGGCAGCGGCGGCCAAACGGGCGGAGGCCGATTATATCAATGCCCTGCACCTGATGCGGCCCAAGACGGAACACTGGATCACACCGGTGGTGCGGACATCCGCCCTGGCCGGCACGGGGATCGACGATGTCTGGCAATCAATCAGCGATTTTCACCGAAAGATGACCGAGGCCGGCGCCCTGACCGAACTGCGGGCCAGCCAGGCCAGGGCGTGGCTGTGGACTGAGATTGAAACCGGTCTGATCGATCTGTTTCGAACCGACCCGGCGATTTCCGCACTGTTGGCCGATGCAGAAAATCGGGCCGCCGCCGGAACCGACGCACCGGCGGTCATATCGGCAGGACTTTTGGAAGTTTTCAGACGTTCCAGGTCTTGACGAAACCAAGACGGAGCGCCTATAAGCTGCTGCAATTGATTGGTGCCCCGGTCCGGTCCGGGGTTTTGTATCTGGATCGAAAGGATCTGAACCATGTCGCGCCGTTGCGAATTGACCGGGAAGGGGGTCCAGTCCGGAAACAATGTGAGCCATGCCAAGAACAGGTCGCGCCGGCGTTTTCTGCCGAACCTGAACCAGGTGACCCTGCGGTCTGATGCGCTTCGGCGCGGCGTCCGGTTGCGGATTTCGGCCAATGCCCTGCGGTCCGTTGACAAAGTCGGCGGCCTTGATGCTTTCCTGATCAAGGCAAGCGACGATCAGCTTTCCGATACCGCGCGCAAGATCAAGCGCGACGTCAAGAAGGCCCTGGCCGAGGCCTGAATTTCGGCCTGAACCCTTCGGGTATCCGTTATGACGAACCGGACTCTGCTGCTCGCCGTTCTGGCGATGATGTTCATCGTCGCGACGTCGAACGTGCTGGTCCAGTACTCGTTCACGCCGCTGGGCCTGGGCGAATTGCTGACCTGGGGCGCATTTACCTATCCCATCGCCTTTTTAGTGACCGATTTGACCAACCGGCGGTTCGGTCCGGCCCAGGCGCGCAAGGTTGTGCTGGTCGGTTTTGTGTTGGCGGTCATTCTATCGATCTGGCTGGCGACGCCGCGGATCGCCATCGCCAGCGGCACGGCCTTTGTGGCGGCCCAGCTTCTGGGTGTTTTTGTATTCGACCGCTTGCGCGGCGGTGACCGCTGGTGGCGCGCGCCCTTGTTTTCATCGACGGTGGGTTCGCTGATCGATACAGCCCTGTTCTTTTCGCTGTCCTTTGCGCCGGTTTTCGCCGGCCTGGACCGGATAACCGGGGCCAAGGACGGCTCGCTCGGATTTGCGGTGCCGTTCCTGGGCTTCGGCGGCGATGTGGCCCTGTGGCAATCCCTGGCTTTCGGTGATTTCGCGGTCAAGATGCTGATCGCGCTGGCGATGCTGGTGCCTTACGGCGTCCTGCGCTGGCGCATCGGAACCTGGCGAGGCGCACCCGCGGCCTGAAATTACTTTGTCGGCATCAATCGAAACACCAGCAGCAGGGTGCGTTGGATGGCGTTGAAATTGTCGTCCGAGACCACATAGATCCAAGTCGAACCGTCCGGTGCGCGGCGGCTTGTGAGACCTTCCATGTTGTCGATCGAAAAGCCGGCATTGAGATCAATGATAATCTCGCCATCCAGAATGGCACCCGGTTTGACGGTGGCCGGATCAATCAGGCGCATCCGCATGCCCGGCCCGCCGACCCTGGTGTAGCGCCGCTCCAGTGTCAGCAGCCGGCCATCGGGCAGCGTATCGAGATCGGTCAGATGATAGATGCCAATCTTTCGCAAGGTCAAGGGCAGGCCCCCTATCCAGCCGGCGATATTACCGTCTGGATACAGGGTCTGTTCGGTCATGGCCAACAACCCGCCATTGAGCTCGGTGATCCCTTCAACCCCCTTATTGTAGCGCGGCGGAACGGGCTCTGCCGGCAAGGGGATATCGATGGGCCGGGCCAGGAACCCCTCCTTCCCCAGATCATATTTTTCCAGCCGCGCCTCGCGCTCGAACGACACTGTGGCGCGTACGAACCGGCCATCATGTTCATCGACGATCAATCCTTCGGCATCGGCGAAATCGCCCGTCAACGGCTGGCCGCCCGTATTGAGAATTGGAAAAATTTCCGCATCTGTCAGCCCGGTAGGTAACTCATTTCGATGTTCAATCGAGGCTGTCACCCAGACGCCGCGGTCGCCAATCGCCAGCAGCCGCGTCCCGTCATCGCTCACTGCCAGACCGGACAGTCCGCCGAATTTGGGATGATCGGAACTCAGCACGAGCCCGGTCAGGAACTCGAGCTTGCCCGTGCGGGTCAGCGTCGGATCATTGAAAGTCAACGGTACCGGATTGGCCTTGATCCGCAGGGGAGCAGCGGCAACCGGCCATACCGCCAGTGAAACGGCGGTCAGGATGAGCGCCAACAGGCGCATTGATCTATGCCGCTTTGCGGCCACGCCCCGGGCTCCCGCCATCATCTTCCTCGAACAGGGCGGCCAGTTGTTCGGTCATAACGCCGCCCAGTTGTTCGGCGTCCACAATCGTGACGGCCTGGCGGTAATAGCGGGTGACATCATGACCGATGCCGATGGCGATCAACTGGACCGGGCTCTGGGTTTCGATCCATTCAATCACCTCGCGCAAATGGCGTTCCAGATAATTGCCCGGGTTCACCGACAGGGTGGAATCGTCAACCGGGGCGCCGTCGGAAATGACCATCATGATCCGGCGCTGTTCGGGTCGCACGATCAGGCGGCGGTGTGCCCACAGCAGCGCCTCGCCATCAATGTTTTCCTTCAACAGGCCCTCACGCATCATCAGGCCGAGATTGCGCCGGGTCCGTCGCCAGGGGGCGTCCGCCGATTTATAGACGATATGCCTCAGATCGTTCAGTCGGCCGGGCTGCGAGGGCTTGTTCTGGCTCAGCCAGTTTTCCCGCGACTGGCCGCCCTTCCAGGCCCGGGTCGTGAAGCCCAGGATTTCAGCCTTTACGCCGCACCGCTCCAGCGTCCGGGCCAGAATGTCGGCGCACATGGCGGCCACGGTAATCGGGCGTCCGCGCATCGAGCCGGAATTGTCAAGCAACAGGATCACCACCGTATCCCGGAAATCTGTATCCCGCTCCCTCTTGAAAGACAGCGGGTGCATCGGATCGGTCACCACCCGCGACAGGCGGGCGGCATCGAGCAGGCCTTCCTCCAGGTCAAAATCCCAGGCCCGGTTCTGCTGCGCCATCAATCGGCGCTGCAGCCGGTTGGCCAAGCGGGCGACGACGCCCTGGAGCGAGAACAATTGCTGGTCCAGATAGGCGCGCAGACGGATCAGTTCCTCGGCGTCGCACAACTCTTCGGCGGCGATGGTCTCGTCAAACTGTTCGGTGAAAACCCTGTAGGTGGGCTCGTTCAACAGATCGCCGGTTGGGTCGTTAGGGCGGAACGGCCGGTTGCCTTCGATATCGTCATCGGCGTCCGCGGCCATGTCCTCGTCACTGGCCTCCATCTGGACATCGTCGGCATCGGCTTCGCCGTCGTCTCCCTCGGCCGAAGTGGACTGGGATTCGGCGGATTCTTCGGGTTCACCACTTTCCTCGCCCTGGGCCTCGCTCTGTTCTTCGTCCTCGCCGCCCTCATTATCCTGATCCTGGTCATCATCGGTCTGGTCGTCGGGGGATTCGCCAAGCTCGTCACCCATGTCCAGATCGGCGATCAGGTCCCGGACCGTGCGGGCGAATTCAACCTGATCGTTCAGACAGCCTTCCAGACCGTCGATCCGGGTTCCGGCCCTTTCCGCGACCCAGTCGGACCAGGCCGCGACCAGCGGATTGGCGGCCTCGGGAATTTCCTCGCCGGTAATGTGCTGGCGCATGATCAGGGCCAGGGCATCGGCCAGCGGCGCATCCTCGCGCCCGGTGGCTTTCTCATAGCCGTTTTCGGTGCACCGGTGCTCGATTGCCGCCATCAGATTGGCGCCGACACCTTCCATCTGCCGGGCACCGATGGTTTCCACCCGCGCCTGTTCCATCGCCTCATAGACCGCGCGGGCATTTGCACCCTCGGGGCGCCACAGATTGTGGGTGTCCGCATCATGGTGCTTCAGTTTCAGGGCATAGGAATCGGCGAGGCCGCGCAATTGCGCGGCTTCTTCCGGGCTCAGCGCGCCATTGACCTGGGGCAGGCGTACCCGGCCATTGCGCAGGCCTGTGGGATCCTTTGAAAAAATGACCGGAAGCTCGGGATCGTCCGAAATGGTTCGCAGCGTCGCCGTCAGCGCATCCTTGGCCAGATCAACGGACCATTCGGTCATCAGATGGTCACGACCGCCGATTCTGGCAGGTCGCTGCCGAAGCAGCGCTGATAGAACTCGGCCACAACCGGGCGTTCCAGCTCATCGCACTTGTTCAGGAAAGTCAGCCGAAAGGCAAAGGCCACATCGCTGAAAATTGCCGCATTTTCGGTCCAGGTGATCACCGTCCGCGGGCTCATCACCGTCGACAGGTCACCATTGATGAAGGCGGTCCGGGTCAAATCGGCCAGTCGCACCATGGATGCGATGGTTTTCTGGCCGGCTTCGTCGGCATAATCTGGAGATTTTGCCAAGACGATATCGACCTCCTGGTCATGGGGCAGATAGTTCAAGGTGGTTACAATGTTCCAGCGGTCCATCTGGCCCTGGTTGATCTGCTGGGTGCCGTGATAGAGACCCGTCGTGTCGCCCAGACCAATCGTGTTGGCCGTGGAAAACAGGCGGAAGGCCGAATGCGGGCGGATCACCCGGTTCTGGTCCAGCAGGGTCAGCTTGCCCTCAACCTCCAGCACCCGCTGGATCACGAACATCACGTCCGGCCGGCCTGCATCGTATTCGTCGAACACCAGCGCCGTGGGATGTTGCAGTGCCCAGGGCAGCAGGCCCTCGCGAAACTCGGTGACCTGGACACCGTCACGCAGCACGATGGCGTCCTTGCCGACCAGATCGATGCGGCTGATATGGCTGTCCAGGTTGACCCGGATGCACGGCCAGTTGAGCCGGGCGGCAACCTGTTCGATATGGGTCGATTTGCCGGTGCCATGGTAGCCTTGGATCATGACGCGCCGGTTGAAGGCGAAACCGGCCAGAATGGCCAGCGTGGTTTCGCGGTCAAACCGGTAGGTGTCGTCAATTTCGGGCACGTACCCGTTCGGCTCCTTGAAGGCGGGAACCATCAGATCGCTGTCAATGCCGAAGACATTGCGCACTGAAATTCTTGTATCCGGCGTCTTTGCCGCCGTATCGGGGAAGTCGTGTGCCATTAGGTCCGCCTGTGGGGCCATGTTCAAAACATCGCTGTCGGTTGCCGTCGTCTAGCGGCGTACAGTCGTTGACGCTTTAAGATGGTTATAGGCCCAGATCGTTCGTTTCAGTTGTTCTTCCGTGCTCCGGTCACCGCCATTTGCGTCCGGATGGAAGCGTTTGACGAGTTCCTTATATCGGGCTTTGACCTGTTGCAAGGTGACCGGATAATCGAGATCCAGAACCGCGAGGGCCTCTTCCGTCATTTTCGGCATTCTGGGCCGCGTCGGGGCATCCCGGCGCCTTGCCTGGGATTGTGCCGCCCCGGGACCATCGTCAATGAAACCGAAGGGGTCTGCCGCACCGGACCGGCTTTCGCCGGCTTTTGCCGACTTGTCGCCACCCATTTTCCAGGTCGGCCGCTGCCAGGTGGAATTGTTGGTTACATAGGTTTCGATGTCCGCATCGTCCATGCCGGCGAAATAGTTCCACGACCGGTTATATTCGCGGGCATGGGTGGTGCAGAACCAGCGATAGGATCGCAGGTCGCGCGGACTTTTGGGTGCGGGATGCGCGCCCGGAGCCGTGCAATCTTCCCATTCGCACTGCCGCTCGACCTTTTCGGTCCTTGCTTTCGTTTTTGCTGTGCTGACGCGAATGTCGAAGTCATTTTGAAATCGTCTGTTTGCCATGACCGGATTATGGGTTCATGAAGACGCCGAAACAAGGCAAGCTTCGCCTCAAAGACAATTTACCACACGAAAGGCATGGTTGAATGGCCACATCGGTCGCTGAAATTATCCGTGAGAAGATCGAAACGGCGCTTGCACCCAGCACGCTGGACATCACCGACGAATCTCATCTGCACCAGGGTCATGCCGGCCACCGAGAAGGCGGCGAGAGCCATTTTCGTCTGCTGATCGTTGCCAAGGCGTTTGAAGGCATGAAACAGGTCGGCCGCCAGCGCAAGATCTACCAGATACTGTCCGATGAAATGGACAATCCGATTCACGCCCTGGCGCTGAAGACCCTGACACCCGACGAAGCTGAACGCTCAGCCTGAACGCTTTCGGATCGAGCGGGTTCGGATCGACGTAATCTGATTGCGCCGACGGTCGAGGATTTCAAACCGGTACCCATAGAAGGTGAAAACCTGTCCCTTCTCGGGGATTGTCCGGGCCTCGTGAATGACCAGGCCGGCGACCGTGGTGGCTTCCTCGTCAGGGAAATCCGTATCGAACCAGCGGTTGAAATCACGCACGGAAACCCCGCCATCGACGATGACGCTGCCATCGGGTTGCCGGTTGATGCCGGTCATTTCAACGTCATGTTCGTCTTCGATCTCGCCGACGATCTCTTCCAGGATGTCTTCCAGGGTGACCAGGCCCCGCAGGGCACCATATTCATCGACCACCAGGGCAAAATGGCTTTTCGAGGCCAGGAATCTGTCCAGTTGCTCGGTCAGTTGCGTGGTTTCCGGCACAAAGACCGGAGGAAGGGCGATCTTCACAATGTCGAGGCCTTCGACCGACATGTCATTGTCCTGCAATGCCCGCAACAGGTCCTTGGCGTTCAACACGCCGACGATGTTTTCCGGATCGTCCCGCCATAAAGGGATCCTGGTATAGGGACTGTGAACGATCTTGCGCACAATCTGATCCACGGGCTGGTCGGCATTGACGATCATCATGTTCTTGCGGTGGGACATGACCTCGTCCACTTCGAGATCCGCCAGATCCAGGAGACCGCCAAGGCGGTCGCGTTCGTCCTTCACCACTGACCCTTCGGAATGATGGTAATCGATGGCGCCGCGCAATTCCTCGTGAGCGGGAACGCTTTCTTCCTCGGCCTTGATCTTGCAGAGCCGCAGCGTGGCTTCAACGATGATTTCGACGAATTTGACCGCCGGCGTGAACAGGCGAACGACGGTTGAAATGGGCAGGGAAACCGCGCGGGCAATGCGCGCCGGTTGGGCAATCGCGACCGTTTTGGGCAGAACCTCGGCGAATATCACCACCAGAACGGTCATGACGGCCGTGGCGGTTAATACGCCGGCATCGCCAAGCAGTCTCAGAAACAGGCTGGTCGCCAAAGCCGAGGCAAAAATATTCACCAGATTGTTGCCCAGTAGAATACAGCCGATCAGTCGTTCACGATCCTCGGTCAGGCCCAGCACCCGGGCAGCGGATTTTTCACCGGCCTTTTCCAATTGCATCATCCGCGGCCGTGAAACCGCGGTCAGGGCAGTTTCCGCACCGGAAAAGAAAGCGGAAAAGACCAGCAGGAGCAGCACTCCCCCCGCGGTCAGCCAAATTGAAATGTCCATGCTTACAGCCCGTTGTTGCGGCGCGGCCTCATGCGCCGGTGTGATCGGCCAACAGGGCGCGCACCTGTTCGATGTCCACGTCCTGGGTGATAATGGATTGCCCGATCCCCCGAGCCAGAATGAAGGTCATGCGCCCGCGCGCAACCTTCTTGTCCTGTTTCATGTGGTGCAACAGAATATCGGGACCCGAGACACGACCTTCAATATCCGCGATGCGGGCAGGCATGCCGCAGGCATTCAGATGTGCCGCTATCCGGCCCGCATCCTGGCCCGTGCACAGCCCCGTGCGAACCGACAGATCGAAAGCCAGCATCATGCCGATGCCAACACCTTCGCCGTGCAGCAACCGGCTGGAATAGCCGGTGTCGGCTTCAAGTGCGTGTCCAAAAGTGTGGCCCAGATTGAGCAGTGCGCGGGCGCCCTTTTCGGTTTCGTCCTCGGCCACGATCCGCGCCTTGGCCCGGCAGCTGATGGCCACGGCCCGGGTGCGTTTTTCGCTGTCACCCGCCAGCAAGGCAGGGCCATTGACTTCCAGCCATTCGAAAAATTCCGGATCGTCGATCAACCCGTATTTGACAACCTCGGCATATCCCGCACGCAATTCGCGCGGCGGCAGGGTGTCGAGGTATGCAATATCGGCGATTACCAGGCTCGGCTGGTGAAAGGCGCCGATCAGATTTTTTCCGTGCGGCGAATTGATCCCGGTCTTGCCGCCGACCGAACTGTCGACCTGGGCCAGCAAGGTGGTCGGCACCTGCACGAAGCGGACCCCGCGTCTCAGAATGCTGGCGGCAAATCCCGTCAGATCGCCGACAACCCCACCGCCCAGGGCAACGATCACGTCGTCGCGTTCAACCCGGGCTTCCAGCAGATCCTCGACGATCTGTTCCAGCACCGCCAGGCGCTTGCTTTCTTCGCCCGCCGGAATCACCACGGCATGAACGGTGAAACCTTCAGCCTCCAACAGTGCCGTCACGGCCGGCAGATGCAATTCGGCGATCGTTGTATCGGTGACGATCGCGACCTGTTGTTGGTCAGACAGGTCATTCAGGCGGGCCGGTAACTTATGGATTGCCCCGGGCCCGATCAGGATGTCATGGCTCCTGTCGCCCAGTTCCACCCGGACAATATCACTGCTCATGGGCAATTTTCTGTTGTTCGAGGAAATCCGCCAGTTCCGACGTTACCGCGGCGACCGATTTATGATGGGGGGCATCATTGCTCTGGACAGTGACGTCGGCTTCGCCGTAGACCGGATGGCGCTTCTTGATCAGGTCGCCAAGAATTTGCCGGGGATCGCCGCTGTTCAGCAGTGGCCGGGTCTTGCGCCGCGCGGTACGTTTCAAAAGCACTTCCAGATCTGCCTTCAGCCAGATCGAAATACCGTGCTCGCGAATTTTTCCGCGGGTTTCGGGGTCCATGAATGCGCCGCCGCCGGTGGCCAGAACGCACGGGGGACCTTCCAGCAGCCGGGCGATCACCCGCCGTTCCCCGTCGCGAAACGTCTCTTCGCCGCGCTTGGCGAATATCTCGGCAATGCTCTCGCCGGCGGCGCTTTCAATCTCGGTGTCCGCGTCCATGAACGGGCGATCCAGCAGCTTGGCGAGGTGCCGGCCGATCGATGTTTTTCCCGCGCCCATCAATCCGACCAGCACGATGCTGCTGTCGGTGGGCAGGGTGGCGATCAGCCGGTCAATCACATTGTTGTTTCTTGGCATTCAGGTTCAACTGGATTTGAGATTTGACCCGCATGTCAGCCATAATTCACCGGACTTGTCCACAATCCTTCGCCTTGGGCGCTGGTCAATCGACTGAATAAATTGCTAACATTTGTGTATTTTTCTGAACCAGGGGTGTGAAACGCACCTTTTTCGGAGTTTTCACGTGCCAGATGCCCCTCAATCTATCGCAACGCCTGACTTTTTGACCCATTTCGAGGAGATCGAATATCCCCATCAGGCGACCAAGGTTATCCATCCGCTGGATGAAGTTCTCTTGCTGGTCCCATGTGCAGTGATATCTGGCGCGCAAGGGTGGACGTCCATCGCCTTTTACGGGAAAAGGAAGCTCCCTCTTCTGCGTCGGTTTCTGCCGTTCGAGGCTGGCACGCCAGGTCATGATCAGTCGGGTATCCTGTTCTCAAGGTTTGATACGGAGCAGTTTCAACAGGGCTTCATCGCCTGGATCGCAAGCTTGCATGACATGCTTGGAGGTGTTGTCGCCGTTGATGGCAAGGTTCCGGAGACCGATCCGTGCCTTTGCCCGGACCAGACCGATGGATCGGATCAGCGGTCCGCCCATGTCGTTGCTCTGGGCGCCAAAGGTTGCTCTGGGCGCCAAAGACATGCTCGACCCGGACGCGCACCAGCTTGTGACGGCGGTCGACGTTGATGTGGTTCTTGTCGCCGTAATGGCTTTGGCCGTTTTTCCGGTCCAGCGGGCATCGCAATCTTTCCGGCGCAGCCTGGCCGGCTTTTCCTTCCACGCCTCTGGCGTGTCACCGGCCTTGATGGTCGCGCTCTCCTCGCGCTTGTTGCGCTGCCTGGGCACCGGGACGGTCGACGCATCAATGATCTGTCCGCCCATTGCCAAATAGCCCCGGCCCTTCAAATGATCGTCAAAAGCTGAAAAAAGCGGTTTTACCTCGCCCGCCTGGGCCAGCTGCTCGCGATAAAGCCGGATCGTCCTGGCATCGGGCACCGGATCCTCAAGGCCCGGGCCCGGGAACCGCATGAAGGAAAGACGATCGCGAACCTGATACTCGACCTGCTCGTCGGAAAGAGTGTAAAGCTCGCAGAGAATGATCGCCTTGAGCATGACCACCGCGTCCCACGGCTTGCGACCCGCCGCCGACTTGCGCTTTTCACCCGGTTTGCGCCAAACCGCCTCCAAACGCGACCGAAACTCCTCGAATGGAACAACCGCCGCAATCTGAACCAGGGGGGTCCTTCCTGGCATCAAGCGAAGCGTAACGGTTGCTGACATCGAAAAAGCCCGGCTGACCCATCGCCGATTCCTTACAAAATTGAAGTTTCCATCGATTATATTCCGAGAGAATCACACGTCATCCATAAACTCAAAATCAGGCCGATTTTTCGAGATGCCCGTGTTTCAAAACATTACAAACTTGGTGTAACATATTCAGGTGGGAGCGGCTGGATTGAAGCTATTGGATAACAGCGCGGAAGGGACATCGTGATCGGTCTGGTGTTGCGGATCATGGTGATCTTCGCGATTTGCGCGATAGCATATGTGGGGTTATCGACATTGATGCGGTGAGATCGCCGTAAATCGCTTGAAGCCGAATACGATTCAGAAACCGTTCAGAACGATGATCGCGATACTTTTGTCGCCAAGAGAATGCGTGATTATGATCATTCCTTGTGCAAAAAACTGCTGTTATTGATTTTCGGCCTTCCCGCCCTGATGGTCGGAACACGGATTTTTATTGCCTATATCGACTAATTGTGTTTGGGAGCGTGCATGAACCGTCTTCGCTTGGTTAAATGGGTCGTGACCATTGTCGCGGTGGTATTCTGTGCAGGCTTCCTGCACTATTACCTGCCGTCCAAGGACGTGGTGCGGATTGTCGGGACCGATGTTATGCGGCTGGATATGGATGTGGATGATCTGTCCAAGGGAACTGATGGCAGTTCGGTAACCCGGGACGTTCGTTTCATCAACGCAACCTGGGAAGATGGCACGCCGCGGGTTTACCGCAACGAAGGGACCGGCTGGGGTTTCCCCTGGTACTTCAAGTTCGATTCAGGCAATATGCAGGCACAGGCTCAGGATATGGCCGGCCGGGCCGATCCCGACCGCTGGGCGGTGGTCACCCATTATGGCTTGCGGATCGAAACCCTGAACATGTACCCAAATGCGACCTCCCTTTACGCGGTGGATGGGCCGGACCATCGGGTCTTTCCCTGGTTCCGGGTCGCCTTTCTGTTCTTTCTGGCGATTGTACTGACCGCGATCTGGCGTGGTGTCCGGCGCTTCCGCCAAGCCTATGTGGACCCGCTGATTGAAAGTGTGGGTGACAGTGTCTCGGACTCGGCGGAAAGTGCCGAGAGCACGATTGACAATGTGCGCAAGAGTGCCAGCGGATTCCTCAGTCGCCTGCTGGGGCGTGGCGGACAGGAATAGATCCAATCAGTTCCGGCAGGGCAATCGCATTGGCTCAGTTCACTAATTGTATGCATGGACGTGCGATGGCGGTTGCGAGGCAAACCCGGGGTGAGGCGTTCTCCAGTTCAAGCCGCTGGAACCATCGCCGGTAGTTGTCGAGATATCTGGTCGCGACGCCTCGGTAGCGCCGCAGGAAATCCTTCAACCGGCCATGTCGGTTGTTGACCGCCGCATCTGCCGCGACCTGAATGTGAAAGGCACCTCGCACCCGTTCACTTCGTGACAGGTTCAATGCTTCGTGATGCGCACCGATTGTCGCTGCGCATCGCGGACAAGCGCGGTGTCCATCGGTCGCCAAAACGATATCCTCGTCCACAACCGGCGCGATCACCTCTCGCAAGGGATCTGCGTTGACCGCGGGCAGAACCGCACTGACTGTCGCGCCGCCGTGATCAGCGGCAACCAGTACCGGAACCTGTTCATCTGACAGGCCCCGCTTGCTAGCCTTGCCTCCCCTGCGTCGCGCCTTGCGCTCAAGGTTTCGTGCACCTTTCCGGCACACAGGTTTCATCGGCTTCCACAATGCCCGTGAGCTTGCGTGCCTTCAGGTCTTTTGCGGCAGGAAATCGGTGCCGCCAATGGAAGGCGGTGTTGACGGCAAGTCCGCAACGTTCTGCTGAAGCGCGAACCGTCAGCCCATCGGCAAGACAGGCTCCGAAGGCAAGCCACTTGTCCTTGCTGTGCAGACCCGACAAGGGGGTGCCGGTCGCGGCATTGAATGTCTTCCTGCATCCTTTGCACTGGTACCGTCGCAGACCCCTTGCCTTGCCACGCGATATGGCTCCTGGCGTGCCACAATGCGGGCACTGGCGATCTTCACCCACGGCCGCTTCAATGGCAGCCAGCGACACTGACGTCTCCGTGTCCCCCGGGAACACGGCTTCGGTTTGCTGCCGCTGCGCCGGGCTGAGGTGGTCTATCCCCGATAATCATTCCTGAAACTGCTTGTGATCCATGTCAATCCATCCCTCTGATTTCACAAAAAACATGACATGAACGCACACGGCTTGTAAACTGAGCCATTTCATTAGGCTGAGAAGGCTTGCCATCAGAGGAATTCATTCCTGAATGATAATTGTTTGATCTTATAGCTCCTGCAATAGAAAAATTATAAGCAGAAAAAAGACTATTGATAATATCAATAAATCATAAGCTAATTTTAACAGTTTCATTTTTTATTCTCTTTTCTTACTCAAATTCAAGCTGTATATGGCAAAACATGTGCCTGAAAATCAAACATAAAAGCATCCGAGGTTCAGGAGCTTTTACCCAACATTTCCCAAGTGGCCTGCCACTTTACGGCAAGATCGTCCGATCTGGCCAGTTGATCAAGCTTTTTTCGCCTCGAAGTTCGCCGGTGGTCGGGAAAGCGTCCGGAACCGGGCGGGTCGGGCCATGAACCCGCAGCAACCCGTTCCCGCCGCACCGTTTTTCAGCACGACGGACAGGCCTGTCGAGCCGCTTTCGTCCGATTTCGGCCGGTATCAATGGCACGCGCATGCCGATGACCGGCGGGGCTCTTGTGATGCAAGATGACGGCAAGGTCGATTCAGACTTCCTCGCGATTATGTTTCCTTGATTTCTAGCGCTGGTCTTGCGCCGGTTTGGATGGTTTATTGGTTGCCAAACACGCGCCGGATTCCGGCGACAAGGGAGAACCCGAATGGCCGACATCACCATCATCCGTGCCGCCAAGATCATCACGATGAATTCCTATCTGCCAGAATCCACTCATGTGGCGATCCGGGGTGGGCGCATTCTGGGCACAGGACCGCTGGAGGTGCTGGCGGGTTGGGGCGATTATGACCTGGATGAACGCTTCGCGGACAAGGTGCTGATGCCTGGCTTCGTAGAAGGCCACTGCCACGCCATGGAAGGCGGTGTCTGGGATTACCCTTATGTGGGCTATCAGGACCGAACCGATCCGCGGGGCAATCTGTGGCTCGGTTCCGAAAGCCTGGATGCGGTGATTACTGCTCTGAAACTGGCCGAAAGCAAGATGGACGACCCGGACACGCCCTTGTTCGCCTGGGGCTTCGATCCGATCTATTTCGGTACCGTCCGCATGGGTTTGCAGCACATTGATCAGGTCTCGACCACGCGGCCGATACTGGTGCTGCATTCCAATGGCCATCTGCTGAATGTTAATTCCAAAATTCTGGAGCTGGCGGGCATCGACCGGGAAACCAATGTCTACGGCGTGCTGAAGGACGATGCCGGTGCACCGACCGGTGAGTTGATGGAAATGGCCGCCAAATACATGGCCTACAAGGTCGCCGGCAATCCGTTCCTGGGCGGTGTCAATATCCATGCCCTGGAACAGTTTGGCCGCTCGGCAACCAATTGCGGCGTAACCACGGCCACGGATCTGTTCGCCACTTTTTCCGACAGCAGCCTTGAAGCCTATCGCACCGTGGCTGGCCGTGACGATTACCCGCTGCGCCTGATGCCGGCGATGAACACGCTGGACGCGCCGGCGGCCGAAGGGCTGGCGGCACTGGCCGAGGCCAAGAAGGACAGTAATGACAAGCTGCATTACGGCCTGTGCAAGGTGATGACCGATGGCTCGATCCAGGGCTTTACCGGCCGGCTGAAATGGCCGGGCTATTTCAACGGCCACGGACCGGGCCTGTGGAACATGCCGCCGGAACAGTTGACCCAGCTGGTCGATGACTATCACGCCGCCGGCGCCCACCTGCACATCCATACCAATGGCGACGGGGCATCCGAGTTGATGATCGACGCGATCGAGGCGGCGGATCGGAAGAACCCGCGCCGGGACCATCGCCATACCTTGCAGCATTGCCAGATGGCGGATGAGAGCCAGTTCCGGCGCATGGCGGCGCTGGGCATCTGTGCCAACCTGTTTGCCAACCACATCTATTACTGGGGCGACCAGCACCGCGACATTACCATGGGGCCGGACCGGGCCATGCGCATGGATGCCTGTGGGACAGCCCAAAGGGTAGGCGTCAAATGGGCGATCCATTCCGATGCACCGGTGACCCCGCTGGCGCCCTTGTTCACCGCCTGGTGCGCCGTCAATCGGTTGACCGAATCCGGCCAGGTGCTGGGTCCGAACGAGCGGATCGATGTGGCCACCGCCCTGCGCGCGATTACGATCGGCGCCGCATATACTTTGAAGATGGATCATTTGGTCGGCAGCATCGAGCCTGGTAAATATGCCGACTTTGCCGTTCTGGACGTTGACCCGACAGTTGTTGATCCTGACGCACTTCGTGATGTTGGCGTATGGGGCACGATCACTGGCGGACGGCCAAATCCGGCGGCCGGGCGCACCGATATTGCGCTCTAGCCATGACGCTCGCGCCGCGCCCGTTCACGGTCATCGGCGGCTTTCTGGGTGCCGGCAAGACGACGCTGGTAAACCACATCCTGCGCAACTCCAGCGGGGTACGCTATGCCGTACTGGTGAATGACTTCGGCGCGCTCAACATTGATGCCGACCTGATCGAGGCTCATGACGGCCAGACCATGGCGCTGGCCAATGGCTGTATCTGTTGCAGCCTGTCTGACGGCTTCATCAATACGATGTTGCGCCTGATGGAACACCCCGATCGGTTCGACCATGTGGTGGTCGAGGCCAGTGGCGTCTCCGAACCCGGCCGCATCATGGACATGGCCCGCCTCGATCCGATGCTGGAGGCAAACGCCATCATCGTACTGGTCGACGCAACCGAAATCGAAGCACGGCTGGCCGACCTCCAGGTGAGCCACGTGGTCGCGGCGCAGATCGGAAGTGCGGGATTGTTGATGCTCAACAAGATCGACCGGGCAGATGCGCTCACCCGTGATCGGGTTTGCGGACTGTTGTCGGAACGTAATCCAAGGGCCCTGGTTCTCGAATGCAGAAATGCAGAACTGTCATTGGAGATTCTATTCGCGGTGCGTCCGAGCGGCGGCTCGCCTTCGCATCGCCACGTTCACGCCGAAGAGATTTTTAAGTCTGTTGCACTGGCGGCGGATGGACCGATTGATCGTTCCGCATTTTTGAAGTTTGCGGCGGAATTGCCGGACGATGTCATTCGGGGAAAAGGCGTCCTTGTCTTCGAGGATGCGTCGGGCAAATCGTTTTCATGGCAACGCACCGGTCGAACTGCGGAACTATCCATTCGTCGAGGACAGATCGGTGAAGGTTGTTCTTTGCTTTTGATTGGCACGGAAAATTTGGGCAAGGTCGTGCAGGGTGCCAGCGGATTGGGATTGGTTAGAAATCAGAGCTAGGGTCTGTGGACAATCATCGTGATGCGATCAGAGTTGCCGCCAGGTTCCAGTTTGCGGCATAGTTGCAATCGGGCATCTCGAAAAATCGGCCTGATTTTGAGTTTATGGATGACGTTTTATTCTCTCGAAATACAATCGATGGAAGCTTCAATTTTTTGGCTCAGTTTACGAATTGTATGCATGGGCGTGCGATGGCGGTTGCGAGGCAAGCCCGGGGTGAGGCGTTCTCCAGTTCAAGCCGCTGGAACCATCGCAGGTAGTTGTCGAGATATCTGGTCGCGACGCCTCGGTAGCGCCGCAAGAAATCCTTCAACCGGCTGTGTCGGTTGTTGACCGTCTGAATGTGAAAGGCACCTCGCACCCGTTCACTTCGTGACAGGTTCAATGCTTCGTGATGCGCACCGATTGCCGCCGCGCATCGCGGATAAGCGCGGTGTCCATCGGTCACCAAAACGATATCCTCGTCCACAACCGGCGCGATCACCTCTCGCAAGGTATCTGCGTTGACCGCGGGCAGAACCGCACTGACTGTCGCGCCGCTGCGATCAGCGACAACCAGTACCGGAACCTGTTCATCTGACAGGCCCCGCTTGCTGGCCTTGCCTCCCCTGCGTCGCGCCTTGCGCTCAAGGTTTCGTGCACCTTTCCGGCTTTCCAGCACATAGGTTTCATCGGCTTCCACAATGCCCGTGAGCTTGCGTGCCTTCAGGTCTTTTGCGGCAAGAAATCGGTGCCGCCAACGGAAGGCGGTGTTAACGGCAAGTCCGCAACGTTCTGCTGAAGCGCGAACCGTCAGCCCATCAGCAAGACAGGCTCCGAAGGAAAGCCACTTGTCCTTGCGGTGCAGACCCGACAAGGGGGTGCCGGTCGCGGCATTGAATGTCTTCCTGCATTCTTTGCACTGGTACCGTCGCAGACCCCTTGCCTTGCCACGCGATATGGCGCCTGGCGTGCCACAATGCGGGCACTGGCGATCTCCACCCACGGCCGCTTCAATGGCAGCCAGCGACGCTGACGTCTCCGTGTCCCCCAGGAACACGGCTTCGGTTTGCTGCCGCTGCGCCGGGCTGAGGTGGTCTATCCCCGATAACCATTCCTGAAACTGCTTGTGATCCATGTCAATCCATCCTTCTGATTTCACAAAAAACATAACATGGACGCACACGGCTTGTAAACTGAGCCAATTTTTTGTAAGGAATCGGCGATGGGTCAGATGGGCTTTTTCGATGTCAGCAACCGTTACGCTTCGCTTGATGCCAGGAAGGACCCCCTGGTTCAGATTGCGGCGGTTGTTCCATTCGAGGAGTTTCGCTCGCGTTTGGAGGCGGTTTGGCGCAAACCGGGTGAAAGGCGCAAGTCGGCGGCGGGTCGCAAGCCGTGGGACGCGGTGGTCATGCTTAAGGCGATCATTCTCTGCGAGCTTTACACTCTTTCCGACGAGCAGGTCGAGTATCAGGTTCGCGATCGTCTTTCCTTCATGCGGTTCCCGGGCCTGGGCCTTGAGGATCCGGTGCCCGATGCCAGGACGATCTGGCTTTATCGCGAGCAGCTGGCCCAGGCGGGCGAAGTAAAACCGCTTTTTTCAGCTTTTGACGATCATTTGAAGGGCCGAGGCTCTTTGGCAATGGGCGGACAGATCATTGATGCGTCGATCGTCCCGGTGCCCAGGCAGCGCAACAAGCGCGAGGCGAACGCGACCATCAAGGCCGGTGACCCGTGTAGCGCCCTAGGGTTATTGAGACACTCTTGAAGCTTACGCGGCGGTCGGGATTTTGTCCATTGCGTCGCGTCTGAACTGGTTTGGCGAGCGATGGCCATGCCTCTGGATGAGCCAGTGTTCGTTGTCGTCATCCTTGAACTTCTGGAGGGCTGCTTGCAGTTCCTCCATGGTGTTGAATGTCGCGATCCAGAGGAGATTTTCCTTGAGTGTCCGGATGAAGCGCTCGGCACAGCCGTTGCCCTCGGGCGCTCGGACAAGGGACGGTGAGGATTTCGCGCCCAGCCAGGCGATCTCGTTCTGGAAGTCGTGGCTGATGTACTGCGAGCCGTTGTCATGGCGGATCGTCAGGCCAGCGGCCACGTCCGTGGCGCGCGCTCCGAAGCAGTCCCGCACGCCCTGGCGGATCGGCTGCAACGCCTCGAAGCGTGTGCCCCGGATGGCTGCATGAATGCCCACGCAGCCCGCCGAACAATGATCGACCGCGACAAGGACCGCGACCTGACGCCCTGTGCTCAGGAGGGTGGCGGTCATGTCGGTGCCCCACATCCCTTGGCCTTTCGTCAATGTTGTCCGGGATGATGGTTCCGTCATGAGCCCTTGGCCCGTGTGCCGCCCCCTGACATGGCTTCGCACAGAGCCCGTCTCACGCATCAGCCACAGAACCCGCACTTTCGAGGTGCGGATGCCCTTGTAACGCAGGCGCGCCCACACCTTGCGATAGCCCTCGCCATGGAACCTGCTGTTGGTGATGACCTGTCTGATCTCCCCGACCAGATCGGTATCCGACATGGGGCCTTGTGGTCCCGGGCGGCGGGGCGGCGCGGCCTCGGTCCGGGCCGGTTGCAGGTCCCGGTACACGCTGGCCCGGCTCGGACTCCAGGCCCGGCACACCCGGGAGACGCCGCAAGCCTTGCCCGTGGAGATCGAGAGGACGGCGCTCATCGCTTCGACCTCCGGCGCCCGAAAGGGTGGCCCGCCTCCATCTTCGCGATCTTCTCAACGAGAAGCTCGTTATCCATGGTGATCTCACCCACCTTGGCGCGAAGCCGATCAATCTCCTCATCGCGGGCATCGCGCGGGCGATGCTTCAGGTTCGACGCGCCGCCCGTGGGAAAGGCATCCCGCCAGCCGCTGACATCGGCCGCCGTCGCATCAAGCGACCGGGCCACCAGTTCCACATCCTCGCCCCGCAACACCCGCAGAACGGCCTCCTGCTTGCGCGCCGCTGTCTGTCTGCGACGTCGGGCCGGAGCCGGATCTGCTGCGATATGTGAAGTCTCCGCAGCTCCGGCTCCGGCCCGATCAACCTTCTTCTGTTCCGTCATGAAACACCTCATTCATCCCCTCGTCTCAGGTCTTGATCAGTGTCTCAAAAAACTCTAGGGCGGGGACTTCGGAATTCCTTGATCTTTGCGAAGTCGTTTTCGACCAGATGCCGCTACTTGCAGGCGTCAGTGTCATCGTCGCGCTGATGTCGGCGGGATGACAGCGGTTGCGCCGCGCTCATCAAGGTCTTGCAGGAGCCAATCGGCGTCGAAGGCCTTGTCGGCCAGCAACGCTGCGAAGGAGACATCGTGGATCAGGGGGGCAACCCCCTTCATGTCGTGCGCTTGCCCCGGCAGAAGCAGAAAGCGGAACAAGTTGCCGAGCGCATCGACCAAGGCAACGATTTTGGTCGTCAGCCCGCCGCGAGAACGTCCGATGGCTTGATGCCGTGTCCCCCTTTTGCGCCCGAAGCCTTCTGATGGGCCTGGACAATCGTTCCGTCGATGAGGGCATACTCCAAATCTGGCTCACCGTTCATTGTGTTGAAAAGACTCTCGAATACGCCGTTCTCGGCTCAGCGGCGAAACCGATTGGACTGACTGTTCCAGTTGCCGAAACCCTTGGGCAGGTCCCGCCACGGCGACCGTGTACGCACACGCCAGGGAACGGCTTCCAAAACCGGCGATTGTTGCGAGCCGTAACTCCCGGGTCTCCCGATTTGCCAGGCAGAAGTGGCTCGATCTTCTCCCAGAGTTCATCTGAAATCACCAAACGATCTTCGTCCATCCAAACCTCCATTCGGGAAACTTGAATCACGCTTCAGGCCAAATGGGAAGCCCGAATGTCAACAGGCCCTGATACTTTATGACCGCGCCTAATACCTTGGGAGCTTCGCCAAAAAAGGGAACTATCGTGAAGCGAGCCGATTCACCAAGCTGGCAAAGATTTCGTAGATACCCCTGACCCCGGCAAGGACACCTGCCCTGGAGAGATTGACGAAAGAACCGGAATTAGACAACCAAAGGAACTGAATATTGACCCATTACAATGTCATTCCAACAAAGGCGATGTAGATGGATGTAGATGTTTGTATTGCGAAACCCCAATTTGCCGCCAGGTATCAACAGTTCCGCCCAGTTCGCCAACGCACAGCGTTGTTGCGGACCGGCGGTCATGCTATAAAGTCCGCCTCAACCGGGGCGGGCGCACGCCAAGGATTAAAAACGAGGGAACAAATGCGTATTCAACTGATTGCAGCGACGGCTCTGGTATCCGCGCTGATGACCGGACCGGTCTTTGCAGAGGATATTTCCGGCACCTGGAAGACCGAACCGGGCGATACCGGCAGTTATCTGCACGTCGCGATTGCCCCGTGCGGCGAAATGTTGTGTGGCACCATTGCCAAAGCCATCGACAAGGAAGGTGCGATCATTGCCGGTTACGAACATCTGGGAAAACAGATGATCTGGGACATGAAAGCCGATGGCGAGGACAAATGGAGCAAGGGCAAGATCTGGGCCCCGGATGAAGACAAGATCCACAATTCAAAGATGGCATTGAGCGACGGGGCGCTGACCATCTCCGGCTGTATTCTGGGCGGCCTCGTCTGCCGGGACCAGATCTGGCAGAAAGCAGAGGATATTTCCGGCACCTGGAAGACCGAACCGGGCGATACCGGCAGTTATCTGCACGTCGCGATTGCCCCGTGCGGCGAAATGTTGTGTGGCACCATTGCCAAAGCCATCGACAAGGAAGGTGCGATCATTGCCGGTTACGAACATCTGGGAAAACAGATGATCTGGGACATGAAAGCCGATGGCGAGGACAAATGGAGCAAGGGCAAGATCTGGGCCCCGGATAAAGACAAGATTTACAAGTCAAAGATGGCATTGAGCGATGGGGCGCTGACCGTCTCCGGCTGTATTCTGGGCGGCCTCGTCTGCCGGGGCCAGATCTGGCAGAAAGTGGAATAGCGGGTAGCCGGTTCCAGAATGCCCGTCCATTCTCAGATTTCAGAGGTTCTGAAAGCGACCGAGGAAACAAATGTCGCGGCCATCGAAAGTCTCGACCCGCCGGCCTGCCGTGAGATGTTCGAGGCCATCATCACTGGCCGGGTCGATGAGCCGACACCGGTCGCCCGGCTGGGAGATCGGCGCCCGGATTTACTGGCCCGAAAGGGAGATACCAAGCCTGCCCGCCATCGCTTATTTTCACGGCGGCGACCATGTCATCGGCAGCCTTAATTCCCATGACCAGATCGCGCGCAATCTGTGCGTTGGTTCCCATGCCGTGGTTGTTTCGGTGGATTATCCGATGGGGCCGGAGCACCGGTTTCTCACCGCCGTTTCCGTCCTGATGGCGCGCGACAGGAAAGGCCCCGATCTGCGGCTGCAAGTCCTGATCTATCCCGTTACGGACTATGTCCTAACCGGCGAAATCTATATCCGTAATGCCGAAGGCTACGGCCTGTTGACCTTGGGTGCGATGGCTTGGTTTCAACGTTACTATCTGAACGGGATGGGTGATACCACCGACTGGCGGGCGTCTCCATTACATGCCGCCGACCCTAGCGGCATCGCCAACGCGCTGGTGATCACTGCTGAATTCGATGTGCTTCACGACGACGGACTGCAATACGCCGAAGCCTTGCGACGGGCCGGCGTTGATTATGCCGGAATGATTCACGGCTTTTTCGGACTGGCCCACAGGTCGATGGCGCGGTTGCGGCACAGAAAGGAGCAATCGACGCTCTGCGGACCGCCTTCGGAAACGGATGTTCATCGACAACAGGTGATTTGGCCGATCCGTCCTGACCGCATAGGCTCGCTTTCCTAGCCACGAACCGGTTGTCGAAATGCCTATCCGGAATGCACTCTTCCCTGCCGCACTGATAGCCCTGATCTATTGGGTCGGTCCCGCGCGAAGCGAGGAAATACATGCCAACGGATTTTCGTTCAGTGACGAACTGGGTGGTTTCCGTTTGACAGGTCTGTCCGGCTCGGGATCCGAGGGCGACCCGTTCGTGATATTCGAGGAAATAATCGGAGACGCTGCCGCGGTGCTGGTCGTCCGCCGCCAAACCGACCCTTCCAACCGTAAACGCTGGGCTGATGGCGCCGGTCGGGATGTGGTTTATATTCGAAAGGTCGTTCGCAACCTGACCGACAAGGACTGGGTCTGCTTTGACGTCGAACTGCGCCAGGAAGAAGGCAAACCCAGCGGCTACTATGACGGCCTGTCGTTCGATCAGGTCTTACGGCGTGAGGGTGATGTAAAGGCGGATCGTTTCGCCAACAAAACGCGCGGCTTTGAACCTCACGACACCATCCGCTTTGACAAGGGGCAGGTACCGCCGGGAGAAGTACTTCGCCTTTCACTGCCAATTGCGGACCTGACACCGATCGCGGAATTTTTCCTTTTGCAAATGCCTGGCGGCGGAACGCTGGCCGATCCGACGAATTGCGGAACGCTGCCGGTGTTGTCGATGGCGCCGCCAATCGGAAATGAGAGTTAGATCCAATTGCCGATCCCTTGTTGTCATCTCTGGCTTTGTCTGGTTTGTTCTGCCCTAGGGCAACCGGGCGAGATATCCGGTTGGCGGCCTACGCAACAGGGAGAGAATTCAATGAAATACATGATTACCAAGCTGGCGGCCGTAACGGCGCTGGTTTCCGTTCTGGCGGCCCTGCCCGCCTCGGCGGACGAGCCAAAGCGCGGCGGTACGCTGATCGCCGCGGTTGGCAATAATCCACGCCATCTCAATCCGGCGGTTCAATCGGGCATTGTCACCGGCTTTCCGGGCGCACAGCTTTTTGCCGCGCCGATCCGCTATGACGAGGACTGGACGCCCCAGCCCTATCTCGCCAAATCTTGGAGTGTTTCGGATGACGGTCTGACCGTGACGCTGAACCTAGTAGAGAACGCGACTTTCCACGACGGTATGCCGATCAAGTCAAGCGATGTGGCTTTCTCGCTAAAGACGATCAAGGAAAACCACCCGTTCAAGACCATGTTCGCACCGGTGGAAGCAGTGGAGGCACCGGACGAGCACACAGCCATCCTGAAACTGTCCCAGCCCCACCCTGCCCTGATGCTGGCAATGTCATCCCAGTTGATGCCGATCATTCCCGAGCACGTTTATGGCGACGGTCAGGATCCGAAGGCTCATCCGCAAAATACGGAAAACGTTGTGGGTTCGGGTCCGTTCAAATGGGTTGAATTCAAGAAAAACGAGCACATCATTGTCGAACGCTATGACGGATTCTTCATGGAAGGCCGGCCTTACCTCGACAAGATCGTGATGCGGATCATCAAGGATCCATCGGCCCGGGCCATCGGCCTGGAGAACGGCGAACTGCAGTTTTCCGCCTTTGAATCACAGGCCCGCATCATTAACCGGCTGAAAAAGGTTGAGGGTCTGAGCGTCACGCCGGAAGGCTACGCTGCAATCGGCGCGCTGGACTGGCTGGCCTTCAACACGGCCGGCGGCAAGACCGCCGACGTGAATGTGCGCAAGGCAATCGCCTATGCAGTCGACCGAAAGTTCATCCTGAACGCCATTCATCTTGGCACAGCGAACGAGGCGCGCACCGGCATCCATCCGGAAAGCCCGTTTGCCGAGGCTGGTGTGGAGACCTACGACCTGGACATCGACAAGGCCAACAAGATGCTGGACGATGCCGGCTATGCCCGCGGTGCGGACGGCATGCGCTTTGGGCTGTTCATCGATTATGGCTGGCCGGGTCTGAAACCCCAGGCCGAGTACCTGAAACCCCAGTTGAAGAAGATCGGCATCGATGTCACCGTGCGGGCATCCGCGGACTTCCCGGCTTGGGCCAAGCGGATTTCAACCCATGATTTCGACATGACCTGGGACACGGTGTTTAACTGGGGCGACCCGGTGATCGGTGTTCACCGCACCTATCTCAGTTCGAACATCAAGGAAGGCGTCATCTGGTCCAACACCCAGAGCTACAAGAACGCCAAGGTGGATGAACTGCTGGACGCGGCAGGCAAGGAATCCAATCCGGAGAAGCGCAAGGCGCTGTATTCGGAATTCCAGAGGATCGTGGCTGACGAGCTCCCGGTCTACTGGACCAACACCCTGCCCTATCACACGGTCTATGCCGACAAGGTCGGCAACCCGCCCCTTGGCATCTGGGCCACCAGTTCGCCGATGGACATGACCTATCTGAAATAGGGTCAGGCAAATAACGATGAAGGGCGGCGGACAGGAATAATTCTTCCGCCGTCCTTCTGGTTTTGGAGACATCGATGAAATTTGTTGGTCCCCTGCTCGAACGGATCGCCTACGCTGTGGCCTTGCTGGTCGGTGTGCTGGTTTTGAACTTCACGCTGCTGCATCTGGCGCCGGGGGATGTTGCCGACATTCTGGCCCTCGCCTCGGGCGGCGCCGACGAGGAATTCATCCTCCAGATTCGCGCCGAATACGGTCTCGACCAACCTTTCATCGTCCAACTCGGCAGTTATATCTGGAAGATCGTCCACTTCGACCTGGGATACTCTTATTTTTACAACCAGCCGGTCACCACCCTGATCTTCGAGAAGCTGCCGGCAACGCTATTGCTGGTATTCGTTGCCCAGATACTGGCCTTGACCGTCGGCGTTCTGTTAGGTGTTTTTTCAGCACGTAGGCCGAATGGTGCCGCCAGCCACCTTGTCACCCTGTTGGCTCTGTTCGGATATTCCGCGCCGGTATTCTGGACCGGCATCATGCTGTTGATCGTCTTTTCGCTGCTGATCCCGATCTTTCCGGTTGCCGGAATGCGCGACGTCACCATCGAAGGCGGCTTTTTCGCCCATGCCCTCGACATTGCCCATCACATGGTGCTGCCGGTGATTACCTTGTCATCGATCTTCCTGGCGCTCTATTCGCGGCTGTGCCGGGCCAGTATGATGGAGGTGCTGGGATCCGATTACATCCGCACCGCCAAGGCCAAGGGGTTGTCGGAATCCCAGATCGTGCTGAAACACGCCCTGAAGAATTCGCTGAGCCCGGTAGTCACCTTGGCTGGCCTGCAATTTTCCGCCGTGGTATCGGGCGCGGTGCTGGTGGAGACGGTGTTTAGCTGGCCCGGGCTCGGAACCCTGGCCTTTGACTCGATCATCGCCCGCGACACGCCGACCATTCTCGGCATCCTGTTTTTCTCCGCCCTGGTCGTGATCATCGGCAATCTTCTGACCGACATGGTGCTGCGCATGATTGATCCGCGCGTACGGAGCAGGGGCTAGATCATGGCGGTGAATGACATCGAAGAACCGGTCGAGAAAGCCCGCACACCATTTGCCGAGGCTGCCGAAATGTTTTTCGGCAACCATGCCGCCGTGGCCGCGTTGGTCGTCCTGATCATCATCATCCTGGCAGCAATTTTCGGGCCGATGTTCTGGTCCGCCGATCCGTTTGAAATGGTTTGGGCGCCATTTTCACCGCCTGGAGAGGAAGGCTTTCTGCTGGGCACCGATTATCTCGGCCGCGATCTCTTCATCATGTTGCTGAATGGCGGGCGAGTCTCGATCGCCATCGGGTTGGCCGCCGCCTTCATGTCGGTCTTTATCGGCATCACCATCGGGGCGCTGGCGGGCTATTATCGCGGTATCGTCGAAGAAATCCTGATGCGGATCACCGAGTTCTTCCAGGTCCTGCCGACGCTGCTGTTTTCGATGGTTATCGTCGCCCTGTTCGGCGCCACCCTGCCGATGATCACCATTGCCATCGGCGTGGTCAGTTGGACCGCCGTGGCGCGGATCACCCGGGCTGAGTTTCTGCGCATCCGAGAGCTGGAATATGTCACCGCGTCGCGTTCCAGCGGCGCCGGCGACGCCAAGCTGATTTTCGCGATCATCCTGCCCAATGCGCTGCCGCCGATCATCGTTCAGGCGGCTCTGATGGTCGGCTCGGCCATCCTGTTCGAGGCGGGGTTGAGTTTCCTCGGCCTCAGCGATCCCAACATTGTCAGCTGGGGCCAGATCATCGGGTCCAATCGTCCTTACATTCTGGATGCCGCCTTCACAGTAACCATTCCGGGGCTGGCGATCTTCGTTACCGTGCTGGTGATCTCGCTGGTCGGCGACGGGCTGAACGACGCCCTGAACCCGAAACTGCGACAGCGGTGAGCGCGATGACCGAACCGCTGTTGAAGGTCGAAAACCTCCGCGTCGAACTGACCACCCGCCAGGGCATTGCCCCGGTGATCGACGACCTGTCGTTCGAAATTTCCGCCGGCGAAAGCATCAGCTTTGTCGGCGAATCCGGCTGCGGCAAATCGATGACCGCTCTGTCCCTGATCGGCCTGGTGCCCCACCCCGTGGGCCGTATCGCGTCCGGCAGGATCCTGTTCGAGGGGGAAGACCTGGCCGAGGCCAGCGATCAGCGTCTGCGCGAAATTCGCGGCAACCAGATGTCGATGATTTTCCAGGAACCGATGACATCGCTGAACCCGGTCTATACCACCGGGGAACAGATTGCCGAGGTTCTGCGCCGACACCAAGGCCTGGACCGCAAATCAGCCTGGGGCCAGGCTGTGGATCTGTTGAACGATGTCGGCATCCCCAAGCCGGCGACGCGTGCCCAGGACTATCCGCACCAGATGTCGGGCGGCCAGCGCCAGCGGGTGATGATCGCCATGGCCCTGGCCTGCAAGCCGAAAATTCTGATCGCGGACGAACCGACGACGGCGCTGGATGTGACCGTGCAGGCACAGATCTTCGATCTGCTGGCCAAGTTGCGCGTTGAAACCGGCACCGCCATAATGCTGATTACCCACGACATGGGTGCGGTAGCGGAAATGTCCGAGCGCATGGTCGTGATGTATGCCGGGCGAAAAGTGGAAGAAGGCGCTGTTGACCAGGTTATCGAACATCCACGCCACCCTTACACCAAGGGGCTGATCGCCTGTGTTCCGCACATCGTCGAAAACCTCGGACCACGGCGCGAACCGCTGACGGAAGTGCCGGGCATCGTCCCGCCACTGGCCGAATTTGGCCGTGACCTGTGCCTGTTTGCCTCGCGCTGCACCCTGGTCAGCAACAGGTGCAAGAGCGCCCGGCCGATCGACGTGGCTTTCGATGGCGGCCAGACCGCAGCCTGTTGGCATACGCAGGCGGCATGATGTCCGAAGACCAACAACCCATTCTGAGCGTCAAGGATCTGGTCGTCCGCTTTCCGATGAAAAAATCCCTTTTTGGCGAGAAATCCTGGCTACACGCCGTTGACGGCGTTTCCTTCACAGTTAAGCGCGGAGAGACTCTGGCGCTGGTCGGCGAATCCGGTTCCGGCAAGACAACCACCGCTCTGGCGGCGGCCCGCTTGGTACCGGCCCATTCCGGTGAGGTACGCCTCGGCCACCTGGACATGCTGACCCTAGAGCGCGATGCCCTGCGCAATGCCCGGGCCCGCTTGCAATTTATCTTTCAGGACCCTTATTCCAGCCTCAATCCACGTCTTCGCGCCGAGAAGATTGTCCGCGAACCGCTCGACAGCATGGGCTCGGTGCCGGCCGGTGAGCGTAATGCCATTGTCGAAAAACTGTTTCAGCAGGTCGGCCTGCGCCGCGAACAGCAACGCCTGTTCCCGCACCAGTTCTCCGGCGGCCAGCGCCAGCGCATCGGCATCGCCCGGGCCCTGGCGCCCAACCCCGACGTGATCATCTGTGACGAACCGGTCTCGGCCCTCGACGTGGCCGTCCAGGCCCAGATCCTGAACCTGTTGACCAGGTTGCAACAGGACCTCGGCTTGACGTATCTCCTGATCTCCCACGATCTGGGCGTGGTTCAGCACATGTGCGACCAGATCGCCGTGATGTATATGGGCAAGATCGTCGAGTTCGCCGATCGCCTCTCGCTGTTCAACAATCCACTGCACCCCTATACCATCGCACTTCTGTCAGTTCTCCCGACGGTCGACCGCCAGCGCCGCGCCCATGTCAGACGCATCCTGATCCCCGGTGACCCACCCGACCCGGTCAACCCGCCGCCAGGCTGCCGCTTCGCCTCGCGCTGCCCCGTGGCCCGGGGAAAATGCCGTGCCATCGAACCGCCCCTGCGGGTGGTGAAAGAGGGGCACAAGGTGGCGTGTCATTTGGTTGGAGACGATGCGGTATCGTAAGCATCCGGCGGAGATCGTCTTGCGGATGGGTTCGATCCATGTCTTAGAGCCTGATTCAAAATGATCTGATGTTTTTCAAGCACTTGCGAGACAGCGTGTCATGCGCCTGATATGGGCGATGAGGCCCCAAGCCTCTGCACTTTCGATGGTTTTCTCCCAATCCTTTGCCAATCGGCGGCAACGTCCCAGCCAGGCGAAGGTGCGTTCGACGACCCATCTGCGGGGCAGGACCTCAAAACCTTCGGCGGTGTCGGAACGCTTCACAATCTGGATAGTCCAGCGGCCAATGGTTATCAGGGCTGAACGAAGTTTTGGCCCCCGATAACCGCAGTCGGCAAAAACGTGGCGCAGTTTTGGGGCATCCCGCTTGAGCTTTTGAAAGACGCCCACTGCCCCGTCGCGATCCTGAATGTTGGCAGCGTGAACGCATGATGCCAACAGATGGCCACAGGTGTCTGTCATGATGTGGCGCTTGCGGCCTTTGATCTTCTTTCCTGCGTCGTAGCCAGAAATGCCGCCGTTTTCAGTGGTTTTCACGCTTTGACTGTCAATAACGCCTGCCGTGGGTTGATGATCCCGAGCCTCCCATTCACGCGCCAGAGCGACCAGAGCGTGGTTGACCTCCGCCAGTAACCCGCCATCACGCCAGTTGTAGAAACAGTATCGAACCGTTGAAACCGGCGGAAAGTCCTTTGGCAAAAGAGACCACGCGCACCCGGCGGCAGCGATGTAGCCAATCCCATCCCGAACTTCGCGCAACTCAACTTCCCGAGGGCGCCCCAATTTGTTGGGGCCGGGCAAAAGCGGAAAAATGACCGCCCATTCTGCATCGGTTACATCGCTTGAGTAACGCTCGTTATTCCGCTCATACTGGCAGCGAGTGGTTTCAGTCCAGGGCATCGTGACCTCCGTTTTCTTGTTTCCTATTCAAACAAACAGAATCACAACCCACTGATATCACTCAACTCAGTTTCGTTCAGGCTCTGAAGCATTCTCCAGTTCAAGCCGCTGGAACCATCGCAGGTAGTTGTCGAGATATCTGGTCGCGACGCCTCGGTAGCGCCGCAGGAAATCCTTCAACCGGCCATGTCGGTTGTTGACCGCCGGATCTGCTGCGATCTGAATGTGAAAGGCACCTCGCACCCGCTCACTTCGTGACAGGTTCAATGCTTCGTGATGCGCACCGATTGCCGCCGCGCCGGGCTGAGGTGGTCTATCCCCGATAACCATTCCTGAAACTGCTTGTGATCCATACCAATCTATCCCTCTGATTTCACAAAGAACATAACATGAATACATAGGATTTGTAAACTGAGCCAACCGCAAATATCCAATCTGCTTCAGCCTGTTTCCCTGCAAGGCTCGTAATGTCATCGAGCGCTTCTTCAACAAAATCAAATACTTTCGCCGCATCACCACGCGATATGACAAGCTTGGGTCTTCCTACCTGGCAATGATAAAGCTGCCATCAATCCGATTGCGACTACGCGCTTATGAGTCTACGGTCTAGAGTTGTTCCAGCCATTGCGCTGCCACATTCGCGTTCCTATATGAGTTCCATTGTAATGTCGGGAGAAAGAAGGGGAAAATGGTAGGCAAGAACGTAACATTGTTGACGCCGGAAGGCGGTATGAACCGGTATCTTCAGGAGATCCGGAAGTTTCCCATGCTTGAAAAGGGTGAGGAATACATGTTGGCCAAGCGTTGGGCCGAGCATGAAGATCCCGAAGCCGCCGAAAAGCTGATCACCTCGCATCTGCGCCTGGTGGGGAAAATCGCCATGGGCTATCGCGGCTACGGTCTGCCGATCGGCGAAGTAATTTCCGAGGGCAATGTCGGCCTGATGCAGGCGGTAAAGCGGTTTGATCCGGAAAGAGGTTTTCGCTTGGCAACGTATGCCATGTGGTGGATTCGCGCTTCGATTCAGGAATATGTCCTTCGGTCATGGAGCTTGGTAAAACTGGGCACCACGGCGGCCCAGAAGAAGCTGTTCTTCAATCTGCGCAAGGCCAAGAGCCAGATCGATGCGCTGGAAGAAGGCGACATGCATCCCGACAACGTCAAGAAGATCGCCATCAAGTTGGGCGTGACCGAAGACGAGGTTGTCATGATGAACCGCCGGATGACCGGTGGTGATTCGAGCCTGAACGCGCCATTGAAAAGCGACAGCGAAGGCACTGGCGAATGGCAGGATTTTCTGGTCGATGACGACATGGACCAGGAGACATTGCTGGCCGACCAGCAGGAACTGGATCACCGGCGCGGGCTGTTGACCGATGCGATGGACGTCCTGAATGACCGCGAAAAGCACATTCTGACCGAACGCCGCCTGTCCGAGGATCCCAAAACCCTAGAATATCTCGCATCTGTCTACGAGATCAGCCGCGAGCGGGTACGCCAGATCGAGGTACGGGCGTTCGAAAAAATCCAGAAGGCCATGAAGAAGGCGGCGCGCGAGCAAAACCTGCTGCCGGCCAGTTGATCCCTACCTGAAATTCAGATCGTTCGAGGATTGAATTCGCTCAATCCTCGAACGGATCCCTCAACAGGATGGTATCGTGCCGTTCAGGCGATGTGCTGACCAAGGCGATCGGGCAGCCGATCAATTCCTGAAGCCGCATCAGATACTTAATCGCCGCCGCTGGCAGATCTTGGAAGGATCGCGCGCCTTCCGTCGACTCGGCCCAGCTCTCCATTGTCTCGTAGATCGGTTCAACCGCCGCCTGATGTCCGGCGGCGGAAGGGAAGTGATCAAGTTCCTGACCGTTCAGCCGGTAGCCGGTGCAGATCCTGAGTTCCGCCAGCCCGTCCAGCACATCCAGCTTGGTCAGAGCAATGCCGTCGATCCTCTGGATCGTGATCGCCTGTCGAACCATCACCGCATCGAACCAGCCACAACGCCGCTGGCGACCGGTCACCGTTCCGAATTCATGCCCGCGCTCACCCAGACGCTGTCCGATTTCATCTTGCAGTTCGGTCGGAAAAGGACCCGCGCCAACCCGCGTTGTGTAGGCCTTGGTGATCCCTAGAATATAGCCAACCCCGCCCGGCCCCGTGCCTGTACCCACGCTTGCCTGGGCCGCATGCACATTCGAGGACGTAACATGGGGATAGGTGCCATGATCCACATCCAGCATGGCCCCTTGGGCGCCTTCGAACAGGATCCGGTCGCCGGCACGGCGATGGGCATCCAGCGTGCGCCAAACCGGATCCATGAACGGCAGAATGCGCGGCGCAACCCCCAGTAACGCTGACTTCAGACCCGCCGCCTTGATCTCGAGCTCGCCAAGTCCGCGCCGCAGTGCATTGTGATGGGCCAGCGCCCTGTCGATCCGGCCATCCAGCGTCGCCTCGTCCGCCAGGTCGGAGACACGGACGGCCCGGCGACCGACCTTATCTTCATAGGCCGGCCCGATGCCGCGTCCGGTGGTACCGATGGCAGCCCTGCCCGCCGCCCGCTCTCGGATATTGTCCAGCTCACCGTGCAGCGGCAGGATCAGGGCGGCATTCTCCGCCAGGCGCAAATTCTCTGGCGTGATCGACACGCCCTGGCCTTCCAGCCGTACGATCTCGTCAAGCAGTGCCCAGGGATCGACAACAACGCCGTTACCGATGATCGACAGCTTGCCTTCGCGAACAATGCCGGAGGGTAACAGCGAGAGCTTGTAGACCTTGCCGCCGATGACCAGTGTGTGGCCGGCATTGTGCCCGCCCTGAAACCGCACGATGACATCGGCGCGTTCCGATAACCAGTCGACGATCTTGCCCTTCCCTTCGTCCCCCCACTGAGATCCGACAACGGCAACATTGGTCATGAATCAATTCCCTTCAGACATGGACCAGACACGAAAAAGCCCCGGGGTTTGAAACCCGGGGCCGGTTTCGTTGCAGGACTATCAGGATTGGTGCATCCGTCAAGCGTCGACTAAGTCTCGGCCAGCATAGGAAATTCCAGCGCCTTGGCGCTGTCGATGGCGCTGTCGGCCTTTACCCTTGCCAGAACCGACTCGGGAACCGGCTCATCCACCGCCAGCAGGGCGATCGCTTGGCCGCCCGGCTGATCGCGACCCAGCTGGAAGTTGGCAATG
Organism: Alphaproteobacteria bacterium; assembly: GCA_965204825.1. Classification (GTDB taxonomy): domain Bacteria; phylum Pseudomonadota; class Alphaproteobacteria; order Futianiales; family Futianiaceae. Next base: position 4,163,037 of record OZ242016.1, on the reverse strand, counting down.
TTGACCTTTTCCTCGCCCAAAACTGTCCCCAGCGTACCGATGATTCCCGGCGCATCCCGGTTGGTCGTGTACAGCATGTACTCGCACGGTTCAGCTTCCAGGTTGATGCCTTTGATCTGGATCAGCCGCGGTTTGCCATCGGAAAAAACCGTCCCGGCGATGGATCGGGTATATTCCTTGGTCGTGATCTCCATGCGGATATAACCATCGAAGACACCGGCCTTGTCGCGTTTTGACGTGGTCAGTTTTATGCCGCGTTCCTTCACCATGGCCGGCGCGGACACCATATTGACATCCGCCACCTGTGGCCGGATCAGACCCGCGAGCGCGGCCGATGTCAGGGCATCCGTGTTCATGCCGGTGGCAACGCCTTCGAACAGTATCTCGACCGCCTGGATCGGGCTGTCGGTTACCTGGCCGGCAAAGAACCCCAATACTTCGGCCAGCTTGACCCAGGGCCTCAGGCGCGGTGCTTCCTCGGCGCTGATCGGGGGCATGTTTATGGCATTCGACACCGCGCCGGTCAGCAGATAGTCGGACATCTGTTCGGCGACCTGCAGGGCAACGGTTTCCTGGGCCTCCGCCGTCGCTGCGCCGAGATGCGGCGTCACCACCACATTCGGAGCACCGAACAGCGGGTTGTCTGTTGCCGGCTCCTCGGCAAAGACATCAAGGCCGGCGCCGGCCACGTGGCCGCTCTCCAGGGCCCCGCGCAAGGCAACTTCATCGATCAGGCCGCCCCGCGCGCAATTGATGATCCGGACACCCTTGCGGGTCAGGTTCAGCGCGTCGGCCGACAGGATGTTTCGCGTCTTGTCTGTCAGGGGCGTGTGCAGGGAGATGAAATCGGCCCGCGACAGCAGATCGTCGAGTTCGACCTTTTCCGCCCCCAGTTCCGCCGCCCGCTCCTCGGACAGGAAAGGATCGAAGGCAATGACCTTCATCTTCAATCCCAGCGCCCGTTGAGCGACGATTGATCCGATGTTGCCGCAGCCGATGATGCCCAACGTCTTGCCGGTCAGTTCGACCCCCATGAATTTGGACTTTTCCCATTTTCCCTGAGCCGTTGAATTGTGGGCATCGGGAATTTGCCGGGCCAAGGCGAACATCATGGCCAAGGCATGTTCAGCGGTGGTGGTGGAATTGCCGAACGGGGTGTTCATTACCACGATACCGCGCGCGGTGGCGGCCTTGGTGTCCACATTATCGACACCAATACCGGCCCGGCCGACAACCTTCAGATTGGCCGCCGCGTCGATTATTTTCGATGTGACTTTCGTTGCCGAACGGATGGCAAGACCGTCATATTCGGCGATACGCGCATGCAGCGCGTCCTTGTCCTTGCCAAGGTCGGGTTCGAAGTCCACGTCGATACCGCGGGCTTTGAAAATCTCTACAGCTGCAAGAGATAATTTATCAGAAACAATTACTTTAGGCACTTTTCACATCCTTTTAGTGAAAATACGGCTTCCGGTTTGAAACCGTTCTCACGATGCTTGTTCAGGAATTTCTCAGGCCGCTTGGGCGGATTTCACTTCGGCAAAGCACCAGTCGAGCCAAGGCAACAGCGCTTCAACATCCGCCGGCTCTACGGTCGCTCCACACCAAATTCTCAACCCCGGCGGGGCATCGCGGTAACCATTGAGGTCGAAGGCAATGCCGTTCCGGTCCAGCAACCCGGTGAACGATTTGCAAAAGGCGCGTTGATCTCCTTCGTCCAGACCGGTGACCGAAGGGTCGGTGAATTTCAGGCATATGCTGGTGTTCGACCGCGTTGCCGGATCCGAAGCCAGAAAATCGATCCAATGTGTCCGGGACACCCAAGCGGTGATCGCCTCCAGGCTGGTATCGGACCGGGCGAACAGAGCCTTGATGCCGCCGATTTCCTCGGCCCATTTCAAAGCGTCGAGATAATCTTCGACACACAGCATGGACGGCGTGTTGATGGTGGTGCCCTCGAATATCGCCTGGTTGAGCCCACCGCCCTTGGTCAGCCGGAATATTTTCGGCAGCGGCCGGTCCGGCACATAAGTTTCCAGCCGCTCGACCGCGCAAGGGCTGAGGATCAGCATGCCGTGGGCCGCCTCGCCGCCCATGGCCTTTTGCCAGGAAAAAGTCGTCACATCCAGCTTCGGCCATGGCAAATCCTGAGCGAAGGCCGCCGATGTCGCATCGCATATGGTCAAACCGCCACGATCGTCAGCGATCCAATCCCCATCGGGCACACGTACGCCTGACGTCGTGCCGTTCCAGGTAAAAACCACGTCGGCCTCCGGCCGCACCGTCGTCAGGTCCGGCAAGGTCCCGAATTCCGCGATCAGGGTCCGGCAGTCCGCCAGTTTGAGTTGTTTGACTGCATCGATGATCCAGTCCTTGCCGAAGCTTTCCCAAGCCAGAACGTCGACAGGTCTCGGCCCCAGCAGGTTCCACATAGCCATTTCAACAGCGCCGGTATCGGACGCCGGCACGATGGCACAGAGATAATCGTCCGGCAGGCTCAGCATGGTGTGAGTTCGGGCGATCACCTCTTTAAGGCGCGCTTTGGGTTCGGATGCCCGATGAGAGCGGCCCAGAAGCGCATTTTTTAGATTTTGAAGGGTCCAGCCGGGGTGCTTGGCCGTTGGTCCGGACGAAAAGCACGGATTTCCCGGCCGTGCGGCCGGTTTAGTGAGTGTCATCATTTTATCTCCCATCCTCACAGATGAGTCGCGCTTCGTTGGGGAAGCGTGGCCCACGGGCTGGGTACGCGTTGCAGCGCACAATTTCAAGGGATTTATCCCGAAGCCGGAACAGGCTTCGCATCGTTGACGAATTATAAACCGATACAATCCATGGTCACATTATCGTTATGCACCGGATCTGTTCGTATGTTCATGGGCAGCGACCGCAATTTTGAGGGGTCAGAATGGTAAGTCTCAGTTTCAAATTGTATGCATGAACGTGCGATGGCGGTTGCGAGGCAAGCCCGGGGTATCGAACGCCTTGTCAGCCGGCAGCGCGCCAAGGGAAGTGTCGCGGATCTTTCATGTCGTGCGTCTGTCCCGACAGCAGGAGGAAACGAAGCAGGTTTCCAAGCGCATCGACCAAGGCCACGATTTTGGTTGTCAGCCCGCCGCGAGAACGTCCGATGGCCTGACGCCGAGTCCCCCTTTTGCGCCAGAAGCCTTCTGGTGGGCCTGCACAATCGTCCCATCGATGGGGGCATACTCCAAATCTGGCTCACCGCTCATTGTGTTGAAAAGACTCTCGAATACGCCGTTCTCGGTCCAACGGCGAAACCACTTGAACTGACTGTTCCAGTTGCTGAAACCCTTGGGCAGGTCCCGCCACGGCGACCGTGTACGCACACGCCAGGGAATGGCTTCCAAAACCGGCGATTGTTGCGAGCTGTAACTCCCGGGTCTCCCGATTTGCCAGGCAGAAGTGACTCACATCTTCTCCCAGAGTTCATCTGAAATCACCAAACGATCTTCGTCCATCCAAACCTCCATTCGGGAAGCTTGAAGCACGGTTCAGGCCAAATGGGAAGCCCGAATGTCAACAGGCTCTAAATCACCCTGGTCAATTTATTCAGTCGATTGCCCTAGGTGCATTGGCAAGGGCAAGGCAGCCAGGCCTTACGGTTTCGGGATCAAGGTGCCACTGACCACCACCAACAGGCGCCGCAAGGGCGGCCAGTTCATAGTGCAGGCCAAGGCGTTGCCCGGGAACCCGTATGACAGCCACACCCTGAAGCCGGTGCGGGAGGAGACCGGGGAGTTGACCGGCCGCAGGATCGAGCGGGCCGATGTAGACAAGGGCTGTCAGGGTCACGATGCGTCCGGGGCCATTCAGGCCTTCAAGTCAGGCCACAAGCGCGGCGTTCACGGCCGGATCAAGAAGGGGCCGAGGCGGCGATCGAGCCGGTCATCGAACCCTGCAAGGAAGATGGCCACAGGAGCCGGAACTTCCTCAAGAGACGCCTCGCAAACCAGGTAAACGCTGTCATGAGCGTCGTCGGCGACAACTTCCGCCTCATCCTCAAGTGGGTGAAGAATTTTTGTGCCTGATCGCCAGTGGCGTCACTGAAGCCCTCATCCGGTCAGGACGACCAGGGCGGCCGCCTGGCAGGCGCAGACAACCTCCGATCCATCCTCAAATGGTCGAGGCGTTTGCTGTGCCTGATTATCAGGCACAGCATCGAAACCCGCTTGACGATCAGGAGGAAAAAAGCGGCTTCTTTACAGACGATTAAGTCTTCCGCACCAGCAAAAAGGCCCGCCAGATGTGATCTGGCGAGCCTTGATGTCGAACGCAAACTTTCTGGGATCAGATCCCGAAACCTTCGAATTTCTTCTTGAACTTGCTGACCCGGCCGCCAGTGTCCATCAAGCGCTGTTGACCGCCGGTCCAGGCCGGATGGGATTTTGAATCGATGTCCAGCGTCAGCGTACCGCCTTCGGTGCCCCAAGTGGAACGGGTCTGAACGACGGTGCCATCGGTCATTTTCACATTGATGACATGGTAATCGGGATGAATATCTTGCTTCATTGCTCTCACTCGCGCGGCCACGCCTATTGGCAGGCAGAAATCAGGAAGCGTTCTATAGCCGAACCGGTACATCAAGGCAACCCGCCGCGTGGTCCAGGTCAATCGACTGAATAAATTGCTGACATTTGTGTATTTTTCTGAACCAGGGGTGTGAAACGCACCTTTTTCGGAGTTTTCACGTGCCAGATGCCCCTCAATCTATAGCGACGCCTGACTTTTTGACCCATTTCGAGGAGATCGAAGATCCCGCCAGGCGACCAAGATTATCTATCCGCTGGATGAAGTTCTCTTGCCGGTTCCATGTGCGGTGATATCTGGCGCGCAAGGGTGGACGTCCATCGCCCTTTGCGGAAAAGGGAAGCCCCCTCTTCCGCGTCGGTTTCCGCCGTTCGAGGCTGGCACGCCAGGTCATGATCAGTCGGGTATCCTGTTCTCAAGGCTTGATACGGAGCAGTTTCAACAGTGTTTCATCGCCTGGATCGCAAGCCTGCATGACATGCTTGAAGGTGTTGTCGGCGTTGATGGCAAGATCCTTCGCCGATCCTTTGGCACCACCTCCAGCAAGGCCGCAATTCACATGATTTGAGCCCGGGCTTGTGACCGGAAGCCGGTGCCGGGTCAGCGCAAGGTCGATGACAAGTCGAATGAGATCACGGCCATTCCCGAATTGCTGGCCCTTCTGACGATCAAGGGTGCCATCGTGACCATTGATGCCATGGGATGTCAGCGCAGGATTTGCCAGCAGATCATCGATCAGGGAGCAGACTGCGTGATTGGCCTGAAGGGTAATCAGGGAAGCTTGCGCAAGGATGTCGAACTGTTTTTTGGCGAGTACCGTGAGCGCGGGATCAAGGGTGATTTCATCAGAAAAAGTGAGATCGTCGACGGAAATCATGGGCGCATTGAGACGCGGCGCTCCACGGTCTGCCCGGATACCGAATGGATCAGGGACCGTCACCAGTGGCCCGGCTTGAAAACCGTGATCATGACCGAATACACACGTGAAACAGGAGGCAAGGCCGAAACGGTCACGCGATTTCATATCGCGTCGCTTGAGGCTGAACCCGGGACCCTGGCACAATATATCCGTGATCATTGGCAGGTGGAAAACAGCTTGCACCGGGTTCTGGATGTGACCTTCCGACAAGACGAATGTCGCATCGGAACCGGCAATGCCGCTGCCAATTTTGCCACAATCAAACATGCGGCGATGAACTTGCTGCGCCGAACACCCGGCAAAATAAGCCTGCCGCAGAAACGGCATTCAGCCGCATGGGACGACGACTGCATGGAGAAAATCATCCCGAATTAGGGCCTGTTGACAATCACCGGGCAGCAACGAGCATTACGCAGAGGTGCCAGTTGGCTGCGTAGCTGGTATCGGTTTTGTCGTATCGCGTTGCTATCCGCCTGAATTCCTTGATCTTTGCGAAGTAGTTTTCAATCAGGTGACGCCACTTGTACATGTGAGTATTCCCCCGCCCTGGAGTTTTTTCAGACACTGATCAAGACCTGAGACGAGGGGATGAATGAGGTGTTTCATGACGGAACAGAAGAAGGTTGATCGGGCCGGAGCCGGAGCTGCGGAGACTTCACATATCGCAGCAGATCCGGCTCCGGCCCGACGTCGCAGACAGACGTCGGCGCGCAAGCAGGAGGCCGTTCTGCGGGTGTTGCGGGGCGAGGACATCGAGTTGGGTGGCTCGTGGTATCGACGCGACGGCGGCCGATGTCAGCGGCTGGCGGGATGCCTTTCTCACGGGTGGCGCGTCGAACCTGAAGCATCGCCCGCACGATGCCCGCGATGAGGAGATTGATCGGCTTCGCGCCAGGGTGGGCGAGGTCACCAAAACGATATCCTCGTCCACAACCGGCGCGATCACCTCTCGCAAGGTATCTGCGTTGACCGCGGGCAGAACCGCACTGACTGTCGCGCCGCCGCGATCAGCGACAACCAGTGGAACCTGTTCATCTGACAGACCCCGCTTGCTGACCTTGCCTCCCCTGCGTCGCGCCTTGCGCTCAAGGTTTCGTGCACCTTTCCGGCTTTCCAGCACACAGGTTTCATCGGCTTCCACAATGCCCGTGAGCTTGCGTGCCTTCAGGTCTTTTGCGGCAAGAAATCGGTGCCGCCAACGGAAGGCGGTGTTGACGGCAAGTCCGCAACGTTCTGCTGAAGCGCGAACCGTCAGCCCATCAGCAAGACAGGCTCCGAAGGCAAGCCACTTGTCCTTGCGGTGCAGACCCGACAAGGGGGTGCCGGTCGCGGCATTGAATGTCTTCCTGCATCCCTTGTACTGGTACCGTCGCAGACCCCTTGCCTTGCCACGCGATATGGCGCCTGGCGTGCCACAATGCGGGCACTGGCGATCTTCACCCACGGCCGCTTCAATGGCAGCCAGCGACGCTGACGTCTCCGTGTCCCCCGGGAACACGGCTTCGGTTTGCTGCCGCTGCGCCGGGCTGAGGTGGGCTATCCCCGATAACCATTCCTGAAACTGCTTGTGATCCATGCCAATCCATCCCTCTGATTTCACAAAAACATGACATGAACGCATACGACTTGTGAACTGAGCTTCAGCTATATCTCCGGGCGGTTTCCGCTTCGATCGCGACCTTCTCGATGCAGTCCAGTGAATGGTTTGCGATGTCAGCGAGGACAGCCTCTTTATTGGTCATACTATTCTCCCTGTCCGCCTAATTCGCCACTATCGGTTGCCTGGGGTGGTGAACGCATTCCAAGGCCCTGTAAGTAGATCTCTCCAATCCGAGCATTGAGAAGCTAAATCTCGTGAATAACCGGCTGTGCATCACACACCTCCTTGGCAATTTCGACAACATGGCGGTGATGGGTCAGGTAAATGGCCTGGCCGCTTCGCCCGATCCTTTCCATCAGACGGCAAGCTGCGCGCGTGCGATCTTCATCGAAGGTTTCAAAGACATCGTCGCAGAAGAACGGCAGTTGCACACCTTGGGAAACCATCTGCCCATAGGCGGCAGCGCGCAGGGCTAGATAAAGCTGAAATCTGGTACCCTTTGACATATCGCCGATCTGCTTGGGTGTGCCGTTCGCATCGACTGCCAGCAGGATCTCCGATGAGCCGTCAGGTTGCGTCAGAAGCTTTTGATATGCGCCGTTGGTCAGTTCCGAAAACGCACGCTCGGTGGCATCCATCATGCCGCTGCGATGCTTGTCCCGATAACGACGGATCGCCTCTTCCGCAAGGCGCAGGCCGAAGTCCCGTTCCACGTAATTGAGCAGCGCGTCTTCGATCTCAAGCTGAAGGGTCGTGCGCTGCTCAACCAGTTCAGCGATCTCCGTGCTGCCGCTTACGGCGCCAAGATCACGTTCGGCATTGGCGCGCGCAACCGTTGCATTTGATAGCCAGGTCTCTGCCGGCTCAAGATCTGCTTCCAGGGAGGCAACTTTTCCTTCCAGGGTGGCTGCTGTTTCCTCGCTCAGCATGTCGCGGGCTTCGGCAATGGTGTGAACCGACAACTCTGCGAAAATTTGCTTTTCAAGGTCTGCTATCTGCGCCCTCGTTTGAATGATGTCAGCGGCCTTACCCACTGTGATGCGCAGGGCATCGAGCGTGCTTGTGTCTGCGGTTGCTGGAAAGGGCGCGCCAAGCTCGGCAACCTGCAAATCGATATCTTTAAGCTGCGCCTTGATCGCGTTGCGCTTCTCCTCATTTTCGGTGAAATTCTTGTCGAGATTATCGCGTTGAACTTTGTCGGTTTGCGCTTGGCTGGCGATGCCTTCGAGCACCCGGAACGCTTTGAGTGGCTCACTCTCGTCGACGTCAAACTTGTTATTTAAGGCTGTTATCGCGTCCACGAACTGGCGCTGATCGCTTTCCATGGACGACACCTGACGGGCAGCCTGTTGGAGCTTCCCGTTATGCTCTCGGATATCGCGCAATTGTCCGATGACGCTTTCCAGGACGTCAGGCGGGACGGCGCCCCCAAAAAGCTCTTGCACCTTCTCGGTCCAATTTTCGACGGCCACTTCGGAAGCTTCCTTGAGCACAGCAAGATCCTTACGGCGGCCCTCGAGTTCCCTTTCCTGCGCAGCCTTCTTCTCGAGTGCCGCATGCACCTTTTCGTTGTAGTCCCGCTCTTCTTCGGCAAGCCTTCGTGCGGCTGCTAATGCGGCTTCAAGGCTTGGGGATTCCAGCGGCAGCAGAGGTAAAAGTGCCTCGTTTAGTTGCTTTGCCTGATCTAGGATTTCCCTGTGTTGCTGGGCAAGTCTTTCCTGGTTCCGCTTGGCGCCCGCGGCCAGACCTCGGCGCTCAATCCAATCTTTGAAACGGGCAGGGGAGAGGCTTGGCAGGTCAATTTTTGTTGCCAGTTCTTTCACTCGGCTCTCGATCGCGCCCGCCTGCGACCTGAAGCCTTCAAGGTTTTTTCGGGTGGTCGCCAGACGCGTTTCGGCTTCGACAAGGGATTGCTCCAGTTGCCGCAACTCGCCAAGCTCTTTGGCGTACGCAAGCCTTGCGCCATCAATGTCGTCCACCTGCTTCATTGAAGGTTCGAACACGTCGGCGGTTTCAGCACTAAGTCTCTCGCGGTGGTCGCGCCATAGTGCGTCCCGCCGGTCGCGCGCTTGGCGCGCATCTTCGTCATTCGTGACGCCGATACTCGCCTCGAGTTTGGCGATTTGCGCGGTCTTGACGTCAACATCCTCTTCATGCCGCGAAATGGTTTCATTAGCGCGCACAATCTTGTCTGCCAGCCCGGAATGCTGTTCTGCGAGTTCATCGGCTTCCGTTTGGTCAACTGGACAATCCGGCACTTCGTCAAATGCCCGCCCGCCAACCGCGAGTGCATCAAGAGCCTCCTTTAAATTCTCGTTGGAAGAAGCCATCGCTTGTCTTGCAGTGGCCGCGGCAGGGGCGAGGCTGTCCACATCGAACCTGGTGAGCAGTTCAATCATGCCAGTTATCGCAGGAGCCTTGCCCAGCAAAGACCTGGTGTCTTCTTGGGCAGCGGTGACCCGTACCTGAAGCCGCTTGACCTCACGCACTTCCGCTTCCTTTGTGGTGATGGCGCTGTTCATCCCATCCCGCAGGCTTTCAAGGCTTGTAATCTCGGCGGGGGTCTTAACAAGGTTCGTGGCTTTACTGTCATCAGCCACGCCGAGCTCGCGGGCAATTCTGGTGATATCGGCCAGTGCCTCGTTATATGCGGCGCGACGCCGTGGCAGGTCGAGCATGGCCGTTTGCATCCGACTGCGCAGCTCGTCCCTCTCGTGCAAAAGCTTGGCCAGCGAGAGACGATCTTCATCTAGAACAATTTCGCTGAGCGCCTGTTGCGCATTTCCTATCTCGTCCATCAGCCTCTGAAGTTCCGCTTGGGCGGTTGTTTGCTGGGTCTTCAGCGCGACGAGATCCTCGCTGTTGACGTCTAATTTATCTGCATAGTCGGCAAAACCCTCGATCTCGGGCAGCAGTCGGTCGATTTCACCGAGCTTGGGGAGGGCACGGCGCATTGCTGATATTTGTGCGAGTTCAAGACGGAGCGCATCGCGGGCCTTCTTTTCTTGGGTCTCTGCATTCCCCGCGGTCTGGAGGGCCTTTTTTAACTTCCGCCACGCATTGGCGTTTACGTCGAGATCCTTGATCTGGCGCTCTACCTCAGCCAGTTGTCGCTTGAGACCAGCGACCCGGTTCTTGCTTCCACCCTTCTTGTAAAGGCCGCTGGCTTCATTCTGCGCCTGCTCCAGCACGGCATTGAGATCAGCCACCCCGGCCGCGGCAGAAAAAAGCAACCGACCGATGTCGCCTCGCGCGCTCGCGATGTCATCACCGCCTTTTTCAATCGTCTCGTCATCAAGACAGAGCAGGCTGCGATAATCCTCCAAGGACAGGCCACCCAAGTGTGAGGCCATGGCGGTTTCGGGCAGCGTCGCCCCGGCGTCGCCGCGCAGGTTGCCGCTTCGCGATGGGAGGCGCGTGAAGCTGCGCGTCTCTCCATCGATTTCGAGAAGGCCGAAGACCTGAAGATTGGCCCGTTGGTGCTGAAACCCATACGGCTCTCGCAGTGGGAAGCCGTAAAGAAGGCGCAGATAGCCTTCCATTATTGTGGTTTTGCCGGCCTCGTTGGGCCCGTAAATGATATGGAAATCCGAGGGACCGTCTGCTTTTCCAAAGTCAAAGGATTTGTCGGTGAACCGTCCAAAGAAATCGAAGTATAGTCGTTGGAGCCGCATCAGGAGCTTGCCCCTTTCATGCGCGCCAGCATACGCTGTGCACCAGCCTCTGAAAGACGCTGCGCAAGCGCATCCATTGCGGTCTCATCTGGCGCAAGCTCACCACGTCGCTGTGCAGGCAGTTCGGCAAGGATCGTTTCTAGCTTGGCCCGGGATGTTTCGACAAACCCAGGTTCTTGACGAATGGTCGCCATTATTGCTGCCAATTCGTCAGATGCACTGCTGCCTGTTTCTGTAACATCCGAAAGGTTGAACACCAGTTTATCCAGCCAGAGGTTACCTGTCTCGCGGGCATATTGGGATGCCGCTTCTTCCCAGACGTCTTGGTCGCGCAGGATTTGCCAGCGGCGTGGTGCGCTACCTGTCAGGGAAAGGCGGATAACGCCGCTGTCTGAGGTGAGGCTGTTCGCTGTGTCGCGTAACACCTGCCGAAGCAGATCGCGCAAGCCATCTTCGTTCCCGGCTTGACTGACATCGATTTCAACGTTCAGGAACTCCACCAAGGAAGTCTGCACTTCCGCGACTTCGATTGTCTGGCCGATGGTCAGAAGCGTGGCAGATTTCGGTCCAGGCTCGCCGATATCGCGACCTTGTGGCGTTCCCGGCATGACGATCCACGGCGTTTCCGCGTGGACTTGCCTGCGATGTACATGTCCGAGCGCCCAATAGTCGAACCCGGCCGCGACGAGGTCGTTCACCGTACAGGGGGCGTAGGGGTCATGCCCCACTGCTCCGGCCAACGACGTGTGAAGCATTGCGATATTGATGGCCCCACCAACAGGAGCTGGGTACTTGGGCAGGAGGCTCTCGGGGGCGTGACGATTGGCGAAACTCACGCCGTGGATCCAGATATCCTCTGACAACTGAACCTTGCCGCCACGTCCATCGAAAATATGAACATTGTCGGGCAGGCTGAGTTCCCCAGTCAGTGGGTTCTCTGCGTCATGGTTGCCTTTTATGTAAAAAGCACGGATACCGCTTTCGCGAAGGCGGTCCAGTTGACCCGTCAGGTATGCTGCTGTCCGTGCGCTGCGTTCAGCGCCATCAAACAGGTCGCCAGCGATCAGAAGCGCGCTGACGCTCTCGGCGATGGCGGTATCCACGATGCGGGTGAAGGCTGATCGTGTTGCAGTATGGACCTGATCCCGCAAATCCGGATCACGCAACGCCAGTGATCTCAACGGTGAGTCGAGATGAATGTCCGCCGTGTGAAGGATCTTGGTCATCAGCTTTCTTTCCCGAACGTCAATTTCCGCTTCTTTGTTGATTCATTGCATGTTTATGCGTATCAGTTCGCACATCTGCGAACAAGCGGATTGACTGGGAGAAGCAGTGATCAGGGCTATCCATCAAATTGAACCAGGGTATTGAAAATATTCTGAAAGTCTGAATTTCTGTTGCTTGGTTTCAGCGACAGAGGTGGCCAGATATGGTATCCGTTCAATCCGTATGGCTCAGTTTACGAATTGTATGCATGGACGTGCGATGGCGGTTGCGAGGCAAGCCCGGGGTGAGGCGTTCTCCAGTTCAAGCCGTTGGAACCATCGCAGGTAGTTGTCGAGATATCTGGTCGCGACGCAAGAAATCCTTCAACCGGCTGTGTCGGTTGTTGACCGTCTGAATGTGAAAGGCACCCCGCACCCGTTCACTTCGTGACAGGTTCAATGCTTCGTGATGCGCACCGATTGCCGCCGCGCATCGCGGACAAGCGCGGTGTCCATCGGTCACCAAAACGATATCCTCGTCCACAACCGGCGCGATTACCTCTCGCAAGGTATCTGCGTTGACCGCGGGCAGAACCGCACTGCCTGTCGCGCCGCTGCGATCAGCGACAACCAGTACCGGAACCTGTTCATCTGACAGGCCCCGCTTGCTGGCCTTGCCTCCCCTGCGTCGCGCCTTGCGCTCAAGGTTTCGTGCACCTTTTACGACAAAACAGATACCAGCTACGCAGCCAACTGGCACCTCTGCGCAATGCTCAACGCTGCCCGGTGATTGTCAACTAGACCCTAAAACTGACACATCAAGTTTCCTGTTTTGGCTGAATATCAATGACATAAGCTGTCCAATGTCCCCCTGAATGGCCACCAGGGAGGGCACGACCAGCAGGATAAGCAGCGTTGCAACTGCCAATCCGAAAACGATCGTGATCGCCATGGGGATCAAAAACTGTGCTTGCAAGCTGGTTTCGAAGATCAACGGCGTCAGGCCGCCAATGGTGGTCATTGAAGTTAACAAAACCGCCCGCAGCCGGTCGCACGCGCCATCGACAACGGCTTCGACATGGCCCTGCACCTTCTGGCGTTCATCGATCGTTGTGATCAGGACGATTGAATCATTGATGACAATACCGGAAAGACCGATCAGGGCGATCATCGACAAGATGGTGACGTCGTATCCCGATAGATAATGCCCGGCGAAAGTTCCGATGGCGCCAAGCGGGATTGTCAGCATTACCACGATTGGCCTGAAATAGCTGCCGAATACCCAGGCCAGAATGATGTAGATGCCGATCAGGCCCAGAATTGCGCCCTGGCGCATATCATCGAATGTTTCAGCCTGTTCCTCGGAGCGCCCCTTGAATTCAAAGCGCAACCCATATCTCTCGGCGACGTCGCGAACCACGGGCGTCTCGCCGCTGGTCAGCGCGTTTTCCAGACTGGCCGTGGTTACCTGGTCGGTATCAATTTCAGCGGTGATCGCGACTTCGCGAGCACCGTCCACGCGCTTGATCCGGGAAAACCCGATATCATCGCGCCGGGTCGTAATTTCGTCCAACGGTACCTGGCCGCCGGAAGGGGAGCGCAAGTACAAGGTTTCCAAAATGCCGGCATTGACCACATCGCGAGGGTACTGAACCCGGACGGTTATTTCTTCGTCGTTGCGGGCAAAACGCTGGGCGATGGTGCCCTGAAGGGCGCCGCGCACCTGTTCGGCGACGGACTGTGTCGTAAATCCCAGGGAACGGCCGCGGCCACTGACTTCGAGAATGGTTTCGGGCTTGCCGTAGGGCAGGTCGTCTTCCACGTCGCTGACGCCGGGAAAATCAGCCAACAAGACACGCAGCTCCTCGGACGCTGCCTTAAGCGTATCGATATCGCTGCCAACCAGGCGGATATCAAGGTCCCGACCCGGCGGCCCACCGCGTTGGGGGCGAAAGGCCAGGGTCTTGATGTTGGGGATATCAGGAACCTCGGCCCGCCAAGCCTTGATGAAATCCGCCGTGCGTATTTCACGTCGGTCCGCCGTCAACAGTTCGATGCGGATGCCGGCAAGCGTGTCCGATGCCCCGGAACTGTTTCCGCCCGGTCCGCGGGTGAAAAAGCGACCGATCACGCCGACGCTCATCGGCACAAGATCCCGGGCTGCCATTTCGCGGGTCTGAAAGTTGCTGTCGTCGCGCAGGAAGGCCGGCAAGCGAAAGAGGCTGGCTTCGTCCTCTTGCCTGACAACGAATGTCTTGCCATCGACTTTTTTTTCAGCGGTCCGGTAAAGCGCACGTTCCACCGTGTTCAGTGCGGCCGTTGTTTCCTCGCGGCTGGTTCCGGCGACCATCTCGATATTGACGAAGACCGTGTCGGTTTCCGGCGTCGGAAAGAACATGAACTTGATATGCTCGCCGGCTACAAGGCCGACCGCCAGCAAAAATGCCGCCGCTGCCCAGGCGACGGTGACATAGCGCCAGCGAATCGCAAACGTGACGATGGTGCGGAAAATGCGCTCCCGGAAATACTTGAATCCGCGATCGAACCAGGCCCGGAACCCATGCGTGCCCACTTTTTTCCTTTTCAGCGCACCATGCATATGGGTGGGGAGAACCAAAAAACATTCAATCAGGCTGGCGATCAGGATCGCAACGACTACAAACGGTATGGCACTGATGATATCGCCGATTATGCCGCCAATCACGAACAGCGGCATGAAGGCGGCAATGGTGGTCAGCGTCGACGATGTTATCGGCGCCGCCATGCGCAAGGCCCCCCCGGTGGCCGCGTCCAGTGGCTTTGCCCCGGCGTCCGCGCGAGCGTCGGCATGTTCACCAACAACGATTGCGTCATCCACAACAATGCCGATCGCCATGATCAGTCCGAACAGGCTCAACATGTTGATTGACTGGCCGCTGGCCAGCATGACCACCATGGTCGCAAACAGCGACACCGGAATCCCGATGGCAACCCAGAAGGCGATGCGGGCACTGAGGAACAGAAACAGGATCAACAGCACCAGGATCAGGCCGCTGGCCCCGTTCTCCAGCAACACCCGGATCCGGTCGCGGACGAGATTTGCCCGATTATTGTAGGTTTCGATCTTCAGATTCGAGGGCAGGGTGGTGCTGACTTCTGCCAGATAGGTCCGCACGATACTGGCCACATCCAGCATGTCGGCGCCAAGCGCCCGGTCAACCTGCATTTCGATGGCACGATTGCCCCGACGCGACATCGTAATCCCGTTCTCTTCGAAGGTATCGATGACATTGGCAATGTCGCGCAGATACAGTTTCGTCCCGTCCTTCAGCGCCTTGACCTCGACATCGGCCAATCGCCCGGCACTTTGCTGCAGGCCCAGGCTGCGGATCTGACGCTCACCTCCGGCGAGCGTGCCGGCCGGGACATTCCGGTTGGATGACCGAATGGCCTGCGCTGCATCCTCGAGGGTCAGATCCAGGCGGCGCAGGGTTTCGGGGCGCACTTCAACCCAGATTTCCTCTTCCCGCACACCGGTCAGATCGACCCTGTCGATACCGCGCGCCAACAGATCGTCACGCACGCGCTTGGCGACGGTCTTCAGGGATTCCTCGGAATAGGGGCCCGACAGGACCATCCGGACAACGGTGTCATACCGGACGATCTGTCGAACCGTCACATCTTCTGAATCCTCGGGAAGCGTGGATACCTGAGCAACCGCGGATCTGATTTCCGACAGAGCCTTTTGCATATCCGAGCCAGATTTGAAGGCAATTGAAACGACACCCACACCCTCGAATGATGTGGATGTCACTTCGTCGACGCCATCTATGAACCGCACTTCGGGTTCGATTGCCTGTATTATGTTGCCGTCTACGTCCTCGGCCGAAGCACCCGGCCAGGCGACCGTGATGTTGATGCGGTCGATTCCAAAATCAGGAAAGAACTGTCGGTTCAGTTGGGCCAGCGAAAAGGCTCCGGCCACAATCATCAACACCATCAGCAAATTGGCGGCGGTTTGATGCCGTGTAAAAAGGCCGATGACGCCGCCGCCCCTTGCGGTCCTCAACTCCTCGTCGCTCAGACGGCTCATTGAGCGACCGACACCTTTGTGCCCGGCCCGATCTCCGGAAAACGGGTGGTCACGATCCGGGTGCCCTCGGCAATATCGGTCGAAACCAGAACGTCCGCACCGACCCGGCGCATGATCTCGACATCCGCGTTGGCGATCCGTTCATCCGCGTCTATGACATAGATGGTGTTGTCATTGCCCAGCGCCCGGCTGGGCAGGCGCAGTACATTGTCATAGGACCGGTCGTCCATGATGACCTCGACAAACGCCCCGGGTCGCACCGGCGCGCCCTGGTTGATTGAATCGGCACGCAATGCCGCGAACAGTCCGACCCCGCCGGTCGACGCATCGATCTGGGCATCGACCCTGACGATTTCTGCCGGATAGTCGAAAACCTGGCCGCCAACATTCCAACGGACCAGGGTGGACCGCCCGACCACGCCGGCTTCGCCGGACCCGATCAGCCGGGCAAAGTCTCGATTGGGCATTTCGAAGCGGACCTCGATCCGGGAAACATCAATCAGCCGCGCCAACTGATCATTGGCATTGACCCGGCTGCCCAACGCCACATTGACCCCGGTCAAAAAGCCGGAAAAGGGGGCAATGATGGCGGTGTTTTTCAGATCGCGTTCTGCCCGGTCACCGTGGACGCCCAGACGGTTCACCCTTGCTTCCTGCTGCTCTATACGGGCGACCAACTGGTCGATGGTCTGGACCCGCCCGGTTAAGTATCGCGCCGCGTCATTCATGCGGATTTCGGCTTCATCGATCTTCATTTTTGCGCCGACCCCACGGCTGGCGAGGGAACGGGCCCGGTCCAGTTCCTTTTGCCGCAAGGCCACCTGTTCATCGGCGGAGCTCAGCAGGGCCCGCTCACCGGTCAACTGGGCCTCCAGTTCGGTACGCCGGGCGCGTGCTTCGGCCAGTTGGGCACGGATGTCCCGCAGGGCGATCTCATAATCAAAGGGATCGATTCTGGCCAGAACCTCGCCTGCTTCAATTTCGGCCCCATCCTGCATACGCGCGCTGACGTCGATCAGTTGGCCTGTGACCAGGGGGCGCAGATCGATCGACCGTCCCGCGACCAGCGTGCCGTAGGCCCGGATTTGCGGCTGGATCGTCTGATAAACCGCCTTGACACCGGGTACGATCCACACCCGTTCGCGGGCCGGGCGCGGTTTCGCCTCGGCCTTGGTGTTTTTCAGATAGCTGAAGCCGGCCACACCTCCGGCAATAACCATCAGGGCGATCAGCCCCATGAAAAATCCGCGCAGCATGCAATTTCCTTCGTACACTGAATGACCCGAGTGGGGCCGTCCGGGCAGCAATTCAAGCATGATATATGGTGTTTGACCTAAATACGGCAAATTTCACGCTAATGTCAGCAGCGCAGGCTCAATATCCCGCCGAACGATCGACCAGTGTTGCCGGTGTTTCACCGCGTCCGATTGCATCCAGCAGTTCGCGCAGGAACGGAACACCGGTTTCCGGCCTTGTATAGCTGGCCATATGCGGCGTCATCGTGATCCGGGGATGTTTCCAATAGGAATGTTCCAAGGGCAGGGGTTCTTCCTCGAACACGTCCATGGTGATGCCGGACACCTGTCCGGACGCCAGTGCGTTCAGCAGATCGCCCTCCACCACGTGTTGGACCGCGCCCGACCTGGATGACATAAGCTCCTTTCGGCAAGGTGGCGAACAGTCTTGCGTTCAGGGTACCTGTGGTCTCCGGTGTCAGCGGCAACAAATTGACCAAGATTTCTGACCTGCCCAGAAAAGCATCCATTTCGTCAGCCCCGGCAAAGCTTTCAACGCCAATCAGCGTTTTACGCGACCGGCTCCAGCCGCGCACCCGGAACCGCAGCGCCGCGAGCGGTGTCGCGACCTCCTGGCCAAGTTCGCCCAGGCCCAGAATGCCGACACCGCGCTGGTGCGCCATCGGCGCACTCAATTCGCTCCACAGGCCGGCGGCCTGCTGTTGTTCATAATCGCGCGCACGCAAATGGTGCCGCAGCGTGTGATAGACAACGTATTCGGTCATGCCGGTGCGTAAAGACAGATCCGACATGCGGTAGATCGGCACGTGGGCCGGCAAGGTATCATCGGCCAGAATGTGATTGACGCCGGCCCATTGTGAAAGCACCGCCCTTAAGTTTGGATAGCCGCCAAGAGGGGCAAAACCCATACCACCCAAAATGATGTATTCGACCTCATCAATATTGCCGATATCGGGCGCAATACGAATATCCCTGTCCGCGAAATCTTTTTTGATTCCGTCGATCCATTGCGGTGCGTTGAAATCGAACCCGTCGTAAAGAATGGCTCAGTTTACGAATTGTATGCATGGACGTGCGATGGCGGTTGCGAGGCAAGCCCGGGGTGAGGCGTTCTCCAGTTCAAGCCGTTGGAACCATCGCAGGTAGTTGTCGAGATATCTGGTCGCGACGCCTCGGTAGCGCCGCAAGAAATCCTTCAACCGGCTGTGTCGGTTGTTGACCGTCTGAATGTGAAAGGCACCTCGCACCCGTTCACTTCGTGACAGGTTCAATGCTTCGTGATGCGCACCGATTGCCGCCGCGCATCGCGGATAAGCGCGGTGTCCATCGGTCACCAAAACGATATCCTCGTCCACAACCGGCGCGATTACCTCTCGCAAGGTATCTGCGTTGACCGCGGGCAGAACCGCACTGACTGTTGCGCCGCTGCGATCAGCGACAACCAGTACCGGAACCTGTTCATCTGACAGGCCCCGCTTGCTGGCCTTGCCTCCCCTGCGTCGCGCCTTGCGCTCAAGGTTTCGTGCACCTTTCCGGCTTTCCAGCACATAGGTTTCATCGGCTTCCACAATGCCCGTGAGCTTGCGTGCCTTCAGGTCTTTTGCGGCAAGAAATCGGTGTCGCCAACGGAAGGCGGTGTTAACGGCAAGTCCGCAACGTTCTGCTGAAGCGCGAACCGTCAGCCCATCAGCAAGACAGGCTCCGAAGGAAAGCCACTTGTCCTTGCGGTGCAGACCCGACAAGGGGTGCCGGTCGCGGCATTGAATGTCTTCCTGCATTCTTTGCACTGGTACCGTCGCAGACCCCTTGCCTTGCCACGCGATATGGCGCCTGGCGTGCCACAATGCGGGCACTGGCGATCTCCACCCACGGCCGCTTCAATGGCAGCCAGCGACGCTGACGTCTCCGTGTCCCCCAGGAACACGGCTTCGGTTTGCTGCCGCTGCGCCGGGCTGAGGTGGTCTATCCCCGATAACCATTCCTGAAACTGCTTGTGATCCATGTCAATCCATCCTTCTGATTTCACAAAAAACATAACATGAACGCACACGGCTTGTAAACTGAGCCTAAAGAATAGCCATCCACAGAGCCTCGCCTATTGCATTTTCGGCACTATACAGAGCCGTTCGATTCCGGCTACCAAAGTGTTCATGGAGCCTGAAAACAAGCCAAATTTGGATCAGGAAACGACCGGTCTCAAGGTAACCGGCATCTCCAGGACATTTGGTTCGGTGGTTGCCAATCTCGCCATCGATTTTCACGTTGCGCCCGGCGAAGTTCATGCCCTGCTGGGAGAGAACGGCGCGGGCAAATCGACGCTCGTCAAAACTGTAGCGCCCTAGGGTTATTGAGACACTCTTGAAGCTTACGCGGCGGTCGGGATTTTGTCCATTGCATCGCGTCTGAACTGGTTTGGCGAGCGATGGCCATGCCTCTGGATGAGCCAGTGTTCGTTGTCGTCATCCTTGAACTTCTGGAGGGCTGCTTGCAGTTCCTCCATGGTGTTGAATGTCGTGATCCAGAGGAGATTTTCCTTGAGTGTCCGGATGAAGCGCTCGGCACAGCCGTTGCCCTCGGGCGCTCGGACAAGGGACGGTGAGGATTTCGCGCCCAGCCAGGCGATCTCGTTCTGGAAGTCGTGGCTGATGTACTGCGAGCCGTTGTCATGGCGGATCGTCAGGCCAGCGGCCACGTCCGTGGCGCACGCTCCGAAGCAGTCCCGCACGCCCTGGCGGATCGGCTGCAACGCCTCGAAGCGTGTGCCCCGGATGGCTGCATGAATGCCCACGCAGCCCGCCGAACAATGATCGACCGCGACAAGGACAGCAACCTGACGCCCTGTGCTCAGGAGGGTGGCGGTCATGTCGGTGCCCCACATCCCTTGGCCTTTCGTCAATGTTGTCCGGGATGATGGTTCCGTCATGAGCCCTTGGCCCGTGTGCCGCCCCCTGACATGGCTTCGCACAGAGCCCGTTCTCGCGCATCAGCCGCAGAACCCGCACTTTCGAGGTGCGGATGCCCTTGTAACGCAGGCGCGCCCACACCTTGCGATAGCCCTCGCCATGGAACCTGCTGTTGGTGATGACCTGTCTGATCTCCCCGACCAGATCGGCATCCGACATGGGGCCTTGTGGTCCCGGGCGGCGGGGCGGTGCGGCCTCGGTCCGGGCCGGTTGCAGGTCCCGGTACACGCTGGCCCGGCTCGGACTCCAGGCCCGGCACACCCGGGAGACGCCGTAAGCCTTGCCCGTGGAGATCGAGATGACGGCGCTCATCGCTTCGACCTCCGGCGCCCGAAAGGGTGGCCCACCTCCATCTTCGCGATCTTCTCGACGAGAAGCTCGTTATCCATGGTGATCTCGCCCACCCTGGCGCGAAGCCGATCAATCTCCTCATCGCGGGTATCGCGCGGGCGATGCTTCAGCCCGGATGCGCCCGTCGGCCGCTGACATCGGCCGCCGTCGCGTCGATACCACGAGCCACCAACTCGATGTCCTCGCCCCGCAACACCCGCAGAACGGCCTCCTGCTTGCGCGCCGACGTCTGTCTGCGACGTCGGGCCGGAGCCGGATCTGCTGCGATATGTGAAGTCTCCGCAGCTCCGGCTCCGGCCCGATCAACCTTCTTCTGTTCCATCATGAAATACCTCATTCATCCCCTCGTCTCAGGTCTTGATCAGTGTCTCAAAAAACTCCAGGGCGGGGGAAACCCTTGGTTCTGAACAGACGAGCCGCCGCCTGATCTTCGACCATACGCTTGAATGCAAAGACCCCGGGTTTGCGCCCGGGGCCTTTTGCATACTCAGATAGGAAAGATCCTACTTGATCTTGCCTTCCTTGAATTCGACGTGCTTGCGCGCGACGGGGTCGTACTTACGCACCACCATCTTTTCGGTCATGGTGCGCGTGTTCTTTTTGGTCACGTAGAAAAAACCCGTATCCGCTGTGGAATTGAGCCGGATTTTCACTGTGGTTGGCTTCGCCATGGCGGTAACTCCTGCAAAATGTTCCGGGGCGAACCCGTATTCGCCAGCGAGCGCGGTGTATGCGGTGCAAACCGCCAGATGTCAAGCGTTGGACCGGGTGATTTTAACAGCGCGTGGCAGGCGGACACGAGGTGTCAGATATAGGCTATCCGGCGCTTTCCCCGAGACATAGTGGCATAGGGGATGGGGATGGCAGCCCGTTCCGGAGGCGGTGTATCGAGCCAATTCAGGGCGCATTGCAGGCCGCGCCGGGTCACGCCGCGAACATCGGCGTTCAAAATATCCTCGACCGGATACCAGCCGGTCTTCACCAACTCGTTGTCGGCTCGGCTCATATCGTCCGGGTCGCCGAAAATCGCATCGGCCGTTGCCACGAAGAAGCGTGTGTCATAGCGCCGGTTGAGGCCCGGCGGGGTGATCGCCCGCGCCACATAGGCGAGGCTGTCTAACGTCGGTTCGACGCCTTCCGCCAGAAAGGGCTTCCAGTGGCGCGCCCGCGTGGTGCGCGGGTTGTCGGTCCCGCGACCGATCATCAGGCCGGCTTCCTCGAATGTCTCGCGGATCGCCGCCATGGCCAGGGCGCGTGGAGACATGCCGCGCGGCTCCACATTGAGCCGTTCTTCGACCTCGGGCGCCAGTTCAGTTGCCCCAGGCACATTGTGGTCGCCGACATCGACGGCGCCACCCGGGTAGACCATAATATTGGGCATAAAAACATGGCCTTTGCCTCGGGTTCCCATCAGGACCCGGCGCTGGCTGCCCTCGCCGCGGATCAGCACCAGGGTCGCCGCATGGCGCGGTCGAACCACCCGTTCAGCCACCGTGCCCGCCAAAGCCGTGCATGCGCAACGCCCATTGCAGGGCGACCACTAGGCCTTTCATCGGACGCAGGAGCGCCAATGCCATAACTGTAATGGCTGTGGTTGAACCCAGCCACAGGATCCACAATGGCAACTCATAGAGGCTGTCCATCGACATCAGCCAGGGCAGGATCATATGGCCCAGCACCAGGATGGTCAGATAGGGATGGGCATCATCGGCCCGATGATGATGCAAATGCTCGCCGCATTTGCCGCTGGCCTCCCGCGTACGCAGATAGCCGTCGAACATTGACCCCGCGCCACAATTGGGGCACCGCATGGCCAAGCCGCGCCGGACCGAGCGAAGAACCGGTCTTTCGGGCACGCCATCGGATGCGGATGTCTCATAGGTCATGGGCTGGGTATGCGGTTATGAGCCGGGCGTTGCAAGGGATTTAACACTGCGTGACCCGGAGTAGGTATCATGCTGCCGTTGCCTTTGCGGCATTGAGGTTGCAGAGGCGCTTGCGGTTGTCTGCCAGGGCGGCCATGAGCCCTTCAGATTTGACGTTTTCGATGCCTCCGAGGTGGAACCGGTTAAATCCGAGAACGTTCCTGAGGATGCCGAACACCGGTTTGACGATGCATTTTCGTCGTTTGTGCCTTTCCATGGCCGCCTCGGTCCGCATGGTTTCCCACATCCGTTTTCGCCACCCGGCCTCGGGCTCGGGCGGCGGCCTGGCGCCCGGCTTGGGGGCCAGAAGTCGCGGGTGCGCGGATTGTCCGGGCACGAGACCGCCGCCAGCACTTCGATCTTGCGGGCGCCGCCGTCATGTGTCTAACCTTGGTCCCGACCGGAACTGAACGAAAGCGGCAGGACAAGTCTGTCCGCTATGCCGAAAGCCGTAGCCATCGGACATGGATAAAACGTGGGCGCGGGCTGACCGCCCCGGTTCGAGCGCTCTCGCAGCCGCAGAGCACCGGGCAAACCACAAAAAACTTGATCAACGGGCCAAGATCAGGCCAGATTGCCGTCAAATGGCACAACACTTGGGGCATGCAGGCCAAATGAGCGATCGACAAAGTCTTTTAGAAAAAGTCATGGATGAAGGAACAAGGTGCGGGTGCCTACGTGTCGACGCCGAGCGAAACCTGGCAGGATATCGCGCGAGATATTCTCCGCAAAGATGCGCCGTTACCGCAGGCGTTCTCAAAAAATTCGAGGGGTTGGGGCTAAACTTGCCGAAGGCCGCGAGGAGGCCCTATCCCTATTACAGATTTTACCAGATGTTGCTCGACGTGGACCCCCGGGTACTTGAAGCTGCGGATTTCAGGAATGTGCTTCCTCCGCCAGAAGGCATACATTTAATTGGAATGAAATATAGAACCCTTTTGGATACCCAAAATGCTGACCTGATCGAAGAGGTCGCACACGACGCCGGATTTTCGATGGAGTCAGGGAGGATACTGGACTTTGGATGCTCGTCCGGCCGCACAGTCAGAAGTTTTTGGGAAGCGTTCCCAAATGCCGACTGGCATGGTGTGGACCCGCTTCAAAAGACCGTTGACTGGGCTCGGAAAAC
This sequence comes from Alphaproteobacteria bacterium, assembly GCA_965204825.1. Lineage (GTDB taxonomy): Bacteria > Pseudomonadota > Alphaproteobacteria > Futianiales > Futianiaceae. The sequence goes on along the minus strand of OZ242016.1, from coordinate 4,139,395 downwards.
GTTCCCTGAGATCACGTTTCACTGCAATGATACCGACCCTCCGATGAATTTCTTTACTGATGATCAATTCGATGCCGTTTATGCCAAATCCATTTGGACTCATTTCAGTCACCAAGCGTCCGTGAATTGGATAAATGAAATGCACCGCATATTGAAGCCGGGAGGGATTTTGATGTTTACAGTGTGGGGATATCAACGCCTTGCTGAGCGCCTGGCAGGGGGAGAATTCGATCGGTCTTTGAAAAACGGAAGAAATCCGCCGTCCGAATCCGATTTGGTCAATGTAGCGCGCAGTTTCATTGAACGGGGATTTTGTTTCAGGCCTGCGAACAGTAATCAATTTCTGAAAAACATATCGCATTGGGGAACCACCTTCATGCGACAGGATTGGGTGGAACGCGAGTTGCTCTCCGGCAGATTTGTCCTTGTGGACATGAAGCCGGCCCGAAACGGCAATCAGGATCTCTATTTATGCCGCAACATCTGAGCCGTTAGAGCCCTTTGATTCCAGGCGCGCTTATGAGACTACGACCTAGGGTCTGTGGACACTCATCGTGATGCGATCAGAACTGCGGCCGGGTTCCAGTTTGCGGCAGAGCTGCAATCGGTTTTGTCGTAGCGTGTGGCCATACCTCTGAATTCCTTGATCTTCGCGAAATGATTTTCGACCAGATGCCGCCCCTTGCAGGCGTCAGCGTCATCGTCGCGCTGATGTCTCCGGTTCGATGTCGGCGGGATCACAGCGGTCGCACCGCGCTCATCCAGTTCTTCCAGGAGCCAATTCACATCAAATGCCTTGTCTGCAGCGCGCCGTCTTCAGGACGGGCAACTGCTTGCAGGCGTTGAGACGGCGGAAGCCCTTGCCTGCTTCGAGCATTTCGGCGACGGTCCAGCGCAGCGCCATCTGGGCATCACGCCATCTCTTCACGTTGCGGCGGACCCGCCGGATGCTGCCGTTCATGGCTTCGATGATGTTTGTGCTGGCCAGCGAGCGGCGCAATTCGAGAGGCAGGCCCAGCCCGACCACGGTCAGGATTTTGTCGGGACCTTCCAGGATCGATCCGGATACGTCCGGCGCCTCCTGCCCGAAGCGCCGCGCCAGGTTGCGCATCAGGCGTTCGGGCCTTGTCGGCGCGTCGGGTTCCCGGGCCTGTTTCAGGGCGCGGTGCACGGCGGCATGGCGCCTGGGCGCAAGCCGGTCGGTGATGTTGCGCGCCTTGTGGATCTGGCAACGCTGGAGGGGAATGTCTCACGCCGAAGGTGCCCCACTGATCGAGAAATCCAGCCATGGCCAACTGGTCGCTGACCAGCCTGCAACTGAAGCTGATCAAAATCGGCGCCCGAGTGGTGCGCCATGCCCGCGCCATCACTTTCCAGCCGGCGAAAGTGACCGTCACCGGTCCGATTGTCCGGGCGCGAGACCGCCGCCAGCACTTCGATCTTGCGGGCTCCGCCGTCATGTGCCTGACCTTGGTCCCGACCGGAACTGAACGAAAGCGGCAGGACAAGTCTGTCCGCTATGCCGAAAGCCGTGGCCATCGGACATGGATAAAACGTGGGCGCGGGCTGACCGCCCCGGTTCGAGCGCTCTCGCAGCCGCGGAGTACCGGGCGAACCACGAAAAACTTGATCAACGGGCCAAGATCAGGCCAGATTGCCGTCAAATGGTACAACACTTGGGGAATGCAGGCCAAATGAGCGAACGACAAAGTCTTTTGGAAAAAGTCATGGATGAAGGAACAAGGCGCGGGTGCCTACGTGTCGACGCCGAGCGAAACCTGGCAAGATATGGCGCGGGATATCCCGCGCGATATTCTCCGCAAAGATGTGCCGTTACCGCAGGCGTTCTCAAAAAATTCAAAAGGTTTGGGCTAACCTTGCCGGAGGCCGCGAGGGGGCCCTATCCCTATAACATCTTGTACCGGATGTTACGCGACGCGGGCCCTCAGGTACTTGAATCTGCGGGTTTCAGGAATGTGATGCCACCCGAAGACAAAGGCATACATGTACTTGGAAGTAAAAAAGGAATTCTTTTGGATCTCCGCAATGCCGACATGATCGAAGAGGCCGCACACGACGCCGGATTTTCGATGGAGTCAGGGAGGATACTGGACTTTGGATGCTCGTCCGGCCGCACAGTCAGAAGTTTTTGGGAAGCGTTCCCAAATGTCGACTGGTACGGTGTGGACCCGCTTCAAAAGACCGTTGACTGGGCTCGGAAAACGTTCCCCGAGATTACGTTTCGCTGCAATGATACCGACCCTCCGATGAATTTCTTTACTGATGATCAATTCGATGCCGTTTATGCCAAATCCGTTTGGAGTCATTTCAGTCACCAAGCGTCCGTGAATTGGATAAATGAAATGCACCGCATATTGAAGCCGGGAGGGCTTTTGATGTTTACAGTGCCCGGATATCACCGCCTTGCTGAGCGCCTGGCAGGGGGAGAATTCGATTGGTCTTTGAAAAATTCATCAAAAGGGCCGCCCGAATCCTATTTGATTGATGCAGCGCGCAGTTTCATTGAACGGGGATTTCATTTCGAGCCTGCGAAAAGTGATCGATTGCTGAAAAACATATCGCATTGGGGAACCACCTTCATGCGTCAGGATTGGGTGGAACGCGAGTTGCTCTCCGGCAGATTTGTCCTTGTGGACATGAAGCCGGCCCGAACCGAAAGCAGCCAGGATGTCTATTTATGCCGCAACATCTGAGCCGTTAGAGCCCTTTGATTCCAGGCGCGCTTATGAGTCTACGACCTAGGGTCTGTGGACACTCATCGTGATGCGATCAGAACTGCGGCCGGGTTCCAGTTTGCGGCAGAGCTGCAATCGGTTTTGTCGTAGCGTGTGGCCATACCTCTGAATTCCTTGATCTTCGCGAAATGATTTTCGACCAGATGCCGCCCCTTGCAGGCGTCAGCGTCATCGTCGCGCTGATGTCTCCGGTTCGATGTCGGCGGGATCACAGCGGTCGCACCGCGCTCATCCAGTTCTTCCAGGAGCCAATTCACATCAAATGCCTTGTCTGCAGCGCGCCGTCTTCAGGACGGGCAACTGCTTGCAGGCGTTGAGACGGCGGAAGCCCTTGCCTGCTTCGAGCATTTCGGCGACGGTCCAGCGCAGCGCCATCTGGGCATCACGCCATCTCTTCACGTTGCGGCGGACCCGCCGGATGCTGCCGTTCATGGCTTCGATGATGTTTGTGCTGGCCAGCGAGCGGCGCAATTCGAGAGGCAGGCCCAGCCCGACCACGGTCAGGATTTCGTCGGGACCTTCCAGGATCGATCCGGATACGTCCGGCGCCTCCTGCCCGAAGCGCCGCGCCAGGTTGCGCATCAGGCGTTCGGGCCTTGTCGGCGCGTCGGGTTCCCGGGCCTGTTTCAGGGCGCGGTGCACGGCGGCATGGCGCCTGGGCGCAAGCCGGTCGGTGATGTTGCGCGCCTTGTGGATCTGGCAACGCTGGAGGGGAATGTCTCACGCCGAAGGTGCCCCACTGATCGAGAAATCCAGCCATGGCCAACTGGTCGCTGACCAGCCTGCAACTGAAGCTGATCAAAATCGGCGCCCGAGTGGTGCGCCATGCCCGCGCCATCACTTTCCAGCCGGCGAAAGTGACCGTCACCGGTCCGATTGTCCGGGCGCGAGACCGCCGCCAGCACTTCGATCTTGCGGGCTCCGCCGTCATGTGCCTGACCTTGGTCCCGACCGGAACTGAACGAAAGCGGCAGGACAAGTCTGTCCGCTATGCCGAAAGCCGTGGCCATCGGACATGGATAAAACGTGGGCGCGGGCTGACCGCCCCGGTTCGAGCGCTCTCGCAGCCGCGGAGTACCGGGCGAACCACGAAAAACTTGATCAACGGGCCAAGATCAGGCCAGATTGCCGTCAAATGGTACAACACTTGGGGAATGCAGGCCAAATGAGCGAACGACAAAGTCTTTTGGAAAAAGTCATGGATGAAGGAACAAGGCGCGGGTGCCTACGTGTCGACGCCGAGCGAAACCTGGCAAGATATGGCGCGGGATATTTTCCGCAAAGATGCGCCGTTACCGCAGGCGTTCTAAAAAAATTCGAGGGGTTGGGGCTAAACTTGCCGGAGGCCGCGAGGAGGCCCTATCCCTATTACAGATTTTACCAGATGTTGCTCGACGCGGACCCCCAGGTACTTGAAGCTGCGGATTTCAGGAATGTGCTTCCTCCGCCAGAAGGCATACATTTAATTGGAATGGGTAAGAGAATCCTTTTGGATACCCAAAATGCTGACATGATCGAAGAGGCCGCACACGACGCCGGATTTTCGATGGAGTCAGGGAGGATACTGGACTTTGGATGCTCGTCCGGCCGCACAGTCAGAAGTTTTTGGGAAGCGTTCCCAAATGCCGACTGGCATGGTGTGGACCCGATTCAAAAGACCGTTGACTGGGCTCGGAAAACGTTCCCCGAGATCACGTTTCACTGCAATGACACCGACCCTCCGATGAATTTCTTTACTGATGATCAATTCGATGCCGTTTATGCCAAATCCATTTGGACTCATTTCAGTCACCAGGCGTCCGTGAATTGGATGAATGAAATGCACCGCATATTGAAGCCGGGAGGGCTTTTGATGTTTACAGTGTGGGGATATCACCGCCTTGCCGAGCGCCTGGCAGGGGGAGAATTCGATTGGTCTTTGAAAAATTCATCAAAAGGGCCGCTCGAATCCTATTTGATTGATGCAGCGCGCAGTTTCATTGAACGGGGATTTCATTTCATGCCCATGGAACATCATCAATTTCTGAAAAACATATCGCATTGGGGAACCACCTTCATGCGTCAGGATTGGGTGGAACGCGAGTTGCTCTCCGGCGGATTTGTCCTTGTGGACATGAAGCCGGCCCGAAACGGCAATCAGGATCTCTATTTATGCCGCAACATCTGAGCCGTTAGAGCCCTTTGATTCCAGGCGCGCTTATGAGTCTACGACCTAGGGTCTGTGGACACTCATCGTGATGCGATCAGAACTGCGGCCGGGTTCCAGTTTGCGGCAGAGCTGCAATCGGTTTTGTCAGCTTTCAATTTCCAAATACTTCGCCAGCACTGCCGCCATTTTTTCCGGTGGCGTATCGTTCGGAAACATGGTGGCGAATTTGCCGCCCGGGCCAATCAAAAGGGTCAGGCTGGAATGGTCGACGAGATAATCCGCAGCATCCTCGCCCTCGACCACGACCTTGCGGCGGTGGACGCGGTAGGCCTTGGCGGCGGCGCGAATCTGGGCTTCGGTTCCGGTCAATCCGATCAGGCGCGGGTGAAAATTGGCGACAAAATCCTTCATGATTTCGGGGCTGTCCCGCGCCGGGTCGATTGAAACAAAAACCGGCTGGATCAGTTCCGCCCTGTCGTCAAGTTCATCCAGCGCCAAGGCCATGTTCTGAAGATTGTTCGGGCATACCGACGGGCAATCGGCATAGCCGAAACCGATCAGCATGAAGGCTCCCAGAAAATCCTTGTCGGTCCGGGTCAGGCCGTTGTGATCGGTCAACTCAAATGGCCCCCCAAACAGGCTGGCCAATACGGGCGGTGCCTGCGAGTCCTTGTCGTGTGCGCCGGTGATCGTGGGCAACATCAGCGCTGCCGCGACCACCAGGAAGATATTGCGCATCATTCCTCCGGTTTCAGGCCCGGAATGCCGAAAACACCCTGTTCCCTGATCTCCTTCAGAACCGCCGGATCGGATTTGAACCATTGGCCGGCATTCTGGCCGCCGTGGGTGGCGGACCAGTTCTTGCCCCATTGGTTGGCCCGGCTCCATTTGCCGTCGGGCGCCAGGCGTTTGAACTGCAAGGCAAACAGAGTCATGTGGTCGTTCTTGATCAACAGACCATCCGCCACAATCTTCTGGCCGCAATATCCGATCAGATCATCAGTCGCGCCGGCAAAGATGTCGAAATTTTTCAGAACCGGCACCAGTTTATCGTCTTCCAGCAGCAAGCCCAGCTGGCGTTTACCGCCGCCACAGTCGGGAACGCAGTCGCCGGTGACCTCGCACGCCAGATCGACGACCGTGGCGGTCACCCGGGACTTCTCTTCACCGTCAATGCCCCATTCCTCAGCGGCCCAGACCGGACCGGCAACCATCATCAGGGCGGCAATGCCGAATGCGAATATCTTGTTCATGGCCTTACTCTCCGAACGGCTGGATGCCGTATTCTTCATGGGTCATGTTGACGATGCCGCTATCGTCGGCGACCTGATTGACGATGAGATAGTTGACGCCGTCTCGATCATAAAGATCGCCATCGACGGTGATCTGGTGAGTCTGGATATTGACCACTTTGGGATTGTTGACCGAGGTGTCATCACCTTCGATCTTCAGCACCACATAGACCTTGCCGTCTTCGCCCAGAATACTGACCGGGATGCCGCCGACCGCGCACCAGACCGCGCACTGGTGGTGGGCCGTGCCCAACGCGAACATGATCTCGGTGACATAGCACCATGTATCAATCACTTCTCCGGTCACCTGGACCCGTTTCGGCGTCGCCGCCTGGGCGTTTGATATGGCCAGAACAAGGGCCAGGCCGGTTGCCATGGCGAGTTTCAGAAGTGTTTTCATCACCAAAGTCCTCCCTGAAAACGGTGGACCGCGAAAAGCGTTGCGGCCGATTTCGCGGCACCCAAAGCTGGCAACTGAATATCACGAAACTATCCGGTTTTTCAGCAAAACCGGAAATGCAGATCACATGACAGTGTTCGACTGTCGAGCCCTCATCGCCCCCACGAACCCAGAGTATGGGTGTGTTTCGGGTCAAGATCGCGGGCCGGATGTGGGATGTCGCCGACGGTGCCGTTTCCGTCCGATCCGATCGCCTCAAGAACTTGCCTTGGCGTCGGAATTCTGCTTCGCACGGGCAAGCCCATCGGGGTCATGCCAGACCCACTTGCCCCCTTCCAGGCGGGCATAGATTCGGCCGGTTTCAAAGTCGGCGAAATTGATCACCGGAATTCTGCGGACGCATTCCTTCAGGAAATCCAGATTGTATTCCGGTGCAAGATCGGTTCTGGAATAGACCTCCTGCGGCGTCCGGGCATCGATATTGATCTTCCGGAATCGGTCGATGCCGATCATGCCCTTGAGATCCAGAATGTTCATTTCACCGTTCCAGCCAAAGGCGACGGTGCGGGGCCTGGTGCCTTCTGGAACGCTGTTATCGACGAATTCGTAAGGCTCAGTTTACGAATTGTATGCATGGACGTGCGATGGCGGTTGCGAGGCAAGCCCGGGGTGAGGCGTTCTCCAGTTCAAGCCGCTGGAACCATCGCAGGTAGTTGTCGAGATATCTGGTCGCGACGCCTCGGTAGCGCCGCAAGAAATCCTTCAACCGGCTGTGTCGGTTGTTGACCGTCTGAGAGCCTGAACGAAAATGAGTTGAGTGATATCAGTGGGTTGTGATTCTGTTTGTTTGAACAAGAAACAAGAAAACGGAGGTCACGATGCCTTGGACTGAAACCACTCGCTGCCAGTATGAGCGGAATAACGAGCGTTACTCAATCGATGTAACCGATGCAGAATGGGCGGTCATTTTTCCGCTTTTGCCCGGCCCCAACAAATTGGGGCGCCCTCGGGAAGTTGAGTTGCGCGAAGTTCGGGATGGGATTGGCTACATCGCTGCCGCCGGGTGCGCGTGGTCTCTTTTGCCAAAGGACTTTCCGCCAGTTTCAACGGTTCGATACTATTTCTACAACTGGCGTGATAGCGGGTTACTGGCGGAGATCAACCACGCTCTGGTCGCTTTGGCGCGTGAACGGGAGGCTCGGGATCATCAACCCACGGCAGGCGTTATTGACAGTCAAAGCGTGAAAACCACTGAAAACGGCGGCATTTCTGGCTACGACGCAGGAAAGAAGATCAAAGGCCGCAAGCGCCACATCATGACAGACACCTGTGGCCATCTGTTGGCATCATGCGTTCACGCTGCCAACATTCAGGATCGCGACGGGGCAGTGGGCGTCTTTCAAAAGCTCAAGCGGGATGCCCCAAAACTGCGCCACGTTTTTGCCGACTGCGGTTATCGGGGGCCAAAACTTCGTTCAGCCCTGATAACCATTGGCCGCTGGACTATCCAGATTGTGAAGCGTTCCGACACCGCCGAAGGTTTTGAGGTTCTGCCCCGCAGATGGGTCGTCGAACGCACCTTCGCCTGGCTGGGACGTTGCCGCCGATTGGCAAAGGATTGGGAGAAAACCATCGAAAGTGCAGAGGCTTGGGTTCTCATCGCCCATATCAGACGCATGACACGCTGTCTCGCAAGGGTTTGAAAAACATCAGATCATTTTGAATCAGGCTCTGAATGTGAAAGGCACCTCGCACCCGTTCACTTCGTGACAGGTTCAATGCTTCGTGATGCGCACCGATTGCCGCCGCGCATCGCGGACAAGCGCGGTGTCCATCGATCACCAAAACGATATCCTCGTCCACAACCGGCATCCTCGTCCACAACCGGCGCGATTACCTCTCGCAAGGTATCTGCGTTGACCGCGGGCAGAACCGCACTGACTGTCGCGCCGCTGCGATCAGCGACAACCAGTACCGGAACCTGTTCATCTGACAGGCCCCGCTTGCTGGCCTTGCCTCCCCTGCGTCGCGCCTTGCGTTCAAGGTTTCGTGCACCTTTCCGGCTTTCCGGCACACAGGTTTCATCGGCTTCCACAATGCCCGTGAGCTTGCGTGTCCTCAGCGCCCAGGTGAAGGACAGGTTGGGCATGCCGGTGAAGGCTTCGACATTGTGGTCCAGCAGGTCGTCGACCGCCTTGTAGCGGCCGAACTTAAGGCCCCGCTGCCAGGCCCGTTCGACCGTGGCGTCGGGTGGGGTAATGACAAAGAACATATAGACCAGATCGCCGAAGCGGGTCAGCAGCTTGCTGTCCTCGCTGGTGTCGGATTCGGGTACGAAGCTGTCGAAACGAAACCGGTCGATCAGCAGATGAGACATCCGGCCATCACGGGCCTTGCGAGCCATATAGCGGTCGAGCTTTCGGTCGATGATTTCCAGTTCGTGCCCGGTCAGGGTGCCAGCATATTTATATGCCGGTCCAAGCGAGTCATAGTCCAACAGAAACTTTCGCCAGATGTCCGGGCTGACCAGGGCAAAATCCTCCCACGGAATGCCCAGCCTCTCGGTCAGTGTTTTCTGCAGCGGGCGCATGGTGCTTTTGCCCGCCGCCGACGCGCCCTTGACGTTCAGCACGACCGGCTTGTCCTGAACCGGCAGGAAATTGAGGTTTTCGGCGGCAACCGCTTCGGTGATATAGGGCTTGATCACCTCTCCGATCCGGTCGCTGCCATGTTCATTGCAGGCCAGCGTCGCGGCCAGATTGGCGATCAGTTCTGGCTCGCCAACCAGGCGGCCACGGGCGCCGGATATGGCAGTGACGATCTGGATCAAGGCGTCGCAACAGGAACGCTCGAACGCGTCGTTTCCAGCTGCCTCGGATTTTCTCTGCCAGTACAGGATTGCCGCCTTGGTCGTGTCTTCCGGTGAGATTTTCGATGGCGCCGAATGTTGTCTTGCAAACAGGATCCGCGATAAAAGCGACTGATCTTCTTCCGGCTCCAGTGGTCCGCTCGCCTGTCCGAATACTCCTTCATCTATTCCTTCATCGAGTTGCGCCCTGATCCTGTGCCCTGCGTCACGGCGGATATCGTCCAGGAGGGCAACCAGCTGATCTCGATGGGGGGCAATGTATTGATCCTGGATTGTCGATGCGATCTCGCGAAAATTGATCCCCAGGTCCGCATACCTGGAACCGTCGGGCACCGCGATGTCGGCCGTCACCCGGATTAGGAGCTCATGTACGATCAGCCGGTCCGCGCGAAACGCAACCAGTGTGTGGTCGGGCAGGTCGCAAAAGTCGCTCAGTTCCTGCGCCTTGGCCATGCTGATCGCCACGTTTTCGGGGCGGAACATGGTCGACAGCGGAAGATAGTGCCGCGGCAGTTCCGAGACCACGCCCGGGTTCCAGGGGCCTTCGCCTTTGTTGGAATTGTAGTCATTCATGCCGGCCGATAATGGGCGCCGGCGGCGTTGCGGGCAAGATGGTCGTTGGTGATGTTTCCCGAACCGGCCGGTCAGTTACAGGCAAACCGGCTTTTCAGCGTGGCCAACAGGCCGTCAACGGCAGGCATGTTCCGCTGATCGAAATTTTCGTACACCCAGCGCATGAAGGCCCAGCGGATTTCGTCCGGAACGTTCTGCTTGGGCAGACAGACATTGTCCGCCGCCGCCATGCCGGATGTGACATAGAGATCGGTAAATCCGGTGACGTATTGTTCGCATTCCATTTCCAGCACCGCCCCGCCGCGCGAATCGTTGTCGCCTTCGGCGCAAGGCTCCAGAAGATCGCGCACCCGGTAATTGCTGTCCTGCGCGACGGCGGCGCCGGTCGCAAGGGCAATGGCCAGCACCGTGATAGACAACAGGTAGCGGATTTTGATCATCGCATTATCTCCACAGCGTTCAGCGATCTCTCGACAGGGCGTGGACTGCCTTGTCCATGACGCCCTGGTGTTGCTCGTTGTTGACGAAGGCCGGTGTGTTGACCTTGGCCCACAAATCTTCGTCAACCATGTTCTGGTGACAGCCCATGCACAGGCCGGTCCGCTCCATCCTGGCTCGCTGAGCGTTCGTCAGCGGACTGGTCAATGGCCAGTGACTGCCGACAGTAACCAGTTGCTTGCCATCCCGGGTAATGATCTGGCTGAGATCATGATCAAGCTTGGGGATCGCGGGGCTCTGGATCTTTGTCTGTTGCGGAATGGTCCGACCCAGATGGGTTTCCAGATCGATCGTAAAACCGGTATCGTAGCCTTTCAGGAAACGGCCGTCCTCAATGCCGTAACCAAGGGTCTTTGGATTATTGTGGCAGCTTTCACAGGACCTGGCCTTGCGGCCCGCGGTGTGCGGCTGGACCGCGGCATGGTCCAGACCCTTACCCTCGGAGGTGTCCCATATCTCATTGTTGACCACGGTGTTGCCGTCCTTGTCGATCACCGTGGTGATCACCTGGCAGCCCGGCATCAACGGGCTGACCCGGCCTTCGCCATTGATGCCTAGGATCGGGGTTTCCCAGCGCAGGTAAGATCGGGTCTCGGATACTTTGCCTGGCCCTTTCAGACCATTGGTGCCCAGGGCATAATCGGCAGACAGACCATCCTCGCTGCGTTCATTGGCGGTTGTGATCCAGTCGACATCAGTCTTGCCCTTCGAATAGTCGACGGTGACATGACAGCCATAGCATTGCGGCGCCCAGTCGGCGTGGCAGGCATAGCATTCCATGGTTTCCATATGCTGGCCCACCGCGGACATGGCGACCATGGCGTTCGGCGATTTCCAAGCATTGTCCTGGCGCAACTGTTTGAGCACCGGCACCTTGAAATCCAGTCCGGTGGCCGAGTGCAGGATAACCTGGCTGCCCTTTTTGACCACATTGCCAAGCGGATTGCCACGGGTACTCAACAGATAGCCGTCCTCGGGTTCGTACTCGGTTGCGAAGGCCATGAAGTCCGGCAGTTCATCAATCAGGCCACGTGGTTTCTCACCGATCGATTGCTGAAATTCCTCGGCGTGTCCCAATGGCAGCTCCCAAGGGAATTTCTTCACCGTACCGTGGCAGTCCTCGCATTCAATCTCGACCTGGGCCAGCGTGGTGCCTGGCATGTTACCGTCGCCATGCATGTCGATCGAGGTATGGCAGTCTTGGCACAGCAGCCCGCCTTGCGGATTGCCGTCCCGGCTCTCGATCTGGTGATGCAGGTCGTCCTTGATGAACAGATAGTTCTTGGTATGCAGCTTGGGCTGCTTGCCGCCGCCGGCATCATACGGCGAGCCATAGGGAAATTCCATGATCCCCTGATAGCTGACGCCGATCCGCTTGCCGCGGTTATGACAGGTGACGCAGGTCTCGGTCGGGATGCCGGTATATTCGATATCACCCACATGAACCTTCGACTTGCGGGTTCCCTGCAGTCGGTGCACCAGAACCCGTCCGGGCTGTTCCTTGTTGATGGTCGGATCGCCGCCTTCATACAGTCCCTCATTTGAATAGGGTACGTGACAGGACGAACAGCCGGTGCCGCGGAAATCGCCGCGTTTTTCCCGTCCGGAAACACCGACATGGCAACGCTGGCATTGCTGGCGGGAATAAGTGATGCCGGCCTGGTTGGGGTGCTGAGGAATGTCGTTGATGTCGACTTCGGGCACCTGGGTCATCTCGCTGGGCATCTGGTCGGGATGAGCAGCGGCATACGCGGTCATGTATTCCTTGTAGGCATCGGTGCCGATCGCCGGTTCGGGACCATCCTCGTCTTTCAGGGAATAGTTGGCCCAGGTCGCCTTGCGGTCTTTCTGGACGCCCCAGGACCACAGATTGCCTTGCAGCTTGCCAGCTTCGGTATTCATCAGCGATTTCATCAGGCGTTCGGCATATCCGGTATGGCACTGGCCGCAGGTCCGGTCGCCGACGAAGATGCTGCCCGGGTCGGGATAGAACATGTGTGGGCCGCCCGAATCGGTCAGGTCCATCGGCGCACCAGCATGGGCATCTTCACGTTTTGTGGCCGCGGGGTTACCGCCGTGGCAGACCACACAGCCGCCCGGGTCGGCATAATCTTCGCCCATGGATTCAATTGTTTCCTGCATGACGCCGTCAGTGAACCGTTCGATGCCCTCATGACAAGAAAGGCAGCCCTTTTCGGCTGCCTTTTCTTCGGACACGGTGTCGAATGTTGCTGCCTGTGCACCAGATGCAAACAGTGCCGCGAGCGCCAAAAGGATTGAGATCCGCAACACGATAATGCCCTCCTGCAAGATCATTGAGATCGTGAAAGGCTAAGGGGCGGATATTTTCGGATCAAACTGAATTATCGTTGCCGTGTATACGGTATTCTACCTATGCTCGGGTTGATCGCTCTGCCTCAGAGCTTGAACGAAAATGAGTTGAGTGATATCAGTGGGTTGTGCTTCTGTTTGTTTGAATAGGAAACAAGAAAACGGAGGTCACGATGCCCTGGACTGAAACCGCTCGCTGCCAGTATGAGCGGAATAACGAGCGTTACTCAAGCGATGTAACCGATGCAGAATGGGCGGTCATTTTTCCGCTTTTGCCCGGCCCCAACAAATTGGGGCGCCCTCGGGAAGTTGAGTTGCGCGAAGTTCGGGATGGGATTGGCTACATCGCTGCCGCCGGGTGCGCGTGGTCTCTTTTGCCAAAGGACTTTCCGCCGGTTTCAACGGTTCGATACTATTTCTACAACTGGCATGATAGCGGGTTACTGGCGGAGATCAACCACGCTCTGGTCGCTCTGGCGCGTGAACGGGAGGCTCGGGATCATCAACCCACGGCAGGCGTTATTGACAGGTCAAAGCGTGAAAACCACTGAAAACGGTGGCATTTCTGGCTACGACGCAGGAAAGAAGATCAAAGGCCGCAAGCGCCACATCATGACAGACACCTGTGGCCATCTGTTGGCATCATGCGTTCACGCTGCCAACATTCAAGATCGCGACGGGGCAGTGGGCGTCTTTCAAAAGCTCAAGCGGGATGCCCCAAAACTGCGCCACGTTTTTGCCGACTGCGGTTATCGGGGGCCAAAACTTCGTTCAGCCCTGATAACCATTGGCCGCTGGACTATCCAGATTGTGAAGCGTTCCGACACCGCCGAAGGTTTTGAGGTCCTGCCCCGCAGATGGGTCGTCGAACGCACCTTCGCCTGGCCGGGACGTTGCCGCCGATTGGCAAAGGATTGGGAGAAAACCATCGAAAGTGCAGAGGCTTGGGGTCTCATCGCCCATATCAGGCGCATGACACGCTGTCTCGCAAGGGCTTGAAAAACATCAGATCATTTTGAATCAGACTCTAAGGACATTCAGACTGGCCGTCGCCCGCCAGTACACGTTTGCCATTGTCGTATATGATGTCGTGACGATGGCAGAAATCGTGGAGGGTGCTGAGCGCGAAGGTTTCGCCTCGAAGATCAATCAATAGCCGGCGCAGGTCCGACAGCGAGATGTCCGGCCTGGCCGCGATTGCGCCCAGTAAAAAATCCGCGTGGGATTCGATCCGGTCGGACCGACGGTCGCCGCCGCGCGGCTTTGGCGACGTTCGGCCGGTGCGCCGGAACTCCGCGGTCCATCGCACTGCACTTGATACACTGACACCGAAATCTCGCGCGGCTTCGTCGGGCGAGGCTCCTTCCTCGACCGCGGTTATCAGGCGCAAACGCACCTCTTCCGATACTGGATCGGTCATCATCGACACCCCTGACTTTTTCTTCCGGTCACAGAATGGGACGGGTGTGGATCAGGATATTGATCAGGCTCAAACGCGTGGCGCGATCAGGGATTGCACGGCGCGTGATATAAGGAAGCAAGAAGCCTATGTGGCTGGTTTCCCGGCCGCCGCGCGGGCAAGCCGGTCGTTAATGGCCTCGCCGAGGCCCGTACCCGGGATGGACATGGCGGCAATCCCGCCCGCGGTCTGACCGTCCAGCAGGCGGAGGTGGTGGAAAAGGTTCGCGGCGGCCTCGCGCAGATCGCCGGTTTCCGACAGATTGGCGAGCGGGCCGTCATGGGGCGGCAGGTGCGGGCCAAAGGCCAGCAAGCCCTCTCCGGGCCGGGCGAGAGCGGCATTGAGGCGCAGCTTGTTCCGGGGTGCATAATGGCTGGTCATCTGGCCCGGCGCGGTGATGTCGTCGTGATGGCCGGCGAGCGGCCCCGCGATCACTTCAATCTCTTCGCGAGCCAGACCGCCGGCGCGCAGCAGGCTGGGCACGCCGCCCGGGAAACCGACAATGGTGCTTTCCAGGCCCACAGCGCAGGGGTCGCCATCCAGAACCGCATCGATACGGCCGGACAGACCTTCCATGACATGTTCAGACCAGGTCGGGCTGATCCGCCCGCTGGGATTGGCACTGGGGGCGGCGACCGGGATAGCGGCGGCCCGCAACAGTTCCTGTGCCAGGGGATGAGCCGGCACCCGCACCGCGACGGTCTCAAGACCAGCGGTCACCATATCCGCCACCGCGTCGGGCCGCATCGGACAAACGAGGGTCAGCGGGCCGGGCCAGAACGTGTTGGCGATCTGGCGGATGAGGCCGTCGATCACGGCGATGCGGTTTGCGGCCTCCAGGTTCGGAACGTGGACAATCAGCGGATTGAACCGGGGCCGGCCCTTGGCCTCGAAAATGCCGGCCACGGCCCGTCCATCAGCCGCATTGGCGCCGAGGCCATAGACGGTTTCCGTCGGGAAGGCGACGAGTTTGCCGGCCTTGAGCAGGGCAGCGGCTTCGGCCACGGCATCTGGAACGGCGGCGTCGAGCAATCTGGTATCAGACATGAAATCGGTCCACGAAAGGGGGCCCGCAACCTTGCCTTTGCGGGGCGTGTACCGTACATCCTTTTGCGTTGGCCGCCGCGGCGGCGATATGTCCAGGGGGAGCCCCCATGTCCTTTAAAGCTCCGGTAAACGATGTTCGCTTCGCCCTAAACCACGTGGTCGACTTCGGCAAGCTTGCGCAAACCGAGACCTTTGCCGAAACCGCGGCAGGTGAACTGGTGGATCAGATACTCGAAGAGGCTGGAAAGTTTGCATCCGAAATATTGGCGCCGTTGAGCGCGCCGGGCGATCATCAGGGTTCAAAATTCGAAGACGGCGTGGTGACCACCCCCGATGGCTGGCCCGAGGCCTATGGCCAGTTTGTCGAGGGCGGCTGGAACTGTGTCGCCGGGCCGGAGGATTTCGGCGGCATGGCGCTGCCGATGACTATGCAGTCGGCCGTGTTTGAGTTCGTCTCCTCGGCCAATATGGCTTTTGGCCTCTGCCCGCTGCTGACCCAGGCGGCAATCCACGCGCTGGAGGTCCACGGCACGCCCGAACAGCAGGAAACCTATCTGCCAAAGCTGATCACCGGAGAATGGTCGGGATCGATGAACCTGACCGAACCCCAGGCGGGATCCGATGTGGGCGCGCTGACCACAAAGGCCGAGCCCAATGGCGATGGCTCCTATTCGGTGACCGGCCAGAAGATCTTCATTACCTATGGCGAGCATGACTGCGCCGAGAACATCATTCACCTGGTGCTGGCACGTCTGCCGGACGCGCCGATCGGGACGCGGGGCATCTCGCTGTTCCTGATCCCGAAGTATTTCGTCAACGCGGACGGATCGCTGGGCGCGCGCAATACAGCCCGAGCGATCTCGATTGAGGGCAAGTTGGGCATCCATGCCTCGCCAACGTGTGTCATGTCCTATGACAGTGCCAGGGGCTGGCTGATCGGGGCGGAGAACAAGGGCATGGCGGCCATGTTCACCATGATGAACGATGCCCGGGTCGGCGTCGGTATCCAGGGCGTCGGGGTGATTGAGCGGGCCTATCAGGGCGCGCTGGCCTTTGCCGCCGACCGGCGCCAGGGCAAGCCGCTGGGCAAGCAGCATGAACAAAAGGATATGGTGGCCATTGTCGAGCACGCCGACGTGCGCCGCATGCTGTTCCAGATGAAGGCAACCGTCGAAGCCGCGCGGGCGATCTGTCTGGACACGGCCCTGCACTCCGATCTGGCCAAGGCAGCCGGAACGGCGAAAGAGCGCGATGCGGCAGCCACCCGCGCCGATCTGTTGACCCCGGTTGCCAAGGCCTGGTCGACAGACAAGGCAGTGGAGATGGCTTCGGTCGGCATTCAGATCCATGGCGGCATGGGTTTTATCGAAGAGACCGGCGCGGCCCAGCATCTGCGCGATGCCCGGATCACGCCAATCTATGAAGGCACCAACGGTATCCAGGCCATGGACCTGATCGGTCGCAAGCTGCCGATGACTGGCGGCGCGGGGGTCAAGGCCTATCTGGCCGAGATCGCCGATATTGCGGAACAATGTGGCAGATCGAACGACTCCTCCCTGGTGACAATCGCCTCGCATCTGAGCGAAGGGCACGCGGCGCTGGTGCGCACCACCGACTGGATGCTGCAAACCCTGAAATCGGGCGAAGCCAATGATGCCATGGCCGGCTCGGTTCCCTATCTCAGCTTGTTCGGCGCGGTCTCGGGCGGCATGTATCTGGCAAAGGGAGCGCTGGCGGCGCACGAAGAAACAACGTCAAACGGGCATGGCGACTATCTCGAAACCCGGATTCGCCTGGCGCAATTCTTTGCCGAGACTGAGATTCCACCCGCAATCGGGCTGGAAACCACGGCAACACGCGGCGCCGGAATCCTGTATTCGGAATCGCCAGACCGTTTGGCGTCCTGAATTTATTCTCATCATAAACAGGATGACCGGCACACTGAAATCGAAACGGGTTGACGCGGCGCGGTTAAATCCCCACACCGGACCCCATGATCAGTACATCCCTTAAGATTTCACCAGATATTTCGCTTGCGAATGAAATGGATTCGCAGGAGCTGAGTTACCCAATCGTACAGGAACCGGAGCCCGGCAGTGTGGTCGAGGTGTCCGAGGGCGTGTTGTGGACACGGATGCCGCTGCCGTTCAGCGGGCTGCCCTTCATCAATCTCTATCTGGTGGGTGATGGCGATGGCTGGGCGATCATTGATACCGGCCTGCGCGGCAGGGAAATCCAGGAGGCATGGGAAAACATCTTTGCCAATCATCTGGGTGGCCGGCCGGTGACCCGTGTGCTGGCAACCCATTATCATCCCGATCACATCGGCCAGGCAGGTTGGCTGACCGAACGCTGGAATTGCCGGCTGTGGATGACGCGGACAGATTTCCTGTATGCCCGAATGTTGACGATGGACAACTGGGATGAAGTGCCGGACGAAGCCGTCGCGTTTTATCGCGCCGCGGGTTATGATGATGAAATGATTGCGGTTTATCGGGAGCGGGTTAAATTGGGCTTTGCCGCGGGCATGGAACCGCTGCCGGTGGGCTATCGCCGTGTGGTGGATGGTGAGGCGATCGGTGTTGGCGATCGCACCCTCCAGGTCGTGGTCGGCCGGGGACATGCACCGGAGCATGCCTGTTACCACGACGCCGACGCGAAGTTGCTGTTTTCCGGCGATCAGGTGCTGCCACACATCTCGTCCAACATCTCGGTCTATCCCACCGAACCGGACGACAATCCACTGGAAGACTGGATCGCATCGAAACAGCATATTCCGACGCGGGTTACCGACGATGTGCTGGTGTTACCTGCCCATGGCAAACCGTTCAGGGGGCTGCACGCCCGCTGTGCCAGGCTGGCTGCCAAGCATGAGCGCGCCTTCGACCGTCTCGTCAATATGCTGGACAGGCCCCGTCGTGCGATCGATTGTTTTCCGGCACTGTTCCGCCAGAACATCGGCGATGGTGACCGCGGATTGGCGATGGGCGAAACTCTGGCCCACCTCAACGCCCTGATCGCACGAGATCTGGTAGTGCGGGAACAGGACCGAGATGGTATCCACTGGTATGTTCGCATTGAGTGATTGTATTTATTTTGTAATCGAAGTAAAATAATTTGTATGGAAAATAATAATCGCGATACCCGGCTTTTCTACTGGCTCAACGTGGCGCAGCGCCGGGTTCTGGCGGCGGTCGATCAGGCGGCACTGGATGATCTGGGCGTAACGTCGGCGCAGTTGGGCGTGCTTTATGCCATTGGCCGGCGCGAAGGGGTGACGCTGAAGGAAATCGGCGCGGTCCTTGCGCTGGGCGCGCCGGGGGCCACCGGCCTGGTCAACCGCATGGAAAAGCAGGGACTGGTTATCCGCCAGCCCGACCCCGAAGATGGCCGGGCGATACGTGTCGTGCTGACCAGGACCGGGCGCAATATCAGGGCGCGGTCGCTGCCGCTGCTGACCGCGATGAACGCCGCGATCACCGATGAACACGTCCCCGAAGACATTGTCGCAACCTTGCGGGTTCTGAAAACACTGGCCCGCCGGTTCGACGATGCGGGCGTCCTGGAAAAGCTGATAAAGGAAACCGCATGAGCGAACATGTAGAAGTCACCGAAACGGGTGGCGTGGTGACCGTCACGCTGAACCGGTCCGAAAAGAAAAATGCGCTGACCCGATCCATGTACACAGCCATGGCGGATGCCCTGACTCGGCTGGACGAGATGGCGGAACTGCGCACCCTGGTGCTGACCGGTACCGGCGATTTCTTTACGTCCGGCAATGACATAAACGATTTCATAGAGCACCCGCCCTGCTCGCCCGACAGCCCGGTCAGCAAATTCCTAGCCGGCATTTCGACTGCTCGTAAACCCCTCATTGCCGCCGTCAATGGATCGGCCGTTGGCGTTGGCCTGACCATGCTGCTGCATTGCGACCTGGTCTATGTCGCCGAGGACGCCAGATTGACCGCGCCCTTTACCAAGCTGGCGCTGGTGCCCGAAGCTGCCTCCAGCATGTTGTTGCCCCAACGTGTCGGCCATGCAAAGGCCGGCGAGATTTTCCTGATGGGCAAGGCTATTTCCGGAACCGAAGCCGCCGCTATCGGCCTGGCCGGTGCGGCACTGCCGGCGAGCGCGGTTATGGGTGCGGCCACGCAAGCCGCTTCAACCATTGCCAAGCTGCCGCCGGGCGCCATCCAGGCCACCAAGTCGCTGATGCGTCAGCCGCCCGAACCGGTGCCGGACCGGATGGCACGCGAGGGCAAGATTTTCGGCGAACGCCTGACCGGACCGGAAGCGCGTGAGGCTTTCACCGCCTTCATGCAAAAGCGCGAACCGGACTTTTCCCAGTTCGGCTAACGGACCCGCTACCACCAACAGGAGTGTGCCGGCATGAGCCTTTCGGGAAACCAATCTTCATCACCGATGGCAGCCGCGGCATTGGCTTGGCTCTTGCGCTTAAGGCGGCCAGTGATGGCGCCAATGTCACGATTGCGGCCAAAACCGCTGAACCACACCCAAATTACCCGGCACCGGGATCATGTCATCAGCCCCTCAACCAGAGCCGGCACCGCCGACAATCCCGTCGCTCCTTCAACCAGGATACGCCGACCATCAGACAGGGTGATGTCTACACTGTGAGCCGAAAGAGGACCGTCCATACAGGGCGCTGTGATCGGCACGTGGGGGCGGTTGGCACCGACGCTACTTCTGCAATCTCTACAGGCAGAAATGTGGTCACTTCCCCGGCGAAATCATCACCGTCAGTACATGCCGGCGCGAAACGGGGATCACGCAACCATGTGTGGATCAGATTGGCGTTCATCGCGTAACGTCGCGCAACCTGCGCTACCGAAACCCCAGGTGCGCGCGTTTGTCCGCAGATCGAAACCTTCTCATCGTCTGACCCTTCTTCCCAGACATATCCGCCCTCAAGATGTCCACTATCAATGGTGGACACTATCAGCGCACGCTATAACGCGTCGGAGCACACACCGGACGCTTACGTTCAAACCGCATCTGGTACAGATTCATCATTGAGACGCTCTTCGACAGGCTCAAATCAGACATGGGACGGGAACACACAAGACACGGATCGCCACAAATACGTTCGTCCACATCCTGTCATGCCTGATCGCCTATACGCTGGGCAAAACAAAATCTCCATGAAGAACGTCGCTTATCCA
Organism: Alphaproteobacteria bacterium; assembly: GCA_965204825.1. Lineage (GTDB taxonomy): Bacteria > Pseudomonadota > Alphaproteobacteria > Futianiales > Futianiaceae. The sequence goes on along the minus strand of OZ242016.1, from coordinate 4,118,838 downwards.
TAACTCGGGTTAAACAGGACTGGTTAATAGGTCGTGAAATAGGAGCCGTTCGACCGTCCAAATATGAAAAAGGGGCAGGTTTGAACCTGCCTCCTTTGGCGTTCCTCACGGTATTGGATGGGCAAGACCCGGCCTAATTTCCCAGTAAACCCTTCAACAGGCTTCCCGGATCGGGCAGTTTTGGTTCGGGCTCCGGAGCGGGTGCGGGAACTGCTTCTGGTGCTGGCGCCAGAGCAGGTGCGGGATTTGCACCACCCAACAGCCCTCTATCAGGCTGCTACCTGAGCCTGATTGGCCCGTTTCGGGCTTTGCGCCGCCAAGCAGTTCGACCAGGCCGCCGGCGCTGCCACCGCCGGGCTCATCGCCGCCAAGAACGCCCTTGATCACACCCTCAACACCACCACCATCACCGCCTTCGAGCAGCGCCTTGGCGGAATCCTCGATATTTTTCAAGCCTTCACCCTTGATCAGCCCCTTGGCGCCTTCCAGCAGCGCGCCGGGATCCTTCAGAGCGTTCCCAAGGGCGCCGCCCAGATCGGGTTTGAAGCTGGGCGACGACCACGGGCCGACAATATCGAACGGGAACAGGGTCAGACCGGCCGGAACAATCTCCGCGCCCTGGCCTTCCAACGAACCGACCGCCTTGGGCGTAACCCGGTAATTCAGGGTTTGAGCACCTAGATTGACGGTGCCGGCGCCTTCAATCCGAACCAGCGGTCCGGCCAGTTGCAAGTCATTGTTGGTCAGGACCCCGTCATTGATGGTGAAACTGCCGGACAATTCGACAAAGTCGGTCTTTTGCTCTTCACCGGCGCCCTTGTCCGTCCACAAGGTGGTTGCCTTGCGAACGAAGGCCGCAACGTTGACGCCGTGTACCGCGCCGTCCGAGAACAGGATCGATCCATCGGCGTTCATCGCATTCATGAAGTCATGCTGACTGGACCCGGCGGTTTGGGTATTGATCTGGAAGTTGCCGGTGCCGGCAATGCGGCTGAAGTCCGCCGCATCGGTCAGGAAGGGCCGGATCTGCAAACCGTTCAGGCTGAACGTATTGCTGATCGACGCGCCGGAGCCGGCCGGATTGACCCGCACCGTTCCCTTGCCCGATCCGCCATAAAGCCGAAGTTCGTTGAGGTCGAGCGTCAATGCGCCATCTTTCAGAAGCAGTTTTATTGCCGCCTGATCGAGTTTCAGTTTTTCGTAGAGCAGGTTATTGACAGACAGACTGACATCGACATCCGGGCCGTGCAGCGCTGAAAAGTCGATCGGCTCCTTGCTCCAGCCGCTGCCTTTTGGTGCCGCGGGTGTTGTGGTTGCGCCGCCACCGCCGCCCGCCGTGCCCTTTGGCAGGTAACGGTTGAGATCGAGTGCGGCGATATCCAGCTTACCGCGAATGCGCAGAGGCTCGGATATGCGCGCGAACAAGCGTCCTTTTGCAGCCGTATCGCCCAACTTGGCATCCAGCTGCGTCAGTCCGATGGAATTTCTCTGAAAAGCCAGATTGGCCTTGATGTCGGCAGCGCCCAGCACATCGCCCGACGGCCCCAATTCGGCGCCGCCCCAAGCGGCCAGTTCGGGGATCGAGGCGGTGGCGAAGCTGAACGGGCCGGAGATTTCGAAGGCTGGTTCCTTGGGCTTGTCGGTGACGCGGCGGATCGCCATGCCGTCAAACGAAAGATTAAAACGCGGTGCATTGGCGGCCAGCTTGACTGCGGTGGCACCGGGCTGTTCCGGGCGACCCGTGCCGGATACGTTGGCGGTCAACGCGATCGCCTCGCCCTTATAGCTGACATTGCCATTGGCGCTGAGGCCGTAGGCATCGGCGCCAAAATCAACCTCACCCGCCAGATCCACGGCGCCGACATCTTTCAATGGTTCCGGGGCTTTGCCCGTGGCCCAGCTTGCCAGCCCGTGTGGCGAGGGGACTTTGACAGAGTAGGCGCCTTTGACCACGGGAACCAGGCCGGCCGCCGCGGCGCCGTTGAATGTCATCTGCAGCGGTTCCCCGCCAAGTGACAGGTTCAGCTTCACCGGTGCACCGCCCGCCACATCGCCTGCGCTTTCCAGGGCAAGCTTCAGGTCGATGGCCTTGGCGCGGTAAACGATCTGGCCAGAAAGGTCGGTTTTTGCCCCAGCGCTTGAAAATTTAACAGGTCCACTCAGCCGTGCCGATTGCAGGGATTTGAATTCAGGCGGCAGAATGCCTTCCAGCCTTTGCAGGATCGGCGCAAAAGAGGGCGAATTGAGATCGGGAATAGTGGCTTCCAGGGCACCGTCAATCTGGGGAACGCCACCGCCGCCATCGACGCTGCCATTGAAGGAAAAGCTGGCCGGGGCCGAATTGAAGGAAACCTCGATCTTGCCGGCCTGATTTTCCGCCAGGCTGTGCGGCGTCTCTGCGGTGATGCCGACTTCCACAGGCTCGCCATCCAGTTTCATTGCGCCTTCCGCGATCAGGACTGCATCCAGGCCCGGCAGGGATAGCTTGATATCGATGTCTTCGGCGGTGTGCCGTTCGTTCGTGATTGAATCCGAAAACGTAACGGTGCCGCCGATAATCTCGACATTGTCCAGCTTGATATCGGTCAAAGCCGGACCTCTGTCCGTTGCGGCAGTAGCCGAGGGTTGTGTGGTTTCGGTCCCGGTCGATGTTTTTTCGCCCACCGTCGCCGCGGGCTTGCCGATTTCCCAGTTCACCACACCATTGGGGCCGATTTCCAGATGGATGACGGGCTCAACCAAGCGAAAACCTGCGATTTGGATCTTTCGGGAGAGCAGCGGCATCAGTTCAACCTTGGCCACCAGTTCCTTGACGGTGACCATCTGGGGTTCCTGGGCCCATTCGGAATTGGCAAAACTGACGTCCGTCACTCCCACACCGATATTGGGGAACAGGGTCGGTTTGGCCTCACCCCTGATCACCAGTTCGCGGCCGGTTGCCGAACGAACCTGATCGGCGACCTGGGCCTTGATGGTGTCGGCGGGGATCCAAAAGGGCAGGGTGATGATCGAGATAATTAGCAGAACAACCAGAATTCCCAGCCCGGCAAGGAGACGTTTCATGTGACGCACACTCCGATAAATTCGTTTGGCTCCCAACCGTACCCTGTGACATATCCCATTGAGTTTGGACGAAACAATGGCTGTTTGCGCTGGCTGTCACTTTTTGGTTAGACAGGCCGGGTCGTACCACCGATGACAGGACCTTTCAGATGACCAGCCCGATGTGGACCCCGGACCCGGAGGTTGCCGCCAAATCGAACCTTTCCAGGTTCATGGACTCCGCAGCAAAGCATTGGGCGGAGGATTTCGCCGATTATGATGCCCTGCACGCCTGGTCGGTCGACGAGCGGGAGAAGTTCTGGTCCTCGATCTGGGATTTCTGCGGGGTCATTGGCGACAAGGGCGACGTTGTCTGTACCAATCGTGAGGCGATGCCGGGCGCCCGGTTCTTCCCCAATGCCACGCTGAACTTCGCCCAAAACCTGTTGCGCAGGCGCGATGACAGTGATGCCATCGTGTTCTGGGCCGAAGACCAGGTAAAGCGCCGGGTCAGCTGGTCCGGCCTTTATGATACCACGTCGCGAATTGCCGAGGCGCTCGACGCCTTCGGGCTGCAGACGGGAGACCGGTGCGCCGGCATGATCCCGAACATGCCTGAAGCGGTGATGGGCATGCTGGCGACGGCTGCACGCGGCGGTGTCTGGACATCGTGTTCACCCGACTTCGGCGTGCAGGGCGTGCTTGATCGGTTCGGACAGACCGAACCCCGGGTTCTGTTCACCTCAGATGGCTATTTCTATGGCGCAAAGTCGCATGACATCCGCGCCAAGGTCGCCGAAATCATCGCCGGCCTGCCGAGTGTCGAAAAGGTCGTGGTGGTGCCGATGCTGTCTGCGGCGCCCGATATTTCGATGATCCCAAACGTGGTGTTGCTGGATGATTTTCTGGCCGGACAGTCAGGCGGCGATATCGATTTTGTCCAGATGCCGTTCAATGCACCGCTCTACATAATGTATTCGTCAGGCACGACGGGTGCGCCCAAATGCATCGTCCATTCCATCGGCGGCGCCCTGGTCCAGCACCTGAAGGAACAGCAGCTTCACTGCAATGTCTGCCCAGGCGACAGGGTCTTCTGGTTCACCACATGCGGCTGGATGATGTGGAACTGGCTGGTTTCGAATTTGGCCAGCGAAGCGACATTGCTGCTTTATGACGGTTCTCCCTTCCATCCCAGGCCGGACATCGTCTTTGATTTCGTGGATGCCACCAAGATGACCTGGTTCGGAACGTCGGCAAAATACATTGATACCTGCAAGAAGGCCGGTCTGCGCCCGGTTGAAACCCATTCCATGGCCAGCGTTCGGTCGATCGGAGTGACCGGGTCAGTGTTGGTGCCGGAAAGCTTTGACTATATCTATGACGCGGTAAAGCCAGGCGTGCATCTGGCTTCAACATCGGGTGGAACGGATCTGCTGGCCAGCTTTGTTACCGGATTGCCGATACATCCGGTCTGGCGCGGCGAGATCCAGGTCAAGGCACTGGGACTTGCGGTCGAGGTTTGGGACGACCAGTGCAACTCAGTGATCGGCCAGAAGGGGGAGCTGGTGTGTACAAAACCGTTCCCGTCGATGCCCATCGGATTTTGGAGAGATGAAGACGGCGCACGCTATCATAACGCCTATTTCGCCAAATTCGACAATGTCTGGGCCCATGGCGATTTCGCCGAGATCACCGAACATGGCGGCATGATGATCTTTGGCCGCTCGGACGCGACTCTCAATCCTGGCGGTGTGCGCATCGGTACGGCGGAAATTTACCGCGAGGTCGAACAATTCGACGAGGTGCTGGAAGCCGTTGCAATCGGTCAGCAATGGAACGCTGACACCCGCATCATCCTGTTTGTCCGACTGCAGGAAGGGGCAGCCCTGACCGAAGACTTGATCAGGGCCCTGAAGGTCAGGGTACGCACAGGCGCTTCGCCGCGACATGTGCCTGCCAAAATCATCGCGGTTGATGACATTCCGCGCACCAAATCCGGCAAGATCACCGAACTTGCGATCCGCGATATCGTGGCCGGCCGCAAAGTGAAGAATGCCGAAGCGCTGGCCAATGCGGAGGCTTTGGATCTGTTCCGAAACCTGCCCGAATTATCGACCTGAGGCAGGCCGCGACCGGGTGATGGCCCGGCTCAGCAATACGACCGGACCGATGCCGGCGACGACAATCAGCAGTGCGGCCAGAGCCGCCTCGTCCAGCTGTTCCAACGAAGCGAATGTATAGACATGTGTCGCCAGCGTGTCGAAATTGAATGGGCGCAGCAACAGAGTCGCCGGTAACTCCTTCATCACATCGACAAAGACCAAAAGCCCCGCCGCCAGAACCGAACCGCGGATCATCGGCAGGTGCACGTCGCGCAGGACTCCGCCGGGCGACCGGCCCAGTGTCCGGGCGGCCATGTCCATGGATGGCGTTACCCGGCCAAGGCCCGCCTCGACCGCGCCGAAGGCTAGTGCGAGGAACCGGATGGTCAGGGCAAAGATCAGGGCGGCGATGCTGCCGGTCAGCATCAGACCGGTTGAGAAGCCGAATGTGTCGCGCATCCAACTGTCGAATCCATTGTCCAGGGCGCCAAAGGGGATCAGGACACCGACCGCCAGAACCGCGCCGGGTATGGCATAACCGATGGTCGCGGTGCGAATGCAGATGCGCAAAAACCGCCCGCCGCCCAGCCGCCCGGCATAGGCCATGGCCAGCCCGGCCAGAACCGCGATCAGCGCGGTAACAAGCGCAATCAGCAGGCTGTTGAAGGCATAGGTCCACAAGGACGCCGACCAGCTTGCTGCCAGATTGCCGAAGGCGTGCCGCAGCAAAATCCAGACAGGCAAGACAAATCCCAGCAGGATCGGCAAGACACAAAACAGAACCGCGCCCGGGCTGCGCCAGCCGTTCAGGTGTAGCGGCTCGATCGGCCGCACCCGGCGTGTGGAATGGCCATAGGTCGCCGACCCGCGCGAGCGCCGTTCCAGCCACAACAACAGCAGAACGATCGCCAACATGGTCAGGGCCAACTGCGCGGCGCCGCCGGCATTGCCTTCGCCCTGCCAAATGTCGGAAACACCGGCAGTCAGGGTCGGCACATCGAAGTGCTCAACCGTGCCATAATCATTGAGACCTTCCATCATGACCAGGGCCACACCCACGACAATGGACGGGCGCGCCAGGGGCAGGGCAATCGACCAGAAGGCGTTCCAGGGCGTGCGCCCCAGGGTGCGACTGGCTTCCAGTACGCAGATGGATTGTTCCAGAAAAGCCGACCGGGCGGTGATATAAACATAAGGGTAAAGCGTCAGTGCCATGACGGTGACGGCACCTGGCAGGGACCGGACCTGGGGAAACCAATAATCTCGGGCACTGGTGAAGCCGAATGCGGCCCGCACCGCGCCTTGAACAGGTCCAGCATATTCCAGCAGATCAACCGCTGTATAGGCAACAATATAGCCCGGCATCGCCAGCGGCAACAATAGGGCCCATTCCAGCATCCGTCCGCCCGGCGTCCGGCACATGGTCACCAGCCATGCCGCGGCAACGCCGATGGCGGCGGCCAGGGTACCGCTGCCAATCAAGAGAAGAACGGTTGCCGAAGCATAGCGTGGCAGTACGGTTGCCGCCAAATGAGGCCAGATGTTTTCTTCGGGGAAGGCGGCAATCCATATGATTGCAGCCAATGGCATCAGTGCCACGATCATCAGGCCGGCGGCGAGGATTGCCCAGCCTTTCGACATGATGAACGCGCGCAAGCCGGTCGGACGATGGTTTTGAAGAGAGTTGGAAAGGTTCATGAAGTCACGCTATCGCAAATGATTTGCAATATCAACGGTCTCGTGACCTTGCGACCGCAAGACGTACGCGTCTGATCTAGGCGACTACAGGGCCGACAAGGAACTTTCCGGGAAGACCAGGCGAATCGTCGTGCCGGAGCTGCGCTTTGACTCGATCAGGAAACGGGCGCCATGCGCCGCCCGTTCCGGCGTATCCGTCCGGTCAGGCCGCGTTTTTGAGGTCTTGGGGCTTCCAGTTCCACGGCATATAAGTTCGTCGATGGGGTTAATCTGTGATCAGCAACGCGTTCCAGCACCCATGTGAGCCAGGCCTCGGGAGCCACATTGTTCATTTCAGCGGTCTCAATGAGGGCGTAGGCGATAGCGGCAGCCTCGCCGCTACCAACGGAGCCTAGGAAGAGACAATTTTTTCGACCAGGGGCGATGGGGCGGATTGAGCGTTCACAGATGTTGTTGTCGAGTTCGAGCCGCCCGTCGCCGGGACAGGCCCGTGCTTTGGGCATGCGGTTCAGTGCGTAGCGAATGGCCCCTGCCAGTTTGGTTTTGCCCGAGAGACTGGGAAGCCGGGCCTGTAACCATGCTTCCAACTCATCGAAGACGGGCTTTGCCTTCTCTTGCCGAATGGCGACCCGCTCTTCGGGGGATTTGCCTCTGGCTTCCTCTTCGACAGCGTAAAGCACGGCGATCTGCTTGATTGTGCCTTTGGCGATGGCCGCCCCGGTGCGCTCAAACTCTTCCACAAACTTGCGGCGCACATGCACCATGCAGGCCTGTTCGTCGGCCTTGCCCTCCCCAAAGAGGCCATTGAAGCCCGCAAAGCCATCGGCATGCCCGTGCCGGTATAGCCGGAAAGATGATTGACCGGATGTGCACCCTTGCGATCCACGCTGAACTGATACCAGGCACAGGGCGGGGCGTCCCCGCACCAGGGGCCGTTCATCGCGCACGTAACTCCACAGCCGTGCGGTCCGGGTCTTCTTTGCCTTGAGCCTGGTTTGCAGTTTGACAGGTGTGTCATCAGCAAAAAGCGCGGGACCTGCCCTGACCAGCTTGCCGATATGATCGGTCAGAGGTTCCAGCAAAGCCGTGCTGCGCCCCACCCGGTCTGTGAGTGTGGAACGGTGCAGATCAACCTTCTCGCGGGCGAAGATTTCTGATTGCCGGTCAAGCGGCAGGTGATCGCAGTATTTGCCAATCAGGACGTGGGCCAGCAGACCCGGACCGGAGCGGCCACGCTCAACAGGGCGCGACGGCAATGGGGCCTGGGCAAAGGTTTCACGACAGGTGCAGGCCATGCGGGGGCGGAGGATCCGGCGTACCACAATGCGGCCCGGGACATATTCCAGTTCCCCGGTAACGTCCTCACCGATCTGGCGCAGGCTCCCACCGCAGTCAGTGCAGTCCTCACCCGGCGACAGCACCTCATCCTGCCGATCCAGATGATCTGGCAAGGGGTTGCGGCTGTGCTTGCGTTCGGCACGCGGCTTGTTCGAAGTCCCCCGCCCTAGAGTTTTTTGAAACACCTCATTCATCCCCTTGTCTCAGGTCTTGATCAGTGTCTCAAAAAACTCGCGGGGGACATCTTCCTTGACAAAGACGGTGAATCACAACCCACTGATATCACACAACTACTTTTTAAACGGGCTCTAGGATGTGGGCGTTAACCTTTTGGGTGTGCTGTGGATCTTCGCGGCAATGCGATAGAGGATCGTCAAACGGCTTCGACAAAGCTGGAAATCACTTTCTTGGCGCCGGCCTTATCGAAATCCACCATCAGCTTGTTGCCGTTAACCTGGGTGATCCGGCCATAGCCGAATTTCTGATGAAATATCCGGGCACCGGTCTGCAGGGTCGATGCAGCAGGATCCGACGTTGCAACCAGATCGGCAACCTCGTCAATGACCTGCGGGCGCTTGGCATATTGGCCGGCCTGGGCGGCCTGTTGCAACCGGGTCCAGCCGGGTGAATTGTAAGACGAGGATGCGTCGCCCGACCGGAACGGATCGGCAGCAGCGGAATAACCGCCATAAAGGCCCTGGTCGGTGGATCGTTCCACATGTTTGGGCGGGATTTCGTCGACGAACCGGGACGGGATGGCAGATTGCCATTGATTGTAAATCCGCCGGTTGGCGGCGTGGCTGACAAACACTCGTTGCTTGGCCCGGGTCAGCCCCACATAGGCAAGCCGGCGTTCTTCCTCCAGACCGACCACGCCGTGCTCGTCCAGGGTCCGCTGGGAAGGAAACAGGCCCTCTTCCCATCCGGGCAGGAACACGGTTTCAAACTCCAATCCCTTTGCCGCGTGCAGCGTCATCAGATTGATCTTGTCCTCGCTGTCATTCTGCTGGTTGTCCATGACCAGCGAAACGTGTTCCAGAAACCCCGCCAGGTTCTCGAACGTTTCCATGCCGCGCACCAGTTCCTTCAGATTGTCCAGCCGGCCCGGCGCCTCGATCGACTTGTCTGCCTGCAGCATGCCGGTGTAGCCGCTCTCATCCAGTACCACTTCGGCCAGATCCGTATGGGGCAGGGTGGTTGAGGCATGACGCCAGCGGTCGAAAGCTTCGATCAACTCGCGTATGGCGCCGCGCGGTTTGGGTTTCAACTCATCGGTCTCGATCAGCAATCGAGCCGCCGCCATCATCGAGATTCCATTGGCCCGCGCGGCGGTGCTCAACGCCTGGATGGCGGCCGGACCGAGCCCGCGCTTCGGCTTGTTGACGATCCGCTCGAACGCCAGGTCGTCATCCGGCTGGGCCACAACGCGTAAATAGGCCATGGCATCGCGGATTTCGGCGCGCTCGTAAAAACGCGGACCGCCGATGACCCGGTAGGGAATACCGGTTGTGATGAAGCGGTCTTCAAACTCGCGCATCTGGCTCGACGCCCGCACCAGAATAGCCATCTCGTTCAGGGCATGCCCCTTGCGCTGCTGGTTTTCAATCTCCTCGGCGATCGAGCGCGCCTCTTCCTCGCCATCCCAGACTGCGCTGACACGGATTTTTTCGCCTTCCTCGCCCTCGGTCCACAAGGTCTTGCCCAGGCGTTCTTCATTGGTGGTGATCAGACCGGACGCCGCGCCCAAAATGGTCGGGGTCGAGCGGTAATTGCGTTCCAGCCGAATGGTTTTGGCGCCGGGAAAATCTTTCTCAAACCGCAGGATGTTGCCAACCTCGGCGCCGCGCCAACCATAAATCGACTGGTCGTCGTCGCCGACACAGCAGATGTTCTTCGATCCCCTGGCTAGCAGACGCAGCCACAGATACTGGGCCACATTGGTGTCCTGATACTCGTCCACCAGTATGTATTTGAAACGCCGGTGATAATCCGCGAGCACGTCGGGGTTTTCCTGGAACAGGTGGATGCAAAGCATCAGCAAATCGCCAAAATCGGCGGCATTCAGGACCGACAAGCGTTCCTGATATTGGCGATAAATCTCAACCCCCTTGCCATTGGCGAAATCGTGGGCCTCTTCTACTGGAACTTTATCGGGCAGGAGTGCTCGGTTCTTCCAGCCGTTGATCACCCAGGCCATGGTCCGGGCCGGCCAGCGCTTTGGGTCGATGCCTTCGGCTTCCAGCAACTGTTTCAGCAATCGAGCCTGATCGTCGGTATCGAGAATGGTGAAGTTGGATTTCAGGCCGACCAGTTCGGCGTGACGGCGCAGGATGCGCGCGCCGATCGAATGGAACGTTCCGAGCCAAGGCATCCCCTCGACCACACCGCCGATCAGATCGCCGATGCGATGTTGCATCTCGCGGGCTGCCTTGTTGGTGAAGGTTACCGCCAGGATTTGCCCGGGCCAGGCCAGATCTTGTGTCAGAATGTGGGCCAGCCGCGTGGTTAATGCCCGCGTCTTGCCGGTTCCCGCGCCCGCCAGCATCAAGAGCGGACCTTCGGTCGTCAGCACGGCCTCGCGCTGGGCCTCGTTCAACCCGGCAAGGTAAGGCGCTTCTGTGTAGGAATCAGGAGCGGTCTGCATGTTTCTATATAGCGACTTGTAAGCCCCGCGTGCAGCGAAACTTGAGAGAATATGTGAGAGTCGGGAATTCGGTGAAGGAGCAATGCAGGCAACCAAATTGCATTTTGAACACATATGATTACAGTGTGTCCACCTTAAACTCATATATCCGGTGCCTAAGAATGCCAACCAAAGCTGAAACATTTTCTGTGCGGTTGCCTGAGAGCCTGAACGAAAATGAGTTGAGTGATATCAGTGGGTTGTGATTCCGTTTGTTTGAACAGGAAACAAGAAAACGGAGGTCACGATGCCCTGGACTGAAACCACTCGCTGCCAGTATGAGCGGAATAACGAGCGTTACTCAAGCGATGTAACCGATGCAGAATGGGCGGTCATTTTTCCGCTTTTGCCCGGCCCCAACAAATTGGGGCGCCCTCGGGAAGTTGAGTTGCGCGAAGTTCGGGATGGGATTGGCGACATCGCTGCCGCCGGGTGCGCGTGGTCTCTTTTGCCAAAGGACTTTCCGCCGATTTCAACGGTTCGATACTATTTCTACAACTGGCGTGATGGCGGGTTACTGGCGGAGATCAACCACGCTCTGGTCGCTCTGGCGCGTGAACGGTAAGCGTCCGGTGTTGGTGCTCTGACGCGTTATAGCGTGCGCTGATAGTGTCCACCATTGCTAGTGGACATCTTGAGGGCGGATATGTCTGGGAAGAAGGGTCAGAAGAAGCGGTTTTGGTCAGACGATGAGAAGGTTTCGATCTGCGGACAAACGCGCGCGCCTAGGGTTTCGGTAGCGCAGGTTGCACGACGTTACGCGATGAACGCCAATCTGATCTACACATGGTTGCGTGATCCCCGTTTCGCGCCGTCATGTACTGACGGTGATGATTTCGCCGGGGAAGTGACCACATTTCTGCCTGTAGAGATTGCAGGGCCAACCGCCCCCCACGTGCCGATCACAGCGCCCTGTATGGACGATCCTCTTTCGGCTCACCGTGCAGACATCACCCTGTCTGATGGTCGGCGTATCCTGGTTGAAGGAGCGACGGGATTGTCGGCGGTGCCGGCTCTGGTTGAGGGGCTGATGACATGATCCCGGTGCCGGGCAATACGCGGGTGTGGCTGGCCGCCGGGGTGACGGATATGCGGCGCGGGTTCAACACACTGGCGACTCAGGCCGAACAGGTTCTGGCTGAAGACCCGTATTCGGGGCACATGTTTGTGTTTCGCGGCAGGCGCGGTGATCTGCTCAAGATCATATGGAGGGACGGCCAAGGCGCTTGCCTGTTCTCCAAACGACTGGAACGAGGGCGCTTTGTCTGGCCTGCGGCCAGGGAGGGCAAGGTCAGCCTGAGTCCCTCACAGCTATCGATGCTGTTAGAGGGGATTGACTGGCGCACACCGCAAAAGACCTGGCGTCCTTTGCAGGCGGGATAGAGAAAGCCAAAAAAACATCAAGTTTAACGCGGTTTGTCGTTCCATCCCATGGGGCAGTTTGATGTGGATTACACATGTTGCACGTCCTTGAAGCCCTGCCTGATGACCCCGCCAAACTGAAGGGGTTGGTCTCTCGGATGGACCAGGAGATTACGTCTCTCACCTATCAGGTTGAGAAGCTGAAGGCTGAACTGCATGGCCACCGCAAGGCACGGTTTGGTTCCAGATCAGAGAGCATGGATCAACTGGCCCTCGACCTACAGGAAGACGAAGAGATCGAGGCGGCAGCAAACGAGCAGAAGAACGAAGCTGGCTCCAACGGCACTGATGTCGATGAGACGGATAAACCTGCCAGGCGCAAGCACAACCGCAACCCCTTGCCAGATCATCTGGATCGGCAGGATGAGGTGCTGTCGCCGGGTGAGGACTGCACTGACTGCGGTGGGAGCCTGCGCCAGATCGGTGAGGACGTTACCGAGGAACTGGAATATGTCCCGGGCCGCTTTGTGGTACGCCGGATCCTCCGCCCCCGCATGGCCTGCACCTGTTGTGAAACCTTTGCCCAGGCCCCATTGCCGTCGCGCCCCATCGAACGTGGCCGCCCCGGTCCGGGTCTGCTGGCCCACGTCCTGATTGGCAAATACTGCGATCACCTGCCGCTTGACCGGCAATCAAAAATCTTCGCCCGCGAGAAGGTTAATCTGCATCGCACCACGTTGACCGACTGGGTGGGCCGCAGCACGGCGCTGCTGGAGCCATTGGCCGATCATATCGGCAAGCTGGTCAGGGCAGGGCCTGCACTTTTTGCCGATGACACACCGGTCAAACTACAAACCCGCACCATGATAAAGAAGACTAGGGCCTGTTGACATTTGGGGTTGCGATTTGGCCTGAACTGTTATTCAAGCTTCGAAAATGGAGGTTTGGATGGACGAAGAATGGAGGTTTGGATGGACGAAGATCGTTTGGTGATTTCAGATGAACTTTGGGAAAAGATTGCGCCCCTGTTACCCGGTAAAGCCGGGGACCCGGGAGCAACCGGTCGGGATAACCGTCGGTTCATGGAGGCCGTACTTTGGCGTGTGCGAACAGGGTCTCCCTGGCGTGACCTGCCCCAGGATTTCGGCAACTGGAATTCGGTTTTCAAACGATTTCGTCGATGGGCAAAGGCCGGTGTGTTCGAGAGACTTTTCAACGCCATAAGCGACGAGCCAGACCTTGAATATGCTCTCATCGACGGAACGATTGTCCAGGCCCATCAGAAGGCTTCGGGCGCAAAAGGGGGACACGGAATCAAGCCATTGGACGCTCTCGCGGCGGGCTGACGACCAAAATCGTTGCCCTGGTCGATGCGCTCGGCAACTTGTTCCGCTTTCTGCTTCTGCCGGGGCAAGCGCACGACATGAAGGGGGTTGCCCCCCTGATCCACGATGTCTCCTTCGCAGCGTTGCTGGCCGACAAGGCCTTCGACGCCGATTGGCTCCTGCAAGACCTTGATGAGCGCGGCGCAACTGCGGTTATTCCACCCAAATCGAACCGGAAAGTGCAACGAGACTACGATACTCACATGTACAAGTGGCGTCACCTGATTGAAAACTACTTTTCAAAGATCAAGGAATTCAGGGGGATAGCAACGCGATACGACAAAACAGATACCAGCTACGCAGCCAACTGGCACCTCTGCGCAATGCTCGTTGCTGCCCGGTGATTGTCAACAGACCCTAAAACTGCGCGGCTGTGGAGTTACGTGCGCGACGAGCGCCCGTGGTGCGGCGAGGCCCCACCCTGTGCCTGGTATCAGTTCAGCGTGGATCGCAAGGGCGAACATCCGGTCAATCATCTTTCTGGCTATACCGGCACGGTGCACGCCGATGGCTTTGCGGGCTTCAATGGCCTCTTTGGGGAGGGCAAGGCCGACGAACAGGCCTGCATGGTGCATGTGCGCCGCAAGTTTGTGGAAGAGTTTGAGCGCACAGGGTCGGCCATCGCCAAAGGCACAATCAAGCAGATCGCCGTGCTTTACGCTGTCGAAGAGGAAGCCAGAGGCAAATCCCCCGAAGAGCGGGTCGCCATTCGGCAAGAGAAGGCAAAGCCCGTCTTCGATGAGCTGGAAGCATGGTTACAGGCCCAGCTTCCCAGGCTCTCGGGCAAGACCAGACTGGCAGGGGCCATTCGCTATGCGCTGAACCGCATGCCAAAGGCGCGTGCCTGTCTCAGCGACGGACGGCTGGAACTCGACAACAACATCTGTGAACGCTCGATCCGCCCCATCGCACTGGGCCGCAAGAACTATCTCTTCATGGGCTCCGTCGGTGGCGGTAAAGCCGCCGCTATCGCTTACACCCTCGTCGAGACCGCCAGGATGAACGGCGTTGATCCGGAAGCCTGGCTCACATGGGTGTTGGAGCGCCTGCCAGATCACAAGATCAACCGCATCGAGGAACTCATGCCGTGGAATTGGATGCCGGAATAACCGAAAAATACGGCTCTAACGGACGGCTACGAAAGGGCCGCCCTGCGGCAGGAGAAGGCCAAGCCTGTCTTCGATGACCTGGAAGCATGGCTACAGGCCCAACTGCCCAGGCTCTCGGGCAAGACCAAACTGGCCGAGGCGATCCGCTACGCCCTGAAGCCGATGCCCGAAGCGCGTGCTTATCTCGGCGACGGACGTCTGGAACTCGACAACAATATCTGTGAGCGATCAATCCGTCCCGTCGCCCCGGGTCGAAAAATATTGTCTCTTCCCGGGCTCCGTTGGTGGCGGCGAGGCTGCCGCTATCGCCTACGCCCTCATTGAGACCGCTAAAATGAACAATGTCGATCCCGAGGCCTGGCTCACATGGGTGCTGGAACGCATTGCTGATCACAGATTAACCCCATCGACGAACTTATGCCGTGGAACTGGAAGCCCCAAGACCTCAAAAACGCGGCCTGACCGGACGGATACCGTGGAACTGGAAGCCCCAAGACCTCAAAAACGCGGCCTGACCGGACGGATACCGTGAACGGGAGGCTCGGGATCATCAACCCACGGCAGGCGTCATTGACAGTCAAAGCGTGAAAACCACTGAAAACGGCGGCATTTCTGGCTACGACGCAGGAAAGAAGATCAAAGGCCGCAAGCGCCACATCATGACAGACACCTGTGGCCATCTGTTGGCATCATGCGTTCACGCTGCCAACATTCAAGATCGCGACGGGGCAGTGGGCGTCTTTCAAAAGCTCAAGCGGGATGCCCCAAAACTGCGCCACGTTTTTGCCGACTGCGGTTATCGGGGGCCAAAACTTCGTTCAGCCCTGATAACCATTGGCCGCTGGACTATCCAGATCGTGAAGCGTTCCGACACCGCCGAAGGTTTTGAGGTCCTGCCCCGCAGATGGGTCGTCGAACGCACCTTCGCCTGGCTGGGACGTTGCCGCCGATTGGCAAAGGATTGGGAGAAAACCCTCGAAAGTGCAGAGGCTTGGGTTCTCATCGCCCATATCAGGCGCATGACACGCTGTCTCGCAAGGGCTTGAAAAACATCAGATCATTTTGAATCAGGCTCTCACCCCGGGCTTGCCTCGCAACCGCCATCGCACGTTCATGCATACAATTTGAAACTGGGCCTATTAGAAAAACTGGGCCTATTAGAATTTGTGGCTCGCATCATCATTTACCGAATTGTCATCCCGTCCCACCCCCATGCGCAAACTCCCAGTAGAGCTCGCGCGCCTGGGCGTAGATCGGCCCCGGCTGCAAATCCCGATCCTCAATGCGGTTACAGGGAACGACCTTGGAATAATTGCCGGTGGAGAAAATCTCGTCGGCGTCAAGGAATTCTTCGAATTTGACGGCGCGTTCGACCACCTCCTGGCCTTGGTCGCGCAGAAGCTTGATGACCCGCTGGCGGGTGATGCCGTTCAGGAAGGTGCCGTTCCAGATCGGCGTGTGCACCACGCCTTTTTTGGCCATGAACACATTGGCGGTGGCCAGTTCGGCGATGTTGCCGATGGCGTCGCGGATCAGGACATTGTCGAAGCCCCTGGCCCGGGCCTGTAGCAGCGCCCGCCCGCCCATGGGATAAAGACAGCCGGCCTTGGCCTCGACCGGGGCTTGGTCGATCATCGGGCGGCGGATGTCCGACAGGGTGACGGAGAAGCCGGTGCCGGGTTCGGGCATTGCGGTCTCGTAGACGCACATGCAGAACTTTGTGGTGTCGGGATTGGGCGGCACCGAGACCGGCCCGCCCTCTTCGGCCCAGTACATCGGGCGGATGTAGAGTGCGGTGCCAGGGGCGAACTTGGCGACTCCTTCCTGGGCCAGCTCGACAATGCGGCCCGTTTCCATCCTGGCCTGCAGGCCCAGCGCCACCGCCGACCGGTTGACTCGTTCGCAATGCAGGTCCACATCCGGGGTTGTCCCCTCGAACGCCCGGGCGCCGTCGAACACGCTGGACCCCAGCCACGCGCCATGGGTGCGTGGTCCCATGATGCCTGGATTGCCCTGTAGCCATTCCCCGTCAATCCAAGTCCAGGTGTCCGAGTAAACCGTCATGTTTGTCTCCTGGGGAATGTCCCGTCCGATGTTGAAATTCGCGCCGGCGACGTTGCGGGTTGCATGGTTACGCGGCCTGAGCCATCGGGTCAACAGACGCACCGGCCTGTGGGTCACGGTGCTTTTCGAGCGTGGCCTTCAGGACGGGCAACTGCTTGCAGGTCTTGAGACGGCAGAAGCCCTTGCCTGCTTCGAGCATTCCGGCGGCGAGCCAGCGCGGCGCTATCCGGGCAGCCCGCCATTGCTTCACATTCCGGCAGACCTGACGGATCACGGCATTCATCGACTCGATGATATTCGTCGACGCCAGAGACGGTCGCAACAGGGCGGGATGCCAGGACGGATGACGGTCAGGATCTTGTCCAACCCTTCCAGGATCGCCCTGGACACGCCTGGCGCCTCCAGTTCGAGCCGCCGCGCCAGATTGCGTGGAAGGCGTTCGGCCTTGTCTGCGTCGTCCAGCTTCCAGGCCCGTTTCAGCACATGGCGCACCCAGGCGTGCAGCTTCGGACGCACCCGCGGGCGCTCCAGCTCCACCTTGCCGCCGTGAAAGCCCAGACGACCACAGGTCCGGCCCCATCGGTATCCGGGCTTGTCCGTGTCGCGGGTATGCGCTTCCCCAGCCAGCGCCGTCACATCGGCCTCCATCATCTCGCCCGGCGCCGAAAACCCGGCCAGCAGGCAGAACTGATCGAAGCTTTGGCCAACCATCTCCCAAGCCCCGGCTACGGCCGAAGTCAGAGCGCCTTGGCTGGTCAGGGCCGCTGCAGATGTTGTCGTCATCTTCATGGTGTTGCTTCCTTTCGGTTTGAACGCCCCGAACCTACGGCCCGGGCGAAGCAACGCCACCCTTCAAACAAAGTTCAACATCAATCGGGACATCCCGATCTCCTGTCACAATATTGCTTCTCATATTAGCCCGCCTCTGGCACAACGAAAAGCATCAGATTGTTCCGGAGATACCGCCCCATGGGCTTTACCGTCATTATTGTTTCGTTCCTCGGCAACCTCGCCTGGTGGAAGTACCGCAAGCAACTGGTCTGGGAGGACGCCGCCATGCGCGCCGGGCTGCTTTGCATGAGTTGCACTTTGCTGTATTTTCTGATCTCCGTGTTGGTCCATCGTCTGGGATAAAGCCGCAGTGTTCACCAATCTGTTCTATGAGCTGAAATCGGCCAAGCTGCCGGTCTCCTTGCGCGAATATCTGACGCTGCTGGAAGCCATGGATCAGCGAATCGTCCAGTACGATCTGAACGATTTTTATTATCTCTCCCGGTCCGCTTTGGTGAAGGACGAGCGTAATCTGGACAAGTTCGACCAGGTCTTTGGCAAAGTGTTCAAGGGGCTGGAGCCGACCGATCCGCTGACGGATACCACCGAGATCCCGCTCTACTGGCTGCGGAAACTGAACGAAAAATTCCTGACTGAAGAGGAAAAGGCCCTGGTCGAGTCCCTCGGCGGGTGGGAAAAGCTGATGGAGACCCTGAAGGAGCGCCTGGCCGAACAGGAAAAGCGTCACGAGGGTGGCAACAAATGGATCGGCACCGCCGGCACATCGCCCTTCGGTGCCTATGGCTACAACCCCGAGGGCATCCGCATCGGCCAGGACCAGGGCCGCCATGGCCGCGCGGTCAAGATCTGGGACAAGCGCGAATACAAGAACCTGGACGACAGCGTCGAACTCGGCACCCGCAACATCAAGGTGGCGCTCAGGCGCCTGCGCAAATGGGCCCGCGAGGGGGCGGACGAGGAACTGGATCTGCCCGGCACGATCAAGGGCACGGCCCATAACGGCTATCTCGACATCCATATGCGCCCCGAGCGGCGCAATACGGTCAAAGTGCTGTTGCTCTTCGACATCGGCGGTTCGATGGACCCGCACATCAAGATGGTGGAGGAGCTGTTTTCCGCCGCCAAGACCGAATTCAAGAACATGGATTTCTTCTATTTCCACAACTGCCTGTACGAGGGCGTATGGAAGAACAACCGCCGGCGCCACGCAGAGAAGACCCCGACATGGGAGGTGCTGCACAAGTTCCCCCATGACTACAAGGTGATCTTTGTCGGCGACGCCACCATGAGCCCTTACGAGGTTGCCTATGAGGGCGGCTCGGTCGAACACTGGAACGAAGAGCCCGGCGCGATCTGGCTGCAGCGCGTGGTCGACCTCTACCACAGCGCCATCTGGCTGAACCCGGTGCCCGACACCCATTGGGAATACACCCAGAGCCTGCAGATGATTAAGCAGATATTCTCCGATCGGATGTTCCCGATGACCTTGGGTGGCCTGGACAAGGCGATGCGGGAATTGGGGCGGTAGGAATTTTCACCAATTCCGGGCGTTCAGGCAGATCGGCGGGCAGCCGCACATTCCAGACGAGACCGAGCTCTCGCGGCACCGCCAGCACCCACCAACCCGGATCGAATTGACCGGCGTAAAGCCCGATGCGCGCGCTTTCGGGAAAAGCATGATGATTGTTGTGACAGCATTCGCCGAACGTGGGGGATGTCCGGATTGATGTTGAATTTCGTTTGAAGGGTGGCGTTGCTTCGCCCGGGCCGTGGGCTCAATGCGTTCAAACCGAAAGGAAGCAACACCATGAAGACGACGACAACATTTGCAGCGGCCCTGCCGGCCAAGGCGCTCTGACTTCGGCCGTAGCCGGGGCTTGGGAGACGGTCGGCCAAAGCTTCGATCAGTTCTGCCCGCTGGCCGGGTTTTCGGCGCTGGGCGAGATGATGGAGGCCGATGTGACGGTGCTGGCTGGGGAAGCGCATGATCAATCGGGACATTCCCGGATGAGCGCGCGCGACCGCGGACCGGTAAACAGGCGTCTCCCGGTGCCGGTGTGATCGACAGCCAGTCGGTCAAAACCACCGAAGGCGGTGGCGTTTGTGGCCATGACGCGGGCAAGAAGATTACGGGCCGCAAGCGCCATGTCATCACCGACACGCCGGGCCGCATGCTGTTCATCATCGTCCACGGCGCCGCCCTTCAGGACCGTGACGGGGCTGTCGATCTCATGAAGGCCATCCGATATCGCTCTCCGTGGCCGCGGCATCCATTCGCCGATAGTGGCCATGCGGGCGACAGGCTAAAGGATGCATTGTCGGGACACGGCCAATGGACCATCGAGATCATCGGGTGCTCCGACACTGCCGAAGGCTTTGAAGTTCTACCCCGCGAATGGGTCGTGGAACGCACCTTCGCCTGGCTCGGCGGATGTCGAAGATTGGCCAGGGATTGGGAGAGGTCCATCGAAAGCTCCACCGCATGGGCAACAATCGCCCACATCCGCATCCTGACAAGACGGCTGGCAAGGTTATTGTCATATCTGAATAACTTTTCAGTCAGGCTCTAAGGCCACAATAATTTTTACTGAAGCGCCCTGTTCTGGAGTGAGTGCGGTATGATACCTATTATTTCGTGGTATACGATAGACAGAGAAAAGGAATTATTCCTTTTCTGTTTCCTCAAAGGAGAGTGAAATGAACAAAGTAATGGCATCAATAGTTTCTATTGCACTTGCCATCTTTTTGGCAGGGTGCGATACAACAGTTCCATATTCGGAACTGAGTGCGGAAGAAAAAAATGCACTCACGATCAAACCTGTGGAAGGTGTTCGGTTGACGCGAACTGAAGGAGAATACAGGTACTGGTTTGCATGGGGTTGCGCCCGTCCCTGGAGTCAGTTTGAGACTGAGTTTGCAAAAATTGCTCAGGGGACGCAATACGCTTCAAAATTCAAGCACTCTTCTCAAGAAAATGCAAAGGTGTGTGCAGAATCTCCCCAAAGTGCGAAAGCAAAAGATGAATGGGTCAAAAAGGTAAGAGAGTTTGCTCAACGATTAGATGAAGAAACGCTGTTTCCTTTCCTGAGAAGCACTTCTTCAGAGAAAAGAGCTGAAGTAGGGCGAGTTGCAAATTGTCGCAAAGAACTACAGGTAGCGATGCAGGAGATGGCACAACTTGGAGTAAATCAAAATCCAAGTCGTGCCAAACGCATCAACCGGCTCTATGACAGTATGGTGCGTGATCAGAAAAGGATGTGTGAAAACACCTCCAACACGCAGAGGTTTCTGCGTGCAAGTGATGCTTTCTGGGCAAATCGGATCACTCCTCTGAGGCGTGCTGTAGAAGGTGCACTCGGTATCTGACACACCTTCTTAGGGACTGTTGACATTCGGGGTTGCGATTTGGCCTGAACTGTTATTCAAGCTTCGAAAATGGAGGTTTGGATGGACGAAGATCGTTTGGTGATTTCAGATGAACTTTGGGCGAAGATTGCGCCCCTGTTACCCGGTAAAGCCGGGGACCCGGGAGCAACCGGTCGGGATAACCGTCGGTTCATGGAGGCCGTACTTTGGCGTGTGCGAACAGGGTCTCCCTAGCGTGACCTGCCCCAGGATTTCGGCAACTGGAATTCGGTTTTCAAACGATTTCGTCTATGCCAACACGCAGAGGTTTCTGCGTGCAAGTTTTCAACGCCATGAGCGGCGAGCCAGACCTTGAACATGCTCTCATCGACGGGACGATTGTCCAGGCCCATCAGAAGGCTTCGGGCGCAAAAGGGGGACACGGCATCAAGCCATCGTACGCTCTCGCGGCGGGCTGACGACCAAAATCGTTGCCCTGGTCGATGCGCTCGGCAACTTGTTCCGCTTTCTGCTTCTGCCGGGGCAGGCCCACGACATGAAGGGGGTTGCTCCCCTGATCCACGATGTCTCCTTCGCAGCGTTGCTGGCCGACAAGGCCTTCGACGCGGATTGGTTCCTGCAAGACCTTGATGAGCGCGGCGCAACTGCGGTTATTCCACCCAAATCGAACCGGAAAGTGCTACGAGACGACGATACTCACATGTACAAGTGGCGTCACCTGATTGAAAACTACTTTGCAAAGATCAAGGAATTCAGGGGTATAGCAACGCGATACGACAAAACAGATACCAGCTACGCGGCCAACTGGCACCTCTGCGCAATGCTCGTTGCTGCCCGGTGATTGTCAACAGACCCTAGGGCCTGTTGACATTTGGGGTTGCGATTTGGCCTGAACTGTTATTCAAGCTTCGAAAATGGAGGTTTGGATGGACGAAGATCGTTTGGTGATTTCAGATGAACTTTGGGCGAAGATTGCGCCCCTGTTACCCGGTAAGGCCGGGGACCCGGGAGCAACCGGTCGGGATAACCGTCGGTTCGTGGAGGCCGTACTTTGGCGTGTGCGAACAGGGTCTCCCTGGCGTGACCTGCCCCAGGATTTCGGCAACTGGAATTCGGTTTTCAAACGATTTCGTCGATGGGCAAAGGCCGGTGTGTTTGAGAGACTTTTCAACGCCATGAGCGGCGAGCCAGACCTTGAACATGCTCTCATCGACGGGACGATTGTCCAGGCCCATCAGAAGGCTTCGGGCGCAAAAGGGGGACACGGCATCAAGCCATCGTACGCTCTCGCGGCGGGCTGACGACCAAAATCGTTGCCTTGGTCGATGCGCTCGGCAACTTGTTCCGCTTTCTGCTTCTGCCGGGGCAGGCGCACGACATGAAGGGGGTTGCCCCCTGATCCACGATGTCTCCTTCGCAGCGTTGCTGGCCGACAAGGCCTTCGACGCCGATTGGCTCCTGCAAGACCTTGATGAGCGCGGCGCAACTGCGGTTATTCCACCCAAATCGAACCGGAAAGTGCAACGAGACTACGATACTCACATGTACAAGTGGCGTCACCTGATTGAAAACTACTTTGCAAAGATCAAGGAATTCAGGGGGATAGCAACGCGATACGACAAAACAGATACCAGCTACGCGGCCAACTGGCACCTCTGCGCAATGCTCGTTTCTGCCCGGTGATTGTCAACAGACCCTAGTAAAAACCCCACTGATTCAAAATCAGTGGGGTTTCCTTTAAATTGGCTCAGTTTACAAATCGTACGTATTCATGTTATATTTTTTGTGAAATCAGAGGGATGGATTGGCATGGATCACAAGCAGTTTCAGGAATGGTTATCGGGGATAGACCACCTCAGCCCGGCGCAGCGACAGCAAACCGAAGCCGTGTTCCCGGGGGACACGGAGACGTCAGCGTCGCTGGCTGCCATTGAAGCGGCCGTGGGTGAAGATCGCCAGTGCCCGCATTGTGGCATGCCAGGCGCCATAATCGCGTGGCAAGGCAAGGGGTCTGCGACGGTACCAGTGCAAGGGATGCAGGAAGACATTCAATGCCGCGACCGGCACCCCTTGTCGGGTCTGCACCGCAAGGACAAGTGGCTTGCCTTCGGAGCCTGTCTTGTCGATGGGCTGACGGTTCGCGCTTCAGCAGAACGTTGCGGACTTGCCGTCAATACCGCCTTGCGTTGGCGGCACCGATTTCCTGCCGCAAAAGACCTGAAGGCACGCAAGCTCACGGGCATTGTGGAAGCCGATGAAACCTGTGTGCCGGAAAGCCGGAAAGGCGCACGAAACCTTGAGCGCAAGGCGCGACGCAGGGGAGGCAAGGCCAGCAGGCGGGGCCTGTCAGATGAACAGGTTCCGGTACGGGTTGTCGCTGATCGCAGCGGTGCGACAGTCAGTGCGGTTCTGCCCGCGGTCAACGCAGATACCTTGCGAGAGGTAATCGCGCCGGTTGTGGACGAGGATATCGTTTTGGTGACCGATGGACACCGCGCTTATCCGCGATGCGCGGCGGCAATCGGTGCGCATCACGAAGCATTGAACCTGTCACGAAGTGAACGGGTGCGGGGTGCCTTTCACATTCAGATCGCAGCAGATCCGGCGGTCAACAACCGACATGGCCGGTTGAAGGATTTCCTGCGGCGCTACCGAGGCGTCGCGACCAGATATCTCGACAACTACCTGCGATGGTTCCAGCGGCTTGAACTGGAGAGCGCCTCACCCCGGGCTTGCCTCGCAACCGCCATCGCACGTCCATGCATACAATTCGTAAACTGAGCCTTGTAAAATGAGCCTAGATAAAATCCGCAGATATTTGCGGCGAAAACCCTCCGTTGATCAAGCGTTGCTCAAGGATTTCGATGCCGATTTCTACCGATCAAAATATACCGACGTCGCATTAGCGGGCATTGATCCGCTGAAGCATTACCTGGACTATGGCTGGCGCGAAGGGCGTTGGCCGAATGCCTGGTTCGATCCTGATGCCTATTGGAACAAATTCCCGGAGATCGACAGCTCGAGCGTCAATCCGTATCTGCATTTTCTGGCCAACAGGGAGAAAAGCGAGCGGGTGCTGGTCGAGGAATTAGAGCCGCTCCAGAAGAACAAGCTGTTACTGTTCTCCGATGCTGTATCGCAGTTGGGCGAAAAGGGTGGACAGGACCATGCCATTGTGATGAACGTGGCAATGCCTCCACGCGGGGACATCGACGCTGTCCAGCACTTCTTCGACGCCGAATATTACCTTCAGGAAAACCCGGACTTGGCAGCGCGCGGGGTCAACCCTCTGCTACATTTTATGGCCATCGGTTGGATTGAGGGGCGCAACCCCAGTGCGGATTTTTCAACCGGCTACTATGTCAGAAACAACCGGGATATTCGCGAGCAGAGAATCAATCCTTTCGTGCATTACGTGAAAGCCGGTCGGCACGAAGGTTGGAGAAAAACCGCGACCGTTGCCGAGGCCCGTATCCTGCGGCTGTTCGAAAACGATGCCGAACTGCAGCAGCAGATCGAAGAGGCAAAGGCCCTGGAGCCGATGGTGGCCCTGCCACACGGGAAACGGGTGATTTCGAACCCGGCGATCAACTTCAGCAGTCGGATCGATGTCTATGAAGAGATCCGGCGGACTCTTGGGGGGCGCCGTTTCCGTTATGTGGTCACGGTGCCGCATGTACGAATGTCCGGTGCGGCGCGGGTGGCTGCGATCTTCTGCGGCCAGCTTGCCGGGCTGCGCGACCTGTTCGATATCCTGCTGGTGACGACGGACAGCTCAGAACAGGAATACATGAGCTGGTTCCCCCCGGGGTTGCACCGGTTCGATCTGTCTTTTCATGCCGCCACTCTGGATCCGGAAAGCCAGCAGCGCGCGCTGATCGACGTCATGCGCGGTGTCGGGGCCGAAGCGGTGATCAACATCAATAGCAACCTGTTCTGGGAAACCCTGATTGCCTTCGGGCGCCAAGTGTTCCAAGAATTCCGAGTCGTGACCTATCTGTTCACCTGGGATGAGACCGAGGAAGGTGACCGCGTCGGATATCCGATCCAGTGGATGCGCCATACCGCACCTTATCACCACCTGATCCTGACAGACACCCGCAAGCTGCGCACCGACATTTCGGACCGGTTTGGGTTCGGCACCCGGTCGGGCGAGGAAAGTATCGTGGTGCCGCTGTATACACCGGCCCACCCTAAGGACGTGCAGGCGCATTTCGGGGTCGCAAAGGGGGGGACCGGCCGAGGCTGCTATGGGCGGGCCGGTTTGACCGGCAAAAGCGGCTGGACGTGCTGTTGGCCATCGCCCGGGCAAATCCTGACTTTGTCTTTGATGTCTATGGCAAACCAGTTCTCGATCAGAAAGGGCTCGAAGCCTATGATCCCCCTGACAACATTGAGTACAAGGGCACCTACCGGGATTTGAGCGAGGTGCTGGCAACGCCTTATCTGGGCTTCCTTTATACGTCGCAATGGGATGGCCTGCCAACCGTTCTGCTGGATGTCGCGCTGGCCGGGCTGCCGGTCATCGCTCCCGATGTCGGCGGCATTTCCGAACTTGTCGATGAAACGACGGGTTGGCTGATCCCCAATTTCCGCGATGTAGATGGGTATTCATCGGCCTTGGCCGACCTGCTTCTGGACCGTGCCGAAGGTGAAATCCGGGTGGAACGGATGGCGGAACGTGTCAGGACACAATTCGCCGAACAGATCTATAGCAAGCGCCTCAAAGAGCTTTTCGAGAAAAATGACATCTGACATTACATGCGTTCTGACCGCCCACCGCGAGGGCCGTTTGGCCGTGCCATCACTCAGGTCGTTCTGGGTCGCGATCGAACATGCGGAGAAGCACGGCTACACGGTGCAGCCGGTTCTCTGTCTTGATCGCCCGGACGAGTTGACAGAAATGCTATTCCGGGAATACCGCAGGGAAGCCACCGAACTGCTGGTCTGTGACTTTGGGGACCAGGGCAAGGTCCGGAACGCGGCGGTCGAAATCGCCGGGGGGCGGTACACGGCCTTTCTGGATGGTGACGACCTGTGGAGCCGTACCTGGCTGCAGCAGGGGCTGGATTTTCTGAAGGACAAGCCGGACAACGTGATCGCGCATCCGGAGTTTAATTACTTCTTCGAACAGCAGGCCACCATCTACTGCCATATCGATCAGGACTCTCCCGAGTTCAGGATCGACATGATGCGGTTTGCCAACTACTGGGACGCGCTTTGCATCAGCCCAACCAGAATGTATGTCGAGTACCCGTTCTGCGACCGGGATATCGAAGGTGGCTGGGCCTATGAAGACTGGTTCTGGAACTGCGAAACGCTGGCGGCCGGCATCGTGCACAAAGCGGTTCCGAAAACCATTCTGTTCAAGCGCCGACAACAGACCTCGCAGACGATCAAGGCCTCGACCAACAAGTCCTTGATCCGCGCCAATCCGTTGAGCGTTTACGATAGCTCGGTTTATTCTGGGGCTGCGCCCGATCCGGAGTGATGCTGCCCGCGAATCCTGCCCTGGCTCGGTGGGCCGGGTCACCTGTCTCGACAGAAAGACTACGCGATTTTCCAACTAAAAATAGCAAGTTACCGCAAGGCACCGCATGTCACAGCCCAAGCGTGACCAGGCGGCTTGACGCTGTCGGTGTCGCGTGAGATAGTGACGCTGTCGACCGATATCCTCGCGAATTCTCGGACGGTTTTGCAAGTAAACGCAAGGAGTGCTTAGATGATCAAAGTTGTATGTCAATCGGCATTCAAAAGTGACCCCCATCGGCGTGCAATTTTGCCCCCTGGGTCGCGAGGATAGTTGGGGGAGCCGCGTCAAGGTTGAGGGAAACGGGACAGGCTAGCAGATCAAACCGGAAGGTGGGCGTCGCCCGACTGGAGATTTGATCTGCTAGGGTCTGTTGACAATCACCGGGCAGCGTTGAGCATTGCGCAGAGGTGCCAGTTGGCTGCATAGCTGGTATCTGTTTTGTCGTATCGCGTTGCTATCCCCCTGAATTCCTTGATCTTTGCAAAGTAGTTTTCAATCAGGTGACGCCACTTGTACATGTGAGTATCGTAGTCTCGTTGCACTTTCCGGTTCGATTTGGGTGGAATAACCGCAGTTGCGCCGCGCTCATCAAGGTCTTGCAGGAGCCAATCGGCGTCGAAGGCCTTGTCGGCCAGCAACGCTGCGAAGGAGACATCGTGGATCAGGGGGGCAACCCCCTTCATGTCGTGCGCTTGCCCCGGCAGAAGCAGAAAGCGGAACAAGTTGCCGAGCGCATCGACCAGGGCAACGATTTTGGTCGTCAGCCCGCCGCGAGAGCGTCCGATGGCTTGATTCCGTGTCCCCCTTTTGCGCCCGAAGCCTTCTGATGGGCTTGGACAATCGTTCCGTCGATGAGAGCATATTCAAGGTCTGGCTCGTCGCTTATGGCGTTGAAAAGTCTGTCAAACACACCGGCCTTTGCCCATCGACGAAATCGTTTGAAAACCGAATTCCAGTTGCCGAAATCCTGGGGCAGGTCACGCCAGGGAGACCCTGTTCGCACACGCCAAAGTACGGCCTCCATGAACCGACGGTTATCCCGACCGGTTGCTCCCGGGTCCCCGGCTTTACCGGGTAACAGGGGCGCAATCTTCGCCCAGAGTTCATCTGAAATCACCAAACGATCTTCGTCCATCCAAACCTCCATTTTCGAAGCTTGAATAACAGTTCAGGCCAAATCGCAACCCCAAATGTCAACAGGCCCTAGCCTGTCTTGATCAATTTTGATCAGCCGACCGGCTTTGGTCGCGATGGTTGATACGCCAGTTCTCGTTGCCGGTTTCGATGATGTCGCAATGGTGCGTCAGTCGGTCCAGAAGGGCGGTTGTCATCTTGGGATCGGTGAACACGGTTGGCCATTCAGCGAAGGCAAGGTTGGTTGTCAGCAGAATGGATGTGCGTTCGTAGAGTTTGCTGATGAGATGCAAGAGCAAGCGTCCGCCGGAGTCCGCGAATGGGAGATAGCCGGGTTCGTCAATGATCACGAGATCAATGCGGGTCAGTTGCTCGCCAGGCCGGCCAGCCTGGCCATCGCGATGCTCGGCCTCCAGTTTGTTGACCGGATCCACAGGGCTGAAGAAACCAGCACGGCGGCGCTGATTGACGGCGTTGATACCGATTGCTGTCACAAGATGCGTCTTGCCGGTGCCGGTTCCGCCCGCGGTCAACGCCAATACCTTGCGAGAGGTGATCGCGCCGGTTGTGGACGAGGATATCGTTTTGGTGACCGATGGACGCCGCGCTTGTCCGCGATGCGCGGCGGCAATCGGTGCGCATCACGAAGCATTGAACCTGTCACGAAGTGAACGGGTGCGGGGTGCCTTTCACATTCAGATCGCAGCAGATCCGGCGGTCAACAACCGACATGGCCGGTTGAAGGATTTCTTGCGGCGCTACCGAGGCGTCGCGACCAGATATCTCGACAACTACCTGCGATGGTTCCAGCGGCTTGAACTGGAGAGCGCCTCACCCGGGGCTTGTCTCGCAACCGCCATCGCACTTCCATACATACAATTTGGAACTGAGCCAAAATGAAACCCTGGTCTTGGCCGAAGGGGCTGCGTTTTCCGGCCGGGTAACCAAAACGGTCGCCGCGCGTCAGAGCGCCTCCAGCGGCCCCAGTGCCGTCATCGGGGCGACGCCCATTTTGGGCGATGCCTCAACCGGGACAGACGGTTAGTCCAGATCCTCTACCTGGTCGCCGGAACTCCTCTCAATTCGCGCGGCCAGGGCCGCCGCCATAAACGGGTCTAGATCGCCGTCCAGCACGTCTTGCGGAGACGGGCTGTCATGTCCGGTCCGCAGGTCCTTCACCATTTGATAGGGGTGCAGGACATAGGAACGGATTTGATGCCCCCAACCGATATCCGTCTTTGAATCGGCTTCGGCCTGAGCAACATCTTCGCGTTTTTGCAGTTCAAGTTCATACAGGCGTGCCCGCAGCATGTCCCAGGCGACCGCCCTGTTGCGATGCTGGGAGCGGTCATTCTGGCATTGCACAACGATGCCGGTCGGAATGTGGGTTAACCGGATTGCTGAATCCGTCTTGTTGACGTGCTGACCGCCGGATCCGGATGCACGATAGGTATCGGTGCGCACATCCTTTTCTTCAACATCAACATCGATTTTGTCATCAATCATCGGATAAACCCAGATACTGGCAAAACTGGTGTGGCGGCGTGCATTGGAATCATAGGGTGAGATTCGCACCAGCCGGTGAACGCCACTCTCCACCTTCAGCCAGCCATAGGCATTCAAGCCCTTTACCAGAATGGTCGCGGATTTGATCCCGGCTTCTTCGCCATCGGTCGCCTCAATCGCATCGACCTTGTAGCCGTGTTTTTCGGCCCAGCGGGTGTACATGCGCAACAGCATCTCGGCCCAGTCATGGCTTTCGGTGCCGCCGGCACCAGCATGAACTTCCAGATAGGTATCGTTGGCGTCGACCGCACCGGATAACAGTGCTTCCAGCTCCTGACGCGCGGCGCCCTCTTTCAGGCCGCGAACGGTTTCCTCGGCCTCCTGGACAATTTCGGCATCGTCCTCGCCTTCACCCATTTCGATGAGTTCCAGGCTCTCGTTCAGGGTCGATTCAAGTGTCCGGCAGGCACCGATAGACTCATCCAGCCGCTGGCGCTCGCGCATTACCCTTTGCGCACCATCCGGGTCATCCCAAAGTGATGGCTCCTCGGCCAGGCTGTTGAGTTCTTCCAACCGGTCCAGGGCCCGGTCCCAGTCCAACCGGCGCTTTAACAGGTCGATCGATTGCCGGATTTCAGAAGAGAGGGTTTCGATTTCAGCACGCATTCAAAGACACCATGGTTACCTGACGTGCGTGTCGGTAAACGATCGGGCAGATTTAGTAAAGCCCTCCGGACCCGCTGTTGAACTGAACCGTGGAACCGCCAATTTCTTCAGCCGTGTATTTGGTCTGCGGGGTCGATGTGTTCGGTCCCTCGCCATCCTTGAAGGCCTCCAGGATACTGCCCTTGCCACCCGATGACGACGTGCCGGTGGTCCTGTTGATCGCAATCATTCTGATCCCGGGGGGTGGTGAGAAATCGCGTTTGGGCTTGTTTTCAAAAGCACCCTTCATGAATTCACTGACGACGGGCGCCGCCAGGCCGCCACCGGTGGCTCGCTTGCCCAGCGACTTTGGATTGTCGAATCCGATATAGGCGCCAACGACCATTTCCGGCGTGAAACCGATAAACCAGGCATCGCGTGCCTCATTGGTCGTGCCGGTTTTTCCGGCAACCGGCCGGCCGACTTTCTGAAGTTTCGTCGCCGTTCCGCGCAGTACGACACCGCGCAACATGGAGACGACCTGGAAAGCGGTTTGCGGGTTGATGACCTGTTCAGCCGTCTTGGTCGCCGTCAGTCGCGGAATATCGGTCCACGTATCGCCGATGCAAATATCGCACAGCCGTGAATCATGCCGATAAACAGTTACTCCGTCGCGATCCTGGATGCGCTCGGTCAGTGTCGGGTTCACACGCTGGCCGTTGTTGGCCAGGATCGAATATGCCGTCACCATCTGCATCAGGGTTGTTTCCCCGGCACCCAGCGCCATCGACAGTACCGGGTCCATATTCTCACTGATCCCGAACCGTTTTGCGTATTCGACAATCTTTGCCATGCCGACTTCCTGAGCAATACGCACTGTCATCAGGTTGCGCGAACGTTCAATTCCCAGTCTCAAGGTCGATGGACCGTAGAACTTTTTGCCGTAGTTCGACGGCTTCCAGATACGTTCGCCCGCCCCCTGCTCCAGCACAACGGGCGCATCCATGACGATTGATGCAGGCGTGTATCCACTGTCCAGGGCCGCCGCATAGACGAAAGGCTTGAAAGAGGATCCCGGCTGGCGCAAAGCCTGTGTTGCGCGGTTGAACTCGCTGACCCCGAAACTGAATCCGCCCTGCATGGCGCGGACTTTTCCGGTTTTGATTTCCATGGCGATCAGCGCACCATTCACCACCGGAATCTGACGCAGATCGAATGTTTCGCCTTCCGCCTTGGCTTCGACATAGATTACATCTCCCGGTGCCAGAACGCCGTCGACCGACTTGATCTTTGGCCCCATTGAGCCTTCGTCTTCGTTGGCAGCGCGGCGTGCCCAGGTGAGATCTTCCAGTGTGATCTTACCCATCTTGCCATCCAGGAATGCCAATTCGGCTTCCTTGGGTTTCACACCCTTCACCAGTGCCGCCTGCCAGGTGCTCAGATCAACCGGCACGTCGACATCGGCCAGCGCCATCTCAACGCCCTCAGTCGGACCAACAGTCTTGATCGGTCCGCGCCAGCCGTGATTTCGATCGTAGGTCATCAATCCACGGCGCAGCGCTTGTTCCGCAATGGGCTGAAGATCCTGATTCAGGGTCGCCCTGACCGACAGTCCGCCACCATAGAGAATTTTCTCGCCGAACCGTTCGACAATTTCGCGGCGAATATCCTCGATAAAATAAGTGCTTTCCAGGGGTGGACGGCCGCGGCCGAGGCTTACGACCAGCGGCTTGTCCTGTGCCATCTTGGCTTCATCCTGAGACGCAAAGCCATTCTCGCGCATACGTCCGATCACCCAATCCCGGCGATCCTTGGCAGCCTCGGCCTTCTCAATGGGATGGTAGTTGTTCGGCCCCTTCGGCAGGGATGCCAGATAGGCCGCTTCCTCGACCGACAATTCATCCATCGGCTTTTTAAAATAGGCCAGTGATGCTGCCGCGATGCCGTACGCCCTTTCCCCAAAGAAAATCTCATTGAGATAAAGCTCCATGATCTGTTCTTTGGTCAGAACCCTTTCGATCCGGGTCGCGAGCATGGCCTCCTTGATCTTGCGCTGGATCTTGCGATCTCTGGTCAGCAGAAAGTTCTTCGTGACCTGCTGTGTGATGGTCGAGGCGCCCTGAAGCTGCATGTCCCGGCCTTGAACCTTGGCCATGCCAAAGCGGTAGAGAGCCTTGCCAATCCCGACATAGTCTATGCCGTTATGGTGATAGAAATTCTTGTCTTCCGCCGCAATGAAGGCATTCACGACGCCATCCGGAATGGCGCTGAACGGCACGAACAGCCGGCGCTCTCGCGCAAATTCGCCGACCAGATTGCCCTTGTGATCATGAACCCGTGTCATGACGGCCGGCTTATAGTCCGCCAATTGCTGGTGATCAGGCAATTGCGGCTCGAGATGCCGCATGATTCCCAAGCCGGCCAAGGCGACGATAATCGCAACAAAGGAAGCCAAACCGAACAAAGAAGCTAGAAGTCGGAACATTGTTGAACTTTCACCATCGGGATTTCCGGCGTGCCCAAATCAGTAAACCGGCCTGAATACCAGATCGACGAGACCTTGATCATCGCTCGATAAGCATCGACTGCGGCCTTTATGTGACAATTTGAGAGGCTTCGGTTAGGGGCTTCGGAAACCGTTTGGTCGATGAATTTTCAACCAGTTGGTAATCCCGCCGGCGATCAGGCCTGCCAATTCCCTTTGGCCCTTGGGAGATGTCAGCCGTTCCTCGTCAACCTTGTTGGAAAGGAACCCCAGTTCAATCAGAATCGAGGGAACGTCCGGTGCTTTCAGGACGCGGAAACCGGCCTGGCGTACAGGTCTGGGTATAATGGGTATTTTGTTCTTAATGTTGGTGACCAATGTTTTGGCAAAACTAATTGAAGTATTATTGGTTTCTCTCTGTGCCAGGTTAATCAGGATCGATGCCACCTCATCCTGGGTCTTGCCCAGGTCGACACCGGCAATGATATCCGATCGATTTTCCTGCCGGGCCAGTTCTTCGGCTTCACCATTGGATGCATTCTCGGAAAGTGTATAGACACCTAGCCCGTTTACACCAGTTTTCTCCAAACTGTCGGCATGAAGTGAAACGAACAAATCCGCGCCTTCGGAGCGCGCCAGCTTCACCCGGTCGCGCAAGGAAACGAACACATCGCGTTCGCGGGTCAATTTGACGGTCAGGCCATACTCCTTCGTCAGGATTCGTTTCAATTGCTGGGCAATCAGCAGGGTGATCTGTTTTTCCTCGGTACCGTGTTTGGTGGAAGTACCCGGATCAATGCCGCCGTGCCCCGGATCGATGACAACGATTGCGGCGCGTTGCCTGGGATTCGGGGCCGGACGCAAAACTCTGGCGGATTGAATGAGAGAAATTGTTTTTGCTTCAAATCCCGATGATTGTTCGGCTGCATCCGGCCAGCCGGCAATTTTCAGAAATGTTTTACGCTTGGCCGGGATCAAATCGATGGCCACATGGTGCCCTTCATCACCATCACCGGCTGTATGGGTCACTTTGGCGATCAGAGCCGGCCCGGTCAGATCAATCACGATGCGGGCGTTGCCCGGCCGAAAAAAACCATAACGCAACGTTTTTACCAGGCCGCGTGCCTCCGCCCTGGCCTTTTTACCAAGTTTGAAGGGGACCTCGGGAACATCGACAATTATGCGGTATGGATCGGCAAGTGTGAATATCCGGTATGGTACCGGTCCGTCGGCGCTTAGCAGCACCCGCGTTTGTCCGCGCAACCGTTTTACCTCGACGCCTGTCAGGATAACGGGAACGCTGCCGGTAACAGCCCCGAGTGGATTCAATTTCGGAATGGCAATCGTGGCTAGCGTCCCGGCAGCCGGAAAGGCGAGACAAAACAACACCAAGAGGCTAACCGCTAAGCCTTTCGTGAGGGCGCTATGATTCGTCTTTACGTCCATTGGTCCATCTTTTTGGCGAGGATGTCCCCTGCCCGCAAGCCATGACTTACACAAATGCAAAAAACGTGAAAATCTGTTGCAAACAATCGCCATTGAAGGATCGTATCGATTAACCCTATATAGGCGATGTACGCGTGATTTGCGGCAATGCGCCGCGCCAGCCAACACAAAGGGCCCGTGTACGGGTTAAAATCGCCGGGACGGCTTGCCGGATCGGCCCAAATTTCTCACCTTGTGCGGTACACGAGGGCGCGCGCGCCGGAAAACTCCCGGCAGCCGCAGTGAAAAGTTACAACGGATTGAATATGGCCGCGACTAATCAACTTTTACAGCCAGCGGTCGTCAATCTCGATTGTCTTCTAATTCCAGCGAAGCGTGCCAACACACGACGTCTGCCACACCCCAATGACGATGGCATGAGTGCCGCCCTTCGGGCGTTGCCAAATGCCTCGCTGGAAAGAATTCAAACATGGCAAAAAGAATGCTCATCGACGCGACGCATCCGGAAGAGACCCGCGTCGTCGTCGCCGATGGAAATCGGGTTGAGGATTTCGATTTCGAATCCGCGACCCGCAAACAACTTTCGGGCAATATCTACCTTGCAAAAGTAACCCGGGTCGAACCGTCCCTGCAGGCCGCCTTTGTTGAATACGGTGGAAATCGACATGGTTTTCTGGCGTTCAACGAAATCCATCCCGATTACTACCAGATCCCCGTCGCCGATCGCGAAGCTCTGCTGGCCCAGGAGGCCGACGAGGATGCAGAGGATGATGACAATGGCAACGGCAACCTGTCTGAAACCCCTGCCATAGCTGAAAAGAGCGGTGACGACGATGACGCGCCGCCGCCGGATTCGGACGTAGTGGAAACCGTCGGCGCCGAGGACGCCTTCGAGGAGACCAAGCGTAAAAAGCCGCGCCAGCGTCCCTACAAGATTCAGGAAGTTACCAAGCGCCGACAGATCATGCTGGTCCAGGTAGTCAAGGAAGAACGTGGCAACAAGGGTGCCGCGCTGACAACCTATCTGTCGCTTGCCGGCAGATACTGCGTTCTGATGCCGAACACCGCCCGGGGCGGAGGCATCTCGCGCAAGATCACCAATGCCGCCGACCGCAAGCGCTTGAAAAAGATCGCCACCGAACTGGATATTCCCAAGGGTACGGGCCTGATTATCCGGACCGCGGGCGCCCAGCGCACCAAGGCTGAAATCAAACGCGATTGCGAATACCTGTTGCGCCTGTGGGATACCGTGCGCGAGCAGACTCTGGAATCATCCGCACCCTGCCTGGTCTATGAGGAAGGCTCGCTGATCAAGCGGTCGATCCGGGACCTCTATTCAAAGGACATCGAAGGTATCACGGTCGATGGCGAGGATGCTTATCGTGAAGCCAAGGACTTCATGAAAATGCTGACGCCAAGCCACGCAAAGAATGTGCAACAGTACAAGGAGCGGACACCGCTCTACACCCGGCACCGGATTGAGAGCCAGTTGGACGCCCTGCTCCAACCCACGGTGCAGCTGAAATCGGGCGGCTATATCGTTATCGATCCGACCGAGGCGCTGGTGTCGATCGACGTCAACTCTGGCAAATCGACCAAGGAGCATTCGATTGAGGAAACCGCGCTCAAGACAAACCTGGAAGCAGCGGCGGAAGTTTCCCGCCAGTTGCGTCTGCGCGACATGGCCGGCCTTATCGTGATCGATTTCATCGACATGGATGAAAACCGCAACAATCGTGCGGTCGAACGAAAGCTGAAGGACTCGCTGAAGAATGATCGGGCGCGTATCCAGGTTGGCCGGATTTCATCGTTCGGTTTGATGGAAATGTCGCGACAACGGTTGCGTCCAGGTGTGCTGGAAGCGACGACGCAACTATGTTCAGTATGTCACGGGACGGGCCTGATCCGTTCACTTGAATCGACGATATTGTTCATTCTGCGCCACGCCGAGGAAGAAGGCCTGAACGGCAAGGCGCATGTCCTGCGTATCATCGCTCCGATAGAGGTGGCCAATTTTCTGCTGAACAAGAAGCGTTCGACGATCCAGGAGATCGAAGAGCGTTACGGCATGAGGATCGAGGTTGACGGCGATCCTGCTCTTCAGGCGCCCAATTATCAATTGGAACGATCTCAAATTCGCGATGTGAGCCCGATTGCCGAAAGCGACATTCAACCCATCCGCACTGTTGAAATGGATGATATTGAAGACGAAGAAACCGACGACAGGCCGCGCAAGCGCCGTCGGCGGCGTCGCGGCAAGGGCCAGCGCGACGATATGGAACTGGAGAATGATGACTGGGGCTCAGCATCGGATGACACCGATTCTGATCTTGCTGCCGATGCGGGCGAAGACGGCGATTCACGAAAACGCCGCCGGGGACGGCGTGGCGGCAGAAAACGTAGCGGCCGCAAGGGAATGGTCGAGCTGGACGGTGTTGTCATCGAAAATCGCGAGTCTCTCGCTGCCTTCCAAGCCGGTCTGACGAACGGTGAAGCGATTTTGGGTTCAACAGACGAGGAAGTCAATACTCCCGCGAAAACCCAGTCCGAACCGGCGGAGAAACCCGCGAAAAAACACCGTATCGGGCGGAAAAAACCGGAAGTGGAGGAGGCCATTGAAGTGGCGGATGCCGCCGAGCCGGAGGCGGTTCA
This sequence comes from Alphaproteobacteria bacterium, assembly GCA_965204825.1. Classification (GTDB taxonomy): domain Bacteria; phylum Pseudomonadota; class Alphaproteobacteria; order Futianiales; family Futianiaceae. The sequence goes on along the minus strand of OZ242016.1, from coordinate 4,082,496 downwards.
GGAAACAAGCCCTGAACCCGTCAATGAGGCGGTCGAGATCAATGCTGAACCTGCTGTCGATCTTTCCATTCAGGAAGAGGAGATACCAGCCGCGCCGGAACTTGAGCCCATTGAGGTTTCTCTGGCGCCGGAACCGGAAAATGAACCAGTTGCCGAGCCCGAGCCAGAACCCGTTAAACCGGCCCGCCGAGATTGGTGGAAATCAAGATTTGGTCTGGGAAAATAAGCCCGGATTGACTGTGGCGATGCGTCAAAGGATAGGGTCAGGCTTTCACAGTCTGGCCTTATTCTATCGATAGGGCAGCGTTCAATACATGGGAAAAATGCCGTTGAGCGAAGGGCAATGCTGAGAATTTCGCCTTATCTAAACAGGCTTGTTCTGGTGAGCATATTTCTTGCCGGCGTGTTCGCGGTCGCTGCCGGGCCGGCCAAAGCCGGAATTCGAGATGCTGAAATCGAAGAGATACTGGCGCTCTATACCGGCCCGATATTTCAGGCTGCCGGACTTCGACCGGACAGCATTGATGTTACCGTCCTGGCCAACTTACAGCTCAACGCTTTCGTTGCTGATGGTCAGCGGATCTTTCTCAACACCGGCATCATCCTTGCGACAAAGACGCCGAACGAACTGATCGGCGTGATCGCACACGAAACCGGACATATTTCAGGTGGCCATCTGGCACGAGGCAGGCTGGCCATCGATCAGGCTCGCATTCCGCTGATCCTGTCTACATTGGCGGGTTTGGGCGCAGCCGTGGCGGGAGCCGGGGATGCCAGCGTCGCGATCATTGCCGGCGGTAGTCAGGTCGGTACCCGTAATTTTCTGCAATTCACGCGCATCCAGGAATCCGCAGCCGACCAGGCCGCCGCAGATTATCTGGATGCAACTGGTCAATCGGCGGGTGGACTGGTCAGCGTGCTGGAAACGATCTCCGATCAGAATGTCCTGTCCCGCACCCTGGACAATTCGTATGCCCAGACCCACCCGCTTGGGCGTGAGCGCATTGCCGCCTTGCGCCGGCATCTTGCGCAATCGCCACATTCCCAGAAGTCGGACAATGCGGACCTGCAACTGCGCCATGACCGGATGCGGGCCAAGCTGGCCGGTTTTCTGGACGAACCTGGAAATGTTCTGCACCAATACCCCGTCGACGACACTTCAATCCCCGCGCGCTATGCTCGGGCGGCTACCTATCATCGAATGGGCGATCCCAATATGGCGTTGTTGGAAATTGACTCGCTGATAAGTGAATTGCCAAACGATCCCTATTTTCATGAGATCAAGGGACAGATTCTTTATGAAAGCGGACGGAATGCAGAGGCAATCACGGCGTATCGCCAGGCCGTACAATTGGCGCCTGGTCAAGAATTGATACAATTGGCTCTGGGTCAGGCTCTGGTCGCCTCCGGCGAGGTTTCAAAGATCGGCGAAGGTGTGGCAATTCTGGAGATAGCCACACATAGGGAAAGAGAATATCCAATTGCGTGGCGTAGCTTGGCTATTGGATATCAGGAGCTTGGAGAAACGGGAAAGGCTCAGTTGGCCACGGCCGAACGCTTGGCCATATTGGGACGATATGAGGATGCGCGCATTCATGCCGACCGGGCGTTGACCAGATTACCCGACGGATCGCCGGGCTGGATCCGGGCCAATGACATAAGTGCACTGGGCGCCCGAAGCGCCGCGAAAGGAAATAATTGATGCTGAAGAACCTATCCCGCTGTTTGCTGGCCGCCGTAATGATGAACTGGACCCTGCCCGCCATGGCCGGCGATTTATCCAAGGAGGAGTTCGGCAACCAGGTGCGGGAATATCTGCTGCAAAACCCGGAAGTCCTGATGGAAGCACTAAGGGTTCTGGAAGAGCGTCAGAAAGTTGCCAAGGCCCAGTCATTGATCGAGACATTGGCATCTGCCCGCAAGGATCTGGACAATGATGGATATTCCTATGTAGCCGGCAATGAAAACGGAGATGTTACGGTTATCGAATTCTTTGATTATCGCTGTGGTTATTGCAAACATGTCATGCCCGATGTGAAAAAACTGGTCGATAACGACACTAAGGTTCGTCTGGTGCTGAAGGAATTTCCAGTCTTGGGGGTAGACTCGACTTATGCAGCACGCGCTGCCATTGCCTCAATCAAACAAGGGGCTTATCAATCCTTCCACGACGCCATGATGGAGAATCGCGGCCCGCTACCACAGGCAAAAGTCCTGTCGATTGCCGAGGGTCTGGGCATGGACATTGATCGCCTGCAACGGGATATGAAGGATCCCGAGGTTGAAAAGGTCATTCAGGCTAATTTGGATCTCGGTCGATCCTTGGGCATTACCGGTACACCGAGCTTCATCATCGGTGATGAGGTTATTCCCGGTGCTGTTCCGTATCGCCACCTGACGACTTCGGTCGCCAAGACACGGGCCGAATGCAAAACCTGTTAATGGCCGCAACCGCGAGATTTGCGCGAATCTCCAAGGATTCGCATATCCTCCTTGTCACGACTGTATCGCCCTAGGGTTATTGAGACACTTTTGAAGCTTACACGGCGGCCTGGATTTTGTCCATGTCGTCGCGTCTGAACTGGTTTGGTGATCGATGCCCAACGCGCTGGATCAGCCAATGCTCGTTGTAATCGTCCTTGAACTCTTGGAGGACCTTCTGCAGTTCCTCGATTGTCTCGAAGGTTGTAAGCGTCCGGTGTGTGTGCTCTGACGCATTATAGAGTGCGCTGATAGTGTCCACCATTGATAGGGCATCTCGAACAATCGGCCTGATTTTGAGTTTATGGATGACGTTTGATTCTCTCGAAATATAATCGATGGAAGCTTCAATTTTGTAAGGAATCGGCGATGGGTCAGATGGGCTTTTTCGATGTCAGCAACCGTTACGCTTCGCTTGATGCCAAGAAGGACCCCTTGGTTCAGATTGCGGCGGTTGTTCCATTCGAGGAGTTTCGGTCGCGTTTGGAGGCGGTTTGGCGCAAACCGGGTGAAAAGCGCAAGTCGGCAGCGGGTCGCAAGCCGTGGGACGCGGTGGTCATGCTTAAGGGCATCTTGTAGCGCCCTAGGGTTATTGAGACACTCTTGAAGCTTACGCGGCGGCCTGGATTTTGTCCATTGCGTCGCGTCTGAACTGGTTTGGCGAGCGATGGCCATGGCTCTGGATGAGCCAGTGTTCGTTGTCGTCATCCTTGAACTTCTGGAGGGCTGCTTGCAGTTCCTCTATGGTATTGAATATCGTGATCCAGAGGAGATTTTCCTTGAGTGTCCGGATGAAGCGCTCGGCACAGCCGTTGCCCTCGGGCGCTCGGACAAGGGACGGTGAGGATTTCGCGCCCAGCCAGGCGATCTCGTTCTGGAAGTCGTGGCTGATGTACTGCGAGCCGTTGTCATGGCGGATCGTCAGGCCAGCGGCCACGTCCGTGGCGCACGCACCGAAGCATTCCCGCACGCCCTGGCGGATCGGCTGCAACGCCTCGAAGCGTGTGCCCCGGATGGCTGCATGAATGCCCACACAGCCCGCCGAACAATGATCGACCGCGACAAGGACCGCGACCTGACGCCCTGTGCTCAGGAGGGTGGCGGTCATGTCGGTGCCCCACATCCCTTGGCCTTTCATCAATGTTGTCCGGGATGATGGTTCCGTCATGAGCCCTTGGCCCGTGTGCCGCCCCCTGACATGGCTTCGCACAGAGCCCGTCTCACGCATCAGCCGCAGAACCCGCACTTTCGAGGTGCGGATGCCCTTGTAACGCAGGCGCGCCCACACCTTGCGATAGCCCTCGCCATGGAACCTGCTGTTGGTGATGACCCGTCTGATCTCCCCGACCAGATCGGCATCGTAAGCGTCCGGTGTTGGTGCTCTGACGCGTTATAGCGTGCGCTGATAGTGTCCACCATTGCTAGGGCCTGTTGACATTTGGGGTTGCGATTTGGCCTGAACTGTTATTCAAGCTTCGAAAATGGAGGTTTGGATGGACGAAGATCGTTTGGTGATTTCAGATGAACTCTGGGCGAAGATTGCGCCCCTGTTACCCGGTAAAGCCGGGGACCCGGGAGCAACCGGTCGGGATAACCGTCGGTTCATGGAGGCCGTACTTTGGCGTGTGCGAACAGGGTCTCCCCGGCGTGACCTGCCCCAGGATTTCGGCAACTGGAATTCGGTTTTCAAACGATTTCGTCGATGGGCAAAGGCCGGTGTGTTTGACAGACTTTTCAACGCCATAAGCGACGAACCAGACCTTGAATATGCTCTCATCGACGGAACGATTGTCCAAGCCCATCAGAAGGCTTCGGGCGCAAAAGGGGGACACGGAATCAAGCCATCGGACGCTCTCGCGGCGGGCTGACGACCAAAATCGTTGCCCTGGTCGATGCGCTCGGCAACTTGTTCCGCTTTCTGCTTCTGCCGGGGCAAGCGCACGACATGAAGGGGGTTGCCCCCCTGATCCACGATGTCTCCTTCGCAGCGTTGCTGGCCGACAAGGCCTTCGACGCCGATTGGCTCCTGCAAGACCTTGATGAGCGCGGCGCAACTGCGGTTATTCCACCCAAATCGAACCGGAAAGTGCAACGAGACGACGATACTCACATGTACAAGTGGCGTCACCTGATTGAAAACTACTTTGCAAAGATCAAGGAATTCAGGGGGATAGCAACGCGATACGACAAAACAGATACCAGCTACGCAGCCAACTGGCACCTCTGCGCAATGCTCGTTGCTGCCCGGTGATTGTCAACAGACCCTAGTGGACATCTTGAGGGCGGATATGTCTGGGAAGAAGGGTCAGAAGAAGCGGTTTTGGTCAGACGATGAGAAGGTTTCGATCTGCGGACAAACGCGCGCGCCTGGGGTTTCGGTAGCGCAGGTTGCACGACGTTACGCGATGAACGCCAATCTGATCTACACATGGTTGCGTGATCCCCGTTTCGCGCCGGCATGTACTGACGGTGATGATTTCGCCGGGGAAGTGACCACATTTCTGCCTGTAGAGATTGCAGGGCCAACCGCCCCCCACGTGCCGATCACAGCGCCCTGTATGGACGATCCTCTTTCGGCTCACCGTGCAGACATCACCCTGTCTGATGGTCGGCGTATCCTGGTTGAAGGAGCGACGGGATTGTCGGCGGTGCCGGCTCTGGTTGAGGGGCTGATGACATGATCCCGGTGCCGGGCAATACGCGGGTGTGGCTGGCCGCCGGGGTGACGGATATGCGGCGCGGGTTCAACACACTGGCGACTCAGGCCGAACAGGTTCTGGCTGAAGACCCGTATTCGGGGCACATGTTTGTGTTTCGCGGCAGGCGCGGTGATCTGCTCAAGATCATATGGTGGGACGGCCAAGGCGCTTGCCTGTTCTCCAAACGACTGGAACGAGGGCGCTTTGTCTGGCCTGCGGCCAGGGAGGGCAAGGTCAGCCTGAGTCCCTCACAGCTATCGATGCTGTTAGAGGGGATTGACTGGCGCACCCCGCAAAAGACCTGGCGTCCTTTGCAGGCGGGATAGAGAAAGCCCAAAAAAACATCAAGTTTAACGCGGTTTGTCGTTCCATCCCATGGGGCAGTTTGATATGGATTGCACATGTTGAACGCCCTTGAATCCCTGCCTGATGACCCCGCCAAACTGAAGGGTTTGGTCTCTCGGATGGACCAGGAGATTACGTCTCTCACCTATCAGGTTGAGAAGCTGAAGGCTGAACTGCATGGCCACCGCAAGGCACGGTTTGGTTCCAGATCAGAGAGCATGGATCAACTGGCCCTCGACCTACAGGAAGACGAAGAGATCGAGGCGGCAGCAAACGAGCAGAAGAACGAAGCTGGCTCCAACGGCACTGATGTCGATGAGACGGACAAACCTGCCAGGCGCAAGCACAACCGCAACCCCTTGCCAGATCATCTGGATCGGCAGGATGAGGTGCTGTCGCCGGGTGAGGACTGCACTGACTGCGGTGGGAGCCTGCGCCAGATCGGTGAGGACGTTACCGAGGAACTGGAATATGTCCCGGGCCGCTTTGTGGTACGCCGGATCCTCCGCCCCCGCATGGCCTGCACCTGTTGTGAAACCTTTGCCCAGGCCCCATTGCCGTCGCGCCCCATCGAACGTGGCCGCCCCGGTCCGGGTCTGCTGGCCCACGTCCTGATTGGCAAATACTGCGATCACCTGCCGCTTGACCGGCAATCAAAAATCTTCGCCCGCGAGAAGGTTAATCTGCATCGCACCACGTTGACCGACTGGGTGGGCCGCAGCACGGCGCTGCTGGAGCCATTGGCCGATCATATCGGCAAGCTGGTCAGGGCAGGGCCTGCACTTTTTGCCGATGACACACCGGTCAAACTACAAACCCGCACCATGATAAAGAAGACTAAAACCGCGCGGCTGTGGAGTTACGTGCGCGACGAGCGCCCGTGGTGCGGCGAGGCCCCACCCTGTGCCTGGTATCAGTTCAGCGTGGATCGCAAGGGCGAACATCCGGTCAATCATCTTTCTGGCTATACCGGCACGGTGCACGCCGATGGCTTTGCGAGCTTCAATGGCCTCTTTGGGGAGGGCAAGGCCGACGAACAGGCCTGCATGGTGCATGTGCGCCGCAAGTTTGTGGAAGAGTTTGAACGCACAGGGTCGGCCATCGCCAAAGGCACAATCAAGCAGATCGCCGTGCTTTACGCTGTCGAAGAGGAAGCCAGAGGCAAATCCCCCGAAGAGCGGGTCGCCATTCGGCAAGAGAAGGCAAAGCCCGTCTTCGATGAGCTGGAAGCATGGTTACAGACCCAGCTTCCCAAGCTCTCGGGCAAGACCAAACTGGCAGGGGCCATTCGCCATGCGCTGAACCGCACGCCAAAGGTGCGTGCCTGTCTCAGCGACGGACGGCTGGAACTCGACAACAACATCTGTGAACGCTCGATCCGCCCCATCGCACTGGGCCGCAAGAACCATCTCTTCATGGGCTCCGTCGGTGGCGGTAAAGCCGCCGCTATCGCTTACACCCTGGTCGAGACCGCCAGGATGAACGGCGTTGATCCGGAAGCCTGGCTCACCTGGGTGTTGGAGCGCCTGCCAGATCACAAGATCAACCGCATCGAGGAACTCATGCCGTGGAATTGGATGCCGGAATAACCGAAAAATACGGCTCTAACGGACGGCTACGAAAGGGCCGCCCTGCGGCAGGAGAAGGCCAGGCCTGTCTTCGATGACCTGGAAGCATGGCTACAGGCCCAACTGCCCAGGCTCTCGGGCAAGACCAAACTGGCCGAGGCGATCCGCTACGCCCTGAAGCCGATGCCCGAAGCGCGTGCTTATCGTAAGCGTCCGGTGTTGGTGCTCTGACGCGTTATAGCGTGCGCTGATAGTGTCCACCATTGATAGTGGACATTTTGAGGGCGGACATGTCTGGGAAGAAGGGTCAGAAGAAGCGGTTCTGGTCAGACGATGAGAAGATTTCGATCTGCGGACAAACGCGCGCACCTGGGGTTTCGGTAGCGCAGGTTGCACGACGTTACGCGATGAACGCCAATCTGATCTACACATGGTTGCGTGATCCCCGTTTCGCGCCGTCATGTACTGACGGTGATGATTTCGCCGGGGAAGTGACCACATTTCTGCCTGTAGAGATTGCAGGGCCAACCGCCCCCACGTGCCGATCACAGCGCCCTGTATGGACGTTCCTCTTTCGGCTCACCGTGTAGACATCACCCTGTCTGATGGTCGGCGTATCCTGGTTGAAGGAGCGACGGGATTGCCGGCGGTGCTGGCTCTGGTTGAGGGGCTGATGACATGATCCCGGTGCCGGGCAATACGCGGGTGTGGCTGGCCGCTGGGGTGACGGATATGCGGCGCGGGTTCAACACACTGGCGACTCAGGCCGAACAGGTTCTGGCTGAAGACCCGTATTCGGGGCACATGTTTGTGTTTCGCGGCAGGCGCGGTGATCTGCTCAAGATCATATGGTGGGACGGCCAAGGCGCTTGCCTGTTCTCCAAACGACTGGAACGGGGGCGGTTTGTCTGGCCTGCGGCCAGGGAGGGCAAGGTCAGCCTGAGTCCCTCACAGCTGTCGATGCTGTTAGAGGGGATTGACTGGCGCACCCCGCAAAAGACCTGGCGTCCTTTGCAGGCGGGATAGAGAAAGCCCAAAAAAACATCAAGTTTAACGCGGTTTGTCGTTTCATCCCATGGGGCAGTTTGATATGGATTATACATGCTGAACGCCCTTGGATCCCTGCCTGATGACCCCGCCAAACTGAAGGGGCTGGTCTCTCGGATGGACCAGGAGATTACGTCTCTCACCTATCAGGTTGAGAAGCTGAAGGCTGAACTGCATGGCCACCGCAAGGCACGGTTTGGTTCCAGATCAGAGAGCATGGATCAACTGGCCCTCGACCTACAGGATGACCAAGAGATCGAGGCGGCAGCAAACGAGCAGAAGAACGAAGCTGGCTCCAACGGCACTGATGTCGATGAGACGGATAAACCTGCCAGGCGCAAGCACAGCCGCAACCCCTTGCCAGATCATCTGGATCGGCAGGATGAGGTGCTGTCGCCGGGTGAGGACTGCACTGACTGCGGTGGGAGCCTGCGCCAGATCGGTGAGGACGTTACCGAGGAACTGGAATATGTCCCGGGCCGCTTTGTGGTACGCCGGATCCTCCGCCCCCGCATGGCCTGCACCTGTTGTGAAACCTTTGCCCAGGCCCCATTGCCGTCGCGCCCCATCGAACGTGGCCGCCCCGGTCCGGGTCTGCTGGCCCACGTCCTGATTGGCAAATACTGCGATCACCTGCCGCTTGACCGGCAATCAAAAATCTTCGCCCGCGAGAAGGTTAATCTGCATCGCACCACGTTGACCGACTGGGTGGGCCGCAGCACGGCGCTGCTGGAGCCATTGGCCAATCATATCGGCAAGCTGGTCAGGGCAGGGCCTGCACTTTTTGCCGATGACACACCGGTCAAACTACAAACCCGCACCAGGATAAAGAAGACTAAAACCGCGCGGCTGTGGAGTTACGTGCGCGACGAGCGCCCGTGGTGCGGCGAGGCCCCACCCTGTGCCTGGTATCAGTTCAGCGTGGATCGCAAGGGCGAACATCCGGTCAATCATCTTTCTGGCTATACCGGCACGGTGCACGCCGATGGCTTTGCGGGCTTCAATGGCCTCTTTGGGGAGGGCAAGGCCGACGAACAGGCCTGCATGGTGCATGTGCGCCGCAAGTTTGTGGAAGAGTTTGAGCGCACAGGGTCGGCCATCGCCAAAGGCACAATCAAGCAGATCGCCGTACTTTACGCTGTCGAAGAGGAAGCCAGAGGCAAATCCCCCGAAGAGCGGGTCGCCATTCGGCAAGAGAAGGCAAAGCCCGTCTTCGATGAGCTGGAAGCATGGTTACAGGCCCAGCTTCCCAAGCTCTCGGGCAAGACCAGACTGGCAGGGGCCATTCGCTATGCGCTGAACCGCATGCCAAAGGCGCGTGCCTGTCTCGGCGACGGACGGCTGGAACTCGACAACAATATCTGTGAACGCTCGATCCGCCCCATCGCACTGGGCCGCAAGAACTATCTCTTCATGGGCTCCGTCGGTGGCGGTAAAGCCGCCGCTATCGCTTACACCCTGGTCGAGACCGCCAGGATGAACGGCGTTGATCCGGAAGCCTGGCTCACCTGTGTGTTGGAGCGCCTGCCAGATCACAAGATCAACCGCATCGAGGAACTCATGCCGTGGAATTGGAGGCCGGAATAACCGAAAGATACGGCTCTAACGGACGGCTACGAAAGGGCCGCCCTGCGGCAGGAGAAGGCCAGGCCTGTCTTCGATGACCTGGAAGCATGGCTACAGGCCCAACTGCCCAGGCTCTCGGGCAAGACCAAACTGGCCGAGGCGATCCGCTACGCCCTGAAGCCGATGCCCGAAGCGCGTGCTTATCTCGGCGACGGACGTCTGGAGCTCGACAACAATATCTGTGAGCGATCAATCCGTCCCGTCGCCCCTGGTCGAAAAAATTGTCTCTTCCCGGGCTCCGTTGGTGGCGGCGAGGCTGCCGCTATCGCCTGCGCCCTCATTGAGACCGCTGAAATGAACAATGTCGATCCCGAGGCCTGGCTCACATGGGTGCTGGAACGCGTTGCTGATCACGGATTAACCCCATCGACGAACTCATGCCGTGGAACTGGAAGCCCCAAGACCTCAAAAACGCGGCCTGACCGGACGGATACTGCTTATCTCGGCGACGGACGTCTGGAGCTCGACAACAATATCTGTGAGCGATCAATCCGTCCCGTCGCCCCTGGTCGAAAAAATTGTCTCTTCCCGGGCTCCGTTGGTGGCGGCGAGGCTGCCGCTATCGCCTACGCCCTCATTGAGACCGCTGAAATGAACAATGTCGATCCCGAGGCCTGGCTCACATGGGTGCTGGAACGCATTGCTGATCACAGATTAACCCCATCGACGAACTTATGCCGTGGAACTGGAAGCCCCAAGACCTCAAAAACGCGGCCTGACCGGACGGATACTCGGCATCCGACATGGGGCCTTGTGGTCCCGGGCGGCGGGGCGGCGCGGCCTCGGTCCGGGCCGGTTACAGGTCCCGGTACACGCTGGCCCGGCTCAGACTCCAGGCCCGGCACACCCGGGAGACGCCGTAAGCCTTGCCCGTGGAGATCGAGATGACGGCGCTCATCGCTTCGACCTCCGGCGCCCGAAAGGGTGGTCCGCCTCCATCTTCGCGATCTTCTCGACGAGAAGCTCGTTATCCATGGTGATCTCGCCCACCCTGGCGCGAAGCCGATCAATCTCCTCATCGCGGGCATCGCGCGGGCGATGCTTCAGCCCGGATGCGCCCGTCGCCAGGAAAACGTCCCGCCAGCCGCTGACATCGGCCGCCGTCGCGTCGATACCACGAGCCACCAACTCAATGTCCTCGCCCCGCAACACCCGCAGAACGGCCTCCTGCTTGCGCGCCGACGTCTGTCTGCGACGTCGGGCCGGAGCCGGAGCTGCTGCGATATGTGAAGTCTCCGCAGCTCCGGCTCCGGCCCGATCAACCTTCTTCTGTTCCGTCATGAAACACCTCATTCATCCCCTCGTCTCAGGTCTTGATCAATGTCTCAAAAAAAACTCCAGGGCGGGGGACAGGGCATCGTGACCTCCGTTTTCTTGTTTCCTACTCAAACAAATAGAATCACAACCCACTGATATCACTCAACTCATTTTCGATCAGGCTCTTAGATATTGGCTCAGTTTACGAATTGTATGCATGGACGTGCGATGGCGGTTGCGAGGCAAGCCCGGGGTGAGGCGTTCTCCAGTTCAAGCCGCTGGAACCATCGCAGGTAGTTGTCGAGATATCTGGTCGCGACGCCTCGATAGCGCCGCAAGAAATCCTTCAACCGGCCATGTCGGTTGTTGACCGCCGGATCTGCTGCGATCTGAATGTGAAAGGCACCTCGCACCCGTTCACTTCGTGACAGGTTCAATGCTTCGTGATGCGCACCGATTGCCGCCGCGCATCGCGGACAAGCGCGGTATCCCATCGGTCACCAAAACGATATCCTCGTCCACAACCGGCGCGATCACCTCTCGCAAGGTATCTGCGTTGACCGCAGGCAGAACCGCACTGACTGTCGCGCCGCCGCGATCAGCGACAACCCAGTACCCAGTACCGGAACCTGTTCATCTGACAGGCCCCGCTTGCTGGCCTTGCCTCCCCTGCGTCGCGCCTTGCGCTCAAGGTTTCGTGCGCCTTTCCGGCTTTCCAGCATATAGGTTTCATCGGCTTCCACAATGCCCGTGAGCTTGCGTGCCTTCAGGTCTTTCGCGGCAAGAAATCGGTGCCGCCAACGCAAGAGGCGGTGTTGACGGCAAGTCCGCAACGTTCTGCTGAAGCGCGAACCGTCAGCCCATCAGCAAGACAGGCTCCGAAGGAAAGCCACTTGTCCTTGTGGTGCAGACCCGACAAGGGGGTGCCGGTCGCGGCATTGAATGTCTTCCTGCATTCTTTGCACTGGTACCGTCGCAGACCCCTTGCCTTGCCACGCGATATGGCGCCTGGCGTGCCACAATGCGGGCACTGGCGATCTCCACCCACGGCCGCTTCAATGGCAGCCAGCGACGCTGACGTCTCCGTGTCCCCCAGGAACACAGCTTCGGTTTGCTGCCGCTGCGCCGGGCTGAGGTGGTCTATCCCCGATAACCATTCCTGAAACTGCTTGTGATCCATGTCAATCCATCCTTCTGATTTCACAAAAAACATAACATGGACGCACACGGCTTGTAAACTGAGCCTAGATATTCAAGGCGTCAGGCTCAAGCGGCAAATCCGCATGAAACGAACGGGTGACAATCGAGGGTGTAATCCCTAACGTCCGCCCATTTTCCAAGGGAGTGATCCGGTATGACCGAGGTTGAATGTGATGTAATTGGAATTGGCAATGCGATCGTTGATGTCCTGTCGCGAACCGAAGATGCGTTTCTGGATGAACAGGGCCTGGTCAAGGGGTCCATGTGCCTGATTGACGCCGACCGGGCCCTGGCCCTGTATGGCCAGATGGGGCCGGCGACCGAAGCTTCGGGCGGGTCCGCAGCCAATACGATCGCCGGCGTCGCCGGGTTCGGCTCATCCGCCCGCTATGTCGGCAAGGTCACCGATGATGAATTGGGCAAGATCTTCGCACACGACATGCGCGCCGTCGGCGCCGATTACGATGTGGCGCTGGCGCCGGCCGGTTCGACCCCCACCGGACGATGCATGGTTCTGGTCAGCCCAGATGCCCAGCGCACCATGTGCACATTTCTGGGGATCAGCGTTACCCTCAATTCCGACGATGTCGATGCCGATGCGGTGGCCGGCGCCGGTATTGCCTATCTGGAGGGATATTTGTGGGATCCCGAGGAAGCCCAAAAAGCCTTTCGCAAGGTTATGACGACGGCCCACGACAATGGTCGTCGGGTGGCCCTGACCCTGTCGGATTCGTTCTGTGTCGATCGCCATCGGGACGAGTTCAAAAACCTGGTCGATAATGACATCGATATTCTGTTCGCCAATGAGGACGAGTTGAAATCGCTTTATCAGGTCGATGACTTCGATACCGTGCTTCAGGCGGTGCGCGGCAAGGTCGACGTGGCTGCCCTGACCCGGTCGGAAAAGGGCTCGGTCGTCCTGGCCGGCGACGAGGTTCACGTTGTCGATGCAATGCCTGTGGATAAAATTGTGGACACTACGGGGGCAGGCGATCTTTACGCCGCCGGCTTCCTGCACGGGCTGGCGTCGGGCCGAGATCCGGCCGCCTGTGCCCGGCTCGGCGGCCTGGCCGCCGCCGAGGTGATCAGCCACTACGGCGCCCGGCCGGAAACCTCGCTGAAGCAACTGGCTTCACATGCCGGTCTGTAAGGCGGCGCGAATGGATCACCGGCCTGATTGGTCTGGTGATCGTGAACACATTCATCATCTGCTTGGCGCACAGCATCTCGACGGGGTTCGCCGGATTCTGGGGTGGCCTGCCGTTCTGGGTCATCTCTGTCGTCGTGCTGGCGATGGTGATCTATGATTATTGGGACCAGTGCCTGAGAAAAAAGGACCAGGCGGCCGACTAGGGTCTGTGGACAATCATCGTGATGGGATCAGAACTGCCGCCAAGTTCCAGTTTGCGGCAGAGCTGCAATCGGTTTTGTCGTAGCGTGTAGCCATACCTCTGAATTCCTTGGTCTTCGCGAAATGATTTTCGATCAGATGCCGCCACTTGCAGACGTCAGCGTCATCGGCGCGCTGATGTCTCCGGTTCGATGTCGGGGGAATGTCCCGTCCGATGTTGAACTTCGCGCCGGGCGGCGTTGCGGGTTGCATGGTTACGCGGCCTGAGCCATCGGGTCAACAGGCGCACCGACCTGTGGGTCGCGGTGCTTTTCGAGCGTGGCCTTCAGGACGGGCAACTGCCCGGGCAGCGGCAGAAAGCCGACGAGATTGCCAGACGGGCAACAATCCTGGTCGTCGGGCCGCCGCGCGCGCCCGATGGCCTGATGCCATGTCTCCCTTTTGCGCCGGTCGCCTTCCGGTGAGCCGAAACGATGGCGCCGTCGATGAGCGCCTGTTCAAGGTCGGGGGCGCCACTTATGGCTTTGAAAAAGGCTCAGTTTACGAATTGTATGCATGGACGTGCGATGGCGGTTGCGAGGCAAGCCCGGGGTGAGGCGTTCTCCAGTTCAAGCCGTTGGAACCATCGCAGGTAGTTGTCGAGATATCTGGTCGCGACGCCTCGGTAGCGCCGCAGGAAATCCTTCAACCGGCTGTGTCGGTTGTTGACCGCCGGATCTGCTGCGATCTGAATGTGAAAGGCACCTCGCACCCGTTCACTTCGTGACAGGTTCAATGCTTCGTGATGCGCACCGATTGCCGCCGCGCATCGCGGACAAGCGCGGTGTCCATCGGTCACCAAAACGATATCCTCGTCCACAACCGGCGCGATCACCTCTCGCAAGGTATCTGCGTTGACCGAGGGCAGAACCGCACTGACTGTCGCGCCGCTGCGATCAGCGACAACCAGTACCGGAACCTGTTCATCCGACAGGCCCCGCTTGCTGGCCTTGCCTCCCCTGCGTCGCGTCTTGCGCTCAAGGTTTCGTGCACCTTTCCGGCACACAGGTTTCATCGGCTTCCACAATGCCCGTGAGCTTGCGTGCCTTCAGGTCTTTTGCGGCAAGAAATCGGTGCCGCCAACGCAAGGCGGTGTTGACGGCAAGTCCGCAACGTTCTGCTGAAGCGCGAACCGTCAGCCCATCAGCAAGACAGGCTCCGAAGGAAAGCCACTTGTCCTTGAGGTGCAGACCTGACAAGGGGGTGCCGGTCGCGGCATTGAATGTCTTCCTGCATCCCTTGCACTGGTACCGTCGCAGACCCCTTGCCTTGCCACGCGATATGGCTCCTGGCGTGCCACAATGCGGGCACTGGCGATCTTCACCCACGGCCGCTTCAATGGCAGCCAGCGACACTGACGTCTCCGTGTCCCCCGGGAACACGGCTTCGGTTTGCTGCCGCTGCGCTGGGCTGAGGTGATCTATCCCCGATAACCATTCCTGAAACTGCTTGTGATCCATGTCAATCCATCCCTCTGATTTCACAAAAAACATGACATGAACGCACACGGCTTGTAAACTGAGCTTTGAAAAAACGCTCGAACACGCCTGCCCTGGCCCCACGACGAAACCGATGGAACCGAGGGTTCCAGTTTTCCAGATGAGGGCGGAAGGTCGCGCCATGGCGATCCGGTGCGCCCGCGCCAGAACACGGCTTCGAGAAAGAGGCGATTATCCTTTGCCCTCGCCCCGGCATCAGAGGCCTTTCCCGGAAGATGCGGCTCAAGTCGCCGTCAAAACTGATCCGCCACCCCGAAACGTTGCGCGTTCATTCCAACCTCCATTTTCGAAGTTTGAATCAGAAATCAGACCCAATGGGAACCCTGATTGTCCACAGACCCTAATCGGTCTTTCGCCACGGCAGAAAATTGATATGAAGAGCTGCGGGATGGAACGGCATGGCAAGCTGTTCCTGAACGAATTCGCGTTCATGTGACCGGGCCAGCGCCATGCCTTTGCTTTTGGGAATTGATACCGGCGGCACCTATACAGATGCCGTGTTGTTTGACGAAGACATTGGCGTCGTCGCCAAGGCGAAAGCCCTGACCACCCGCCACGATCTGGCGGTAGGCATTGACGGCGCATTGGATGCGGTGCTGGAAACCTCTGGTGCAAGGGGCGACGAGATTTCGTTGACATCTCTATCCACCACCCTCACCACAAACGCGCTGGTTGAGGGTCGGGGTGGATGCATTTGCCTGGTGATGATCGGATTTGGGCCGGCCGCCATCACCCGCGCGGGCCTCGACAAGGCACTGGGTGACGACCCGGTCCTGTATCTGTCTGGCGGACACAATGCCGGCGGCAACCGCGCCGAGGAGTTGAACCTTAAAACATTTGCCGATCAATTAACGGCGTTGGACGACACGGTGACCGGCTTTGCCGTCGCCGGCCAGTTTGCGGTTCGCAATGCCGAACACGAAATTGCCGTACGCGATGCCATCCGCGAAAAAACTGGCCTGCCGGTCACGTGCAGCCACGAGCTGTCGAGCAAGCTGGACGGCCCCCGGCGCGCACTCACATGCGTCCTGAACGCAAGACTGATCTCAATGATCGATCACCTGATCAAGGTCGCGGAGACCCTGTTCGACAAGAAGGGCATCAATGCACCGCTGATGGTGGTGCGCGGCGACGGGGCACTAAATTCTCGGCGGAAATCGCCAAAACCAAACCGATCGAGACCATCCTGTCCGATCCGGCCGCCAGCCTGGTCGGTGCTTCCTGGCTGACGGAAGTCCCCGATGCCGTTGTCTCGGACATTGGCGGCACCACTACCGATGTGGCGGTTTTGTCGGGTGGTCAGCCCCGGCTCGATACCGAAGGCGCCGTGGTCGGTGGCTGGCGAACCATGGTGGAAGCCGTCGCCATGCGGACTTTCGGCCTTGGCGGCGACAGCGAGGTGCGCCTGGCCGAGACCGGACGCACTCTGAAATTGAGTCCGCGCCGGCTGGTGCCGCTTAGGGTCTGTTGACAATCACCGGGCAGCGTTGAGCATTGCGCAGAGGTGCCAGTTGGCTGCGTAGCTGGTATCTGTTTTGTCGTATCGCGTTGCTATCCCCCTGAAATCCTTGATCCTTGCAAAGTAGTTTTCAATCAGGTGACGCCACTTGTACATGTGAGTATCGTCGTCTCGTTGCACTTTCCGGTTCGATTTGGGTGGAATAACCGCAGTTGCGCCGCGCTCATCAAGGTCTTGCAGGAGCCAATCGGCGTCGAAGGCCTTGTCGGCCAGCAACGCTGCGAAGGAGACATCGTGGATCAGGGGGGCAACCCCCTTCATGTCGTGCGCTTGCCCCGGCAGAAGCAGAAAGCAGAACAAGTTGCCGAGCGCATCGACCAGGGCAACGATTTTGGTCGTCAGCCCGCCGCGAGAGCGTCCGATGGCTTGATGCCGTGTCCCCCTTTTGCGCCCGAAGCCTTCTGATGGGCCTGGACAATCGTCCCGTCGATGAGAGCATGTTCAAGGTCTGGCTCGCCGCTTGTGGCGTTGAAAAGTCTGTCAAACACACCGGCCTTTGCCCATCGACGAAATCGTTTGAAAACCGAATTCCAGTTGCCGAAATCCTGGGGCAGGTCACGCTAGGGAGACCCTGTTCGCACACGCCAAAGTACGGCCTCCATGAACCGACGGTTATCCCGACCGGTTGCTCCCGGGTCCCCGGCCTTACCGGGTAATAGGGGCGCAATCTTCGCCCAGAGTTCATCTGAAATCACCAGACGATCTTCGTCCATCCAAACCTCCATTTTCGAAGCTTGAATGTATCCGTCCGGTCAGGCCGCGTTTTTGAGGTCTTGGGGCTTCCAGTTCCACGGCATGAGTTCGTCGATGGGGTTAATCTGTGATCAGCAATGCGTTCCAGCACCCATGTGAGCCAGGCTCGGGATCGACATTGTTCATTTCAGCGGTCTCAATGAGGGCGTAGGCGATAGAGGCAGCCTCGCCGCCACCAACGGAGCCCGGGAAGAGACAATTTTTTCGACCAGGGGCGACGGGACGGATTGATCGCTCACAGATATTGTTGTCGAGTTCCAGACGTTCGTCGCCGAGATAAGCACGCGCTTCGGGCATCGGCTTCAGGGCGTAGCGGATCGCCTCGGCCAGTTTGGTCTTGCCCGAGAGCCTGGGCAGTTGGGCCTGTAGCCATGCTTCCAGGTCATCGAAGACAGGCCTGGCCTTCTCTTGCCGCAGGGCGGCCCTTTCGTAGCCGTCCGTTAGAGCCGTATTTTTCGGTTATTCCGGCATCCAATTCCACGGCATGAGTTCCTTGATGCGGTTGATCTTGTGATCTGGCAGGCGCTCCAACACCCATGTGAGCCAGGCTTCCGGATCAACGCCGTTCATCCTGGCAGTCTCGACGAGGGTGTAAGCGATAGCGGCGGCTTTACCGCCACCGACGGAGCCCATGAAGAGATGGTTCTTGCGGCCAGGGGCGATGGGGCGGATCGAGCGTTCACAGATGTTGTTGTCGAGTTCCAGCCGTCCGTCGCCGAGACAGGCACGCGCCTTTGGCATGCGGTTCAGCGCATAGCGAATGGCCCCTGCCAGTTTGGTCTTGCCCGAGAGCTTGGGAAGCTGGGCCTGTAACCATGCTTCCAGCTCATCGAAGACGGGCTTTGCCTTCTCTTGCCGAATGGCGACCCGCTCTTCGGGGGATTTGCCTCTGGCTTCCTCTTCGACAGCGTAAAGTACGGCGATCTGCTTGATTGTGCCTTTGGCGATGGCCGACCCTGTGCGCTCAAACTCTTCCACAAACTTGCGGCGCACATGCACCATGCAGGCCTGTTCGTCAGCCTTGCCCTCCCCGAAGAGGCCATTGAAGCCCGCAAAGCCATCGGCATGCACGGTCCCGGTATAGCCGGAAAGATGATTGACCGGGTGTACACCCTTGTGGTCTGTACTGAACTGATACCAGGCACAGGGTGGGGCCTCGCCGCACCACGGGCGCTCGTCGCGCACGTAACTCCACAGCCGCGCGGTTTCGGAGTTGCGATTTGGCCTGAACTGTTATTCAAGCTTCGAAAATGGAGGTCTGGATGGACGAAGATCGTCTGGTGATTTCAGATGAACTCCGGGCGAAGATTGCGCCCCTGTTACCCGGTAAAGCCGGGGACCCGGGAGCAACCGGTCGGGATAACCGTCGGTTCATGGAGGCCGTACTTTGGCGTGTGCGAACAGGGTCTCCCTGGCGTGACCTGCCCCAGGATTTCGGCAACTGGAATTCGGTTTTCAAACGATTTCGTCGATGGTGTGTTTGACAGACTTTTCAACGCCATAAGCGACGAGCCAGACCTTGAACATGCTCTCATCGACGGAACGATTGTCCAGGCCCATCAGAAGGCTTCGGGCGCAAAAGGGGGACACGGAATCAAGCCATCGGACGCTCTCGCGGCGGGCTGACGACCAAAATCGTTGCCCTGGTCGATGCGCTCGGCAACTTGTTCCGCTTTCTGCTTCTGCCGGGGCAGGCGCACGACATGAAGGGGGTTGCCCCCCTGATCCACGATGTCTCCTTCGGATCGTTGCTGGCTGACAAGGCCTTCGACGCCGATTGGCTCCTGCAAGACCTTGATGAGCGCGGCGCAACTGCGGTTATTCCACCCAAATCGAACCGGAAAGTGCAACGAGACTACGATACTCACATGTACAAGTGGCGTCACCTGATTGAAAACTGCTTCGCAAAGATCAAGGAATTCAGGGGGATAGCAACGAGATATGACAAAACAGATACCAGCTACGCGGCCAACTGGCACCTCTGCGCAATGCTCGTTGCTGCCCGGTGATTGTCAACAGACCCTAGAACCGCGCGGCTGTGGAGTTACGTGCGCGACGAGCGCCCGTGGTGCGGCGAGGCCCCACCCTGTGCCTGGTATCAGTTCAGTACAGACCGCAAGGGTGCACACCCGGTCAATCATCTTTCCGGCTATACCGGGACCGTGCATGCCGATGGCTTTGCGGGCTTCAATGGCCTCTTCGGGGAGGGCAAGGCCGACGAACAGGCCTGCATGGTGCATGTGCGCCGCAAGTTTGTGGAAGAGTTTGAGCGCACCGGGTCGGCCATCGCCAAAGGCACAATCAAGCAGATCGCCGTACTTTACGCTGTCGAAGAGGAAGCCAGAGGCAAAGCCCGTCTTCGATGAGCTGGAAGCATGGTTACAGGCCCAGCTTCCCAAGCTCTCGGGCAAGACCAAACTGGCAGGGGCCATTCGCCATGCGCTGAACCGCATGCCAAAGGCGCGTGCCTGTCTCGGCGACGGACGGCTGGAACTTGACAACAACATCTGTGAACGCTCGATCCGCCCCATCGCACTGGGCCGCAAGAACCATCTCTTCATGGGCTCCGTCGGTGGCGGTAAAGCCGCCGCTATCGCTTGCACCCTCGTCGAGACCGCCAGGATGAACGGCGTTGATCCGGAAGCCTGGCTCACATGGGTGTTGGAGCGCCTGCCAGATCACAAGATCAACCGCATCGAGGAACTCATGCCGTGGAATTGGATGCCGGAATAACCGAAAAATACGGCTCTAACGGACGGCTACGAAAGGGCCGCCCTGCGGCAGGAGAAGGCCAGGCCTGTCTTCGATGACCTGGAAGTATGGCTACAGGCCCAACTGCCCAGGCTCTCGGGCAAGACCAAACTGGCCGAGGCGATCCGCTACGCCCTGAAGCCGATGCCCGAAGCGCGTGCTTATCTCGGCGACGAACGTCTGGAGCTCGACAACAATATCTGTGAGCGATCAATCCGTCCCGTCGCCCCTGGTCGAAAAAATTGTCTCTTCATGGGCTCCGTTGGTGGCGGCGAGGCTGCCGCTATCGCCTACGCCCTCATTGAGACCGCTGAAATGAACAATGTCGATCCCGAGGCCTGGCTCACATGGATGCTGGAACGCATTGCTGATCACAGATTAACCCCATCGACGAACTCATGCCGTGGAACTGGAAGCCCCAAGACCTCAAAAACGCGGCCTGACCGGACGGATACGCTGGATGCCATCGCGGTGCAGACCGATGCATATGGCGAGCTCGGCGACGGGCTGGTTGTCACCTGCTCCGCTCTGAAGCGCAGCTATCGAGACTGGTTGCGGCAGGGCGTCCCGGCCCTGCGCGTTGTGCACCTGACCGGGAATCGGCAGTTGCACGAAGAACGCATGAACACCCGAACCGGTCACTTCATGCCGCCGTCCCTGCTGGACAGCCAGTTGGAGGCTCTGGAACCGCCTCAGGCTTCCGAAAAAGCGCTGATGATCGATATCGACGCGACTATCACCGAAATGACTGAGCGGATCATATCAGGCCTGAGCTAACCACTCCCGCCCGGTTTCCAGATCGTTGCGGCCGCTGGTGTCATGGCCTCTGACCAGCAGCAGCGGGCGCTGAGAAAAATCCACCTTCAGCCCGGAATTGTTGCTGGGCGGAAACATATGGCGGTCGAAATAGCTGGACGCCGGCATATAGCGAAGCGCGATGCCGGCCCGGCGTTTTCCGGATGTGTTCGCATTCGATCCGTGGATCAAATAGACATCGTGCAGCGACATCTGGCCGGGTTCCAGTTCGATATTGACCGCGCTGGCGGCGTCGTATCCGTCTTCGCGCAACTGGCGCTTCAGGACGACATCATCGCGGTCGAGGTCATCATGCTTCAGGTGCGTCTTCGTACGATGGCTGCCCGGAATGAACCGCATGCATCCATTCTCGGTCGTCACATGATCGAGAGCCAGCCAGACGCTGCAGGTCGCCAGCGGCCGCATCGGCCAATAGTCGCCGTCCTGGTGCATCGGCACTTCCATGCCGTCGCCGCCGGGCTTGCAAAATAAATGGGCGCCCCAACAAATGATGTCTGGCCCCAGCACGTCCTCCACCAGATCCAGAATTTCAGGATCATGGACCAGGTCATAGAATGCCTGGTCACCTGTCACGCCCTCGGGCTCATTGTTCTTAACGTGCACGCTAACCAGGTGCTCGGGACGCAGATGCGGATTGGCGGCGACGGTCCGCTCCGTCGCGGCCAGCAATGCTGCCACCCTGTCCTCGGAAAGACGAAAAGTCGGAATGACATAACCGTCATGTTGATAAGCCTGCCGCTCGTCTTCGTTCAATCGGGCCATGGCATTTCCTGCTCGGTCAGGTACCCAACGAAAGCTGTTCGGCGAAGATATAATTGGTCGGGTGCTTCTTGAAACCCCTAACGCGTTTGTCATAACCCGCGAAGGTGCCGCGCCACAGGGGCTGCACGATCGGGCCACGCTTCTGCATGATGGTTTCCAGTTGACCGATGATTTCGGTGCGTTCGGCAATATCCAGGGTGCCTTCGGCCCGGGTCAGCAAATCATCGAATTCGGGGTCGGAGAAATGGGTCTCGTTCCACGGGACACCGGTACGATAGGCAAGGCTCAGCACCATGAAGCCCAGCGGGCGGTGGACCCAGGTGGTAAAACCGAACGGCACCTGGTCCCAGACATCCCAGAATTGCGCCGACGGCATGACATTGATCGCCACCCGGATGCCCGCTTCACGCCATTGCTTGGTCATTGCCTCGACTGCGGCCAGTTCCCATGCGGGATCCTTCTTGCAGGCAATCTCGACATCCATCCCATTTGAATATCCGGCCGCGGACATCAGGTCCTTGGCCTTGGCAAGATCGCGCGCCATGAAGTCCAACTCTTTGTAATCGGGGTGAACCGAACAGACATGGTGGTGTTCGGCAACCGAGCCAACATCCTTGTGCGCGACCGAGAATATTTTGACCGGATCAATGGAAAGCCGCATGGCCTTTCGCACGCGGGCATCCTTGAAGGCCGGCACTTCGTCGCTGTCAACCTGCATACGAGCGACCGCGGTTTCGGCGGTTGTGGCCATATAGACGTCGACATGGGGCAAGGCCTTGACCAGATCCAGCTGATCGACATTGCCATCATAGATGCCATGCACCTGTTTCGATGCCAGCGCCGCGGCCGACGCCGATGGATTGTCGCCCAGGTCTACGAAATGCACTTCGTCCAGATACGGCCCCTCGCCCCAATAGTCCGGATTGGCTTTCAAGACCGAACGGACGCCGACCTCGTGCTCGATCAGTTTGAAAGCGCCGGTACCGTTGGCGCCGACCCCGAATGAGCCACCCTCTTCAGGATCGAGAATAGCCAGCGGGTAATGGAAAAGGTGCTCCGGAACGGCGACTTGGGGCACTTTCAATTTCAGACGGACAGTGTGATCATCAATTGCCTCTATCGCATCTTCACGCCAGAGCCGGGTCGAGGTCAGAGGCTGGCCCTTGGTGTCGGTTCCACCGGTCAGGTATTCGTCCAGCATATAGCCTTTCATCAGACCGATGACGGATGAACCCAGCGCCGGGTCCAGTACCCGTTTCAAGTTCCAGACGACATCGGCGGCGACAAATTCGCGGCCCTTGTGCCATTTGACGTCCTTGCGCAGCGTCAGATCCCACGACATCAAATCGTCCGACGGTGCCCAGTTTTCCAGCAGCAGGGGCCGGGTCACATTGTCGGCATCGGTTCGTGTCAGATATTCGTGGACACAGCGTCCGACATTTGAATCGAACACCCAAGAATAGGTATGCGGGCTGGAAACCTCCATAACCCGCATGCCGATTTTCAGAACACCGCCCTTCTTTGCCGACTGCACCCGCGCCGCCGGTGCAAATCCTTCACCCATAATCTGACCGGCCACCGAATAGGCCGCGACCGATGACAGGCCCAACAGGGCCGCGAAGCGGACAAATTCGCGGCGGTTCATCTTGCCGCTTGCGAATTGGTCGCGGAGTGCCGTCATTTTAGCATGTTCTTTTTGGGCGGGCATTCAACGCTCCTTGCCGTCTTGTCGTGGGGTCATGCAACCAATTGGATTGGTGCAGGGTTCACCGTACCGGTTTTGAACAAGTCCCATCAAGGCCAATAACCGGTTCGCGTGCGGGGCATAATGCCTCCCCGACATGGCGAAACGACAGAGTGTGTCAACTCATCGCGGCGCGCCACACCTTTTCCCGCGTCAAGGGCATGTCGATATGGCGGACACCGCGTGGGCGCAGCGCGTCAACCACCGCGTTTACGATCGCTGGCGGCGCCGCGATCGTACCGGCCTCGCCACAGCCCTTGATCCCCAGCGGGTTTGACGGGGATGGCGCGTTCTCGAAAAATTCGATGCCGATCGGTGGCAGATCATCGGCCCGGGGCATTGTGTAGTCCATGAAGGAACCCGCCAGCAATTGGCCGCTGTCGGGGTCATAAACCGTATGTTCCAGAACGGCCTGGCCGAGCCCCTGCACCACCCCGCCCAGGATCTGACCGCGCACGATCAACGGATTGATGACCCGCCCGAAATCATCGACCACCTGGAAATTCAGGATCTCCAGAGCGCCGGTGGCCGGATCGACTTCGACCTCGGCAATGTGACAACCATTGGGGAAGGTATGGTTTTCACGGGTATAGGTCTCTTCGCCGTCCAGACCCCGCTCCAGACCAATGGCTTCGGCCGCGCCGTTGAACGAGGCCGCGATGACATCCGTCCACGAAATCGACCGGTCCGTGCCGACGATTTTGAAGCGCCCCTCGTCCAGCTCGATATCGCCAACGGATGTTTCCAGCAGATGGCCGGCAATTGCCTTGGCTTTGTCGATCAGTTTGAACGCGGCGTGATGCAGGGCCGCGCCGCCAAGCTGGGTCGAGCGGGAACCGCCATGTCCGCCACCGGTCGGCATGGCGCGCGTGTCAGACTGTAAAAACCGGATGCTTTCAAACGGAATGCCAAGGTTTTCGGCGGCCAGTTGGGCAAAGGTCGTCTCGTGCCCCTGTCCGTTCGACTGGGTGCCGACGGTGATGGTCAGCATCCCCTCGTCATCGAAGGCCAGATTGCAGTACTCGGTCGGCAGACCCAGGGTGCATTCCAGATAAAACGCCAACCCCCGGCCGCGCAGTTTGCCACTTGCTTCAGACTGTGCCCGGCGGTTTTCAAATCCGTCCCAGTCGCCCCTGATAAGGGCTAAATCCAGAACCGTTTCAAACTCGCCGCAATCAATCGTCTTGGCCATGGCGGTCGTATAGGGCAGTTGCGTCGGGGCGATGAGGTTCTTGCGTCGCAATGCGACAGGGTCCAGCGACAGATCATGGGCCGCCGCATCAATCACCCTTTCCAGAAGATAGGTCGCCTCGGGTCGGCCGGCGCCGCGATAGGCATCGGTGGGGACGGTGTTGGTAAAGACGCCGCGCACATTCATCGAAATGTTCGGCAAGGCATAGGCCCCGCCCAGGACTACGGACGTAGCGCCGGTCGGGATCAGCGGACCATTGGTCGAGCAATAGGCGCCGAGATCGGCCAGCGTGCGGATCCGCAAACCGGTAAAGCGGTGATCGGCATCCAGCGCCAGCTCCACCCTGGTATCCAGCGCCCGGGCGTGACTTTCAGTCAGAAAGGCTTCCGTTCGCGAGGACACCCATTTGACGGGCCGGTCCAGCCGTTTTGCCACATGCATGCACATGATGTGTTCTGACTGAACTTGGTTTTTGTTACCGAACCCGCCGCCAACATCCTTGGCATAGACCTCGATCTCGTCTTCCGCCCAGCCCAAAGCCTTTGTCAGCAAGCGCCGATGGTTGAAGACATTCTGAACCGACCCCGTAAGCGCCCATTTACCGCTGTCCGGTGATTTGTGGACCAGCAGGCCGCGCGTCTCCAGTGGATTGCAGACGATCTTGTTATTGATCAGGTCCACGCTCACCGTGTGCGCCGCCGCCTCAAATTCAGCATCGGTCGCGGCCGCGTCACCGCAGTTCCAGTCAAAAGCGACATTGCCCGGCACATTGTCGTAAAGCTGGACCGCTCCGTCGGCGACAGCGTGACGTATTTCGACAACCGGTTCCAAATCATCATAGTCAATCTCGACCAATTCGGCCGCATCCAGCGCCGCGGTCCAGGTTTCGGCGACAACCATGGCGACACATTCGCCGACGTGATTGACCCTGTTACCGGCCAGTACCGGATGGGGCGGTGTTGCCATTGGTGTTCCGTCGGAACTGTCGATTGACGTCAGGACGGGAACACTCTCAATTTCGGCTGCGTCACAATCCGCCGCCACATATACCGCAATCACGCCCGGCAGAGCTTTGGCGGCATCCGTGCGGACATCCAGGAGGTCGGCACGCGCGACTGTGCTGCGCGCAAAGGCAGCCCACACCATGCTTTCGGCCGCCAGATCCTCGGCAAATTCGCCTTCTCCGGTGATGAAACGCTTGTCTTCGACCCGGCGAACCGGCTGGCCTATCCCGAATTTTTGCACGTACTTGCCTCTTTCGTGTGGTGGTGCGCTTCTGGCCCGAAGTCTTCGATGGTTTTCCTGATTACAAACTGCCTTGAAACTGTGTCATGGCCTGACAGGTATGCCAAAATGGCACAGATATCTGTCTCATATCAGGACATTGTCGTTGAATTTAAAAAGTGATAGTTTTAACCTATTGATTCAGTAAAATTTTATTCGATTGGCATCGATCTTGCCATCTATAAGGCGAAGCAGCAGGTGGGGGTTCTCCTCCTTAGCAGTCCAAAGCTTCGGGATCGGTCCGAACGTCTGGGGCATTTATTCCGACCGATCTTAAGAGTACAAGGACCCACTACGCGTACCGGCGGGTTCCCCCTCTCTTCCCAAGCGTTGTGAATCTGGAGTGGCGCGCGCATTTTTTGAAGGTTAGCGATCGTAGCCGGGGTTTTCCCGGTCGAGCCGGCGGCGAACCGCATCCCAACCCATCTGAACAACCGGGCCGGCCGCCGTTCCCCGGGCCTGATCGGCGGTGTTCATCCGCGCCTTTTCCGAGGGCATGTGAAGCCCGACATTTCCGGCCAACGCCACCGTCTGGGCCATGCAGGCACGTTCCAGGGCGTACATTTTCATGAAGGCTGCGCCAACGGTCTCTCCAATGGTCAAGGTACCATGATTCCACAGGATCATGGCATTCTTGATTCCCAGATCGGCAACGAGACGCTCTTTCTCGCTGGAATCCAAGGCGATGCCCTCATACTCGTGATAGCTCACATCCTCGCGCACGATCATGGCGATCTGGGTCAGCGGCATCAGCCCTTCCTTTTGCGCGGACACTGCCTGCCCCTGCGCCGTGTGCAGATGCATGACACACCGGGCATCCTCGCGCGCTTCGTGCACCGCCGAATGGATCACGAAACCGGCCGGGTTGATGAAATAGTCGGTCGGGATCACCGGCATGCCCTTCAGATCGATCTTGACTAGGGAAGAAGCAGTAATTTCCTCGAACAACAGACCATAGGGATTGATCAGGAAATGGTGGTCGGTATCGGGAATCCGGGCCGATATGTGAGTAAAAATCAGATCGTCCCAACCGAACGTCGCCACCGCGCGATAAGCGGCGGCAAGATTGACGCGCAGATCCCATTCTTCCTGGGAGACCTCATCGCGTACGTCGGGATGGACAAAGGATTCGGCAACGGCCATCGGATCAGCTCCTGTTTTGAATATGAGCCCCCTTTTCAGGTCTGCTCCTGCCCGAAAATTCACCCGCGCCGGGAAAAAGTCAATTGGCGAGACGCCAAAGCGCAACTTATATCAGTGGCATGTTCACAAGAGTTTCAACGCATCGGATAGCGCGCAAGGGCAATCTGTGTCTTGAATCCGCTGTGCGCTTGCTTGATGCTGGCCTCACCACGCCGAGGAAATTTGGATGACCGGAACTAGCATGGCTGCAAAGGCACCGATGGTCGACCCGTTTGGACGCCACGTGACCTATTTACGCGTCTCCGTCACGGACCGGTGCGATTTCCGCTGTGTCTATTGCATGTCGGAGAACATGACCTTTCTGCCCAAGAAATATCTGTTGAGCCTGGAAGAATTGGACCGGCTGTGTTCAGCTTTCGTATCGCGCGGCGTGCGCAAGCTGCGCCTGACTGGCGGGGAACCACTGGTGCGCCGGGATATCATGTGGCTGTTCGATCGCCTCGGCCGGCATCTCGACAGCGGCGATCTGGACGAATTGACCGTAACGACCAACGGGTCCC
Organism: Alphaproteobacteria bacterium; assembly: GCA_965204825.1. Taxonomy (GTDB): domain Bacteria; phylum Pseudomonadota; class Alphaproteobacteria; order Futianiales; family Futianiaceae. The sequence goes on along the minus strand of OZ242016.1, from coordinate 4,054,860 downwards.
AGTTGCGCCGTCTGGCCAAGGGGCTCTATGGCGCCGGGGTGCGCCGGATCAATGTCTCGCTCGACACGCTGGATGCCGACAAGTTCAGGGAAATCACCCGTTGGGGCCGGCTGGAGCAAGTGCTGGACGGAATCGATGCCGCTCAAGAGGCGGACCTGAAGGTCAAGCTGAACGCGGTTGCCCTTAAGGGCGGCAATGAACATGAACTGCCGCAAATGATCGAATGGGCTCATGGACGCGGGATCGACTTCACCGTGATTGAAACCATGCCGCTGGGCGATATTGATGAAGACCGCGCCGAACAGTATCTGCCCCTGTCGCTGCTCCGCGCCCGGTTGGCCGAGCAATGGACTTTGACCGATATCCCGTACAAGACCGGCGGCCCGGCCCGTTATGTTCGGGTGGAGGAAACCGGCGGGCGTCTCGGCTTCATCACACCGATGACCCATAACTTCTGTGAAAGCTGCAACCGCGTCCGGCTGACATGTACCGGTACGTTATACATGTGCCTTGGCCAGGATGATGCGGCGGACCTGCGCGCTCCCCTGCGCGCCTCGAGCAATGACGGGCCCTTGCTGGCGGCGATAGACGAAGCGATCGGGCGCAAGCCAAAGGGCCATGACTTCATCATTGACCGGCGCGCCAGGAGCCCGGCGGTAACCCGGCATATGAGCGTTACCGGCGGCTGAACTACTGGATCAGGATCAGGTGGATGAAATCCTTGCCATCTGAAACGATCAGTCGGGCAAACCCCAATATCTTCAGCAGATCGGGAATGTCAGGATGCCTTCGGCGCGGGCGTCCTGGAAGAACTGGGTCGTACGGGCCTGGGCGGTCAATTGCACCAACACGCCGCATGCCCGATACAGGGTGGCAAACACATCATCGTTCAGGGCCACGATGATCATTTTCTGTACTTCGGTGCCCTTGGCGAATATAGCATATTGCGGTGTATGGGCCGCAGCCATCTGCTGTTTGGTCAACTGGGTGACGAACCCGATCCGCGTTCGCCGGGAGGCATCCTGTATTTGCCGGGCACGGGCGCCGTAATTTTCCTGGCTGGTATTCTTTGGATAATAATAGCCCTCGTGCCGGTCCTGCGCCGCGCCCGCCGATGGATCGTGCGGCATAGAAGCCTCCGCCTACCCTAGCAATAATACTGCAAAACATAACAGGGCCATTCATCAAAAGTGTATCGCCCTAGGGTTATTGAGACACTTTTGAAGCTTACGCGGCGACCTGGATTTTGTCCATGTCGTCGCGTCTGAACTGGTTTGGTGATCGATGCCCAACGCGCTGGATCAGCCAATGCTCGTTGTAATCGTCCTTGAACTCCTGGAGGGCCTTCTGCAGTTCCTCGATTATCTCGAAGGTTCTGACCCGGAGCAGATTTTCCTTGAGCGTCCGGATGAAGCGCTCGGCACAGCCGTTCCCTTCGGGGGCGCGGACAAGGGACGGCGAGGATGTCGCTCCCAGCCAGGCAATCTTGTTCCGGAAGTCGTGGCTGATGTACTGCGAGCCGTTGTCATGGCGGATGGTCAGGCCAGCGGCCACGTCCGTGCCGATCGCCCCGAAGCATTCCCGCACGCCCTGGCGGATCGGCTGAAGCGCCTCGAAGCGCGTGCCCGCGTGGCGGCATGGACGCCAACGCAGCCTGCCGGGCAATGATCGACCGCGACAAGGACAGCGACCTGACGCCCTGTTCCCGGAAGCGTGGCGGTCATGTCCGTGCCCCACATTCCTTGGCCTTTCGTCGATACCGTCCGGGATGAGGGTCCCGTCATGGGCGCGGGGACCGTGTGCTGGCCCTCGGCATGGCTTCGCACACAGCCCGTTCTCGCGCATGAGCCGCAGAACCCGCGCCTGTGAGGTGCCGATCCCCTTGTAGCGCAGGCGCGCCCACACCTTGCGGTAGCCCTCGCCATGGAACCTGCTGTCGGTGATGACCTGCCTGATCTCACGGGCCAGGTCCGCATCCGACAGGGGGCCTTGTAGTCCCGGGCGGCGGCGCGGCGAGGGCTCTCGGCCTGGGCCGGTTGCAAGTCCCGGTACACGCTGGCACGGCTCGGACCCCGGACCCGACACACCCGTGATACACCACAGGTCCTGCCCGTGGAGATCGGGATGACGGCGCTCATCGCTTCGACCTCCGGCGCCCGAAAGGGTGGCCCGCCTCCATCTTCGCGATCTTCTCGACGAGAAACTCGTTATCCATGGTGACCTCGCCCACCCTGGCGCGCAGCCGATCAATCTCTTCGTCACGCACATCGCGAGGGCGGTGCTTCAGCCCGGATGCGCCCGTCGCCAGGAAACGTCCCACCAAACGCTGACATCGGCCGCCGTCGCGTCGATACCACGAGCCACCAACTCGATGTCCTCGCCCCGCAACACCCGCAGAACGGCCTACTGCTTGCGCGCCGCCGTCTGTCTGCGACGCCGGGCCGATCAACCTTCTTCTGTTCCATCATGAAATACCTCAATAATCCCCTCGTCTCAGGTCGTGATCAGTGTCTCAAAAAACTCTAGGGCGGGGGAAAAAGGAAGCAAGACCAGTGCCGCCATTGCGGCAATGCAGATGATTACAGCACGCATGGCAAAGGTTCCCTGTTCAAAGAATCGAAGAAGTTTGCGAACAGCAATGACGCCGGTCACACCCGATCCCGGCAAGGATGTTCCCCACTGGCAGGATCAGCCCGCCGCCGATAGGTTACCCGGGCAATGACAAAAGGGCGCTCCCGGGATGGCATTTGAGAAGATCCACTTTTCCGCCAGCAATGCCGACAATGCCCAGGATGGTCTGGCCATTCTGCGGCGGTGCTATGACAACGTCCCGCTGGACGAGGCCGAAGTGGTGGTAGCGCTCGGCGGTGATGGCTACATGCTGCACATGCTGCACGAAACCATGGGTCGCAATATACCGATCTACGGGATGAACCGGGGGACCATCGGCTTTTTGATGAATGACTTCGCGGCGGAAAATCTGATGGAGCGTTTGAACGAAGCCGAAACCGCCGTTCTCTATCCGTTGAAGATGATTGCCGAAACCGTGCGCAATGAAACGATCGAGGCGCAGGCCATCAACGAGGTCTCGGTGCTGCGCGAGACGCGCCAGGCCGCCAAGCTGCGGGTCTATGTCGATGATCAGATGCGCCTGCCGGATTTGATCTGCGACGGCGCATTGATATCCACTCCAGCCGGATCCACGGCCTACAACCTGTCGGCTCACGGGCCGATCCTGCCGATCGATTCAAACTTGCTGGCGATGACCCCGATCAGCGCTTTTCGCCCGCGCCGATGGCCCGGGGCCCTGTTGCCCCACACAGCGGCCGTCACGTTTGAAATTCTGGAAGCAGATAAACGGCCGGTCAGCGCCGTGGCCGACCATACCGAAGTACGCGAGGTGGTTCGGGTCAGTGTTACCGAGAACCGCGATGTATCCCTGCAGATGCTGTTCGATGCCGGGCGCCATTTGTCCGAACGGATTATCGACGAACAATTTCTGCCGTGAACCCGGGCGGCCTTTCACCACCCGGTCACCCACTGGCAAAACTTGGCCTGACAGTCGCCATTGCCGCGCTGGGCGGCGGCGCGGCCGCAGCCGCCAATCTACCACTCGCCTGGTTGATTGGCGCCATGGTCGCGGTCACCATCGCCGCCGTGGCCGGCGCGCCGGTGGCCATGCCTTCCTGGGTTCGGGCTCCGACCCTGGCGGTGCTGGGCGTCTTTCTGGGCAGTTCGTTTACACCCGACGTCCTGGGCAACATTTCCGATTGGTGGAAGGTTGCGGTGCTGGTGCCGCTCTATGTCTGTGCGGTTGCTGTTCTGGCCTACCGGGTTCTGCTGTGGTGGGGTTACGATCGAACAACCGCTCTTTATGCCTCGCCTCCCGGGGGATTGAGCGAGATGCTGATGCTGGGCGGCGAGGCGGGTGGCGACACCCGTGCAATCGTCCTGGTCCATGCCACGCGAATTTTGGTCGCTGTCACTATCGCGCCGTTTCTGATCACTCTTTTGACTGGAATTGACCTCGGGCAAACCACGAACCCTCGGACATCCAATCAGAACGGGTTTGGATTGGGTGACGCTTTCGTTCTTGTTGGCTGTGGTGTCGCCGGTTTGATGTTGGGCCGGATCTTGCGTCTGCCGGCCGCCCCGGTAATGGGTCCGATGCTGGTCAGCGCGCTGGCTCATGGGCTCGGGCTGACCCAGGCGACACCGCCCGGTCTGGCGATCGCGGCGGCTCAAATATTGATCGGGGCAAATGTTGGAACCCGTTTTTCGACCAAGGGTGGCTGGCGGGCTGTCAAGACGCCAATCCTGCTGGGCGCCGGCATCGGTCTGACCATGACCATCGTGTCGGGCCTGTTTGCGTATCTTGCCGCACCGATTGTCGATATCGACCCGATCCCCCTCTTCCTGGCGTTGGCACCCGGTGGATTTTCAGAAATGATGCTGGTCGCGTTGGTTATTGGCGCCGACACCGCCTTTGTCGCGGCAATGCACGTACTGCGGATCGCGACGATTGTCATCGCCATACCCATTTTCTACTATCGATCTGGCTGACACTTGTGTTAAAGTTTGCCAAGGCCTGTTGACAATCATCTTGCGGCGATGAGCAATTGCCGAGAAGTGCCAGTTGGCGGCATGGCTGGTGCGGTCTTGTCGTAACGCGTTGCCATACCTCGGAATTCCTTGATCTTTGCGAAGTCGTTTTCGATCAGATGCCGCCACTTGTACATGCGCGTATCGTCGTCTCGCCGCACTTTTTGGTTCGATTTGGGCAGGGGACAGGGGGTAGACTACGTGATTGGCCTGAAGGGTAATCAGGGAAGCTTGCGCAAGGATGTCGAACTGTTTTTTGACGAGTGCCGTGAGCGCGGGATCGAGGGTGATTTCATCAGAAAAGGCTCAGTTCACGAATTGTATGCATGGACGTGCGATGGCGGTTGCGAGGCAAGCCCGGGGCGAGGCGTTCTCCAGTTCAAGCCGTTGGAACCATCGCAGGTAGTTGTCGAGATATCTGGTCGCGACGCCTCGGTAGCGCCGCAAGAAATCCTTCAACCGGCCGTGTCGGTTGTTGACCGCCGGACCTGCTGCGATCTGAATGTGAAAGGCACCTCGCACCCGTTCACTTCGTGACAGGTTCAATGCTTCGTGATTTCAATGCTTCGTGATGCGCACCGATTGCCGCCGCGCATCGCGGATAAGCGCGGTGTCCATCGGTCACCAAAACGATATCCTCATCCACAACCGGCGCGATTACCTCTCGCAAGGGATCGGCGTTGACAGCGGGCAGAACCGCACTGACTGTCGCGCCGCTGCGATCAGCGACAACCAGTACCGGAACCTGTTCATCTGACAGGCCCCGCTTGCTGGCCTTGCCTCCCCTGCGTCGCGCCTTGCGCTCAAGGTTTCGTGCACCTTTCCGGCTTTCCAGCACATAGGTTTCATCGGCTTCCACAATGCCCGTGAGCTTGCGTGCCTTCAGGTCTTTTGCGGCAAGAAATCGGTGCCGCCAACGGAAGGCGGTGTTGACGGCAAGTCCGCAACGTTCTGCTGAAGCGCGAACCGTCAGCCCATCAGCAAGACAGGCTCCGAAGGAAAGCCACTTGTCCTTGCGGTGCAGACCCGACAAGGGGGTGCCGGTCGCGGCATTGTAATGTCTTCCTGCATTCTTTGCACTGGTACCGTCGCAGACCCCTTGCCTTGCCACGCGATATGGCGCCTGGCGTGCCACAATGCGGGCACTGGCGATCTCCACCCACGGCCGCTTCAATGGCAGCCAGCGACGCTGACGTCTCCGTGTCCCCCAGGAACACGGCTTCGGTTTGCTGCCGCTGCGCCGGGCTGAGGTGGTCTATCCCCGATAACCATTCCTGAAACTGCTTGTGATCCATGTCAATCCATCCTTCTGATTTCACAAAAAACATAACATGAACGCACACGGCTTGTAAACTGAGCCTCAGAAAAAGTGAGATCGTCGACGGAAATCATGGGCGCATTGAGACGCGGCGCTCCACGGCCTGCCCGGATACCGAATGGATCAGGGACCGTCATCAGTGGCCCGGCTTGAAAACCGTGATCATGACCGAATACACACGTGAAACAGGAGGCAAGGCCGAAACGGTCACGCGATTTCATATCGCATCGCTTGAGGCTGAACCCGAGACCCTGGCAAAATATATCCGCGATCATTGGCAGGTGGAAAACAGCTTGCACCGGGTTCTGGATGTGACCTTCCGACAAGACGAATATCGCATCGGAACCGGCAATGCCGCTGCCAATTTTGCCACAATCAAACATGCGGCGATGAACCTGCTGCGCCGAGCACCCGGCAAAATGAGCCTGCCGCAAAAACGGCATTCAGCCGCATGGGACGACGACTACATGGAGGGCATCTCGAACAATCGGCCTGATTTTGAGTGGCTCAGTTTACAAGCCGTGTGCGTCCATGTTATGTTTTTTGTGAAATCAGAAGGATGGATTGACATGGATCACAAGCAGTTTCAGGAATGGTTATCGGGGATAGACCACCTCAGCCCGGCGCAGCGGCAGCAAACCGAAGCCGTGTTCCTGGGGGACACGGAGACGTCAGCGTCGCTGGCTGCCATTGAAGCGGCCGTGGGTGGAGATCGCCAGTGCCCGCATTGTGGCACGCTAGGCGCCATATCGCGTGGCAAGGCAAGGGGTCTGCGACGGTACCAGTGCAAAGGATGCAGGAAGACATTCAATAAGACATTCAATGCCGCGACCGGCACCCCCTTGTCGGGTCTGCACCGCAAGGACAAGTGGCTTTCCTTCGGAGCCTGTCTTGCTGATGGGCTGACGGTTCGCGCTTCAGCAGAAAGTTGCGGACTTGCCGTCAACACCGCCTTCCGTTGGCGGCACCGATTTCCTGCCGCGAAAGACCTGAAGGCACGCAAGCTCACGGGCATCGTGGAAGCCGATGAAACCTGTGTGCCGGAAAGCCGGAAAGGTGCACGAAACCTTGAGCGCAAGGCGCGACGCAGGGGAGGCAAGGCCAGCAAGCGGGGCCTGTCGGATGAACAGGTTCCGGTACTGGTTGCCGCTGGTCGCAGCGGCGCGACAGTCAGTGCAGTTCTGCCCGCGGTCAACGCCAATACCTTGCGAGAGGTAATCGCGCCGGTTGTGGACGAGGATATCGTTTTGGTGACCGATGGACACCGCGCTTGTCCGCGATGCGCGGCGGCAATCGGTGCGCATCACGAAGCATTGAACCTGTCACGAAGGGAGCGGGTGCGAGGTGCCTTTCACATTCAGATCGCAGCAGATCCGGCGGTCAACAACCGACACAGCCGGTTGAAGGATTTCCTGCGGCGCTACCGAGGCGTCGCGACCAGATATCTCGACAACTACCTGCGATGGTTCCAGCGGCTTGAACTGGAGAACGCCTCACCCCGGGCTTGCCTCGCAACCGCCATCGCACGTCCATGCATACAATTCGTGAACTGAGCCAAGACTTTATGAAATGCGATTGCCCTAGGTCAGCAATATTGACTTTTTTGCCGCGACCCGCATAGCCTATATAAATAATGAAATACGAATCCAATCGTTGATCCGGCCCTGTTTTCCGGTCGGCAGAGGGAATGCCAATATGGCCAAAAGCTCCGTATCGCTTGACGACAAATATGATCTGACCAAGGACCGGATCTTCGTTTCCGGGACCCAGGCTTTGATCCGGATGTTGTTGATGCAGAAACAGCGCGATATGGCGGCCGGCCTCAACACCGGCGGTTATGTGTCGGGCTATCGCGGCTCGCCGCTGGGCCAGGTCGATATGCAGATGGCGCGCGCCAAAACGGCCCTGGATGCCGCCGACGTGATCTTCCAGCCCGGCCTGAACGAGGATCTGGCCGCTACCGCAATCTGGGGCACCCAGCAGGCGGAACTGCGCGGCGAGGGCAAGTTCGATGGCGTCTTCGGGATGTGGTATGGCAAGGGGCCGGGCGTCGATCGGTCCGGCGACGTGCTGCGCCACGCCAATCTGGCCGGTTCCTCGCCAAATGGCGGCGTTGTCGTCCTGATGGGCGACGATCATATTTCGGAAAGCTCGACGACCTCGCACCAGTCCGATTATGCGATGATGGATGCGCATATCCCGTTTCTCTATCCCAGCGGCGTGCAGGAAATCATCGATTACGGCATATATGGCTGGGCGCTGTCGCGGTTCTCAGGCTGCTGGACGGGCCTGAAACTGATCAAGGATACGGTTGATACCACAGCTTCGGTGATGGTCGATCCGAACCGGCTGAACATTCACCTCCCGAATGTGCCAAAGCCCGAGGGCGGGCTGCACATCCGCCTTTTCGAATGGCCGCTGGAAGCCGAAGCCCGTCTGCAGGATTTCAAACTGCCCGCGGTCTATGAGTTTGTCCACGCCAACAAGCTGAACAAGACCATCTTCGCTGGCGGCACCAATCCCAAGATCGGCGTTGTCACAACCGGCAAATCCTATCTGGATGTGCGCCAGGGGCTGGAGGATATCGGCATTGACGAGGTCAAGGCCGCCGAAATGGGTCTTGCCCTCTACAAGGTCGCCATGCCCTGGCCGCTGGAGCCCGAGGGCATCAAGGCCTTCGCCAGGGGCCTCGACAAGATCATTGTTGTGGAGGAAAAACGCTCGCTGATCGAATGGCAGATCAAGGAAATTCTCTACGACCAGGCCAATGCCCCGATGGTCATCGGTAAGAAGGACGAAGAAGCCCGCTCGCTGTTCCCGGCCAAGGACGCGCTTGATGCCAACAATATCGCCATTGCCATCGGCGAACGCATGCTGTCGACGTGCGAGGATGAACTGCTTTCGACCCGGATGAACGACATCAAGGGTCTGGCCGCCATGCTGGGCAATGCCGAACCTATCGCGACCCGGACACCCTATTTCTGTTCCGGCTGTCCGCACAATTCATCGACCCGGGTGCCCGAAGGTTCGCGCGCCTATGCCGGGATCGGCTGTCACTGGATGGCCCAGCTGATGCCGGACCGCAATACCATCGGCAACACCCATATGGGCGGCGAGGGCGCCAACTGGATCGGCGAAAACCATTTCGTCACCACCGACCATGTGTTCCAAAATCTTGGCGACGGTACCTATAATCATTCCGGCATCCTGGCGATCCGGGCGGCAATCGCCTCGAACACCACGGTGACCTACAAAATCCTCTACAATGACGCCGTTGCCATGACCGGCGGTCAGAAAAATGAAGGCGATCTGACACCGGACGATATCGTCTCCCAGATGCTGGCCGAAGGCGCGGCCAAGGTCGTGGTGGTTTCCGACGAGCCGGAAAAGTATGAGTCCGGTTATTTCCCCAGCGACGTCGAGATCCACCACCGCGACGAACTGGATCCGGTCCAGCTGGACCTGCGCCAGATCGAAGGCGTCAGCGTCATGGTCTATGACCAGACCTGTGCCTCGGAAAAACGTCGCCGGCGCAAGCGGGGCGCCCATCCGGATCCGGCCAAGCGGATATTCATCAATGATCTAGTATGCGAGGGCTGCGGCGATTGCGGCGTCAAGTCGAACTGCGTCTCGGTCTCGCCGCTGGAAACCGAGTTCGGCCGCAAGCGCAAGATCGACCAATCGAGCTGCAACAAGGATTATTCCTGTGTGAAGGGCTTTTGCCCCTCCTTTGTCACTGTCTATGGCGGTGAGTTGCGCAAGGGCCAAGCCTCGGACGCCGACCACGGCCAGATGCCGGCTTTGCCGGAACCGGTTTCAGCGCCGATCGACCGACAGTACAATATTGTCGTCACCGGCATTGGCGGCACAGGCGTTGTGACCATCGGCGCGCTGATCGGCATGGCCTCGCACCTTGAGGGCAAGGGCTGCGGCGTGCTGGACATGCAGGGGCTGGCGCAAAAGGGCGGTGCGGTCCTTTCCCACATCCGCATTGCCGAAACCCGCGAGCAGATCCAGACGATCCGTGTGTCCTCGGGTGCGGCAAACCTGATCCTGGGCTGCGATATCGTCGTGGCTGGCAGTCCCAAGACGCTTGCCACCATGCGCGAGGGCCGCACCCATGCGGTGATCAACACCCAGAAAACCATGACTGGCGATTTCACCCGCCAGCCAGACTTCGACCTGCCGACCGAACGGCTGAAAAAGCAGATTGCCGCCAGTTGCGGCGAGGAGAACGCCGACTTTGTCTCGGCCAATGAAATAGCAACCTCGCTGATGGGCAATTCGATCATGTCAAACCTGTTTATGCTCGGTTTTGTCTGCCAGCGCGGCCTGCTGCCGATCTCGCACGGTTCAATCGAGGAGGCGATCCGCCTGAACAATGTATCGGTGGAGATGAACCTCAAGGCCTTTGAATGGGGCCGCCGGGCCGCCCATGACCCGGCCGCGGTCGAAGCTCTGGTGCAGCCGGCCGCCAAAGCCTCAGGCTCGCTGAAAATATCTGAAACTCTGGACGAGGTCATCGACCGGCGCGCCGAATTCCTGACTGCCTATCAGTCAAAGCCTTATGCCAGGCGCTACCGGACCCTGGTCAACAAGATGCGCGAGGCCGAGGAAGGCATCTACAAATCCGGGCTGACCGACGCCGTGGCGCGCGGCCTGTTCAAGCTAATGTCCTACAAGGATGAATACGAAGTAGCCCGGCTTTATACCGATGGCCAGTTCGGGGCCAAGGTTGCCGAACAGTTCGAGGGTGATTATGCCCTGAAATACAATCTTGCCCCGCCGCTGTTGGCAAAGCGCGATAGTGAAGGCCATCTGGTGAAGAAAGAATACGGCCCCGGCATGATGCGCTGGTTCCGCCTGCTGGCGAAGATGAAACGCCTGCGCGGTACGCCGCTCGATCTCTTTGGCCGGACCGGGGAACGCAAGACCGAGCGCGCCCTGATCACCGACTATGAGGCAACAGTGCTGGAGATCATCGAGGATCTGGCGCCGGAGAACCACGCCGCGGCGATTGATCTGGCCCATATCCCCGACCAGATCCGCGGCTTCGGCCACGTCAAGGAAGCCTCACTGGAAATCGCCCGCGAGAACTGGGCGTTGCTGAGCCAGCGGTTCCGCGATCCGAGTGCACCGGTCAAGGAGGCGGCCGAATAACCGCCAAATCCGTCATTCCGATGAATGTCGGAATTTGGTCGCAACCTGATTTGATGAATTCATATCAGTGAACTTCCCGGCAGCAGCCGCGGAGAGCCGGGAAATTCAGGATAAGAAATTATCGGTTTGCCAACTAGGGCCTGTTGACATTCGGGCTTCCGATTTGGCCTGAACTGTTATTCAAGCTTCGAAAATGGAGGTCTGGATGGACGAAGATCGGAAAATGGAGGTCTGGATGGACGAAGATCGTTTGGGGATTTCAGATGAACTTTGGGAAAAGATTGCGCCCCTGTTACCCGGTAAGGCCGGGGACGCGGGAGCAACCGGTGCGGATAACCGTCGGTTCGTAGAGGCCGTTCCCTGGCGTGTGCGAACAGGATCTCCATGGCGTGACCTGCCCCAGGATTTCGGCAACTGGAATTCGGTTTTCAAGCGATTTTGTCGATGGGCAAAGGCCGGTGTGTTCGAGAGACTTTTCAACGCCATAAGCGGCGATCCAGATTTGGAGTATGTCCTCATCGACGGGACGATTGTCCAGGCCCATCATAAGGCTTCGGGCGCAAAAGGGGGACACAGCATCAAGCCATCGGACGCTCTCGCGGCGGGCTGACGACCAGGATCGTGGCCGTGGTCGATGCGCTCGGCAACTTGTTCCGCTTTCTGCTTCTGCCGGGGCAAGCGCACGACATGAAGGGGGGTACTGCCCTGATCCATGATGTCTCCCTATCTATATAAATTATATTTTATTTTGTTTGGATTTTAAAATTAATTATATTAATTATTATATAATTTTTGAAAAATCCGAGAACATCATAATAAACCTTAAATTTCTGCTCGGAATTACGAGAATTACGAGAATTACGGTAATGGGATGGACGCCCTACCGCCACTCCTCGTCCCAATAAATGCCCCACAGAGCCTTTTTTTCGACCCAGCCGGTGATTTCCTTGAAGGTGACCCGGCACATATCGGGGGTGCAGGCCTTGATCCGGCCGAGGGTGCCGCGCTGGGCGCGGGCGATCTTCCAGCGCCGGTCGGTTGCGCTGCGATAGAGGGGGGCCTTGTCCTCGACCACGAAACCGTAACGCTTGCTGGTGAGCAGTGACCGCTGGACCCAGCCCGTCGCCCCTTCATAGTCCCTGATCAGTCGCCATTCCTCGGTCTCGGCAATGATTTCCACCGGCAGGCCGGACAGCCGGAACTGCCATTCCACATCGTGCACTTTGCCGGGCCCGCGCCGGACATTGACCTGGCCGGACCGCAGCGAGGCAAAGCGCGGGATATCCAGCTTGGTCCATTGCCCGGTGCCCCGGTCCAGCGGCATCAGGTTCGCCTCAATCGTCGGCACCCGCCGCGCCGCGTCGTTGTCATCGGTTGATTGGGCGAGACCAAATCCGGCCGCCCCCGGTGCCAGAAGCGCCAGAACCGGGGCCGTTCGGATCAGCCGGGAGAACAGGGTTCGCTGTGTCATTTCCAGCCCAAAGGACGGCGTATCCACGCAATCGTCAAGACCCGTAGATTTGCGTCAGGGCGATTCAGTAAAGGGCATCTCGAAAAATCGGCCTGATTTTGAGTTTATGGATGACGTTTGATTCTCTCGAAATATAATCGATGGAAGCTTCAATTTTGTAAGAGCCTGAACGAAAATGAGTTGAGTGATATCAGTGGGTTGTGATTCTGTTTGTTTGAACAAGAAACAAGAAAACGGAGGTCACGATGCCCTGGACTGAAACCACTCGCTGCCAGTATGAGCGGAATAACGAGCGTTACTCAAGCGATGTAACCGATGCAGAATGGGCGGTCATTTTTCCGCTTTTGCCCGGCCCCAACAAATTGGGGCGCCCTCGGGAAGTTGAGTTGCGCGAAGTTTGGGATGGGATTGGCTACATCGCTGCCGCTGGGTGCGCGTGGTCTCTTTTGCCAAAGGACTTTCCGCCGGTTTCAACGGTTCGATACTATTTCCACAACTGGCGTGATAGCGGGTTACTGGCGGAGATCAACCACGCTCTGGTCGCTTTGGCGCGTGAATGGGAGGCTCGGGATCATCAACCCACGGCAGGCGTTATTGACAGTCAAAGCGTGAAAACCACTGAAAACGGCGGCATTTCTGGCTACGACGCAGGAAAGAAGATCAAAGGCCGCAAGCGCCACATCATGACAGACACCTGTGGCCATCTGTTGGCATTATGCGTTCACGCTGCCAACATTCAAGATCGCGATGGGGCAGTGGGCGTCTTTCAAAAGCTCAAGCGGGATGCCCCAAAACTGCGCCACGTTTTTGCCGACTGCGGTTATCGGGGGCCAAAACTTCGTTCAGCCCTGATAACCATTGGCCGCTGGACTATCCAGATTGTGAAGCGTTCCGACACCGCCGAAGGTTTTGAGGTCCTGCCCCGCAGATGGGTCGTCGAACGCACCTTCGCCTGGCTGGGACGTTGCCGCCGATTGGCAAAGGATTGGGAGAAAACCATCGAAAGTGCAGAGGCTTGGGTTCTCATCGCCCATATCAGACGCATGACACGCTGTCTCGCAAGGGCTTGAAAAACATCAGATCATTTTGAAGCAGGCTCTAAGAGCCTGAACGAAAATGAGTTGAGTGATATCAGTGGGTTGTGATTCTGTTTGTTTGAACAAGAAACAAGAAAACGGAGGTCACGATGCCCTGGACTGAAACCACTCGCTGCCAGTATGAGCGGAATAACGAGCGTTACTCAAGCGATGTAACCGATGCAGAATGGGCGGTCATTTTTCCGCTTTTGCCCGGCCCCAACAAATTGGGGCGCCCTCGGGAAGTTGAGTTGCGCGAAGTTTGGGATGGGATTGGCTACATCGCTGCCGCTGGGTGCGCGTGGTCTCTTTTGCCAAAGGACTTTCCGCCGGTTTCAACGGTTCGATACTATTTCTACAACTGGCGTGATAGCGGGTTACTGGCGGAGATCAACCACGCTCTGGTCGCTTTGGCGCGTGAATGGGAGGCTCGGGATCATCAACCCACGGCAGGCGTTATTGACAGTCAAAGCGTGAAAACCACTGAAAACGGCGGCATTTCTGGCTACGACGCAGGAAAGAAGATCAAAGGCCGCAAGCGCCACATCATGACAGACACCTGTGGCCATCTGTTGGCATTATGCGTTCACGCTGCCAACATTCAAGATCGCGATGGGGCAGTGGGCGTCTTTCAAAAGCTCAAGCGGGATGCCCCAAAACTGCGCCACGTTTTTGCCGACTGCGGTTATCGGGGGCCAAAACTTCGTTCAGCCCTGATAACCATTGGCCGCTGGACTATCCAGATTGTGAAGCGTTCCGACACCGCCGAAGGTTTTGAGGTCCTGCCCCGCAGGTGGGTCGTCGAACGCACCTTCGCCTGGCTGGGACGTTGCCGCCGATTGGCAAAGGATTGGGAGAAAACCATCGAAAGTGCAGAGGCTTGGGTTCTCATCGCCCATATCAGACGCATGACACGCTGTCTCGCAAGGGCTTGAAAAACATCAGATCATTTTGAAGCAGGCTCTAAGGAATCGGCGATGGGTCAGATGGGCTTTTTCGATGTCAGCAACCGTTACGCTTCGCTTGATGCCAGGAAGGACCCTTTGGTTCAGATTGCGGCGGTTGTTCCATTCGAGGAGTTTCGGTCGCGTTTGGAGGCGGTTTGGCGCAAACCGGGTGAAAAGCGCAAGTCGGCGGCGGGTCGCAAGCCGTGGGACGCGGTGGTCATGCTCAAGGCGATCATTCTCTGCGAGCTTTACACTCTTTCCGACGGGCAGGTCGAGTATCAGGTTCGCGATCGTCTTTCCTTCATGCGGTTCCCGGGCCTGGGCCTTGAGGATCCGGTGCCCGATGCCAGGACGATCCGGCTTTATCGCGAGCAGCTGGCCCGGGCAGGCGAAGTAAAACCGCTTTTTTCAGCTTTTGACGATCATTTGAAGGGCCGGGGCTATTTGGCAATGGGCGGACAGATCATTGATGCGTCGATCGTCCCGGTGCCCGGGCAGCGCAACAAGCGCGAGGAGAACGCGACCATCAAGGCCGGTGACACGCCAGAGGCGTGGAAGGAAAAGCCGACCAAGGCTGCGCCGGAAAGATTGCGATGCCCGCTGGACCGGAAAAACGGCCAAAGCCATTACGGCTACAAGAACCACATCAACGTCGACCGCCGTCACAAGCTGGTGCGTGACCATGACGTGAGCGATGCCGCGGTGCACGACAGTCAGGTGCCGGATCAGATCCTCGATGATGACAACACCGCCTCGGATGTCCGGGCCGACAGCGCCTGTCGCTCGGCCGAGATTGAGGAGAAGCTGAAGGACAAGGGGCTGAGGAGCCGGATCCACCGCAAGGCAAGGGCAACAAGCCGCTGAGCGACCGAGAGAAGAAAGGCAACAAGACCCGCTCCAGGGTGCGCGTCCGGGTCGAGCATGTCTTTGGCGCCCGGAGCAACGACATGGGCGGACCGCTGATCCGATCCATCGGTCTGGTCCGGGCAAAGGCACGGATCGGTCTCCGGAACCTTGCCTGCAACATGCGCCGCGCCGTGCAGCTGGATCACCTGGATGCAGCACCGGGTTGACCACCTTCAGGGGATGGGTCTGCCCAAACCACAAGAAAACAGGAGATAAATCACAAGGCAGACCCAGGAATCAAATCTGACCCGCCGACTTTCCCCTCAACCCCAGCTATAGGCTGGGACAAAATATGAACCTTCGCAAGTCCAAGCATTTTTAGAGGTGCCCTTTTGGTGGGACGGCCTCTCAAAGGAACCAACAGAATGACGCGCAAGATGAAATTCTTAACCCTGTTGAAAGTCTCAACACTACTAACTCTGGCCTTCGCAGGAAGCTCTACTGGCGCCGAGAACATCGTGGAACGCTGGGAGTGCAACGATTTACTCTCGACAGTAATGGTGGAACTCACCGCCGATCACCAGAACGAAAAAGGCACAATCAAATCAAACGGACTTCCGGAGATAATAACCGTGTTTTATATAGACGGCCTGGAGCGACGTTGGCAATGGGAAACCAGCCGAGGCTATTTCGGGTTTATTATATCAGCGGGTGGTCGTGGTGCTTACTACAAGTGGCCAGAAGATGGAAGTGCTGTAAAACCAACTCATTTATTCCCGATCTGTGGGCAGCTTGGCTGACACCAGGCCAGCTTCCATGTGGAACTTTCAGCCCTCTGCGCCGCTCCCGCCCCCGTCGGGCCAGAGGTCCGCGAGGCTGAACGTGATCGCCTCGAAGGGCGGGAGGGACACGGGCGCGGCCTCGACAAGGGTCGCGAGCAACACCCATTGCACCTCCCGACGCGCGAACGCCTCCAGCGTCCGCGTGTCGGGGTCCACGAACCACAGATGCGGGACACCCTCGCGGGCATAGGCCATGCGCTTGCCGCCCTGGTCCAGCTGCCGCGTCGAAGGCGAGAGAACCTCGCACACCCAGTCAGGGGCAATCTCGAAGAATGCTCCCGTGGGAAACGCCGGCATCGTCTCGCGCCGCCACCCCGCCAGATCGGGCACCAGGATGTCCCCGCCAAGGTGAAGTTCGGGCTCGAAGATGATCCACCAGCCGCCGGGGCCGCTAACGCCATCATCGAAAGGGCTGCCAATTCTGCGTCCCATGACAGAGCTTGCCCGCGCATGGGGTGCCGCCGGTCTTGGCTGGGTGTGCAGATCCCCGGCGACGATCTCCGCAACCATGTGCACGGGAGCGTCAAGAACGTCCTGATAGGTCGCCGTCCCGGAACCCGCCGCTGTGTTTTGCTGCTGCACCGTCATTCTGTCGCCCTCTCCCATCCAGCATAGGCCGCCAGATGGATCTGCACCACCTTTTTCTCGGCAAAATCCCTCCCCCGGAAAGGGTCGCCAGGGCCGGAATTTTAAGGAGGGTAAGAGGGGTTTATATCTAAGAGCCTGATCGAAAATGAGTTGAGTGATATCAGTGGGTTGTGCTTCTGTTTGTTTGAATAGGAAACAAGAAAACGGAGGTCACGGTGCCCTGGACTGAAACCACTCGCTGCCAGTATGAGCGGAATAACGAGCGTTACTCAAGCGATGTAACCGATGCAGAATGGGCAGTCATTTTTCCGCTTTTACCCGGCCCCAACAAATTGGGGCGCCCTCGGGAAGTTGAGTTGCGCGAAGTTCGGGATGGGATTGGCTACATCGCTGCCGCCGGGTGCGCGTGGTCTCTTTTGCCAAAGGACTTTCCGCCGGTTTCAACGGTTCGATACTATTTCTACAACTGGCGTGATGGCGGGTTACTGGCGGAGATCAACCACGCTCTGGTCGCTCTGGCGGGTGAACGGGAGGCTCGGGATCATCAACCCACGGCAGGCGTCATTGACAGTCAAAGCGTGAAAACCACTGAAAACGGCGGCATTTCTGGCTACGACGCAGGAAAGAAGATCAAAGGCCGCAAGCGCCACATCATGACAGACACCTGTGGCCATCTGTTGGCATCATGCGTTCACGCTGCCAACATTCAAGATCGCGACGGGGCAGTGGGCGTCTTTCAAAAGCTCAAGCGGGATGCCCCAAAACTGCGCCACGTTTTTGCCGACTGCGGTTATCGGGGGCCAAAACTTCGTTCAGCCCTGATAACCATTGGCCGCTGGACTATCCAGATTGTGAAGCGTTCCGACACCGCCGAAGGTTTTGAGGTCCTGCCCCGCAGATGGGTCGTCGAACGCACCTTCGCCTGGCTGGGACGTTGCCGCCGATTGGCAAAGGATTGGGAGAAAACCATCGAAAGTGCAGAGGCTTGGGGTCTCATCGCCCATATCAGGCGCATGACACGCTGTCTCGCAAGGGCTTGAAAAACATCAGATCATTTTGAATCAGACTCTTATAGGAAGAATTTGACATTGCCCCTCGAGTCGGGGTTTCTATGCAAGAAGTCGGGGTTTCTATGCAAGAAATTGAATATGTTTTTTGCGGCGGGCTCGACTAGCAGTGTCCGGCAGGCTGCTGGAGATGTAGAATATGGAAGAAATGCCGGTCACCACGATCGTCGGGACTGCCGGTTTTGTCATCGGCATCGGCATGGGCGCGATTGTCCAGCGGACCAATTTCTGTGCCATGGGCGCGGTCGCCGATGCGATGTCATTCGGCGATTATCGCCGGGCGCGGGCCTGGATGCTGGCCATCGCCACGGCCGTTCTGGGGACCCAGGCGATGCATCTGGCCGGCATCATCGACATTCATGAATCGATCTATCTGGGACAAAGTCTCGGCTGGCTGGGCGGGATCATCGGCGGGCTGCTGTTCGGTTTCGGCATGATGCTGGGCGGTGGGTGCGGCAGCAAGAACCTGGTGCGGATCGGGGGCGGTGATCTCAAATCCCTGATTGTCGTGATCGTTCTCGGGATATTCGCCTATATGACCTTGCGCGGGCTGACCGGTCTGGTGCGAGTCGGCATCGAAGGGGCGATCAATCTGGATATTGCCGCCACGGGGCTGGAAGCCTCGGGCATGACGGACCTGATCGCCGTCCTTACCGGCATCGGCGGCTCTGTCGTTCGGTCGGTCCTCAGCCTGATTGTTGCCGGTGGACTGATCTGGTTCTGTTTCAACGATGAAAGCTTCCGGGCGACGCCGCAGCATATCGTTTCGGGCATCGGCATCGGCCTGCTGGTCACCGCCGGCTGGTGGGCGACCGGGGTGTTGGGCGCGGATGATTTCGATCCCGCGCCGCTGGCCTCGCTGACTTTTGTCGCGCCGGCCGGAAACAGTCTGCAATATCTGATGACCTTCACCGGCTCGACCATCACCTTCGGCATCGCCAGTGTCGGCGGCGTGATCCTGGGGGCCTTTATCGCGGCCAAAGCGTCGGGTCAGTTCCATCTCGCTGCCTTCAACGGCGTCCAGGACATGGCGCACCACTTGATCGGTGGCGCCATGATGGGGGTTGGCGGGGTGATGGCACTTGGGTGCACCATCGGCCAGGGTGTGACGGGTATTTCGACCCTGGCGATCGGATCACTGATCGCCCTGATCGCCATTGTGGCTGGCGGTATCGCCGGCATGAAATACCTTGAACGCGCCTTGGATATCTGACGGATCGGAGCGGATATGAGCTGGGTTGATCAGGTCGACGAGATTGAAGCGCTGGAAGATGCAGGGCTTGACGCCAGTCTGGTATCCCGGTTTGAAGCTGCGGCGCCCGCCACACTGCCTCGGCCGATCCGGTTCTCGACCCCGACCTTCAAGGAATTATGAAAGCAGCGAACTCAAGGGCTGCGGCAAGAACAGTTTCCCGGCTTTTTCGATCACGGCGGGCGCCTGCGCGCTGGATTGCGATCATTGCCAAGCCAAAATTCTGGAACCGATGATCCCGGCAACCAAACCGGAAATGCTGGACCGCAAGGTGCGTGACCTGATCATGCTTCAGAACCTGCAAGGATTCCTACTTTCAGGCGGATCGAACCGGATCAACGAGATCAAGTATGAGCGTTACTATCTGGTGATCGAGGGCTTGAAGCGCGACTTTCCCCATCTGAAGATCGCCATCCACACCGCTCTGACCGATGAAAAGCGCGCCAGGCAGATGGAAAGCGCTGGCGTCGATACCGCCATGATGGACGTGATCGGCTCCCAGGATACGATCCGCGACGTCTACCATCTGGACCGTCCAGTGGATGATTTCGAAGCGACGCTGGCAGCCTTGTGCGCCACGAAAATGGAAATCACGCCACACATCGTGGTTGGCCTGTATTATAGCCGTATATTGGGGGAGGAAAATGCGCTCGATATCGTGTCGCGCCACCCGGATCCATGCTCTGGTGCTGGTGGTGATCATGCCGTTCTACGCCCGGCCGGGCACTTTCATCACGCCGGAAACCAAAGACGTCGGCGAGATTTTCTTCGAGGCGCGCACACGCATTTCCGACCGGCAGGTCCTGCTCGGCTGTGCCCGCCCGCCGGGCATGCACAAGCGGATCACCGACGCCTATGCCGTGATGGCGGGCCTGGACGGCATTGCCTTTCCGGCCGACGGCGCTGTGGCGGTGGCCGAAGCCATCGGGCGGCCGTCGCACCAGGAACATGCCTGTTGTTCGATCAAGCTGGGCGGCAACATCGATACCCGGATCAAGTCGCCCTTACGGCTTGAACCGGCTCTTGAAAGACTGGGAAACTTGAAATGAGTTGTTTGAAACCCGAAGGCGCGATGCCGGCCGGCAAGGCCCCCGATGGTCTGGATTTTAATCCAGCCAACGTCATGCAGCCGAGATTTCCGGGTCAGACCCCGCGCGGAGATCGCAATGGCGGCCGGGTCAAGACCAACGACGTGTCGCCGACGGGCTTCTATCAGCCGAACAACAATATCATGACGCCGAACATGCGCTCGCCCGGCTATGTTCAAATGTCGACGGCGGCGGCGATCACGCTGGGCGTGATGAGCGGCAAGATGTTCAAATGTGCCTGTACCCGCTGTCTCAATCTGTTGCTGACCTATCCCGAAGGGTGCCGCGCCAATTGTGCCTATTGCGGGCTGGCCCGGCACCGCGACTACGCCGACCGCAACTTTATCCGGGTCGATTGGCCGGCGGTGCCGATGGATCAGATCATCGATAAAGTGGCCCAGGACGGCGAGGATACGCCATTCCACCGCATGTGCATATCGATGATCACGCACCCCAATTCGGACCATGACACAATCACCGTGCTGAAGAAATGGACCGACCGGATTGATCCCAAGGCAGTACCGGTGTCGATCCTGTCCAACCCGACCACCATGACACGGGGTGATGTGGAAAGCCTGCATGGTCTGGGCGCGAATATCTTCACCGTGGCAATCGACGCGGCAACTCCTGAACTGTTCGACCACACCCGGGGCAAGGGCGTGCAATCGCCGCACAGCTGGAAGAAATACTGGGAAATTCTGCTCGACGCGAAGGATGTCTTCGGGCCGCAAAAGTTCGGCGCCCACATCATCGTCGGCATGGGCGAGACGGAATACGAGGTGCTGACCCTGGTGCAGCAACTGGTCGATCTCGGCGGGCACAGCCACATGTTCTGCTTCTTCCCGGAAAAAGGCTCGCTGATGGATCATTTGCCGGCGACGCCGCGCGACCAGTGGCGCCGGGTTCAGTTGGCGCGTTATCTGATCGACTACTGCGATGTGCGGATCGATCACATGAAGTTCGACGAAATGGGACGGGTGGTGGACTTTGGTCTGCCCCAGGCCGAACTGGATGTAATCGTCAGTGGCGGCATCGCCTTCCGCACCTCCGGTTGTCCGGGCAAGTTTGCCGAGGATATCTCGGCCTGCGACCGTCCCTACGGCGATTCTCCGCCCGGCAACATTGCCAGCTATCCCTTCCAGCCGGGCAGGAAGGATCTGAAGACGATCCGCGGTCAGTTCGGCATGAAGAAATCGAAAAAGGCAAAGGACGTCGCACCGGCATGACTGCTGAATTTCGTGTCATCGATACAGGGCTGCGCGAAGGCCGGGCCAACATCGCCTTCGACCAGGCGCTGGTCGAGGCGCACAAGGCGGGCCAAGTGCCCGACACCATCCGTTTTCTGAGCTTTCCGCCGACCGCTCTGGTCGGCCGTCATCAGGATCTGAGCCGCGAGTTGTGGCTGGACTACTGCCTGCGGAACGATATCGGCGTCGTGCGCCGGATCACCGGCGGCGGTGCGATCTATCTCGACGAGGGCCAACTCGGCTGGGAGTTGGTGTTTTCATGGGCGACACTCGGAATATCGGATATGGGCACATTGAGCCAAAAATTGTGCGAAGCCGTGGCAACCAGCGTCGGCAAGCTGGGCGTTGAGGCCCGATTTCGCCCGCGCAACGATATCGAGGTGGATGGCGCCAAACTGTGCGGAACCGGTGGATTTTTTGACGCGACAACTGCATTTTCCAGGGCACGCTGTTGATCGATCTGAATTCGGAACATGTGTTCAAGGCGCTCAAGCTTCCTCAGGCCAAAAAGATCGAAGGCCAACCCGAAGCCGCCAGCCAGCGGCTGACCTGCCTGCGCCAGTTGCTGGGCGAGCGGGTTCCCGAAATGCCCGCGATCAAACAGGCCCTGCTGGATGGCTTTGCCGAAGGACTCGGCATTAAACCGGTCTGGGGGTAAGCGTCCGGTGTTGGTGCTCTGACGCGTTATAGCGTGCGCTGATAGTGTCCACCATTGATAGTGGACATCTTGAGGGCGGATATGGCTGGTAAGAAGGGTCAGAAGAAGCGGTTTTGGTCAGACGATGAGAAGGTCTCGATCTGCGGACAAACGCGCGCACCTGGGGTTTCGGTAGCGCAGGTTGCGCGACGTTACGCGATGAACGCCAATCTGATTCACACATGGTTGCGTGATCCCCGTTTCGCGCCGGCATGTACTGACGGTGATGATTTCGCCGGGGAAGTGACCACATTTCTGCCTGTAGAGATTGCAGGGCCAACCGCCCCCCACGTGCCGATCACAGCGCCCTGTATGGACGTTCCTCTTTCGGCTCACCGTGTAGACATCACCCTGTCTGATGGTCGGCGTATCCTGGTTGAAGGAGCGACGGGATTGCCGGCGGTGCTGGCTCTGGTTGAGGGGCTGATGACATGATCCCGGTGCCGGGCAATACGCGGGTGTGGCTGGCCGCTGGGGTGACGGATATGCGGCGCGGGTTCAACACACTGGCGACTCAGGCCGAACAGGTTCTGGCTGAAGACCCGTATTCGGGGCACATGTTTGTGTTTCGCGGCAGGCGCGGTGATCTGCTCAAGATCATATGGTGGGACGGCCAAGGCGCTTGCCTGTTCTCCAAACGACTGGAACGGGGGCGGTTTGTCTGGCCTGCGGCCAGGGAGGGCAAGGTCAGCCTGAGTCCCTCACAGCTGTCGATGCTGTTAGAGGGGATTGACTGGCGCACCCCGCAAAAGACCTGGCGTCCTTTGCAGGCGGGATAGAGAAAGCCCAAAAAAACATCAAGTTTAACGCGGTTTGTCGTTTCATCCCATGGGGCAGTTTGATATGGGTTACATATGTTGAACACCCTTGAAGCCCTGCCTGAAAACCCCGCCGAACTGCGGGCTGTCAGCGAGCTTTTGATGGCCGAGGTTCAGTCGCTGACGTATCAAAACGAGAAGCTGAAGGCTGAACTGCATGGCCACCGCAAGGCACGGTTTGGCTCCAGATCAGAGAGCATGGATCAACTGGCCCTCGACCTACAGGATGACCAAGAGATCGAGGCGGCAGCAAACGAGCAGAAGAACGAAGCTGGCTCCAACGGCACTGATGTCGATGAGACGGACAAATCTGCCAGGCGCAAGCACAGCCGCAACCCCTTGCCAGATCATCTGGATCGGCAGGATGAGGTGCTGTCGCCGGGTGAGGACTGCACTGACTGCGGTGGGAGCCTGCGCCAGATCGGTGAGGACGTTACCGAGGAACTGGAATATGTCCCGGGCCGCTTTGTGGTACGCCGGATCCTCCGCCCCCGCATGGCCTGCACCTGTTGTGAAACCTTTGCCCAGGCCCCATTGCCGTCGCGCCCCATCGAACGTGGCCGCCCCGGTCCGGGTCTGCTGGCCCACGTCCTGATTGGCAAATACTGCGATCACCTGCCGCTTGACCGGCAATCAAAAATCTTCGCCCGCGAGAAGGTTAATCTGCATCGCACCACGTTGACCGACTGGGTGGGCCGCAGCACGGCGCTGCTGGAGCCATTGGCCAATCATATCGGCAAGCTGGTCAGGGCAGGGCCTGCCCTTTTTGCCGATGACACACCGGTCAAACTACAAACCCGCACCAGGATAAAGAAGACTAAAACCGCGCGGCTGTGGAGTTACGTGCGCGACGAGCGCCCGTGGTGCGGCGAGGCCCCACCCTGTGCCTGGTATCAGTTCAGCGTGGATCGCAAGGGCGAACATCCGGTCAATCATCTTTCTGGCTATACCGGCACGGTGCACGCCGATGGCTTTGCGGGCTTCAATGGCCTCTTTGGGGAGGGCAAGGCCGACGAACAGGCCTGCATGGTGCATGTGCGCCGCAAGTTTGTGGAAGAGTTTGAGCGCACAGGGTCGGCCATCGCCAAAGGCACAATCAAGCAGATCGCTGTGCTTTACGCTGTCGAAGAGGAAGCCAGAGGCAAATCCCCCGAAGAGCGGGTCGCCATTCGGCAAGAGAAGGCAAAGCCCGTCTTCGATGAGCTGGAAGCATGGTTACAGGCCCAGCTTCCCAGGCTCTCGGGCAAGACCAGACTGGCAGGGGCCATTCGCTATGCGCTGAACCGCATGCCAAAGGCGCGTGCCTGTCTCAGCGACGGACGGCTGGAACTCGACAACAACATCTGTGAACGCTCGATCCGCCCCATCGCACTGGGCCGCAAGAACTATCTCTTCATGGGCTCCGTCGGTGGCGGTAAAGCCGCCGCTATCGCTTACACCCTCGTCGAGACCGCCAGGATGAACGGCGTTGATCCGGAAGCCTGGCTCACATGGGTGTTGGAGCGCCTGCCAGATCACAAGATCAACCGCATCGAGGAACTCATGCCGTGGAATTGGATGCCGGAATAACCGAAAAATACGGCTCTAACGGACGGCTACGAAAGGGCCGCCCTGCGGCAGGAGAAGGCCAGGCCTGTCTTCGATGACCTGGAAGCATGGCTACAGGCCCAACTGCCCAGGCTCTCGGGCAAGACCAAACTGGCCGAGGCGATCCGCTACGCCCTGAAGCCGATGCCCGAAGCGCGTGCTTATCTCGGCGACGGACGTCTGGAACTCGACAACAATATCTGTGAGCGATCAATCCGTCCCGTCGCCCCTGGTCGAAAAAATTGTCTCTTCCTAGGCTCCGTTGGTGGCGGCGAGGCTGCCGCTATCGCCTACGCTCTCATTGAGACCGCTAAAATGAACAATGTCGATCCCGAGGCCTGGCTCACATGGGTGCTGGAACGCGTTGCTGATCACGGATTAACCCCATCGACGAACTTATGCCGTGGAACTGGAAGCCCCAAGACCTCAAAAACGCGGCCTGACCGGACGGATACGTCTGGGGCGACATTTCATGGCGCGAGGAAGACTTGGCAACCGAATTCTTTGATGAGGAAATCGGTACCGAGGAATTCGTCACAGAGATCGACGATCCGGGCGCAGGCGAGGGGGTCTTGACCGCCAGCACGCCGACGCCCGGCGGCACGGTGTCCGCCTTTCTGCGACTGGAGGGACCCACATCCAACCGGGTCCGCGAAGTGCTGGTCACCGGTGATTTCTTTGTGACGCCGCCGCGCACCATGTATGATCTGGAAGCCAGCCTGCGCGGGGTGGAGGTGGGCGAGTTGAGGTCCGCAATCGACCGGTTTTCGAAACGGCGCCGGTCGAGTTGTTGACCGTGCCGCCGGCCGATATTCGCGGCGTGATCGAAGCTGCCGCGCAGTCTCGCTGATCCATGTCCCACACCAAACCCCCGGTCCATGTGCTGCAGCACACTTCCGGTGAATTCCTCGGCCTGATGGAAGACCATCTGGAGGGCCGCGGCATTCGCTTCATCTATTTCCGGCCCTTCACGGCAGGCGGCAAACTGCCGGCCAGCCTGGACTTTGTCCAGGGTCTGATCCTGCTGGGTGGCGGCCCGTGGGGAACCCGGGGCGGACGCGGCGTGCCAACATTGCTGGAAGAGCTGGAACTGACCAAAACCTGCCTCGGAATGGGCAAGCCGGTGATTGGTATTGGCCTGGGCTCTCAGATTTTGGCCATGGCGGCGGGCGGCGACACCGAACCCTGCGATCTGACATTTGAAGTCGGTGCGGCCCGCCGTGTCGATGATGACGCACTCAACGGTTTTCTGCCCGAACGCTATCCGCTGGTGACTTATATCCGGGATTGGCCGATTCCGCCGGCAGATGCACGGATACTGTCGGTTGACGCGCAGGATCGTCCCGCCTTGTTCCAGATCGGGACCAATTCCCTGGGATTTTCCGGGCATCCAGGCGCAAAAGCGGGTATGATCGAAGATCTGATCATGGAGTTCGAGGAATTGCCCGCCAATACGTCCCAAGCCATGCGCCAATTGCGCGATGCCAAAACGGACATTGAAGATTCCCTGGTTCGGATCATGACGGGCCTGATCCAGATCACGGGCCTGATGCAGGCGGGGAAATAGGATCTGCAGGCGATCGAAAGAAACGTATCTAGTTTTTTGAATATCTGATTGCTGGCGGCCCTCGGTGTATGTTAGAAATATCTAAATTGAGAGCCGGAATGCCGCCCAAAACAAATACCGGTAAGCAGGGAAACGCACCATGTCGGAAAAGCTGATCATCGTTATGGCGAACACGGATCCACGCAATGGCGAGGAATTGGGCGCACCCATCTTCCAGGCCACCGTTGCTGCCGCCATGGAATACGAAGTGGATGTGATCTGCACGGCGACATCCGGCAGGCTGATGAAAAAGGGTGTTGCCGAAAATCTGGCCGTCAAGGAGGGGTCGCCGAAATCGGTCCACGACTTCATCAAGGATGCCCACGAGGCCGGGGTAAAATTCTACTGCTGTTCGCCGAACCTTGATCTGTTCGATATGACCCAGGATGACCTGATCCCGGAATGTACCGGCATTGTCGGCGGCGCACACCTGATCGAACAGATCATGGAAGAAGACTGCAAGGTTCTGACCTACTAAGGGAGTCGCCTAGTGTCAGCCCATACCCATACCACCCGTGTTCAGGAATTCATCGGCGATCCGCTGTCGGAGGCGCCGATCATCGAATAGGAGAAACTGGAAGAGATCTTCCAGGATATCCAGTCGGACATGCGTTATGATCACGAGCTCAACGGTTGCCTCAATTGCGGCATCTGCACGGCGACATGCCCGGCCACCCACTATTACGATTTCAGCCCGCGCGAGATTGTCCAACTGCTGTGGACCGAGAATCTCGAAGGCATCCACGACGCCATGCAGGAAAAGATCTGGTCGTGCGCCCAGTGCTATACCTGCGCCGCCCGATGCCCGTTCGGCAATTCGCCCGGCGGCCTGATCATGCTGATGCGGGAAATCGCAATCAAGCACGGCATGCAATCGGCCAAGGACGTGCTGCACCCGTTCAGCCGCGTCATGCTGAAGCTGATCACCACCGGCAATCAACTGGCGCCCGACATGATCAATCCCGATCACTTCGCTGATTGGGGTCCAAACATTTCCAAGATCGAAACGCCCCTGACCCTGCTGCGCAAGGCGATCCCCATGCCGACCCTGAACACAACGGCTACGGCGTGGGAGGTCAATCTGAAAACCTCGGTCGAACTTTACACGATCTGGGAAATGACCGGCGTTCTGGATCAGCTGGAAACGATCGACGAAAACCTGTTCGACGTTATCTCCGACATCATGGACGAAAAACGCGAAGACTGGGAAGACTGGCGGGACGAGCAGGACGACGAAGACAACAACGGCTGATCGGTCGAGATCCGGTCACGAAAAATACTGGAGGAGCATGAGATGAGCACCGGAAACAACAACGGCAATGGCGGTGAGCGCTTCACCGGCCACGGATCCGAATGGACGGATTCGAACCTCACCCCTCAGGAAGCCAATATCGCCACGTCGTGGGTCGAGGCAAAGATCGACAAGCGATCCATGCTGACCAACAAGGATCGGGTCGAAGACGTCCGCGACATCATGTGGCAGCTCGAAAAAGAAGGTGAAATCGTTGTTCATCAGATCAATGACGAGCACGAGCCGAAGACAGTGAAGACGCTTTATGGCTGGGACAAGCGCGTGCCGACCAATCAACTGTGGCACCATAAATCCTGTGGTCAGTGCGGCAACATTCCCGGCTATCCGACCTCGCTTTTATGGCTGATGAACAAGATGGACATCCGCTATCTGGTTTATGGCTGATGAACAAGATGGACATCCGCTATCTGGACGAGACCGACCAGACCTCGTGCACCGCCTGAAACTATCATGGATCGGGCATCGGCAATCTGGAAAGTCTGGCGGCCGTATTCCTGCGAAATTTCCACCAGGCCTATGTGGCGGCCCGCGCCGAAGGCAAGCCGGACGGGTATTACTATCCGCTGGTTCATTGCGGCACCTCGTTCGGCAACTACAAGGAAGTACGCGGATATCTGCTGCAGTCGGCCGAACTGCGTGAACGAGTAAAAAGATCATCCTGGGCAAGCTCGATCGCCTGATCGACGGCAAGCTGCTGATCCCGGCAGAAGTGGTCCATTATTCCGAATGGGTTCACGTCATGCGTGGCGAGATCAAGAACCACCAGGAGATTGATGCAAGCAATATCCGGTCAACCATCCATCCGGCCTGCCACGTCTACAAGATGGTTCCCCAGGATGCGATCTATGACGACAATATCCTCGGTGGCAACCGGGTCGCCGTCTCCACCGGCATCATGCAGGAACTGGGCACCCAGGTGATCGACTATTCGACATGGTACGATTGCTGCGGCTTCGGCTTCCGCCACATCATTTCCGAGCGTGAGTTTACACGTTCCTTCGCCATTGACCGCAAGGTTCGTGTCGCCGTCGAAGAAGCCAAGGCCGACCTGATGGTCGGTCACGACACCGGCTGTATCACCACGCTGGACAAGAACCAGTGGATCAGCAAGGCGGGCGACCGTCCGGTCGAGTTGCCGATCCTGGCCGATTGCCAGTTCGCGGCCCTGGTCTGCGGCGCCCACCCGTACAAGATTGTCCAGTCCCATTGGCATGCCTCTCCGCTGGAAGGCCTGATGGAAAAACTGGGCATTGACTGGGAAGCCAAAAAGGCTGAATTCGAATCCTATCTGAAGGAGGTTGAGGCCGGTAACCAGGAGAATCTCTATGACCCGCGCCGGATGATTACGTCGGGCCCCGGTTTCAAAAAGATTGAAGCACAGCCATGAGCCAGCCGATCCTCATCGTTGGTGGCGGTCCCGCCGGACTGTCCGCCGCACATGCCTTGTCCACCGTCTGTCAGAAGTCGATCCTGGTTGAAAGGGAAGACGCTTTGGGCGGCGCGCCGATCCTGTCGGGCTATCACAAACTGGTGCCAACCGGCATGCTGGCCAAGGATGCCATCGGCGGCATGGTCGAACGGGTGATGCAAAGCGATCTGGTAGAGGTGCGCACCGGAACGTCCATTCAATCTTTCGAAGGCGAACCGAAAAATTTCACGGCCACGCTGTCCGATGGTTCCTCGAAATCGGTGGATGCCGCGCTGCTGACCACGGGCTTCACCCATTTCGACTCGGTCAACAAGCCTGAATGGGGCTTTGGCACCTATGACGATGTGGTCACCACGACGCAAGTCGAGCAAATGATGTCGTCCGGTCAGGGCGTTCGCTGTCCTTCCGACGGGCGCACGCCGAAGCGGGTGGCGATCCTGCTCTGCGTCGGATCGCGCGACCGCCAGATCGGCCGGGAATGGTGCTCGAAAATCTGCTGTACCGTGTCGTGCAACATCGCCATGGAAATCCGCGAGGAGTTGCCCGATTGCCATGTCTATATCTACTACATGGATATCCGGACATTCGGTCTGTACGAAGATGCTTACTATTGGAAAAGCCAGGAAGAACACAAGGTCAAGTACATCAAGGCGCGGATTGCCGAGGTGACCTCCAACGGCGAAAAACTGATCGTCAAGGGTGAGGATACGCTGGTTAAGCGCCCGATCACGATCCCGTTCGACATAGTGGTGCACGCTATCGGCATGGACCCCAATGTGGACAATCTGTTGTTGTTATCGATCTTCGACATCAAGCTGCAAAAGCACGGTCACATTGAGCGTGCGCCAATGTACGGATCGGTCGGCGCCACCTCGCGGCCGGGCGTCTTTGTCGCCGGCGCCGCGACCGGCCCGGAGACGATCGAGGATTCGATCACCCAGGGACAGGCCGCGGCGCTGGAAGCCTTTTCCCAGGTCAACGGCCTGTGTTCGGCGGCTGAATAGGAGCGAAACGCGTGTTCGGGCGAACCAGGGCAGTTGAGATTCAACCGGCGGCGGACCTGTCGCGGCCGGTGCTTGACCTCAGCGGCCCCGCCCTGGCCGTCAGCTTGGAAGCGCTGGTCGTGGCCAGCGAAGGCGAGGGCGGGGTCGAGAAGCTGATCGACGCGGTCAAGCTGAAATCGGCCCTGTTCGCCGACACGCTGGGCGAGGGCAAGGCGGTCTCGATGAGCGAACACGGTTTCATGACCGTGTGCGCCTTTATGTCGTCGGTGCGCCGGCGCATTGCACCGACGCTGAAGGAAGAGGGCTTTGCAAAATTCCGCACCGCGGTTGCCGAACTGATGGACGGTGCCAGGGACACGACGACGGCCGATCAGCGGATCAAGCGCTTCTGCGCGGCGTTCCCCCAGGACAAAAAGCATCGCTGGGTCCGTGATCTGGCGGCGGAACTGTTGCATTACACCTATCCGGAAATCTATCCGTTGATGAACCGGTGGGTGTGGGACGCGCGGACGAATACCGGCGCACTTCGCGAGATCTGGTTCGCCGAAAATCCCGACAGCACGGTAATCGACGTCTGCAATAACTATGAAGGCTTTCTGGTCCTGCGCGAGGAACTGAGCCAGTTCATCACCGACAACGGCGTCTTCAAGGATGTCCTGTACTATGTCGATCTGCTGCTGGCCCAGATCTATGCCGGATACATTTCCGAAAAGGGTGGTACCTATATCCGCAGCGATTTCTCGCGCGATGTGGATCCGCTGGAATTCACCCGCCGGCTGTTGGGGCTGGACGGGATCAAGACCGCACAAGGCCATACACGGCTGAAAACAATCGACGGCGAATCCCACGTGCTGGACGAACTGAAATATCTGGAGCAGGGATAGCCCATGCCGATACACGAACAGTCTTTGATCCGTCCGGAAAATCTCCAGACCCACGAAAACCTCGTCATCGACGATGTTGACGTTTCGGGCCACTGGAGCACCTTCATCGAATCCCGGGTCATCACCGACTATAACGAGGCTCTGGAAGAAGAAATCGCGGCGCTGCCGGGCGGAGCGAACATTCATCGTTGCTGGCAGTGCGGCTCGTGCACCAATTCCTGCACGGTCAATGCCATCAATCCGGAGTTTAACCCGCGCTACTGGATCTATCTGATCCGCACGGGCATGGAAGACGAATTGCTGCGCGACAAGGATATCATCTGGCAGTGCGTGTCGTGCAACAAGTGCACCTATGTCTGCCCGCGCGACGTGGAACCCGAAGGCGTGATGAAGGCAACGGCCCACTGGCTGGAACTGAAGGGCCATCGCTCTGAATCCCCCTCGATGATTTTCGACGAAATCTTTTCGGATCAGGTGATCAGTCACGGCAAGATCGAGGAGAGCCGGCTGCTGCGCAAGTTCCTGGGCCGCACCGGCCGGTCGCTGACCCAGCCTTGGTTGATCGAGATGGTCAAGAAGGTGGTCAAACATCTGCCCTTCAAGCAGTTGATCTCCTTGGGCCTCGCCACCGTCTTCCACCCAAGGACAAAGAACTGGGCGGCCGCCCACGCGGCGATCAAGGAATATGTCGAGGAACAGGAAGCCAAACAGCGCAAGGCGCTGGGGCTGGATGAACTGGTCGCCATGGCCGAGGAAGAATTGACCCGCAAGTCGGGCGCGCCCTCTGCGGCGGAATAGGAGCATATGTAATGGTCAATAAGTACAAAAAGGTTGCCTATTACCCCGACTGCGCGCTGGAAGGGACCGGCCACGCCTATAACAGCTCCACCAAGGCGGTGGGCAAGACCCTGGGGCTCGACCTGGTCGATGTGGATAACTGGAACTGCTGCGGCGCCATGGAGGTCAAGAATATCGACCCCAAGATCCAGACCTATCTGTCGTCCCGGGTCATGTCGATTGCGGCCAAGGAAATGGGTTTCGACACGGTGATAGCACCCTGCAATGGTTGTTACCACAACCTCAAAAAAGCCGAATACGACCTGTCCAATGACAACGAGACGGTTGAAGTCGTGGACCGACTGTCAAAGAAGGCCGGTCATGAAACCTATGAGGCCGGCGACATCGAAACCATTCATGCGCTGGACTGGATCAGGGAATCGATCGGCGAGGAAGGCTTGGTCGAGCGGGTGAAAAACTTGTTGAACGGGCTGAAGGTCGCGAATTATTATGGCTGCATGTACACGCGCCCGCGCCACATCTTTCCGGAGAAGGATCAGGGCGGTGACAGCGAATCCACCAGCAAGCCCCATTTCATGGACGATCTGCTGGAAGCGGCCGGCGCCGAGAATGTGGACTTCCCCTTGAAGACCGCGTGTTGCGGCGGCGCCCACACCCTGTCAGATTCCGACACATCGACCAAACTGGTGCTGAACCTGTTGAATGCCGCCGAGGCGTCCGGTGCCGAAGTGATCGCCACCGAATGCCCGACCTGTCATTCGGGCCTGGAAATGCACCAGGTCCGGGCAGAAAAGGTCTTCGGCAAAAAGACAAATGTGAAAATCCTGTATTTCACACAGCTATTGGGTCTGGCGCTGGGCCTCAGCCCGCGCAAGGTCGGCGTCCATGAAAACGTTTCCGATTCCATGAGCTTCCTGAAGGAAAAAGGTCTGGCATGAAGTCCTTCGTTGAGATTGAGGACCGGATTGACGTCCTGAGCGCGTTTCCCGAGCCGGCCGTTGCCGCTGCCGAACTGCTGGAAATGGGCGAACAAGTGCTGGAGCACTGGATTTCAGGCCGTGAACAGACCCCGACAGAAGACAAACGCGAAGGCTTCCGTCTGCTCGCCCTGCACCGCCAGGGCGCCAGGGGCGAGCCGAGTTTTAATGCGTGCCGAGAGACTTGCCGTGAGCTGGTCTATCATTACAATCTGGTCACGCTTGAACCGGACCATCCAGAGACGGGCAACCGGCTCAGGATGGCGTCGCTGGTCGCCAATCATCTTTTGCTGTTCGTCAGCGGCAAGATGCAGGTCAAACAGCTGGGCGAATTTTGTTGCTCGTCACGGCCGATCCAGGCCGAGGCGATGTCGGGGAATTGAGGAGAGACTAAATGCCGGACGTTCGTGGGTGCCACCTGCCCGATGATTTGCTCTATGACGTGGAAAACCATATCTGGTTCAAGGAGGTCGAAGGCGGCAATGTCCGCCTGGGCATGACCATCATCGCCACCGCGATGGCCGGCGCCCTGGTTGCCTGTACCCCGAAAAAGGTCGGCCGCTCGGTCAAGGCGGGCAAGTCCTGCGCCACGGTCGAATCCGGCAAATGGGTCGGCCCGGCCAAATCGGCCGCCGGCGGCGAGGTGATCGCGGTCAACGAACAGATGATTTCAAATCCAGGCCTCGGCAATTCCGATCCCTATGGCGAAGGCTGGCTGGTCGAGATCAATCCTGAAGACTGGGATGCGGTGAAGCCGACCCTGACGCCGAGCTCGGCGGTCTCCGCACCTTACGAGGCCAAAATGGCCGCCGATGGATTCGACGGCTACGGGTGAATTCTGCCGGTCCTTATTTGCAGTGAACGAGTTTTTCGATCCGCGCATTGTGGAAAGCGATCCAGGCGGTCTGGGTGGCCCGGTTCAAATCTTCCGTGCGCCCGGCGGTTTCATGGGCATAAACCGCGGCGATCAGGGCTTCGATTTCCGGTTTCAGCTGATAGGTCGTGAAGTCGCCCTGCGTCCAGCCAATATAGAGACCATCCTTCAGACAGGCCGTCTCGTTCGCTGAGCTGTCGACCAGCGCGACCAGCTTTTCCAGCCGGGCGACGTCTTCGCGCAGCAATTGGGCGTGCACCCTGCTTTCCGACGTTTCGATCCAGTGATGCATTTGGCTGATCAGCTGCATGGACCCTTTCCTTGCGGTCGGACTGTGGCCGGGAAAGGCGTTTTTACCCGCCGGACATTCCCTGAAGCTTCGGCCGCATCAATGCCAGATCATATCCTGCCTGGCTGGCGGCGACCAGTATATCATCCGCGTCCATGGTGGGCGCATTGGCCAGAGCCCACAATGTGACTGACCTCAGGCCGGTTTTGCAGTATGCTAGGATCGGCCCCTCGGCGTCGGCCAGAATATCGGCAAATGCCGAAATGTGGCTTTCGTCCACCTTGCCGGGCACCGCGGGAACGTAGTGAAAGGCAATGCCGCTCGCCTTGGCAGCATCCTCAATGGCCTCGGATGGTGTCTGGTCTGGTCCTTCATAGTCCGGCCGGTTGCAGACAATCGCCTTGAAGCCTTGAGCGGCCGCCGCCGCGATATCGTCAGCGTGAAGTTGCGGCGATGCGGAAAATGCATCATTGATCTTTTGAATATTCACGAAGCATTCCTTCTCTGTCTGCCCTGATATGCGGTCAATACATACTGCCGGAGCTAACATATTTCAATGTTTCAATGTGATATGCCCGCATCGGTAACCGGCTTGTTACCGATGCCAGTCCAGGCGACAAGGTCCGGCCATTCGCCGAATATCGTGATGCCCCACATGATGGCCAGAACCAGCGCCAGACACTCGAACGGGCAATCAATGCGGCTTCGCACAGACGATAGGCCTGGCTGATGCAGTAACCGCCAAAAGCGCTGGCTGCCCCGGTCCCGACCATAACAGCCATATCCCCGGGTGGCGACCAGATCCAGGCTCGCAACGGAAACTCGGTCGAGGGGCAGTCCATGCGCAAGACCATCGCCAAAATGGATGACGCGATACCCCAAACCTGATACCCTGAAACCTATGCCTCAAGGCAACGCGTCAAAGGTGGGCGAATAGCCCGGAACAGGTGGGCACATCCTCCGGAATACGCAGTGGAGGCCTTCTCCGACGCGCCGATCTTGCGGATCAGAATGTGCAGGCCGGCATATCCAAAGGCAGAAGATCAACGGCAGCAGTGCGGCGTATTGAAACGCGGTGATCCCCGGGCGCAGCATGATGACCGTTCCGGCCAGGCCCACGACCACAGCCATCCAGCGGCGAAAACCGACCTTCTCGTGCGGCAAGATGACCGAGAATGCCGTGATCACCAACGGCGCGACAAAGAAGATGGCTCAGTTTACGAATTGTATGCATGGACGTGCGATGGTGGTTGCGAGGCAAGCCCGGGGTGAGGCGTTCTCCAGTTCAAGCCGCTGGAACCATCTCAGGTAGTTGTCGAGATATCTGGTCGCGACGCCTCGGTAGCGCCGCAGGAAATTCTTCAACCGGCTGTGTCGGTTGTTAACCGCCGGATCTGCCGCGATCTGAATGTGAAAGGCACCTCGCACCCGCTCACTTCGTGACAGGTTCAATGCTTCGTGATGCGCACCGATTGCTGCCGCGCATCGCGGACAAGCGCGATGTCCATCGGTCACCAAAACGATATCCTCGTCCACAACCGGTGCGATCACCTCTCGCAAGGGATCGGCGTTGACCGCAAGCAGAACCGCACTGACTGTCGCTGGAAGCGATATACAAGATCCCATCCATCACATCACGCAGGTTGGTCGAGCGGAGCCTACCGCCGGACTTTGCAGGCGGCAAGAGTGGCCCAATCAACGCCCATTCTTCATCCGTTAAATCGCTTGGATAGCGGGCAGGGCCGCGCTTATATTCAACTCGAGTGTGTAGCGCCCTAGGGTTATTGAGACACTCTTGAAGCTTACGCGGCGGCCTGGATTTTGTCCATGCCGTCGCGTCTGAACTGGTTTGGCGAGCGATGGCCATGCCTCTGGATGAGCCAGTGTTCGTTGTCGTCATCCTTGAACTTCTGGAGGGCTGCTTGCAGTTCCTCTATGGTGTTGAATGTCGTGATCCAGAGGAGATTTTCCTTGAGTGTCCGGATGAAGCGCTCGGCACAGCCGTTGCCCTCGGGCGCTCGGACAAGGGACGGTGAGGATTTCGCGCCCAGCCAGGCGATCTCGTTCTGGAAGTCGTGGCTGATGTACTGCGAGCCGTTGTCATGGCGGATCGTCAGGCCAGCGGCCACGTCCGTGGCGCACGCTCCGAAGCATTCCCGCACGCCCTGGCGGATCGGCTGCAACGCCTCGAAGCGTGTGCCCCGGATGGCTGCATGAATGCCCACGCAGCCCGCCGAACAATGATCGACCGCGACAAGGACCGCGACCTGACGCCCTGTGCTCAGGAGGGTGGCGGTCATGTCGGTGCCCCACATCCCTTGGCCTTTCGTCAATGTTGTCCGGGATGATGGTTCCGTCATGAGCCCTTGGCCCGTGTGCCGCCCCCTGACATGGCTTCGCACAGAGCCCCGTCTCACGCATCAGCCGCAGAACCCGCACTTTCGAGGTGCGGATGCCCTTGTAACGCAGGCGCGCCCACACCTTGCGATAGCCCTCGCCATGGAACCTGCTGTTGGTGATGACCTGTCTGATCTCCCCGACCAGATCGGCATCCGACATGGGGCCTTGTGGTCCCGGGCGGCGGGGCGGCGCGGCCTCGGTCCGGGCCGGTTGCAGGTCCCGGTACACGCTGGCCCGGCTCGGACTCCAGGCCCGGCACACCCGGGAGACGCCGTAAGCCTTGCCCGTGGAGATCGAGATGACAACGCTCATCGCTTCGACCTCCGGCGCCCGAAAGGGTGGCCCGCCTCCATCTTCGCGATCTTCTCGACGAGAAGCTCGTTATCCATGGTGATCTCGCCCACCCTGGCGCGAAGCCGATCAATCTCCTCATCGCGGGCATCGTGCGGGCGATGCTTCAGCCCGGATGCGCCCGTCGCCAGGAAAACGTCCCGCCAGCCGCTGACATCGGCCGCCGTCGCATCAAGCGACCGGGCCACCAGTTCCACATCCTCGCCCCGCAACACCCGCAGAACGGCCTCCTGCTTGCGCGCCGACGTCTGTCTGCGACGTCGGGCCGGAGCCGGATCTGCTGCGATATGTGAAGTCTCCGCAGCTCCGGCTCCGGCCCGATCAACCTTCTTCTGTTCCGTCATGAAACACCTCATTCATCCCCTCGTCTCAGAGCCTGATTCAAAATGATCTGATGTTTTTCAAGCCCTTGCGAGACAGCGTGTCATGCGCCTGATATGGGCGATGAGACCCCAAGCCTCTGCACTTTCGATGGTTTTCTCCCAATCCTTTGCCAATCGGCGGCAACGTCCCAGCCAGGTGAAGGTGCGTTCGACGACCCATCTGCGGGGCAGGACCTCAAAACCTTCGGCGGTGTCGGAACGCTTCACAATCTGGATAGTCCAGCGGCCAATGGTTATCAGGGCTGAACGAAGTTTTGGCCCCCGATAACCGCAGTCGGCAAAAACGTGGCGCAGTTTTGGGGCATCCCGCTTGAGCTTTTGAAAGACGCCCACTGCCCCGTCGCGATCCTGAATGTTGGCAGCGTGAACGCATGATGCCAACAGATGGCCACAGGTGTCTGTCATGATGTGGCGCTTGCGGCCTTTGATCTTCTTTCCTGCGTCGTAGCCAGAAATGCCGCCGTTTTCAGTGGTTTTCACGCCTTGACTGTCAATGACGCCTGCCGTGGGGTGATGATCCCGAGCCTCCCATTCACGCGCCAAAGCGACCAGAGCGTGGTTGATCTCCGCCAGTAACCCGCTATCACGCCAGTTGTAGAAATAGTATCGAACCGTTGAAACTGGCGGAAAGTCCTTTGGCAAAAGAGACCACGCGCACCCAGCGGCAGCGATGTAGCCAATCCCATCCCAAACTTCGCGCAACTCAACTTCCCGAGGGCGCCCCAATTTGTTGGGGCCGGGCAAAAGCGGAAAAATGACCGCCCATTCTGCATCGGTTACATCGCTTGAGTAACGCTCGTTATTCCGCTCATACTGGCAGCGAGTGGTTTCAGTCCAGGGCATCGTGACCTCCGTTTTCTTGTTCCCTATTCAAACAAACAGAATCACAACCCACTGATATCACTCAACTCATTTTCGTTCAGGCTCTAAGATGTGGCGACTATGTAGGTAGGACATTAGCCGTAGGTGGACGGCGATTATGGATGATTGTGCAAGTTGCGTCGTCATGCAGCAACACGCATCCAATTTTCCCGAATAGATCGCACCGCAGCCGACATGCTCCTGGAACAAATGCCTGCCACCGCGATACGCTAGGAGACAAGGGCCATGACAGTTCAGCCGTTCGAAAGAAGGCGGAGAAAATGGGGCGACGCCAAACATTCCACCCAAATCGAACCGTATCTGGAAACCACTCTTCAGCCCGCATCAGTACCGTGACCGCAACGCCATCGACCGCATGTTCGGAAGCATCAAAGACTTCCGCGGGATCGCAATCCGATACGACAGATTGGAGCGAAACTTCCTGGCTGCTGTCTGTCTTGCAGCTACAATCTGCTACTGGTTATGAGTCCCGAGCCTGAATGCCACGGTGCCGGATATCGGCGGGCATAATCGAATCCAACCATCAGTGGGTGCGCGATTCTTGGCAGGTCGCGCCGGCGCAACATCAATCAAATTCGAAGGCTCAGTTTACGAATTGTATGCATGGACGTGCGATGGCGGTTGCGAGGCAAGCCCGGGGTGAGGCGTTCTCCAGTTCAAGCCGTTGGAACCATCGCAGGTAGTTGTCGAGATATCTGGTCGCGACGCCTCGGTAGCGCCGCAAGAAATCCTTCAACCGGCTGTGTCGGTTGTTGACCGCCGGATCTGCTGCGATCTGAATGTGAAAGGCACCTCGCACCCGCTCACTTCGTGACAGGTTCAATGCTTCGTGATGCGCACCGATTGCCGCCGCGCATCGCGGATAAGCGCGGTGTCCATCGGTCACCAAAACGATATCCTCGTCCACAACCGGCGCGATTACCTCTCGCAAGGTATCTGCGTTGACCGCGGGCAGAACCGCACTGACTGTCGCGCCGCTGCGGTCAGCGACAACCAGTACCGGAACCTGTTCATCTGACAGGCCCCGCTTGCTGGCCTTGCCTCCCCTGCGTCGCGCCTTGCGCTCAAGGTTTCGTGCACCTTTCCGGCTTTCCGGCACATAGGTTTCATCGGCTTCCACAATGCCCGTGAGCTTGCGTGCCTTCAGGTCTTTTGCGGCAGGAAATCGGTGCCGCCAACGGAAGGCGGTGTTGACGGCAAGTCCGCAACGTTCTGCTGAAGCGCGAACCGTCAGCCCATCAGCAAGACAGGCTCCGAAGGAAAGCCACTTGTCCTTGTGGTGCAGACCCGACAAGGGGGTGCCGGTCGCGGCATTGAATGTCTTCCTGCATTCTTTGCACTGGTACCGTCGCAGACCCCTTGCCTTGCCACGCGATATGGCGCCTAGCGTGCCACAATGCGGGCACTGGCGATCTCCACCCACGGCCGCTTCAATGGCAGCCAGCGACGCTGACGTCTCCGTGTCCCCCAGGAACACGGCTTCGGTTTGCTGCCGCTGCGCCGGGCTGAGGTGGTCTATCCCCGATAACCATTCCTGAAACTGCTTGTGATCCATGTCAATCCATCCTTCTGATTTCACAAAAAACATGACATGAACGCACACGGCTTGTAAACTGAGCCAATTCGAAAGACCCTGAAAGCTACTCGCCGATCTCGATCGCATAGGTCGCCAGCGGCACATCGCGCTTGACGATGCCCTGTTCCATCATGAAGGTGTGGAAGCGCTTGTAGCGCCCATTGTCCAGCGCGGCGGGCGATAGTGAAAAGCGCGGCAGGGTATCGGTCCAGGCCCGCTTGTTCAGTTCATCATTCAGGCCAGACTTGTAGTTGGTGAACAAACCGAATGCCTCGTCCGGGTGGTTGATGATATAATGAGCCGCTTTTTCAACGGCGCGCAGGAAGGACGCCATGCGAGGATCCGATCCGGCGTCGGATCGGGCAATATAGATCAACTCGTCATAGGCCGGCACCCCCTCTTCCTCGGGATAGAAAGCCAGTCCTTTCACACCCTCGATATCAAGTTGATTGAGTTCGAAATTGCGGAACGCGCCGATCACCGCATCGACCTGGCCGGACATCAGGGCGGGCGACAGGGCAAAATTGACGTTGATCAATTCCACATCGGACAGCTTGCCGCCAACCTTGGCCAGCATGGCGCCAAGCAACGCATCCTCAAAACCGCCGACGGAAAATCCAACCTTTTTGCCCTTCAGATCGGCGATTGAGGCAATGCCCCTGCCCTCCAGCACCATCAGCGAATTGAGCGGGGTGCCGACCAACGTCCCGATACGGACGATCGGCAGTTCGGTGTCGGCGAAGATGTGCAATTGCGGTTGGTAGGAGATCGCGATGTCGCCCCGGCCGGCAGCCACCAGCTTGGGTGGATCGTTGGGATCGGCGGGCTCGATCATCTCGACGTCCAGCCCCTCGTTCGCGAAATAGCCCTTGGCCTTAGCCACGATCAGCGGTCCGTGGTCTGGATTGACGAACCAATCGAGAAATACCGTCAGCTTTTGACGCTCCGCCGCACCGGCGGGCGCCGCCAGCATCGCACAGGCCAATATCAAAAAAAGAAAACGTGTCATCGCGTGCCTACTCTCGTCTTTTCAAAAAGCGACGCACGGATTGGGTCAGTCCTGACGGCGATGTCCCGTTTCCCGCGCCGGCATGATCCGGATCAGGTCCAAAGGGTCTCGAACCACCATATCGATCCGACTCTCAGCCCGCTTATGGCGCGGACTCCCCATGGGTTGGCACGGAGCATAGTCACCCGTCCGCCGGAGTCAACTTTAAAGGCTCTACAGGGCAATTGCATTTCAAAAGTCTTTGATTGGCGTGCGTAGAAAGTTGAGTGCGATGCGTCCGGGGGCTGCAAAATTGATGGGAGCATTGTCTTTTCAGGCGCGGTGCTGATCATCGTTCAGGATCACATCCAGCGACCAATGGAGATTGTTTTCAATCTGCCAATGACCTCGGATCATGGCGGCGACCTCACGAGCAGAGGGGCAGTTGGACATGAGGCAGACCCGCTCGGACTGGCGTGATTTTCCGTTCAATTCGCGCGTTGAGATGGCATGAACGAAAGCCTTGAGACTTGGCCACTTGTGGGTGTCGTCGAGATGTTTCGGGGCTGTGCAGACGCGAGTGCAGCGCGTTTCAACGCGGCCATGATCCGCATCCGTTGAGGTGTATTCGTCAATGTAATCCGTCTCTTGATCATCAATGAAGGCGCGCACATCAGCTTTCATATCCCCTTGATTGCCTTTCAGTTGCAAGCAGTAGCTGCCGCCCTCCTGCACGATCAGGTCGCATGTTTCGCGTTGGCAGTGCAGTGCGTCCGCTGTAATTGTCACACCCTCAATGTCGAGCATTTTGATCAACTCGCGCAACGCCGGAATCTCGCCGCCCCCCTTTGAACTCCGAGTGATGCCAAGGCTCAGACGCGCGCCATGGGCAAAGGCCGTCACCACGTTCAGGCCGGACTTGTCGGCGGCCCGGTCAAAGGCGCGGCGCATCTCCTTGCCATCGACAGCGATGGCAGACCGGGCATCACGTTCCTGCGCGAAATCAGCGCGGAATTTGTCAAGAAGCTGCTGGAAGCTCGCGGGGGTGATCAAACCAAACAACCGCGAAAATGTATCGTGACAAGGCGGTCCATGTGGCAATTCGAGAAATTCGCGCAGAAAATCCTCTTTCGCCGACGCAAAATCTCCCCGCCCTGGAGTTTTTTGAGACACTGATCAAAACCTGAAACGAGGGGATTATTGAGGTATTTCATGATGGAACAGAAGAAGGTTGATCGGGCCGGAGCCGGAACTGCGGAGACTTCACATATCGCAGCAGCGCCGGCTCCGGCCCGACGTCGCAGACAGACGTCGGCGCGCAAGCAGGAGGCCGTTCTGCGGGTGTTGCGGGGCGAGGACATCGAGTTGGTGGCTCGTGGTATCGACGCGACGGCGGCCGATGTCAGCGGCTGGCGGGACGTTTTCCTGGCGACGGGCGCATCCGGGCTGAAGCATCGCCCGCGCGATGCCCGCGATGAGGAGATTGATCGGCTTCGCGCCAGGGTGGGCGAGATCACCATGGATAACAAGCTTCTCGTCGAGAAGATCGCGAAGATGGAGGCGGCCCCCTTTCGGGTGCCGGAGGTCGAAGCGATGAGCGCCGTCATCTCGATCTCCACGGGCAGGACCTGTGGTGTATCACGGGTGTGTCGGGCTTGGAGTCCGAGCCGGGCCAGCGTGTACCGGGACCTGCAACCGGCCCGGACCGAGCCCTCGCCGCGCCGCCGCCCGGGACTACAAGGCCCCCTGTCGGATGCGGACCTGGCCCGTGAGATCAGGCAGGTCATCACCAACAGCAGGTTCCATGGCGAGGGCTATCGCAAGGTGTGGGCGCGCCTGCGCTACAAGGGGATCGGCACCTCACAGGCGCGGGTTCTGCGGCTCATGCGCGAGAACGGGCTCTGTGCGAAGCCATGCCGAGGGCCAGCACACGGTCCCCGCGCCCATGACGGGACCCTCATCCCGGACGGTATCTCGACGAAAGGCCAAGGAATGTGGGGCACGGACATGACCGCCACGCTTCCGGGAACAGGGCGTCAGGTCGCTGTCCTTGTCGCGGTCGATCATTGTTCGGCAGGCTGCGTTGGCGTCCATGCCGCCACGCGGGGCACGCGCTTCGAGGCGTTGCAGCCGATCCGCCAGGGCGTGCGGGAATGCTTCGGGGCGATCGGCACGGACGTGGCCGCTGGCCTGACCATCCGCCATGACAACGGCTCGCAGTACATCAGCCACGACTTCCAGAACGAGATCGCCTGGCTGGGCGCGAAATCCTCACCGTCCCTTGTCCGAGCGCCCGAGGGCAACGGCTGTGCCGAGCGCTTCATCCGGACACTCAGGGAAAATCTCCTCTGGATCACGACATTCAACACCATGGAGGAACTGCAAGCGGCCCTCCAGAAGTTCAAGGATGACGACAACGAACACTGGCTCATCCAGAGACATGGCCATCGCTCGCCAAACCAGTTCAGACGCGACGCAATGGACAAAATCCCGACCGCCGCGTAAGCTTCAAGAGTGTCTCAATAACCCTAGGGCGCTACAATACCGTCAACGCGCGAAGCCGTATGACTTGCGGCCTTTTCTACAATCTTGTTCACCGTCACTTTCTCGTTCCTCAGAAACCGTCCCATCCGGACCTCACCAGCTCGGTTACCACCGACGCTTCGAACCGAAATACCATGAGGACCGACCTCGACAAGACGCGTATGTATAAAGCTCTCGGTTTGATCCAAACAGTAATCCCCAAAATGCGAACCGACATCCATAGCTCTGCTCCCGATGTTGCGCGATCTCTGCATATGGAATCAGCAACAGACGAAAATGAAGGCTCAGTTTACGAATTATATGCATGGACGTGCGATGGCGGCTGCGAGGCAAGCCCGGGGTGAGGCGTTCTCCAGTTCAAGCCGCTGGAACCATCGCAGGTAGTTGTCGGGATATCTGGTCGCGGCGCCTCGGTAGCGCCGCAGGAAATCCTTCAACCGGCTGTGTCGGTTGTTGACCATCTGAATGTGAAAGGCACCCGCACCCGTTCACTTCGTGACAGGTTCAATGCTTCGTGATGCGCACCGATTGCCGCCGCGCATCGCGGACAAGCGCGGTGTCCATCGGTCACCAAAACGATATCCTCGTCCACAACCGGCGCGGTCACCTCTCGCAAGGTATCTGCGTTGACCGCGGGCAGAACCGCACTGACTGTCGCGCCGCCGCGATCAGCGACAACCAGTACCGGAACCTGTTCATCTGACAGGCCCCGCCTGCTGGCCTTGCCTCCTCTGCGCCGCGCCTTGCGCTCAAGGTTTCGTGCACCTTTCCGGCTTTCCGGCACACAGGTTTCATCGGCTTCCACAATGCCCGTGAGCTTGCGTGCCTTCAGGTCTTTTGCGGCAGGAAATCGGTGCCGCCAACGGAAGGCGGTGTTGACGGCAAGCCCGTAACGTTCTGCTGAAGCGCGAACCGTCAGCCCATCGGCAAGACAGGCTCCGAAGGAAAGCCACTTGTCCTTGCGGTGCAGACCCGACAAGGGGGTGCCGGTCGCGGCATTGAATGTCTTCCTGCATTCTTTGCACTGGTACCGTCGCAGACCCCTTGCCTTGCCACGCGATATGGCGCCTGGCGTGCCACAATGCGGGCACTGGCGATCTCCACCCACGGCCGCTTCAATGGCAGCCAGAGACGCTGACGTCTCCGTGTCCCCCAGGAACACGGCTTCGGTTTGCTGCCGCTGCGCCGGGCTGAGGTGGTCTATCCCCGATAACCATTCCTGAAACTGCTTGTGATCCATGTCAATCCATCCTTCTGATTTCACAAAAAACATAACATGAACGCACACGGCTTGTAAACTGAGCCATAATTTACTTCGGTGGGTCCGCTCCATCACAAAGATC
This sequence comes from Alphaproteobacteria bacterium, assembly GCA_965204825.1. Lineage (GTDB taxonomy): Bacteria > Pseudomonadota > Alphaproteobacteria > Futianiales > Futianiaceae. The sequence continues at coordinate 4,010,614 of OZ242016.1, read as the reverse complement.
ATCGTAACCCAATCGATCTGTTCCGGCGACAGGGGGACTTCGGCGTCCGCATTCAGATCGGCGGAGTCGGCTTCCACATGAGGCCACGCACCGCAGACCTGTTCGGCAGTCGGGCTTCGCAGCCTGTTTTGAGAACATATAAACAGGGCACGGTTCATCGCCCGATGCTATTTCCAACCCTCGTCAGGGTGTCAAGCCTGCCCGGTCTGTACAAATCCTCGGTGTCGGAATATGTCGAGGAACTTTTCTGCCCTGGCCCAATTCCCCGGATCCGAGATGTTCAAGACGCCAACACAATCGATTCCGCGGGCCGAATTTGTCGTGCTGGTCGCGATCCTGACGTCACAGGTTGCCCTGTCGATCGATGTCATGTTGCCGGCCCTGCCCGATATCGGGCACGATCTCGGCGTTGTTCGCGAAAACGACCGCCCGCTGGTCTTATCCGTATTCTTCTTCGGGCTGGCATTTGGTCAGATCATCAGCGGTCCGATATCCGATGCCGTGGGCCGGCGACCGGTTGTCGGCGCCGGCATGGTAATTTTCGTCATCGGATGCCTGTTGTCGATGGTCAGCGATGATTTCCGGTCCCTGTTGGCGGGTCGGTTCTGCCAGGGATTGGGCATCGCCGGCCCACGCATCGTGACCATGGCTATCGTACGCGACCAATATGCCGGCCGAGGCATGGCCCAGATCATGTCGGTGGTCATGGCAATCTTCATCATTGTGCCGGCGCTGGCGCCGCTGCTGGGCCTGGGGATCATGAAACTGGCGGGTTGGCGGGCGATTTTTGGTGTCCTGCTGGGGGTCGGAATCGGGACGATCACCTGGTTCTGGCTGCGCCAGCCCGAAACCCTGAGCGATCAAAACCGCCGGCGGCTTGTCCCCAATGTCATTTTCGATGGCTTTCGCGAGATATTTACCAACCGGATCACCGTCGGCTACACCATATCCGCCGGACTGATCTTCGGCGCGTTCCTGGCCTATCTCAATTCCAGTCAACAGATCTTCGCCGATCAATTTGATGCCGTGGACATGTTTCCGATCTATTTCGGTCTGTTGTCACTGCCCATGGGGGCCGCTTCGATCCTGAACTCGCGCCACGTCATGCGGCTTGGCATGCGCCACATTTCATGGCGTGCCTTGGTCGTCGTATCTTCCCTGTCCGGAATCTTTTTTGTCGTGGTGTGGCTCAAGGGCGGCGATATCCCGCTCTGGGGGTTCATGATTTGGGGTCTGATCACCTTTTTCTTTCTTGGCCTGCTGTTTGCCAATATCAATGCACTGGCGATGGAGCCCATGGGGCATATTGCCGGGATTGCCTCGGCAACCGTTACATCGGGTGCGACCATGCTGGCTCTGATATTGGGGGCAATCATCGGCCGAATGTATGACGGAACGGTTCTGCCCCTATTAGGCGGCTTTACAGTTCTGTACATCGCCTCGCTGGGTGTCATGGCGCTCACCGAAGCAGGTCGCAAGACCGGATAAGCCTCGTGAAACCGGGCCTTGCACCGCCCCGCCCTTTCTCCTATACCCCGCGCGTCTGGCGCGGCGCACCCTTGGAGGCGGCGCGCGTATTCGCTTTTGGAAGGAAGATCATGAGCGAGCAACCAATCATCGCGGCCAAGCCGCGCGAACGGGCCGGTAAGGGGGCAGCCCGGGCAACACGTCGTGCGGGGATGGTTCCTGCTGTCCTTTATGGCGACAAGAAAGAGCCCGAGTTGATCCAACTGTCATTCAACGACCTGTTGAAGACAATCAACAAGGGCGGATTTCTGTCGACCGTGTTCCAGATCGACATTGACGGCAAGCAGACCCGGGCCCTGCCCAAGGATCTGCAACTGGACCCGGTCAAGGACATGCCGATCCATGTGGACTTCATGCGCATTCGCGCCGATGCCAAGATCGCTGTCGAAATCGTCGTGGAATTCCTCAATGAGGAAGAATGCCCCGGCCTGAAGCGGGGCGGTGCCCTGAACGTCGTGCGGCACACAGTGGAGATGCTGGTTCCGGCCAATGCGATCCCGGAAAAGCTGGAACTGGACCTGACCGGTCTGGATATCGGCGATTCCGCCCACATTTCGGATATTTCGCTGCCTGAAGGTTGTGTACCGACGATCACCGATCGCGACTTCACCATCGTCACCGTGTCCGGCAAAGGTCTGGGCGCCGACAAGGATGAACAGGCCGAAGAGGCCTCTGAAGCCGAAGCCATCGAAGAGGACGGCGCGGAGGAGTAGTTCTCCACCCGCCCGGAAACGGGAATGCGGTCATGATCCTGATTGTCGGACTGGGCAATCCGGGCGAAAAATATGCCCGCAACCGGCATAATATCGGATTCATGGCGGTCGATGCAATTGCCGACCGACATGGCCCGGTGCAGTGGCGCGCCAAATTCAACGGCGAATTGGCGGATATAAAGGTGGGGTCCGAAAAGGCCCTGCTTCTAAAACCGCGGACCTTTATGAACAATTCCGGCCAGTCAGTCAGTGAAACGGCGCGCTTTTACAAGATTGGCGCAAAGGATGTCGTTGTTTTCTATGACGAGCTTGATCTGGCGCCGAGCAAGATCAAGATCAAGTCCGGCGGCGGGTCAGCCGGCCACAACGGCATCAAGTCGGTCGATGCACATCTGGGCAACGAGTTTCGCCGGGTCCGTCTGGGCATCGGGCATCCCGGTCACAAGGACCGGGTCATGCCCTGGGTCCTGGGCAATTTCGCAAAAGCGGACGAGGGCTGGGTCGACGACCTGTTGTCGGCTTGTGCCCAGGCAGCGCCATTCCTGGCCGTGAGTGACGACGCCCGGTTCATGACCGAAGTGGCGCGGCTGAGACAAAACACCAAACCGGAATCGGTTCCGGTCACGAAAGATAAAAAACCGGCGGCCCCTGCCTCGCCGGTCGAAGATGAGAAAAAATCAGGGCCGCTGGCGGCGGGGCTTAGAAAACTGTTCGGGAAAGACTGATCCATGGGTTTTGAATGTGGTATCGTCGGCTTGCCCAATGTCGGCAAGTCGACACTTTTCAATGCGCTGACGCGTACCTCATCCGCCCATGCGGCCAACTATCCATTTGCGACGATCGAGCCCAATACCGGCGATGTGCCCGTGCCCGACGAGCGTCTGGAAAAAATCGCCGCCATTGCCAGTTCCGCCCGGATCATCCCGACCCGCCTGACCTTTGTCGATATTGCCGGTCTGGTGAAGGGGGCTTCCAAGGGCGAGGGGCTCGGCAACCAGTTCCTGGCCAATATTCGCGAAACCGACGCCATCGCCCATGTCCTGCGCTGTTTCGAGGATGGCGACATCACCCACGTGGACGGCCGGACCGATCCGGTCGAGGATGCCCGGACAGTGGAAACGGAACTGATGATCGCCGATATGGAGAGCTTGGGAAAGCGTATCGCGCCGCTGATCAAGAAGGTCAATTCGGGTGAAAAAGACGCCAAGGAGCAGGTCCGTCTGATGCAGGCCGCTCTGGAAGTGCTGCAGGATGGCAAGCCGGCCCGGGTGCTGGAGGTTTCAAAGGAAGATTTAAAGGCCTTCCGCATGCTGCAATTGCTGACCGCGAAGCCGGTTCTTTATGTCTGCAATGTCGGCGAGGACGAGGCTGCCACCGGCAACGACCATTCGCGCGCCGTAGAAACAATGGCCGCCGAACAGGACGCCACCGCAATCACAATTTCCGCCGCGATCGAGGCTGAAATCGCCCTGCTGGAGGACGAGGAACGCGATGTCTTCCTGGATGATCTTGGCCTTGAAGCGCCCGGCCTCGACCGGATGATCCGTGCCGGTTACGACCTGTTGGGCCTACTCACCTATTTCACGGCCGGCCCAAAGGAAACCCGGGCCTGGACCGTGACCTCAGGCACCAAGGCGCCTGCCGCGGCCGGGGCCATTCACACCGATTTTGAAAAAGGGTTCATCCGCGCCCAGACCATAGCCTATGACGATTATGTTGGGTTGGGCGGCGAAGTCGGGGCCAAGGATGCTGGCAAGGCTCGGGACGAAGGCAAGGGATACGTGGTCCAGGATGGTGACGTGATGCTGTTCAGGTTCAATGTCTGATGGGATCGACAACAGGCCCGCGGACATGGCGCCGCAGGCGCCGTGCATGACGAGGGGCTGGGGCGCAGGCGCTGCCATCACAGCATCCGGGCGAGGAAGGTTTCGGCGTCCTTCACGCGCAGATCGCCGGAAATGAGCTTTGGAAGTAAGGTGCCGCGGAGGGTCGAGAGGGTGCGGGACTCGAAGACCATCTCTTCGCGTCGATGCTCAGCGCTTATGGCAAGTCCGTCGAAGGCTTCGATCAGGCCATCTGGAGGAACAATTCACCCGCCCTGGAGTTTTTTGAGACACTGATCAAGACCTGAGACGAGGGGATTATTGAGGTATTTCATGATGGAACAGAAGAAGGTTGATCGGGCCGGAGCCGCAGACAGACGGCGGCGCGCAGGCAGAAGGCCGTTCTGCGGGTGTTGCGGGGCGAGGACATCGAACTGGTGGCTCGTGGTATCGATGCGACGGCGGCCGATGTCAGCGGTTGGCGGGACGTTTTCCTGGCGGCGGGCGCATCCGGGCTGAAGCACCGCCCTCGCGGTGTGCGTGACGAAGAGATTGATCGGCTGCACGCCGGGGTGGGCGAGGTCACCATGGACAACGAGCTTCTCGTTGAGAAGATCGCGAAGATGGAGGTGGGCCACCCTTTCGGGCGCCGGAGGTCGAAGCGATGAGCGCCGTCATCTTGATCTCCACGGGCAAGACCTGTGGTGTATCACGGGTGTGTCGGGTCCGGGGTCCGAGCCGTGCCAGCGTGTACCGGGACTTGCAACCGGTCCGGGCCGAGCCCTCGCCGCGCCGCCGCCCGGGACCACAAGGCCCCCTGTCAGATGCGGACCTGGCCCGTGAGATCAGGCAGGTCATCACCGACAGCAGGTTCCATGGCGAGGGCTACCGCAAGGTGTGGGCACGCCTGCGCTACAAGGGGGTCGGCACCTCACAGGCGCGGGTTCTGCGGCTCATGCGCGAGAACGGGCTGTGTGCGAAGCCCTGCCGAGGGCCAGCACACGGTCCCCGCGCCCATGACGGGACCATCATCCCGGACGGTATCGACGCAAGGCCAAGGGATGTGGGGCACGGACATGACCGCCACGCTTCCGGGAACAGGGCGTCAGGTCGCTGTCCTTGTCGCGGTCGATCATTGCCCGGCAGGCTGCGTTGGCGTCCATGCCGCCATGCGGGGCACGCGCTTCGAGGCGCTTCAGCCGATCCGCCAGGGCGTGCGGGAATGCCTCGGGGCGACCGGCACGGACGTGGCCGCTGGCCTGACCATCCGCCATGACAACGGCTCGCAGTACATCAGCCACGACTTCCGGAACGAGATTGCCTGGTTGGGAGCGACATCCTCGCCGTCCCTTGTCCGCGCCCCCGAAGGGAACGGCTGTGCCGAGCGCTTCATCCGGACGCTCAGGGAAAATCTGCTCCGGGTCAGAACCTTCGAGACAATCGAGGAACTGCAGAAGGCCCTCCAGGAGTTCAAGGACGATTACAACGAGCATTGGCTGATCCAGCGCGTTGGGCATCGATCACCAAACCAGTTCAGACGCGACGACATGGACAAAATCCAGACCGCCGCGTAAGCTTCAAAAGTGTCTCAATAACCCTAGGGCGATACACGTGGAACTAGGGCCTGTTGACATTTGGGGTTGCGATTTGGCCTGAACTGTTATTCAAGCTTCGAAAATGGAGGTTTGGATGGACGAAGATCGTTTGGTGATTTCAGATGAACTCTGGGCGAAGATTGCGCCCCTGTTACCCGGTAAAGCCGGGGACCCGGGAGCAACCGGTCGGGATAACCGTCGGTTCATGGAGGCCGTACTTTGGCGTGTGCGAACAGGGTCTCCCTAGCGTGACCTGCCCCAGGATTTCGGCAACTGGAATTCGATTTTCAAACGATTTCGTCGATGGGCAAAGGCCGGTGTGTTTGACAGACTTTTCAACACCATGAGCGACGAGCCAGACCTTGAACATGCTCTCATCGACGGAACGATTGTCCAGGCCCATCAGAAGGCTTCGGGCGCAAAAGGGGGACACGGCATCAAGCCATCGGACGCTCTCGCGGCGGGCTGACGACCAAAATCGTTGCCTTGGTCGATGCGCTCGGCAACTTGTTCCGCTTTCTGCTTCTGCCGGGGCAAGCGCACGACATGAAGGGGGTTGCCCCCTGATCCACGATGTCTCCTTCGCAGCGTTGCTGGCCGACAAGGCCTTCGACGCCGATTGGCTCCTGCAAGACCTTGATGAGCGCGGCGCAACTGCGGTTATTCCACCCAAATCGAACCGGAAAGTGCAACGAGACTACGATACTCACATGTACAAGTGGCGTCACCTGATTGAAAACTACTTTGCAAAGATCAAGGAATTCAGGGGGATAGCAACGCGATACGACAAAACAGATACCAGCTACGCAGCCAACTGGCACCTCTGCGCAATGCTCGTTGCTGCCCGGTGATTGTCAACAGACCCTAGAAGCCCCAAGACCTCAAAAACGCGGCCTGACCGGACGGATACCCTAGGGCGATACAAAACCATGGCGGAAGTGAGAAGGTGGTCCCTCCGCGCCAATGACGAAGGCAGAGTTGATCGCCAAATTTATCGGCTGTGGCGGCACCCGCAACCTGGCTGCCCGGTTAACCGATGATGCCGGTACTTTGAGTCTTTCAACTCTTGAACTTTAAGCGCTCGCCGCCACCGCTCGCCGTCGGGTCTGAACCCAATAGACCAAACCAAACAGCAGGATCGCCGGAAGGTAGAACACTTCCTTGGGCATCCTTTCCGCATCGGACCGCACATTGGAAAGTGCCACGGGTTGATCGCCGTAAAAATCGAACAGATCGCTGAACTGCTCGAAGAACGGGGTTTGTGGGAAGGGTTCTTCGATCTTTGCCAGGCCATCTTCCAGATTAACCACCAAACCTGCTTTTTGCAGTCGATCGACCGCCTCGGCCCGTTGCCCCAGAGGTACCAGAATAGTGGTTGAAGTGATCTCGCCGGAATCAAAATCGGGGCCGGAAATTACGAAAGTCAGAACGCCGTCTTCCGGCACGGTTCCAACCACTTCATAAACCTTTGTAGGTTCAAGCTCGTTGAAAGGCGGCGCAATCTTGTCGAGCCAGAATCCGGGCCTGAACAGGGTAAAGGCGACCAGCAGCAAGACAGCAGACTCCCACATGCGGTTCTTCACCAACAGCCAGCTTTGGGTGGCCGAGGCGAAGAGCAACATGGCAGACACGGCCATGATGAACACAAAAATGGCCTTCACCGATCCGACATCGATCAGCAGCAAATCGGTGTTGAAGATAAACAGGAACGGTAAAAGGGCGGTTCTGATGTCATAGGCGAACCCCTGCAGGCCGGTCTTGATCGGATCACCCTTCGAGATCGCCGCCGCCGCGAAGGCCGCCAGGCCCACCGGCGGCGTGTCATCCGCCAGAATGCCGAAATAGAAGACGAACAGATGAACAGCGATCAGCGGGATGATCAATCCGCTCTTGGCGCCCAGCACCAGAATGACCGGCGCCATCAGCGACGAGACCACAATATAATTTGCCGTTGTCGGCAGACCCATGCCCAGGATCAGGCTCATCACCGCCACCAGCAGCAGCATCACCATCAGGCTGCCGCCGGACAGAAACTCGACCATTTCGCCCACCACCTGGTGCGCACCAGTCAGCGAGATGGTGCCGACAATGATTCCGGCCGCGCCCGTGGCAACACTGATGCCAATCATATTGCGCGATCCGGCAATCATTCCTTCCCTCCATTCGCCAACGCCGCGCATGAACGCAGCGCCGAGGTTGCCAGAATTGCGCATGATTGCCTTGATCGGATGCTGAGTCAGCGCCACGAGGATCATGACCATGCAGGCCCAAAAGGCAGAAAAGCCAGGTGACAAGCGCTCAACGACGATACACCAGATCAGGATAACGATCGGCAGGAGATAATACAGGCCGGTGATGGCCGTCCGGCCCGCTGGCGGCAATTCCAGGATCGGTGCATCCGGACGGTCGACAACCAGATCGCCTTCGCGCGATGCAAGCCACAACAGGATCAGATAAGCGATCAAGCACAGGATGATGACAATGGGAAAGGCCAGGTCGGGAAACGCAACCTTGATCCAGCCGAGCCCATAATAAACTGCGCCGCCAAGCGCGGCCATGCCGATAAAGCCGGCCAGGACGCCCATCAGCTTTGACGCAAGCGTTAGAGTCGATGGGTGTTTGGGCAGGCCTTTCAAATCCATCTTCATGGCTTCCAGATGGACGATGTAGAAAAGCGCGATATATGACACCAGCGCCGGCACAATGGCGTGCTTGATTATGTCGGTATAGCTGACTCCGGTGAATTCCGAGATCAAAAAGGCCGCCGCGCCCATTACCGGCGGGGTAAGCTGGCCGTTAGTGGAGGAGGCCACCTCGACCGCACCGGCTTTTTCCGGCGAAAAGCCGGTTCGTTTCATTAGCGGGATGGTGAAGGTTCCTGTGGTCACCGTGTTGGCAATCGAGGATCCAGAATAAAGGCCGCTCATAGCCGAAGCGATGACGGCCGCTTTTGCGGGGCCGCCGCGCAAGTGACCCAGAAGGGCGAACGAAACCTTGATGAAATAGTTGCCCGCGCCGGCCTTCTCCAGGATTGACCCGAAAAGCACGAACAGAAAGATCAACGACGCGGAAACGCTGAGCGCGACACCAAAAACGCCTTCGCCCTGCATCCAGTAATGCCACATGGCCTTGCCGTAGGAGGCGCCTTTCCACTGCATCGCTTCTGGCAGCCATCGGGCGTCGCCAAAGAAGACATAAAGAACAAAGACGCTGGCAACCACAACCAGCGGCAGCCCCAGGGCACGGAAGACCGTGATGCCCAGGATGATCATGCCGAGGGAGGAAATTACCAGATCACCGGTCGTTGGCAGGCCGGCGCGCACCGCAATCTCGTTGCGGAACCAGACAATATAGAGGCACGACAATATGCCCAGCCCACCCAGGATCCAGTCGTACCAGGGAATGTGGGTTCGTGAACTGCTCCTGAACAGCGGAAAGGCAAGTGCAGCGAGAAAAATACCAAAGGCGAGATGAATCAATCTGGCGTTGGAATTGGTCACCACAAAGGTGAATGCCGGGCCGGAGCCGTCCTCAGTGCCGAATGTTTGCGCATACCAGATCCGGAAATATTCATCAAAGAGGAAAGGCAGATTCGACGCGATATAGAGCTGAAAAACCGCCCAAACAAATGCGATGGTGACAATCAGTTTTCCTTGCCAGCCAACAGGATTTCTGCCGCCGATATCCGCCGCCGAAAATTCCTCCAGCCCCTCACCGGCAGCTTGTGTCGTCGCCATGGTCACGGCTTTCCCGCTGTATATGAATTACTTTCTTTCTTCTTGTTTTTGGCCCGGGAGCGTAGACTCGCCCCCAGGCATTATTGGTATAGAGGGGTTACATCCAGCCGCGCTCTTTATAGTACTTCATAGCGCCATTATGGACCGGCGCCGACAGTGAGTCGGAGATCATCTCTTCCGGCTTCAGATTGGCAAAGGCCGGGTGCAGCTTCTTGAAGTCGTCAAAGTTGTCAAACACGGCCTTGACCACTGTGTAGACGACCTCGTCCGGCACATCAGCGCTGGAGACGAACGTTGCGCCCACACCGAAAGTCATGATGTCCTTGTCGTTGTTATACATGCCGGCCGGAATGATGGCTGTGCGGTAGAAGGAGTTTTCCGCGACCAGTTTGTCGATCGCCTGGCCGGTTACATTCACCAGATGGGCGGCACAGGTTGCCAGGGATTCCTGGGTCAGCGCGGATGGATGCCCCACCAGCCAGAAATAGGCATCGATTTTGCCATCGCAGACCGCCTGACCGGTTTCAGCCGACTTCATTTCTGCGGCCAGCTTTAGGTCCGAACGGGACCAGCCAAGTGCTTCCTCGATGACTTCCCAGGTACCACGGGTGCCCGAGCCAGGGTTGCCGATGTTCATCCGCTTGCCCTTGGCATCGGTCAAATTCATGATGCCCGACGCGTCGCTGGCAATCACGGTGACTGGCTCGGGATGAACCGAAAAAACGGCGCGGAGTTTTTCGAACTTGCCGGCATCAGTAAATTTCGAAGTGCCGTTATAGGCATGATACTGCCAGTCTGACTGGGCCACGCCAAATTCAAGCTCGCCCGCGCGGATTGTGTTGATGTTGTAGATCGAACCGCCGGTGGATTCCGCCGAACAGCGAATGCCGTGTTCCTTGCGGTTCTTGTTGACCAGCCGGCAGATGGCACCGCCGGTCGGATAATAAACACCCGTTACGCCGCCAGTGCCGATCGAGATAAATTTTTGCTGTGCGGCTGCCGGGCCCTGGCTTGCAGCCAGCAGGCCCGCAACTGCAATTGCTCCGAGGATAGATTTCTTCATTTTTGAAACTCCCTGTTCAATGTTTAGGTGTGGAACATGCGTCCGTGCCGGGATGCCAGTTGAATTTCGGCGAGGGAGGGCTAGAGCGGTTCCATCACTGACATGATGATGACCCATGACCAGGCATTGATCAAATGGGAAATGAGTTCCTTACTGAAGTTTACGTGGGGGCAGGAGATTCAAGGTAGCACCATGAAGGATCGATTTTCTGACGCACCCTCCGTGCCTGTGGGCATGGACAGCGTCAAATTTTCCGCATTGACCGGACGGGGCAGTGTCCGGGAATTTACTTCCAAGCCGGTCGATGATGACATCATTGAATTCTTATGCGGTGTGGCCTTTTCCGCACCGACCAAAAGCGACCTGCAGCAACGAGACATCGTTGTCGTCCGCGATCCGGTTCTTCTGGAAGGATTGAAAGCGTGTTGCGCGGTTCAGAAATGGATTGACAATATTTCTCTGATGCTGGTGTTTTGCGGCAATCATCGGCGCCAGCGGCGAGTGAGTGAAATGCATGGTTTGCCGTTTGTGAACGATCACCTGGATGCCTTCTTCAACGCCTCGGTGGATGCGGCCCTGGCGCTGGCATATTTCGTCGCCGCGGCGGAAACGGCAGGACTGGGGTGCTGCCCGATCAGCGCCATTCGCAACCAGCCCGGCCGGGCGAGTGAGCTGTTGAACCTGCCTGATCTGGTATTCCCGGTTGCCGGGCTGGCACTGGGTTGGCCGGCCGAAAAACCACAGGTCAGCCAGCGGCTGCCGTTGGCCGTTACGGTCCATCGTGATCGGTTTGACGATAGCGGTGAAGCCGAAGCGATTGCTGCCTATGATAATGAGCGAATTGCACGCCAACCTTTTGCGGCCCAGCGTGAATCTGAACGGTTTGGTGCCTCTGAAAATTATGTTTGGTCCGAGGACAAGGCACGCCAATATGCCAGCCGCGAGCGTGAGAGCTTCGGCGCCTTTATTCGCACTCAAGGCTTTGATCTGCGTTAAGTATTACGTGGCTGCTCTTGCCACTGATATAAAGGCATTGATCCGTCGGCCCTTGCAGCGTTCGTGCAGGCAGATCAGAGCCTCGTCCATTTGAATGCGGGCGTTGGTGATCGGGGGGATCTGAAACAGACGTTCGTCATGGCCGAATTCGGCCTCCGAGACAATGCCGACGCCTGCACCCGAAGACACAATCTCGCGAACCGCCTCCCGTCCCTTCGCTTCGATGGCGGGAACAAGCTTGATGTCCATGTCGGCCGCCAAAGAGTCAAGCTTCTGGCGAGTCTTGTATCCGGGCTCGCGCAAGATCAATGGATGTTGTTTCAATCGCGACATGGAGATCGATTTTGCCGTTCCACCACATGTGTCCCTTTGCGGCAAAGGCGACAATCGGCGCTGAATTCAGCCTAACGATTTCGAAATTCCGCCCTTTGGGAATTTCTCCCAGGACGCCAATATCCGCCTCATAACCGAGAAACTTGCCGATGATGTCTTCGGTATTGCCGGTGCCGACCGAAATGAAAATGCCGGGGTATTTTTCGCGAAAGGGGCCAAGAACGTGACGAAGATGATGAGCCGAATCCGCCATGATGTTGAGCCGGCCCGATCGTAGTTCGCGGGATTCTGACAGGAGATCGCGCGCCTGTTGTTCAATCTCGAACAGACGGTTCGTGATTTCCAACAGGTTCCACCCGAATTCCGTGAGAGTGACCTGTTTCTTTCGACGATCGAACAGCAGGACATCGTGTTCATCTTCCAGCTTGCGAACCTGATCGGATACCGCCGGCTGGGTCAGGTGCAGCGCTTTTGCCGCCCGGGAAAAGCGCCATGGATGGCAACATGATGGAAGGTCCGAAGCTGAACGTACCGCAATGCCTCAATCCTTGATCAGGATCATATATACCGCACTCACTCCAGAACCCGAAACTCCTTGCGGGACATGATTTTGAAGTTATCGGTGACGGTGTCGCCCCGGACCCGGCCTTCTCGCCCATGTGCTGATCGGCAAATACTGCGGTCACCTGCCGCTTGACCGGCAATCAGAAATCTTCGCCCGCGAGAAGGTTGATCTGCACCGCACCACGTTGACCGACTGGGTGAGCCGCAGCACGGCGCTGCTGGAGCCATTGGCCGATCATATCGGCAAGCTGGTCAGGGCAAGGGCCTGCATTTTTTGCCGATGACACACCGGTCAAACTGCAAGGCTCAGTTTCAAATTGTATGCATGGACGTGCGATGGCGGCTGCGAGGCAAGCCCGGGGTGAGGCGTTCTCCAGTTCAAGCCGTTGGAACCATCGCAGGTAGTTGTCGAGATATCTGGTTCCCTGGGTGCCCGCCCAAAGCTATTTGGGCACGGTCATGCTTTCCAGCTTCCACTCACCCCCCCGGCCATTAGACTCACGCCAGTGCCCGGACACACCGACGTTGTATTGCCCCAGGGAAAACGTGGTCGTCACCGACCCCCTCCTGCCATTCTCCGTCCTCCACCGAGTAATATAGGTGTATTTGCTGCCGCGTTTTGTGAGCTTGGCGGTTAGGGTGCCGCTGGGGCCGGTAGTGTTGGCATAGCGATAGGCGCATTTGCCCGGGACGCGGCTACAATGATGCGGCGTGTACGTGCGCACGTTTCCTTCGGCATATTCCCGACGAACGCGATGACCTTCGGTGTTATGAAAGGCTGTGTACCACTTGCTGCCATCCAACCGATAATAGTCCAACACGTAGTGTCCGCGGTCCTTCCCGCGGTAAATTGCTACCCAGCCGCCCCCAGGCCTGTGCCTGTGCTCGAGAATTCCATCTTCAGGTTTTTTGGCATCGAGGCAAAATCAATGGTAATATCTTGATCAGGAATAATATCTTGGGCGTGTGCTTTGTCAATCGATGTGGCCCGGGGCTGGCCAGACCCGCACGCCGAAAACGAAACCAAAAGCAGGCATAGCCCGAGTGTTTTGATTAACCGCATTGGGGAATCTCCCGTTTGATGTTGACCGACTTGACGGCAATCTGGCCTGATCTCGCCCGTTTATCAAGTTTTTTGTGGTTCGTCTGGTGCTCTGCGGCCGCATGGCCTGCACCTGCTGTGAAACCTTTGCCCAGGCCCCACTGCCGTCGCGCCCTGTTGAGCGTGGCCGTCCCGGTCCGGGTCTGCTGGCCCACGTCCTGATCGGCAAATACTGCGATCACCTGCCGCTTGACCGGCAATCAGAAATCTTCGCCCGCGAGAAGGTTAATCTGCATCGCACCACGTTGACCGACTGGGTGGGCCGCAGCACGGCGCTGCTGGAGCCATTGGCCAATCATATCGGCAAGCTGGTCAGGGCAGGGCCTGCACTTTTTGCCGATGACACACCGGTCAAACTACAAACCCGCACCAAGATAAAGAAGACTAAAACCGCGCGGCTGTGGAGTTACGTGCGCGACGAGCGCCCGTGGTGCGGCGAGGCCCCACCCTGTGCCTGGTATCAGTTCAGTACAGACCACAAGGGTGCACACCCGGTCAATCATCTTTCCGGCTATACCGGGACCGTGCATGCCGATGGCTTTGCGGGCTTCAATGGCCTCTTCGGGGAGGGCAAGGCCGACGAACAGGCCTGCATGGTGCATGTGCGCCGCAAGTTTGTGGAAGAGTTTGAGCGCACAGGGTCGGCCATCGCCAAAGGCACAATCAAGCAGATCGCCGTGCTTTACGCTGTCGAAGAGGAAGCCAGAGGCAAATCCCCCGAAGAGCGGGTCGCCATTCGGCAAGAGAAGGCAAAGCCCGTCTTCGATGAGCTGGAAGCATGGTTACAGGCCCGGCTTCCCAGGCTCTCGGGCAAGACCAGACTGGCAGGGGCCATTCGCCATGCGCTGAACCGCATGCCAAAGGTGCGTGCCTGTCTCGGCGACGGACGGCTGGAACTCGACAACAACATCTGTGAACGCTCTATCCGCCCCATCGCACTGGGCCGCAAGAACTATCTCTTCATGGGCTCCGTCGGTGGCGGTAAAGCCGCCGCTATCGCTTGCACCCTCGTCGAGACCGCCAGGATGAACGGCGTTGATCCGGAAGCCTGGCTCACATGGGTGCTGGAACGCGTTGCTGATCACAGATTAACCCCATCGACGAACTTATGCCGTGGAACTGGAAGCCCCAAGACCTCAAAAACGCGGCCTGACCGGACGGATACGCTTGTGCAAGCTTCCCTGATTACCCTTCAGGCCAATCACGCAGTCTGCTCCCTGATCGATGATCTGCTGGCAAATCCTGCGCTGACATCCCATGGCATCAATGGTCACGATGGCGCCCTTGATCGTCAGAAGGGCCAGCAATGCGGGAATGGCCGTGATCTCATTCGACCTGTCATCGACCTTGCGCTGCCCCGGCACCGGTTTCCGGTCACAAGCCCAGGCTGAAATCATGTGAATTGCGGCCTTGTTGGAGGTGGTGTCAAAGGATTGGCGAAGGGGCTTGCCATCAACGCCGACAACACCTTCAGGCATGTCATGCAAGCTTGCGATCCAGGCGATGAAACACTGTTGAAACTGCTCCGTATCAAGCCTTGAGAACAGGATACCCGACTGATCATGACCTGGCGTGCCAGCCTCGAACGGTAGAAACCGACGCGGAAGAGGGAGCTTCCTTTTTCCGTAAGGGGCGATGGACGTCCACCCTTGCGCGCCAGATATCACCGCACATGGAACCAGCAAGAGAACTTCATCCAGCGGATGGACAATTTTGGTCGCCTGACGGGGATCTTCGACCTCCTCGAAATGGGTCAAAAAGTCAGGCGCCGCGATAGATTGAGGGCTATTTGGCACGTGAAAACTCCGAAAAAGGTGCGTTTCACACCCCTGGTTCAGAAAAATACACAAATGTCAGCAATTTATTCAGTCGATTGCCCTAACTGAATCACCCTGACCCATTGACGCGAGGCTCCCGCCTGCCTTAAATAATAGTTAACGCTGTCATCAGACTGTCAAATGTCGACATCTACCCACAAAACAGGGCAGGAGGATTTCCGCGCTCTAAAGGAAGAACTCTAATTAGCGAGGAGTCTCAAATGGACCGGATTGAATCGGAACATTCGCGTTCGGTCCTGATCCGTGCGGTGCAGCCTGTTGAGAATCCCAAATTTGTCCCAACCAATGATCGAACCTGAACGGAGACACCTGATATGAGTGACAATACAGATATTCCATCCTTTGACGAATTCGACGAGATCAACCATCCGCGTCCGGAAGAAACCGATTTCGACCGGATTGTGGAAAGCGCGATCTCTCGGCGAGGTTTCCTTGCCGTCGCGGCAATGGGTACGACCGGCTTCGTGACCGGCATGGCGGGATTTCCGGGTCTGGCCCAGGCGGCAGCGGACCGTTTCGGTTTTGAACAAATTCCCGCCAATGCACTGGACACCGTGACCGTGCCGCAAGGGTTCAAAGCAACGCCGGTGGTCAATTGGGGCGACCCTTTGTGGTCGAATTCACCGGCATTCGACTGGTCGACAAGCGGCACGGCCGCCCAGCAGGAAATGGCCTTTGGCGACAACAATGACGGCATGACGATCTTTTCGATTGATGGCCGCACGGTGTTGGTGACCAATCAGGAGTACACCAATCAGGACATTGCCAATCCAACCCGGGAATCGAAAAAGGCCGAAACCGATGATGATGTCCTGAAGGGCATGCTGGCCCACGGCGTCACGGTCGTCGAGATTGCCAAAACGGGTGGGAAATGGGCGGTGGTCAAGGACAGCCCGCTGAACCGCCGCGTCACGCCGAAAACAGCGATGGTGCTGGAGGGCCCGGGCGCCGGCCACGACCTGTTGAAAACCGTTGCCGATCCGGAAGGCCGGAACTGTTTCGGAACTTGGAATAATTGCGCTAATGGATCGACTCCTTGGGGCACCTATCTGGCGTGCGAGGAAAACTTCAACGGATATTTCCGCTCCTCCAATCCGGACATCGAAGTCAGTCCGGCCAAGAAACGTTACGGCATCGGCGTCAAGGACCGGGGGTATTCCTGGGCCCAGATCGACGACCGGTTTGACATTGCCAAGGATCCGAACGAATCCAACCGCAGTGGCTATGTGGTCGAAATCGATCCGTCGGACCCGAATTCAACGCCGAAAAAGCGTACCGCCCTTGGTCGATTCAAACATGAAAATGCCGAATTGGTGATCAACCGGGACGGCCGGGTCGTTGTTTATCTGGGCGATGACGAGCGTGGCGAGTTTCTCTATCGCTATGTCTCGAACGAGTTTTACTCAGTCGGTGGCAGCACGTCCGATCTGCTGAATGACGGAAAGCTCCATGTCGCCAAATTCAGCGATGACGGGCGCGGCGAATGGGTCGAACTTTCGCCCGAGGCAACCGGCATGACAGCCGCTGAAATCTGCATCCATACCCGCATGGCCGGATCGGCCGTGAGTGCCACCACCATGGACCGTCCGGAATGGGTCGCGGCCCATCCGACCAAGGCGGAAGTCTATGTGGCGCTGACCAACAACAAGAACCGCGGCATCAAACCCAACAAGGGCGGCGATGCGACGCCCGTGAACGGTCCGAATCCGCGTGCAGGCAACAAGTACGGTCAGATCGTCCGTTGGATGCCGGATGACGAGGACCACACCGCGGCAGGATTTGCCTGGAACATCTTTGTTCTTGCCGGCAATCCGAGCGTACACAGCGATCTGCGGGCCGGATCGGAAAACGTGAACGCCGACAACATGTTCAACTCACCGGACGGGATCAAGTTCGATGACAATGGCATCTTGTGGATCCAGACTGACGGCAACTACAAGAACAAGGACGACTTTGCCGGCCAAGGCAATAACCAGATGCTAGCCGCCGATACCGAGACCGGAGAAATTCGCCGATTCCTTGTTGGACCGCCGGCCTGCGAGGTGACCGGCCTCGACTTTTCGCCGGATCGCAAAACCATGTTTGTCGGGATCCAGCACCCCGGTGAAAAAGGTTTCGAATGTCATTGGCCCGGCGGCGGCGCCACAACTCCGCGTTCCGGCATTGTTGCGGTGACCCGAGACGATGGCGGGGTGATCGGCTAAAATCAAGGATGTTCCATCCCCGCAATCATGTGTGACCGCCATCACTCGTAAAATCGGCGGAATCAGTGGAAAGTGATCTTGCGTCAACCAAATGGCGGTCATCCTCTCCCCTCAGGGGGAACGTGATCCAAGGGTGAGCCTCCCCGGGCTCGCCCTACGGCATTTGAGGGCCGGGAACTAGGGCCTGTTGACATTCGGGCTTCCGATTTGGCCTGAACTGTTATTCAAGCTTCGAAAATGGAGGTCTGGATGGACGAAGATCGTTTGGTGATTTCAGATGAACTTTGGGCGAAGATTGCGCCCCTGTTACCCGGTAAAGCCGGGGACCCGGGAGCAACCGGTCGGGATAACCGTCGGTTCATGGAGGCCGTACTTTGGCGTGTGCGAACAGGGTCTCCATGGCGTGACCTGCCCCGGGATTTCGGCAACTGGAATTCGGTTTTCAAACGATTTCGTCGATGGGCAAAGGCCGGTGTGTTTGACAGACTTTTCAACGCCATAAGCGGCGAGCCAGACCTTGAACATGCTCTCATCGACGGAACGATTGTCCAAGCCCATCAGAAGGCCTCGGGCGCAAAAGGGGGACACGGCATCAAGCCATTGGACGCTCTCGCGGCGGGCTGACGACCAAAATCGTTGCCCTGGTCGATGCGCTCGGCAACTTGTTCCGCTTTCTGCTTCTGCCGGGGCAAGCGCACGACATGAAGGGGATTGCTCCCTGATCCACGATGTCTCCTTCGCAGCGTTGCTGGCCGACAAGGCCTTCGACGCCGATTGGCTCCTGCAAGACCTTGATGAGCGCGGCGCAACTGCGGTTATTCCACCCAAATCGAACCGGAAAGGGCTACGAGACGACGATACTCACATGTACAAGTGGCGTCACCTGATTGAAAACTGCTTCGCAAGGATCAGGGAATTCAGGGGGATAGCAACGCGATACGACAAAACAGATACCAGCTACGCAGCCAACTGGCACCTCTGCGCAAGGCTCAACGCTGCTCGGTGATTGTCAACAGACCCTAAATGAAATCGTCGCTTTACGGCTTCCCCCGGGCAAAGTTCCGACACTCTCCGGATCAGAATTTCGGGGAGAAACAAACATGCCAGTGCACCCATTGCCGCAAAAACTGCCATTCGGCCTGTCGGAATATGAAAGCCGCATGGCCCGCGCGCGCGCGGCGATGGTCGATCGGGGCATCGATCTGCTGATCGCGGCCGATCCGTCGAACATGGCTTGGCTGACCGGCTATGATGGCTGGTCGTTCTATACGCCCCAGGCGGTGGCTCTGGCCGCAACGGGCGAGCCCGTCTGGTGGGGCCGCAATATGGACGAGCCCGGTGCCCGACGCACCTGCTGGATGGATCACGGCAACATTGCCGGCTTTTCGGATATCTATGTGATGAACCCGCCGCTGAACGCCTTTCAGGATCTGGCGGAGTTGGTCGCACGGCGCGGCTGGGGCAATGTCACCATCGGCGTGGAGATGGACAATTATTACTATTCCGCCGCCGCCCACAATGCTTTGACCCGCAGTCTGCCGGATGCAAATTTCGTTGACGCTACCGGTTTGGCAAACCGCTGCCGGGCGGTGAAATCGCTCGCCGAGATTGCCTTCATGCGCCGCGCCGCCACGATCATCGAGAAGATGTACGATCACATACTGGCGCACATGGAACCGGGTATGCGCAAGAACGATCTGGTTGCCGGCATTTATGAAACGGCGATCCGGGGCACTCCGGAATACGGCGGCGATTATGCAGCGATTGCACCGATGGTACCGTCCGGCGCCGATGCCTCGGCCGCGCACATGACTTGGGACGATTCTCCGTTCGAAAACAACACCGGCACCTTCTTCGAGATTGCCGGTGTTTACCGGCGCTATCACACGCCGCTGTGCCGCACGATTTTTCTCGGCACGCCGGGTGATGATTGGTGGAAAACCGAAAACGCCATTCTGGAAGGCATCGATGCGGCACTGGCCGCGGCCATACCCGGCAACACCTGTCACGATGTCTGGGCGGCGTGGACCGAAGCCATCGCCCGCCACGGTCTAACCAAGGAAAGCCGCATGGGCTATGGAATTGGCCTCTCCTACCCGCCCGACTGGGGCGAACGGCACGCCAGTTTCCGCAAGGGCGACGACACCGTGCTGGAGGAAGGCATGACGTTTCATCTGATGCCAGCGATCTGGCAGGACGACTGGGGGATAGAAATCACCGAACCGTTCCTCATCACGGCCAATGGTGCCGAGTGCTTTTGCACCGTCCCCCGCAAATTGTTCGTGAAGCCGTGATGCATCCCCCACCGATCACCTCAACCATCGACCTGGCGGCACGGGGCGTCAGCCACGGTCACTTGCGCTTGCCCCTGTCGGTCGGGGCAATCTGATGACGTCCGGTCACGGTGATCGCCAATGGCGAGGGACCGACGATCCTGATGACCGGCGGCAATCATGGCGATGAATGCGAAGGCCCATCGTCCTGTCGCGCCTGGCGCGCGAAATTGCCCCGGCGGAGGATCCTCATGCTGCCCCTCCTCAACTATGCGGCGGTACGGGCCGGCAAACACACCTCGCCCATCGATGGCGGCAACATGAACCGGGTCTATCCCGGCCGCCCCGATGGCGGCGCCACCGAGAAGGTTGCCGACTTTGTCACACGTCATCTGTTGCCACTCGCCGATCTGGTTCTGGATTTTCATTCAGGCGGCAAGACGCTGGAGTTCCTGCCGTTCTGTGCCTTGCATGTGTCAAAAGACACGGAACAACAGGCCGCCTGTGCCTCGTTTCGGGCGTCCTATGCCTGTCGCGGGTCGAGATAGATGCGGTCAGCGTGCTTGATACCATCGTCGAGGAAACGAGCAATATCTTTATCATCACCGAGATTTCCGGCGGTGGTACGGTCAGCGCTCAAACCATCGCCATTGTCCGGCGCGGCGTGGTCAATGTTCTGCGCCATGCGGAGATCCTGACCGGTGAGATCGACGGCCCGCCCTCGGTCCGGACATTGATGCCGGGCGATGACTGTTACGTTTTCTCCAACGGCGACGGCCTGTTCGAACCCTGCATTGATCTCGGCAACCCGGTTCGGTCCGGCGACCTTTTGGCGCGTGTCCATCCGGTCCAGCACACTGGCCAGGCGCCACGCGAGTACCCTGCAAAACAGGACGGCATCCTGTTCGGCAGGCATTTCCCCGGTCTGATTGCCCAGGGTGATTTTGTTGCGATGCTTGCGGTTACCGACCAGCTCTGATTATTCGGCGGGGCCATTGCCACGCGAATTACGGACGTGCGTTCCTGATATTTCAACACCGCCGCCGCGCCGGCACAGATGGCCATCAGCGCCAGGATGGAGGCCAGCGACAGGGTTGATACGCCGCTGAGTCCCTGTCCGATCGTACAGCCGAGGCTCATCACGCTGCCGATACCCATCAGGGCGGCGCCGCCGAGATAGCGGACCATCTGTTCTGGCTCTTCAAAACCGACCAGATACATGCGCCCGCCCTGGACCGCTGAAATGAACGAACCGGCAACGACACCAAACACCAGCGCAATCCCGAAGTTGATCTGAGCGCCCGTGAAGGTCATGACGTATTGGATGCTGTCGGCCAGAGGCGCGGTGAATGTCAGACTTTGCAGCGGCACCGGATCAAAATCGTCCTGATCTAGCACGCCGGTGATCAGCCATCCGGCCGGAATCAGCAGGCCAATAGCCGCCGCGGCGACCAGATGGCCCGCCGACACCCGGCGCGCAAAAATGTATCCGAGCATGCCGATGGCCAGGACCGCGGTTACAAGGACACCGGCCAACAAAACGGAAAGCCCGTCGCCCGCGAAAGCAGTCCTGAAAGAGAGTGATCGGCGATATTGAAGGCGGTTGCATCCTGCCAGGCAATTCGTGGAAGAGCGAACAGGCCGCGCAAAGCCGCATAGGCAATAATGCCGGTAAAGGCCAGAACGGTTATGGCGCGCAGGTTTCCCGTACCCGACAGAACCAGGAGCCGGCTGATGCAGCCGCCCGACAATACCATGCCCGCCCCGAACATCAGTCCGCCCAGCAATACACCGCCGAACTGGAAAGCGCCGGACACATAGATCGTCCCAGACAGATCAACAACGCCGGCCAGGACCAGGCCCTGCGTTCCAACCATCGCCACGACCACGGACAACAGCCAGGCGCGCAAGCGAGGGGCCGCACCGCCATACAGCGCATCCACAATGCCGCCGCGCAGGCAATATCCCGTCCGTTCGGCAAAGAACCCGAAAACCAACCCCGCCAGGCCGGCGGCGGTCGCGACAATCAAATGAATCTCGATGTCATCCATGGACCCGCTCCGTCAATTTCACTGTTAATCTGGGGTATAAATATTGTTATGTCAATTTAATATGTAATGTTATTTATTTCACATATAATTTTTGTTTATTAATTGTGATACCACCCAACCGCACGGCCGCACACCCGGAATTCTTTTCTGACAGGGTAAGGATTTGGGCCTATATCTGGAGTTGTCATGACCGTTCTTCAGACCCCTTCCTGGCACCAGCGGCCAGAAATTATGCTGACCCTGATGGCAATTGCCGTTCCACTGGGGCTCAGTACTTATATGGCGGTCATCAACAACTTTGCGGTCGAACGTGCCGCCTTCACCGGCACCGAAAAAGGCTTACAAGAATCCATTCGGGAAATCCCAGGTTTCTTATCATTTGCAGTCGTTTATCTGTTATTTTTCATCCGAGAACAGAAACTGGCGCTGATTGCTCTGATGCTGTTGGGTGTTGGGACCGCCGTAACCGGCTTATTCCCGAACCTGACCGGCATTCTGGTCACCACCTTCATCATGTCGGTCGGGTTTCATTATTTTGAAACGGTGAACCAGTCTTTGCAATTGCAGTGGATCAAGAAGGAAATTGCCCCCATCGTCCTGGGCCGGATCCTTGCGGCAAGTGCGGTCGGCTCATTGGCGGTCTATGCCGGTGTGCTCGTTCTCGTCCCGCTGTTGGAGGCAAGCTATATCGCGATCTATCTGGTCGCGGGCGGTGGAACGATCGCTATTACCCTGTTCTGCTGGCTGGCATTTCCGATGTTCAGCCAGCCGGTCGTTCAGAACAAGGGGTTGGTCCTGCGCCGGCGCTATTGGCTGTATTATACGCTGACGTTCATGGGTGGGGCCCGGCGTCAGATATTCTTCGTCTTTGCCGCATTCATGATGGTCGACAAGTTTGGCCTGGAACTGCATAAGGTCGCCGGTGTGATGCTGGCCAATCAGTTGCTGACCATGTGGATCGCGCCGAAAATCGGCAAGTTCATCCAGGATTGGGGCGAACGCCGGGCATTGATCTTGGAATATGCCGGCCTGATGACCATTTTCACGGCCTATGCCTTCGTCGATACCGTATGGCTGGCCATCGTCCTTTACATTCTGGACCACATGTTCTTCTCGCTGGCGATCGCTATGAAGACCTATCTCCAGAAGATTGGCGATCCGGCGGACATGGCGCCGACGTCCGGTGTCAGTTTCACCATCAATCATATCGCCGCGGTTATCATTCCGGTGGCACTGGGACCCGTCTATGTGTGGAATATGGCCGTCGTCTTTTTGATCGGCACGGCAATGGCGGCCGCTTCCCTGGCTCTTTCCCTGCTGGTACCCGATACGCCCGAACCAGGCCGCGAAACCATCTTAGGGCCACGCGCTATTGCGACCCCGGCGGAATAGGCCAGTATCGGTCTCTACGCCAGGGTGATATCAAATTGAAAGGACGGCTGACTTTCCTTGAAGGTCAGTATCTGGCCCGCTGTCGCACTCTTGCGCTCTTCCGGTGACATGGAGCGGAACAGACCATCACGCAGGTTGCCTGGCTCGTCTGGAAAGTACATCTGGGTTGTCAGGATATCGACAACGCCGCTCCAGACCTTAAAGTGCAGATGCCGTGTCCGTCCGGGATATTCTCCGGGTATCAAAGTGCGGAAACTGTAGGCCCCGTCCGCGCCGGTCAGCACGCTGCCGAAACCATCAAATCCGGGATCCGGATTCCCGCTCGCGCGCCGATGATGATATTGACCGCTGCTGTCCGCCTGCCACAGGTCCAGCCGCCGGTCGGCGACTGGCGAACCATCGGGCAGAAGCAGACGCCCGAACACTGTCATTTCCTGTCCCAGAAAACCGCCGCGCAGCAGATCGGCATCCGCCGCGCCGATGTTGGCGGTTGGCGGATAGAACGGGCCTTCGGCCTGGCGTGGCGTCGGCAATGCCGCCAAGGCGGGCGCGGCAGTCAGGCTGGTCAATCCGGCCAAAACACCGCGTCTGGTTGCCGAACCGTATGTCATGGGGCGAAGTCTAAGGGGAAGTATGGCCGTTTTAGGGAGCATCGAGTTCACCCGTGGACGACCGTATGCCCCCAATAGATATGGGACGCAAATTTCGGCCCGGGGATGCAGTCTTCCTCCAGGCGTTCGATATGCCAGCCGCCGTTTTCGATGATCCGGGGGATCGGCCCGCCAAGCTGGCAGCCACCGCCGATATGGTTTCAGAACGGCTGAATGCGCCGCTGCCAGTTCGCCACCTTTTTGTCGGGCGCGGCGCCATGTTCGGAGAAGATCAGCTTTCCGCCAGGCTTCAGAGGTATCCGTCCGTTAGAGCCGTATTTTTCGGTTATTCCGGCATCCAATTCCACGGCATGAGTTCCTCGATGCGGTTGATCTTGTGATCTGGCAGGCGCTCCAACACCCAGGTGAGCCAGGCTTCCGGATCAACGCCGTTCATCCTGGCGGTCTCGACGAGGGTGCAAGCGATAGCGGCGGCCTTGCCGCCGCCGACGGAGCCCATGAAGAGATGGTTCTTGCGGCCCAGTGCGATGGGGCGGATCGAGCGTTCACAGATGTTGTTGTCGAGTTCCAGCCGTCCGTCGCCGAGACAGGCACGCGCCTTTGGCATGCGGTTCAGCGCATGGCGAATGGCCCCTGCCAGCTTGTTCTTGCCCAAGAGCCTGGGAAGCTGGGTCTGTAACCATGCTTCCAGCTCATCGAAGACGGGCTTTGCCTTCTCTTGCCGAATGGCGACCCGCTCTTCGGGGGATTTGCTCCTTGCTTCCTTCTCCACGGCATGGAGCTTGCCCACCTGCCTGATCGCCTGTTTGGCGATGGCCGACCCTGTGCGTTCAAAATCATCTATGAATTTGCGGCGCACATGCACCATGCAGGCCTGTTCGTCGGCCTTTTGCCCTCCCCAAAGAGGCCATTGAAGCCCGCAAAGCCATCGGCATGCACGGTCCCGGTATAGCCGGAAAGATGATTGACCGGGTGTGCACCCTTGCGGTCTGTACTGAACTGATACCAGGCACAGGGTGGGGCCTCGCTGCACCACGGGCGCTCGTCGCGCACGTAACTCCACAGCCGCGCGGTTTTAGGGCCTGTTGACATTTGGGGTTGCGATTTGGCCTGAACTGTTATTCAAGCTTCGAAAATGGAGGTTTGGATGGACGAAGAATGGAGGTTTGGATGGACGAAGAATGGAGGTTTGGATGGACGAAGATCGTTTGGTGATTTCAGATGAACTTTGGGAAAAGATTGCGCCCCTGTTACCCGGTAAAGCCGGGGACCCGGGAGCAACCGGTCGGGATAACCGTCGGTTCATGGAGGCCGTACTTTGGCGTGTGCGAACAGGGTCTCCCTAGCGTGACCTGCCCCAGGATTTCGGCAACTGGAATTCGGTTTTCAAACGATTTCGTCGATGGGCAAAGGCCGGTGTGTTCGAGAGACTTTTCAACGCCATAAGCGACGAGCCAGACCTTGAATATGCTCTCATCGACGGAACGATTGTCCAGGCCCATCAGAAGGCTTCGGGCGCAAAAGGGGGACACGGAATCAAGCCATTGGACGCTCTCGCGGCGGGCTGACGACCAAAATCGTTGCCCTGGTCGATGCGCTCGGCAACTTGTTCCGCTTTCTGCTTCTGCCGGGGCAAGCGCACGACATGAAGGGGGTTGCCCCCCTGATCCACGATGTCTCCTTCGCAGCGTTGCTGGCCGACAAGGCCTTCGACGCCGATTGGCTCCTGCAAGACCTTGATGAGCGCGGCGCAACTGCGGTTATTCCACCCAAATCGAACCGGAAAGTGCAACGAGACTACGATACTCACATGTACAAGTGGCGTCACCTGATTGAAAACTACTTTGCAAAGATCAAGGAATTCAGGGGGATAGCAACGCGATACGACAAAACAGATACCAGCTACGCAGCCAACTGGCACCTCTGCGCAATGCTCGTTGCTGCCCGGTGATTGTCAACAGACCCTAGTCTTCTTTATCATGGTGCGGGTTTGTAGTTTGACCGGTGTGTCATCGGCAAAAAGTGCAGGCCCTGCCCTGACCAGCTTGCCGATATGATCGGCCAATGGCTCCAGCAGCGCCGTGCTGCGGCCCACCCGGTCGGTCAACGTGGTGCGATGCAGATCAACCTTCTCGCGGGCGAAGATTTTTGATTGCCGGTCAAGCGGCAGGTGATCGCAGTATTTGCCAATCAGGACGTGGGCCAGCAGACCCGGACCGGGGCGGCCACGCTCAACAGGGCGCGACGGCAATGGGGCTTGGGCAAAGGTTTCACAACAGGTGCAGGCCATGCGGGGGCGGAGAATCCGGCGTACCACAAAGCGGCCCGGGACATATTCCAGTTCCTCGGTAACATCCTCACCGATCTGGCGCAGGCTCCCACCGCAGTCAGTGCAGTCCTTACCCGGCGACAGCACCTCATCCTGCCGATCCAGATGATCTGGCAAGGGGTTGCGGTTGTGCTTGGCGCCTGGCAGGTTTGTCCGTCTCATCGACATCAGTGCCGTTGGAGCCAGCTTCGTTCTTCTGCTCGTTTGCTGCCGCCTCGATCTCTTCGTCTTCCTGAAGATCAAAAGCCAGTTGATCCATGCTCTCTGATCTGGAGCCAAACCGCGCCTTGCGGTGTCCGGCCAGTTCAGCCTTCAGTTTCTCAACCTGATAGGTGAGAGACGTAATCTCCTGGTCCATCCGAGAGACCAGCCCCTTCAGTTTGGCGGGGTCATCAGGCAGGGATTCAAGGGCGCTCAACATGTGTTATCCATATCAAACTGCCCCATGGGATGGAACGACAAACCGCGTTAAACTTAATGTTTTTTTGGGCTTTCTCTATCCCGCCTGCAAAGGACGCCAGGTCTTTTGCGGGGTGCGCCAGTCAATCCCCTCTAACAGCATCGACAGCTGTGAGGGACTCAGGCTGACCTTGCCCTCCCTGGCCGCAGGCCAGACAAACCGCCCCCGTTCCAGTCGTTTGGAGAACAGGCAAGCGCCCTGGCCGTCCCACCATATGATCTTGAGCAGATCACCGCGCCTGCCGCGAAACACAAACATGTGCCCCGAATACGGGTCCTCAGCCAGAACCTGCTCGGCCTGAGCCGCCAGTGTGTTGAACCCGCGCCGCATATCCGTCACCCCGGCAACCAGCCACACTCGCATATTGCCCGGCACCGGGATCATGTCAGCAGCCCCTCAACCAGAGCCAGCACCGCCGACAATCCCGTCGCTCCCTCAACCAGGATACGCCGACCATCAGACAGGGTGATGTCTGCACGGTGAGCCGAAAGAGGATCGTCCATACAGGGCGCTGTGATCGGCACGTGGGGGGCGGTTGGCCCTGCAATCTCTACAGGCAGAAATGTGGTCACTTCCCCGGCGAAATCATCACCGTCAGTACATGCCGGCGCGAAACGGGGATCACGCAACCATGTGTAGATCAGATTGGCGTTCATCGCGTAACGTCGTGCAACCTGCGCTACCGAAACCCCAGGCGCGCGCGTTTGTCCGCAGATCGAAACCTTCTCATCGTCTGACCAAAACCGCTTCTTCTGACCCTTCTTCCCAGACATATCCGCCCTCAAGATGTCCACTATCAATGGTGGACACTATCAGCGCACGCTATAACGCGTCAGAGCACCAACACCGGACGCTTACCTTCAGAGCCCGCTTGCATCTGATGCAACACCATCTGGGGATCGGGGATGGAGCACAGTGTATAGGTCATCATGATCGTGTCGACCGATACTGGCTCCAGCGGGATCATTCCGGCCGGCAAGCCGATATATTCAACCGGGATCGGGCAGTTCTCGCGGCGCGACCGGGACCGTTCTCAAACCGCCGGATCAGATTCAATGCCGATGATCTTGTCGCCTTTGCCCGGGTCGTAAAATGGCAGGTTAAGCCCGGTACCAATGCCAACTTCCAGACCAGTGCCGGTTGCGAGCGGCACCACTTTCTGGCGCTGTTTGCCTATCGGCTTTGCACCGCAACCAAGATCAATCAGGCGCGGCAGGACATGGCGTGCGTAAAACCCCATATCTCAAAGATACATGATCGCCGAAGTGATGGAACCGAAGGAATTTCAAGCTGAGTTCAGAACTGCTTTTCAGGCATCCGAACGACGAGACCGTCAAACTCGTCCGCCACCCGCATCTGGCACGAGAGGCGCGAATTTTCCTTCACGTCGAAGGCAAAATCCAGCATGTCCTCTTCCATCTCTTCCGGTTTGCCGACGGTTTCCGTCCACTTTGGATCGACATAGACATGACATGTCGAACAGGCGCAGGCGCCGCCGCAATCGGCATCAATGCCGGGGATCATGTTCTTGATCGCGCCTTCCATGACCGAAAGACCGTTGGCCACATCAACAGTGTGTTCGGTTCCCTCGAACTCAATGTAGGTAATTTTTGCCATTCCCGGAAACGGTCCTGTCGTTCGTATCTGAATATTGCCCGGCTCTCTATCCCATATCGGGAGATGTGAACAGAGAGTCAAAGAGGAAAATCCGCACCGGGCTAAACGATGGGAACGACCATGTTCTCGCGTGCGACAAAAGCTCCGCTCCATTGCTCGCAGGCATTGGCGTCGATCTCTTCCATGATGGAATCTTCATGGTCGGGATCGTGATGGAAAATTGCGAACCGTTTGACATTGGTTGCCCGGCAGAGACGCATCCCCTCTTCCCAGGTGGAATGGCCCCAACCGACCTTGGTCGGAAACTCGTCATCGGTATAGGTGCTATCGTAAATCACCAGATCCGCTCCCTCGATCAATGCCAAAATAGCTTGATCGGGCTTTCCGGGAACGTGCTCGGTGTCCGTCACATAGCAAACTGCCTTGCCATTATATTCCAGCCGGTAACCGGTTGCCCCGTCGGGATGGTTGAGCGCGGTGGTCCTCACATGAACCGCTGGCGACAGGTCGAAACTGTCACCGGCGTTGAAGTCGGCATAATTGATCTGCGCCTTCATGATGCCCAGCGGAACCGGAAAATAGGGGTGGGCCATCTGATCCGCCAGAACATCGCGGATCCCGACACCATTTCCCAGATGCCCCGCCATTACGTCAAATGTGCAATCCGAATGGAAAGCGGGCGCGAAAAAGGGAAACCCGTTGATGTGATCCCAGTGAGTGTGGGTCAGCAGCAGGGACGCTCGCGTCATGCCGCGCCGCAGGAACCAGTGGCCCAATTCGCGAATGCCGGTTCCGGCGTCCAGAATGATCCGCTGACCACCCATCGAAACTTCGATGCAGCTGGTATTTCCACCATATGTAATGTGTTTGGGCCCTGGACAGGCAATACTGCCCCTTACGCCCCAAAATTTGACCTTGAACAGCAAGGCAACCTCTCCATGGTATCCGAACGAATCACTTTCAACTTACCCTATATGGTGCGAGTTGGGGAACGTCGCAGAATTTTCGCAGGGTTTGTGACAAATATCACAAATTCAGGCTGCGGCCTCGCGCAGAAATCCGGAAATCTCCTGTTTGATCTGGCCGATGCATTTGGAGGCATTCGAGATCGAAAGGTGCCGGAGCCCGTCACCATCGACGAATTTGACATTCTCCGCGCTCTCGACAACCTGCTCCAGTTGCTATGCACCGATGGCACGAGCGAACCCTTTCAGGCTGTGGGCGGCAAAATGCCATTCGGTGCCATCGCGGGCTTCGGAAAGCTGGGTCGCATAAACATCCGCTTGGCCATAGATATAGTTCCATGATCTCGCAAGATAGGGACCTGTCGCCCAGAGTGTAGTTCCGAAGATGATATCTGTCGAGTAATGTACTGGTTTCAATCAACATATCGATTTCTGGGTCCGGAACTTAATTTTGGTTCGACGCGAATCGTCGTGTTGAAATCAATATGGCAGAGCATTCTTTCGGTCCGGTTAAGATCTGTTGACAATCACCGAGCAGCGTTGAGCATTGTGCAGAGGTGCCAGTTGGCTGCGTAGCTGGTATCTGTTTTGTCGTATCGCGTTGCTATCCCCCTGAATTCCCTTATCTTTGCGAAGCAGTTTTCAATCAGGTGACGCCACTTGTACATGTGAGTATCGTAGTCTCATAGCACTTTTCGGTTCGATTTGGGCGGGATAACCGCGGTTGCGCTGCGCTCATCAAGGTCTTGCAGGAGGGCATCTCGAACAATCGGCCTGATTTTGAGTTTATGGATGACGTTTGATTCTCTCGAAATATAATCGATGGAAGCTTCAATTTTGTAAGGAATCGGCGATGGGCCAGATGGGCTTTTTCGATGTCAGCAACCGTTACGCTTCACTTGAGGCCAGGAAGGACCCCCTGGTTCAGATTGCGGCGGTTGTTCCATTCGAGGAGTTTCGGTCGCGTTTGGAGGCGGTTTGGCGCAAACCGGGTGAAAAGTGCAAGTCGGCGGCGGGTCGCAAGCCGTGGGACGCGGTGGTCATGCTCAAGGCGATCATTCCTGCGAGCTTTACAATCTTTCCGACGAGCAGGTCGAGTATCAGGTTCGCAATCATCTTTCCTTCATGCGGTTCCCGGGCTTGGGCCTTGAGGATCCGGCCTTATCGCGAGCAGCTGGCCCAGGCGGGCGAAGTAAAACCGCTTTTTTCAGCTTTTGACGATCATTTGAAGGGCCGGGGCTATTTGGCAATGGGCGGACAGATCATTGATGCGTCGATCGTCCCGGTGCCCGGGCAGCGCAACAAGCGCGGGGAGAACGCGACCATCAAGGCCGGTGACACGCCAGAGGCGTGGAAGGAAAAGCCGGCCAGGCTGCGCCGGAAGGATTGCGATGCCCGCTGGACCGGAAAAACGGCCAAAGCCATTACGGCGACAAGAACCACATCAACGTCGACCGCCGTCACAAGCTGGTGCGTGACCATGATGTGAGCGATGCCGCGGTGCACGACAGTCAGGTGCCGGATCAGATCCTCGATGATGACAACACCGCCTCGGATGTCCGGGCCGACAGTGCCTGTCGCTCGGCCGAGATCAAGGAGAAGCTGAAGGACAAGGGGCTGAGGAGCCGGATCCACCGCAAGGGCAAGCGCAACAAGACCCGCTCCAAGGTGCGCGTCCGGGTCGAGCATGTCTTTGGCGCCCAGAGCAACGACATGGGCGGACCGCTGATCCGATCCATCGGTCTGGTCCGGGCAAAGGCACGGATCGGTCTCCGGAACCTTGCCTGCAACATGCGCCGCGCCGTGCAGCTGGATCACCTGGATGCAGCACCGGGTTGACCACCTTCAGGGGATGAGTCTGCCCAAACCACAAGAAAACAGGAGATAAATCACAAGGCAGACCCAGAAATCAAATCTGACCCGCCGACTTTCCCCTCAATCCCCAGCTACAAGCTGGGACAAAATATGAATCTTCGCAAGTCCCAGCATTTTTAGAGGTGCCCTCAAGCCATTCTTCGCGCAACGGCAACAGCTCCTCTCGGCTGTAGCCCTTTAATATATGCGCCATAAAGTACTTGGCTTGTTCTTCGAACAGCAAAGTAACGAGGTCCCCGTGATTGGGCTGGCACCATCGGAAGTATCTGACGTGCCCCAGGTCCTGGCCCGCGAATGTCCGTTGGACCGCGGTTGAACCGGTCTTGGGCATGCCAGTGTATCGCCCCAGGGTTATTGAGACACTCTTGAAGCTTACGCGGCGGTCGGGATTTTATCCATTGCGTCACGTCTGAACTGGTTTGGCGAGCGATGGCCATGGCTCTGGATGAGCCTGTGTTCGTTGTCGTCATCCTTGAACTTCTGGAGGGCTGCTTGCAGTTCCTCCATGGTGTTGAATGTCGTGATCCAGAGGAGATTTTCCTTGAGTGTCCGGATGAAGCGCTCGGCACAGCCGTTGCGCTCGGACAAGGGACGGTGAGGATTTCGCGCCCAGCCAGGCAATCTCGTTCTGGAAGTCGTGGCTGATGTACTGCGAGCCGTTGTCATGGCGGATCGTCAGGCCAGCGGCCACGTCCGTGGCGCACGCCCCGAAGCAGTCCCGCACGCCCTGGCGGATCGGCTGCAACGCCTCGAAGCGTGTGCCCCGGATGGCTGAATGAATGCCCACGCAGCCCGCCGAACAATCAATGATCGACCGCGACAAGGACAGCAACCTGACGCCCTGTGCTCAGGAGGGTGGCGGTCATGTCGGTGCCCCACATCCCTTGGCCTTTCGTCAATGTTGTCCGGGATGATGGTTCCGTCATGAGCCCTTGGCCCGTGTGCCGCCCTCTGACATGGCCTCGCACAGAGCCCGTCTCACGCATCAGCCGCAGAACCCGCACTTTCGAGGTGCGGATGCCCTTGTAACGCAGGCGCGCCCACACCTTGCGATAGCCCTCGCCATGGAACCTGCTGTTGGTGATGACCTGTCTGATTTCCCCGACCAGATCGGCATCCGACAGGGGGCCTTGTGGTCCCGGGCGGCGGGGCGGCGCGGCCTCGGTCCGGGCCGGTTGCAGGTCCCGGTACACCGCTGGCCCGGCTCGGGCTCCAGGCCCGGCACACCCGGGAGACGCCGTAAGCCTTGCCCGTGGAGATCGAGATGACGGCGCTCATCGCTTCGACCTCCGGCGCCCGAAAGGGTGGCCTGCCTTCATCTTCGCGATCTTCTCGACGAGAAGCTCGTTATCCATGGTGATCTCGCCCACCCTGGCGCGAAGCCGATCAATCTCCTCATCGCGGGCATCGCGCGGGCGATGCTTCAGCCCGGATGCGCCCGTCGCCAGGAAAACGTCCCGCCAGCCGCTGACATCGGCCGCCGTCGCGTCGATACCACGAGCCACCAGTTCCACATCCTCGCCCCGCAACACCCGCAGAACGGCCTCCTGCTTGCGCGCCGCTGTCTGTCTGCGACGTCGGGCCGGAGCCGGATCTGCTGCGATATGTGAAGTCTCCGCAGCTCCGGCTCCGGCCCGATCAACCTTCTTCTGTTCCGTCATGAAACACCTCATTCATCCCCTCGTCTCAGGTCTTGATCAGTGTCTCAAAAAACTCTAGGGTGGGGGATCAGCCAGAACCTGCTCGGCCTGAGCCGCCAGTGTGTTGAACCCGCGCCGCATATCCGTCACCCCGGCAGCCAGCCACACCCGCGTATTGCCCGGCACCGGGATCATGTCAGCAGCCCCTCAACCAGAGCCAGCACCGCCGACCATCAGACAGGGTGAGGTCTACACGGTGAGCCGAAAGAGGACCGTCCATACAGAGCGCTGTGATCGGCACGTGGGGGGCGGTTGGCGCCGACGCTACTCCTTCAATCTCTACAGGCAGAAATGTGGTCACTTCCTCGGCGAAATCATCACCGTCAGTACATGACGGCGCGAAACGGGGATCACGCAACCATGTGTGGATCAGATTGGCGTTCATCGCGTAACGTCGCGCAACCTGCGCTACGGAAACCCCAGGTGCCCGCGTTTGTCCGCAGATCGAAACCTTCTCATCGTCTGACCGGAACCGCTTCTTCTGACCCTTCTTCCCAGACATATCCGCCCTCAGGATGTCCGCTATCAATGGTGGACACTATCAGCGCACTCTATCACGCGTCAGAGCACCAACACCGGACGCTTACGATACTCGGCACGATTGCCAATGATGATGTGCACAATTGCGGTTAACGCGGGCCGTGACATACCCGCCTGTCCCAAAATGATAGCGTATTCCGCGACTTAATGGCGCGGTTTGGTCCGTTCGATCTCAACGCCGACACTAGCGGCTTCCGGAATCGGGCTCAGCTTTTCAACCCGGACCCGTGCCGCTTCGACCCTGGTGTCTTCCAGACAGCGGTCGGCGATCCTCTCGGCTAGGGTTTCGACCAGATTGATGTGGCCGGCGGCTAGAATATCCCGCACCCGGTTCACCACGGTCTCATAGCAGACCACATTGGTCAGATCGTCTTCGTTGGGGGCCAGACCCTCACGCACCGTCAGATCGATATTGACCGCGACGGGCTGAAGATTGGCCTTTTCCTCGGCATAGACGCCGATCAGCGCATCCAGACGCAAGTCTCGGACGAATACATGCCGAATGGCACGGCCGGCATCGGCAATGCGCAGCGAATAGACATTTTCCTGATCGGCCATTGCGGGCTCCTTTCAAGCTGGTCAGCTTTTATCGCCATATTGTGGCGATTTCTGCCTGCCAGCGACCTTATTCCCGAACATCAGCAACGCCGGGGGTCTGCCAGGCAAGGTGCTGGCCGCCATCCAGGGCCAGCATCTGTCCGGTCAGGGATGGCGTGTCTAGAATGAACCGGACCGCGGCACTAATCTCCGCCGGATCAGTCTCACGTGCTAGAGGCAGATTGTCCACCTGGCGCTGGAAATCCTCTTCGCTCTGACGTTGGTTTCTTAGTGTCGGACCGGGGCCGATGCCCATGACGCGAATGTTCGGCGCCATCGCCTGGGCCAAGGTTTGGGTCAACGTCCACAGCGCCGACTTCGACAGTGTGTAGGACAGGAATTTCGGGGTCAGTGCCCAGACGCGCTGGTCAATGACGTTGATGATGCAGCCCTGTTGATCCGCCGGCAGCGCCTGATCAAAAACCTGAGCCAGCACCGCAGGGGCATAGAGGTTCGTAACCATGTGCGCCTGCCAGCTGTCGCGATCCATTGTGTCGATGGTGTCCTCTTCGAACAAGCTGGCATTGTTGATCAGGGCCGTGACCGGGCCGAGTTTTTCGGCGGCCGCGGGGATCAGGTTTCGCACCGCCACCTCGTCACACAGGTCCGCCTGAAGGGCGATGGCATGTCCGCCGTTTTTTTCGATCCGCGATACCGTCCCGGCAGCTTCGGCCTCGCCCGATAAATAGTGGACGGCCACCCGCCAGCCGGCGTCGGCAAGATCAAGGGCGATGGCGTGGCCGATGCGCGCGCCCGCGCCGGTCACCAGAACCGTTCCGGGGGGAATTTTTCCGGATTGAACCATTCAGATACCGCCGCTCTCCAGACCGACAAACAGATAGGCCATATAGAAGCCGTATCCCATGACGAAAGCTAGACCGGCAACGCGGCCGATCGGGCGCCGTGTGATCACGGCAAACAGAACCAGGATGGCCGCCACCAGCATGACCCAGACATCCAGCTTCATGACGTTGCTTTCCACAGGGATGGGCGCGAACAGCGCGGTTATTCCCATGACCGCCAGGACGTTGAAGATGTTCGATCCGATCACATTGCCCAGCGCAACTTCGGAATGGCGCCGGAAGGCCGCTACGATCGTTGCCGCCAATTCCGGCAGCGAGGTTCCCAGCGCCACCAGGGTCAGACCGATAACTGTGTTCGAAACACCGAAGGTCCTGGCGATATCGGTTGCCCCGCCGACCAGAAGCTCGGCGCCCATGGGCAGGCCGACAAGACCGGCGGCCAGCAGTCCGATGATCACCGGATACCGCATGCGAGCCGCCGCATCGCCCAGGCCGGCCAGAATGCCGTCGTCACCGTTGCGCTGCGCCGCCATGGCCGAGCGGGCCGAATAGGTCAGGAAAGCGCACAGCAGAACCACCAGGCCGATACCGTGGGCCAGGCCTAGGGACGCGGTTGCCGCCATGGCAATGAACACCAGCGTGACACCGAGCATGACAACGGCATTTCTAAGGATGCCGCCTTGTTCGGTCGCGATCGGAAAGACGATGGCCGGTACGCCCAGAACCAGCAGCACGTTTGCGATGTTCGATCCGATGACATTGCCAACGGCAATTCCGGGATTGCCTGCCAGCGCCGCCTTCACGCAAACGATCAGTTCCGGCGCCGAGGTGCCCATGGACATAATCGTCAAGCCGACAATCAGCGGCGGAATGTTCAGCCGCAGGCTCAGCCCGACGGCGCCGCGCACCAGCATATCCCCACATATAATTAACAAGACCAAGCCCGCGGCGACCATAAGATAAGACATGTGCCGATAAATACTCCGCAATCAGGGATAGGCAGTATTAGAAATACGGCGAACCGGTAATACCTCGTGCGGTCCTATATAGGGACCGAACGCCAACCCGAAAACCCCATACAGCACTAACGCACGGCACAAGGCCTCGCCGGTGCACATGCTATTTTGAAAATGGCTCAGTTTACGAATTGTATGTATGGACGTGCGATGGCGGTTGCGAGGCAAGCTCGGGGTGAGGCGTTCTCCAGTTCAAGCCGTTGGAACCATCGCAGGTAGTTGTCGGGATATCTGGTCGCGACGCCTCGGTAGCGCCGCAGGAAATCCTTCAACCGGCTGTGTCGGTTGTTGACCGCCGGATCTGCTGCGATCTGAATGTGAAAGGCACCTCGCACCCGTTCACTTCGTGACAGGTTCAATGCTTCGTGATGCGCACCGATTGCCGCCGCGCATCGCGGACAAGCGCGGTGTCCATCGGTCACCAAAACGATATCCTCGTCCACAACCGGCGCGATCACCTCTCGCAAGGGATCGGCGTTGACCGCGGGCAGAACCGCACTGACTGTCGCGCCGCCGTGATCAGCGGCAACCAGTACCGGAACCTGTTCATCTGACAGGCCCCGCTTGCTGGCCTTGCCTCCCCTGCGTCGCGCCTTGCGCTCAAGGTTTCGTGCACCTTTCCGGCTTTCCGGCACACAGGTTTCATCGGCTTCCACAATGCCCGTGAGCTTGCGTGCCTTCAGGTCTTTTGCGGCAGGAAATCGGTGCCGCCAACGGAAGGCGGTGTTGACGGCAAGTCCGCAACGTTCTGCTGAAGCGCGAACCGTCAGCCCATCAGCAAGACAGGCTCCGAAGGAAAGCCACTTGCCATTGAAGATATTTTGCGGCGTGATCAGGGAGATTGGTATGGCGATCCTCACCAGGGGTTATATCCTTGTCGCGGTGCATCGCCTCGATCCGCCAGTGGCTGCGGTTCACAGACATGATGCGTTTCGGTGTCGCCCTGGGCAGGCTCGTGATCAGATAAATCGTCTCCCTTTCGGTTCGGGTGACGCGTCCCCCTCGGACATGGTCTCGCCTGCGCTCCAGGCGAGCGATGAAGCAGATTGTTGGCCATGACTTGCGCATCTCCTCGCTGAGCGCTTCCACGAATGTGGCGCCGGTCAATCCGGCCACAGGCGGATTGACCGGCGTGTATCGCCCTAGGGCCTGTTGACTTTCGGGGTTCCGATTTGGCCTGAACTGTTATTCAAGCTTCGAAAATGGAGGTTTGGATGGACGAAGATCGTTTGGTGATTTCAGATGAACTCTGGGCGAAGATTGCGCCCCTGTTACCCGGTAAAGCCGGGGACCCGGGAGCAACCGGTCGGGATAACCGTCGGTTCATGGAGGCCGTACTTTGGCGTGTGCGAACAGGGTCTCCATGGCGTGACCTGCCCCAGGATTTCGGCAACTGGAATTCGGTTTTCAAACGATTTCGTCGATGGGCAAAGGCCGATGTGTTCGAGAGACTTTTCAACGCCATGAGCGGCGAGCCAGACCTTGAACATGCTCTCATCGACGGAACGATTGTCCAGGCCCTGTAGCGCCCTAGGGTAAGCGTCCGGTGTTGGTGCTCTGACGCGTTATAGCGTGCGCTGATAGTGTCCACCATTGATAGTGGACATTTTGAGGGCGGACATGTCTGGGAAGAAGGGTCAGAAGAAGCGGTTCTGGTCAGACGATGAGAAGATTTCGATCTGCGGACAAACGCGCGCACCTGGGGTTTCGGTAGCGCAGGTTGCACGACGTTACGCGATGAACGCCAATCTGATCTACACATGGTTGCGTGATCCCCGTTTCGCGCCGTCATGTACTGACGGTGATGATTTCGCCGGGGAAGTGACCACATTTCTGCCTGTAGAGATTGCAGGGCCAACCGCCCCCCACGTGCCGATCACAGCGCCCTGTATGGACGTTCCTCTTTCGGCTCACCGTGTAGACATCACCCTGTCTGATGGTCGGCGTATCCTGGTTGAAGGAGCGACGGGATTGCCGGCGGTGCTGGCTCTGGTTGAGGGGCTGATGACATGATCCCGGTGCCGGGCAATACGCGGGTGTGGCTGGCCGCTGGGGTGACGGATATGCGGCGCGGGTTCAACACACTGGCGACTCAGGCCGAACAGGTTCTGGCTGAAGACCCGTATTCGGGGCACATGTTTGTGTTTCGCGGCAGGCGCGGTGATCTGCTCAAGATCATATGGTGGGACGGCCAAGGCGCTTGCCTGTTCTCCAAACGACTGGAACGGGGGCGGTTTGTCTGGCCTGCGGCCAGGGAGGGCAAGGTCAGCCTGAGTCCCTCACAGCTGTCGATGCTGTTAGAGGGGATTGACTGGCGCACCCCGCAAAAGACCTGGCGTCCTTTGCAGGCGGGATAGAGAAAGCCCAAAAAAACATCAAGTTTAACGCGGTTTGTCGTTTCATCCCATGGGGCAGTTTGATATGGATTATACATGCTGAACGCCCTTGAATCCCTGCCTGATGACCCCGCCAAACTGAAGGGGCTGGTCTCTCGGATGGACCAGGAGATTACGTCTCTCACCTATCAGGTTGAGAAGCTGAAGGCTGAACTGCATGGCCACCGCAAGGCACGGTTTGGTTCCAGATCAGAGAGCATGGATCAACTGGCCCTCGACCTACAGGATGACCAAGAGATCGAGGCGGCAGCAAACGAGCAGAAGAACGAAGCTGGCTCCAACGGCACTGATGTCGATGAGACGGATAAACCTGCCAGGCGCAAGCACAGCCGCAACCCCTTGCCAGATCATCTGGATCGGCAGGATGAGGTGCTGTCGCCGGGTGAGGACTGCACTGACTGCGGTGGGAGCCTGCGCCAGATCGGTGAGGACGTTACCGAGGAACTGGAATATGTCCCGGGCCGCTTTGTGGTACGCCGGATCCTCCGCCCCCGCATGGCCTGCACCTGTTGTGAAACCTTTGCCCAGGCCCCATTGCCGTCGCGCCCCATCGAACGTGGCCGCCCCGGTCCGGGTCTGCTGGCCCACGTCCTGATTGGCAAATACTGCGATCACCTGCCGCTTGACCGGCAATCAAAAATCTTCGCCCGCGAGAAGGTTAATCTGCATCGCACCACGTTGACCGACTGGGTGGGCCGCAGCACGGCGCTGCTGGAGCCATTGGCCAATCATATCGGCAAGCTGGTCAGGGCAGGGCCTGCACTTTTTGCCGATGACACACCGGTCAAACTACAAACCCGCACCAGGATAAAGAAGACTAAAACCGCGCGGCTGTGGAGTTACGTGCGCGACGAGCGCCCGTGGTGCGGCGAGGCCCCACCCTGTGCCTGGTATCAGTTCAGCGTGGATCGCAAGGGCGAACATCCGGTCAATCATCTTTCTGGCTATACCGGCACGGTGCACGCCGATGGCTTTGCGGGCTTCAATGGCCTCTTTGGGGAGGGCAAGGCCGACGAACAGGCCTGCATGGTGCATGTGCGCCGCAAGTTTGTGGAAGAGTTTGAGCGCACAGGGTCGGCCATCGCCAAAGGCACAATCAAGCAGATCGCCGTACTTTACGCTGTCGAAGAGGAAGCCAGAGGCAAATCCCCCGAAGAGCGGGTCGCCATTCGGCAAGAGAAGGCAAAGCCCGTCTTCGATGAGCTGGAAGCATGGTTACAGGCCCAGCTTCCCAAGCTCTCGGGCAAGACCAGACTGGCAGGGGCCATTCGCTATGCGCTGAACCGCATGCCAAAGGCGCGTGCCTGTCTCGGCGACGGACGGCTGGAACTCGACAACAATATCTGTGAACGCTCGATCCGCCCCATCGCACTGGGCCGCAAGAACTATCTCTTCATGGGCTCCGTCGGTGGCGGTAAAGCCGCCGCTATCGCTTACACCCTGGTCGAGACCGCCAGGATGAACGGCGTTGATCCGGAAGCCTGGCTCACCTGTGTGTTGGAGCGCCTGCCAGATCACAAGATCAACCGCATCGAGGAACTCATGCCGTGGAATTGGAGGCCGGAATAACCGAAAGATACGGCTCTAACGGACGGCTACGAAAGGGCCGCCCTGCGGCAGGAGAAGGCCAGGCCTGTCTTCGATGACCTGGAAGCATGGCTACAGGCCCAACTGCCCAGGCTCTCGGGCAAGACCAAACTGGCCGAGGCGATCCGCTACGCCCTGAAGCCGATGCCCGAAGCGCGTGCTTATCTCGGCGACGGACGTCTGGAGCTCGACAACAATATCTGTGAGCGATCAATCCGTCCCGTCGCCCCGGGTCGAAAAAATTGTCTCTTCCCGGGCTCCGTTGGTGGCGGCGAGGCTGCCGCTATCGCCTGCGCCCTCATTGAGACCGCTGAAATGAACAATGTCGATCCCGAGGCCTGGCTCACATGGGTGCTGGAACGCGTTGCTGATCACGGATTAACCCCATCGACGAACTCATGCCGTGGAACTGGAAGCCCCAAGACCTCAAAAACGCGGCCTGACCGGACGGATACACCCTAGGGTTATTGAGACACTCTTGAAGCTTACGCGGCGGCCTGGATTTTGTCCATTGCGTCGCGTCTGAACTGGTTTGGCGAGCGATGGCCATGCCTCTGGATGAGCCAGTGTTCGTTGTCGTCATCCTTGAACTTCTGGAGGGCTGCTTGCAGTTCCTCCATGGTGTTGAATGTCGTGATCCAGAGGAGATTTTCCTTGAGTGTCCGGATGAAGCGCTCGGCACAGCCGTTGCCCTCGGGCGCCCGGACAAGGGACGGTGAGGATTTCGCGCCCAGCCAGGCGATCTCGTTCTGGAAGTCGTGGCTGATGTACTGCGAGCCGTTGTCATGGCGGATCGTCAGGCCAGCGGCCACGTCCGTGGCGCACGCCCCGAAGCAGTCCCGCACGGCCCTGGCGGATCGGCTGCAACGCCTCGAAGCGTGTGCCCCGGATGGCTGCATGAATGCCCACGCAGCCCGCCGAACAATGATCGACCGCGACAAGGACCGCGACCTGACGCCCTGTGCTCAGGAGGGTGGCGGTCATGTCGGTGCCCCACATCCCTTGGCCTTTCGTCAATGTTGTCCGGGATGATGGTTCCGTCATGAGCCCTTGGCCCGTGTGCCGCCCCTGACATGGCTTCGCACAGAGCCCCGTCTCACGCATCAGCCGCAGAACCGTAAGCGTCCGGTGTTGGTGCTCTGACGCGTTATAGCGTGCGCTGATAGTGTCCACCATTGATAGTGGACATTTTGAGGGCGGACATGTCTGGGAAGAAGGGTCAGAAGAAGCGGTTCTGGTCAGACGATGAGAAGATTTCGATCTGCGGACAAACGCGCGCACCTGGGGTTTCGGTAGCGCAGGTTGCACGACGTTACGCGATGAACGCCAATCTGATCTACACATGGTTGCGTGATCCCCGTTTCGCGCCGTCATGTACTGACGGTGATGATTTCGCCGGGGAAGTGACCACATTTCTGCCTGTAGAGATTGCAGGGCCAACCGCCCCCCACGTGCCGATCACAGCGCCCTGTATGGACGTTCCTCTTTCGGCTCACCGTGTAGACATCACCCTGTCTGATGGTCGGCGTATCCTGGTTGAAGGAGCGACGGGATTGCCGGCGGTGCTGGCTCTGGTTGAGGGGCTGATGACATGATCCCGGTGCCGGGCAATACGCGGGTGTGGCTGGCCGCTGGGGTGACGGATATGCGGCGCGGGTTCAACACACTGGCGACTCAGGCCGAACAGGTTCTGGCTGAAGACCCGTATTCGGGGCACATGTTTGTGTTTCGCGGCAGGCGCGGTGATCTGCTCAAGATCATATGGTGGGACGGCCAAGGCGCTTGCCTGTTCTCCAAACGACTGGAACGGGGGCGGTTTGTCTGGCCTGCGGCCAGGGAGGGCAAGGTCAGCCTGAGTCCCTCACAGCTGTCGATGCTGTTAGAGGGGATTGACTGGCGCACCCCGCAAAAGACCTGGCGTCCTTTGCAGGCGGGATAGAGAAAGCCCAAAAAAACATCAGGTTTAACGCGGTTTGTCGTTTCATCCCATGGGGCAGTTTGATATGGATTATACATGTTGAACACCCTTGAAGCCCTGCCTGAAAACCCCGCCGAACTGCGGGCTGTCAGCGAGCTTTTGATGGCCGAGGTTCAGTCGCTGACGTATCAAAACGAGAAGCTGAAGGCTGAACTGCATGGCCACCGCAAGGCACGGTTTGGCTCCAGATCAGAGAGCATGGATCAACTGGCCCTCGACCTACAGGATGACCAAGAGATCGAGGCGGCAGCAAACGAGCAGAAGAACGAAGCTGGCTCCAACGGCACTGATGTCGATGAGACGGACAAATCTGCCAGGCGCAAGCACAGCCGCAACCCCTTGCCAGATCATCTGGATCGGCAGGATGAGGTGCTGTCGCCGGGTGAGGACTGCACTGACTGCGGTGGGAGCCTGCGCCAGATCGGTGAGGACGTTACCGAGGAACTGGAATATGTCCCGGGCCGCTTTGTGGTACGCCGGATCCTCCGCCCCCGCATGGCCTGCACCTGTTGTGAAACCTTTGCCCAGGCCCCATTGCCGTCGCGCCCTGTTGAGCGTGGCCGCCCCGGTCCGGGTCTGCTGGCCCACGTCCTGATTGGCAAATACTGCGATCACCTGCCGCTTGACCGGCAATCAAAAATCTTCGCCCGCGAGAAGGTTAATCTGCATCGCACCACGTTGACCGACTGGGTGGGCCGCAGCACGGCGCTGCTGGAGCCATTGGCCAATCATATCGGCAAGCTGGTCAGGGCAGGGCCTGCCCTTTTTGCCGATGACACACCGGTCAAACTACAAACCCGCACCAGGATAAAGAAGACTAAAACCGCGCGGCTGTGGAGTTACGTGCGCGACGAGCGCCCGTGGTGCGGCGAGGCCCCACCCTGTGCCTGGTATCAGTTCAGCGTGGATCGCAAGGGCGAACATCCGGTCAATCATCTTTCTGGCTATACCGGCACGGTGCACGCCGATGGCTTTGCGGGCTTCAATGGCCTCTTTGGGGAGGGCAAGGCCGACGAACAGGCCTGCATGGTGCATGTGCGCCGCAAGTTTGTGGAAGAGTTTGAGCGCACAGGGTCGGCCATCGCCAAAGGCACAATCAAGCAGATCGCTGTGCTTTACGCTGTCGAAGAGGAAGCCAGAGGCAAATCCCCCGAAGAGCGGGTCGCCATTCGGCAAGAGAAGGCAAAGCCCGTCTTCGATGAGCTGGAAGTATGGTTACAGGCCCAGCTTCCCAGGCTCTCGGGCAAGACCAGACTGGCAGGGGCCATTCGCTATGCGCTGAACCGCATGCCAAAGGCGCGTGCCTGTCTCAGCGACGGACGGCTGGAACTCGACAACAACATCTGTGAACGCTCGATCCGCCCCATCGCACTGGGCCGCAAGAACTATCTCTTCATGGGCTCCGTCGGTGGCGGTAAAGCCGCCGCTATCGCTTACACCCTGGTCGAGACCGCCAGGATGAACGGCGTTGATCCGGAAGCCTGGCTCACATGGGTGTTGGAGCGCCTGCCAGATCACAAGATCAACCGCATCGAGGAACTCATGCCGTGGAATTGGATGCCGGAATAACCGAAAAATACGGCTCTAACGGACGGCTACGAAAGGGCCGCCCTGCGGCAGGAGAAGGCCAGGCCTGTCTTCGATGACCTGGAAGCATGGCTACAGGCCCAACTGCCCAGGCTCTC
This sequence comes from Alphaproteobacteria bacterium, assembly GCA_965204825.1. Taxonomy (GTDB): domain Bacteria; phylum Pseudomonadota; class Alphaproteobacteria; order Futianiales; family Futianiaceae. The sequence goes on along the minus strand of OZ242016.1, from coordinate 3,967,244 downwards.
GGGCAAGACCAAACTGGCCGAGGCGATCCGCTACGCCCTGAAGCCGATGCCCGAAGCGCGTGCTTATCTCGGCGACGGACGTCTGGAACTCGACAACAATATCTGTGAGCGATCAATCCGTCCCGTCGCCCCTGGTCGAAAAAATTGTCTCTTCCTGGGCTCCGTTGGTGGCGGCGAGGCTGCCGCTATCGCCTACGCTCTCATTGAGACCGCTAAAATGAACAATGTCGATCCCGAGGCCTGGCTCACATGGGTGCTGGAACGCGTTGCTGATCACGGATTAACCCCATCGACGAACTTATGCCGTGGAACTGGAAGCCCCAAGACCTCAAAAACGCGGCCTGACCGGACGGATACGCAGAACCCGCACTTTCGAGGTGCGGATGCCCTTGTAACGCAGGCGCGCCCACACCTTGCGATAGCCCTCGCCATGGAACCTGCTGTTGGTGATGACCTGTCTGATCTCCCCGACCAGATCGGCATCCGACAGGGGCCTTGTGGTCCCGGGCAGCGGGGCGGCGCGGCCTCGGTCCGGGCCGGTTGCAGGTCCCGGTACACGCTGGCCCGGCTCGGACTCCAGGCCCGGCACACCCGGGAGACGCCGTAAGCCTTGCCCGTGGAGATCGAGATGACGGCGCTCATCGCTTCGACCTCCGGCGCCCGAAAGGGTGGCCCGCCTCCATCTTCGCGATCTTCTCGACGAGAAGCTCGTTATCCATGGTGATCTCGCCCACCCTGGCGCGAAGCCGATCAATCTCCTCATCGCGGGCATCGCGCAGGCGATGCTTCAGCCCGGATGCGCCCGTCGCCAGGAAAACGTCCCGCCAGCCGCTGACATCGGCCGCCGTCGCGTCGATACCACGAGCCACCAGTTCCATCCTCGCCCCGCAACACCCGCAGAACGGCCTCCTGCTTGCGCGCCGACGTCTGTCTGCGACGTCGGGCCGGAGCCGGCGCTGCTGCGATATGTGAAGTCTCCGCAGCTCCGGCTCCGGCCCGATCAACCTTCTTCTGTTCCGTCATGAAACACCTCATTCATCCCCTCGTCTCAGGTCTTGATCAGTGTCTCAAAAAACTCTAGGGCGGGGGAGGCTCGTGTCTGTAATCTGGTTCAGGGCGTGATCTCCTTTTGGCGGTACCTGCCGCCGGTTGGGTGGTTCTGGTTCACCCGGAGAGGACGCCACCTTCAAATTTCCACCACTTTCGAGACACGGCCGTTTTCAATCGATGCCCAGTTTGTGGAAGAAAATACGGTTTCGCATTTCGGCATCGCGGAGCACTTTGTCCCAGCTCAGGACCTCCATGTACAACCTGATATTTCCGAACCATTGGAACCAACCCATGCCGTCAGGCATCGGCGTAAACTGCTTTTCCTTTTCGAGCCATTTTTTGACCTTCTCGCCCGTCTCGCACATCACATACCCATAAAATGGTGTATTGTCAGTGACCTGGATGGGTCTGCCTTTTGGAGTCTTGTACCGGTCCTCACGCACACTGTTCACATAGCGAATGATCTGATTAACCGGATCTTCCTTGGACGAAGGATTAACAAAATCTTCTCGACCCGGTTTCTTGAACTCGAACACAGTAATGGGGTTGCTCGCTTCGTTGTCCCCTCTGAAAAGGATTGGCCTGTCAAATACAAGCACGTCCGGCCGCTCAGATGTTCCGCCATCAAGAGGCTTGTCAGAACTAACGAAATTCGTGAAGTTCAACCTCTCGTCGATAATCCAAAGGTTGTGATCTTCGAACGCAGTTGAAGTTGAATCGCCCTTTCTGGGGAAGATAATGTCGTGAACCGTCGCTTCAGACAGATGTTTCCCGTCGTCGCCCCATTCAAAACTCCGCTCAAATAATGCGAGCACGTATTTGCGCAGGGCAATATAGTGGATAAGGTCGTTGCGACTTGTCTTCGTAATCCGCTTCAGAATCCGCGATAGCCCATTTTCCAAACTACTGGCGTCGGCATCACTGAGCATCCGTTCGACTTGCTGGCGGATTAAGATTTCCTGCTTGTACTTCTCTTTCTGAAACACCTCTTCGATTTGCTCTGACGCAGGATTGTAAGGCATAAGTGTTAGATCGATGTCCTCCGCGATCGTCCGATGCCATGGCGCAAACGATTCCACATATTCTTGAACCTGCCTGCATTTCTTTTTCTGGCGCACCGTGATCTCGTCACCAAGCGCATCGCGGGCAACCTGAGCGGCCGCTTGTTCGATGTCGGACTGGGAAACCGGGTGGAGTTAGGTCGTCATCATCCTTTGGGAACTCAAATCCACCGCGTTCAAGGGAAACATTGGTATCTAGGTATGTGCCGAATACATATGCTTTCACGATATAGTTTCGGTTCCGGTCATCGTCTTCGCCAGACTTCTCATCGGAAAATTCGTCGTCGAACTCTGGGACGTAGTTATGAATAGCGGTATTCGTCACCTCTCGACGGTCTGCCACGAGACTGATTTTGCTGCGTTGGCTGCGTGGAGAGAACAGCTTGAAGACCCGGACCTTGAAAACCACTGGATTATCTGAATCCCCGAGCCGGATTTCATTATTGGCCAGCGAAATCTCCTGAATCATCCCCGCAAGTTGATTATTTATGAAACCATTCAGGAGGATACAGTCTGTTCCGTCCATTTCTGAAATACGAACTTCTGGGCATTGATCGTCGTCGTCGATGAAATAGGGCAAAAGCCTTTCGACGAGGGTTCGGGCCATCGTCTTGATTGGTTTGTCGGAAAATCCGCGCCGCTTGACCTTCCGCATCGTTGCTCGGGTGCCGACTTCGCCATCACGGCAGTCCTCAAGCTTTTCATCGACGATGATGTCGGTTTCCTTCCCCATCCTGAAGGAGCGTTTTTTGCGCCCACTTCCTTCCTCGAACACGCTCTCGACAATCAGGTCTTCGAAATACTTGAGGCAGATGAATCGGCCGAACCCCTTGCCGCCCTGTTCAATCTTTTGGTCGGTGTAGAGCGTATCAAAGGACTCACGGTTTTCGTGATTGAAGCCGATACCATTGTCGATGACCGTGAAGCTCTCGACTGGCGGCTTTCCTCCCTCCAGTTCCTCTTGCGCCGCTCGGTGAACCAAGACGTCAACACGTCCGTTCGTTTCAGGGCCCGCTTCGATTGCCTGGATCGCATTCACAATCGTTTCGACCAGTGGGGTATAGACATTTGTGCCGGATCGAATGGTCTTAACTGCTCGATGGACGTTGATCTTGCTCATAATCTGATCTCCGCGTCGGGATTTCCGGCCGCGAGCGCGTTCATGTAGGCAAGGCAAATCTCGCAGGAACGGTATTGGCCACCATAAGCGGCCTTCTCTTCTCGTTCGACGAGCGGGAATGTCGAATAGATGTACCGCACGTCGTCGCGATCAGTGATGCCGTATAGATGGAAGAAGACCGCATCGAGTTTGGCGCGCAGCATCAATCGCCGGTCATCGTTCCAGGTGAAGGGCGGGTTCACGTTTCCGGCGTCGTCCACATGGCCCATGTCCCGCGCAAACGGGGCCATGTCATGGGCGGTGTGGGTGAGTTCCAGAACAGCCTCATGGACGATCATAGCGGCGGTTTTGGAGCCAAAGTGACGCACATCAAAGTGATCCGGGTGGATGACGGGAAGTTGTTCTACGATGTACCAGTTGATGTTTTGTCCTTGGACTTTTTGCCGGATCACAAAGTCAAACGGCACAGAATTTACATTGCCAAGCATCAAGCTCGCAGTTTGACGAAACAGTTCGACATCCTGATCCGGCAGAAACACACCCATAGAATTTCCAACACCAGACCGCGGAAGCACCGACGCAATGATAGTCCGCATGTTGGTGGGTGCCGTGATCATCTTGTAACTGATGCACCACTCAAATTTGAGTGTGACAGGAAGCTCTGACTCATTCACCCAGAACTGGGGATCAGGAACCCATGCCGGGTCCCGATGTTGCTCCTCAGCCGCAGGGAATGGTTGCGCGGGGCGGTGCTGGTTCCCAGGGTTCACCAACACGCTTGCAGCACGATGATCATAAGCCTGCACCATCTTACCCTCGTAGAGCGGCAGCCAGTTGCCTGATGCGCTGCCAAAGACATTTCTGCCAAGGGGATAAACCGCCTCTTGCTCTTTCAACTCCCTGCGTGTGCGAAACAGGCCGGAGTCGTTGGTCATGTCAAACATACGCAGGTATTTCACCGGCCATGCCTTCACCTCCGCACCAGAAGAACGGTCTGCCAGAGGAACAGCGTCGCCATAGGTGGCCCTTGTCAGATCAGCATCACGCCTTGATCGGAAAATTGGCGCGGTTCCCGTGTTCGGGTTGACGCGGGCAAAGTCCTCAGCGCTTAGCTCAAAGCAGATTTCCGGTTCTGCAATCTCGCTCACGGCTTGAAGGAAAAACGCACAGCGTGCGGCCTGTGCTGTTGGTGATGGGCTTGCCACGAAAGCGCAGAACTTGAAGCGGCTGTCCACATCTTCGAAGAACGGTTTCAGATTGTAGCGTGTCCGTCGGTTTTCGAAGTCGTAAAGCGCCTTCAGCCGCCCTTCCGACGCCACGCCCCTGAAGAACCGCGCGGCGGTCTTGTCCGACGCAATGCCCGACGGCACAAGCAACCCGATCAATCCGTTCTGCCGCACCACGGTCATCGCGCGCTCGACGAAGAGGGAATAGAGGTTCAAGTCGCCGCCAGACAGTAAGAGCCTGCTTCAAAATGATCTGATGTTTTTCAAGCCCTTGCGAGACAGCGTGTCATGCGTCTGATATGGGCGATGAGACCCCAAGCCTCTGCACTTTCGATGGTTTTCTCCCAATCCTTTGCCAATCGGCGGCAACGTCCCGGCCAGGCGAAGGTGCGTTCGACGACCCATCTGCGGGGCAGGACCTCAAAACCTTCGGCGGTGTCGGAACGCTTCACAATCTGGATAGTCCAGCGGCCAATGGTTATCAGGGCTGAACGAAGTTTTGGCCCCCGATAACCGCAGTCGGCAAAAACGTGGCGCAGTTTTGGGGCATCCCGCTTGAGCTTTTGAAAGACGCCCACTGCCCCATCGCGATCCTGAATGTTGGCAGCGTGAACGCATAATGCCAACAGATGGCCACAGGTGTCTGTCATGATGTGGCGCTTGCGGCCCTTGATCTTCTTTCCTGCGTCGTAGCCAGAAATGCCGCCGTTTTCAGTGGTTTTCACGCTTTGACTGTCAATGACGCCTGCCGTGGGTTGATGATCCCGAACCTCCCGTTCACGCGCCAGAGCGACCAGAGCGTGGTTGATCTCCGCCAGTAACCCGCCATCACGCCAGTTGTGGAAATAGTATCGAACCGTTGAAACCGGCGGAAAGTCCTTTGGCAAAAGAGACCACGCGCACCCGGCGGCAGCGATGTCGCCAATCCCATCCCGAACTTCGCGCAACTCAACTTCCCGAGGGCGCCCCAATTTGTCGGGGCCGGGCAAAAGCGGAAAAATGACCGCCCATTCTGCATCGGTTACATCGCTTGAGTAACGCTCGTTATTCCGCTCATACTGGCAGCGAGTGGTTTCGGTCCAGGGCATCGTGACCTCCGTTTTCTTGTTTCCTGTTCAAACAAACAGAATCACAACCCACTGATATCACTCAACTCATTTTCGTTCAGGCTCTAAGGGATAATCCCCGCCCTTCCGCGCCATGCGTGTTCCTGCTCCGGCACGCTCCGATGCCTTGACAAAGTCCCGCGCCAAAGGGTTGCCCGCCTTTTCAAGCGCGACGATCATCTTCTTTCTGTCAGCGGCGCGCGATGCCATCGCGATCTCGGGACGGCGCTCGGCAAACCACTCGACCTGTTGCAGCTTCATCCGATCCCATGGCGGGTTGCCCACCACGGCATCAAAGCCGCCGGTCAGTTCGTCCGCTTCCCAATCCGACCAGATGCCGGGGAAGGCGACTTGCCAGTTGAGGAAGTTTTCCTCCGCGATCAGCGTTCGCGCCTGGTCAAGAATTTCGGCAAACCGCTGTCCTTCCTCGCGCTTCATCCTGGGCTCCTTCTTGCCCATGGCGATGGCCAGGGGGTCGCCAAACTGGCCGTCGAAGAAGACTTTGAGCACGGCCTTCCCGGGCTTGTCCTTGATGTCGAGCCAGTCGATCGCGTGGATGAGCTTGAGCAGCGCGTCGAGCGGCGCTGTCATGTCCTCGACCTCGGTGAAGACATCCGCCGATCGGTGCGCCTCGGCAATCTCGGCGTCGGTCAGCCCCTCGACGATCTGCATCTTGGACGCCGCCCGCAAGGCGCACTCCATCGGCTCATGCAGGAGAAGTGGTGTCCCGTAGGTCGCGGTCTTGTCAATTCCCTCTTTGACCCACGATCCGAACAGGCTGTCCCCGTGGCGAAGATGGTGATCGAGGAAGGAAAGCGGCGCCCCCACGGTGAAGGTATGCAACCACAGCGCCACCTTGGCGAGTTCCACCGCCATCGGGTTCTTGTCCACGCCATGGATGCAGCGTTTGAGCACCATGCGCCGGATGATGTGTCGGTCGTCGAGCTGTTCCTCGTCGATCGCCCAGTTTCGCTTCTCGGCATTTGCGAGGATCGTGTTGCGGATCCTGTCGATCCGCTCCCCAAGCGGCGAAATGTAATCGCCCCACTGCTCGGGCACCTCGATCTCGGCCTCGGCCATGGCGGCGATCACCTGGTCGGCGAAGTAATCGATCAGGCTCACAAGGAAATGGCCGGAGCCCATGGCAGGGTCACAAATCTTGAGGTCGAGAAGGCGTTCCGCCGGATCGATGCTTTTGAGTTGGCCGATCTTCCGCTCGGGCGGGCGGGGGCTATCTGTCAACTCCGCAATCTTTTCTCGAAACGCCGCCTTTCGCTCTTCGACAAGCGGATCAAGCGTCTCGACCAGTATAAGCTGCACCAGGTCGTCGGGCGTGTAGTAGCTCCCCGAGCCCTTGCGCGCGAAGATGTTCGGCCTGATCGTGATCTCGTCGTCAGCGTCGCGCGTCACCTCGTATTCGAGCAGCCGCTCATAGATCGATCCGAGTTGTTGCACCGAAAGATTGCGGTAGTTGATGTATTTGCGGCCGTGGCCGTTCATCTCGAACGAGAGCGCATCGATCACCCGCGCCATCACGGCGTCGGGAATACGGATGCGGGTCAGGATCGGCGTGCGCCCGACATCGAAGAGCCCGCCATTGTAAGCCGGCAGGCCGATCGAGTTGTCGCCCCGGTCGATGGCCAGGAACAAATCGCTGATTGCGTCCCAATAGCGCGCGGCGGTTTCCGAGAACACATCGTCCCGGTCTTTGCGCTCTTTGACATCGAGGCGCACCTTGTTGCGCAGGCCGTAATCGTCATAGCGCGTGTCCTTGACCGGCAAGAGGTCGCGGTCTTCGGCGTAGAGGATGAACAGCAAGCGATAGAGGAGGATCAGAGCTGCCTGCCGCACCTCCTGTAGATCGGATTCGGGCTCAGCTTTGACGATGGCGCGCACAAGATCGGGAAAGACCTCGCCAAACACCAGATTCGAGAGGTTTCCGGCGACACGCTCTTCGTAGAACTTTCCCTCTTCGAGCGCCTTTTGATGGAAGGTTCGCGGGTCCGCTCCTGTCGGTACAAAGGCGTCCCTGCGGAACATGAGGACGAAGACCTTGAGCCAATGGCGGCGGTCTTCCCCGGAGAGTGCGAAGAGCCCTTCACTATGCCCGGGCAGGTCGAGAACGGTCGCCAGGTCGATCTCGAAAAACTGTTCAGAGACCGATCTCGCACCCTGATGGTAAAGGCGCCACCTGGCGCCGTTTGTCAGGATGCCCCATCTCAGATTGCCTTCGGTAATGTCGTCGATGCGCCGCAGGTATCGAAGCATCTGCGTTGACGGGGCGGTTTCTTCTCCGCGTCTCCCGGAGCGCCGATCAAGTGGCCGCTGCCATCTTTTCGACTCCACCACTGCGCGGCCAAACCCGTACCGTTTCCACTCCCGGGCAAAGCGGTTTGCCTTGGCTTTTGCTTCAGCGCTTTCGAAGAGCAGGCCATCGGGCACGTCTTCACGACCGCGTGGCGAGAGGTTCTGTTGCCTGAGAGAGGCCGTCCATCCAAGCCGTTCGAGGATCGGCCATATCAGGTCATCCTCTGTTTGACTCTCATTGGGGGTATGTGAAATTGGGAAGTGATCGAAAACCGCACGAATGGTCTCGCCGAACCGGTCAAGATCGGCATCGCCAAGCGCGCACCATTCCGGCAGGCCCAGAATGGATTCCGTCAGAAAATCTGATGTGAAAAGGCTGCCCTGACCGGCTGGCTCAATGCTCACTGGCGACCTCGTGTTTTTTATGGCTCAGTTCACGAATTGTATGCATGGACGTGCGATGGCGGTTGCGAGGCAGGCCCGGGGTGAGGCGTTCTCCAGTTCAAGCCGCTGGAACCATCGCAGGTAGTTGTCGGGATATCTGGTCGCGACGCCTCGGTAGCGCCGCAGGAAATCCTTCAACCGGCCATGTCGGTTGTTGACCGCCGGATCTGCTGCGATCTGAATGTGAAAGGCACCTGGCACCCGCTCACTTCGTGACAGGTTCAATGCTTCGTGATGCGCACCGATTGCCGCCGTGCATCGCGGACAAGCGCGGTGTCCATCGGTCACCAAAACGATATCCTCGTCCACAACCGGCACGATTACCTCTCGCAAGGGATCTGCGTTGACCGCGGGCAGAACCGCACTGACTGTCGCGCCGCCGCGATCAGCGACAACCAGTACCGGAACCTGTTCATCTGACAGGCCCCGCCTGCTGGCCTTGCCTCCCCTGCGTCGCGCCTTGCGCTCAAGGTTTCGTGCGCCTTTCCGGCTTTCCGACACACAGGTTTCATCGGCTTCCACAATGCCCGTGAGCTTGCGTGCCTTCAGGTCTTTCGCGGCAGGAAATCGGTGCCGCCAACGGAAGGCGGTGTTGACGGCAAGTCCGCAACGTTCTGCTGAAGCGCGAACCGTCAGCCCATCAGCAAGACAGGCCCCGAAGGAAAGCCACTTGTCCTTGCGGTGCAGACCCGACAAGGGGGTGCCGGTCGCGGCATTGAATGTCTTCCTGCATCCCTTGCACTGGTACCGTCGCAGACCCCTTGCCTTGCCACGCGACATGGCTCCTAGCGTGCCACAATGCGGGTATTGGCGATCTCCCCCCACGGCCGCTTCAATGGCAGCCAGCGACGCTGCCGTCTCCGTGTCCCCGGGAACACGGCTTCGGTTTGCTGCCGCTGCGCCGGGCTGAGGTGGTCTGGCCCCGATAACCATTCCTGAAACTGCTTGTGATCCATGTCAATCCATCCCTCTGATTTCACAAAAAACATGACATGAACACACACGACTTGTAAATTGAGCCAAAAAATCTAGGGCTGGGGACCGGTGAGGATCGCCATACCAATCGCCTCGATCACGCCCCGCAAAACATCTTCACGTTGACAAGCGCCACACGTACTGTGCTCAAGCGCATCAGCAACTCGCCCACAAGAGCTATCGAGGCGTTCCAGACCAGCAGAACAACGGCGATCCGCTTCCTGGCCAAAGACCAAAACAATTTTTACTGAATCACCCTGTGAAAGTTTGACTTTTGTGCCCAAACACCCTAAGTTCCGGCCACGGTGCGGGCGTGTAGAGAAAATTGAACGCAAGCCTGCACCATTACCTCCAATAATATAGGATGCACCGCATTCCATGAGTTTTGACACACTGGGCTTACCGTCCGAAATTCTTTCCGCCGTTACCGACGCTGGTTATTCCGAAGCAACTCCGATCCAGGCCCAGGCCATTCCAAAGGTTATGGAAGGCCGTGATATTCTGGGCATCGCCCAAACCGGAACCGGCAAGACTGCCTCGTTCACCCTGCCAATGATCACTATCCTGTCTCAGAGGCGGGCCCGGGCACGCATGCCGCGCAGCTTGATCCTGTGCCCGACCCGTGAATTGGCGGCACAGGTGGCTGAAAACTTCGAGACCTACGGCAAAAACAGCAAGCTGAGCATGGCGCTATTGATCGGCGGTGTTTCATTCGCCGACCAGGAAACCAAGCTGATGCGCGGCGTCGACGTATTGATCGCCACACCCGGCCGATTGCTGGACCATTTCGAGCGCGGCAAGGTTCTTCTGACCGGCGTCCAAGTCATGGTGATCGACGAGGCCGACCGGATGCTGGACATGGGATTCATTCCCGATGTCGAGCGGATTTGCAAGCTGACGCCCTTTCATCGTCAGACGCTCTTCTTTTCGGCAACCATGCCGCCCGAAATTCAGTGTCTGAGTGATGCTTTCCTGCAAAATCCGGTCCGGATCGAAGTGGCCCGTGCCTCCTCAGCCACCGAAACCGTGTCCCAAGCGCTGATATCGACTCATGTTCAGGGCAAGCGAGACGCTCTGATCGACGTCATGAAGACAGAAGAACTGAAAAATGCGATCGTCTTCTGCAATCGCAAGCGCGACATTGGTTCACTGGCCAGCGCTTTGAAAAAGGCCGGCTTTAACGCTGCGCCCCTGCACGGCGATCTCGATCAATCCGTTCGCACGAGGACCTTGGATGGTTTCCGGGCCGAAGATATCAAGGTACTGGTCGCCAGTGATGTTGCGGCCCGCGGCTTGGACATTCCAGAAGTCGGCCACGTCTTTAACTATGATGTTCCGATCCATGCCGAAGATTACATCCATCGGATTGGACGCACCGGCCGTGCCGGCCGCGAAGGCCGCGCGTTCACAATTTCCACGTCGGGTGATCGAAAATATGTTGCCGCGATTGAAAATCTCCTCGGCCGGGAAATACCCAAGGCGGATGGTGACCAAACGCCGGTAAGGGCCGACAAGGTTGAAGCAAAAAAGAATTCAAATAAACCTGAATATAAAATCAGAGAAAAATCTGATAACTCTCTGAAAAACAGAAGATCAAGCAAACCAAGAAAGAAAGAAAATGCCCCAGAGCCCGCAGTGGCTCGGGAGAAGAAACCGCGCCGCGAAGATCGCAAGGGCCCCGCCAAATCGGACACCAAGAATTCGCGTCAACGAGAGTCCGGCAAGCCGGTCCTTGGATTGGGCGATCATGTGCCGGCATTCATGTTGCGTCCTGTTCGGCTCGGTTCGGCTGAAAATTGATTTTGTCCAGGAAACAATAACCATTGTGCCTGATTGTTCCGGCTCGGAACACTTGAGAGGTGGAACACGATCATGACGGACAACCAACCGCTACAGCAGGCCGGGATTTTCAGCAAGCATGCCCACGCTGCTATGTCACGTTATCAGATCGCGCAGACACCGCCCAAGGCAAAATGGCCAGAACTTTTTCGGGTTCTGGAGTGAGTCGGGTATATTATGCTGGCACTAGCCCGGATGCCACTCCCCCGCCCTAGAGTTTTTTGAGACACTGATCAAGACCTGAGACGAGGGGATGAATGAGGTGTTTCATGAGTATCCGTCCGGTCAGGCCGCGTTTTTGAGGTCTTGGGGCTTCCAGTTCCACAGCATAAGTTCGTCGATGGGGTTAATCTGTGATCAGCAATGCGTTCCAGCACCCATGTGAGCCAGGCCTCGGGATCGACATTATTCATTTCAGCGGTCTCAATGAGGGCGTAGGCGATAGCGGCAGCCTCGCCGCCACCAACGGAGCCCATGAAGAGACAATTTTTTCGACCAGGGGCGACGGGACGGATTGATCGCTCACTTTCATGACGGAACAGAAGAAGGTTGATCGGGCCGGAGCCGGAGCTGCGGAGACTTCACATATCGCAGCAAATCCGGCTCCGGCCCGACGTCGCAGACAGACAGCGGCGCGCAAGCAGGAGGCCGTTCTGCGGGTGTTGCGGGGCGAGGACATCGAGTTGGTGGCTCGTGGTATCGACGCGACGGCGGCCGATGTCAGCGGCTGGCGGGACGTTTTCCTGGCGACGGGCGCATCCGGGCTGAAGCACATCGCCCGCGCGATGCCCGCGATGAGGAGATTGATCGGCTTCGCGCCAGGGTGGGCGAGATCACCATGGATAACGAGCTTCTCGTCGAGAAGATCGCGAAGATGGAGGCGGGCCACCCTTTCGGGCGCCGGAGGTCGAAGCGATGAGCGCCGTCATCTCGATCTCCACGGGCAAGGCTTACGGCGTCTCCCGGGTGTGCCGGGCCTGGAGTCCGAGCCGGGCCAGCGTGTACCGGGACCTGCAACCGGCCCGGACCGAGGCCGCGCCGCCCCGCCGCCCGGGACCACAAGGCCCCCTGTCGGATGCCGATCTGGCCCGTGAGATCAGACAGGTCATCACCAACAGCAGGTTCCATGGCGAGGGCTATCGCAAGGTGTGGGCGCGCCTGCGTTACAAGGGCATCCGCACCTCGAAAGTGCGGGTTCTGCGGCTGATGCGCGAGAACGGGCTCTGTGCGAAGCCATGTCAGGGGGCGGCACACGGGCCAAGGGCTCATGACGGAACCATCATCCCGGACAACATTGACGAAAGGCCAAGGGATGTGGGGCACCGACATGACCGCCACCCTCCTGAGCACAGGGCGTCAGGTCGCGGTCCTTGTCGCGGTCGATCATTGTTCGGCGGGCTGCGTGGGCATTCATGCAGCCATCCGGGGCACACGCTTCGAGGCGTTGCAGCCGATCCGCCAGGGCGTGCGGGACTGCTTCGGGGCGTGCGCCACGGACGTGGCCGCTGGCCTGACGATCCGCCATGACAACGGCTCGCAGCACATCAGCCACGACTTCCGGAACGAGATCGCCTGGCTGGGCGCGAAATCCTCACCGTCCCTTGTCCGAGCGCCCGAGGGCAACGGCTGTGCCGAGCGCTTCATCCGGACACTCAAGGAAAATCTCCTCTGGATCACGACATTCAACACCATGGAGGAACTGCAAGCAGCCCTCCAGAAGTTCAAGGATGACGACAACGAACACTGGCTCATCCAGAGGCATGGCCATCGCTCGCCAAACCAGTTCAGACGCGACGCAATGGACAAAATCCCGACCGCCGCGTAAGCTTCAAGAGTGTCTCAATAACCCTAGGGCGCTACAACCCGAATGTCAACAGGCCCTCGTCGGCCACATGCGGGCGGATGCGAGAACTTTGTATTGACGGCGGAATGTGTAGTTTGTGACTCTTTATTTTCAATCTAGGATTTCCAGTTGAAAAGTTTGCCGCCAACTCCCGGGTCATTGCCGCTGCTGACCACGGCGCAAATGGACGTGGCTGATCAACGTGCGCCCGCTTACGGGGTTTCCGGCAAGCAACTCATGGAGGCAGCAGGGGCCGCGGTCGCCGGCGCCATCATCGACAACTTTGGCAAGCGGCCGGCGCATGTGCTTTGCGGTCCAGGAAACAATGGCGGCGATGGGTTTGTCGTGGCCCGTCTGTTGGCCGCGAAGGGGTGGGCTGTATCGGCATACCTTTTGGGCAAGGCCGGCGCCTTGCGGGGCGATGCAGCCAAGGCATCGTCATCTTGGACCGGACCCGTACATCTCCTGAGTCAGACGAACCCGGCGGCGGACGATATTGTTATAGATGCACTGTTCGGGGCCGGATTATCGGGACCGATCATTGGTGAGGCCGCGACGGTACTGAACCGGGTGCGGACGTCCGGTGCGGCAATCGTGGCGGTGGATGTTCCCTCGGGCCTGGACGGCGCGTCCGGTGAACTCCTGGGCGAGGTTTGCCGGGCCGACCTCACGGTTACTTTCGTCAGCGCCAAACCGGGGCATATCCTGTTGCCAGGCCGGGAGTTGTGCGGCCAACTGATCATCGCCGACATCGGAATGCCGGAAGCGGCGCTTGCGGATGCAGGCGCGCGGACCTGGCTCAACACGCCCGCGCTTTGGCAATCGGCCTTGCCCGATTTCGGCTTGGCGTCCCACAAATATTCTCGCGGCCATTGCGCCGTGATCGGCGGCGAGGCCGCCACATCGGGCGCCTCGCGACTGGCTGCGCTTGGGGCACTGCGCATCGGTGCCGGCCTGGTGACGGTGTTCTCTCCACCCGATGCGCTGGCGGTCAACGCGGCACACTTCAATGCCGTAATGGTGCGGTCCTTTTGGTCCGTTCAGGATCTGATTTTTCATCTCGATGACAACCGGTTCGGTGCGATTGCCACCGGTCCGGGCTTTGGTACCCAAGAGCCGCAGGCAAAGGTACTGGCGGATCTGTTGGCCTTTGCGACCGACAGAGACCGATTGACGGTCCTGGATGCCGATGCGATCACCCTGTTGTCGCGCCAGGCGGAAGTACAGTTGCCGAAGCGGTGTGTTCTGACTCCGCACGAAGGCGAATTTGCCCGCATGTTCCCCGATTTCGCCGGGTCCAAGTTGGAACGGGCGAGGGCGGCGGCCCAGGCGGTGGGAGCCATTGTCATCCTGAAAGGCCCCGATACGGTGATTGCGGCGCCTGACGGACGGGCCACGATTAATGCCAATGCACCGCCTACGCTCGCCACTGCCGGATCAGGCGATGTCCTGACCGGCCTGGTTGCCGGGCTCGGATGTCAGGGCATGGCGCCATTCGAGGCCGCGGCCGCCGCGGTCTGGCTGCATGGCGCTGCCGCGGCACAATACGGCGCTGGCCTGATCGCCGATGACCTGCCGGAGCTGGCCGGCCAGGCATTGGCGGGATTGACCGATGGCGGAATACCGGGATTTTCACCCGAATTCAGGCCGATTTCCGATTTGGGCTGACGCCCGGTTTCGTCTTCGCTATAAGGCTGCCAAATTTCCAACCAGCGGGCGTGGTGGAACTGGTAGACACGCGAGATTTAGGTTCTCGTGCCGCAAGGTGTGGGGGTTCGAGTCCCCCCGCCCGCACCAAAAACAAAGATATCCGGCCGATCCATGGCCAGCAGGGCTTGTGATGAAGTGGCGACACCGATATCTGATACCCCAAATTCCAAAAGGATGGCAACCAGATGCAAGTAAACGAAACGTCCAATGAGGGCCTGTCGCGCGCCTATGCCGTGACCATTCCGGCGGCCGATCTGGACGCCCGCCTAAACAGCCAGCTTGAGGGAATCAAGGGCCAGGTTCAGATCAAGGGCTTTCGCCCCGGTAAGGTGCCGTTATCTCATCTGAAGCAGACCTATGGTAAACAGGTCATGGGCGATGTCATTACCAATGCCGTCCAGGAGACCTCGCAAAAGGTGCTGGAAGAACGTGAAATCACGCCGGCCTCCCAGCCATCGATCGAGATTACCAACTTCGAAGAGGGCGGCGATCTGGAATACGCCATGACCATTGATGTCATGCCGGATATCCCGGACGCCGATTTCAGCAAGATCAAACTGGAACGCCAGGTCATCAGCGACAAGGATCTGGACGCGGAGGTTGAAAAGGCCATGCAGAAACTGGCCGAAGGCAATACGTCCTATGAACCGTGCAAGGCGGGATCCAAAGCCAAGAAAGACGACCAAGTCCGGTTTGACTTCAAGGGCGCAATAGATGGTGAGGTCTTCGATGGCGGCGCTGCCGAGGACTATATGCTGGTGCTGGGATCAGGTTCGTTCATTCCTGGATTCGAGGATCAGCTGATCGGCGCCAAAGCGGATGAAGACCTTGAGATAAATATATCCTTCCCCGAAGATTATCCGGCCAGTGAGCTTGCCGGCAAGGAAGCGATCTTTGAATGTAAAATAAAAGAAATTCTGGCCCCGGTCAAGTCGGACATCGACGATGCCTTCGCCGCCAAGTTCGGCATGGAGAATGTTGATGCCTTGCGCGAAGTGCTGAGCGGGCGGGTGCGTCAGGATTTCGATGGCGTCTCGAAGGAGAAGCTGAAGCGCAAACTGCTGGATTCGCTGGACGAGCTCTACACATTCGATCTGCCCGAGCGGATGCTGGAAAATGAAGCCAAGACGGTCGCCCAGCATCTGAGCGAGAATGACGATGACGGCGAAGAGGGCCACGACCACGAACATGACCATGAGGAAAAAGAAGTCGAGGTGACCGACGAGCACACCAAGATCGCCAGCCGCCGGGTCAAGCTGGGGCTGGCGCTGGCCGAGGTCGGCCGCGAGAACGAGATCCAGGTCGGTGAGGAAGAAGTGCAGCGCAAGCTTATGGAAGAGGCCTGTCGCCACCCCGGACAGGAACAGCAGTTCCTGCAACGTGTCCGCGACAATCCGCAGATGGCGGACCAGTTCCGGGCGCCGTTGTTCGAGGACAAGGTGGTCGACTTCATTCTGGAACTGGCCAAGGTCAGCGAAACACAAGTCAGCAAGGATGAACTGCTTGCCGAACCGGAAGAAGACTGATCCAGTCCGGCTGGTCGTTTGGAATCGGGCGGCCGACCCCTATATTCTGCGCCTCTACACAACACGAAGGCAAAATTCATGGACATGCAGGACCCGCTCGATACGTATATGAATAATCTGGTGCCCATGGTGGTGGAACAGACTAACCGTGGCGAGCGCGCCTACGACATCTTTTCCCGGTTGCTGAAAGAGCGGATCATTTTCCTGACCGGACCGGTTCACGATGGTGTGTCCAGCCTGATTGTGGCTCAGCTTCTGTTTCTGGAAGCGGAGAACCCCAAGAAGGAAATTAACTTCTACATCAACTCGCCAGGCGGCGTGGTGACCAGCGGCATGGCGATCTATGACACTATGCAGTACATCCGTCCGCCGGTGGCGACCTTGTGTGTTGGTCAGGCGGCCTCGATGGGCTCGCTGCTGCTGGCGTCGGGCGCACCGAATATGCGCTATGCGCTGCCAAATGCACGGGTGATGATCCACCAGCCTTCGGGTGGATTTCAGGGCCAGGCTTCGGATATCGAGCGGCACGCCCGCGAGATCCTGGAACTGAAAGATCGGCTCAATAAGATTTACGTGAAACACACAGGTAAATCGCTCGACGAGATTGAACAGGCGCTGGATCGGGATACATTTCTGACAGCGGATGAAGCTCAAAAGTTCGGCTTGGTTGATTCCGTTGTGGACGAGCGGCCGGCGGCCCTTCAAGCCGACGAGAGTGATTAGGGCAACAGGCGACAATTCGCACTAGGTTAACAGCTTATTCATGTGTTGATCTCACCATGGGCGCATGGTCGTATAGGGATGATTTGCACCCCGGCGCGGAAACTGGTTCGCCTTTGGTGCAAGAGTGCGTGCAAATACAAAGGTTTAAGGTATGAGCAAGGTGGGCGGCAGCGGATCAGAATCAAAGAATACGCTCTATTGCTCGTTCTGTGGCAAAAGCCAGCACGAGGTGCGCAAGTTGATCGCAGGTCCAACGGTATTCATTTGCGACGAATGTGTCGAGCTTTGCATGGATATTATTCGCGAGGAATCGAAGACCTCACTGGTCAAATCTCGCGATGGCGTTCCCACCCCTGCCGAGATCTGCAGGGTGCTGGATGATTATGTCATCGGCCAGGCCCACGCCAAGCGGGTGTTGTCGGTCGCAGTGCACAATCACTACAAGCGCCTGAATCACGCCACCAAGAATAATGATGTCGAGCTTCAGAAGTCGAACATCCTGCTGATCGGCCCAACCGGGTGCGGCAAGACGCTGCTGGCCCAGACCCTGGCTCGCATTCTGGATGTGCCCTTCACCATGGCCGACGCCACGACGTTGACCGAAGCCGGCTATGTCGGTGAGGATGTGGAAAACATCATTTTGAAGCTGCTGCAATCGGCCGATTACAATGTGGAACGAGCCCAGCGCGGCATCGTCTATATTGATGAAGTCGACAAGATTTCGCGCAAGTCCGACAACCCGTCGATCACCCGCGATGTCAGCGGTGAAGGTGTTCAGCAAGCGCTTTTGAAGATCATGGAAGGCACGGTTGCTTCCGTCCCGCCCCAGGGCGGCCGCAAGCATCCCCAGCAGGAATTCCTGCAGGTCGACACGACCAATATCCTGTTCATTTGCGGCGGTGCGTTCTCCGGCCTCGAGAAGATCATCTCCAATCGCGGCGATGCGACCTCGATTGGTTTTGGCGCCGAGGTAAAGATCGAGGATGATCGCAAGACCGGTGAGATATTCCGAGAGGTCGAGCCCGAGGATCTGCTGAAATTCGGCCTGATCCCGGAATTCGTCGGTCGTCTGCCGGTCCTGGCGACACTTGAGGATCTGGACGAGGGAGCGCTGATCGAAATCCTGTCGACCCCGAAGAATGCGTTGCTCAAGCAGTACCAGCGCCTGTTCGAGATGGAAGACACCAGTCTGAGCTTCTCCGAGGATGCGCTCAAAGCGATTGCCCAGAAGGCCATTGCGCGCAAAACCGGCGCGCGCGGTCTCAGGTCGATCCTTGAATCCATTCTGCTTGAAACCATGTACGATCTGCCATCGCTTGATGGCGTCGAAGAAGTGGTAATCAATGGCGAGGTTGTAGAAGGCCGCGCCCGTCCGCTGATGATCTATGCCGACCGGCGCGAGGATGTCGGAACGTCCGCCTGATCAGCCTGCAGATATTTTAGGCTTGGGGGGTGAATGCCTCGAGATGCTCTCACATCTTGATGTTAAAGGGCGGGACCAACCCGCCGCACACACGTTTTGAAGGAAGAATATGACAACGATACCCACCCAAGAATCGAGTGTTTTTCCGGTCTTGCCGCTGCGCGATATTGTGGTCTTTCCACACATGATCGTGCCGCTGTTCGTGGGCCGCGACAAATCCGTGCGTGCCCTCGAAGATGTGATGAAGGATGACAAGCAGATCCTGCTGGCAACCCAGAAGGACGCATCCGATGATAATCCCGGCACTGGCGGCATCTACGAAGTCGGTACGATTGCCTCGGTGCTGCAATTGCTGAAACTGCCCGATGGCACCGTCAAGGTGCTGGTCGAAGGCGGCCAGCGCTCACGCATCGTCGAATACCTGGAAAATGACGAGTTTTTCGAGGCCCGGGCCGAGTTGATCAACGAGGATGAAGGTGATGCCGAAGAGATCGAAGCGCTGGCGCGTACGGTGACGACCCAGTTCGAACACTATGTGAAGCTGAACAAGAAGGTTGCGCCTGAGGTTTTGGCGTCCGCCGGCCAGATCGATGAACCGACCAAGCTGGCCGATACCATCGCCGGACACCTGTCGGTGAAGATTTCCGAGAAGCAGGAGCTCCTAGAGTGCACCGGTGTGCGCGAACGGCTGGAAAAAGTCATGGAGATGATGGAGGGCGAAATCGGCGTTCTCCAAGTCGAAAAGAAGATCCGCAGCCGCGTCAAGCGGCAGATGGAGAAGACCCAGCGCGAGTATTATCTGAACGAACAGATGAAGGCGATCCAGCGCGAACTGGGTGAAAATGATGAAGGTGGTGGCGAGCTGGAAGAGTTCGAAGCCCGCATCCGCGACACCAAACTGTCCAAGGAAGCGCGCGAAAAAACCGAAGCGGAGATGAAGAAGCTCAAGCAGATGAGCCCGATGTCCGCTGAAGCAACTGTCGTGCGCAATTATCTCGACTGGATGCTGTCCATTCCGTGGGGCAAGAAGTCCCGGGTCAAGAAGGACTTGGGTCACGCCGAAACGGTGCTGGATGAAGATCACTTTGGCCTGGAAAAGGTCAAGGAGCGTATCGTCGAATATCTGGCCGTGCAGAAGCGCATGGACAAGCTGAAGGGCCCGATCCTGTGTCTGGTCGGACCGCCGGGTGTTGGTAAGACTTCGCTGGGCAAGTCGATTGCCCGTGCCACGGGGCGTGATTTTGTCCGCGTTTCCCTGGGCGGGGTACGCGACGAAGCTGAAATTCGCGGTCACCGGCGCACCTATATCGGCTCCATGCCGGGCAAGGTTATTCAATCGATGAAAAAGTCAAAGACGTCTAACCCACTGTTTCTGATGGATGAAATCGATAAGATGGGCCAGGATTTCCGGGGCGATCCGTCCTCTGCTCTGCTCGAGGTTCTGGATCCAGAGCAAAACAGCACCTTTGCCGACCACTATCTGGAGGTCGACTATGACCTGTCGGACGTGATGTTCATCACCACGGCCAATACGCTGAACATGCCTCAGCCGTTGCTGGACCGGATGGAGATCATCCGCATCTCCGGTTACACCGAGGACGAAAAGGTCGAGATCGCCCGCCGTCACCTGCTGCCCAAGCAGATGAAGGCACATGGCCTGAAGGACGAGGAATGGTCCATCACGAACGAGGCATTGCTGGATCTGATCAGATACTACACGCGCGAGGCCGGGGTCCGGAACCTGGAGCGTGAACTTGCCAATCTGTGCCGTAAAGCGGTTCGCCAGCTGGCCAATGAAGGTGTCGATGTCGTCGCCGTTCTGCCGGAAAACCTCAACGATTTTGCCGGCGTGCGCAAATTCAAGTACGGCGAGGCCGAGGACGATGACCAGATCGGCGTCGTTACGGGGCTGGCCTGGACCGAAGTTGGCGGCGAACTGTTGTCGATTGAATCGGTGATGTTGCCGGGACGCGGCAAGATGAAGACCACCGGCAAGCTGGGCGATGTGATGAAAGAGTCCATCGAGGCGGCTTCATCCCTGGTGCGGGCGCGGGCGATATCGTTCGGCATTCGTCCCGACGTCTTCGAAAAGCGCGACATTCACGTCCACGTGCCAGAAGGGGCCACCCCGAAGGACGGTCCTTCGGCCGGTATCGGCATGGTGACGTCGATCATGTCCGTGCTGACCGGTATTCCAATCCGTCGCGATGTGGCAATGACCGGCGAGATCACCTTACGCGGCCGGGTATTGCCGATTGGCAGCCTGAAGGAGAAGCTTCTGGCGGCCCTGCGCGGCGGGATCAAGACGGTCGTCATTCCCGATGAAAACGAAAAGGATCTGGCGGAAATTCCCGACAATGTGAAGTCGGGAATGGAGATCATCACTGCCAAGGACATTGAAGATGTGCTTAAAGTGGCCCTCGTTCGACCGCTGGTGGCTATTGAATGGGACGAAGATGACGATTCGGTAAATTCACCTTCGGAGGGCTCGGATGATGCCGAACAGGTTCTCACACACTGAAAAAACCTAGATATCTACAGAAAAATGCCGTCTCAGGGTTCCTGGGGCGGCTTTTTCTTTGACCGGGGCGGCAAGCTGTTCCTAATGGCGACACTAATGCCATTTAACGGACGAGGTATGATCGTGAATAAGAATGAACTTGCTACCGCAGTGTCGGACGATACCGGGATGACCAAGGCGGACTCGGCCAAGGCCGTGGATGCTGTTTTTGATGCGATCACTGCTGCATTGAAAAACGGTGATGACTGCCGGATCATCGGTTTTGGAAATTTCGAAGTGTCGCACCGTGCGGCGCGCGAAGGACGTGATCCACGCACCAGAAAGCCGCTGCAGATCAAGGCAACCAATGTGCCGAAATTCAAGGCCGGCAAGGCATTGAAAGAGGCCGTCAACTAGACGCTTTCCCTCATCGGCTGGCGCGGAATATACTCCGCGCCGCGCCGGGCGGTTAGCTCAGTTGGTAGAGCACCTCGTTTACACCGAGGGGGTCGGGAGTTCGAGCCTCTCACCGCCCACCATTTAGACCGCGTTCCATGGTTGACAGCTACGGGGGCGTGGCCTACAGAACGCCTTCGTTGTTATCATACAACGACACCCGCGGGGGTGTAGCTCAGTTGGTTAGAGTGCCGGCCTGTCACGCCGGAGGTCGCGGGTTCGAGCCCCGTCACTCCCGCCATTTTCCAGACGGAAATATTGGAACGATTTCAAGGTTCGCCATGTCCGCCGAACGCCCTATTTGCCTGGCAATTCTCACTCCGAAAACTAATCGCCCGATCGTGATCGGAAGCGTTTGTAATTTGGTGTCGCATGCCTATAGTGCGCTGCAATAACGGCAGCTTGGGGGCGATGCCGGAATCGTTGAACCGGGAACAGTAGTGCGATGGATATGCTTCTCGCCGAATACCTTCCAATTATCATCTTTCTGGGCATCGCAATCGGACTGGGGCTGGTCATGATGATCGCCGCCTGGATCATTGCCGTACAGAACCCGGACCCCGAGAAGAACTCAGCCTATGAATGCGGGTTCGAGGCGTTCGACGATGCCCGGATGAAGTTTGATGTGCGGTTCTATCTGATCGCCATCCTGTTCATCATTTTCGATCTAGAGGTCGCCTTTCTGTTTCCCTGGGCCATCAGCCTGGGCAAGATCGGCGTCTTCGGGTTCTGGTCGATGATGGTGTTCCTTGGCATTCTAACCATCGGCTTTGCCTATGAATGGAAGAAGGGGGCGCTGGAATGGGAGTGACCGCCCCCCAGATTGCGACAGCCGTTCCCGCCGACCCCGCGGACGATGCCTATTTGCGTGATATTTCCGACGAGTTGGCGGACAAGGGATTTCTGGTCACTTCAGCCAATGATCTGATCACCTGGGCCCGGACCGGCTCGCTGTTCTGGATGACTTTCGGACTTGCCTGCTGCGCGGTCGAGATGATGCATACCTCAATGCCGCGTTACGATTTGGAACGGTTCGGAACGGCGCCGCGTGCTTCACCGCGTCAGTCCGATGTAATGATTGTCGCCGGCACGCTGACCAACAAAATGGCGCCGGCCCTACGTAAGGTTTACGATCAGATGCCCGAGCCGCGTTATGTGATCTCGATGGGGAGCTGCGCCAATGGCGGCGGCTATTACCATTACAGCTATTCGGTGGTGCGCGGCTGCGACCGCGTTGTGCCGGTGGACATCTACATTCCCGGATGTCCGCCAACTGCCGAGGCCCTGCTGTACGGTATTTTGCAACTGCAACGCAAAATCCGCCGGACCGGCAATATCGTTCGTTAGGGAGCCGGCAAATGAACATGGAAGCTCTCGCCGACCTGCACGATCATCTGGCCGCGAAACAGGAAGACCTGATCGTCAGCAGCCGGATCGTCCACGGCGAATTGACGGTCACGGTAAACCCCGACCAGATCATCAAGTTTCTCACCGCCATGCGCGACGACCCGACCTGCCAGTTCAGGACGCTGGTCGATATTTGCGGCGTCGATTATCCGGAACGCGCCAAGCGGTTCGACGTGGTCTATCATCTGTTGTCGATGCAACAGAACCTGCGTGTCCGGATCAAGGTCGAAGCCGGCGAAGAAACCGTCATGCCCAGCGCGGTGGAAGTCTTTCCAGCCGCCAACTGGTTCGAGCGCGAAGCCTTCGACATGTACGGCATCCTGTTTTCCGATCACCCGGATCTGCGCCGGATCCTGACCGACTATGGCTTCCGCGGATATCCGCTGCGCAAAGACTTCCCGCTGACCGGGTATGTCGAGGTTTGTTATGACGATGAACAAAAGCGCGTGGTTTATGAGCCCGTCTCCCTGACCCAGGAATTCCGCGCCTTTGATTTCATGTCGCCCTGGGAGGGCGCTGAATACGTTTTGCCCGGCGACGAGAAAGCCAACTGAAATGGCTGAACAGCAAATCCGAAACTACAATATCAACTTCGGTCCGCAGCACCCGGCGGCCCACGGCGTGTTGCGGCTGGTGCTGGAACTGGACGGCGAGATCGTCGAGCGGGTGGATCCGCACATCGGCCTGTTGCACCGCGGCACCGAGAAGCTGATCGAACACAAGACCTATCTGCAGGCCGTACCTTATTTCGACCGGCTCGACTATGTGGCGCCGATGAACCAGGAGCATGCCTTCGCACTGGCGGTTGAAAAGCTGATGGAGATCGAGGTGCCCATGCGCGGTCAGTACATCCGCGTCCTGTATTCCGAGATCGGCCGGCTTCTGTCGCATCTGCTGAACGTCACGACCCAAGCCATGGATGTCGGCGCCCTGACGCCGCCGCTGTGGGGCTTTGAAGAACGCGAAAAGCTGATGGTTTTCTATGAGCGCGCCAGCGGCAGCCGGATGCATGCGGCCTATGTCCGCCCTGGCGGTGTGCACCAGGATCTGCCCCAGGACCTGATCAATGATATCCGGATTTTTTGCGGTGAGCTACCGGCCGTGCTGGCCGACATTGAAAGCCTGTTGACCAACAACCGCATCTTCAAACAGCGCAATGTGGACATCGGGGTCGTCAACGAGGACGATATTCTCGAATGGGGATTTTCCGGTGTCATGATGCGCGGCTCGGGCCTGGCCTGGGACCTGCGCCGATCACAGCCCTATGAATGCTACAACGAACTGGATTTCAAGATTCCGGTGGGCTGCCATGGCGACTGCTATGACCGCTATCTCTGCCGCATGGAAGAGATGCACGAAAGCCTGAAGATCATGATCCAGTGCTGCGATTATCTCGACAAGACCGTCGGCGATCCGGTGTCGGACACCAGCAACAAAATCGTGCCGCCAAAGCGTGGCAAGATGAAACAATCGATGGAAGCGCTGATCCATCATTTCAAGCTCTATACCGAAGGCTATCACGTCCCCGAGGGTGAGGTCTATGCCGCCGTAGAGGCGCCGAAGGGCGAGTTCGGTGTCTATCTGCTATCGGACGGATCCAATAAACCCTATCGCTGCAAGATCAGGGCGCCGGGATACCTGCATCTGCAGGCTATGGATTATCTGTGCCGGGGGCACATGCTGGCCGATGTCAGCGCGATACTGGGATCACTGGATATTGTGTTCGGGGAGATTGATCGATGATGCGTGCAATTGCTTGCCTGTTGCTGGTCTGCGGAATGGTGCTGGGCAGCCGGGCCGCCAATGCCCAGTCGACCAATACTCAGCCCGGGCTCACCGACCCGTTCGAATGGCCGCCGGTCACGACGTTCTCATTTCTGTGGGACCGCAAGTTCAGAATTTCGGCAACCTTCACCCAAACCGCCCAGCGCGGCGCTATATCGTTGACCCGCAATGTCGGGCTTCCGGCCTATTGGTGCGAATTGGGCAGTTATCGGATCAACGATCAGCCGCTGCCCTACAATGTGTGTGTGAGACTCTAAGCGATGGCCTTCAGACGTCTTCATCCCGATCAACCCGACGGCTTTGCCTTTGCCGGCCAGAACCGGCAGTGGGCCGACGGACAGATCGCAAAATATCCAGAGGGGCGCGAGGCTTCGGCGATCATTCCGCTATTGTGGCGGGCCCAGGACCAGCATGATGGCTGGCTGCCGCGGCCGGCGATTGAGCATGTCGCCGATATGCTTGACATGCCCTATATTCGCGCGCTGGAAGTGGCGACATTCTATTCGAAGTTCAATCTGGCGCCGGTGGGTGAGTTTTTCGTTCAGGTGTGCGGCACGACACCGTGCATGCTGCGGGGATCGGACGACATTCTGAAAGCGTGCAAGGAACGCATCGGGCCGGAACGCACCGCAACCGCCGACGGCAAGTTTTCCTGGCTGGAAGTTGAATGCCTCGGCGCATGCTGCAATGCGCCGATGGTTCAGATCAATGACGACTACTATGAAGATCTGGACGAAGAAAATTTCATCAGGCTGCTGGATAATCTGGCGGCTGGAAAAGCGGTCAAGACTGGATCGCAAACAGGGCGCGTGTCTTCCGAACCCGTCGGAGTGCTGACAACCCTTACCGATGCTACCCTTTATGATGGCACGGCCCCGGTCCGGACGACCGGTAATGGAAATGGTGCATCGCGTACGGTGCGTACACCCTCCAGCGCGGCATCGGTGTCGGCACCTGAAGCAGCCGCACCGGCGCGTTCGGCTCTGGAATCCGTTTCGGCGCCTGAACCCATTGTTGCCGAAACCGTGGCGGCCAAGCCGGTTGATGCATCGTCATCGGACGGCGGCAACAGGCCTGAAGCGCTGGACGAACCTCGCGGGGGCGTTGCTGACGACCTGAAACGTATCAAGGGCATCGGTCCGAAGATCGAAGGCATCCTGAACGAACTGGGCGTCTACCACTTCGATCAAATTGCCGGCTGGGGGCAGGCACAAATCGACTGGGTCGATGATTATCTCAGCTTTAAGGGCCGGATTGAACGGGACGCGTGGGGGCGCCAGGCCGGCGAGCTGGCGGTGGGGGAAGACTGATCATGCTGCAGGACAAGGATCGCATCTTCACCAATCTCTACAGTCTGCATGACACCGGGCTGAAGGGCGCCCAGGCGCGTGGTGACTGGGACGGCACCAGGGCGCTGATCGAAAAGGGTCGGGACTGGGTGATCGACGAGGTCAAGAATTCCGGCCTGCGCGGGCGCGGCGGCGCCGGTTTTCCGACCGGCCTGAAATGGTCGTTCATGCCCAAGCAGAACGATGGCCGGCCACATTACCTGGTGGTCAATGCCGACGAGTCCGAGCCCGGCACCTGTAAGGACCGCGAGATCATGCGCGGCGATCCGCACAAGCTGGTGGAAGGCTGTTTGCTGGCCTCGTTCGCCATGGGCGCGAATGCCTGTTACATCTACATTCGCGGTGAATACATCGCTGAAAAGCACGCGCTGCAGCGCGCGGTGGACGAGGCTTATGATGCCGGTCTGATCGGTAAGAACAATTCAAACGGTTGGGATTTCGATCTGTATGTGGTGCACGGCGCTGGCGCCTATATCTGTGGCGAGGAGACGGCGCTGCTCGAAAGCCTGGAAGGCAAGAAGGGCATGCCTCGGATGAAGCCGCCGTTCCCGGCCAATGTCGGGCTATACGGCTGCCCGACGACGGTAAACAATGTGGAATCCATCGCCGTGGTGCCGACCATCCTGCGTCGGGGTGCTGCCTGGTTTGCCGGTTTCGGGCGCGAGCGCAATTCAGGTACCAAGGTTTTTTGCATTTCCGGCCACGTGAACAATCCATGCAATGTGGAAGAGGAAATGTCGATCCCGCTGAAGGAGTTGATCGAAAAGCACTGCGGCGGTGTGCGTGGCGGCTGGGACAATCTGCTGGCGGTCATTCCGGGTGGGTCGTCGGTGCCGCTGTTGCCAAAGGAAACCTGCGACACGGTGTTGATGGATTTCGATGCACTGATGGAGGTCAAGTCAGGGCTCGGCACCGCCGCGGTGATCGTGATGGACAAGTCCACCGATGTGATCCGGGCGATCAGCCGCCTGTCGCGGTTTTACATGCATGAAAGCTGCGGCCAGTGCACGCCGTGCCGCGAGGGCACCGGCTGGATGTGGCGGGTGATGGAAAAGATGGTGCGCGGCGATGCGACGATCGAAGATATCGATATGTTGCACGACGTCACCAAACAGGTTGAGGGCCATACCATCTGTGCCCTGGGCGATGCGGCAGCCTGGCCGATCCAGGGTCTGATCCGGCATTTCCGCCCCGTCATCGAACAGCGGATCGCCGAATTCGGCGGCCATCCGATCAGCGAGGTGGCGGGATAGAGATGGCCGGAATTCACCCCTCTACCATGCAATTTCCTTTCCGCCGATCCATTCACTGGACGCAGCGGGATGCGGTGGGCTATGCCACCTCCACCGTCTGGCCAGCACGAGTCAGATATTCATGAGCGACCTTCGCAAAGTCATCGTCAACGAGACGGAAGTGGAAGTGCCCGGCAATTTCACGGTTTTGCAGGCGTGCGAAGAAGCCGGTATTGATATTCCGCGCTTTTGTTACCACGAACGTCTGTCGATCGCCGGGAACTGCCGCATGTGCCTGGTCGAGGTGGTCGGCGGACCGCCCAAACCCCAGGCATCTTGCGCGCTGGGTGTGTCGGATCTGCGCCCCGGGCCGGAGGGCGAGCCTCCCGCTGTCAAGACCAACACACCAATGGTCAAGAAGGCTCGCGAAGGCGTCATGGAATTCCTGCTGATCAACCATCCGCTGGATTGCCCGATCTGCGACCAGGGTGGCGAGTGCGATCTGCAGGACCAGGCGATGGCGTTTGGCGCCGACAAATCCCGCTATGAGTTGAACAAGCGCGCGGTCGAAGAAAAGGAAATGGGCCTGCTGGTCAAAACCGTCATGACTCGGTGCATCCAGTGTACGCGCTGTGTCCGATTTGCAACCGAGGTTGCCGGAGTGCCCGAAATCGGCGCGACGGGCCGGGGTGAGACCATGGAGATCGCCACCTATCTGGAAAGTGCCCTGACCAGTGAACTGAGCGGCAATGTCATCGATCTGTGCCCGGTGGGCGCGCTGACGTCCAAGCCCTACGCCTTTACCGCCCGCCCGTGGGAACTGCGCAAGACCGAAACCGTCGATGTCATGGATGCAGTCGGATCCAACATTCGCGTCGATGTGCGCGGACGTGGTGTCATGCGGATCATGCCGGTTCTGAACGAGGACGTGAACGAGGAATGGATCAGCGACAAGACACGGTTCATCTGGGACGGCCTGGGGCGGCAACGGTTGGACCGCCCCTATCTGCGAGAAAACGGCAAGCTGCGGCCGGCAAGCTGGGATGATGCCTTGGCCGTGGCCGCGGCAAAGCTGAAAATAACAGAACGCGACCGAATCGGTGCCCTGGCCGGAGATCTTTGCGACGTCGAAAGCCTCTATGCCTTGCGCGCGCTGATGAACTGGATCGGCAGCCCGCACATGGATTGCCGCCAGGACGGGGCAGCGCTGGATGCCACCGACCGCTCGTCGTATCTGTTCAATTCGACCCTTGCCGGGGTGGAGGATGCCGACGCCATTTTGCTGGTCGGTACCAATCCGCGACTGGAGGCACCGGTTCTGAATGCCCGCATTCGCAAGGCCTGGCTGGCCGGGAATCTGCCGATCGGCGTGATCGGCGAAGGGGTCGACCTGACTTATGACTACGATCATCTGGGGGCCGGGCCGGAAACGCTGGCTGAAGTTGTTTCCGGACGCCATTCCTTCTTCGACGTGCTGAAGAATGCAGGCCGGCCGATGGTGATCGTCGGGCAGGGCGCCCTGGCGCGGGTCGATGGCGATAACGTTCGCCGAACCGTCATGAAGCTGACCGAAGAACTGGGCGTCACCAACGCAGAATGGAACGGGTTCAACGTGCTGCACACCGCCGCCGGACGGGTCGGCGGTCTGGATGTCGGTTTTGTTCCCGGCGTCGGCGGAAAATCAACTGCGGGGATTGTCAAGGCGGCCGGCAGCGGGGACATGGACGTTGTCTGGCTGATGGGCGCCGATGAGATCGAAGCGGGCGCACTGGGCAATGCCTTCGTGATCTATCAGGGCAGCCATGGTGACGCCGGTGCACACCAGGCGGATGTGATCCTGCCGGGCGCGGCCTTTACGGAAAAGGACGCCAGCTATCTCAATACCGAGGGCCGCCTTCAACGGGCCTATCGGTGTGTGCCGCCCCCGGGCGAGGCAAAGGAAGACTGGGCAATTGTCCGGGCGCTGTCCGGCGCCATGGGCAAAGTTCTGAATTTCGACAGCCTGACCCAATTGCGCGGTGTCATTGCGCAAAACCATCCGGCTCTGGCTGATGCCGGGGTCACGCCGGCCGCATGGCAAGGAGCGGGCAGTCCCGGTCCGATGGAAGCTGCACCTTTCGCCAATGTGATTGGCGATTACTATCTGACCAATCCGGTAGCACGTGCCAGCCTGGTGATGGCCGAGTGTTCCGCTCTGAAGACCGGCCGGAACGAGGAGGCTGCCTGATCATGTGGGAAAGCATCCTCTGGCCCGGTCTCATTATTGTTTTTCAATGCCTGCTGTTGACGGTCTGTCTTCTGATATCGCTGGCCTTTCTGCTTTATGCCGACCGCAAGGTCTGGGCGGCGGTACAGATGCGCCGCGGCCCCAATGTGGTCGGCCCCTTCGGATTGCTGCAGTCCTTTGCGGACTTCGGCAAGTTTATCGTCAAGGAAACCATTATTCCCGCCGGGGCCGACCGGGCAGTCTTCCTGCTGGCGCCGCTGGTGACCTTCGTGCTCGGCCTGATTGCCTGGTCGGTCATTCCGTTTTCGCCGGGCTGGGTCGTTGCCGATCTGAATGTCGGCATTCTTTACCTGTTCGCGATCTCGTCGCTGGGGGTTTACGGCATCATCATGGGCGGGTGGGCGTCGAACTCGAAATATCCGTTCCTGGGCGCGATGCGCTCGGCGGCCCAGATGGTTTCCTATGAAATCTCCATAGGCTTTGTGATCATCACGGTTTTGTTGTGCGCAGGCTCGCTGAACCTGACTGAAATCGTGATGGCACAGGACAATAGCTGGGGCATTTTCGGCTGGTATTGGCTGCCGCTTTTGCCGATGTTCGTGGTGTTTTTCGTCTCCGCACTGGCCGAAACGAACCGTCCGCCGTTCGATCTGCCGGAGGCTGAGGCCGAACTGGTCGCGGGTTATCAGGTCGAGTACTCGTCCGTTCCCTTCCTGTTGTTCATGGTTGGCGAATATCTCAACATCGTCCTGATGTGTTCGATGCTGACGATTCTGTTTTTCGGCGGCTGGCTGTCACCCATTCCCGGTGATGTCTACACTTCGGGCGTATTGTGGTTCGTCATCAAGGTCTGCTTCTTCTTCTTTCTGTTCGCGATGGTGAAGGCGATCGTGCCGCGCTATCGTTATGACCAGTTGATGCGGTTGGGCTGGAAGGTGTTTCTGCCATTGTCGCTTTTCTATGTGGTCTTGGTCGCCGGCGTGCTGGTCACGTTCGACCTGGCGCCGAAATGATAGGGCCCTGACCGCATGACCACCTTAACCGCCAGGGCAAAACAGTTCCTGCTGCTCGATTTCATTGCCGGTTTCTTTCTGGGCATGAAATATTTTTTCCGGCCCAAGGCGACCCTGAACTATCCGTTTGAAAAGGGCCCGCTCAGCCCGCGCTTTCGTGGTGAACATGCCCTGCGCCGCTATCCCAACGGCGAAGAACGCTGCATCGCCTGCAAACTGTGCGAAGCAGTGTGTCCGGCCCAGGCGATTACCATCGACGCCGAGCCGCGCGAGGACGGCTCGCGCCGCACCACCCGCTATGACATTGACATGACCAAGTGCATCTATTGCGGATTCTGTCAGGAAGCCTGTCCGGTCGATGCCATTGTCGAAGGCCCCAACTTCGAATTCGCGACCGAGACGCGCGAAGAACTGATGTACAACAAGGATCGACTGCTGGCCAATGGCGACCGCTGGGAGCAGGAAATCGCAAAGAATCTGGAACTTGATGCGCCCTATCGCTGATCAATTGCGCGCTTTGTGCCGACCTGTCGGAGGAGCCATCTGATGCTTGAGGCACTGGTCTTCTATCTGTTTGCGGGAGTCACCGTTGCATCGGCCTTTCTGGTCATCTCGGCGCGCAATCCGGTGCATTCCGTACTGTTTCTGATCCTGGCCTTCTTCAACTCGGCCGGCCTGTTTGTGCTGCTGGGGGCAGAGTTCCTGGCGATGATCCTGGTGGTCGTCTATGTCGGCGCCGTCGCGGTCCTGTTTCTGTTCGTGGTGATGATGCTGGATGTGGATTTTGCTGAACTGCGCGCAGGCTTCCTGCAATATCTGCCCATTGGCGGCGTGATCGGAATTGTTCTGCTGGTCGAGCTTTTGCTGGTCGCCGGCACCTGGACCATCGCGCCGGAAACCGCAGGGATTGCCGCGGCGCCGGTGCCGCCGATTGCCGAGGTTACCAATACCCGCTCGCTGGGCGAGGTTCTTTACACCCGCTACGTCTATTTCTTCCAGATTGCCGGCATGATCCTGCTGGTCGCCATGATCGGCACCATCGTTCTGACCCTGCGCCACCGGCCGGGCGTCAAACGCCAGAACATCGCCGCCCAGGTCGGACGGACCCGGGCAGAAGGCGTGGAATTGAAAGACATAACGCCGGGACAGGGGATATGACGATGATCATCGGTCTTGGACATTATCTGACGGTTGCCGCCATCCTGTTCACAATCGGGATTTTCGGCATATTCCTGAACCGCAAGAACGTCATTATTATCCTGATGTCGATCGAGTTGATGCTGCTGGCGGTCAATATCAATCTGGTGGCGTTTTCCAGCTTCCTGGGCGATCTGGTCGGGCAGATATTCGCCCTGTTCGTGCTGACCGTGGCGGCAGGCGAGGCCGCCATCGGGCTGGCCATTCTGGTCGTTTATTTCCGAAACCGCGGATCAATCGCGGTTGAGGATATCAATATGATGAAGGGGTAGGGGACGGTGTTCACCCTTATCGTTTTCCTGCCCCTGTTGGGCGCGATCATCGCCGGATTTTTCGGACGGCGCATCGGTGACGAGGCATCGATGTATGTCACCAGCGGCGCGCTGGTACTGTCGGCGCTGTTATCCCTGATTGCCTTTTTCTCGGTCCCCGGCAGCGAAACCGAAACGGTACGGTTGTTTACCTGGATGGCCGCCGGCGATCTGGCGGTTGATTGGGCGCTGCGGATCGACACACTGACTTCGGTCATGCTGGTCGTGGTGACGGGTGTTTCGTCTTTGGTGCACATCTATTCGATCGGCTATATGAGCCACGACCCCCACCGAGCCCGGTTCTTCGCTTACCTGTCGCTGTTCACGTTTGCCATGCTGATGCTGGTGACGGCCGACAATCTGGTTCAAATGTTCTTTGGCTGGGAGGGAGTCGGTCTGGCATCCTATCTGCTGATCGGCTTCTGGTACCGCAAGCCTGAGGCAAACGCCGCCGCGATCAAGGCCTTCGTTGTCAACAGGGTCGGCGACTTCGGTTTTGCCCTCGGCATCTTCGCGCTCTTCATGATGGTCGGCTCGGTCGAGTTCGACGTCATCTTTGCCGCCAGTCCCGAACTGGTCCAGGTATCATTCAATTTCCTTGGATATGAGGTAAATGCGATCACGTCGATCTGCATTCTTCTGTTCATCGGCGCCATGGGCAAATCGGCGCAGTTGGGCCTGCATACCTGGCTTCCGGACGCAATGGAAGGTCCGACACCTGTCTCGGCGCTGATCCATGCGGCTACCATGGTGACGGCCGGCGTCTTTCTGGTCTGCCGCATGTCGCCGCTGTTCGAGCTGGCGTCCGGCGCACTGGCCCTGGTCACCTTTGTCGGCGCGGCGACCGCGTTCTTTGCCGCGACAGTTGGTTTGGTCCAGAATGACATCAAGCGGGTGATCGCCTATTCGACCTGTTCGCAGCTTGGGTACATGTTCTTTGCCGCCGGGATTGGCGCTTATCAGGCGGCGATGTTCCACCTGTTTACCCATGCCTTCTTCAAGGCGCTGTTGTTCCTGTGCGCCGGCTCGGTGATCCACGCCCTGCATGGCGAACAGGACATGCGGCGCATGGGTGGTATGCGCCACGTCATCCCGCAGACCTTCTGGCTGATGGTGATCGGAACGGTTGCCTTGACCGGCCTGGGCATTCCCGGCACGCCAATCGGATTTGCCGGTTTCTTCTCCAAAGACATCATCATTGAAGCATCGTTCACCAGCACCCTGACCGGTCATGAATTCACCTTCTGGGTCGGCGTCATCGGGGCGGGCATAACCGCGTTTTATTCCTGGCGCCTGATCTGGATGACTTTCTTTGGCGAACATTGCGGCGATGCCGAAACCATGGCCCACGCCCATGAAAGCCCGCGGGTTATGCTGGTACCGCTCTATATTCTGGCCGCCGGTGCGATCTTTGCCGGTGTGCTCTTTTCCGGCAGCTTTGTCGGCGATCGACAATCGGATTACTGGAACGGCGCAATTGTCGGTACCGGTCATGCCGTCGGGACGGAAGCCGCCGTCGGCGATCATGCGACATCTGAAGTGCCCAAGCAGGACGATGGTCACGCTGTCGCCGAGAATGAAGGACACGATGAAGCCAAGGATGACGGCCATGGCGCGGCTGATGAACACCATGGCATCGGCGTTCTGGCCGCCGCGCACAATGTGCCCCTGTGGGTGAAGTTCGCGCCCTTTGTGGTCAGCGTCCTGGGGTTGTTTCTGTCTTATTACTTCTATGTGATGAACCCGGAGGCTCGTCACCGTGCGATCAGTGAAAACGGCCTCGTCTACCGTTTCCTGCTGAACAAGTGGTACTTCGACGAGCTCTATGATCTGATCTTCGTTCAAAACGCACGCCGGATCGGGCGCCTGTTCTGGAAGGGCGGCGACGGCAAGATTATCGACGGTACCATTGACGGCCTGTCGATGAAGATTGTTCCGTTCTTCACCGCTCGAGTGGTCAAGCTGCAGTCGGGATATGTCTATCATTATGCCTTTGCGATGCTGATTGGCATTACCGGGTTGATCAGTTTTTTCCTGGTCGGAAACTGGGGGGCCTGATCGATGGATTATCACCTGCTTTCGATCGTTACCTTCCTGCCCCTGGTCGGCGTTCTGCTGATTCTTTTTGTGCCCATGCGCGACAGGGAACAGGCGGAAAACAACATCCGCTATGGAGCGTTGTGGGCGACGCTGTCGACATTCGTGTTTTCACTGTTCGTCTGGTTCTTGTTCGATCCATCGAACCCGGACTTCCAGCTCGTCGAAACCCGGACTTGGTTGGGCGGCGGTATCAATTACCGCATGGGCGTCGATGGTATCTCGATATTGTTCGTCATGCTGACGACAATGTTGATGCCGCTGTGCATTCTGGCCAGTTGGAAAGTGACCACGCGGCTGAAGGAATACATGATCGCGTTCCTGGTCCTGGAAACGCTGATGATCGGCGTCTTCTGCTCGCTGGACCTGGTGTTGTTCTATCTGTTCTTCGAGGGCGGTCTGATCCCGATGTTCCTGATCATCGGGGTTTGGGGCGGCCAGCGACGGATCTATGCCTCGTTCAAGTTCTTCCTCTACACACTGCTCGGCTCGGTCCTGATGCTGCTGGCGCTGATGGCGATGTACTGGGATGCAGGCACGACAGACATCACGGTCCTGCTAAAGCATGAGTTCGATCCGCGCTGGCAGATCTGGCTATGGCTCGCTTTCTTTGCCTCCTTTGCCGTCAAGATGCCGATGTGGCCGGTACATACCTGGCTGCCGGACGCCCATGTGGAGGCGCCGACGGCGGGATCCGTGATCTTGGCGGCGATCCTGTTGAAGATGGGCGGCTATGGTTTCCTGCGGTTCTCGTTGCCGATGTTCCCGATTGCCAGCGACTTTTTCGCCGAGTTTGTTTTCGCTCTGTCGGTGATTGCCATCGTTTACACCTCGCTGGTCGCGCTGGTGCAGGAGGACATGAAAAAGCTGATCGCCTATTCGTCCGTTGCCCATATGGGCTATGTGACCATGGGGCTGTTCACCGGCACCATGCAAGGTTTGCAGGGCGGCATCTTCCAGATGATCAGTCATGGCTTCGTCTCGGGTGCGCTGTTCCTGTGCGTCGGCGTCGTCTATGATCGGATGCATACGCGCGAGATCGCGGCCTATGGCGGTATTGTCGGGCGCATGCCGGTCTATGCGTTTATCTTCATGCTGTTCACCCTGGCCAATGTCGGTTTGCCGGGGACCAGCGGTTTCGTTGGCGAGTTTCTTACCCTGATCGGGGTCTTCGGGGTCAACACCTGGGTTGCGGTCCTGGCCACTTCGGGGGTGATCCTGTCGGCGGCCTATGCCTTGTGGCTTTATCGCCAGGTGGTCTTCGGCGAAATGACGCGCGATGCCCTGTCCGGCATTATGGACGTCAACCGGCGAGAGGTTCTGACGTTTGCACCGCTGATCGTCCTGACAATCCTGTTCGGCATCTATCCCATGCCGATCCTGGAAACGTCCGAGCAGGCAGTGGAACAGCTTTTGAACAATTATCAGGCTGTCCTGGCCGCCTATGAAGCGGGCGACGTGAAGCGCGCGCTTTCCTTGTGGTGACGTGCCGATGATATCCGCCGACCTCAATACGGTTCTGCCCGAGATCCTGCTGGCTTGCGGCGCCATGGCGCTGTTGATGGTGGGTGCCTATGGCGGCGCGGGAACAACACGTACCATCTCACTATTGTCGCTGGCCCTGCTGGCAGTGGCCGCGCTGGTGTCGGGAACCACGGACACCAGCACGGCCTTCGAGGGCAGCTTCATAAACGATGCCTTTACCCGCTTTGCCAAGATCCCGGTGCTGATCGCAACCGGCATTGCCATCATCATGTCCCAGGCTTCGATGGCGCGTGATCCAAACGG
This sequence comes from Alphaproteobacteria bacterium, assembly GCA_965204825.1. Lineage (GTDB taxonomy): Bacteria > Pseudomonadota > Alphaproteobacteria > Futianiales > Futianiaceae. Next base: position 3,931,529 of record OZ242016.1, on the reverse strand, counting down.
GCTTGGACGTTTTGAATTCCCGATCCTGATGGTGATCGCCGCGCTCGGCATGTGCCTGATGGTATCGGCCAACGACCTGATCTCGCTCTATATGGGGCTTGAGCTTCAGTCTCTTTCGCTTTACGTGGTCGCTGCCTTCCGTCGGGACTCACAACGCTCCAGCGAGGCGGGGTTGAAATATTTTGTTCTCGGCGCACTGGCGTCGGGCATGCTGCTTTATGGCGCATCGCTGATCTACGGGTTCACCGGCACGACCAATTTCAACGTGATCGCCAGCGAGATCGCTGATGGTGACGTCTCGGTCGGCCTGATCTTTGGTCTGGTTTTCCTGACTGCCGGGCTGGCCTTCAAGATTTCGGCGGTGCCGTTCCACATGTGGACACCGGATGTCTATGAAGGCGCACCGACGCCGGCCACCACGTTCCTTGCCTCGGCGCCGAAGATTGCCGCCATGGCCCTGTTTGCCCGTGCCGTGGTCGTGCCATTTGGATCGATTACCGATCAGTGGCAGCAGATCCTGACCTTTATTGCCATTGCCTCGATGGTGCTGGGCGCCTTCGCGGCGATCGGCCAGAGCAATATCAAGCGCCTGATGGCCTATTCCTCGATCGGGCATATGGGCTTTGCCCTGGTTGGCCTGGCGGCCGGGACCGAGGCCGGCGTGAAGGGTGTGCTGGTCTATCTGGTTGCTTATGTGGTGATGACTCTGGGCACCTTTGCCTGCATCCTGTCGATGCGCCGTACCGAAGGTGCGGTCGAAACCATCGATGATCTGGCAGGCTTGTCGCAGACCCGGCCCCACATGGCGCTGGCGCTTGCAATCTTGATGTTCTCGCTTGCCGGAATTCCGCCCTTTGGCGGCTTCTTTGCCAAGTTCTTCGTCTTCGCAGCCGCGATCGATCAGGGGCTTTACGTCCTTGCCGTGATCGGCTTTCTGGCCAGCGTCGTCGGGGCTTTCTATTATATCCGCATTGTCAAGCTGATGTATTTCGACGACCCGGCCGAGGGCTTCCTGCCGATGCCGCGCGAACTGGGCGCCGTGCTGACCGCTTCGACCCTGATCATCACATTCTTCTTCCTGTTGTTGCCGGTTCTGCTGGACAGCGCGGGCGTTGCGGCGAAGGCTCTGTTCCCGGTTACATGACACAAGACATCGCCTGGCCGGTTCAGTATTTCGACACCATCGACAGTACCAATCTGGAAGCCCGCCGGCAGATCGACGCCGGCGACATCCGGCCACGCTGGATCGTTGCGGATGAACAAACCGGCGGGCGCGGCCGCCTTGGCCGGCAATGGAGCTCGCCGCCAGCCGGAAATCTCTATTCCTCGTTGATTTTCAGGCCCGGCCTTCACTTGCGTCGGGCGATCGTGATGCCGCTTCTCTCCGCGCTGGCCGTGCGGGACGCCATCTGCGGCGTGCCGGACATTGAGCCGGCACGGGTCTGGCTGAAATGGCCGAACGATGTATTGGTGGATGGCGCAAAGGTATCCGGAATTCTAATCGAAAGCGCCGGGGTGCCGGACAAACCGATCCTGATTATCGGGATCGGTATCAACATCGCCACGTCGCCGGATGACACGCCATATCCGGCAAACCATCTGCGCGCCGTGTCCGAGGATGTCCCAGATGCAGAACGGATGATCAGGGATCTTGATCTGGCAATGCAGCGCCGGATCGTTCAATGGCGTGAAGCCGGTCCGGTCTCGATTCGCAATGACTGGATGGCCGTGGCGGCCCGTCTGGGCGAACAAATCAATGTCCGGCTGCATGATCGGACGGTGTCAGGTATTTTTGAAGGGATGGATGAGAATGGCATACTGATCCTGAAAACCGCCAAAGGTCCCATTGAAATTACCGCCGGGGATGTGATTGTGTCTGATCAATCTTCACGGGAAACAGACTGATGCTACTGGCCATCGATGCAGGCAATACGAATATGGTCTTCGCCATCCATGATGGCGTCGAATGGCGGGCGCAGTGGCGCACGGCGACGTCGACCATCCGCACCGCCGATGAATATGTCATCTGGCTGTCTCAGTTGATGGATTTCAACGGGCTGAATCTGGATGCCATCAATCGCTGCATCATCTCCACGGTGGTGCCGCAATCCCTGTTCCACCTGCGCAACCTGTCGCGGCGTTATCTGAATGTTGCCCCGCTGGTGATTGGCGAGGACGGTGTCGATCTGGGCATTGGCGTCAATATCGACAATCCGGCCGAGGCGGGCGCTGACCGCCTGGTCAACGCACTGGGCGCCCATGTGGTTCATAAGGGGGCGCTGTTAATCGTCGATTCCGGTACCGCGACCACGTTCGATGTCATCTCCGCCAAGGGCGATTTTGAGGGCGGCGCGATTGCGCCCGGCATCAATCTGTCGCTGTTGGCGCTGCACGATGCCGCTTCCAGGCTGCCCAAGGTCGAGATCCGCCGGCCGCCGGCCGCATTGGGCAAGAACACCGTTCATTCCATGCAATCAGGTATTTTCTGGGGTTATGTCGGTATGATCGAAGGCATGGTGGAACGTCTGCGATCGGAATACTCCGAACCGCTGACTGTCGTTGCCACCGGGGGCATCGCCTCACTGTTCGAGGGCGCGACGGACGCCCTTCAGGTTTTCGACTCTGATTTGACCATTCGCGGCCTGCTGGAAATTCACAACCTCAATGCCGAACTTGCCCGGTCTCGCCCCGTGCCTGCGGGGGACTGAGGCGCTTGGCTGACAGACTGCTCTTTCTGCCACTTGGCGGCTCCGGCGAAATTGGCATGAATTTCAATGCCTATGGCTTCGGCCCCAAGGGCAGGGAAGAATGGATCATCGTCGATGTCGGGGTAACTTTCGGCGGGCCCGACGAGCCCGGCATCGATTTGATTATGGGCGATCCCGCTTTTTTGATGGAGCGCAAAAGCGCGATCAGGGCGATCATCCTGACCCATGCGCATGAGGATCATGTGGGCGCTTTGGGCCATCTGTTCCCGTACATTGCCGCGCCGGTCTATGCCACCCGGTTCACCGCCCTGATGGCTCGGGAAAAGTTGGAAGAATCAGGCAACAGCGCCAGCGCCGATGTTAGATTGGTGGAGACCGGTGACCGTTTGACCCTGGGACCATTCGAGATCGAATTCGTCTCCCTGACCCATTCGATCCTGGAACACCAGGGACTGATCATCCGTACCGTCCTGGGCGTGGTGTTCCATTCCGGTGACTGGCGCATCGATCCTGAACCCACCATGGGCGCGGAAACCGATATTGCTCGGCTGGAGGCTGCGGGCAAAGAGGGTATCAGGGCCATCGTCTGCGATTCAACCAACGCCCTGACACCCGGTCGATCCGGGTCCGAGGCGGCCGTTTTGAAAGGCCTTGTCAAAGCTGTGCGTGGCTGCAAGGGCAGGGTGGCGGTGACGACGTTCGCTTCCAATATCATGCGCCTCAATTCGATCCTGATTGCAGCCCGCAAGACCGACCGGCATGTGGTGCTGGCCGGACGGTCGATGCAGCGGATGATCAATATGGCCCGGGAGTCGGGATACCTTAAGGACAGCCCACCGATCATCTCCGATGCCGATGCCGGTTATCTGCCGCGTGACAAGGTGCTGTATCTGACGACCGGCAGTCAGGGTGAAGGACGCGCGGCCCTGTGGCGCATTGCCAGCGGCGGGCATTCCGATCTGACCCTGACATCAGGCGATACGGTCATATTCTCGTCCAAGACCATTCCCGGCAATGAACGCAGCGTTTTCCGGCTGATAAACGAATTGACCCGCCAGGGCATCCGGATCATCACCGACAGGGATGCTGCGATCCATGTCTCCGGCCACCCGTGCCAGGACGAACTGAAGGACATGTATGGCTGGGTCAAACCAACCATTGCCGTGCCGGTGCACGGTGAAGAACGCCACATGCAGGAACATGCCCGTCTGGCGCAGGAGTTTGGCGCGGCCCATGCCATCGTGCCACACAATGGCGATCTGATCGAACTGGCCCCGGGCGACGGTATCAAGGTGGACGAGGTTCATGCCGGGCGAATTTTCCTTGATGGCAAGGTGCTGACTTCCAGTGACAACAGTCCCGCCTTTGCGCGCCGGAAGCTGGGCTTTGCTGGATCGATGGCGGTGACTGTGGCGATGAATGCGGCCGGTGACCTGGCAGGTGTCCCGGTGGTTCTGGCCGAAGGTTTGCCGGGGTTGCTCGACCAGACGGAGGCCGGGTTCGAATTCGAGGTTGCCAAGGCGGTAACCGATGCCATCAGAGAAATGCCCCGTGCCATGCGCAAGGATGACGATCTGGTGGCGGAGGTTGTGCGCCGCGCCGCGCGCCGATGCGCCCGCAATCTGTGGAACAAGAAACCCGTGACACGGGCCGCCGTGATCAGGGTATGATTATGATAGTCAGATAGGAACCAGTTATGATCGGAAAATTGAACCATGTGGCGATTGCCGTGCCCGACATTGCGGCGGCGGCGGAAACTTACCGGGTAACCCTGGGCGCGACCGTGTCGGACATGGTCGACCAGTTGGACCACGGTGTGACCACCGCGTTCGTGGAACTGCCGAACACCAAAATCGAGCTGCTCCAGCCGCTGGGCGAGGATTCGCCTATCGCCAAATATCTGGAACGCAATGCCAGCGGCGGCATGCATCATGTCTGCTACGAGGTCGATGACATCATCGCCGCCCGCGACAAGCTGAAGACCGAGGGCGCGCGGGTGCTGGGAGACGGTGAACCGAAGATCGGCGCCCACGGCAAGCCCGTGCTGTTCCTGCATCCAAAGGACTTCTGCGGCACCCTGGTCGAGCTGGAACAGGTCTGACAAGCCGATGGGTATCGGCGAAGGTCTGGTCCTGTTTCTGATCATCTGGTGGCTGGTGCTGTTTACCGTGCTGCCCATCGGCGTGCGGTCGCAACATGAAGATGGCGAGGTCGAGGACGGGACGGAACCGGCCGCGCCCGTAAAGCCGATGATGTGGCGCAAGGCGATGATCACCACCGGCATTGCGGGGGGCGTGTGGCTGATCGCTTTTGCCGTGATTACGTCGGGCGCCTTTTCGATCGATGATCTGCCGGGTTTTGATCCTCGGGTGGTCGATGACAATGGATGACAATCACAGGACCTCACACTAAACATGGTCACGGTGACCTGATCGATGTGAAGAGATATTGATGCGCCTGAGTAAGTATTTTCTGCCGACGCTGCGTGAAACCCCGTCGGAAGCCCAGATCGTCTCGCATCGTTATATGCTGCGGGCCGGGATGATCCGACAGGAATCGACCGGTATCTATTCCTGGCTGCCGCTGGGCCTGAATGTCATGCGCAAGATCGAACAGATCGTGCGCGAGGAACAGAACAAGGCAGGCTTTGTCGAACTGTTGATGCCGACCATCCAGTCCGCTGATCTGTGGCGCAAATCCGGCCGCTATGACGATTATGGCAAGGAAATGCTGCGCATCACCGACCGGCACGACCGTGAGATGCTCTATGGCCCGACGAACGAGGAGATGATCACTGACATCTTCCGCACCTATGTCCAGTCCTACAAGGACGTGCCCAAGCTGTTGTATCATATTCAGTGGAAGTTTCGCGACGAGGTGCGGCCCCGGTTCGGCATCATGCGTGGTCGCGAGTTCTTGATGAAGGATGCCTATTCCTTTGACATCAGTGCGGCGGCGGCGCGCCATACCTATAACTGCCAGTTCATGGCCTATTTGCGTACCTATGAACGCATGGGTCTGACGGCGATCCCGATGCGCGCCGACACCGGCCCGATTGGTGGCGACCTCAGCCATGAATTCCTGATCCTGGCAGAAACCGGCGAAAGCGAAGTGTCCTTCGACCGGTCCTATCTCGACATGGACTGGTCGAATGTATCGACCGGTTATGACGATGTGGACGGCCTGCAAACCGAGATCGACCGGTTTACCGCGCATTATGCGGCCACGGACGAGCAGCATGACGTTGCCGCGTTCGAGGCGCTGCCGGAGGACCGCCGGGTGACTGGCCGAGGGATCGAGGTCGGTCACATCTTCAATTTCGGAACCAAATATTCAAAGCTCTTCGGAGCCGAGGTGCAGATCACCGAGGACGGCAAGGTCGCCGTGGAGATGGGCTCGTACGGGATCGGTGTCTCGCGCCTGGTTGGCGGCATTATCGAAGCCAGCCATGACGACAAGGGGGTCATCTGGCCCGAGTCCGTTGCCCCGTTCAAGGTCGGCATCGTTAACCTGAAACAGGCCGACGCCGAGTGCGGCGCGGTGTGCGATGCGGCGCTCGAACGCTTGGGCAATGCCGGGTTCGAGGCGCTCTATCACGACCTCGATCAGCGGGCCGGGGAGAAGTTCGCGGTGATGGAGCTGATCGGCCTGCCCTGGCAACTGGTGGTCGGACCGCGCGGGATCAAGAACGGCACGGTGGAGCTGAAATCCCGCCGCACCGGCGAGGCCGAGATGCTGAGCCTCGACGCCGCGATTGCCAAGCTGACCGCGTGAGCGAACCGGCCGATACCGCGGCGGCGAAGAGTGGGGGCATCGCGCCGTTTTCCGCGTTGGAATGGAGTCTGGCCTGGCGCTATCTGCGTTCGCGCCGCCGGGACAGGGTGGTATCGTTGACCGCGTCATTCTCAGTGCTGGGGATCGCCCTGGGGGTCGCCATCCTGATTGCCATTTCAGCGATTTTCGAAGGTGCCTTGGGCGACATCATGGACAAGGTGCTGGGCCTGGACGGCCATGTCCTGATCACCCCGATTGCCGAACAGCGGGTCGAGATCGACGGTTTGGTGATGATCGGCCGGCGGCTCTACATCGCCGATGTGGACACCAAACTGGAGACCATCCGCGCCCAGCCGGGCGTGCTCCAGGCCTTTCCGCTGATCCAGAAACAGATGATTGCCAGCGCCAATGGCAATAATATCGGCATTGAGGCGCGCGGTATCCGGCCGAGCGATCTGCGCAATATCGATGCGATTATGCGGGCCGGTACCGACCGGGACCAGACACCGCTGTTGACGGGATTTGAAGCCGGCGAGGGCGTGGCCATTGGCCAGGGCGTCGCGGCAAAGCTTGGTGCATATATCGGCGATACACTGGTGCTGATCAATCCGACTGGCCGTTCGACGCCGCTCGGCACCAAACCGGTGACGGTCAGCTACCGGGTGGCGGCGGTGATTGATCTGGGGCTCGGGGCCTACAACAATTCCATCATCTTCCTGCCCATGGCTGATGCCCGGGCGCTTATGGGGGCGGGCGGCGGCGCCTCGCACATCAATGTGGTCACCGAAAACCCGCGCCAGATGGGCGATCTGCCGGCCACGCTGGCGCGGAAACTGACGGACGAGAACGTCTTCGGCTGGCAGGATCTGAACCTGCAGATCGTGCAGATTTTCGCGGTGCAAAAGCGCGCTGTGGCCCTGGCCATCATTCTGGTCGTGATGATCGCCGCGTTAAACATCATTTCCGGCCTGACCATGCTGGTGAAGGACCACTCCCATGACATCGCCATTCTGCGCACCATCGGCGCGACGTCGGGCGGCATTTTGCGGGTCTTCCTGATTGCCGGGACTTTGATCGGGGTGGTTGGCATTGCCTTGGGCGTGTTCCTCGGGCTGGCGGTCTGCTGGAACATTGAAACCATCGATGGCTGGCTGGCAGCCGTCGGCATGGCGCCCGGCGGCACCGGCGCCTTCCTGTTCGACCGGCTCAGCGCCGATGTCCTGCTCGACGACGTGCTGCTGGCGGTCGGCGTGTCCTTCGGCCTGTCGGTTCTGGCGACCCTTTATCCGGCCTGGCGGGCCGCCCGGATTGATCCGGTCGAGGCGCTGCGCTATGAGTGAGCCGGTCCTGAATCTGGACAAGATCGTACGCTATTATGACAGCGCCGCAGGCAAGCTTGAGGTGCTGACCGGCGCCAATCTGACAATTCAGCCGGGCGAACTGATCGCCCTGGTCGGCCCGTCGGGCTCGGGCAAGTCGACATTGCTGCATGCCGCCGGCCTGCTGGAGCGGGTCCAGGGCGGCAGTGTCGTTATTACCGGCACCGATTGCAGCGCCCTGGACGATGCAAAGCGCACCGCCATGCGCCGGCGCACCTTGGGCTTTGTCTATCAATTCCATCACCTGCTGCCGGAATTCAGCGCCCTGGAAAACATCTCGATCCCCCAGCGCTTGGCGGGAAATACGCCAGCTGCTGCCAATGCCCGGTCCGCCGAACTGCTGGACCGCATGGGCCTGTCGGCCCGCGCAGGTCACCTGCCGACCGAACTGTCCGGCGGTGAGCAACAGCGCGTCGCGATCGCCCGCGCGCTGGCCAACCGGCCGAACCTGTTGCTGGCCGACGAACCGACCGGCAATCTCGACCCTGCAACCTCCGACAATGTCTTTGGCGAACTGGTCCGTCTGACCCGTGACGAATGCATGTCGGCCCTGATCGCCACCCACAACCTCGACCTCGCCGCCCGCATGGACCGCCGCGTCACGGTGGAAGGCGGCAAGGCGCGGGAAGTGTAGCGGGGAACCTTGAAAAAACGGTGACAGTGCACTTAATAGGATTTTGAGAGTTGCACCGCCATAATGTGGTGAATAATTTTAATTTATGCATTGTTACTGTAACTGTTGAAGAAATGCAACCAATACTTTGTTTGGTGAGTTCGTATCACGCGTTTTGAATAGAACCTCGACGGATTCGAAAAGCACCTCGATCGTCTCATCATTGAAAATGATGACTCAGTTTCAAATTGTATGCATGGACGTGCGATGGCGGTTGCGAGGCAAGCCCGGGGTGAGGCGTTCTCCAGTTCAAGCCGCTGGAACCATCGCAGGTCGTTGTCGAGATATCTGGTCGCGACGCCTCGGTAGCGCCGCAAGAAATCCTTCAACCGGCTGTGTCGGTTGTTGACCGCCGGATCTGCTGCGATCTGAATGTGAAAGGCACCTCGCACCCGTTCACTTCGTGACAGGTTCAATGCTTCGTGATGCGCACCGATTGCCGCCGCGCATCGCGGACAAGCGCGGTGTCCATCGGTCACCAAAACGATATCCTCGTCCACAGCCGGCGCGATCACCTCTCGCAAGGGACCGGCGTTGACCGCGGGCAGAACCGCGCTGACTGTCGCGCCGCCGCGATCAGCGGCAACCAGTACCGGAACCTGTTCATCTGACAGGCCCCGCCTGCTGGCCTTGCCTCCCCTGCGTCGCGCCTTGCGCTCAAGGTTTCGTGCGCCTTTCCGGCTTTCCGGCACACAGGTTTCATCGGCTTCCACAATGCCCGTGAGCTTGCGTGCCTTCAGGTCTTTTGCGGCAGGAAATCGGTGCCGCCAACGGAAGGCGGGGTTGACGGCAAGTCCGCAACGTTCTGCTGAAGCGCGAACCGTCAGCCCATCGGCAAGACAGGCTCCGAAGGCAAGCCACTTGTCCTTGCGGTGCAGACCCGACAAGGGGGTGCCGGTCGCGGCATTGAATGTCTTTCTGCATCCCTTGCACTGGTACCGTCGCAGACCCCTTGCCTTGCCACGCGATATGGCACCTGGCGTGCCACAATGCGGGCACTGGCGATCTTCACCCACGGCCGCTTCAATGGCAGCCAGCGACGCTGTTGTCTCCGTGTCCCCCAGGCACACGGCTTCGGTTTGCTGCCGCTGCGCCGGGCTGAGGTGGTCTGTCCCCGATAACCATTCCTGAAACTGCTTGTGATCCATGTCAATCCATCCCTCTGATTTCACAAAAACATGACATGGACGCACACGGCTTGCAAACTGAGCCAGGACTTTTGAAATGCGATTGCCCTGGTCAGCAGATTGAGGGGTCTTGACAGGCGACGCATTATCCTGGCTTTTGTTCGGGCCTCCCTGTCGACCGCATTGGAAGCGCGGCAGTTGCTGTTGTTTTAGGTTCCGCCTTCCCAATCCTCCGGCAGGCGGTGGATGCCCCGGGCATAGATACGGGCATTGGCCATATAGAATTTCGCGTTGGCGATATTGGGTTCGCTGCAATTTCGGGTCTTGACCACTTTGGCAGGGGCGCCGGCGATGATCGAATTCTCCGGAAACGCCTTGCCTTCGCTGATCAGGGCATGGCCGGCGACGATGGAATTTGCGCCGATCACCGCATTGTCCATGATCGTGGCATTGATCCCGATCAGGCAGTTGTCGCCGATGGTGGCGCCATGAACCGTGCACTGGTGAGTCAGGGAGACATTCTTGCCAATCAGCGTCGGGGTCTCGTACCCCACATGGATCATCACGAAGTCCTGGATGTTCGAGCCGGCACCGATCCGCACCTCGTGCATTTCGCTGCGCACCACCGAATAGGGCCAGAAGGACACGTTCTCGCCCGCGGTGATCTTGCCGTAGAGCTGAGTCGTCTCGTGGACATAGACACTGTCTGCAAGATGAACGTTGGGGCCAAACCGGCGTGCTTCGCTCATGGTGTTATCCCCGCATCCGTGCGCCATCGGGGTCGAACAGCGGCTCGGTCACCTGAACCGCCTTGCGCATGTCGCCGAGGATTTCGATTTCGACCTCCAGCCCGTCGCGGATCAATTCCGTTGGCACAAATCCCAGTGCGACGGATTTTTCCGCGTGGTGGGAATAGCCGCCTGACGTCACAAATCCCTTGACCGCGCCATCGATCCAGATCGGTTCATGGGCAACCACATCGGCATCGTCGGCTTCGACAATGAAGGCGCAAATCTTGCGTGCCGGGCCTTCTGCCTTTTCCTTGGTGGCGGCGGCCTTGCCGATGAAATCCGCCGGTTTGTTGTAGGACATGAACCGGTCCATGCCGGTTTCGGCCGGCATGTAGTCCGGCCCGTATTCACGCAGCCAGGATCCGAAGAATTTGTCGAGGCGCAGACTCATCATGGCCCGCATGCCGAAGGGTTTGAGGCCCAGATCCGCGCCCGCCTCGATGAGCGTATGATACAGGGTGCGCTGCTCACCGGCGCCGACATAGATCTCATAGCCCAGATCGCCGGTATAGGAGACGCGCTGCACGACGGCGCGGCAGAGGCCAATGTCGATCTGGCGTACATCCGTGAACTTGAAGGCGTCGGGCGACACGTCGGCACGGGTGACCCGGGCCAGCAGGTCGCGTGCCTTCGGGCCGGCAATCTGGAACCCGATGCGCCGGGTCGAGACGTTTTCGACATTGACACCGTCTTCCAGATGACGCTCAAACCAGCGCATGTGGAAGGCTTGGGCGCCAAAACTTGCCATCACCTGATACGTGTCCTTGGCGAGCGCGGCAATGGTGAAGTCGCCGATCAGCCTGCCCCTGGGGCTCAGCATCGGGGTCAGGGACAGGCGGCCCGGTTCGGGAATACGCCCGGCCATGATCCGGTCCAGCCAGGCGTGGGCATTGGGACCGGTTACGCGATATTTGCCGAAATTGTGGATTTCGTTGATCCCGACATTACCGCGCACCGCCCGAACTTCGTCGCCTGTGGGACCGAAGGCATTGGAACGGCGAAAGCTTGGCGTCTCATGGAGCGGTTCGCCCTCGGGCGCGAAATAATTGACCGCTTCCATGCCGTAGGCCGCCCCAAAGACAGCACGTTGCTCCTGCCAGATGCCATAGGCTGGGGTGGTCTGGAACGGCCGCGCCACGGGCAATTCCTCGTTGGGGTAGCCGATGGAAAACCGGCGCTGATAGTTCTCCCGCACCTTGGCTCTGGTATAGCCCGGCGTGATCCAGTCGCCGAACCGGGCGACGTCCATGGCGAAGACATCGCGTTCGGCCTCGCCCTCGATCATCCACTGGGCCAGGGACAGGCCGACGCCGCCGCCCTGGCTGAAGCCGGCCATCACGGCGCAGGCCGACCAGTAGTTTTTCAAGCCCGGCACCAGCCCGACCAGCGGATTGCCATCGGTGGCAAAGGTGAACGGCCCATTGATCACCGTCTTGACCCCGGCCCGTTCCAGCACCGGGAAGCGCTTGTAGGCGAACTCGACCGACTCCGCGATCCGGTCCAGCTTGTCTGGCAACAGTTCGTGCCCGAAATCCGCCGGAGTGCCGTCCACCGCCCAGGGATCGCAGGCCTGCTCGTAAAAACCGATGCACAGGCCCTGGCCCTCCTGGCGCAGATAGCTTTCACCACCCGGATCCATGACATGGGGCAGCTCGGTGTCGCGCTCATAGACCTCGGGCGTCGGTTCGGTCACCAGATACTGGTGCTCCATCGGATGCAGCGGCAGGTAGACACCGGCCAGCGCCCCGACCTCGCGCGCCCACAGACCGCCGGCATTGACCACATGTTCGGAGATGATGGTGCCGTCCCTGGTCACCACGTCCCAACCGCCATCGGTGCGTTGATTGGTCTCCAGCACCGGATTGCGCAAGGATATCTCAGCGCCCGCCATGCGCGCCGCCTTGGCATAGGCATGGGTCGTGCCGCTGGGATCCAGGTGCCCGTCCAGCGGATCGTAAAGCCCGCCGATGACGCCCTCCACATTGGTGATCGGCGACAGCCGGGTGATTTCCTCGGGCCCGACAATCCGGGTTTCCAGGCCCATATAGCGGTGCTTGGCCCGTTCGGCTTTCAGGAAATCCATCCGTTCCGGCGTGTCGGCCAAGGTCACCCCGCCCACATGGTGCAGGCCGCAGGACATGCTCGTCAGCGCTTCCAACTCGCGATAGAGCCGGATGGTATAGCCCTGCAGCGCCGCCATGTTGGTATCGGCGTTCAGGGTGTGAAACCCGCCCGCAGCATGCCACGTCGATCCGCTGGTCAACTCCGAGCGCTCGACCAGCATGACATCGTTCCAGCCCAGCTTGGTCAGGTGATACAGCACCGAACAGCCGACAACCCCGCCGCCGATCACGACCACGCGCGCATGTGTTTTCATCCGTCGTCTTCCCTCGCCCGTTTTCCGGACCATACCCGTCCATGCGCCCAGCGTAACCCATTTCAAAAGCCACTGGACAGCTCTGAAAAATTGGCTCATCGGGGATTCAAGAAGCCATTTCCAGTTGGATGTATTCCATGAGCTATGCAGACATTGACGCACGCCTGAAATCAGGCGGTACTGTCATTCTGGACGGAGGTACGGGGAGCGAGCTGGAACGGCGCGGAGCGCGCATGGATCCGAAATCCTGGTGCGGTCCGGCGTCGCTCGAAAACACCGCTCTGCTGGAAACCGTTCACCGGGACTATATCGTCGCCGGGGCGGAGGTGATCACTACCAACACGTTTGCGTCCAGCCGGATCATGTTGGCGAATGCCGGGTTTGGCGACCAGTTCGCGGAAATCAACCGCGCTGCGGCGCGGGCGGCCATGCAAGCCCGCGCGGCCAGCGGGCGTGACGACGTGTTGGTGGCCGGCTGTCTGGCGCACATGTTCCCGCAGGTTGCCGGTACGCCGACGACCGATCCGGCGCGGACGCCCGCGCCCGAGGAAATGGCCGATGCGTTCGAGGAGATGGCAACCCTGCTGGCGGAAGAAGGCTGCGATCTGATCATTCTGGAAATGATGTTTCACCCCGACCGGATGAGCGCAATTTTTCAGGCGGCGGCCGATACGGGCCTGCCGGTCTGGGCCGGGTTCTCGGCCCGGCGTGGCGGTGATGGCCGGCTGCTGAGCCATCGAAACGATCTGGACATGCCGTTCGAGGATCTGTTGCCGATCCTGAAGGAATTCGATGTGGCGGCGGCCGGCATCATGCACACCGCGTCCGATGCCATCGGCGAGGTGCTGGAGATGATCCGCACGGCCTATGACGGCCCGCTGATGGCCTATCCGGATTCGGGATACTTCAAAATGCCGAACTGGCAGTTCGAGGAGATCATCCCCGCCCACGAGTTCGCCCGCTTCACCGCCGGCTGGATCGACCAGGGCGCCCAGATCGTCGGCGGCTGCTGCGGCTTGTCGCCCGAACACATCGCGGCGGTGGCGCCGATGCGGAAGTAGATGATTCCAGCGAGAATTTCTGCTACCGTGCCGCAATGAAGCTCGACGAGAACAGACCATGACGGCGGAAGAGATTTCCACAGCCCGGCAGCGCCGGCTGGAGGCCATGCGGCTGCATGAGATCGAAGGCAACCCGCTAAATGCCGAAGAAATTGCGATGTTCGAGCGTAAGTTCCACCGCATGGGCAACAATCGCTTACATCCGCATCCTGACAAGACGGCTGGCAAGATATTGTCATGGCTGAATAACTTTTCAGCCAAGCTCTAGGGTCTGTTGACAATCACCGGGCAGCGTTGAGCATTGCGCAGAGGTGCCAGTTGGCTGCGTAGCTGGTATCTGTTTTGTCGTATCGCGTTGCTATCCCCCTGAATTCCCTGATCTTTGCAAAGTAGTTTTCAATCAGGTGACGCCACTTGTACATGTGAGTATCGTCGTCTCGTTGCCCTTTCCGGTGCGATTTGGGTGGAATAACCGCAGTTGCGCCGCGCTCATCAAGGTCTTTCAGGAGCCAATCGGCGTCGAAGGTCTTGTCGGCCGGCAACGCTGCGAAGGAGACATCGTGGATCAGGGGGCAACCCCCTTCATGTCGTGCGCTTGCCCCGGCAGAAGCAGAAAGCGGAACAAGTTGCCGAGCGCATCGACCAGGGCAACGATTTTGGTCGTCAGCCCGCCGCGAGAGCGTCCAATGGCTTGATGCCGTGTCCCCCTTTCGCGCCCGAAGCCTTCTGATGGGCCTGGACAATCGTTCCGTCGATGAGGACATATTCCAAATCTGGCTCGTCGCTCATGGCGTTGAAAAGTCTCTCGAACACACCGGCCTTTGCCCATCGACGAAATCGTTTGAAAACCGAATTCCAGTTGCCGAAATCCTGGGGCAGGTCACGCCAGGGAGACCCTGTTCGCACACGCCAAAGTACGGCCTCCATGAACCGACGGTTATCCCGACCGGTTGCTCCCGGGTCCCCGGCTTTACCGGGTAACAGGGGCGCAATCTTCGCCCAGAGTTCATCTGAAATCACCAAACGATCTTCGTCCATCCAGACCTCCATTTTCGAAGCTTGAATAACAGTTCAGGCCAAATCGGAAACCCGAATGTCAACAGGGCCCTAGGGCGATACACAGATGCCCTGCTTCCGGCCGGAACACGCAACGCCGGTGACATTATCATGAAGCTTGTCCATTTTCCGTATTATGTTTTCACGAGTGGACAGCGCCACATCGGTTGGCGGGTCTGGCGCCAGTGCTTCCAATTCCGGAAAACTCTGATCTGCGATAGAGAAAAGGTCTTGCTCGCTTCGCATTAGAGGACCGTTCAAATTTTCGGGAGTTTCACGCAACGGTTCCGACAGGCGCCTCTCCATCCATTCAAGATCGGCCTCGTTAGCCGCGACTATCGGAAGCACCAGTTCCGGCGCAAACTGGAACTTCTCTTTTCCGATACCGGCCAAGCTCTCAAATACCTTATTGTTTTGAACTTGTGCGCCACGAAATCCGGTGACCTTGCCTCGCCCGAATTTCCGCTGAAGGAACAATAGGGCCAAAGCCTCCAGGCTCAAGGACTCGTTTTTCGACTGCGAAGAGTTGTACGGCACAGGAATTCCCGCAAACTCAGCCAGATCGTCAACGACGCTGCCATTCTTCAATGTCTTTCGGTCAAACTTCCTCAAGGTCACGTTTTCGCGGCCAAACACCTGATCAAGCGGCTCGAAACGCTTGCGGTATCGGGGCCAGTATTCTTTGGGATTGAATTCTTTTTTGTCGCCGAACTTGATACGCTGCTGAAACGTGCTCGCCATGAAACTGACTGGGGGGCGAACGTAAGCAATGACCTGAATGTCATCGCTATATTTTTCCAGGAAGGCCTTGAGTGGCGTGAGCACGCTCCACAAGCGCCCATTCGAGATTGCTTCGGCGGATAACAGGCAGGTGTCGGCACCGGGCTGGGTCAGGTCTTGCTCGAAAGACTCAAGCCATTCTTCGCGCAACAGCAACAGTTCCTCTCGGCTGTAGCCCTTTTCCTTTGGGCCGTAGCCCTTTAATCTATACTTCAGAAAGCGCTCGCCTCGTTCGTCGAACAGCAAAATAATGAGGTCGTTGTGATCGGGCCGGAGCCATCGGAAGTATCTGACGTGCCCCTGGTCTCGGTTCGCGAATGTCCATTGGATCGAGGTCGAACCGGTCTTGGGCATGCCGGCATGAATGATGACTTTCATTCAGGGAATGTCCTGTTTGATGTTGAAACTCGCCCGGGCGACGCTGTTTGAAGGGAGATTATGCGACGCCCTTGATCCGGTCAAGCGCTTTTCCCGGTGCTCGATGAGAGTCTGCCTGAGAATGGGGAACTGCCTGCGGGCCTTGATGCGACTGAAGCCTTTCCCGGCCTCGAACATTCCGGCTGCGGTCCAGCGCGGCGCCATTCTGGCGTCCCGCCAGCGCTTCACGTTGCTGTGGACCTGCCGGATGCCGCCGTTCATGGATGCGATGATGTTTGTGCCGGCCAGGGAGCGGCGCAATTCGGGAGGCAGGCCTAGCCCGACCATAGTCAGGATTTCGTCGAGACCTTCCAGGATCGATCCGAATACGCTTGATACGCTTGATACGCTTGATGTCCGTGGCATTTGCCTCGTCCTTCCTTGCCCGGTGTCCGACGCGCGGTCCGGGTCACGGGCAATCGCGGCCCGCGCATAGTCGCTCTATGGGGCGATCCGCGGAACACGGCAGATCGGCCCGGTCCCAAAGGCGGGGCGGTGCTCGTCAATGAAAGCAATCATTTGCGGAACGGGCGGTCGAACTCCGCCCCGCTGCCCGGCAGCATATGCTTGCATGTGCGAGAGGAGGGGCAAAATAAGCCGATGCCCTCTTCAGGATATCATGGGCTTGGCGCAGTTCCCTGTTCTCGCGCTCCAATACCTTGAGCCACGCCTTCCCTTCGCTCGTCAGCCCATCGCGTTCGCCGGCATCCCGGGCAGCCTGAACACACCAGGCGCGAAGAGTGTCAGGCGAGCAACCAGGTTTGGGTGCAATCGCACGGTAGGCCGCATTATCGCTCGCGTCGTCAGGCCCTGTTCGCGGAAAAGCCGAACGCCGCGCTCGCGGAACCCGGCCGTGTATTTCGGGGGGATTTCTTCTTGTCCATGGGGCTCATCCCTTGAGAGTTCTACTCTCCGATAAACCCGGGGCGGTTCAGGGAGCCTGACAGGGTTCGCTCAATACCGGGCCAGAAAGCCGCGTAAAAAGATCTGACCGACAGCGTCAGGATGCGGTCTTCACCGGATGCTTGCAGATGCCCTGCTTCCAGCCGGAACACGCAACGCCGGTGACATTTCATGAAGCTTGTCCATTTTCCGTATCATGTTTTCACGAGTGGACAGCGCCACATCGGTTGGCGGGTCTGGCGCCAGTGCTTCCAATTCCGGAAAACTCTGATCCGCGATGGAGAGAAGGTCTTGCTCGCTTCGCATTAGAGGACCGTTCAAATTTTCGGGAGTTTCACGCAACGGTTCCGACAGGCGCCTCTCCATCCATTCAAGATCGGCCTCGTTAGCCTCGACTATCGGAAGCACCAGTTCCGGCGCAAACTGGAGCTTCTCTTTTCCGATACCGGCCAAGATCTCAAGTACCTTATTGTTTTGAACTTGTGCTACCTTATTGTTTTGAACTTGTGCGCCACGAAATCCGGTGGCCCGGCCTCGCCCGAATTTCCGCTGAACGAACAATAGGGCCAAAGCCTCCAGGCTCAAGGACTCGTTTTCCAACTGCGAAGAGTTGTGCGGCACAGGAATTCCCACAAACCCAGCCAGATCGTCAACGACGCTGCCGTTCTTCAATGTCTTTCGGTCAAACTTCCTCAAGGTCACGTTTTCGCGGCCAAACACTTGGTCAAGCGGCTCGAAACACTGGCGGTATCGGGGCCAGTATCCTTTGGGATTGAATTTTCCGCTACCGGCCTTGCCACCCTTGACACGCTGCTGAAACAGGCTCGCCATGAAACTGACTGGGGGGCGAACGTAAGCAATGACCTGAATGTCATCGCTATATTTTTCCAGGAAGGCCTTGAGTGGCGTGAGCACGCTCCACAAGCGCCCATTCGAGATCATTTCGGTGGATAACAGGCAGGTGTCGGCACCGGGCTGGGTCAGGTCTTGCTCGAAAGACTCAAGCCATTCTTCGCGCAACAGCAACAGCTCCTCTCGGCTGTAGCCCTTTTCCTTTGGGCCGTAGTTCTTTAATCTATACCTCGTAAAGCGCTCGCCTCGTTCGTCGAACAGCAAAATAATGAGGTCGTTGTGAGCGGGCCGGAGCCATCGGAAGTATCTGACGTGCCCCAAGTCTCGGTTCGCGAATGTCCATTGGATCGAGGTCGAACCGGTCTTGGGCATGCCGGCATGAATGATGACTTTCATTCAGGGAATTTCTCGTCTGATGTTGAAACGCGCCCGGGCGACGCTGCCCGATGGCAGGTTATACGGCACCCTTGATCAGGTCAAGCGCTTTTCCCGGTGCTTGATGAGAGCTTGCCTGAGAATGGGGAACTGCCTGCAGGCCTTGATGCGACTGAAGCCTTTCCCGGCCTCGAACATTCCGGCTGCGGTCCAGCGCGGCGCCATTCTGGCGTCCCGCCAGCGCTTCACGTTGCTGTGGACCTGCCGGATGCCGCCGTTCATGGATGCGATGATGTTTGTGCCGCCCAGGGAGCGGCGCAATTCGGGAGGCAGGCCCAGCCCGACCATAGTCAGGATTTCGTCGAGACCTTCCAGGATCGATCCGAATACGCTTGATACGCTTGATGTCCGTGGCATTTGCCTCGTCCTTCCTTGCCCGGTCCGGGTCACGGGCAATCGCGGCCCGCGCATAGTCGCTCTATGGGGCGATCCGCGGAACACGGCAGATCGGCCCGGTCCCAAAGGCGGGGCGGTGCTCGTCAATGAAAGCAATCATTTGCGGAACGGGCGGTCGAACTCCGCCCCGCTGCCCGGCAGCATATGCTTGCATGTGCGAGAGGAGGGGCAAAATAAGCCGATGCCCTCTTCAGGATATCATGGGCTTGGCGCAGTTCCCTGTTCTCGCGCTCCAATACCTTGAGCCACGCCTTCCCTTCGCTCGTCAGCCCATCGCGTTCGCCGGCATCCCGGGCAGCCTGAACACACCAGGCGCGAAGAGTGTCAGGCGAGCAACCAGGTTTGGGTGCAATCGCACGGTAGGCCGCATTATCGCTCGCGTCGTCAGGCCCTGTTCGCGGAAAAGCCGAACGCCGCGCTCGCGGAACCCGGCCGTGTATTTCGGGGGGATTTCTTCTTGTCCATGGGGCTCATCCCTTGAGAGTTCTACGCTCCGGTAAACCCGGGGCGGTTCAGGGAGCCTGACAGGGTTCGCTCAATACCGGGCCAGAAAGCCGCGTAAAAAGATCTGACCGACAGCGTCAGGATGCGGTCTTCACCGGATGCTTGCAGATGCCCTGCTTCCAGCCGGAACACGCAACGCCGGTGACATTTCATGAAGCTTGTCCATTTTCCGTATCATGTTTTCACGAGTGGACAGCGCCACATCGGTTGGCGGGTCTGGCGCCAGTGCTTCCAATTCCGGAAAACTCTGATCCGCGATGGAGAGAAGGTCTTGCTCGCTTCGCAGTAGAGGGCCGTTCAAATTTTCGGGAGTTTCACGCAACGGTTCCGACAGGCGCCTCTCCATCCATTCAAGATCGGCCTCGTTAGCCGCGACTGTCCGAAGCACCAGTTCCGGCGCAAACTGGATCTTCTCTTTTCCGATACCGGCCAAGATCTCAAATACCTTTTCGTTTAGATCTTGTGCGCCACGAAATCCGGTGGCCCGGCCTCGCCCGAATTTCCGCTGAACGAACAATAGGGCCAAAGCCTCCAGGCTCAAGGACTCGTTTTTCAACCATTGCGAAGATGATCTGTGCGGCACGGGAATTTCCACAAACCCAGCCAGATCGTCAACGACGCTGCCGTTCTTCAATGTCTTTCGGTCAAACTTCCTCAAGGTCACGTTTTCGCGGTCAAACACCTGGTCAAGCGTCTCGAAACGCTGGCGGTATCGGGGCCAGTATCTTTTGGAATTGAATTTTACGTCGCCACTCTTGACACGCTGCTGAAACACGCTCGGCATGTAACTGACTGGGGGGCGAACGTAAGCAATGACCTGAATGTCATCGCTATATTTTTCCAGGTAGACCTTGAGTGGCGTGAGCACGCTCCGCCAGTGCCAAGTCGAGATTGCTTCGGCGGATAACAGGCAGGTGTGCGCACCGGGCTGGGTCAGGTCTTGCTTGAAAGACTCAAGCCATTTTTCGCGCAACGGCAACAGATCCTCTCGGCTGTAGCCCTGTAATCTATACTCCCAAAAGCGCTCGGCTTGTTCGTGGAACAGCAAAGTAACGAGGCCCCCGTGATTGGGCACGCGCCATCGGAAGTATCTGACGTGCCCCAGGTCCTGGCCCGCGAATGTCCGTTGGATCGCGGTCGAACCGGTCTTGGGCATGCCGGCATGAATGATGACTTTCATTCAGGGAATGTCCCGTCTGATGTTGAAACTCGCCCGAGCGGCGCTGCCTGACGGGAGATTATGCGGCGCCCTTGATCCAGTCAAGCTGGCGCTTTTGGTGGTGCTCGATGAGAGTCTGCCTGAGAATGGGGAGCTGCCTGCAGGCCTTTCCCGGCCTCGAACATTCCAGTTGCTGTCCAGGGCGGGTGGCCCTCGAAATGGCGGGCAAAGATCACGGCGGACCGGCACGTGCGTTCGAACCGGACATAGAGCGTGCGCATGCCGCGGACCAGCAGCCGGGCCTCGAACGCACCCAGCATGCCGCCGGAATAACAGCGGATCCAGGTCTCGTACGGACAAGACGCCGGCGGTGACATCCGAATGCCCGTTGAGGTATTTTGTGGCCGAATGAAATGAGATATCGGCGCCGGAATCCAGCGCGTGGGTGGTGCAGGGCGGCGCACAGGTGCCATCGGTCACCAACAGGGCGCCGGCGGCGTGGGCGGCCGCGGCAATATCTGTTACATCGAACGTAGGGTCGATCGGCGAGCCATAGCGGGAATACAGAGTATTGCCGATCAGTTCGTAATTATCGTCGCGGGCAAAGGTGGCTGACGGGTGGATCGGCGGAGCGACCGCCCCGGTTTCGGCATTGATGATATGCAGGGCCTGGGCGGCGCGGGTTTCGGGTTTCCATTGATTGCTGCTCATCAAGTATCCCCGAACAAAAAACCGAGCAGGACATGACGATGGCCGGATTCCACGTGCATCACCTCGTGCAGCAGGGATGAAGAGAACACGACCGCCTCTCCCGTCGCCGGCTTGTAGTGCTGATCGCCATATTCCAGGAACCGAATGCCGGCCCCCGCGAACCCTTCCGAATTGAGATTGATCGACACGGCGAACCGGCGGTGAGCAACCTGGGCGGTGGTATTGTCCCGGTGGCCCTTTGGCTCGCCCCCACGTTCGCCCTCATAGGAGGCGATGCGGTAACCCTCGCGCCGGGTCACCCGGTACTGGAAGGCCTTGCGGATCTCTGGGAACAGGCGGCGGCGCAACCGGTCATCGATGAAGGCATTGGTCTGAGCGTTCATCAGCCAATGATCGACCCGGTCCTTCCGGCCGTATTCGGGGATATTCATCTTGTAATCATGCTTGGGCAGGTTTTTGTCGTCCAGATGACCAGGCTCGCGCCAGACATTGCCGTCGGTCCGGAAGATTGTGATCAGGCGCTTGCAATCCTCGCACGACAGGACGTCGGGCACCATCAGAACTGGCGGATGCGGTATGCCAAGGCCCCCGACACACGCTGCCGTTCGTTCCGCGATCATATCCAGGGCCTGACGGATGCCGGCAGGCCGAACCTCACGGGAGAGTATCACCAGATGCATGTTCGGGCCGATCAGCACGACGCCTTCGCCGCCGGTCAGCGCCAGTGTTTTAGATGCCTCGTTACCCGGGTCCGAATGGATCGGGACCGGCAGATCCGGGTCGCCGTCGTTCCGAAATGACACGAACATGGGCGCCGGTCTTGTCCGCCAGCGCCGTCGCATCGCCTAAAACATCGACGATGACTTTCGGGTGCGCGGTGAAGATCAACAGGACAAAGCGTCCAGCCACACCGTCGCCCTGGGGCAGAAAGTCCTTCCCCTTATGGTCGATAAACCGCAAACGTGGCGCGATATCACCCGCTTCGGGCGGCATCTTCTTCACAGGCTGGGGGTAGGCGATTCGGGTTGAAGCGGCATATAATTCGAAGTCCCTGATGGAGCGCGATGATAGCACCGGAATCACAGATGACCAGAGACGATCCTGATCCCCTTGCCAAGGTTCTCGGGCACGTGCGCACGTGCCGAAACTGTCAGGTCGATTTCGGCTTTGAGCCGCGCCCGGTGATCCGCGCGAACAGTCAAGCACGCCTGTGCATTGCCGGTCAGGCGCCAGGCACAAGGGTTCATGCCAGCGGCGTGCCGTTCGACGATCCCTCGGGCAACCGCCTGCGCGACTGGATGGGGATCGGCCACGAAGTTTTTTATGATGAAAAGCGTCTGGCCATCGTTCCCATGGGTTTCTGTTTTCCGGGGCTTGATGCCAGGGGTGGCGATCTGCCGCCAGCCAAAATCTGTGCCAGGCTTTGGCGGGCGCAGGTTTTTGAACATCTGCCAAATGTCGAACTGACCCTGCTGATGGGGCAATATGCCCAGGGCTGGCATCTGGGTAAGCGACGCAAGGCCAGCCTGACCGAAACGGTCCGGGTCTGGCAGGAGTATCTGCCGGAATTCCTGCCATTGCCTCATCCCAGTTGGCGCAACAACACCTGGCTGAAGAAAAATCCCTGGTTCGAAGAGGATGTTCTGCCGGTCTTGCGTCGCCGGGTAGGGGAGTTGATCAGTGCGTAGTCCGTTCGCGTTCCTCATTTTAGCATTTCTAACCGCCTGCGCCGAACCGAAGGTGGTCTCGCTGACGGGTGGAGGGACGATCAATGGTCACGACACCTTCATCGTCCAGGGTGTTGCCCTGCCGCGCCAGATTTGGGCGGCGAAAAACCCCCGGGCCGTGATGATCGGCGTTCATGGCCTGAACGATTATGCCAATGCGTTTGCGCTGCCCGGTCCGTGGTTCGCGGATCAGGGTGTAACCTTTTATGCCTATGACCAGCGCGGATTTGGCCGCACCGAACTGGCCGGATTCTGGCATGGCGCCAAACAATTGAGAGCGGACCTCAAGGCCATCATCCAGGATGTGCATGGGCGGCATCCGGGACTGCCACTTTATGTAGTCGGCCATTCCCTGGGCGGGGCGGTCGTGATGTCGGCTCTGGCGGAGCCGGAGGCGCCATCAGTAGATGGCGTCGTTCTGGCTGCGCCTGCCGTATGGGGATGGTCCAGCCTCAATCCCCTTTATAAATCGACCCTCTGGCTGGCGGCCCATGTTTATCCCGGCATGATCGTCACCGGCAGCGGGCTGAAAATCACCCCTTCCGACAATCGCGAGGCTTTGATCGCGAACGGGCGCGACCCGTTGTTCATCAAGAAGACCCGGGTCGATGTGGTCTATGGCTCTTTCTCATTGATGGACGATGCCTATGGCGCGGCCGGTCGGTCGCCGCAACCGCTGCTCTATCTTTATGGCGACCGCGACCAGATCATACCGCCTGGACCGACAAGTGATGTCATGGCCCGGCTGCCGGACAGCGCACGGATTGGCCGGTACGCGGATGGTTACCACATGCTGCTGGAAGATCTGCAGCGCGAAGTGGTCTATCGCGACATCCTGTCCTGGATGGGCGATCCGACCGGGCCGCTGCCCTCGGGCGCCGATGCAAGGCCATAAAACTTCGACTGGCTTGCCCGCGCAGTTGCGGTTGAACTTGCCCGGTGATCCCGGACCAGGGGTTGAAGCAACCTCTGGAGTGGGAGACCAACATGACGAAGCAGACGAGACGGCGGTTCACGCCGGAGTACAAGGAGCAGGCTGTTGCGCGTTTGTCCGAAGAAGGCGTGAGCCATGCCAGCCTTGCGGGGGAACCTGGCGTGACGTCCGGGCAGTCCAAGACCTGGCATCTTGAGTTGCTGGCCGCGGGCTCGGCGGCCGCTTTGGCGCGGAGCAGGGCGGAGGCGGCAGAACTGGCCCGGTTGCGCCGGGACAACAAGCTGTTGAAGGAAGACAATGAGGTGATGCGTAAAGCATCCGCTTTTTTTGCTCGGTGGGCGGCGAAGACATGATCGCGAAGCGCGCTTTCATCGCCGCCCATGTTGGCACCCATTCGATCCGCCTGCTCTGCCGCGTGCTGGATGTCGCCCGGAGCCGGTTTCATTCCCGGCAGCGCACGGCCCCGGAACGGGCGGCGCGGACAGCCCGGCACGCGGCCCTGGTCGAGGGGATGCGGTTGATCTTCGAGGATGGCCAACAGTGCTACGGTGCGCCCGGGATCCACGCCGAACTGCGTGACCGGGGCCACCGGATTTCGCGCAAGACTGTCGCCAGGCTTGTGAAGGAAACCGGTATTCGCCCGCCCGGT
Source organism: Alphaproteobacteria bacterium (assembly GCA_965204825.1). Classification (GTDB taxonomy): domain Bacteria; phylum Pseudomonadota; class Alphaproteobacteria; order Futianiales; family Futianiaceae. The sequence continues at coordinate 3,907,116 of OZ242016.1, read as the reverse complement.
GCAAACGACGCATGCCGATGACCACGGATCGTCGCCATGGTTACGGTATCGCGCCGAACCTGCCCGATCGCAATTTTGCCATCATCGCGCCCGAGACCGTCTGGCTGGCGGACATCTGGTACATTCCGACGGATGAAGGCTGGCTGCATTTGGCTGCTGTCAAGGACCTCGGGACCATGGAGATCGTCGGCTGGTCGATGTCTGACCGCCTGAAGGGCACGCTTTGTGAGGATGCCCTGAAAATGGCGATCCGGAACCGACGTCCCCCGAAAGGCCTGATGCATCACAGCGACATAGGCGTCCGGTACACCTGTGACGAGTATCGCAAACGGCTCGGATTGCATGGCATGACGGTGTCCATGAGCCGAAAGGGGAATTGCCCGGACAATGCTCCGATGGAAAGCTTCTTCGGCGCGCTCAAAACCGGGATGGTCCACCGAACGCGACGCAAGGCAAGGGCCGCGCTCTTCGAGTACATTGAGATCTTCCACAACCGAAAGCGTCGGATACCGCACACCGACGCAGGCAAGGACAGACATGACGGTCAAGATCGCGGCTTGATCGAATAGACCCATGATCCGGGATCACGGGCAAAATCAGTTCAAATCAAGCCCGTCATCCGCGCCGGCGGACAAGTGATCTACTGTCAGCTTACAAGATTACAATCCCAGCTTGCCCTTCAGGATATCGTTGACCGCCTGCGGATTGGCCTTGCCGCCGGTTTTCTGCATGACCTGACCGACAAACCAACCCATCATCTTGGGCTTCTCGACGACCGAGGCTACCTTGTCCGGGTTGGCGGCAACTATCTCGTCGATGATGGCCTCGATCACGCCGGTATCCGACATCTGCTTCAGGCCGCGCGCCTCGACGATGTCGGCGGGATCGCCTCCCTCCTGCCACAGTATCTCGAAGACATTCTTGGCGATCTTGCCGCTGATGGTGCCATCCTTGATCAACAGGCACAGCTTGCCGAGCTGACCGGCGGGAATCGGACTGTCGGTCACACCCAGGTTCTGCTTGTTCAGCGCGCCGAACAACTCGTTCGAGACCCAGGTGATGGCGAGTTTTGCATTGCCGCTGACTTTCACCACATCCTCGAAATAATCCGAATTGGCCTGGTCGCTGACCAGAACGCCGGCATCATATTCCGACAGGCCATATTCGGCCACAAAGCGGTCCTTCCTGGCGTCCGGCAGTTCCGGCAGATTGGCCCGGATGGCCTCGACAAAGGCATCGTCGAATTCCAGCGGCAACAGGTCCGGATCCGGAAAATAGCGATAATCATGCGCTTCTTCCTTGGACCGCATGGACCGCGTTTCGCCCTTGACCGGGTCGAACAGGCGGGTTTCCTGATCGATGGTGCCTCCATCTTCCAGCACATCGATTTGCCGGCGTGCCTCGAATTCGATGGCCTGACGGATGAACCGGATCGAGTTGACGTTCTTGATTTCACAGCGCGTGCCCAGCTCATCACCAGGCTTGCGCACGGACACGTTAACATCGGCTCGCATGGAGCCCTGTTCCATATTTCCATCACATGTGCCGAGATACCGCACGATTGTCCGGATCTTGCCGACATAGGCGGCGGCTTCCTCGGCCGAGCGCATATCGGGCTTGGAGACGATTTCCATCAGCGCAATGCCCGAGCGGTTGAGATCTACAAAGGACATCGACGGATGCTGGTCGTGCATTGACTTGCCCGCATCCTGTTCCAGATGCAGACGCTCGATCCCGACCTTGCGTGCAATGCCCGGGGCCAGATCGACGACCACGATCCCCTCGCCCACAATCGGAAATTCGAACTGGGAGATCTGATAGCCCTGCGGCAAATCGGGATAGAAATAGTTCTTCCGATCAAAGCGCGAATAATTGTTGATCTGCGCGTTCAACCCCAGACCGGTTCGCACCGCCTGTTCCACGCATCTGGCATTGATCACCGGCAGCATGCCCGGCATCGCTGCGTCAACCAGCGAGACCTGGGCATTGGGCTCAGCCCCGAACTCGGTCGAGGCGCCGGAGAACAATTTTGCCTCGGACGTCACCTGGGCATGGATTTCCAGGCCCAGGACAATTTCCCAGTCGCCGGTGGTGCCGGAGATCAGTTTGGGTTCGGGCTCTTTCAAGGGTACGCTCATCGCCTCTACCACCATTTTTCCGGCCGGGCCGTAAAGCCGGCGGCCTCTTCCATCACGCCGGCGGCGCGGAAGACGGTTTCTTCATCAAACGGCCTGCCAAGCAACTGCAGACCCAGGGGCAACCCGTCCGCATCGAACCCCGCAGGCACCGACATGCCTGGAATGCCAGCCAGGTTTGCGGGTACCGTGAAAACATCGTTCAGATACATGGTCACCGGATCGGTAATTTCGCCCGGGGCAAAAGCCGCGTTCGGCGTTGCCGGCGTCAGGATCACATCGCATGCCTCATAGGCCTTCTCGAAATCCTGCTTGATCAGCGTGCGGCTCTTCATGGCCCGGACATAATAAGCATCGTAATAGCCGGCCGACAGCACATAGGTGCCAATCATGATCCGGCGCTTGACTTCCGGGCCGAAGCCCTCGGCCCGGGTCGCCGCGTACATGTCGTCAATACCGCCGTCGCCGCCGGACCGCAGGCCATAGCGAACGCCGTCATACCGCGCCAGGTTCGACGACGCTTCGGCCGGCGCCACGATGTAATAGGCCGGCAGTGCATATTTGGTGTGCGGCAGGGAAACGTCAACAATTTCGGCGCCGGCATCGCGCATCCATTCAATGCCCTGCTGCCACAGCGCATCGATTTCGTCCGACATGCCATCGATCCGGTATTCGGCGGGAATGCCGACGCGAAGGCCGCGAATGTCGCCTGTCAGCGCAATCTCGAAATCGGGCACCGGCATATCGACCGACGTTGAGTCCCTGACGTCGTGCCCCGCCATCGCGCCCAGCATGATCGCACCGTCCCGCACGTCGCGAGTCATGGGCCCGGCCTGATCAAGCGACGAGGCAAAGGCGACGATGCCCCAGCGCGAGCACCGGCCATAGGTCGGCTTGATCCCGGTGATCCCGGTAAAGGCCGCCGGCTGGCGAATCGAACCGCCGGTGTCGGTGCCGGTTGCCGCGGCGCACAGACCCGCGGCCACGGCGCTGGCCGAACCGCCGGAAGATCCACCCGGCACCAGCGTCTTGCCGTCGGTGCGCCGCCACGGATTGGCGACGTTGCCGTAATAGGACGTCTCGTTGGACGAGCCCATGGCAAATTCGTCCATGTTCAATTTACCCAGCATCACGGCGCCGGCATCCCATAATTTGAACGTGACCGTGCTTTCATATTCCGGCGTGAATCCATCCAGAATATGTGACGCCGCCGTGCTGCGCACGCCCCGGGTACAGAACAGATCCTTGATCCCGAGCGGTATACCGTTCAGCGCGCCGCCGTCGGCCCCGCGCGCATCCGCCGCCTTGGCCATCTCCATCGCCTTGTCGGCGGTTTGCAGGACATAGGCATTGAGCGCCGGATTTCCTGCCGCGATGGCGGCGTTATAGGCCTCGGTCAGTTCAGTCGATGTCAGATCGCCCTTGGCCATGGCGTTACGTGCCTCGGCAATCGTCAGGGATGTCAGATCGGTCATGTCTGGTTTCCGTCAATTCGGGCACGGGCAGACGCCCGTTATGGAGATTTGGTTCGACCGGCAGTGGTCTATTCGACCACCTTGGGAACCATGAAATAGCTGTCCTCGGACGCGGGCGCATTGGCGACGACCTTGTTTGCATAACCGCCATCGGTCACCACGTCCCTGCGTTGGGGAATGTCCATTGGCTGAACCGAGGTCATCGGTTCGACGCCCTCGACATCGACCTCGTTCAATTGCTCGATCCAACCCAAAATTCCGTTGAGTTCCCCTTGCAGGGTCCGGGCCTGATCCTCGTCGATGCGGATGCGCGACAAATGGGCGATGCGGTGGACGGTTGCCTGATCGACAGACATGACTTTCCCTTCGAATTTCAGATGACGCAGACGAATTCGACGGCTAGGTAGCACCCCTGACCAATGACCCGCAAGCCATGCCAGCAGACATCGTTGACATTAGCGAACTGAAATCGCACCTCGCGCCCAGCCAGAAACTCCTGGGGCTGGATCTGGGCACCAAGACCATCGGCATTGCTGTGTCAGACGGACTGCTGATGGCGGCAACCGCACGCCGGACCCTGAAGCGCCGGAAAATTTCCCGGGATGGCCAGGAACTGGCCGATCTGATCGCGGCGGAAAACATCGGCGGCGTGGTTCTGGGGCTGCCGCTCAACATGAATGGTACAGAAGGCCCGAGGGCGCAATCCACCCGCGCATTCGCCCGCAATCTGGCCGCCCTCATCGATGTGCCGATCTGTTTCTGGGACGAGCGCCTGTCCACCGTGGCGGCGGAGCGTGCCTTGCTGGAAGCCGATATGAGCCGGGCCAAACGCGCCGAAGTGATTGATGCCGCCGCCGCCGCCTTCATCCTGCAGGGCGCCCTGGACCGGCTGCGCCCATGATCCTGATCGCCAATGCCATTGTACCCCTGATTATTTTGCTGGCCCTGGGTCAGGCCCTGAAACTGTCGGGCAAATTCCCGGACGAGGCGTGGGTGCCGATCGATCGGCTGGTCTATTTCGTTCTGTTTCCGGCGCTGATCCTGGGATCAACCACGGCTTCAGATTTCAGAAGCGCACCCATTCTGGAAATCGGGCTTGTTATGGGGGCCTCGCAATGTGTGCTCGCGGCGATCAGTTTCCTCGCCCGGCTGGATAAGAGCCTGGAAGGTCCCAGCTTTGCGTCCATTTTGCAGGGCTCTGTCCGCTATAACGGCTTTATCACTCTGGCATTGTCCGCCAGCCTCTTTGGCATGGAAGGTCTTGCCCTGGCCTCGCTGACTGTCGTCGCACTTTCAGTCGTTGCAAACGGCATCGCGATCTGGGGCTTTATTACCTTTGGCGACGGAACACTGGCGCGCGGTTCAATGCTGCGCGCTTATGTCACCAATCCGATCATTCTGGCCTGCGTCGCAGGCCTGACCCTGTCGCTCAGCGGCATTGTCCTGCCGACAATCCTGCGCACCACGATCGATCTGATGGGCGGCGCGACCATAGCCTTGGGACTGCTCACCACCGGTGCCGGCATCGATCTGACAGCACTCAGACGCACCGGCGCCACCGTCATCATCTGGTCATTGGTTCGTATGATCGCCCTGCCCGCTTTCGCGCTGGCCGGATGCTGGCTGACCGGCATGGACGGCACCGCCCGCACCGTGGTGACCATCGCCGCGGCGTCCCCAACCGCGACCAGTGGCTATGTCCTCGCCCGCCAGATGGGCGGCGACCACCGCCTGACCGCCAGCCTGATCACTGCCATGACCCTGATGGCACTGGTGTCGATGCCGGTGTGGATGTTTCTGGCAACCGGATAACAAATTTGTCTGGAGAACAGTATCATTATTCCAGAGTGCGCCGCACATTATTGAATCGGAGAAGTTGGATGAAACAGAAAAGCAGCACACAGCGGACATTCACGTTCGACAATATACCTGAGGACATTCGGGAGGGGTTGCTTGTGAAACCGGGGCCTGAACTCGAGCGGCTCGCGAACATGTCCAACGAAGAATTGGAAGACATGATCGGAGATGGAAAATGACGGGATGGCTCATACTGGCGGCAACCTTCTGCTATGCCGGATACAACATCTTCATTAAATTCTCCGGGGCCGCGGCCCTGCCGACGGCAACGACTACCATTACCGCAACGCTCGCATTGCAACTGGCCGCCCTTTTGACCTCCAGCATATTCTTCGCGGTTCAATTTGCCGACGGGGGTCATACGCTGCAACTGGGCAACAGTGCCTACCTCTGGGCCATTGCCGCCGGCATTTGCATCGGCATTGCCGAGATTGTCTATCTCTACCTGTTCGGCGGCATGTTGGGCGCGCCGGCCGATGCCAGCACCGTGATCCCGATCATCATCGGCGGTACGCTGGCCATCACCGCCATGGTTGCAGCCGTGGTGCTGCGCGAACAGATGAGCGCCGCCAATTTGCTGGGTATCGGCCTGGTGATTGCGGGGATCATACTGGTCGCGCGGTGATCCTCTCTTGGCAGACGCCGATTCAGCGTGTATGGGCTGCGCTTTAATGACTGACAGCACCGATCCTCCCGATTATTCCTCTGGTCACCGGCATTTGCTGGGCATCAGGGGACTTTCCGAATTCGACATTTCCACTATCCTGGGCCTCAGCGATAAATATGTTGAGCTGAACCGGCAGGTCGACAAGAAATCACCAATCCTGCGGGGGCTCACCCACATCAACCTGTTCTTCGAGAACTCGACCCGGACCCAGGCATCGTTCGAGCTGGCGGGCAAGCGTCTCGGCGCCGATGTGATGAACATGGCGGTCAAGACCTCATCGACCTCAAAGGGCGAAACCCTGATCGACACCGCCACGACCCTGAACGCCATGCACCCCGATCTGCTGATTGTCCGGCATGGTTCTTCCGGCGCGGTCGATCTCTTAAGCCAGAAAGTGAATTGTTCGGTGGTCAATGCAGGCGATGGCAACCATGAGCACCCGACCCAGGCCTTACTGGACGCCCTGACGATCCGCCGCCGCACCGGGCGGCTCGCCCGGCTGACCGTGGCGATTTGCGGCGACATCCTGCACAGCCGCGTCGCCCGGTCGAACATCCTGCTGCTCAACACCATGGGTGCCCGGGTTCGGGTCATCGCACCGCCGACCCTACTGCCACCCCGGATCGAACGGCTGGGTGTTGAGGTTTTCCACGATATGGCCGAGGGGCTGAAAGACTGCGATGTCGTGATGATGCTGCGCCTGCAACTGGAACGCATGGAGGGGGCATTCGTGCCCTCGGTGCGTGAATATTTCCAGTTCTACGGTCTTGATTACGACAAGCTGGCGATCGCCAAGCCGGATGCCTTCGTCATGCATCCCGGACCGATGAACCGCGGTGTCGAGATCGACCCGGCCCTGGCCGACGACATCAACCGGTCGGTCATCCGAGGACAGGTCGAGATGGGCGTGGCGGTTCGCATGGCGGTGCTGGATCTGCTGTCGCGCAACCGGCCGAATGACCCGGGCGCCGGCGAGACCGGGGTCTGGACATGAGAACGCGCAGCTTTACCAATGCCCGCCTGATCGATCCGGCGACCGAGTTAGACGAGATAGGTACATTGATCTGCGAGGACGGCGTCATAACGGAACTGGCCGCAGGGGTAACGCCCAGGGGCGAGGTAACTGATTGCGGTGGCAAGGTGCTGTGCCCGGGCCTGATCGACGCCCGGGTCTTCACCGGTGAACCCGGCTTTGAATACCGCGAAACCCTGGAGACCGCCGGACAAGCGGCCGCGGTCGGCGGCATCACGACCATTGTGATTCAGCCCAACACCGATCCGGTGATAGAGGATCCATCCGAGGTCCAGTTCATTCGCCGCCGGGCCGAGCACACCTGCCCGGTCAATGTGGCGGTAATGGCGGCCATGACCAAGAAGTGCGCCGGTCAGGAAATGGCCGAACTGGCACTGTTGAAGGCCGCCGGAGCGGTCGCCTTTACTGACGGCACAAACTGGGTCTCCAGTGGCCGCATCATGCGCCGGGCGATGTCCTACGCTTCCGGCCTGGATGCCTTGATCGTATCAAGCGCCGAGGATCCGGAGCTGGCGACCGGCGTGATGAACGAGGGAGAGGTGTCCAGCAATCTTGGCCTGTCGGGAACCCCCAAGGCCGCCGAAATCATAGCTGTTGAACGCGACATCCGGCTGGCCGAACTGACTGGTGCGCGACTGCACCTGGCCCAGGCCAGTTGCGTCGAAACCCTGGACTCTGTTTCAACCGCCCGTCGCCGGGACGTGCCCGTCACGGTTGGCGCGTCGGCCCACCACATCGCACTCAATGAAAACGATGTCGGCGCCTACCGGACTTTCACCAAGGTTCGCCCTCCCCTTCGCCATGAGGATGACCGGGCGGCCCTGGCCCAGGCTGCAATGGAAGGCGAGATTGACGTAATCGCCTCGTCTCACGAGCCCCAGGACGAAGAAGCCAAGCGCTTGCCCTTCACCGAAGCAGCGCCTGGTGCCGCGGGCCTGGAAACACTGTTGCCGATCCTGCTGGGCCTGCATCATGACGGGGCCGGTCTGGCGACCGTCCTGAAACCGGTGACCAGCGGGCCGGCAGACTTGCTGGGCCTTCCCGCCGGACGTCTGACCGTCGGCGCACCTGCAGATCTGGCCGTGATCGATCCGGACGTGCCCTGGGTCCTGGAAATTGCGGATTTGCATTCCAAATCCAAGAACACACCTTTTGAAGGGTGTAAATTCATGGGCCGTGCGATCATGACAGTGGTCGCCGGGAATACTGTATTTGATCGGAATGGCGATGTTTGACCCGTTTTTCACTGGCGATGCCGCACTCTGGCTGTTCATTGGTTATGCGCTCGGATCAATCCCCTTCGGTCTGGTGGTGGCAAGACTGTTCGGCCTGGGCGATGTCCGCAAGATCGGATCGGGCAGTATCGGCGCCACCAATGTGCTGCGCACCGGCAACAAACTTGCGGCTCTGCTGACTGTACTCGGGGATGGCGGCAAAGGGGCATTGGCTGTTTTCCTGGCCTCCAAATTCGGCCCCGAGGCCTCGCTGATGTTGGATAAACCGTCAGTGGCGATTGCCGGCCTGGGCGCACTGCTGGGCCATTTGTTCCCGGTCTGGCTGAACTTCAAGGGCGGCAAGGGCTTTGCCACCTTCCTGGGTATCCAGCTTGCCGTCGCCTTCTGGTCGACCGGTGTCCTGTTGTGTGTGGCCTGGCTGGTTGCGGCCGGGCTGACACGCCGGTCATCGATGGGCGCCCTGGTGACCACCGCAATTGCGGCATTCCCGGCCCTGTTCACTGTTGGCGCCATCTGGGCGCTGGCAACTTTGATCATGGCGCTGTTGGTGTGGTGGGCGCACCGCGCCAATATCCGGCGTATTCTGCGGGGCGAGGAACCGCGCATCGGGGAAAAGAAAAACACCGGATGACCGACGCGATCCGGCCCCCGGTATCGGACGATGATCGTCTGGCATGGCTGCGGCTTACCCGATCGGAAAATGTCGGGCCAATCACCTTCCTGCAATTGATGCACCAGTTCGGCAGCGCGCAAGCCTCCCTCGCCGCTCTGCCCGATTTAGCCCGGCGCGGTGGACTGAAACGACAGATCAAGATCTGCATCCGGACTGATGCCGAACGGGAAATGGCCGCCGGCCACGCCGTCGGGGCCACTCTGCTGGCGCTCAATGACGGCATCTATTCGCAGGCGCTTGCCCATATCGATCAACCGCCCGTGGTCTTGTGGAGTCTTGGCAATCCCGATCACCTGCGCCGTTCCAGTGTTTCGATTGTCGGTGCACGCAATGCCTCTGCCGCCGGTGTCCGCATGGCGCGCGAATTGGCCACCGGCATCGGCAAGGCCGGATATACGGTTGTCTCGGGCATGGCGCGCGGCATCGATACCGCGGCTCACGCCGCCGCACTGGACCAGGGCACGGTCGCCGTTCTGGCCGGCGGGGTGGACGATATCTACCCGGCCGAAAACAAGGACCTGTACGCGCGGCTGAAGACGGAAGGATGCATCCTGTCGGAAATGCCCATGGGCATGAAACCGAAAAGACTTCATTTTCCCCGCCGCAACCGAATTATCTCGGGTCTGTCATTGGGCGTCGTGGTGATCGAGGCGGCAAAACGGTCCGGATCACTGATCACCTCCCGTTTTGCACTGGAACAGGGCCGTGACGTCTTTGCTGTGCCCGGTTCGCCGCTGGACGCCAGATGCGCCGGCACAAACGGCCTGATCAAACAGGGTGCGACCCTGACTGAAAACGCGACCGATGTTGTCGATGCACTGGACGCTCGGCGGGAATCCGGGTTATCCGAACCCGAGGATCAGCCCTTTCTGCCCTTTGCCGAACCACCCAAGGAACCCAAGGAAGACGATGTAAGCCAGGCCCGCGCCCGGGTTATCGAGCTTCTGGGGCCAACGCCAACCGAGATAAATGAGATGATCCGACTTGCCGACTTGACCCCTCAGGTGGTTTTGATGATTTTGCTCGAACTTGAACTGGCGGGGAAGCTGATCCGTCACCCTGGCCAGATGGTCTCGCTGAACTAGGCATTGTCCCGGTTCACACACTGTGTGGAAGTTAGTGTCCTGATGAACAACGTTGTAATCGTCGAATCCCCGGCCAAGGCCAAAACCATCAATAAGTATCTCGGCAAGGACTATCAGGTCTTCGCCAGTTATGGTCATGTGCGCGATCTGCCTTCCAAGAATGGATCCGTCGATCCCGACGATGAATTTGCCATGAAATGGGAAGCCGATCCGAAAGCTTCCAAACGGCTGACCGAAATCGCCAAGGCGGTGAAGAGCGCCGATAAACTGATTTTGGCAACGGACCCCGATCGCGAGGGTGAAGCGATTTCCTGGCATGTGCTGGACGTACTGAAACAAAAGAAGGCGCTGAAAGATCAACCCGTTGAACGCGTTGTCTTCAACCAAATTACGAAAAATGCGGTAACCGAAGCCATGGCCGCGCCGCGTCAGATCGATCAGGAACTGGTCGATGCCTATCTGGCGCGCCGGGCGCTGGACTATCTCGTTGGCTTCACTCTATCGCCGGTTTTATGGCGCAAACTGCCAGGCGCCAAATCTGCCGGCCGGGTTCAGTCAGTTGCGCTGCGCCTGATTGTTGGCCGTGAAATGGAGATCAAGGCGTTCAAGAGCACCGAATACTGGTCGATCACCACCAGCATCACCACGCCGCGCGGCGACAGTTTTGAGGCTCGCCTTGCCCGAATTGATGGCAAAACACTCAAAAAACTGGATATCGGCAGCGAACAGGAAGCAACCCGGCTGTCCGATGCGGTCCGGAACGGCAATTTTTCCATCACTTCAGTTGAAACCAAGCCGACACGTCGCAACCCGTTCCCCCCCTTCATGACATCGACATTGCAACAGGAAGCCTCACGCAAGCTTGGCTTTTCCGCGACCCGGACCATGCAAGTGGCCCAGCGCCTGTATGAAGGCATCGATATCAATGGCGAGACGATGGGACTGATTACCTATATGCGAACCGACGGCATGGATATGGCTCCCGAGGCAATTGCGGAAGCCCGTAAATTCATCGGCAGCGAATATGGTGACCGCTACGTGCCCGATGGCCCACGCCAGTACAAGTCCAAGGCCAAGAATGCGCAGGAAGCTCACGAAGCCATTCGCCCTACCAGCATCGGCCGGGTGCCCTCTTCCCTCAATCTGAATGCTGATCAGGTAAAACTTTATGAGCTGATCTGGAAGCGGACCGTCTCCTGCCAAATGGAAACGGCTGTTCTGGAACGCACAACCATCGATATGGATGACAACAATGTCGGCTTGCGGGCCACCGGCACGGTCGTCACCTTCGATGGTTTTCTGCGGGTGTACGAGGAAGGCCGGGACGAGAAAAAGGACGACGACGAAGACCGCCGGCTGCCCAAGGTCAATCAAGATGAAGCGGTCAACGTCTCGGATGTCACCCCGGCGCAGCATTTTACCGAACCGCCACCGCGTTATTCGGAAGCATCGCTGGTCAAGAAAATGGAAGAACTCGGCATTGGCCGGCCATCGACATACGCTTCCATTCTCCAGGTTCTCCGGGACCGGGCCTATGTGGTTCACGAGAAAAAGCGGTTTAGGCCAGAAGATAAGGGGCACCTGGTAACGACCTTTCTGGAAAGTTTTTTCACCCGGTTTGTCGAGTTTGATTTTACGGCTGCATTGGAGGAAAAACTCGACCTGGTGTCGGACGGCAAACTCGACTGGAAATCGCTGCTGAACGAGTTCTGGCTGGATTTCAAGGCACATGTGGACGGCACCGCCGAGCTTCGGATCACACAGGTTTTGGACAAGCTGAACGATGTCCTGGGTCCGCACATTTTCCCCGATCATGGCGACGGCACCGATCCGCGAAAATGCCCGGGCTGCGGCGAAGGACGCCTTAGCCTCAAACCCGGCCGCAACGGCGCCTTTATCGGCTGTTCAAATTATCCCGACTGTCGCTTTGCAAAACAGATGGACGGAACCCAGGTTACATCGAACGCTCAGGTCCTGGGCTTGGCGGAAGACGGCCAGGAAGTCACCCTGAGATCCGGCAGGTTTGGACCTTACCTCCAACTGGGTGAGTCGGAAGGCAAGGAAAAGCCCAAGCGCGGATCAATCCCGAAAAGCTGGGATGTGGCGGACGTCGACCTGGCCAAGGCCTTGCAACTGCTGGCGCTGCCGCGAGATGTCGGCAATCATCCCGAGGATGGCGAGCCCATTCAGGCCAGCTTTGGCCCCTATGGACCCTATGTTCGGCATTTGAAGACATATGCAACGCTTGAAACCGATGATGACGTCTTCAACATCGGCTTGAATCACGCCGTTACAATGATTGCGGAAAAACGTGAAAATGGCGGCAAGAGCCGCTTTGGCAATCAGAAACCACCCCTGAAGGATCTGGGAGTTCATCCCGAGGACGGAGAGAAGATCGTGGTGATGGATGGCCGGTTTGGTCCTTACGTCAAGCACGGCAAGACCAATGCCACCCTGCCCAAGAACAAGGATCCGCAATCGGTCACCTTGGACGAAGCCGTGGTGTTGATCGCCGAACGGATCGCCAGGACAGGCAAGGCCGCGCCGAAGAAAAAAGCAGCGCCAAAGAAAAAACCCACGGCGGCATAGAGCGGATTGGCCAAGGCCCAGAAACCATGTCCTGTCCCCCTGCTGTCCAAGGCGGAAATCGTCGATTTTCTGGCTGATGCGCCGGGCCGCGTCGGCAAACGGGAGATTGCCCGCGCCTTCGGCATCAAGGGTGGCCTCGCGAAGGTCGAATTGAAACGCCTGCTCAAGGAAATGGCCGAGGATGGTCTGATCCAGAAGCGCGAGCGCAAGGTCATCACCCGCAAGGGTGAACTGCCATCGGTCACGGTGCTGGATATTACGGGCCTGGATATTGATGGTGAGTTGGTGGCTCAGCCGGTCAATTGGGATGACGACACGCCGCCGCAGGTTCTGATCATCCCCGGTCAGGATCGCGACACACCGCCCACGGTCGGTGATCGGGTATTGGTCCGCATCCGCAAAACCGGCGATGATCAGTATCCTTATGATGCCCGGATCATCCGGCGCATTGGCAAGGGTCTGACCCGCATCCTTGGCGTTTACCGCAAGGCTGACCGGGCCAGCCGGGTCATCCCGGCGGGCAAGCGCTCGCGCCATGAATACATCATCAAGCCTGGTGACCAGGGCGACGCAAAGAATGGTGATCTGGTGCGGATCGAGGCCAAGGCCGGCAGCCGCTTCGGCGCCAAGGAAGGCCGCGTCGTTGAAGTGCTGGGCGCCCGCATCGGCGATCCGCGCACCATCAGCCTGATTGCAGTGCATGAACACGGGCTGCCGGTGGATTTCGACGACGATGTACTGAAAGAGGCGCGCAAGGCCAGGCCGGCGCCGCTGAAAAACCGCACCGAAATGCGCGATATCCCCCTGATCACCATCGATCCGGCTGACGCGCGCGACCATGACGATGCTGTCTGGGCCGCGGCGGACGATGATCCGGCCAATGAGGGCGGCTACAAGGTCATCGTCGCGATTGCCGATGTCGCCCATTATGTCAGGTCCGGTTCCAGCCTTGACCGATCGGCCCGCGAGCGGGGTAATTCTGCCTATTTCCCCGACCGGGTCGTACCGATGTTGCCCGAGGAGTTGTCCACGGATCTGTGCTCTCTGCGCGAAGGCGAAGATCGCGCCTGCCTGGCCGTCGAGATGATCATCGGATCCGACGGTCGCAAGAAACGCCATGCATTCATACGCGGGCTCATGCGGTCCGCCGGCAAGCTGTCTTACGAAGAGGCTCAGGAAGGCTTTGAACAGCACCCCGGAGACAAGGCCGCACCCCTGATGCACAACGTCCTGCTGCCGCTCTATGCGGCCTATTCCTGTGTGCTGAAGGCCCGGGCCAAACGGGCGCCATTGGAACTGGATCTGCCGGAACACCGAATCGAGCTCGATACCGAGGGCAATGTTCAGGCGGTTCGCCTGCGCGAACGGTTCGACGCGCACAAGCTGATCGAGGAATTCATGATACTCGCCAATGTGTGCGCGGCCGAAACCCTGGAGCGCAAGAAGTCTGCTCTGATCTACCGGGTTCATGATGGCCCCAACCGGGAAAAACTGACCGCACTGAAGGATTTTCTGGCTACTTTGGGTTTGAAACTTGCGCTTGGCCAGGTGATCCAACCAAAGATCTTCAACCAGATCCTCGCCAAGGCCCGGGACACCGAATACGAGGAAATGGTCAGCACGTTGATCCTGCGCAGCCAGGCCCAAGCCGTCTACAGTCCGGACAATCTCAGCCATTTCGGCCTCAATCTCGGCCGCTATGCCCACTTTACCTCACCGATCCGGCGCTATGCCGACCTGATCGTTCACCGCGCCCTGATCCGGGCCAACGGGTTTGGCGACGATGGGTTGAGCGATGAGGAAACCGACAGGATTCACCAGATCGCCCGGCACATTTCCATGACCGAACGGCGCGCCATGGCGGCCGAGCGGGACTCAAACGATCACTATATCGCAGCCTATATGGAAGACCGGATCGGGGCGAAGTTCATGGGCCGGATTTCCTCGGTCACCCGGTTTGGTCTGTTTATCCGCCTCGACGAAACGGGTGCCGATGGCCTGGTGCCGATTTCGACTCTGCCGGACGATTATTACCATCACGACGAAGCCGTCCATTCCCTTGTAGGCGAGAAGACAGGCCGCACGCTGAGACTTGGCGAAATCGTCAAGGTGTCGCTTGCCGAGGCCACGCCGCTGACCGGCGGATTACGCTTCGAATTGCTGGAAGGCGGCACTGTCGGCAAGCCGGTAAAGCTCCGTCGCGGCAAGGGCCGGCCGCCTAGGGGCAAAGCGGTGAAAGGCCGCGACCGGCGCAGATAACGGCCTAGGGCCTTTGGACACTCAGGGGTCCCATTGGGTCTGATTTCTGATTCAGACTTCGAAAATGGAGGTTTGAATGAACGCGCAACGTTTCGGGGTGGCGGATCAGGTTTGGTGGTGGCTTGAACCGCATATTCCGGGAAAGGCCCTGATGCCGGGGCGAGGGCAAAGGATAATCGCCTCTTTCTCGAAGCCGTGTTCTGGCGCGGGCGCACCGGATCGCCATGGCGCGACCTCCCGCCCTCATCTGGAAACTGGAACCCTCGGTTTCGTCGCTGGGCCAGGGCAGGCGTATTCGAGAGTCTTTTCAAAGCCACAAGTGGCGACCCCGACCTTGAACAGGGGCTCATCGACGGTGCCACCGTTTCGGTTCACCGGAAGGCGACCGGCGCAAAAGGGAGACATGGCATCAGGCCATTGAGCGCGCGCGGCGGTCTGACGACCAGGATTGTCGCCCTGGTCGATGCGCTCGGCAATTTCGCCGGCTTCCTGCTGCTGCCCGGGCAGGCGCACCACATGAAGGGCGCGGCTCCGCTGATACAGGGCGGACCAGACGGCCCGCTGCAGACAAGGCATTTGATGTGAATTGGCTCCTGGAAGAACTGGATGAGCGCGGTGAGACCGCTGTGATCCCGCCGACATCGAACCGGAGACATCAGCGCGACGATGACGCTGACGCCTGCAAGGGGCGGCATGGACGCCAACGCAGCCTGCCGGGCAATGATCGACCGCGACAAGGACAGCGACCTGACGCCCTGTTCCCGGAAGCGTGGCGGTCATGTCCGTGCCCCACATCCCTTGGCCTTTCGTTGATACCGTCCGGGATGATGGTCCCGTCATGGGCGCGAGGACCGTGTGCTGGCCCTCGGCAGGGCTTCGCACACAGCCCGTTCTCGCGCATGAGCCGCAGAGCCCGCGCCTGTGAGGTGCCGATGATCCCCTTGTAGCGCGGGCGCGCCCAGATCTTGTGGTGGCCTTCGCCGTGGAACCTGCTGTCGGTGATGACCTGCCTGATCTCACGGGTCAGTTCCTCATCCGACATGGGCCCCTGCGGACCCGGGCGGCAGCGCGGCGTTGCGTTAGTCGATGCCGGTTGCAAATCCCGGTACACACTGGCACGGCTCAGGCCCCAGACCTGGCATACCCGGGAGACACCGTAAGCCTTGCCCGTGGAGATCGAGATGACGGCGCTCATCGCTTCGACCTCCGGCGCCCGAAAGGGTGGCCCGCCTCCATCTTCGCGATCTTCATCTTCTCAACGAGAAGCTCGTTGTCCATGGTGACCTCGCCCACCCTGGCGCGCAGCCGATCAATCTCTTCGTCACGCACATCGCGAGGGCGGTGCTTCAGCCCGGATGCGCCCGTCGCCAGGAAAACGTCCCGCCAACCGCTGACATCGGCCGTCGTCGCATCGATACCACGAGCCACCAACTTGATGTCCTCGCCCCGCAACACCCGCAGAACGGCCTCCTGCCGGCGCGCCGCCGTCTGTCTGCGACGTCGGGCCGGAGCCGGATCTGCTGCGATATGTGAAGTCTCCGCAGTTCCGGCTCCGGCCCGATCAACCTTCTTCTGTTCCATCATGAAATACCTCAATAATCCCCTCGTCTCAGGTCTTGATCAGTGTCTCAGAGCCTGAACGAAAATGAGTTGAGTGATATCAGTGGGTTGTGATTCTGTTTGTTTGAACAAGAAACAAGGAAACGGAGGTCACGATGCCCTGGACTGAAACCACTCGCTGCCAGTATGAGCGGAATAACGAGCGTTACTCAAGCGATGTAACCGATGCAGAATGGGCGGTCATTATTTCCGCTTTTGCCCGGCCCCAACAAATTGGGGCGCCCTCGGGAAGTTGAGTTGCGCGAAGTTCGGGATGGGATTGGCGACATCGCTGCCGCCGGGTGCGCGTGGTCTCTTTTGCCAAAGGACTTTCCGCCGGTTTCAACGGTTCGATACTATTTCTACAACTGGCGTGATAGCGGGTTACTGGCGGAGATCAACCACGCTCTGGTCGCTCTGGCGGGTGAACGGGAGGCTCGGGATCATCACCCCACGGCAGGCGTCATTGACAGTCAAAGCGTGAAAACCACTGAAAACGGCGGCATTTCTGGCTACGACGCAGGAAAGAAGATCAAAGGCCGCAAGCGCCACATCACGACAGACACCTGTGGCCATCTGTTGGCATCATGCGTTCACGCTGCCAACATTCAGGATCGCGACGGGGCAGTGGGCGTCTTTCAAAAGCTCAAGCGGGATGCCCAAAACTGCGCCACGTTTTTGCCGACTGCGGTTATCGGGGGCCAAAACTTCGTTCAGCCCTGATAACCATTGGCCGCTGGACTATCTAGGCTGTTGAATAGAGCAGCTGTTTCTGAATAATGGTCAGTTATGGAAGCATTTTGCACCATGCTGACCGGCGGTCACCCCAATTCGCTCGGGCGAACGGTTGAGGTTGTCGAGACTGTCCTGAGCGACAGATCACGGCTGGAGGAACTGTTCGCCTGCTATGGCAGCGACGATGCGGTCGTGCGGCTGCGGACTTCCGGCGCGCTCAAGCGCGTCGAAATCAGCGCCCACGACTGGCTGGTGCCCTATCTGGATCGTCTGATCACCGAGATTGGCGCGCTGGATCAGGCTTCCGCCCAATGGACCTTGGCGTATCTGTTCGGCCGTTATCGCGGCGACATGACGGATGTCCAATACAAGGGCGCGCTCAAGATCATGAAGCGCAACCTGGCCCATCACGACGACTGGATTGTCCTGAACACCACCATGGAAACACTGGCGACGTGGTCGGTGGAGGACAAGGCCTTGCGTAAATGGCTGAAGCTCCATCTGGTGCGACTGGCGGGCGAAACCCGGAAATCCATTGCCAACCGGGCAAGAAGGAAACTGGCGATGAAGCAGTTTCAGGATTGACGATTTCGGATCGAAAATCACGCCTGCGGGCAGCCCTGGTCCGGTTTCCGCGTATCCCGGTCGCCCATCTGCCGACCCCGCTCGAACCGATGGAACGCCTGGGCGCGCACCTGGGTGTCCCGCTGCTGGTCAAGCGGGACGACTGCACTGGCCTTGCCTTTGGCGGCAACAAAGTGCGCCAGGTGGAGTTTTATTTCGGAGCGGCCCGGGCCGGCGGCGCGGATACGATCCTGATCACCGGGGCGGTGCAGTCCAACTTCGTGCGCACCGCCGCGGCGATGGCCGGCCGGCTGGGCATGGATTGTCATATCCAGCTGGAGGACCGGGTGCCGGACATGGACGCGCTCTACCGGACAGGCGGCAATGTCCTGCTGGATCAATTGCTGGGTGCAACGATCCACACCTTTCCCGATGGCGGGGACGAAGCCGGGGCCGACCAGGCCCTGGGCGATTTGGCCGACCGGTTGCGCGCCGAAGGGCGTACGCCCTATATCATCCCCTTGGGGATCGAACCGCCGCCACTTGGTTCATTGGGCTATGTGGTAGCCGCCATTGAACTCGCCGACCAGATTGATCGCTTCAACGAACCGGTTGGCCGAATCGTGGTCGCATCGGGCAGCGCGCTGACCCACGCGGGCCTGTTGTTTGGCATGACGGCGCTTGGCCGAGAATTCGACATGCAGGGAGTATGCGTCCGGCGCCCTGCCGGCCCGCAACAGGAACGCGTTGCCCGGCGTTTCGCCGACATTGGCCGGCTGCTGGATATGGACGTCGCTTTGCCAGATGGGGCGATCCAACTTTATGACGGAGCTCTGGCGCCCGGATATGGCCAACTCAACGATGCGACGCGCAAAGCGCTCGGTCTGGCGGCTCAAATGGAGGGTCTGTTTCTCGATCCAGTCTATACCGGCAAGGTTCTCGCCGGACTGATCGCAACGACAAGCCCCGGAGATCGTTATGCGACGGTCTTCATGCACACCGGCGGTCAGCCAGCATTGTTTGGTTATGGCCATCAGGTGCTGAGCTAACGATTTCATTCCAGGGTCTGCCGCGTCGAACTCCAAGTATGTGATACCTATTCCACAAACGGAATATCAGATGACCTGTATCTGGTGTCCGGCCCTGGGGTCGTCCGAGTATCCGATCCTGCGCGCATCAGCGCTTGATTTCGGAATGCAGGGAGACACGTTATGAATTCGAAGATTTTACTGATCGGAGTTGCCTTGGCGCTGGCTGCTGCGCCACAGGCATTGGCACAATCGCTGGACGAACTGAAAGACGACGCCAACACACCAGGAAATGTTCTGACCTATGGCATGGGCTATGATCTGAAGCGGTTCAGCGAACTGGACCAAATCAACAAGGACACCGTCGGCATGCTGGTGCCGGCGTGGTCTTACAGCCTGGGCGACAATCGCGGCCAGGAATCCTTCCCGCTTATTCATAACGGCAAGATGTTTGTGACGACCCACGCCGCCACGATAGCGCTTGATCCGCTTACCGGAAAACAGAAGTGGAAAGTTGCCTTGGACTATCCGGCAGAGACGCCGCGGGTCGCTTGTTGCGGCATCGTCAACAGAGGCGCCGCGATCTTTGACGGCAAATTGTTTCGCACGACCCTCGACGCCCATGTCATAGCGCTGGACCAGGAAACCGGCGAAGAGATCTGGAAGACCCAGTCCATCGATTTTCGCGCCGGCTATTCCATGACCGTGGCGCCGCTAATCGCGGATGGTG
Organism: Alphaproteobacteria bacterium; assembly: GCA_965204825.1. GTDB lineage: Bacteria > Pseudomonadota > Alphaproteobacteria > Futianiales > Futianiaceae. Next base: position 3,887,452 of record OZ242016.1, on the reverse strand, counting down.
TGGTTATTGTCGGCATCTCCGGCGGCGAATACGGAATCCGGGGTTATATCGAGGGATATGATCCCCAGACAGGTGAGCGCAAATGGCGCACCTACACAGTTCCGGCACCGGGCGAGCCGGGCAGTGAAACCTGGAAGGATGGCGGCGATGCCTGGAAACATGGCGGCGCCCCTGCCTGGCTGACTGGATCTTATGATCCCGATCTGAATACGGTCTACTGGGGCACCGGCAATGCTGCATCATGGAATGCCGGCGTGCGCCCAGGCGACAATCTTTATACGTCCACAATTCTGGCGCTGGACCCGCAGACCGGCACCATCAAGTGGCACTTCCAGACCTCGCCAAACGATCCGTTCGATCATGATGGCACGAACGAATTGGTCCTGGCTGAAATCGCGGGGAAGAAGGTCCTGATGCAGGCTAGCCGGAACGGATTCTTCTATGTTCTGGACCGGACCAATGGCGATTTGCTGGCGGCAAACAAGTTTGTCGACAATGTGAACTGGGCCACCGGTGTTGATATGGAAACCGGCCGACCGATTATCACGGAGGTCACGACCAAAGCACGTGCAGGCGAAGAGGTAACTTATTGGCCTGGTGCCCTTGGCGGCAAGAACTGGGCGCCGATGTCGTATAATCCCAAGCTGAACACCGCCTTTGCCAACACACTTAACATTGGCCTCAACTACAAGGCGGTCGAACCGCAATACCGGGCGGGCGTGTTCTATTTCGGTGCTGAATTCAGCTTTGCCTGGCCGGAGGGTGACCGAGGCGAACTGCGCGCCATCGATCCGATGACGGGCGAGATCAAGTGGAAAAACGGATCAGCCATTCCGCGTAATGCCGGCATTCTATCCACTGACGGCGGCCTGGTCTTTACCGGCGCGCACACAGGCGAATTCGAAGCTTTCGATGCTGAAACAGGTGAGAAGGTCTGGGAATTCCAGACCGGGTCCGGTATTGTCGGACAGCCAATCACCTGGGAAGCAGACGGCACACAATATATCACCACGGTGAACGGTGGCGGCGCTGTCTATGTGCTGTTCTCGGGTGACGAGCGACTGGCGGATATTCCGCCGGGCGGGTCGGTGTGGACCTTCAAACTGGCGGGGAAATGATCCGCCGATGCGTTCCATCGCAGCATTAATTGCCGGGCTGGCACTGTTCGCGGTGCCAGCCCATTCTGATGAAGTCCACTCCTTGTTCAAGAAGGGAAAATCGGCTTACAAACAGTTCTGTTCCCATTGCCATGGCATTGGCATGGTCAATCCAGGGACCGGATCCTATGACCTCCGCAAATACCCGGTTGATCGCAAGGCGGATTTCTATGTAACCGTCAAAAAGGGCAAAGGCGACATGCCGGCCTGGGGCGATATTCTGCTGGAAGAAGAACTTGAATGGCTTTGGGTCTATGTCGCCACACGAGCGGGCAAGGAGCCATTTCCGCAAAAATCCACCGCCACGGCGCCTGTTGCCGAGAACGCCAGGATTGAGTTGATTACCGAAAAAACCCTGACGGTCTGCCTCGCCGACAATGGTGGCGCGATGTCCGGCAGGCATCCAACCGGTGGAACCGGTATCGACTACAAAATGGCCGAGGAATTGGCCAGGCGGTTGAATCTGAAACTGAAAGTCACCTGGTTTGAAAGCGAGGCGGAAGAAGAGAGCGATCCAGTGCGCGAGACCTACGCCATGCTGGCCATGGGATTGTGCGACCTGGTGCCGGCGACGCCCCTGTATAAAAACGCGGTAGGCGATCCACCCACCGCCCGGGCTGCCCCGCCCCGCTGGGACGACATTCCCGGCAACTGGGACCGGGCCACCCAGATCAATCTGGAACCGGTTACGCCGACACAGCCCTACATGCGGGCCGAGGTTGGCATCGTGATCACCGAGGACGTGAGCGGCGACATTGTTTCCTTGAAAGATCTGGAAGGTCTGCAACTGGGTGTGCAGCAGGGTACGCTGGCCGCCATCATTGTTAAGACCCAGACTTCAGCCGGCGTGCAACAGGGAACAATCAGCGTAACGCCAGGCTATGATTTTTTGTGGCGCATGGAAAAAGGCGAATTCAATGCGGCGGTTGTGGACGTGGCGACGTACGATTTTCATCTGCGCCAGAACCCGGTCAGCAAATTGAAACTGGCCAGTTACCGGCATCCGCTCGGCTTCAATATCGGCATGGCCGGCCTGGCCCGGAACAAGACACTCATCGCGCGCGCCGACACGACAATCGCGTCGATTCGTGAAGACGGCACCGTGGCAAGATTGGCCGAAGCCGAAAATGTGCATTACGCCGCACCGAAAAAGCCCTGGTTGCAACAACCCTTGACCATTCGCGACTTTATCGAATCTCACTGACCCAGCGCGATAAGGCCAAACGGTGGATTGACCCCGCACTGCGGGGTTGAGATCATCGGGAACGATCATTGGTGAATTTGTGATGTTGAAAACACTCCTGACAGGCCTGTTCTGGCTTACGGCCACGTCCATCGCCGCTTCTGAGACCTTGCGGATTTCGGTACTGGAAATCGGCACGGTAAACTGGGAACTCGACACCATCCGGAACAACAGCCTGGATACCGCTAACGGATTCAGGTTGCGGGTCAAGGGTGTCGGTGGCAGCACGGCCGCCCAGGTCGCCTTCAATGGCGGCAAGACCGACATGATCGTCTCGGACTGGATCTGGGTTGCGCGCCAGCGGGCCGCCGGGCGGGATTATGTCTTCATCCCCTATTCGCGCGCGGTCGGCGGTCTGGTGGTGCCGAGCGAAAGTCCGGCGCGGGATATTGCCGATCTCAAGGATATGACCATCGGCATTGCCGGCGGGCCGCTGGACAAAAGCTGGCTGATCCTGCGCGCCCATGCGCGCCAGGAACGCGGCATGAATTTGAAGACCGAAACCCGCCAGGTGTTCGGCGCCCCACCCCTGATCTTCAAGAAGGCAACCCAGCGGGAACTGGATGGTGCGATCAACTTCTGGCACTTCATGGCCAGGCTGAAGGCCGAAGGATTTCGTGAAATCCTGTCGGTCGCCGATGCCGCAGCGGCCCTGGGCCTGGACCCCGACATTCCGATGCTGGGATATGTGGTGCGCGGCGAACTGATCCGAAAAAAGCCCGAACTTGTAAAAGGATTTGTCCGGGCCTCGCAGGCCGCGAAAAGGATTCTGGCCACCAGGAAAGATGCGTGGGAAGTTCTGCGGCCCCGCATGCGCGCCAAGTCCAACAGCCAGTTCGAAGCCCTGCGTGCCGGTTTTCGGGCGGGCATTCCCGCATCGATCGAAGTTGATGAAAAGTCTGCTGCCGCCCTGTTTGAACTGATGCACTCTCTCGGCGGGCGGCAGTTGACAGGCAGGGCCGCCGGCCTGCCCGACGGTGTTTTCTACAAGCTTCGAACACCGTGACATCTCCGCCTCGTTCATTGGCCGCGGGATTGTCCGTGGCGGCTCTGGTCGCCGTCTGGTCGGTATTCGCGTTTTTCACCGGTGACGCCTCGATCCTGCCCCAGCCATGGCAGGTTGCCCGGATCATCGGTCAGGAAATCGCGTCCGGAGAAATGTTCGGGCACCTGCTGGCAACGCTGGGCCGGGTCATGGCGGCCTTTGTCGTGTCGATGCTGATCGGCTGTGGGCTGGGTCTGTGGATGGGACGCAGCCGGGCAGCCAATCTCTGGGGCGATGCCTGGCTGATCGTCTTTTTGAACATGCCGGCACTGGTCACAATCGTCCTTTGTTATCTGTGGATCGGGCTCAATGACGCAGCTGCGATCATTGCCGTGGCGCTGAACAAAATCCCCATGGTGACGGTTATGATCCGCGAAGGCGCCCGTGCCCTGGACCCGGGACTCGACGATATGGCCGAAGCATTCCGGTTCAGCACCCCCGACCGGTTGAGACATGTGACCATACCGCAATTGGCGCCGCATATCGCCTCGGCCGGCAGATCCGGGGTCGCCCTGATCTGGAAGATCGTGCTGGTGGTGGAATTTCTTGGCCTGTCGAGCGGTGTCGGCTTCCAGATCCATCTCTATTTCCAGTTGTTCGAGGTCGGACATGTCCTGGCATATGCCATCAGTTTTATCGTCGTGATCCTGACGATTGAATACCTGATCCTCCAGCCCTGGGAGCAGCGCGCCGCGCGCTGGCGGCGCAATGGAGATTAAGATCGACGGCAAATTTTTCGGTCGATCCCAGGTTCTGGGCAAGATTGCCTTCAACATCGCATCCGGTGAAACCGTTGCGCTTTTCGGTCCCTCGGGCATTGGCAAATCGACGCTTTTACGCCTGATTGCCGGGCTTGATACCGACTTCGACGGGACCATCAGAGCCGGCGATCCCGCAATAGTTTTCCAGGAGCCGACTTTGCTGCCCTGGCGCCACGTGGTTCAGAATATCACCCTGGCGACCGGCATGAGTGAAGCCGAAGCTTCCGGCCTGCTGAGGGAAGTTGGCTTGGGGGGGCGGGAAACCGATTTCCCGGGAACATTATCGCTTGGCCAGCAACGTCGCCTGGGGCTGGCCCGGGCTCTGGCCGCAAACTCCAGCCTGTTGCTGCTTGATGAGCCCTTGGCCTCGCTGGATCGCCGAACCGCCGATACCATGCGGGATCTGCTCAAAAGGCTGGTTACAGGCGGCAACCACACAACGCTGATTGTCACCCATGATGCGCGCGATGCCGCCGAACTTGCCGATCGCCTGATCCATCTGGATGGCAGCCCGGCCCGGATCACGCTGGACAGAAAACTGGTCGAGGGAACGATCGAGGAGATCGACCGGATGGTGGCGGAAGAACATGCCAATTCATAGATAAGGGCACGCTTCGCCCCTTGCGGGCTGCCGAACGCAAAAATCTGGCACCAAACAAATCGCTTGTATCAGCCCGGTGATGATTGCAGACTCGGCAGTCTAGGGCCTGTTGATATTCGGGCTTCCCATTTGACCTGAACTGTTATTCAAGCTTCGAAAATGGAGGTTTGGATGGACGAAGATCGTTTGGTGATTGCAGATGAACTTTGGCAGAAGATTAAGCCACTTCTGCCTGGCAAATCGGGGGACCCGGGAGCAACCGGTCGGGATAACCGTCGGTTCATGGAGGCCGTACTTTGGCGTGTGCGAACAGGGCCTCCTCGGCGGCCTTGCCATTCTGTTCTGCGCAATGGTCATCGACCGGATCGCCCAGGGCATGTATCGGCGCAAGGTGGGCGGGACGTAGCGGAAACACAGCTACCAGTCCGGCGTCTTGACCTCCAGGTCGCGCAATTCGCCGAGATTGCGCACGCCGAGTTGGATCATGTTGTTCTTCAGATCCTCCGACAGGATATTTATCACATGCGCCGCGCCCGGTTCGCCCACGGCGCCGACGCCGTATAGAAACGGCCGGCCGAGGAAGCAGAAATCCGCGCCCAGCGCCAGCGCCCGGGCGATGTCGAGCCCAGTGCGCAGACCGCTGTCGAACAGCACGGGCACGCGCCCGCCGACGATTCGGGCAATGACCGGCAAGACTTCAATTGCGGCCGGCACGCCGTCGATCTGACGGGCGCCGTGGCTGGAAACAACCACCGCGTCCATGCCGATCTCAATCGACTTTTCAGCGTCCTGCGGCGCCAGCAAGCCCTTGATGATGACCGGGCCATCCCAATCGTCGCGTAGGCGCGCGAGATAGTCCCAGTCGGCCTGGGCCTGCATGACGCGGGCCAGGAAGGTTTTCAGGTTCCCTTCATTGGCGGCATATTTCTCCAGGGTGCGCAACCGCGGCAGGCCGCGTTGCAATGTCTCAAGGGTCCAGCGCGGCCGGATCATGGTGCGCCAGACCGTAATGGGGTCGACCTTGGGCGGCAATTGCAGCCCCACTCGTTTCAGCCGTTCGCGCGTCCCGCCGATCGGCACGTCCACCGTTACAACCAGGGCCTTGTATCCACAATCCCGGGCCCGTTGCAGGAGATCGTTGCGCACCTTGTCGTCGCTGGTGGGATAGAACTGAAACCATCCAACGTCTCCGGCTTCCGGCGCCACGGTTTCGGGCGTCTCCGCTGCCACCATGGACAGGACATGCGGGATGTTGGCCGCCTTTGCGGCACGGGCCATATGAATCTCGGCCCGCGGCCAGATGGCGCCGGTCATGCCGACCGGCGCCATGCCGAACGGCATCGCCCAGGTCCGCCCCAACAGTTCACGCGAAATATCGGGCTCGTACTTGCCGCCCAGCATGCGGGGCAGAAACTTTATCTCCTGCAGGGCGTCCGTACTCCGCGACAGACTGCGTTCAATCCCGGTGCCGCTGGCAAAATATTCCCAAGCATAATGTGGGATGCGCCGCTCAGCATGAGCCGCCAAATAGGCCACGGATGGAAAGCGTTGATCAATGTCCAAGTCGCTATCTCACATGTTCTATCGGGGGCATCAAGATCATTTCTGAAACCGCCGGTATAGCCGATCTTCGGCGGCGGGCAAGTTGCCAGTGTGGGTGGCATCATGTTCATCCAGCCATTCCTCCGATGCCGGCAAGACATGGGCATAGATACTCGCCGCCATCGCCCGGGCCTGCGCACCGCGCCAGCCCTCGGGAAAAAAAGCGTGTGGCAGAAAAGGCAGCTTCAACAGTATCCGGCGGTATTCATGGATCAACAGCACTCTTAGAGCCTGAACGAAAATGAGTTGAGTGATATCAGTGGGTTGTGATTCTGTTTGTTTGAACAAGAAACAAGAAAACGGAGGTCACGATGCCCTGGACTGAAACCACTCGCTGCCAGTATGAGCGGAATAACGAGCGTTACTCAAGCGATGTAACCGATGCAGAATGGGCGGTCATTTTTCCGCTTTTGCCCGGCCCCAACAAATTGGGGCGCCCTCGGGAAGTTGAGTTGCGCGAAGTTTGGGATGGGATTGGCTACATCGCTGCCGCCGGGTGCGCGTGGTCTCTTTTGCCAAAGGACTTTCCGCCAGTTTCAACGGTTCGATACTATTTCTACAACTGGCGTGATAGCGGGTTACTGGCGGAGATCAACCACGCTCTGGTCGCTTTGGCGCGTGAACGGGAGGCTCGGGATCATCAACCCACAGCAGGCGTTATTGACAGTCAAAGCGTGAAAACCACTGAAAACGGCGGCATTTCTGGCTACGACGCAGGAAAGAAGATCAAAGGCCGCAAGCGCCACATCATGACAGACACCTGTGGCCATCTGTTGGCATCATGCGTTCACGCTGCCAACATTCAGGATCGCGACGGGGCAGTGGGCGTCTTTCAAAAGCTCAAGCGGGATGCCCCAAAACTGCGCCACGTTTTTGCCGACTGCGGTTATCGGGGGCCAAAACTTCGTTCAGCCCTGATAACCATTGGCCGCTGGACTATCCAGATTGTGAAGCGTTCCGACACCGCCGAAGGTTTTGAGGTCCTGCCCCGCAGATGGGTCGTCGAACGCACCTTCGCCTGGCTGGGACGTTGCCGCCGATTGGCAAAGGATTGGGAGAAAACCATCGAAAGTGCAGAGGCTTGGGTTCTCATCGCCCATATCAGACGCATGACACGCTGTCTCGCAAGGGCTTGAAAAACATCAGATCATTTTGAATCAGGCTCTTAGCAAAAGACAATCGCCGGGCGGCAATTCGGCTTCGGTGAAAAGTGCCTGATCAATGGGTTGAAACAGGTTGATGAACGCATCGATCTGCCCCGCCAGATCCCCGATCGGCCAGGCAGCCGCGACCATCCGGCGAAGGGTTTCCGGATCAGGCGATGAAATCAGATGAATCGCCTCGGCCTGTGCATTGGTGGCGGCTTCTCCCGCCGGCCGGACCAGCACATTCGGCGCCAGGGCACCCCAGCCCTCTTTCTGATAGGTTTGCCGCACCCCGGACCGGTCGGTGGTTTCCGTCAGGATCGCGGTTTCGATCCGGCCGGTTTCCGGTGCCGTGACGGGGCCGTAGATCCGGTCGGCGGCCTCGCGAAACACATTGTCGCCGGTTGGAGTCAGGCTGTAATAGGCCTTGCGCCCTTCGCGCCGGCTTGCCAGCCAACCATCCCGCGCCAACCGGTGCATCGACACCCGAAGGGCGTTTTTGTCGATATCGAGCGGCGCCAGGAAATCGGCCAGCGTGCCGAGCCAGACCGACCCGTCGCACAGCGCAATCGCGTCGCCGAAAAACGACACCACCAGCGACGCGGTGCGCCGGGGCCTTGGCGCCCTGAAGCGATCCAGCAGCGGCTCAATGATGGTCGGGTCCGGCATGGGATTTATGGGCCGCAATCATCTGCCGGGTACAAGTTGGCCATTGAACCCGCGTCAGGCACAAACAGGATTGTCGGCCCGCCAGCGGTGAATGGGAATATGGGTCTGGCCGCTCAGGCGGGCGCGGGCATCAATCCACATTTCGCGCCAGACCCTCCAATCCTTCAACTCACTGTTCGGCGCCGCACGGGAACGTGCCACGAAATCGGGGAAATGCGCACGGCCCGTCGGTTCGCCGGTGACATTGTAACGGATGTCGAAGGACCAGCGAAATCGGTCCGTTTGATTGATCAGTGATGCGTGCGGCGTCAGGGGATGGAAAAGGATTGCACCGCCCGCCCTGACCGGCAATGGCACGGCCTTGCTGGCATCCAGGAAGCCTGGCGCGATGGCGGTCTGTATTTGCGGGCAATGGGGATACATTTGCGGCTTGCCGGGCATCACTTGCAGGCACCCGTTCCGGGCGGTCGCATCGCTGATCGCCAGCCAGACGGTGACCATGTTTGTGCTGTCGGCCTCCTCCAGCGCGACACCGCGATCCTGATGCCAATCTGTTGACGTGATATGGGCACGCACCTCGTCAGTGGCCAGTCGGGTCGCCGGCGGTTTCAGCCGCACGTGCTGAATCGGGTTGGAAGTGATCTCCGGACCGATCAGGCTTTCAACCAGATCGAGCAACCGCGGGTCGGTGACCATGTCGAACACCGTGGCACTGAAGTGGAACGGTGTGTCCGGCTGGATTGCATCCCCCGGCAGGGAAATATCCATCGGCTGGAACCAGTCGCACCCCGCTTTGTAACTGGTCAGCAGTTTGTCCCGGAAATCAAGGCCGTCCGGGGCCGGTACACGGCCCTCCCGGTGCCAGCCGGCATAAAGATTGTCCAGGAGCCAGGCGTAGTCCGCATGGATTCGGGCCAAAAGCGCAGGCGAGAGCACGTCCTCGACAACCAGAAAACCGTCCCGATCGAAGCGATCAATCTGGTCCCGTGTCAACATTGTTCAATCTCCAGTCCAGGGCAATCGACTGAATGGATTGCCGACATTTGTGTGTCTTTCTGAAGCAAGGGTATGAGATGGCCCCTCTTTCGGAGATTTCAGATGTCACACGCCCCTCGGTCTGTCAATTCAACTGTTTTTCCGGCCCGTTTCGAGGCGATGGAGGAGCCTCGTCGGGCGGTAAAAATCATCTGTCCGCCGGAAGAAATTCTCCTTCCGGTGCCGGGCGCGGTGATATCGGGCGCACGGGAATGGACGTCAATCGCGCTTCATGGACAAGGGAAGCCTGATCTTCCGCACCGTTTTCCGCCGTTTGAAGAGGGTGCGCCGCGCCATGATCCGTTGGGGATTCTGTTCTCAAAGCTGGATATGGAGCAGTTTCAACAGTGTTTCATGATCCGGGTCGCGCGTTTGCTTGAAGCACTTGAAGGGGGTGTCGCCAGTGACGGCGAAACGCCGCGCCGCTCATTTGACAAGGTCGAGGGCAAATCGAATGAGATCACGGGCGAATTGAGACGCGCCGCCATACGGGATGACTCGGGACCGCCGCTATTGGCCAGGCCTGAAATCCGCGATCATGACCGGGTGCATACGTGAAATCAGTGATGAAGCCGAAACGGTCCGGCCGTTTTACCTCGCATCGCTCGCTGACAGTCCCGAGAACATATCGAAATGCATTCGCGATCACCGGCAAGTCGAAAACAGCCTGCACCGGGTCCTGGACGCAACCTTCAGGCGGGACGGGTGTCGCATCGGGGCCGGCCATGTCGCCGCGAATTCGCCACCCTCAAACCTGCGGCAATGAACCTGTTGCGCGGGGCGCCCGCTAAAATGAGCCGGCCACGAAAACGGCACTCGGCAGCCCGGGATGACGACTGCATGGAGCAAATCATCCGCCAATGATATTCAATCGATTCCCCTGATCTCCAGTCGCCAGGGCGTCGGCCCCTTCGGCCTGGGACCGCACCGTGTGAAATGTACCGGTCGATCTGTCTAGCCAGTCCAGTTCAGCCTCGGCAATGGAAAACCAGGCGCCATGCAAGGTCACCTTGCCGGCCTCAATCGCCTCTGCGACAAAAGGATATCCTTCCAGATGATAAAGCGATAGCCGCACCGCCAGATGTTCCAATGCGCGCTGGTGCTCGTGGACCGCTTCGGGTCCCTTCTCCATCAACAGATGGTCGCGGACATCGTCCAGCAAGCCGACCCAGGGTCCGATGAACTTGCCAACCGGACGGTTGTCGGCCGCGCGCAAGGCGGCTGTAATGCCGCCGCACCTGCCATGCCCCATTACCACGATTTTCTCGACACCGAGTTCAGCGACCGCGAATTCAACCGCGGCCGAGGTGCCATGGAACGTACCCTTTTCTTCACATGGCGGCACCAGCGCGGCCACGTTGCGCACCACGAACAATTCGCCCGGCCCGGCGGAAAAGATCGTCGCCGGATCGACCCGGCTGTCGGCACAGCCGATCACCATGGTGCGCGGGCTCTGGTCTTCAGCCAACTCGCTGTAGCGCTCTCGCTCACGCGGAAAGCGCCGTACGCGAAACCGCTGATAGCCAATCAACAGGTCGTCGGGAACATTGGTTGCCGAGTCGCTCAAGCGTCTACTCCTTTGGCCGCTTGTCGATGACCCGGCGGGCCTTGCCGAGGGAGCGTTCGACCCGGCCCGATTCACCGACAGTCACATGCGCGGAAACGCCGATATTGCTCTTGATCTTCGCGGCCAGTTTTTCGCCGGTTTCCCGCCGAGAGGCGGCGGCATCCCTGGACACTTCGGTCAGCACGGTCATGACGTCCATGCGGCCATCGCGGGTCAATTCGATCTGATAGTGCGGGGCCAGACCTTCAATCGTCAGCAGCATTTCCTCTATCTGGCTGGGGAAGACATTGACGCCGCGCACAATCATCATGTCGTCGGACCGGCCGGTGACCTTTTCCATCCGGCGCATGGAGCGGGCCGTGCCCGGCAGCAACCGGGTCAGGTCGCGGGTGCGATAGCGGATGATCGGGAAGGCCTCCTTGGTCAGGGAGGTAAAGACCAGTTCGCCCAGTTCGCCTTCCGCGACCACTTCGCCAGTCTCCGGATTGATCACTTCGGGATAGAAATGATCCTCCCAGATGTGCGGCCCATCCTTGGCTTCGACGCATTCATTGGCCACACCGGGACCGATGACCTCGGACAGGCCATAGATATCGACCGCGTGCATATTGAAGGCTTCCTCGATGTCGCGGCGCATCGAGTTGGTCCACGGCTCAGCCCCGAAGATACCGACCCTCAGCGACGTATCGCGCGAATCAATCCCCTTGTCGCGAAATTCATCCAGAATCGAGAGCATGTAAGACGGGGTCACCATGATCACTTCCGGTTTGAAGTCCTGGATCAGCATGACCTGGCGCTCGGTCATGCCGCCCGAAACCGGCACGGCCATGCAGCCGAGCTTTTCGACTCCGTAATGCGCACCCAATCCCCCGGTAAACAAGCCATAGCCATAGGCAATGTGCACCGTGTCTCCCGGTCGCCCGCCGGACGCCCGGATCGACCGGGCCACCACATCGGCCCACATCTCGACATCATTCTTCGTGTATCCAACGACAATCGGCTTGCCCGTGGTTCCGGAAGACGCATGAACCCGGGCCAGTTGGTCCTTCGGCAGGGTGAACATGCCAAATGGGTAATTGTCGCGCAGGTCCGTTTTTACCGTGAAGGGGAATTTCACCAGATCCTTCAGATCCCGCAGGTCATCGGGATGCACACCATGGCCGTCGAAATGTTTTTTGTAGAACGGCGAATGCTCATAGGCGTGGGCCAGGGACCATTTCATCCGCTTCAATTGCAGGTCGGAGATTTCGTCACGCGAAGCGATCTCGATCGGGTCGAGATCTTCGCGCCGTGGGGTGAGGTCCTGCATCGGTCTGTCCTTGATCTTCGGTTGGCACATGGGTGCCCTTGATGGTGCGGGAATTGCCGCGAAACTCGGCCACAACGGAGCCGTCCTGGCGGGTAACGGTTACATCGTAGATGCCGGAACGTCCGGCACGCTGGCGCTCCTTGGCCACCGCGGTCAGCCGGTCACCGGAAAAGGCCGGTGTAACAAATGTGACGCTGCAATGCTGGGCAACCGAAATCTGGTTGTGGCTGTTGCAGGCAAAGGCAAAGGCGCTGTCGGCCAGGGTAAAGATCATGCCGCCGTGACAAGTGTCGTGCCCGTTGATCATTTCCTCGCGCACCGTCATCGACATCCGTGCCTGACCTTCGCCGATCCGATCCAACTGAAAGCCCAGCGATTTCGAAGCCCGGTCATTCGCCCACATCACGTCGGCGATCTGGCGTGCCAAGTGATCGGCCGGGGACGGTGAAGATGTCAAAATGGCGTTCCTCGCTTGCGATTCCAACCCGCTGTCGGCGCGATTAATTCCACGGACGACCCGCCTGATCAATCGGCACGTTGCGGCATATCGACGAAGCATCGGTTCGACGCCTATGTTCAGTCGGCCCCGGTGCCCTGCACGCGGACGCAAAATACGTGGCCCGATCGGCCGATAAACCGCGGGAGGCGATTGCCAGACACCCTTCACTCGGCGCTTCCATGAACACGGTTCTGAACGAGGAAATGGCGGGCAAGCTTGCCAATTCCGTGCGGGTGACGGATGAACTTCCGCCCTATCCGGACCCCGCAGGCAAGAATGGCTGACATCACCGGCATCAATCTGGCGCTGCAAACGCCTTTTCTCACAGATGGCGGCGTCGACGGATGAACTTCCGCCCTATCCGGACCCCGCAGGCAAGAATGGCTGACATCACCGGCATCAATCTGGCGCTGCAAACGCCTTTTCTCACAGATGGCGGCGTCGACTATGCCCGGTGGGAGGAATTGATCGACCTTTACATCGATGCCGGCAGCCATGGGTTCGTATTGGGTTCGGGCACGGGGCAGCACCCATATCTGACGGAAGATGAATGCAACCGGCTTCATGAACTGGGCATCAAGCGGATTGTAGGGCGGTGTACCGCCATCTGCCAGACGTCGGGGCTGAACATGGACGAGATTATCCGCCGGTCGCGCCATGCACGGGACACGGGCGCCGACGCGCTGATGATCCTGCCACCTTACATGGAAGGGCCCGCGGACGATGATGGCCTGTTCGAGTTTTACCGCGCCATTGATGCGGCGGTGATGGTGGACATGATCGGTTACAACATACCGCAGGCCACCGGCCTGTCCGTTTCGCCTGACCTGTTTGCCCGGCTCGGCACGCTTGACCATTTCAATTACATCAAGGACAGTGGCGGCGGCGTGCGCCCACCCCTGCGCCCGATCGGTCCGCAAGCCGAAGCCGAACTGGCCAGGGCGCTGGCCACGCTGGGCTGATGCCGAACGAAATTACGCGAAATTGATTGGCCACCCGAGCGGGCAATACTCTATCAATCCGGCATGCAACGATTGATCCATATGAGTCTTGTGGTGGTGACGGCATTGATGGCCGTTACGACCGCATGGGCAGATACGGCAACCTGGCCCGAACTCCGCCCCTCGCTGACAATCGCATCTACTATCGGATCGACGGAACCAGCCTTGCTGCCCGAAACCGGACCGGTCATCGTCACCTTCTTCGCCTCCTGGTGCCCGCCGTGCACAATTGAATTCAATCATCTCAATGCGCTTGTGGCCCATGAAGGTCTCGAGCCCGCCAGGATCGTTGGAATCAATCTTCATGAAGATTTCGGCGGCCGAATGGATCCGGCGCGCATGGCCGCGTTCCTGGACCGGACCAGACCGGTGTTCCCGCTTATAGAGGGATCGAATGAGATCAGCGCGGCGTTCGGCGGGATCGAACGCATCCCGACGGTAGTGGTGTATGGCGCGTCCGGTCGCGAGGTTTGGCGGTTTATCCATGAACGGGGCGCGACGAAGACCAATGCCACCGAGGAAGAACTGGCCCACGCATTGGAGTTGGCGCGTTCCGGTTAATCTGCGGCAACCGCCTCAATCGATTTCATCACATCGGCGGCGATTTCGAACGATCTCAGGCGAGCCTTGTGATCATGGACCTGGCCGTTGAGGATCACTTCGTCTGGCTGATAGTGATCGATAAATCCGGCGATCTTGTCCCGCACGGTTTCGGGCGCCCCCCAGGCCGAACAGGACAGCGCTTCGTCAACCATGGCGAGAAGGCCGGGATCGAGTTCCGAATTGATGTCCTCAACAGGACGCGGCAAGGGGCCCGGCCGGCCGGTGCGCAGATTTGCAAAGCCCCGCTGCAGGGACGATTTCAGAAACGCACCTTCCGCGTCGGTTTCGCCGGCAAAGACATTCAGGGCCAGCATGAAATGGGGTTTGGCGGCCCGGGTCGATGGCTGGAAGGACTGGCGGTAGACCCGCGCGGCCCGGTCCAGGGCCGCCGGCGCGAAGTGGGAGGCAAAGGCGTAAGGCAAACCGAAATGAGCGGCCAGTTGAGCGCCATGGAGACTGGACCCAAGGATCCAGACCGGCACGTGGGTACCGGCACCTGGCACGGCGCGTACGCTCTGGCCCGGCTGTTCATCCTGAAAATAGCCGACAAGCTCGGCCACATCCCGGGGAAAATTATCGCCGTTTTGCGGGCGGCGGCGCAGGGCGCGGACGGTTTCCGGGCCGGTGCCCGGCGCCCGGCCGAGGCCCAGATCAATCCGGCCGGGAAAGAGCGTGGCGAGCGTGCCGAACTGTTCGGCGATAACCAGGGGCGCGTGGTTCGGCAGCATCACCCCGCCGGAACCAACCCGGATTGTCGATGTCGCGGCGGCCACATGTCCGATCACCACCGCGGTCGCGGCGCTGGCGATCCCGGTCATGTTGTGATGTTCGGCCAGCCAGTACCGGGTATAGCCCCAGCCTTCGGCATTGCGCGCCAGATCGGCGGTATTGTGAAGCGAGTCGAATGCCGATCCACCATCGACAATCGGCGACAGATCGAGAACTGAATAGGGGATCATTCTGGGCTCCGGTCAGATTGGGTTCGTAAGTCCTTATACCAGACCGACGCGCTGAATGATCCGGCAGGCCGCCACAACCGCGATGATCAGCGAACCGGGTATCGTGACGGCGCGGCGATACCAGTCGAATCGAGCAGCCCGACCGACCGGCGCGAAAGCGGCGGCGATGACGGCAATTTGTCCTGTTTCGTCGCCACTATTGAAAGCCGGCGGACTGATGACACATTGCCGGGCCGGCAGACCGGTTTCGGACAGTACGCCAGCGCAACCGGGCCCGTGCAAGAGCCCGGAACAGAAAACGACCGGCGGACGCCAGCGATGCAGTTGGCGGGTAAACCGGTTCTTCACGGCGACATGGAGGATCGAGGCGGCGCTCAGCGGTTCGACAATCGATGCCGGCAGCACAACCGGCCCGGTTGCGCCCAGCACCAGGGTCACGGTGTGAGCCAGGGTGCCGGCGCTGACCTGCCACGGCAGGGCCGACAACCGAGCGGACAACAAGAACAGCCCGAGCACGAACAGGATATGGCCGGGGCCCCGGGGGCGGATGTGAACAAGGCCCTCTTCCGGATAATCAGCGAAAACCTTGTGCCAGCCGGGCGGCTCCGGACCCTCGATCATGACAGGGCCACCCGCGCCGCCCGCGCGTACGATTTCGGCGGCGGCGATAACCTCACCGTTGTCTGACCGGGCGAAGCGAAACAAGAAACAAACGGTTCCAACCTGAGATCGAACGTGCTATGATAATAACCTGTTCAGAATGATATTAGCAATACATTGGAGAAGGGATTGAGACCATGGCCACCGAAGAGATCCGGACCGAGTTCGACGACGACGATGACGGCATCATCGACCGGATCTGGTACCATGACGCCAGCGGCAATCGGGTCCAGACCCGGTTCGACAGGGACGGGGACGGCACGATCGACCGGATTGAATATTACACCTATGATGCGAATGGCAACCGGGTCCGGATCCGGGTTGACAGGGATGGGGACGGCACCATCGACCGGGCCGTCTTCGACGACGACGCGGACGGCCGCCGCGACCGGATCGAGACCTACACCCATGACGCGAACGGCAACCTGACCCGGACCGCCTTTGACGACGACGCGGATGGCGCCTATGAGCGGAGTGAGGCCTACACGTATGACGAGGGCGGCAACCGGACCCGGACCGACTTCGACGACGACAATGACGGCATCACCGACCGGAGTGAGGCCTACACTTACGACGAGGGCGGCAACCGGACCCGGACCGATTACTATGACGCGGATGGCGCCATCGACCGGACCGACTACTATCGCTTCGGCGATGACACGCCTGATCGGACCGATTACTATGACGCGAACGGCAACCGGACCCGGACCGACCTCTATCGCTCCACTCGTGATGGCACGATTGACCGGACCTGGTACTATGACGCGAACGGCAACTGGACCCGGACCGACTACTATCGCACTCGTGATGGCACGATTGACCGGACCTGGTACTATGACGCGAACGGCAACTGGACCCGGATCGACTACTATCGCTTCGGCGATGACGGCACCGTTGAGCGGACCGCCTTTGACGACGACGCGGATGGCACGATCGACCGGAGTGAGGCCTACACTTACGACGAGGGCGGCAACCGGACCCGGACCGACTTCGACGACGGCAATGACGGCACCGTTGAGCGGAGTGAAGCCTACACGTATGACGAGGGCGGCAACCGGACCCGGACCGACTTCGACGACGGCAATGACGGCACCGTTGAGCGGAGTGAAGCCTACACTTACGACGAGGGCGGCAACCGGACCCGGACCGACTTCGACGACGGCAATGACGGCACCGTTGAGCGGACCGTCTTCGACGACGACGCGGACGGCCGCCGCGACCGGATCGAGACCTACACCCATGACGCGAACGGCAACCTGACCCGGACCGATTTCAACGACGACGCGGCTGGCGCCTATGAGCGGAGTGAGGCCTACACTTACGACGAGGGCGGCAACCGGACCCGGACCGACTTCGACGACGGCAATGACGGCAGAGCCGACCGGAACGAGACCTACACGTATGATGCGAGCGGCAACCGGACCCGGACCGACTTCGACGACGACAATGACGGCATCACCGACCGCACCGCCTTCGACGATGACGGGGACGGCACCTATGAGCGGAGCGAGCGTTACACGCTTGATGCGGCGGGCAACCGGACCCGGAGCGCCTTCGACGACGACGCGGACGGCGCCTATGAGCGGAGTGAGGCCTACACTTACGACGCGAACGGCAACCTGACCCGGACCGATTTCAACGACGACGCGGCTGGCGCCTATGAGCGGAGTGAGGCCTACACTTACGACGAGGGCGGCAACCGGACCCGGACCGACTTCGACGACGGCAATGACGGCAGAGCCGACCGGAACGAGACCTACACGTATGATGCGAGCGGCAACCGGACCCGGACCGACTTCGACGACGACAATGACGGCATCACCGACCGCACCGCCTTCGACGATGACGGGGACGGCACCTATGAGCGGAGCGAGCGTTACACGCTTGATGCGGCGGGCAACCGGACCCGGAGCGCCTTCGACGACGACGCGGACGGCGCCTATGAGCGGAGTGAGGCCTACACTTACGACGCGAACGGCAACCTGACCCGGACCGATTTCAACGACGACGCGGCTGGCGCCTATGAGCGGAGTGAGGCCTACACTTACGACGAGGGCGGCAACCGAACCCGGACCGATTTCAACGACGACGCGGCTGGCGCCTATGAGCGGAGTGAGGCCTACACTTACGACGAGGGCGGCAACCGGACCCGGACCGATTTCAACGACGACGCGGCTGGCGCCTATGAGCGGAGTGAGGCCTACACTTACGACGCGAACGGCAACCTGACCCGGACCGACTTCGACGACGACAATGACGGCATCACCGACCGCACCGCCTTCGACAATGACGCGGACGGCACCTATGAGCGGAGCGAGAGCTACAGGTTCAATGCGAGCGGCAACCTGATTCGGACCGACTTCGACGATGACGCGGACGGCGCCCATGACCGGAGCGAGCACTACACGCTTGATGCGGCGGGCAACCGGACCCGGACCAGGTTCGACGACGACAATGACGGCACCATCGACCGCACCGCCTTCGACAATGACGCGGACGGTACCTATGAGCGGAGTGAGGCCTACACTTACGACGAGGGCGGCAACCGGACCCGGACCGACTTCGACGACGGCAATGACGGCACCGTTGAGCGGACCGCCTTTGACGACGACGCGGATGGCACGATTGAGCGAACCTGGTACTATGACGCCAGCGGCAATCGGGTCCGGACCCGGTTCGACAGGGACGGGGACGGCACGATCGACCGGACCGAGGATTACACCTATGATGCGAATGGCAACCGGGTCCGGACCCGGGTCGACAGGGATGGAGACGGCACCATCGACCGGGCCGTCTTCGACGACGACGCGGACGGCCGCCGCGACCGGATCGAGACCTATACCCATGACGCGAACGGCAACCGGACCCGGACCGATTTCAACGACGACGCGGCTGGCGCCTATGAGCGGAGTGAGGCCTACACTTACGACGAGGGCGGCAACCGGACCCGGACCGATTTCAACGACGACGCGGCTGGCGCCTATGAGCGGAGTGAGGCCTACACTTACGACGAGGGCGGCAACCGGACCCGGACCGATTTCAACGACGACGCGGCTGGCGCCTATGAGCGGAGTGAGGCCTACACTTACGACACGGGCGGCAACCTGACCCGGACCGATTTCAACGACGACGCGGCTGGCGCCTATGAGCGGAGTGAGGCCTACACTTACGACACGGGCGGCAACCGGACCCGGACCGACTTCGACGACGACAATGACGGCACCATCGACCGCACCGCCTTCGACAATGACGCGGACGGTACCTATGAGCGGAGTGAGGCCTACACTTACGACGAGGGCGGCAACCGGACCCGGACCGACTTCGACGACGGCAATGACGGCACCGTTGAGCGGACCGCCTTTGACGACGACGCGGATGGCACGATTGAGCGAACCTGGTACCATGACGCCAGCGGCAATCGGGTCCGGACCCGGTTCGACAGGGACGGGGACGGCACGATCGACCGGACCGAGGATTACACCTATGATGCGAATGGCAACCGGGTCCGGACCCGGGTCGACAGGGATGGAGACGGCACCATCGACCGGGCCGTCTTCGACGACGACGCGGACGGCCGCCGCGACCGGATCGAGACCTATACCCATGACGCGAACGGCAACCTGACCCGGACCGATTTCAACGACGACGCGGCTGGCGCCTATGAGCGGAGTGAGGCCTACACGTATGACACGGGCGGCAACCGGACCCGGACCGACTTCGACGACGACAATGACGGCACCATCGACCGCACCGCCTTCGACAATGACGCGGACGGTACCTATGAGCGGAGTGAGGCCTACACTTACGACGAGGGCGGCAACCGGACCCGGACCGACTTCGACGACGGCAATGACGGCACCGTTGAGCGGACCGAATTTGACAACGACGCGGATGGCACGATTGAGCGAACCTGGTACTATGACGCCAGCGGCAATCGGGTCCGGACCCGGTTCGACAGGGACGGGGACGGCACGATCGACCGGACCGAGGATTACACCTATGATGCGAATGGCAACCGGGTCCGGACCCGGGTCGACAGGGATGGAGACGGCACCATCGACCGGGCCGTCTTCGACGACGACGCGGACGGCCGCCGCGACCGGATCGAGACCTACACCCATGACGCGAACGGCAACCTGACCCGGACCGATTTCAACGACGACGCGGCTGGCGCCTATGAGCGGAGTGAGGCCTACACTTACGACACGGGCGGCAACCGGACCCGGACCGACTTCGACGACGACAATGACGGCACCGTTGAGCGCGCTGCGTTCGACGACGACAATGACGGCACCATCGACCGCGCTGCGTTCGACGACGACGGTGACGGCAGAGCCGACCGGAACGAGACCTACATCTACGATGCGAACGGCAACCGGATCCGGACCGACTTCGACGATGACAATGACGGCACCGTTGAGCGCGCTGCGTTCGACGACGACGGTGACGGCAGAGCCGACCGGAACGAGACCTATACCCATGACGCGAACGGCAACCGGACCCGGACCGACTTCGACGACGACAATGACGGCACCGTTGAGCGCGCTGCGTTCGACGACGATGGGGACGGCACCATCGACCGGACCGATTACTATGACGCGGATGGCGCCATCGACCGGACCGATTTCGACGTCGATGGGGACGGCACCATCGACCGGACCGATTACTATGACGCGGATGGCGCCATCGACCGGAGCGACTACTATCGCCCCGGCGAAGACACGCCTTATCGGACCTGGTACTATGACGCGAACGGCAACCGGACCCGGACCGACCTCTATCGCCCCGGCGATGACACGCCTGAGCGGACCTGGTACTATGGCGCGAACGGCAACCTGACCCGGAGCGACCTCTATCGCACCGGCGATGACACGCCTTATCGGACCTGGTACTATGACGCGAACGGCAACCGGACCCGGATCGACTTCGACAATGACGCGGACGGCACCGTTGAGCGGACCGTCTTCGACGACGACGTGGATGGCACGATTGAGCGGAGTGAGGTCTACACGTATGACGAGGGCGGCAACCGGACCCGGACCGACTTCGACGACGACGTGGATGGCACGATCGACCGGCGTGAGGCCTACACTTACGACGAGGGCGGCAACCGGACCCGGACCGACTTCGACGACGGCAATGACGGCACCGTTGAGCGGACCGCCTTTGACGACGACGCGGATGGCACGATCGACCGGAGTGAGGCCTACACGTATGACGAGGGCGGCAACCGGACCCGGACCGACTTCGACGACGGCAATGACGGCACCGTTGAGCGGACCGCCTTTGACGACGACGCGGATGGCACGATCGACCGGACCGTCTTCGACGACGACGTGGATGGCACGATCGACCGGCGTGAGGCCTACACTTACGACGAGGGCGGCAACCGGACCCGGACCGACTTCGACGACGGCAATGACGGCACCGTTGAGCGGACCGCCTTTGACGACGACGCGGATGGCACGATCGACCGGAGTGAGGCCTACACGTATGACGAGGGCGGCAACCGGACCCGGACCGACTTCGACGACGGCAATGACGGCACCGTTGAGCGGACCGCCTTTGACGACGACGCGGATGGCACGATCGACCGGACCGTCTTCGACGACGACGCGGATGGCACGATCGACCGGATCGAGACCTACACCCATGACGCGAACGGCAACCTGACCCGGACCGACTTCGACGACGGCAATGACGGCACCGTTGAGCGGACCGCCTTTGACGACGACGCGGATGGCACGATCGACCGGACCGTCTTCGACGACGACGCGGATGGCACGATCGACCGGATCGAGACCTACACCCATGACGCGAACGGCAACCTGACCCGGACCGATTTCAACGACGACGCGGCTGGCGCCTATGAGCGGAGTGAGGCCTACACTTACGACGAGGGCGGCAACCGGACCCGGACCGACTTCGACGACGACAATGACGGTATCACCGACCGCACCGCCTTCGACAATGACGCGGACGGCACCTATGAGCGGAGCGAGAGCTACAGGTTCAATGCGAGCGGCAACCTGATTCGGACCGACTTCGACGATGACGGGGACGGCGCCCATGACCGGAGCGAGCGTTACACGCTTGATGCGGCGGGCAACCGGACCCGGACCAGGTTCGACGATGACGGGGACGGCACCTATGAGCGGAGCGAGGGTTACACGCTTGATGCGGCGGGCAACCGGACCCGGACCAGGTTCGACGATGACGGGGACGGCACCTATGAGCGGAGTGAACTCTATTACTATGATGCGAACGGCAGGCTGAGCTGGACCGAGTTCGACGACGGTGCGGACGGCATCGTTGAGCGGACCGAGATCTACACCCATGACGAGAACAACAGGCTGATCCGGACCGACTTTCACGACGACACTGACGGCACTGTCGACCGGAGCGAGACCTACACCCATGACGAGAACAACAGGCTGATCCGGACCGACTTTCACGACGACACTGACGGTACCGCCGACCGGATCGAGACCTACACCCATGACGAGAACGACAGGCTGATCCGGATCGACTTTGACGACGATAATGACGGCACTGTTGACCGGATCGGGTTCGACGACAACGATGACGGTAATGTCGACCGGATCGGGCACGCCATATTTGATGATGAGGGCAGGCTGACCCGAATCGATTTCGACGACGACAATAACGGCACCATCGACCGCGCTGCGTTCGACGACGACGGTGACGGCAGAGCCGACCGGATCGAGACCTACACGTATCAGTATGATTGGGGCGGCAACCTGGGCCGGACCGACTTCGACGACGACGCGGACGGCAGCATCGACCGGAGCGACTTCTATATCCATAACTGGCCTTATCGGACCGAGTACTATGACGCGAACGGCAACCTGACCCGGAGCGCCCTCTATAGCCCCGGCGATGACACGCCTTATCGGACCGAGTACTATGACGCCAGCGGCAACCGGACCCGGACCGACTTCGACAACAATGCGGACGGCGCCACCGACCGGATCGAGCACTACACGCGGGACGCGAACGGCAACCGGACCCGGACCGACTTCGACAACAATGCGGACGGCGCCACCGACCGGATCGAGCACTACACGCGGGACGCGAACGGCAACCGGACCCGGACCGACTTCGACAACAATGCGGACGGCGCCACCGACCGGATCGAGCACTACACGCGGACGCGGGACGCGAACGGCAACCGGACCGCCTTCGACGACGACGCGGACGGCGCCACCGACCGGATCGAGACCTACACCCATGACGCGAACGGCAACCGGATCCGGACCGACTTCGACAACAATGCGGACGGCACGATTGATTTGACCGAGTACTATGACGCGAACGGCAGGCTGACCCGGACCGCCTTCGACGACGACGCGGACGGCATCATCGACCGGATCGAGCACTACACGCGGGACGCGAACGGCAACCGGACCCGGACCGACTACGACTGGGATGCGGACGGCACGATTGATTTGACCGAGTACGATGACGCGAACGGCAACCGGATCCGGATCGACTACGACGATGACAATGACGACGATCTGGACCAGGTTGAGTATGCAGGCGACTTTGATTACAGCGAGGAGTTTCCGAACCATGCCGGGCTTGAGGTGGTGCTGCCGAGCGGGGTCGGGCGCGGTGAGGGCGTCACTGACCTGACCATCCCGGACGAATTTGTCTTTGCGGGCAATACCGTTCCGGGGTCTCGGGTTCGGATTGAGGGCGGTGGTCTGGACACGCTGCGCTTCGACATGGACGACTTTACCGAAGGGGACCGTACCGATTTCGAAGGAGACGAATACCGCAGTTTCACGGCCGACGATGGAACCTGGTCATTCATCGTCGATGCCGATGTCATGCTGTTCGATCTCTGACCCGGAGAGCCGGTGATAGCGGGACCGACGCCCCAGGCGCGACAGGATCAGTTGATCGGTCGGGCAGGCTGGAAAAAACCGTCCTCCATCAATCGGTCCCGTGCGGCGCACGCTCGCACGGGAGATGGTCCGCGACCGGCAATCGCGAAATGGAGATACGCAAGCCAATTCAATGACTTGCCGCACTACAGCGGAGTCATTGGCAGTTATGCGTATGCGCGTGCCCGCCTTCAGATGATC
This sequence comes from Alphaproteobacteria bacterium, assembly GCA_965204825.1. Taxonomy (GTDB): domain Bacteria; phylum Pseudomonadota; class Alphaproteobacteria; order Futianiales; family Futianiaceae. The sequence continues at coordinate 3,863,485 of OZ242016.1, read as the reverse complement.
AACCGGGTGGTGCAGCGCCGCCGCCACTCAGCTTTGGGCTTTCTCTATCCCGCCTGCAAGGGACGCCAGGTCTTTTGCGGGGTGCGCCAGTCAATCCCTTCCAGCAGCATCGACAGTTGTGAGGGCCTCAGGCTGACCTTGCCCTCCCTGGCCGCAGGCCAGACAAACCGCCCCGTTCCAGTCGTCTGGAGAACAGGCAAGCGCCCTGGCCGTCCCACCATATGATCTTGAGCAGATCACCGCGCCTGCCGCGAAACACGAACATGTGCCCCGAATACGGGTCCTCAGCCAGAACCTGTTCTGCCCGAGCCGCCAGTGTGTTGAACCCGCGCCGCATATCCCTCACCCCGGCAGCCAGCCACACCCGCGTATTGCCCGGCACGGTGCCTTTCACATTCAGATCGCAGCAGATGCGGCAGTCAACAACCGACATGGCCGGTTGAAGGATTTCCTGCGGCGCTACCGAGGCGTCGCGACCAGATATCTCGACAACGACCTGCGATGGTTCCAGCGGCTTGAACCGGAGAACGCCTCACCCCGGGCTTGCCTCGCAACCACCATCGCACGTCCATGCATACAATTTGAAACTGAACCTTGAATTTTCCGGCAGAATGCCGCGAGCGCCGCGATGTCCGACCACGCGGATCAAGCCCGGTCCGCCGCGATACGCTTCAACCGCAGGATAGCGCATCAGCGCGGGCGCCTTTCCCTACTGGCGGGATCGAAGAGGTGGATGTTTGCGGGATCGACAGACAGGTGCATCGTCGCGGACTTGTCGTCCACAGGATGCACACCTGGCAAGCTGATGGTGATCGCTTCGCCATCGGCAGACGCAAGTCGACCGTGCAGCAGGGTGTTTGCTCCGAGCGGTTCAGACATCTGAATGCTGGCCTGCAATGCCCCCTGGTCGTCGCGGTTCAGATGTTCAGGGCGCAGACCAAGCCTTACCGGACCGTCGGGACCACTTGCGGGGCCGACCGTCGCGGATCCGATCTTCACGACACCATCCTCGACTCGAGCGTCGAAAACATTCATCGCAGGGCTGCCAATGAACCGGGCGGCGAAAAGCGTGCGCGGTGTTTCATAGACTTCAAGCGGTGTTCCGACCTGCTCGGCCACGCCGCCGTTCATCACGATCATTCGATCCGCCATGGTCATGGCTTCAACCTGATCGTGGGTCACATAGAGCGCAGTGATCCCCAGCTTTTCCTGCAATTCACGGATTTCGAGCCGCATCTGCACGCGCAATTTCGCGTCCAGATTGGAAAGCGGCTCGTCAAAAAGAAACACCGCGGGTTCCCGCACAATGGCACGCCCCATTGCGACCCGTTGACGTTGCCCGCCTGACAGCTGCCTGGGTTTACGATCAAGTAGCGCCTCCAGTTGCAGAAGTTTGGCGGCCTCCTGCACCTTGGCCTCGATCTGGCCTTTGGGAAGGCCCGCAATCTTCAGGCCGTAGCCCATGTTTTGGCGCACCGACATATGGGGGTAGAGCGCGTAGTTCTGGAACACCATGGCGATGTCCCGGTCCATCGGTTCCTTGTCGTTGGCGCGTTCGCCGCCGATCAGAACATTTCCCGAGGTTACCGTCTCCAGCCCCGCGACCATGCGCAATAGCGTGGACTTGCCACAGCCGGACGGCCCGACAATTACGATGAATTCACCGTCCTCGATGGCCATGTCGATCCCATGGATGACATCCGTGGCGCCGAAGCTCTTTTTGACGTTTTCCAGGGTGACGGTCGCCATCTGCTATTTCTCGCTATCAACCAGGCCGCGGACGAAGAGTTTCTGCATCGAGACCACAACGATCACGGGCGGAACCATGGCCAGGATCGATGTCGCCATGATCACCGGCCATTCCGCCACGTCGTCGCCCGATGGGAACATTTGTTTGATGCCCATGACGATTGTGTTCATTTCGGGGTCGGTGGTGATCAGAAGCGGCCAAAGGTACTGGTTCCAGCCATAGATGAACAGGATCACGAAGAGAGCCGCGATGTTTGTCCGGCTCACAGGCACGACGATGTCGATGAAAAACCGCATGGGGCGGGCGCCGTCGACACGTGCAGCCTCGGCCAATTCATCCGGGATCGTCAGGAAGAATTGGCGGAACAGGAAAGTTGCGGTGGCCGAGGCGATCAACGGAAATATCAATCCCGCATAGCTGTTGAGCATGCCAAAGCCGGCAACGACTTCGAAGGTGGGCACGATCCGGACTTCCACCGGCAGCATCAGGGTCAGGAAGATCATCCAGAAGAATGTCGTGCGGAACGGAAAGCGGAAATAGATGATCGCGAAGGCGCTCAAGAGAGAGATGATGATCTTGCCTACGGCGATGCCCACGGCCATCACCAGGCTGTTGAACAGCATGGTCGCCACCGGCACGTTCACGCCCGAAAAAAGTGCGGCCTTGTAGTTTGCCCAGAACTGATCGCCGGGCCAGATCGGCATCGGCGGCTTCACGATCTCTGGCGGGGTCACGGTAGAGGCGACAAAGGCCAACCAGATCGGGAAGAAGATCACGAGCACGCCAAGGATCATGAAAACATGGGTAAGCCAGATGCCCATGCCGCGCTTTTCCACCATGCCAGAGTGCTGGGCCATCAGTAATACACCCTCTTCTCGACAAATTTGAACTGGATGACGGTCAAGAGGCCGACGACCAAGAGCAGGATCACCGACTGCGCCGACGAGGAGCCCAGATCCTGCCCGATGAAACCGTCTGAAAAGACCTTGTAGACCAGGATCGTCGTAGATTGCTGCGGTCCGCCCGCGGTGATAGTGTGGATCACCCCAAAGGTCTCAAAAAACGCATAGACCACGTTCACCACCAGAAGGAAGAAGGCGGTCGGGGTGATTAGCGGCAGGACGATGGTAAAGAAGCGGCGCCAGAAATGCGCGCCATCGATTGCAGCCGCCTCGATGACAGAGCGCGGCACCGATTGCAGAGCGGCGAAGAAGAACAGGAAGTTATAGCTGATCCGCCCCCAGGCGGAGGCCACGACCACCAGCCCCATGGCCTCACCACCGTTCAGGACATGGTTCCAGTCATACCCCAGTTGGCCCAGATACCAGGACACAACGCCCACACGGGTGTTGAACATGAAAAGCCACAGGACACCCGCCACAGCCGGCGCAACCGCATAAGGCCAGATCAACATCGTGCGATAGACGCCTGAGCCCTTGATCAGACGATCTGCGATGACCGCCAAAAACAAGGCCGGGATCATTGAACAGAGCGTCACCAGGATCGAGAACACCGCAGTGGTCAAGAATGAGGCGCGGTAGAACTTGTCGCTCAGCAGAAATTCAAAATTGCCCAGACCCACAAATTGCGCTGACAGTCCAAACGGGTCGGGGATGAACAGCGATTGCCAGATCGCCTGTCCGGCGGGATAGAAAAAGAACACTGCCGAAATGAAAACCTGAGGCGCAATCAGCGCCAGAGGCAGCATCCAGCCGCGAAAGGTTACGCGTTTTTCCATCTGCGCCGAGACCTGACAAAGAATGCGGGCCCCGAAGAGCCCGCATTCATTCCATGTCCTAGCGGTTGGCTTGCTCAAAACGGCGAAGCAGCGCATCACCGCGCCCCTTGGCGCTGTTCATGGCTTCTTCGGCGCTCTTGTCGCCCGCCCAGATCGCTTCCAGCTCCTCGTCGATGATCCCGCGAATTTGGTCGAACGACCCAAGGCGCAAACCCTTGGAGTTCGCCGTCGGCTCATTCGCAGTCATCTGGATCACTGCGATGTCCGTGCCGGGGTTCTGTTCGTAGAAGCCCGCCGCACGGGTCGCATCACCCGCTTCTGCGGTGATCGGAAGGTAGCCCGTGTTCTGGTGCCAGGCCGCCTGTACGTCCGAGGTCGACAGGAAGCTCAGGAATTCGCCGACGCCCTTGTACTCTTCGGCGTCATGACCAGCCATAACCCAAAGCGAAGCACCACCAATGATGGTGTTCTGTGGAGCGTCAGTGACACCTGCCCAGTAAGGCAGCGGCCGGACTTCGAAATCGAACTCTGCTTCAGAGCTGATGCCCGCATAGCCTGCAGAGCTTTCAGTGAACAATGCGCATTCACCCGCACGGAAGTTCGCGCCGCCCTCATTCCGGCGGCCGGTGTAAATGAACTTGCCGTCACGCGCCCATTCACCCATCGCGGTCAGGTGGGCAATCTGAGCAGGGCCATTCAGCATCAGCTCGGTATCAAGACCGGCAAAGCCGTTGTCTTTCGAAGCAAACGGCACATCGTGGTAGGCCGAGAGGTTCTCCAGATGGATCCAGCTTTGCCATGCAGTGACCAGCGGGCAATCTTCGCCCCCGGCCTTCAGGGCATCCAGCGCGGCGCCGACATCCTCCCAGGTCGACAGATCCGTATCGGGATCGACGCCTGCGGCTTCAAACGCATCGCGGTTCACCCAAAGAACGGGTGTGGACGAGTTGAACGGCAGCGAAAGCATGTCGCCGTCCGTGGTGGTGTAATAACCCTTGACCGCGCCGATATAGGCGTCAGGGTCAAAGTTCGCACCACTTTCAGCCATCACCTCGTAGACGGGCCGGATCGCGCCGCCGGCGGCCATCATCGTGGCGGTGCCAACTTCGAACACCATCAGGATGTGGGGCTGCTCCTGCGCGCGAAACGCGGCGATGCCAGCGTTCAGCGTCTCGGAATAGTTGCCCTTATGGCTCTGCACGACGGTATAGTCGCTTTGGCTGGCGTTAAACTCGTCTACCTGCGCGGCAACAAGCTCACCCAAGCGGCCGGTGAACGCGTGCCAGAAGTGGACTTCGGTCTGAGCCAGAGCTGCGGTTGATGACAGCATTGTCGTGGCAGCAACGGCGCCCAAGAGATACTTTTTCATGATTTCCTCCCATGATCGGATCGTTGGTTCAATTGCGCCCGCAGACAGAGAGCGAGCGATGGTTTTCCGATATTTTGAGGCTACACCCGCAAATTTATAATTCAAAGACGCGAAATTGCCAGGGTCTGTTGACAATCACCGAGCAGCGTTGAGCATTGCGCAGGGGTGCCGGTTGGCTGCGTGGCTGGTATCTGTTTTGTCGTATCGCGTTGCCATCCCCCTGAATTCCCTGATCCTTGCGAAGCAGTTTTCAATCAGGTGACGCCACTTGTACATGTGAGTATCGTCGTCTCGTAGCCCTTTCCGGTTCGATTTGGGTGGAATAACCGCGGTTGCGCCGCGCTCATCAAGGTCTTGCAGGAACCAATCGGCGTCGAAGGCCTTGTCGGCCAGCAACGCTGCGAAGGAGACATCGTGGATCAGGGGAGCAACCCCCTTCATGTCGTGCGCTTGCCCCGGCAGAAGCCGAAAGCGGAACAAGTTGCCGAGCGCATCGACCAAGTGTATCGCCCTGGGGTTATTGAGACACGACCCCACGCGAGTTGCTCTCCGGCAGATTTGTCCTTGTGGACATGAAGCCGGTCGTGTCTCGAGTTTGGTGAAAATTCTCTGGCGGTGTTCTCCGAGCGGTGTGAATTGCGCCTGATCAGGCGGCGAAGTCAAGGGTCATAGGCAGGGCAGGCTGCGTGAGCGTTTCCCAGCCATCGAAACTGATCGCATCGAACTGGCCGGGGTCAATCATCGGCCGAGCCTGTCATACGCAATCCAGCAATTCATGGCGCCCCGCACACAGCGTCGGACCGAGGCGCGACATGGTTGCAAACCTGCCAGGGAAGCGGCGGCAAATGGTTTGCCAATGCTGGAACCTGTCATGCCCGAGGCCAATCCAGGGCGAATACAGCCGGGCGGAGATGATCAATTCATTTGAAGCAGCGTTACGTCGGGTGATCAAGGATCGGAAGTCCGGGATTGCGCATGCTTTTCCAGGGCTTCGCCTTCCAGCCATTTCCACATCCCTGAATTTACGACCATTATTTCCTTTCTGCCGTTGATTGATGGCTGGTCTCGACAGGAGAAGCCGGGCTGAAAATCAAGCGCCGCCCATCAGCGCCCGTAAAACCTGCCTTTGATGTGACACCATGTTTCCGGATATCTGGCATTCATCCGGGTTCAACGGACGATCTTCCTTGCCTGGATCGGTGAATCGTTGGAAAAGGCGGACCATGACAGACACCCTCCTTCACTGGGAAGACTTCGAGGCCGGACAGATCCTGGAATACGGTTCCCTGACCGTGACCAGGGAAATGATCATCGAGTTTGCCACCCGGTTCGACCCGCAGCCCATGCATCTGTCGGAAGAAGCCGGCAAGGCCACCATCCTGGGCGGCCTGTCGGCCAGCGGCTGGCAGACCTGTTCTCTGTGGATGGCGATGTTCGCGCGGGAAATCGCCCTGAAGTCCACCTCGCTCGGCTCGCCCGGCATGGAAGAGATGATCTGGCGGCGCCCGGTGATGGCCGGCGACACCTTGCGCGGCCGGTCCGAAGTTCTGGGCACGCGGGTCTCCAAATCACGCTCCTGGATGGGCTTTGTCGACATGAAGCACGAAACCCTGAACCAGCACGACGACGTGGTGATGATCATGCACTCGACCCAGATGTTCAGGCGGCGCGCCGAGGCCGGGATCCCGGCATGAGCGGACATTATTTCGAGGACCTGGAACTGGGCGAGCGTCACGAGATCGGCAGCGAAACCCTGACCGCCGAAGCCATCATCGACTTTGCCAGCAAGTACGATCCCCAGCCGTTCCACCTGTCGGAAGAAGGCGGCAGGGACAGTCTGTTCGGGGGCTTGTGCGCCTCGGGCTTTCATGTGACCGCCCTGTGGATGTCGAAGATCGTGCCCTACCGGGCCGGGCAGTTGTTGCGGTCGGACGATCCAGTGGCGGCGCTGGCGGCGCAAGGCCCCTCGCCCGGTGCATTGAATGTACGCTGGCACCTGCCCGCCCTTGCCGGCGATACGCTGACATTCTTCTACACGCCGAACGAAAAGCTCGACTGGAAGAAACCCGGCTGGGGCCTGATGCGCAGCAAGGCCGAGGTCTTCAATCAGAAGGACGAACTGGTCTGTTCGTTCATTGGCCAGGGCCTGGTCCGCAAGCGGCCTGATTCCAGGGAAGCTGGATAATTCAGGAAAGAAACCCGATGGCGGCCGAGCGCACCCGAACCTATTCGTATTTGCAGTCCGACCAGGATCTGGATTTTGTTGCCGAGCTTGATGGCCTCGAATTCATGCATGCGGTGATCGCGGGCCGGATCCCCGCCCCCTCGATCGGTGCGACCCTGGGTTTTGACATGCACAGGGCCGAACGCGGCATGGTCCGGTTTCGCGGCGATCCCGGAGATCACCTGATGAACCCGCTGGGCGTGATCCATGGTGGTTTCGGCGCGACCATGCTGGACGCCGCCATGGCCTGTGCCGTCCACACCATGGCCGACAGGGGAAAGGCCTACACCACCGCCGAGTTGTCGGTGAACATGGTCCGCGCCATCATGCCCGATACCGGCCCGCTGATCGCCGAAGGCAAGGCCGTCCATGCCGGCCGCACCATCGGCACGGCCGAAGGGCGCCTCTATGGCGAGGCCGACGGCAAACTCTACGCCCACGGCACCACAACATGCGTGATTGTTTCATTGGGGAAGCAGGGCAAGGCGATGCACCCGTCGCCTTCCTCTCTCGCGCCGGCGGAAGAGGGAAGTCACCCGGTCGAGCGATCCGGGACTTCCATTGTCCCACGTGCCGGCGCTGGACCCGGGCCATGAACATTACCCATCTTCTGACCCGGTCCGGTACGGTCTACCGCGATCTGCCGGGCGTTGCCCATGGACCCCATGTCGTCCTGACCTATGGCCAGTTGTATGACCGTGCCTTGCGCATGGCGACCGGACTGACCGGGAAACTTGGCCTGAAGAAGGGCGACCGTTGTGCGATCATCGCTGAAAATTGCCCGGAATATCTTGAATGCCAGTGGGGCTGCTGGGTGGCGGGGATTGTTACGGTCAAGGTGAATTCGAAACTGCACGCCAGGGAGTTTGAATATATCCTCGGCCATTCGGGTGCCAAGGTCTGCCTGACGACCGCCGACGTGGCCGGAAATGTGAATGACGGAGCAGCGGGCGTGCCGGATCTGAAGCATGTCATCGAGATCGGCACACCCGACTACGATGCGCTGCTGGCCGGTGAGCCGGCGGCGGTCCAACCCCTGGATCGGGACGATGTGGCCTGGCTCTTCTATACGTCCGGCACCACCGGCAAGCCCAAGGGCGCGATGCTGACCCATGGCAATCTGCTGGCCATGACCACCAGCTATTTCCTCGACATCGACCAGGTCAGTCCGGGCGATGCCATCCTGCACCCCGCGCCGATGAGCCATGGATCCGGCTGTTACGTCCTGCCCAATGTGGCGATGGGGGCCTGCCAGGTAATTCCGGAAAGCGGCGGCTTTGACCCGGCCGAGATCCTTGAACTCCACGGCGCCTGGCCCGGCACCTCGATGTTTGCCGCGCCGACCATGATCACAAGGCTGGTCGCCCATATGGAGGCCCATGGCGGCGATGTATCGAACCTGCGCACCATCATCTATGGCGGTGCGCCGATGCATGTGGCCGATGTCAAACGCGCGCTGGATGTCTTCGGACCACGCCTGGCTCAACTTTACGGTCAGGGCGAAAGCCCGATGTGCATTACCGGCCTGTCGCGCGGCTGGTACGCCAATCGTGAGCACCCGCAGTGGGAGGCGATCATCGGATCGGCCGGCTTCCCCCAGTCGGTGGTCGAGGTGACGGTGATGGACGGCGAAGACACCCCCCTGCCCCCTGGCGAAACCGGCGAGATCTGCGCCCGCGGCGCGCCGGTGATGAAAGGCTACTGGAAACAGCCCGGGGAAACAGCCGACACCCTGCGCGGCGGCTGGCTGCACACCGGCGATGTGGGCACATTCAACGCGGTCGGCTTTCTGACCCTGAAGGATCGGTCCAGGGATCTGATCATTTCGGGCGGGTCGAACATCTATCCGCGCGAGGTGGAAGAAGCAATCCTGACCTGTCCCGGTGTCCAGGAAGTCTCGGTTGTCGGCGCGCCCGACGATGACTGGGGTGAGGTCGTGGTGGCGTTCGTGACCGGCCAGGACCTCAGCCCGGCGAACCTCGATGCCCATGTCCAGACCCGGATTGCCCGCTTCAAGCGGCCGAAACGCTGGCAGATCGTCCCGGATCTGCCCAGGAACAATTACGGCAAGATCCTGAAACGCGAACTGCGTGAACGTCTTGCCGAACCTGGTTAGGTGCACCGGCCCTGCCTTGTCCAGATCACAATTCTCCCCCATTCAGGCCGGCGGATAAGCGCATGATGTCGGTTATCGGAATTCTCCATGCATTGTTTCTGGCAGGAACCGTCGCGCTGGCGGTTCCCGCCAACGCAGCGGGCGAACAATCCGCCAGGCCTCATGACTGCTGGACCGGGGACACCGGCGTTCTGTTTGCGTCCTGCCGTTCCGGCTATGCCGCCCGCGTGGTGTTCAAACAGGCGGGCGAAAGCTGGAGCCCCGGGAACGACCCGCCCGATCTCCTCGTCAGCGGCACCTATACGTCAACCGATCTGAAAGTCATGGGCATGGCAATCGATGCCGGCAACGTGATCAACACGCGCGCCAATGGCTGGGACGGCGCCGTTCTGATCGACGCCAAGGGCCAGTTTCAGCTCGGCCCGATCGACAATCTGCCGTTCGAGGGACGCCGCTATGCCCTGCATTCTTCAAAAGACGATCGAAAAGCCTTCCTGGCCCGGATCGCCGCCGCCCGCAACAGGGGCGAACCGGTCAGCCTGATCCAGAGCCATCTGCTGGTCTCGGACGGCAAGGTTGATGTGAGCCAACAGGATGATGCTCCGGCCTTTCGCCGCCGGATGCTGATCGAGACTCTGGATGGTCATTTCCTGATCCTGGACAGCGGCGTGACCGCCCTGACCCTTTTTGATGCCGCCGTTCTGGCCAGCCGCGCCTATCACGCCCGCCACGCCATCAATCTGGATATGGGCACCTATGATTATTGCCTGCGCAAGAACGAAGACGGCCGGCCGATGCATTGCGGGTTCCTGCCGACTACCGACAGGCTGACCAATCTGATCTCGATAACCCGGACACCGTGACGCGAATCTGGCACGTGTCGCGCCTGCCATGCGCACCATCCGTTTCGATCTGGACGGCACCCTGATCGATCCCGGGGACGGGATCACACGGTCAATCCAACATGCGCTGAAAACCCAATATGCGCTGAAAACCCAATATGCGCTGAAAACCCTGGATTTCCCCTGCCCGGCGGCGGACGCCCTGACCTGGTGTATCGGACCGCCCCTGCTGGCAAGCTGCGAAACCCTGATCGGCAATCCGGCGGACGCCGAACGCGCCCTTCGGCATTACCGCGAACGTTACAGCGAGAACAGATCGCGGGCGATCGGGTGCTGTACGGTTATGGCAGTCACCGGGAACTGACGGATGCGGGTGCGCATCACATCTGTCGGACGCCGCCGGAAGTCCCGGAAATTGCAACATGGTGGCGAACAGCGGCCTTTACCGTCTGAACTTCTTGAACAGCCGGCGGTTTTTCACGATAAACTCGTCGATCATCGGGGACAGGATGCTGAACTGTAATTCCTTCAGATACAGAAACCCCGCGCTTGCCCCGATCAGGGCGCCGACAAAATCGATGATCAGGTCATACATTGTATCGTCCAGACCGGATTTCTGCATGTTCAGGCCGAACATCCGGTCCATGCCGAACTCGAAGATTTCCCAGACCCCGCCGATGGACATGGCGAAGCAGAAGGCAAAACCAGCCACTGCGATGGGCGGGGCGGCATACCGGTCGCCACCGAACATGATGAAAATGGTGATGAAACCGATCAGGCCGAACCCCACGGCCGAGCCAAAATGCAAAAAAGCGTCCCACCACCAATAGCGCTCGTAAAAATCGCCGACCTCGCCCAGGAACAATGTGGCGAAGATGAACATCACAATGGCGGCCAGAAAACCGACCGGGATCTTGATATGAAACCGGTCTTCGAAGACCAGCGGCAGGAAAGTCAGGGCCAGCGTCGCCATGGCGACGAAAACCGCGCTCCATTGCCCCTCCCAGGCCGAGACCGGCATGGAAATGATCAGTGCCGCCCAGACAAGATAGACCGGCATGCTTTGTTCCGAAAGTTTCATTCGAGGCTCGGAATTCTCGTCAAATCAAGGTGTTCCAGATTATTGCTGATATTGGCGATACACGCGACGGGCGCAAGCCCCAATCCACCAAATCTTGTGTTCACCGGGTCTTGACCCCATCTGGGGGATAATATGGCGTACTGTTTGATATTTTCGGCACGGAACCATGATACGCATCGCCAGCTATAACATCCGCAAGAGCGTCGGCACCGACCGGCGCAAACGCCCCGACCGGATTTTTGGAATCCTGTGCCAGATCGATGCCGATGTGCTGGCCTTGCAGGAGGTCGACCGACGGTTTGGACAGCGCACCAGTTCACTGCCGGCTGATCTGCTGGAAGCGATGACCGGATACCGCGCTGTCGATCATTCGGTGTGTCCGCACAGCCTGGGCTGGCACGGCAATGTCATTCTGGTGCGCGGCGATACGCGCATTGTTCATCTCGACCGGCTGCATCTGCCGACGTTCGAGCCACGCGGCGCGATCCTGGCCGATCTGGAAGTACATGGTGAGCCGTTGCGCGTTGTCGGCGTGCATCTGGGCTTGCTGCCACAGCACCGCACCCGTCAGGTTCACGCCATCGCCGATGCGCTGCAAGACAAGGGCCATGCCGGATCCACTGTCATCATGGGCGATTTCAATGAATGGCGTGACGGCGCCAAAACGCTAAGTGGTCTGGAAAACGCTTTCGAGTTTCACGCGCCGGGGCCCAGTTTCCACAGCCGCCGACCCGTGGCGGCGCTGGACCGCATTGCCATCAGCCGCGATCTGACCATCCTGAACAAGGGCGTTCACATGTCGCCCGAAACCCGACTCGGTTCGGACCATCTGCCGATCTGGGCCGACGTCGTCACGGACGGCGCGGCCAGCAGCAACACCCGCCAATACGCCGATCTTGCCTCCGCCGCATAAGCGCAGTTGATCGGCGTTCCCGGTCAGCGCCGAGGATTCCCTCGCGTCCCCAAAAGCCCTAGACTGCACGTGTGTTCGAGCCCGCCATCATTTTTACAATTTTCGCGACATTCCTGCTCGCCGGAACCGTCAAGGGCGTCATCGGTCTCGGCTTGCCAACGGTCAGTCTTGGTCTATTGACGGCCGCAATCGACCTGCCGACGGCCATGGCGCTGTTGATTGTGCCGTCTTTTGTTACCAATTTCTGGCAAGCCGCTATTGGCGGTGGATTTCGCGACGTACTGAATTGCGTCTGGCCCTTCTTGGCCATGGCAACGCTGACGGTCTGGTTTGGAGCCGCGGCGCTGACGCTGCTGGATCCGGCGATATTATCCGGGCTCCTGGGCGGTCTTCTGGCAACCTATGCCGTAGTCAGTCTGGCGGGTTTCAGGCTGTCGATTTCAAATCGGCACCAGATATGGGCCGGCCCGGTGATGGGCACAGTCAACGGCATTTTGACCGGCATGACCGGATCCTTCGTCGTGCCGGGCGTGATGTACCTGCAGGCGATCGGCCTTGAACGCGACCGGTTGGTTCAGGCCATGGGAATGCTGTTTCTGGTTTCCACCGCGGCCCTGGCCGTCTCCCTTGGCGGCAACGATCTGCTGACACCCCGGCTCGGGATCTGGTCCGCTGCCGCCCTGGTACCGGCATTGGGGGGCATGGTGCTGGGCTGGAAGGTCCGCCGACATCTGTCGGAAGAACGTTTTCGACGGGTATTCTTCTGCGGAATTCTGATCCTGGGCGTCTACATTCTGGCGATTGCCGTTTCCGAAGCTTAGAGCCTTTCCGACTGAAGTCGCCCCTGACAGGATTTGCTTACCTGACAAGATTTGCTTGTTCATCCGTCGTTCCGAGGCGCCGCGATCGGGACGGGTTGAAGACTCAATCTTGGTCAGAAACGCCCTGATCCCGATGGAACTATATTGTCTCAATGCCCAGAACAGCTCTGAACCGATTTTTCAGATGGACACCGTCCCTTGGTGGCAGGGCCTTGGGCGCATTGACGGCGGCAATCGAAATGTCGGCGAAGACCGGGCCGGCGCCCGCGTGCAGATCGCCGCGCAACAATGCCAAATCATCCATCGTCGTAATCCGGCGGCAATCGGGAAATCCGCAGCCGCCCGCAACCGTGACAAGATCGACCGGACCCGCCGTATGGCTGTCCTGCATGCCGGTTTCGCCATAGCGGGCATTGTTCAGGACCACGACGGTCAGGTTTTTCGGCGCGCTCACCCCAATCGTGGCGAGACCCCCCATGCCCATCAACTGTTCACCATCTCCGGTAATCACCAGCACCGGTCGATCAGGCTGCGCGAGGCCCAGGCCCAGGCCAATCATCGCCGCGCCGCCCATGGCGCCCCACAGATAGAAATTGGCATCGTGATCGCCGGCGGCAAACATGTCATAGGCGGATGAGCCGAGCCCGCCGATGACCAGGAGATCGCCGCGATCCTTCAATATCGCGGCGACCACCTTGCGCCGGTCCAGTGCGTTGCCGCTCATTTCCAGACCTTTCGTCCGACCAGCCGTTGACCCAGAATGATCGCCATGGCCTGGTCGCCATGAAATACCTGATCAATCGCCGCGCCGATCATCCCGGACACGTCGCCGGGCCGGTCGGCGCGCTTGCAGGTCACGTTCATGGCTTCCAGCACGGTCTCGGTCGCCCGGCCCATCGGGTTCTGCCACGGATTGAACTCGGCCCACTCGCCGCGCATGGTCACCAGCGCCAGAAAGGGGAACCGGCAGGTCTCGATCAGCGACAGCATGTTGATGCAATTGCCGACGCCGCTGGACTGCATCAACATGGCGGCGCGCTTGCCGCCCAGATGCGCGCCGGCGGCGATGGCGATGCCTTCTTCCTCGGTCGTGCACGGCACGGCAATGGTGTTCGGGTCGGCATGGGTCGCCTTGATGGTGATCGTATGGCCGGCGTCAGGCACATAGGCGATCAGGTCGATCCCGCCCCCTTGCAATGCCTTCCAGACATCGGCCTGCCAGGCCCCGCCGGTATCGTTGTGAGATGTCGTCACGTCTGCCCCGCGGCTGTCAAATTCTCGCGCGGAGTATAGGCAGACGCAACATCGTTGACAGTCTGAAAATCCATCGCACTTCTGCTGCCCGACAGATGCACATTCCAGATTTTTCTGTAAACTGGAACCGCCAGGGAAGAGGGATTTTCGATCTATGTCAGACGATCTGAACAGCGAATATCTGACGTTGCAGGAATTCGTTGCCGCCGCCCGGGACGAACTGGAAAATGGCGGCTGGAACTATCTGGTCGGCGGCACCGAGACCGAGACAACCGTCGCCCGCAACCGGCTCGCCCTGGACCGGATTGCACTGCGTCCGCGCATTCTGGTGGATGTCGGCACCATCGATTGCGGGTCGGAATATTTCAGCAAACCGGCCCGGCTGCCGATCCTGCTGGCGCCGGTCGGCGGGCTGGAAATGTTTCATCCCGAAGCCGCGCTGGAAGTAGCCAGGGGGGCGGATCGGTTCGGCGTGCCGATGATGCTGAGTTCGGTTTCGCGCCGGACCAAGCAGGAGATCCGGGCCGCGACTGGCAACACGCTCTCCTATCAACTCTATGTTCGCGGCGGCGGCACCTATATCGAAGATGAGATCGAGGAGGCGATTGCGGCGGGCTATGACTCGTTTCATTTCACGGTGGATTCGGCCGTTTACAGCCGGCGCGAGCGCGACACCGTCGATCGCTTTGAAAAGCCATGGCGCGCTTATGTGGATGCCGAGGCCAGGCGTAGCCAGGCCGCGCTGAACTGGGTCACCATCGGGCGGATTCGAAAAAACTATGACATCCCGATTGGCCTGAAAGGCATCATGACCGCCGAGGATGCGCGTATCGCGATCGATCATGGCATTGACGCCGTCTATGTCTCCAACCATGGCGGGCGCCAGTTGGACCATGGCGAGGGGACACTGGATGTCCTGGCCGATATCTCCGCGGCCTGCGCCGGCAATGCCTCGGTCATTGTCGATGGCGGGATCTGCCGGGGCACCGACATCGTCAAGGCGATCGCGCTGGGCGCCGACATGGTCGGGATCGGCCGGCTCTATTGCTACGCGCTGGCCGCCGCCGGTGCGGAAGGCATTGCCCGCATGCTGGAAATCCTGGAGGACGAAGTGTTGTGCGCCATGGGCATGTTGGGCGTCATCCGGCTGGATGCACTCACTGCCGACCATGTTCGGCGCGGAGCCGAGGCCGTTCGTCTCCCGTCAGTCTTGAGCGCCTTTCCGCTCTTGCCGGGCGATCCGGGGAAATTCTGATCACGACCGTGGAGAACCGCCCCCATGACCAGCCACATCGACCCGACTCGCGAACGCTTCGCCGAATTCCGCGACCTGTCGCGCGGTCACGCCATCCACATGCTGAATCTGGTGCGCCCGCGCGCGGGCCGGACACAAGATAGTCGGCTGCCGGTGAGACGTGGCGCAGATTGATCGGATCGAGCGCCACGGCGGCCGCGACATCATTGTCCGCCAAAAGTTGTTTTACCCGCGACAGTCGATATCGGCGAATGGCCGCCTCGTCGATGTCGCCCGCCCAATCCATTCTGGTTTAGTCAACTCCGCCCACGGCCTCGTCTTCCGATCCGGGTTCCGGGTCCGGGAAGGTCGGGTAGACGCCGGCGACCCGGCCCATCTGTTGAACCAGGGCCAGGACCGCGTCCATGTACGGCGTCCGCACGTCGACCAGGCGGCCGATTTCCTGAACCGAGGTCAGCAGCGGCGCCATCTGGTCGGCCACTTCCCAGGCCTGATGCGATTTCAGCGCGACGATCACATGATCCTGGGGTCCAGGATCTGCCGGATTATCCGTGGCTGTCAGGGGCGCGGTAATCTCCTCACCGTCCTTGAAAGTCAGTTTCAGGCCGTTTTTCCTGATGGGCGCCGCGGGCGATCAGCGCAACATCCGCTCCGCCCCGATGCAGCATCACGCCCAGATGGCCGCCAATGGCGCCGGCCCCGTAAATACAAACCTTCATCGAATTTTTCCCAATCTCATCGCCGGACTTGACCGATCTTCATTTTGATGACCGAAACCTGCATGGCCCATGCTGGGATACCAGACACCATAACGTCGCGGGGCTGCCAGAATAATCTTTGCCAAACAGGGTCGATTAGGGCCTTGAGCCAGTAAATACGCCCTTTTTCAGATGATCCACACACCTGAAATTGGGCATTGACGGATTGAAAAAATCTGGCACACAATAGACCAGATACCAGTATGCGTTATATGCCTGCGTCGTTTGAGGCATGGAATGGACTCGAAACAGGATCAATGTGCAGACTTGGTCATCGAAGCGCACTGAAGCGCTCGCAAAATGGGAGGACTGAATGTCTTACACGAAACTTGGCGTAATCGGATTGGGTGTTGCCTTGGGCCTTGGGCTCGTCATGACCCTTCCGCAACTGGCCGCGGCCGCCGAGTGGCAGCCGAAAAAGCCGGTTGAATTCGTTGTCATGGCCGGCAAGGGCGGGGGCGCCGACAAGGCCGTTCGCCTGATCCAGTCGATCATCGAAAAGAACAAAATGTCGAACGTGCCGTTCACCCCGGTCAACAGGCCGGGCGGTTCGGGCGCCGAAGCGCTGGTCCATCTGAAGGGCAAGAAGGGTGACAACCACACCGTGATGTTCACCCTGAACAGCTTCTACACGACCCCGCTGCGCCAGCCTGGCCTGGGCGTGGACATCGAAACTTTCACGCCTGTCGCGCGGATGGCCGAGGACACGTTCTGTCTGTGGGTCAATTCCGACCGCAAGGACATCAATAACGTCGATGACTTTGTCAAAGCGGCAAAGGCCGAAGGCAATGGCTGGATCATGGCCGGTACCGGCAAATCGTCCGAGGATAACCTGCTGACCGATTTCCTGAATTCGGCCTATGGCCTGAACATGAAGTACGTGCCTTACAAGGGCGGCGGCAAGGTTGCCAAGGAACTGGCCGGGAACAACGCCCATTCCACGGTGAACAATCCGTCCGAGCAACTCGGCTTCTACGAGGCCGGCAATACCAAGCCGCTGGCCTGCTTCACGGACGAGCGGATCAATCTGTTCCCCGATGCACCGACCTTCAAGGAACTGGGCAAGGATTTCGTCTATTACATGCAGCGCACCGTTGTCGGCGCGCCTAGCATGGATCCTGCCGCGGCTGCCTATTATGACAAGCTGTTCACCGAAGTGTTCAACTCGGAAGAATGGCAGGGTTATCGCAGCAAGAAGGCCCTTCAGGGTCCGCTTCTGCAAGGCCAGGCCCTGATGGACTACTGGGTGAAGGAAAGGGAAATCCATCGCCAGATGCTGATGAAGATGGGCGCACTCGGCTGATCTGACGCACGTCAATCGGGATAAAATAAAGGGAGAGGTTTTCGTCATGCGCATTGCAGAACTTGCGATGGCAATCGTGATGGGGATTTTCTCCCTTTACCTGATGATCAAAAGCACCGAACTGCCGATCGGGTGGATCCCCGATGAGGGCCCCGGCGGCGGTGCCTGGCCCTTTTGGCTGGCCGCCATCATGCTGGGGTCCTGCCTCTGGATCATCGTCAACTGGGTCCGCAAGACCAGCCCGGTTGCAGCATCGACTGAAACCTATATCACCAGGGGCGCATTGATCGATGTCGGTTTGTCGGCCGGCGCCTTGATCGTGGCGGTCGCTCTGTTCAGTATCATCGGTGTCTATCTGGCGATGCCGCTGTTCATGATCTTCCATATCGGCGTAATCGGAAAACATGCCTGGTGGCTGACGGCGATTTTCGCGACTGTAACGCCGGTCATCACCTTTCTGTTTTTCGAAATCACCCTGAATATCACCTTGCCCAAGGGGATTACCGAGGAGTGGTTCTATCCAGTTTTCGCCCTGTTCTATTGAGTCGGGTCTATTGAGTCGGGCGGCCTTCGACACTTTGCATCACGCGTAAAAGCCGGGTCCGGCGGGATCTGTCTTGAAGAGAGTTACAGGGGACGCGGACCGTTGCCATGATGGAAATCTTCAATCTTCTGCTGGCGGGCTTTGCCGTGGCGCTGGAGCCGATGAACCTGATATTGATCATCGGCGGCTGCACCGTGGGGCTGTTCATCGGCGCAATGCCGGGTCTGGGGTCGGTCAATGGGGTGGCGATCCTGTTGCCGCTGACCTATCTGGTGCCGCCGACCGGGGCGATCATCTTTCTGGCGGCGATTTACTACGGCGCCATGTATGGCGGGGCAATCAGTTCGATCATGCTGGGCATACCCGGGGCCTCGACAGCCGTGGCGACGACATTCGACGGCCGGCCCCTGGCCAAGCAGGGCAAGGCCGATCTGGCGCTCAGCGGCGCCGCGGTCGCCTCGTTCGTCGGCGGCACGATCTCGGTCATGCTGTTCACGTTCTTTGCCCCGCCGCTGGCCCATGTGGCGCTGACCTTCGGCGCACCGGAAGAGTTTGCGCTCATGATGCTGGCCTTTGCGACCTTCATTGGCCTGGGCGGTGACGACATTGCCAAAACGCTGTTTTCGATCTGCATCGGATTGGTGCTCAGCGCGGTTGGCCTGGACATCATGACGGGCGAGCCGCGATTGATTTTCGGCGGCATCACCGGGTTCTTCCACGGCATCAATTTCCTGGTCCTGGCCATCGGCATTTACGGCATCGGCGAAATGCTGTGGACGGTGGAAGAAAACCACAAGGCAGGCGGCGTCAGCATGATGTCCGAAGCGACCGTCTCGGTAAAACGCACGCTCCAGAACCTGAAGGATATGTTGAGCGCCTGGAAGACCGCGGTGATGGGGTCGGTGCTTGGCTATTTCGTCGGCATTCTGCCGGCCGCAGGCGCGACGCCCGGTGCGTTGATGTCCTATGGCATCGCCAAGCAGATATCCAGGGAACCGGAAAAATTCGGCAAGGGCGCCCTGGACGGTGTGGTTGCGCCGGAATCGGCCAACAACGCGGCATCGACCGGATCAATGCTGCCGATGCTGACCCTTGGCATTCCGGGGTCACCCACAACGGCCATTCTGCTGGGCGGGATGGTGCTGTGGGGGCTGGAGCCCGGGCCGCGTCTGTTCGCCGATCATGGTGATTTTGTTTGGGGTCTGATCGCCAGTCTCTATGTCGCGAATCTGTTCGCCCTGTTGATCAACATCGCTTTCATCCCGGCCTTTATCTGGGTTCTGAAATTGCCGTTCACGATCCTGGCGCCGATCATTCTGGTGCTGTGCCTGATCGGCGGTTACGCCCCGACCCAGGACATGCACGATGTCTGGCTGATGCTGATCTTCGGCATCGTCGGATATTTGATGCGCAAGCTGGACTATCCCCTGGCGCCGGCTGTGCTGGCCATTGTTCTGGGCCCCTTGGCAGAACCGGCATTGCGCCAGTCGCTGTTGATCGGCGATGGCAGTTTCGAGATATTCTTCTCGCGGCCGTTCTCCGCACCCATCATGGTCGTTGCGCTCATCCTTCTGTTTCTGCCAGTGCTCAAGCCGGCCTGGCGGCTGCTGATCAAAGCCGGATCGCGCCCTGGCGGTGCTGGCGACGAAGAGCCCCGGGGATGATGTGGCCGTCAAGAAATCCGTGGTATTTGTGCTCTGGTTTATGGTATGCCACTGTACCAGAACGGCAAATTGGCCGGATCCGGAGCCTGGCGAATGTCTGAAAACATCCTGAAGATCGAACCGCTGCGTGAGGATTTCAGCCTGAAGTCCCGGATCTATGACGCGCTGAAATCGGCGATCATGCAGATGAACATCTATGACGAGAATGCCGAACTGCGCATGGATGAACGCACCTTGTCCGAACAATTCGGGATCAGCCGCACGCCGTTACGCGAAACCCTCGCCCGGCTGGATCAGGAAGGAATTGTCCGCATCGAGCCCCGGCGCGGTATCTTCATCGTGCGAAAATCAAAGATCGAGATCCTCGACATGATCACCGTCTGGGCCGCGCTGGAAAGCATGGCGGCCCGGTTGATCACCCTGAACGCCAGTGACGCCGAGATCGCCTCGCTGCGCAAGCTGCTGGGTGTCTATAGCGGTGAGGAAGTGTCGCAACATATCGACGAGTATTCCGACACCAACATTTCGTTTCACGAGGCCATCATCAGGATGGGCAAGTGCGATCTGATCAGCGAGATCACCGATAAACTGTTTCTGCATGTGCGCGCCATTCGCGCCCGGACGATCTTCGAGGAAGATCGGGCAAGACAATCGATCATCGATCACACCGAAATCATCGAGTCGCTGGAAGCCCGCAATACCGAACAGGCAGAGCGGCTGGTGCGCGAACATACACTGAAATTGTGCGACCATGTGGCGCGCCACGTCAATCTCGACTGACGCCGCGGGCGCCGGTTTTCAATTGGAGGAATGAAGTGATGTCCACGACAACGGCAGACGACACACTGAAGCAGAAGGTCAAGGACGGCTCGGTCATCTCCGGCGGTCATCTGGTGGCCAGGGCCCTGAAGAACGAGGGCGTGGACACGGTCTTCACCCTGTGCGGTGGCCACATCATCGACATCTATGACGGCTGTCTGGACGAAGGCATTCGCATTGTCGATGTGCGCCACGAACAGACGGCGGCCCATGCGGCCGACGGATATGCCCGCCAGACCGGCAAGCTTGGCTGTGTGGTCACAACCGCCGGGCCGGGTTGCACAAATGCGGTCACGGGTGTCGCCACGGCCTTCCGGTCCGAAAGTCCGATCCTTCACATTGGCGGCCAAAGCTCGCTGAGCCAGCACAAGATGGGCTCGCTGCAGGATCTGCCCCATGTGGACATGATGACGCCGATCACCAAATTCGCCTCGGGTGTCTTCTCGACCGAGCGGGTGGCCGACATGGTGTCAATGGCGGCGCGGGAATGCTTCAACGGCGCCTGTGGCCCGTCCTATCTGGAAATTCCACGCGATGTTCTGGATCGGGAAATTCCGATTGAATCCGCCATCGTGCCAAGGCCCGGCCACTATCGTGCCTCGTCCAGGACGATCGGCGATCCCGCCGACATCGAAAGACTGGCCGACATTCTGGTCAACGCCAGGCGCCCGGCGGTTCTGTTCGGGCAACAGGTCTGGGCCTCGCAAGGCCATGAAGCCGCGATCGGCATGATCCGCGCGCTGGACATTCCGGCCTATATGAACGGCGCCAGCCGGGGTATGCTGCCCCAGGGCGATCCACACCATTTTGACCGGACACGGTCCGATGCCTTCAGGAAGGCCGACGTGATCCTGATCGTCGGCACGCCGTTCGATTTTCGCATGGGCTATGGCAAACGGATCTCGGCCGAGGCAACCCTGGTACAGATCGACCAGAGCTATGCCACGATCGGCAAGAACCGGGACATTTCTCTTGGCATTGCCGGCGATCCTGGCGCGATCCTGGCGGCGGTGGAACAGGCCGCCAGCGGCCGCATCGACAGGGGCGCTCAAGGTGGGCGTCAGGAATGGATGGCGGAACTGCGCGCCATCGAGGCCTCGAAGCTGGAAAAGCTGATGCCGATGTTCCTTAACGACGCCTCGCCGATCCATCCCTATCGCCTGGCCCATGAGATCAACGAGTTTCTCGGTGATGATACAATCTATATCGGTGATGGCGGTGACATCGTGACCATCTCGGCCCAGGCCGTGCGGCCGCGCGGCCCGGGCCAGTGGATGGACCCGGGCGCCCTCGGTTCCCTCGGCGTCGGTACCGGTTTTGCCATGGCCGCCAAGCTGGCCCACCCGGACAAGGAAGTGATGTGCCTGTATGGCGATGGTTCCTTCGGGATGACCGCATTTGACATGGAAACCGCCAACCGGTTCAGCGCGCCCTATCTGGCGGTGGTTGGCAACAACTCGGCGATGAATCAGATCCGCTACGGCCAGATTGCCAAATACGGCGAACAGCGCGGCGGCGTCGGCAACAAGCTGGGCGATGTGGAATTTTCCCACTTCGGCAAGATGATCGGCGGCTATGGCGAAGAGGTTCGCGAGGCGTCGGAAATCCAGCCGGCACTGCTGCGCGCCCGCGAGTCGATCGCCAGAACCGGTCGGTCCGCCGTTGTCAATGTATGGATCGATCCCGATGAATACGCGCCGGGTACAAAAGCCCAGACCATGTACAAGTAGACGGAGGCAAACCGATGGAAGCCCTGAAAGGCGTCAAGATCCTGGACTTCACCCATGTGCAGTCCGGCCCCACCTGCACCCAGATGCTTGCCTGGTTCGGCGCGGATGTGATCAAGGTGGAACGGCCCGGCGTGGGCGATGCGACGCGCGGCCAGTTGCGCGATGTACCCGATGCGGACTCGCTCTATTTCACCATGCTGAACCACAACAAGCGCTCTATCACCCTCAACACGAAGAACGAAAAGGGCAAGGAGGTGCTGGAGCGCCTGGTGAAGACCTGTGATGTGCTGGTGGAAAATTTCGCCCCCGGTGCGCTCGACCGCATGGGCTTTGGCTGGGACAAGATTCAGGAACTGAACCCGCGCATGATCTATGCCTCGATCAAGGGGTTTGGCCCCGGCCCGTATGAGGATTGCAAGGTCTATGAAAACGTCGCCCAGTGCACGGGCGGTTCAGCCTCGACCACCGGATTCCTGGACGGTCCGCCCCTGGTCACCGGCTCGCAGATCGGCGATTCCGGCACCGGTTTGCATCTGGCGCTGGGCATCGTCACCGCGCTCTATCATCGCGAACAGTCCGGCAAGGGCCAGAAAGTGACCACTGCCATGCAGGACGGCGTTCTGAACCTCTGCCGGGTCAAGCTGCGCGACCAGCAGCGCCTGGCAAAGGGGCCCCTTGAGGAATACAGCCAGCATGGACAGGGCATTGCCTTCGGTGATGCCACTCCGCGGGCCGGCAATGATTCCGGTGGCGGCCAGCCCGGCTGGATCCTGAAGTGCAAGGGCTACGAGACCGATCCCAATGCCTATATCTATTTCATCACCCAGGCCCCGGCGTGGGAGAACATCTGCGACGTGATCGGCAAGCCGGAATGGAAGATCGATCCGGGTTACGTCACACCGGCGGCGCGGCTCGACAAGCTGAGCCACATCTTCGACATGATCGAGGAATGGACCAAGACCAAGACCAAGTTCGAGGTCATGGATCTCTGCAATCCGCTGAACATTCCGTGTGGCCCGATCCTGTCGATGAAGGAGATTGCCGCGGAGCCGTCCTTGCGCGAAACCGGCACGGTGGTCGAGGTCGACCATCCCGAACGCGGGCCTTATCTGACCGTCGGGTGCCCAATCAAGCTGTCGGCCTCGCCGGCGGACGTCCAGCGTTCGCCTTTGCTGGGCGAACATACCGATGAAATCCTGACCGACGTGCTGGGGTATGCCGGCAGCGCTCTGGACGACGTCCGGGCCAGCGGCGCCGTCGGTGACCCGACGCCCAAACAGATCGCTGAATAACGAATAACCATCAAGGGAGACGGATATGCGCATTGCAGTTCACGGCCAGCAGGCCTTCGGCAAGGCCGTGCTGGAAAAGTTGCTGGAGCGCGGCGAGGATGTCGTTGCTGTCTTCTGTGCGCCCGGCAAGGAAGGCCGACACGACGACCCGATCAAGGAACTGGCGGACGAAAAGGGCATCCCGGTGCACCAGCCTGCCTCGTGGAAAACCCCCGAGGCCGAAGAGTTGATGCGATCCTGCAATCCGGACGTCTGCATCATGGCTTATGTGCTGCTGTTCGTGCCGCAAAACGTGCTGGACGTACCGACTCACGGCACCTTCCAGTACCATCCGTCACTGCTGCCCATGCACCGCGGCCCATCCTCGATCAACTGGCCGATCGCCATGGGCGCGGCGCGCACCGGGCTGACCATTTTCTGGCCGGACGAGGGGCTGGATGAAGGCCCGATCCTGATGCAGAAGGAATGCGATATCGGACCGGACGAAAGCCTGGGCGATGTCTATTTCAAAAAACTGTTCCCCATGGGTGTCGATGCGATGATCGAATCCCTGGATCTGGTCAAGGCCGGCACCGCGCCGAAAATCGATCAGGATCTTAGCAAGGGATCTTACCAATCCTGGTTCCGCAAGGCCGATGCCGAGATCCACTGGGATCAGCCCGCCGGACAGATCTACAACATCATCCGGGCCGGCAATCCCCAGCCGGGCGCCTGGACCAAAAACGGCGAAACCGAAGTGGCGATCTATGATTCCGGACTCGGCACTGCCTCCGGCGCCCCCGGAACCGTCATATCGGTCGGTCGGGACGGCGTCACTGTGGCTGCCGGTGAAGGGGCGGTCGTGATCAAGCGTGTCCGGCCCGCCGGGGGACAGAAGATGCCCGCGAACGAATATGCGGGGGAATCGGGCCTGAAAGCCGGCGATACGCTGGGCAACTGAACTACCTCGAAATTGAAACGAATGCGTTTGGGAGAAAACCATGGCGGTCAAGAGCGATATTGAAATTGCACGTGAAGCAAGCATGCGGCCGATTGGCGAAGTTGGAAGCAAACTGGACATTCCAACCGACGCGCTGCTGCAATACGGGCCGCACAAGGCGAAAATTTCCTATGACTTCATCAAATCGCTGAAGGGCAAGCCCGATGGCAAGCTGATCCTGGTCACCGCCATCACGCCGACCCCGGCGGGTGAGGGCAAGACCACCACGACCGTCGGCCTCGGCGACGGCCTGAACAGGATCGGCAAGCGCGCCACGGTGTGCATCCGCGAGCCGTCCCTCGGCCCGTGCTTCGGGATGAAGGGCGGCGCGGCCGGCGGCGGCCATGCCCAGGTGGTGCCGATGGAAGACATCAACCTGCACTTTACCGGTGACTTCCACGCCATCGGCATTGCCCACAACCTGCTGTCGGCAATGATCGACAACCACATTTACTGGGGCAACAGGCTGGAGATCGACACCCGCCGGGTGGCCTGGCGTCGCGTGGTCGATATGAACGACCGGGCCCTGCGCCAGATTGTCAATTCGCTCGGCGGCGTGGCCAACGGGTTCAGCCGCGAAGATGGCTTTGACATCACCGTGGCTTCGGAGATCATGGCGATCTTCTGCCTGGCCACCGACCTGGAAGACCTGACCGGGCGGATCGGCAATATCGTCGTCGCCTATACCCGCGCGCGCAAACCGGTCCGGGCAGCAGAAATCAAGGCGCACGAGGCAATGACGGTGCTGCTGAAAGATGCGCTGATGCCGAACCTGGTCCAGACCCTGGAAAACAACCCGGCCTTCATCCATGGCGGCCCGTTCGCCAATATCGCCCATGGCTGCAACTCGGTGGCCGCCACCACGACGGCCCTGAAACTGGCCGACTATGTGGTGACCGAGGCCGGCTTCGGCGCCGATCTGGGGGCTGAAAAATTCTTCGACATCAAATGCCGCAAGGCCGGCCTGTCGCCATCGGCAGTGGTGCTGGTCGCGACGGTCCGGGCTCTGAAAATGCATGGCGGCGTTGCCAGGGACGATCTGGGCAATGAAAACGTCGAGGCAGTCAAGGCCGGTTGTGAAAACATGGCCCGCCACATTGAAAACCTGAAAAAGTTCGGCGTGCCGCCGGTGGTCGCGATCAACCAGTTCATCAATGACACCGATGCCGAACTGGAAGCGGTACGCGCGACGGCCGAAGGCCTCGGCGCCAGGGCGATCATCGCCTCGCACTGGGCCAATGGTGGCGCGGGAACCGAAGAATTGGCCGCGCACGTGGTCGAACTGACCGAAGATGCCCCGGCGTTCAAGCCGCTCTATCCCGACGAGATGCCGCTGTTTGAAAAGATCAGCACCGTTGTCAGGGAAATCTACCGGGCCGACGAAGTGACCGCCGATACCAAGGTCCTGAACCAGTTGCAGGATTGGGAGGCCGAAGGCTTCGGTCATTTCCCGGTTTGCATGGCCAAGACACAGTATTCCTTCTCGACCGACCCGACCAGGAAGAATGCGCCCACGGGCCACACGGTGGCGATCCGCGAAGTGCGTCTGTCGGCCGGCGCCGGGTTCATTGTCGCCATCACCGGTGATATCATGACCATGCCCGGCCTGCCGCGTGTGCCGGCGGCGGAAGCCATCCACCTGGACGAAAACGGCCTGGTCCAGGGTCTGTTCTAGAACCGGTAAAACCGACCATCTCCCCACTCCTGAATTTGGGAGTGGGGAGTTTCCCAATCAGGTCAAGACCCGTAACCTCGACGTGAACAGGGGCCGGGGGTCTGCGGGGGTCTGATGGTGTACAACGCGACTGAAACCAGAACGCAAGCGACCGCATGCTGCCGCCGTCGGGCGGGTTCACGTCCTGGCCGGCCGAATCCGATGTCAGCATTGCCTTCACCACGTACCAGGCGGGCCGGGCTTTCTTCATCGGGCGCAAGCAGGATGACAAGGTCTGGGCGCACGAACTGGTCGACACCGGCAATACGGTGGTGGTGATCGAGATCGCGGGAAAAGCACCCCTCGGGGTGCAAGACCTTGCGATCCGGGATTCCCTTTCTGGCCGGATCGTGATTCCGTGAAGGCCGTTCACCCGGGGGATTGGATGCGGCCAAGGCAACCTGAACGGGACCGATCAGGACACCCTGTTCAAGACCGGGCGCGACACGTTCGCCAATCTGAAGCACGCGTTCGTGCAACTGGCCGACAGGCTGGACCGGGACCGACTCGCCGAGCCGTTCTGCGGTATGGGCGGTGTGTTCCTGCGCCGCAGGTTGCGGCCCAAATCCGAAATCCTGAACGACATCAATGGCGAGATCGTCAACCTCTTCCGCATCCTGCGCGATCACCCGGACGCGCTCGCGGGCGAATTCGATGTCTGCCTGGCCGCCCGCGCGGAGTTCGAGCGGCTGCTGAAGACACCGCCCGAGACGCTCACTGACATTCGCCGCGCCTCCCGCTGGGCCTTTCTCCAGCGCATATGCTTCGGCGGCAAGCCCGCCCATCTCGCTACGCCGGGCGATATGGCGCCCTCGGTCCATGAACCCGCGCGGATCTCTTCGGCGCGCATGACAGGTCTGATCCGCGCCGCCCATGCCCGCCTGCAGGGCGTCCACATCGAGTGCCTCGACTGGGCGGACTTCATCGCGCGCTACGACCGCGACAGCACGCTCTTCTATCTCGACCCGCCCTATTGGGGCCATGAGGCGGATTACGGGCGCGGCGTGTTCGCGCGCGACGACTTCGCCCGCCTCGCGGAGATGCTGCGCGGGATCAGGGGCCGGTTCATCCTGTCTATCAACGACCGCCCGGAGATCCGCGAGATGTTCAGTTGGGCCGACATCCGGGAGGTCAGGACGCGCTATTCAGTCAGTATCCCCGCCACCCGGCGGGTCACGGAACTGCTGATCTCAGGCGGCGGGTGAGGGTTCGTCCGGATGCCGCTGCCGGACATGCCTTCCCTGCCTGCTTGATCCGGGCTAGCCTTTCCGGACCGTAGAGGTCAAGTCTTCATAAAAGGCGATGTTATGGATCACATTCTTCAATTACCCGTGCACGTGCAGGTCGCCTTGGCCGGCGGTTACATGGGCTACACCACGGCATATTCCGGTATCAAGTCCCGCCACTCCGCACGAGACGCCTTGCTGCTCACTCTGGTCTTTGGCTTGTTTTCGAGTCTCCCCTACCTGGCCCTCATGTCGGTCTTCCAAGTATCGAGCGATGGGGTCGTTACTCTGTTCTCGGTCCTTGCCGCCGTGTTGGCCGTGATCTGCCCGTCATGGCCGGGGTATTGTGGCGCCTGTCGTTCAGGACGTGGTGGTACAAGTGTCTTCATACCATGGGAGTGCACAAAGATGACGGTTTGGCGACGGGATGGGAGGCCCTGAGCCAGGATCCGACGATCCAGGTGACGCAGATCATGGTCCGCACAAGCGGCGGAACGGAACTTTTCTGCGAAAAGGCAATGGATTACGCCAAATCCTCACGCAACGTCTGGTCCCGACTCGGGGATTTCAGCCCGATGCTGGGCACCGACGGTTCGGTAATCATGCTGGTGGATACCGAAGAGACGTCCTCCGGGGGCGAAATCACGAAAAGTGGTCAGATAGATGACGAAGCGGGGTGGGGGTGTCGGCTGACCTATATTCCAGCCAATCAAATTGACTACGTTGAACTGCGAGTCCGCGACGCAAATCAGAAATAGCTTACTTCTTGGGCGGCGGGTTCTTGGGCGGCGGGTTCTTTCTGGACGTCGTCAGCTTGTTTGGTGACGCGTTCCCCTGGCCTGACGTCGCCGACTTGTTTGGGCTGGAATTTGACGTTTCGCGCTTACCACCCTTTGAAGAGTTCTTTCCTAGCATATCAGGTCATCCTTTCGTTTCCTTGAGATCGCACTCGTCACTCATCCGTCACGATCACACCTTCCGGCCCGAACCAGACCACGTGGCCGGTATCGGTGCGGAATGCAAGCGATTGCCGGAACGATGAATGGGAACTAATCGCACCATTTCTGGAACGTTGTGGGACCGTTGGCCGGATATGCCTCAACTTCATGTTGATTTTTTTCACCCTACCGTATGGGAAAGAAAATCAACACGCAAGCTGGCGACGGTATTCTTGTTCCCGTGCGCCCGGATCGGTCTCGGGGGGCGGCCTCCCCGCGTAACGCGCCCGCATGACCGTATTTCCCCGGCTTCAGTCCCAGCGGGCATCGTTCAGACGCCAGTAGGGCGCTGTTCCGACAAGCGGAGAGCCGCTTGGGATCAGGTCGAAGGCTGTGCGGCCATCCTCATTCCGTGCGGCCGGATCGGCCCGCCCCGCCTTTGACAAGCGCTTCGATGGCCTCCGCATGGCCCTCAAGGGCCGCCTCGTGCAGCGGGGTGTTGCCATACTTGTCCCGTGCGGCCGGATCGGCCCCGCCTTTGACAAGCGCCTCGATGGCCTCCGCATGGCCTCACTCTCTGCTGGTCATACCTCGTCTGTGTCATATCGTCTCGCGTCCTTTCGCTGTTTTTCACCTTCACCCCCGACCACAACCGCCTTCATCGGCCCGAACCAGATCACCCGGCCCAGGATGCGGTCCTCTTCCTCGACAGGACGCGGCGGATGATCGGCATCATTGTCGCTGGTCATGATCCAGACCCCGGTCCCGCGGATGAGCCGCTTGACCAGAAGGACGATGCACCTATTCCCAGTGGCCCGGCTCCAGTCTGCCGGTCTGATGTATGCCGAGCACGCGTTTCACATACTCCTGAAAGTCAGTGTTTGAGGCGGCAAGACGGCTGACCATGTCCCACCCCGTGAAATCTCTGGGGGCCGCTGAAACAAGAATGCTGCTTTTCGAGAGGGTCACAGGGTCAATGCGCAAGATGCCGATTCCATACTGCGTGTGAAGCACCCTCATCTCCGACCACATCTCGGGCGTATCTTCCACTGATCCGGCGACCAGCCACGCTTCATCTGCCCATGATGTGTTTGATATTGCCTGGAAGTACGCCTCGCGTAGATTCCCGCGCCTGAGTTCAAGCTTGACCTCAAAGGCCAGCAGGTTCGACAGCGCCTCTCCGCTCAGCCCTGCCAGTTCACGGACATCGGTTCGCCACTTATCCGCAATGTATCTGACGCCGACAACGTCGGGAAACAGCCATTTGTTCTCGCCCTTGCGAACGTTTCCGACCGTGCGCCTTTCGTCTATGCGCATCGCATAGACAGGTGGCGAGTTTGCGGAGCGCAGCCAACGAATAAGCGGGTCGTAGAGATCGCCTTCCTTGAGTGTCGGAGGAGGCTTCGTGCCGACCGCAAGTTGCCGAGCGCTTGCCGGGGTAAAGCGGCTCTGAAATTTGATCGGGCTTGTCCCGCTGGTATGATATTCGGCCGGGAGTTTTATTTCGGCTGCAATCTGCTTGAGCAGAGAATTGTCGGATGTAAGATCCTGATAGCTTTTCGAGCGCTTTTCTTCGCAGAAATCCCGGTGCTTCTCGAATATGTAGCGGGCAATGTCCTTCCTGGACATGGACGTTTGAGCATTTCTTTCAAGGCACTCGATTGCCAAGTCTTTCAGTGTCGGCATATTATCCTCCCGCTACTAGGCCTTCTCCGGCCCGAACCGGATGACGCGGCCACGGACGCGGCCTCTCTCTCCGACCGGGCGCGGCAGATGGCGGGTGCCATGGATGCGCCATCGTCACTCCTCCGTCACGATCACACCTTCCGGCCCGAACCAGACCACGTGGCCGACAATCCGGTCCTGCCCTGTCACCGGGCGCGGTGCCCAATCATCCGCATCGCTGACCATGGTCCATGCGCCGCCGTCCCGCCGGAGCCGCTTGACCACAAGGCCGGTATCGGTGCGGAATGCAAGCGATTGCCGGAACGATGAATGGGAACTGATCGCACCATTTCTGGAACGTTGTGGGACCGTTGGCCGGACATGCCTCAACTTCATGTTGATTTTCTTTACCCTAAAGTATGTTTATGTTGATTTTTTTTCACCCTACAGTATGGGAAAGAAAATCAACACGCAAGCTGGCGACGGTATTCTTGTTCCCGTGCGCCCGGATCGGTCTCGGGGGGCGGCCTCCCCGCGTAACGCGCCCGCATGACCGTCTTTCCCAGGCTTCAGTCCCAGCGGGCATCGTTCAGACGCCAGTAGGGCGCTGTTCCGACAAGCGGAGAGCCGCTTGGGATCAGGTCGAAGGCTGTGCGGCCATCCTCATTCCGTGCGGCCGGATCGGCCCCGCCTTTGACAAGCGCTTCGATGGCCTCCGCATGGCCCTCAAGGGCCGCCTCGTGCAGCGGGGTGTTGCCATACTTGTCCCGTGCGGCCGGATCGGCCCCGCCTTTGACAAGCGCCCCGATGGCCTCCGCATCGCCTGAATCGGCCGCCGCGTGCAGCGGGGTGGAGCCATCCTTGTCCCGTGCGGCCGGATCGGCCCCGCCTTTGACAAGCGCCCCGATGGCCTCCGCATGGCCTTCACTGGCCGCCAGGTGCAGCGGAGTGTCGCCAGTATCATCCCGTGCGGCCGGATCGGCCCCGGCGGCGAGAAGCGTCCCGACGGCCTCCGCATCGCCCTCAAGGGCCGCCCGGTGCAGCGGGGTGTAGCCGTCCTTTTGCTCACCTCGTGCTTTGTCGGATGCGGCCCGCCGGCGATCTTCTGACTTAATCATTGTTTGTTCCTTTCTGCTATCATCTAACGTTTCAACGGCCACAACCGCCTTCTCCGGCCCGAACCGGATGACGCGGCCACGGACGCGGTCGCCTTCTCCGGCCGGGCGCGGCAGATGGCGGGTGCCATGGATGCGCCATCGTCACTCCTCCGTCACGATCACACCTTCCGGCCCGAACCAGACCACGTGGCCGACAATTCGGTCCTGCCCCGTCACCGGGCGCGGCGCCCAATCATCCGCATCGCTGACCATGGTCCAGGCGCCGCCGTCCCGCCGGAGCCGCTTGACCACAAGGCCGGTATCGGTGCGGAATGCAAGCGATTGCCGGGACGATGAATGGGAACTGATCGCACCATTTCTGGAACGTTGTGGGACCGTTGGCCGGACATGCCTCAACTTCATGTTGATTTTTTTCACCCTACCGTATGGGAAAGAAAATCAACACGCAAGCTGGCGACGGTATTCCTGGACACGTCGGCGATGCGGGTGAGGGGCGGTCAGCGCTCCCCTGCCAGCTTCGCAAGGGCATCCGCCGCCGCCGCCGCAACGCGCCCATTGCCCTGTTCGTGGGCCAGGGCAAGAGCGGTTTCGAGGTCGGTACGTGCGTCTTCCATGTTGACGAAATCCAGCATCGCGATGCCCCGGTTGTGGAACGCCTCCGAGTACTCCGGCCGCAGCCGGATCGCCGCGTCGTAATCCTTGATGGCTCCCGTGTGATCGTCGAGGGCACGTTTCGCGTTGCCCCGGTTAATGAACGCCTCCAAGTAGTCCGGTCGCAGCCGGATCGCCTCGTCGTAATCCTTGATGGCTTCCGTGTGATCGCCGAGGGCAAGTTTCGCGTTGCCCCGGTTGTTGAACATCTCCGGGAACTCTGGCCGCAGCCGGATCGCCGCGTCGTAATCCTTGATGGCTCCCGCGTGGTCATCGAAGGCACATTTCGCGATGCCCCGGTTGTTGAACGCCTCCGGGTACTCCGGCCGCAGCCGGATCGCCGCGTCGTAGTCCCCGATGGCTCCCGTGTGATCGCCGAGATACCGCTTCGCGGTGCCCCGGTTGTAGAACGCCTCCGGGTACTCCGGCCGCAGCCGGATCGCCGCGTCGTAATCCTTGATGGCTCCCGTGTGATCGCCGAGGGCAAGTTTCGCGTTGCCCCGGTTGTTGAACGCCTCCGGGTAGTCCGACCGCAGCCGGATCGCCTCGTTGTAATCCCCGATGGCTCCCGCGTGATCGCCGAGGGCATGTTTCGCGTTGCCCCGGTTGTTGAACGCCTCCGGGTAGTCCGACCGCAGCCGGATCGCCTCGTCGTGATCCTCGATGGCTCCCGCGTGGTCGTCGAGGGCAAGTTTCGCGTTGCCCCGGTTGTTGAACGCCTCCGGGTCCTGCGGCCGCAGCCGGATCGCCGCGTCGTAATCCTTGATGGCTTCCGCGTGCTTGCCGAGGGCAAATTTAGCGATGCCCCGGTTGTTGAACGCCTCCGGGAACTGCGGCCGCAGCCGGATCGCCTCGTCGTAATCCTTGATGGCTCCCGTGTGATCGCCGAGGGCCTGTTTCGCAAGGCCGCCGTAGAAATCTGTTTTCGCGGTTCTGAAGTTCCGTTCGTTCTGGATATGGCCGATCAGGTCATTGTACATTGTTTCCTGCCGGATGTCGTGGAAGCGCGCCAGGTGGGCCAGGCAGGCACTCTTCATGTCGCCGGGTATCTCGATGGTCTCGAACCCTTCGACCTTTTTGCCGGGCACGTGCACGAAGACACTGCCTTGGGCGTCGACCCGCGCACGGGAATGCGGGGTTCGGGCGGCGGAGACAAGAGCCACATCCAACCCGCGGGCATCGCTGTGAATCTCGTTGCTCCCGATCTTCCCAAGCTCAGCGGTTGGCAGGACGAAGACGTAGCCATCCTTTTCCGTATCGCCATTGCAGGCGAAGAAGAGCGCCACGAGCAGATCACGGCTGAAGTCGACCAGGGCGGTGTCGCCCCCGAAATGCCGCAGGTCCGTCAGGATATCCACGATCGGGGTGCCCTCGGAGAACAGCGCGGCACGCGCCTTCCTGACAATCTTCTTTTCCACGTCGATTGGCTGATAATGCTCGTTGAAAATCTCCTTGTGCTCGCGGTAGATGCCGGATGAGACTGGATCCTTGTACTTCCCGGGCTCGCCCCGGAAAACAGCCTCGCCATCTCCGCAGGCGGCTTCGATTTCCGCGATCAGCTGCCGCACTCTCTGCTGGTCATTCCTGGTCTGTGCCATATCGTCTCGCGCCCTTTCGCTGTTTTTCACCTTCACCCCCCGACAACAACCACATTCTTGTTCCCGTGCGCCCGAATCGGTCTCGGGGGGTGGCGGCCTCCCCGCGTAACGCGCCCGCATGACCGTCTTTCCCCGGTTTCAGTCCCAGCGGGCATCGTTCAGACGCCGGTAGAGCGCTGTTCCGACAAGCGGAGAGTCGCTCGGGACCCGGTCGAAGGCTGTGCGGCCATCCTCATCCCGTGCGGCCGGATCGGCCCCGCCTTTGATAAGCGCCCCGACGGCCTCCACATGGCCTTTACGGGCCGCCCAGTGCAGCGGGGTGTTGCCATACTTGTCCCGTGCGGCCGGATCGGCCCCGCCTTTGATAAGCGCCCCGACGGCCTCCGCATGGCCCAAAAAGGCCACCCAGTACAGCGGGGTTTTGCCATACTTGTCCCGTGCGGCCGGATCGGCCCCGCCTTTGATAAGCGCCCCGATGGCCTCCGCATGGCCGAAAAAGGCAGCCGCGTGCAGCGGGGTGCGGCCATCCTTGTTTCGTGGGTCCGGATCGGCCCCGCCTTTGATAAGCGCCCCGATGGCCTCTGCATGGCCCTCAATGGCCGCCAGGTGCAGCGGGGTGTCGTCACCCTCGTTCCGTGCGGCCGGATCGGCCCCGCCCGCGAGAAGCGTCTCGACGGCCTCCGCATGGCCAGATAAGACCGCCCAGTGCAGTGGGGTGCGGTCAAACTTGTCCCGTGGGTCCGGATCGGCTCCGTCCGCGAGAAGCGCCCCGATGGCCTCCGCATCGCCCTCAAGGGCCGCCCGGTGCAGCGGGGTGTCGCCCCAAAAGTCTTCTGACTTAATCATTGTTTGTTTCTTTCTGCTATCATCTAACGTTTCAACGACCACAACCGCCTTCTCCGGCCCGAACCGGATGACGCGGCCTCTCTCCGACCGGGCGCGGCGGATGGCGGGTGCCATGGATGCGCCATCGTCACTCCTCCGTCACGATCACACCTTCCGGCCCGAACCACATCACGTGGCCGACAATCCGGTCCTGCCCTGTCACCGGGCGCGGCGCCCAATCATCCGCATCGCTGACCATGGTCCAGGCGCCGCCATCCCGCCGGAGCCGCTTGACCACAAGGCCGGTCTCTGTATGGCCTGAATGAGCCGCCGCGGGCCAGGCTGTTATTGATCACGGAAAAGAATATCGACATCCACGCCCTGTTCTCTGAGGGCGTCCCACGCTGTCAGGGCAGCGATGCGGAACGGGCCTATGAATCCCCCCGCCGCGGCGCCGCGTCCAGGGATGTCAGGTCTGGCGATGCGCAGGGCGGCATTGTCGCCATACATCCAGATGACCCCCTCCCCTTCGTCAACGTCGGCTTCGATCGCATCGGTCAGAACATCGATATCATCCCGGATGTCGAGGAGCGCGTGCGCGACGTCCGCTGGAAACGGTCGGCGACCAGCCAGCAGATCGCGGGCGAAGCGGTGGCTGAACCCGCCAATCTCGGCCAGTTCCCGTGAAGAAAGGCCGAGATTGTGGGCCAGTGTGGCATTCAGGGCACTACGCATCATCAGACTGCTCCACAAGCTGTTCGGATATAAATACAATGGCGGCGGCCACCATGTCTTTCATGCGCCAGTCGGCGAGGTCCACGTTGCCAAGATCATCGGCGTCGAGGATATCATCAAACCGCAATGTCAGGTCAGAGCCGTAGCGATCGGCGTGATCGGAAAAGCGAACCTTGCAGCCAATAGTTCGAAGGCGGTCTGGGCGGACACAGGGTATCGCTCAGCCAAAAACGAAGCCTGGCTGAAGTCGCAGGGCTATCGGTCGCATGTCCATCGCAAAAAGCCACGCGACAAACCGATGGCAAAACACATCCGTCGTGGCAACGCGACACGCGCGGCCATCCGCGCCTGCGTTGAACATGTGTTCGGGCACGAGAAAGGTCCAATGGCCCTCACGATCCGCTCGATCGGTCAGGCGCGGGCTGCGGGGCGCATGACCATGGCCACAATCTCAGCTACAACTTCCGCCGCCTCATTTTCCATGAGCGACGACAGGCCATAGCCTGACTCCGCCCAAAATCCCGAAATACCCGCTGGGTGGCGAAAAAACCTGCCGCAAAATGGGCCCGTAGACGGTCGCTCAGCCATAAATGCCCGCAAAACGGGCAGAAGAGATCGAAACTCGCTTCCATCCATCGCCAAAAACTGTGTTGTTCATCGCCAAAAACTGTGTTATTCGAAGCTTCAACATGCAATATGTATGATTGGGAGAGGTGCAATATGAGGTATTCGGCGGCATCTGTTGCAAATGCCTTCCTTAGCAAGGCGTTTGCTGCACGTTCAACGGTTTCCCCGATGAAAATACAGAAGCTTATCTACATCGCTCACGGTTACTCACTGGTTGAACACGATGAGCCACTGCTTGATGAGGTCTTTGAAGCCTGGAAGTTTGGCCCAGTGCTGAACTCGCTCTACCATGCTTGCAAAAAGTATGGGCAGCGCGGGATTACCGACTACTTGAAGGATGAGGACTGGTTGACCGGCGAAAAGACAGCCGCTCCACTGCCGTCAAGCCCGTACGCCAACGACATTGTCGATTTTGTTTGGGATACGTACAGCAGCGATACAGCGATAAGCCTGTCCGATTGGACGCATGAACGCGGCGGACCTTGGGACAAAGTGACAAACGGCGGTCGAAATATACTGCGTCATCAAGATGTACCTAACAGCTTTATCAAAGAATACTTCAGGAAAAATATGTATGCCGGGCCCGACGGATCAGAGACCTCCACGTAAACCTTTGATCCGACCTCAATCTGAGTCAGTCATTGACCGTGATGCTCCTGATGACTACACGTCGCCAGTGGCGTCCAACCGTTCGTTCTTCGTGAATTTGTATTTCATGAGGTTTGGCACCTCTGACCGGCTTCAAGGTGCTGCTATCTTTCTGTCAGTAATATTCCTGATTATGGTAGTTGCACTTATGATCTCTGGCTTTTTGAACGAAGCTTGGGCAAAGGGCGCACTCACATGGATTACCAGTCCTCTTATGCTCGTGGTTGGAGTCGCAGTCGGTCGAAATGTGAAACAAAGAAGATGGCAAAGAAGGTGACTAAGCCTTGAATTTTAGTGAATCCCCGAGTTCTTCAAGGGTGTCAATCGGTTGCTCGCGGTAGATGCCGGATGAGACTGGATCGTCGGCTCCATGGATCGCCCCTCCGCCCGGAGCGCGATGGCGCTCTCGGCGCGGAAACCGGGCGGCAGGGCGTCCCTGGGAATCCTGATCGTCATCTCGGTCTCCTCGAAGGTCCCTGCCGCGGCATGGATATCGGCTCCGAACGGCAGGGATACCCGCTCCTCCGGCGAGGCTGGCCTCCGCATGGCCGGATAAGGCCGCCACGTGCAGTGGGGTTCGGCGAGGCAAGTATAGCTCTGGTTCTCGCCCGTGCAACCCCGGAAAAAGGGACGGTTCATCCTGTCGATCAACGACCGCCCGCAGATCCGCGAGACGCGCTATTCGGCCAACGCCGGCGCCAACCGGCGGGTCACGGAACTGCTGGTCTCGGGGGCAGCGGCCTCCCCGCTTCTCGCGCCCGCATGACCGTCTTTCCCCGGCTTCAGTCCCAGCGGGCATCGTTCAGACGCCGGTAGAGCGCTGTTCCGACAAGCGGAGAGTCGCCCGGGATCAGGTCCAAGGCTGTGTTGCCATTATCATCCCGTGCGCCCGGATCGGCCCCGCCTTTGAGAAGCGCCCCGATGGCCTCCGCATGGCCTGAATAGGCCGCCTGGTGCAGCGGGGTGTTGCCATGCTTGGTTCGTGGGTCCGGATCGGCCCCGCCTTCGAGAAGCGCCCCGATGGCCTCCGCATGGCCTTCATCGGCCGCCCGGTGCAGCGGGGTGAAGCCATGCTTGTCCCGCCATGCGTCCGGATCGGCCCCGCCTTCGAGAAGCGCCCCGATGGCCTTCGCATGGCCTTCATGGGCCGCCCCGTGCAGCGGGGTGCTGCCAGTCTTGTCCCGTGGGTCCGGATCGACCCCGGCCTTGACAAGCGCCCCGATGGCTTCCGCATTGTCTCCATAGGTCGCC
Source organism: Alphaproteobacteria bacterium (assembly GCA_965204825.1). GTDB lineage: Bacteria > Pseudomonadota > Alphaproteobacteria > Futianiales > Futianiaceae. Next base: position 3,826,037 of record OZ242016.1, on the reverse strand, counting down.
AGGTGCAGCGGGGTGTTGCCAGCCTTGCTTCGTGCGTCCGGATCGGCCCCGGCCTTGACAAGCGCCCCGATGGCTTCCGCATCGCCTGAAATGGCCGCCAGGTGCAGCGGGGTCAGGTGCAGCGGGTTGACGCCACCCTTGTCCCGTGCGCCCGGATCCGGATCGGCCCCGGCTTTGACAAGCGCCCCGATGGCTTCCGCATGGCCTGAAATGGCCGCCCAGTGCAGCGGGGTGAAGCCACCACCCTCATGGTTCGGATCGGCCCCGGCCTTGACAAGCGCCCCGATGGCCTCCGCATGGCCTTCACGGGCCGCCCCGTGCAGCGGGGTCTCGCCATCCTTGGTCCGTGCGCCCGGATCGGCCCCGGCGGCAAGACATGTGCGTACGTTCTCGATCGTGGCTGCCTTGAACCAGGCGCTCTCACCCCACCCCGCGCAGACATCCCGCGCCAGGCTTGAGGAAGGGCCGCCAAGCAATCCGGCTGCCATTGCAGCCGCCATGGCCAGGCGCCTGGCCGAACGAAGGTTCCGCATGGTGACGATATTCATTTTCATGGCTCCTTTTGCCGTTCCGGTATATGAATCGCCGGTGTCCATTGCAAGTCATCAATTCTGAACACACCGCCCTGCCATCCGCGATTGATACAATCCCGGTTCGGAAGTCGGCGCGCCGCTCATCGCTCGAACGGCTGACAAAGGTAGGATTTCCCAATTCATCGCCAAAATAAATCCCGCTCATTTGCGGCAGTGCGCGAAACTGCTCGAAAAACAGCGCTCCCTCCCGGGCCCGGTGATCAGGCCCGCCGATGCAACCGCCGGGTCACCGCTGCCCGCGCCGGTTCCAGGAAGGTACGCGTGTGCTGAGCGGCGGCCTTGGTGCCGGCCGTTACAGATTGGCCGGATGCGGCTGGGGATGCCGGGTAGACCGGCGTCGATGCTATCGCAGGGATGACAGGTTGGCGATCAGGGCATCATTCTTTTTACGGATCGCGGTGGCGATCTTGTGGGCCATGTCCTGGTCGGCTTCGGGACAGAGCAGGGTGGCATCGACCGCGCGGTGCTGGCCTTCCAGCAGAGCCTTGATAATCGCCTTTTCGATGATGGCATCGACCCGGGGTTTTTGCTCGGTGGTCAGCTGGATTTCCAGGATGGCATTGATCCCATCGGTCGCTTCTTCTGCAATCGTGCGCAGTTCTTTCATCTTTTTCTCCTTCAGGGAATATCAGGCTCAGGCAGTGCCCCAGTTCGCCTCCGCCGTCCTGACCACCAGGTCTCAGAGCCCGTTTGAAAATTAGTCGAGTGATATCAGTGGGGTGTGATTCACCGTCCTTGTCGAAGAATGATGGAGAATGACCATGCCATGGACCAATATCACTCGCGCTGAATATAAGCACAGCCCTGCCCGCTGTCCAGGCGATTTAATGGATGGCGAATGGGCGTTGATTGGGCCGCTCTTGCCGCCCGCAAAGCCCGGCGGTCGGCCCCGCTCGACCAAGCTGCGTGATGTGATGGATGGGATCTTGCAGACCGCTCTCCGTGGCCGCGGCATCCATTCGCCGATGGTGGCCATGCGGGCGACAGGCTGAAGGATGCAGTGTCGGGACACGGCCAATGCACCAGCGAGATCATCAGGCGCTCCGACACTGCCGAAGGCCTTGCAGTTCTACCCCGCGGACGGGTTGTGGAACGCACCTTCGCCTGGCTCGGCGGATGTCGAAGATTGGCCAGGGATTGGGAGAGGTCCATCGAAAGCGCCACCGCATGGGCAACAATCGCCCACATCCGCATCCTGACAAGACGGCTGGCAAGATGATTGTCATGATATTGTCATGGCTGAACAACTTTTCAGTCAGGCTCTCAGGCTCCCTGATCCTTTCCCGGTGGCGTCTTGCCGGAATTTGTCTGTGAAAACCCCTTTTCCGGTAACGTCAGTCCTCTTGTTCGGGCTTACATTGCCTGTGTCGACCGTGCGCGATGTGGACCGGCGATCCGCTGTCCGCACCCTTCTTTACAGTCATTTCCTGTCTCCTTTTCTGTTTTCCGCACAAAAGCTGATTCTGTGCGCCGGGATCGGCCCCGGCTTTGACAAGCGCCCCGATGGCCTCGGCATGCCCCGGCTTCAGTCCCAGCGGGCATCGTTCAGACGCCAGTAGAGCGCTGTTCCGACAAGCGGAGAGGCGCTCGGGACCCGGTCGAAGGCTGTTTTGCCTTCCCTGTTCCATGCGCCCGGATCGGCTCCGCCTTTGAGAAGCGCCCCGATGGCCTCCGCATGGCCAGATAAGGCCGCCACGTGCAGCGGGGTGTTGCCATCCTTGTTCCGTGCTCCCGGATCGGCCCCGCCTGCGAGAAGCGCCTCAATGGCCTCCGCTTGTCTTTCACCCAACTCCTTGTAATCCCGAGTGATGTCAGGGTGGCCAGCCTTGAGAAGCGCCCAGACTTGCTCCGAAATTAGCGACAGTACGTCTCCACGGGCGGCCGCCTTGTGCAGCGGGGTGCTGCCAGTCTTGTCCCGTGCGGCCGGATCGGCCCCGGCCTTGAGAAGCGCCCTGATGGCCCCCGCACTGCCTCTAACACCACCGGCCACCTTGTGCAGCGGGGTGCTGCCAGTCTTGTCCCGTGCGGCCGGATCGGCCCCGGCCTTGAGAAGCGCCCCGACGGCCTCCGCACGGCCGTTACGGGCCGCCCAGTGCAGCGGGGTGCTGCCATACTCGTTCCGTGCGCCCGGATCGGCCCCGGCCTTGACAAGCGCCCTGATGGCCCCCGCACTGCCTCTACTACCGGCCACCTCGTGCAGCGGGGTGTCGCCATACTTGTCCCGTGCGGCCGGATCGGCCCCGGCCTTGAGAAGCGCCCCGACGGCCTCCGCATGGCCGTTACGGGCCGCCCAGTGCAGCGGGGTGCTGCCATACTCGTTCCGTGCGCCCGGATCGGCCCCGGCCTTGAGAAGCGCCCCGACGGCCTCCGCATGGCCGTTACGGGCCGCCCCGTGCAGCGGGGTGTCGCCATACTTGTCCCGTGCGCCCGGATCGGCCCCGGCCTTGAGAAGCGCCCCGACGGCCTCCGCACGGCCTTCCTTGGCCGCCCAGTGCAGCGGGGTGGTGCCATACTTGTTCCGTGCGCCCGGATCGGCCCCGGCCTTGACAAGCGCCCCGATGGCCTCCGCATGGCCTGAATAGGCCGCCCAGTGCAGCGGGGTGTAGCCATACTTATCATCCCGTGCGGCCGGATCGGCCCCGGCGGCGAGACATGTGCGTATGTCCTCGATCGTGGCCGTCTCGAAGAAGCCGCTCTCGCCCCAGCCCGGGCAACTATCCTGCGCCTGGCTCGGGGATGTACCCAGCAATCCGGCGGCGATGGTGGTTGCCAGCGCCAGGCGCCGGCTGTGTGTCGTGACGATATTCATTTTCATGGCTCCTTTTGCCGTTTCGGTATATGAATCGCCGGTGTCCATTGCAAGCCATCAATCTGAACACACCGCCCTGCCATCCGCGATTGATACAATCCCGGTTCGGAAGTCGGCGCGCCGCTCATCGCTCGAACGGCTGACAAAGGTAGGATTTCCCGGTTCATCGCCAAAATGAATTCCGCTCATTTGCGGCAGTGCGCGAAACTGCTCGAAAAACAGCGCTCCCTCCCGGGCCCGGTGATCAGGCCCGCCGGTGCAACTGCCGGGTCACCGCTGCCCGCGCCGGTTCCAGGAAGGTACGCATGTGCTGAGCGGCGGCCTTGGTGCCGGCCGTTACAGATTGGCCGGATGCAGCTGGGGATGCCGGGTAGACCGGCGTCGATGCTATCGCAGGGATGACAGGTTGGCGATCAGGGCATCATTCTTTTGACGGATCGCGGTGGCGATCTTGTGGGCCATGTCCTGGTCGGCTTCGGGACAGCGCAGGGTGGCATCGACCGCGCGGTGCTGGCCTTCCAGCAGAGCCTTGATAATCGCCTTTTCGATGATGGCATCGACCCGGGATTTTTGCTCGGCGGTCAGCTGGATTTCCAGGATGGCATTGATCCCATCGGTCGCTTCTTCTGCAATCGTGCGCAGTTCTTTCATCTTTTTCTCCTTCAGGGAATATCAGGCTCAGGCAGTGCCCCAGATCGCCTCCGCCGTCCTGACCACCAGTTCCAGCTTGCGACGCTGGTCATCCGGGGTGATCAGATTGCCTTCCTCGGTCGAGGCAAATCCGCATTGCGGCGCGATGCCGAACTGGTCGATGTCGGCATATTTCGCGGCTTCGTCGATCTTCCCGCGCACATCGTCCACGCTTTCCAGGTCGCCGGTCTTGGTGGTGATGAAGCCGGGCATGACCCGCTTCCTGCCCTTGGGCAGCAGGCGCAATGGTTCCAGGCCGCCGGCGCGTTCACTGTCATATTCCATGAAATAGATGTCGATGCCGGTCTGGTTGAAGATCGCATCGGCGGCCGGGTCGTAGGCACCCTCGGCCATCCAGGTGGATTTGAAATTGCCGCGACACATATGCATGCCGATGGTCATGTCGTCGGGCCGGTTCTCGATCGCGTCGTGCATCATCCTGGCATAACGGGTGATCAGATAGTCGGGATCGAAGCCTTGCGCCTCCTTCTGCGCGCGGATTTTCGGATCGCACAGATAGGCAAAGAAGATGTCGTCCATCTGCAGATAGCGGCAGCCCGCGTCATAGATGGCCTGAACCGCCTTGGCATAGGTCTTCGAGAGGTCATCGAACAGCACCTCGACATCCTGGTATTCGGCCGGTTTGATGTCTTCGGCCGCGGTGCGGAAATGGCAACAGCTGGGCCCGGGGATCGATATCTTCGGACACATATCGGTGTTTGCCGCCAGAAATTTGTAATGCTCCAGCATCGGGTGATCATCCGGAAAATCCAGCTTGCCCTGTATTGTCGGGAAGATCGGGCGCAACTCGGCGCCCTTGAAGGCCAGACCCTCGCCGCGCTCTTCCAGTTCCAGCCCGGTCAGGCCACCCATGAAATCGTAATGCCAGAATGATCGGCGCGCCTCGCCATCGGTGACCACTTTCAGACCGACGCTTTCCTGCATCGCCACCAGATCCTTGATCGCGGCGTCCTCGACTGCCTTCAACTTCCCGGCCGATGTGGTGCCGTCTTCAAAAAAGCCCTTGCGGGCGGCCTTGACAGCATCGGTGCGCAGCAGGCTGCCCACGTGATCGGCACGAAAGGGCGGGGTCGGAGTGGTCATTGCGGCGTTTCCATTCTGGTTATCTGGCTTTGAAGCTTACCGACAATCTGTCCAAGGCGTGAAGCGCATTATTGAGCCGCTTGACCGGTTCGGGGATCACATCGAAGATGCCGGCGCACAGTTGGGAGAAACCACGCCATGGCAGCCCTGTCCTTGGGAGACCTGCGGATCAGCGGGTTGATGGACGTCGATAATTACGAAATTGCGATCAACGATCTGCTGCCGGCAGGCGATGCCGGCGTGCTGGCGCCGCACATGGATTGGCTCTCACCGGGCGCCATGCGGAACGGAAAGTTTCTGCTCCTGGTGCGCTCGTGGCTGTTGCAATTGGATGGGCGTAATATTCTGGTCGATACGTGCGTCGGCGCGCACAAGGATCGCCCGCTGCGCCCGACCTGGCACCAGCGCGAAGGCGCCGAATGGCTGGCGGCATTGGCGGCCGAGGGGCTGGCGCCCGAGGATATCGATATTGTCCTGTGCACTCACCTGCACCCCGATCATGTGGGCTGGAACACAAAACTGGTGGACGGACGCTGGGTGCCGACGTTTCCCAACGCCCGCTATCTGGTCGGACGCAAGGAATACGAGGCGGAAGAAAGGTCCGCCGCGACGCGCAAGCCCGATCATTTTCAGGACAGCATCTCGCCGGTGATGGCGGCCGGACAGATGGATCTGGTTGACGATGGCCGGGATCTGGCCGCCGGGCTGACCCTGAAATACGCGCCCGGCCACACGCCGGGCCATATGTGTGTGCACGCGACCCAGGGCTCCGGTGCGATTTTCACCGGAGATGTCATTCATACCCCCGCCCAGCTGATCCGGCCCGATTGGTCGAGCGCCTTTTGTCGGGACGCGGAACAATCACGCCAATCACGCCGTGCCATTCTGGAAGAGGTTGCCGACACCGGCCGATGGCTGATCCCCTGCCATTTCCCCGATCCCGGCTGGGTGCGTATCGTTTCGGCGGGAGAGGGCTTTCGCCTTGCCGGTCCGGGTTCGTAAAACTGCCCGTCCGCGACAGGCGCCTTCACGTTCATCCTCCGCATGCCCGTGCGGAAAGACGGCGTGGAACCAGTTGGCCACCTGTTCCTATCGCTGTTTTGTTGCTGTATTCATGGCATCGAACAAGGGAGAGGAATCATGCTTGCAACGGGAAAAGACTGGCGCTTTCAAGCATGGTTACACTTGGGGTCTGTTTTCCGGCTGTTGCCGAAACATTCACGGTGCCGCTGCCTGTTGTTGAAGTTGGCGATGGCATCGAAATTGAAGAGCACGTGATCGTCGACAATAAAACCGGATACATGCGTTCAGTGGAAGTGATCGAAAGATACACCGTCGAGGGTATCCGCCAGTGCAAAGTCGAGGGTATCCGCCAGTACAAAACAATCCACAAGATGAAAATGAGCGCCAGGGAACAGGCTGGCGACATTGACGGGCAATCCCTGCATTATGTCGAACCTGGTGGAAGCACACAGGCCCGGTCATAGGCGAATCGTTCATTGATGCCCTGATTATAGTCGTAGATGTCGAGCGTTGCCTGCCACGCAATCTCGGTGATTTCCGCATGGGGCGTCCAACAGCCGAGCTTCTGATACGTTGCGATACAGTCGGTCAGAACCGCCGGGTCGATCCTGGGAAAATAGTCCTGTTCGGCGCGGGCAATCTCGATCGCCGGAGTGTCGTTCATATAGGCCCGAGTCCTGACATAGGCGCGCATGAAGGCCCTGGCCATGTCGGTTTCCAGCCAGTCGCGGGTAGCGGCCAGGCTTGAGAACGCGCACGGACCGACCCTGGGACCGACCTGGGCCACGATATGGCCGACGCCGTCGGCTTCCAGTTGCTGGGGGAAGGGCCCCTGTTGCTGAATATAGCCTCCGGTCCCGGCCCGGAAGGCAGCATCCATATCGGCCGCGCCGCCCACATGGACCGCATTGATCTTGCCGTAATCGATCCCGGCCTTGTGGCAGGCATATTTGAACATGACGAGCGGCTGGCCGCCGCCGAACAGCACCACGTCGGCGCCTTCAAGCTTGTCCCAGGAAAAATCGGGGTCGGCCTCGCGCCCGGTCAGAAAAAACCCGTCCATCTCGTTGATCTGGGCGAAGTGCGCCGCGGGCGGTTCTTTGCCGGCATTCAACGGTCCGAACGACTGGCTCGGCGCGGTCTGCACCACATGGGCCGATCCGTCGAGCAGAGAGTCGATGGCGGTTGTACCCGGCGGTGCCACGGACCATTGCGGCTCCAGCCCCTCGGCCTGGAGAAAGCCGCCGGACATGGTCGAAATCAGCGGTGAATAGAACGCGGAAAACAGCGTGAACTGGATGTTGATGGTGGCCAATTTGGAATTCCCTGTGGTCGAGCCCGTGGATGATTGATCCGCAAGATTAGGATGAATTTGCCCCTTGGGGAAGCCGTCTTCAAGTTGACGGACCTTGTCAAGTCAGTGCGTGAACTGGTCGAGGAAAGCGGCAAGCCGAAGAACGCTTTCATGGAGGTCCGCGGCAAGCGGATCAATCTGGTTGCCGTCACTGACGCGGAGATCGATGCGTTGCAGGTACCGCTTGCCGCATTCGTTTCATTTGTTCCCGGCGGGGATCGCTGTAGCCTGGGTGCCCCGACACTCAGGGCGCTGATCCCATGGAAGGCCATATTCACCGCCGGATCGTCTGGCCGTTTGCGATTGCCCAGACCATTGTCTGGGCGGCCTTCTTCTATTCTTTTCCGGCGCTGTTGCTGTTCTGGGAAGCCGACATGGTGTGGTCGAAGAAGGCGCTTTCGGTGGCCTTCACCATTGCCCTGCTGACCAGCGCGGTATTTTCGCCGCTGGCCGGGCGGTTGATCGACCGCGGCCTGGCGCCCTGGTCGTTCCCCGGATGCGCGGTGCTGGGAGCGGCAGCCCTGTTGGCGATGTCACAGGTGACCGCACTCTGGCAGTTCCATCTGTGCTGGTTTGTACTTGGCATGGCCATGTCGGGGTGTCTCTACGATCCCTGCTTTGCGGTGCTGACCCGATGCCTCGGGCCGATGGCCAAGCGCGCCATCACCTTGGTGACGCTGGTTGCCGGACTGGCCGGAACCCTGTCGTTTCCCAGCGCCCACACCCTGGCGCAATCGTTCGGCTGGCGCGGCACGGTGGTGGTCCTTGCCCTTGCCGTGCTGCTGGTGGCCGTGCCGCTGATCTGGATCGCGACCCGGGCGGCCGAGGAGATGGGGCCGGAACATGCGGCCGCGGACCGGGCCGAACCCTTTCCGGCCAGGCGCTTTCTGGCCTCGCCGATTTTTCTGTTGCTGGTCGTGGTGTTCGTGTCGGTTTCCATGGGGCATGGCATGATCCTGGCCCATCTGTTGCCGATCATGGCGGATCGCGGCATCGGGGCCCAGGCGGCGGTGCTGGCCGCCTCGATGATCGGCCCGATGCAGGTCGCCGGCCGGCTGGCCATGATGGCCGCCGAACGCCATGTGCCGATGATGTCGATCGCCAGGGGCTGTTTCGTCGCCACCGCTACGGCGGCGGGATGCCTGTATTGGGCCAGCGGCAATCCGGGCCTGGTCGCTGCATTCGTCATCCTGCACGGGGCGGGCTGGGGCGTCACCAGTATCGTGCGACCGGTGATTACCGCTGACCTGCTGGGCAGTCGGCATTTCGGCGCCATCTCGGGGCTTTTGTCGCTACCGGTTCTGATCGGTTCGGCAATCTCCGCCACCCTGGCGGCCATTGTCTGGGAACGGGGCGGTTATGATCTGGTGATCGTCATGGCGATGTGTGCGTCCGGCATCGCATTGGCGGCCTTGATTGCCGCGGCCCGGCTGAGTAGTACCAAGGAGCAAGCCGACAGGCCGTTGTGAATTGGCTGATGCCTCCACTGCACGCAGCCCCGGGCCAGGCTTTCCGCCGGCCAGACCCGTAGCAGCCTTCAAGGGCCGACACACCCGCGTGCGGCCTCATCCAGGGCAGGCCGCAGGCCAGATGGATGTGGGCGCCCGACATCAGAGCCCCAGGATCGTCCAGCGTGCCGGACACCAATTCGATCCGATCGGTTTCAATCACACCATTGATCACGAATGCGCTGCCGGTATGACGCTGGCATTCATGACAGTGACAACAGTTCACAAACATCGGTTCGGATGTCAGCCGGTAGCGACCCTCGCCGCGAACACAGTTGCCTTCAAGATTATGGATACCCAATCCGCCAAAACCCTAAACCGCCCTGACGTGCCGCACCGGCCGGCCGGTGGTGGCGGCGTTGGCAGCCGCGACGATGGCGTCCCTGTCGATGCCGAAGTGGTGGTAGAGATCGGCGACGGTGCCGGTCTGGCCGAAGTGTTCGACGCCCAATGCCGTGACCTTGTGCCCGTGCACGCCGCCGAGCCAGGCGAGGGTCGCGGGGTGGCCGTCGAGGACCGTGACGAATGTCGCGTGACCCGGTATGTCGGCGAGCAGGCGTTCGATATGGCTTTGAGCGCCTGGCTGACCGCGTTCGCGGGCCCGGTTGGCGGCATGCCAGCCGGCGTTGAGACGATCCGATGAGGTTACCGCCAGCAGACCGACATCGCGCCGGTCCTCGGCGATCAGGCCGATGGCGGCGATGGCCTCGGGCGCTACGACGCCCTGATAGGCAATCACCACATCGCAATTGGGACCCGGCGGGCGCAGCCAATAGGCGCCGTCGATGATGCCGCGCCGCAGATCCTCGCTCATCAGGCGGCCGGGCTGTTCCAGGGCGCGCGTGCTGAGCCGCAAATAGACGCTGCCGCCGGTCTCGTCGCGCAGCCAGGTCCGCTCGTCCGGGTCGCCCTCGCCATCGCGCTGCAGATAATCGAACGACCAGCCCATGATTGCGGCCAGTTCATCGACAAAGGCCGGCTCGAACGCCGCAATGCCGTCCTGGGACAGGCCAACCAGCGGCGAGCCGACCGACTGGTGCGCGCCGCCTTCGGGCGCCAGGGTCACCCCGGACGGGGTCGCCACCAGCAGAAAGCGGGCATCCTGGTAACAGGCATAGTTGAGCGCGTCGTGACCGCGCGCAATGAAGGGGTCATAGAGGGTGCCGATCGGGATCAATCGTTCGCCGAACAGGGAATGGGAAAGGCCCGCCGCCGCCAGCAGCAGAAACAGATTCATTTCCGCGATGCCAAGCTCAATGTGCTGGCCGGTGGGGCCGAACGCCCATTTCTGGACACTGGCGACCTGTTCCTCGCGGAAGACATCCGACATCTCCTCGCGCGCAAACAGGCTGCGTCGGTTGACCCAGGGACCGAGATTGGTCGAGACCGTGACATCTGGCGATGTCGTCACGATCCGGGCGGCCAGCTCACCGTCTTCCCGGGCGATCTCGTTCAGGATTTTGCCGAACCCCTCCTGCGTCGACATCTCGGCGCCCTGCAGCACCGGCATCTCCGACACCGGAACGGCGGGGGCGGAATACCGGCGGCGGCCCTCGGCGGCAAACGGCACACTGTCCAGAAAAGCCTGCAGCTTGCTGGCCGGGTGTTTCAGGCCGGCGAACCTTTCCCATTCCTGACCTTCGGCAATGCCCAGTTTTTCCCGATAGCCCGCCATCTGGGCTGTCGTCATCAGACCGGCATGGTTGTCCTTGTGGCCGGCAAGCGGTGTGCCCCAACCTTTAACCGTGTAGGCAATAAAAACGGTGGGGCGGTCATGGTCGATCGCCTCGAACGCCTCGACCACGGTGGGCAGGCACTGGCCGCCCAGATTGGCCATCAACTCGGCGAGTTCCGCGTCGCTGCGCCCTTCGACCAGGGCGGTGACCGGGCCCTGGTCACCGAGTTCGTCCAACAGCCGTGCGCGCCAGGCCGCACCGCCCTGAAAGGTCAGCGCCGAATAGAGCGGGTTGGGACAATTGTCGATCCAGTCCTTCAGCGCCGCGCCGCCGGGCTCTTCGAACGCGGCCTGTTGCAGCGCGCCGTATTTCAGGGTGACGATGTTCCAGCCAAAAGCCTCGAAGGTTTTTTCGATGCGGTCATAGAGGCCCTCGCGTACCACGCCGTCCAGGCTCTGGCGGTTGTAGTCGATGATCCACCAGGTATTGCGCAGACCCTGTTTCCAGCCCTCCAGCAGGCACTCATAGATATTGCCCTCATCCAGTTCGGCATCCCCGACCAGGGCGATCATGCGTCCCTCGGGCCGGTCCCGGGCCAGGCCGTGCGCCTTGAGATAATCCTGTACCATGCTGGCAAAGGCGGTGATCGCCACGCCGAGACCGACCGAGCCGGTGGAAAAATCCACGTCGTCCACGTCCTTGGTCCGGCTGGGATAGGACTGGGCGCCGCCATAGCCGCGGAAGTTTTCCAGCTTCTCGCGGGTCTGGTTGCCAAGCAGATATTGGATCGCATGAAACACCGGCGAGGCATGGGGCTTCACCGCCACCCGGTCCTGGGGCCGCAAGACACCAAAATAGAGCGATGTCATCAGCGTCACCATCGAGGCGCACGACGCCTGGTGACCACCGACTTTCATGCCGTCGCCTTCGCGCAGATGATTGGCATTGTGGATGGTCAACGAAGACAGCCACAGCACCTTGTCCTGAAGCTCGCATAGCGTATCCAAACGATCCTGATCCATCCTAATCCCTTGCCATCCTCGAACGAGTCGCCACGCCAATTTTACACAAGGCCATCGCACTGCCAAATGCAGCAATTGCATGATGACCATTTGCAAGCCGAACCGCCATCCAAACTCGAACCGGGATTTCGACTATCTGCTACCTGATCGGCCTTCATTAACTCTTGTAGGCAATGGCGAAACGGGTAACGTTATCAATGGGAGAATTCCGGCGTTTCGTCCGGGAATTCAATGCTGAAAATTGATTTGCCGCTAGGGAGGTTACGGATGGCGAATGTATCCATGAAACTGAACGGGAAGCAGGTCTCGGCCGACGTCGAAGATCGCACGCTGCTCGTCCATTATATCCGGGAAGATCAGGGCATGACCGGCACCCATGTTGGGTGTGACACCTCGCAGTGCGGTGCGTGCGTTGTGCATGTTGACGGCAAGGCGGTCAAGTCCTGCACCATGCTGGCGGTCCAGGCCGATGGCGCCGCAGTGACAACGATCGAAGGCCTGGCCAATGGCGGCAACCTGCACCCGATGCAGGAAGCCTTTCGCGAACACCACGGCCTGCAGTGCGGTTTCTGTACACCGGGCATGATCATGTCGGCGGTCGATATGCTGAACCGGATTCCCGATCCGGACGAGGCGACGGTGCGGGCCGAGCTGGAAGGAAATATCTGCCGCTGCACGGGCTACCACAATATCGTCAAGGCAATCATGTCGGTGGCGGGATCCCCGCAGCCGGCCGAATGATTAATTGGAAAAACGTGCTCGACGCCGACGCGGTTTCTCAAGGCCAGACGCGGCAAAGGGCACTCCTAAAACAGGGAGGACATGATGGGTGTTGACGGAATTGGCGCACGGGTTGTGCGCAAGGAAGATAAACGGTTCATCACCGGAAACGGTAATTATACGGACGACATGACGGTCGGGCACATGTCCCATGCCGTCTTCGTCCGCTCACCCCACGCCCACGCCAGGATCGTGTCGATCGATGCCAGCGCGGCGTTGGCCATGGACGGCGTTGACGGCGTCCTGACCGGCGCGGATCTGGCGGAGGACGGGATCGGCGGCCTGATTTGCGGCTGGGCGATTTCGTCGAAGGATGGCAGTCCGATGAACATGGGTGCCCATCCGGCGATCGCGGCCGACACGGTAAAATGCGTCGGTGACCAGGTCGCCGTCGTGGTGGCCCGGACCCGCGAGTTGGCCCGCGATGCGGCGGAAAAGGTCAATGTGACCTATGAAGTCCTGCCGGCGGTGGTGGATCCGGCGACGGCCCGGAACGAGGACCAGCCCCAGATCCATCCCGAGGCGCCGCGCAACACCATCTATGAATGGGAACTGGGCGATGCGGCGGCCGTGGAGGCGGCGCTGTCGGGCGCGGCCAACGTGATCAGGCTGGATCTCACCAATAACCGCCTGGCGCCCAATGCCATGGAACCTCGCTCGGCCATCGGCGTCTACAGTGCCGGCGATGATGCTCTGACGCTCTACAACACCTCGCAGAATCCACACGTTGCGCGCCTGGTGCTGGCCGCCTTTGTCGGCATGGCGCCGGAGCACAAATTGCGGGTCGTGGCGCCTGATGTGGGCGGCGGCTTCGGATCGAAAATCTTCATTTATCCCGAAGAGACCGTGTGCCTGTGGGCGGCGCGCCGGCTTGGCGTCAACGTCAAGTGGACCGCCGACCGGTCGGAAGCTTTCCTGACCGACGCCCATGGCCGCGATCACATCACCCACGCGGAAATGGCGTTCGACGGTGACAACAAGATCACCGGCTTCAAGATCAAGACCACCGCCAATCTCGGCGCCTACATGTCGACCTTCTCGTCGTCGGTACCGACCTATCTGTACGCGACCCTGATGTCCGGGCAGTACAACATCCCGGCGATCCATGCCGAGGTGGATGCGGTCTACACCAACACGGTGCCCGTCGACGCCTATCGCGGCGCCGGGCGGCCCGAGGCCACCTTCGTGGTCGAGCGGATGATGGAGACCGCGGCGCGTCAGCTGGGGGTTGACCCGGCCGAACTTCGCCGGACCAACTTTATCACCGAGTTTCCGCATCAGACCCCGGTGATCATGGCCTATGACGCCGGCGACTACGCGGCCAGTCTGGACAAGGCAATGGAGGTTGTCGATTACGCTGGTCTCGCGGGCCGCAAGGACGAGGCCAAATCACGCGGCAAGCTGCGCGGCCTGGGCTTCTCCAACTATATCGAAGCTTGCGGTATCGCACCGTCGGCGGCGGTGGGGTCGCTGGGCGCCGGTGTCGGTCTGTGGGAAAGTGCCGAGGTGCGCATGAACCCGACCGGCAGTGTGGAAATCCTGACCGGTTCCCACAGTCACGGCCAGGGCCACGAAACCACCTTTGCCCAACTGGTGTCCGAACGGTTCGGCGTCGGCGTCGACAATGTGGACATTGTCCATGGCGATACCGACAAGGTTCAGTTCGGCATGGGAACGTACGGCTCGCGCTCCGGCGCGGTCGGCATGTCCGCCATCCTCAAGGCACTGGAAAAGGTCGAGGCCAAGGCAAAGACCATCGCCGCCCATCTGATGGAAGCCTCGGTCGACGATATTGTGATCGAGGACGGTCAGTTGAAGGTCGCCGGCACGGACAAGGCCCTGAGCTGGACTGATGTATCGCTGGCGGCCTATACGGCGCATAACCTGCCAGAAGGCATGGAGCCGGGCCTGAAGGAGGGCGCGTTCTATGACCCGACCAACTTCACATTCCCGGCCGGCTGTCACATTGCCGAGGTTGAGGTCGATCCCGACACCGGCGTGACCGAGATCGTCAGGTTTGTCGCCGTCGATGATTTCGGCAACATCATCAACCCGATGATCGTTGAGGGTCAGGTCCATGGCGGCCTGACCCAGGGCATCGGTCAGGCCCTGCTGGAGAACATCGCCTACGATTCCGACGGCCAGCTGATTACAGGATCCTATATGGATTACTGTATGCCGCGTGCCGACGACGTACCGTCTTATGACGTCGCGACGACGGTGACCGAATGTCCCGGCAATCCGCTGGGTATCAAGGGGTGCGGCGAGGCGGGAGCCATCGGTTCACCGCCGGCGATAATCAATGCCATCACCGACGCCATTGGAAACAACGACCTGTCGATGCCGGCAACACCTGAAAAGGTGTGGCGGGCAATCCGGTCCGCTTAATCCGACGAGGAGAAAACAAAATGCAGTCTTTCAACTATCACAAACCCTCCTCGGTTGCCGAGGCAAAGTCGCTGCTGGCCGGTGCGTCAGACGGCACCTTGATGGCGGGCGGCATGACCTTGCTGCCGACCATGAAACAGCGCCTGGCGGCACCGTCCGACGTCATCGACATTGGCGGTATCGCCGAACTGGGCGGGATCAGCGTTGATGACGACAGCGTCACCATTGGCGCCGGCGTCAAGCACGCCGATGTGGCCTCGTCGGCTGACGTCCGGGCAGCCATCCCCGGGCTGGCCGCATTGGCCGGCCAGATCGGCGATGCGCATGTCCGGCACATGGGCACGATTGGCGGTTCGGTTGCCAACAATGACCCGGCGGCGGATTATCCCGGCGCCTGTCTGGCCCTGGGCGCGACCATCGTAACATCGGACCGTGAAATCGCCGCGGACGATTTCTTTACCGGCCTGTTCGATACTGCCCTGAACGATGGCGAGATCGTGACCGCGGTGCGCTTCCCCAAACCGGCCAGGTCGGCCTATGCGAAGTTTCCCAATCCGGCGTCACGCTATGCCCTGGTCGGCGTCTTCGTTTCGCAAGGCGCCGATGGCGGCGCCCGCGTTGCCATTACCGGCGCTGGCCAGGATGGGTCCCATCGTAACAGCGCCATGGAAGCGGCCCTTTCGGGTAACTTCTCTTCCGCGGCATTGGACGGGATGTCGGTGGATGCCGGCGGGATGAATGCAGACATTCACGGATCGGCCGAGTATCGCGCCCATCTGTGCACGGTCATGGCCAAACGGGCGGTGGACGCCGCCGGCTAAGGCACCCCGGCTCGTCGAAGCTGAACAACAGGGCCGGGATGCGGAATGACCGCATCCCGGCCTTTCTATTCAACGCATATGCAACAGGCTGAATGATGTAGTGTCAAAGGAGACATGTAATGAATACCGAAATCGTACCGGCAGCAAAATCCCGGGCAGCAAAGCCAGTGAGTCATGGGGTCCGCCGGGTCTGTAATATGAAACAATAGGCTCAGTTTACAAGCCGTGTGCGTTCATGTTATGTTTTTTGTGAAATCAGAAGGATGGATTGACATGGATCACAAGCAGTTCCATGTCCTTGTGCGCCAGCGTTCCATGCAACAGCAACACAAGCGGCGCATCCGGCGCCGGCTCGTCGGGCATCACCAGATCGCCAAATGCGGTCAGAGATCCGATCGCCGTCTCCAGTATCTGTTCTTCGGCGCGGGCCGGCGGGGATGATAATACGCCCAGCAACAGGGTCAGCCCGGCGGCGACAAGCAGGCACCGGGACCGGAAAGGCAGCCCCGGCGGTGTTGAGGCGTTCTTGCTAATCATCCGGTGTCACTTCCTTGAGGGCCGTCGCCGTAATTCGAACGTCGGTCCCGCAATCCTTCATGCAGGGTTCACCGTCATTGGTATCGGGCCGTGGATCATCGACAAATCCGTCTTCGTTCGGCAGCCGGACAGATATGAAATTCGACCTGGACAGAACAAACTCCTCATCGTCCAGAACCTCGCCCAGGTAAAGAATGTAAGCCACCACCGCATAGATTTCGTCAGGCGTCAGGGATTGGGCATTGCCGAACGGCATGGCGCGATAGGTGTAGTCAAAGACCGTCGACAGATAGGGCCAATAGGAACTGACGGTCTTGACCGGTCTTTCCGCCGTCAGCGTATCGCCGCCGCCGGCCAAGGGTGGCCAGTTGCCGATGCCTTCGCCGAAATCGCCATGGCACCGGGCGCACTGCTCGGCAAAGATGGTCTCGCCCTGGACCACGCTTCCCTGGCCTTCCGGCAGGCCCTGGCCATCGGGACGAACATCAATGTCCCAGGCGGCGATCTCGCCGGGTGTTGCCGGGCGGCCGAGCCCGTATTCTCCGGCAAACACCGCGCCCGGAAGCATCAGCGCCATCAACAGGGCGCTAGCGGATCTCCACATTCTCCGCCTCCCCGTTTGCCGTCACATGCCAGGTCTGGATGCCATTATTGTGGTAGATCGAATTGGTGCCGCGAATTTTGCGCAATGCATCCCTGGTCGGCTGGACATGGCCGGCGGAATCGATGGCGCGGGACTGGATCAACATCGGTTCGCCGTGCCAGTCGAACTCCATATAAAACCGGTGCAGGGCCTTGTCCCAGGACGGACCATCAAGCCGCGCAGCGCGCCAGTTCCTGCCCCCGTCAAAGGTCACATCCACCCGGTCAATGGTGCCGTGCCCGGACCACGCCAACCCGCTCAGCACGTTGTGGCCCTTGCGCAGGGCCGATGTCCGGGGCGAGGGATTGGTCACCACCGACTTGCAGTCCATGATCCAGGTAAACCGACGCGCGCTGCCATCGGCCATCAGGTCGGTATAGCGCGAGGTTTCTTCACAGGTGTGCCAGGGTTGATCGCCGACCTCGATCCGGCGCAGCCATTTGATCCACATATTGCCTTCCCATCCGGGCACGACCAGGCGCAGGGGATAGCCCTGTTCGGGCCGTAGCGCTTCGCCATTCATGGCGAAGGCGATCATGCAATCGTCGAGGCCCTTTTCCAGCGGCACTGACCGATTCATGCCCGAGGCGTCGGCACCCTCGGCCATCAGCCATCTGGCATTGGTTTTCAATCCGGTCTCGGCCAGCACGTCTTCCAGCATCACGCCGGTATACATGACGCAATGAACCATGCCGTGGGTGTACTGACAGCCATTTAACTGCGGCCCGCGCCATTCCATGCCGCTGTTAGACGTGCATTCCAGGAAACAGGCGCGCGAGGTACGTGGAAACCGCTTGATGTCGTCCAGCGTAAAGACCAGGGGCGTTTCCACCAGGCCATTGATCATCAATCGGTGTTCTGCCGGATCGATTCTGGCCACGCCGCTGTGGTGACGCTCAAAGCACAGCCCGTTCGGCGTGATGATGCCGTCAAGCTGGTGCAGGGGCGTGAAGTTGACCGAGCTTTCCCGTGTCGCCGTCAGCCAGTTGACATGACGTCGCTTGACGTGCGCTTCAAATTCCGATGGCAGGCCATAGGGGCGCGTATCGACACCTTCGCCCAGGATCCGGGACCAGTCCGGGATCTGTGTAATCGCGGTTTCCGATGCTGCCGCGGGCCGGGGCACGCCCGATACCGCCGCGGTACCGCCCGCCGCCAGAGCGCCCGACAACACACCGCGCCGGGTCAGGTTCGCCTTGGACATATGCCGCCTCCCGCGTGATGAATGTTGGACCGGTTATACGCCATGTCGATGACCGGGAAAATCGCCTGCTAGATGCCGACCACCTTCACATGATCGTTGGGCTGGACATTGACCGTGCCCTGTTTCTTCAAATGGTTTTCAACCACGTCCCAGATCGGCGGGCCCTCGGTGGCCTCATTGACGCTGGCCCAGCCGGCGACCGTATAGGTGCGGGAGGGATCAATGGCTTCGCCCGACGGTAATAGCCGCATGCTCGAGATCCGATTGCCGATGTCCCTGGTCGGATTGATGGTATAGCCGAGACCACCGACGCGGACCATGTCGCCGCCCTGCTGGTAATACGGATCGACATTGAACAGATTGTCGGCAACGTCTTCCAGCGCGATCTTCAAAAACCCGCCCGTCATCTCGTTGCGGTACGCGGCCGGATAGGTGATCGAGGTCATGTTATGAACGTCTTCGACGGTGACCGGGTCGCCGGGCAGCAGAGAGGCGCCCCAGCGAAACCCGGGCGACAGGGCGATCTGGGCGTTGCGTTCGGACAGCAGCGCCTCGCAGATCAGATCGTCGAAGGTGCCGTTAAAATTGCCGCGCCGGTAGAGCGTCGATTCCGTGGTTGCCAGGGTGCGCGACAGCTCGGCCTCGAACGGTTTGCGGATATCGCTGACCAGGGCAGCCATTTCAGGATCGGGAGCGATCACATCGGAGAACACCGGCATAAGCTTGTAGCGGTAATCCCGGACCGCGCCATCGCGCACATCCAGATCCAGCCGCGACAGGAACTTGCCGTGGCTGCCGCTGGCGATCAGCAGTGTCTTGCCAACCCTGATCGCAGCCGGCAGGGCATCGTGTGTATGGCCGGTCAGGATGACATCGATGCCGGAGACGCGCGAGGCCAGCTTGCGATCGACGTCGAAACCGTTGTGCGACAGCAGCACAACCAGGCCGGCGCCGGCGGCGCGGGCCCTGGCAACGTTGGCTGCAATCTCATCCTCGCGAATGCCAAAGGACCAGGTCGGTACCTTGTAGCGTGGGTTTGCAATCGGGGTGTACGGGAAGGCTTGGCCGATGACGGCGATTTTGACCCCGCCGCGATCAAAATATGAGATCGCATCGAACACCGGTTCTTCCCATTCGGTATCGCGCACATTGCCGGCCAGAAACTGAAAGTCCAACTGTCCAATCATCTCCTGAACCCGGTCGGTGCCCCAGGTAAACTCCCAATGGGCGGTCATGGCGTCGGTCTTCAGGGCGTTCATCACCCGGACCATGTCTTCGCCCTGGGTCATATGGGACGTGTAGGAACCCTGCCAGGTATCGCCGCCATCGAAGAACAGCGACTGGGGCCGTTCCGCCCGTATGGCGTTTATCAAGGTCGCCAGCCGGTCAATACCGCCGACCCGGCCATAGGATCTGGCAAGCGCCGTGAAATCCTGGTCTGACAGGGCATGGGCCTCGGCACTGCCCGCTTCCAGGCCAAAGCGTTTGAGGAAATTCTTGCCGGTGACATGGGGCGGCAGACCCTGGGCATCGCCGACGCCGAGATTGACCGAAGGCTCGCGAAAATAGACCGGCACAAGCTGGGCGTGAATGTCGGTAATGTGCATCAGGGTGACATTGCCGACCGGCTCAAACGACAGCAGATCATCCTGGGTCAGGGCCTGTTGCGCCGCCAAACGGCTCCAGGGGGCGCCTGTGCCCCAGATCGCTCCGGCAGCCAGTCCCATCTGTACAAAATCACGTCGTGAAAGCATCCGCACATCTCACCTTCGGACAATGCGTTCCCGTCATCGGGTTCGCAAGGCTCCGAATTGCGCACTTAAAAGAAAATCGGGCGCGCCTTTCAGCACGCCCGATAAATTTGTTT
The DNA here is from genome assembly GCA_965204825.1 of Alphaproteobacteria bacterium. Classification (GTDB taxonomy): domain Bacteria; phylum Pseudomonadota; class Alphaproteobacteria; order Futianiales; family Futianiaceae. Next base: position 3,806,018 of record OZ242016.1, on the reverse strand, counting down.
GATCAGTTACGGACCGCCGGAGCTTCGACCGGCAGGCCCTGACCGCGCCAGGCGCGGTACAATTCCAGTGCCAGGAATTCATCCCCGCCCACCTTATAGGGCTTGGCCCGGATGTTCTTCATGCAGCCCTTGAACCGGCGATGGAGCGAACCGATCTTCTGCCATTTCATGCGGTAGGTCGGGAAGCCGTTCGACTGGCCATGGCTGAGGAAATCAGCCCGGATGTACTTTCCGTAATTGTCCTCGTGGCAGTTGGAGCAGGACATGTCGAGTTGACCGACCCTTGTGTAGTCAAAGATCCTTGCCCTTTTCGAACCAGGGGCTCATGGCACCATCGGTGGTGATATTGACCGGTTCACCGCGGGATTGATTGCGCACAAAGGTGGTCATGGCCAGCAGATTGCCGGATTCCCATTCCCATTCCCTGGCGCCCATGCGTTCTGTCCGGCAGGTATTGATCTGCTGTTCCAGATTGACCGGCTTGCCCCTGGCTTCGTTCCATTTGGGCATCTCGGCGCCAACCCTGGCCATGCTTTCGGCTGCATCGCCATGGCAGGTTTCACAGGCTTTCCCGGCATTGCCGTCCACTTCGGACCACAGTGCCTCGCCCTGCTCAACCCACAGAAAACCGGGATTTTCAAAGTCATCTTCCTGAAACGCCTTGGTTTCATCCGTCCGGAAATGCCAGCCGGAATAGATCTTTTCCAGCGGGTGATCCGCACTTGGCGCAGAAACCTCGACCATGTCTATGCCTTCGGGAAATGCGACCACCGCCCCGACGCTCAGCATCAGCGCCGCAGCACCTCCCAAGGCCTGCTTGATGAGGGCCAGCTTGATGATTGATGTCTTCATTTTCTTCCCTCCGAGAAAGAACCAATGATCATTAGCCGACCTTGAGCATCGATTTTCTGGAATACGTTTCGCCTTTGTCATCAACCCAGATGAACTCGAACTCGCCGGCTTCCCGAACCTTCATGGAAAACTGAACGTACGGATTCGCGGAGATCGCCGGTTCCATGGATGTCGAGAACACTTCCTCGCCGTTAAACTTGGCGATGAAGCTGTTGATGATGTTGCGGGGAATGATCTCGCCTGTCTTTTTGTCCTTGCGCAGACCGGTTTCCATCTTATGGGAAATCAGGGTCTTGATGGTGATGACTTCGCCGACATCAGCCGACTTGGGCACTTTGACGCGTGGTTTCGCCTTTGCCATTTTTATTCTCCTTTTCCCGTCAGCCGCCGCAGCCGCCGATGGTGACTTTCACCCGGGCCTTGGTCATGTGGAACGAGCCGTCCGACATTTCGGCAATTGCGATCACGTCCTGGGTCTTGGCCAGACGCATCCGGGTGGATGCCTGGGCCACGCCCGACTTCGGCGAGAAGTTGAACGTGCACACGCCCGGGCGGGGGTTCTTGTCCGCCAGGATCACGACACGCTTGCAGTGATCTGCATCGGTCATCGGGCTGTTGACGCTGACCGTCAGCGGCACCGTGTTGCCGTTCTCCGCGATCTCCGGCATGTCCAGGGTGATGATGTCATCTTCGACAACGGTGGCGCCACCGGTGAATTCCTTCATCGCGGCCATGGTTTCCTCGGTCGCGGCGAAAGTCGCCAAGGGCCCCAGCGCAACCGCTGCCAGGGTGCCGGCGCCCAGTGCCAGGGCATCGCGGCGGGTTGGATGAGTCATTGCTGCTACTCCTTCAGTGTCTTGAGATAGGCGATCACATCCTCGACCTGTTCGGCCGACAGGATCGTCTTGTCGATGAATTCCTTGCGGGTGCGCGCGGGGTTATGGGCCCGGTAGAACCCCGGCATGATGGTCTGATCGCCGAAGATGGCCTTCGAATTCACCAGAATCGCGCGCAGTTCGCCCTCGCTATACCGGTCGGCAACGCCGTCCATTGTCGGGCCAACCTCGCCGTGGAATTGTTGATCCGCCAAGTCCGCATTGGCATGGCATGGCAGGCAATTGCCAGCCTTGCGGGACTTTGTAAACATCGCGCCCGGCCGCGGCATCGCCCGCTGAACCGGTTAGTGACATTGCCACTTCGCCGTCGTCATTAATTTTGACAGCGCCCGGCGCCGTCCCGGCAGCAAGCGCACTGCCTGCTGCCATTGAGACCGCAACCAGCAGTCCGAAGCGCAAGCGCCCTTGGTTGAATCATTCCTCACCCTCCCATTTTGGTTCTTCGACGAGCCGTTATGGCCCATCATGACCATTCGATTCCAGCAAGATGACAAAGTCGGCGTCTAAAATCAATATTTACATTTGAATGTGTGAATACGTTTGTAACTGCTCGTCCAATCGTACCCTGTATCGGCACAGGGCGCGGTCAAGCCCGGCCCCTGTCGCCGAATGGCCCCTGTTGGAAATATTCGCAAATTCGTATATATAACGCGCATGATCCAAGCCACACGCCATATTGCCGCCGCCGGATTGATCCTGTTGATGGTGCTGCCCGCGCACGCCGCCGAACTGGTCATGTTCGAACAAGATGCCTGTGAATGGTGTGAAGTGTGGGACGCTGATGTCGGCGTGATCTATGCCAAAACACCGCAAGGTGCCCGTGCGCCCTTGCGTCGGATCAATATCCATGAAACCCCGCCGGCGGACTTGGCCTGGATTCCGGAAGGCCGGTTCACTCCGACCTTCGTGCTGATCGACGATGGCCAGGAAATCGACAGGATCCGCGGCTATCCGGGCGAAGATTTTTTCTGGGGGTTGCTCGGCAATATGCTTGTCAGGTTGCCGGATTCGAATTCATGAATGATCGTAAGCCAGCCGCCAGGATGGATGATGCAATGACAGTTGCCGAATTTCCAGCCGAGGCAAAAAATTATTCTGAAATGGCCGACAGCGCTCGCGCGGCCAGTGACCTGCTCAAGGCCCTGTCGAACGAGACCCGGCTGATGATCCTGTGCATGCTGGTCGAGAAGGAAAAATCCGTCGGCGATCTGGAAGAACTGCTCGACATGCGCCAATCGGCCGTGTCGCAGCAACTGGCCCGCCTGCGCGCCGACCGCCTGGTCGAAACCCGGCGCGACGGCAAGACGATCTATTATTCCCTGGGGTCGAACGGGGCCAAGGCGGTGATCGATGTGCTGTATCATCTGTATTGTGGACCCAATTCGAACTGCCGCTAAATCTTTCCCGACATCCGCGGATGTTCGCTGACCTTCCCGTATCGGTGCTGATGGGGGCGGGCGGTTTTGCCTCCGGCAAGCTGGTGCGGATGCGTGCCTGGGTCCTGGCCATGGCGGTGGCGATGCCGGCCGCGTGCAGGCCCTGCACGCGGCCGGCATTGCCCGCATCGACGAGGCGTTCTATCTGGCGCCGCGCTTCGGCTGGCCCGGCGCGATGGGCGGAGACATGATCTTCGGTCTCGGCATGGCCCTTGTCGGCACCTGCGGCCATGGCGTTCTGGTGCGCGTGAGCGGCGGCGACATGCGGGCGCTGGTGACCCTGCTGGTTCTCGGTCTCACCGCCTATATGACAGCGCGCGGGCTGACCGCCCATCCCAGGATCTGGCTGTTCGAGATTCTGGGCGGTCGATCTGTCGGCCCGGGGCGGCCAGGGCCTGCCCCATGTGCTGGCCGGCTGGACCGGCCTGTCGCCCGACGCGTCGTGGCTGCCGGTGGCGGTGGTCATCGCCGCGAGCCTGATCGCCTGGTGTCTGCGCGATCCGGAATTCCGGATCTCGGCCCGCGACATCCTTGCCGGCGTTGCCATCGGCCTGACCGTGGCGGCGGGTTTCTGGATCACCGGGCACCTGGGCAATGCGCCGCCACCTGGCCGGAGGCTTGCTGATGGGGTTCGGCGGTGTCTCGGCACTCGGCTGTACCATCGGCCAGGGCATCACCGGCATGTCGACCCTGTCGCTCAGCGCCCCTCTCGCCTTCGCCGGCATTCTGGCCGGCGCCCGCCTCGGCATCGCCACCCTGATCGGCCGGTTCAGCCGATAGGGGTGTGATGGTGGCCCAGCAAAAGCCGATCCATGTTTTTAATGGATCGCATTCTATTGGGTCGCAAGGCTGGGTCCCGGGTCTGCGCCACCTGTGGTGGCTTGCCCGGGAAATTCTGAAGTCTTAGGGGACAATTTGTGGAGCCCGTATTTTCACTCCCATCAAATCACATGGGCGAAATCACATGTCCCGGCCTCGAAAAGCGCTTTCACCGTCTCGCGCATGACGGCACAATGGCGGCAAACAGCCGGAGGCAGAACCCATGAAAACCTATCAGCACTTCATCAATGGCGAATACACCGACCCGGCCCGGGGCGAGTGGATGGATACGGTCAATCCCTATACCGGCGAGGTGTGGGCGAAGATCCCGCGCGGATCGGAGGCTGACGTCAACCGTGCCGTCGCGGCGGCAAAGGCCGCCATGACCGAAGGCGAGTTTGCCGCCATGACGCCGACCGTGCGCGGCAAGATGATGCGCCGGCTCGGTGATCTGATCATCCGCGATGCGCAGCGCCTGGCCGAAATCGAAGTCCGTGACAACGGCAAGCTGATGTCCGAGATGCAGGGCCAGTTGAATTATCACCCCGAATGGTGGTATTATTTCGCCGGCCTGGCCGACAAGGTCGAAGGCACGGTGGTACCGATCGACAAGCCGGGGCATTTTGCCTTCACCGATCATGAACCGATCGGCGTCGTCGGGGCGTTGACCGCGTGGAACTCACCGCTGCTGTTCATCGCCTGGAAGTGCGCCCCCGCCATCGCGGCGGGCTGCGGCGTTGTGGTAAAGCCGTCCGAGTTCACCTCTGCCTCGACCCTGGAATTTGCCGCGTTGACGGTCGAGGCCGGCTTCCCGCCGGGTGTCTTCAATGTGGTGTCCGGTCTCGGACCTGAAACCGGCGCGGCCCTGGTCGACCATCCGGACATTGCCAAGATCACCTTCACCGGTTCCGACACCACCGGCCGGATGATCTATCAGCAGGCGGCCAAGACCTTGAAACGGGTGTCGCTGGAACTGGGCGGCAAGTCGCCCAATATCGTCTTCGCCGACGCCAATCTTGACGCGGCCGCCCCGGGAGTTGTTTCAGGCATCTTCGCGGCAACGGGGCAGACCTGCATCGCCGGATCGCGCCTGCTGGTCCAGAAGTCGATCCAAGAGGAGTTGACCGACAGAATCATGGATCTGACCAAAACCGCCAAAATCGGCGATCCGATGCAGCCCGATACCAATATCGGTCCGGTGACCACGCCGCCCCAGTACAGGAAGATTCTCGACTATATCGCGATTGCCAAGGAAGAGGGTGCGCGCTGTATCTTCGGCGGCGAACCGGCCACGGGCGATGGTCTGGCCAGCGGCCAGTTCGTCCAGCCGACCATCTTCACCGATGTCTCGAACAACATGCGGATTGCCCAGGAGGAGGTCTTCGGCCCGGTCCTGTCGATCATTCCGTTTGATGAAGAAGACGATGCGGTGCGGCTGGGCAATGATGTGATCTATGGTCTTGCCGCCGGTGTCTGGACCCAGGATGTCGGCCGCGCCATCCGCATGTCCAGGGCGCTGAAGGCCGGCACGGTCTGGGTCAACACCTATCGGGCGATCAGCTTCACCATGCCGTTCGGCGGCGTGAAGCAATCGGGCCTGGGGCGCGAAAGCGGGGTCGAGGCGATCCGCGAATATCTCCAGACCAAATCGGTCTGGATCGCCACCGACGATGCCCAGCCGTCCAATCCGTTCGTCATGCGGTAACCCCGCTCGTTACCCCGGACTCGATCCGGGAACCGGGATTGATGCAATTGTCTTCCCTGAATTTCCCGGCCAGGCCTCGTAAGAGACAGGCCTCGTAAGAGCCAGGCCTCATAAAGACTGTCCTGATATCAGGCTCTTGCCAACCGCCCGATCATGAGGCGGATGCTGGCGATGATCATGAGGCGGATGCTGGCGATGGTCGCCTCGACATCCCTTGCCAGACGGCGGCGGCGTCCCGGCCAGGCGAAGGTACGCGCCCCCGGCGGCGGGCAACAACACGAACCCCTTGGCTGTATCGAAGCGCTTGATGATTTCGATCATCCACCCGCCGGTCTTGTCGAGCGCACAGCGCCGCTTCCCTCCGCCATAACCGCCATCGGCAAGGATCTGGCTCAGCCACGGATGGGATATCGCCGTCGAGGCGAGCAGGTCCGGCGCCCCGTCGCGGTCCTGAATGTCGGCCTCATGCACCTGACCGTGATCAGCAGGCCACCGGTATCGGTGACGATATGGCGCTTGCGGCCCTTGATCTTCTTGCCCGCGTCATAGCCACAAACGCCACCGCCTTCGGTGGTTCTGACCGACTGGCTGTCTGTCACACCGGCACCGGGAGACGCCTGTTTACCGGTCTGCGGTCGCGCGCGCTCATCACCAGATGAAAATTGATCGCCGCCCACGGTCCTTCATCGCGCCACCGGCGGAAACATCCCTGAACCATCAAACAGGGCGGATCGTCTCGCGTCAGCATACGCCATCGGCATCCGGTCTCGGCAATGTACAAAAGCGCGTTGACAACTTCGCGCATGTCCGTTTCGCGAGGCCGGCCGAGCGCCCTGGCCCCGGGAACAAACCGCTCGATTACTTTCCATTCTTCATCGGTCAGATCGCTTGCATACCGGCCATTCGTTACGCTCATATTGCTTGCGAGTGATCCCAGTCCACATCTTGTGCCGCCATTGCCGATTGGACACACCAACGGAATCACAAGCGGCTGATGCCACTCAACTCTTTTTCAGTCAGGCTCTCAGGCAGCTCAGTTCCGGTTGAAGGCAAGATTCAATCCCAGACCGACGAGAATGCCGCCAACAACCCGTTGTGCCAGCTGGTTGGCGCACCGTGATGCCTTCAGCATGCGGGTCACCTTGCCGGCCAACAACACGCACAAGACATCCGCACTGGAAAACATCGCATTTATGATTGTGCCAAGGATCAGGAGTTGCGCCCAGATGGGCAGCATGACCGCGCCGTCGGTAAACCGGGACAGAAAGGCAATATAAAAGATCGCGGTTTTCGGGTTGAGAACCTCAATCGTGATGCTCTGCCAGAGGGTTCGCCGCGTCGACCTGGCCATGATCTCCACCGGAGTGCCGGCCTCGCCATGAACATCCGTACATCCAGCGAGATCAGATAAACCGCGCCTGCGAGCTTGAGCGCGGCATTAGAGCACCGGGACCGCGTTGAACAGAACGGCCAAACCAAATGTTGCCGCGAGAACATGTGCATGTCCGCCAAGGTGAATGTCCGTGACCGCCATCCATCCGGCCCGCCGCCTGCGGCCGATGGCCTGCGCCGCCGCATACAGCATCGACGGCCCCGTCATATAGGCAAACAGCAAGGTGGCAAGAAGGAAAGTGGCTAAGGTTTCGAACGCTGGCATGGAATCTAAAGCGGAAGGTTGTGAAATTCCGGCGACACCTTGAACAATCCCGGACCTCGCTGACAGTGAACTCATATCGGCAATTGCATGCTCTGTTCGCTGCAATCATCGGAATTAAAGTGCACTGTCAACATCATTCCGTCACTGCAAATCCGGCAAACTCTGAAGTTGCAGGCATTGACACATAGCGACGGTAATTGGACTCTTCCCAGGCGACATGTACCCGTTGCCGAAACGGCAACCATAACAACGGAAGAAGCCATGCCCGACCTATTGGATGTCAACAAACTCAAGCTTGCCGAGGATCTGGATTTCCAATCCCCGGTACCGACCCAGATGATCTCAAACGGCGAGTTCACGCCGATGCCGCAAACCAGACAGCAAAAACAGGTCGAGGAACAGATCAAGGTGCTGGCCGATACCCATGGCAGGAAACAGGGTCTGGACCGCCGCCGCTTCATGCACACCTCCGCCGGCCTCGCCGCCGGTTTTGTCGCGATGAACCAGGTATTCGGACCGATCTTCAATGTCTCCGAGGCCGAGGCCGCCGACAGCGACATGGCCAATGAACGCGCCGCCGCGCTGGCCGGTCAGTTCATCCTCGATGACCAGACCCACATGGTGCATGACGGCTTCAATCAGGAAGGGCTGCTGGGCCTCGGCCTGTTCGCGGCCGAGAACTGGAATCCGACCCTGCAGGATGAAGAGCTGACGCTGGCCTACTATAAATTCGACAACTACATGCGCCAGATCTTCATCAATTCAGACACCAAGATTGCGTTGCTGTCGGGTGCCCCATTCGATGATCCGTCATGGAATTTCATGTCGAACGACGCCATCGTCGATACGGTCGAGATGGTAAACAAGCTGGCCGGCACGCGCCGGATGATGGGCCATCACGTCATCACGCCGGGCAAGCCCGGCTGGATGGAAGAGGTGGACAAGGCTCTGGAAAACGGCGCCCGCATGGACGGCTGGAAGGCCTATACCATCGGGGATCCGCTGTCGCCGAAGACCGAACGCCCCTATCGTCTGGATGACGAGGCGCTGATGTACCCCTTCTATGAGAAGGCGGTGAAAGCGGGCAAAACCAATGTGGCCGTCCACAAGGGCCTGATGCCGGCGGACTATGAGACGTCCTGGGCAGGCAAGTGGGAGTACAACACCGTTTGGGATGTTGCCAAGGTGGCCAAGGACTGGCCGGAGATCAACTTCATCATCTATCATTCCGGCATGCGGCCGTTCCTGGAGGACCCCACCGCCGTGCTTGAGGGTTTCGAGGCGACGGGCGAGTTGCAGTGGGCCAGCGACCTGGCGCGTATCCCCGAAGAGCACGGTGTAACGAATGTCTACGGCGAGCTTGGCACGACATTCGCCAATTCCTGCGTGACGCACCCGCGTCTGGCGGCGGCCGTCCTTGGCACGCTGATCAAGGGCCTGGGCGCCGACAAGATTGTCTGGGGCACGGACTCGGTCTTCTACGGCTCGCCGCAATGGCAGATCGAGGCGATGCGCCGGCTGGAAATCCCAGAGGACATGCAGGCCAAGCACGGCTTCAAGCCACTGGGCGCAGCGGACGGGTTCGCCAAGAGCATGATGTTCGGACTGAACTCGGCGCGGCTCTTCGGCGTCAACCTGCGGGCCGATGTCGACCCGATGATGAACGACGGCATCCAGCAGTTGAAGACCCAGTACGCACAGCTGGACGGCATGCGTGACAATGTCCGCTACGGATACGTCTCGCCGGCGTGAGGCGTCGCAAAAATTGCCTGGGGCCGGACCAGAATTCCGGCCCCTGAGTTCTCTGTCCGAGGAGCCAATCCATGCCAGACAAATCCAATCACCTTGCCCGTCATGCCGGCGCGACATTGTCATTGCTTCTTGCGCTGACGGCATCAGGCCTGCCGGCCACGGCACAGGACGGGAAGGCGATCTACGATGACACCTGTGTGCGATGCCATGGCAATCTGGAAGAACAGTCATCCTGGCTGCGCTTCCTGCCACGGGACGGATCATCCGTTGACGTGGCGGTTGTGCTGCCCCAGGGGCCGACCCTGACCGGCATCGTCGGCCGCCCCGCCGGAACGGTCGAGGGCTACAAATATTCCAAGGCCATGCGCGCCTTCGCCAAGACCGGCGCCATCTGGGATCGCGACACGCTCGACAAATTCCTGACCAATTCACGCAAGTTCGTGAAGGGCACCTTCATGATCGTCAGAATGGACGAGGAGGAGCGTCAACTCGTGCTCGATTATCTGGAACAGGTCGCGGTTCATCGGCCCTAAAATGCTGGATTGTTTCCAGCAAAGCGGACGTGTTTCAGGGATATCCGTCTGACAATACCGCCTTCGTGAGATCGGCAGCCCGCCACGGTCCTGAATGGCGGCGCTGTGGACAATGATGAACAGCATGCAGCCCAGCGTGTCGGTGATGATGGCGCTTGCGGCCCGCAATCTTCTTGCCTGCGTCATCGCCACAAACGCCATCGCCCCAGGTGGTTTTGACCGACTGGCTGTCTGTCACACCGGCACCGGGAGACGCCTGTTTACCGAAGCGGCCCTGCCCGGCCAAGACGCTCTGACTTCGGCCGTAGCCGGGGCCTGGGAGACGGTCGGCCAAAACTTCGATCAGTTCTGCCTGCTGGCCGGGTTTTCGGCGCCGGGCGAGATGATGGAGGCCGATGTGACGGCGCTGGCTGGAGAAGCGCATGCCCGCGACACGGACAAGCCCGGATACCGATGGGGCCGGACCCGTGGTCGTCCGGGCTTTCACGGCGGCAAGGGGGAGTTGGAGCGCCCGCGGGTGCGCTCGAAGGTTACCGGCTTTAAGGTTATTGGGAAGGAACTTGCCCTGCCCGGTTGGTGGGAGACTGCCGAAGCCGGATGGTTGGAAGAATGGGCGATGAGCCTGATGCTGATGAACGTGGCCACGCGCAGGTTCGGGCGGGGGCCGTGCGCCTGGCTGAGGCCGGTGTGCCGTCCGGGATCGGCTCTGGCCTTTCCAAATCGGCCGTCTCCCGGCGTTTCAAGGCGCTGCCGGAGGCGCGGTTGGCCGAGTGGATGGCTTCGGACCTGTCGCAGTTCGACCTTTTGGTGATCCGGATCGACGGGCTCCATATGACCGACAAGCTGCTGATGATCGGCGCCGGAATGCTCGAAGCAGGCAAGGGCTTCCGCCGTCTCAACACCTGCAGTTGCCCGTCCTGAAGGCCGCGCTCGAAAAGCACCGCGATCCACAGGCCGATGCGCCTGTTGACCCGATGGCTCAGACCGCGTAATCATGCAACACGCAACGTCGCCCGGCGCGAATTTCAACATCGGACGGGATATTCCCTTATCACCGAGCACGGAACCGGAAGGAGAATTTCCTTCGGCGGACAGATGACTTTTGCCGCCTGACGAGGCTCCTCCATCTCCTCGAAACGGGCCGGAAAACAGGGGAATTGACAGACCGAGGGGCGTGTGACATCTGAAATCTCCGAAAAAGGAAGCCATCTCACACCCTTGATTCAGAAAGACACACAAATGTCAGCAATCTATTCAGTCGATTGCCCTGTTGCAAAGCGGGTATCGGCGGACGCTGCGTTGCGAAGATGTTATTGTTCGATGCCCCCGGCGTCACGGACTTCCAGATCGAAGGCGGCGGCCATCAGCGCCTTGGTATAATCGGTTTCCGGCGCATCGAAGATCTGGTCGGACGTGCCGATCTCCACCACCTTGCCCTGTCGCATCACGATGACAAATTCGGACAAAGCCCGAACGACTTTCAGATCATGGCTGATGAAGACATAGGCAAGGTCATGATCGGCCTGCAGCTTGCGCAACAGATCGACAATCTGGGACTGAACCGACATGTCGAGGGCACTGGTCGGCTCGTCCAGAACCACAAGCTTGGGTTTCAGCACCATGGCCCGGGCGACGGCGATACGCTGGCGCTGGCCGCCGGAAAATTCGTGCGGATATCGATCCTGCAGATCAGCCGAAAGGCCAACTTCCTCCAGGGTTTGCCCGACCAGGGCGCGCCGCTCGTCCGGGTTCGGGGCGATGCCATGGATTTCAAGTCCTTCGGCCACGATCTGACCGATCGACATACGCGGTGACAGGGAACCATACGGGTCCTGGAAGACGACCTGCATCTCCCGGCGCAGCGGCCGCATGGTCTTGAACCCCAGGCCGTTGATCGCCTTGCCGAGATAGGCGATCTCCCCCTCGGACTTGATCAGCCTGAGCAGGCCGAGGCCCAGTGTCGTCTTGCCCGATCCGCTTTCACCGACGACGCCAACGGTCTGGCCCTGGCGCACGGTGATATCAATCCCGTCAACTGCCTTTACGTGACCGACAATACGGCGCAGCACGCCGCGCTTGATCGGAAACCAGACCTTGACGTCCCTGCCTTCGATTACGACCGGCGCGCCCGGCTTGGCCTGGTTGGGTTCGCCGCTCGGTTCGGACTGGATCAGGTGTTTGGTATAGGCATGGCGGGGTTCGGTGAAGATCGCCTCGGTTTCGCCGGCCTCGACGATTTTACCGCCCTGCATGACGTGAACCTGTCTCGCCATCTTGCGGACAATGCCCAGATCATGGGTGATCAGCAGCATGGCCATGCCTTCCTCGGCCTGCAACTCTTTCAACAGGACCAGGATCTGAGCCTGAACGGTGACGTCCAGCGCTGTCGTCGGCTCGTCGGCGATCAGGATCTTCGGCTCGTTCGCCAATGCCATGGCGATCATCACCCGCTGACGCTGACCGCCAGACAATTGATGCGGATAGGCGCCCAGCCGGCGTGCCGGATCAACGATGCCGACCTTGTTCAATAGATCGAGGATGCGCGCCCGCGCCTTGCTTCCCGAAAGCCCCTTGTGGACGGACAGGATCTCCGCCAGTTGCCGCTCGATCGTGTGCAGCGGGTTCAGCGACGTCATGGGTTCCTGAAATATGATGGCGATGTCGTCACCGCGCACCTCGCGCAGCGTCGGCTCGTCCGCTCCGATCATCTGTTTGCCGTCATAGATGATCGATCCCGACGGGTGCGATGCGGACGTGGGCAGCAATTGCAGGATAGACAGCGCCGACACCGACTTGCCCGATCCGCTTTCGCCGACCAGCGCCACGGTCTCGCCGGGTCTGATGTCGAACGACACCTTGTCGACGGCCAGGGTCGTCTGCCCGTCGGACCTGAAGGCGACCGACAGGTCTTTGACCGACAGAAGCGGCAGCGCCATCAGGTATCGCCCCCGCCCTGGAAGGTCTTGCGCGGATCGAAGGCATCGCGAACACCCTCGAAGATGAAGACCAGCAATGACAGCAGGGTGGCAATCACCGCGAAGGCCGAAATGCCGATCCAGGGTGCATGCAGATTGTTGCGACCCTGCAACAACGCCTCGCCCAGAGAAGGCGAGCCGAGCGGCAGGCCGAAGCCGAGGAAATCGAGCGCCGTCAAGGTCGTGATCGAGCCACTGAGAATGAAGGGCATGAAGGTGATGCTGGCGACCATGGCATTGGGCAGCACATGCCGGAACATGATCTTCCAGTCATTGAGGCCAAGCGCCCGCGCCGCCTGGACGTATTCGAAATTGCGGGCGCGCAGAAACTCGGCGCGCACCACGCCGACCAGTGCCATCCAGGAAAACAGCAGCACAATGAACAGGATCGTCCAGAATGTCGGCTCGAAAAATGCCGACAGAATAATGATCAGATAGAGGAACGGCATTGCGCTCCAGATCTCGATAAAGCGCTGAAAAATAAGATCGATCCAGCCACCGAAAAAGCCCTGCACCGCGCCGGCGATCACGCCGACGAATGTGGAGATCAAAGTCAGCGTCAATCCAAACAGGACTGAAATCCGAAATCCGTAGATCAACCGAGCCGCCAGATCTCGGGAGGCATCATCGGTTCCCAACAGGTTTTCCCGCGTTGGATAGGATGGCGACGGCGACGGTGTCGCATAGTTGACTGTGTCATAGGAAAATCGGATCGGTGGCCAGATCGCCCAGCCCTTTGCGGGATTGTCTGCGGCCGTCGCGTCGGGGTCGTCCAGGCAATCCTCGATCCCGCCGGTCGCGATCAGGCAGGCGACGGCCGGATCGCGATATTCGGCTTCTGTTTCGAACTCGCCGCCGAACGTTGCTTCAGAATAGAAATTGACCACGGGGAAATAATGCGCACCGTCAAAATTTACATAAATCGGCCGGTCGTTCGCGATCAGTTCCGCGAACAACGTGACGACAAATAGAAAGACAAAGATCCGTAATCCCCAGACGGCACGGCGATTGCGCTTGAAATTGGCCAGGCGCCGCCGGGTCATTGGATTTAGCCGGATCACAGCCACTCCTCAGGCGTCCCGGGCTTCAAAATCGATACGTGGATCGACCAGCGTATAGACCATGTCGGTCAGGACGTTCATCAACAGCCCGATCAGCGAAAAGAAATAGAGTGTCCCCAGGATCACCGGATAGTCCCGGTTGATCGCGGCCTCGTATCCCAATAGCGCGAGCCCATCCAGCGAGAAGATCGACTCGATCAGCAAATTGCCGGTGAACAGAATCGCCAGGAATGCCGCCGGGAAACCGGCAATGATGATCAGCATGGCGTTACGGAAGACGTGACCGTACAGGACCCGTGTTTCGGTCAATCCCTTGGCCCGGGCGGTCAGGACATATTGCTTGTTGATCTCGTCCAGGAATGAATTTTTTGTCAACAGGGTCATTGTTGCGAAGCTGCCGACCACCATGGCCGACACTGGCAATACCAGGTGCCACAGATAATCCTTGATCTTGCCGAATGTGCTGAGCAAGTCCCAATTGTCCGACCACAGGCCACGGTTCGGGAAGATGTCCCAGAAGCTGCCGCCGGCAAATACCACCAACAGAAAAATCGCCAGGACAAAGGATGGAATGGCATAGCCGATGATGATGACGCCGCTGGTCCAGATGTCGAAGCGGCTGCCATCCTTGATGGCCTTGCGAATGCCGAGCGGAATTGAAATGAGATAGGCGATCAGCGTGGTCCAAAGCCCCAGAGAGATCGATACGGGCATCTTTTCCAGAACCAGGTCGACCACCTGGCGGTCCTTGAAATAGCTATCGCCAAAATCGAAGACGGCGTAATTGCGAAGCATTAAGAAAAACCGGATATGGGCCGGCTTGTCGAAGCCAAACTGGGCCTCCAGCTCCTTGATGAATTCGGGATCGAGGCCCCGGGCACCGCGATACTTTGTATTGATTTCGCCGCCGCCGCCCTGGGCTTGCGCACCGCCCTGAAAATCGGAACCGCTGCCGCCGGAAAACCGCGCGGTCGCACCGGCGTCCTGGCCGGTCAGTTCGGCAATGATCTGTTCAATGGGTCCGCCGGGCAGAAACTGGATGATCGCAAAATTGATGATCATGATGCCCAACAGCGTGGGAATGATCAGCAGCAATCGACGAATAACATAAGCGGCCATGTCGCTGTTTTGCTATTTGCCGCGCGCCGTGGCAAGGGCCGTTGCCTTGGCCTCGTCATACCACCAGGTATCCAGGATTGCCCGATCATAGGGCGGCTTGGTATCGGGCCGCGAAAACTTGTCGTACCAGGCCATTCGGTGGCTCGGCAGATACCAGTGGCTGACCCAATAATTGCCGGCCCTGAGCACCCGGTCCAGCGCCCGGGCGGCGGTGACCAGATCTTCGCGACTTTTCGCGCCGATGACCTTTTCGGTCAGCGCATCGGCCACCGGATCGGCGATCCCGGACAGGTTCCGGCTGCCCTTGATTCCGGCGGAACTGGAAGTCCAGTAATTGCGCATCTCCGCGCCCGGGGTCGGGCGCAAGGCAAACCGGCTGGTGGTTATGTCATAGTCGAAATCTTCGACCCGGCGCTGGAACTGGGCGCTGTCGACCAGCCGCATCCTGGCATCGATGCCCAGCCGTTTGAGGTTTTCAACATAAGGACCGTTGACCCGGTCAAAGCTGCGCGAAAACATCAGAATTTCAAGAGTGAACGGTTCGCCTGCTGCGTTGCGACGGATGCCGCCGGATCCGGTCTTCCAGCCCGCGTCATCCAGCAATTTGCCGGCCTTGCGGATCGACCGGCGCAGCCGGCCCGACCCATCGGTTTCCGGCGGCGAATAAGGTTCAACGAACACTTCGGGCGGCAGCTTGTCGCGATAAGGCTCCAGCAAGGTCAACTCATCGGCGGTTGGCAGGCCGGTCGCCTGCATGTCCGAGTTTTCGAAGAAGCTGTCGGTCCGCGTGTATGCACCATAGAAAATGTTCTTGTTGGTCCACTCATAATCGAAGGCCAGATCGATGGCCTGTCGCACCCTTATATCCGCAAACTTCGCGCGGCGAGTATTGAGGAAATAGCCTTGCGTGCCGGACGGGGTCGCGTCCGGTAACAGGTCGCGCTGTACCCATCCATTGTGGACGGCGGGAAACTCGTATTCGGTGGCCCAGAATTTTGAAGTGAATTCTTCCCGCAGATCATAATCGGACCCCTTGAAGGCCAGCATGCCGGTGCTGCGGTCCTTGAAGTAGACATACTTGATCCGATCGAAATTATGCCGGCCCACGTTTACCGGAAGATCCCGACCCCAATAATCATCGCGCCGGACATAGGTAATGAACGTACCCTGGATGTAGTTCCCGATCCGGTAAGGACCGGAGGCCAGGGGTTCGGTCAGATCGGCCTTTTTGAAGTCGTGCTTCTGATAAAATGCCTTTGACAGTACCGGCAGTTGCGCGACGGTCATCGGCAGGTCGCGGGCATTCCCGCCGGTAAAATCATATCTGACCGTCAGCGTATCCATCGCGGTGGCGGACTGCACGTCGCGCAGTGATACTCTGAATTCTGGATCGCCGTCAGCTTTCAACACCTTGAAACTGAACACGATATCTTCGGCGGTTACCGAACTGCCGTCGCTGAATTTCGCTTCGGATCTTAGGCGAAAAATCACCGACATGCCGTCGTCGGCCACATCGGCGGTTTCGGCGACCAGGCCGTATACCGCGTCCGGTTCGTCATAGGCCCGCACCATCAGGCTGTCGAAGACATGAATGTCAAGTCCCTGGGCCGGATCGCCTTTCAGCACAAAGGGGTTGAAACTGTCAAAGCTGTTATTGGCAATCGTGCGCAGGGTCGAAATTTCACCGCCTTTGGGCGCATCCGGATTGACATAGTCGAAATGGGCAAAGTCGGGGGAATATTTCAGATCGCCGAAGGCCGACAGACCGTGGCGCGGTTCCGCCAATGCCACCGTCGGAAAGAAAATGCCAGCCAGGAATGCAAGTTTCAGAATTGCTCCAGGCATCCTAGTTGGTCGCAAGCCTTGCGGCCTTTGCGGCATCGTACCACCAGATGCTTGGAAATCCCACCGAATATGGAGGCAATTCCTCCCTGTGACCAAATTTGTCCCAGTGGGCGATCCTGTTGCCATCGAAATACCAGTTCGGTATCAGGTAGTGACCCCATTGAAGAACCCGGTCCAGCGCCCGGGTTGCCGCAATCAGATCCTGCCGGTCAGTAGCAAATATTAATCGTTCAATCAGTTGATCTACGACAGGATCTTGAATTCCGATCGTATTTCGCGTTCGCTCCCGGTCAGCGGCAGCACTGCCCCATAAATCGCGTTGTTCGTTTCCAGGCGACAAGGATTGGGCAAACACCTGAATCATCATGTCAAAGTCCTTGGTGTCGTAACGCCTTTGATATTGGGCTGTATCAACTTCTCTCGCGGAAGCATCAATTCCCAACCGTTTCAGATTGTCGATGAACGGCCCAACGATTCGGCCGAAATTTTGGCCCTTTAACAACATAATGCCGATTTCAAACGGTTTCCCGTCCGACCCGACGAGAGCGCCGTTCCTGACCGTCCATCCCGCCTCGGCCAATAGTTTTTGTGCTTTGCGCAAATTGCGACGGAACGAAACACCTTCGGTGGTAGGGGGGTTGTATTCTTCGGTAAATACCTCTGCGGTTAATTGATCCCGAAATGGTTCCAAGATCTTCAGTTCTGCGTCATTGGGGAGCCCGGTTGCGGCCAATTCCGAACTCTGAAAATAACTTCTCGTTCTACTATACAGACCAAAAAAGAGATTCTCATTCGTCCATTCGAAATCAAATGCATATGCCAACGCTGCCCGGACCCGCCTGTCCTGAAAATTTTCACGACGAAGGTTGAATATGAAGCCCTGCATTGGCTGTGCGCTCTTATCAGGCACAACCTGCTTGATAAGCTTGCCAGTCTTTAACGCATCGAACTCATATCCTGTCGCCCAGCGCTTTGCACTGTTCTCGCTGCGGAAATCGATATTCCCGGCCTTGAAGGCCTGAAACTGAGACTCCTGATCAAAGAAGATCTCGATGGCAATTTCATCAAAGTTATTATGGCCTCGATTAACTTGCAGGTCTGCGCCCCAATAGTTCTTCACCCGCTCGTATTCGATACCTCGACCGGGTATTACCTCCTTGATTCGATAGGGTCCCGAGGTAAGTGGTGGTTCTAATGTCGTTTTGGTGAAATCACGCGTCTCCCAATAATGTTTTGGCAGGATCACCAATTGACCCATGATATGGGGAAGTTCACGGTTGCCGCTTTCGTCAAATTCAAACCGAACCTTATGGTCGTTGAGCACTTTGGCCTCAGTGACATTGCCATAGTAGAACCGATAGGTCGGCTCTCCCTTCTCGACGAGGGTGTTGAACGAAAATACGACATCCTCCGCGGTAATTGGAGTTCCGTCGTGCCAGCGTGCCTCTGGACGCAGAGTGAACTCAACCCAGGACCAGTCGGCCGGATAGGAAATTTCCTTTGCGATCAGCCCGTAGGCCGAACTTGCTTCGTCAAGGCTGATGGAGGTGAGAGAGTCATAGAGCAAACCCAGATAGGGTGCAGAATTACCCTTGGGGATGAAAGGATTTAACGAATCGAAATTCGCCATGCTTGACAGAACTATACGCCCGCCTTTCGGCGCATTGGGATTCACATAATCGAAATGCTTGAAATCGGGTCCGTATTTGACGGCGCCAAACAGGGACAGACCGTGGGCGCGGTGGATCTTGTCCTCGTCGGCCAGGGCCGGGGTCAGAAATCCACAGAAAACGGCGGCGGCCAGAAAATGGCGGGCGAGCTTCATGCCGATACTCCCTCAAACATCACAATCGATCATGACAATGGAGGTTAATGTACCATGAGGCAAGATAAAGGCCGCAATCCGGGTAAACGGTGCGGCCTTGTCAATTGTCCGTCAGCGGGCTGAAACAGCCAGCCGGATCAGTCGTTGGCTTTCATCCAGGCGATCAGATCGGCCCGTTGCCCGGCCTTTTTCAGCTTGAAGCTCATCTGGGTCTTATCGGCGATTGATTTGGGATTTTCCAGCCACTGGTTCATCAATTCCGCAGTCCAATTGCCCTCAACCTCGGTCAGCGACGAAGAATACTTATATCCATCCACCGCCGCGACATCATTCTCGAAAATACCATACAGGTTCGGGCCCACCTTGTTGGCGCCGCCGGCTTCCCAGGTGTGACAGGCCTTGCACTTCTTGGCGACTTTCTCGCCGGCCGCCGCATCACCGACCATCACGGCGGCAACTTCGATCTCCCTGGGCTCCTCGCCATGGCCGTCGCCGGTCTCGGCTTCGCCATGGCCGCCGGCCTCGACGCCCTCGATCACATAGGCGGATTGTTCCAGGTGATCGGGTTCGAAGATAATCTCGCTGATGGCGCTGGTGCCCAGCAAGATCAGGGCGGCGAAAAGAATTGCCCCGGCGATCTTGTTAAACTCAAAACTGTCCATCGATCTGCCTGTCGCTGTCTTGGCGGCGCTGTCTTGCCGCAGGGTCGAAATTCGGGAGCATGACTATCCGGTTCCGAACCATGGCCGCAAGGCCCATAATGTCGCATCCGATTTTCAGTAACCCAGGTCCTCCATGAACCCTTTGATTGTCATTCCGGCCCGCATGGTCTCGACGCGCTTGCCGGGAAAGCCACTGGCCGATATCGGGGGGCTGCCGATGATCGTCCAGGTCATGCGCCGGGCCGAAGAGGGCGATTGTGGTCCCGTTCTGATCGCCGCGGCGGAAGAGGAGATCGCGGCCGCGGTGCGCGCTAACGGCGGCTCGGTTGTTCTGACCGATCCGGATCACCCTTCGGGTTCCGACCGGGTATGGGAGGCGGTTCAGGCCGCTGATCCCGGGGCGGCTCATGACGTGATCGTCAACATCCAGGGAGATCTGCCGACCCTCGACCCGGTCCTCGTCCGCGCCGTGATCGGCGCCATGGAGGAAACCGGCAGCGATATCGGCACACTGGCGGCTGAAATCACGCTTGCCGAAGAACGCACCAACTCAAATGTGGTCAAGGCGGTTTTTTCACCTGCCGGCAACACACGAACAGGCAGGGCGCTCTATTTTACCCGCGCCACGGCGCCGGCGGGCGAGGGTGCACTCTATCATCACATCGGCATATACGCCTATCGCCGGGCGGCGCTGGAACGATTCGTCGGGCTGCCGCCTTCGCCCCTGGAACAGCGCGAGAAGCTGGAACAGCTTCGGGCATTGCAGGCTGGCATGACCATTGGCTGCGCCGTGGTCGACACCGTTCCGCTGGGTGTAGATGCCCCGGAAGATCTCGCACGGGCCCGGGCGATGCTTGCACCCGGCGGCGCGGCGGCATAAAGAGCGCGCCATGACCGATGCAGCCAACAGAATTGCGTTTCAGGGGGAACCCGGCGCCTATTCGCACCTCGCCTGCCGCGAGGCCTATCCGGACCTCGACGCCTTGGCGTATCCGACATTCGAGGAAGCCTTTGGAGCTGTCCGGGACGGCCGGGCCAAACTGGCGATGATCCCGATTGAAAACTCCGTCTTCGGCCGGGTGGCTGATATCCATCATCTGCTGCCGGATTCGGGGCTCTATGTCATTGGTGAGCATTTTCAGCCGATCGCCATCAAACTGCTGGGCATCAAGGGCGCCCGCCTGGAAGACATCAAGGTGGCGCGCAGCCATGTGCATGCCGTGGGCCAATGCCGCAATGCGCTGAGTGAACTGGGGATCCGGGCCGAAATTACCGCCGATACCGCCGGATCCGCGCGCGAACTGGCTGAAAATTCCGACCCGGCATCCGCGTCCCTTGCTTCTTCACTGGCGGCCGAGATCTATGGTCTGGACATCTTGCGCGAGGCAATGGAAGACGCCGCCCATAACACCACGCGCTTCATTGTAATGTCCGGCGAGCCCGACGATGCCGATCCGGGCGAAGGCCCGTGCATCACCAGTTTCATCTTCAAGGTCAAGAATGTGCCCGCCGCGCTCTACAAGGGCATGGGCGGGTTCGCCACCAATGGCGTCAACATGACCAAGCTTGAAAGCTACCAGTTGGAAGGCTCGTTCTCCGCCTCGCAATTCTATGCCGACATCGAAGGTCACCCCCAGGACGAACCGGTTCGCCGATCCCTGGAAGAGCTTGACTTCTTCTCCCGCGAAGTCCAGATCCTGGGTGTTTACAAGGCCCACCCCTACCGAAAGAACTGGGAATACCGGAACGGGGGATAGAGCCGCGGATACCGTACCAGTCGAAAGCTGGGGTGTGAAAATGGCCCTGACTGAATCTCGTTTGCAGGAAATCCATGGCGACCCAGGCCCGCGGGCGGCAGCGAAGGTGATCCATTCACTTGATCGGCACTGCCGCGATTTCATAGCCCGATCAACCTTTCTGCTGCTGGCGACGTCGGATGGCGAAAATCTGGATGTCTCGCCCAGGGGCGATCCCGCCGGTTTTGTACAGGTGGAAGATGACCACCATCTGTTGTTGCCGGATCGACCGGGCAACAACCGGATTGATGGTCTGCTTAATATCATGCGTCACCCCCAGGTGGCCTTGATCTTTCTGATCCCCGCGGTTGACGAGACGCTGCGGATCAACGGGACGGCGTCAATCCATGACGACCCGGCCTTGCGCGAGGCTTGTGCCCTGAACGGCCGCGGCCCGAAAACCGTGCTGCGGATAATGGTCGAGGAGGTCTTCCTCCATTGCGGCAAGGCGTCCCTGCGTGCCGGGCTGTGGAAGCCCGATACCTGGCCACGCGAGCGTCCGGTGGCGACCCTGAACGAAATTGTCCGGGATCATTCCCGGATCAGGGTCGCATCGGTCGATCAGGCCGCGGTGGATGAACATTATCGCAAGACCCTTTATTAACAGCGGTCATGGCCGCTCCGTCGATTCGCGAAACCGACCTCTATCCGCCGATCAAGCTGTTGCTTGAAGGCCAGGGCTATGAGGTGAAGGGCGAGGTGGGCGCCGCTGATGTGGTGGCCTGCCGCGACGGCGAAGACCCGGTCATTGTTGAGTTGAAAACCGGTTTCTCGCTGTCGCTGTTTCACCAGGCGATCGATCGTCAGAACCTGATCAACGCCGTTTATATCGCGGTGCCGCACGGTCAGGGCCGTGCCTTCGGCAAGTCGGTAAAGAACAATCGGGCGCTGTGCCGTCGGCTCGGCCTGGGGCTGATCACTGTGCGGCCGAAGGATGGGCTCGTGCAGATCCATGTGGATCCGGCGGCGTACAAGCCACGCCAGTCCAAACGCAAAAAGGCCCGGCTTTTGAAGGAATTCGCCAAGCGCGTGGGCGACCCGAATCGGGGCGGTGCCACCCGCCAGGGCCTGATGACCGCCTATCGCCAGGACGCGCTAAGGTGCGTGAAGCTCCTTGCCGAAAAGGGCCCGACCAAGGCGGCGGAAGTTGCAAAAGCTTCCGGCGTCGAACAGGCGCGCCGTCTGATGGCCGATGATCATTATGGCTGGTTCGAACGGATTCAGACCGGGATTTACAGGCTCAGTCCGAAAGGCGTACAGGCCCGGGCGGACTATGCGGCGGATCTGGAACGGCTTTCGAAGTGACATGAAGGCCGAGTGGCATTGGATTGCCCACTGAACGCACGACGACCGGCGCGCCGGGTTCGTTCCAGCGCACCAATGTAATCCCGCATTCCCCAGGTGATCCGCTGGTTTTGCTGTTCTGATCGCGATATTTTGGTTATAGATCAATGAGTTGGCGGTTTCGCATGGCGGATTTCATGGATCACCCGGAGGGTGCGGCTGCAAGGCGGGGTGATCGGGTGGATTTCGACCGTCGTGTGCGGCTGGAGTTCCAGGGCACACAGCTCGGTTCGGATGGCGGCCTGCTGGTGGTGCGGGAGCTGGATGATGCGCCCGGTCTGTCCGATCCCGGGCTGGTGCCTTGCGCGATAGCCGTTTGGGCCAGAACACCGTCCATCGGCTCGACGGCTTGTTTCGGCAGCCGGTCCATGGACGGCCCGCGGGCTACGAGGATGTCGATGATGCGGACCGGCTTGCCCGTGATCCGGCCGGACACCGGGTTTCTGACGGGGAAGCAACTGGCGGCGGAGCCCGCAATCGATGGATGGTGGCAAGGATGGGGCCGCACCATCGGACCGGTGACGGTCACTTCCGCGCCGTGTTCTGGCGCGGGCATCGCCTCACGGGCATGGCCGATGCCTGAAGGGCCTTGGCCGAACAGGATCCGGGTCACGCCCTCGACCGCAATGAATGGCTGGGGCTCATGCTCGACCGCGAGGCCGCGGCCCGGGCCAACAAGATCCGCAACGCAAGGATGCGCTTTCCCAATGCCTGCATCGAAGATGTCGATTTCGCCGTCAGCCGCGGGGCTTGATCGGCGTCAGATCCTGGCACTTGCCCGGGGCGATTGGATCAAGGCCCGCGAGCAGATCATCCTCACCGGCCAGACCGGCACAGGCATCGATCACCAAACCAGTTCGGACGCGACGACATGGACAAAATCCAGGCCGCTGCGTAAGCTTCAAAAGTGTCTCAATAACCCCAGGGCGATACATGCCATTGAAAGCGCGCTGATGCCCCGCAGTTCCGCAGGGTCTTCGGCCAGTACCTGCTTGGCCTGGGCAGCCAGCGTGTTGAAACCACGCCGCATTACAGGCCCCGGAGAGTGACCACCGGAATCAGGCCATGTATGTATGTGCCGTGTTTTAAAATCGAGGATGACAGATCATGAAAATATGCGTGGCCGGCGCCGCTGGCGCCTTTGGAACGAAACACCTGAATGCCCTGGCGGCCATTGACGGGGTCGAGGTAACCTCGGTTGTCGGTTCAAACGCGGCGGCCATGCAGGAATTTGCCGATGGGCGGGGCATCGGGCACGCGGCGGACAATCTGGCCGAAAGTCTGGACCGCGACGATGTTGATGCGGTCATCCTGTCGACTCCGACCCAGATGCATGCGGCCCAGGCGATCCAGTGCATGAAGGCAGGAAAACATGTGTTGATCGAAATTCCCATGGCCGACAATCTGGCCGATTCTCAAGAGTTGGTACGCGTCCAGAAGGAAACCGGCCTGGCCGCCATGGCCGGTCATGTGCGCCGGTTCAATCCCTCACATCAGTGGGTGCACAATCGCATTACGGCGGGGGAACTGAACATCCAGCAGATGGATGTTCAGACCTATTTCTTCCGCCGCACCAATACCAACGCGCTGGGCAAGCCACGCAGTTGGACCGATCACCTTTTGTGGCACCATGCCTGTCACACGGTCGATCTGTTCCAGTATCAGACAGGCGAGGTCGCTTCGGAGGTTTTCGGCATGCATGGTCCGGTTCACTCCGAACTGGGCATCGCCCTGGATATGACCATCGGCCTCAAGGTGCCGTCAGGCGCGATCTGCACCCTGTCCCTGTCGTTCAACAATGACGGGCCATTCGGCACCTTCTTTCGCTATATCTGCGACAATGGTACCTATATCGCGCGCTATGACGATCTGGTCGATGGCAGGGAAGAGCCGATCGACCTGTCCGGCGTCGCGGTTTCCAGCAACGGCATCGAACTGATCGACCGCGAATTCATCGCCGCCATCCATGAGGGCCGCGAGCCCAATGGATCGGTTGCCCAGTGTCTGCCGGCGATGGAAACCCTCGACAGGATTGAAAAGGTGATGTCGGTCTGATGGCTGGCCGTCAGCCATGCTTTACCGGTGCCGGCCCGCGATAGAACCGGGTCAGTTCTTCCGGCCCATCGGTCTCGTCATAATAGCCGAGCGTGATGCCCCGGCGCCCCGACAGGCCGCGCATGCTGCGAATATCATCTTCTGATTTGGTCGTACGTTGCGACGGCCTCAATGCCCAGTCGCGCAGGCGGCTCCGCATCACAGCGACGATGTCACTGTGCGCCGGGTCGGCGCCCAGATCGTTCAATTCGTCCGGGTCATTTTCCAGATCGAACAGCAGCGGGCGAAAGCCCGGGGCATGGACATATTTCCATCGTTTGTCCGCAACCATATAGAGCAGACTGTCGCGCGGCGCCCGGTCCAGTGCCGGGGACACCGGGGTGACGGAATAATCGTATTCGCTGATCGCGAATGCGCGCCAGTTGTCTGGCGCCTGACCGTGCAGGATCGGGGTCAGAGAGCGGCCCTCCAGAATGTGATCTGCCGGTGTACCACCCGCTGCCTCGACAAGGGTCGGCGCCAGATCGATGGACTCGACCAGTTCGTCGCATATCGTGCCCCGGGCAGCATCCGCCGCCGGCGAAGGGTCATAGACGATCAGTGGGATCTTGACCGACGGATCGTGGAACAGATTTTTTTCGCCCAGCCAGTGATCGCCGAGATAATCGCCATGGTCCGCAGTGATGACAATCATCGTCTCGTCCATCCGGCCGGTTTGTTCCAGCCAGCCGAACAGGCGGCCCATCTGGTCATCGCACTGTTTGATCAGGCCCATATAGGCCGGGATCACGGCCTGGCGCACGTTCTCGCGCGAAAAGGCACGGCCAACCCGGCCTTTCATGAATTTCTCATAGACCGGATGCGGATCGTCCCATTCGGCGTCCGAGCGCACCGGCGGCAGGATCTGATTGGGTCCGAACATATCGTGATACGGCGCCGGCACAATATAGGGCCAGTGCGGCTTGATATAGCTGAGGTGCAAACACCAGGGATCGTCGCCCGCCTGTTCCATGAACCGCATCGCCTGGCTGGTGAGATAGGGCGTTTCGGAATGCTCCTCGGCAATCGCCGCCGGTTTCGAGGCATGTTTGAGAAACCATCCCGAGGCAAGATCACCCGCCTCGGTACGGCCCGAATTGGCGAAATCGTGCCACGGGTTTTTGCTCTCGTAGCCAAGGCCGCGCAGGTATTCGTTATAGTTCCTGGCGCCGTCGGGATCGTAGGAGCCGTCCGGGCCCTGGGGCAGCAGGCCGTCGTCACGCTCGAAGATATCAAAGCCGCATTCGGCGACCCGGGCGCCGATGATCGTTTCGCGCGTCAGGCCCAGCCGGGCCATCCCCTCGGCATCGGCCTTCATGTGGGTCTTGCCGCACAGCACCGTGTTCATGCCCAGCGGGCGCAGGTGATCGCCCAGGGTCATTTCGCCGACCTTCAGCGGGAACCCGTTCCAGTGGGCGCCGTGGGAATGGCAATAGCGTCCGGTATAAAAGCTCATCCGCGACGAGCCGCAGATCGGCGACTGGCAATAGGCGCGGGTAAACCGAACGCTCCGTTCGGCCAGCCGGTCGATATGCGGCGTTTCCAGCCACGGATGGCCATAGCAGCTGAGATAATCAAATCTCAGCTGGTCGAACATGATGAACAGGATGTTCCTGGTTTTGCAGCCCATCGCGTATTATCGCCCTAGGTCCTTCAGGCGTTCAGCCAGCCGCCATCCACGTCGATCGTTGTGCCGGAGACAAAATCATTCTGAACGGCAAAGACGATGCCCTGGGCAACCTCGTCCGGGGTGCCGGCGCGCGGGATCAGGTGCGTTGCGGTAATCTTGTCATAAAAAGCCGCCCGTTCGTCCCCCTGCAGCGGCACCATGGGCGTGTCGATCTGGCCCGGCGACACCACATTGATGCGCTTTGGCGCGATCTCGCGGGCAACGGTGCGGGCCAGGTTTTCCACCGCGCCGCCAACCGCGCCGATGGCGACCTGCCCGGGCTTGGTCTTGCGCGCGGGCGCGCCGCTGACCAGGACGATCGCACCCTTCTCGCCCAGATGTTCGGTGCCGTACCGGATCACATTGGCATAGCCCCACAGCTTGTCGAACGAGGCCTGGAAACCGTCCAGATCCATGGACAGGAACGGCCCGACAGCCCGGTCGCCGCCGGTGGCGGCACTGATCAGAATGTCGAACGGCGCGCACTCGGCAAACAGAGCCCGCATGCCATCGCGGTCGCGGACGTCACATTTCTTCAGGGAAATTCCGTCTGCCAGATCCCTGGCCCGGTCCGGATTACGGCTGATCGCAACAACCTCGGCGCCCAGCGCCGCCAACTGCTTCACCGCCGCCAGCCCAATGCCCGATGTGCCGCCGAAAACAATGGCCTTCTTGCCCGATACGTCCATGCCGATAGTCCTTTCCTTGTGTTATCCGTTTAACCTTGACACGTGGGATTGACATTGCCCAGTCGAATTCGTGGGCTTATCAAGAGCGAAATATCTGTGACCAGGGTCTGTTGATAATCATCTTGCGGCGTTGAGCATTGCGCAGAGGTGGCCGGTTGGCTGCGCAGCTGGTATCAGTCTTGTCGTATCGCGCTGCCATCCCCCTGAATTCCTTGATCCTTGCCAATCAGTTTTCAATCAGGTGACGCCACTTGTACATGTGAGTATCATAGTCTCGCAGCCCTTTTCGGTTCGATTTGGGCGGGATAACCGCGGTTGCGCCGCGCTCATCAAGGTCTTGCAGGAGCCAATCGGCGTCGAAGGCCTTGTCGGCCGGCAACGCTGCGAAGGAGACATCGTGGCTCAGGGGAGCAACCCCCTTCATGTCGTGCGCCTGCCCCGGCAGAAGCAGAAAGCGGAACAAGTTGCCGGGCGCATCGACCGGGGCCACGATCCTGGTCGTCAGCCCGCCGCGAGAGCGTCCGATGGCTTGATGCCGTGTCCCCCTTGTGCGCCGGTCGCCTTCTGACGGGCCTGGACAATCGTTCCGTCGATGAGAGCATGTTCAAGGTCCGGCTCGCCGCTCATGGCGTTGAAAAGTCTGTCAAACACACCGGCCTTTGCCCATCGACGAAATCGTTTGAAAACCGAATTCCAGTTGCCGAAATCCAGTTGCCGAAATCCAGTTGCCGAAATCCTGGGGCAGGTCACGCCGGGGAGACCCTGTTCGCACACGCCAGGGAACGGCCTCCATGAACCGACGGTTATCCCGACCGGTTGCTCCCGGGTCCCCGGCCTTGCCGGGTAACAGGGGTGCAATCTTCGCCCGGAGTTCATCTGAAATCACCAGACGATCTTCGTCCATCCAGACCTCCATTTTCGAAGCCTGAATAACAGTTCAGGCCAAATCGCAACCCCGAATGTCAACAGGCCCTAGCTCAGAGTGATTCAGTAAAGATTGTTGTGGCCTTTGGCCAGGAAGCGGATCGCCGTTGTGCTGCTGGTCTGGAACGTCCCGATAGCCCTTGTGGGCGGGTTGATGATGCGCCTGGGCACAATAGGTGTGGCGCTTGTCAGCGTGAAGATGTCTTGCGGGGCGTGATCAAGGCGATTGGTATCCCGCATTCCCCAGGTGATCCGCTGGTTTTGCTGTTCTGATCGCGGTATTTTCGTTATGACTGATTGAGTTGGCGGTTGCGAATGGCGGGTTCACGGCTCGATCCTCCCGGTTCCGGGCGCTTTCCCGACCACCGGCGAACTTCGGGGCGAAAAAGCTTGATCAACTGGCCAGATCAGACGATCTTGCCGTAAGGTGGCAGGCCACTTGGGAAATGTCGGCTTCGATATTGTGCGCACTCGTGACTCGTGATTGGATGGATGATTACAGGATCAGGCACAGGAGGACCGTCATGTTTCTGCGTATTCTGGGTGTTCTGGGAGTCATGTTGGCGGGGATGCTGGCTCATCCGACCCAGGCGTCCGAACGGGTGGCGCTGGTGATCGGCAATTCGGACCATGAGCACGTTTCACGGCTGGCCAATCCGGTGAACGACGCCAGCGACATCGGGGCCGCGCTGGATCGTCTGGGGTTCGACGTCACCCGTCTGGAGAATACCAGCCATCAGGACATGAGACGCGGCCTTCAGGACTTCAAACGCGCCGCATCGGGAGCCGATACCGAGGCCCTGCTGGCCCATCTGGAAGAACCGGGCCTTGAAGTGAACTTCATGTTTCACAAGGTCCGTGATGCGGTAAGGAAATCGACGAACAACACGCAGGAACCTGTCGTTTATGGTTCACTGTCCAGCGAACATATCTATCTCGCGGAATCTTCGAATGGCGGGGGGAACGGATCGGCAGCGCGGGCCTATGAGGCTGCCGAGCGGTTTGGAATTCGGGAAGCTTTCGAGGAAGTCATCAGGCGTTTTCCAGACAGCATCTACGCGGCTTTTGCGCGCGGGCAAATCGACGCGCTCAACAAGGCCAGGGCCGCAGCGAAAGTCGCTGCCAAAGGCAAGGAACTGCAGGATGAGCATGGTCATCTGGCCATGCACTACGCGGCGGAGGAGGGTCAGGTTGACGCGATGGGATGGCTGAAAGCGCAGGGCGCCGACATCAATGCGCGGGATGATAATGGCCTCACACCGATGCACTGGGCGGCGCTTGTGGGTCAGGTTGACGCGGTGGGCTGGCTGCAAGCGCGGGGCGCCGACATCAATGTGCGGGATTATGAGGGCAAAACACCGATGCACTGGGCGGCGCTTGTGGGTAAGGTTGCCGCGATGGGCTGGCTGCAAGCGCGGGGCGCCGACATCAATGTGCGGGATGATGAGGGCGAAACACCGATGCACTTGGCGGCGCTTATGGGTAAGGTTGCCACGATGGGCTGGCTGCAAGCGCAGGGCGCCGACATCAATGTGCGGGATGATGAGGGCGACACACCGATGCACTTGGCGGCGCTTGTGGGTGAGGTTGCCGCGATGGAATGGCTGCAAGCGCAGGGCGCCGACATCAATGTGCAGCGTAATGATGGCTTCACACCGATGCACTTGGCGGTGCGGAACGGTCAGGTTGCCGCGATGAAATGGCTGAAAGCGCAGGGCGCAGAACATCAATGCGCAGCGTAATGATGGCTCCACACCGATGCATCGGGCGGCGTGGAACGGTCAGGTTGCCGCGATGGGCTGGCTGCAAGCGCAGGGCGCAGAACATCAATGCGCAGCGTAATGATGGCTCCACACCGATGCATCGGGCGGCGTGGAACGGTCAGGTTGCCGCGATGGGCTGGCTGAAAGCGCAGGGCGTAGACATCAACGCGCAGCGTCAGGAACCTGTCGTTTATGGTTCACTGTCCAGCGAACATATCTATCTCGCGGAATCTTCGAATGGCGGGGGGAACGGATCGGCAGCGCGGGCCTATGAGGCTGCCGAGCGGCTTGGAACTCCGGAAGCTTTCGAGGAAGTCATCAGGCGTTTTCCAGACAGCATCTACGCGGCTTTTGCGCGCGGGCAAATCGACGCGCTCAACAAGGCCAGGGCCGAAGCGGAAGGCAAGGCCAGGGCCGCAGCGGAAGTCGCTGCCAAAGGCAAGGAACTGCAGGATGAGCATGGTCATCTGGCCATGCACTACGCGGCGGAGGAGGGTCAGGTTGCCGCGATGGGCTGGCTGAAAGCGCAGGGCGCCGACATCAATGCGCGGAATAAGTATGGCAACACACCGCTGGGCGATGCGGAAGACCAGGGTCAGACGAAAGCAGCGAACTGGCTTGCGGCAAACGGGGGTCGGAGATGAGGCAAACGACAGGTCGTTTCGAACCCGGGTCAACGCCCCCGCCCCGGTATCGCGCATGTCGATACCGCAAATTCAGGCGCTGGATCAGGACGGCGCCCATCGCCCGGCAGCGAATCCGCCAGTGTCTGATCGCGATGGCGATGCTTCCCGTGACGCCCGTCGGCGGCGGTCTCGCGAGTCCGGATCACTCTTCGATCTTGCGCGCGCGTGATCTCGTGATTGGATGGATGATTACAGGATCAGGCACAGGAGGACTGTCATGTTTCTACGTATTATGAGCGTTCTGGGAGTCATGTTGGCGGGGATGCTGGCTCATCCGACCCGGGCGTCCGAACGGGTGGCGCTGGTGATCGGCAATTCGGACCATGAGCACGTTTCACGGCTGGCCAATCCGGTGAACGACGCCAGCGACATCGGGGCCGCGCTGGATCGTCTGGGGTTCGACGTCACCCGTCTGGAGAATACCAGCCATCAGGACATGAGACGCGGCCTTCAGGACTTCAAACGCGCCGCATCGGGAGCCGATACCGAGGCCCTGCTGGCCTATCTGGAAGAACCGGGCCTTGAAGGGAACTTCATGTTTCGCAAGGTCCGTGATGCGGTAAGGAAATCGACGAACAACACGCAGGAACCTGTCGTTTATGGTTCACTGTCCAGCGAACATATCTATCTCGCGGAATCTTCGAATGGCGGGGGGAACGGATCGGCAGCGCGGGCCTATGAGGCTGCCGAGCGGCTTGGAACTCCGGAAGCTTTCGAGGTGGTCATCGACCGTTTTCCAGACAGCATCTACGCGGCTTTTGCGCGCGGGCAAATCGACGCGCTCAACAAGGCCAGGGCCGAAGCGGAAGGCAAGGCCAGGGCCGCAGCGGAAGTCGCTGCCAAAGGCAAGGAACTGCAGGATGAGCATGGTCATCTGGCCATGCACGCGGCGGCGAAGGAGGGTCAGGTTGCCGCGATGGGCTGGCTGAAAGCGCAGGGCGCCGACATCAATGCGCGGAATAAGTATGGCATCACACCGATGCATCGGGCGGCGTCGAACGATCAGGTTGCCGCGATGGGCTGGCTGAAAGCGCAGGGCGCCGACATCAATGCGCGGAATAAGTATGGCCTCACACCGATGCATCGGGCGGCGTCGAACGATCAGGTTGACGCGATGGGCTGGCTGCAAGCGCAGGGCGTCGACATCAATGCGCCGGATGATGCTGGCCTCACACCGATGCACCAGGCGGCGCTTGGGGGCCATGTTGCCGCGATGGGATGGCTGAAAGCGCAGGGCGCCGACATCAATGCGCCGGATGATGCTGGCCTCACACCGATGCACTACGCGGTGCTTGTGGGTCAGGTTGCCGCGATGGGCTGGCTGCAAGCGCAGGGCGCCGACATCAATGTGCGGGATGATGATGGCCTCACACCGATGCACGGGGCGGCGCGGAACGGTCTGGTTGCCACGATGGGCTGGCTGCAAGCGCAGGGCGCCGACATCAATGTGCGGGATGATGATGGCAACACACCGATGCACTCGGCGGCGTATGGGGGTGAGGTTGACGCGATGGGATGGCTGAAAGTGCAGGGCGCCGACATCAATGTGCGGGATGATGAGGGCGAAACACCGATGCACTTGGCGGCGTGGAACGGTCAGGTTGCCGCGATGGGATGGCTGAAAGCGCAGGGCGCCGACATCAACGCGCGGGATAAGTCTGGCAACACACCGCTGGGCGATGCGGAAGACCAGGGTCAGACGAAAGCAGCGAACTGGCTTGCGGCAAACGGGGGTCGGAGATGAGGCAAACGACAGGTCGTTTCGAACCCGGGTCAACGCCCCCGCCCCGGTATCGCGCATGTCGATACCGCAAATTCAGGCGCTGGATCAGGACGGCGCCCATCGCCCGGCAGCGAATCCGCCAGTGTCTGATCGCGATGGCGATGCTTCCCGTGACGCCCGTCGGCGGCGGTCTCGCGAGTCCGGATCACTCTTCGATCTTGCGCGCGCGTGATCTCGTGATTGGATGGATGATTACAGGATCAGGCACAGGAGGACTGTCATGTTTCTACGTATTATGAGCGTTCTGGGAGTCATGTTGGCGGGGATGCTGGCTCATCCGACCCGGGCGTCCGAACGGGTGGCGCTGGTGATCGGCAATTCGGACCATGAGCACGTTTCACGGCTGGCCAATCCGGTGAACGACGCCAGCGACATCGGGGCCGCGCTGGATCGTCTGGGGTTCGACGTCACCCGTCTGGAGAATACCAGCCATCAGGACATGAGACGCGGCCTTCAGGACTTCAAACGCGCCGCATCGGGAGCCGATACCGAGGCCCTGCTGGCCTATCTGGAAGAACCGGGCCTTGAAGGGAACTTCATGTTTCGCAAGGTCCGTGATGCGGTAAGGAAATCGACGAACAACACGCAGGAACCTGTCGTTTATGGTTCACTGTCCAGCGAACATATCTATCTCGCGGAATCTTCGAATGGCGGGGGGAACGGATCGGCAGCGCGGGCCTATGAGGCTGCCGAGCGGCTTGGAACTCCGGAAGCTTTCGAGGAAGTCATCAGGCGTTTTCCAGACAGCATCTACGCGGCTTTTGCGCGCGGGCAAATCGACGCGCTCAACAAGGCCAGGGCCGAAGCGGAAGGCAAGGCCAGGGCCGCAGCGGAAGTCGCTGCCAAAGGCAAGGAACTGCAGGATGAGCATGGTCATCTGGCCATGCACGCGGCGGCGAAGGAGGGTCAGGTTGCCGCGATGGGCTGGCTGAAAGCGCAGGGCGCCGACATCAACGCGCGGAATAAGTATGGCCTCACACCGATGCACTGGGCGGCGCGGCGCGGTCAGGTTGACGCGATGGAATGGCTGAAAGCGCGGGGCGCCGACATCAATGTGCGGGATGATGAGGGCGAAACACCGATGCACTGGGCGGCGCTTGTGGGTAAGGTTGACGCGATGGGATGGCTGAAAGCGCAGGGCGCCGACATCAATGTGCGGGATGATGAGGGCGAAACACCGATGCACTGGGCGGCGTTTTGGGGTAAGGTTGACGCGATGGGATGGCTGAAAGCGCAGGGCGCCGACATCAACGCGCGGGATAAGTATGGCACCACACCGCTGGGCGATGCGGTGCTTAGGGGTCAGGTTGCCGCGATGGGCTGGCTGCAAGCGTGGGGCGCCGACATCAATGTGCGGGATGATGCTGGCCTCACACCGATGCACTACGCGGCGCAGAACGGTCAGGTTGCCACGATGGGCTGGCTGCAAGCGCAGGGCGCCGACATCAATGTGCGGGATGATGATGGCGAAAGACCGATGCACTGGGCGGCGCGGAACGGTAAGGTTGCCGCGATGGGATGGCTGAAAGTGCAGGGCGCCGACATCAATGTGCGGGATGATGATGGCCACACACCGATGCACTTGGCGACGTATAACGGTCAGGTTGCCGCGATGGGCTGGCTGCAAGCGCAGGGCGCAGACATCAACGCGCAGCGTAATGATGGCCTCACACCGATGCACTCGGCGGCGTATAACGGTCAGGTTGACGCGATGGGCTGGCTGCAAGCGCAGGGCGCCGACATCAACGCGCGGAGTAAAAAATATGGCACCACACCGATGCATCGGGCGGCGCGGGAGGGTCAGGTTGCCGCGATGGAATGGCTGAAAGCGCAGGGCGCAGACATCAACGCGCAGAGGCATGATGGCTCCACACCGATGCACTACGCGGCGCAGAACGGTCAGGTTGCCGCGATGGGCTGGCTGCAAGCGCAGGGCGCAGACATCAACGCGCAGCGTAATGATGGCCTCACACCGATGCACTCGGCGGCGTATAACGGTCAGGTTGACGCGATGGGCTGGCTGCAAGCGCAGGGCGCCGACATCAACGCGCGGAGTAAAAAATATGGCACCACACCGATGCATCGGGCGGCGCGGGAGGGTCAGGTTGCCGCGATGGAATGGCTGAAAGCGCAGGGCGCAGACATCAACGCGCAGAGGCATGATGGCTCCACACCGATGCACTACGCGGCGCAGAACGGTCAGGTTGCCACGATGGGATGGCTGAAAGCGCAGGGCGCAGACATCAACGCGCAGCGTAATGATGGCCTCACACCGATGCACTCGGCGGCGTATAACGGTCAGGTTGACGCGATGGGCTGGCTGCAAGCGCAGGGCGCCGACATCAACGCGCGGAGTAAAAAATATGGCACCACACCGATGCATCGGGCGGCGCGGGAGGGTCAGGTTGCCGCGATGGAATGGCTGAAAGCGCAGGGCGCAGACATCAACGCGCAGAGGCATGATGGCTCCACACCGATGCACTTGGCGGCGTATAAGGGTCAGGTTGCCGCGATGGGATGGCTGCAAGCGCAGGGCGCCGACATCAACGCGCGGGATAAGTATGGCTTAACACCGATGCACGGGGCGGAAGACCAGGGTCAGACAAAAGCAGCGAACTGGCTTGCGGCAAACGGGGGTCGGAGATGAGGCAAGCGGCAGGTCGTTTCGAACCCGGGTCAACGCCCCCGCCCCGATATCGCGCATGTCGATACCGCAAATTCAGGCGCTGGATCAGGACGGCGCCCATCTCCCGGCAGCGAATCCGCCAGTGTCTGATCGCGGTGGCGCTGCTTCCCGTGACGCCCGTCGGCGGCGGTCTCGCGAGTCCGGATCCCTCTTCGACCTGGCAGGAGCGGTAAACGATTGCCGCGATATCGCCGGAACGCTGGACCGCCCTGGGCGTTGATGATCTCACCGTTCTTGAAAACGGGGCCGCAATGCGGGATCGGCTTGTCAGGGAGTGGACGGAGCTTCTGGAACGCTCACTGCCCGGCGATACGATATTCTTACGTTTGCAGGCTTCCTACGTTTGCGGGCCACGGCGGCCGGCAGATCGCGGATGTTCCTGGCGTCCAGCTCCAGTTCCCCCTCGCCGCCCGCAAGCGGTTTGAGGAAGCCCCAGAGCGTGACGTGCACCATTGCTCTTCGCTCAACTGTCCAGTGCCTTGAGGACGCGGGGCGGCGACATGGGCAGTTCGGTCATGCGCACGCCGCAACTGGCCGACACCGCATTGGCATGGCGCGCCTCCCGAAAAGCAGGAATTGATATGATTTTGCCTGCCAAAAATTTCACCCTGCAAAACGGCAGGATTGCGCGATGCTCAGCCTGCCACCCACGCCTTCAGCAACTGGTGGGCGATGGCCAGGGGTGGCGGGGCGCTGAAGCCGGCGGCGGGATCGTCACGCAGGGCGGCCTGGCACCGGTCGCGGTCGAACCAGCGGGCGTCCTGTAATTCGTTGGGGTCGATGGTGATCTCGGTCGTGGTTGCCTCGGCCATGCAGCCGATCATCAGGGTCATGGGCCAGGGCCAGGGCTGCGAGGAGTGATAGGAGACGCGGCCGACCGCAATCGCGGCCTCTTCCATGATCTCGCGGCGAACGGCTTCTTCAAAGGTTTCTCCCGGTTCCAGGAAACCGGCGAGGGCGGAATAGCGTCCCTCGGGCCATGTGTGGCCACGACCGAGCAGCGCCCGGTCGCCATCAATCACCAGCATGATGACCACCGGGTCGGTGCGCGGGAAATGCTCCTTGCCGCAATCCGGACAGGCGCGCTTGTAGCCGCCGTCGCGCATGTCCGTGGCGTGGCCACACACACCGCAATGGCGGTGCGAGCGGTGCCATTCCATCATTGCCCGCGCCTGGGCCAGGATTGCCGCGTCGTCGTCGTTGAGATTGGGCGTGATCGTGCGCAGATCGACGAATTTGTTGATGGCGTCGTGCAGGTCCGGGCGGTCATCATCGCCGGCGGCCAGATTCTTGGCAAAGCAGGCGGTGCCATCGGCTTGCATCCCCAGGAAGATCAACCCCGAACCGGGGAAATTTTCCGCCCTGTCCGCCGATATCCACGCCGGGGCGTGGATCAGGCCGTCCGGCGCCAGGGCAATCAGCGGCTTCAACTGCCAGAACGGCACGATCCTGGCGCCCGGTTTGGCCAACTGATCGGCCACCCATTCCGGGTTGCTGCGCGCCGTGCTCATCCGATTCAGCGGATTGTTGGCAAAGGTATTCGGGCTTTTCATGGGCTGTCTCGCTCTTGCTGTGATCCATAACTGGCACGACTGTCCACAAAGGCAAAGGCTGAGGGTCAGAAAAAGGCTGAGGGTCAGAATATGTGATCTTGTGGCTTGCACGCGGGCAGTGGATGCCTGATATAACCGGGTGGGAGGTTGGCGCGGACGTGTGTCTCG
Source organism: Alphaproteobacteria bacterium (assembly GCA_965204825.1). Taxonomy (GTDB): domain Bacteria; phylum Pseudomonadota; class Alphaproteobacteria; order Futianiales; family Futianiaceae. The sequence goes on along the minus strand of OZ242016.1, from coordinate 3,769,726 downwards.
CCAATCCGGTCAGGTCCGAAAGGAAGCAGCCGCAACGAGTTTTTGCACGGGTCGCTGTCCAACCTCCCACTTTCGCGCCGCGGTTCGCGCTGGCGGCGCCAGGAAGCAGGAATTTCGCTTGGCCAATGGCAGACGAACTGGACATCGAGGATACCGGTCCGCCGCCGCCAACCGACGATGATCCGGCGCTGGACCTGATGGGCGAAACGCCGCCGCCGGGCGACAGCGAATACCGGGTTCTTGCCCGAAAATACCGGCCGCAGACCTTTGATGAACTGATCGGCCAGGAGGCCATGGTGCGCACCCTGTCGAACGCGTTTGATGCGGACAGGATTGCCCATGCCTTCATTCTGACCGGCGTTCGGGGGGTCGGAAAGACCACGACCGCCCGGATCATCGCCAAGGCGTTGAACTGCCTCGCCGTCGAGGGGCCGACAATCGCGCCGTGCGGCATCTGTTCCAATTGTGCCAGGATTGCGGCCAGCAATCATATGGACGTGCTGGAGATGGACGCGGCCTCGCGCACCGGGATCGACGACATTCGCGAGATTATCGAGGGCGTGCGCTATCTGCCGGTCGAGGCGCGCTACAAGGTCTATATCATCGACGAGGTGCACATGCTGTCGCGCCAGGCCTTCAACGGCCTGTTGAAGACACTGGAAGAGCCGCCGCCCCACGCCAAGTTCGTGTTTGCCACCACCGAGATCCGCAAGGTGCCGGTGACGGTGCTGTCCCGCTGTCAGCGCTTCGATCTGCGCCGGATCACCGCTGACGATCTGACCGGCCAGTTCAAGCGGATCATCGAGGCTGAAAAGGTCGATGTCAGCGCGGGCGCCGGGCGCCTGATCGCCCAGGCCGCCGAAGGCTCGATGCGCGATGGTCTTTCCCTTCTGGACCAGGCCATCGCCCATGGCGGCGGCGTGGCCGACGAGGCACTGGTTCAGGACATGCTGGGGCTGGCGGACCGGAGCCAGATCTTCGATCTGCTGGAAGCCGTAATGACCGGCGATGCCGCCGCGGCGATCGATCGGTTGAACGAAATGCACAAGATCGGCGCCGAGCCCGCCATGGTGATGAGCGATCTGTTGCAGGCGGTACATTGGGTCACGCGGATTGCGGTCGTGCCGACCTCGGCCGACGAGTCCGGGGCGCCCGAGGTCGAGATTATGCGCGGCAGGGATCTGGCCGGAAAGCTGTCATTGCCAGTCCTGTCGCGGGCCTGGCAGGTGCTGCTCAAGGGTTTGAAGGAAGTCGAGTACGCGGCCCGGCCTCTGGCGGCGGCCGAGATGGTCCTGATCCGGTTGGCCCATATGGCGGCGTTGCCGACACCGGGCGACCTGGTGGCGCAACTGGCGGATCAGGCCGGCGCCGCGACGCCGGCCCCGTCGCGGGGGCCGCCGGGCGGCGATGGCAATGCGCAGGCCCTGGCCGCGGAGCCCCAGGCCGAAATGGCCGCACCGGCCCCCGCGACGGGGCCGCAATTGAGCGGCTTTGACGATGTGGTGACCCTTGCCGGTCGGCACCGGGACGGGGCACTGAAGGCCCGACTGGAAACCTCGGTGCGCTGCCTGTCGTTTGCCCGGGGCCATCTCGAAGTCTGGATTGAGGCGGAACGGGAGCGAAAGACCCTGCCGGGCGAGTTGTCGCGCAAACTGCTCGACTGGACCGGTGATCGCTGGCTGATCACGGTGGGAAAAAAGCCCGATAAGCCGGGTCAGACAGAGACGATTGCGGAACGTGAAGATGCCGCCGATGCGGCGCTGAAGGCCAGTGTCAAGGAACACCCGCTGGTCAGGGCGGCAATGGAAACCTTTCCCGGCGCAACCATTGCCGACATCCGCAAGCGAGATCGTTTCAATTTTGGGGAAGCGCCGGAACCCGCGCCCGATGAAGACGACAATAGACGAAAATAATGGAGAGATCTGAGTGCTGAAAGGACTGGGGGATATGGGAAAGCTGATGCAGCAGGCCCAGGAAATGCAATCCAAGATAACCGAAATGCAGGACCAGCTTGGCGATCTGGAGGTAACCGGTGCATCCGGCGGCGGCCTGGTGTCGGTGACGCTGTCAGCCAGGGGGGAGATGCGCGGCCTGCGGATCGACGACAGCCTGATGAAGGTCGATGACAAGGAAGTCATGGAAGACCTGGTCAAGGCCGCCCACAACGATGCCAAACTGAAAGCCGAGGCAAGGGCCGCCGAGGAGATGCAGAAGATTGCCGCCGGTCTGCCTTTGCCGCCCGGATTCAAGATGCCGATGGGATGAATTCCAGCGCCGGCCCCCAGATCGAGCGGCTGATCCAACTGCTCGCCAAATTGCCCGGGCTCGGACCCCGGTCGGCCCGGCGCGCGGTGCTGCGCCTGCTCAAGAACCGCGATGCGCTGATGGATCCGCTGGTCACGGCCCTGGTCGATGCCCAGGCATCCGTCAAAACGTGCGCGACATGCGGCAACCTGGACACGGATGTCGCCTGCGGCATCTGCCGGGATCCGCGCCGGGACGACACGGTTCTGTGCGTGGTCGAGCAGGTCTCGGATCTTTGGGCGATGGAACGGGGCGGCGTTTTTCGCGGCCGCTATCATGTTCTGGGCGGCGTCCTGTCGGCGCTCGACGGGATCGGTCCGGAGGATCTGAAAATCGGCGGTCTGGTGGAAAGGGTGTCGAGCGGCCAAATTGGCGAAGTCATCCTGGCCCTTGACGCTACCGTCGAGGGCCAGACAACAGCACACTACCTGTCCGATCGGCTGACCGGGACAGGTGCACAAATTTCGGGGCTGGCCCACGGCGTGCCCGTCGGGGGCGAGCTTGATTACCTTGACGACGGCACGATCGCCGCCGCCCTCAGTGCGCGGCGCACCATCTGATCCGCTACCCTCAGCAGATCCGGATCGGTTCGTGTTCTTCCTCGTCAAAACCGACCCTGGTGCAAGGGCTGGGTTTCTCGGGCTTTATGCTCTCCGCAAAAGCGCTGTTGCCGGGCTGCCGGAAGGCCGAAGCAACACCCAGGGCGATTAGCAGAAATCCCACGACCAGCCAATAACCTGCAAAATTTGTGCGAAACATCGAATTTACCTGCATTTTGGGGCGGCCGCGCTCTTTGTCGTCTGGCCCGCGCTGTCATTACAGGATCATCTGGGAACGATTTGCTCGCGTTCCCCCATGAACGTGTGAGAGCCGTCACGTCCTGGTGAGATGCAGGTGAGATTGGCTGGCCGGTTCGGGCAGGGTTTCATCCTCATTTCCAAACTGGACTTCCTCGATCCGGGCTGCTCGGCGACCGATCTTTCCGGCGCTGGTTACAATTTCTCTAATATCTTGTTCTGACTGGGAAAAATGTCTTTGAAGGTTGCCGACACGTTTGCTCAACCTATCGACATCTTCGAACAACAGGCTCATCTGCCGGCGAATGGCGCCGGCCTGTTCACGCATGTTCACATCCTTCAAAATGGCGCGAACCGTGTTCAGGGTCGCCATCATGGTCGTCGGCGAAACGATCCAGACCCGCGCCTGGTAAGACTGCTTCACCACATCGGGGAAATTTGCATGCAATTCGGCATAAACCGCCTCGGACGGCAGGAACAACAGCGCTGAATCGGCGGTTTCGCCAGGGATGATGTAACGTTCGGCAATTGCGCTGACATGCTTGAGCAGGTCCGCCTTGAACGAGCGCATGGCGGCGGTTCTTTCGGCCTCATTACCGGCGGCGCGCAGGGCGGCATAGGATTCCAGCGGGAATTTAGCGTCCACCGCAATCGATCCCGGTGGGTTCGGCAGGGTCAGGACACAGTCCGCCCGCTTGCCGTTGGAGAGCGTGGTTTGAAATGAATAGGCCGACGGGGGCAGGGCGGCGACCACGATATCGTTGAGTTGGATCTCGCCGAAGGCGCCGCGGGCCTGTTTGTTGGCCAGAATGTCCTGAAGCGAGACAACCTCGCTCGACAGTTTTTCGATCTTTTGCTGGGCGGCGTCGATGGTCTGCAGGCGGGTCTGTAATTCGGCCAGGCTGGCGGCGGTGCGGGTCGCCGATGTGGAAAGGCTATCACCCATGCGATGGCTCACAGCCTCCAGCCGTTCGTCCACCGCGCGCATGATATGAGTCTGCCCCGATATCTGGGCGTCGGACAGCTGTTGCAGGCCGCCCTGCATCCCCGATTGCATCTGAGACAGCTTGTCCACCGTATCGGCCAGTTGGACGATGTCCGCCGACAGCGGCGCCGCGGCGGCTCGTGCCCGGCGCCCGCCCAGGATCAATCCCACAAAGGCCAGGATCAGGATCGCCGTCGCCAGGAAAAACAGCGCCTCGACCGGTGTCAGGCCCCGGTCCGCCAGAAATCGGGTCAAATCGAACGAATCACGCATCCGGCGACCTTAACATGAGAACACAAAGAGAACATACGGCCTATCCGATGCTTGACCGGCTTATCCCCAGATCATAATTAAAGGCCATGAGCATCCGCCCGATCCTGACCGCGCCGGACCCGATCCTGCGCCTGATTTCCGAACCCGTGGACACGGTGACGGACGGTCTGCGCACTCTGATGGATGACATGCTGGAAACCATGTACGCCGCACCGGGCATCGGCCTGGCGGCCATACAGATCGGTGTGCCGAAACGGGTGATCGTCATGGACCTGGCAAAGGCCAATGAGGAGCCCGCGCCGCGCTATTTCATCAATCCGGAAATCACGCCGACGACAACCGAATTGTCCACGTATGAGGAAGGCTGCCTGTCGGTTCCCGACATGTATGAGGAGGTTGAACGGCCGGCAACCTGCACCGTCAGCTATCTGGACTATGACGGCGACCCCCAAAGCCTGGAATGTGACGCTATACTGGCGACCTGCATCCAGCATGAAATGGATCATCTGAACGGGATCCTGTTCGTCGACCACCTGTCGCGGCTGAAGCGGGACATGATCCTGCGCAAGCTGGAAAAGGCCAGGCGTCTCCAGGAAGCTGTCTGACCGGCCGCGCCGGGGAAAAACCGTCCCATGCGTATTGTCTTCATTGGAACGCCCGATTTCGCCGCGACCATTCTGGCGCGCCTGCGGGAAACCGGTCACCAGGTCATCTGTGCCTATTCGCGGCCGCCCCGACCCGCGGGACGCGGCAAGCCGCCGCGCAAGGGGCCGGTACATGTGCTGGCGGAAAAGGCCGGCATTCCGGTTCGTACACCGGTCAGTCTGAAAAATGCCGGTGAACAGGCCGCGTTCGCGGACCTCGAAGCCGATATTGCCGTGGTTGCTGCCTCTGGCCTGATCCTGCCGCAACCGGTGCTGGACGCACCACGCCTGGGCTGTATCAACCTGCATGCCTCGTTGCTGCCGCGCTGGCGCGGGGCCGCTCCGATCCAGCGGGCAATCATGGCGGGAGACGCGGTGACGGGCGTCACCGTGATGCAGATGGAGGCGGGCCTCGACACCGGACCGATTCTGATGGAACGCACCGTGCCCATTGGCCCCGGCGATACGGCGGGATCGCTGCATGACACGCTGGCGGTGCTGGCGGCGTCTCTTACAGTCGAGGCTCTGGCGGCGCTGGAAGCGGGCATCCTGGCGCCGGTTCAGCAGGGCGAGGCAGACGTGACCTATGCAGCCAAGATCGACAAGGCCGAGACACGGATCGACTGGTCGAAACCGGCCGGTCAGATCGACCGCAACATTCGCGGCCTGTCGCCCTTTCCTGGCGCCTGGTGCGAGATCGGCGGCGAGCGGGTAAAGATATTGCTCAGCAAGACGACAAACGGCAACGGAGCGCCAGGTACAATGTTGGACGATGATCTGGCAATTGCCGGCGGGTCAGGGGCTGTCCGGCTCTTGCGCTTGCAACGCGCTGGCAAGGTGGCGATGGATGCCGCTGATTTTCTGCGCGGCCGGCAAGTTCCTGTCGGCATGGTTCTCGGCTGATGCACCGTTACCGGCTGGACCTGGAATATGCCGGCACGCCCTTTGTCGGCTGGCAACGGCAGACCAACGGTCTGACGGTACAGCAGGTGGTCGAAGAAGCGCTGGCCGCCTTCTCCGGCGAAAAGCCGGTCCTGTTCGGCGCCGGGCGCACCGATGCGGGCGTCCATGCCTTGCAGCAGGTCGCCCACGTGGACCTGACCCGGGACTGGCGGGAGGATACAGTGCGCGATGCGGTGAACCATCATCTGGGCACGCATCCGGTGATTGCCTATGCGGTGACCGGCGTTCCGGATGATTTCCATGCGCGCTTTTCGGCTGTCGAGCGGCGCTATCTCTATCGGATCATGGATCGGCGGGCCGGGCCGGCCCTGGACCGCAACCGCGTCTGGCATGTGCGCCAGGGCCTGGATGCCGATGCCATGGATCATGCCGGCCAGGTCCTTGTCGGGCAACACGATTTTACCACCTTCCGGTCCGTCCAATGCCAGGCCGAGAGCCCGCTCAAGATCATCGACGCGGTCAGCGTCGCCCGGGCGGGCTCCGAAATCCACATCCATGTCCGCGCGCGATCCTTTCTGCATAACCAGGTACGCAGCTTCGTCGGCACGCTGATGGAGGTTGGTCGCGGCAAGTGGACAAGGGACAATGTGTCAGCGGCCCTGAAGGCTCGCGACCGCACCGCTTGCGGCCAGGTTGCGCCGCCCGAGGGGCTCTATTTGGCGACAGTTCGCTATTCAGACGGACATGTGTGAGATCGTGAAATACACGAACGCGAAGCAGATCACTTCCAGGATAATCACCGCCACAGCGGCGCCCTTTGAAACGCCCAACGCCACGTGGGCGACCCACCAGCCGAGCGCCAGGACCGCCAGTGAGGCAATGCCCGCCACATTTTGGGCGAAACCGAATGGCATCAGACCCAGTCCGGCCAGTAAAACCGGTGGAAGGATCAGAAGCGCATCCACGATCTGACGCCAGTTCCAGGCAATGATGAATACGGCATAACGGTCGGCCACGGCCAGCAACCGGGCAACCGGGATCATGATCAGGACAAAGCCGAACCAGCTGAGCAGAAAGATGACGAAATATTGAGCCAGACCCGGCACTTCCGCACCGTTCCCTGACGCTGCCCGGGAGGCCCGGATAAGCCCGGCCTGCGCGCCCAGCAACAGTGGAAAGATCATTACGCCGGCAAAAAACGAGCGCCAGAAACCCTCCGCGGTCAGGTTGAGATCATTCAAACCATCGGGGTCGCCGGCGGCCAGCCGGAACAGGCCGCGAATGGACGAAACGATTTCTTCCAGCGATGGGATCATCGCTCAAAATATCCCTCGATGAAGGCGGTATAGATGTCGGTCAGCACCTTGAGGTCGGCAACCGAGACCTGTTCATCGACCTTGTGCATGGTCTGGCTGATCAGGCCGAATTCGGCGACCGGACACATGTCCTTGATAAACCGGGCATCGGACGTGCCGCCGGTGGTCGACAGTTCTGGCTCGTGGCCGGTGACCTGGCGCACAGCGTTCGCCATGACCTCGGACAATCGGCCCGGCGGTGTCAGGAAACTTTCGCCTGATACCCTGATATCCAATGTGTAGGACGCACCTGTCCCTGCTGCGACCGTATCCAGGGTTTTGCGCAGCAACCGATCCAGTTCCGCGCTCGTCCATTCGCTGTTGAAGCGGATATTGAAGCGACCCGATGCCTCTGCCGGAATGACATTGTGGGCCGGATTGTCGATCGTGATCTCGGTGATCTCCAAATTTGACCTCTGGAAATGATCGTTGCCGCCGTCCAGGTGCAGACCATCCAGTGCCGCCAGCAGGGCGACCAGTTTCGGCGTCGGATTATCGGCCAGATGCGGATAGGCGACGTGGCCCTGTTGTCCGGAAACCGTCAGAAATCCGTTCATGCTGCCGCGCCGGCCGATCTTGATCATGGTGCCCAGCGTATCCGGATTGGTCGGTTCGCCAACCAGACAATGATCAATCGTCTCGCCAGTGTCCTGTGCCCAGGTGACCATTTTCCTGGTGCCATTGATGGACACGCCTTCCTCGTCCCCGGTGATCATGAAGGACAAGGAACCGCCGAAATCAGGCCCGTATTGGTCGAGGAACCGCGCGCAGGCCGCCACCCAGGCCGCAATGGCGCCTTTCATGTCGACGGCGCCGCGCCCCATCAGGATGCCATCGCGAATCTCGGCCCCGAAGGGATCCGCGGTCCATTGATCGGCCGCGCCAGCCGGCACCACGTCTGTATGCCCGGCAAAGCACAGGTTCGGGCCCTCGCTGCCCAGCCGGGCATAGAGATTGTCGACATCCTCGGTGCCGGCTTCGGAAAAGGGCAGGCGGGTACAGGTGAATCCCAGGCGCTCCAGCACACGCTGAAGCACGTCGAGTACGCCGGCATCAACCGGCGTGACCGAAGGGCATCGGATCAGGTCGGCGGTCAGGGCAACGGGATCTATCGGTGTGAAATCATCAGGCATCGGACGTCTGTAATTGCGCCGTCCATGCCGGTCAACACGTCCGTTCAATCAGACCCCTTCACCAGGCTGGAATAAAGCGCCCGGCGGGCATCCTTGCCGAATTGATCTGAACGACCGGCCGTCCTGGTCTGACGCTTGCCGAACCCGCCGGACGGCGCGACCGGGCGCTCGTCTGTAGGGGGCGCGGCTGACGGCATGGCCAGCGACTTACCTTGGCGGGCAACAGCTTTGGCGATGGCTGCATCGATGCGTGCCTGGTCGGATTGACCAGTTCTGCCGGCATTGAATGATCGGTCGCTGCCCGATCGCGGGTCAATCCCGACATCCGGCAGTTTGAGATATGGCATCACCTTTGCTGCCATTGCGTTCTGCTCTTTCTTGCCAGGCATGAACCCGCATTCAAGCCTCAGGATCAGGAAGGCTGAACCGGGAATGAAGGTCTTTGCCGCCTCGACGGGCATGCCCTTGACCACCAACGGCCACATCGGCCCGATAATTGGGATCTGCGAAATCAGCACATAGCACATCCTTGCCGGAAAGGCCCACTGGAAATCCACGATGCACGCCATTCCGTGCTGTTCTCGTCCTGGAATGCCGAGACCGGCAATACGGTGCATGGTCTCGATACCAACCGGGACGTGAACTTCCGCGGTTCGCCCGACGTCGGCAATGTGGTGACCGTTGACCATGCGGTTCTGGACTATGATCCCCCCGGAACACCGGTACCGACCGGGGTTATTGGGACCCGGGGGTATCGGGATATCGTCAGCGGCGACGGGCCGGCCCATCCGGCAACCGATATCCATGGCGAGAACACCGCCGAATTTCTCCATGCCGAAGGCTTTGACGGCTACGAGGAGATTCATGCCGCCGATGCCGGCGCCGATCTGAATGGCAAGGACGGCCGTGATATCCTGGATCGGCGGTCTGGGCGAGGATATCCCGGTCGGGAATCTGAACAAGGACACGATGTCGGGCGGTGGCGGCAGCGACACCCCTGTCTCCATGCCGGGCGATGGCTGCGACACGGTCACCGACGCCGAATTCGGCGAGGGCGGCGATGTCTTCCTGATCGGCGGCAATACCAACGTTCAGTCATTCGCCGATCTGAACATTCTTCAGGATGACCTTGATGCCCGGGGCCAGTATGGCGACAACCCGACGATCATCTTCCAGGACACGGACATGGTCGCAATCAATGCCGTCAACCTTGAATTCGATCCCTTCGGCGCTGCTGCCGGCCCGCTGTGGCAGGGCAGCGATCTGGTAACGCTGGTCTGGCCGGCGAAGGATCGCCCGACCAACCGTCAATCCCGCAGCAGGGCTGTGATCGACGTTTTGGCCCGGGTGCGCTCGTCCACCTGTTTGACGATGACCGCGCAATAGAGCGACGGGCCCTCGTTCGAGCCCGGCATCGGCTTGCCGGGCATGGTGCCGGAGACGACGACCGAATAGGGCGGCACCTCGCCATGGTGGATCTCGCCGGTGGCGCGGTTCACGATCCTGGTGGACTGGCCGATATAGACGCCCATGCCCAGCACCGCGCCTTCGCGGACGATCACGCCCTCGACCACTTCGGAGCGGGCGCCGATGAAACAGTTGTCCTCGATGATCACCGGGCCGGCCTGCAGCGGTTCTAGCACACCGCCAATGCCGACGCCGCCGGACAGGTGCACGTTCTTGCCGATCTGGGCACAACTGCCCACGGTGGCCCAGGTATCGACCATGGTACCCGAATCCACACGGGCGCCCAGATTGACGAAGGACGGCATCAGCACCACGCCCGGTGCGATATAAGCAGACCGGCGCACGGTACAGTTCGGCACCGCGCGAAAGCCCGCTTCGCGCCATTTTGCATCGTCCCAGCCGAGCCATTTCGACGGTACCTTGTCCCACCAGGCCGCCCCGTCCGGGCCGCCGGAGATGGGTGCCATGTCATTCAGGCGGAAGGACAGCAGCACAGCCTTTTTCAACCATTGATTGACCGTCCAGTTCCCGTCCGCGCTCCGTTCGGCCACGCGGCCTTCGCCGCTGTCCAGCAGGTTCAGCGCGGTCTCCACCGCGTCGCGTATCTCACCGGTGATATCGGGCGAAATGCTGCCGGCGTCCTCGAAGGCGGCGTTTATGGTGGCTTGCAGATCGCTGGTCATGAATGTCTTCCATGGCTGTGATTGAAGTATCCGGGGAGGTAGCGGGCACGGCCACGCAAGTCAATCGACCGGCGCATCGGCCCGCGCCTCGTGGATCGGTAGCACCCGATCCAAATTCATCAAGGGAATTGTTGCGCCCCGGAAGTCATCCGGGGCGCAATATTGTTACACCGCCGTTTCGGTGACGAACTTGGTACGCAGGAAGACGTCCAGGCCCTCGATCCCGCCTTCCGAGCCATAGCCGCTGTCATTGATGCCGCCGAACGGGGTTTCGGGGGTGGAGACGACGAAGCTGTTGACCGACAGCATGCCGGCTTCGATCCGGTTGGACATTTCCGCCGCCCTGGCGCCGCTCCTGGTGAACATGTAGGACGCCAGACCGAACTCCAGCTTGTTGGCCCGTTCGACCAGTTCATCGAAATCGCTGAACGAATTGAGCGGCGCGACGGGGCCGAAGGGCTCTTCGTTCATGATCATTGAATCTTCCGACACGTTCCGCATCACGGTGGGCGAATAGAAATAGCCCTGATTGGCCATGCGTTCGCCGCCCGTCAGGATCTCCGCGCCGTGATCCTTGGCGTCGTCGACGAAGGTCTGCATCACGTCCGGGCGTCGTTCGCCGATCAGCGGGCCCATGGTGATGCCTCCGTCCATGCCGTTGCCGACCTTGATCTCTTTCGAGGCCGCCATGAAGGCATCGGTAAATTCGTCATAGACCTTGTCCTGGATATAGAACCGGGTGGGAGAGACGCAGACCTGGCCGGCATTGCGGAACTTGAAGCCCGCTGCCATCCTGGCCGCCGTCTGAACGTCGGCATCGTCCAGCACCATGACCGGACTGTGACCGCCCAGTTCCATCGTGCAGCGTTTCAGGGTTTCGGCAGCCAGTTTCTGCAGATGAATGCCAACCGACACCGATCCGGTAAAGGAAAGCTTGCGCGGAATGCGGCTGCCCAGCACGTGGCGCGATACCTCGTCCGGCACGCCGAACACCAGGTTCAGAACGCCTGGCGGCAGGCCGGCCTCCTGGAAGGCGCGGCCGATGGCGATACAGGTGCCCGGCGTTTCCTCGCTGGCCTTGATGATGATCGAACAGCCCGCACCCAGGGCGCCGGCAACCTTGCGCATGACATTGACGGCCGGGAAGTTCCAGGCGACGAAGGCGGCGACCGGGCCGACCGGCTCCTTGGTCACCATCTGGCGCATGCCTGGCACGCGGGAGGGGACCAGGCGGCCATAGGCCCGCTTGCCTTCCTCGGCGTACCAGCGCAGCACGTTCAGGGCGAAACCCAGTTCCAGCTTGGCTTCGCCGACGGGCTTGCCCATTTCCCTGGTCAGGTTCTCGGCGATTGAATCGGCGCGGTCTTCCAAGATCCGCGCGGTTTTTTCCATCACGGCCTGACGCTGGTCGGCCGGGGTGTTTTTCCAGACCTGAAATCCTGCCTGGGAGGCTTCCAGCGCCTCGTCCAGGTCGGCCGGGCTGGCATGGGGCAGATGTCCCAGCACTTCCTCCGTCGCTGGATTGATCACCGGCTCGGTGATGCCGGAGGTGCCTTGGGACCAATTCCCGTTGATCAGAAGTTCAAGCTTTTCGTATGCCATTATTGCCTCACATCCTGTTGCTGCTCGTTGTTGGAACGCTTGTTAGCGGATCATTCGTGATCCCCCGCCCTAGAGTTTTTTGAGACACTGATCAAGACCTGAAACGAGGGGATTATTGAGGTATTTCATGATGGAACCGAAGAAGGTTGACCGGCATGACCCGCGAAGATGTCAGCCCCGAGGGGAGGAAGTTTCGCGACGAGCACCGCACCTTCGTTGGCGGCGTTCCCGCGATCATGGCCCGCATCTCGTTCTCGGGCGAGCTTGGCTGTGGGATCCATGTGGCGCCACAGTTTCAGACCGCCCTTGCCGACGCGATTGAAGAGGCGGGCCATGATCTGGGTCCCAGATGGTACGGCGCGCGAGTGCTGATGTCTCTGCGGCTGGAGAAAGCCTGGGGTGCCTGGGCGCTGGACTACCGTCCTGACTTCACGGCGACGGAAAGCGGCCTTGATGTCTTCATCAACTGGGACAAGGATTTCATCGGCAAGGAAGCGGCCCTGGCGGAACGGGAAACCGGACCGTCGAAGAAACTGGTCACCCTGGAAATCGACAGCCCCGATATCGATGTGGTCAATGACGAGGCGCTGTCGTCGGACGGCGAAGCGGTCGGTTATGTCTCCCCGGGCGGTTATGCCCACTTCACGGGCAAATCGATGGCCATGGGCTATGTGCCCACTGACATGGCCACGGGCGGAACGCGGTTGAAAGTCGAAATTATCGGCGAAATGTTCGACGCCACAGTCCTCGGCGCACCGGTTTGCGATGCCAATGGAGAACGGATGCGGGGCAAGCCAAATCCGCCTTGTGATGAAAACCACGATTGGCGCGGATTGCCTTGCGGGCTGAGCTCTTTCCATGAACTTTCCCGCCAGGATTTCGACTGATTGCAGGAGACATATGATGCCATTTTACGAACTGCGCCAATACGTCATCCGGCCCGGCAAGATGGATGCCTGGATCGAATTCATGGAAAAGGAAATCATTCCGTTCCAGGTTGCCCGCGGCATGGTGATCAGTGCCAGTTTCCGGGGCGAGGAAGATGATAGTGTCTATGTCTGGATGCGCCGATTCGAGGACGAAGCGCATCGGGTGGCCCTGTACGAGGCCGTCTATGACAGCGATGAATGGAAGACCTATTTCTCGCCAATCGTCGGCGAGTTGATCGACCGCGATAAAATCGACATGCAACGGATCGTCCCGACCAGCCTGTCGTTCCTTCGATAGCAAATATCTATGAGGCGCCGGCCAGCTGTCGCAGTTTTTCCAGGGCCACATCCGGATTTTCGCCATAGGCAATGGCGCCCTGAAGCGAACCGTCGGGGCGGATCAGATAGATCGAGGCGGTGTGATCCATTGTGTAACCACCACCCTCCAGCAGCACCTTTTGAAAAAATATGCGCCAGGATCTGGCGAGGGCGGATATGCCATCCAGGTCACCGGTAATCCCGGTGATCCGGTCGGAAAAGTTCGTGACGTAAGACGACATGATTTCGGGCGTATCGCGCTCAGGATCAACGGTGATGAAGAAAGCTTTCAGTCTGCTTCCCTCTTCCCCCAACTCATCCAGCCAGCCGGCGGTTTCATGGAGCGTTGTCGGACAAACTTCCGGGCAGTGGGTGAACCCGAAGAACAGGATCGAGGGATGGCCGGCAAGTGCTGCTTCGGTGATTGGTTGGCTACGATGATCGGTCAATGTGAAGGGTGCGCCCCAGCCAGGAGGGATTGCGGACTCAGGCAATTCGGCCGGGCCGCGGAAGACATGAACACCGCCAACACCCGCGACGACCAGCGCAAGAATTCCCCACAAAATATAGCGGGCAAGCCGCATCATTTATTCTGCAATTCCTGCGGCTTCTTCAGAACACGTGCCCTTCGTTCCTCAGGCGTGCCACGATCCCTGGCGGCATAACCGATCGGTTTGACCGGAAATTTGAGTGTCAGTGTTCTCGCCCCGGCGAAATTCAGCGAAACACGGTGATACTCTTCGACCTGAATTTGTTTGGTTGGCCCCATGAACATCAAGTGCGCGGCGCCAGGCTTCAGGTCCACCGTCTTATCAGGCGGCACGGTCACGCCGTCTTTCAAGGGCCGCATCTTCATGACGCTCCCATCCATTTTCATCTCGTGAATTTCCACGCGCTCCGCAAAGCCCGCCGTCGCACCGACCAGCCTGACCGACTCCTTTCCCGTATTGTGGATCGATACATAGCCAGCGACCGATTTGGCGCCAGGAACAGGCGCGCGCAGATAATAATCCCCAACAATCAGATTTTCGGACAGAACGACATGTTCGCCTGGTGGCAAAACGGCCGTTTGGGCGCTGCTGGATGACAATGCCGGCGCCACCAATAGAGTTGCCATGAATAGACAAGCGACATTGCCGTACACCGACCCCGCACCAATTCGCCATTTGTGTCCCGAGAACCGCATCGAGATTTCCTTTTTCCGCCACCTTCATTGGCGCACAACCGAATTCTACCGACAATCGACAGATTGTTCGACTGTTATGGGTTGCCGCAAGGCATGGTTCAAGCAATTGGCCGTCAGGTGCGACAATCGCGACGATCTGCCAAATCTGTTTTATCGACCCTGGTGCCGGGTCGCTGCTGATCCCGAACAGGGCTCCTGTTCGCGCTTCCAGGCTGGCTGCCAACGTGTCGCCAGGGTTCAACAGTTCGGTGCGCGGGACATGGGTAAGACAGGTTTTCGCCAGTTCTGTCTCGCCGGCATCGTAAAGCATCTCCGCGATCTTCAGAACATCGCTCAACTCCGCCCGCGGCCGGTTCTCCACCCCCCATGTCGCCGTGATTCCGGGCAGAAACGGATCGGGATGTTGCAGGACCAGATACATCAGACGCTTGAAGACGGCTATGTCTTCCCCTACCAATTCCTCTCCAGGTCCCGCGGCAGATCCGTTGACGCCGGAGCCAGGACAGGTGTCACCCGCTTCTATCGGCTTGAATGTCAGCCGTTCGCGGCTGGGATCACCACAAGCAATCAGAATGCCTGTGGCTATGAGGACAACAACCGCTTTCCGAGTTACCCATTTTGGTTTCCAGTGCTTTCGTCTTCAATTGGAGAACATGTTCAGGCCAGGCCGGCCAGAAAACCGGTCAGATCATCGGTTCTGTGATGAACATGGAGTTCTTCGCCACCTTCGCGGGCCCAATCGTCGCTGGTCAGGACATGGACCGTGGTCATGCCCATATTGTGTGGTTCGATCAGGTTCTTGGCGATGTCCTCGAAAAACGATGATTTTGCGGGGTCCACCTCGGCAATGTCCATCAGCTTGACATAGCCGTGCAATTGCGGCTTGGGCCTGAAGTCGGACGCGACGATATCGTGCAGATGATCGAAATGATGGCGCACGGCCAGCCGGTCCAACACCGTCTCGGCATGGGAGATCGATCCGTTGGTGAAGACGATCTTGCGCCCCGGCAGCTTGCCGAGCGCCGCGTCCAGGCCGGCATTCGCCTCGACCGGGCTATGGTCGATGTCGTGGACGAAATTCATGAACTCGTGCGGGTCCATGCCGTGCACGGTCATCATCCCGTTCATGGTCGTGCCGTATTCCCGGAAGAACGATTTCTGGATCGCCCGGGCCTCCGTCCGGTCGACATTCAGATAGGTGGAGATGAACTCGCCCATCTTCTGGTCGATCTGGGCAAACAGATCACAGTCCGCCGGATACAGCGTGTTGTCCAGGTCGAAAATCCAGGACTCGATATGATCAAAGCCGCGCATGGCCGGTGTGATAGCGGCACATCCCGGCTTGGGAAAGAATGCTGATCGGCGCGCCGTTCGGGACGGCGGCCCGGATCTCCTTGATCTGCGTATCGGTGACGGCAATACAGCCCAGCGTCCAGTCCCGGCGGAAGGCGCCGGCAACCGAATTGCCGTGGATGAAAATATCGCCGCCCGGCGAAACGCCGCGTTCCCTGGCCTGTTTTCTGTCGGCGGCGTTCGGATATGAAATGTGCAGGGAAAGGTGGAACCGGCTGTTGGGATTGCACCAGTCGATCAAATAGTTCCCTTCGGGTGTCTTGCCGTCCCCTTCCCGAGTCTTGTGTCCGGCCGGTACGAAGCCGAGCGCAACCGGACAGGACTTCGCGACCTTGCCGTCGCGTAACAGATCCAGTTCGCGTGCACCTTTGCGCACAACCACCGCGTCTGCCTGGCCGATAAGGGGCGCCGGCGTGACAAAGTCTGTGGAGCGGGCCTTTGGGACATATGTCGCGTTAAGGCCAATGGGGCCGGCAATGCCAACAACAACATGTCTTCTTTTCATGAATAGCGCCCCTTATGTATAGCGGATCAATTCAGTCGTAATTCGAGGCAAAATCATGGCCGGTCCGGTAACTCAGCAAGATGCCTGGAAAGGCCAGCAAGGCGATACCTGGGTGCGTCTGCAGCCGGTATTCGATGCAATGATCGGCCAGGTCGGACTGGTGGCGCTGGATGCTGCCGACGTTCAGGCCGGCGAGCGGGTGGTGGATGTCGGCTGCGGCGCGGGCACATCCACGATGGAACTGGCCCGCCGCGTTTGGCCCGGCAAGGATGTTGCCGGCCTCGACATTTCACCCGGTCTGCTGGATCTGGCGCGCAACCGGGCAAAGGCGGCCAATCTGGACCATATCGAGTTTTCCGAGATCGATGCCAGGGCGGCGCCGGCGCCGGCGATCCTGTTCGATCTGATGTTCTCCCGCTTCGGGGTGATGTTTTTCGATGATCCGGCGGCGGCCTTTGCCAATCTGCGGTGCTGGATACGCCCCGGAGGACGTCTGACCTTTGTCTGCTGGGGGCCGCGCAAGGAAAACACCTGGGTCATGCTGCCCATGAGCGTTGCCCGCAATCAAATCGATGTGCCACGGGTTGATCCGCGCACGCCGGGTCCGTTTGCGTTCGAGGATCCCGATTACATCAACGAATTTTTGACCGGGGCCGGCTTCAGGAATGTCGGGATTTCGCCCTGGAAGGGTGATCTGGCGGTCGGCGGTTCCGGCGCCAGCAGGGAACAGGCGGCCGACTTCTATATCGAGGGCACCATGCTGGCGTCATTGATTGCGGAACACAGGCCCGATATGGGCAGGATACGGAACGATCTTCTGTCGGCGCTGGGCGATTTCGAAACGCCGGACGGTATTCAGATTCCGGGCCACGCCTGGATCGTCACTGCCAAAATCTGGGAATTTTCTGACAGGGATTGATTTTTCGATCCATCCCGATGGCGTCGTTCCGGGGCGCCGCAGGCGAATCCGGAACGACGGATGAAGGAGCAGATCTTGTCTCGGCCAACTTCAATCGGAGATACTCCGGGACCGCCCGTCCGTGTGTCTCGGCCTTATTCCTCGTCCTCGCCGGCCGTGACGACGTCGCCCACGGCGCCGACCGTTGCACCGAGCACCTTGCCTGTGCCTTTTATGGCGGCGCCGGTTACGCTGGCCCCCGCACTGACCACGCCGCCGGCAACAGATCCCGCCGCCGCGCCGATGCTGCAACCGGCCAGCCCGAGGCAAACCAGAACAAGCGGCAAACTGAAAAATCGAGTCATGAAGCCTCCTTTACGGGTTGACGACACATTATATCGCATCACGCTCTGAAAGACGTTCGCGTCATCCGGGACATTCCAGGGTAACTATTCATCCGCATGGGTGGTGAAGTCGGCCGGACCGACGATCTCGATCAGTTCCAGGTCGCTGGAATGGCCGATTTCGCGGTGCTTTATGCCCGGCGCCTGGTGGACACACGTCCCCGGCACCAGCGTGACCCGGCCGACGCCCTCATACTCGAATTCGATCCAGCCCTTGAGAATATAGACGATCTGAAAGTCGCATTCATGGTGATGCCACCGGGTGATCGCCTCATTTCCGGTGCCGCGTATGACATGGGCGACGACATTGCCATTGGTGGCGTCCTTGATTCCCAGGTCCTTGTATTCAAAGAACGATCGCAGGCCGCCTTCAAACCGGGCATCTTCCTGGTGAACGATCGAAAAACCCCTGGGCCAGGCGCCCGTATTCCCATCCGCCATTGTCCGCCCTTTCGATTAGAGGTCGAAATCCGCCTTCGTATTGACCGATCCCATGTCCATGGTCAGGCCGGCGCCGGGATGATCGACGGCCCATTCAATCAGTTGATCCTTGAGCCAGTCAAATGCGTTGTCCACATCGTCGGTGATGTAAAACAGGTCCAGGTCTTCCGGGCTGATCGTGCCGAACTCGGCCATCGGCTCCAGATTGATGATCTTGCCCCAGTATTCCGATCCGAACAGCACGATCGGCATCTTGCGCCGAATCTTCCCGGTCTGGATCAGCGTCAGCACCTCCATAAACTCGTCCAGGGTGCCGAAGCCGCCGGGCATCACCACGACCGCCTTGGTCAGATAGACCAGCCAGAACTTCCGCATGAAGAAATAGTGGAACTCGAAGGCCAGGCCGTCGGTGATGTACTGGTTCAGCGCTTGTTCAGAAGGCAACGAGATGTTCATGCCGATGGACGGGCCATTGGCCTCGCTGGCCCCGCGATTGGCTGCTTCCATGGCGCCGGGGCCGCCGCCGGTGACAACCGAAAACCGGTGCCCGGGATCGCCGCGGGTCGCGCACAGTTCCTCGGACCACCTGGTCATACGGAAAGCGAGCTCGCGCGCCGCCTCGTAATAGCGAGACATTTCCAGATTCCGCTGGGCCCTGGCGATGGCATCCTCGCTGCCTTGCGCCTCGGCCTCTTTCAGGCGCTCCTGAGCCACGTCCCGCGGCAGGGTGCGGACGGATCCGAAAAACACCACCGTGTCCTCGATCCCCGCCTCGTGCAGCCGCTGTTCAGGTTCCATATACTCGGCCAGGATCCGGATCGGCCGGCCTTCGCGGCTCTTCAGGAAATCGGTGTTGGCATAGGCTTTCGGCGGCGCGACGGGTAATTTGCTCATGCGTTACTCTCTGAACTGAATCATTCGATCGACATTGGGCGACAGGGCGACTGGTCCGCGGTACAATGTGCATTTGAAAATCCCGGATCGGTAACAGATGAACACAGCCTGACCTCCCCTCCCATCAGCAATCCAGCGTGTGGTCGCGTTCCCATTGGCTGAGATGGCGGGTGTAGTCCAGCCATTCGGTATTCTTCAGTTTCAGGAACGCGGTCATGAACTCTTCGCCCAGAGCCGCGGTCAGCATCTTGTTGCCTTCCATCAGACGCAAGGCGTCGAGCATGTTGAGGGGAAGCTGCTTGACGCCCTTCACCTTGTGACTCTCGGCATACATGTCGATGTCCAGGCGCTTGCCCGGGTCCGCCTCGGTGGCGATACCGTCCAGGCCGGCGGCCAACAGGGCGGCGGGCAACAGATAAGCGTTGGCGGCGCCGTCGGCCAGGCGCAACTCGAACCGGCCGCTGTCGGGAATACGGATCATGTGGGTGCGGTTGTTGCCGCCATAGGTCACCGTGTTCGGCGACCAGGTCGCACCTGACGTGGTGCGCGGCGCATTGAGGCGCTTGTAGGAATTGACGGTCGGGTTGGTGATCGCGGTCATCGCCGTCGCCGACTTCATGATGCCGCCCAGGAAATGATAGCCGAGCTTGGATACACCCAGTTCGCCCCTGGCATCGTGGAACAGGTTCTTCTTGCCGGTTGTGTCCCAGATGCTGACATGGGCGTGACAGCCATTGCCGGTCAGGTGGCTGAACGGCTTTGGCATGAAGGTGGCGCGCAGACCGTGCATCTCGGCAATCGCCTTGACCATATATTTGAAAAAGGCCATCCGGTCAGCCGTGACCAGGGCATCGTCAAATTCCCAGTTCATCTCGAACTGGCCATTGGCGTCCTCGTGATCGTTCTGATAGGGGCCCCAGCCAAGGGTTTGCATGGCATCGCAGATCTGGCTGATCACGTCATAGCGCCGCATCAGGGCGGACTGGTCGTAACAGGGTTTTTCCTGGGTGTCGGCGAGATCTGAAAGGCCCGTGCCGTCCTGACTGATCAGGAAATATTCACACTCCACACCGGTTTTCAGCCGGTAGCCCTTTTGGGCCGCCGCCGCGACGACGCGCTTCAACACATTGCGCGGCGCATGATCGACCGGCTTGCCGTCCATATAGAGGTCCGAGGCGAGCCAGGCGACTTCGGGTTTCCACGGCAGTTGGATCAGGCTGTCCGGGTCCGGCAGGGCGAACATGTCGGAATTGGCCGGCGTCATGTCCAGCCAGGCCGCAAAGCCGGCAAAACCGGCGCCTTCCTTTGCCATGTCCATGATCGCCGATGCCGGCGCCAGTTTGGATCGCATCACACCGAACAAATCGGTGAACGAGATCAGAAAATATTTGATGCCCTTCGACTTCGCCACCCGGACCAGATCAATCGCCATTGTTGTCTCTTCCCTTTGTATTCCAGTTCCCGGGCACCCAGTTGGTGCCGGCCAGCGGCACGCCCGCCATGGCCGCTGCCTCGACCGTAAGCGCAACCATATCTTCTGGTTCCAGATTGTGAACGTGGCTTTTTCCGCAGGCCCGGGCCAGGGTCTGGGCCTCCAGCGTCATCACCCGCAGATAGTTCGCCACCCGTTGGCCCGCGCCTTCGGGATCCAGCCGCTTTTCCAGTTCCGGATCCTGGGTCGCGACCCCGACAGGACAGCGCCCGGTATGGCAATGGGCGCAAGAGCCGGGTTCGGTGCCCAGCGCCCGGTAATCATCCTCATAGAGCGGCCGGTTACAGTTCAGCGCCACCATGGCGGCCGAGCCGATCGACACCGCGTCCGCGCCCATGGCCAATGCCTTGGCGACATCCGCGCCGGACCGGATACCGCCTGAAACGACCAGTTGCACCTTGCGGTGCATGTCAAGTTCCTTCAACGCCCGCACGGCCTCGCGCACCGCCGGCAGGGTCGGGATGCCGACATGTTCGATGAAGACGTCCTGGGTTGCCGCGGTGCCGCCCTGCATGCCGTCGACGACCACCACATCGGCGCCCGATTTGACGCTCAGCGCGGTGTCGTAATAGGGCCGCGCCGCGCCGACCTTCACACAGATCGGGATCTGCCAGTCGGTGATCTCGCGCAGTTCGCCGATCTTGATCTCCAGATCGTCCGGCCCGGTCCAGTCGGGATGGCGACAGGCGCTGCGCTGATCGATGCCCTCGGGCAGCGTGCGCATGCCGGCGACCCGCTCGGTGATTTTCTGGCCCATCAGCATGCCGCCCCCGCCGGGCTTGGCGCCCTGGCCGACGACCACTTCGATGGCATCCGCCTTACGCAGGTCATCCGGGTTCATGCCATAGCGGCTGGGAAGAAGCTGATAGACCAGCATGTCGGAACGGCCGCGTTCTTCCACCGTCATACCGCCATCGCCTGTGGTGGTCGAAGTACCGACCGCGCTGGCCCCGCGCCCCAGGGCTTCCTTGGCATTGGCGCCGAGCGCACCGAAGCTCATGCCGGCAATGGTGATCGGAATTTTCAGCTTCAGCGGCTTTTTCGCGAACCGGTCGCCCAGCACCACATCGGTGCCGCATACCTCGCGATAGCCTTCCAGCGGATAGCGCGACATGGACGCGCCCAGGAACACCAGATCGTCAAAGCCCGGCACATCGCGCCGGGCGCCGAAGCCGCGGATATCATAGACGCCCTGGTCGGCGGCGCGCTGGATCTCGGCGATCACATGATCGGGAAAGGTGGCGAAGCCGCGCACCCTGCGGCTGTCATAGGTCATAGGTCACCTGCGTGATCAAGCTGAAAATTGTAAAGCTTTCGGTCCGAACCATAGCGGCGAAATTCCTTGGGGTCGGCATCCATGCCGGCCCGCGCCAGCAAATCGCCAAGCCGGGCCAGACACTCCGGCCCCATATCCTTCTCGATGCAGTCGGCGCCCAGGCTCTCTACGCTTCCGCGCACATAGAGCCGGGCTTCATAGATGGAATCGCCAAGATCCGCGCCGGCATCGCCCAACACCACCAGATTGCCGGCCTGGGCCATGAAAGCCGACATGTGCCCGACATTGCCACCAACCACGATATCGACGCCCTTCATCGATACCCCGCAGCGGGCCGAGGCATTGCCCTCCACCACCACCAGACCGCCATGGCCGGTGGCGCCGGCCGACTGGCTGGCATTGCCGATGACCCGGACCGTGCCGGACATGATATTTTCGGCCAGTCCGGTGCCGGTATTGCCGTGAACGGTGACCGCGGCTTCCTTGTTCATGCCGGCGCAATAGTACCCGGCGTGCCCCTTGATGGTCACGTCCAGCGGGGCCGTCAAACCGCAGGCCAGGGCGTGGGCACCGCCGGGATTGAGTATCCGGAACGACCCGGCATCGGCGCTGTGCAGCGCTCCGTTGATGTCGCGGACGGTGACGGCATCCAGGTCGAATTCGGTATTGGAAAGCATCGCCGTACTCATGCCGCGTGGCTCCAGGAATAGACGGTCGCCGGTTCGGGTTCCCAGATCCGGGCATTTTCGACGCCCGGCAGTTTGGCGATGGCGCGAAATTCCGACGACATGGCGACCCAGTCATCGGTCTCGGCAATCATCGCCGGCTTGCAGGCGATGGGATCGCGCAGCACGGCAAACCCGTCGCGCGTGCCGATGGCAAAGGTGTAAAACCCGTCGAGATCTTCCAGGCCCTGCTCCAGCGCCTGTTTCAGGCTGTCGCCCTCGCGCACCCGCCAGGCCAGATACCCGGCGGCCACCTCGGAATCGTTTTCGGTCTGGAAGCTCTCGCCCGTGGCGCGCAGATTTTCGCGCAGGCGATTGTGGTTCGACAGCGACCCGTTGTGCACCAGGCAGGTATCCTCACCGGTCGAAAACGGATGCGATCCGGCCGTCGTCACGGCAGATTCGGTCGCCATGCGGGTATGGGCCACCGCGTGGGTGCCGGTCCGGCTGGCCAGCATGAAGTCCTCGATCACCGCGTCGGGATCGCCGATGCCCTTGTAAAGCTCGATCGATTTCCCGGTGGACAGAACCGTGACCCCGGCGGCGTTTTCAATCAGCCAGCGCCGCGCCGCCGCCCCGTCGGCGGCGGTGGTGAAAACCGCATGATTGCCGATGGTCTCATGGCGCATCGTTTCACCCAGCGCCCTTTCCAGATCCGCGGCAATTACCGACCAGTCCGCATCCCCGGCTTCGCTGAGCGCGGTAATCTTGGTGCCCTCAACCTCGTTGCCATAGATCGCGAAACCGGCCGAATCCGGGCCCCGATCACGCATTTCGTGCAGCATCAGGGCCGTCAACCGGCCAAGTTCAGGCTGCAATTCCTGATTTTTCAGGAACAGACCAACAATTCCGCACATGATGAATTCTCCAGACCGGCGCGCATCGAAACAGGATTTGAGACCACACCATTCGCGCCGGTCCTGCAACGGAAAACAGATCGCCGTGCGAGAAAAGGCAGCATTGCCGGCCAACCCGGGCCGGTACCTTGTTTTCCCTGAAACGGAAGTTCCGCAGGTCTCGTGTCCGGCCAGAGGATCAGCCGCGTTTCTTGCGCAGATGATAGGTCAGCGCCATGGCAATACAGGTTTGCAGCGGGCCGACAGGCGGCAGGCCGGACCCATCGACAATTATGGCCCGGTTTCCTTCAAACGTCAGCTCGTCGGAAAACAGCGCACGAAAATCATCGACCAGACCGGTGTTGCAGATGAAAAATACCTTGCCGCTGTTGGGCTGGGCAGGCTTCCATCCCAACCGGATTGTGCTGCCGCTCCGCGATTTCGCGGTCAAATAGGCCGGCTCGCCCCATTTCAGGGTTTCGGTGGGAGGTCCGACGCCTTCCGCCAGCGCAGCCGTCTCGAAGATCAGGCGTCTCACCACCATCAGCCTGGATCGGACGGCCCTGGGGAAGAGGTCGAAAGCCGCCGCCACGTCGGACGGCATTTCGGGTGTTGCTGTCCTGGTCATGATCCCGGCCCGGCATGAAGCATTTTCCGGCCTGAACAATATTCACTTCACCGCCGCCCGAACAGGCGTTCGATATCAGCGAGCTTGAGTTCCACATAGGTCGGCCGGCCGTGATTGCACTGGCCGGAATGGGGGGTGGCTTCCATTTCGCGCAGGAGGGCGTTCATTTCCTCGGCGCTGAGGTGGCGGCCGGCGCGAACCGAGCCGTGACAGGCCATGGTGCCGCAGATCGCATCCAGGCGTTCCTTCAGCGACAGCGCCTCGTCGAGGTCCGCCAGTTCATCGGCGAGGTCGCGGACCAGGCCCTGGACGTCGGCCTGGCCGAGCAGGGCCGGGGTTTCGCGCACGACGATTGCGCCGAGGCCAAAGGCCTCCAGCACCAGGCCAAGCTCGGCAAATTCCCCGGCGCAGGACAGCACCCGGTCGGCATCGGCGGTGTCCATTTCCACCACTTCGGGCAACAGCAGTGTCTGACGCTTGACGCCGGCGGCCGACAACGCCTTTTTCATCCGCTCGTGCACCAGGCGTTCATGGGCGGCGTGCTGGTCGACAATGACGATGCCGTCCGCCGTCTGGGCCACCACATAGGTTTCGTGCAACTGGCCGCGGGCAACGCCGAGGGGGAAGTCGCCGGTTGATGTTTCGGTATCCGCCACCGCGGCCGAGGGCATTGCCACATCCGGGGCCGCCTCGCCGGCGACGTCGGTCAGGGGCGCCTGGAAACCATAGGCGGCATCGCGATTGGCAGCAGAAGGATGCCGGGGCATATAGGCCGCGCCGGGCGCGGCGAAGCCGCGATTGCCGCCATAATCCATCTGGTAGTGCCGTGGCCCCTCGCCCGCCGCAAACGCGCCCAGTGCCGCGTCGGCGACGGTGGTCGAGGCGCGGTGGCCGGCCTCGGCCAGGGCATGGCGCAGGCCCGAAACGATCAGGCCGCGGACGATGGCGGCATCGCGAAAGCGGACTTCGGCCTTGGTCGGGTGGACGTTGACATCCACATGGGCTGCCTCGATCTCGATGAACAGGGCAACCACCGCGTGGCGGTCGCGGGCCAGGAAGTCGGCATAGGCGCCGCGTACGGCCCCGGCCAGCAGCCGGTCCTTGACCGGGCGCCCGTTGACGAACAGATACTGCGCCTGGGACGAGCCGCGATTGAAGGTCGGCAGGCCGATAAAGCCCTTCAGTCGGACGCCCTGGCGCTCGGCATTGATCGGGATGGCGTTTTCGGCAAAATCACGGCCGATAATGCCGGCCAGGCGTGCCGACATGGCATCGAACAGATCGCCGGTTTCGCCCTGAACCCGGAAATTTGTCTGCTCGCCGTTTTTCAGGGTCAGGGTCACCGAGGGCCAGGCCATGGCCAGGCGTTTCATCACATCGGAAATCGCCGCCATTTCCGACCGGTCGGTTTTCATGAATTTCAGCCGCGCCGGTGTGGCATAGAAGAGATCGCGCACCTCGACCCGTGTGCCGGCGCCGTGGCGCCCGGGTTTGGGGCCGTCCACCGCCCCGCCGTTCACAGATACCGTCCAGGCCTCTTCCGCCCCACGGGCCCGCGAGGTCAGGGTCAGCCGAGCCACCGAACCGATCGAGGGCAACGCCTCGCCGCGAAAGCCCATGGTACGGATATTGACCAGATCATCCTCGGGCAGTTTCGAGGTTGCATGGCGTTCCAGCGCCAGCAGCAGATCCTCACGATCCATGCCGTGGCCGTCGTCCTCGACCAGAATGCGGCCGCGACCACCGTCCTGAATCGTCACGGCAATGGTTCCGGCGCCGGCATCCAGGGCGTTTTCGACCAGTTCCTTGACCACGCTGGCCGGACGTTCGATGACCTCACCGGCCGCGATGCGGTTGACGGTGCCCTCGCCCAGGCGGCGAATGCGGGGATGATCCAGGGCCTCTGCCATGATGAGCTCAGATTGCCCTTTGATGCTACCGAGACTCAACCATCTCGGCATCCTCCAGACCCTCGGGCTGGCCGACCACCACCGTCAACAGTTCGCCATCGCCGATCAGGCGGCGGGCCACGCGCGCGAGATCCTCGCTGGTGACCGCTTCGATCAGCGAATTGCGCCGGTCGGGATAATCCGCCCCCAGGTCTTCGCGCTGCAGGCCAACCAGAATGCCGGCGATCTTGTCATTTGTATCGAACCGCAAGGGATAGGCGCCGGTCAGATAGGTCTTGGCATCGGCCAGTTCGGCCGCCGAGACGCCATCGGCACCGATCCGTTTCAACTCGTCGCGAATGATCCGCAGGGATTCGGCGACCCGGGCATTCCGGGTGCCGACGCCGCCGAGATAGAGAGCGCCATGGTCCAGCGGATAAAGATAGGAATAGACCGAATAGGCCAGGCCGCGCTTTTCGCGCACTTCGATCACCAGGCGCGAGGAAAAGCCGCCGCCGCCCAGAATATAGTTCAGCACATAGGCGGCCAGGAAATCGTCATCATCGCGCGCCAGACCGCCGCGGCCGAAAATGACCGAGGATTGTGGCACCGGCAAAGACACTACCAGGGTCTTGCCGATGGACGCGGGTTCGATATCAGGAATGTTGATCGGCGCGCCAGTGGCGGGCAGGCCGGAAAATGTATCATCCAGCAGATTTTTCAGTTCCTCGGCACTGATCGCACCGGCAACACCGATCACCAGGCGGTCGCGGGTCAGTTCACGCCGGGCAAAGGCCGCCAGGTCCGCGCGGGTGATGGCCGATATGGTTTCAACGGTTCCCCCGGTCGGGCGGCCATAAGGGTGGCCGGCATAAACGGTGGAGAAAAAAGTACGCCCCGCGATCAACCGCGGATTGGTCTTGTCCCGCTCCAGACCCTGCACGATCTGGCCGCGAATGCGTTCGACCGGTTCTGGATCAAAGCGGGGACTGTTCAGGGCAACCTTGAGCATGGCAAAGGCGGCATCGCGGTTTTCCGCCAGTGTCCTGAGATCCGCACTGAACCCGTCGCGGTTCGCACTAAAGGACAGGGACACGTTGAGGTCCCTCAGACGGGTCTGAAACGCGATCGAATCCAGATCGCCGGCCCCCTCGTCCATGGTCGAGGAGGTAAACGATGCAAGCCCTTCGAGCCCGTCGGGATCCAGCGCCGCACCGCCCCGAAAATGCGCGTTGAAGGCGATGATCGGAACGGTCCGGTCCTCGACCAGCCAGGCCTCGATCCCCGACTCGCTGACGACTTTCTGAATTTTGGCGGCGGCCTGGGCACTGCCGGTAGCAAAGGCCGCCGCGACAAAGATGCCCAACGCCACAATACGGATTTTTGACAAGTGCATGGTTCTGGTTCTTCGATCAACTGGTTCTTCGATCAACTGGCGGGTTTCGGGCGCAGATAGGCGGTAACGGAAGCTTCGGGTATGAAGACTGACTTTGCAGCGGCCAGCACATCCTCGGCCGTTACGGCCCGGATGGCATCGGGCCAGCCGACCACATCGGCAATGGTCTGACCGGTGGTCAGGGCCGAGCCATAGATCCGGGCCATGCTTTGCTGGCTGTCCAGGGCATAGATCGCGGCGGCAATCAGCGAGCGCTTGGCGCGGGCCAGTTCTTCCTCGGTCACGCCATCGGACAGGATACGATCCAGTTGTTCATCCAGGGCGGTTTCCACAGCCTCCAGGGTCTGGCCATTGGCGGGGATCGCGTAGACGGAGAATCCGCCGCTGTCGAGACCCTCGCCGCTGTAATACGCGCCGGCGCCGTTGGCGATCTTGCCGTCAATAACCAGCGATCGATAAAGCCGCCCGGTGGCACCGCCGCCGATGATTCCCGACAGAACATCAAGCGCTTCGGCGGTGCCCGGTTCGTCCGTTGAATAAGACGGCGCGGCATAGACCCGGCTGAGGGTTGGACTGGTCACGCGCGGATCAGACAGGGTGACGACGCGGGCGGCGTTTTGCGGCGGCTCCTGAGGGCGGCTGCGCATGATCGGTGCGCCGCGTTCCAGCGGCCCGAACAACTTCACCGCCAGAGGCCGGACTTCGTCCATGGTGACATCGCCGGCGACGATGAGAATGGCATTGTTGGGCCGGTAGAACCGGTCGTAGAAATCGAGCGCATCCCGCAAGGATAGCTGTTCGATCTCGTGACGCCAGCCGATTACCGGGATGCCGTAGGGATGGTTCCGGTACCGCGCCGCCGCGACCTGTTCACGCAACAGGGCGCTGGGCTCATTATCGGTACGCGACCCGCGTTCTTCCAGGACCACATCGCGCTCGGGCAGCACTAGTTCATCTGTCAGGCGCAGATTAACCATCCGGTCGGCTTCCATCTCCATCACCAGGGGCAAATGATCGCGGACGACACGCTGGAAATAGGCGGTGTAGTCATGGGAGGTGAACGCATTGTCCTGACCGCCGTTTTTGGCGATCACCTTGGAGAAACCGCCCTCGGGAATCTTGTCGGTCCCCTTGAACATCAGATGTTCCAGGAAATGGGCGATGCCGGATTTGCCCGGCGGCTCGTCCGCCGCGCCGACCCGGTACCAGATCATGTGCGTAACCACGGGCGCCCGGTGATCCTCGATCACCACAACCTGCAAGCCATTTTCAAGGGTGACGGTATCGGGCGCGGGCAGCATGCCCGCCCGGGCATATCCGCCGGCGCAAATTAAAAAAACCGCCAGAAATAACCTGATAAGCATGCGTGTTCCTCAATCATTTGAGTGTGTGGAGGAGATCATTCAATCCACCGCTATCAACAAGACAGGGCAAAACCGGGGCTAGATTATCCCCTTCAACAGCGTTCTCTCGCCCTTGTTAATGATCGGGGTCTCGCCCTCATTCGCCGGCAAACCCTGTTCCTTGTTCTTTTTCAGGCGTTCCGCCTCGGCATCGGGATCAAGGATGGCTTCGGGGCCGCGTCCGTCCTTCTGCCAGAACAGGATCGCATCGGCGATGCCGGAGCTCTTCTCCTCGATGGTTGCGGTTTCGCGATTGATTTCTGTCCGAATGTTCGGATTTGCGGCTTGTGCCCCGGCGGCGCTCAGCAATGCACCTTCGCCTTGCGAGACCTTGGCGGCCTCAAGCTCGCGCTGGAACAGGATGGTTCGGGCCGCATCGGTCGGGGCGGTTTCCTGGGGACGCGGCGCACCCGGTGTCGGCGGGCGCAGGGCATAATCCGGCGGCAGGATCAGCGGGCGGGATTTCACCACCGCGAATTCATCGGGCGGCTTCTTTTCTTTCAGACCCAATGGATCGCGCCCGCATCCAGTCAGAATCAGCGGTACGATCATAATGGCGACAATGCTCCATGGTCGATTAGCAATCATGACGAGCCCTCCTGCTTTTCGTTGCCGTTAGTCTTTTCCTGAATGATCATGTCAATCAAGAGGCAGAGCACCCCAATTGTGATCGCCGCGTCAGCAATATTGAACGTCCAAAAATGCCATCCATTGGCGTGAACGTCCAGAAAATCCACCACCGCGTGCTGTTCGCGAAAGACCCGGTCATAGGAATTTCCCAGCGCACCGCCCATGACCAGGCCGTAGCCGACCGCCGCCCAGGCATTTGCAGACCGCACGATCAGCCACAACAGCACGATAGCCGCCAGCAGGCCAAATCCGGCAAGGGCGTACCGGCCGGCATCGGTTTCGGCCGAAAGCAGGCCGAAACTGACACCGCGATTGAACACCAGGGTAATGTTGAAGAAAGGAAGCACCTCGGCATGGGGGCCAATCTGTCCGCCGGTGACGGCGAGCGCCCAGTTTTTCGAGAACCAATCGAGCACAAAGGCAATGATCGCGGCGGGGAGGCCGAGTTTTATCATAGCGCCGGTCCCCGCCGAGGGATCATCTCCGGACTTCCGCCACCGCCTGGGCGCAGCGGCCACAGATGCCCGGCGCATCTCCGTGATCGCCCACATCGGGCAGGATCATCCAGCAGCGCTGGCATTTTTCGCCATCGGCCCTGGCAAACGCCACCGCCACATCGGCGACATCGTCCAGCCGGAAGGCATCACCAGGTCCATCGCCCTGTTCCAGCGCGATGGCCGACGTGATGCCGATTTCTGCAAGGTCGAGCTCCTGGACCGCCGCCCAGAGTTCTTCATTGGCGATATAGGCGGTTGGCGCCGCCTCCAGCGAGGAACCGATGGTTTTTTCCGTCCGCTGGATTTCCAGGGCGCCGGTGATGACCCGGCGCACCGCACGGACCTTGCGCCATTTGGCCACCAGGGCATCGTCGCGCCAATCCGCCGGAACGTCCGGGAACAACTCCAGATGCACCGACCCCTCCTGCGAGGGGAAACGGGCGAGCCAGGCTTCTTCCATGGTGAAGCACAGCATCGGCGCCAGCCAGTGGGTCAGGCACTGGAACACCCGGTCCAGCACCGTCCGGCAGGCCCGGCGGCGCAGCGAGGACGACGCATCGCAGTACAGCGCATCCTTGCGGATGTCGAAATAGACCGATGACAGATCGACCGTGGCGAAGTTGAATACCTTGCCGAAAACCTTCGAATAATCGAATTCGTCGTAGCCCCGGCGCACCACGCCATCGAGTTCCGCCAGCCGGTGCAGAGCCCAGCGTTCCAACTCCGGCATGTCGGCGGCATCGACGCGCTCGATGTCCGAAAATCCATCCAGATTGCCCAACAGAAAACGCAAGGTATTGCGCAGCCGGCGATAACTGTCGGTGTGGGTTTTCAGGATTTCCGGCCCGATGCGCAAGTCCTCGGTAAAGTCGGACGCGGCTACCCACAGGCGCAGAATATCAGCGCCGTTCTGGCGAATGACATCCTGGGGCGCCACGGTGTTCTTGAGCGATTTCGACATTTTGCGGCCATCCTCGGCCATGACGAATCCATGGGTCAGGATCGCGTCATAGGGTGCCCGGCCGCGCGTGCCGCAGCTTTCCAGCAGCGAGGAATGGAACCAGCCGCGATGCTGGTCCGACCCTTCCAGATAAAGGTTCGCCGGCCATTCAAGGTCCGGTCTCTGTTCAAGGCAAAATGCATGAGTCGATCCGGAATCGAACCAGACATCCAGAATATCGGTCACCTGTTCCCAATCAGCAGGTGCTTCCACCAACCCGTCCAGAAAACGCTTGCGCGCGCCATCGGTAAACCAGGCATCGGCGCCTTCCGCCTTGAATGCCTCGAAGATCCGGCTCGTCAATTCCCCGGACTTGTCAAAATCCGCTCCGGGGATCACCTGCCCGGTTTCACCGTGCACAAACACCGTGATCGGCACGCCCCAGGCGCGCTGGCGCGAGATCACCCAATCGGGCCGATCCTGGATCATGCCGCGCAGGCGATTCTGACCCATGCCCGGGACAAAGCGGGTTTCGTCGATCGCCTTCAGCGCCTTGACGCGCAGACCGTCCGCACCCTGCTCATCGCCCATGGCGATGAACCATTGCGGCGTATTGCGGAAGATTACCGGCTTCTTGGACCGCCAGGAATGGGGATAGTCGTGGGTCAGGCGGCCACGGGCCAGGAGATTTCCCTCGACCGCCAGCGCGTCGATGACGACCTGGTTGGCATCACCCTTGTCTCCCTTGTCGGTGATGACCCGATGCCCCTCGAATCCCGGCGCCTCGGCCGTGAATCGGCCATCGGCGCCGACCGTGAACGGGATCGTCGTGTTGATACCACGTGCTTTCAGTTCACTATCGCAGACCATCCAGATGTCGAAGTCCTCGCGGCCATGGCCCGGTGCGGTGTGAACGAAACCGGTGCCGGCCTCGTCGGTGACATGTTCGCCTTCCAGAAGCGGCACGTCGAAATCATATCCCTTGCCGTGCAAGGGATGGGCACAGGTCAGTCCGGCCAGAAGCCGCGCGTCCACGTCCCGTCGCCGCTCGTATCCATCGACCCGGGCGCTTTTCATTACGTCCTCGGCCAGGGCATCGGCCAGGATCAGCTTGTCGCCGCGCCGCGCCCGGTTGTCATCGGCGGCGTCAGTGACTTCGTACAGCCCGTATCCGATCCGCGTTGAATAGCAGACCGCCCGGTTGCCCGGCATCGTCCAGGGTGTTGTCGTCCAGATCACCACCGAGGCGCCGTTCAGGTCATCGGACAGCTCGGCCGCCGCGGCCCGGTCCGGCGCGGTCGAAGCGACACCGGCAATCGGGAATTTCACCCAGATCGTATCGGATTTGTACTCGTGATATTCCACCTCGGCCTCGGCCAGGGCGGTGCCTTCGACGACCGACCACATGATCGGCTTGGACCCGCGATACAGCTGGCCTGAGGTGGCAAACTTCATACACTCTTTGGCGATGAAGGCCTCGGCCTCGAAATTCATCGTCAGGTAGGGGTTCCACCAGTCGCCCTCGGCACCCAGACGCTGAAACTCCTCGCGCTGCACGCCGATCCAGTGCTCGGCAAACTCACGGCATTCGGCCCGGAATTCATTGAGCGGCACATCGTCCTTGTTCTTGCCCTTGGCGCGGTACTGTTCCTCGATCTTCCATTCGATCGGCAGGCCGTGGCAGTCCCATCCAGGCACGTAATTGCTGTCCAGCCCCTTCATCTGCATGGAACGAACGACGATATCCTTCAGGATCTTGTTCAGCGCGGTGCCGATGTGAATGTTGCCGTTGGCGTAAGGCGGGCCATCATGCAGCACGTATTTCTCACGGCCATCAGCTGCCGTGCGCAGGCGGCGGTACATATCAAGCGACTTCCAGCGCTCGAGGATTTCCGGTTCCTTCTCGGGCAGGCCGGCGCGCATGGGGAAGTCGGTTTTTGGCAAAGACAGCGTGTCTTTGTAGTTCAACTGTTCTTCGATGTCCGTTGGCATGGGAATTCTCTATCTGGCGAACGATTGGCTGGCGAACGATTGGGCCGGCGAACGATTGGGATTGGATCGGCGAAGGCGCAATTGGCCACGTCCCGGCCCGCCCATCATCAGGCGCGGACCGGGCCTGTAATTCGTATGATCGCAAAGATGTTCAACGGACTCATGATGAGCAGGTTTCTATCAATCCGCCCGCGATCCGTCCAGCAATGATCCGTAATGCCGGGTCCGGGGATTTTCGGGCCGTTCACATCGTTGAGCGCGGCGGTCAGACCTGTCGAGCCGCTTTTGTTCGATCCCGGGCGGTCTCGACCTCACGCGTATGACGGCGGCGCGCGCAGTCGGCGGATGGCGGCGAGGATCGCGCAGACCATCGTACCGGTGGTGACCGCGACCTCGGCCAGTTGGAAGAGGGTCACGCGGGGGCGTGGCGCCCCACCCTGATCAGCTTGAGCTGGAGGCTGGTGAGAGCGACCCGTCGGCCATGGTCCCGGGCAACTCGATGCCGCGCGGGAACGTCGCCAGATTGCAGGCCAATGCGCGCAACCGCGGTCGCACCTCATTGTCGCGGGACCGCCCGCAGGACAGCCGCGTCCAGCGGAAGGCATATCTGCCTTCCTTGATGTGCTGCCCGGCGACGCCCCGCTGGTTATGGAAGCGCACCACCCGGTCAGGCTCCATCGGCAGGCTGGTGACGATGAAGCCGACGCGGAAGAACAACTCACCCGGATGCCATTCGATCCTGGCGATCACCCGGCGCTCTTCTTCCCGGCTCTGGGCCTGGTGGGAGAAATCCTCGTAGAAGCGTTTGACCCTGGTCTGCGACGGACGGCCCACGGGCCGGGTTAGCCGGTGGGCGATCTTCTCCTTCAGTACGGCAGTGGCGGGCAGTACGGCAGTGGCGGGCAGCCCGATGGCATGGAAATAACCGGCCTCTTCCCCAGCCGGGTATGGATGGCGGGGATCGCATGGGCGGCATCGGCGCGGAAGAAGCGCATGAGGTCACGCCCGGCATGGCGGGCGATCACCGGGTCCAGCACCGGCTGCCAGCCATCGGCGCCGTGAACGTCGCCGGGACACGGGGCGCAGCGTTCCGGCATGCCGAACCGGTTGAACAGAAACAGCGGATGGTGGCAAGGGCGGTCGAAATGCCGGCGGCGGCAATGCGGGCGGTGGAAACTCTGATGGGGCCGGAGCAGCCGCGGGCGGAACGGATGCCGGCGGTCCCGGCAACGGCCCCGGTGGCAATGGAGACGGTTCAGGGGACAACGGGGGCGGAAATGGTGGAGGCGGTAGCGACCCCTGAACCCGGGGTCATTAAGTCAACGCCTTCCTGATCCAGCAACAATTGCCATGGCGCAGTCTCGAATTGCCCGACAGACATGATTTCCGCGTCGTTTTTCTTGACAGGCTTGTATTGGTTTCTTGACAGGCTTGTATTGGTTTCTTGACAGGCTTGTATTGGTTTCTTGACAGGCTTGTATTGGTTTCTTGACAGGCTTGTATTGGCTGGGGCGGCAGGGATCGAACCTGCGATCACGGGATCAAAACCCGGTGCCTTACCACTTGGCCACGCCCCATCCGAAGCGGGCCGGAACATATCTGTTGCCCCTGCGCCGCGCAATGGGCGAAATGGCCCTTCCGGCGACAAATATCAAGCGCTTGCCAACGGTGTCGCGACGGGGTACAGAATGCGCTGTCCTCCCCGGTCGGAGTATAGCTCAGCCTGGTAGAGCACTGTCTTCGGGAGGCAGGGGCCGCAGGTTCAAATCCTGCTACTCCGACCAATTATTTCAAGGGATTCAGGCGCTCCGACACTGCCGAAGGCTTTGAAGTTCTACCCCGCGGATGGGTCGTGGAACGCACCTTCGCCTGACTCGGCAGATGTCGAGGATTGACCAGGGATTGGGAGAGTTCCATCGAAAGCTCTACCGCATGGGCAACAATCGCCCACGTCCGCATCCTGACAAGACGGCTGGCAGGATATTGTCATGGCTGAATGACTGTTCAGTCAGACTCTGAACGATCAGGAGGAAAAAAGCGGCTTCTTCACAGACGATGAAGATCTGATCTTAGCTCTCGTCAAGAAGTTCACGCAAGCGGCGGTGGATCGATTCTATATTGACCAACTCGGTTAGAAGGAACTCTACATTGTCGGGGCCATCGGCCTTTCGCTTCTGCACAATTGTATCGTAGTCAATCTCCAGCAAATCGCAAAATTCCCGGCCTGTCATCACCTCATCTCGGGTGATCTTCTTTTTGAAGCCCTCCCATATCGCTTGCCTGTCATCCTGATTGAAAGCGCAAAAGTGCGACTGAAACCGATATTGAATGTGCTGCGCGTTGCGCTCAATGAACCCGTGCATGGATTGTCGCTCTGCACTGGCCTTTTTGGTGTCGAACACATGACCGTCCTTCAATTCAACGATGTGGCAGGTCTGCACGCCATCGCGGCGCTTGAACACCATAAAATCGGGTTCCGAGCCGGCGAAATCTAAAGTAGTGCTTTGTTTGATTTGCTTCTTGCGGGCGAGCAACACGCCCTCTGACATAATCTCCTGTTCGAGAAAGGCATCCAGGTCAGGGATGTTGGGAACCGCCGCCACAATCATTGCTTCCAATTCAGAGCCGGACGAAATAACAGCAGATTGAATCTTGCTAGCCAACGCACCCAGATCGGCGTTGCCAAAAATGCGCTCGTATGAACCAGACGTGTTCCTGGGCTTCGCATCCCGCAAACGAGCCATAGGACTAGCCATTCAGATCGCAGCCAAGAAACTTGCGTTGCCGCTCTTCGGCGGCTTGTAAAACCGAAAATGATCCCGCCGCTGGATCGATTACAAGATCGCCTTCATGGGTCACGGCAGCCATGAGTTCACCTTGCAGCTTGACGGGTTTTGAGTGGGGATGGTCACGCTGGGACACTTGTTCATGGATCACGTCAGGAATGTCGTGTTTTTGCCAAACGCCCTTGGCCTTGCGCGGCTGTTTCTGCAACACAACACAATATTCCCCCCTGCGCCGGGTGCGGTAGCCCATGCCGAATGTGCCCTTGTCCCAGGTCACAAGATCCACGATGTCGAGGCTCGTTCCATCCAACCACGGACGAACGCCCTGGCACAGGTGGAACTTGTCCACCCACAGGAACAAATGACCTGACGGAATCAGGGCGCGGTCCATGCCCCGCACGAAATCAACGATCACGTTCTCCGACATTTGCTCCAGGGCACTGCGGCGTTTTCCGCGCGCCTTGCCTTCGTTGCCGTAGGCCAGCTTTTCCAGCACACCGCGATATTGGGGATCGAAAAACGCGACAGGGATAACATTGGAGGGAAGGGCGGCGAGAAATTCGAGCCCGTTCATCTTGAGGCGCGTATTGATTTTGAGCGCGGCGGGCAGATCAGGCAATGTCGCATGGACTGTGCGCTTGTCAGAAAACACCGCGGCGGGAAGAGCATCGATCTGCTTTACAGGCTGTTGAGATCTGCGTGGCATGGCTTTCCTCTATTTGAACCGTCCCGGGTTCAGGGAATGTCCCGTTTGATGTTGCAACTCGCCCGGGCGGCGCTGCCTGATGGGAGATTATGCGGCGCCCCTGATCTGGTCAAGTAGACGCTTTTGGCGGTGTCGCTAACATTTGTCAGTTCCCCGCAGTTGAAGCGTTCGGCATTTGTTTCCTTCATGGGCAATTCAGAATGTTCTCGACAGAGAATTTAAAACAGATTTATTGGGAATAATAAATACTTCTGAACATGTATATTTAATATGTTATATTCATATAATTATTAACTATGTAAAATGATCTAAAATAGAATTTTAATCTCGAAATGAATCATAAATTGTATTTGGAAAGACGATGTCAGTTTTTGGCACACACCGAGTCATGCTGGATTCACGTTGAATCCCTGGACTCTTCATTTACCTGAATGATCGTCGTACCGAGTCCGCAATTTTGCTGTTTCGATCATCAGGGAGCGGATGGCAGCCGTACATCCTGAACAAATACTGGAAATGCCGGCATCGAAGCATGAATATCCGCGCTTTGATCGATCCTGATTCCAGGCGATCACCCAATGAGGATTGAGAGCCAGATGACCGATTTGATGGTGCCCGCCGCTGGATTGACCGATGTACTGCACCAGATTTTCACCAGGGCGGGTGGAGAGGATGCCGAAGCCGGCGCAATCGCGACCAATCTGGTGGCCGCCAACCTGGCGGGCCATGACAGTCACGGCGTGGTTCGGGTACCGCGCTATGTAAAGGCGGCCCAGGATGGCGAGGTTCTGTTCGGGCAGCATATCTCACGGATTGTGGACACCGAGGTCCTGTCTCTGGTTGACGGCAATATGGGTTTTGGCCAGGTCATCGGCGCCGAGGCGGTGGAACTGGGCCGCGAAAAAGCAGAGCAGCACGGTATTTCGGTAATCGCCTTGCGCCGGTCGGGCCATATCGGCCGGGTCGGCGGTTGGGCCGAACAGGCGATTGAGGCCGGACTGGTCTCTCTGCATTTTGTCAATGTCACGGGCGGATTGCTGGCGGCTCCCTTTGGCGGCGCCAGCCGGCGCCTGTCCACGTCGCCCGTCTGCATTGGTGTACCCAATCCCGGCGGAGATAATTTCGTACTGGATTTCGCAACCACTACAGTGGCCGAGGGCAAGGTGTTGGTGGCGTTCAAGGGCGGCAAGCAGATGCCGGACGGATGCCTGATCGATGGGGCCGGTCAACCGACGAACGATCCTGGCGTTTTGTACGGCGATGTTCCCGAAGGCAGCGTTCCGAATGCCCGGGGCGGCCCGGGCGCGCTGGTTCCCATCGGCGCACACAAGGGGTCGGGACTGTCCATGGCATGCGATCTGCTGGCCGGCATGCTGACGGGCTCGGGTCATTCGGGATCCGGTTCGACGATCTGCAATGGCATGTTGTCGATCTATGTCAGGCCCGACGCGCTGGACGACGGCCATGGCTATGCGGCCAATGTAAAGGAATATATCGACTATATCCGTTCCTGCCCGCCGGCCGATCCAGCGGCACCGGTGATGATCCCGGGCGATCCTGAACGAAAGCGGCGCGCCGAACGGCTGGCCGCTGGATTGCCGCTGACCGAAGGCGTTTGGGACAGCATACTTGATGCCGGGGCTTCGGTCGGGCTGGACCGCGTGGCGTTGCGAGCCGCTGGCATCGGCGGCTGAAGGCAGTATGTCCGTGCCAACCTACGAAGAACTGTACGCCCGATATCGCTGGGACGTTCCGGATCGCTTCAACATGGCCGAGGCCTGCTGCGATCGCCATGCCCGGGCAATACCCAATGCCCCGGCGATGATTGTGGATGATGACCGGGGACAGCGTACTTATTCCTTCCTCCAATTGCAGAATATGGCCAACAAATGCGCCAATGTCCTGAAGGCGTTGGGCGTTCAGCCCGGTCAGCGGGTCGGCATTCATCTGCCCCAGTGCATTGAAGTGCCCGTCATTCATTTCGGGATACAGAAGATCGGCGCCATTGCGCTGCCGATGTTCACGCTGTTCGGGCCGGATGCGCTGCGCTATCGGCTCGACAATGCCGGCGTCAGCGTTCTGATCACCAGTGACATCGGCATCGACCGGGCGGGCGAGGCGATGCAGGGTCACGACGCCCTGACCCATGTTTTGTCGATCCACGGCGCGCGCGCGGGCGGGATCAAGGATTTTTGGGGCCTGATGGACCAGGCCAGCGACACTGCGAAAACGCTTGATACCGGCGCGGAAGATCCGGCGCTGATGCTCTACACGTCGGGCACGACAGGTAATCCGAAGGGCGTCCTGCATGCTCAGCGGACGCTGATCGGGCACATGCCGGGCGTGGAGTTTCCCCACGATTTCTATCCACAAGAGGGCGATCTGATGTGGACGCCGGCCGACTGGGCCTGGGCCGGCGGTCTCTATGACGTGCTGTTGCCGGCGCTGTTTCACGGGCGCCCGGTCCTGACCAATGGCGGAGCGAAATTCGAACCCGAAGCGAGCTTCGATCTGATGGCGCGGCACAATGTACGCAACGCGCTTATCATGCCAACGGCCTTGCGCATGATGCGTCAGGTTCAGGGAGCCCGGGAACGCCATGGCGCACCCTTGCGGACACTCTTCACCGGCGGTGAAAAACTGGGCGACGATCTGATGGACTGGGGCCGTGACGAACTGGGTGTGACCATCAGCGAAGGGTTCGGCCAGACCGAGATCAATCTGGTGGTCGGCAATATTCCCAGCGTCTTTCCCGTTCGCCCCGGATCCATGGGCCGACCAGTCCCCGGGCACCGGGTCGAAGTGGTGGACATTGACGGCAATGTCCTGGTGCCCGGAGAGGAAGGGATCGTCGCCGTTCACCGCCCCGACCCGGTGATGTTCCTGGAATACTGGAAGCGGCCAGGCGTCACGGCGGAGAAATTCCGCGGCGACTGGTGCCTGATGGGTGATGTGGCGACCAGGGACGAAGAAGGATATTTCTGGTTCAAGGGCCGGGACGACGACATTATCTCATCGGCCGGCTACCGGATCGGTCCGACGGAGGTGGAGGACAGCTTGCTGACCCATCCGGCAGTCCAGTTGGCCGGTGTAATCGGCGCGCCGGATCCGGTGCGCGGCGAGGCGGTGACCGCCTATCTGGTGATCAATCAAGGCCATGCGCCCGACGCCGCGCTGGCAACGGCAATCCGGAATCATGTGCGCGAGCGCCTGTCGACCCACGAATACCCACGCCGTATCCGGTTTATCGACGAGATGCCGCTTACGGTGACGGGAAAGATCCGCCGCATGGACCTGCGCAAGATGGAAGAAGAACGCACAGCATGAGAAACGGGGGGCGAAGATGGAAGCGCCGGTCAACTTCAACACGATCCGAATGGATGAAACGGTCTGGATCGAGATGCCGGACGGGAAACGCCTGGCCGCCGCGGTGTGGCGCCCGGCCGACGAAATCCCGGTGCCTGCCATCCTGGAATACATCCCCTATCGCCGCCGGGACGGAACCGCCGAACGCGATGCGACCATGCATCCCTGGTTTGCCGCGCAAGGGTATGCTGCGGTTCGGGTCGATTTGGGCGGAGCAGGCGATTCCGGGGGGATCCTCCATGATGAATATCTGCAGACCGAACTGGACGATGCCGTTTCGGTGATCGACTGGCTGGCGGTGCAGCCCTGGTGCGATGGCGGTGTCGGCATGATGGGCAAGTCCTGGGGCGGCTTCAACAGCCTGCAGGTCGCCGCGATGAATCCGGACGCGCTGAAAGCCATCATCACCGTCTGTTCCACTGATGATCGCTACGCCGATGACATCCACTACAAGGGCGGCTGCCTGCTCAATGAAAATCTCGGCTGGGCGGCAACCATGCTGTCCTACCAGTCGCGCCCGCCAGATCCGCAAGTGGTTGGCGATCAATGGAAGGAAATCTGGCTGGACAGGCTGGAAAACATGCCGCACCTGGCCGCCGACTGGCTGGAACATCAGCGGCGTGACGATTATTGGAAACATGGATCGGTGTGCGAGGATTTTTCGGCAATCAAAGTGCCGGTACTGGCCGTGGGCGGTTGGGGAGATGCCTATGTCAATGCCATCCCACGCCTGCTGAAGGGATTGACTTCACCGAAAAGGGCACTGATCGGTCCCTGGATCCATCTCTATCCGCATACAGCCAAACCGGCGCCGACGGCAGATTACCTTGGCGAGGCGCTGCGCTGGTGGGATCACTGGCTGAAGGGCCGGGACACCGGCGTTGGAAACGATCCGCTGGCCCGGGTCTATGTCATGGATGCGGTTGCGCCGACCGGGGATTACGACCACCGAAGCGGCCGCTGGGTCGCGGTCGATAACTGGCCCGGTGATGGCGACGGCGGTAAGACGTTCTGGCTGACCGATGACGGATTGTCTCCAGCAGCAGGGAAGGGGACGGTTGAAATCGCCTCACCGCAAGATACCGGGTCGGCCTCCGGAGAATATTGCGCCATTTGGGGTGGACCCGACTGGCCTGGTGACCAGGCCGGCGACGATGCTCGATCTGTGGTCTTTGACGGATCACTGCTGGATGCCCCACTCGAAATATTTGGCGCGCCGGTCCTGAAGGTATCGTTTGAAGCCGACCGCCCGGCAGCTTTTCTGGCGGTGCGCCTTAACGATGTCCCTCCCGATGGCAGCGTGGCGCGGATCACCTATCACGTGCT
The DNA here is from genome assembly GCA_965204825.1 of Alphaproteobacteria bacterium. Lineage (GTDB taxonomy): Bacteria > Pseudomonadota > Alphaproteobacteria > Futianiales > Futianiaceae. The sequence goes on along the minus strand of OZ242016.1, from coordinate 3,728,764 downwards.
CAACCTGGCGGATCGGGCCGGACACGACAATCGCCGGGCCCTGGAACCGGGCACTGTTTACGAGGCCGACATTCAGCTCGACGAAATCGCCTACCGGGTGCCGGAAGGCCATCATCTGCGGGTTTCGGTCAGTACGGCCTACTGGCCGCTGATCTGGCCATCGCCCGGGGCCGCGACCGTCACGCTGCACCTGGACAAATGCAGATTGTGCCTGCCTGACATTGCCACAAAGAACGATATCGCCGTTTCCGAAGGGCGTGTACCGCCACCGCTGGCGCTTGAAACCATTGATGAGGCATCGGCGAACCGGACCGTTTCCATCGATCCCGATACCGGTGAGAGCGTTCTCGCCATCACCGATGATTTTGGCACGGTACGTATTGTGCCCTACGGTATTGTGTCGGGGGAAAGCGTTGTCGAGACCTACCGGATCCAGCCAGACGATCCGTTGAGCGCCCGGGCGGAGATGGTCTGGACGCAGGTGTTCAAGTCGGGTGACGCGAACGTGCGGACCGAAGCCAGATGCACCCAGACGGGCGAAACGAATGCCTTCGAAGTCATATCATCACTTGATGCCTGGCAGGAAGAGGAGAAGATCTTTTCGCGCACATGGACCCGCAGGATCGGCCGCGATTTGATTTGATTCACGACGGCGTCTGATTCAGCCGGAAAAGGATTTCTTGTCGATGCTCATACGTGAGTCTCCTCACCAGATGATTACCACGTCAGGGCACAAAATTCCGCACAGTCTCGACACGGGTCTTCCCAACGCCGAATACCGGACAGATCGCATGTACATGGACCGGACATATCGCTTGTTAGCGACACCCCAAAAGCGCCAACTTGACCAGATCAAGGGCGCCGCATAATCTCCCATCAGGCAGCGCCGCTCAGGCGAGTTCAACATCAAACGGAACAGTCTCGACCTTGGCGCAGCCAAAGGTGCTGATCGGATGATCCTCCACAACGCTGTATCAGGCTCTAACAACGATTGTCATTGTATGTATGTTTTCCATTATATTCGAGATCCGGGCCCATTTTATAAAATAACACCAGATTATTCATGTATTGTTTTGTATAATCAGTCCCAGTATGCTCCACAATTACGGTTTTCATATCTTCCGGGACAGGTACAACCAAATGCTGTACTTCTCTTCGGCAGCTCCGCAAAACGCCACTAAAAATTTTGCGTGATTTAGTATTCTCATCAACACCATAAACGTTTATCATGACGTCAGTGCGAGATTTAAACGACTTACTACTATTAGAATCATATTGGAGCGTCACCGCCAGCGGATAACCGTGCGTTTCAACCGAAAACCGTACTGCATCAGATTTTGCATTATTAGTATGATATGAATAAATTGCTTTTTTCGAGGATACCGAATTACCATTTTTCAAGCGAACCTTGCCAATATAAAGCCCGCGCTCATTTTGGCCTGCCGGGTCCCATTGGCTCTTTATCCCCCCGAGATGGCCTTTCACGCCGGTAACGAAGGGAAATGGCTTGATGTTGCCGATCATTCCATCCACTCCTGCAAGTAATTGCGGGTCGTTGGTTGCAATAATCTCATGCAGGAAGGGCCGGATTTTTTCCGCATCGCCAGAGGCGACCAGACGCACCAGCCCGGCGCGGCGCAATTCCAGCGCGGTTTTATCTCCCAAGGCGATATCCATCGCCCTGCGCTGGCGATCAGCATCTTCGCCCGCTAGCGCCACCGAAATCGCATGCAATCGAAGCGCCTCGTCATCACTGGACAAAGCCGCCTCGAACGCTGCTCCCACCACGAATTCGACCTGAGTCTCCAAAGCAGCGTCGAAAGCGGCAATCCGCTGCGCTGCTGGCAGGTCGGAGGCCATGTCCAACATGATTCGCTCGATCATCGCCTTGCGACGGTCCCGGGTCTCCGCATACAATGCCGCTGCCGCCGCCGCCGCCCTTTGCGCCGCTTTGTTCTTTTCCAAGATCAGGCTTTCGATCTCCAGAAAATCACCCGTCTCCGTTTTTAACCGTGTGGCCTCAACTTCCAACCCCGTCTCGATATGGTCGATTTCAGCCTTGTGGCCGGCTTTCAGCGTTTCGATTTGAGATGCATGCGTTTGGCGCAGCCGCTCCATTTCCGTTTTTAACCGTGTGGCCTCAACTTCCAACCCCGTCTCGATATGGTCGATTTCAGCCTTGTGGCCGACTTTCAGCGTTTCGATTTGAGATGCATGCGTTTGGCGCAGCCGCTCCATTTCCGTTTTTAACCGTGTGGCCTCAACTTCCAACCCCGTCTCGATATCGTCGATTTCCGCCTTGTGGCCGGCTTTCAGCGTTTCGATTTGAGATGCATGCGTTTGGCGCAGCCGCTCCATTTCCGCCTTGTGGCCGGCTTTCAGCGTTTCGATTTGATATGCATGCGTTTGGCGCAGCCGCTCCATTTCCGCTTTGAACGCAGTCTTTGCGGCATCGCTCAACGCCGCAGTCAACTTAAAGTATTCGGGTGAATTACGCACCACGGTCGGCATGTTGAAATAATCTAGCGGCATACCGAGTTTGTCGACATTGTTCTCCAATTTAATGTCGATATCCCACACATCACGAAATCGGGTTGAAACCGCAACGCCATAGATAATACGTTCACTTTCCGCGGAAATGGTTTCAACCAACTCCTCGAACGGGTGCAACGAGGTAGCGTTGCCCGACGGCTCTTCGTCCATCACCTTATGGTATAATGACATTTTGACGGATACTCGGGCTTCAAAACGCTGCGCCCATTCCAGATCGACCGCGTCCCCTCGGTTTACAGAAGCTTTCACCGAAACCTGCTTGACATCCCAGTACAACGGAATCAAACGATCCAACGCTGCGGCAATGTCCGTCGGTTCCGGTTCTTGCTGTTCGTCAGCGACCGCAACTTGACTAACACAAAACAATGCCGTAACCGCCACCGCGCGTAAGCTATCCCAAAGGCTTGCTGTCATACCTTCATCTCCCCAAGCTGTAACAAATCACACCGTTCGCTCTCCTGCAAGACACCCTCAATCTTTGTCTAGCCTGATTTCTTTGTCTAGCCTGATTTCGCCCGCTGATCAAGTTTTTTGTGGTTCGTTGGCGCTAACATCTGTGCGGCGACCGGGCGTTCGATGACTTCGACCGCTTGAACCTGCCATTCGCACGCCAGTGCGATTGACCTTATCTTTTTCAGATCGATTGCCGGCGCCGCGCACAAATAGTCCGCGAGTTTCCTGTGCAACCCGTGGGCAAAATCTGCTTTCCCCAGGTCGCGGACGCAATTATTCAATCGCTGACTGCCACCCGGTTTCAATTCCGCCGGGGCGGTATCGAAGCTGCGTCCTCGGGGTGCTTTAAAGTCGCAATACGGTTTTCCAATGCCTCAATAACGGCATCGGTGGACTTTTTCAAAACACCGCCCCGTACAAGAATGCCGCCGAGGATTGCATCCCGACTTCCGCTGATTTCATCGTCCGCCAGGACCCCGCCGCTCTCTTCGCTCAGGCGGACCTCCAGACCCATGGTTTTGAACGGGCCAACTGAGAATTCGCGGACCTGGCGCATGAAGTGATTTTCAACCCATTCTCCAAACCCTTCCTGCCATTCGACCCGCAAAGGGCCCATTTTGCCTTTGGCGAATTGTCGAAAGACCCGTCGGGATCCGGGATGCTCTCCGCAGTATGGGGACCCCAGGTACCTTCGGCCTCATTCATGCGATTTGTGTCGGAGATCACCGACCAGATTTGTTCCACAGGGCAGTCGAAGTGAGTTTGGTACTGGTAGCGAACGGTTCTCGTCATATTGCCTGCACATGTACCCCGGGCGGGCGGTCCGACAATTCAGCCGCGGACACTGATAACATAGAACAATTGAAACCTGGTGCGACCTCCAAGCCGCGCGCCACTTGGATAATGCCGGTTTAGGGACGTGGATGCGGGATAGGGACGAAGGGGCGGATAGCCGATGCTGGGTGCCAGGTATTCAGCAACTGGCGGAACCCGGTGTGCTGCCGGACCCCAAGGAAAAGGAAACCGGTACATTGACGGAACCGGCCCCTGCTGGCGGTGCCGGAAGTGGGCTGGCGCGCCGGACAATATTTTGCGCGGCCCGGTCGAGTACATCATGACCCGAGGAGTTGGCAATTTTCGTGTCGCTGACGGTTCCGCCGGCACCGAAGGCGACGGCAATCGTGGTGGTGCCTTCCAAATCAAGGCGCTTGGCCTTGCGCGGATAGCGCTTGAAGCCGGCGATGTGAACGGCGACTGAGCAGCGCCAGGAAGCTGTCGCGGATGAACCGACTGCCGGGCCCGTGGCGGCCTGCTTGATCCCTTCGCCGACCGGATCTGGTGTATCGGTTGCCGAAGAAGGCGGCGCTTCCAAAACAGGGGACGAAACCGGAATATCGGTGTCCTGGAGCAAAGTTGCCCTGGCCGCTGCCGGGGCCGTTCTTGTGGGCGTTGGCGCCTTTGCCGAACGATTTGTTTGTCTGGAGACGGCCGGTTTGGCTCGGGGGCGGGGAATTATCAGGGTGCGAGCCAATTCTTGAGTTGCCTGCGTAGGTTGGACGGTCTGGGCCACCGGGGCAATCGGCTCGGTCCGCTCGTCCGGCGAAAACGCGAGATTGATCACCGGGGAAGGACTCTCCGGCATTTGGGGCGCCATGGACCTGGCAACCTGATCGACTGGTTGGCGGTACTCTGTCGGTGCCTCGGGTTGGGATGAGGATATCTGGGCCGTAACCAATTCCAGTGCATGAATTTCTGCCCTGATCTCGATCGCGGTACGCACGGCTTCAGGGTTGGCAAATGCCGGTTCCTCGGCCGCGGCGCTGGTTGCCGGGGTGGGCATTGTTGCCGCGCCGGGCGGTGCAAGGCTAATGAACAGGCCCGGCGTGCTTGCCGGGCCGCTCCCGGCATCAGGGCGCATCAGGTAGATCATCAGGCCATGCATCACCAGCGATCCGGCCAATGCCGCCAACCACGGGACCCCGTCGCTGTGGGCCAGCGGCTTCACGGTTTCCGGTGCTCGGTCAAGAGTTCAATGCGATCCAGGCCAAGATCACCGAGGCGGATCATGATGTCGATCAGCCGTTCGGCTGGCAATGCCGCATCGGCCCTCAGGGTGAGGGAATCCCGTTCCCGATCGACGGCCGTGGACAACCTGTCCGCGGCAAGTTGAACCCCGTCCAGAAACAGCGTGCCGTCGGCGGCCACGACCAGAATACGGTCTCGCGGCGTTTGCGGATCGGCCTGTGTTGATTGAACGGGTGTGAAACCTTCAGGGTCCGGTGCGGCAACAACGCCGGCAAGCATGAAAAAGATCAGCAGCAGAAACACCACATTGATCATCGGCAGGACGGAAATTTCCGCATTGTGATCCAGTTTGCAAGGGGTGATCCGCATGGACTGCCTCAATACGCCAGGAATGCAACCGGCGCGGAAATGCCGGCGGTTTTCAACGTGTCCAGGAGATCGACCGCATCCTGGGCGCTGGCTCCGGACAATGGGCGCAGAAGAATGGCCGTGTCGATATTCGCCGCACGGACCAGCATGGTGTCACGCGACGTTTTTTGCCCCCCCAGATGAACGACACCTTCCGGGCCAAACCCCAGCACCAGGAAACCCTCCATCGACACGGCCGAAGCGCCGGCCTGGGCGGCCGCCACAGGGACGTGTCCCCATTCCTCGAATCTGGTCGCCAGCATGAAGAAGACGACCAGGATAAACACCACATCGATCAGAGCCGTCAGGCCGAGCCGGGGCAGGGGCGAGGAAGTCGAACGAATGCGCATGGGCCTACTCGGTGCCGTCCGTTACCAGACGTACCGGTTGCCGGACTTCGCCGGCGGAGCGGGCGTGCGCGGTGAAAACCCGTGCCGCTGCGTCCTCCATGGCCTGACCGGTCCGTGTCACGGCACCTTCCAGAACGGCATGGACGGCCGCGGCCGGAATCGCCACGATCAGGCCAGCGGCGGTCGTCAGCAGGGCAATCCAGATGCCGCCCGACAGAACACCCGGATCAACCCGGGCCCCGGCCAGTTCCATTGCCCGGAATGCTGAGATCATCCCCAGCACCGTGCCCAGCAGCCCCAGCAGCGGCGAGATTGTCGCGATCATCGACAGCAGGCGCAGATGCCGGCTGTGAATGGCGAGGGCGGCCTTGCCGATCCGCTCGGTCTCCTCGCGCGCCGCATCCGTGTCCGGACGGTCGGTCGACAGGGCAGCCATGGCGGCTTCGACGACACAGGCCGCCGGATGGTGGGCTGTGGTCAGCGCGACCTGAGCCTCGGCCCGCTGGCCCCTGGACCAGCTGGCAATGGCAGCGTTGAAATCAGGTGCGCGGAACAGGCCGGCGCGCCAAAATCGCCAGAGTTTCAACAGGGCAACGGTGACCATCAGGACCGACAGGGTCGCAAGGATGTACATCACCGGCCCGCCGGCGGCGAGCAAATCAAAGGGAGAGGCGTTTCCGGTTTCAGGCATCATGCTTCCTTTCACGAACCGGCGGGTACCAGAACCGGTACCGATCTGTCATTGACGTGATGAATGATTGCCCGGACGCCATATACATCGCCAAGCGTTCCAGGTGTGAGGATATCCGGCGGCGGGCCATCGGCGGCGATAACACCGTCTTTCAGCAGAACGATCCGATCAGCGTAAAGCCCGGCCAGCGCCAGATCGTGCAGAACACAGATGACGATCCCGCCGCCATGCGCCTTGTCTCTGAAAACTCGCAGAGCGGAAAGCTGATAGGCAGGATCAAGGCCTGAAACCGGCTCGTCGGCCAGCAGGATGGAGGTGTCCTGGGCCAGAACACGGGCGATCAGGATACGGGCCAACTCCCCGCCCGACAGGGTGTCGATCGGTCGGTCGGCGAATTCTTCGGCCTCGACCGTCCGAAGCGCATCGGTCACGATGTCCTGGTCTGTGGCATCGGCATCGGCAAAGAGCCGCCGGTGGGCGATCCGGCCAAGGCCGACAACCGTGCGCCCGGTCAGCGACCATTCGACGACCCGGGTCTGGGGCAAATAGGCGAGAAAATGGGCCCGCGCTTCGGCGCCCGTGTGTGCAATGTCGTCTCCCGCCAGTTTGACTTGGCCTTCGTCCGGGCGCAACAGGCCCGCCATGATCCGCAGAAGTGTTGATTTTCCCGCACCGTTCGGGCCGGCCAGGACGGTCAGCGTTCCTGCTTCCGGTGTCAGGCTGACATCCTTCAGGATTTCCCGCGTGCCGAACCGATGGGTGATGTTGTGAGCGGCCAGTCCGGTCATGTCGCCCCCCGGACCCGCATGCGCAGGATCAGCATCAGGAAGAACGGCCCGCCGATCAGTGCGGTAATCACCCCCAATTTCATTTCCGGACCCGTCGACAAAAGCCGCACGGCCACATCGGCGGCCAACACCAGACAGGCGCCGCCCAGTGCGCTGGTGAGCAACAGCCTGCTTGGCAGGTGCCCGACCAGAGGGCGCATCAGATGCGGGACGACCAGCCCGACAAATCCCACAACGCCGGCAACTGCCGTCGCCGCCCCGACACACAGCGCCGCGCCAATGATGACCAGCCAGCGGGTGCGGGAAACATTGATGCCCATGCTGGCGGCCGCGTCCTCGCCCAGGCTGAGCGCATCCAGTCCCCGGCCGACCATTGCCAGCAGGCCGCAGCCCAGGATTACGAAGGGCAGGGCCAGCCGGACATGATCCATGCTGCGGTCGGCCAGTGATCCCAGCATCCAGAAAACAATCTCCGCCATCGCGAACGGATTGGGCGACAGGGACAGGACCAGCGAAGTAAGCGCGCCGGCCAGACTGGTGATCGCGACACCGGCCAGAACCAGCGTCAGCACGCTTCCCCGCGCCGCCAGGCCGCCGAGAAAGAGAACCGAGACCAGAGCGCCCGCCATGGCGGCTATCAGCACGGCAGCCTGAATGGAAGTCGCCAAGCCTGTGTAGAAGACCAGCACTGCGCCGAGTGCGGCGGCCGGCGCGATACCCAGAATGCCGGCTTCGGCCAGCGGATTGCGCAGATATCCCTGCAGGGCCGCGCCCGAAAGACCGAGGCTCGCGCCAACCAGAATGCCGATTATGGCGCGCGGCAGACGGATCTCCTGAACGATCAAGGCCACGGCATCGCGCCTATCGCTGAACAGCGCACTCAGTGTGTCGGACAGGCCGATCGCCGATGGGCCAATGAGCAGCGATGCACAGAAGAGGAGGGCGCCGGCGCCCGACAGAATGATGATCAACCTGCTCATGACATTGAGCGCCCGGTGAGGCGGCACCGCCAATTTCCATCCCTCGTCCCGCTGGCGCGGGAGAGGAAAGTCATTGTGTTGCAGCCACGCAGGATCATTTGCGTGCCCTCAGTTTCGCCAATCGCTCGACGGCTTCCACCGTGCGCGGCGTGCCACAGAGCCACAGGTTTGTCGGCAGGGTGGTGAAGACGGCGCCCTCCATTCCCCGCAGCGCCGGATGGCGCAGGCTTTCGCCGGCGAGCGACGGCGGATCGTCCCAGCCTTCGCCCAGGACGACAATGTCGGGATTTATGGTCACGAAGCGTTCCAGGCCCAGATTCACCGTGCCGGAGAAACCAGCCACGTCGCCGATGGGGCGAAATCCTGCCGCGGTGACGATTGTATGGACCAGGGTGCCGGCGCCCGCTGTCCAGCCATTGACCGCGTAGGTTGCCAGGACAGGCCCCCGGCCGGTTATCGGCGGAATGGACGCCAGACGATTGTCCATGGCGGCGATGACCGCCTCGCCGCGCGCCTCTGCGCCGATGGCAGCGGCAAGCATTCGAATGTTGGCGCGGATTTCGGGGAAGGTGGCGGCGATGGGAACGCGCACGACCGGAATGCCGATTTTTTCCAACACCGCAATTGTGGACGTGTTGTCATGGGTACCGGCCACCACCAGATCCGGTGACAGGTTGATCAATTCTTCGGCGGCCGCATGGTTCTGGTGAAATGCGGCTGCCTCGGCGGCCATCGCGGAGGTTCTGTTATCCACCGCCAGCCAGGAAACCGACACGATCCGTTCCGGCGGGGCGATTGACATCAGCAATTGATCAGTACAGATATTGATCGAGGCGATGCGCTGCGGTGCGCCGGCCCACGCCAGCGGCGGCATGGCCAGGACGGCGAATACCGCCGCCCAGACCCAAATCCCGAAGGCGCATCTGTTGTTCACCGGATTTCATCTATCGGCCCGGGCCAAAGGTCAACCGGACGCCTGCATAGGCAGCCACGCCCGGCGTCGCATAGCTGAGAACTTCCTGGTACTGCTCGTCGAAGGCGTTCTCGACCCGGCCGAAGATTTCGATCCGATCATTGATCCTGTAGCTGCCGGCCAGATTGACCACCGTGTAGCCGTCGAGTTCGGTCAGAACCGGGGTGAAGCCGCCGCGGAAATCATTGTCCAGGCGATCACCATTGTGAACCACGCCGGCGCTGAGAGAGGCGCGATCTTCCAGGAACCGGTAGGTTGCATCGGCGCTGGCGGTATGGCGCGGCCTGCGGGCTTCGCGAACCCCGGCGGCATCGTCGCTTTCAACATAGGTATAGCTGCCGGTCAGGCTGAGGCCGTCAATTGGCCGGGCGGACACGCTGAACTCGACACCACTTCGTTTGTTCGTGCCGGGCGCATTGACCGACGTCGACAGGAAATCGCGGCCCGGGGCGGGCGCGCTGACAATTTCGTCCTCCAGATCCGCGTCGAAGTACGTGAGGTCGGCAACCAGCCGACCGTCCCACAAGGTCTGTTCAATGCCAATGTCCCAGCCGGTGGATGTTTCCGGTTGCAGGTTCGGATTGCCGACAAACAGAACTGGCGTGAACCCGAATTGTTCGAAGAAGGTGGGATTTGTGGAGCCGGTGCCGAGCGAGGTGTGCAGACGGCTGCCCGTTTCCTTGACCCGATAAGAGGCTGTCAGCCGATAGGTGGTCGCATCCTCAAAATCGTCATTGATGTCATGGCGCAGGGCGGCTGACAGGGAAAAGCGGTCAAACAGATCGGCTCGGTATTCGGCTGCAAGCCCATAAAGCTCGCGTTTCGCCGATACCGGACCGGGGGACCCGAACGGATTGGTGTAACTTTCCCGTTCATATTCGATCAGACCGGTCAGCGTATGGGCTGCGTCGGCATAGTCCGGCGTTTCAAGAAAAACCGTTGTTTCATAGGCCAGGGTGGTGCGCCGGTCATCATTGCCGAAGGGGCCAAAGTCGCTGCTTTGTCCGCGGGTGTTGGTATCCAGCGCCGATATGCGCATTGTCTGAGACCACATGTCGTCAAACAGGTTCAATGTACCGGCAAGCTTCAAGGCCAGTTCCTGAGAATCCGACCGGTCGATAATTCCGTCGAACGCCAGACCCTGGTTCGGCCCGCCGCTGAAATCGAAACGATCGGTCTCGGACAATTTCTCGACCCACCGGATCAGGCCGTCGACCCGCACATTGTCGGTCAGGTCAACACCTGCCTTCATGAAGGCCGTGGTATTGGTGTCGCCGTCATCCTCGGTGCCGATTTCGGCGGCGCTGAACCCGGCAGCTTCGCGGCGGGTAAAGCTGACCGCCAGATTGCCGGCGGAAAACCCGCCGCGTGCCGAGGCTGATATCTGATGGGTCCCGAAGGAGCCACCCTCATAGGCCGTGGTAATCCGCATCGGGCCCTTGCCCGAAACGGTGACGATATTGATTACCCCGGCCAGGGCATTGGAGCCGTAGACGCCTGACTGGGGACCGCGAACCACTTCCATGCGTTCGATATCCCGGGCGAGGAGGGTAGAAAAATCGAAAAGGCCGCTGGTGGCGGGTGCGATTTCGATACCGTCCACGATGACCAGCACATGGTTGGATTCAGCGCCGCGCAGGTACACCTGGGTGAGGCCGCCTAGCGATCCGGTGCGGGCGACGGCCACGCCGGGCACTTCACGCAGCACGTCGGAAACATACTGGTAATTCCGGGCCTGTACCTGATCGGCGGTGATCACCGTAACCGCGCTGCCGACTTCTTCGGCGGCAACCGGCGTCCGGCTGGCGGAAACGACCACTTCGGGCGTGGTGTCCTGGGCCACGGCCGGGGCGGCAAGCCCGGTTGTGGCCAGAGCGGTGACCACAGCGGCCGCCCGCAGTCTTGAAAATTGGTTCGTCATGGATCCTCGTCACAATGGCAGCGTGCTTCTGCCTGTAACGGGGTGAGTTCTGCGAGGGAGGTTTGCGGCCTTTGCCCGAACCAGACGATCGCTGACACCCTTGCCACATGCAAGAAGCGGTTCAAAGATCGCCACCAAAACGGTTGCCCGTCTCCGCCGCACGCCCCGCGCACCGGAAGTGATGACGCGTGAAGGCAGGTCTCCTGGCTTGCGGGTCGATGTTCCGGGCCGCCTTCCCGATCCCGACTGGATCAGTGGCACTTGGGCCGCAAAACTCGCCGCTCACAGTTGCGGGGGCAGCCACGGATTGGGCGATTGAGTTCGCCGTACCGTGTTCCCTTTTCACTTCCTCCCCGACCGATGGGGGATTCGGCACCTTCACGATGCAAGCAGCATAGATCCGGGCACGATCGGGCGTCAATTCATTTGCGACGCTTTTGAGGGCAAAACGGATTATCTCGATCATGAAAATAGAACTGGAATTTTCACGAATGTGATGGCAGCGTCCCGCTATTCAGAATCGTTGCGATCCGGGAGGGTTGGATTGTCGGACTCGGCGGTTGATATTCAGGCAGAAAATGTCGACGCGGCCGGCATCGGCACGGATTTGCGCGCCTTGCGCAAGTCCAGGGGGCTGACCCTGTCGGAGCTTGCGCCGCGCATTGGGCGGTCGGTCGGCCATCTCAGCCAGATCGAACGTGACCTGTCTGACATCTCCATCAATGATCTGCGCAAGCTCGCGACGGCTCTGGATGTGCCGTTGGGCTGGTTTTTCGTCAATGACGGCGCTTCGGCGGAAGAACGCGGGCACGTGGTTCGGGCCGATGCGCGCCGCAAGGTCGGCAGCACCGAAGGCGGCCTGGTCGAAGAACTCCTGTCTCCCGATCTTGGCGGTAGCTTCGAAATATTCCGGTCGGTGTTCGAACCCGGCGCGGATCAGGGGGAGAGTGTTCAGCGGGAAACCGAAGAAGCTGGTTACGTGGTGTCGGGCACCCTGGAGCTGACCATTGGCGATGCCACTTTCCTTCTGAACGAAGGCGACAGTTTTCGGTTTGCGGGTGAACCTTGTCGCTGGCGCAATCCGGGCGGAGAAAAGGCGGTGGTGATCTGGGTGATCTCGCCGCCCGTGTATTAAGCAAGGGAACAAGAACATGGCTGATTTGCCGGGACATGCACGAGTTGTCATCATCGGTGGGGGCGTTGTCGGGGCGTCGGGCCTCTATCATCTGGCCAAGGCGGGCTGGACCGATTGTGTGCTGCTGGAAAAGAACGAGCTGACCTCGGGATCGACCTGGCATGCGGCCGGCAATGTGCCGACGTTTTCAGCCTCCTGGTCCGTGATGAACATGCAGCGCTATTCGACCGAACTTTATCGGGATCTGGGCGAAGCGGTCGATTATCCGATGAACTATCACGTCACCGGATCACTGCGTCTGGGGCACGGCCGTGAACGGGTAATGGAGTTCGAGCGGGTTGTCGGCATGGGCCGATACCAGGGGCTGGACGTCGAAATGTGTTCGGTGTCGGACCTGAAGGATCGCTATCCGTTCCTGGAAACCCACGATCTGGAGGGCGGCTTGTATGACCCCTACGACGGCGACATTGATCCGGCTCAGCTGACCCAGGCCCTGGCCAGGGGCGCGCGCGACCTGGGCGCGAAAATTATTCGGTTCTGTCCGGTGACAGGTGCGTGCCGCGAAGGCGATGAATGGGTGATCGAGACCGGACAGGGCGAAATTCGCTGCGAATATGTCGTCAATGCCGCCGGCTACCGGGCCCAGGAAGTCGGCGCCATGTTCGGCCGCTTTGTGCCCATGGTGTCGATGTCGCATCAGTATCTGCTGACCGATCCGATCCCGGAACTGGAAGCCTGGAATGCTGAAACCGGCAGCAAACTGCCGCTGCTGCGCGATGTGGATTCGTCCTATTATCTGCGCCAGGAGAAAGGCGGACTGAACCTGGGACCGTATGAAGGAAACTGCCGGGCGCACTGGACCACGCCGGAAGACCCGATGCCGGAAGACTTTTCGTTCCAGCTTTACCCCGACGATCCGGAGCGTATCGAGTGGCACATGGAAGACGCCATGGCCCGGGTGCCGATCCTGGGCACGGCCGGGATCAACAAGATCATTAACGGGCCAATTCCCTATTTGCCGGACGGCAATCCCAACATCGGTCCGATGCCGGGTGTGCCAAATGCGTTTGAGGCGTGTGTCTTTACGTTCGGCATTGCCCAGGGCGGCGGTGCCGGCAAGGTGCTGGCCGAATGGATTATCGAAGGCGGAACCGAATGGGACATGTGGTCGTGCGATCCGCGCCGGTTTACCGGCTATGCCGACCAGGATTACGCCAACCAGAAGGGCATGGAGGTTTATGGCCACGAATACGCCATGCATTTCCCCCATCACGCCTGGCCGGCCGGGCGGGGCAAGCGTCTGTCGCCGGTACATGACAGGGTTGCGGCTCTGGGCGCCCGGTTCGGTGCCTATGGCGGTTGGGAACGTGCAAACTGGTTCGCCAGGGACGGTGACGATACATCCGAAGCAGCGACCCGGACCTGGAACCGGGAAGGCCCCTGGTTCGCCCGCATCCGCGAGGAATGCCATGCCGTACGCGACTTCGCCGGCATATTGGACCTGCCGGGCTTTTCCCGTTACCGGGTTCACGGCGCCGGAGCGGCAGACTGGTTGTCCGGTCTGATCACCGGCAGGGTTCCGAAACCGGGCCGGTTGGGCCTTGGCTATTTTGCCGATGACAAGGGACGAATTGTCACCGAGATGTCGCTGATGCGGGTGACGGATGATCTCCTGTTCCTGATCGCCGCGGCAGCTGCGGAATGGCACGATTTCGAATGGTTGCGATGGCATCTGCCCCGGGACGGTTCCATCGAATTGACCGATTGCACCGAAGACTTTTCTTGTCAGATTCTGTCCGGACCGAAATCCCGGGATATTTTGGCGGCGGTTTGCGGGGCTGACCTGACAACCGGCTGGCTGTCGCATCAGACGACACGGATTACCGGCCGGGACCTGCAGATCGCGCGGGTATCCTTTGCCGGTGAACTGGGCTGGGAATTGCATACCAGGGTCGCGGACACCGCCGCCGTGTTCGATGCGGTCATGGCGGCTGGCGAGCCGATGGGACTGAAACCCTTCGGCATGTTTGCCCTCAACAGTCTGCGGCTTGAAAAAAGCTATCGCGCCTGGAAAGGCGATCTATCGACCGATTACACGATTTTGCAGGGAGGTCTGGACCGGTTTGTTCATTGGAGCAAGGAAAGCTTCAAGGGCAAGCCGGCGCTGGAAGCAGAAAAACAGCAGGGGATCACCAGGCGCTTCGTCACAATGACCGTGAACGCCGGCGACTGCGATGCGCCCTACATGTCCACGGTCTGGTCCGGTGATGAGAAAGTCGGCGAGACAACATCGGGTGGCTGGGGACATCGGATCGACAAGTCAATCGCGCTGGGCATGGTGCGCGCCGACTGCGCTGAGCCGGGCACCAGTCTGGAAATTGAAATCTATGGTCAGCGGTGTGCCGCGACGGTGGAACCGGACCAGCCGCTTTGGGATCCGCGGAACGAGAGGATCCGGGCATGAGCACCGAGCTTCCAAAGCAGGCCAGGGCGGTGATCATCGGCGGCGGGGCGGTCGGCTGTTCGGTTGCCTATCATCTGGCATCGCTGGGGTGGAGCGATGTCGTGTTGCTGGAGCGCAAGCAACTGACCTGTGGCGCCACCTGGCACGCGGCGGGGCTGATCGGTCAGGTGCGGGGCAATGCCTCCCAGGCCGCGCTGGCCCAGTATTCGGCCGACCTCTATGATCGGCTGGAAGAGGAAACCGGCATCTCGACCGGGTTCAAACGCAACGGCTCGTTATTTGTCACCATCACCGACGACAAATGGGAAGAGGTGCGCCGGCTGCATTCGGGATGCAAAGTCTGGGGGCCGGAAACCCGTTTGCTAACGGCATCGGAGGTCAAGGATCTCTACCCGCTTATGAATGTGGACGACGTCATCGGCGGCATGTTCGCGCCGGGCGACGGCCAGGCCGATCCCAGCGGCATCACCCAGTCTCTGGCCAGGGGTGCGCGCCAGAAGGGCGCGAAAATCATCGAGGGGATCAAGGTCACCGGCATCAACCAGGCCAGGGGCCGGGTCACCGGCGTATCGACCGACCAGGGCGATATTGAAGCTGAATTCGTCGTCAATTGCGGCGGTATGTGGGGCCGCGAGATCGGCGCCATGGCCGGCGTCAACACGCCGCTGCACGCCTGCGAGCATTTCTACACCGTCACCGAACCGATCGTCGACCTGCCGCGTGATCTGCCGGTGATGCGGGTGCAGGAAGAAAGCGCCTATTACAAGGAAGACGCCGGCAAGATACTGCTGGGCGCCTTCGAGCCGGGCGCCAAGCCCTGGGGCATGGACGGCATTCCCGACGATTTCAGTTTTGATGAACTGCCCGAGGATTTCGATCATTTCGAACCGATCCTGGAACAGGCCATCGAACGCCTGCCGGTTTTGGCCGAAGCGGGCATTCATACCTTCTTCAACGGCCCCGAAAGCTTCACGCCGGACGACCAGTGGCTGTTCGGAGAAGCGCCGGAACTTGGCAATTTCTACATGGCGTGCGGCTTCAACTCCATCGGCGTCCAGTCGGCGGGCGGGGCGGGCAAGTATCTTGCCGAATGGATGGAGGCGGGCGAGCCGCCGTGCGATCTGTCCATGGTCGATATCCGCCGGATGGAAAAGTTCCACGGCACCGGCAGTTTCCTGAAGGACCGGGTCAGCGAAACGCTCGGCCTGCTCTATGCCACCCACTATCCCCATCGCCAGTTTGAGACCGGGCGCGGGGTCCGCACCTCCCCCTTGCACGAACGGCTGGCGGCCCGCGGCGCCTGTTTCGGCACCGCCGCGGGATGGGAGCGGGCCAACTGGTTCGCCCCCGAGGGTGTGGAGCCCGTTTATGAGTACAGCTATCAGCGCCAGAACTGGTTCGACTATGCGACCGCCGAACATAAGGCCGTGCGTGAAACCTGCGGCCTGTTCGATATGACATCGTTCGGCAAAATCCGCGTGGAAGGTGCTGACGCAGAAGCGGTCTTGCAGCGCATATGTGCCAACAACATTGCCGTCGAGCCGGGCAGGATTGTCTATACTCAGTGGCTGAACGGGCGCGGCGGGATCGAGGCGGATCTGACCGTCACCCGGCTGAGCGAAACGGCGTTCCTGATTGTCACGGGCGCGACGCAAGTGCCGCGCGATATGGCCTGGTTGCGGCGCCACACGCCAGAGGGCGCCCATTGCGTCATCACGGAAATCACGGCCTTCGAGGCCGTTCTGTGCCTGATGGGCCCCAATGCACGGGATATTCTATCGAAGATCACCAATGCCGACCTGGGTAACGCAGCATTTCCGTTTGGCACCGCCAGGGAAATCGAGCTTGGCATGGCTTTGACCCGCGCGCACCGGATTACCTATGTCGGCGAACTTGGCTGGGAACTCTATGTGCCGTCGGAAATGGCCCGCCATGTCTTCGACGAACTAATGGCTGCCGGCGAGGGGCACGGTCTGCGATTGGCCGGTATGCATGTGCTGGACGGCTGCCGGATGGAAAAGGCGTTCCGTCACTGGGGGCACGATATCTCCGACGAAGATCATGTCCTGGAAGCCGGTCTGGGTTTTGCCGTGAAGGTCGACAAGCCGACCGGCAAGTTCGGTGATTTCAATGGGCGGACTGCCGTGCTGAACAAGAAACAGTCTGGACTGACCAGGCGCATGATCCAGTTCAAACTCAACGATCCCCTGCCTCTGCTTTATCACGGCGAGCCGATCTGGCGGGACGGCAAGATTGCCGGATACCTGACCAGCGGTAACTACGGCCATCATCTGGGCGGTGCAATCGGCCTTGGTTATGTTGATTGCGAAATTGATGAAAAAGCAAATGATATCAATAATTCATTCTATGAAATTGAAGTCGCAAACAAGCGATTTTCGGCCACTGCATCGCTGAAGCCGCTCTATGATCCAAAATCGGATCGGGTCCGCATGTAAAATACTGGCAGGAGACAAAACCATGGCCGAAACAGAAACAAGGGGACGTCGCGCCGGTGGACGCGAAGCCCGCAAGGCTCTGCGCGCCGCACCATTAGCCGATGACATCCGGCCCATCAGACCGGGCATGGAAAGCGGCACCTATAAACCTCTGTCGCAGATGGATCTGGACCGGATAAATGAAGCCGTCTTCCAGGCATTGGAAACCATCGGTTTTGCAGATGCGATCCCGCCTTGTATCGAGGCCTGCACCCGGGTTGGCGCCATTGTGGGCGATGATGGCCGGATGCGGTTTCCAAGAGCCGTGGTGGAAAAGGCGATCGTCGGCGCGGCCCGGAACATCACGCTGCACGGCCAGGATCCGGAATTCGATATTCAGGTCGGCGGCCGCAAGGTTCATTTCGGAACCGCCGGCGCCGCGGTCCATATCGTAGATGTGGAAAAGCGCGAATATCGTGAAAGTTATCTGGCCGATCTCTATGATGCGGGCCGGATCGTCGAGGTGTCCGACAATATTCATTTCTTCCAGCGACCGATGGTTGCCCGGGACATTCCCGATCCGCGCGAGATGGACATCAACACGCTTTATGCCGCCGTGTCGGCGACCCGGAAACACGTCGGCACCAGCATCACGGTCGGGGAAAATGTCGCTGACGCCTTCAAGATGTTGCACCTGATTGCCGGTGGCGAAGCTGAATGGCGGGCGCGTCCTTTCGTCAGCAATTCCAATTGCTTTGTCGTGCCGCCTCTGAAATTTGCTGCAGATGCCTGTCATGTGCTGGAGGCCGCCGTCGCGGGCGGTATGCCGGTGCTGCTGCTGTCGGCCGGCCAGGCCGGCGCCACCGCGCCCGCGGCCATCGCCGGCGCCGTTGTGCAGGCCACGGCCGAGGTGCTGGCCGGCCTGGTCTATGTCAATGCGCTGAGCCCCGGGCACATCGCCATTTTCGGCACCTGGCCATTCGTTTCGGACCTGCGCACCGGCGCCATGTCCGGGGGTTCGGGGGAGCAGGCGCTGTTGACGGCGGCCTGTGCCCAGATGGCGCAATATTACGACCTGCCGGGCGGGTCGGCGGCCGGCATGGCGGATTCCAAATTGCCGGACATGCAATCGGGATACGAAAAGGGCATCACCAATGTCATGGCCGGGCTTTCGGGTCTGAACCTGGTCTATGAGAGCGCCGGCATGCACGCTTCGCTGCTCGGCTTCTGTCTCGAAACTCTGATCATCGACAATGATCTGCTGGGCCAGGCCATGCGCTGTGTCCGCGGGATCGAGGTCAATGACGAGACCTTATCGCTGGCGCCCATGGCCCAGGTCTGCATGGAAGGCCCCGGTCATTATCTCGGCCACGACCAGACAATCGGCCTGATGCAGCGCGATTACGTCTATCCCAAGATTGGTGATCGCTCGTCTCCCAAGGAATGGGCCGAGCTTGGCAAACCCGATCTGGTACAAAAGGCAATCGACAAAAAGAACGATATATTGTCGACCGTCTTTCCGAGCCACATTAGCCAGGAGACAGATGATGCCATCCGCGCGGCACTCCCGATCCACTTGTCCAAGGCGGCGATGAGGCGGAAGTGACGTCATGGGTGGTTCCGGTTGCCATCATTCCCACAAAGGGGGAACTGAGAATGACTTCAGAGCCTGACTGAAAAGAGTTGAGTGGGATCAGCCGCTTGTGATTCCGTTATTGTGTCCAATCAGCAATGGAGGCGCAAGATGTGGACGGATCGCAAGCGATATGAGCGTAACAATGGCCGGTATGCAAGCGATCTGGCCGATGAAGAATGGAAAGTAATCGAGCGGTTTGTTCCCGGGGCCAGGTCTCTCGGCCGGCCTCGCGAAACGGACATGCGCGAAGGCGTCAACGCGCTTTTGTACATTGCCGAGACCGGATGCCGATGGCGTATGCTGGCGCGAGACCATCCGCCCTGTTCGACGGTTCAGGGATATTTCCCGCCGGTGGCGCGATGCAGGTATCCGTCCGGTCAGGCCGCGTTTTTGAGCTCTTGGGGCTTCCAGTTCCACAGCATAAGTTCGTCGATGGGTATCCGTCCGGTCAGGCCGCGTTTTTGAGGTCTTGGGGCTTCCAGTTCCACGGCATGAGTTCGTCGATGGGGTTAATCTGTGATCAGCAATGCGTTCCAGCACCCATGTGAGCCAGGCCTCGGGATCGACATTGTTCATTTCAGCGGTCTCAATGAGGGCGTAGGCGATAGCGGCAGCCTCGCCGCCACCAACGGAGCCCGGGAAGAGACAATATTTTTCGACCAGGGGCGACGGGACGGATTGATCGCTCACAGATATTGTTGTCGAGTTCCAGACGTCCGTCGCCGAGATAAGCACGCGCTTCGGGCATCGGCTTCAGGGCGTAGCGGATCGCCTCGGCCAGTTTGGTCTTGCCCGAGAGCCTGGGCAGTTGGGCCTGTAGCCATGCTTCCAGGTCATCGAAGACAGGCCTGGCCTTCTCCTGCCGCAGGGCGGCCCTTTCGTAGCCGTCCGTTAGAGCCGTATTTTTCGGTTATTCCGGCATCCAATTCCACGGCATGAGTTCCTCGATGCGGTTGATCTTGTGATCTGGCAGGCGCTCCAACACCCATGTGAGCCAGGCTTCCGGATCA
The DNA here is from genome assembly GCA_965204825.1 of Alphaproteobacteria bacterium. Lineage (GTDB taxonomy): Bacteria > Pseudomonadota > Alphaproteobacteria > Futianiales > Futianiaceae. The sequence goes on along the minus strand of OZ242016.1, from coordinate 3,708,942 downwards.
ACGCCGTTCATCCTGGCGGTCTCAATGAGGGCGTAGGCGATAGCGGCAGCCTCGCCGCCACCAACTGAGCCCGGGAAGAGACAATTTTTTTCGACCAGGGGCGACGGGACGGATTGATCGCTCACAGATATTGTTGTCGAGCTCCAGACGTCCGTCGCCGAGACAGGCACGCACCTTTGGCATGCGGTTCAGCGCATAGCGAATGGCCCCTGCCAGTTTGGTCTTGCCCGAGAGCTTGGGAAGCTGGGCCTGTAACCATGCTTCCAGTTCATCGAAGACGGGCTTTGCCTTCTCTTGCCGAATGGCGACCCGCTCTTCGGGGGATTTGCCTCTGGCTTCCTCTTCGACAGCGTAAAGCATGGCGATCTGCTTGATTGTGCCTTTGGCGATGGCCGACCCGGTGCGCTCAAACTCTTCCACAAACTTGCGGCGCACATGCACCATGCAGGCCTGCTCATCGGCCTTGCCCTCCCCAAAGAGGCCATTGAAGCCCGCAAAGCCATCGGCATGCACGGTCCCGGTATAGCCGGAAAGATGATTGACCGGGTGTGCACCCTTGCGGTCTGTACTGAACTGATACCAGGCACAGGGTGGGGCCTCGCCGCACCACGGGCGCTCGTCGCGCACGTAACTCCACAGCCGCGCGGTTTTAGTCTTCTTTATCCTGGTGCGGGTTTGTCGTTTGACCGGTGTGTCATCGGCAAAAAGTGCAGGCCCTGCCCTGACCAGCTTGCCGATATGATCGGCCAATGGCTCCAGCAGCGCCGTGCTGCGGCCCACCCGGTCGGTCAACGTGGTGCGATGCAGATTAACCTTCTCGCGGGCGAAGATTTCTGATTGCCGGTCAAGCGGCAGGTGATCGCAGTATTTGCCAATCAGGACGTGGGCCAGCAGACCCGGACCGGGGCGGCCACGCTCAACAGGGCGCGACGGCAATGGGGCCTGGGCAAAGGTTTCACAACAGGTGCAGGCCATTGCGGGGGCGGAGGATCCGGCGTACCACAAAGCGGCCCGGGACATATTCCAGTTCCTCGGTAACGTCCTCACCGATCTGGCGCAGGCTCCCACCGCAGTCAGTGCAGTCCTCACCCGGCGACAGCACCTCATCCTGCCGATCCAGATGATCTGGCAAGGGGTTGCGGCTGTGCTTGCGCCTGGCAGGTTTGTCCGTCTCATCGACATCAGTGCCGTTGGAGCCAGCTTCGTTCTTCTGCTCGTTTGCTGCCGCCTCGATCTCTTCGTCTTCCTGTAGGTCGAGGGCCAGTTGATCCATGCTCTCTGATCTGGAGCCAGACCGTGCCTTGCGGTGGCCATGCAGTTCAGCCTTCAGCTTCTCGTTTTGATACGTCAGCGACTGAACCTCGGCCATCAAAAGCTCGCTGACAGCCCGCAGTTCGGCGGGGTCTTCAGGCAGGGATTCAAGGGCGTTGAACATGTGAAATCCATATCAAACTGCCCCATGGGATGGAACGACAAACCGCGTTAAACCTCATGTTTTTTGGGCTTTCTCTATCCCGCCTGCAAAGGACGCCAGGTCTTTTGCGGGGTGCGCCAGTCAATCCCCTCTAACAGCATCGACAGCTGTGAGGGACTCAGGCTGACCTTGCCCTCCCTGGGCCCTCCCTGGCCGCAGGCCAGACAAACCGCCCCCGTTCCAGTCGTCTGGAGAACAGGCAAGCGCCTTGGCCGTCCCACCATATGATCTTGAGCAGATCACCGCGCCTGCCGCGAAACACGAACATGTGCCCCGAATACGGGTCTTCAGCCAGAACCTGTTCGGCCTGAGTCGCCAGTGTGTTGAACCCGCGCCGCATATCCGTCACCCCAGCGGCCAGCCACACCCGCGTATTGCCCGGCACCGGGATCATGTCATCAGCCCCTCAACCAGAGCCGGCACCGCCGACAATCCCGTCGCTCCTTCAACCAGGATACGCCGACCATCAGACAGGGTGATGTCTACACGGTGAACCGAAAGAGGAACGTCCATACAGGGCGCTGTGATCGGCACGTGGGGGGCGGTTGGCCCTGCAATCTCTACAGGCAGAAATGTGGTCACTTCCCCGGCGAAATCATCACCGTCAGTACATGCCGGCGCGAAACGGGGATCACGCAACCATGTGTGGATCAGATTGGCGTTCATCGCGTAACGTCGCGCAACCTGCGCTACCGAAACCCCAGGTGCGCGCGTTTGTCCGCAGATCGAAACCTTCTCATCGTCTGACCAGAACCGCTTCTTCTGACCCTTCTTCCCAGACATATCCGCCCTCAAGATGTCCACTATCAATGGTGGACACTATCAGCGCACGCTATAACGCGTCAGAGCACCAACACCGGACGCTTACTATTCAGAAGCGGGCTGCGGACTGGGGGCCGGGTGTTTTCGATCAAAGGGCGGCGGTCTTCATCGGCGAAACGGCGATCAGGAGCCGCGACTGGCTGACCATGATGGAACTGGCCGGGCTGAAGGGGCTGTCCGAGGTATTTATTCGGCGAAGTCCGTGCCAGGCGCCTGGCGCCGGATCAGGAACCGATCATCGAGCTTTAGGTTCCTGCGGTTTCTTCTTCCGGTGGATCAGGAGTGGTGTCCGCCGTGTCGTTGAAAACGAAGCGCTGGTAGATATAACCGATGCCGACCAGCGTGAGGCCCAGGCCGAGGAAGGAGGCGACCCGGAAGAGACCGGTGAGGCCTGCCAGATCGAACAGGAACACCTTCAACACCGTGATCAACAGAACGGCGAGAGAGCCATAGCGCAGGGCCGCCTTGTTGAGCAGGATGCCCGCGCCCAGCAGGGCCAGCGCAAAGACCAGCCAGCCGGTCGAGATGGCATAATTTTCCGCGTCAGAGACAAAGGGCCATTTCAGATATTCACTCTGGAACCAGTGTTTGATCTCGAGCGTGACATAGACGAACAAAAGAAACAGACCTGAAATGCCGGCGAAATTGGCCCGGCGCCGAAAATCGTCTTTCAGGAAAGCCGGCACAACAGCCAGAGCGAAAGCGGCCGGGATCAGATAGGCCAGCAGCAACAGGTTGAACAGCGGCAGGCGTCCGATCGAGTCCGCGCCATATTGCAGCGGACCGTTGATGAAGACCTGAACCAGCAATACCTGCAGGGCCGCGAGTATGAGCAGGCCGTAGGTGCAAATTTTCAGGATCGGTGTGCCCTTGATGCGGACCCGGCCGATCCCAAGCTGTTCTCCCCGGATCAGCAGTCCATAGCCCGTCGTCAACCAGGCGATGGACTGGAGGGATTGTTCCAGGAGGGAGTTATAGGACGCATCCAGCGAGCCAGTGACCAGGAACCGGATTTCGAAGCTGACCAGCAGGACCGCGAAGGTCAGGGCACCGACTTCCAGCAGGCCGACGAGATAGTCACGGGCGCTCTTGCCGAAGATGCGGGCCGACCAAAAGAAGGCGGCGCAGGGAATGCCATAACCATAGAGGATCCAGTTGAACAGGCCGCCGGGCTGGACGGCGTAATCGAAAATATGGGGATTAAGAACCAGCCGGGACAGAATGACCATGGTGATCAGCAGCGCAATGACCTGCAACAGTTTTACCTTCAGCCGGTCATGGATCCAGGCCAGCGCCGGCAGTTGCAGCGACAGGGCCACGGTCAACCAGGCCTGTTCCAGGGTCATGGCCAGGCCGAGGCTGATAAAGGCGACCGTGGCGGCGGCATAAAGGCCCAGGGCCGTTCGGTGGGTTTCGTGGTCCCGGTATTTCTCAACCGCGGTTGCGGCGGCAAATGTGATCGCGGCAAACAGCGTGGCCGCCAGCGCCCAGCGCAGATCGATGCCAAAGCCGACGATCCGCCAATAGGCAATGGCGAACAACGCCACCGGCACCCCGGCGGAGACCCCGGCAAAGATGGCGGCGCGACCTTTGCCCCAGAGGACAGCGAATCCGCCAGCACCGAGCAACAGGCCGAAGATGGCGGCACTCACCTCATAGGTCAGAAACTCGCGCGGGAATGCGCCGGTTACTTCCGAGGTCAGCAAGGGTTCGACCGGAATGATGCGGCGAATGTGCCAGGCGGCAAAGAGCAGTGTGACCAGCACGCCCGCCTGGACAAAGGTAAGGTCGTACCGGTCCTCGCGCCAGGCAAGCCACAGGGTGCCCAAGGCATGGGCGGAAAGGAAGACCAGTGCCGGAGCGGTGTATCCGTCCGTTCGCACCAGGGCGAACATCAACACCGCGCCGACCGTAAACCCGGCCCAGCCGATCAGGGTGGCCGGGGGCAACAGAGCGATCTCGTTGAGCCTTTTCAGCGGCTGGTTCGATTGTTCGTGGCCTTCGCCCGCCAGCCGGAAGATCACCGGGATCGCCAGAACATAGAGGCCAACGATCAGGACATCGGCGGGACGGTATTGATCCGCCAGCCAAAACAGGCACCAGAGGCCGGCGAAGATCAGGGCGGCATATCCGAGTTTCCACCAGGACCGGTAGCGCACCACCGCCATCGAGGCGGCCAGCACCACCGCAAGATAAGTAAACAGATTGAGCGTCGAAGGATCCGGCGAGGGCACCAGCGCCGGACTTGTAAAGCTGCCGACCAGACCGAGGAGCGCCACGAACCAGCCCTGAAGAAGCGCCAGGATAATGGCGCCCAGGCTGATCGCAGCCAGCACCAGGAAAGTGAAGAACTGCGGATAGAGGTCATAGAGCGTGTTGCCCACATAGATACTGGCATACATCGTAAAGACGCCGGCCGCGCTGAGCGCCTGCGGAATATAGTCCGGTCGGATCGAGGCGATGGCTTGCTGGAACGGCCGCCGGCGCAACCATTCGCCACCCACCAGCAGCGTCAGGCCGAAGAGGAAGCCCAGGGTGATCCTCGTTACCGGGCCCAGATATCCCTGCTCGATCGCGTAAGCGGTTAGAAAAATCCCGGCGAGCGAAATGGCAATGCCGCCGAGCCAGACCAGCCAGCGCGAGGTCAGTTCCTTCTCGAACCCTTCGCGGGCGCGGGCGATCTTGGCGGTGGCATTGGCAGCTACCGCGCCGCCGAGCCGGTCTGGTTCCCAAGGCGGGACATGGGATACGGCCGGGGGCGAAGGTGGCGGCGTTGCTTCGGCCGGGGTAAAAACCGGCTCGTTCGGTTCTTCGGGAGTTTCAGGTTCGGGGCCCTCGGGCGACGGCTCTGGCGGGACGGGCACAGGTTCGGGCCGGGAATCCGGCTGATCAGCGGGTGGAAGGTTGCGCCTGACATGGGTCTGCAAGCCCTGAACCTCGGATTGCAAACCGGCAACACGGCTGAACAGAATGCCGATAAGAATCCATGGCCCGAAAATCGCGACGAGGGCGAGCAGCACTGGAATGAGAATTTCCATCGGCGCAGAATAGTGCAACCTGTGCGGCACTGCTTATAAAAAACGGGCGGATATATCGGTGGCTAGCAGTCTGTCGGATTTAACACTGCGTGATCCGAAGTAGGTATCATGCTGCCGCTGCCTTTGCGGCATTGAGGTTGCAGAGGCGCTTGCGGTTGTCTGCCAGGGTGAATGCGTCTCGAAGTGATCTGACACCGCCCCCAATTTTTCAAATTGGATTGGGGGCGGTGCTCCCCTTGAACGAGGAAACCACGATGTTGAATACTACCGACAAGATCATCAAACACAAAACCGGCTTGCTGAACCTGGCCGAGGAGTTGGGCAATGTCTCGAAGGCCTGCCAGGTCATGGGCCTGTCGCGCGACACGTTCTATCGCTACAAATCAGCGGTCGAGGGCTGTTTGAGCGCACCCGGCGCAAGCCCAATCTGGCGAACCGGGTCGATCAGGCGACCGAGAACGCGGTGATCAACTCCGCAACTGACTTCCCAGCCTATGGTCAGGCCCGTACGTCCAATGAACTGCGCAAGCTGGGGGTCTTCGTCTCGCCCTCGGGCGTTCGATCAATCTGGCTGCGCCATGATCTGGTGAACTTCAAAGCCCGTCTGAAAGCACTGGAAACCAAGGGGCCATCCTGACGGAAGCGCAGGTGCAGGCCCTTGAAAAGAAGAAGCTGGACGGAGATTGAGACCGCTCGCCCAGGGCGATCTGGGCTCGCAGGACACGTTCCATGTCGGCACCCTCAAGGGCGTCGGGCGGGTTTACCAGCAGACCTATGTCGACATCTGCAGCAAGGTGGCCCATGCCAAACTCCATGCCACCAGGACGCCGATCACGGCGGCTGATCTGCTCAATGACCGGGTGCTGCCGTTCCACGATGAGCACGATCTGCCGGTGCTGCGCATCATGACGGATCGTGGCACGGAATATTGCGGGCGGGTCGACAAGCACGATTTCCAGCTCTTCCGGGCCATCAACGACATTGATCACACCAGGACCAAGGTGAAATCACCGCAGACGAACGGCATTTGTGAACGCTTTCACAAGACGATCCTGCAGGAGTTCTATCGTAAGCGTCCGGTGTTGGTGCTCTGACGCGTTATAGCGTGCGCTGATAGTGTCCACCATTGATAGTGGACATTTTGAGGGCGGACATGTCTGGGAAGAAGGGTCAGAAGAAGCGGTTCTGGTCAGACGATGAGAAGATTTCGATCTGCGGACAAACGCGCGCACCTGGGGTTTCGGTAGCGCAGGTTGCACGACGTTACGCGATGAACGCCAATCTGATCTACACATGGTTGCGTGATCCCCGTTTCGCGCCGTCATGTACTGACGGTGATGATTTCGCCGGGGAAGTGACCACATTTCTGCCTGTAGAGATTGCAGGGCCAACCGCCCCCCACGTGCCGATCACAGCGCCCTGTATGGACGTTCCTCTTTCGGCTCACCGTGTAGACATCACCCTGTCTGATGGTCGGCGTATCCTGGTTGAAGGAGCGACGGGATTGCCGGCGGTGCTGGCTCTGGTTGAGGGGCTGATGACATGATCCCGGTGCCGGGCAATACGCGGGTGTGGCTGGCCGCTGGGGTGACGGATATGCGGCGCGGGTTCAACACACTGGCGACTCAGGCCGAACAGGTTCTGGCTGAAGACCCGTATTCGGGGCACATGTTTGTGTTTCGCGGCAGGCGCGGTGATCTGCTCAAGATCATATGGTGGGACGGCCAAGGCGCTTGCCTGTTCTCCAAACGACTGGAACGGGGGCGGTTTGTCTGGCCTGCGGCCAGGGAGGGCAAGGTCAGCCTGAGTCCCTCACAGCTGTCGATGCTGTTAGAGGGGATTGACTGGCGCACCCCGCAAAAGACCTGGCGTCCTTTGCAGGCGGGATAGAGAAAGCCCAAAAAAACATCAAGTTTAACGCGGTTTGTCGTTTCATCCCATGGGGCAGTTTGATATGGATTACATATGTTGAACGCCCTTGAATCTCTGCCTGATGACCCCGCCAAACTGAAGGGGCTGGTCTCTCGGATGGACCAGGAGATTACGTCTCTCACCTATCAGGTTGAGAAGCTGAAGGCTGAACTGCATGGCCACCGCAAGGCACGGTTTGGTTCCAGATCAGAGAGCATGGATCAACTGGCCCTCGACCTACAGGATGACCAAGAGATCGAGGCGGCAGCAAACGAGCAGAAGAACGAAGCTGGCTCCAACGGCACTGATGTCGATGAGACGGATAAACCTGCCAGGCGCAAGCACAGCCGCAACCCCTTGCCAGATCATCTGGATCGGCAGGATGAGGTGCTGTCGCCGGGTGAGGACTGCACTGACTGCGGTGGGAGCCTGCGCCAGATCGGTGAGGACGTTACCGAGGAACTGGAATATGTCCCGGGCCGCTTTGTGGTACGCCGGATCCTCCGCCCCCGCATGGCCTGCACCTGTTGTGAAACCTTTGCCCAGGCCCCATTGCCGTCGCGCCCTGTTGAGCGTGGCCGCCCCGGTCCGGGTCTGCTGGCCCACGTCCTGATTGGCAAATACTGCGATCACCTGCCGCTTGACCGGCAATCAAAAATCTTCGCCCGCGAGAAGGTTAATCTGCATCGCACCACGTTGACCGACTGGGTGGGCCGCAGCACGGCGCTGCTGGAGCCATTGGCCAATCATATCGGCAAGCTGGTCAGGGCAGGGCCTGCACTTTTTGCCGATGACACACCGGTCAAACTACAAACCCGCACCAGGATAAAGAAGACTAAAACCGCGCGGCTGTGGAGTTACGTGCGCGACGAGCGCCCGTGGTGCGGCGAGGCCCCACCCTGTGCCTGGTATCAGTTCAGCGTGGATCGCAAGGGCGAACATCCGGTCAATCATCTTTCTGGCTATACCGGCACGGTGCACGCCGATGGCTTTGCGGGCTTCAATGGCCTCTTTGGGGAGGGCAAGGCCGACGAACAGGCCTGCATGGTGCATGTGCGCCGCAAGTTTGTGGAAGAGTTTGAGCGCACAGGGTCGGCCATCGCCAAAGGCACAATCAAGCAGATCGCCGTACTTTACGCTGTCGAAGAGGAAGCCAGAGGCAAATCCCCCGAAGAGCGGGTCGCCATTCGGCAAGAGAAGGCAAAGCCCGTCTTCGATGAGCTGGAAGCATGGTTACAGGCCCAGCTTCCCAAGCTCTCGGGCAAGACCAGACTGGCAGGGGCCATTCGCTATGCGCTGAACCGCATGCCAAAGGCGCGTGCCTGTCTCGGCGACGGACGGCTGGAACTCGACAACAATATCTGTGAACGCTCGATCCGCCCCATCGCACTGGGCCGCAAGAACTATCTCTTCATGGGCTCCGTCGGTGGCGGTAAAGCCGCCGCTATCGCTTACACCCTGGTCGAGACCGCCAGGATGAACGGCGTTGATCCGGAAGCCTGGCTCACCTGTGTGTTGGAGCGCCTGCCAGATCACAAGATCAACCGCATCGAGGAACTCATGCCGTGGAATTGGAGGCCGGAATAACCGAAAGATACGGCTCTAACGGACGGCTACGAAAGGGCCGCCCTGCGGCAGGAGAAGGCCAGGCCTGTCTTCGATGACCTGGAAGCATGGCTACAGGCCCAACTGCCCAGGCTCTCGGGCAAGACCAAACTGGCCGAGGCGATCCGCTACGCCCTGAAGCCGATGCCCGAAGCGCGTGCTTATCTCGGCGACGGACGTCTGGAGCTCGACAACAATATCTGTGAGCGATCAATCCGTCCCGTCGCCCCGGGTCGAAAAAATTGTCTCTTCCCGGGCTCCGTTGGTGGCGGCGAGGCTGCCGCTATCGCCTGCGCCCTCATTGAGACCGCTGAAATGAACAATGTCGATCCCGAGGCCTGGCTCACATGGGTGCTGGAACGCGTTGCTGATCACGGATTAACCCCATCGACGAACTCATGCCGTGGAACTGGAAGCCCCAAGACCTCAAAAACGCGGCCTGACCGGACGGATACGTTCTATCAGGTCGCCTTCCACAAAAAGCTTTACGATAGCATTGAAACCCTGCGGGGGGATCTGGATGAATGGCTGTACAGCTACAATCACGAACGCACACATCAAGGCAAAATGTGTTGCGGCAGAACACCCATCGAAACGATGATCTACGGGAAACAGATCTGGCGGGAAAAGTTCGTGAGCCGAACTTGACCTGACAGACGCCGCCAGAAAAACGGCCAACCGTCAGATCACATCTGAACGACTACACCTGTAGTCTGGTATTGGCAGACCAATGCGAACCAGTTTCTACAAAGACCATGCGCGGTGGCTCAAGGCCCCAACCGATCTGCGACTTGCCCTCTGCGTCTCAAGAATGCGGCGTGGTATATGTCGATTGAAGATACGTAGGGCCGAGGTCGCCATCAAAACGCTTGAGAGCAGGCTTTTGTTCCGGTAGAGCCGGATGGGCACCGCCAATTGCAACTGCAAGCTGAGGATAGTAGGGCTCGATTTCTGGGTAGGCCTCTTGAATCTGACTTGGCATAGCATTCCTGAGTTCAAGTCTCACGCGCTGATCGCCTCTTGCAAGTGGCTCGGAAACCAGTTCTTGGATCAAGGGTGATAAATTGGCCCCGCCCCCGGTCGGAACAAGATAGATATTCTGTGCATAGATATTCGCTACGCCGCCCTCGCGGACTGCAAATGCGGCCCTGGTGACCATCCTCTTTATGACCCTGAAGATTTTGTCGACCCTCCTATCAACCCGGAAATCGTCAAGTGACACATGGACAAGTTCATCATTACCGACTTCCACGAGGACTTCGCCTTCTGAAAAAAGCGTTTCCTTTTCTGCACGGACAGTTTTTCGTAATGCTCTTCGGGCCTGAAAGTACTCCGGACTGTCATTAGCCAGGTTACTACGCTCTAGAATGAATTTCCGCAGGATATTGTCTATTTCATTGCCTGCCACTTTCTTGGCGCTGCGAGCACTTGTTATCTCCCAAACCCTTGCCCGCTGCCCCCTCCCATTGACACATATACACCCCGCGACATCGGTCGTGCCTGCGCCAATATCCAGTATGACAAAGTACTGACGACCAGTGGGGGGAGCTTCCATGAATGCACCCACTCCAGCAGCAGTGGCTTCTGCAACAGGATCCTTCAGCAGCCTGAGCGGCAAGTTCTTATCGGCTGCTTTCCTTGCAGCTGATAGGAGTTTGGAAGCTCGGTCGACGTCCATTCTTGTCTCAAAATTACAAGGGTAATTGCGTGCTAATGCCACCGCCTCGGCAACGATCCGACGCATGGCGCCGGTATTCTGTTCCGCGATATTTTCTTTCCACGCCGGGTGTGTGTAACGCATGGAGATTGATTTCGGCATTTCTGAGGCCTCAAGAGATTGGTCAACCATTCTCACCAAGTGAGAGAGATACAGAACCAGCGCATCTCTTTCTGAAAAACGGTTGTCCGGGTCTTTTTCCTTAGGCAACTTACGTTTCTCAAGATTTGAGACATTTCTGCTTAAGGTCATGTACTGCTTAGGATTATCGATAAGTCGATCCTGCTCCGCAGCTATCTTGTCAAACACTTTTCGAGCTGTTCGTCCAAAATTTATCTTACCTTGATGAATCAGAAGCTCAGAAGGCAACAGATAGCGGGCGGAGCCGTCTGCTTCCGGCGAGAGCGCGATATCTATCAGTCTAGGCGCTTCTTCCGGATCATCTCCTTCGCTGGCATAAGCCTTAGAAAGGGACGTTCCAAAATCGATACACACAAGTGTTTCATCTTTGGGCTCAATCTCGGGCAACCAGCTAACGACCGGTTCACATCCATCCGCTTGGACAGGCTCCTGCATGGATTCCTGATCTATATCTTCCGGATGCCCCTTTTTTCCAGTATCAGGTTGTTTTTTCTTATTGTTTTTTATTAAGAGTAATTTTAGATTGCTTTTCTTATAAACAATTGTACATAGTTTATTATCAATAAGAAAAATAATAGGATTTAAGCTTTTCGTAATAAAAGCTTTAGGTTGTTTTTTTGCAGCAATATCGCTAGTTCTGATTTTCATACCTATCATGAACTGGATCGCCTCAGGCTTCAATTCAAACTCCAATTCAAGCTCCAATTCAGACAGAAACGTACCCCTTCTATCAGCTTGAACTCCTTCAATAAGGCCTTTAATAGCTCGAATAATATCTGTGGTGATAAGCTCAGGCTCCTGCATGAATTCCTGATCTATATCTTCCAGATACACCTTTTTTCCAGTATCAGGTTGTTTTTTCTTATTGTTTTTTCTTAAGAGTATTTTTAGATTGTTTTTCTTATAATTAATTTTATATCCTTTTTTATTAATAAAACCTTTAGATTGTTTTTTCATAATAAAAGCTTTAGGTTGTTTTTTTGCAGCAATATCGCTAGTTCTGATTTTCATATCTATCATGAACTGGATCGCCTCAAGCTCCAATTCAAGCTCCAATTCAGACAGAAACGTACCCTTTCTATCAGCTTGAACTCTTTCAATAAGGTATACAATAGCTCGAGTAATATCTATCGCAAAAGAAGTAATACCTGGCTCAAAAGCTTGAGTAATATCTTTCATAAATTCTTCGTTCATGGGTGCTTCACCTTTGGCTTAAGTAATATACGTGGTGAACGATTTGGCTCAGTTTTTCGGGTACCTGGCCTCACCGTAACCACTTTGCCACCGATAGGGCCTTCATTGATCGCATCGTGTTGTGCGGGGTCAAACGAAACGACATCACCAATATCGAGAAACAGGTTGATATGAAGCCGCCTGGACATGGATCGTACGACTTGTGAAACCTGCTTCGCTTTGCCGGCGGTTTTGGCGATCGAATTGCCTTCGTCAGGCATAAGCTCGCTAACATCATCAGCAATTCGCGCGACCTCTGCTCCGTCAAACTCTGCAGACCTGACATAGACCAGAAGCCTCGAAACGTCAATATCCAGACGTTCGCCTGAAAGGGCTTCTACCGCCGAACTCGCCTGGCGTTTGGTCGGTTCTTCACCTGTGCAGAGCCATGCTGACAGTTCTTCCGGCAAGCTTGAGTCCCGATTGACGATATCCCGAGCGATCCTACCGAAAAGGTCGTTGCCGCCTATCGCTATCAGACTGCTGCGTAATGCCTCATTTCGAAGACCTTGGCGCGCAAAGACATGCAAAGCTTCAGCGCCATGCCGGATCAACCTACGACATACAGCCTCAAATTCTCGGGGTGGAGATGCTGGCGCCCACCAGCCTTTTAGGTCCTGCGCTATCAAGTAGGAATTTGAATCAGAGGCCGCTGCAAACGACAAACGTACGATATCTATTACAGAATTCATCAGTTCGACAGCAACTTCATCTCTCAGACGCCTTTCTTCTGGACCTTCTTTCGAGAGGTGGCCTGTGAACAATACCCTAAGCTGCCGACTGAACTCTGGACCGGAAGGCAGGTCAGATGTGACCAGCTTTTCATTTGTCGCCGAGTTAATCCTTCGAATACGACGTACCAATGAATCGTTTCTGTCACGTGATGAACCAAAGTAGCGGTTGATGTTCCTGTTAATTCGCTCCAAGAAGTTTTCGCGTGTTTCTAGAGAACCGAGCCCCACGTCTACCCAGATGCGTCTAGCCTTCTCACCCACGTCATCTCGAACAATTTCCGAAAGGGCAAGTTCCGCCACCTCAGGAGCTGAGCTTCTCTGTAGGGCTTTTGCCAAGTACCGGCGATCTTCACCGTTCTGCAAAGGTTCAAATCTCGGCAGCCCAGCCTCAAGCCTCTCATCCACAATAGGGAAGAAGATCTTTTCCATAGGCTTGGAAACTGAAGCTGCCCGGCCGAAAATCGAAAGGCAGCTCCACGCATCAGAATGTGTACTATTGTGAAGAGTTTCGCGCAGATCAGATAGTATAGCTTTAAATTCTTCTGTCTCCAGAAATTCCTTCGTCAGCCGACGCTCTTTAATAATTTTCCGCAGTGTGGCAACTACAACTGGTTCAATAGTTTTGTTGTCTTCCACATGCGTTTCTTCATTTTGGCTCATGTGCTACCTCTTTGAGACACTGCGGTCCAATAAAGCCGATTGCTAGTGAGTTGGTCTGTTCGCGGCATGGGTTCTGGGTTTTCGTTTCTGCGGAGCTTGACTAATTGGTTCAACTGTACTGTTAGCGCATCATCAGCCTTGGGTCCATCGGGATGATGGTTTCGGGTGCCGGTGACCAAGGCGCAGCGTTCCAGCATGCCGAACTGGTTGAACAGGAAAAGCCGGTGGTAGCAGCCGCAGTCGAAATGGCCGTTCCAGGCGGCCCCTTCCTGATCACCATGGGTCGGGCTGACGGAACGGTCCATGTCCAGCACGATGTACTTCAGCCCGTTGCGATCGTGGAACCGGTCGACCCACTGGCCGTTCAGGTCGGCCAGAGCCGCCCGGTTCCCGGGCAAAGCCAGCGTATCGGTCTCGAACCACCCCATTTACGACGCGGAGGCCGCCTGTGCATCGACGGTGCGCCCACCCACAACCTGCCGCATGACCGGATCACGGGCGGGCCGGTCCGCATCGTTGACATCCTCGTAGCCTGCGAGCCGTCCATGGACCGACTGCCGAAACAAGCCGTCGAGCCGGTGGACGGTGTTCTGGCCCAAACGGCTATCGCACCAGGCACCAGCCCCAGGTATCGCACAGACCGAGCGCATCATCCAGCTCCCGCACCACCAGCAGGCCGCCAGCCGAACTGAGCTGTGTGCCCTGGAACTCCAGCCGCACACGACGGTCGAAATCCACCCGATCACCCCGCTTTGCACCCGCACCCTCCGGGTGATCCATGAAACCCGCCATTCGCAACCGCCAACTCAATGAGTTATAACGAAAATACTGCAATCAGAACAGCAAAACCAGCGGATCACCTGGGGAATGCGGGTTCAACAGCCTCGATGATGAAATGGCAAGGATCGTCTTCGGGCGCCCACCCACGAAGATCATGGGGCAATACAGGCGCTTGCGAGCGGTCGTGGGAGATGAAATTGGCCATGTGGATCTTATACACTGAAGTGCCTGTAAATCCGAAAGACTGCTAGACGATTGAAAGTCTTGTTGGTTAGGCTCCGGCAAAATTTTGAACACCGAATGGGAGAGCAGGATGCCGGGGATCCATATCGAGGACATGTCGGAAGCCATCGAGCGCAATCGCGCCCAGTTGCCGGACGTTAAGGCGCGGCTGGAAAAGGCCGATGTTAAATACATCCTGTGCTGCTGGATCGACATGCTGGGCATCCCCAAGACCAAGCCGATCCCGATCCATGATCTGGAGCCCTTGTGCCTCGGCAACGGACCGCAATTTGCCGTGCATTCGGTATCGTTTGTGCCCGAGCTTGGTCCGGCCGATCCGGACCAGATCACCATTCCGGATCTGGACGCGGTCTATATTTGTCCCTGGAACAAGACCATGGTCTGGATTTTCGCCGACCTTTATTGGGAAGGAAAGCCCTACAGTCATTGCCCGCGCATGGCGCTGAAGCGCCAGATGGCGACGGCGGTGGATCAGGGCCTGCGCCCGATGTGCGGGGTGGAACCTGAATTCATGGTGCTGCGCCATGACGAAGACGGCATGCCGGTCAAGGCGTTCGACAATGATCTGCCCCTGGCGAACGGGCGCATGCCGCGGCGCCAGGCCTGGGGCTACGATGTCGAGGCCTCGATCGACTCCATGGGGTTCCTGGGCGAAATCATGGACATGCTGGGCGAGCTTGACTGGGATCTGCACGACGTGGTGGCCGAGGGCGCCTATTCCCAGTTCGAACTCGATTTTGGCTATTCCAATGTGGTGGAGATGGCCGACCGGCTGACCTTCCTGCGCGTGTTGTTGAAGGAGGTCGCCAAGAGCCATGGCCTGTTCGTCACCTATATGCCCAAGTTCACCATTGGCGACTGGCGCAACGGCGCCCACATCAATTTCTCGATCCAGGATGCCGAGACCGGTGAAAACATCTTCGGCAACAAGGCCGACGGATTTTCCGACATCGCTCTCGATGCGGTGGGGGGGTTGCTGCGCCATGGCGGCGGCATGTCGGCGATCACCTGTTCAACGGTCAATTCCTACAAGGGACTTGTCGCCAAGGTGCCGGGGTTCGAGGGCGGTGTCTTCACCTGGGCACCGACTCACATGACCTATGGTCCCAACAACCGGTCCGCCATGCTGCGCCTGCCCCAGAACCGCTATTGTATCGAAAACCGGGCGACCGACATGTGCATGAACGCCTATCTGGCGCTGGCGTGCACCACGGCGGCGGCGGTCCGGGGCATCACCGAGAAGCTCGACGCCGGCCCGCCGCTCGGCCGTGATCTTTATCTGATGACCGAGGCAGAGTTTG
The DNA here is from genome assembly GCA_965204825.1 of Alphaproteobacteria bacterium. Taxonomy (GTDB): domain Bacteria; phylum Pseudomonadota; class Alphaproteobacteria; order Futianiales; family Futianiaceae. Next base: position 3,693,283 of record OZ242016.1, on the reverse strand, counting down.
ACGAGGCCGGCATACAGCGTCTGCCACGCTCGCTCGGCGACGCCATCGAGATGTTCGAAGCCGACGACCTGATCAAGGCTACGCTGGGAGAGGGGCTCCACAAGTCCTATCTGGAATACAAACAGGACGAATGGCTGCGCTATTCCGTCGCCATCACCGATTGGGAGATCGAAGAATATCTGCGGCTGTATTGAGGCGGGGCCGTGACCCGGGACCATGAGATATTCGAGTTGGGCCACGTCACCCTGCAGTCCGGCGCAGTGCTGCCCGAGGCAAAGCTCGCCTACAAGACTTATGGCGATCCGGGCAATGCCGGGCAGGGGACGGTCCTGTTGCCAACCTTTTATACCGGCACACACCGGCGCAATGAGGGCTTCTTCGGCCCCGACCGCGGGATCGATCCGGACCGGCATTTCATCATCTCGATCAACCTGTTTGGCAACGGGCTGAGTTCGTCCCCCAGCAATGCCGGTGGGGCGGATTTTCCCAACATCACCTTCCATGACAATGTCGCCTGCCAGCACCGGCTGGTAACCGAACATCTGGAGCTGGAACGCCTGCATCTGGTGGCGGGCTGGTCGATGGCCGGGTGCCAGTCCTATCAGTGGGGCGCTCAGTATCCCGATATGGTCGATGCGATCCTGCCGTTCTGCGCCTCGGCCAAAACCTCGCCCCACAATATCGTATTTCTAGAAGGGGTGAAGGCGGCGCTGTGTTCCGATCAGACTTGGAACGGTGGCCATTATGAGCGCCAGCCGGAGGCGGGTCTGCGCGCCTTCGGACGCGTCTACGCCGGCTGGGCCTTTTCCCAGACATTTTACCGTGAGGGGCTCTTTCGCCAACAGGGCTTTGAGACGGTCGAAGATCTGCTGGTCGCCTGGGAAGATGACCATGTGGACAATTGGGACGCCAATGATCTGCTGGCCATGGCATGGACCTGGGCCCACGGCGATATCAGCGCGAATGAAACCTACAACGGCGACATTGCCGCCGCACTTGGGGCCATCCGGGCCAGGGCAATCCTGTTGCCCTGCAGCGATGATCTTTACTTCCCGCCGGAGGACAACGAGATTGAAGTGGCGCGGATGCCGAATGCCGATCTGCGTCCCTTCGCGTCACCCTGGGGCCACTGCGTGGCAAGCCCGGGGCACGAGCCGGCGTTTCAGGATTACCTGGATGCCTGTGTGCGGGAATTGCTGGCACAATAGCAAACAATGTCTCCCTGCTTCGGCGGTGCGAAGCAAGGAGACAAAAGAGGCTGATCCGGACCAAAGGAAGGGGGAGGCGCCCAAACCTGCATCCAGTTCGTCTCGCATTAGCCGAACATGTCGGCCGTGATGCCGGCATACCAGCCGATCGACTCCTCAAAGGTCTGCTTGCGCAAAGCATCGTCCTCGCCGGTCTTTGAGACAAAGCCGTCTGTCTTGGCGATCTTCTCCTCGGTTGCTTCATAGGAGGCGCCGACCTTGATACCGTCATTGGTGTCGATCAGCGACCAGCAGGTGTTGGAGAAACGCGCCGGGAAGACCTTGGACCCTGTCAGGGCGCCACGTACCGCCATAGCGGCCACTTTGGCCTGGGAATTGGCGGAAAAGCCCGACTTGGGCATATCGCCCTGCTGCGAGGCATCGCCCAGAACGTGGATGTTCTCGTCCATCCGGCTTTGCATTGTGGCAGGCACCACCGGGGCCCAGCCCTTGTCATTGGTCAGGCTGGCTTGCTCTGCAATGCGGCCGGCCTTCATGGCGGGAATGACATTGCAGACATCAACCTTGGTGATCTCGCCATCTACGTCGATCTCCATGGTTGCCGGGTTCACACCCTTGACGCCGCCAGTAAAACTGGTTGGCAGCCATTCGATCATGCCGTCATAATGGCGCGACCAGCCCTCCTGAAAGAGGCCTTGTTTGGAGAATTTTTCCTTCGGATCGAAGATCATGATCTTGGCGGTCGGGTTCCTGGTCTTCAAGACATGAGCGATCATCGAAACACGCTCATAGGGTCCTGGCGGACAGCGATAGGGGTTGGGCGGCGCAATCAACGCGAACGTTCCGCCTTCGGGCATCGCCTCGATCTGGGCTTTCAGAAGCTGGGTCTGCGAGCCGGCCTTGAAGGCGTTCGGCATCGCGTTTTGCGCCGAGACATCCCAGCCCGGCACCGCGCCGTCGACAAAGTCGATGCCCGGCGACATTATCAGCCGGTCGTAAGGCAGCCTGGCGCCGCCCGCCAAGATTGCCATCCGGGTATCCCGGTCGATCCCCGTGGCCCAGTCATGCACGACATTTATCCCATAGTCAGAGGCCAGCTTGCCGTAGCTGTGGCCAATGGAACTGAATTCGCGAAAGCCGCCGAGATAAAGGTTGGAGAAAAAGCAAGTGTAGTAGGTGCGGGTCGGCTCAATCAGGGTGACGTCGATCGCGCCCTTGCTGTCCTTGGCAATGTACCGTGCGGCCGTGGCGCCGCCGGCTCCACCGCCGATGACGACGACCTTCGGCCGGGATTGTCCCATTACCGCCGGTGCCGACAGGGCCGCCGCCGCGGCCACCCCGGTACCGATGAAACCTCTTCTGTGGATTTTCATGTATGTATTCCTCCCTTGGGTTTGAACGCCGTCATTGGGCGTTCTCAAAATATGCTGCCAGCGCAGCAATCTCTTCACTGGACAGGCGGCCGGCGATCATGCGCATCACCTCGTGCGGACGGATTTTTTTCTTGTAGGCGTGCAAGGCGATGACAAAATTTTCGCGCGGCCAGCCGGTGATCGCAGGGATGCCCTTGTCCGCACCATCGGCCTGGTGGCAGCCGAGGCATTCGCCCGCCAGGTATTCGCCGTATGCAGGATCGCCTTCGAGGGCCATGATCGCCGGATCAAGATCGGGATCGCTGGCTTGCCGAGTCGGCTCGGCCTCGGGAATGTTCGAGGGGCTGTCGGAAAACTGGCGTAAATAAGCCAGCAGGTCCGCACGCGCTTGGGCGTCTGCCAATCCGGGAAAGATCATTCGGGTTCCCGATACCAGAGCCCGGGGATTTTCCAGATAGGCGTCCAGCGTCTCAGCTGTCCAGACCAGCCCGTCGGCGCCGGCCCGCCGCATGGACTTCGAATAGCGAAAGTCGAGTGATGCCGCCTTGCGTCCGAACAGCCCGTTCAGAGTTGGGCCAACGCCTTGCCGCGCTTGCGGTCCAACCTGATGGCACCGGGCACATTTGCGAAAGACGTCGGCGCCATTTTCGGGATTGCCGGTGGCACCCACCGTCGACAGGCATATCGACAATCCCGCCACGAACGCAATTATGAACAGTGATGCTCTCACCCGCGCGCCTCCCTGCATGAGCAGGCGGCAGAAAAGAGCCTATTTCTATAAAATTCAATTGTAATGTTTTCTGTAAAAACCTGAGCAATACGAGGGGAAATGTGGAAGCTAACGAAAGCCGAAAATTGGTTGGAAAATTCGATTTATTACAGAAAATAAATGTATTATAAAACCAACTGGAGACGACGACCTCTCTCTCCTTTGACAATCACCAAATTCGGAGAGGGGGGGGCCGATTTATTTGCGGTTTTCACGCCTGCCAGAACGGCTTGGCCGCCTCGCGTTCAATGTCCAGCCGTTCCACGGCGATGTCCTTGAAGATTCGGTTATCCCGCCTCAGAAATTGGCGCAGTTTTGCCCGATTGCGTATCCGATCCCGCTAGAGATTCAGGATATCGATGACCGAGCCCCCAATATTCTGAGAATGAGTAAATCTCAAGGGTCCCCCCACCCTAGAGTTTTTTGAGACACTGATCAAGACCTGAGACGAGGGGATTATTGAGGTATTTCATGAGGGAACAGAAGAAGGTTGATCGGGCCGGAGCCGGAGCTGCGGAGACTTCACATATCGCAGCAGATCCGGCTCCGGCCCGACGTCGCAGACAGACGGCGGCGCGCAGGCAGGAGGCCGTTCTGCGGGTGTTGCGGGGCGAGGACATCGAGTTGGTGGCTCGTGGTATCGACGCGACGGCGGCCGATCATTTGGTGGATTTCGTTCATGACAATATCGACATCGCCTTGCGCTACGGGGCGGGTGATTATCCGAAACTCGAATCGGATTTTCTTATGGATGAAGCTCTCTCCCCGGTCCGCATCCGCTGACCCGGCTGGAAAACCTGAAACACCACGAGTTGATCCACGACGTCTTTCCCGTCGACTGGAAAATGTGGCTGACCGCCGCGGGCGTCGAGAATGTCGGTACCAGCCGCAGCGTCCTTTATGAATCTTCAGGCCACGGGATTACAACTGCAATCCAGGGTGATGGCGTTGCATTGGGCCGGAGCGCCCTGGTCGCCGCTGACCTCGCCGCCGGCCGCCTGGTTCGCCCGTTCGATTTATCCCTGTCTACATCTTATCCCTGTCTACATCGCACGCCTGTTATGTCGTCTATCCCAAGGGTGCGTTGGATATTGCCAAGGTTCGGGCCTTTCGGGACTGGGTTATCGCGGAGGTTGGACGATCGCCTGGTTCTGCTTCGAATTAATCGGGTGAAATTGGTCTGAATTGGTTTGAAATGCCAAGCATTTGAGGTACTGATAGGCTGTCAAACGCCGAAAATGGTACCAAAAAGGTCAAAATCGGTCTGTTTTTGGATTGATTTGGTCTGGGTTTTGACCAATACTGCCCGCTGGATCGCAACCGGCGAGCAAGGTCTCGTTGCGGGTGTACAGTATTAAACGGTCCAATGCCCGGTCGCGTCAGGCGGCCGATTCAACAGGGAGAAAACAATGAAACTGTTTAATGCAAAGGCGATAGCAACTGCTGTATCGCTGGCCGTGGCGTCGGTGTCGGGTGCGGCATATGCTGCGGATTCGGCCGAGCCAATCATTATCCCAACACATAATTGGTCGAGCCAGGTTGTGATGGCTTACGTGATCGGCGGCATGTTCGAAAGCATGGGCAACAACGTTGAATACGTGCCGGCTGACTCGCAGGCTGTCTACGAGGCCATCCGAAACGGCGATGTCACGATATCGCACGAAGTATGGCAGTCGACATTCGGCGCATCCTTCTATAATGCCATGGCGAAAGGCGGCGTTATCGATGCTGGTACGCACGCTGCCGCGACGCTCGAGGAAATGGGCGTTCCGGGTTACGTGATTGAAAACAACCTTTGCCCCGGTCTTCCTAACTGGGAAGCCCTGAAAAATTGTTCCGAAGTCTTTGCCACGGCAGATTCCGACGGCAAGGGCCGGTGGCTGGAAGGCCCGCAAAGCTGGCACGGCGATCTGATGCCGGTGCGTGTTAACGCGCTCGGTCTTGGCGACATGTACACGGTGAAATTTGCCGGTAGCGCCGATGCAATCTGGGCAGAACTGGAATCGGCCAAGAAAGAAGGCCGCGGCATCATCACGTTTAACTGGACCCCGAACTTCACCGACGCGGATGGTTTCGTGTTCATTGAATTCCCGGAATATTCGGATGGTTGCCGGGTTGCTGACGGTGGTGACGGTTCGTGCGGTTCGCCAAAGGGCTGGCTGAAGAAAGCGGCGAACTACAAGTTCCCGAAAACGCATCCGGCAGCATATACGGCATTCTCCAAGCTGTCTTTCACCACCACCCAAATCGGCCAAATGGCTGCACTGGTTGACGTTGACAAGATGAGCCATCAGGACGCTGCCGCCAAGTGGCTGGCCGACAACGAAGCTGTCTGGAAGCCGTTCACGCAACAATAAGAGCGTGCTTCCCTATATCTCTGCACCCGGCCTGAATGGGCGCAGAACCGGCTATTTTCTCTCCCCGCTCATATGTATGAGTGGGGAGAGAGGTTTTTGGACTAGCTATTTAAGATCCAACCCCTTCAGAATCAAACAATCGCGCGACGGTCTATCCGCCGTGCCCTAAGAACGGTCGACGGGGACCTCAATATGGCATCTCAAACTGAAGCCGCGCATCCTGATCCAGTTATCAAATGCAGTTCGGTTTATAAAATTTTCGGTGCGGATGCAGACAAGATGCTGCGCGCGGCCAACGGGAATGTCGATGCCAAGGTGTTTCAGGATGCTGGCTGTGTCGTCGGCGTCAACAACGCTTCGTTCGAGGTTTACAAAGGTGAAATGCTGGTCGTGATGGGGCTGTCCGGTTCGGGCAAATCCACATTGTTGCGCTGCATATCGCGCCTGACAGACACAACCGCGGGCGACATCCATATCGATGGCGAAGACCTGTTGGCGATGAATTCCAGACAATTAATCGAACTGCGCCGCAACAAGATGGGCATGGTGTTTCAAAGCTTTGCCCTTTTGCCGCACAAAACGGTTATCGAGAACATCGCATTTCCTTTACAGGTCAAAGGCATCAGCACCGCGGACGCCATCACACGCGCCAAGGAAATGGTTGATCTGGTCAGCCTGACAGGCCGCGAAAATTATTTCCCGCGCGAGTTATCCGGCGGTCAGCAACAGCGGGTCGGCATTGCACGGTCCCTGGCGGTCGAGCCGGATATCTGGTTCCTGGATGAGCCGTTCTCTGCACTGGACCCGCTGATCCGCAAGGAAATGCAGGACGAGTTTTTGCGGCTTCAGGGTGTACTGCACAAAACAATCCTGTTTGTTACCCACGATTTCGCCGAGGCCCTGCGCCTTGCAGACCGTATCGCCATCATGAAAGACGGCCTGATCGAGCAACTGGATACGCCGGCCAACATCGTCTTGAATCCGGCCACCGAATACGTTCGCAAATTCACCGAGGAAGTGCCGCGCGAAAAGGTCCTGAATATCCGATCAGTCATGGATCCGGTAAATGGCGAAACCGATTTCAGCGATCTGACTGTCTCCGGGGATGCGATTGTCGAAACGGTTGCGGAGGCGATCCTGTCGGAACAGAAAACCGTCCGCGTTCTGGACAGCGACGGAACCGTCATCGGGTTGGTTCATAATTCCAAAATGATCCATATCCTTTTCGGCAAAGACGACGCTCCCGAGGCGTAGGAGCGATCCACCATGGAAATTTTACGCAAGTATCCAAAGCTCACCCAGTTTGGTGGTCTGTTGATCGCGTTCTTCCTGTTGGTTGCGCTTATCCCTCAAACCGAAGGTAATTATTTGTGGCGCCTTCCAACGCTGATCGCCTGGCTGCCGGGTTGGATCAACGACTCCGCCGAGTATTTGATGTTCGATTTCATGCCGATCCAGATCTATGACAAAGAACTGGACGATTACGAACAATCGGCTTTGTTACGTGAAATCACGCGATCGATTTCTGGCGCGGTTCTGGTGTTGATCGAGTTCATTCGAGAAGTTCTGGTCGGCGGGCGGAAAACCATTGTCCTGTTTACCGGCTGGCAGTTCGTGCGCGAAAATCCGTGGGCGGTATGGCCGGCACTGCCGTGGACAGTGGTGACCGCAAGCGCGATGATTCTGGGTTACGCCCTGAAAGGGCGCGGGCTGGCAATCCTCGCCGGGCTGGCTCTGACCTATATTTCCGCGTTCGGACAATGGGAACCTGCGATGCAGACCCTGTCATTCGTTTTGGTTGCCGCGCCGGTGTCCATCCTGCTTGGCTTGCTTCTTGGTATTCTTGCCTACAAAAGTCGCGCGGTCGCGGCTGTCCTAGCGCCGTTGCTCAACATCGCGCAAACAATGCCGCATTTTTCATATCTTGTCCCGGTGACGGTATTTTTGGTGTGGGTGATCATGCCGGCGCGATCGCGACCATCATATTCGCCACGCCGCCGATGATCCGTCTGACAATCCTTGGCATGAAACAGGTCCCGGTTGAAGTGGTTGAAGCCGGCATGATGAGCGGCTGCACGGGCCGGCAAATTCTGCTGCGGGTACTGGTTCCGACCGCCAGGCGGGATATTCTGATCGGGGTCAACCAGGTCATCATGCAATGTCTGGCGATGGCGGTGATTGCATCGTTCATCGGCGCGAAGGGTCTTGGGTTCAACCTGTTGCTGGCACTGAACGGTTTGCGGATTGGCCTGGCACTGGAACTGGGCATCTGCATCGTGCTGATTGCGGTCGTGCTTGACCGGCTGTCGCTGGCCTGGGCCAACAAGCAAACCGACTATTTTGCCGATCTCGGCTTTGTTCAGCGCCACATTCACGGGCTGATATTTCTGGGCGTTTTCGCAGTGTGTATCACCCTTGCCTTCCTAGGCAAGTTCATATTCGGAGAGGAGATCAATTACCTCTACCTGATCCCCCACAGCAAGGGCATCACGACCGAATGGTTCTGGCAGTCCGGCGTCGATTGGATGGTCGAGAATTGGTATGCCGGACTGCAGGGTTTTAACCGCGGCCTGATCATCAACGTTCTTCAGCCAATGAAAAAGGCGTATCTGGCCATGCCGGTCGCCGCGACTTTCCTGCTGGTGATGGGGGTTGGATACATAATTGGCGGCATACGGTCTGCTTTGGTCGTCGGCGGGTTCCTTCTTTTCATCGCGCTGACCGAATGGTGGGATCGTGCCCTGATCACGGCTTACATGGCATCATTCGGCGTTATTGTGTCCGTGACCATCGGGGTAATCGTCGGATCGCTTTGTGTCCAGTCTCAGTCTGCATCAAAGGTAATGTTGCTGGTTTGCGATACGTTTCAAACGTTCCCGTCCTTTATTTATCTGATCCCGGTCATCATGCTGTTTGGCGTTACCGATACTTCGGTCCTGATGGCCGTCATCATCTACGCAACGATCCCGGCGGTTCGCTATACGATTGAAGGCATCCGCAATGTACCGCCGTCACTGGTTGAAGCGGGGATGATGTCCGGTGTGACCAAGCTGCAAAGATGGGTCAAAATCGAGTTGCCGCTGGCATTTCCGCACATCATGCTAGGGGTCAACCAAACGGTTATCTTCGCGCTGTTCATGATCATCATCGGCGCCATGATCGGGACCGAGGATCTGGGCCAGTTCATTCTGAAAGCCCTGTCAGACAGGCAAGGTACCGGGAACGGTCTGGTGCTGGGATTGTGCGTGGCGTTTATCGGGCTGGCCGTCGATCATCTGATCACCCGATGGGCCAGGGACCGCAGCGCGCAATTGGGTCTGAGTTAAGGCAACGACCGCAAAATTACCGCATTTCCGAGCGACGACAATCGTGTCGATAAGCTGTTGTCGGGGAACCATGCGATCGAAAATTCTTGCCATTTCCGTGAGTTTGGTTTGGTTCAACGTAGTTCTGGCGCCGCCGACACCGACCTTTGCTGACGCCGAAACCCTTGCGGCAGCTTGGGAACGGGCCACGCATCGACTTTTTAAACGGGCTCTAAGAGCCTGAACGAAAATGAGTTGAGTGATATCAGCGGGTTGTGATTCTGTTTGTTTGAATAGGAAACAAGAAAACGGAGGTCACGATGCCCTGGACTGAAACCACTCGCTGCCAGTATGAGCGGAATAACGAGCGTTACTCAAGCGATGTAACCGATGCAGAATGGGCGGTCATTTTTCCGCTTTTGCCCGGCCCCAACAAATTGGGGCGCCCTCGGGAAGTTGAGTTGCGCGAAGTTCGGGATGGGATTGGCTACATCGCTGCCGCCGGGTGCGCGTGGTCTCTTTTGCCAAAGGACTTTCCGCCGGTTTCAACGGTTCGATACTGTTTCCACAACTGGCGTGATAGCGGGTTACTGGCGGAGATCAACCACGCTCTGGTCGCTCTGGCGCGTGAATGGGAGGCTCGGGATCATCAACCCACGGCAGGCGTTATTGACAGTCAAAGCGTGAAAACCACTGAAAACAGCGGCATTTCTGGCTACGACGCAGGAAAGAAGATCAAAGGCCGCAAGCGCCACATCATGACAGACACCTGTGGCCATCTGTTGGCATCATGCGTTCACGCTGCCAACATTCAGCATCGCGACGGGGCAGTGGGCGTCTTTCAAAAGCTCAAGCGGGATGCCCCAAAACTGCGCCACGTTTTTGCCGACTGCGGTTATCGGGGGCCAAAACTTCGTTCAGCCCTGATAACCATTGGCCGCTGGACTATCCAGATTGTGAAGCGTTCCGACACCGCCGAAGGTTTTGAGGTCCTGCCCCGCAGATGGGTCGTCGAACGCACCTTCGCCTGGCTGGGACGTTGCCGCCGATTGGCAAAGGATTGGGAGAAAACCATCGAAAGTGCAGAGGCTTGGGGTCTCATCGCCCATATCAGGCGCATGACACGCTGTCTCGCAAGGGCTTGAAAAACATCAGATCATTTTGAAGCAGGCCCTAGGCAAATATTTCAGGATTAAAATTCTTGAAGCAGAAAAGCACGGGGGCAGATCAACGATTGAACACGCTGGATTTACATTTCAAGTGCAACACCTAAATTGACGTAAGAATACCTCAAATTACGGTGACAGGAATTAATTTATTTCATTGGCGCACCGGGGAGGATTCGAACCCCCGACCCCCAGATTCGTAGTCTGGTGCTCTATCCAGCTGAGCTACCGGTGCGAGGCCGCCGGCAGGTCCGGCGACGGGCGCGAAACATAGCGCCGGGCTCGGCACGGCGCAAGCGGGGTTTCGGGATTATTTTCAGCGCCCGAATGTCGTCCGCCAACTCTGCGCGCCGGGGATACCGGTGGCTTCAAAAACCGCGCGCGCGCAGGCCCGGGCGACGCAGTGGGCAGCGGTGGCGCCGAGCCGGGCCATGCGGGAGGGCGTGACCGACGCGCCGGGGCGGGCGGCGTCCGACTTGCCTGTCGCCACCGCAAAGATGGTGTCACCGTCAAGGGCGGTATGGCTCGGCTGGACCGCCAGGGCGATGCCGTCCTGGGCCATGATGGCCAGGCGGCGGGCCTCGCCACGGCTCAGGCCGGCGTCGGTGGCCACGATGCCGATCACGGTGTTTTCGTTCTCGCGGGCGGCGCGGGCGAACTTGGTGTCATCCGGCAGGGCAGGGCCGGCAGCATAATTCGCCGGCGGGCGCACACCGCCAAACTCGGCTCCCTGCTCAAAGGCCCAAGCCCAGAAGCAATCGCTACCGGGCATCACCGGGGACCCGATGGCGTTCATCGCCATCAGAGCGCCGACGGTGATGCCGTTGTCGAGCCTGGTCGATGCGCTGCCCAAACCGCCCTTATAGATGCCCGAGATTGCACCCATTCCCGCGCCGGCATTGCCGAGCGCAAAGTCAGTGCTGGCGGCGGCACAGGCCCGACGGCCGAGTTCCTCGTAAGGTGGCGCTTCGCCCCAGTCCTTGTCGCCTCCATTGGCCAGGTCGAACAGGATCGCGGCGGGAACGATCGGTGCCACCGGGCCGCCCGGCGAAGTCATATGGATGCCCTGCCCCCGGGCGCCGAGCCAGTTGCACACGCCCGAGGCCGCCGCCAGTCCGTGAACCGAGCCGCCCGACAGAACGATGCCGTAACCGCCCTGGACAAAGCCCGACGGATCGAGCGCATCAATGTCCCGCGTGCCCGGCGCGCCGCCGCGCACATCGGCGGCCATCACCGCGGCCTCGTCCGGCAGCAGAACTGTAACGCCGGTCAAAGCGCCCGCGTCCTCGGCATTGCCGATGGTCAATCCGGCAACGTCGGTGATCAGATTTCGTGGTCCCGGCCCCATGGTCAACTTCCCGTTTGCAATTCTCACCCAAAGCACCACCATGTCGGCCAATGCCCCGCACCGCAAGGAGAGAGCCGATGTTTATCCGCACCCTGTTCGCCCTGACATTAACTGCCCTGCTGGCGGCATCCGAACCGGGTGCGGCAGGTGAACCGGCCAGGGCACAAAAATACATGGTCGCCGCGGCCAACCCGCTGGCGGCCGAGGCCGGGCTGGAGATCCTGCGCCAGGGTGGCAGTGCGGTGGATGCTGCCGTGGCGGTTCAGGCCGTACTGACCCTGGTCGAGCCGCAATCTTCCGGCATCGGCGGTGGCGCCTTCATGCTGCATTGGGATGCGACGGCCGGCTCGCTCAGTACCTATGACGGACGCGAAACGGCGCCGGCGGCGGTGACGCCCTATCTCTTCATCGGCGACGATGGTAAGCCGCTGGGCTTTTTCGACGCCTTAGTCGGCGGCCGGGCGGTCGGGGTGCCGGGCGTGCCGGCGCTGCTGAAAGCTGCACACCGGCGCCACGGCAACCTGTCCTGGCCGGACCTGTTTCAAGCCGGCATTGATCTGGCCGAGGAAGGCTTCGCGGTATCGCCGCGGCTCAGCGCGTCGATCGCCGATTCACGCAAGCTGATGCTGAAACAACCGACATCGGCAGCCTATTTTCTGGACGGATCGGGCAATCCGTGGCCGACCGGGCATATCCTGAAGAACCCGGCACTGGCCCAGACCCTGCGCCGGTTGGCCGACGAGGGCACCTTTGGATTTTATACAGGCCCGACAGCCGCCGCGATCGTCCAGGCGGTCAAGTCCGCGCCGGGGAATCCCGGCGTTCTGTCGCTGACCGATCTGGCGACCTACCGGGCCAAACGGCGCGAACCTGTGTGCCAGAGCTATCGTACCTGGCAGGTGTGCGGCATGCCGCCGCCGACCTCGGGCGGGGTGGCCGTGGGCCAAATTCTCGGCATTCTGGAAAACTTCGATCTGCCGACTTTGGCGCCAGGGTCGGCCGAGGCCGTACACTTGGTGTCAGAGGCGCAGCGCCTGACCTATGCCGACCGAGGCCGCTATCTGGGAGACAGCGACTTTGTGCCAGTGCCGGTGGCGGACCTGATGGACAAGGGGTATCTAAAGCTGCGCGCCGCACAGATCACGCCCGATGCCAGTATCGGCAAGGCCACGCCGGGAAATCCCGGCGACCGGGCGGATATGTTCTCCGATGCCCTGGACTTCGACATTCCGGCAACGACGCATTTTTCCATCGTCGACGGCAACGGCAATATCGTCTCGATGACCTCCAGCGTGGAATTCCGCTTCGGTTCCCATGTCTTTGTCGGCGGTTTCCTTCTGAACAACCAGCTGACAGATTTTTCCTTCCGGCCGCTGGACGGTGACGGCCGGATCGTCGCCAATGGCGTGCAACCGGGCAAGCGCCCACGCTCGTCCATGTCACCGACCATTGTGCTGAATGCCGATGGCAAGCCGGTGATCGCCGTCGGCTCGCCCGGCGGCAGTCGGATCATCGGCTATGTCGCCAGGACGGTGATCGCCATGCTGGACTGGGGCCTTGATCCCCAAGCCGTGATCGACCTGCCCAACCATGTCAACCGCAACGGGCCGGTCGATCTGGAAAAAGGCACCGGACTGGAAGCCCTGCAGCCGGCCCTGGAAGCCTTGGGACACGAGGTCAAGGTGCGCGATCTGACAAGCGGCCTGCACGCGATCCAGATCACAGCGGACGGTTTGCTCGGCGGGGCCGATCCCAGGCGTGAGGGCGTGGCGATCGGGGATTGAGGATTGCTAACAGTCTGTCGGATTTACAGGCGCTTCAGTGGTATCCGTCCGTTAGAGCATGTTGCGGTCTTTCAGATTCAAGCTTCCCAGATTACTGGTAATGTGATTTCCTGCTGTTGAGGCAGATATTGGGGGTCATAGATGGGCAAACCACATCCGATGGAGCTACGGTCGCGGGTTGTCGCGTATGTCGACGAAGGTCACGGGCACCGCGAGGCGGCACGGCATTTCCGCGTGTCGCCGAAATTCGTCAATGAACTGGTGAAACTGCGCCGCGAAACTGGGTCATTGGCGCGGTGCCCACAAGGCAATGGCGGCGGGCATGGCAAACTGGCGGGTGTGACTGATTGGATCGCGGCCCGGGGCGAGATCACGCTCGATGAACTGGTCGCGGAACTGGCCGAGACGCATGGCATCGAGGTTCATCGCGGCACCGTCTGGCGAGGTCTTCGTGGCCTCGGGCTGACGCATAAGAAAAGACCTTCAGGCGCTTGAGCAGAAGCGCAAGGATGTCGCCGCGAAGCGCCGCATCTGGATCACCAAACGCCAGCCCTTCATGGTCAACCATCTGGAAAGGCTGGCCTTCATCGACGAGACCTCCGTCAAAACCAACATGGCCAAAACCACGGGATGGGCTCCGTGCGGGCAGCGCCTGGTTGATCACGCACCATTCGGTCATTGGCGAACGCAGACATTCATTGGAGCCTTGCGGCACGACAGGCTGGACGCGCCGTGGGTCATCGACGGGGCGATGAACGCCGAGATGTTCGATCTCTACATCGAGACCCAACTGGTGCCGACGCTGCGTGACGGCGATGTGGTCATTCTCGACAACCTGTCAAGCCACAAGAGCCCGGATGCAGCCGAAATCCTGCGCAGCGTTGGCGCCTGGTTCCTCTTCCTCCCGCCCTACAGCCCGGACCTGAACCCCATTGAGATGGCGTTCTCAAAGCTGAAAGCTTTGATCAGAAAGTCCACAGCCCGGACCTGTGACGAGCTTTGGGAGGCAGTCGGGCACGTTTGCAACCTCTTCTCCGAAGAAGAGTGCTACAATTTCTTCAGAGCAGCAGGATATGAGGCAAATTGACCGCGACAGGCTCTAGAGCCGTATTTTTCGGTTATTCCGGCATCCAATTCCACGGCATGAGTTCCTCGATGCGATTGATTTTGTGATCTGGCAGGCGCTCCAATACCCAGGTGAGCCAGGCTTCCGGATCAACGCCGTTCATCCTCGCGGTCTCGACGAGGGTGTAAGCGATAGCGGCGGCTTTACCGCCACCGACGGAGCCCATGAAGAGATATAGTTCTTGCGGCCAGGGGCGATGGGGCGGATCGAGCGTTCACCTTCAGTGTATAAGATCCACATGGCCGATTTCATCTCCCACGGCCGCTCGCAAGCGCTTGTATTGCCCCATGATCTTCGTGAGTGGGCGCCCGAAGACGATCCTTGTCATTTCATCATCGAGGCCGTTGAACGGATCCCCATCGGGGCGTTCAAGGTCAATTGGAAGGGTACGGGATCTCCATCCCCTTGCCGTGCGACGATACAGGGCCCACACTCTGGTCCAGGGCGACGCAAAAGGCCGAGATCACATGTTCGGCCTTGCCGTCGGCATCCTTGCCGCCGCGCGGGGTTTTGCCGTCGAGGGAGAGGTGGTTGGTGTCTGTGTTGGCCTGCGCGCCGGTCTCCGCCGTCAACTGGCCGAAAGCCTGCGCCATTGCCGCGGGATCCAGAACCCGATGGCTCAGGCCGCGTAACCATGCAACCCGCAACGCCGCCCAGCGCGAATTTCAACATCGGACTGGACATTCCCAGAATCTTTTCAATACCCTGGTGCAATTTGATGAATAGCTCTGAGAATACGTTTGGTGCTATTGATGTACCGCCTGATATAAGCAACAAACACAAATGGGATGCACATTGGCGCATCAGAGCCATGGGAGAGGGAGCGCGGATTAACTATGTTACGCTCGATTCAACCACAAACCACACTGAAATCCTCTGGAAGGCTTCCCGCGGGACGTCGTCCAACCTGCAACCAAAAAGCCGGGCAAAGAAAAAATGGCAATATACCACCATCCCTCCAAAGAGAACATATTTGGCACGCTCCGCCGCTGGCTGAGCGCGGCGAGCAATTGTTCAGAGGCAAAATTCAAGCTGTCGATTTTGAATTTGACACTGGAATTGTCAAATCACCTACATTTCTCCAAATTCATCAAGCGGAGAATTGAACATCATATAATTAAAAATTATTGCCCGCATTTGTTCGACGAAACTTACTATCTTGAGCAGAATCCAAGTATCCGAAGCTATCGTGCATCCCCCTTGAGGCATTTTGTCAAATACGGATGGAAAGAGGAACGTGATCCCCACCCATTGTTTGATATCACCTACTACAATAACAGGTCCGCCAGGAAGCGCAACTCGATAAATCCTTTGGTTCATTTTCACCTGACCGGGCGTAAAAAGGGTATCTCGCCGACACGCTGGTTCGACCGGGACTATTATCTGAACAATAACAAAGACGTGCGGCTGGTGAAAATTGACCCTTTCGACCATTTCATAAAATATGGCGTTTATGAGAACCGAAGCGGATCGGCGAACTTCGACGGTTCTGCCTATTTCGGAAATTTTCGCGATGCCCGTGACAGCGGGATGCCTGCACTGTTCCACTACATACGCTATGGCATCGAAGCAGGGCGTACTGGTGTCTTCCACAAAAAAATGGAAGAGAGTCATACGCGCCACGATCAATCGATTGATGTCCTCCATGCCTTGGATTCACTTCTTGCCATGGAAAAAAGAGAGACCTCGATTGCCGCGGAAGTGGATGTCGTCATTCCGGTCCATAATGACTATTTTCTGACACTGGCGTGCATCCACAGCACCTTGAAAATGTTAAACGAGAAGCCGGCGGAAATTGTCGTGGTGGATGACTGTTCACCGGAACCGGCAATACGGCAATTGTTGGAGAAACTCGCCGAGAAAGAGTTGATCACGTTGATCAGCCATGACGAGAACCGCGGTTTCGTCAAAAGCGTTAATGACGGCATGCGCCTGCATCCGGACCGGGATGTTGTGCTGCTGAATTCGGACACCGAAGTATTTGGCAACTGGATCGACCGGCTGGCTTCCATTGCCTATGCGCGCAATGACATTGCCACCGTAACCCCCCTGACCAACAGTGGCACTATCTGCAGTTACCCGAATTTTCTGGAAGACAACAGCGTGCCGTCGGATTGCACGATCAAGGTGCTCGACCAGATCGCGTCGAAGGTGAATGACGGCACATTTGTCGAGGCCCCGACCGCCGTGGGGTTTTGTATGTACATCAAACGTGCTGCACTAAACCAAATGGGCTATTTCGACGAAGAAGGCTTTGGATCAGGTTATGGCGAAGAGAATGATTTCAGCCTGCGTGCCCAGAAAGCGGGTTGGAAGGATGTCATTGCCCTGAACGTCGTCGTGCAGCACTTTGGCGGCGCATCCTTTCGGGGTGAAAAGCTGCTGCGTGTACGTCACGCCATGGAGGTCATTGGAAAGCGTTATCCGGCATATCACGCCGATGTTCAGGAATACATCAAGCGCGACCCCGCCCAACCATTCAGAGCACGCCTTGATGTCCAGCGACTCCATCGACTGAAAAAAGAAAAGAATGTGCTGATTGTCTCTCACGAACGAGGCGGGGGAACTGAACAGCATGTGCAGGAACGGGTCGAACTCCTGGAAAAAGACGGTTGGTCGGTATTTCGGTTGCACGCGGCGACCGGAGAGCGCAACCTTGCCCGGGTTTGCCACAATAATGCTCTGGTGATGCCGAACATGGCATCATTTGATCTGACCTCTTCGGAACATTTGAAGGGCTTGGCAACGCTATTGGCCGAACTATCGATCACTGAAATCGAGATCCATCATTTGGGCGATTTCCGGGTTGGAGCACCGAACGACTTTCTGGCGCTGGCCGGAGTCGCCAAACTGCCCTATCGCTTCATCGCACACGACTATCTGGCGATCTGTCCGCGTATTAATCTGGTCGACAATGATGGTCTGTATTGCGGCGAACCGGGCATTGATGGTTGCAAATCATGCATCTGGAATTCCGGTACTGAATACGGCCAGGTGGATATTAGCACCTGGCGAACCGGATACCGCGAGTTCTTGACCAACGCCTCGGAAATTTTGGTTCCTAGCAAGGATGTGAAAAATCGTTTGCACCAATATTTCAATGGCATCGACATCAAAGTCAAACCGCACGACCTGGTCGAGCAGGCGCCATTCGAGCCCGGCACACATTCAGCGAATGGCAAATTGCGCGTTGGAATTATCGGTGCGATCAGCCCGATCAAGGGATTGGATGTCATCTGCAAATGCGCGCGTCTCGCTGCACGAAAAAACCTTGGAATAGAGTTTGTGGTGATCGGTTACACGTCCAACGACATTGAATCCAAACGGGCCGGCCTGGCAGTTACCGGTGCATATGAGAACAAAAAAGTGTTTGATATTATCAAAGAAAACAAGATATGCGCCATTTTTATGTCATCAATATGGCCGGAAACTTACTCCTACACACTATCGATTGCCCTGCGGTCTGGCTTGCCAATCATCGCTTTCGGGCTAGGGGCGATCCAGGAACGGCTTGAAACTTCCGACCGAAAATTGCTGATCCCGATCGAAAAATGTCGCGACACCGAGTATGTCGTGACATTGATCCAAAATTATGTCGGTCAATCCGGAGCGGAAGAAGCCTAGGCGAAATGACCATCGGACAAGTACAATATCCGACATCCCTAAACGATGCCCGCCAGTGTAACATGGCGCATGGCGAGAGCAATCAAGGCACACTGGATCACGATTTGAATCTTACACGCATGTTGCCAGGAAGATTGACGCGATATCTTGGTCGCCACGACAATCCGACCAGCGAGATCTACTTCACCGGCCCATTGGCCGATCTCATCGGACCGGCCGAAATGGCTTCGGCAAGTATCCGGCGCGTCGAACCTAACGTTTTCGAAATCTTAGATGACGAACCCGCCACGATCATATTTCGCGGTTGCAGCGAACGGTTTCTAAGGAAACTCCAATCAGCACCCCAGCGCCAAATCATCCTATTTATGGATGACAATTTGTGGGTTCTGGATGATGATTTGTTTCTGCCTGCGGATTACCGTGCACGGCTTTTGAAGTTCAGGACGCGCATCTTCTTTCCCCTTTTGGCGCTCGCCGATCTGCTCATTTCGCCTTCAGAGAAAATTCTCGAACACGCCGGCGGTAAATCCACCGCGCTAGTTCATCCTGGCTTGATAGGTGCACCTTCGCCGTTGGCTCACTATCAGGACGGTTCGCAACGGGTAGAGATGATTTTCAGTGGGACTCGGTCGCACCTGGCTGATCTGGAAATGATTGCCGAGGATTTGCGGCGACTGCTGGTGAACTTTCCACAGTTGCATCTGACGACGGTTCTAGGCCGACACTCTCCGCGGAGTTTACGCTGCAGAAATGCTATCCACCTACCGCCAATGAGCTGGCCCCGATATAAGGGCTTTCTTCTGAAACGGCATTTTCATATCGCGCTGGTACCTGCCATCAACAGCGCCTTCAATCGCAGCCGTTCGATTTCACGATTATTGGACAACGCCTATTTCGGTGCTGCCGGCCTGTACTCCAACCAGGCCCCGTTTGCGAACTTCCTTGACCACGATGTCAATGGATTACTGGTGGACACTGGAAATGGGAGTTGGTACGAGACCATAGTCAACTTGATCAAGGACCGAGACCAAATATTGAAGTTGGCATCTGAGGGTCAAAGCCGGGCCAGGGAGATTGGGAACACTGCCCGTCTTCGTGAATTTTGGCTGAAGACGTTGACTTTAACATAATAAAGTTTGGTTAGAAGAGTAATGCACGTGAGGCGTGGAATCATTCTGGCTGGAGGGATCGGCTCGAGACTGTTTCCCCTTACATTGGCTGTATCCAAACAGCTTATGCCCATCTACGATAAACCGATGATCTACTATCCCCTCAGCGTACTCATGCTGGGGGGTATTCGGGACGTATTGGTGATTTCAACGCCAACAGACATCAATTCGTTTGCAAGACTTCTCGGCGATGGCAGCCAGTTTGGCATCAACATCCAATATGCCGTACAGGCGGAACCACGCGGCGTTGCCGACGCCTATATTATTGGCGCTGATTTTGTGCAAAATGACCCCTCTGCGCTGATATTGGGCGACAATTTATTCTATGGTGCTGGCTTGACAGGCATCCTGCAACGCGCCAGCCTGAACACTGATGGTGCCACCGTGTTCGCCTATCAAGTCAGAGAACCGGAAAGATACGGGGTGGTTTCCTTCGATTCGGAAACGCTCAGGGCCGCAACCATTGAGGAAAAACCAAATCCGCCGAAATCCAACTGGGCGGTTACCGGTCTCTATTTCTACGATGGCAATGCTCCCGACATTGCGAAAAATCTGACGCCGTCCTGGCGAGATGAGATTGAAATAACGGATGTCAACGCAGAGTATCTCAAGCGCGGCAATTTGCATGTTGAAACGCTGGGCCACGGCTATGCCTGGCTGGATACCGGCACCCATGACAGCCTGCATGAAGCCAGTGCTTTCATCCGCACAATTGAACATCGCCAGCGCTTGAAGGTGTGCTGCCCCGAGGAGATCGCTTTCGAGCGTGGGTATCTGACGGCCGACGATCTGTTGCGCAGTGCCGATCAACTCGGTCAAACCGAATACGCCACCTATTTGCGCGGACTGACCGAGGATTCCCGGTAGTGGTTCTCGACATCCGCAGATTTGAAATTCCTGATGTGGTCGAAATTAAACCTCACCGCTTCGAAGACGAAAGGGGTTTTTTTTCCGAAACCTTTAATGCCGGGGAATTGCGGCGGAACGGTATCGAGATTGAGTGGCTCCAGGACAATCACACTCTGTCGACTGAGGCAGGCGTCGTTCGGGGCCTGCACTATCAGTTGAACCCGTTTGCCCAAGGCAAGCTTGTCCGTGTTGCACGTGGCAGTGTATTCGATGTGGCGGTCGATCTTCGTTCCTGTTCCCCATCTTTTGGCCAATGGGTCGGGGTCGAACTGTCCGCAACGGTGTGGAACCAATTGTATATTCCGGCCGGTTTTGCTCATGGCTATATGGCGCTGGAGGCACAAACGGAGGTTATCTACAAGGTGTCCAGCCCATACGCCCCTGAATATGAACGATCAATCCGGTATGATGATCCAACAATCGGCATCCGGTGGCCGCTAGAAAGTAACAAGATTATCCTGTCGGAAAAGGATCAAAATGCGCCGGAATTCAACCGAGGGGAGATTAACTTTTGAAGGAATTGAGGCAGTGACCAGAAGGGGCCTTGTTACCGGAGGAGCGGGATTCATTGGATCCGCTGTCTGTCGCCATTTGGTTGCCGAAGGTTGGCACGTGATCAATTATGATTTGCTGACCTATGCCGGCAACCTCACTTCGCTGAAGCCCATCGACACTGCGCCCAATTATGAATTTGTCAAAGGGGATGTTTGTAACCGCGAAATGGTCCTTGATCTGCTCATCGAAAAGAACATCGACGCGATCATGCATCTGGCGGCGGAGAGCCATGTCGATCGCTCGATCGACGGACCGACTGAGTTCGTGCGTACAAATGTCACCGGGACATTTTCGATGCTGGAGGCCGCGCGACACTATTGGCTACAGTTGCCCGATGCCAAAAAACGGGACTTCCGCTTTCATCACACTTCCACCGATGAAGTATTCGGAGATCTGCCTTTCGATGAAGGTGTATTCACTGAAGAGACACCCTATGCCCCTTCATCGCCCTACTCGGCCTCAAAGGCGGCTTCCGACCATTTCGTCCGAGCCTGGGGCGAGACTTATGGATTGCCGGTCGTGTTGTCGAATTGCTCGAACAATTATGGTCCCTATCACTTTCCCGAAAAACTGATTCCGTTGAGCATTCTCAATGCGCTGGACGGGAGAGAGCTGCCGGTCTACGGCACCGGGGCCAATGTGCGCGACTGGCTGCATGTCGATGATCATGCCCGCGCCCTGCGGATGATTGTCGAACACGGGCAGGTCGGCGAATCCTATAATGTCGGCGGGCATGCCGAACGCACCAATCTCCAGGTGGTCGAAAGCATCTGTGATGTACTTGACCGCTTGCGCCCTCTGGCGGACGGCGGCAAACGACGATCCCTGATCCGTTTTGTAACCGACAGACCCGGGCACGACCGGCGGTATGCAATTGATTGTTCCAAGATCGAACACGAGCTTGGCTGGACCCCCTCTTTTGGCTTCGACGAGAGCCTGGAGGCCACCGTCAAATGGTATCTGGATAACGAAGAGTGGTGGCGCCCCCTGCGCGAGGAACGGTATTCCGGCGACCGGCTTGGCGAAGGCACAGCGGGATGACCCGGATCGTTGCGACAGGAACCAGGGGCCAGGTCGTATCCGCCCTGCGTGACCTCATTGCAAACCAACCCAACGTTGAACTGGTAACCATCGGCAGGCCGGAACTCGACCTGACAGCGGAGGACCACGACATCGCGGCGAATATCGTCGACCTAAGCCCAGACATTGTCGTCGGCACGGCAGCCTTCACCGCAGTGGACGCTGCCGAAGGCAAGCCCAAATTGGCGATGCGCCTCAACGGCGTCGTGCCTGGCGAAGTCGCCCGCGGTGCAAGAGATTTGGGCGTGCCGATAATTCACTTGTCTACTGACTACGTTTTTTCTGGGCAACCGGGTCCACCGTGGACGGAATTGGACCCAACTGATCCTGATACGGTTTATGGGTACACAAAATTGGCCGGCGAACGTGCGGTCATAGAGGCGAATCCACGTCATCTCATTTTTCGAACCGCCCGGATTTTCAGCCCCTATGGCGATAATTTTTTGAGGACCATGCTGACTCTTTCAAAAAAACAGGATGAAATAGAAGTTGTCGACGACCAATATGGAAATCCCACGTCCGCCCACGACATCGCCAATGCCATCCTCCATGCAACCATGGCGCTGAATCAATGTCCAGATGACAGCGAGCTTTTCGGGACCTTCCACGTGGCAGGCCGGCAAGTGGCCAGTTGGGCCGATTTTGCCCGCGAGATATTTCACCAAAGCGAACGGCTCGGCGGGCCCTGGGCCCACGTCCGCCCGGTTGCGTCTGATGCCTTTTTATCAAAGGCGAGACGGCCACGAAACTCGATTCTGAATACCGAGAAATTTACCCGGACATTCGAGTATGAATTGGCAGAATATGTCGACAGCATCCGGACGGTTTTGCGGAAAGAAGAAGAGTTGACAAAAAGAAAGGAGTCCCCGCCCTAGAGTTTTTTGAAGGCTCAGTTTACGAATTGTATGCATGGACGTGCACAATGGCGGTTGCGAGGCAAGCCCGGGGTGAGGCGTTCTCCAGTTCAAGCCGTTGAAACCATCGCAGGTAGTTGTCGAGATATCTGGTCGCGACGCCTCGGTAGCGCCGCAAGAAATCCTTCAACCGGCTGTGTCGGTTGTTGACCGTCTGAATGTGAAAGGCACCCCGCACCCGTTCACTTCGTGACAGGTTCAATGCTTCGTGATGCGCACCGATTGCCGCCGCGCATCGCGGACAAGCGCGGTGTCCATCGGTCACCAAAACGATATCCTCGTCCACAACCGGCGCGATTACCTCTCGCAAGGTATCTGCGTTGACCGCGGGCAGAACCGCACTGACTGTTGCGCCGCTGCGATCAGCGACAACCAGTACCGGAACCTGTTCATCTGACAGGCCCCGCTTGCTGGGCGGTTTTAGGATCTGTTGACAATCACCGAGCAGCAACGAGCATTGCGCAAAGGTGCCAGTTGGCTGCGTAGCTGGTATCTGTTTTGTCGTATCGCGTTACTATCCCCCTGAATTCCTTGATCTTTGAGAAGCAGTTTTCAATCAGATGACGCCACTTGTACATGTGAGTATCGTCGTCTCGTTGCACTTTCCGGTTCGATTTGGGTGGAATAACCGCAGTTGCGCCGCGCTCATCAAGGTCTTGCAGGAGCCAATCGGCGTCGAAGGCCTTGTCGGCCAGCAACGCTGCGAAGGAGACATCGTGAATCAGGGGAGCAACCCTCTTCATGTCGTGCGCTTGCCCCGGCAGAAGCAGAAAGCGGAACAAGTTGCCGAGCGCATCGACCAGGGCAACGATTTTGGTCGTCAGCCCGCCGCGAGAGCGTCCGATGGCTTGATGCCGTGTTCCCCTTTTGCGCCCGAAGCCTTCTGATGGGCCTGGACAATCGTTCCGTCGATGAGAGCATGTTCAAGGTCTGGCTCGCCGCTTGTGGCGTTGAAAAGTCTCTCGAACACACCGGCCTTTGCCCATCAACGAAATCGTTTGAAAACCGAATTCCAGTTGCCGAAATCCTGGGGCAGGTCACGCCAGGGAGACCCTGTTCGCACACGCCAAAGTACGGCCTCCATGAACTGACGGTTATCCCGACCGGTTGCTCCCGGGTCCCCGGCCTTACCGGGTAACAGGGGCGCAATCTTCTCCCGGAGTTCATCTGAAATCACCAAACGATCTTCGTCCATCCAAATCTCCATTTTCGAAGCTTGAATAACAGTTCAGGCCAAATCGGAAACCCGAATGTCAACAGGCCCTAATCCGTAGGTCGCAGGTTCGAATCCTGCCGGGGTCACCAGTTTTTATTTGCCCAGGTGACAATAGGACTTTGTACTCAGTTATTCGCACGTGAGCTATGCCCAAAAGTTGGTGACGGTCGTCATCAGGCAGCTTTTTCAACTTGCTTGATGCCACCTTTGAACTCAACCCCCTGAATGACCTCGGGCAGACGGTTTGGCCCTGAGATCTTCCGCCATTTTTTCCTGGCTGACATCATCAGTCTGAAGACCATGGCGAGGGCGGTCTTGCGGTCCAGGCAGCCCCTGGTTTTTCGGGTGCGGCGAACCGTGGCAAAGACCCTCTTGATATGGTATGTGGTCCGGATATGCTTCCAGTGCTCGGCGGGGAAGTCGTAGAAGGCCAGCAGTTCATCGCGGTCTTTCACCAGCCTTTCCACGGCGCGCTCATACTTCACATCGTAGGTTTCGATGAAGAGATCGAAGGCGGCGTTGGCCTCCTTCTTCGTCTCGGCCATCCAGATATCCTGCAGATCGCTCCTGGCCTTCGCGCACAGAGAGATGGGCAATGCGCGGATCACGTTGGCGGTCTTGTGAAACCAGCATAGTTGCTCACGCGTGTCGGGGAAGACATCCCGCAGCGCTGTCCAGAACCCGAGCGCACCACCGCCGATCGCCAGTTCAGGCGGCACCGTCAGGCCGCGTTTCTTCAGCCCTTTCAGAAGGTCGCGCCAGCTGTCCGCGTTCCCTCGGAACCCGTCCATGATCGCCAGCACATCCTTCTCGCCATACTCGTCAGCACCGATAATCACCAACATGCATTGACGATCATTGTCCAGGCGCGGCATAAAATACACCCCGTCCGCCCAGATGTAGACATAGCGCTTGCCTTTGAGGTCGCGCTTGCGCCAGGCCTCATATTCTGCCCACCACGTCGCTTTCAGCCGTGTGATCGTCGAGGCGGACAGCCCTGCGGCATCCGGCCCCAGAAGGGCCGCCAACGCTTCGCTGAAGTCCCCCGTCGAGGTGCCCCTCAGATAGAGCCACGGAAGCAGTTCCTCGACCGACCTGGCCTCGCGCAGATACGGCGGAACCGGCGCCGAGCGGAATTCGCACGCTACTCTAGGGTCTGTTGACATTTGGGGTTGCGATTTGGCCTGAACTGTTATTCAAGCTTCGAAAATGGAGGTTTGGATGGACGAAGATCGTTTGGTGATTTCAGATGAACTCCGGGCGAAGATTGCGCCCCTGTTACCCGGTAAAGCCGGGGACCCGGGAGCAACCGGTCGGGATAACCGTCGGTTCATGGAGGCCGTACTTTGGCGTGTGCGAACAGGGTCTCCCTGGCGTGACCTGCCCTAGGATTTCGGCAACTGGAATTCGGTTTTCAAACGATTTCGTCGATGGGCAAAGGCCGGTGTGTTTGAGAGACTTTTCAACGCCATAAGCGACGAGCCAGACCTTGAATATGCTCTCATCGACGGAACGATTGTCCAGGCCCATCAGAAGGCTTCGGGCGCAAAAGGGGGACACGGAATCAAGCCATCGGACGCTCTCGCGGCGGGCTGACGACCAAAATCGTTGCCCTGGTCGATGCGCTCGGCAACTTGTTCCGCTTTCTGCTTCTGCCGGGGCAAGCGCACGACATGAAGGGGGTTGCTCCCCTGATCCACGATGTCTCCTTCGCAGCGTTGCTGGCCGACAAGGCCTTCGACGCCGATTGGCTCCTGCAAGACCTTGATGAGCGCGGCGCAACTGCGGTTATTCCACCCAAATCGAACCGGAAAGTGCAACGAGACTACGATACTCACATGTACAAGTGGCGTCACCTGATTGAAAACTACTTTGCAAAGATCAAGGAATTCAGGGGGATAGCAACGCGATACGACAAAACAGATACCAGCTATGCAGCCAACTGGCACCTCTGCGCAATGCTCATTGCTGCCCGGTGATTGTCAACAGACCCTAGCCCGGAATTTCTTCGATGGCGAACTTCCAGTCTTCGGCCAGAGCGGTGATTGGCGCCAGGCTCAGCAGTGTTGCGGCAGCATTGGTTTTCAGGTGTTTCAGGCTAAATGCCATGCAGTTTTCCTCCCGGTAAGTATGGCCGGTAAGTATGGGTTGTGGGTCCTGTCTCAAGTTTGGTGGAAATTCTCTGGCGGTGTCCTCCGAGCGGTGTGAATTTCGCCTGATCAGGCGGCGAAGTCAAGGGTCATAGGCAGGGCAGGCTGCGTGAGCGTTTCCCAGCCATTGACTTTTCGCAGTTGCATCTGTCCGGAGGCCAGGAGCGCCCACAGCATTGGCGGATTATCTTACCGGCCGGAAGTGAACCGCATTCTCTATCCGTTTCGCCCAGATTTTGAACAGGCCGATCTGGCCCGCTGCCAGATGAAGAACGGCGGCACCATCGTGTCCTTCGATGTGGCCGGCGGGCAGGAGGCGGCCTTTACCCTGCTGTGCGAACTGCGCCTGATCGATATCTCCAACAATCCCGGCGACGCCAAATCGCTGAGCGCCATCCGACCACCACCACCCACCGTGTCCTGCCGCCCGAGGAACGCGCCGACTTCGGCATCACCGACGGCCTTCTGCGGATATCGATTGGGCTGGAGGACGTCGAAGACCTGCAGACGAATTTGGACCGGGCGTTTGCCCTGTCCGTCGCAGCCGGATTCAAGGCGGTGTCGTAGGGCGCATTGCGATGCGCCCTACGTGTCATCTTGTTTGCCCGGCCAATCCGCGCTAACCGGGTGACATGACAAACACCATCCGGATCGACGGACTGCAATATGCCAACTGGTCGGAAAAGATTTTTCGGCAGATGCACGAGGGCGGCGTGGATGCGGTGCATGTCACCATAGCCTATCATGAAAATTTTCGCGAAATGGTAGCGCGGATCGAGGAATGGAACCTGTTGTTCGAGCGCTTCCCCGATCTGATCTTTCACGGCAAGTGGGCCAAGGACGTGATCCTCGCGCGCGAGACGAACCGCACGGCAATCTTTTTCGGATTACAGAATCCCTCGCCGATCGAGGACGATATCGGCCTGGTCGAGATCGTGCACATGCTGGGCGTGCGCTTCATGCAGCTCAGCTACAATCGCCGATCGAGGACGATATCGGCCTGGTCGAGATCGTGCACATGCTGGGCGTGCGCTTCATGCAGCTCAGCTACAATAACCAGTCCCTTTTGGCGACGGGCTGCTACGAGGCCGAAGATCCCGGCATCACCCGCATGGGCAAACAGGTGATCGCGGAAATGAACCGGGTCGGCCTGGTGGTCGACATGTCCCATTCCGCCGAGCGCTCGACCCTGGAAGGGATTGAGTTGTCTGACCGGCCGATCGCCATCACTCATGCCAATCCGCACGATTGGCATCCTGCCCTGCGCAATAAATCGGACGATGTGCTGGAGGCTTGGGGAACAGCGGTGGCATGCTGGGCTTTTCGATGTATCCATACCATCTGGCGGGTGCGACTGACTGTACGGTTCAGTCGTTCTGCGACATGATTGTCCGGACAGCTGATCTGATGGGAATCGACAATATCGCGCTCGGTTCGGACCTGTGCCAGGACCAGCCCGACAGCGTGGTCGAATGGATGCGGGTCGGTCGCTGGACCAAGCAGATCGACTATGGCGAGGGTTCGGCCAACAATGCCGGATTTCCACCGCAGCCTGACTGGTTCACCGACAATCGGGACTTCGGCAATATCCAAGCCGGGCTTGGTGCGGCCGGGCTGAACGCCGAGGATGTGGCCAAGGTGATGGGTGGCAACTGGTTGCGTTTCTTCGCCGAAAACTTCGTGCCCGCCAAACCGGGGTAGGTCGCCGGCATGGAAGCGGACCTGAAATTTGAAACAACAGTTCCCCGCCGTGCTCCCGAAACGGTCATGCGCCTGGCCCGTATGGGCGCATTTCACCAGACGCGGCTGTCCTTCATGCGGACCTTGCTCCGCCGGTTAAAGTCGGAAGATTGGGATTTCGAGCGCCCGGTCTGGCGGGTCGATGACCAGGGCGTCGGCGTCGGGGTCTACACGGCCGCCGGTCCCGACCGGACCTACAGCCTGATCTGCTACGCCAATGATCTCGACCCCGCCAAACGATCAGACCGGGTGATCGCGGAAGAATGGGACGCCGCCCTTGCCCTCTATGACGGTGTTCCCGGCGACGCCGATATCCAGCGTTTGGCCGCCAATGTCCCCAAACAGGAAGCCGGCCGGGTCACCGATACGGAATTATGCCTCTCCCGGGCCAACCGTTCCGTGCGCCTGTTCGACCATGTGGTGGACCGGCTCGCCTCTGGTAAGCAGCCCGATCCGGAACAGATTGAGACGACCGGCTATCTGATGCGTACCACCGCCGTTTACGGTTCCGGCAAGTTCGGCGCGGCGGACCGGCTGGCGATCTCGGACCGCCCTGAGTTATCGGGTCCGTTCCGCGCCGAGATGCTTCTGGTCTATCTGGTGCGCTGGTTCACGCTGGATATCGTTGAACATCTGGCGAAGGCCCGGGCGCCGGAGACCGCCATCGCGCTGGCGCCTGACTTGCGCCGTCGGCTGGGGGTGGGCAATTCCACCGGCCTCGGCATGGCGCCCTTTCTGTTGAACCATCCGGTGCTGATCAACAACTGGATGATGGCGCGCGAGGAAGCCCTGGCCCGGGTGCGGTCACTGGCCACTGCCGGCCCGGCCGAAGCGGCGACGTTTCGCGCCATGCTGGCCCGCGCCGTCCTGGGTGCCGAACATTGGCACACCAGCCACGAGGCCAGGCCGAAAGGGTTCAGGTACTCCAGGCCGATCTCGCCGGGCTTCAGGCGTTTGTCGCCACTGGCGTTCTGGACCGCGCATCGCCCTGGAATGAACTATATGAATGGACCGAGCGTGAGCTGTCCCTTGAAGGTCAGGAACAGTTGGTGAGCCTGTTGATCGAACCACATGGCGAACTGGTCGATGGCCTGACCGATTGCATGGATGCCAATGAGTACCGCACCTTTCGCATTGATGGCGCCGTGCGCACCGGTGAACTGCGCGGCGCCATCGACCGATTATATGACTGGGCCATCAAGACCGATTTCAGCCAACGCGATGCCTGTGCAAGGGTCTGGTACGTGTCGGAAGAAAAACTGGAGCCCCGCCTGGGCGAGCGGTTTGAAGAGCCGGTCGAGCCCTATGAACAGCCGCTCTCGCCGGGCCGGGACATTGCGGCCCTTTACCGTGATCTGGAAGCGCTGCCAGACGATGAACCTCTTGCCGGTTTTCTGTTGCGCCATCCCGAACACCGCCATGTGGTCCGCCGGGTGCAACGCGCCCTGAAGCATCCCTATGCCGAGATTCGCGATAATACGGTGTCGGCCGACATGATGCCGATCGACCTTTTGCGCTGCAAGCTGTCCTTCTTCGGGGCAACCCGGTTCGATCCCCGGTCCGACCGCTGGGTCCGGATTACCATGTTCCAGGGGGCGCCTTTGCCCGGCGAACTGCAGGATATGGCCGCGGACGACTGGGCCTATCCGCCTTTGCCGGACGCGGCATCATGATCGTTACGCTTTACGAGATCGATGCCACCGGGATGAAGGCGGCCAAAGGCGCCGGCATGCCATGGGGCCTCGCCGAAGAAGCCGGCAAGGCAGTCCGCTGGCTGGCGGCATGGAATTTGCCGGGAGTGGAACTACTGGCGGAGATTTTAACCCGCAATCACGAACGGCCGATCCCGGACCTGGCGCCGCTGCAGCCCGACCAGGATCTGTGGCAGGCCCGCGAGGGATTCCTGGGGCCTGTCCTATGCGGTGCGGCGCTCAGTGATCTGGCCGGCGAAATCGCCGCCGGACGCTCGCCTCAATTGGAAGGGGTTTCCTGCCCGGCATTTCTGGTGCCCTTCATGGCCCACGCGGCCAGGGAATTGGAAACGTCGTTTGTTCTGGAATGGCCGGGCATGCAGGTGTTCTGCCGCCCCGACGGTGTTTTCGTTCAAGGCTTCGGCAATGCGCTTGTCCTGTACGAGGCGGTGACGGTCACCTGTCATGCTGGCGACGCCGATTGCGCCACCGAACTGGTCCCCGCAATCGAGGCCCAGGAAGTGGACGATGCCGCCTGGCAAGTTCTTTTGAACTTTGCCCACCGCACCTATGCCCCGGCCACCGAAGAGTCGCGCCTGGCCGGTGCGGGGGCGGGGGCGGGACTGAGCGATAATGATTGAAAAGAAAATGGAGATATAATGACCACCGGCAATGAACATTGACGAGATCGAAAACCTCGCTTTCCGCGCTTTGGTGGCGGGCGGGTACGGCGGAGGCAAATGCGCGCAGTGTCGCCCGGTCGGCGGCGGCGGGACGGCATCATCAGCCATGACCTGGCCTATATTCCGATCTATGCGGAGCATGTGCAGTGCGGCAAGGTCGATGGCAAGGCGATGCCGGTGATTGAGACGCCCACCGCCTCGATGATCAGAATTGACGCCGCCACCGGGTTCACCCATCCGGCGATTGATGCCGGGTTTGAAAAACTGATCCCGCTGGCGCGGACCAACGGTATCACCGGAATGTCGATCCACAATTCCTGTAATTGCGGCGTGCTGGGCTATCATACAGAGCGGCTCGCCGAGGTCGGGCTGGTCGGAATCGGATTCACCAATGCCCCTGCCTCCATTGCGCCGAGCGGCAGGTACAGGGGCGTCAGCTTCGCCCTGATGACCGAGGTGATGGCCGCCGCGCTGGCCGGGGCGAAACTGGGGTCTCGGGCGAACCCCTTTGCCGGAACTGCCGGCGGTCCGCCGAGGACGGGTCAGTTCTTCATCGCCATCAATCCGGCGACGATTGAGAAGATTGAGGGAATTATTAGGCTCAGTTCACGAATTGTATGCATGGATGTGCGATGGCGGTTGCGAGGCAAGCCCGGGGTGAGGCGTTCTCCAGTTCAGGCGTATCCGTCCGGTCAGGCCGCGTTTTTGAGGTCTTGGGGCTTCCAGTTCCACGGCATAAGTTCGTCGATGGGGTTAATCCGTGATCAGCAACGCGTTCCAGCACCCATGTGAGCCAGGCCTCGGGATCGACATTGTTCATTTTAGCGGTCTCAATGAGAGCGTAGGCGATAGCGGCAGCCTCGCCGCCACCAACGGAGCCTAGGAAGAGACAATTTTTTCGACCAGGGGCGACGGGACGGATTGATCGCTCACAGATATTGTTGTCGAGTTCCAGACGTCCGTCGCCGAGATAAGCACGCGCTTCGGGCATCGGCTTCAGGGCGTAGCGGATCGCCTCGGCCAGTTTGGTCTTGCCCGAGAGCCTGGGCAGTTGGGCCTGTAGCCATGCTTCCAGGTCATCGAAGACAGGCCTGGCCTTCTCCTGCCGCAGGGCGGCCCTTTCGTAGCCGTCCGTTAGAGCCGTATTTTTCGGTTATTCCGGCATCCAATTCCACGGCATGAGTTCCTCGATGCGGTTGATCTTGTGATCTGGCAGGCGCTCCAACACCCATGTGAGCCAGGCTTCCGGATCAACGCCGTTCATCCTGGCGGTCTCGACCAGGGTGTAAGCGATAGCGGCGGCTTTACCGCCACCGACGGAGCCCATGAAGAGATAGTTCTTGCGGCCCAGTGCGATGGGGCGGATCGAGCGTTCACAGATGTTGTTGTCGAGTTCCAGCCGTCCGTCGCTGAGACAGGCACGCGCCTTTGGCATGCGGTTCAGCGCATAGCGAATGGCCCCTGCCAGTCTGGTCTTGCCCGAGAGCCTGGGAAGCTGGGCCTGTAACCATGCTTCCAGCTCATCGAAGACGGGCTTTGCCTTCTCTTGCCGAATGGCGACCCGCTCTTCGGGGGATTTGCCTCTGGCTTCCTCTTCGACAGCGTAAAGCACAGCGATCTGCTTGATTGTGCCTTTGGCGATGGCCGACCCTGTGCGCTCAAACTCTTCCACAAACTTGCGGCGCACATGCACCATGCAGGCCTGTTCGTCGGCCTTGCCCTCCCCAAAGAGGCCATTGAAGCCCGCAAAGCCATCGGCGTGCACCGTGCCGGTATAGCCAGAAAGATGATTGACCGGATGTTCGCCCTTGCGATCCACGCTGAACTGATACCAGGCACAGGGTGGGGCCTCGCCGCACCACGGGCGCTCGTCGCGCACGTAACTCCACAGCCGCGCGGTTTTAGTCTTCTTTATCCTGGTGCGGGTTTGTAGTTTGACCGGTGTGTCATCGGCAAAAAGGGCAGGCCCTGCCCTGACCAGCTTGCCGATATGATTGGCCAATGGCTCCAGCAGCGCCGTGCTGCGGCCCACCCAGTCGGTCAACGTGGTGCGATGCAGATTAACCTTCTCGCGGGCGAAGATTTTTGATTGCCGGTCAAGCGGCAGGTGATCGCAGTATTTGCCAATCAGGACGTGGGCCAGCAGACCCGGACCGGGGCGGCCACGTTCGATGGGGCGCGACGGCAATGGGGCCTGGGCAAAGGTTTCACAACAGGTGCAGGCCATGCGGGGGCGGAGGATCCGGCGTACCACAAAGCGGCCCGGGACATATTCCAGTTCCTCGGTAACGTCCTCACCGATCTGGCGCAGGCTCCCACCGCAGTCAGTGCAGTCCTCACCCGGCGACAGCACCTCATCCTGCCGATCCAGATGATCTGGCAAGGGGTTGCGGCTGTGCTTGCGCCTGGCAGATTTGTCCGTCTCATCGACATCAGTGCCGTTGGAGCCAGCTTCGTTCTTCTGCTCGTTTGCTGCCGCCTCGATCTCTTGGTCATCCTGTAGGTCGAGGGCCAGTTGATCCATGCTCTCTGATCTGGAGCCAAACCGTGCCTTGCGGTGGCCATGCAGTTCAGCCTTCAGCTTCTCGTTTTGATACGTCAGCGACTGAACCTCGGCCATCAAAAGCTCGCTGACAGCCCGCAGTTCGGCGGGGTTTTCAGGCAGGGCTTCAAGGGTGTTCAACATGTGTAATCCATACCAAACTGCCCCATGGGATGAAACGACAAACCGCGTTAAACTTGATGTTTTTTTGGGCTTTCTCTATCCCGCCTGCAAAGGACGCCAGGTCTTTTGCGGGGTGCGCCAGTCAATCCCCTCTAACAGCATCGACAGCTGTGAGGGACTCAGGCTGACCTTGCCCTCCCTGGCCGCAGGCCAGACAAACCGCCCCCGTTCCAGTCGTTTGGAGAACAGGCAAGCGCCTTGGCCGTCCCACCATATGATCTTGAGCAGATCACCGCGCCTGCCGCGAAACACAAACATGTGCCCCGAATACGGGTCTTCAGCCAGAACCTGTTCGGCCTGAGTCGCCAGTGTGTTGAACCCGCGCCGCATATCCGTCACCCCAGCGGCCAGCCACACCCGCGTATTGCCCGGCACCGGGATCATGTCATCAGCCCCTCAACCAGAGCCAGCACCGCCGGCAATCCCGTCGCTCCTTCAACCAGGATACGCCGACCATCAGACAGGGTGATGTCTGCACGGTGAGCCGAAAGAGGAACGTCCATACAGGGCGCTGTGATCGGCACGTGGGGGGCGGTTGGCCCTGCAATCTCTACAGGCAGAAATGTGGTCACTTCCCCGGCGAAATCATCACCGTCAGTACATGCCGGCGCGAAACGGGGATCACGCAACCATGTGTGAATCAGATTGGCGTTCATCGCGTAACGTCGCGCAACCTGCGCTACCGAAACCCCAGGTGCGCGCGTTTGTCCGCAGATCGAGACCTTCTCATCGTCTGACCAAAACCGCTTCTTCTGACCCTTCTTACCAGCCATATCCGCCCTCAAGATGTCCACTATCAATGGTGGACACTATCAGCGCACGCTATAACGCGTCAGAGCACCAACACCGGACGCTTACGTTCAGGCCGCTGGAACCATCGCAGATAGTTGTCGAGATATCTGGTCGCGACGCCTCGGTAGCGCCGCAGGAAATCCTTCAACCGGCTGTGCCGGTTGTTGACCGCCGGATCTGCTGCGATCTGAATGTGAAAGGCACCTCGCACCCGTTCACTTCGTGACAGGTTCAATGCTTCGTGATGCGCACCGATTGCCGCCGCGCATCGCGGACAAGCGCGGTGTCCATCGGTCACCAAAACGATATCCTCGTCCACAACCGGCGCGATCACCTCCCGCAAGGGATCGGCGTTGACAGCGGGCAGAACCGCACTGACTGTCGCGCCGCTGCGATCAGCGGCAACCAGTGTACCGGAACCTGTTCATCCGACAGGCCCCGCCTGCTGGCCTTGCCTCCCCTGCGTCGCGCCTTGCGCTCAAGGTTTCGTGCGCCTTTCCGGCTTTCCAGCACACAGGTTTCATCGGCTTCCACAATGCCCGTGAGCTTGCGTGCCTTCAGGTCTTTTGCGGCAGGAAATCGGTGCCGCCAACGCTGGAGGGGAATGTCTCGCGCCGAAGGTGCACCGTGGCGCCTTACCGAGCGCCCTGGCTCCGTCCACGATGAAGGGACGGCGGCCTTCCGGATCCAAGCCCGCGCCCGATCAGATTGTCGGGCGGCGCCTGGACTGTGGCGGCGTTCCCCGTGGCTCCTTCGACGATGCCCGGTGGGTGCTTGTGACCGGAAACCTCAATGCCGACAGCCCCGATCATCAACAGACGGTCGTCCGGATGCCGCCCGTCGATCGGGATCGCCACAAGGTCCGGCTCCGGGAGATCAGATCCCATGCACTCATCGAATTTGGCCTGCGTCAGCGCCTTGAACCGCCGGGATACCGTGGATCTGGACAGGCCGCTGCCCGCCTCGGCCGCAACACCGGCCTCGGGCAACCGAACGGCGCGGCGGAACTTGCGGGTGGCCACATTGATCACCATCAGGTTCTTCGCCCACTGATCGGGATATCCACCCGCCGAAACCTCCTCCCGGCCCGGCAGCGGCATCTCCTGTGGTCTTGCCGCGCACCCGAGAGCGATCAACGTCGATCCTGCCGTCGTGAAAGCCAATTTGAGCCCGCGTTGAGCCCGCGAATGGCCCCGACGGCAGCCAGGCGCGTCAGGACAATGCCCGTGACGCTCCACGGCAAACCGCGTCACATCTTCGTTCATCAACCGGGTCAGGCTTTCGATGCCTGCCGTCAGACGGAATTGCCCGAGGCTCTCCGTCAGCGCGTCAAGCGAATGCACGTTCGCGGCGGTCGCCAAAGTCAAGGGGGATGTGGTCGCCGTCTTCATGGTGTTGCTTCCTTTCGGTTTCAATGCCCCGAGCCTGCGGCTCGGGGGAAGCAACGCCACCTCAAATCAAGGTTTCAACAGAACCCGGGACATTCCCAGGCAAGGTCCATGCCGGACATAAAGTGTTTTCCTTCCGCCGAAATTACCGCGCAACGCACCTCGCCATCCTTGTCGAGTTCGCGCATCAGCCGGAGCAATTCTCGCCAGAATTCCGGTATCATCGAATTGGCCTTTTCGGGCCGGTTCAGGACAATCCGGGTGACCTTGTCGGAAACATCGATATCGAAGCAGGTATAGGATACAGGCATTTTCCATTCCGAGTGCCGCAGTATTGCGACATCACGTGGTGCTTGTCATGCCGGCCAGGATCGGGTGCAATCACCACCACGATCAATCACCGGAGCCTCCCATGATTCTGACTGAACAGCACAACCAATTGCGCGATTCCATCGTTCGCTTCATTGATGACGAGATAAATCCCCATATTGACGATTGGGAGGCGGAAGGTTGCTTCCCCGCCCACGAGGTTTTCAAGAAGGTCGGCGACATGGGCTTTCTGGGGATTTCCCGGCCGGAGGAGTTTGGCGGCATGGGCCTCGACTGGTCCTATACGGCAGTGGCGTCGGAAGCCTGGGGCAACATCCGCTGCGGCGGCGTGCCGATGGCGATCGGTGTGCATACCGACATGGCGACGCCAGCGCTCGCTCGGTTTGGATCGGACGAATTGCGCCGTGAATATCTGGTGCCCTCGATCGCCGGCGACCTGGTTGCCTGTCTGGGCGTGTCCGAGGTCGGCGCCGGGTCGGATGTCGCCTCGACCAAAACCACGGCCCGGCGCGATGGCGGTGACTATGTCATCAATGGAGGCAAGATGTGGACCACCAACGGATCTCAGGCCGACTGGATGTGCTGTTTGGCCAATACCGGCGACAGCGGTGAAGCTGCCCACAAGAGTAAATCGCTGATCGTAATACCGATGAACACGCCGGGCGTCACGGTTGCCCGCACGCTGGACAAGCTGGGCATGCGCTCGTCCGACACCGCTCAGATCCATTTTGACGATGTCCGGGTCCCCGCGACCAATCTTGTCGGTCAGGAAGGTCAGGGTTTTTTCTACCAGATGCTGCAATTCCAGGAAGAAAGGCTTTGGAGCTGTTTCAACGGACTGGCGCCGATGGAATGGATCATCCAGCAAACCATCGAATACACCCGCGGCCGCGAGGTTTTCGGCAAACCGGTGCTGGACAATCAGGTGGTCCATTTCCGGTTGGCCGAACTTCAGACCGAGGTGGAATCCCTGCGAGCAATGTCATGGCAGGCGGTCGAACTGATGCTGTCGGGCGAGGACGTGACCCGGCTGGCATCAATGGCAAAACTGAAGGGAGGCCGACTGGCGCGCGAGGTCAATGATGCCTGCCTGCAATATTGGGGTGGCATGGGTTATATGAGCGGGACGCCGGTGTCGCGGGCCTATCGCGACGGTCGGCTATGGTCGATCGGCGCTGGCGCCGACGAAATCATGCTGAATATCATCTGCAAATACATGGGCACCCTGCCTGGCCGGAACTGACAGGGGAATTGCATTTGGATTTGGCTCAGTTTACGAATTGTATGCATGGACGTGCGATGGCGGTTGCGAGGCAAGCCCGGGGTGAGGTGTTCTCCAGTTCAAGCCGTTGGAACCATCGCAGGTAGTTGTCGAGATATCTGGTCGCGACGCCTCGGTAGCGCCGCAAGAAATCCTTCAACCGGCTCTGGTTGAGGGGCTGATGACATGATCCCGGTGCCGGGCAATACGCGGGTGTGGCTGGCCGCTGGGGTGACGGATATGCGGCGCGGGTTCAACACACTGGCGACTCAGGCCGAACAGGTTCTGGCTGAAGACCCGTATTCGGGGCACATGTTCGTGTTTCGCGGCAGGCGCGGTGATCTGCTCAAGATCATATGGTGGGACGGCCAGGGCGCTTGCCTGTTCTCCAGACGACTGGAACGGGGGCGGTTTGTCTGGCCTGCGGCCAGGGAGGGCCCAGGGAGGGCAAGGTCAGCCTGAGTCCCTCACAGCTGTCGATGCTGTTAGAGGGGATTGACTGGCGCACCCCGCAAAAGACCTGGCGTCCTTTGCAGGCGGGATAGAGAAAGCCCAAAAAACATGAAGTTTAACGCGGTTTGTCGTTCCATCCCATGGGGCAGTTTGATATGGATTTCACATGTTCAACGCCTTTGAATCCCT
This sequence comes from Alphaproteobacteria bacterium, assembly GCA_965204825.1. Classification (GTDB taxonomy): domain Bacteria; phylum Pseudomonadota; class Alphaproteobacteria; order Futianiales; family Futianiaceae. Next base: position 3,655,978 of record OZ242016.1, on the reverse strand, counting down.
GACTGAAGACCCCGCCGAACTGCGGGCTGTCAGCGAGCTTTTGATGGCCGAGGTTCAGTCGCTGACGTATCAAGACGAGAAGCTGAAGGCTGAACTGCATGGCCACCGCAAGGCACGGTCTGGCTCCAGATCAGAGAGCATGGATCAACTGGCTTTTGATCTTCAGGAAGACGAAGAGATCGAGGCGGCAGCAAACGAGCAGAAGAACGAAGCTGGCTCCAACGGCACTGATGTCGATGAGACGGACAAACCTGCCAGGCGCAAGCACAGCCGCAACCCCTTGCCAGATCATCTGGATCGGCAGGATGAGGTGCTGTCGCCGGGTAAGGACTGCACTGACTGCGGTGGGAGCCTGCGCCAGATCGGTGAGGACGTTACCGAGGAACTGGAATATGTCCCGGGCCGCTTTGTGGTACGCCGGATCCTCCGCCCCCGCATGGCCTGCACCTGTTGTGAAACCTTTGCCCAGGCCCCATTGCCGTCGCGCCCTGTTGAGCGTGGCCGCCCCGGTCCGGGTCTGCTGGCCCACGTCCTGATTGGCAAATACTGCGATCACCTGCCGCTTGACCGGCAATCAAAAATCTTCGCCCGCGAGAAGGTTAATCTGCATCGCACCACGTTGACCGACCGGGTGGGCCGCAGCACGGCGCTGCTGGAGCCATTGGCCGATCATATCGGCAAGCTGGTCAGGGCAGGGCCTGCACTTTTTGCCGATGACACACCGGTCAAACGACAAACCCGCACCAGGATAAAGAAGACTAAAACCGCGCGGCTGTGGAGTTACGTGCGCGACGAGCGCCCGTGGTGCGGCGAGGCCCCACCCTGTGCCTGGTATCAGTTCAGTACAGACCGCAAGGGTGCACACCCGGTCAATCATCTTTCCGGCTATACCGGGACCGTGCATGCCGATGGCTTTGCGGGCTTCAATGGCCTCTTTGGGGAGGGCAAGGCCGACGAACAGGCCTGCATGGTGCATGTGCGCCGCAAGTTTGTGGAAGAGTTTGAGCGCACAGGGTCGGCCATCGCCAAAGGCACAATCAAGCAGATCGCCGTACTTTACGCTGTCGAAGAGGAAGCCAGAGGCAAATCCCCCGAAGAGCGGGTCGCCATTCGGCAAGAGAAGGCAAAGCCCGTCTTCGATGAGCTGGAAGCATGGTTACAGGCCCAGCTTCCCAGGCTCTCGGGCAAGACCAAACTGGCAGGGGCCATTCGCCATGCGCTGAACCGCATGCCAAAGGTGCGTGCCTGTCTCGGCGACGGACGGCTGGAACTCGACAACAACATCTGTGAACGCTCGATCCGCCCCATCGCACTGGGCCGCAAGAACCATCTCTTCATGGGCTCCGTTGGTGGCGGCGAGGCTGCCGCTATCGCCTACGCCCTCATTGAGACCGCTAAAATGAACAATGTCGATCCCGAGGCCTGGCTCACATGGGTGCTGGAACGCATTGCTGATCACGGATTAACCCCATCGACGAACTCATGCCGTGGAACTGGAAGCCCCAAGACCTCAAAAACGCGGCCTGACCGGACGGATACCCTGCAACTGCGATTGCGCCTGCTAATGCTGAGCCCGCCTATGCAGGTGCGACGGCAGATCGAAGCGTTCTGGCCCACGCGCGTCGGGTTTTACCAACTCGAGGGCGACGAGGCGGAAGCGCAGAATCGCAGCGCTTTACCAGCTGGCCTGGCGACCGCCTCAGGACAACCGCACCGCCGCCGGGCGGCGCGTTCGGGCGGCTCCGGCGGATTGACGGGTTCGAACAGGGACTTTGCAGGTCCAGCGCTCCGGGCGTGTGCATGGTCCAGGGACCGGTCAGCGCATTGGCATAAGAAAGCCGAATGTAAGTCCCCTTGTGATCTGAAAAATACAGGTGACAGGTGCCGAGTTTGTCCTCCGCCCAGTCCGGCCTGTGGATGATGGCCGGCCCGTTGATATTGTCGCCCATCCGGGCGTCCATGTCGGGCCGTATGATCGGCTGATCGAGCAGGCGGGTCGCACGAACCGTCAAGCCGAAAACAATCCCGCGAACCGGTCGCGCAGCACGTTCTTCTGAACCTTGCCCATGATGTTGCGGGGAAGCTCGTCCAGGAACTCGATGTGCCTAGGTTGTTTGAATTTGGCCATGGTTTCGGCCAGCGTGCCAGTGATCTGCTCACCGGTCAGATCGCAATCTGCCTCGCAAACCACGGCGGCGCAGACACCCTCGCCAAAGTCGGGATGGGGAACGCCGAAGACAGCGCTTTCGACAATGCCCGAGAGGCCGTCGATCGCGGATTCAACCTCCTTTGGATAGACGTTGAAACCGCCGGAAATGATCAGATCCTTGCCACGTCCAACAATGGTGACATAGCCATCGGTGTCGATCCGGCCAAGGTCACCGGTGATGAAAAAGCCGTCACCTTGGAATTCCTCGGCGTTTTTTTTCGGCATGCGCCAATAGCCCGAAAAGACATTCGGACCGCGCACTTCGATCATGCCGATCTCGCCATCCGGCAAAGCATCGCCCGTGTCCGGATCGACAATCCGCAAATCCGTGCCGGGCAGTGGGAAGCCCACAGTGCCGGCGCGCCGGTCGCCGTCATAGGGATTCGAGGTGTTCATATTGGTTTCGGTCATGCCATAGCGTTCCAGGATCCGGTGGCCGGTGCGCTCCTCGAACCGGACATGAGTCTCGGCCAGCAGCGGGGCCGAGCCCGAGATGAACAGGCGCATGTGTCTGGTCGCCTCCGGTGAAAACCGGTCGTCGGCCAGGAGCCGCGTATAGAAGGTCGGCACGCCCATCATGGTGGTCGCCCTGGGCAACCATTCCAGCATCTGGTCCTGATCGAATTTCGGCAGGAAGATCATCGACGCCCCGGCCATCAGGCTGACATTGGACGCCACGAACAGCCCGTGGGTGTGATAGATCGGCAAGGCATGCAACAGGACATCGTCAGCCGTGAAGTGCCAGTAATCGACCAGAACCCTGGCATTCGAAACCAGGTTATGGTGCGAAATTACCGCGCCCTTTGAGCGGCCCGTTGTCCCGGAGGTGTAAATGATGGCGGCCAGATCATCACCGGCACTTTCGAATGTCTGAAACCCGCCGGTCGCTTCCGGCACCGCATTGAGGAAACTGCCGGCGGAAACCTCCGGCGATGTCCAGATGCCGAGGGTCTCCAGACGGGCATCCGCCTTCTCGGCGATCGGCCGAAGCTGGTCCGCCCGGCCAGGATCGCACACGACCAGTGCCGGTTCGGCATCATTGATGAAATATGCCATTTCCGCCGGGGTGTAGGCGGTATTCAGCGGCAGGATGACCGCGCCCATGCGCATGGTCGCCATGATCAGCATCAGCGCTTCCATCGACTTGTCTACCTGCACGGCGATCCGGTCCCCCGGCTTGACGCCCATTTCGGTCAGGGTGACGGCAAAGCGGGCGGTGACCTGGTCCACATCGCCATAGGAATAATGCCGGCCATCATCCAGCCAGGCAAACCGGCTATTATCGGAATCCGAGGGAAAATTGGATTGCAGGACGGCGAAGAGATTTTCGTTCATGCGGAGGTTTTTGTCTTTGTCTTGCGGTTAGGCAGGGTGCTGCGTACGGCGCGGGTCGTGGCGATCTTGCCACTGGTTGCCAGAGCCTCATGATTGGTTTCGATCGTGTCCAGATCATAGAGGTAATTGACCATCAGGCCGACGGCTTCGCCCAGGCCCTTCTCCGACACATCGCCCAGCCAGTTGATCCTCTCCAGCCGGGCGCCGTTGCCGAGATGGAAGCGGGCGACCGGATCGAAAGGCAGGTTGCCGCTGCGCTTTGCCCGCAGGAAATATTCCGATGCCAGCGGCATCAGCGCGGCCTTAGCCTGTTCGGTTTGCTCCTCGTCGATCGGCCAGGTGACATCGTCCAGCCTGGCAAGCGCAGCCTGCGCGTCCCTTTGCAGCTCTGTCGCCGTGTCGTCCATCGCGGACGTTTTCAGCCATTCCCTGAACCGTGGAACGGGTGACAGGGTCACGAATGTCTTCAGCGACGGCACGGCCGCCTTCAAATCCTCGACCACCTGTTTGATCAGAAAATTGCCGAAGGAAATACCGCGCAACCCGTCCTGGCAGTTCGAGATTGAATAGAAAACCGCCACGGTCCGCTTGTCGCCGGCCTGAACCTCGCGGTCCTCGCTCAGTACGTCGGCAATGTTACCGGGGATCGCATCGGTCAGCGCGACTTCGACGAAAATCAATGGATCGTCGACCAGTGAAGGATGGAAAAAGGCAAAGCAGCGCCGGTCGCTGGGCTGCAGGCGGCGGCGCAGATCGTCCCAGCCCTCGATCTCGTGCACGGCCTCATAGGCGATGATCCTTTCCAGGATGTGGGCCGGCGTCATCCAGTTGATATGCTGCATCACCAGGAATCCCCGATTGAACCAGGAAACGAACAACCGCTTGAAATCAGCATCCACACCGGCCAGGGCCGGCTCGCCGCGCAGATGCGGCAACAGGCGCCGACGCATCTCCACCAGTGCCACTGTGCCACCGGGCGCCAGGTTCAGTCGGCGCAGCAATTCGGCCCGCGGTGGTTCGACCGCCGCCACCATGGCATTCAGGGTTTCGGGCGTGCGCTCATTGGCATAGGCCTCTGCCGTCGCCTTCACCGCTTCAGGGTCGGGATCGTAGCGTTCGGCGAGAATATGGTAGAACGCCAGTTGTTCCGGTGTTTCAAGAGATTGAAACCCGTCGAGAATTTGGCGCGCCAGCGCCACTCCCGAAGCCTCGCCCCGGGTCGACAGCAGGGTGTCACATGCGGCGGCCAGACCTTCGGCGCCATCGGGTACCGATCCGGCGAGCGGCAGCAGGCGTCGCCCCTGATCGGTAATGGCAGACAGCATGTCCTGGAAAAAGCTGGTTCTGGTCATTACATCATTCCGGCCAATGGTCCGGGCTGCATGTAGCAACTGGTTTCGAAAAACAAACCTGCGTCAAAAATAAGCCCCTGTCATCCAATAAGCCCCTGTCATCATAGATGAAGTGTCCTGCCACAGGCCGGGGATCGCGCGCAATCATCCCTTGCCCCAATCGTTTCGGTTTCAGAAGATGCCAGGCGAATAATTCATGTTTGTGACCTGCGAAAGGGCGCCCATGTTTTTGCACACACCGCTGCTGCAACGCGCTGCCGAGGGACGTCCGGTGCGCGTCGGTCTGATCGGCGCCGGCAAGTTCGGATCGATGTTCCTGTCCCAGGCGCCAACCACGCCGGGGCTGAAAGTGGTGGCGATTGCCGATCTGGACCCGGACCGGGCGCGGCGCAGTTGTGCCAGTGTCCACTGGGACGATGAGTTGATCGCCGCGACGGACTATCACGACGACGGAATGGATCTGATTGTCCGTCCCGACATCGATGTGGTGATTGAGGCAACGGGATATCCGCCCGCCGGCATCGCACACGCTCGCGCGGCCGCAAAGGCCGGAAAACATATCGTCATGGTTAATGTGGAGGCCGATGTACTGGCCGGGCCGTTACTTGCCGAAGAGGCCCGGGCGGCCGGGACGGTCTACTCCATGGCTTATGGCGACCAGCCGGCGCTGACGGCGGAGATGGTCGAATGGGCCCGCGCCTGCGGCTATGAGGTGACGTCGGCGGGCAAGGGGACGAAGTATCTGCCAGCCTACCACGCCTCCACGCCCGACACGGTGTGGGACCATTATGGTCTCAGCGCCAACGAGGCCGGTGCGGCCGGCATGAACAGCCAGATGTTCAATTCGTTCCTCGATGGAACCAAATCCGGTATCGAAATGGCGGCAATCGCCAATGCTACCGGCCTGACCCCGGCACCCGAAGGTCTTAACTTCACGCCCTGCAATACCGATGAACTGGCCGACATTCTGAAGCCCGCAAGCGAAGGCGGCACCCTGGCGCACAAGGGCCAGGTCGAGGTGATCTCGTCTGAATACCGCGGTGGTTCACCGGTGCCACGCGATCTGCGCTTTGGCGTCTTTGTGGTGTTCGAGGCACCGAATGATTATTCGGCCCAATGCTTCCGGCAATACGGCATGAACACTGATAGCACCGGCCGCTATTCGGCAATGTACAAGCCCTTTCATCTAATCGGGATGGAACTGAACATCTCCATTCTTGCCGCCGTGCTGAACGGCGTGCCGACGGGCCAGGCGACCGGCTTCCGCGGCGATGCGGTGGCCGTGGCCAAGCGCGATCTGGCGTCTGGCGAGATACTGGACGGGGAGGGCGGCTATACCGTCTGGGGTAAGCTGATGCCCGCTGAAGACAGCCTGGCGAAAGGCTGCCTGCCCATCGGTCTGGCCCACGGGTTCGCCATCAAGAGCCCGGTTAAACTGGGTGAGGCGGTTCGCTGGGCGGACGTGGCGGTTGACGAAAGCCTTGAAGCCGTCCAGATCAGACGCCAGATGGAAGCTCGCTTTGGTGGCGCGCGCGACCGCTGAATAGCCAGAGTTCAGAACCCTGAACACGGAGACACCGGATGACCTGCATCGTTGGATGGGCACATAGCCAGTTTGGAAAACTCGATGGTGACGATCTGGAAGACCTGATCGCGCGTGTGGCGGCCGATGCCTGCGCCGATGCCGGGATCGCCCCGGGCGAGATCGATACCATCTATGTGGGCAATTTTGGCGGGTTCGAGAAACAGTCGTTTCCGGCGGCCTTTGCGCTGAACGCCAATCCGATCTTGCGGTTCAAGCCGGCCACCCGGGTCGAGAACGCCTGTGCCACAGGATCGGCGGCGGTGCAGCAGGGCGTGAAAGACATCAAGGCCGGCAGTCGTTTCGTGCTGGTGATCGGCGCGGAAAAGATGACCGTGGCCAGCGGCGCGGAGATCGGCGATGCCTTGCTCAACGCGTCTTACCGCAAGGAAGAGGCAGAGGTTGAGGGCGGCTTTGCCGGCGTTTTCGGCCTGATCGCGCAGAATTATTTTCAGCGCTATGGTGACAATGCCGACGCCATGGCGATGATCGCCGCCAAGAACCATGCCAATGGCGTCGAAAACCCTTACGCTCAGTTGCGCAAGGATTTCGGCTTTGAATTCTGTAACACCATCTCCGACAAGAACCCGGTCGTGGCTGGCCCGATCCGGCGCACCGACTGTTCGCTGGTGTCCGATGGCGCCGCGGCGGTTGTGATGACCGATGTGGAAACCGCCCTGCGCATGCCCAAGGCCGTGCACATTCGCGGTACCGGTCATGCCCAGGATTATCTGCCCATGTCGAAGCGAGATATCATCGATTTCGAGGGTTGCACGGCCGCCTGGTCCAAGGCGCACGAGGCCGGCGGCACCACGCTGGACGATCTATCGCTGATCGAGACCCATGACTGTTTCACCATCGCCGAACTGATCGAATACGAGGCCATGGGCCTGACCGAAAAGGGCAAGGGGCGTCGGGCGATCGAGGAAGGCTGGACCCGGAGGGACGGCAAGCTGCCGGTCAATCCTTCCGGCGGTCTGAAATCCAAGGGGCATCCCATCGGCGCCACTGGTGTTTCCATGCACATCATGGCTTCGATGCAACTGCTGGACCAGGCGGACGGCATGCAGGTACCGGGTGCGGAACTGGTCGGCATCTTTAATATGGGCGGGGCGGCGGTTGCCAACTATGTAAGCATTCTGGAGCGGCTGCGTTGAGCGCTTCGGTTCATTTCGGAACCGACTATGCCGAAGCCCGGTCGAAGTTCCGGGCAGCGGTCGCAAATGCCGGCCTGACATTCCAATCCCACGTCAATGCGGCGGTCGACGGACCGAACGGCGACGAACTGACCACCGATGTGGTACGTATCGGTGCCATGGACGCACCAAATATCCTGTTCCTGATCTCCGCCACCCACGGGGTGGAAGGGTTCTGTGGGTCCGGTGCACAGACGGCCATGCTGCGCGGCGGCCTGTTCGATGGGTTGCCCGCAGACCTGGCGGTCGTTTTCATCCACGCCATCAACCCGTACGGCTTTGCGCATCTCCACCGGACGACAGAGGAAAATGTGGACCTCAACCGGAATTTTGTCGATTTCGATAAGCCTGTGCCGGACTCCACGAAATATGAAGCTATCCATCCACTGGTTTTACCGGCCGATTGGGACGGGCCGGCCCATGCTTCGGCCGAGGCGCGGATCGATGACTATATCAGGGCTCATGGACAATCTGCCTGGCAGGAAGCGGTGACATCAGGTCAATATGCCCGCCCCGACGGCCTGTTCTATGGCGGCACCGCGCCGACATGGTCGCGGCGGACATTGGAAGCGGTTGTCGGGGAACATGCGGCCAAGGCGGAACGCACCGGTACCATCGATTTTCACACCGGCCTGGGACCACGCGGCTATGGCGAACCGATCACCGAAGGCACAATGGAAGAACGTGCCCGGGCCAAACAGTGGTTCGGGCCTGATGCCACCGATACCAGCGATGGCAGTTCAACCTCGGCCGAACTGACGGGGTGTAATTTTGAGGTCCATGGCACTCATGCTGCCCATGCTGAATCCACGGGCATGGTGCTGGAGTTCGGGACCCAGCCCGTTCCCGACGTCCTCAATGCTTTGCGGGCCGATAACTGGCTGCGCTTCAAGGGTCAGGACCGGGAATATCTGCGCCCGGCCGTCAAGAAACAGATTCGCGATGCGTTCTATGGCGACGATGACAAATGGCGCGAGGATATTGTCGAGCGCTCGTTTGAAATGACCAGGAAAGCGCTGACCGCCCTGGGCTGGCGCGGCGCATGAGCGATCTGAACGGGCACTTCGGCGCCGATTATGCGGACTGTCGGGGTCGGTTCCTGGGCGCCGTGGCCGATGTCGGTAAATCCACGGCCGAATACATCAATCCAAATGCCCAAACCCCGTCCGGCGGCTCACTGATTACCGATGTCATGCGATTTGGATCCGAGGACGCATCGCGCGTGCTCTTCAGTGTGTCCGGCACCCACGGCGCGGAAGGTTTCTGTGGCTCGGGTTGCCAGACTGCCATGCTGCGGGGCGGTGAATTTGGCCTTCTACCGGACAATACCGCCTTGGTCCTAATCCATGCGATCAATCCTTTCGGCTTTTCATGGCTGACCCGGACGACCGAGGACAATATTGATCTCAACCGCAATTTCGTTGATCACGGCGGCCCGGCGCACGAGAATCCGGCCTATGACGCGGTGCATCCGCTGGTGACGCCGGTGGACTGGGACGGCGCGGCGCGGATGCTGGCCGAAGAGGGGATCGCCGCCTTTATTGCCGAGCGAGGGCTGAAAGCCTGGCAGGCCGCAGTCACCGGCGGCCAGTACACCCATCCCGACGGGATCTGCTATGGTGGCGACAAGCCGGGCTGGTCAAACCTGACCTTTCGCGAAATTCTGCGCGAACACGGGCGCGGTGCGGAACACGCCGCCTTGATCGATATTCACACCGGGCTTGGCCCTTACGGCTACGGCGAACCGATCATGACCGGCCATCCGCGCGGCAAGGCCCGGGCGCAAGGCTGGTACGGTGAAGATGTTACCGATCCGTTCGAGGGCAATTCCTCCACCGCCCCGATCCACGGCTTCCTGACCAATGCGGTCGAAGAAGAACTGCCCGATGCCCTGGTCACCGGCATGGCGCTGGAATTCGGCACCCTGCCATTGACCGAAGTCGAACTGGCCCTGCGCGCCGATAACTGGTTGCGTTCATGCGGCGGTCCGGATCACCCCCTGGCCCAGGCGATCCGCCGGCAGCGCCGCGATGCCTCCTACCCCGATTTCGACGACTGGCGCGCCATGGTGGTGGCCCGCAATACAGAGTTGACCCATCTGGCGATCAGGGGATTGGCGGACGCGTGAAATCGCTGGAATTAGCCCCTTCCCACGTGGCGTATCCCGCCCTATCGTCGCGCCCATGAAACAGACCTATACCCCCCGCGAAATGATCGAGAAACTGATTGGAATTCCGACAGTTTCCCGCGACTCCAATCTTGAACTCATCAACTTCGTCAGTGACTATCTCGGACAGTTCGGCGTTGAATGCCGCACCGTTGCCAATGATATCGGTGACAAGGCCAATCTATATGCCACGATCGGGCCGGCGGAGGAGGGTGGCATCGTCCTGTCGGGCCACACCGATGTGGTGCCCATCGACGGCCAGCCGTGGGACACCGATCCGTTCTCCATCGTGGAAAAGGACGGCAAGCTTTACGGGCGTGGCACTTGCGACATGAAATCGTTCTATGCCATTGCGCTCGCCCGCGTACCCGAGATGCTGGAAAAAGGCATCAATAAACCGATCCATTTTGCCCTGTCCTACGACGAAGAAGTTGGCTGCCTCGGTGCACCGGCGATGATCGAGGAGATGGTCTCAAACGTGCCTCGGCCCAGCGCGGTAATCGTCGGCGAGCCGACGGATATGAAAGTGGTCGTACGCCACAAGGGCATCATGACGTTCGAAGCGTTCATTCGCGGTCATGAGGTGCATTCCAGCCAGCAGCATCGCGGGGTTTCGGCCGTAATGACGGCCGGCAGGATGATCGACAAACTGCGCCAGATGCAGGAACACAACAAGGCGTCCAGCGATCCGGACAATGGCTTTGTCCCCCATTACACAACGCTGCATGTGGGCCAGGTGCGGGGCGGCACCGCCCACAACATCACCGCGCGCGATGCTTGGTTCGTCTGCGATATCAGGGTAATTGCCGGCCAACTGCCGATGGATTTCCTTGAGGAGTTCAAGGCCTGGATCGAAGCCGAGATCGTGCCTGAAATGCAGGCGGTCCATCCGGACACAGGCGTTCGGCTGGAACCAGGTCTTTTTGTTCCTGGCCTTGATTCCGATGACAATGAAGTTGCCGTGCAACTGGCCAAACAGCTGACCGGTGAAAATAGTTCCGAAATTGTTGCCTATGCCACCGAGGCGGGGCAGTTCCAGCAGGCCGGCTATTCGGTCGTGATTTGCGGGCCCGGTTCGATTGACCAGGCGCACCAGCCCAACGAGTTCATCACGCTGGATCAGGTCAGCCGAGGAACCGCCTTTATCGACAAGCTGATCGACCGTCTGGTGAGTTAGCCCGGATACGTCATGAAACAGGCACCGCTGATCCCCTTTTTGTGTCATGATTCATTTGCTTAAAAAGGATCAACACAGGAGACCGGCGGTGGCGGATCGTACCCTTTCCCAGATTGAATTGCCACGTTGTTGTGGGCGGCGTGTGGAGATTGATTTTGCGGGCGGGGATATCTCGCCCCTTGGCGGCGCCCGGTTGCTTTCGGGTCTGGCACGGCGGCTGGAGGATCCGCGCCAGCAAGGCAAGTTGGCGCATGGGTTTTTACCGCTGCTGTGTCAGCGGGTCTATCCGGTGACGCTTGGCTATGAGCCGACATTCCCCAAGTGGCGCGCGGTTTGACCGAAGGATGGCTTGATCGTGTCCGCTGATCAAGTGCTTCATGCGGCTTGGGATGTGCCTTGTTCCCGTCGGGCCTGAATGTGGTCGGATCAAGCCGCGAGAATGCGTCATTGACGTCCCGCGGCGATGTTTTTCAGTGCGGCGGTCAGACCTGTCGAACTACCCTTGTTCGATCTCGGGCGGTCTCGGCCTCACGCGTATGACGGCGGCGCGCGCAGTCGGCGGATGGCGGCGAGGATCGCGCGGACCATCGTACCGGTGACCACGACCTCGGCCAGTTGGAAGAGGGTCACGCGGGGGCGTGGCGCCCCACCCTGATCAGCTTGAGTTGGAGGCTGGTGAGCGACCAGCCGGCCATGGCCTCGGGCAACTCGATGCCGCGCGGGAACGTCGCCAGATTTTTGCACCGGTACCGTCGCAGACCCCTTGCCATGCCATGCGATATGGCTCCTGGCGTGCCACAATGCGGGCACTGGCGATCTTCACCCACGGCCGCTTCAATGGCAGCCAGCGACGCTGACGTCTCCGTGTCCCCCGGGAACACGGCTTCGGTTTGCTGCCGCTGCGCCGGGCTGAGGTGGTCTATCCCCGATAACCATTCCTGAAGGCTCAGTTTCAAATTGTATGCATGGACGTGCGATGGCGGCTGCGAGGCAAGCCCGGGGTGAGGCGTTCTCCAGTTCAAGCCGTTGGAACCATCGCAGGTAGTTGTCGAGATATCTGGTTCCCTGGGTGCCCCGCCCAAAGCTATTTGGGCACGGTCATGCTTTCCAGCTTCCACTCACCCCCCCGGCCATCAGACCTACGCCCGTGCCCGGACACACCGATGTTGTATTGCCCCAGGGAAAACGTGGACGTCCACGACCACCTCCTGCCATTCTGCGTCCTCCACCAAGTAGTATAGGTGTATTTGCTGCCGCGTTTTGTGAGCTTGGCGGTTAGGGTGCCGCTGGTGTCGTTAGTGTTGGCATAGCGATAGGCGCATTTGCCCGGGACGCGGTTACAATGATGCGGCGTGTACGTGCGCACGTTTCCTTCGGCATATTCCCGTCCTTCGGCATATTCCCGACGAACGCGATGACCTTCGGTGTTATAAAAGTTTGTGTACCGCTTGCTGCCATCCAACCGATACACGTCCAACACGTAGTGTCCGCGGTCCTTCCCGCGGTAAATTGTTACCCAGCCGCCCCCCTGGCCTGTGCTCGAGTATTCCAGCTTCAGGTTTTTTGGCATCGAGGCAAAATCAATGGTAATATCTTGATCAGGAATAATATCTTGGGCGTGTGCTTTGTCAATCGATGTGGCCCGGGGCTGGCCAGACCCGCACGCCGAAAACGAAACCAAAAGCAGGCATAGCCCGAGTGTTTTGATTAACCGCATTGGGGAATCTCCCGTTTGATGTTGACCGACTTGACGGCAATCTGGCCTGATCTCGCCCGTTGATCAAGTTTTTTGTGGTTCGTCTGGTGCTCTGCGGCCGCGAGAGCACTCGATCCGGGGCGATCGGCCCGCGCCCACGTTTTATCCGGATCCGATGGCCACGGCTTTCGGCATACCGGGCGATCACCGGGTCCAGAACATCCTGCCAGCCATCGGCGCCGTGGACGTTGCCGTCGCGCGGGGCGCGGCGTTCCAGCATGCCGAACGGGTTGAACAGGAAAAGCGGGTGGTAGCAGCCGCAGTCGAAATGGCCGTTCCAGGCGGCTCCTTCCTGATCACCATGGGTCGGGCTGACGGAACTGTCCATGTCCGGCACGATGTACTTCAGCCCGTTGCGATCATGAAAGCGGTCGATCCACTGGCCGTTCAGGTCGGCCAGAGCCGCCCGGTTCCCGGGCAAAGCCGGCGTATCGGTCTCGAACCGCCCCATTTGAGACGCGGAGGCCGCCCGTGCATCGACGGCGCGCCCACCCACAACCTGCCGCATGACCGGATCACGGGCGAGCCGGTCCGCATCGTTGACATCCTCTTGGCCTGCGAGCCGCCCATGGACCGACTGCCGAAACAGGCCGTCGAGCCGGTGGACGGTGTTCTGGCCCAAACGGCTATCGCGCAAGGCACCAGCCCCGGGATCGGACAGACCGGGCGCATCATCCAGCGCTCCCGCACCACCAGCAGGCCGCCATCCGAACTGAACTGTGTGCCCTGGAACTCCAGCCGCACACGACGGTCGAAATCCACCCGATCACCCCGCTTTGCACCCGCACCCTCCGGGTGATCCATGAAACCCGCCATTCGCAACCGCCAGCTCAATGATTTATAATCAAGATACTGCGATCAGAACGGCAAAACCAGCGGATCACCTGGAGAATGCGGGATAATGTGTGGCCTCCCGTCAGCGAGACATCGGTTAATAAAGCATGAACCCGCCGTCGCAACAGCCGTTGCCATCGCGCCAATCATCGATTTTGTGTGTTTTGGGGCTGTTTTAGCGTCGGTATGGCCTGTTTTAGAGCCATTTCGGTGTTTTTCATGTTTGTGGTTAATCGCCAGCCCGGATGTCAGGCAGCAATTTCGATGACCACCGGGACATGATCGGACGGCTTTTCCCAGGCGCGGACATGGGAGTCGATATGACATGATCTCAGCATGTCGGCCGCCTGGGGGGTCATCAAGGCGTGGTCGATCCGGATCCCGTTGTTTTTTTGCCAGGCGCCGGCCTGATAATCCCAGAATGTGTAGATCTCGTCGGCGGACGTAACCGAGCGCACAGCGTCGGTATATCCAAGATTGACGATGCGCCGGTATGCCGCGCGCGTTTCCGGCAGATGCAGGGCGTCCGTCGCCCACGCTTTTGGATCATGGCAGTCCTCGCCCATCGGAATGACGTTGTAGTCACCGAGCAGAACGGTATTTTCCTCAAGAGATAGAAGGGTTTCCGCCCGTGCCCTTAAATGATCCATCCAGTTCAATTTGTGGGGATACTTTTCGGTGTCCACCGGATTGCCGTTGGGCAGGTATATCGACGCAACCCGGACGACCGTATCGCCGGCGGGAATAACCGCTTCGATATAGCGGGCCTGTGCGTCGGCCTCATTGCCCGGCAGGCCGCGCATGACGTCCTCAGGCTTGGATTTGGAAAAAATCGCTACCCCGTTGAAACCCTTTTGTCCGTGGGTTTCCAGATTGTACCCCAGATCCTCAAACGCTGTCCGGGGGAATGCCTCGTCGACTGATTTGATTTCCTGCAGGCAGGCCACGTCGGGATCTGCTTCCTTCAGCCAGGCGACCAGAACATCGTGGCGCGCCTTTATACCATTGATATTCCAGGTGGCGATCTTCATACGGAAAAAGATGTTCCACATCCGCAGGATGCGGTGGCATTCGGATTTTTAACTTGAAAAGAAGCACCGATCAAATCGTCGACATAATCGAGCTCCGATCCTTCTAGAAATGACTGAGATACAATATCAATAATTACGGTGATCCCGTTCTTTTTTATCAACAAATCATCATCATCTGATTGGTCGTCGAGATTGAATCCGTATTGAAATCCGGAACAACCGCCGCCCGAGACGGAGAGACGCAGCATTGTCCCCTCAGGTTCGCTGGCAATGATCTTACCGATCTGCTTGGCGGCATTGTCAGAAACGGAAATAGGTGTGGTCATTGCATTCGGTTCTCAGATAATCACGTTCCCACCTAGATAATGCAACAGTGGCGAGATTTCAAAGCACGATCACACAGTCTATAACAGCTTTGTCCTCAGGAGCCCGATTCTGCCATGTTCCCCGCGCCTTTTGCCGCCGATCCCGCCGCCAGCCGGGGCCGCCTGTTCCATGAACCGGAATCGCGCTCGCGCACACCCTTTCAGCGCGACCGGGACCGGATTATACATTCCAGCGCCTTTCGCCGTCTCAAGCACAAGACCCAGGTATTCGTCTATCACGAAGGCGATCATTACCGAACCCGGCTGACACACAGTCTGGAGGTATCCCAGATTGCCCGCTCGATTGCCCGCACCCTGGGCCTGGATGAGGACCTGGCCGAGGCTCTCTCGCTGGCGCACGATCTCGGTCATCCGGCGTTCGGCCATGCCGGCGAGGATGCCCTGGCCACCTGTATGGAAGAATTCGGCGGCTTCGATCATAACGCCCAGACCCTGAAGGTCGTTACCAAACTGGAACATCGCTACGCCGATTTCGATGGCCTGAACCTGACATGGGAGGTTCTGGAAGGGCTGGTGAAGCACAACGGGCCCTTGCGCGGCGCGGTGGCCCAACCCATTGCGAGTTACAATACCCGTCACGATCTGGAACTGGCGACCTGGCCCTGCGCCGAGGCGCAGGTCGCCGCGATTGCCGATGATATCGCCTATAACAATCACGATATTGACGACGGTCTGCGCGCCGGACTGTTTTCGACCGACGATCTGATGGCGGTGCCGGTGGTGGAGACCTGCCTTGATGACGTGGACAAGCAATATCCCGGGGTGGAACGCAGCCGCGTGATCCACGAAACGGTCCGCCGCCTGATCGGCGCGATGGTCGAAGATGTGGTTACAGAAAGCCGGCAAAGGATAGATCGGGCGAATGTGTGCTCAGCCGATGAGGTCCGGTCCCTGGACGGGCCGCTGATCGGATTTTCCACCACCATGCAGGCGCACGACAGGGAACTGAAATCATTCCTGTTCGACAACATGTACCGGCACTACAAGGTCAATCGCATGATGTCGAAGGCCAAACGGCTTGTGACCGAACTGTTCCGGTTGTACATGGCCGAACCCGGCGTGCTGCCGGCCGAATATTGTAACCTGGTTTCGCAAGGGGACGAAGCGGTGAGCGCGGCGGTGATCTGCGATTTCATTGCAGGCATGACCGATCGTTTCGCGATCGAGGAACATCGCCGGCTGTTCGATTTGACGGAAAGTGGGTTATGAGCATTTTCAAGGCCTTTCGTAAAGATATTCACGAAATATTGGAAGTGATGGCGCCGAATGGGACGTCGCTGGATGCCGTATCGATGGAACCGCCGCGCGATCCGGCCCATGGCGATCTGGCGACCAATGCCGCCATGGTGCTTGCCAAACCGATGCAATCCAAGCCGCGCGATCTGGCCGAGCGTATTGCCGAGAGCCTGCGCGAATTGGCCGGTGTGACCAGCGTCGAAGTGGCTGGTCCCGGATTCATCAATGTCAGGCTGTCCGATGGCATTTGGCTGGCGGAAGTGAGACGCGCGCTGCGCAAGGGGGATGATTTTGGCCGCGACGACTTCGGCGGCAATCAGGCAGTCAATGTGGAGTACATTTCCGCCAACCCGACCGGCCCCCTGCATGTCGGCCATTGCCGCGGCGCCGTCGTCGGCGACGCCCTGGCCAATCTGCTGGCCTATACCGGTCACAAGGTCACCAAGGAATATTACATCAATGATGCCGGCGGCCAGATCGACATCCTGGCCCGTTCGGTATTCCTGCGCTACTGCCAAGCCCTGGGGGAGGACATCGGCAAGATCCCCGAAGGCCTGTATCCTGGCGATTATCTCGTTCCGGTAGGTGAGGCACTGGCGCGCGAACACGGTGCTGTCCTGAAGGAGATGCCGGAAACAGAATGGATGCCCCTGGCCGGCAGGACAGCCATTGATGCCATGATGGATCTGATCCGCGCGGACCTTGAAACTCTGAATATCCGCCAGGAAGTGTTCTTTGCCGAAAGCTCACTGCACGGCCGCAATGGCGGCAAGGTTGCGGAAACCCTGGACAAGCTGCGTGATGAAGATCTGATCTATGAGGGCCGGCTGGAACCGCCGAAAAGCCTGAGCAATGAGGAGCGGGCAGAATGGGAGGATTGCGAACAGACGCTGTTCCGGTCGTCGGATCATGGCGATGATACCGATCGGCCCTTGATGAAATCAGACGGCAGCTACACGTATTTCGCGTCCGATGTAGCCTACGCCCTCGACAAATTCGAGCGCGGGTACAAGCAATCGATCTATGTCCTGGGCGCGGATCACGGCGGTTATGTGAAACGGCTGCAGGCTGTCGGCAAGGCAGTGTCGGGCGACGAAATGACCGTCGATGTGTTGCTGTGCAATCTCGTAAAACTGATGCGCGGTGGCGAGCCGGTGAAAATGTCGAAGCGGGCAGGGAACTTTGAAACCTTGCGAAATGTCGTCAATGAGGTTGGCCCGGATGTTGTCCGGTTCATGATGCTGATGCGCAAATCCGATGCACCTCTGGATTTCGATTTTGACAAGGTCACCGAGCAGTCCAAGGACAATCCGGTCTTCTACGTGCAGTACGCACACGCGCGGGTTTGCTCGATTTTCCGCAATGCCCGGGAAGAGTTCCCCAGCGCGGATTTGTCTGATTTAGCCTTGCTGGAGAGCGATCTGACCTCGCTGACCCATTCTGGCGAATTGGAACTTGCCCGCAAAATTGCCCAATTTCCGCGTTTGATGGAGCAGGCAGCACGGGCACACGAACCGCACCGTGTTGGATTTTATCTCTACGAATTGGCCTCAAGCCTGCATGCACAGTGGAATGTTGGAAAAGAGTCACCAGAGCTAAGATTTCTGATTTCTGGCAACCTTCCGCTAACCATGGCGCGGTTATCTTTGATTCGCGCCGCGGGGATAGTGATTTCTGCGGGGCTCGGTGTTCTGGGGGTAGCGCCTGTTGAAGAACTGCGCTGATCGGTCAAAACGGTCAGGCTTTTGGAGAACCGACGATGGGAACTTTGACCAAGGCCGAAGGTGGTTTACGCTGCGGATATATCTGGATTTCAGGCGCCTTCTTTGCATTTCTCCTGTTCGTGGGGATGGTCCATCTCAGCTATCAGCTTGATGCCAGGGAACGCGGCGGCGACGAACTGATGGTCATTCGTGCGGCCGAAGGCCCGTTCAAGATCCCCCCGCCCAAAGGATCGGACGCCGGAACTGTTCCGTACCAGGACGTCGGCGTTTACAACCGCTTGGAAAACACGCCTGAGGAACTGGCTGCTCTTGACGCCAAATCCGGCGAACAATTGCTACCGCCTCCGGAAGAGCCTGCTCAGGCCGATGACGGATTGCCGAGAATACTCGATGCGCCGGACGAGCCGGTTGAAGGTGCAGACATTACGATCCCGAGCAATATCAGCGAAATGATATCGCGCGAGGCCTTCCAGAATGCCTATGGCGGTGATGAAGGATCTCTTGATGAGGCAACCGCCCGCATCCCGCAGGCCGCGAAAGATGCCTCCGACGAGGTCGCCGCACTGTTGGAGGCGGCAATGAAGATTAAAACCGATGCCGCCGTCGCCGCGGCGGAAATCAAGCCATACGCCAAGAGGGCCGACACCAAAAAGATCGCCAAGAAAAAGAAGAAGGTCGAAGAACCGGTGAAAGTGGCCAAGGCCGAACCCGTACCCGTACCCGAGCCTGCACCGGTTCCGAAGAAGGCGGAAGAACCGAAAAAGACAGCCAAGACCGAGACGGTGAAGGCAAGGGAAACTGTGCCAAAGATCAAGAAGGAACCGGAAGTGGATGTGGCCGCGCTGGCACCCAAGCCCCCTCCCAAGGGCAGCCACGTGGTTCAGTTGGGCGCTTTCCGCAAGCGGGCCGAGGCCGAAGACGCCTGGCGCCGGGTTGCCCGGGCCAACAAGGATGTCCTGGGATCCATGTCGCCGATCATCGTCAAGGCGGACATTCCGGAAAAGGGCATCTATTATCGCCTGCGTGTCGGACCGATGGAAAATCGTAGTTCCGCCAAAAGCTTATGCAAGTTACTGGATAAGAGAAATCAAGCCTGTATCGTTACCAAATCGTGAGAGAACAATCTGCTCCGGTTATCTTCGGATGTTCCGGTTTAGAGTTTTCATCGCAAGAGATTGAATTATTTGAACGTGTCCGCCCCTGGGGGCTGATCCTCTTCCAGCGGAATTGCGACAACAAGACCCAGGTTCGGATCCTGACCGATCATTTTCGCAAGATCGTCGGCGATCCTGCCGCTCCGGTTCTGATCGATCAAGAAGGCGGCCGGGTTGCGCGTCTCAAGGCGCCCGTCTGGGCCGAGTATCCCGCACCGGGCGTCTTTGCGGCTCTTTATGATCTGGATCCCGAAGCCGCCACCGCAGCAGCCTTTCTGAATGCCCGGGTACAGGCTGCCGAACTTCTGGAAATTGGCATCAACGTCAACTGCGCACCGATGATCGACGTGCGCGATCCACTGGCCCACGACATAATCGGTGATCGTGCTCTTGGCGATGCGCCGGACCGGGTGATTGCGCTGGGTCAGGCGATCGGCGAGGGGCTGCTCGCCGGCGGTGTCTTGCCGGTAATCAAGCACATCCCTGGTCATGGTCGCGCGCGCGCCGACAGCCACGAAACCCTGCCGGAGGTAACGGCGTCCGCAGACGAACTGGAACGGGATTTTTCACCATTTCGCGCTCTGTCCACCTTTCCCATGGCGATGACGGCACATGTTGTCTATTCCGCCGTCGATCCCGACCATGCGGCGACGGTGTCGGTCAGGGTAATTGAACAGGTGATCCGCAAAAACATCGGTTTTGGCGGCCTTTTAATGAGCGACGACATTTCGAATAATATGAAGGCTCTGCCCGGGAATTATGCCGAACGCACCGCCCAATGTCTGGCGGCAAGCTGTGATGTCGCGCTTCATTGCAATGGCAACATAGATGAAATGGAGATGGTTGCTTCTGCATTAACCATAATTTCGCCGGCGGCGGGGGTCAGAATGCGGGCTGCGGCAGCCTGCCGGATCAAACCTGCAAACATTCTTGTCTCGGAGGCTTTGGCCCGGCGAGATATGCTACTGTCCAATGTGTGATTCTCGCCGATTGAATGGAGCGCCGTTGAGTGGCCAGCGCAAACAATGTCGAAGATACCAGTGACGTATTAGCCGAAGCCCTGGCTGGGGCAAACGGTGAAGCACTGGTGATTGATGTCGATGGCTATGAAGGCCCGCTCGACATGCTGTTGGTGCTCGCACGGAATCAGAAGGTTGATCTTCTCCAGATATCGATCCTGAGGCTGGCCGATCAATATCTTGCCTTTATCGAGGAATTGCGGACCCGGCGGATCGAACTGGCGGCTGATTATCTGGTGATGGCGGCCTGGCTGGCTTATCTGAAATCTCGCCTTTTGTTGCCGAAAGAGGAAGAGGACGGTCCCAGTAGCGAGGAAATGGCCGCGATCTTGGCTTTTCGCCTGCAACGGCTGGAAGCTTTGAGAAATTCGGCAGACAAGCTGTTTGCCAGGGACCTGCTGAACCGCGATGTGTTCAAACGCGGCGATCCCGAACAGGTGAAGACAATCCGGACCATCGAGTACGCAAGTTCCCTGTTCGAACTGCTGACCAGCTATGCAGCCATGCGGACCCAGCACCTGCGCGAGCCGTTTCACCTCAAACGCTCACCGATATTTGCCATGGAAGAAGCGCTGCGCAGGTTGCAGAATGTTCTCGGCCATATGGTGGACTGGTCGCGGCTTGAATCATTCCTGCCGCCCGATTTGTCGGATGAACAGCGACGTTCAGGGGTTGCAAGTACATTTGCGGCAGGGCTGGAACTGGTGCGCGAGGGCAAGGTTGAAATTCAGCAGGCCAATACATTCGGACCCATTTTCATGCGCGCCGCACGGACGGTCGCGTCAAGGGAAGTAATATGAGCGACGAAGATCAGAAGGTCCTGCCGATGGGCCAGGTGATGGACGGCCCCCAATCCGATCCCGAAACCCGCGAGCATTTGCGTGTTCTGGAAACGATCCTGTTTGCGTCCGATGCGCCGGTCGAGGAAAGGCGCCTGGCTGAACGTTTGCCCGATGGCGTTGAAGTCGAGCCGCTGCTCGACATTCTGGTTCGTGACTATGCCACGCGCGGGGTCAATCTGAACAAGGTCGGCAAGGCTTGGGCCTTTCGCACCGCGCCTGATCTGGCCTTCTTGCTGCGTCGGGAAAGTGTCGAGCCCAAGCGGCTGTCTCGTGCGGCTGTGGAAACCTTGGCAATCGTTGCCTACCACCAGCCGGTCACCCGGACCGAGATTGAGGAAATTCGCGGTGTCGGCGTCAGCCGGGGGACGCTGGATCTGTTGATGGACCAGGGATGGATCAAGATCGGCCGCCGGCGTGAAAGCCCGGGGCGGCCGGTAACATTTGTCTCAACACCGGATTTTCTCGATTATTTCGGCTTGGAAAATCTGAAAGATCTGCCTGGTGTCAAGGAACTGAAAGAGGCCGGATTCCTCGACCGGGATCTGCCCGACGCGCTTTCCATGCCAATGACAGCAAGCGCCGAGGCGGACGAGACCGATGAGGACAACGAGGAAAACGAGGCAGAGCGGAAAATTGAAGCGGCGCTTGCCGAGGACGAAACCCGGTTCAACTGATTTGCTAAACATTTGCTTTTGCAAATGGTTCGCATTAGGTGAATTAGCCTAATGTGGAGATCCCGAACGTCATGACCGCCGACAATGCCGTACCGGTTCTGCGGCTGAATTCAGTTTCCAAGACCTTTGGTGCCTATCCGGCGGTGGCAGATGTCTTGCTGGAATTGCAGGCGGGTGAGGTCATCGCACTGCTGGGGCCATCAGGTTGCGGCAAGACGACGACTCTGAGAATTGCCGCGGGGTTGGAGATCCCCGAGGCCGGTGAGGTCGTTCTCGACGGCCGGACTGTCGCTGGACCCGGCGTGTTCGTGCCCCCTGAAAAACGGCATGTCGGTCTGATGTTTCAGGACTTTGCCCTGTTTCCCCATCTTGACGTGCGCGGCAATGTCGCCTTTGGCCTAAGGGGACTGGCCGGTGCTGAAATCCAGCGCCGGGTCGATGTGCTGCTGGAAAAAATTGGATTAACGGCTTTGGAAAAGGCCTATCCCCATCAATTGTCGGGGGGGGAACAGCAGCGGATCGCTCTGGCGCGGGCGCTGGCGCCGGAACCGGCTGTGTTATTGATGGACGAGCCATTTTCCGGCCTCGACACCCGGCTGCGCGAGGCCGTCCGTGGCGAAACCCTTGGCATTCTGAAGGACACCGGTGCGGCGGCACTGTTCGTGACACACGAAGCCGAAGAAGCGATGCAGGTTTCGGACCGGATTGTCCTGATGCGCGCGGGCAGGGTGATCCAGACCGGTACGCCGGCGGATCTCTATCACTGGCCGGTAGACCGCGAAGCCGCGGCATTCTTCAGCGAACTGAACCGGTTCACCGGCAAGGTTGTGAACGGAAAAGTGGGCACGCCAATTGGCAGTGTCGCCGCCAATGGGCTGCGCGAGGGGCAGGATGTCGATGTATGCGTGCGCCCGGAAGCATTCCATCTGACGGGCGACAACTCGGGAACCGAGGCCCGGATCGTCCACGCGACCTTTCTGGGCAGTATCTGCCTGATCGAAGCCAGCCTTGGCGAAAATATTCAGATACGAGCCCGGATTTCGCCCAACTCTCGTATAAAACCGGGCGATACAGTGTCACTAAAGCTTGAGCCGAACGCCGCCCTCGTATATCCGGCGCCGTGACACTATGTACAAAAGGCTGGTTTGCCTCTTGGTCATGGCTCTGACATGATCCGGTGGAGAAAATTTGGCAACGCTCCCAACGGGAAAGAGGAATAGGACATGAATATTGGTCCATGGCAGTTGATCATTGTGCTGCTGCTGGTCGTGCTTTTGTTTGGCCGGGGTCGCATCCCCGGTCTGATGAAGGACGTGGCCGAAGGTATTAAAGGCTTCAAGCAGGGCATGAAGGACGAAGACGTCGCCAAGGTCGAGGAGAAATTCGACGAGCCGATTGATGTGACGCCGGAAAAAGACAAGGCTGCAAACAGTTGATCCATTGCCGGCCCCGAAGCAGGGCGGCGATGATTGAGGAATAGCCATGTTCGATATCGGCGGACCCGAGCTGTTGATGGTGGCCATCGTTGCCATCCTGGTGGTGGGGCCCAAGGATCTTCCAAAGCTTTTGCGAACCGTCGGCCATTGGGTCCGGCGGGCGCGGTCGCTTGCGCGCGAGTTTCAGTCCGGTCTGGAAGATATCGGCGCGGATGAGGAAATCCGGAACCTGTCCAAGGAAATCGGCAATGTCGGCCAAGGCTTCAAAAAGGATATGGAAAAGCTCGCCGATGTGAACCGGAATGCAACCATATCATCACCGCCTACCCAAATTGAAGATAAGACGAAATCTGACGAACCAACCGAGCCGAAGCCGGTTGAGGCGACAGTAACGCCGGAACCGTCAAAAACAGAAACCGTTGCGCCGGAAACAAGTGCGAAAGCTGTTGCCGAGTGATCTGGACCATCCACCGATGACCGAAACCACCGAAATCGATGACAGCAAGGCGCCGCTGCTGGATCATTTGGTGGAATTGCGCCAGCGGCTGATGCACTCAATCGTGTTCATGGCGATCGGATTTGTCATTTGCTACTATTTTTCCGATGTGATCTATCAGTTCATCGCCAAGCCGATCTTTGTCGCCTGCCAGGCCTATTCAAAAGATCCGAGCGAGTGCAGATTGATTACCACGGCGCCGCAGGAAGCCTTTTTCACCTATCTGAAACTGTCTCTGTTCGGCGGTTTTTTCATGGCCTTTCCCCTAATCGCCAACCAACTCTGGGCCTTCATTGCGCCGGGGCTTTACAGGAATGAAAAGCGCGCCTTCCTGCCATTTATCATCGCAACGCCTGCCTTGTTCATTACCGGCGCTTCCCTAGTTTACTATCTGATCATGCCACTGGCGCTGAGATTTTTTTACAGCGTCGCCGAGGTTGGTGATGCCGGGATGCAGATCGTTCTCGAGACACGGGTCAGTGAATATTTCGGCCTGATGATGACCCTTATCCTGGCCTTCGGGATCTGTTTTCAGTTGCCGGTCCTGCTGGTTCTGCTGGCACGGGTCGGGATGATTTCTTCGGATACTCTGCGCGATGGTCGCAAATACGCGATTGTTGGTATTTTCGCCATGGCGGCGATCTTTACGCCGCCTGATCCCGTCAGCCAGATCGGCCTGGCGGTTCCGATCTTGCTGCTTTACGAAATTTCGATCTTCCTGGTCCGGCGGATCGAGGCCGGGCGCGATGAGGCCGAAGCATCCGCGGTCTGAACCCTACTGGACGAAGCGACCGGCGCCCGCGTATACCGCTCGCATCTTTTCACCGACCACATGTGAGTGAGGACCATGCACGACATCCGCGCCATTCGCGACGACCCTGAACGCTTCGACCAGGGTGTGGCCCTGCGCGGGCTTTCGCCGATGTCGTCCGAGTTGCTGGCGCTGGATGAAAAGCGCCGCTCGGTCGTTACCCAGGTTCAGGATCTGCAGAACCGGCGCAACGCCGCCTCCAAGGAAATCGGCATGGCCAAGGGACAGGGCGACGAAACCCGCGCCAATGCCCTGATGGCCGAAGTTGCCGGTATCAGGGACAAGATGCCGGCTTTGGAAGAAGCAGAGCGCGTGGTCAGCGGCGAACTCGATGATCTGTTAATGGGCATTCCCAATATTCCCGATGCCGATGTCCCAGTCGGCGTGGAAGAGGGGGCGAATGCCGAAGTGCGCAAATCGGGCACGCCGGGGTCTTATGATTTTGAGCCGAAGCAGCATTTCGATCTGGGCGAGGATCTGGGGCTGCTGGATTTCGAGCGGGCCGCCAAGCTGTCGGGCGCCCGGTTCGCGATCCTGCGCGGCCAACTTGCCCGGCTCGACCGGGCAATCGCGAATTTCATGCTGGACACCCACACAAGCGAGTTTGGCTATATCGAAGTCATTCCGCCGTTTCTGGTGCGGTCCAGCGCCATGGCCGGCACGGGCCAGTTGCCGAAATTCGGCGAGGATCTGTTCTGTTCGATCAGGGGCGATACCGAGGCCGGGGATGCTGAACTGGACGACAAGTACTGGCTGATCCCGACCGCCGAAGTGCCGCTGACCAATCTGGTAGCTGACGAAATCATCGACGCGGGCGAATTGCCAATGCGAGTGACAGCCTGGACGCCCTGTTTCCGGGCTGAAGCCGGATCGGCCGGCCGGGATACTCGCGGCCTGATCCGGATGCATCAGTTTTCAAAGGTGGAACTGGTCTCGATCACGGTGCCGGAAGAGTCGGAAGCCGAACTGGACCGGATGACGGCGTGTGCCGAAAACATCCTGAAACGGCTGGAACTTCCATTCCGCACCATGATACTGTCAACCGGCGACATGGGTTTTGGTGCGGCCAAGACATTCGATCTCGAGGTTTGGTTGCCGGGGCAGAATGCTTATCGCGAAATCTCGTCGTGTTCGAATTGCCGCGACTTTCAAGCCCGCCGGATGAAGGCACGCTATCGGCCGGCGGGTGAAAAGGGGACCCGTTTCGTCAATACGCTAAACGGGTCGGGATTGGCGGTGGGCCGGACACTGGTGGCAATCTTGGAAAACTATCAGCAGACCGACGGCACCGTTGTCGTGCCGGATGTGCTGCAACCCTATATGGGCGGTGTGAGGGTCATCGGCGAATGACCAAACCGCTGGCGGGCAAGCGCATTCTGATCAGCAATGATGACGGCATCAACGCGCCGGGTCTGGCGGTGATGGAAAAGATTGCCGATGAACTGTCCGACGATATCTGGATCGTGGCGCCGGAAACAGAACAGTCCGGCGCCTCGCATTCGCTCACTCTTCATATGCCGCTTCGCCTGCGTAAACTCGCGGACCGGCGTTATGCCGTGCAGGGAACGCCGACCGATTGTGTGATGATGGCGATCAAGCAGATCATGCCGGACCGTAAACCGGACCTGATCCTGTCCGGCGTAAACAACGGCCAGAACATGGCCGAGGACGTGACCTATTCGGGAACCGTCGCCGCGGCGATGGAGGGAACATCACTCGGCATTCCCTCGATTGCCCTGTCCCAGTCCTATGGCATTGAACGGACCCGGATAAACTGGGACGTGACCGCTACCCATGCACCCGGCCTGGTGTTGAAACTGGTCCGTGCCGGCTGGCCGACCAATGTCCTGATCAACATTAATTTCCCGGATACGGAAACCGACAAGGTCGGCGAGATTATGGTGACCCGTCAGGGCAAGCGGGGCGAACGTTCGATCAATATCATTGAACGCAAGGATGGCCGTGGCTTTCCCTATTTCTGGCTTGGCTTTCGCCCGGTCAACAGCAATCCGCCGGTCGATACCGATCTGGCGGCGATTTATGCCGGCAATATATCGGTAACGCCGCTGCACATGAACCTGACGGGTTTGAGTACCCTGGCCACCGTCAGGTCGGCTATCGAACAGGAGTAGGAAAATGCCGGGGGGCACGACCGACGAAGAAAAAGCAAAACTTATGCTGGCACTGAAACAGGGTGACATCCACGACCCGCGCGTACTGGTCGCCATGGAAGAAGTGCCGCGCCATGCCTTCGTTCCGGAAACCTTTCGCGACCGGGCTTATGAGAATATTCCGTTGCCGCTGGAGTTCGGTCAGACGATCAGCCAGCCCTATGTTGTAGCTTTTATGGCACAGGGGATGGAATTGAAGGGGCGGGAAAAGGTCCTTGAAATCGGTACTGGCTCTGGGTACAACGCCGCGATATTGTCCCATCTTTGCCGTCGGGTTTACACCATTGAACGGTTCCCGACCTTGAGTCGTGAGGCCCGGGAAAGACTGGAATTTCTAGGCTACACCAACATCATCACCCTGATCGGTGACGGGACTCTGGGCTGGCCGATGCAAGCGCCATTTGACGCCATTGTTTCAACTGCCGCGTCAGAGGGGGTCCCTAACTCATTGGTAGATCAATTGCGAATCGGTAGTGTACTAATTGTCCCCATTGAAACTGATTCGGTTGAGCAGACGCTGATTCGGATCGTCAGGACAGAGACGGGGTATACCCATGAAGAACTTCTACCAGTTCGCTTCGTGCCGTTGCTTGAGGGAGTCGTTCGCGAACCATAGGCCTATAGCAGCCATCGCCTTTGCAGCATTTGTATCGGCATGTACCGCCCAGCCGCCCGCACCCATTGTGTTCGGAACCCAGGGTGGACAAGCCGCCCAATCCAGCATTGCCGTTCAGCAGCCCGCCATCTGGCGCGAACCCGTTCGCACCGAAGTGCAGTCGGCCACTGATTTGCAACAACCTGTCCAGGCCAATCCCCGGATCAGTTCGATCCAGGTCGGTCGTCTGCCCAGCCGGTCGGTTGGTGAAGTAGTGCGGATCGCGCCAAAACGGCCGTCGATATATCGTGAACCTCCGGTCCCCGCCGTCACCCATGAGCCGGATCAACCGGTGCCTCAGGCAACCCCGGCTGCATATACCCCGCCGGCGGATGTTGCCGTCGCGGCGTTCTATACCGTGGATTCAGGCGATACACTGTCCTCGATTGCCCGCTCGCATGGCGCCACCATCGGTGCGCTGGCCCGGGAAAATGATATGAAGCCGCCCTTTACGATAATCCCCGGTCAGAAATTGGCCCTGCCGCCGGAAGCCGGAAAAGTCTCGTTTGCCGCACCGGCTGAAAAGCCGCGCTTGGATACCGCGCCGGCATTGGAAATCATTGTCTCGGTTCCCCAAACTTCGGGGACAGTTGCGACGGCGCCGCGGATGCCGGCCGATGAACCCGAAGTGGCAGTGGTTATCCCGGTGAAAATACCGCGAGAGAAGCCACTGGTTGAAACAGAAACCGCTTCGATCGGGCCGCGAACGATGGTGGATACCGAGCCGCAACAGGTCGTGATCACAGAACCTGTTGTGCGTGCGCCCGAACAGGTTGAAGAACAGGAAGTGGCTGCTCTGCCGCGCATCACGAACCAGCTGGCGCCGCCGCCAAGCGATGCTCCATTGTCGTTCTCCTGGCCGGTCACCGGCCCGGTGGTTCAGCGTTTTGGCGAACTGCCCACAGGCGGACGCAATGACGGCATCAATATTGCGGTGCGCGAGGGTGCCCGTGTCCGCGCAGCCGAAGGCGGCATGGTTGCCTATGCCGGTAACGAGCTTGGCGGATTCGGCAATCTTTTGCTGGTGCGTCACCGCAATGGCTGGGTCACAGCCTATGCCCACAACAGCGAAATGCTGGTTCAAAAGGGCGATGTGGTGACCAAGGGCCAGGTTATTGCCCTAGCCGGCCAGTCAGGTTCGGTGGACGAACCGCAACTGCATTTTGAAGTTCGCGACGGCGTCACGCCAATGGACCCCATGAGTGTTCTCAAGGGTTCGCAGAGTGCATCTTCGAAAAGCGCGTCTGGGTCGATGGGCTAAGCTGGGGTCTAGTGTCTCAAAAAAACTCCCGGGCGGGGGATGCCTCATCAACTTGAAAGATGTCGAGGCGGCCTCGGTGGAACTTGGCAAATTCAGATTGACCACCTGGAACGAGAAAATGGTAGCGGTGAGCCAGGAAAAACTGGATAATCTGATCGCGGAAAGCGCGTAAAGCCGAACCGGTTTCGTGCCGCCCTTACAATGTCAGCAGCACGTTGGCGGCAACCGCCACGCGGAAGAGTATTTCGGCAATGGCCTTGCCAAACTGCAGATTCTTCACATTCGGTTCTGGCAATACCATGATTTCATCGCCCGGCTGGGGTTTCGGCGACTTGAAGCCACCAAGCGACACCGTTTCGATTTCGCCATTGGCATGGCGCAGCAACACCTTTGTAGTGTCGGCCGCATCAGAAAAGCCGCCGGCCTTCTGGACATAATCCTTGACCTTGTTGCCTGACTGCCAGGTGGCGGCGGTGGGGAAGCGTACTTCGCCGGCAATGGTGACCAGGCTGCTCCTGGCAGGCAGAAACAGCACATCGCCATCTTCCAGATAAAGATCGCGTGCGGCATCCGGTCCTTCCAGCACGACAAGGCCCTGAGGTTCGACAAGCCGAGCCTGTTCGATGAAGGACCGGATCAGTTCGGCCTCTTTCAAGCGCAGTGCCGCTTCTTCGTCTGTGGAGGATCGGGTGGCCAGAACCTCGCGTTCCAGACGGTCTAGCGACTGATGCAACAGGGCGGTTTGGCGTTCGCGCACGCTTTCGCGGAAAAGCTGAATGGCGCCGATATTGGTCCGCTCGCTCGTGATGATCCTGTCGAGAACTTCACCGATGCGCGTGCCGGGCGTGACCACGTGCTGCTTGGCGCCGAAATGTTCGCCGGAAATCTTCACAACCATCTGCTGGAGACTGTCTTCGGTCACCACCGTGACATGGTCGCCGGCCTTCAGCATCAGCGCATCAATGGCGATCAGCGGCTGATATTCCGCGGTTGTTTCACCGGAATTGTTGCGCCGTACGGTAAAGTGGGTGGCGCCGGGCCGCGGCGAGGCCCAACGGATGACTTGGCCCGCCGGAATGTCAGGCTCGGTAAATTCGAAGCGGGCGGCATTGTTGACGTCGCCATCCACTATGATCCTTTGGGTCAACGGGCCGACGTGGATGGTGTCGCCATCGGCGAACTGCAGGGACGGCAATTTTCCTTCGAGTAGGAAATTGTACAGATTGACCCGTTTGCGTACTTTGCCGTTTCGCAGAATCTTGATGTCAATGAAACTGCCCCTCAGCGTATCGATTCCGCCGGAGAGGTCGAGATAGTAGAGCGGCGAATCCGATGACAGCCCGCCATACATCCCGGGTCGGCGAACAAAGCCGGAAACCAGCACGCTCACGGGCTGAGCACCTTCCAGATTGGCGTAGACGCCGACCTGATCGCGATAAACCCCGCGTACCTGGCCGCGTACCAGTTCGGTCAGTTTTTCATTGCGTACGCCAAGCACCCGCACCGGCCCGATATTAGGCAGGAAGATGTTGCCCTGGGCATCGACGGTCAGCGCCTCGCCAAACACAACGGGCCCCCAAAGCTGGACTCGAACCATGTCGCCGATCTGGATCCGGTAGTCCGGATTAAATCCCGAAAAGGGCTTTTGCGAAAAAGCGCCGGTGAACATTCGGGCACCGAACACCGGCGGCAATTCGCCCGGAGCAGGTTGAGGCGCGTCCAGCAAAGGACCTGGCGACCGGGTGGTGTCCTGTTGAACGGCGCCCGGCTGGATTTCGGCCTGAGGGGCGGATTTGGGCTGCGGCAGGGTGAGTTGGCGCGCATTCGGCGGAATTCTTGACGACGGTAAATCATCAAGCGTCTGAGCTTTCGCTGACGGCGCCAGGGCGGCCACAAGCAACAGAACCAATGGCCCGATCAATGTCCAGGCTGGCAGAGTGAACAGTCTCATTCCATATGCTCCCGTATTGCGGCAAGGATGACGGACAGGATGCCAAATGCCATTAGCAGAAAAGCCCCGACCGTGGTCAATATATATGGCGTGTCGGGAAACTGTGCTTCTTCGGGCAGATTTGGCTTGGAAATTACCACCAGGCTCTTCACCTTTCGCGAGGCTTCAACCTGAGCGGTTTCCAGGGCGGTTAGGGCAAACTGGTACCGCTCGTGGGTGAACTCGACGTTGAATCTGAGTTCTTCGAATCGGGCCATGGTTTCATTCAATCGTTTGGCGCCGGTTCCGGTCAGGCGGGTTTTTTCCGAAGTGATCTGTTCTTCCTTGGCGGCGATTAGGCTGCGCAGAATGCGTATTTCGGTGGCATTTTCGCCGAGATAGCTGAGTTGCGCTTTCAGCCGCGCGCGATCCTCGGCAAGACTGGCCTCCAATTGGGCGATGACGTTGAAAACCAGTCCGGCGGTTTCCTTAGGATCGACGACCTCGTTTTCATTCTGAAAGGCCAAAAGCGCATCGCGCGCGCCTTTTAGCCGCGAAAAATTGGCATCGATCTCGCCATCGATGAAATCCATCTGTTCGCGCGCCAACTGATTGGAAATCTCATTCACCAGTTGTTCGCTGCGCGCAAGAATGAACTGCAGAACGTTCTGGGTCAGGGTGCGATCAAAGCCTTGCAATTCGACTAAAATGATCGAAGATTCGCTGTCAAAGGTGATCGCCACCATATCGCGGTAATATTTGAGAAAATCTTCTTCGGAGGCATCTTCGGCCAGGCGCCATATCGGATCGATCGACGGCTTTGACCATGCCTCGCGCAGTTTCAGTTTCTGGTCCAAAATCCGCAACAGGTCGGGCGAACGGATGTATTCGCGGATGAGATAGGCGTCATGGCTGCCCGCGCCGCTGATGCCGGCAAGCACGCCGCCTATTTCAATTCCGGCCGCATCGGCGACAGAGCCGCTGTCACGTACGGTGAAGTGTGTCAGGGAAAGATAGCGGTCCGAGGCATAGAAAAACAGATACGCGGCGATCGTCGCAAACGGCAGTACAACGATCAGAAAAAATCGCAACACTGGTTCCGACAGTCGCTTGCGGGCAATTTTGCGTGCGGCCGGTGGCGAGGGTGCGATATTTACGGATGTCTCCGAGTTCACAAACCGGCTCCGACATTCAACAAAACCAAACCCTTCACAATTCTTCGCGAATCGCAAACGATATGGTTCAAACTTTCTGCATAATAGCTCAGATGACGAGACGAAGGCACGGAATGGACTTCCGGGGCCGCCGACAGGTCCGGCTTCAGGGTCGGTTCGTATCCGAGGGGTCTCCCATAAGCTGAGGAGAGGTCAAAAATCATGCTGACACCGCGGCAGTGCGGGAGGCTGGCGCCTGCTTCGGATTTTGCCGATAAGCTTCGATCGCTTCGTCAATGGTTGGAAAGATTTCAATCCTTTCACTGCGTAACAGGATACCGATTTCACAGGTATCACGAAGAATAGCGAAATTATGGGAAACCAGGATGAACGTGCTCCGATCTTTACGCGCATTTAGTTCATCCTGCGCTTTCTGACGGAAGTTCTGATCCCCGACGGACATGACCTCGTCTATCAGGTAATAATCGAAATCAAAGGCCATGGAGAGGCCAAAGCCAAGCCGTGCTTTCATGCCGGAAGAGTAGGTCGCCACAGGTTCATCGAAATAGGCACCGATCTCGGCAAAATCAGCGATAAATTCCAGTTTTCCGCGGATCGCCTCAGCATCTCCTATCCCATTGATCCTGCAAACAAAACGGGCGTTTTCACGCCCGCTGACATTGCGCTGAAACCCGCCGGTCAGCCCGACCGGCCATGAGATTTTTCCCGTTGACCGGATCGTCCCCTTGTTGGGATGATCAATGCCGCCGATCAGGCGCAATAGCGTGGATTTTCCAGATCCATTGTGGCCAATGAGGCCCAGGTTCCGGCCGGCCGGTAGTTGGGCGGAGACATCCCGCAGCACGTATTTCCGGCCGCGGCGCGTCGGATACCATTTGGATATGCCGTCCAGTTCGATCATGTGGCAACCAGTCTGTAGCGCTGGACATGAAAGACAAGCAGGCCGATGAACAGGCTGCAAACTGTCCAGGCCAGAACGTATGAGATATCGCCCCGGGAAGCGTTTATCTCATAAAAATAGGCCTCGCGGATGAGCTCGAATGCATGCAGCAGCGGATTCCATAAAAGCCATTCCTGAAGATTGGCCGGCAGAACTTCCACGGCAAAGAAAATGCCGGAAATAAAATAAAGCGGACGCATCAGGAGAGGAATCAGACGAGCAATGTCCGGGAACGATGCTTTCAGGACACAGGCTCCGGCGCCAAGCCCGGTGCCGAACAGCCCCAGCATCAAGAAAATGAGCAGAACCTTCAACGGGTCCTGAGGCTTCACATTAAAGCCAAACCAGCCGGCCCCAACCATAAAAACCACAAAGACGATGGCATAAATCACAAGCTCGAGGATAATGTGCGTAAACAGTGTGTCGAACGGTTTAACCTGGCGATAGGAAAACAGATTTTTATTGTTCTCAACCGTTGTCATACAGCGCAGAACCATCGAGCCGAAATATTGGAAGGGAATAAGGCCGGTAACAACAAAT
Source organism: Alphaproteobacteria bacterium (assembly GCA_965204825.1). Lineage (GTDB taxonomy): Bacteria > Pseudomonadota > Alphaproteobacteria > Futianiales > Futianiaceae. The sequence continues at coordinate 3,622,889 of OZ242016.1, read as the reverse complement.
ATTGGAAACTCGATACCTTGCGGTGCGGTGCGGGACCGCAGACCGAATATAATCGACAGAAAAATCACATGGGCGAGTGGTTCGGCCAATGCCCAGACATAGGACAGCCGATAGTTGCCAGAACGCTTGTCAAGCTCCCGCAATAACAGCGCATGCGTGACGGTTATGAAGTTTCCCCAGTAGGCCCTTTTCGCGGCCTGGCTTACCTCAGCCATCGGTGCAATGGATTTCCATGAATTTCAACGTTCGGCAGCGAATCTCCGCCATCGACTCAGCTCTTCAACTTATGGCATCCCGGACATCCTGCCACATGGCAGTTATGAAAGCGACAGGGCGATTCAGTAAGGCTCGGTTTAAATCGTATTCATGGACTTGCGATGGCGGTTGCGAGGCAAGCCCGGGGTTGTATCGCCCTAGGGTTATTGAGACACTTTTGAAGCTTACGCAGCGGCCTGGATTTTGTCCATGTCGTCGCGTCTGAACTGGTTTGGTGATCAATGCCCGTAGCGCTGGTCAGCCAATGCTCGTTGTAATCGTCCTTGAACTCCTGGAGGGCCTGGCGGCAGTTTCTCCAGCACCTTGATGCGCGTGGGCTGAAGCGGCCGAATTCGTGATCGCCGATGGGGCGCCTGGTCTGGAGGCCGCGCTCGTGGCCCTCCGGGGCAACGAGTTGGCGATCCAACGCTGCACGGTGCACAAGCATCGCAATCTTCCCGGCCATGCTTCCAGGCATATGCACGAGGAACTCACCGCAGATTATCGCGACATGATCTACGCTGACACAGCGAAAGAGGTTGAGAAGAGGCGCAAAGCCTTCCTGCGTAAATGGCGCCTGAAATGTCGTGTGGTCGCTGACAGCCTGGAGGAGGCCGCAGACCGCCTGTTCACGACCCATCGCAATGGAAATCCGCCAGGACAACCAACGCCATCGAACGCCTGAACGAGGAGTTCCGCCGCCGCATGAAGACGCAAACCGTGCTGCCCTGCGCAGAAACAGTGCCGATGTTGCTGTGGGCGCTCCTGGCCTCCGGACAGATCCGGTGCGAAAAGTCGATGGCTGGGAAACGCTCACGCAGCCTGCCCTGCCTATGCCCCTTGACTTCGCCGCCTGATCAGGCGCAATTTACACCGCTCGGAGGACACCGCCAGAGAATTTCCACCACTTTCGAGACACGACCTTCAGCCAGGAGATAAAAATTTCGAGACACGACCTTCAGCCAGGAGATAAAAATCACGATGCCTAAGCAAGAAATTGAAAAATTCAAAATTCGTCAAAAATCTCGCGCCACATGTGAAGATGCACTGAAACACTTCAAGGATGATTGTAAAAAAGGAGATTTCGATGCGGCGTTGAAATATCTGCCGGAGCTGACAGAGGCTTTTTCGGAAGGTTGCGCGCCGCCCGATATTCTTTTTTGGCTTTCTCATCTAGCGAAACGCGGCTTAATAAGTGAGGATGGGTACAAATCCCACCCTGTTGTCAAGGTCGCAGTCGACGAGTTCTTTGACTATCTGAGCCAATTCAACGGCAGCAACACCGAGACGGTGTATCTATACGATCGCGTTTTCGATAAACTTGCCGTCATTGAGATGCTGCTGAAGGTTGGGACTACGGAAGTGGGATTTGCCGATTGGAAAGTGGACGGGCAGTCACCGTTCCCAGCGGATTCAAACAAACCAGGAGCTTACCATCATGATGGAGAGGCTTCCGAGTCGCTCCATTGGGTAATGCGGCAATGCCGTTCTGGCCAGCCGGATCTTTTGAACCCGGCCACGGGCCAGTCGGCGACGTCGGTGATTGGGGTTGGACCATTTCTAACGTTGATGCGCTGTAGTGATGAGGTCGTTCTGGCTTGCACCGAGCATGAGGTGAGCCATCCATTCTCCGGATGCAGTGCCTATCTTCTGGTTAAAGAACGGGTATTTTTGGTGTCGAATAAAAACAGCCAGTTTAACCGAAAAAAACTATTGCGTGCGCTGCGGGGCATGATGTCAAACGCCGAAGCGATGCTCAAACATGCAAGCAAACACGCTCGTCCCGATCGGCTATGTCCAATTGAATCGACTGAACGTCATATCGGCCACTATGCGTGGAACGTCCTACCGGTCTGGTCGACGCTTTTGAACAGCAACGTGTTGGACGACGTTACGGACCTGGCATATTGGTCGGGCGGACATGTTTTTGGCGAGCCGACGGCACTTTTTCCGGAACTTTCGGCATCCAGGGCCCGGATCCATGAACTGGCGGACCTATCCGCCGCATTCAGGCTCATCTCGGAGGAAAACGTTCTCTTTCTGCCGATGCAGGAGCGTTACATAAGCCGCAATCTTGCCAATCGTATTATCCGGCATGCCAAGGCCAGCGCGACCAAACTGGCCGAGGAAGCAATGCGATTACGTACGGTCCCAGACCTCATCATCATGTTGACCATCAGGTGCACGCGACGGACCTGGGTTGACCAGCAGGCTGGCTATACGGATCTCATAAATCGCTTGCATCAGGCGATACCAGATACGCTTGTTTATATCGACGGGGCGACGAACGACAACCTTGCGTCAAGCACCCATATTCACATCGATCCGACGGCGGAGACCGAGATGGCCGAGGCCATCAAGAAAGGCGCTAATTTCCCCGACAAAGTGGTGAGCGCGGTTGGCGTTACCATGGCCGATAGCATAGTGATCAGCGACGTAATCGACCTGTTTGTAGCGCCCGCAGGTAGCGGGATGACCAAATACAAATGGATCACAAACAAACCGGGCATTGCCCACGCCAACCATGCGGTCCTCGATCCCTCACCAGGTCTGGGTGCACCACTAAAAGTGTGGGACCATAACCGCGAAGATATCATCCCAGCAGAATATTTGAAGGTCGATGATGTCGAGAACCTTGCGCCGGCGCCGGATCCCAAGGCCGACTACAAGATCAACCAGGATGCGCTGTGCGCACAGGTCCTCGCCCTTGCAAGATTCATCGTGTCGGTGAAAGGTAGGTCAAAAAATATTGGACAAAGTATTAGAGTAGCGTGCGAATTCCGCTCGGCGCCGGTTCCGCCGTATCTGCGCGAGGCCAGGTCGGTCGAGGAACTGCTTCCGTGGCTCTATCTGAGGGGCACCTCGACGGGGGACTTCAGCGAAGCGTTGGCGGCCCTTCTGGGGCCGGATGCCGCAGGGCTGTCCGCCTCGACGATCACACGGCTGAAAGCGACGTGGTGGGCAGAATATGAGGCCTGGCGCAAGCGCGACCTCAAAGGCAAGCGCTATGTCTACATCTGGGCGGACGGGGTGTATTTTATGCCGCGCCTGGACGATGATCGTCAATGCATGTTGGTGATTATCGGTGCTGACGAGTATGGCGAGAAGGATGTGCTGGCGATCATGGACGGGTTCCGAGAGAACGCGGACAGCTGGCGCGACCTTCTGAAAGGGCTGAAGAAACGCGGCCTGACGGTGCCGCCTGAACTGGCGATCGGCGATGGTGCGCTCGGGTTCTGGACAGCGCTGCGGGATGTCTTCCCCGACACGCGTGAGCAACTATGCTGGATTTACAAGACCGCCAACGTGATCGGCGCATTGCCCATCTCTCTGCGCGCGAAGGCCAGGAGCGATCTGCAGGATATCTGGAGGGCCGAGACGAGGAAGGAGGCCAACGCCGCCTTCGATCTCTTCATCGAAACCTACGATGTGAAGTATGAGCGCGCCGTGGAAAGGCTGGTGAAAGACCGCGATGAACTGCTGACCTTCTACGACTTCCCCGCCGAGCACTGGGATCAGATCCGGACCACATACCATATCAAGAGGGTCTTTGCCACGGTTCGCCGCACCCGAAAAACCAGGGGCTGCCTGGACCGCAAGACCGCCCTCGCCATGGTCTTCAGACTGATGATGTCAGCCAGGAAAAAATGGCGGAAGATCTCAGGGCCAAACCGTCTGCCCGAGGTCATTCAGGGGGTTGAGTTCAAAGATGGCATCAAGCAAGTTGCAAAAGCTGCCTGATGACGACCGTCACCAACTTTTGGGCATAGCTCACGTGCGAATAACTGAGTACAAAGTCCTATTGTCACCTGGGCAAATAAAAACTGGTGACCCCGGCAGGATTCGAACCTGCGACCTACGGATTAGGGCCTGTTGACATTCGGGTTTCCGATTTGGCCTGAACTGTTATTCAAGCTTCGAAAATGGAGGTTTGGATGGACGAAGATCGTCTGGTGATTTCAGATGAACTCCGGGAGAAGATTGCGCCCCTGTTACCCGGTAAAGCCGGGGACCCGGGAGCAACCGGTCGGGATAACCGTCGGTTCATGGAGGCCGTACTTTGGCGTGTGCGAACAGGGTCTCCCTGGCGTGACCTGCCCCAGGATTTCGGCAACTGGAATTCGATTTCCAAACGATTTCGTCGATGGGCAAAGGCCGGTGTGTTTGAGAGACTTTTCAACGCCATGAGCGACGAGCCAGACCTTGAACATGCTCTCATCGACGGAACGATTGTCCAGGCCCGTCAGCAGGCTTCGGGCGCAAAAGGGGGACACGGCATCAAGCCATTGGACGCTCTCGCGGCGGGCTGACGACCAGGATCGTTGCCTTGGTCGATGCGCTCGGCAACTTGTTCCGCTTTCTGCTTCTGCCGGGGCAAGCGCACGACATGAAGGGGGTCGCTCCCCTGATCCACGATGTCTCCTTCGCAGCGTTGCTGGCCGACAAGGCCTTCGACGCCGGTTGGCTCCTGCAAGACCTTGATGAGCGCGGCGCAACTGCGGTTATTCCACCCGAATCGAACCGGAAAGGGCAATGAGACGACGATACTCACATGTACAAGTGGCGTCACCTGATTGAAAACTGCTTCGCAAGGATCAAGGAATTCAGGGGGATAGCAACGCGATACGACAAAACAGATACCAGCTGCGCAGCCAACTGGCACCTCTGCGCAATGCTCAACGCTGCCCGGTGATTGTCAACAGACCCTAAAACCGCCCAGCAAGCGGGGCCTGTCAGATGAACAGGTTCCGGTACTGGTTGTCGCTGATCGCAGCGGCGCAACAGTCAGTGCGGTTCTGCCCGCGGTCAACGCAGATACCTTGCGAGAGGTAATCGCGCCGGTTGTGGACGAGGATATCGTTTTGGTGACCGATGGACACCGCGCTTGTCCGCGATGCGCGGCGGCAATCGGTGCGCATCACGAAGCATTGAACCTGTCACGAAGTGAACGGGTGCGAGGTGCCTTTCACATTCAGATCGCAGCAGATCCGGCGGTCAACAACCGACATGGCCGGTTGAAGGATTTCCTGCGGCGCTATCGAGGCGTCGCGACCAGATATCTCGACAACGACCTGCGATGGTTCCAGCGGCTTGAACTGGAGAACGCCTCACCCCGGGCTTGCCTCGCAACCGCCATCGCACGTCCATGCATACAATTCGGTGACTGAGCCATAAAAAACACGAGGTCACCATGTGGGTTGCCGGCCGCTTGGGCCAGGAGGATGCGGCAACGCTGGAAGCGCTGGTTGCCCGGCTGGAAGATGCCGAAGCGCCGTTATGGCTGAAGGGGGATGCCGTTGGCGCTCTGCGGGCAATTACCGGCGAAAGATTCAGTTACGACGCGGCTACCTGGCGGTCCTGGCTTTATTGCCGCGCCGTGAAGTGAGGCGCCAGAAGGTCGGCGTGCCTTGCCATGTAGATTTTGAACCAGGGAGTGTAGATGCCCGGGTTTTCCGCCTGGTCGGCCAGGATCTCCTCGCGGGTCATCCAGCGGACAGCCTGAACCTCCTCGGGGTTCCAGTCGATATCGTCCGGGCCCAAGGGCATTTCGCCGACGAAACAGTGGGCCTGTTCATTTTCGAACAGATCCCCGACCGGTGCGGCGTAATCGATGATGCCGAATTCGGTCAGGTCGGTCTGGAAGCCCAGTTCCTCATCCAGCCTCCGCCGGGCGCAGTCGGCCGGGCTTTCGCCCCATCGCGGGTGGGAACAGCACGAATTGGCCCACAGGCCGCCCGAATGATACTTGCCGTCGGCCCGCTGTTGGATCAACAGTTCGTCACCACGAAAGACAAAAATCGAGATCGCTAAATGCCGGATGCTGGTCAGGTGCGCCGTCAGTTTTTCGATCGGGTGCGATGTTCCGTCGTCGTCTAGGGCGGTGATCAGTTCATGGTTCGACATGTTCTACTCTTCTTCCAGCTATGTCCGGTAACGCCTTAGCACCAGCCGATCGGCAACGGGCCACAGGATCACCGGAATTACCATGCAGATCAGCAAAGTCAAAATCGGCCTGTCGGCGCCCAGGTGTCCGATGGTCGCGAAAGCAATGCTGAGTGGCAGGGTTCCGCAGACCAACGCCGCCAGAAACACAGCCGGGCGCATCCGGCTGACCCCGGCGATACAGGCGATCACCTCTGGCAGCACCGGCAGCCAGCGCGACAGGGCGACGATCCAGCCGCCGGCGCGGGTGAACAGCGTCTCTCCCTGTTCGGTTGCCTGCGGTCCCATCAGGCGATGCACCGCCGGGCGGCCCAGCCAGCGGCCAATCCCATATCCCAGCATGCCGGCCAATGTGGTCCCGACAAAGGACAGGAACGCACCCAGCACCGGGCCATACAGAATGCCAAGGCCGCCCATCACCGCGCTGCCCGGCACCGGCAGGAAGAGATCCAGGATCAACAGGACAATGCCGGCCGCCCAGGCCCAGGCGCCGTATTTTTCCAGCTCGCCCACCGCGCCGCCGCCGGAAAATAATGCCTCCAACCGGTCATCCCACAGGACGAACGGAATGATGACAAGAACCGCAATGGCCAGACAGACTAGCCAGAACCTGGTCATGAGCCCGACACTACTCGATGATCAGATCAGCCATTGAAGAGACACGCTTTCCGTCCTCGACCACCGGATCGCGGCCGCCACGCAGGATCGAGTTGCCTTCAAAGAGGGTGCGCTGATCGATCTCCGGCGGGTTCAGCCAATCGTCCTCGCTCATCTGGCCGCTCTGGCCGTAGGCGGCGAGGGCGTTCTGATAACAGGCAAGCTCGACCTGGTCTTCGGGAATGCCGCTGTCCAGCGCCAGCTTGGCGGTCTTCGGAACCCCGAGAGGATCGGAAATGCCCCAGTCGCAGGCGCTGTCGACGATAACGCCGTTGGCGCCGTACTGTTTCAGAATCTCGACCATCCGCACATTGCCCATCTTGGTGCTGGGATAGATTGAAAACGCCGCCCAATACCCACGGTCCAGGGTTTCGCGCACGGTCTCTTCATTATTGTGGTCGACGACGACCATTTTGGGATCCAGCCCGTGCTCGTCACACACATCCATCGACCGGGAGGTACCGTGCTTCTTGTCGCGGTGCGGCGTGTGGATCATCACCGGTAGATTCAGTTCCTTGGCCAGTTCCAGTTGCGCCCGGTAGTATTTGTCCTCCAGTTCGGTTTGTTCGTCATAGCCGATCTCGCCGATGGCCACGACGCCTTCCTTCAGGGCGAAGCGCGGCAGGATTTCCATTACCGCCTCGGCCAGGGCCTCGTTATTAGCTTCCTTGGAATTGAGCCCGATGGTGCAGTAATGGCGGATGCCGAACTGTCCGGCGCGAAAGCGCTCAAAACCCAGAATGTGGGACAGATAATCCTTGTAAGAACCGACATTGGTACGCGGCTGGCCGATCCAGAATGCCGGCTCGACCATCGCCACCACGCCGGCGGCGGCCATCGCCTCGTAATCGTCCGTGGTGCGCGAGATCATGTGCGCGTGGGGATCGATGAACATCATAGGGGTCTCCTTCCGCCGGCTCAGGCGCCGGCTTTCAATTCGTCGGCCAGGCTGTCCCAGGACAGCGCGCCGCTTTCGATTTGTTGTCTCAAAGTCGCCTCGCCGTCCAGTGCCACCTTTGCGGCCGGGTCGGATGAGGCCGCCAGCGCCAACGCCGCCGCCTTGATTTCAAATGGGTCGTTGCTGTCGAGCGCCCGCTTCAGGTCATCAATCATTGTGCCTTCGGCAAACGGGCCGACACAGCGCCAGATCTCCGGCGTCACATCGCGCCCGGCAGCCCAGCGCTCGTGCGCGTAATCGCACATGATGCGGGCCAGTTCGGGATTGGCGCGTTTGTCCAGGCTTTGGATCGGATAGAGCGGGCTGCCGATGAAGAGAGCCTTCAGCACCATCTGGTTCCAGCCGTCCTCGTCGAACTGTTCCACCGTGAAGGGATTATTGTGGGCGATGGCCTCAAACACCGAGCGCATGTTAGTGCGCAGTCCCTCACGGGCCTGGGTCACTAGGGCAGCCTGATCGGGATAGAGCGGCAGGCCGCGATAGAGCGCCATCAGTTCGCCGAACTCGGCAGTGCGGCAAACTTCCGTGAAGCGCTCGACAAACGGGATATTGGCGCTGGCGGTCTTGAGCAGGGCCAGTACACGGGCCGCTTCGTCAACACTCCAATCCGCGGGGTTCCAGCCGGTCCGAGCTTTCTGAGCCTCAACCAGATCTTCTGCCGACAGCGCCAAATCGTCCTTGCCCAGGGTGCGCGGGATCATACCAAGCGTGATCGCCATGTTTCGATCGGATGGATCTGCCTCGAGGTTCTCAAGCTTCTCGGCCAGCCAGTCGGCACGTTTTTTGTCCAACTGACGCACCAGCCACAGTTTTATCAGCTTTCCCGGATGGTCCGGCATCATCGTTCCTGTCCCCTTGTATCAGGGCCGGAGTCTAGACCAGAGGCTGGCGAATGTCATCGTCCCGATGGTACCAAACACATATGCGAAATCCGAATTGTTCAAGACCATGCCCAATAACACAGTTGTCACACGCCAACTATCTCAAAACGTGTTATGTTAACCATACAACCGATTGAAAAGGAGAAGACCCATGTCGCTTCGGATCAATGATGTTGCATCCGATTTGACCGCCGAAACCACGCAAGGCACGATCAGCTTTCATGACTGGATCGGCGATGGCTGGGCGATCCTGTTTTCGCGTCCCAAGGACTTCACGCCCGTGTGCACGATCGAGCTTGGCTGTATGGCCGGCCTCAACGATGATTTCACGCGCCGGAACTGCAAGATCATCGGCCTCAGCGTCGATTCCGTGGGCAACCATGCAGAATGGGCCAAGGACATTCACGAAACCTAGGGCCACGCCGTTACATATCCGATGATCGGCGTACGGAACTGAAAGTGGCCAGGCTCTATGGCATGCTGCCGGCCGATGCGGGGGACACTTCCGAGGGACGGACCGCCGTCAACAACGTCACGGTACGTACGGTGTTCCTGATCGGCCCGGACAAGCTGATCAAAATGTCGATGACCTATCCGATGAGCACGGGCCGGAATTTCGACAAGGTTCTGCGGGTACTTGATTCATGTCAACTGACGGCCGAGCACAAGGTGGCGACACCGGTAAATTGGAAGCTCGGCGAAGACATGATCATTGTCCCGGCCGTGTCAGACGAGGACGCAAGGGCGAAGTATCCCGAGAACTGGCGTGCGCCGAAGCCATACTTGCGGTTTGTTCCGCATCCACAGGGTTGATCAGGGACGGGGCAACTCCACCGGCGCTCCGTGCGGCGTGCTGAGATAAGCCTCGCTCCAGGCAGCCTTCAAGGTGGTCAGGCTGTTGCCGTCAGCCAGATTGCGATCTGCTAGGAAGCTCTCGAACGCGGTCAGCCAGATGTCGTAATAGGCTGAGCTGTCCTTCGGGCTGCCGGCGGCGTCGGCCCGGGCCAGGGCATCGCTGAACCAAGCGGACCAGTCCGGCCAGGCAAAGACGCCGGCCTGCGCCAGGGCATGTGTGATGGCGAACAATTGTGCGTGCCAGGGCTCTTCGAACGGTTGTTCGGGCTCAGCTTGCGGCTGCAAGATAGCTCTCCCACAGGTCGGCGGTGACAGTCATCTTGGGGTCGGTGTCCGAGCCATAGAGTTCCGGGCCGGTGAAGCGCACCGCATAAAGGTGTTCCGGCGCCTCGCCGGTCATTGTCGCGGCGACATCGGGCAGGACGTGGGCGCCATGGTGCAGCACGATCTTGCCGACACAGCCGCGCATATAGCCTGGCAGGCGCGTGTGGCCGGAATGGCCGTGGGCCGCGGTGCGAACCTGGTCGCCGACCGCAAATGCCGGGGCGGCGTTGATCTCACGGGCGCTGGGGCGGCCCTTGGCCAGGACATCGAGATAGTCTTGCGGCGTCGCCGGCGGGGTTGCCTTTTCACTTCCCGGTGCCGGATGACCTGTTGCGACCTCGTCTTTTGTAATCAATCCGGCTTCGACCGAAATATTGACCATGCCGGCGAGCCATTTTTCATAATAGGTGTAGGTCAGATACCGGTCCGGCGGGAGCTTTTCGATCGAATGCCGACCGGCATCGATGTTCCATTTGTGCCAGAAGCCCATCAACTGGCGCATGCCCAGCACGCGGCCCTCCCAGTCATGGTGAAAGACGGGTTCGTTGTCTTCCAGCGGCAAGGGGCCGAAGCCTTCGCGGCCGCCGAGGTCGTGGGTGCCGTCCATCAGGCACCTCCCGGTACGGTAGCGAGCCCGGTGCCGATCATCGAGTCCCGAGTGACCAGATCGGCCAGGGCGTCTTCGGAGAGACCCTCGGTGCCTTCCGGGCGTTGCGGGATCACCAGATATCGGATCTCGGCGGTGGAATCCCAGACACGCACTTCCTTGTCTTCAGGCAGAGCCATGTCGAATTCCGCCAGTACGCCGCGCGGATCGCGCACCACGCGCGCCCGGTATTCTGACGATTTGTACCAGACCGGCGGCAGGCCCAGCACCGGCCATGGATAACAGGAGCACAGCGTGCAGACGACGACATTATGGACGTTGCCGTCATTCTCGACAGCGACCATGTGTTCGCCCTGAATACCGGAAAAGCCAAGCTCCAGGATGGCTTTGGTGCCATCTTCCAGCAGCCGCGCCCGATAGTCCGGATCGGTCCATGCCCTGGCCACCACCTGCGCCCCGTTTTTCGGTCCGATCTTTTCGGAGAAAGTGGCGACGATGGTGTCGATGGCCGCCGGATCCACCAAGCCTTTTTCGACCAGCAGCGTTTCGATGGCCTTTACCCGCAACGCCGGCTCGGACGGTAAAAGGGAATGGGCGTGATCATGACCGTGATGGTGGTCGTGGTTGTGATCGTTGGACATGGCGGAACACTCTCAGCGCGTTTAAACTCGGATAAACTATGCGATAGATCCCCCAATGAAAAGGGGAGAACCATGAAAATGCCTTTGGCGCTCGGCGCATTTGCTATTCTGACGACACTGGTAGCCACGCCGGCGGTCGGTGCACCGGAGCATCCCGAACAATTGGTTTCGGGCAAATCAATGGGCAATCATGATATGGATTGCTTGGTCATTCGTCCTTGGCTGGTCCACCGTCCCTGGGGCGATGGTGGACCCGGCGAATTCGCCTATCCGGTAATCGGCCGGGTCAATGGCTGGGACCAAGGGAATATCCTGGGCCAGACAACGACGCAAGGGTACAAGCCTGGCCAGATCAAATGGGCAACCCGCGGACTTTTCATTGCCATTGCCGCAAACCAATGGTCTGCGCGTGAGTCTGATCTGGCGTAATGCCTGTAATGGTTGATCGATCAGAACGATGTGGCCGGCGGTGAATGCGAGGACCGCGTTGATGCCGATCATGTTGGCATCGCCGGTCACAGCCGTTCCCTTCGGGGGCTGGCGCGTCTCGCGGTCTGCAAAAACAGATTTTGTTCTCGATGCTCTGGAGCAGGCCCTTCATGATCGAAGGCCTGTTCAGAAAAGCGGTGGCTCAGTTTACGAATTGTATGCATGGACGTGCGATGGCGGTTGCGAGGCAAGCCCGGGGTGAGGCGTTCTCCAGTTCAAGCCGTTGGAACCATCGCAGGTAGTTGTCGAGATATCTGGTCGCGACGCCTCGGTAGCGCCGCAGGAAATCCTTCAACCGGCTGTGTCGGTTGTTGACCGCCGGATCTGCTGCGATCTGAATGTGAAAGGCACCTCGCACCCGTTCACTTCGTGACAGGTTCAATGCTTCGTGATGCGCACCGATTGCCGCCGCGCATCGCGGACAAGCGCGGTGTCCATCGGTCACCAAAACGATATCCTCGTCCACAACCGGCGCGATCACCTCTCGCAAGGTATCTGCGTTGACCGAGGGCAGAACCGCACTGACTGTCGCGCCGCTGCGATCAGCGACAACCAGTACCGGAACCTGTTCATCCGACAGGCCCCGCTTGCTGGCCTTGCCTCCCCTGCGTCGCGTCTTGCGCTCAAGGTTTCGTGCACCTTTCCGGCACACAGGTTTCATCGGCTTCCACAATGCCCGTGAGCTTGCGTGCCTTCAGGTCTTTCGCGGCAAGAAATCGGTGCCGCCAACGCAAGGCGGTGTTGACGGCAAGTCCGCAACGTTCTGCTGAAGCGCGAACCGTCAGCCCATCAGCAAGACAGGCTCCGAAGGAAAGCCACTTGTCCTTGAGGTGCAGACCTGACAAGGGGGTGCCGGTCGCGGCATTGAATGTCTTCCTGCATCCCTTGCACTGGTACCGTCGCAGACCCCCCTTGCCTTGCCACGCGATATGGCTCCTAGCGTGCCACAATGCGGGCACTGGCGATCTTCACCCACGGCCGCTTCAATGGCAGCCAGCGACACTGACGTCTCCGTGTCCCCGGGAACACGGCTTCGGTTTGCTGCCGCTGCGCTGGGCTGAGGTGATCTATCCCCGATAACCATTCCTGAAACTGCTTGTGATCCATGTCAATCCATCCCTCTGATTTCACAAAAAACATGACATGAACGCACACGGCTTGTAAACTGAGCTAAAGCGGTTTGATCCACCATTCGGACCGCGGCGGGGTAAGCGTCCGGTGTTGGTGCTCTGACGCGTTATAGCGTGCGCTGATAGTGTCCACCATTGATAGTGGACATTTTGAGGGCGGACATGTCTGGGAAGAAGGGTCAGAAGAAGCGGTTCTGGTCAGACGATAAGAAGATTTCGATCTGCGGACAAACGCGCGCACCTGGGGTTTCGGTAGCGCAGGTTGCGCGACGTTACGCGATGAACGCCAATCTGATCCACAAATGGTTGCGTGATCCCCGTTTCGCGCCGGCATGTACTGACGGTGATGATTTCGCCGGGGAAGTGACCACATTTCTGCCTGTAGAGATTGCAGGGCCAACCGCAGCCCACGTGCCGATCACAGCGCCCTGTATGGACGATCCTCTTTCGGCTCACCGTGCAGACATCACCCTGTCTGATGGTCGGCGTATCCTGGTTGAAGGAGCGACGGGATTGTCGGCGGTGCTGGCTCTGGTTGAGGGGCTGCTGACATGATCCCGGTGCCGGGCAATACGCGGGTGTGGCTGGCCGCTGGGGTGACGGATATGCGGCGCGGGTTCAACACACTGGCGACTCAGGCCGAACAGGTTCTGGCTGAAGACCCGTATTCGGGGCACATGTTTGTGTTTCGCGGCAGGCGCGGTGATCTGCTCAAGATCATATGGTGGGACGGCCAAGGCGCTTGCCTGTTCTCCAAACGACTGGAACGGGGGCGGTTTGTCTGGCCTGCGGCCAGGGAGGGCAAGGTCAGCCTGAGTCCCTCACAGCTGTCGATGCTGTTAGAGGGGATTGACTGGCGCACCCCGCAAAAGACCTGGCGTCCTTTGCAGGCGGGATAGAGAAAGCCCAAAAAAACATGAAGTTTAACGCGGTTTGTCGTTCCATCCCATGGGGCAGTTTGATATGGATTACACGTGTTGAACGCCCTTGAATCCCTGCCTGAAGACCCCGCCGAACTGCGGGCTGTCAGCGAGCTTTTGATGGCCGAGGTTCAGTCGCTGACGTATCAAAACGAGAAGCTGAAGGCTGAACTGCATGGCTACCGCAAGGCACGGTTTGGCTCCAGATCAGAGAGCATGGATCAACTGGCCCTCGACCTACAGGAAGACGAAGAGATCGAGGCGGCAGCAAACGAGCAGAAGAACGAAGCTGGCTCCAACGGCACTGATGTCGATGAGACGGACAAACCTGCCAGGCGCAAGCACAGCCGCAACCCCTTGCCAGATCATCTGGATCGGCAGGATGAGGTGCTGTCGCCGGGTGAGGACTGCACTGACTGCGGTGGGAGCCTGCGCCAGATCGGTGAGGACGTTACCGAGGAACTGGAATATGTCCCGGGCCGCTTTGTGGTACGCCGGATCCTCCGCCCCCGCATGGCCTGCACCTGTTGTGAAACCTTTGCCCAGGCCCCATTGCCGTCGCGCCCTGTTGAGCGTGGCCGCCCCGGTCCGGGTCTGCTGGCCCACGTCCTGATTGGCAAATACTGCGATCACCTGCCGCTTGACCGGCAATCAAAAATCTTCGCCCGCGAGAAGGTTAATCTGCATCGCACCACGTTGACCGACTGGGTGGGCCGCAGCACGGCGCTGCTGGAGCCATTGGCCGATCATATCGGCAAGCTGGTCAGGGCAGGGCCTGCACTTTTTGCCGATGACACACCGGTCAAACTACAAACCCGCACCAGGATAAAGAAGACTAAAACCGCGCGGCTGTGGAGTTACGTGCGCGACGAGCGCCCGTGGTGCGGCGAGGCCCCACCCTGTGCCTGGTATCAGTTCAGTACAGACCGCAAGGGTGCACACCCGGTCAATCATCTTTCCGGCTATACCGGGACCGTGCATGCCGATGGCTTTGCGGGCTTCAATGGCCTCTTTGGGGAGGGCAAGGCCGACGAACAGGCCTGCATGGTGCATGTGCGCCGCAAGTTTGTGGAAGAGTTTGAGCGCACAGGGTCGGCCATCGCCAAAGGCACAATCAAGCAGATCGCCGTGCTTTACGCTGTCGAAGAGGAAGCCAGAGGCAAATCCCCCGAAGAGCGGGTCGCCATTCGGCAAGAGAAGGCAAAGCCCGTCTTCGATGAGCTGGAAGCATGGTTACAGACCCAGCTTCCCAAGCTCTCGGGCAAGACCAGACTGGCAGGGGCCATTCGCCATGCGCTGAACCGCACGCCAAAGGTGCGTGCCTGTCTCAGCGACGGACGGCTGGAACTCGACAACAACATCTGTGAACGCTCGATCCGCCCCATCGCACTGGGCCGCAAGAACTATTTCTTCATGGGCTCCGTCGGTGGCGGTAAAGCCGCCGCTATCGCTTACACCCTGGTCGAGACCGCCAGGATGAATGGCGTTGATCCGGAAGCCTGGCTCACATGGGTGTTGGAGCGCCTGCCAGATCACAAGATCAACCGCATCGAGGAACTCATGCCGTGGAATTGGATGCCGGAATAACCGAAAAATACGGCTCTAACGGACGGCTACGAAAGGGCCGCCCTGCGGCAGGAGAAGGCCAGGCCTGTCTTCGATGACCTGGAAGTATGGCTACAGGCCCAACTGCCCAGGCTCTCGGGCAAGACCAAACTGGCCGAGGCGATCCGCTACGCCCTGAAGCCGATGCCCGAAGCGCGTGCTTATCTCGGCGACGGACGTCTGGAGCTCGACAACAATATCTGTGAGCGATCAATCCGTCCCGTCGCCCCTGGCCGAAAAAATTGTCTCTTCCCGGGCTCCGTTGATGGCGGCGAGGCTGCCGCTATCGCCTACGCCCTCATTGAGACCGCTGAAATGAACAATGTCGATCCCGAGGCCTGGCTCACATGGGTGCTGGAACGCGTTGCTGATCACGGATTAACCCCATCGACGAACTCATGCCGTGGAACTGGAAGCCCCAAGACCTCAAAAACGCGGCCTGACCGGACGGATACCAATCTTGTCCGTCAGGTCAAGCTGATCAATGAGCCGCAAGGCATCGGGGATCTCCCTCCCCTTGCCGCGCGACGATACAGGGCCCACACTCTGGTCCAGGGCGACGCAAAAGGCCGAGAGCACATGTTCGGCCTTGCCGTCGGCATCCTTCCTGCCGCACAGGGTTTTGCCGTCGAGGGAGAGGTGGTTGTTGTCTGTGTCGGCCTGCGCGCCGGTCTCCGCCGTCAACTGGCCAAAAGCTTGCGCCATTGCTGTGGGCGGAACCCGAAGGGTTTCCGTCAAGGTTGCATGGCAGGGGGAGGCATGACCGGGGCGAAATCCCAGTCGCCGGAGCTGTCGTGCGGTCAGGCCACGGCCCTGTTGACCCGCCGCCATCATTCCTTTGCGGCCGCTGAGCATGGATAACAGCATCAGCCCCGGCAGCGCGTGGAGCAGATGTTTGAGACCTTGCTTCCCTCTCGGATCGGGAACCTGTCGCAATACGGATTGAACGGATACCATATCTGGCCACCCCTGTCGCTGAAACTCAACAACAGAAATTCAGACTTTCATAATATTTTCAATACACTGGTCCAATTTGATGAATAGATCTGGCCAATGGAATTGACTGACTGAGGGGCGTGTGACATCTGAAATCTCCGAAAAAGGGGCCATCTCACACCCTTGATTCAGAAAAACACACAAATGTCAGCAGTTTATTCAGTCGATTACCATGCTTGCGGCGTCAAACGCCCTAGACAACGCGCACTCTGTTTGCTATGTGCGCCTCTTCGAATGAACGCAAACCGATGAAAGTTGGGATCACACGTGCAGGTTATCGTCCGCGACAATAATGTCGATCAGGCGCTGAAAGCGCTAAAAAAGAAGATGCAGCGTGAAGGCATCTTCCGCGAAATGAAACTTCGCAATGCCTATGAAAAGCCGTCGGAAAAGCGCGCCCGCGAAAAGGCCGAAGCCGTTCGCCGTGCCCGCAAGCTGGCGCGCAAGAAGGCGCAGCGCGAGGGCGGTTAGACACCGGCACCGCCGTTCTGGATACAAGAGGCCCGGGAATTCCGGCCCTTTGGCTATCGTAGGCGCTAAGATGATCCCTGATTGGCCTTGTAGGCCGCGATATCGTTCTTCAGATCAGTGTACTCTTCACATCCGAAAAAGCACAGTTTGCCGAGACGTTTCAGATTGGCCTCGGCATTGTCGAGCTGCCCCAGCGCCAGGAACAACTCGCCCTGATATTCAAGCGCACCCTTGTGTTTGGGGTTCAGCGCCAGAGCCTTTTCATAGTTCGAACCGGATTTTTCCAGATCTTCACTCTTGCGCGCGGCATAACCGATCAGATTGTAGATATCGGCATTGTCAGGATATTGCGCCGCCGCGGTTTCCAGCACGCCGATTGCGCCGGACCAGTCTTCAACACCCATCTTGATGCGGGCAGCATTGATCGCTTGCTGGTCGGGAGTGACCTGGCCGGTTGCCGCCGTATCGTTCATACCGGCGTCTGCGGCCCGCAACTGGGCCGGCGCCCAGCCGAACCCCAGAACCAGCGCCATCGCCGCCACCTTCAATTGCCCATGACCACAGGTAATCATCTTCGGGCCTCCCGCCGGTTAACAGAGCTTCTGACGGAAATAGGGACGCAAGACGGTGTCGGCAATAGGGCAAGGCCGGCAGATCCTGGATCAGCCGGGGAACAGTTCACTCATGAACCCTTCGATATGCGTTCAGGCGCCATCGGGCCAGTGCAACATCGTGGCCTTCTCTGTCCAGGAAAACGATGTGTTGCGGCTCATCGGCCAGATCGAACAATTGCCGGGACATCGTTGGCGGGATGAGGTCATCGCGCTGTCCGTGGTAAATCAACAGTGGGGCATTGATATCCTCGGTAGGAAAGTAAGCGTCCGGTGTTGGTGCTCTGACGCGTTATAGCGTGCGCTGATAGTGTCCACCATTGCTAGTGGACATTTTGAGGGCGGATATGTCTGGGAAGAAGGGTCAGAAGAAGCGGTTTTGGTCAGACGATGAGAAGGTTTCGATCTGCGGACAAACGCGCGCGCCTGGGGTTTCGGTAGCGCAGGTTGCACGACGTTACGCGATGAACGCCAATCTGATCTACACATGGTTGCGTGATCCCCGTTTCGCGCCGTCATGTACTGACGGTGATGATTTCGCCGGGGAAGTGACCACATTTCTGCCTGTAGAGATTGCAGGGCCAACCGCCCCCCACGTGCCGATCACAGCGCCCTGTATGGACGATCCTCTTTCGGCTCACCGTGCAGACATCACCCTGTCTGATGGTCGGCGTATCCTGGTTGAAGGAGCGACGGGATTGTCGGCGGTGCCGGCTCTGGTTGAGGGGCTGATGACATGATCCCGGTGCCGGGCAATACGCGGGTGTGGCTGGCCGCTGGGGTGACGGATATGCGGCGCGGGTTCAACACACTGGCGACTCAGGCCGAACAGGTTCTGGCTGAAGACCCGTATTCGGGGCACATGTTTGTGTTTCGCGGCAGGCGCGGTGATCTGCTCAAGATCATATGGTGGGACGGCCAAGGCGCTTGCCTGTTCTCCAAACGACTGGAACGAGGGCGCTTTGTCTGGCCTGCGGCCAGGGAGGGCAAGGTCAGCCTGAGTCCCTCACAGCTATCGATGCTGTTAGAGGGGATTGACTGGCGCACCCCGCAAAAGACCTGGCGTCCTTTGCAGGCGGGATAGAGAAAGCCAAAAAAACATCAAGTTTAACGCGGTTTGTCGTTCCATCCCATGGGGCAGTTTGATATGGATTACACATGTTGAACGCCCTTGAATCCCTGCCTGATGACCCCGCCAAACTGAAGGGGTTGGTCTCTCGGATGGACCAGGAGATTACGTCTCTCACCTATCAGGTTGAGAAGCTGAAGGCTGAACTGCATGGCCACCGCAAGGCACGGTTTGGTTCCAGATCAGAGAGCATGGATCAACTGGCCCTCGACCTACAGGAAGACGAAGAGATCGAGGCGGCAGCAAACGAGCAGAAGAACGAAGCTGGCTCCAACGGCACTGATGTCGATGAGACGGATAAACCTGCCAGGCGCAAGCACAACCGCAACCCCTTGCCAGATCATCTGGATCGGCAGGATGAGGTGCTGTCGCCGGGTGAGGACTGCACTGACTGCGGTGGGAGCCTGCGCCAGATCGGTGAGGACGTTACCGAGGAACTGGAATATGTCCCGGGCCGCTTTGTGGTACGCCGGATTCTCCGCCCCCGCATGGCCTGCACCTGTTGTGAAACCTTTGCCCAGGCCCCATTGCCGTCGCGCCCCATCGAACGTGGCCGCCCCGGTCCGGGTCTGCTGGCCCACGTCCTGATTGGCAAATACTGCGATCACCTGCCGCTTGACCGGCAATCAAAAATCTTCGCCCGCGAGAAGGTTAATCTGCATCGCACCACGTTGACCGACTGGGTGGGCCGCAGCACGGCGCTGCTGGAGCCATTGGCCGATCATATCGGCAAGCTGGTCAGGGCAGGGCCTGCACTTTTTGCCGATGACACACCGGTCAAACTACAAACCCGCACCATGATAAAGAAGACTAAAACTGCGCGGCTGTGGAGTTACGTGCGCGACGAGCGCCCGTGGTGCGGCGAGGCCCCACCCTGTGCCTGGTATCAGTTCAGCGTGGATCGCAAGGGCGAACATCCGGTCAATCATCTTTCTGGCTATACCGGCACGGTGCACGCCGATGGCTTTGCGGGCTTCAATGGCCTCTTTGGGGAGGGCAAGGCCGACGAACAGGCCTGCATGGTGCATGTGCGCCGCAAGTTTGTGGAAGAGTTTGAGCGCACAGGGTCGGCCATCGCCAAAGGCACAATCAAGCAGATCGCCGTGCTTTACGCTGTCGAAGAGGAAGCCAGAGGCAAATCCCCCGAAGAGCGGGTCGCCATTCGGCAAGAGAAGGCAAAGCCCGTCTTCGATGAGCTGGAAGCATGGTTACAGGCCCAGCTTCCCAGGCTCTCGGGCAAGACCAGACTGGCAGGGGCCATTCGCTATGCGCTGAACCGCATGCCAAAGGCGCGTGCCTGTCTCAGCGACGGACGGCTGGAACTCGACAACAACATCTGTGAACGCTCGATCCGCCCCATCGCACTGGGCCGCAAGAACTATCTCTTCATGGGCTCCGTCGGTGGCGGTAAAGCCGCCGCTATCGCTTACACCCTCGTCGAGACCGCCAGGATGAACGGCGTTGATCCGGAAGCCTGGCTCACATGGGTGTTGGAGCGCCTGCCAGATCACAAGATCAACCGCATCGAGGAACTCATGCCGTGGAATTGGATGCCGGAATAACCGAAAAATACGGCTCTAACGGACGGCTACGAAAGGGCCGCCCTGCGGCAGGAGAAGGCCAAGCCTGTCTTCGATGACCTGGAAGCATGGCTACAGGCCCAACTGCCCAGGCTCTCGGGCAAGACCAAACTGGCCGAGGCGATCCGCTACGCCCTGAAGCCGATGCCCGAAGCGCGTGCTTATCTCGGCGACGGACGTCTGGAACTCGACAACAATATCTGTGAGCGATCAATCCGTCCCGTCGCCCCGGGTCGAAAAATATTGTCTCTTCCCGGGCTCCGTTGGTGGCGGCGAGGCTGCCGCTATCGCCTACGCCCTCATTGAGACCGCTAAAATGAACAATGTCGATCCCGAGGCCTGGCTCACATGGGTGCTGGAACGCATTGCTGATCACAGATTAACCCCATCGACGAACTTATGCCGTGGAACTGGAAGCCCCAAGACCTCAAAAACGCGGCCTGACCGGACGGATACGTAGGAAATCGCTCGGTTGCCAGAAGATCGACAGGTAACCAGAGAACCCGAGCTTCGGCCACGCGCCACAGGGCCGTGTAGGGACTTTGCAGCACGGACGGCCACTACTTCCCGGTATAGACCAGACCCCGCCAGGTCGGTTTCCAGGGGCTCTCCAAACACAATCAGCGGACCGCCTTTGGCAGCGGCAAAATCGAATGCCGCGAGGGCATCGATTTTCAACCCAGCCTCGAATGGTTTACCGGTGCCGCCGCCATATCCGCGATAGGTCATGGCCACAACGCCAAGGTCTGCCTTGGCAAGCATATCGAAATGAACAGCCCGGTGGAGGCTCCCGCCATTGCCATGGAAATAAACCACGGTCGTTCGGCTCGGAGGTGCCGGCCTGTGCCAGGCAATCAGCGGTTCGCCGCCGCTGGTTGGAAGCGATACTTCCGAAAAACCCGTCCAATCCTGCCTCGGTCGGCAATACACGCCTAGTGTCAGCCGGGGTAGAACAGATCGCGCTGAGAAACCGCCACGACGGCGCAGCCGGCCAGATACCCAACCGTCATACCGAAGATCAGGAGCTTTGCGGCTTTTCCAAACCGCATGGCTTCCTATCCCAGCGCTTTCAGGATGTCCTCCACCATCTTCTTGGCGTCGGAGAACAGCATCATGGTTTTGTCGCGGAAGAACAGCTCGTTCTCAACCCCCGCATAGCCGGATCCCATGCCGCGCTTGACGAACAGCACCGTCGCCGCATTTTCCACGTCCAGAACCGGCATGCCGTAGATCGGCGAGGCCTTGTCGGTCTTTGCCGCCGGGTTGGTCACGTCATTTGCACCGATAATGAAGGCGACATCGGCCTGGGAAAAATCAGAGTTGATATCTTCCAGTTCGAACACTTCGTCGTAAGGCACATTGGCTTCGGCCAGCAGCACATTCATGTGGCCGGGCATGCGGCCAGCGACGGGGTGGATGGCGTATTTTACCTCAACGCCTTCGGCCTTCAGCATGTCACCCATTTCCCGCAAGGCGTGCTGTGCCTGGGCCACCGCCATGCCGTAACCCGGCACGATGATGACCTTGGAGGCATTCTTCATGATGAAGGCAGCATCGTCCGCCGAGCCCTGCTTGATCGGGCGTTGTTCGATCTGACCGGCGGCCGGGCCGCCGGCTTCGCTTTCGCCGCCGAAACCGCCCAGGATCACACTGATGAACGACCGGTTCATCGCCGCGCACATGATATAACTGAGGATCGCGCCCGAAGAACCGACCAGGGCGCCGGTGATGATCAGCGCGGTATTTCCCAAGGTAAAGCCGATGCCGGCCGCAGCCCAGCCCGAATAGGAGTTAAGCATCGAAACGACAACGGGCATGTCCGCGCCGCCAATCGGAATGATGATCAGAAAACCGATTGCGAAGGCCAGCAGGGCAATCATCCAGAAGGCCGTCAAAGAACTGCTGCTGCAGAACCAGATGATCAGAATCACCAGCAAGATGCCCAGTCCCAGGTTCAGCATGTGCTGTTTGTAGAAGACGATGGGCGCGCCCGACATGCGTCCGTCGAGCTTGGCGAAAGCAATCACCGAGCCGGAAAAGGTCACCGCACCGATGGCCAGCCCCAATGACATTTCCACCAGGCTGCCGGTATGAAGGTGTCCGGCGGTACCGATCTTGAAAGCCTCGGGCGCATAGAACGCCGCCGCGGCGACAAAGACCGCCGCCATACCGACCAGGCTGTGAAAGGCTGCCACCAATTGGGGCATCTTGGTCATCGGCACGTCTCGGGCAATCTTGACGCCAATGCCGCCACCGATGCCGATCCCCAGAATGATCAGGAACCAGGAGCCGAAACCCGATGGCGCGGCGAACAGCAAGGTCGTGACAATGGCGATTGCCATGCCGGCCATGCCGAACCGGTTACCCCGGCGACTGGATTCAGGGCTGGAGAGTCCGCGCAACGCCATGATGAAGAGAACGCCCGATACCAGGTACAGGAGCGCGGCCATATTTGCGGACATCGCCTAGCGCCCCTTTTTCTTGTACATGGCCAGCATTCGCTGGGTCACCAGGAAGCCGCCAAAAATGTTTACGCTGGCCATGACAAGCGCCAGAAATCCGAAGACAGTCGCCGCCGTGCCGCCGCCGGCGACCGAGGAAATTCTTCCCACTGCCAAAAGCGCACCGACCACGATAACCGAGGAGATCGCATTGGTAACGGACATGAGAGGTGTGTGCAGGGCCGGTGTCACCGACCAGACCACATAGTAGCCGACGAAGATGGCCAATACGAAGATCGAGATCCGGAAGACGAGCGGATCGATCCCGGTGGCAGCACCAGCAGCATCCGCCGCTACCTCGGCACCGCGGGGCATTACCGCTTCCGCGTTCGCGATTGCAGCGCCCAGCTCATCATGCACTGCGTTCGCCACCTCCAGCGTCTTGTCCAGTTCGCCTGCCATTGATTGACTGCTCCTGTCTTCAAACCACCCGGGCACGTGATTTTATTTTTCGGTCAATGCCGGATGAATGATCTCGCCGTCCCGGGTCAGCGTTACGCCCGCCAGAATTTCATCTTCGAAATCGAGCGCCAGTTCACCCTTTTCAGCATCGACCAACGGTGTGATGAAATTTAACAGGTTCCTGGCATAGAGCGCACTGGAATCGACTGGCAGCCTGCCGGCCACATTGGCATGCCCCATGATCGAGACGCCGTGCACCACAACCACCTGGCCGACCTCTGACAGGGGACAGTTGCCCCCCGCCTCAACCGCCAGATCGACAATAATCGAGCCGGCCTTCATGGATTTGACCATGTCTTCGCTGACCAGCATCGGCGCCGCGCGCCCCGGGATCAAGGCGGTGGTGATGACGATGTCCTGCTTGGCGATATGGCCAGCGACCAGTTCGGCCTGCTTCTGCTGATATTCTTCCGACATCGGCTTGGCATAGCCGGCCGCGGTTTCGGCCTGTTTGAATTCTTCGTCCTCGACGGCGATGAACTTGCCGCCCAGGCTTTCGACTTGTTCCTTGGCAGCCGGACGCACGTCGGTTGCTGTCACCACGGCGCCTAGGCGCTTTGCCGTGGCTATCGCCTGCAGGCCGGCAACGCCGGCGCCCATGATGAATATTTTGGCCGGAGCCACGGTTCCCGCGGCGGTCATCATCATCGGCATCGCCTGGTCAAGTTCCGCCGCCGCATCGATCACCGCCTTATATCCGGCCAGGTTCGACTGGGACGACAACACGTCCATCGACTGGGCCCTGGTGATCCGCGGCATGAATTCCATAGCCATGGATATCACGCCTGCCTCGGCACTGGCGGACACCAGATCGCCGTCCTGATAGGGATTCATGATCGCCGCAACGATAGCGCCCTTTTTGTAATCCTTCAGATCCTTGGCTTCGGGACCGCGTACCTTAAAGATCACGTCAGCACCCGAAACACAGGCCTTGTGGCTGGCGGCAATCTTTGCCCCGGCACCCTTGTATTGATCATCGGAGATATGGGTAAGAGCGCCGGCGCCCTTTTCAACCGACACCTGGAAACCAAGGTCAGTCAGACGTTTCACTGTGTCTGGGGTCGCGGCGACCCGGGTTTCACTGTCGCGCCGCTCCTTCGGAATACCGAGTTTCATGCAATGTCCCCCATCGCCTCAAAAGGTATTGATTACAGCAGGAAGATGGCCATCAGGATCAGCAGTACGCAGAGGCCGATCATGCTCCATTTGGTCACCGCGACAAAGCCGGCCCAGGTACGGTCGTGTTCGGCATAGTCCATTTCGGGCGGGGCTTCAGAGGGGTCGCTCATCGATATTTGCCTTCATTGCTTGAGTGCGAAAAACGCATTGGCATAACCCAAGGTCTGGACCCCCACAAGGGCACCCTAAAACACATCTTGAAGACTATCTATGTAATCAACCGGCAGGCAATGGGACATTTGCCCTGGCGAACGTGTCTTTTTGCCGCAAGGTAAATTCCGCGGCATCAAATCCCTCGATTTCCGCGTTGAACATGTCATGCCAGTTTAATTCGGCCCGCAGATGCAGAAAGACAGCTCCAAGTCCGATGGCGGCGCGGTCCATGAAGACAAATTCACGCGGCGGCGTGATCGGCCCCAGCTCTTTCAGCCGCTGATACACCTGCCCGGCCTCGCGCCTGCCATACTGGGACGGTTCAATACCGTCGGCGATCGTGCGCACCCGGTCGTCCAGCATGGGGCCGTAAATAAAGCCCGCCCAGATGTTCAGGGTTTCAACCAGTTCATCGGTCAGATCGCGAAATCCCCAGGTTTCATAGGCAGCGACGGTGCCCTTCCGATCGTCTGCCCGAATGGCCCGGTAGAGGTTGATCACACCTTCGACAAAGCCGGGCCGGAAGGTTCTGATGCAACCGAAATCCAGAAGATTGATCCCGTGGTCGCCGCGAACCTTGTAATTTCCCAGGTGCGGATCACCGTGGATCGCCCCATAGTGGGCGAATGGATGCCACCAGGCATGGAACATGGAGCGGGCGATGGTGTTGCGGGTTTCCAGACCGGCGCCGCGAAATTCGAGCAGCGGTTCACCGTCCATCCAGCTCATTGCCAACAGGCGAGGTGTGCACAACTCACCCAAAGCCCGCGGAATGGCGACCAGAGGTTCGCCCGCCATCATGATCCGGTAGAGGTCCATGTGACGCCGCTCCAGATCATAGTCCAGCTCTTCGCGCAGCCGGTCGCCGATTTCCTTACGGATCTCCCGTGTGTCGATGGCGCTGTTCATTCGGCGATATAAAGAGAAGATCATATCCAGCTGACCGAGATCAGCTTCGACGGCCGAGGCCATGTCCGGGTATTGAAGTTTCAGGGCCAGATCATCCGCATCGCCTATTGTTGCCCGATGGACTTGGCCGAGCGAGGCGGCGGCGGCGGCATTTCTGTCAAAACTGGAGAAACGGGACTGCCAGCCGGATCCGAGCTCGGCAATCATGCGCCGCTTGACAAAAGGCCATCCCATGGCCGGGGCATTGGTTTGAAGCCCAGCCAGTTCGGTGGCATATTCGGGCGGCAGGGCATCGGGAATGGTGGCCAGCAATTGAGCCACCTTCATCAGCGGCCCTTTCAGCCCGCCCAATGCGGCCTTGAGTTCGGCGGCATTTGCGCCGCGGTCGAGATCAATGCCAAGGGCACGGCTGCCAGCCATCTTTACGGCCAGCCCACCGACACCGGCGCCGACCTTTGCATATCTGCGTACACGACCGCCCAGAGAATTTTGTTCCGCCATACCGCCCGTTCCTAGCCCGGATTCCTCACACAAATAGGGCAGCCCGGGCGGTTGCGCCATGGGCGGATTGCCGCAAAAAGAAAGGCCCCGCTTCTTTCGAGACGGGGCCCGTCAATCGTTGATTGGCTCGAGGTCGGGATTAGTTCCCGATGTTGATCTCGACCCGCCGGTTCAACTGCTCAGGCACACCGTCGGCGGTCGGAATCGCGTTCTGGGATTCGCCGAAGCCCTGGCCGGAAATCTGGCCACCGGAGATATCACCGCCTGTCAGGGCGTTCGTCACCGTCCTGACCCGGCGATTGGCAAGGCCGACATTGTAGTCCGACGGACCGGCGCGATCTGCGTGACCGGCCAAGTCGACCGACCGGCCCGAGCCGCCGACAGCCGTCAGGATGTTCGAAACCACCTGACGTGCTTCCGCGGTCAGATCATCGCGGTCGAAACCGAAGTAGATGATGAAACGTTGTGCCGGCGAAACAACAGCCGGCGGTGCCGATGAACCAATACATTTGGCAAGCCAGTCGCGGAAGTTTTCTTCGGCTTCTTCCGGGGTTGGGCCGCAATGCACACCTTCGGCGGCTTCGTCCAGCCACTGATCATAGGCGCCCTGGACCATGGCACATTCCATCGGCCGGGCCTTCTTGTGAGAGTCGATTGCCGACAACAGCTCCGTCCGGGCGGAATCATACTTGGGATCCGTCAGGCCAAATGCAGAAGGCTCCCAAGGCTGCGGGGTTTCGCCGTTCATTGCGGCGCGTCCCTTCAGCGCATACAGACCGGAATCGTACCAGTTGCCCTCGGTATCAACCGAATGCTTGACCAGGCCCTGATAGGTCTTTGCGAGCTCGGCATTGAAGTCGCTCCCCGTAATCGAGGTATTCATGAACGGCTCGGCTACGAAAGTGCCGCCCAGTCCGCTACAGCCGGCAAGCCCCAAAAAGGCTGCCATCATGATCATCCGGGAGAGAATCTTCATCCCATTGCTCCGTATCTTGTTATTTCACCAAACTCATTCCAATGAACGGGTTCAGCCCCGCATCATTAAATCACAAGCTGTCTAAACGCACAATTTCTTGACGCTTGGTAATCAAATTCGAGTGTCGAGGCAGTTTCTTTGAAACTGTCAGTGGCAATTTTGCCACAGTTTGCGGCGTGCATTGGATATCCAAACCTCCCCACGGTTGTTTACCAGGCGTTAAGCCAATGCTGATTGTCTTTATTTGGCAGGGCTATTTAGGGCCCGTTGACATTCGGGCTTCCCAAATGGAGGTTTGGATGGATGAAGATCGTTTGGTGATTTCAGATGAACTTTGGCAGAAGATTGAGCCACTTCTGCCTGTCAAATCGGGAGACCCGGGAGTTACGGCTCGCAACAATCGCCGATTTTTGGAAACCATTCCTTGGCGTGTGCGTGGTCGCCGTGGCGGGACCTGCCTAAGAGCCTGACTGAAAAGTTATTCAGACATAACAATATCTTGCCAGCCGTCTTGTCAGGATGCGGATGTGGGCGATTGTTGCCCATGCGGTGGAGTTTTCGATGGACCTCTCCCAATCTTTGGCAAAGCTCGGTTTGAAAATCGTATGTATTCATGTTACAGGGCTATTCATCAAATTCGAACAGGGTATTGAAAATACCCTGAAAGTCTGAATCTCTGTTGCTTGGTTTCAGCGACAGAGGGGGCCAGACATGGTATCCGTTCAATCCGTATTGCGGCAGGTTCCCGATCCGTGGGGAAGCAAGGTCTCAAACATCCGCTCCACGCGCTGCCGGGGCTGATGCTGCTATCCATGCTCAGCGGCCGTAAAGGAATGATGGCGGCGGGTCAACAGGGCCGTGGCCTGACTGCACGACAGCCCGGCGACCGGGATTTCGCCCCCGGGCTTGCCTCTCCCTGCCATGCAAACTTGACGAAAACCTTTCGGGTTCTGGATCCCACGGCAATGGCGCAGGCTTTTGGCCAGTTGACGGCGGAGACTGGCGCGCAGGCCGACACAGACACCAACCACCCCTCCGTCGACGGCAAAATCCTGCGAGGCAGCAAGATGCCGACGGCAAGGCCGAACATGTGCTCTCGGCCTTTTGCGTCGCCCTGGACCAGAGTGTGGGCCCTGTATCGTCGCGCGGCAAGGGGAGGGAGATCCCCGATGCCTTGCGGCTCATTGATCAGCTTGACCTGACGGACAAGATTGTCACTTCTGCCAGAAAACAATCACTTCAAAGGTCGTGGGGAAGGGCGGCGATGATGTCCTGCCAGTGAAGGGAAACCGGAAAGATCTCCGCAACGAGATCGAGACGGCCTTCACAAAGCCGGTTTTTCCCCTCGCCGAATGGCATGAGCCGGCGCAATCCGGCCACGGGCGGATTGACCAGCGCCACATTCGTGGAAGCGCTCGGCAGATGCGCAAGTCATGGCCAACAATCCGCTTCATCGCTTGTCTGGAGCGCGGGCGAGACCATGTCCGAGGGGGACGCATCATCCGAACCGAAAGGGAGACGATTTATCTGATCACGAGCCTGCCCGGGGCAACACCGAAACGCATCATGTCCGTGAACCGCAGCCACTGGCGGATCGAGGCGATGCATTGCGACAAGGACGTAACCCCTGGTGAGAGGATCGCCATACCAATCGCCTTGATCACGCCCCGCAAAACATCTTCACGCTGACAAGCGCCACACGTACTGTGCTCAGGCGCGTCAGCAACTCGCCCACAAGGGCTATCGAGGCGTTCCAGACCGCAGAACAACGGCGATCCGCTTCCTGGCCAAAGACCACAACAATTTTTACTGAATCACCCTGCTACCGTCCAGCCTTCGCCGCACAAGATGATGAATGTGGTTTTTGATGAAGTCCCTTTTGCCTTTCAAAATCAGTACAGAATCGGCGATTTCGTAGCCAGCCTCCGCAACCCATCGTTTGAACGCGGTCCAGCTATGCGGGGCATTGGGTGGGAGTCCGTCGGGTCTAGGCTTTGAATGGGCATTGGCAAGCCAGCACTCGATGGCAAGACGGCGTCCCTCGTCAAACTCTGCCTCGTCGATGCTCGTTAAGCTGACAATGAGTTCGTCTCTGCAGGCCGCGGCTACTTTCGTGAAAACCTTCTCAGCCACCTCTGGCGGAAGCCAATTGAGGAAACGAATGCAGACTCCGACATCGCATTTGATGTCTTTCGGTTCGAGGGTTGCAGCGTCGGCAATGCGAAAGCTGCCCTGGTGGTAGCCTACCCGATCAGCCGCGCGAATCGCTTCAGCCAGCATATCCGAAGACTGATCGATTAAGATAGCCCGGTGATCCAGCTCTTTGTAAATCTCTGCGAAGCGACCGGTACCCACCGGAAGATCAAGCACGGATTTGCCCTTGTGCGGCAGCAGGAAAGCTCGAACCATCTCGTGTTCTTTGCGCCATCTGGACGAGTGCTGTCGAAGCTCGTTATAGTTCGTCACCCCTGTACCCGAATAGCGGCGTTTGAGCATTTCATCGGTCACTTCGCCTTAACTCCTCGCGACTTTTAGTATATGGGCCGCACGATCCGCAAGCAAACGATAGAAATATCGAGTCCGATGCATGCGGATCTGTCTTATCGAATCCTGTTTTGTGGCTCTTAGCCAAGAGCTATAGGCAGACGCAATATTGATTCCGGTGGTTACAGAACGAATCTGGTAGCAGGTAATGATTTGCTCGTGTTCAGCGGCAGGAAGAACAGCGGCGACGGCTTCAATATAGCGGCCCAGTATCAGATTTTCGATTTCGGCATCTTCCTCTTGTGGGGCGACGTCGCTGCGCGTGGTGAGCCACGGGAGAATCAGCCGGAACAGATCATCACCGATCATACCGGCTCGGACCCGCGCCCAATCGAGAGCTACAAAACCATCGGACGGCGAAGATCTCCGAAGTATATTGTTGTGGCTGGCATCACCATGGCACAGAGTGGGGATGCCCCGGTCACGCAAAGCGCGAATAGCAGTTCTTTCGGCGAAGAAGTCACGGAATACTTCCATCTCCTTCTCAGCTCCAAGAGCAAGGAGAAGACCGTTCGCATTCTTGAATGATGAAAAATCAGAATGCCACAATTCACGGCGCCTGTGCAACCAGTTCTTCCGATGACATCCAAGCTGACTCGCGTACGCAGAGAAACGACCGAAGGCCTGCGCTACGCGCACCTTGTCTTCCAGTATTTGGATAGTATTGCTGTCTTTGATATACTCCAAGGTGATTCTGACCTTCGCTCGATTGTCGACTTGAATCCCCTTGAGTTTAGGAATATAGAGCTCTTCACAGCTCAGAAGATCGCGAAACTCTAGGGCCTGTTGACATTCGGGTTATGGGCCTGGACAATCGTTCCGTCGATGAGAGCATATTCAAGGTCTGGCTCGTCGCTTATGGCGTTGAAAAGTCTGTCAAACACACCGGCCTTTGCCCATCGACGAAATCGTTTGAAAACCGAATTCCAGTTGCCGAAATCCTGGGGCAGGTCACGCCAGGGAGACCCTGTTCGCACACGCCAAAGTACGGCCTCCATGAACCGACGGTTATCCCGACCGGTTGCTCCCGGGTCCCCGGCTTTACCGGGTAACAGGGGCGCAATCTTCGCCCAGAGTTCATCTGAAATCACCAGACGATCTTCGTCCATCCAAACCTCCATTTTCGAAGCTTGAATAACAGTTCAGGCCAAATCGCAACCCCAAATGTCAACAGGCCCTAATACATTTCATAGCGCGCCGCTATTCAACCGTCACCGATTTGGCAAGATTGCGGGGCTGGTCCACATCCGTGCCTTTGGACACCGCCGTGTGATAGGCGAGAATTTGCATCGGCAGGGCATAGAGCAACGGTGCGATGAAGGGATCCGCAGAAGGCATTTCGAATTGCCGCCAGGTTCCCTCGGCCTGGGCCAGACCTTCGGAATCGGAAATCAGCACTACCTTGCCTTCACGGGCCATGACTTCCTGCATGTTCGACACGGTCTTGTCGAAATGATCGTTCGACGGCGCCAGAACCACAATTGGCATGTCTTCATCCACTAGGGCGATGGGACCGTGCTTTAGTTCACCTGCCGCATGACCTTCAGCGTGAATATAGCTGATTTCTTTAAGCTTTAATGCTCCCTCCATTGCCAGGGGATAGAGTTGGCCGCGAGCCATGAACAAAACCCCGCGCGCCTTCGCCAGATCGTGCGCGGTCGATTGCAGAGCGCCTTCCCGTTGCAGGATATCGTTCACCAGGCGCGGCACTTCGGCGATCGTCCGGGTCAGTTGCCGGCGTTCATTCGCGTTAATCGCCCCGCGTGCCTCGGCGGCATTGACCACCAGCATGGCCAGCACCATCAGTTGGCAGGTGAAAGCCTTGGTCGAGGCGACACCGATTTCCGGCCCTGCAATGGTCGGATAGACCACGTCAGCCTCGCGGGCGATGGCGCTTTCGGCGACATTGACGATGCCGGCAGTATACTGCCCGCCCGCCTTGGCCAACCGCAACGCGGTTAGGGTATCGATCGTTTCGCCGGACTGTGAAACGAACAGGCAAACGCCACCATCGGGGAACACCGGATCGCGATAGCGGAACTCGGACGCGATATCGATCTCGACCGGCAGGCGGGCGTATTTCTCGAACCAGTATTTTGCAACCGTGCAGGCATAATAGGCCGTACCGCAGGCCGCCATGGTTAGCTTGGGCACCTCCGCCCAGTTATAGGGCGCCTCGGGCAATTCCACCTGCTCGGTCACCGGGTGGTAGTAGGTCGCCAGAGTGTGACCGATGACGGCGGGTTGCTCATGAATTTCCTTGGCCATGAAGTGGCAGCGGCCGCCCTTGTCGACCAGGACGGCCGAGACATCGACGGTGCGTACGGCTCGTTCGGCGGCAGCGCCATCGGCCTGAAATATCTCGGCGCCGTTATGGGTCAGGATCGCCCAGTCGCCGTCCTCCAGATAGGCGACCCGGTTGGTCATCGGCTCCAGAGCCAGGGCGTCGGATCCCAGATACATTTCGCCCTCGCCATAGCCGACCGCCAAGGGGCTGCCGCGCCGCGCCCCGATTATCAGATCGTGCTCGCCACGGAAAATGAAGGCCAGGGCGAAGGCACCCTCCAACCGAGACAGGGTTGCCGCCGCCGCGTCTGCCGGGGCCAGCCTCTGGTCCAGGAACCTTGTGGTCAGGTGGACGATCGTTTCGGTATCTGTCTCGGTGACGAATTCAGCGCCGGCGGCGATCAGTTCCTCGCGCAAGGTGTGGAAATTCTCGATGATGCCATTGTGGACTACGGCCACGCGGGCGGTGGCATGGGGGTGGGCATTGGTCACCGTCGGGCCGCCATGGGTGGCCCAGCGAGTGTGGCCGATCCCGACATCACCGCGGATTGGTTCCTGGTCCAGCAGCGCCGCCAGATTGGACAGCTTGCCCGATACCCGGCGGCGGTCGAGATCACCATTGAGCACGGTGGCAATGCCGGCCGAGTCATAACCGCGATATTCCAGCCTTTGTAGGGCCTGCATGATCCGGCTCGCCACTTCGTCCTTGCCGAGAATACCAACTATTCCGCACATGGGCTTTATCCCGTCTTCATTTTACGTTGCCAGGCCGCCCGGAAGCGCGCGGCCCATTTTTCCTTGACCGTCAGTGGCGGCCGGGTCAGCGCCAGCGCGTCGTCCGGCACGTCCTCTGTCACCACCGTTCCCGAGCCGGTCAAGGCGCCCTGACCCACCTTGACCGGTGCGATCAACAGCGTGTTGGAACCGATAAAGGCGCCTTCGCCGATCTCGGTCACGTTCTTTTCAAAGCCGTTATAATTACAGGTGATGGTCCCGGCACCGATATTGGCACCCGCCCCGATCACGGCGTCGCCGACATAGCTGAGATGATTGATCCTGGCCCCGGCGCCGATCTGGGCCTTCTTGACCTCGACAAAATTACCGAGCTTTGCGCCTTCGGCCAATTCCGCTCCGCCGCGTACACGGGCAAACGGACCCACCATGGCGCCCGATCGCAAAATACAATCTTCCAGATGGCAGAAGGACTTGATGGTGACGCCATCCTCGACCCTAACACCGGCGCCGAACACCACGTTCTGGCCGATGACCACGTCACGGCCCATTTCGGTATCCCAGTTCAGCCACACACTGCCGGGATCAATCAGGGTTGCGCCCGCCTCCATGGCGGCGGTGCGCAGCCGCTCTTGCACGACCTGTTCGGCTGCGGCCAGTTCCTTGCGCGAATTGATGCCCATGGTCTCGGTCTCATCGCATTCGATCACGGCGCAAGTGAGGTCGTCGGCCCGCGCCAGACCGACAATATCGGTGATGTAAAATTCGCCCCTGGCATTGTCGTTGGTGACCCGGTCCAGCAGGCCGAACAGAACTTCCCGGTCCGCCAGATAACTGCCGGCATTGCACAGGGTAACGGCCAGCTCGTCCGCATTGGCGTCCCTAGGCTCAACAATCCGGTCCAGCATGCCGTCTGCCCCGACGATCATCCGGCCATAGGCGCCCGGTTCCAGCGTATGGAAGCCCAACAATACCAGATCGGCCCTGGCCCGAGCTTCGCGCATCCTCGTCAGGGTCTCCATCGTAATCAGCGGCCCATCGCCGTTCAGCGCGAAGACATCGCCGTCAAAATCCGCCAGCACCGGCCCGACCTGCTTCACCGCATCGCCGGTGCCATGTTGCGGCTCTTGCACCACGGTCTGGTGCGGTGCGACTGCTGCCCTGACCTGGTCCCCGCCATGGCCGATCACCACCACCGGACGGGTCGCACCGGCTGCCATGGCGGCATCCAGTACGCAACTGACCAGGGTCCGGCCGGCCACCCGGTGCAACACCTTGGGCAGGTCCGAATTCATCCGAGTCCCCTGACCGGCGGCCATGATCACGCAGACCAGATCGGGCGTGTTCGTGGAATTAGAAGACGTCATCGTTTCTTTCAGCTAAAAGGCTCGTGAATCGCCTAGGGTGATGTGGTGCCAACTGCGCATATCAACCTTGTCCGATGAAATAAAATTGTGTTTCACAGGGTTACGACCACCCGCCGATTCCCGCGACAAATTTCAGGAAAGAGCTTCCCCGATGATCGATACCGAGACGCCCGCTGCCGAGCCCGCCCCGGCGCCGGCGCACGGGTTCGACACCGTGGTGTTCGACCTCGACGGCACGCTGGTGGATACGGCGCCGGATCTGACCAATGCCCTGAACCATGTGATGAAGCGCGAAGGATTGGAACCCGTCGACCGGGATCTGACGCGCAAGCTGGTCGGCCGCGGCGCCCGGGTGATGATCGAAAACGCTCTCAAGCTGCGCGAGATCGAAGCCAGCGACGAAAAGATGGAAGAGCTGTTCGAAGTATTCCTCGACTTTTATGGCCGCAATATCTGCCGTCGCTCGCGCTTTTTCCCCGGCGCCAAGCGGATCATGGACGAATTGCTGGGTGGCGGCACAACGCTGGCTGTGTGCACCAACAAGCCACAGGAGATGAGCGACGGGCTGTTTCGCCGCCTAAAATCGACCCACCGCTTTCGCGCCGTCGTCGGTGCCGGCAGCGTTCCCGCCTGCAAGCCCGATGCCGTCCACCTGCTGGCCGCCATTGCCCGCGCCGGCGGCAAGGTCGATACGGCGGTCCTGGTCGGTGACAGCGATGTGGACGCGGCCACCGCCAAGGCCGCCGGTGTGCCCATGATCGCCGTCAGCTTCGGTTACAGCGAAACGCCTGCCGCCGAGCTTGGCGCCGATGCGGTCATCGACGATCTGGGGGAATTGCCGGCTGCTTTGGCTGCCCTGCGCCCCGCCGCTTGACCGCCGGACAGGGTGCGCGTATAGTACCGCCCGGCGGACGATTAGCTCAGGTGGTAGAGCCCAGTGTTCACATCGCTGGGGTCACTGATTCGAGTCCAGTATCGCCCACCACTTCCTTGCTTGCATTCTGCTTCAACACCAAGCCGTAAACTCATAAACAGTTGATCAGGATTCCCAAATCAGTTTGCATACGATTCATTCGGAGCCAAGGAGGATTATCCATGGCCCGATACGATCTGAGAGCCTGACTGAAAAAGAGTTGAGTGGGATCAGCCGCTTGTGATTCCGTTGTTGTATCCGATCAGTAATGGAGGCGCAAGATGTGGACGGATCGCAGGCAATATGAGCGTAACAATGGCCGGTATGCAAGCGATCTGACCGATGAAGAATGGAAAGTAATCGAGCGGTTTGTTCCCAGGGCCAGGGCTCTCGGCCGGCCTCGCGAAACGGACATGCGTGAAGTCGTCAACGCGCTTTTGTACATTGCCGATGACCCAGAGCGCATTGGCGTGCAATATTGCAATATGTTGAGACATATTCGTCCTATCCATTTCAGCTGCCATCTGAAGATATGCCGAAAGAGATCGAAAGCCGGTGTCAAGCAGCCCAGACACCAGATGATTTTCAAGGTGGAGAAAGACGGGTTCACCGTGATCCAGCGAGTCCTGCATGAGCGGACGCTTGTTCGCCTTCATCTTACTCTTTGACATTTTTTGAGACTTTTAGTCTTGTTTTTCGAAAGATGAGCTGTGCAATTTAAAAGACACGGCAGCCGGAGAGATGTGTTTGGAATTCGACTACGTCATCGTGGGCGCGGGATCGGCCGGCTGTGTGCTGGCCAATCGGCTGTCGGAGCAGTCCGATTGTACGGTGGCGCTGCTGGAGGCGGGCGGGCGTGACTGGAACCCGTGGATCCATGTCCCGGTCGGCTATTTCAAGACCATCCATAATCCCAGCGTCGATTGGTGCTACAAGACCGAGCCTGACCCGGGGTTGAACGGCCGCACACTGGAATGGCCGCGCGGCAAGGTGTTGGGCGGATCCAGTTCGCTGAACGGTCTTTTGTACGTTCGCGGCCAGGCCGAGGATTACGACCACTGGCGCCAGCTCGGCAATGAAGGTTGGTCCTTCGATGACGTTCTGCCCTATTTCCGAAAATCGGAAAACCAGGAGCGCGGCGCCGACGATTATCATGGCCAGGACGGACCGCTGGCGGTGTCCGACATGCGGGTGCATCGGGACATATGCGATGCGTTCATCGACGCGGCGGTTAATGCTGGCATCCCCCGCAGCGATGATTTCAATGGCCGGGACCAGGAAGGGGTCGGTTATTTCCAGCTGACGATGAAGAACGGCTGGCGCTGTTCCACTGCCGCCAGCTATCTGCGTCCGGCGCGCCGGCGCCAGAACCTGAACATCATCACCCATGCCTTGGCCCGCAAGGTTGTGATGAAGGACGGCGTCGCAGTAGGTGTCGAAGCCAAAATCAAGGGCGAGGTTCAAACGGTTCGCGCCCGGCGCGAGGTCTTGCTGGCCGCCGGTGCTATCGGATCACCGCAACTGCTGGAGTTGTCCGGCATCGGCCAGGGTGAGGTGTTGCAGGACCACGGCATCAAGGTAATCCGCGACCTGCCGGGCGTGGGGGAAAATCTGCAGGACCATCTCCAGATTCGTTCAGTCTATACCTGCTCGGTCCCGACCTTGAATGACGAAGTCAATAATTTTTTCCGGTGCATGGGCATGGGCATTCAGTTCATCCTGACCCGGCACGGCCCGATGACCATGGGCGCCAGCCAGGTTGCGGCCTTTGCCAAAACCCGGCCCGATCTGGAAACCCCGAATGTCCAGTTCCATATCCAGCCGCTGTCTTCGGACAATCCCGGTCATGGGCTGGATAATTTTTCGGCCTTTACATCTTCGGTCTGCCAGTTGCGACCAGAAAGCCAAGGCAGCATTCACATCAAATCGCCGGACCCGGAGGCCTATCCCGCCATCCGGCCGAATTATCTCGCAACGTCGACCGACCGCCGGATTGCAGTCGAAGGTTTGCGCCTGAGCCGCCGGATTGCCCAGGCAGCACCGCTAAAGGACGTGGTGTTGGATGAACGCGAACCGGGCTGGGACCTGAAAACCGACGAAGAGTTGCTGGAATGGATACGCAACCGGGCCACGACTATCTATCACCCCGTCGGAACCTGCAAAATGGGCCATGACACCAAGGCTGTGGTCGACCCGCGCCTGCGCGTGCAAGGCGTCGGGGGATTGCGCGTTGTTGATGCCTCTGTCATGCCCTCCATCACGTCGGGCAATACCAACGCCCCGGCGATCATGATCGGGGAAAAGGCCGCGGATATAATAAGGGAAGATGCCGCTGAACGGGCGGCGGCTTAAAGGTAAGGGGCCCTGAGTGTTTGCTGAATTTTTCCATATGATATTCGCCGATCCCGTCGGTTTTCTCCAGATCGTCTGGGCGGATATCGTTCTCAGCGGCGATAACGCGCTGATCATCGGTCTGGCGGCCTCCGGGCTGGCGCCTGAACTGCAGCGCAAGGCGATCATATTTGGCCTGGTGATGGTAGCGGTCCTGCGCATAATTTTTGCCACCGGGACCACCTATCTGATGCAAGTGCCCGGGCTGCTGGTCGCCGGGGCGCTGTTGCTGCTGTGGGTCGCCTGGCGCCTGTACAGGGAAATTCGCAAGGGCATTCCGGAAGAAGCCGACAAGGTAGCCGAGGACATCGGTCACATTCACGAGGACGGGGGCTACACCGGTCCACCGACCCGAACCCTGCGTTCGGCGCTCATTTCGATCACAATTGCTGACCTGTCGATGTCGACCGACAATGTTCTGGCCGTCGCGATGATCGCCGAGGATAACATCCCGCTGCTGGTATTTGGCCTGGTCTTGTCTATCGCCCTGATGGGGTTGGCCGCATCGGTGATTGTAAGGCTGCTGGTCCGGTTTCCGATCATATCCTATCTTGGGGTTGCGCTGCTGGTCTATGTGGCGGCCGAAATGCTGCACAAGGGCTGGCCCGATGTCATGATGCTGATGGGCATGTCCGCCGGGGGGCACGCATGATCCCCGGCATCACATTGTCGGTGGCAGGCTTGTGCAATCCAGCCAACCGTGAAACATTTTTTCGGCGGCGGCGTCAGAACCGCTGAAATCCATGGGAAGAGCATTCGGGATACTGCTTTTCCTTTTCTATCTCCGAAACACAAAGGGAGGAGTGCTAATGAGTATCCTGAATAAAGTGGTGAAAGGCACGGCATCTGTCGCCGTCGCTATTGGCCTGGCGGCGGTATCAACCGTGGCCAATGCCGAGACAGTTATCCGCGTACAGTCGGTGATCCCGGCAAAGGCGGACGAAGTTGTTATGCTGAAGCAGTTTGGCCAGAACGTGTCCGATCTTACCAATGGTGAAGTGCGTATCGAGGTTCTGCCAGCCGGCGCGGTTGTCGGTGTGAAGGAAACCCTGGACGCGGTCGATTCCGGACTGGTCGAGGGAGGCTTTGCCTGGACCCATTACTGGTCCGGTAAGCACCCGGCAGCCATGCTGTTCGGTTCGCCGGTTGCCGGCGCCGGTGTCGGCATCGATAACATCGCCTTCATTTCATGGTTCATGTATGGCGGCGGCCAGGAGTTGTACGATCGGCTTTGGGATGAAATGGGCGTCAACGTGAAGGGTTTCATGCTGCAGCCTGTTGGTCCCGAGGCACTTGGCTGGTTCAAGGAACCGATCAATTCCATGGCCGACTTCCGCAAGTATCGCTTCCGGACGCCTCCGGGCATTCCGGGTCAGACCTACAAGGACATCGGTGTTGCCTCGGTCGCCATGGGCGGCGGTGACATCCTGCCCGCGCTGGAAAAAGGCACCATCGACGCAGCCGAGTGGTGCTGCCCGAAGCCTGACTCCGTGTTTGGTTTCCAGAAAGTGCTGAAGCACTACTATCTGCAGGGCCTGCACCAGGTCGTCGTGAACGCGGACATCTACATCAACAAGGATGTCTACAATTCGCTGACCCCGCACCAGCAGAAGGCCATCGAGGTTGCCGCCAATGCGTCCCTGATTCAGTCGCTGGCCTACCGGATCTACGAGAACGGAAAGGCGCTGAAGAAACTCACCGAAGAGGATGGGGTCATTCTGCATGACACGCCGGCCGATTACTTCAAAGAGTACATGGAAGCCGCCAAGGCCAGCCTGGAAAAGAACGCGGCGGAAGACGAGTTCTTCGCCGAAGTTTGGCAGTCCCAGAAGGACTTCGCGGCCATCGCCGTGCCGTTCTGGGCCGGGGCTCAAATGTCCAATGCTTCACTCGGCATGGCCTTCGCCAAGGGCCAGAAGTAAGCGATATGCAAACATCAGGGGCGGCCTTGTAGGTGGCCGTCCCGGCTTTCATTTAGAAATTTCCGGGCACCAGGCCTGGCGCGGGGATCGGCATGACCGAGCCATTGGAAGAAAATCTCGATACGACGGACGAATTGATTGCCGAGCGGCGCTCCGGCGCGCTGGACGATCTGCCGATGGACATGAACCCGTCCGCGCGCAAATGGATTATCCGGATCGACCGTCTGAACGAATGGGTCGGCCAGACCATTGCCTGGCTGGTGATCCCGATCTTCCTGATCATGGTCTACGAGATTGTGATGCGGAAATATTTCACGCCGACCATGTGGGTCTACGATACCAGCCGCATGCTGTACGGCGCCATGTTCATGATCGGCGCCGGGTATGCTTTGTCCAGGGGCGTCCATATCCGGGCCGATTTCCTGTACCGTAACTGGAAACCACGCAACCAGGCTCGGGTCGATTTGATTCTGTATCTGCTGTTTTTCTTCCCGGGCATGCTGTTCTTTTTCTACATGGCGACCGATTTCGCCTGGGATGGCTGGTTCAAGGGCCGGTCCGAAATAAACGCCCTGAAGGCATTGGCCGAATGGGATATCGGCAAGTTCATCTCCATCGGCTGGAACAAGGGCGAGCGCGGAATGGACACGGCCTGGATGCCCCATATCGGGCCAATCAAGGCGACGCTGCCCTTTGCGCTGGTGTTCCTGATTTTGCAGGGCATATCAGAATCCCTTAAATGCTGGTATGCGGCGACTCGCGGAAAGTGGCCGCAATGATGATTTTCGATTTGGCGCCGGAGATCATCGGAATCTTGATGATCGCAGTCATGCTGTTCGCGATTTTCGTTGGTTTCCCGATATCCTTCACTTTGATCTTCCTGGGCATGGTTTTCGGCTATTGGGGCTTTGGCCCCCTGGTCTTCAAGCTGATGAGTTTCAAATTCTTTGAAACCATGATGGACGATCAATTGGTGGCCGTACCGCTGTTTGTCTTCATGGGCATCATGATGGAACAGGCCGGGTTGATGGAAAAGCTGTTTTCAGCCGTCCAGCTGATGCTCAGTCGCACGCGTGGCTCGCTGTATGTGGCGGTGCTGTTCGTTTCCACCATCTTCGCCGCCGCCACCGGCATCGTCGGCGCCTCGGTGACGATCCTGGGCATCATGGCCGCCAAAACCATGAACAAGTCCGGCTATGACGTGCGTCTGGCGGCGGGCACCATCACGGCCGGCGGGACGCTTGGTATTCTGATCCCGCCCTCCATTATGCTGATCGTCATGGGGCCGGTGCTGGAAGTGCCGGTGACGTCACTGTTTGCCGCCGCGATCATTCCCGGCATCATGCTTGCTGCGCTTTATACGGCCTATGCATTGATCCGCTGCCGCCTGGACCCGTCCCTGGGGCCACCCCTGCCGGAAGAAGATCAGCCCAAAAGCATGGACGTGGTCTGGAAGGAATTTTTCCTTGGCCTGGTGCCGCCGGCGGCGCTGGTCTTTTTCGCGCTCGGGTCGATCCTGTTTGGTTTCGCGACCCCGGCCGAAGGGGCGGGCTGCGGCGCGCTGGGCGCCATGCTGCTGACCCTGGCCTATGGCAAGTTGAACTTCAGCGGCACGCGCGAGGCGGTAATCAAGACCCTGGAAATCTCGGTTCTGATCCTGTTCCTCGTGGCGGCATCGAATTTCTTTGGCGCAGTGTTCGCCCGCCTCGGCACGCCAACCATGATGACCGAGATGCTGCTGGCGACAGACTTGTCGAAGACGGCCATCCTGATCATCATCATGGCGCTGATCTTCCTGTTGGGCTGGCCTCTGGAATGGGTCCCCATTGTCCTGATTATCGTGCCGATCCTGCTGCCGGCCCTTGAAAAGCTGGAAGTGGATCTGGTGTGGTTTGCCATTCTTGTTGCGGTCAACTTGCAGACAGCCTGGCTCTCGCCCCCGGTGGCGCTATCAGCCTATTTCCTGAAAGGTGTGGTGCCTGAATGGGATCTCAAGGACATCTATATCGGCATGATGCAATTCATGGTGATCCAGCTTATCGGCCTGGTGCTGATCTTCATCTTCCCGCAGATCGCTTTGTGGCTGCCGACCTATATATACGGCGCGTTATAGGGGATATGTAAGTAACCCCAGTGTAAGCGTCCGGTGTTGGTGCTCTGACGCGTTATAGCGTGCGCTGATAGTGTCCACCATTGCTAGTGGACATCTTGAGGGCGGATATGTCTGGGAAGAAGGGTCAGAAGAAGCGGTTCTGGTCAGACGATGAGAAGGTTTCGATCTGCGGACAAACGCGCGCGCCTGGGGTTTCGGTAGCGCAGGTTGCACGACGTTACGCGATGAACGCCAATCTGATCCACAAATGGTTGCGTGATCCCCGTTTCGCGCCGGCATGTACTGACGGTGATGATTTCGCCGGGGAAGTGACCACATTTCTGCCTGTAGAGATTGCAGGGCCAACCGCCCCCCACGTGCCGATCACAGCGCCCTGTATGGACGATCCTCTTTCGGCTCACCGTGCAGACATCACCCTGTCTGATGGTCGGCGTATCCTGGTTGAAGGAGCGACGGGATTGTCGGCGGTGCCGGCTCTGGTTGAGGGGCTGCTGACATGATCCCGGTGCCGGGCAATACGCGGGTGTGGCTGGCCGCTGGGGTGACGGATATGCGGCGCGGGTTCAACACACTGGCGACTCAGGCCGAACAGGTTCTGGCTGAAGACCCGTATTCGGGGCACATGTTTGTGTTTCGCGGCAGGCGCGGTGATCTGCTCAAGATCATATGGTGGGACGGCCAGGGCGCTTGCCTGTTCTCCAGACGACTGGAACGGGGGCGGTTTGTCTGGCCTGCGGCCAGGGAGGGCAAGGTCAGCCTGAGTCCCTCACAGCTGTCGATGCTGCTGGAGGGGATTGACTGGCGCACCCCGCAAAAGACCTGGCGTCCTTTGCAGGCGGGATAGAGAAAGCCAAAAAACATGAAGTTTAACGCGGTTTGTCGTTCCATCCCATGGGGCAGTTTGATAGTATCCGTCCGGTCAGGCCGCGTTTTTGAGGTCTTGGGGCTTCCAGTTCCACGGCATAAGTTCGTCGATGGGGTTAATCCGTGATCAGCAACGCGTTCCAGCACCCATGTGAGCCAGGCCTCGGGATCGACATTGTTCATTTTAGCGGTCTCAATGAGAGCGTAGGCGATAGCGGCAGCCTCGCCGCCACCAACGGAGCCCATGAAGAGACAATTTTTTCGACCAGGGGCGACGGGACGGATTGATCGCTCACAGATATTGTTGTCGAGTTCCAGACGTCCGTCGCCGAGATAAGCACGCGCCTTTGGCATGCGGTTCAGGGCGTAGCGGATCGCCTCGGCCAGTTTGGTCTTGCCCGAGAGCCTGGGCAGTTGGGCCTGTAGCCATGCTTCCAGGTCATCGAAGACAGGCCTGGCCTTCTCCTGCCGCAGGGCGGCCCTTTCGTAGCCGTCCGTTAGAGCCGTATTTTTCGGTTATTCCGGCATCCAATTCCACGGCATGAGTTCCTCGATGCGGTTGATCTTGTGATCTGGCAGGCGCTCCAGCACCCATGTGAGCCAGGCTTCCGGATCAACGCCGTTCATCCTGGCGGTCTCGACCAGGGTGTAAGCGATAGCGGCGGCTTTACCGCCACCGACGGAGCCCATGAAGAGATAGTTCTTGCGGCCCAGTGCGATGGGGCGGATCGAGCGTTCACAGATGTTGTTGTCGAGTTCCAGCCGTCCGTCGCTGAGACAGGCACGCGCCTTTGGCATGCGGTTCAGCGCATAGCGAATGGCCCCTGCCAGTCTGGTCTTGCCCGAGAGCCTGGGAAGCTGGGCCTGT
The DNA here is from genome assembly GCA_965204825.1 of Alphaproteobacteria bacterium. Classification (GTDB taxonomy): domain Bacteria; phylum Pseudomonadota; class Alphaproteobacteria; order Futianiales; family Futianiaceae. Next base: position 3,580,156 of record OZ242016.1, on the reverse strand, counting down.
AACCATGCTTCCAGCTCATCGAAGACGGGCTTTGCCTTCTCTTGCCGAATGGCGACCCGCTCTTCGGGGGATTTGCCTCTGGCTTCCTCTTCGACAGCGTAAAGCACGGCGATCTGCTTGATTGTGCCTTTGGCGATGGCCGACCCTGTGCGCTCAAACTCTTCCACAAACTTGCGGCGCACATGCACCATGCAGGCCTGTTCGTCGGCCTTGCCCTCCCCAAAGAGGCCATTGAACCCCGCATAGCCATCGGCATGCACGGTCCCGGTATAGCCGGAAAGATGATTGACCGGGTGTGCACCCTTGCGGTCTGTACTGAACTGATACCAGGCACAGGGCGGGGCGTCCCCGCACCAGGGGCGTTCATCGCGCACATAACTCCACAGCCGTGCGGTCCGGGTCTCCTTTGCCTTGAGCCTGGTTTGTAGTTTGACAGTTGTGTCATCAGCAAAAAGCGCGGGACCTGCCCTGACCAGCTTGCCGATATGATTGGTCAGAGGTTCCAGCAAAGCCGTGCTGCACCCCACCCGGTCTGTGAGTGTGGAACGGTGCAGATCAACCTTCTCGCGGGCGAAGATTTCTGATTGCCGGTCAAGCGGCAGGTGATCGCAGTATTTGCCGATCAGGACGTGGGCCAGCAGACCCGGACCGGGACGGCCACGTTCGATGGGGCGCGACGGCAGTGGGCCTGGGCAAAGGTTTCACAGCAGGTGCAGGCCATGCGGCCGCAGAGCACCAGACGAACCACAAAAAACTTGATAAACGGGCGAGATCAGGCCAGATTGCCGTCAAGTCGGTCAACATCAAACGGGAGATTCCCCAATGCGGTTAATCAAAACACTCGGGCTATGCCTGCTTTTGGTTTCGTTTTCGGCGTGCGGGTCTGGCCAGCCCCGGGCCACATCGATTGACAAAGCACACGCCCAAGATATTATCCCTGATCAAGATATTACCGTTGATTTTGCCTCGATGCCAAAAAACCTGAAGCTGGAATACTCGAGCACAGGCACAGGTCAGGGGGGCGGCTGGGTACAATATTACCGCGGGAAGGACCGCGGACACTACGTGATGGACTATTATCGGTTGGATGGCAGCAAGTGGTACACAGCCTTTAATAACACCGAAGGTCATAACGTTCGTCGGGAATATGCCGACGGAAACGTGCGCACGTACACGCCGCATCGTTGTATCCGCGTCCCGGGCAAATGCGCCTATCGCTATGCCAACACTACTACCGGCGGCAGCGGCACCTCAACCGCCAAGCTCACAAAACGCGGCAGCAAATACACCTATATTGCTCGGTGGAGGACGGAGAATGGCGGGAGGGGGTCGGCGACGGGCACGTTTTCCCTGGGGCAATACAACGTCGGTGTGTCCGGGCACTGGCGTAGGTCTGATGGCTGGGGGAGTGAGTGGAAGCTGGAAAGCATGACCGTGCCCAAATAGCTTTGGGCGGGGCACCCAGGGAACCAGATATCTCGACAACTACCTGCGATGGTTCCAACGGCTTGAACTGGAGAACGCCTCACCCCGGGCTTGCCTCGCAACCGCCATCGCACGTCCATGCATACAATTTGAAACTGAGCCTTCAGGAATGGTTATCGGGGATAGACCACCTCAGCCCGGCGCAGCGGCAGCAAACCGAAGCCGTGTTCCTGGGGGACACGGAGACGGCAGCGTCGCTGGCTGCCATTGAAGCGGCCGTGGGTGAAGATCGCCAGTGCCCGCATTGTGGCACGCCAGGCGCCATATCGCGTGGCAAGGCAAGGGGTCTGCGACGGTACCAGTGCAAAGAATGCAGGAAGACATTCAATGCCGCGACCGGCACCCCCTTGTCGGGTCTGCACCACAAGGACAAGTGGCTTTCCTTCGGAGCCTGTCTTGCTGATGGGCTGACGGTTCGCGCTTCAGCAGAACGTTGCGGACTTGCCGTCAACACCGCCTTCCGTTGGCGGCACCGATTTCTTGCCGCAAAAGACCTGAAGGCACGCAAGCTCACGGGCATTGTGGAAGCCGATGAAACCTATGTGCTGGAAAGCCGGAAAGGTGCACGAAACCTTGAGCGCAAGGCGCGACGCAGGGGAGGCAAGGCCAGCAAGCGGGGCCTGTCAGATGAACAGGTTCCGGTACTGGTTGTCGCTGATCGCAGCGGCGCGACAGTCAGTGCGGTTCTGCCCGCGGTCAACGCAGATACCTTGCGAGAGGTAATCGCGCCGGTTGTGGACGAGGATATCGTTTTGGTGACCGATGGACACCGCGCTTATCCGCGATGCGCGGCGGCAATCGGTGCGCATCACGAAGCATTGAACCTGTCACGAAGTGAACGGGTGCGAGGTGCCTTTCACATTCAGATCGCAGCAGATCCGGCGGTCAACAACCGACACAGCCGGTTGAAGGATTTCTTGCGGCGCTACCGAGGCGTCGCGACCAGATATCTCGACAACTACCTGCGATGGTTCCAACGGCTTGAACTGGAGAACGCCTCACCCCGGGCTTGCCTCGCAACCGCCATCGCACGTCCATGCATACAATTCGTGAACTGAGCCAAGATTTTTGATTGCCGGTCAAGCGGCAGGTGATCGCAGTATTTGCCAATCAGGACGTGGGCCAGCAGACCCGGACCGGGGCGGCCACGCTCAACAGGGCGCGACGGCAATGGGGCCTGGGCAAAGGTTTCACAACAGGTGCAGGCCATGCGGGGGCGGAGGATCCGGCGTACCACAAAGCGGCCCGGGACATATTCCAGTTCCTCGGTAACGTCCTCACCGATCTGGCGCAGGCTCCCACCGCAGTCAGTGCAGTCCTCACCCGGCGACAGCACCTCATCCTGCCGATCCAGATGATCTGGCAAGGGGTTGCGGTTGTGCTTGCGCCTGGCAGGTTTATCCGTCTCATCGACATCAGTGCCGTTGGAGCCAGCTTCGTTCTTCTGCTCGTTTGCTGCCGCCTCGATCTCTTCGTCTTCCTGTAGGTCGAGGGCCAGTTGATCCATGCTCTCTGATCTGGAGCCAGACCGTGCCTTGCGGTGGCCATGCAGTTCAGCCTTCAGCTGCTCAACCTGATAGGTGAGAGACGTAATCTCCTGGTCCATCCGAGAGACCAACCCCTTCAGTTTGGCGGGGTCATCAGGCAGGAATTCAAGGGCGGTCAACATGTGTAATCCATATCAAACTGCCCCATGGGATGGAACGACAAACCGCGTTAAACTTAATGTTTTTTTGGGCTTTCTCTATCCCGCCTGCAAAGGACGCCAGGTCTTTTGCGGGGTGCGCCAGTCAATCCCCTCTAACAGCATCGACAGCTGTGAGGGACTCAGGCTGACCTTGCCCTCCCTGGCCGCAGGCCAGACAAACCGCCCCCGTTCCAGTCGTCTGGAGAACAGGCAAGCGCCTTGGCCGTCCCACCATATGATCTTGAGCAGATCACCGCGCCTGCCGCGAAACACGAACATGTGCCCCGAATACGGGTCTTCAGCCAGAACCTGTTCGGCCTGAGTCGCCAGTGTGTTGAACCCGCACCGCATATCCGTCACCCCGGCGGCCAGCCACACCCGCGTATTGCCCGGCACCGGGATCATGTCATCAGCCCCTCAACCAGAGCCAGCACCGCCGACAATCCCGTCGCTCCTTCAACCAGGATACGCCGACCATCAGACAGGGTGATGTCTGCACGGTGAGCCGAAAGAGGAACGTCCATACAGGGCGCTGTGATCGGCACGTGGGCTGCGGTTGGCCCTGCAAGCTCTACAGGCAGAAATGTGGTCACTTCCCCGGCGAAATCATCACCGTCAGTACATGCCGGCGCGAAACGGGGATCACGCAACCATTTGTGGATCAGATTAGCGTTCATCGCGTAACGTCGTGCAACCTGCGCTACCGAAACCCCAGGTGCGCGCGTTTGTCCGCAGATCGAAATCTTCTCATCGTCTGACCGGAACCGCTTCTTCTGACCCTTCTTCCCAGACATGTCCGCCCTCAAGATGTCCACTATCAATGGTGGACACTATCAGCGCACGCTATAACGCGTCAGAGCACCAACACCGGACGCTTACCCTGAAAATGCCCTGCTTCTGATTCCAATTCCCTTGATTCCCTGATTCAGGGCATCCGCAATCCCCTGATTTCAATTTGGACACCGTACCATCGCTTCGGAGATTGATCCGGATCGCGTCCGGGAAGACCACCGGACAGCAGGGCTCCAGGGGCCGGTTTTGCCGGGCGGCGACCTCTGCCATCACAGCGTCGGTGATCGCCGGGATCAGGCCAGGGAAGCCTTGAACCCATAAATCTACTCGATATGGCCCTGAATCTCGATGGCCCTGAATCTCGCGGGTCGTCATGCCCCGCGCGTACATGCCGACAATCTTGCGGTCGAGTTCCGGAAAGCGGCGTTGATGCTTACCGATCAGAAGCGGGTCGAAGGCAGCGTTGCAATCGCGCGGAATATCCAGCACGACCTTCCCGGTGTCCGATCATCCGGGGTCACCATCTTTCGGCTGTTGCCAGTACGCCGATTGGCTGGTTGATTCTGGCCCTCGGGGGGCTCTTCGGCGCGCGCTTCACCGGGATGGTCAGCCATCCCGGCGTTCAGCGCCCGCTCCGCCAGCGCCTTGGTCAGTTCGGACAAACGCCGCCTTTGCCGAACAGATCTCCAGGCGCGCGGCCTTCCATCAGTCGGTCCAGAATATCTTTGTCGATGCTCATCAGAGGATTATCACGTCAGGGCGCAAAATTCCGCACAGTCTCGAAAAGCCCCGGCTCATCGGCCGGGGCTTTCCAGTTTCTCGTTATCTGTTCGCGGTCAGGACAGTTGGAACAGGTTCTGCGCCGCGATCATGGCGAACAGCATCGGGACAGACAGCAATGTGTTGGTTCGCGAGAACAGCATCGCCTTGCGGGCCGCGGCAGGCTTGGCGTCCGCGTTCGCTTCAACCATGCCCAGCGCGATCTTCTGGTTGGGCCAGATGATGAACCAGACATTGAACCACATGATGCCGCCCATCCACATGCCGATGCCGAGCATCGTGTGGCCCATCGTGCCGTCGGCAAGGCCGAGCGTCAGGACCTGCATGAAGTAACCGTTCAGCGTCGCCAGAATGATGCCGGTAACGATGGTGCCCATGGCGCCCCAACGGAACCACCACAAGGCGGCAGGCGCGATCACCTTGCCAATGGCCGGTTTCTGGTCGTCGGGAATATTCGGCATGTTCGGGATCTGCACGAAGTTGAAATACCACAGCAGTCCGATCCACATCACACCGCTCAGCACGTGAAGCCAGCGGAACAGGAATTGCAGAAAGACGCTGCCGTCCATATCGTCGCTGATCAGGTAGATCAGGGACAGGACAACCGCCAGCACGAAGCCGGCAATTACGGTTTTCTGCAACGAAGTAAGGATATCGGCCATTTTACGTCGATGCCTCTTTTAATTGGGTGCTTAGCATAGGTGTATGCGTCGCGTGGTTGGAATGATTCTTATGTCAAAATATTCGTGATCTGTCCAGATGAAGGGAACTGGACAACCGAAAGGGGAAACCGCAATTACCGCAACGCAGGCTGATATCGATTACTGTACAGATCTCGTGCGTCAGGCCGATCCGAACCGGTTTCGCACGGTGCTGTTTGCCGGTGCCCGGCGGCGCCATCTGTTCGGCCTTTATGCCTTTCATATCGAGATATCGCGGGCGCCGTTGATGGTGTCCGAACCCATCTTGGCCCGAATCCGGCTGCAATGGTGGCGGGAGGTGATTGATGAGTGCTTTGGATCAGGGCAGGTGCGGGCACATCCGGTTGCGGCGGTTCTTGCGGATGTGACGGACTCGGCCGATCTGCCAAGAAATATGTTTGATGAAATGATCGATGCGCACGGGGAGATCATCGAGAGCAACCCATTCAAGGATCTTGAGCAGGTTGAGGCCTGGAGCGGGCACTCTTCAGGAAACCTCCAGGCATTGGCGGCCCGGACCCTGGGAAATCCGGTGGACGAGGCGGCACTGTTGGTCGGGACGGGATACATGCTGGCCGGCGTGAAGGCATCTTCGGCCGGTCACCTGATCCATACTGACATTGCGGATCACACCCTGACACGGGCCAGAGATCTGCTTGGATTGGCGCGGGAAAAATCTGTTCCACGGGCCGTCCTGCCTGCATTTTTGATTGCCACGCTTGCCGAAGATGACCGACCCGGCGGGGTAAAGACCCAGATGCAATTGCTTTGGCGAGCAATGCTCGGGCGATTTTGATTTTACGCCGCAACGCCGGCTGGCCTGTTCAGCCAATTATCCAAATCGCGCAGCGCCCGGTCCGAATGGGCTTTGGCCCGTTCGCGCTTGCCCTTGATTTTCTTGCCGCCCGTCGCGGTCAGGTCATGGGGCGGAAACAGGCCGAAATTGACATTCATCGGCTGAAATGTCTTTTCGTCGGCGCCGCCGGTGATATGAGCCAGGATTGCACCGAAGGCCGTGGTGGCCGGCGGCGACGTAACAGGGTCACCTTTACGCTCCGCGGCGGCAAACCGGCCGGCGAGCAGGCCGATTGCCGCGGATTCGACATATCCCTCGCACCCGGTGATTTGACCGGCAAAGCGCAAGCGCGGCATTGCTTTCATCCGCAGGACATCGTCCAGCAATCTGGGTGAGTTGATAAAGGTGTTGCGATGAATACCGCCCAGCCGGGCAAATTCGGCGTGTTCCAATCCCGGAATTTTCCGGAACACTTCGATCTGGGCGCCGTGGCGTAGCTTGGTCTGGAACCCGACCATATTATAGAGCGTGCCGAGGGCATTGTCCTGGCGCAGCTGGACGATGGCGTGTGCCTTGACCATTGGATTGCGGGGGTTGGTCAGGCCAACCGGCTTCATCGGCCCCCAGCGCAATGTCTCTCGTCCACGCGCCGACATCACTTCGATCGGCAGACACCCCTCGAAATAAGGTGTGTTCTCTTCCCACTCCTTGAATTCGATCTTGGGTGCGGCCTCCAGCGCGTCCAGGAATGCATTGTATTCAGCCTCGGTCATGGGACAGTTGACATAGTCCTTGCCGTCGTTACCCGGGCCGACCTTGTCATAGCGCGACTGGAACCAGGCCTTGTCGAAGTCAATGGACTCTTTGTGGATGATCGGCGCGATGGCGTCGAAAAAAGCGAGCTGCCCTTCGCCGCTCAGCGAAACAATGGCGTCGGCGAGGGCAGGGGAGGTCAGCGGTCCCGTCGCGACGATCACACTGTCCCAGTCTTCCGGAGGCAGGCCTGCAATCTCGCCGCGCTCGATGGCTGCCAGGGGATGTTCTTCGAGAGCTTCGGTGACGGCTTGGCTGAATGCATTCCGATCAACCGCCAGCGCACCGCCCGCGGGCACCTTGGTCACATCGCCCTTGGCCATGATCAGGGATCCGGCGCGGCGCATTTCCTCGTGCAGCAGGCCGACGGCATTGTGTTCGTGGTCATCGGACCGGAAGGAATTGGAACAGACGAGTTCCGCCAAACCATCGGTGTGATGCGCGCCGGTCTCTCGAATGGGGCGCATTTCATGCAGAACAACCGGTATGCCCGCCTGGGCGCATTGCCAGGCCGCTTCCGATCCGGCCATGCCGCCACCAATTATGTGGATTTCTTTCATGTCGGGTATTTGAAGTTCATCTTCGTCCACGTCAAGCGAACAGGCGCGATTTGCGCGCTACTGCCCAAATTGCGCAGACATCACTCCATAACACGTGATCGCGAGGCGATCTTTCAATATTTGAAGGGTTCATTACCTTTCATTTAGGAAAGGAGTTCATCATGGCTCATGTGACCTACAAACCGCGCGGAGAGCGCAGCTTGTCTGACGCGCTGATCCCCTTGGGTGGTGTGGCATTCACGCTGTTAATGGCTGTGCTGGCGCTGATCTTTTTAATTTAGGGTCCAGACCAGACCAGATCAGCTCAGGTGCCGGCGACCATACGGGTAAGCTGCTCGCGTTCAAATTCGGTCTCTTCGATCCGTGCCTTGACCACGTCGCCGATCGAAATCAGACCGATCAATTCGCCGTTTTCCGTCACGGGCATGTGGCGGAACCGTTCTGCCGTCATCTTCTCCATGACCGATACGACCGTATCCGTCGGCAGGCTCGAGATGACATCGCGGGTCATGTGATCGCTGACGTGATTGTTCAGGCAAGCGCCGCCATCCTGACCGACTGCCCGGACGATATCGCGTTCAGACAGAATGCCGGCAATGCCGCCGTCTGATCCCAGCACCAGCAGGGAACCGATCCCTTTTTCAAGCAGTGTGCGGGCCGCATCGCCCAAATTGGCATTGGACGAGACAGTCTCGACCGCCGCGGAACCCTTGACATTCAGTAGTTGTGATACAAGCATGGACATTCCTTCCATTTCTGGTTACTCTCCCGTCGGGGCCAAGTATCACACCAATGTGCGTGATTGGGCAAGCCGCCGCTTAGGCGGAATGGTCCCTGACCAGATCCCGGTATAGTCCCTGAAGCCGCCGGGTCATGGGACCCGCACCGCTTTGATCGCCGATTTTTCGGCCGTCGATTTCCGCCACCGGGGTTTGGGCACCGAAGGTGCCGGTCAGGAAGGCTTCGTCGGCGCCGTAGACATCGACCAGGGAATAATTTCGCTCGAAGACCGGAATATCATTGGCTTGGCACAGGTCGATCACCTTCTGCCGGGTTACGCCGTTCATGCAATAATCCCCGGTCGACGTCCAAATCCGACCCTTGCGGACGATAAAAAAATTACAGGCATTGGTCGTGTTGACGAAGCCGTGCGGGTCCAGCATCAGCCCCTCGTCCGCGCCGGCCTGTTCTGCCTGTAGACAGGCAATGACGCAGTTCAGCTTGGAATGGGAATTGTATTTGGCGTCCTGGGACATGGGCAGGCCGCGTACCTGGGGTATCGTCGCCAGCCGGATGCCGCGTGATTGCAAGGCAGCATTGACCGGCTTGGAATGTTCGGCGATGATGACGATGGTCGGGCCGCTGCGCGACAGGTTTGGATGCTGGAAGGGCTTGTCCCTGATGCCGCGGGTCACCATCAGCCGGCAATGAACGTCGGTTGTCATCTCGTTGGCGCCGGTCAGTTTATTCAAGGCTTGCGCAATACCGTTCCGGTCCATGCCGATATCGATATCCACGGCCTTGCAGGCCTCGAACAGGCGGTCCATGTGCTCTTCAAAAAACGCCCATTTTCCGTTGTAAAGGCGCATGCCTTCCCACATGCCGTCACCCAGCATGAAGCCGGAATCGTAGACCGATACCTTTGCCGCGTCCCGGTGCACCAGATCGCCGTTGACGTAAATTTTGATATCCCGGTTGCGCGGATCCTCTTCGGCGGTATGTGTCGAATGAGCAGTATCGATCATGGCATTCAGAATCTCTCGGGTACGGCATAATGTCAGTGAACACGTGAAGTGCTGGAAGCTTGCCTGCAAGGAGTCAATCGCCGCCATGGAAACCCGGATAATCGCCATGTGGTCGGGTCCGCGCAATCTGTCCACCGCCATGATGCGCAGCTTCGGTGCGCGCACCGATTGCCGGGCGATGGACGAGCCGTTCTATGCCGCTTATCTGGCGGCCACCGGCCTGAACCATCCGATACGCGAGGAGATCATTGCCGATAGCGTGGCTGATCCGGACGCCGTTATCCGTCAGTGTCTGAAACTTCCCGTACCGCCGCATTCGCTGGTTTACCAGAAGCACATGACCCAACACATGATCAGCGGGTTTGATACGGCCTGGATCGATCAGGTCAGCAATGTGTTCCTGATCCGGGCACCGGAGCGGGTTCTCGCCAGCTATGCCGCAAAGACCGAAACGGTCACCACCGCGGACATCGGCTATGCCAGGCAGCGAGAATTGTTCGATTACGTCGCCGAGCGCCAGGGCAGGGCGCCTCCGGTCGTCGATGCTAATGATATCAGGGCTGACCCCGAGGGCATGCTGCGCTCCCTTTGCGCCGCGATCGGAATTTCATTCGATTCCGCCATGCTGGCCTGGGAGCCCGGTCCGAAGCCCGAGGACGGGATCTGGGCGCGGCACTGGTACGATGCGGTGTGGAAATCATCCGGTTTTGCACCGCCTGATACGACTGCCAGGCCACAATTATCCGGACATCTGGCGGAGATCGCCGCTGAAGCGCGCGCTGATTACGACTATCTGCGAAATAACCGCCTTACGGCCTGACGTCGCCGGCGCCATCTCTTCCGGCGGCCACCCGCATCACCAGGTTCTGGAAATGATGGCAGGCATGCTCGCTGATCTGGGATCGCTCCGGGTCGATCATGGACCGGCCCTGATGGCAATTCAGGGCATGCAAGCCGCGCTGTACGTCCTCAACCAGGCTGACATCTTCCGGCCCCGGCACGTTCTGGAAATAATCCAGGCTGGCGACGTCCGTTTTCGTCAGTTCACCGCCAGGATTGTAATGAACAAAATCCTGTTGTGTCACTTAAGGCCCAAGCGGCTGTCCCCCGCCCTAGAGTTTTTTTGAGACACTGATCAAGACCTGAGACGAGGGGATGAATGAGGTGTTTCATGACGGAACAGAAGAAGGTTGATCGGGCCGGAGCCGGAGCTGCGGAGACTTCACATATTGCAGCAGATCCGGCTCCGGCCCGACGTCGCAGACAGACGGCGGCGCGCAAGCAGGAGGCCGTTCTGCGGGTGTTGCGGGGCGAGGACATCGAGTTGGTGGCTCGTGGTATCGACGCGACGGCGGCCGGTGTCAGCGGCTGGCGGGACGTTTTCCTGGCGACGGGCGCATCCGGGCTGAAGCATCGCCCGCGCGATGCCCGCGATGAGGAGATTGATCGGCTTCGCGCCAGGGTGGGCGAGATCACCATGGATAACGAGCTTCTCGTCGAGAAGATCGCGAAGATGGAGGCGGGCCACCCTTTCGGGCGCCGGAGGTCGAAGCGATGAGCGCCGTCATCTCGATCTCCACGGGCAAGGCTTACGGCGTCTCCCGGGTGTGCCGGGCCTGGAGTCCGAGCCGGGCCAGCGTGTACCGGGACCTGCAACCGGCCCGGGACCGAGGCCGCGCCGCCCCGCCGCCCGGGACCACAAGGCCCCATGTCGGATGCCGATCTGGTCGGGGAGATCAGACAGGTCATCACCAACAGCAGGTTCCATGGCGAGGGCTATCGCAAGGTGTGGGCGCGCCTGCGTTACAAGGGCATCCGCACCTCGAAAGTGCGGGTTCTGCGGCTGATGCGCGAGACGGGCTCTGTGCGAAGCCATGTCAGGGGGCGGCACACGGGCCAAGGGCTCATGACGGAACCATCATCCCGGACAACATTGACGAAAGGCCAAGGGATGTGGGGCACCGACATGACCGCCACCCTCCTGAGCACAGGGCGTCAGGTCGCGGTCCTTGTCGCGGTCGATCATTGTTCGGCGGGCTGCGTGGGCATTCATGCAGCCATCCGGGGCACACGCTTCGAGGCGTTGCAGCCGATCCGCCAGGGCGTGCGGGACTGCTTCGGGGCGTGCGCCACGGACGTGGCCGCTGGCCTGACGATCCGCCATGACAACGGCTCGCAGTACATCAGCCACGACTTCCAGAACGAGACCGCCTGGCTGGGCGCGAAATCCTCACCGTCCCTTGTCCGAGCGCCCGAGGGCAACGACTGTGCCGAGCGCTTCATCCGGACACTCAAGGAAAATCTCCTCTGGATCACGACATTCAACACCATAGAGGAACTGCAAGCAGCCCTCCAGAAGTTCAAGGAGCCTCAAGAATCTATTCATACCGATTTGTCAAAATCCAAATGCAATTCCCCTGTTGATATGGATTACATATGTTGAATGCCCTTGAATTCCTACCTGAAGACCCCGCCGAACTGCGGGTTGTCAGCGAGCTTTTGATGGCCGGGGTTCAGTCGCTGACGTATCAAGACGAGAAGCTGAAGGCTGAGCTGCATGGCCACCGCAAGGCGCGGTTTGGCTCCAGATCAGAGAGCATGGATCAACTGGCCCTCGACCTACAGGAAGACGAAGAGATCGAGGCGGCAGCAAACGAGCAGAAGAACGAAGCTGGCTCCAACGGCACTGATGTCGATGAGACGGACAAACCTGCCAGGCGCAATCACAGCCGCAACCCCTTGCCAGATCATCTGGATCGGCAGGATGAGGTGCTGTCGCCGGGTGAGGACTGCACTGACTGCGGTGGGAGCCTGCGCCAGATCGGTGAGGACGTTACCGAGGAACTGGAATATGTCCGTATCCGTCCGGTCAGGCCGCGTTTTTGAGGTCTTGGGGCTTCCAGCTCCACAGCATAAGTTCGTCGATGGGTAAGCGTCCGGTGTTGGTGCTCTGACGCGTTATAGCGTGCGCTGATAGTGTCCACCATTGATAGTGGACATCTTGAGGGCGGATATGTCTGGGAAGAAGGGTCAGAAGAAGCGGTTCTGGTCAGACGATGAGAAGGTTTCGATCTGCGGACAAACGCGCGCGCCTGGGGTTTCGGTAGCGCAGGTTGCACGACGTTACGCGATGAACGCCAATCTGATCCACACATGGTTGCGTGATCCCCGTTTCGCGCCGGCATGTACTGACGGTGATGATTTCGCCGGGGAAGTGACCACATTTCTGCCTGTAGAGATTGCAGGGCCAACCGCCCCCCACGTGCCGATCACAGCGCCCTGTATGGACGGTCCTCTTTCGGCTCACCGTGCAGACATCACCCTGTCTGATGGTCGGCGTATCCTGGTTGAAGGAGCGACGGGATTGTCGGCGGTGCTGGCTCTGGTTGAGGGGCTGATGACATGATCCCGGTGCCGGGCAATACGCGGGTGTGGCTGGCCGCCGGGGTGACGGATATGCGGCGCGGGTTCAACACACTGGCGACTCAGGCCGAACAGGTTCTGGCTGAAGACCCGTATTCGGGGCACATGTTCGTGTTTCGCGGCAGGCGCGGTGATCTGCTCAAGATCATATGGTGGGACGGCCAAGGCGCTTGCCTGTTCTCCAGACGACTGGAACGGGGGCGGTTTGTCTGGCCTGCGGCCAGGGAGGGCAAGGTCAGCCTGAGGCCCTCACAGCTGTCGATGCTGCTGGAAGGGATTGACTGGCGCACCCCGCAAAAGACCTGGCGTCCCTTGCAGGCGGGATAGGGAAAGCCCGACAAGACATCAAGTTTAACGCGGTTTGTCGTTCCATCCCATGGGGCAGTTTGATATGGATTACACATGTTGAACGCCCTTGAATCCCTGCCTGAAGACCCCGCCGAACTGCGGGCTGTCAGCGAGCTTTTGATGGCCGGGGTTCAGTCGCTGACGTATCAAGACGAGAAGCTGAAGGCTGAGCTGCATGGCCACCGCAAGGCACGGTTTGGCTCCAGATCAGAGAGCATGGATCAACCGGCTTTTGATCTTCAGGAAGATGAAGGGATCGAGGCGGCAGCGAACGAGCAGAAGAACGAAGCTGGCTCCAACGGCACTGATGTCGATGAGACGGACAAACCTGCCAGGCGCAAGCACAGCCGCAACTCCTTGCCCGATCATCTGGATCGGCAGGATGAGGTGCTGTCGCCGGGTGAGGACTGCACTGACTGCTGTGGGAGCCTGCGCCAGATCGGTGAGGACGTTACCGAGGAACTGGAATATGTCCCGGGCCGCTTTGTGGTGCGCCGGATCCTCCGCCCCCGCATGGCCTGCACCTGCTGTGAAACCTTTGCCCAGGCCCCACTGCCGTCGCGTCCTGTTGAGCGTGGCCGCCCCGGTCCGGGTCTGCTGGCCCACGTCCTGATTGGCAAATACTGCGATCACCTGCCGCTTGACCGGCAATCAAAAAAATCTTCGCCCGCGAGAAGGTTGATCTGCACCGTTCCACACTCACAGACCGGGTGGGGCGCAGCACGGCTTTGCCGGAACCTCTGACCGATCATATCGGCAAGCTGGTCAGGGCAGGTCCCGCGCTTTTTGCCGATGACACACCTGTCAAACTGCAAACCAGGCTCAAGGCAAGGAAGACCCGGACCGCACGGCTGTGGAGTTACGTGCGCGACGAGCGCCCGTGGTGCGGGGACGCCCCGCCCTGTGCCTGGTATCAGTTCAGCGTGGATCGCAAGGGTGCACATCCGGTCAATCATCTTTCCGGCTATACCGGCACGGGCACGCCGATGGCTTTGCGGGCTTCAATGGCCTCTTCGGGGAGGGCAAGGCCGACGAACAGGCCTGCATGGTGCATGTGCGCCGCAAGTTTGTGGAAGAGTTTGAGCGCACCGGGGCGGCCATCGCCAGACAGGCGATCAAGCAGGTGGGCAAGCTCCATGCCGTGGAGAAGGAAGCAAGGAGCAAATCCCCCGAAGAGCGGGTCGCCATTCGGCAAGAGAAGGCAAAGCCCGTCTTCGATGAGCTGGAAGCATGGTTACAGGCCCGGCTTCCCAGGCTCTCGGGCAAAACCAAACCGGCCGGGGCAATTCGCTACGCACTGAACCGCATGCCAAAGGCGCGTGCCTGTCCCGGCGACGGACGGCTCGAACTCGATAACAACATCTGTGAACGCTCGATCCGCCCCATCGCCCTGGCCGCAAGAACCATCTCTTCATGGGCTCCGTCGGTGGCGGTAAAGCCGCCGCTATCGCCTACGCCCTCATTGAGACCGCTGAAATGAACAATGTCGATCCCGATGCCTGGCTCACATGGGTGCTGGAACGCGTTGCTGATCACAGATCAACCCCATCGACGAACTCATGCCGTGGAACTGGAAGCCGGAATAACCGAAAAATACGGCTCTAACGGACGGCTACGAAAGGGCCGCCCTGCGGCAGGAGAAGGCCAGGCCTGTCTTCGATGACCTGGAAGTATGGCTACAGGCCCAACTGCCCAGGTTCTCGGGCAAGACCAAACTGGCCGAGGCGATCCTGAATGTTGGCAGCGTGAACGCATGATGCCAACAGATGGCCACAGGTGTCTGTCATGATGTGGCGCTTGCGGCCTTTGATCTTCTTTCCTGCGTCGTAGCCAGAAATGCCGCCGTTTTCAGTGGTTTTCACGCTTTGACTGTCAATGACGCCTGCCGTGGGTTGATGATCCCGAGCCTCCCATTCACGCGCCAGAGCGACCAGAGCGTGGTTGATCTCCGCCAGTAACCCGCCATCACGCCAGTTGTAGAAATAGTATCGAACCGTTGAAACCGGCGGAAAGTCCTTTGGCAAAAGAGACCACGCGCACCCGGCGGCAGCGATGTAGCCAATCCCATCCCGAACTTCGCGCAACTCAACTTCCCGAGGGCGCCCCAATTTGTTGGGGCCGGGCAAAAGCGGAAAAATGACCGCCCATTCTGCATCGGTTACATCGCTTGAGTAACGCTCGTTATTCCGCTCATACTGGCAGCGAGTGGTTTCAGTCCAGGGCATCGTGACCTCCGTTTTCTTGTTTCCTGTTCAAACAAACAGAAGCACAACCCACTGATATCACTCAACTCATTATTGAAACTTCCATCGATTATATTTCGAGAGAATAAAACGTCATCCATAAACTCAAAATCAGGCCGATTGTTCGAGATGCCCCCTTCCAGTAGCATCGACAGCTGTGAGGGACTCAGGCTGACCTTGCCCTCCCTGGCCGCAGGCCAGACAAACCGCCCCGTTCCAGTCGTTTGGAGAACAGGCAAGCACCCTGGCTGTCCCACCATATCATCTTGAGCAGATCACCGCGCCTGCCGCGAAACACGAACATGTGCCCCGAATACGGGTCCTCAGCCAGAACCTGCTCGGCCTGAGCCGCCAGTGTGTTGAACCCGCGCCGCATATCCGTCACCCCGGCAGCCAGCCACACCCGCGTATTGCCCGGCACCGGGATCATGTCAGCAGCCCCTCAACCAGAGCCGGCACCGCCGACAATCCCGTCGCTCCTTCAACCAGGATACGCCGACCATCAGACAGGGTGAGGTCTACACGGTGAGCCGAGACCGTCCATACAGGGCGCTGTGATCGGCACGTGGGGGCGGTTGGCCCTGCAATCTCTACAGGCAGAAATGTGGTCACTTCCCCGGCGAAATCATCACCGTCAGTACATGCCGGCGCGAAACGGGGATCACACAACCATTTGTGGATCCGATTGGGGTTCATCGCGTAACGTCGCGCAACCTGCGCTACCGAAACCCCAGGCGCGCGCGTTTGTCCGCAGATCGAAACCTTCTCATCGTCTGACCGGAACCGCTTCTTCTGACCCTTCTTACCAGCCATATCCGCCCTCAAGATTTCTACTATCAATGGTGGACACTATCAGCGCACGCTATAACGCGTCAGAGCACCAACACCGGACGCTTACGAATTGGATGCCGGAATAACCGAAAAATACGGCTCTAACGGACGGATACGAAAGGGCCGCCCTGCGGCAGGAGAAGGCCAGGCCCGTCTTCGATGACCTGGAAGTATGGCTACAGGCCCAGCTGCCCAGGCTCTCGGGCAAGACCAAACTGGCCGAGGCGATCCGCTACACCCTGAAGCCGATGCCCGAAGCGCGTGCTTATCTCGGCGACGGACGGCTGGAGCTCGACAACAATATCTGTGAGCGATCAATCCGTCCCGTCGCCCCTGGTCGAAAAAATTGTCTCTTCCCGGGCTCCGTTGGTGGCGGCGAGGCTGCCGCTATCGCCTACGCCCTCATTGAGACCGCTGAAATGAACAATGTCGATCCCGAGGCCTGGCTCACATGGGTGCTGGAACGCATTGCTGATCACAGATTAACCCCATCGACGAACTCATGCCGTGGAACTGGAAGCCCCAAGACCTCAAAAACGCGGCCTGACCGGACGGATACTGTGAAGCGCCCTGTGCCTTGGACAGGTCAGTTGATTTAGGTCACTATTGCCGCGCAATCCGAACGAGTCGGCGAAACCGAATGAACCAGCACCCGCCCCTGACGGAAGAAGACCTGCCCGCCGGGCGCGTGGTGGTTCGCTTTGCCGGGGACAGCGGCGACGGGATCCAGTTGCTGGGCCAGCAGTTCGCCAAGTCTACGGCAATGAACGCCCATGACCTGATGACATTCGCCGATTTCCCGGCCGAGATCCGGGCACCGGTCGGCACGCTGTTCGGGGTGTCCGCCTTCCAGATACAGTTCGGCGGACCGGTCGTGGTCACCGTGGGCGAACGGGTTGATGTGCTGGTGGCGTTCAATGCGGCGGCCCTGAAAACCAATGTCGCAAAACTGCGGCCCGGCGGCCTGATCATCGCTGATACCGAGGGCTTCAACGAGCGGTCCCTGACCAAGGCGGAATATGAAACCGATCCGTTGCACGACGGGTCGCTTGATGCCTTCCGCATTCAGGAAATCGAGATCACCCGGCTGACCCGCGAGGTGGCGATGGATGCCGGGGCTGCCAAAAAACAGGCCGACCACACCAAGAACTTCTGGGCGCTGGGCCTGATCTTCTGGATCTTCGGCCGCGACCGGTCAGCCATCCGTGACTGGATCCACACCAAGTTTGCGAAAGACGAGGCGGTCTCCAATGCCAATGCCGCCGCGCTGGACGCCGGCCATGCCTATGGCGAGACCATGGAACTGGGTGACTATCATGTGCCCAGCGGCGAGATCGTTGATTTTGCTCCGGGTACCTATCGTTCCGCCACCGGAACCCAGACCCTGGTCTGGGGCCTAGCCACCGCGACCGTCGCCAGTGGCCGGACCTTGCATTATTGCTCCTACCCGATCACGCCGGCGTCGGGCCTGTTGCAAGAGCTCGCCGGCCTCGCCGGCGGCTCCATCCGCACGTTCCAGGCCGAGGATGAAATTGCCGCGGTCAGTGCCGCTATCGGTGCGTCTTATGCCGGCGCTATCGGTGTCACCGCTTCGGCCGGCCCAGGCATCGCTTTGAAAGGCGAGGCCATGAGCCTGGCGGTTGCCGCCGAGCTGCCGCTGGTAGTGATCAACGTCCAGCGCGCCGGCCCGTCCACCGGCATGCCGACCAAGACCGAACAGGCCGATCTGGATATGGCCCTGCACGGCCGCCACGGCGAAGCGCCGGTGATCGTGCTGGCGCCGGCAACGCCGAGCGATTGTTTCGAGATGGCGCTGGAGGCGGTACGTTTGGCGGTGCGGCACATGACGCCGGTGATCCTGCTGGCCGATGGTTATATCGTCAATGCGGCCGAACCCTGGTGCATCCCCGATGCCACCGCAATCCCGCCGATTGAAATCCCGGTGCCAAGAGTGGGCGACGACGGCTTCCAGCCCTTCAACCGAGACGACCGTACATTGGCCCGTCCCTGGGCGACACCGGGCATGCCAGGCCTGGAACACCGCATCGGCGGGATCGAACGAGCCGATGGCAGCGGCCACATCTCCTATGATCCTGAAAACCATCAGATCATGACGGACATGCGCGCCGCAAAGATCCAGCGTGCCGCCGACGACATTCCGCCTGCCAGTGTCGAGACCGGCCCGGCGTCCGGTAGCGTGGCCGTTGTGGGGTGGGGTTCGACCTATGGTCCGATCAATGCGGCGGTACGCGAATTTGGCGCCGAAGGACATGACGTGGCGCAAATCCACTTGCGTCACCTCTCGCCTCTGCCCCGCGGACTGGAAGATCTTTTGAACACGTTCGAAAAAGTGCTGGTGGTGGAAATGAACACCGGCCAACTGCGCCGGCTGCTGCGAGCCGAATTCTTGATCCCGGCCCAAGGTCTGAACCAGATCACCGGCCAGCCATTTGCGGTGTCAACCGTCAAACAGGCCGTGCTGGACCTGATGGAGGGCTGAATGGGCGAGGCGCTGACCCCGAAAGATTTCACCACCGACCAGGAAGTGCGCTGGTGCCCGGGGTGCGGCGACTATGCCATCCTGAAGGCGGTCCGCGCAGTACTGGCCGACATCGGCCGCCCGCCGCACGAGGTGGTGTTCGTCTCCGGCATCGGCTGCGCCGCCCGCTTCCCCTATTACATCGACACCTATGGCTTCCACACCATTCACGGCCGCGCGCCGGCCTTTGCCATCGGTATCAAGGCGGCCAATCCAGATCTGGACATCTGGGTTGTGGGCGGCGACGGCGACCTGTTGTCGATCGGCGGTAACCATCTGGTCCACACATTGCGGCGCAATATCGATCTCAACATCCTGCTCTTCAATAATGCGATCTACGGCCTGACCAAGGGCCAGTATTCGCCGTCCTCGCCCATTGGCACCCGCTCGCCCAGTTCGCCGCGCGGCAGCGTCGATGCACCGATCAACGCTGCCATGCTTGCATTGGGAAGCGGCGCCCGCTTTGTTGCCCGCTCCGGCGATACCACCATCCAGCATCTCAGCGACGTGATGAAGCGCGGCCATGCCTATCGCGGCGCGTCCTTTGTCGAGATCTTCCAGAACTGCATCATCTATTATGACGGCGTGTGGGACGGCATCGCCAGCAAGACCACCCGCGCCGACAAGTCCGTCTTCCTGACCCATGGGCAACCGCTGATCTTCGGCAAGGATCAGGACAAAGGCCTGGTGTGGCGTGCCGAGGCTGGCATCTTTGAGATCATCATCGGCACTCCGGACGAGATGGGAAACCAGGCCACCATGTTCGACGAAACCAATTTCGCCCAGGCCGTCTCCCTCGCCCGTATGGACCGGGACGGATTTCCCGTCGCCCTCGGCGTTCTCTACTGCGATCCCGCGGAAACCGCACAGCCAGAACCCGGTGAGAAACTGGATGCCGCCGGATTACAGAAAATTCTGGACGGCGCAGAGTCCTGGCGCGTCGGATGAACCATACAATAGGAGTTTTGAATTGATCACGATCTATGGCCGCGCGACGTCTTCGAATGTCCAGCTTGTCATGTGGATGATCGGAGAGCTTGGTCTTGAGTACGAGCGTATTGATGTCGGCCATAAATACGGCGGCACGAACACGCCCGAATATCTGTCGATGAACCCAATGGGCCGGGTGCCGGTGATGTGCGAAAGCCATACGGACGGCGAAGACCTGGTCATGTTCGAGAGCGGCGCCATCGCGCGCTATCTGGCGACACGTTATGGCGAGCCGCCCTTCCGGCCCGATGATCCGGTGGAACACGCGGCGCTCGATATGTGGGCGGAATGGATCAAGGTGACCTTTGCATCTTCCTTCGCACTGCCGATCTTCTGGCCACTGTTGAAGCATCCTCGTGGACAGGGCGTCGAGACGGTACAGGCGGCCGCCGATGCCCTGAAACCGCTGGCGAATATCCTTGATGCCCGGATCGGCGAAGGGCCATGGCTTGCCGGTGAGACACTCACCTTTGCCGATATCTGGACCGGGCATCTGCTCTTTCGTTATTCAGTGCTCAACTTTGACAAGGCCGCGACCCCGAATATCGATGCCTACTATAACCGGCTCACGTGCCGACCCGCCTATGCCGAGCACGTCATGGTCGACTTTGAGAGCCTGCGAATGGTTTGAAATGACCCATGAATGAAAGTGTGTCTATGGTGTCGTATTTAAGGCTCAGTTTACAAATCGTATGCATAATCTGTCGATTACAGCGGCGAGGCATGTGCGTGGAGATGCGTTTTCCAGGCAAACGCGTTGAAACCATCGCAGGGTATCGCCCTAGGGTTATTGAGACACTTTTGAAGCTTACGCAGCGGCCTGGATTTTGTCCATGTCGTCGCGTCCGAACTGGTTTGGTGATCGATGCCCAACGCGCTGGATCAGCCAATGCTCGTTGTAATCGTCCTTGAACTCCTGGAGGGCCTTCTGCAGTTCCTCGATTGTCTCAAAGGTTGTGATCCAGAGCAGATTTTCCTTGAGCGTCCGGATGAAGCGCTCGGCACAGCCGTTCCCTTCGGGGGCACGGACAAAGGACGGCGAGGATGCCGCTCCCAACCAGGCAATCTCGTTCCGGAAGTCGTGGCTGATGTACTGCGAGCCGTTGTCATGGCGGATGGTCAGGCCAGCGGCCACATCCGTGCCGGTCGCCCCGAAGCATTCCCGCACGCCCTGGCGGATCGGCTGAAGCGCCTCGAAGCGCGTGCCCCGCGTGGCGGCATGGACGCCAACGCAGCCTGCCGGGCAATGATCGACCGCGACAAGGACAGCGACCTGACGCCCTGTTCCCGGAAGCGTGGCGATCATGTCCGTGCCCCCACATCCCTTGACCTTTCGTCGATACCGTCCGGGATGATGGTCCCGTCATGGGCGCGAGGACCGTGTGCTGGCCCTCGGCATGGCTTCGCACACAGCCCGTTCTCGCGCATGAGCCGCAGAACCCGCACCTGTGAGGTTGCCGATCCCCTTGTAGCGCAGGCGCGCCCACACCTTGCGGTAGTTCTCGCCATGGAACCTGCTGTCGGTGATGACCTGCCTGATCTCCCCGACGATCGGCATCCGACATGGGGCCTTGTGATCCCGGGCGGCGGCGGCGCGACAGTCAGTGCGGTTCTGCCCGCGGTCAACGCAGATACCTTGCGAGAGGTAATCGCGCCGGTTGTGGACGAGGATATCGTTTTGGTGACCGATGGACACCGCGCTTATCCGCGATGCGCGGCGGCAATCGGTGCGCATCACGAAGCATTGAACCTGTCACGAAGTGAACGGGTGCGAGGTGCCTTTCACATTCAGACGGTCAACAACCGACACAGCCGGTTGAAGGATTTCTTGCGGCGCTACCGAGGCGTCGCGACCAGATATCTCGACAACTACCTGCGATGGTTCCAACGGCTTGAACTGGAGAACGCCTCACCCCGGGCTTGCCTCGCAACCGCCATCGCACGTCCATGCATACAATTCGTAAACTGAGCCTTGCATTTTAACGGCCGCCCGCCCGGCAGGTGGCTGAAATGCGTCAGTCGTCGCGATAGACTTTTTCGCGGCGTTCATGGGCTTCCTGAGCTTCAACGCTCAATGTGGCGATGGGTCGGGCATCCAGCCGTTTCAGCCCGATCGGCTCGCCGGTATATTCGCAATAGCCGTAGGTTCCATCGTCGATCCGGCGCAGCGCCTGGTCGATCTTCGAAATCAGCTTGCGGTGCCGGTCACGGGTGCGCAGTTCCAGCGCCCGCTCGGTCTCCGACGATGCCCGGTCGGTCAGGTCGGGATGATTGTTTTCCTCGGCCTGCATGTGCTGGACCGTCGATTTGGTCATACCTACCAGATCGGCCTTCCAGTCTTCCAGTTTCTCCCGAAAATATTTCAGTTGCCGTTTGTTCATGAACGGCTCTTTCTCGGTAGGCTTGTACTTCTTAAGCGACTTTACGGACATGCCCCTCGCGTCCTCCTCGAACGAATTGAATGTGTTCACATACCGGGAGCGATTCTTTTTGCCGCTTTCCCGTGCATAGCTATTTTCTGGCGCGGTCTATATCAACTTTCTCGACTAAGTCACGGCATGAAAAGTAAAAAATTTTTTAGAATTATTTTTTCTCGGTCTGGCAGGTCAAACACACATGGAATGCCAATTGCGCCAAGCCTTGATCCAGAGTGGCAAGCCCCTGAAAGTGGCTTTGGTTCTGATGTATTCAAACCGCCGCCCCAAGCCTGTGATTGACCGCGTATTCGAACGGAAAACCATTTTCACTTTTCCTGGATACGCTCTAGGTTGCGCCGAATTCGAAGCTCCCAGTCGGCAGAAGGACCCCCGATGCGTTTTGAAGGTACCGACACTTATATCGCCACTGAAGACCTGATGGTGGCGGTCAATGCCGCGGTCACGCTGGAGCGTCCCTTGCTGATCAAGGGCGAACCCGGCACCGGCAAGACCGTCCTGGCCGAAGAGATCGCCTCGGCCCTGGATCTGCGGCTGATCACCTGGCACATCAAATCGACCACCAAGGCGCAGCAGGGACTTTATGAGTACGAGGCGGTCTCCCGCCTGCGCGACAGTCAACTGGGTGATGAACGGGTCAAAGATGTCTCCAACTATATCGAGCGCGGCAAGCTGTGGGAGGCATTCGAGAGCGATGATCGCGTGGTGCTGCTGATTGACGAAATCGACAAGGCCGATATCGAGTTCCCCAACGACCTGCTGCAGGAACTCGACCGAATGGAATTCTATGTCTACGAGACCGATCAGACCGTGCGGGCCAAGCACCGTCCGATCGTGGTCATTACCTCGAACAATGAAAAGGAATTACCGGACGCCTTCCTGCGCCGCTGTTTCTTTCATTACATCAAGTTTCCCGATGCCGACACGATGAAGTTGATCGTCGATGTGCATTTTCCCGATATCCAGAAGGAACTGGTCGGCGAGGCGCTGAACGCCTTCTATCAGTTGCGCGACGTGCCCGGTCTGAAGAAGAAACCCTCGACGTCCGAGGTTCTCGATTGGCTGAAGCTGCTGATGAACGAGGATATGCCGATGGAAACCTTGCGCGAAAAGGACCCGAGCAAGATCATCCCGCCGCTGCATGGCGCCCTGCTCAAGAACGAACAGGACGTCCATCTGCTGGAACGCCTGGCCTTCCTGCAACGCCGCGGCCAATAGTCACTCAAGGGGCTGAACCCATGCCGATCACATCAAAGTATCTCTTCGTCGCCGCCATGGACGTCGATCCCGCGTGTGAGGATCTGTTCAACGAGATCTATGACACCGAGCACGTCCCGAACCTGATGAAAGTACCCGGCGTTCTGGCCGTCACACGCATGAAAAGCGAGCCTTTCGCGGTCAATATCGGCGGCGAGCAAAATGACATGCCGGCTCTGAGCCCGCGCTATTCAGCTCTTTATGAAATTGAAAGCCCGGCGGTGCTGTCCAGCCCGGCATGGGCCGAAGCCGTCGAAGACGGCCGCTGGCCCACCCAGGTGCGCCCGCACACCTCGAACCGGAGCCACGCGGTTTACAAAATCAGTTAGGCAGTTGTCTCCGCCGGCGGCGGCTTTGCGGAAGAGAGTGCCCCCCATGGTCTTGTCGACCAGCATGCCGTAACCGTTGGAGTTCATGACGCTCATCATATAGGTCGCATGGAAATTGCCGTCGGCCGAGGCGTCTCGCGGCATTTTGGAACCCTTGCGAAAACTGTAGGGCACCTCTAAAAATGCTTGGACTTGCCAAGGTTCATATTTTGTCCCAGCTTGTAGCTGGGGGTTGAGGGGAAAGTCGGCGGGTCAGATTTGATTCCTGGGTCTGCCTTGTGATTTATCTCCTGTTTTCTTGTGGTTTGGGCAGACTCATCCCCTGAAGGTGGTCAACCCGGTGCTGCATCCAGGTGATCCAGCTGCACGGCGCGGCGCATGTTGAAGGCAAGGTTCCGGAGACCGATCCGTTCCTTTGCCCGGACCAGACCGATGGATCGGATCAGCGGTCCGCCCATGTCGTTGCTCCGGGCGCCAAAGACATGCTCGACCCGGACGCGCACCCTGGAACGGGTCTTGTTGCCCTTCTTCTCCCGGTCGCTCAGCGGCTTGTTGCGCTTGCCCTTGCGGTGGATCCGGCTCCTCAGCCCCTTGTCCTTCAGCTTCTCCTCGATCTCGGCCGAGCGACAGGCGCTGTCGGCCCGGACATCCGAGGCGGTGTTGTCATCATCGAGGATCTGATCCGGCACCTGACTGTCGTGCACCGCGGCATCGCTCACGTCATGGTCACGCACCAGCTTGTGACGGCGGTCGACGTTGATGTGGTTCTTGTAGCCGTAATGGCTTTGGCCGTTTTTCCGGTCCAGCGGGCATCGCAATCTTTCCGGCGCAGCCTGGCCGGCTTTTCCTTCCACGCCTCTGGCGTGTCACCGGCCTTGATGGTCGCGTTCTCCTCGCGCTTGTTGCGCTGCCCGGGCACCGGGACGATCGACGCATCAATGATCTGTCCGCCCATTGCCAAGTAGCCCCGGCCCTTCAAATGATCGTCAAAAGCTGAAAAAAGCGGTTTTACTTCGCCCGCCTGGGCCAGCTGCTCGCGATAAAGCCGGATCGTCCTGGCATCGGGCACCGGATCCTCAAGGCCCAGGCTCGGGAACCGCATGAAGGAAAGACGATCGCGAACCTGATACTCGACCTGCTCGTCGGAAAGATTGTAAGGTTCGCAGAGAATGATCGCCTTGAGCATGACCACCGCGTCCCACGGCTTGCGACCCGCCGCCGACTTGCGCTTTTCACCCAGTTTGCGCCAAACCGCCTCCAAACGCGAGCGAAACGCCTCGAATGGAACAACCGCCGCAATCTGAACCAGGGGGTCCTTCCTGGCATCAAGCGAAGCGTAACGGTTTCTGACATCGAAAAAGCCCAGCTGACTCATCGCCGTTCCCTTACAAAATTGAAGCTTCCATCGATTATATTTCGAGAGAATCACACGTCATTCATAAACTCAAAATCAGGCCGATTTTTCGAAATGCCCCCTTGACTTTGCTGCCTGATCAGGCGCAATTCATACCGCTCGGAGGACACCACACCGCCAGAGAATTTCCACCAAACTCGAGACACGACCGCTGCGTAAGCTTCAAGAGTGTCTCAATAACCCTAGGGCTATACAGTATCGTCGTCTCGTAGCCCTTCCCGGTTCGATTTGGGCGGGATAACCGCAGTTGCGCCGCGCTCATCAAGGTCTTGCAGGAGCCAATCGGCGTCGAAGGCATTGTCGGCCAGCAACGCTGCGAAGGAGACATCGTGGATCAGGGGAACAACCCCCTTCATGTCGTGCGCTTGCCCCGGCAGAAGCAGAAAGCGGAACAAGTTGCCGAGCGCATCGACCAGGACAACGATTTTGGTCGTCAGCCCGCCGCGAGAGCGTCCAATGGCTTGACGCCGTGTCCCCCTTTTGCGCCCGAAGCCTTCTGATGGGCCTGGACAATCGTTCCATCGATAAGAGCATGTTCAAGGTCTGGCTCGCTGCTTATGGCGTTGAAAAGTCTCTCAAACACACCGACCTTTGCCCATCGACGAAATCGTTTGAAAACCGAATTCCAGTTGCCGAAATCCTGGGGCAGGTCACGCTTGGGAGACCCTGTTCGCACACGCCAAAGTACGGCCTCCATGAACCGACGGTTATCCTGACCGGTTGCTCCCGCGTCCCCGGCCTTACCGGGTAACAGGGGCGCAATCTTCGCCCAGAGTTCATCTGAAATCACCAGACGATCTTCGTCCATCCAAACCTCCATTTTCGAAGCTTGAATAACAGTTCAGGCCAAATCGGAAACCCGAATGTCAACAGGCCCTAGAATGGTTTGCCGCCCGTAACCAGTTCGCTATCATGTTCGAGGATCGCTTCAATGCGTGAGCGTATCTGAAACCCGCATGGGCCAGTCCAGATACACAGGGTTCATTACACTCCCATCTAAAGCGATTTATCACCACCGCATCAACATTTCCGTGCATCGGACGCTCGAATGCCCCGGCAATTGTCCGACAGTCTCGAAGCCATGGGCACCCTACAAAAAAGGCCGCCCGTACAGGGTGGCCCAGTAGTTTTACGAACAGGGAGTTCGTCAGACCGAATAGTACATGTCGAATTCGATGGGGTGGGGTGTGTGCTCCAGAGCAATCACCTCTTCCATTTTCAGTTCGATGTAAGCATCGATCTGATCCTTGTTGAAGACGCCGCCTTTAAGCAGGAAGGCGTGATCGATTTCCAGTTCGCCGAGCGCTTCGCGCAAGCTGGCGCATACGGTCGGGATGTCCTTCTGTTCCTCTTCCGGCAGTTCATAAAGGTCCTGGTCCATCGGCTCACCGGGGTGGATCTTGTTTTTGATGCCGTCCATGCCGGCCATCAGCATGGCCGCGAATGCCAGATACGGGTTGGCGGTCGGGTCTGGGAAGCGGCATTCCAGACGTTTGGCCGCCGGGCTGGCGCCAAACGGAATGCGGATCGAGGCCGAACGGTTGCGGGCCGAATAGGCCAGCAGCACTGGTGCTTCGAAGCCCGGGATCAGACGCTTGTAAGAGTTGGTCGATGCGTTGGTGAACGCGTTCAATGCCTTGGCATGCTTGATGATGCCGCCGATGTAATGCAGGCAAGTGTCCGACAGGCCGGCATAGCCGTCGCCGGCAAAGATCGGCTTGCCGTCCTTCCAGATCGACTGGTGACAGTGCATGCCGGTACCGTTGTCGCCCTTGACCGGCTTTGGCATGAATGTCGCGGTCTTGCCGTAGGAAGCGGCAACCTGGTGGATGGCGTATTTATAGATCTGCAGATGGTCAGCCATGTTGGTCAGCGTGTCGAACTTCATCCCTAGCTCGTGCTGGGACGGCGCCACCTCGTGGTGGTGCTTTTCGACCGTCACGCCCATTTCCGCCAGGGCGGAGAGCATTTCGGAGCGCATGTCCTGGCCGCTATCGACCGGAGGGACCGGGAAGTAACCGCCCTTGATGCCCGGGCGGTGACCCAGGTTGCCGGCCTCGAAATCAGTCGCCGTGTTATAGGGACCTTCGTCGGAGTCGATCTCGAACCCGGTACGGTTCATGTCGACGGACCATTTGACATCGTCGAAGACAAAGAACTCGGCTTCCGGGCCGAAGAACACCGCGTCACCGACACCGGAGGATTTTACATATTCCTCGGCCTTCATCGCCGTGCCGCGTGGGTCGCGATCATAGCGTTCGCCGGTGATCGGATCCAGGATATCGCAGAATATCGCCATCGTGATCTGGGCGAAGAACGGGTCGATGTGCGCGGTCTCCGGCACCGGCATCAGGATCATGTCGGATTCGTTGATTGCCTTCCAGCCGGCGATCGACGAGCCGTCGAACATCTGGCCATCCTCGAAGAAATCCTCATCGACCATGCTGACATTGAACGATACGTGCTGCCACTTGCCGCGCGGATCGGTGAACCGCAGGTCCACATATTCAACGGTTTCGTCCTTGATTTGTTTCAGTACCGAGCTTGCGTCACTCATCTTTGATGCCTTCTGTCTTGATTGTTGGTGTGTTGATTTCTCGGGTTGGCGGGGGTCAGATCGCCTCGGTTCCGGTGTCGCCGGTTCGGATGCGGATTGCCTCCTCGACCGAACTGACGAAAATCTTTCCGTCGCCGATCCGCCCGGTGCGCGCGGCGTTTGTGATGGCCTCGATGGCGCGTTCGACGGCGCCGTCGTCCAGCACGATCTCCAGCTTTACCTTGGGCAGGAAATCAACCACGTATTCCGCGCCGCGATAAAGCTCGGTGTGGCCCTTCTGGCGTCCGAAGCCCTTCGCCTCGGTCACCGTAATGCCCTGCAGGCCAATTTCCTTAAGCGCTTCCTTCACGTCGTCCAGTTTGAAGGGTTTGATAATCGCTTCGATTTTTTTCATTTTTGCATATCTCCGGCCCGGGCCGATGGACCCGGGTGTTTCACCCGAGGTCTTTAAAGCATAAGATGTGCCAACATTTTTAACGCCGGATTCAGCGGGTTTCCCTGAAACCCGGCGCGTTGGTGTTGTTGCATCGAGCATAATGCGCCGTTTTCTTAGGCGAATTGACCAAAAAATGTGCAATTCTTTCGATGGTGGACAGCAATTGTTGATTCATGACCCAATATCTGTTGACAATCACCGAGCAGCAACGAGCATTACGCAGAGGTGCCAGTTGGCCGCGTAGCTGGTATCGGGGCACCTCCAAAAATGCTTGGACTTGCCAAGGTTCATATTGGCTCAGTTTGCAAGTCGTGTGCGTTCATGTCATGTTTTTTGTGAAATCAGAGGGATGGATTGACAAGGATCACAAGTAGTTTCAGGGATGGTTATCGGGGATAGACCACCTCAGCCCGACGCAGCGGCAGCAAACCGAAGCCGTGTTCCCGGGGGACACGGAGACGTCAGCGTCGCTGGCTGCCATTGAAGCGGCCGTGGGTGAAAATCGCCAGTGCCCGCATTGTGGCACGCCAGGCGCCATATCGCGTGGCAAGGCAAGGGGTCTGCGACGGTACCAGTGCAAGGGATGCAGGAAGACATTCAATGCCGCGACCGGCACCCCCTTGTCGGGTCTGCACCGCAAGGACAGGTGGCTTTCCTTCGGAGCCTGTCTTGCTGATGGGCTGACGGTTCGCGCTTCAGCAGAACGTTGCGGACTTGCCGTCAACACCGCCTTGCGTTGGCGGCACCGATTTCCTGCCGCAAAAGACCTGAAGGCACGCAAGCTCACGGGCATTGTGGAAGCCGATGAAACCTGTGTGCCGGAAAGCCGGAAAGGCGCACGAAACCTTGAGCGCAAGGCGCGACGCAGGGGAGGCAAGGCCAGCAAGCGGGGTCTGTCAGATGAACAGGTTCCGGTACTGGTTGCCGCTGATCGCAGCGGCGCGACAGTCAGTGCGGTTCTGCCCGCGGTCAACGCCGATCCCTTGCGAGAGGTGATCGCGCCGGTTGCGGGGCGAGGACATCGAGTTGGTGGCTCGTGGTATCGACGCGACGGCGGCCGATGTCAGCGGCTGGCGGGACGTTTTCCTGGCGACGGGCGCATCCGGGCTGAAGCATCGCCCGCGCGATGCCCGCGATGAGGAGATTGATCGGCTTCGCGCCAGGGTGGGCGAGATCACCATGGATAACGAGCTTCTCGTCGAGAAGATCGCGAAGATGGAGGCGGGCCACCCTTTCGGGCGCCGGAGGTCGAAGCGATGAGCGCCGTCCTCTCGATCTCCACGGGCAAGGCTTACGGCGTCTCCCGGGTGTGCCGGGCCAGCGTGTACCGGGACCTGCAACCGGCCCGGACCGAGGGCGCGCCGCCCCGCCGCCCGGGACCACAAGGCCCCCTGTCGGATGCCGATCTGGTCGGGGAGATCAGACAGGTCATCACCAACAGCAGGTTCCTTGGCGAGGGCTATCGCAAGGTGTGGGCGCGCCTGCGTTACAAGGGCATCCGCACCTCGAAAGTGCGGGTTCTGCGGCTGATGCGCGAGAACGGGCTCTGTGCGAAGCCATGTCAGGGGCGGCACACGGGCCAAGGGCTCATGACGGAACCATCATCCCGGGCAACATTGACGAAAGGCCAAGGGATGTGGGGCACCGACATGACCGCCCCCCTCCTGAGCACAGGGCGTCAGGTCGCGGTCCTTGTCGCGGTCGATCATTGTTCGGCGGGCTGCGTGGGCATTCATGCAGCCATCCGGGGCACACGCTTCGAGGCGTTGCAGCCGATCCGCCAGGGCGCGGGACTGCTTCGGGGCGTGCGCCACGGACGTGGCCGCTGGCCTGACGATCCGCCATGACAACGGCTCGCAGTACATCAGCCACGACCTCCAGAACGAGATCGCCTGGCTGGGCGCGAAATCCTCACCGTCCCTTGTCCGAACGCCCGAGGGCAATGGCTGTGCCGAGCGCTTCATCCGGACACTCAAGGAAAATCTCCTCTGGATCACGACATTCAACACCATGGAGGAACTGCAAGCAGCCCTCCAGAAGTTCAAGGATGACGACAACGAACACTGGCTCATCCAGAGGCATGGCCATCGCTCGCCAAACCAGTTCAGACGCGACGCAATGGACAAAATCCCGACCGCCGCGTAAGCTTCAAGAGTGTCTCAATGCATCATATAGTTCGAGTGGACAATGGTGGTGTTGCGCCCGGCATTGCCGCCGCCGAGCCAGCCTTTTTCCACCACGGCCACATTCTTGATTCCGTGGTTCCTGGCCAGGTAATAGGCCGTTGCCAGCCCGTGCAGGCCGCCGCCGATGATCACCACATCGTATTCGGCCTTGGGCTCGGGATCCCGCCAGGCCCGGTCCCCAGCCCCTCTGACCGGTCAGCCCGTTCCACAAAACGTTCCAGGCATTATAGCGGGTCATCTGACGGCAATCCCTCGAAATTCCGACCGAAACGATAGCGATCTCGACGTGCCCCAGGCAACGTCCGGATACAGGCAGTCGCTGTGGTAACAGCGACGTCGGGCCAATTGGCCCTATTCCAGCAGCCATCATCCGCCTACCGCCCCTTCCGATGCCACGACCAGGCAGCGGCTATTCGGCCCGATGCCAAGATCCCGGCCAAATACCAGAGCGGCAAAGCCCGCGGCACCGCTGGGCGTTGTTGGAAAGCCTGCCTGGCCTAGAATTTCGGAAGCTTCGCGTGCCTGTGCATCCGAGGTGGTCACAAACATATTCGCGTCCTGGCGCAGCGCCTCGAACGCCAGCAACGAGGCATCCTTGCAGTCGAGCCTGCCCATATTCGAATCAGGCCCTTCGACACGTACCAGTTCGCCGGCCTCGACCGAGCGCATCAGACAGGGCGCGGCGTCAGGTTCGACAACGATGATTTCCGGCTGGGAAGCCCAGTGGTCCCGGACATGAACAGCGACCGCACTGGCCAGGCCGCCAACACCGGCCTGCAGGAAAACATGGGTCGGCCATCTCGCGGTACCGGTATCAAAGGCCTGACGGCATTCTTCCGCCAGCACGGTGTATCCTTCCAGGATATGGGCCGGGCGCTGGGTATAGCCCGGCCAGGAGCCGTCCGCGAGTAACAACCAGCCACGTTCATCGGCCAGTTTCATTGCTTCGTCCACGCTGCCATCATAGGAACCTGCCGTCCAAACGACTTCCGCGCCCTTATCCTCGATCCGGCGTGCGAACGCTTCCGGCACGGTTTGCGACAGCACGATGACGGCGTTGGCGCCGAACACATCGCAGCCCGCCGCAACCGACAGACCATGATTGCCGGCACTGGCTGTGATGAAAGTCATGGAGGCGGCTATCTCGCGAATCGTCTCAGATAGTATTTCCGGCGCGATGACCGGCCGACCAAGCCTCTTCCCTGCCTCTTCCGTGATCATTTGCGCGACCGCGAAAGCACCACCCAAGGCCTTGAAGCTGCCCAGCTTCATACGGCTCGATTCATCCTTGATATAGAGCGTGTCGACGCCGCAGCCGTCCGCCAGAACAGCCTGATTGCTGAGGTGGGTCGGTGTATAGGCCGGACAGGATTGCAGCAGTTTGAGGGCACGCCGGGCAGACGTGAAGAACGGTCTGACCGGGGCTTGCGCCACACGTGAATTGCGTAAAATTTCCATGGCCGCCCTATAGCCCATTTGGCACTGGCTGAAAGGCCTGAATTTCAGAATTTTTTCAATGAAAAGCGGGCCGGCAGCATAGGCCAGCCCGCTGGAATGGAGGTAAGCATCCGGTGAAGATCACGTCCTGACGTTGTCGGTCAGATCTTTTTACGCGGCTTTCCGGCCCGGTTTTGAGATGCTGGTCTGTCCCGTTTCCCTCAACCTTAACGCGACTCCCCCAACTATCCTCGCGAACCAAGGGGGGCAAAATTGCACGCCGATGGGGGGCACTTTTGAATGCCGATTGACATATCCAGCATCAAACAAACGCAGGGCTGATGTTTCCTTTCCAGGAACGCCCGAGCGGACGCATGTGTCTACACCGAATAATCATTGAGGTTCAACAGCGCGTCCAGGGAATCGCGTACGGCCTCGTCGTCATCAACGATATGAACAACGCCCGAGCGGGCATCCACGGCAGACAAACTACGTTTACCCGACTTGTGAGGTCGGGGAGATGGTTGCGCGGATATCATTGCGCCGACGATACTGCCGTGTCGTCGTCCAAACCGCTATCCACAATATTCCTTATGCCGGTATCCTAACCGGAAGGGGAGACCATCTCGGGATCGAGCCCGCCCTTGATCGCCATCCGGACGAGGTGGGACAGGCTTTGCGCCTGGGTTTTTTCCAGCACCCGCGAGCGATGAATTTCAACCGTCCGCGGGCTGAGCCCCAGATTGTGAGCAATGATCTTGTTGGGATGGCCAATGACAAGCTGGCGCATCACATCCATTTCCCGCGGCGTTAATCGCTCGAATATCGCTTTCAATTCCGGATCCACCGGCATGGCCGCTTCGGCATTTTCATTGGCCTTGCGGTTTTCGACCGCCCGGCTGATGGCTTCCAGCAGCTTGTGCTCATCGAATGGCTTCTCGATAAAATCTCCCGCGCCAGCATGCAACGCTTCAACCGCCATGGGCACATCGCCGTGGCCAGTAATGATGACCACCGGCAAATCGGGCGCCCGGTTCGGAAGTTCCTTCAGGACATCAAGCCCGCTCATATCCGGCATGCGTACATCCAACAGCAGGCAATGCGCGGTCGCCAAAGGCAGGGCATTCAGAAAGCTTGTTGCATCCGCGAATTTTGTGGTTTCGAACCCATGCACTTCCAAAAGAGCACCCAGTGAATCGCGAACCGCTTCGTCGTCATCAACGATGACCAATGTCTGTAATTTGTCGTTCATGGATCTAGCCCGGATTTCGCACAGAGATAGGATTCAGGTTTGAATCGGCAGTGTAAAGTGAAAAGCGGCACCGCCCGCAGGGCCGTTTTCCGCCCAGAGCTGACCATTGTGGGCCTCAACAATGCTTCTGCATACGGAAAGGCCGATGCCCATGCCTTCCTGTTTCGAGGTCACGAAGGGCTCAAAGAGCTTTTTGATGACGTCCTGTGCAATCCCTGGCCCATTGTCGACGACTGACACGCGTGTGTAACTGTCCTCTTGAACAGCGGATCGCACCGTAATGATTGCACCACCACGGCGGGAACCGGAAAAATCCGATATCCCGCTGCCGATCAGTTCGCTGAGCGCATCAAAGGCATTCCGTACCAGATTGACCATCACCTGCTGGATCTGGACCCGGTCCATCATTGCCGGTGGCAGAGGATCCGCCAGGTCGAACTCCAGAACAATGCCCTTGGACGACGCGCCGATTAGTCCCAGACGCGCGGCTTCGCGGACCACCTGATTGACGTCTTCCAGGGTTGTTTCGGTTTCGCCACGTTCCACAAATTTTCGCAGTTGCCGGATAATACTACCCGCGCGTTGGGCCTGTTCGGCGATCTTTTCGGTAAATGCCAGGGATTTTCGGGCATCGGGCTGATCAGCTTCCAGCATTCGGCTGACGGCCTGGGCATAGTTCGAGATCGCCGCCAGTGGCTGGTTCAGTTCATGGGCCAATGTCGTCGACATTTCTCCCATCGCCGTCAGCCGGGACATGTGCGCGAGTTCGCGCTGCAATTCAATGGCATGCTGCTCCACGGCGACCCGGTCGGTGATATCGCGAATAAAGCCTGTGAAGATATGCCGATCTCCCTGTTGCAATTCGCCCACCGCCAGTTCCATCGGGAAAGTGACGCCGTCCTTGCGCCGGGCCGTGACTTCACGGCCGATCCCGATGATATGTTTTTCGCCGGTCGCCAGATATCGTTCCAGATACCCGTCGTGGACCTCTTTGTACGGTGATGGCATTAGCATGCTGACATTGTTGCCGATGACCTCATCAGCCGTGTAGTCGAACAGGCGTTCAGCTGCCGGGCTGAAGCTTTCAACCGTGCCGACTTCATTGATGGTGATTATGGCATCGGGTGCGGTCTCGATAATGGAGCGCAGCAAGGCTTCGCTTTCCCGCCACGATTGGGCTGCCGAAACGCGTTCGGTCAAATCCTCGATGATCGCGACGAACAGCTCAGCTTCATCACCGGAAATCAGTTCAAGCCGGACAAACACGGGATACGTCGATCCGTCCTTGCGTTGATGCCGGGTTTCAAACTGTGTTGTCTTGCGTTCCCGTTCCCGCAGCCGTCTTATCATCCGGTCCCAGGCCTCGGCGGTCATATCCGGCTTGAGATCAAGCGGGGTCAACCCGGTCAGCTCGTCCATGTAATAACCGAGATTTTCGCGTGCGGTCTGATTTACGGTGTGGAACTTCAGTGACTGAGCATCAAAGACATAGATTTCATTCAAGGAATGCTCGACGATCAGGGCCAGTTGATCCGACAGGATCTTGTCACCCATCCGGCACCCAACATTCGTTCGATCCTTTGTACCATCATCTAGCATGATCCATAGATGCCGGACCACGGATTGCGCGTCAATGCTGGTCAACCGTCTAATTGTCAAGGGGTTCATCGTTTTCGACTTTATCACGCAATATATGGACGGATTGCGCCAGCTCGGCGAATGGCATGCCGAGGGCAAACTGAAGATCCGCGAGGACGTGCGCGAGGGCGGGGTGGATGTGTTCCCCGAGGTTCTCGATAATCTCTATACTGGCGGCAATTTCGGCAAGCTTGTCCTCAAAATGTAGACCTGTCGATCATTCAGGCAGCCTGGTTCTTCGTCAGCCAGTTGTCCACCGTCTCGACCCCCTTGTCGACCGCATCAAGCTGCAGTCCGTGCTGCTGGCCGATCAGGCGAACCAGCTTGTCGACGCGCTCGATCTGTTTCGCACCGCCTGCAAGGGCACGGGCCGCCGATGAGGGATTGCCGAGATTTTCTGCCGCGGCGGCATATTTTTCAAACGGGACCTGGTCTTCGGCACCGGCGCCGATGGCGCGGCACACCGACCCGACCCATTCATAGACCGCGCGGGTTTCCTCCAGATCGATATGCACCGCCTCGCGGATCGAGCGCATGTCGTCCGGCCCGACACAGCGGTAATTCCCGGCCAGCAACATGTTCCATTTGGCCAGCGGCACGAAGATCGACTCATGCACCCTCAGTTTGACCGGCACGGGGATCGGCTCGTCGCCGGGATCAAAACGCACCGCCTCGATATCATTTTCCAGACCGCGCAGTATGGCGGTGTGCTCAACGGATGCGAACCGGGCCACCCGGAAGTTGGTCGGCAGGCCGACCTGCAGCAGGTTGATCTTCTCACCCGGCGGGCGGAAGGCTTGGGGATCCGGGCTGGCCAGCGTCATCAGCGCCGGATCCATCCCCTCCCACATGCGCAGATCCGCATAGGCCTCGCCCAACGTATCGACGTCCGGCGCGTCGATCCGCCTGAGATAGGGTGGTGGCGGCATGTTCATGATCGACATGCACGGCAGCCCGGCATCGGCGATGCGGTCCAGCAGGTCGCGAACTTCGCGCTGGCCATATTGCGGTTCCTGCATCGCCAGTGCCACCAAATCAAAGTCGCCCGGCCGGGCTTTGACCGGCGTCACAGCGGTCAGAGTACCGGGCTGATCTTTTGAATTGATCTCGACAGGTGCGTCGCGCCCGCGCACCGGCAGCCGAATGCGCGCACCTTCGGCATTGAACACGTCCGCTTCATCAGGCAGGCAGACAAGCTGAACTTCATGCCCCGCCATGGTCAGCTTAACGCCCAGGAGCGACCCGTAAGAAGCACCCAAAATCAATATTGAATAAGACATCTGTATCCACCCTTGTTGCTTAGAAACGGTCAGGCCGGCCGTTGCAATGCAATGGCGGGAAGTCGAGCAATCCGCGATTCGCCGCAGATTGAACCATGAGTATTTCGACACCATGAGCCGAAATCTCAAAGCAAATTTTCGGGATAAGTTCTTCACCCGATCACGAAGACCAAGCTCCCTGCCAATTTCACTGAATTTATTCGGGTCTGTAATGCCGGGAATCGATCCTCTCGATACCGTACACAGAATCGCGGTCCTTGGTGGAACGGCCATATTCTTACCATATCGACGGATTTTGGCAGTCAGGCCAATCATCATTCCGGCGTTGTCAATGGCCAAGCCGAACCATCTGTGCTTGAGGGTACCGCGTACCGACAATATCCGTGGCCGATACCGCCGCCTCGATCCTTGCAACATCTTCCACGCTCAGGCCGGCCTGTAACGCCATCAGGCAATCCTCGAGTGTCGCCCGGCGCGAGCAGCCGGGGATAGGAACAATGTTCTCCCCTGAGCCAGCACCCAGGCGATCGATATGGCCGCGGTGGAAACCCCCTTTTCACTGGCGATCTCAGAAACGGCATCGACCATCTGGAGATTGTGACCAAGGTTATCGCCCTGAAATCGGGTCATGGCCCGTCTGTGATCGTTTTCTGTCAATTCGCCGAGGCTGCGGATGGCGCCGGATATCAGACCTCGTCTCGTCGGCCCTTCAATGCCTCGCCGACAAACACCTCGTTCTTGCCACCGTTAGAGCCCGTTTAAAAAGTAGTTGAGTGATATCAGTGGGTTGTGATTCACCATCTTTATCGAAGAGGATGGAGAATGACCATGCCATGGACCAATATCACTCGAGTTGAATACAGGCGCGGCCCTGCCCGCTATCCAGGCGATTTGACGGATGAAGAATGGGCGTTGATTGGGTCGCTCTTGCCGCCTGCAAAGCCCGGCGGTCGGCCCCGCTCGACCAATCTGCGTGATGTGATGGATGGGATCTTGTATATCGCTTCCAGCGGCTGTCAGTGGCGCATGCCGCCAAAGTGTTTTCCGCCACTTTCTACGGTGCGGCACCATTTCCACGATTGGCGTGACAGCGGGCTGAGGCATGAAAGCTCGTTTTCGCGCGGTTTTCCGGACCGGAAACATCTGTTATCCGCGAACCCCCGGCAGATGCCCGGACTTCACCCAGATCAGCGCGCCGTCCGGCCCGGCATTGGGCGTGTGCTGGCGGCCATCGGGAAACCGCACCCAGCAACCGGGGGAATAATTGCCGGTCTCATCGTGCAGGTCGCCTTCCAGGACCAGGATTTCCTCGCCGCCGGCGTGGGCGTGGAGCGGGACTTGTGTCTCGGGATCGAATTTGACCAGCCGGACATATTCGTCGCCAAATTCGTGGAGTGGCAGGACACTCAGGCCCTCGACCCGATGGGGCCCAAATTCCGCTGACTTTGTGTCGATGCTGAACCGGTTCTGATCGGCCTCTTCGAACTGGCGCAGTTTGACAAACAGCGTGCAGCCCTCGGCACTCGATGGAGTATGAGCCGTGCCCCAGGGATTGCGGACATAAGTGCCGGCGGGATATTTGCCGTGCTCGTCCTCGAAGACGCCCTCCAGTACCAGGAATTCCTCGCCCATGGCGTGGGAGTGCGGGGAAAAGAAGTTGCCGGGGGCATAGCGCACGATTGAGGTGGCGCGCGCCACTTCGTCGCCGATGCGATCCAGCATTTTGCGCTCGACCCCGGCGAGGGGCGAGGGGACCCAGTCCATCGCCTTGGTGTCGGCCGTGGCGATTTGGGTAAAATCGGCATTGATTTCCATGTGCGGTGCTCCCTTCGGTGTCAGCCTAATATGGGCTTTGGAAAACCCTGATACCAGTCCGAATGATCGCCCCGCCAATTGGCCATGCCGGGCCGGGTCAACAGGCCGCGCGGCGCGATATAGCTGTCGATCCGGCGCAGCGGCACTTCCTGCCATTGCAGGTTCAGGGCGCACAGCCTGGGGTAAAACCACATCGTGCCGTAGGGCAGATGGTCATGAATCCACCAGGCGAGCCCGCGCCAGTCGGCGCCCTTGGCATAACGATCTGCGAACCAGGGAATGACGATGCAGGCCGTCGCCCCCATATGGCCGTCGCGGTCGCGGGTATCCCAGATGTGATAGGTGGCATTCCGCGCGTTCGAGGCACAGTTCAGATTATGTTTGTTGCCGAACCCGTTGACGGAAGGCGAGCGATAACCGGATCGCACGCCGATCCTGCCGAAGGTGGCATTCAAGGGTTCTAGCAAATCCTCGCACAGCCGCTTGCCAACGGCGATCGCCAGGTCGGGATCATCCGGAATATTGGGCATGCCGTAGAAATTCGCGATTTCCGAATACAGGAAATCACGCATGTAGAAATTGGCGCTCAGGCGGACGCGGCCCAGTTCTTCCAACCCCTTCATGGCTCTGGGGTGCCTCATATTGCCTCCCGGTTTGACCCTGCGTGCGGCGCACCCTAATAACGCAGGTATGAGTGATAACACATTTGGCAAAATGTTTCGGATGGCGACCTGGGGGGAAAGCCACGGGCCCGCACTCGGCTGTGTGGTCGATGGCTGCCCGCCGGGGATTGCGTTGAGCGAGGCGGACATCCAGCCCTGGATGGACGCACGCAAACCCGGCCAGTCGAAATACACCACCCAGCGGCGCGAAGCCGATGAAGTGAATATCCTGTCCGGCACGTTCGAAGGTGTCACCACCGGCACGCCGATCAGTCTGATGATCGAAAACACCGATCAGCGGTCGAAGGATTATGGTGACATCGCCGACAAGTTCCGGCCCGGCCATGCCGACTATTCCTATTGGGTCAAATACGGTCTGCGTGATTATCGCGGCGGCGGCCGATCCTCTGCCCGTGAAACCACCTCGCGAGTAGCCGCAGGCGCCGTGGCGCGCAAGGTTCTGGAAGGTGTCGGCGTCAAGATACGTGGCGCGCTTGTTCAGATGGGTAACAAGGTCATCGACCGGGGCGCGTGGGACTGGGATCAGGTTCGGGAAAATCCGTTCTTCTGTCCT
The DNA here is from genome assembly GCA_965204825.1 of Alphaproteobacteria bacterium. Classification (GTDB taxonomy): domain Bacteria; phylum Pseudomonadota; class Alphaproteobacteria; order Futianiales; family Futianiaceae. The sequence continues at coordinate 3,541,151 of OZ242016.1, read as the reverse complement.
GATGCGGGCACCGTCGATGCATGGGCCGAATATCTGGACGGGATCCGCAAGTCCGGTTCCTCCGTGGGTGCGGTGATCGAGGTCGTGGCCGAGGGGGTGCCGGCGGGCTGGGGCGCGCCGATCTATGGCAAGCTTGATTCAGATATCGCGACGGGCATGATGACGATCAATGCAGTCAAGGGCGTGGAAATCGGCGCCGGGTTTTCCGCCGCCGCTTTGAGGGGCGAGGACAACGCCGACGAAATGCACATGGGAAATGATGGCCAGCCGGTATTTTCCAACAATAATGCCGGCGGGGTGTTGGGCGGAATTTCCAGTGGTCAGCCAGTCGTCGCCCGATTCGTCGTCAAGCCGACCTCGTCGATCCTGACGCCGCGCGCTACCATTGATCGTTTCGGCAAGGAAACGGAGATCGTGACCAAGGGCCGCCATGATCCGTGTGTCGGTATCCGCGGGGTTCCGGTGGGCGAGGCGATGATGGCCCTGGTCCTGGCCGATCATTATCTGCGCCATCGCGGTCAGGTCGGCGAGGACAGGCCGTCAGGTTGGGACAAAAAATGACTCCGAAGGCGCTGATTTTCGATGTTTTTGGCACCGTCGTCGACTGGCGCGGATCGATCATTCGCGAAGGAAGGGCGCTTGCCGCCGAACAGGGACTAGGCGATGTCGATTGGGCCAGGTTCGCCGATGCCTGGCGCGCCCTCTATCAGCCGTCGATGGAGGAGGTCCGGTCGGGCAAGCGTAAATGGACCCTGCTCGACACGCTGCACCGGGAAAGCCTGGAGGTTTGCCTGGCGGAATTCGACATTCACGGCCTGTTTGCCGAAGATATCGATCATCTCAACCGCGCATGGCACCGGCTCGAACCATGGCCGGATTCAGTGCCGGGGCTGAACCGGCTGAAAACCAAATTTCCCATTGCCACATGTTCCAACGGAAATGTCGCCCTGATGGTCAATATGGCCCGCCGCGCCGGATTGCCGTGGGATGCTATTCTGGGGGCCGAGCCGATGCGCGCCTATAAACCGATGGAGCAGGCTTATGTCTCTTCGGCGGCCATGCTGGGGTGCGCCCCGGAAGAGGCGATGATGGTGGCCTGCCATAATGACGATCTGGCCGCGGCCCGTTCTTTCGGTCTGCAATGCGCCTTCATCAAACGGCCCGATGAATGGGGACCCGGTGCCAATCGCGATGTGGTTCCGGCCCAGGACTGGGAATTCGTTGCGGAAGATTTCGAGGACCTTGCGGGCCAACTCGGGACCTAGATTATGATCGAATCATATTGAAACAGAGCGCTTACGGAAACTTTAATATCCTCGTCATTCCGGCCTTCGCCGGAATGACATGTTTATGTTTATTATCAATATTATAGCTACAATTATTTGATGGGATTATTGCAACTAGCGTTTCTATCAATGCCAACTTGGCACCTGAACCGGTCATGTCCGTCAAGGTGGTGTAATTTGTCTGATGGCCCGAGGTCATGATCAGGCGGCTTGAGTTGTCATGCCGAGAATTGGATCGGTCTCCTCATGGTCGATCCGTGTGAAGGCCTCGACCCGCATGTCGCGGCTGTGGTCCGCCATTCATCGCATCTCTCGAACGGCACGGCGCCGATGAGGCGCATGATGGAAGCCTCGTTCGGGAAGATCCCGGCGACATCGGCGCGTCGCTTCACCTCCTTGTCCAAACGTTCAATCGGGTTGATCGAAGGCAACCTTGTGCGGTGCTGGCGGGGGAAGGCCATGTAGCGCCTTAGGGTTATTGAGACACTCTTGAAGCTTACGCGGCGGTCGGAATTTTATCCATTGCGTCGCGTCTGAACTGGTTTGGCGAGCGATGGCCATGCCTCTGGATGAGCCAGTGTTCGTTGTAGTTATCCTTGAACTTCTGGAGGGTCCCCCACCCTAGAGTTTTTTGAGACACTGATCAAGACCTGAGAGCCTGAACGAAATTGAGTTGAGTGATATCAGTGGGTTGTGATTCTGTTTGTTTGAACAGGAAACAAGAAAACGGAGGTCACGATGCCCTGGACTGAAACCACTCGCTGCCAGTATGAGCGGAATAACGAGCGTTACTCAAGCGATGTAACCGATGCAGAATGGGCGGTCATTTTTCCGCTTTTGCCCGGCCCCAACAAATTGGGGCGCCCTCGGGAAGTTGAGTTGCGCGAAGTTCGGGATGGGATTGGCTACATCGCTGCCGCCGGGTGCGCGTGGTCTCTTTTGCCAAAGGACTTTCCGCCGGTTTCAACGGTTCGATACTATTTCCACAACTGGCGTGATAGCGGGTTACTGGCGGAGATCAACCACGCTCTGGTCGCTCTGGCGCGTGAACGGGAGGCTCGGGATCATCAACCCACGGCAGGCGTTATTGACAGTCAAAGCGTGAAAACCACTGAAAACGGCGGCATTTCTGGCTACGACGCAGGAAAGAAGATCAAAGGCCGCAAGCGCCACATCATGACAGACACCTGTGGCCATCTGTTGGCATCATGCGTTCACGCTGCCAACATTCAGGATCGCGACGGGGCAGTGGGCGTCTTTCAAAAGCTCAAGCGGGATGCCCCAAAACTGCGCCACGTTTTTGCCGACTGCGGTTATCGGGGGCCAAAACTTCGTTCAGCCCTGATAACCATTGGCCGCTGGACTATCCAGATCGTGAAGCGTTCCGACACCGCCGAAGGTTTTGAGGTCCTGCCCCGCAGATGGGTCGTCGAACGCACCTTCGCCTGGCTGGGACGTTGCCGCCGATTGGCAAAGGATTGGGAGAAAACCATCGAAAGTGCAGAGGCTTGGGTTCTCATCGCCCATATCAGGCGCATGACACGCTGTCTCGCAAGGGCTTGAAAAACATCAGATCATTTTGAATCAGACTCTGAGACGAGGGGATGAATGAGGTGTTTCAAAAAACTCTAGGGCGGGGGACTTATGGCGTTGAAAAATCTCTCAAACACACCGGCCTTTGCCCATCGACGAAATCGTTTGAAAACCGAATTCCAGTTGCCGAAATCCTGGGGCAGGTCACGCCAGGGAGACCCTGTTCGCACACGCCAAAGTACGGCCTCCATGAACTGACGGTTATCCCGACCGGTTGCTCCCGGGTCCCCGGCTTTACCGGGTAACAGGGGCGCAATCTGCGCCCAGAGTTCATCTGAAATCACCAAACGATCTTCGTTCATCCAAACCTCCATTTTCGAAGCTTGAATAACAGTTCAGGCCAAATCGGAAACCCGAATGTCAACAGGCCCTAACCCTGAAAAACCCGTCAGGCCGGTTTTTCGTAAACCGTAATCTTCGACAGGAAGGCGACATCGCTGTCGATTTGAGCCAACCCCGCCTTATCGAACAAGGTGCCCAGATCCTCTTTTACATAGCTTGAATAATACGGTTCGTGGAACTGGACCGGGAAATAGTCCAGCAGTCCGTCCCAGTCCGGCGTGTCGCCATATTGCAGCGAGTCGACGAAAATCAGCCGTCCGCCCGGTTTCAGGATCCGCGCGATTTCGCCGGCGATCACGGCCCGAATCTTCGGCGGCAATTCGTGAAACAGATAGATCGACGTGGCGATATCCACGCTGTCGTCCGGCAACGGCATATTCTCGGCATTGGCATTGACCAGATTGACACGGCTGAACCCGCACAGGGTTTCGGCCGCCAGTTCCAGGTAGGGTTCTGAAAGATCGATCCCGGTTACCGACAGGCGTGGAAAATTGCGTTTTATTTTCCGGGTGAAGCGTCCGGTGCCGCAGGCAATATCGACCAGATGCAGTGTCCGCTGATCTCGCGCCGCCGCGATATCGCGGATGTGAGGCAGGGCCAGTCGCCGCATGGCGTCCGCAGCGCCGGTAAACAGGGTCTCGACCTGGAAATCATAGCGCTCGGCGCTTTTCCGGCTCAGCCAGCCATCTGTCTGGTAGTGGAAATTTTGCCGGTAATAACGCGGAAGCTCTGGTGCGTCGGGGACATCGTCATTGATCCGGGTGGCGCGCCGTTCATTGATCTGCGTCAGATCGGCCAGATAATCGCGGCTGCCCTTCAGGAACCAGCGCAGGTCTTCAGTTTCCGGCGCCAGATAATGCCCCGCATCAATGTTTCGCCAGTCGCGGGCGAACAGGTTACGCATGGATTTGGTCAGATCGGTGCGGTTTGGGACCGGGCCGGATGGGACAATCGGTGTTTCACCCGGACGCACCGCTGGCCCCATGCGCCGCAAGGTGGCGACATAATGGCCAAAGAACCAGGCGATCCGCGCGCTTTGCGCGGCGGTATAGGTCAGTCTGGCGCCGGGTCCGGCCATCACGTGCTCCGCTTAAAAACTCCAATCAGTTCAATGTGGTGTGACCAGACAAACTGGCCAACCGAGGTCATCTGCGTCAAAGCGTATCCGCCATCGACCAGCAGACGGGCATCGCGGGCAAAGGCGGCCGGATTGCAAGAAACGCCAACGACCCGTGGCACCGTGCTGGCGGCCAGTTCGGCGGCCTGGGCAGCCGCACCCGCGCGCGGCGGGTCAAACAATACCACCTCGAATTTTTCAGTTCCAGCGGTGCCAGGGGATCGGCGAACAAGTCGCGGCGCACCGGCGCGATCGCTTTCAGTCCCTGGGTATGATTGGCGCCCTTTTGCAGAGCATCCAGTGCGGCCCGGTCACCCTCGACCGCCACTACTGTCCCGGTCTCGGCAAGGGGCGGGGTGAACGTACCGCTGCCGCAGAAGAGATCCGCCGCTGATTTGGGCGCCGCCATTCCATCCACCACTAACCGGGTCAGCGCGTTCTGTCCTTCCGCGCTCGCCTGCAGAAAGCCGACCGGCGGCGGCGTTACCCTGGCCTTGCCCATGACGATGACCGGCGCCCGGGTCTGGACACCGGTTCCCGGTCCCAGGTCAGGCGCGCCAGATCCAGCTTTGCGGCCGCCAGGGCCAAGGCGCTTTCAATCTGCAGGGTAAGACGCGGACCACCGGAGACGTCCAGATCCAGCCCGGCATCGCCGGCGGTGATGTGCAGCTTCATCACTTTCTTCGGACTGGCGTACGGAGAAACAAGTTGTTGCAGGGCAGGCAGGGCCGCTTCGATCTCGGGTACCAGAACCGGGCAGGGTGCGATGCCGACCACCTGGTTCAAACCTTTGACGGACAGACCCAGCACAGTGTCCTTTCCCCTGCGCATTGCCGTCAACGTTAACCGACGCCGGGTTCCGGGCGAGATGGCGAGCGGGTCGGCAACCGGCGGCGAAGTGAAACCGCGTGCTTCCAGCGCCTCGACAATGCGCTGACGTTTCCAGGCGACATAGTGCGCCGGCACCAGATGTTGAATCTGACATCCACCGCAGCGGGTGAAGTGAGGACAGGCCATCTCTATTCTGTCGGGCGACCGAGATAGGAACTTGATCTCCGCTGCTCGGCCATCGGACATCGTCGCGCGCGCATTCTCACTGGACAGAGCGAAAGGCACATAGACCGGGCCATTGGCGGTATCGGCGATGCCGTCGCCCAGGGCACCGAGGCGGTCGATGGTCAGGTCAACCGTCACGCCGGGCTCCAATCAGAAATTCCACATTGCCATTCCCGCCAGCGATAGGGCTTTCGGTAATCCCCGACACCTTCCAGTCCTGGCCTGTCAACCAATCCGCCACCAGCAGGTCGGCAAGAGGGTCGATCTGCTCAAGAGTTAACTGCTTCGCATTTACGCCTTCCATGGACACCACGCGGGGATCATCTCTGATCGCCGGATTGATTTGGTCATGCCCCACATCCACCGCCCCATGTGACAGCAGCACATGCGTGAAGCCGCCCGTGGACGCGCCGATGTTCACACACACCCGGCCGGCAGGATCTATACCGAAGACATCCAGACCGTGGGCCAGCTTGTGTGCCGACCGGCTGACCCATGTTTCGGTTTCTCCAGTCAGTGACATCCTCTTCCGGGTTGACCAACTCTCCCGGTTTTCGGATTGGCCGATCACCGGTAGAGATATGTCTCTCGCGGACCGCAGTTTGGGTCCGGTTCCGGATCGTGGCCAGCCCGGCGCGAACCAGGGCAATATCGGCTCTGAGTCTGGTCTTAGACATGGGCATCTCGAAAAATCGGCCTGATTTTGAGTTTATGGATGACGTGTGATTCTCTCGAAATATAATCGATGGAAGCTCCAATTTTGTAAGAGCCTGAACGAAAATGAGTTGAGTGATATCAGTGGGTTGTGATTCTGTTTGTTTGAATAGGGAACAAGAAACAAGAAAACGGAGGTCACGATGCCCTGGACTGAAACCACTCGCTGCCAGTATGAGCGGAATAACGAGCGTTACTCATCGGTCTGGTCCGGGCAAGGGCACGGACCGGTCTCCGGAACCTTGCCTGCAACATGCGCCGCGCCGTGCAACTGGATCACCTGGATGCAGCACCGGGTTGACCACCTTCAGGGGATGAGGCTGCCCAAACCACAAGAAAACAGGAGATGAATCACAAGGCAGACCCAGGAATCAAATCTGACCCGCCGACTTTCCCCTCAACCCCCAGCTACAAGCTGGGACAAAATATGAACCTTCGCAAGTCTTCGCAAGTCCCAGCATTTTTAGAGGTGCCCTTTGGCTCAGTTTACAACTTGTGATCCATGCCAATCCATCCCTCTGATTTCACAAAAAACATAACATCAACACATACAACTTGTAAACTGAGCCTTTCTCAACAATGGCGGGATGCGCGCCGATCTGTCGATGACAGTCCCGAGAACATATCGAAATGCATTCGAGATCACTGGCGCGATCACCGGCAAGTCGAAAACAGCCTGCACCGGATACTGGACGTGACCTTCAGGCAGGACGCGTGTCGCATCGGGGCCGGCCATGCCGCCGCGAATTTCGCCACCATCAAACATGCGGCAATGAACCTGTTGCGCAGGGCGCCCGGTAAAATGAGCCGGCCGCAAAAACGGCACCCGGCAGCCCGGGATGACGATTGCATGGAGGAAATCATCCGCCAATAATATTCAGTCGATTCCCCTGATAAGGTGTCCCCATAATCATGCTGAAAAATTGCACACTCTTGACGGCATATCGCCCTTCGGTTGGTATGCCCTCTACCGCCCCTCGACAATTCCCGCCATCGCGGCCAGGAACTGGGCGACTTCGTGCTCGGTATTGTAGTGGCACAGAGAGACGCGGACGCAGGAGGGCAGGCCGAGCGGGGTCAGGATGTTGCCGGAATAATGGTCGGCCTTGCGCACGTGCACCCTTATGCCCTGGTCGGAGAGCTGTTGAACCACGTCCGGGGCATCGACGCCGGCGACGGTGAGGGCGACCAGTCCCTCGCGCCTTGGATTGTCGATACCGCCGAGGATTCGGACCTCGGGCATATCGGCCAGGCCCTTCAGATTGCCGGCGCCGTGCAGCATGGCGCCGGTCAGGGTTTTCTCATGGGCGTGGATCGCCGCGCCGGCGGCCTCGAACCGGGCACGCGGATCAGCGCTGTCCGTGAACTTGCCGCCCAGCCAAGCGAAATAATCCACCACATCCTGGAACGTGGCGTAGGAGCCGGTATCGCGCGTCCCCAATTCCCAGTTGCCTTCAGGCCCGTTGATCAGACTGTTGTGCGACAGCGCCGTCAGTCGGTCCGAGATCCAGGCAACGCCGTAACCGTGGCGCGAAAACATCTTGTAGGGCGAGATCACATAGCCATCAATGCCATAAGCATCGATGTCGATATGTCCGTGGGCCGCGTGCTGGATGCCATCGACAATGATGTAACAGCCGGGCGCGATGCTGCGAATGATCTTTGAAATCGTGGCCACGTCAACCGCCATGCCGGTAACTGGCGAGGTATGCAGGATTGTCGCGACGCGGGTGTCCGGCATCACCAGCGGCGCATAGTCCGACGCATCGACCGAACCGGTCTCGTCATTGTGGGTGACAGAAACATATGCCTTGCCGGCAATCCCGGACCAGCGGATCGCGGCGCTGCGCGAGGCGGGATGTTCCAGGGTGCTGCCGATGACGCTGCCACCCTCGGGCGCGCCCAAAACGGCGGAACTGATCATCCGGAACAGCAGTTCGGTCCCGCTTTCGCCGACAAAAACCTGGCCTTCCCTGGCATTGAGCAAGGTCATCGTGTCCTGGCGGAACCTGGCGATCACGTCCCCCAGCGCCTTTGAAGCCGGATTGTCCCGTCCCTGATTGTCCGGGATCGCGGCGAATTTCGCCGATGTTTCGACTGCCGATTTCAGGGTCAGCGCCCCGCCCGCATTTTCAAAAAACACCCGCGGGCCCTGGAACGGGCAGGTATCGACATGGGAAAAGCGATCGCGGACCTCGTCCATGAGATCGGGCTGGGAAGTGAGCATCTGAGTTTTCCTGATGAAAATATCGGACTTGAACGGCGGTATAGCGAGTCAGGCTCTGTGATTGAACCATGATTTATCGAGAAGGCTCAGTTTATAAGTCGTGTGCGTTCATGTCATGTTTTTTGTGAAATCAGAAGGATGGATTGACATGGGTCACGAGCAGTTTCAGGAATGGTTATCGGGGATAGACCACCTCAGCCCGGCGCAGCGGCAGCAAACCGAAGCCGTGTTCCCGGGGGACACGGAGACGTCAGCGTCGCTGGCTGCCATTGAAGCGGCCGTGGGTGAAGATCGCCAGTGCCCGCATTGTGGCACGCTAGGCGCCATATCGCGTGGCAAGGCAAGGGGTCTGCGACGGTACCAGTGCAAAGAATGCAGGAAGACATTCAATGCCGCGACCGGCACCCCCTTGTCGGGTCTGCACCGCAAGGACAAGTGGCTTTCCTTCGGAGCCTGTCTTGCTGATGGGCTGACGGTTCGCGCTTCAGCAGAACGTTGCGGACTTGCCGTCAACACCACCTTCCGTTGGCGGCACCGATTTCTTGCCGCGAAAGACCTGAAGGCACGCAAGCTCACGGGCATTGTGGAAGCCGATGAAACCTGTGTGCCGGAAAGGTGCACGAAACCTTGAGCGCAAGGCGCGACGCAGGGGAGGCAAGGCCAGCAAGCGGGACCTGTCAGATGAACAGGTTCCGGTACTGGTTGTCGCTGATCGCGGCGGCGCGACAGTCAGTGCGGTTCTGCCAGCGGTCAACGCAGATACCTTGCGAGAGGTGATCGCGCCGGTTGTGGACGAGGAGGATATCGTTTTGGTGACCGATGGACATCGCGCTTGTCCGCGATGGGCGGCGGCAATCGGTGCGCATCACGAAGCATTGAACCTGTCACGAAGTGAACGGGTGCGAGGTGCCTTTCACATTCAGACGGTCAACAACCGACATGGCCAAAACCACGGGATGGGCTCCGTGCGGGCAGCGCCTGGTTGATCACGCACCATTCGGTCATTGGCGAACGCAGACATTCATTGGAGCCTTGCGGCACGACAGGCTGGACGCGCCGTGGGTCATCGACGGGGCGATGAACGCCGAGATGTTCGATCTCTACATCAAGACCCAACTGGTGCCGACGCTGCGTGACGGCGATGTGGTCATTCTCGACAACCTGTCAAGCCACAAGAGCCCGGACGCAGCCGAAATCCTGCGCAGCGTTGGCGCGGTTCCTCTTCCTCCCGCCCTACAGCCCGGACCTGAACCCCATTGAGATGGCGTTCTCAAAGCTGAAAGCTTTGATCAGAAAGGCCGCAGCCCGGACCTGTGACGAGCTTTGGGAGGCAGTCGGGCACGTTTGCAACCTCTTCTCCGAAGAAGAGTGCTACAACTTCTTCAGAGCAGCAGGATATGAGGCAAATTGACTGCGACACGCTCTAGGATCTGTTGACATTTGGGGTTGCGATTTGCCTGAACTGTTATTCAAGCTTCGAAAATGGAGGTTTGGATGGACGAAGATCGTTTGGTGATTTCAGATGAACTCTGGGCGAAGATTGCGCCCCTGTTACCCGGTAAGGCCGGGGACCCGGGAGCAACCGGTCGGGATAACCGTCGGTTCATGGAGGCCGTACTTTGGCGTGTGCGAACAGGGTCTCCCTGGCGTGACCTGCCCCAGGATTTCGGCAACTGGAATTCGGTTTTCAAACGATTTCGTCGATGGGCAAAGGCCGGTGTGTTTGAGAGACTTTTCAACGCCATAAGCGACGAGCCAGACCTTGAATATGCTCTCATCGACGGAACGATTGTCCAGGCCCATCAGAAGGCTTCGGGCGCAAAAGGGGGACACGGAATCAAGCCATCGGACGCTCTCGCGGCGGGCTGACGACCAAAATCGTTGCCCTGGTCGATGCGCTCGGCAACTTGTTCCGCTTTCTGCTTCTGCCGGGGCAAGCGCACGACATGAAGGGAGTTGCCCCCCTGATCCACGATGTCTCCTTCGGAGCGTTGCTGGCCGACAAGGCCTTCGACGCCGATTGGCTCCTGCAAGACCTTGATGAGCGCGGCGCAACTGCGGTTATTCCACCCAAATCGAACCGGAAAGTGCAACGAGACGACGATACTCACATGTACAAGTGGCGTCACCTGATTGAAAACTACTTTGCAAAGATCAAGGAATTCAGGGGGATAGCAACGCGATACGACAAAACAGATACCAGCTATGCAGCCAACTGGCACCTCTGCGCAATGCTCGTTGCTGCCCGGTGATTGTCAACAGACCCTAGGGCGCTACACCGCCTCCGCCAAATATTGATCAAAACTTCCGCATTGGTCGATAAACCTTGCGCGGAATTCATTAAGGAAAGTTCAACCGATATGTATTTCCTGGCCAATGTGCTGCTGTCGTTTCCCCGCGCCAACCCTTCGCTTTTCGCTTGCCGCACATATCGCGTGAGCGTATCGCTCGGACCGATAATTGGCCATGGGAGGATGCAGCATGGATCTGGGATCAAGCGGGCTGAACATGAATCGCGAGGTGTTCATTACCTGCGCCGTTACCGGTGGCGGCGACACGGTGGCGAAGTCGAATCTGGTGCCGGTGACGCCGCAGCAGATCGCCGACAGCGCCATCGACGCGGCCAGGGCCGGAGCCGCCGTGGTGCATTGCCATGTGCGTGATCCCGACACCGGCGCGCCGGCGCGCGACCCGGATCTCTTTGCCGAGGTGGTCGAGCGCATCCGGGCATCGGAAACCGATGTGGTGATCAATCTGACCGCTGGTATGGGCGGCGATCTGACCCTAGGCTCGGTGGAGACGCCCTTGCCGCCCAGCGATGCCGGCACCGACATGGCCGGCGCGAGCGAGCGCATTACCCATGTCACCCGCCTGTTGCCCGAGATCTGTACGCTGGATTGCGGCACGGTGAATTTCGGCGAGGGCGATTACATCATGACCAACACACCGGCCATGCTGCGCGAGATGGCGCGGCAGATGACGGCGCTGGGCGTGCGGCCCGAGATCGAGGTGTTCGAGACCGGCCACCTGGCCTTTGCCAAACAGTTGGTGCGCGAGGGGCTGATCGAGGATCCGGTGATGGTCCAGCTGTGCATGGGCATCCCCTGGGGCGCGCCGGACGATCCCAACACGCTGATGGCGATGGTCAATGCCATGCCGCCGAACTGGACCTATTCGGCGTTTTCCATCGGGCGCAATGCGCTGCCCTACACCGCCATGGCGCCCCTGATCGGCGGCAATGTCCGGGTCGGGCTGGAAGACAATCTCTATCTCAGCAAGGGCGTGCTGGCGACCAATGCCCAGCTGGTTGGGCGCGCGGTTACGATCATTGAGGCCATGGGCGCCCGGGTGATCGGACCCGAGGACGTGCGCGCCAAGATGAAGCTGACAAAACGTTGAGGAAACCGGCATGACGACCATCCGGAAAGCCGCGCTGATCGGCGGTGGGGTTATCGGCGGCGGCTGGGCGGCGCGGCTGATCCATAACGGGATCGACGTCGCTGTGTACGATCCGGACCCCGAAGCCAAACGAAAGATTGCGGCGGTGTTCGAGAACGCCGAACGGGCGCTGGAAAAGCTGTTTCCGGATAACACCAGGCCGAAGGGCACGCTGACTTTTGCAAACTCGCTGGCCGGGGCGGTGTCGGATACCGGCTATGTCCAGGAGAGCGCGCCGGAACGGCTGAACCTGAAACAGAAGCTGCTGGCCGAGGCCGATCAGCATGCGCCGGAAGACGCGCTGATCTGCTCGTCCACGTCCGGATTGTTGCCAACCGAGATCCAGAGCGCCATGGCCCGGCCGGGCCGGTTCCTGGTCGCGCATCCGTTCAACCCGGTCTATCTGCTGCCGCTGGTCGAACTGGTCGGTGGCGACAGGACCGAGCTCGGTGCGATTGAACGGGCGAAAGAGTTTTTTGCCGGCATCGGCATGAAGCCGCTTCACGTGCGCAAGGAAATCGATGCTTTCATTGCCGACCGGTTGATGGAGGCCCTGTGGCGCGAAGCCTTGTGGCTGGTTCATGACGGTGTCGCCACGACCGAGGAGATCGACGACGCGGTGCGTTATGGCTGCGGATTGCGCTGGGCCCAGATGGGTACCTTCCAGACCTTCTGGCTGGCCGGCGGCGAGGGCGGCATGCGCCACATGCTGGAACAGTTCGGCCCGGCCCTGAAATGGCCGTGGACCAAGCTGATGGATGTGCCCGAACTGACACCGGAGTTCATCGACACCGTGGCGGACCAGTGCGACGCACAGGCCCGGGGCGCCACCCCGCGCAAGCTGGAACGGGTGCGCGATGACAATCTGGTCGCCATCCTGCACGCCCTGAAAGACCAGCGCTGGGGCGCTGGCGAGGTGATCGCGACGCAGAGCGGGTAAAGGTGATGGACTTCATTATTCCGGTTATTTTTACAATTCGTCATTCCTGCGAAAGCAGGAATCCAGCAGGGCCGTGGTGGTGAATTGCGGCTGCTCTACTGGATCCCGGATCAAGTCCGGGATGACGGTATTGATGGGGATTTCAAACTCATGAATTCTGGAAGACCCCCAAATTGACCGACCGCGTGCTGATCACCGCCGGGGCATCCGGGGTTGGCCGCGCCATGGTGGACGGTTTCGCCGCCACCGGTGCCCGGGTCGCGGTGTGCGACGTGGATGAAGCCGCGCTGGCGGCCTTGGCGGCGGATCGCCCCGATACCAGCGGAACGGCCATGGACGTTACTGACGAAGCGGCGACGGCTGAATTGTTCGCGCGGCTGGATCGGGACTGGGGTGGGCTGGACGTGGTGTGCGCCAATGCCGGCATATCCGGCCCGACGGCGGCGGTGGAGGACATCTCCCTGGCCGATTGGCAGCGGTGCCTGGCGGTCAATCTGGACGCCGCCTTTCTGGCCGCGAAATATGCCGCGCCGCTGATGAAGCGCCAGGAATCGGGAGCGATGATCCTTACCTCCAGCACCGCCGGTCTGCACGGCTATCCTTGGCGCAGCCCCTATGCCGCCGCGAAATGGGCGGTGATCGGACTGGCCAAGTCCCTGGCCATGGAGCTTGGGCCGCATGGCATCCGCGCCAATGCGATCTGCCCCGGCTCGGTCAAAGGACCTCGCATGGACGGCGTGATCTCCCGCGAGGCGGCGGCCAAGGGCGTCAGCGAAGAAGTCCTCCGCGACGGCTATGCCAGCGGCACCTCGATGCGCACTTTCATCGAGGGCTCGGACATCGCGGAAATGGCCGTCTTCCTCGCCTCGCCCCGGGCGCGCTATATTTCCGGTCAGGCACTGTCAGTTGACGGCCACGTGTTCAACCCCGACCCCTGAGGAATTGACGGATGCATTTCGGTCTGACCAGTGAACAGGAGATGATCTTCTCCACCGTACGGTCCTTTGTGGAAAACGAGATTTATCCGCACGAGGCCGCGGTTGAGCGTCTCGGCCATGTACCGGCGGAGCTTGGCGAAGAGATCAAGCGCAAGGTCATCGATCTGGGGTTTTACGCACCTAATTTTCCGGCCGAAGTCGGCGGCGGTGGCCTCTCCCACCTGGAGTTCACCCTGCTGGAGCGCGAATTGGGACGCGGGTCCATGGCGCTGTGCCATTTCTTCGGCCGGCCGCAAAACATTCTGATGGCCTGCAAGGGCGACCAGATCGAGCGCTATCTGACCCCGGCGGTAAGGGGCGAGCGGATGGATGCCCTGGCCATGACCGAACCCGGCGCCGGATCGGATGTGCGCGGTATGACCACCGCGGCGCGCCGCGACGGCGACGACTGGGTGATCAACGGGACGAAGCATTTCATCTCGGGTGCCGAACATGCCGATTTCGTCATCGTCTTTGTGGCGACCGGCGAGGACGACACGCCCAAGGGACCGAAGAAGCGGATCACCTGTTTTCTGGTCGACCGGGGCACACCGGGTTTTGAAATCTGTCCCGGCTATAAATCGGTTTCCCATCGCGGCTATCCAAACTCCATCCTGACTTTCGACGATTGCCGTCTGTCGGACGATCATGTGCTGGGCGAGATCGACGGCGGTTTCGAGGTGATGAACACCTGGCTCTATGCCACGCGCCTGACCGTAGCCTCGAACAGTGTCGGGCGGGCGCGGAGGGTCTTCGATCTCGGGCTGAACTGGGCGGCCGAACGCGAACAGTTCAGCCAGAAAATCGGCAAGTTCCAGGGCGTCAGCTTCAAGCTGGCCGACATGATTACCGAGATCGACGCGGCGGACTGGCTGACGCTGTCGGCGGCCTGGCGTCTGGACGAAGGGCTGGAAGCCAACCGCGAGATCGCCAGCGCGAAGCTCTATGCTACCGAGATGCTGGCCCGGGTCACCGACGAGACGATCCAGATCTATGGCGGCATGGGTCTGATGGACGATTTCCCGATCGAACGCTTCTGGCGCGACGCACGGGTGGAGCGCATCTGGGACGGCACCTCGGAAATCCAGCGTCACATCATCAGCCGCGACCTGCTGCGGCGCCTGGGTGCTTGAGAAGGGAATGAGCGGTTTGCTGAACCGGCTGTTGAGACCGAAATTTATTGCCGTGCTGGGCGGGCGGGAAGCCGAATATGTGGTCGAGCAATGCGGCCGGCTCGGTTTTGGCGGCGATATTTGGCCAGTGCACCCCAGCAAGCAATCTGTCGGCGGTCATCCGGCCTATCGATCTCTGGACGATTTACCGGGACCGCCAGATGCGGTCTATATCGGCGTCAACCGGTTGTTGACCATTGATCTCGTCCGCCAGCTGGCCACCATGGGGGCCGGCGGTGCGGTCTGCTACGCCTCCGGTTTTCGCGAGGCCGATGGCGAAACCGGCGATGGCGCCGGCCTGCAGGATGAACTGGTGACGGCGGCCGGCGACATGCCGATCCTGGGGCCGAATTGCTTTGGCTTCATCAACGCTTTGGATCGCGCCGTGGTGTGGCCCGATCAACAGGGCACCTGGCCGGTGGAGCGCGGCGTCGCCATCGTTTCGCAATCTTCCAACATGGCCATCAACATGACCATGCAGAACCGGGGTCTGCCGATCGCCTATGTCCTGGCCGCCGGTAACCAGGCCCAGATCGGGTTGTCGGACCTGGCCTTGGGCGTGCTGGAGGACGACCGGGTCACCGCATTGGGCCTGCATATCGAAGGTCTTGATGATCTGGTCAAGTTCGGGGAAATGGCCCTCCGCGCCCGCACCCTGAAGAAACCGGTTGTCGCGCTGAAAGTGGGCCGCTCACACCAGTCACAGGCGGCAGTGGTTTCCCACACCGCCTCGCTCACCGGATCCGAGGCGGGCGCCGACGCCCTGTTCCGCCGGTTGGGCATCGCTCGGGTCGGGTCGCTGCCGGCCTTCCTGGAAACCCTGAAGCTGTTGCACGTTCACGGCCCACTGCCCGGCCGCAACCTGTGTTCAATGAGCTGTTCGGGCGGAGAGGCCTCGATGATGGCCGACGCCGCCGTGGATCGAAATGTCAACTTTCGGGCCCTCACCAGCGATGAGGCAGCCGGAGTCAAGGCGACCCTGAACAACATTGTTACTGTGGCCAATCCATTGGACTACCACACCTTCATCTGGGGCGACGGCTACCGGATGCAGGCGACCTATGGCGCCATGATGGCGTGCGGGTTTGATCTGTCCATGCTGATCTATGACGAACCCGATGAAGACCGCTGCGATCCGTCCGGTTATCGCCCGGCACTGGAAGCTTTCGAGCGCGCGGTGGCTGCCACCGGTGCCCGGGCGGCATTGGTCACGACCCTGTCGGAGAACATTGCACCCACCCAGGTCGCCCGCCTGATGGACACAGATGTCGTGCCCCTTATGGGAATCGAAGAGGCGCTGGACGCCGCTCGCGCCGCCGCCGACATTGGCGAGGCTTGGATGCGCCGGGAACCTGCGCCCCTGTTGGGCACGGCGATGACAGCCGGGGACGCGGTAACATTGGACGAGGTTGAAGCCAAAAGCCGGCTGACCGCCTGCGGCCTGGCCGCGCCTCGGGGCCGCGTCGTAACATCGCCCGCGGAGGCCGCAAGCGTCGCCGCCGAAATCGGTTTTCCCGTTGCCCTGAAAGCACTGGGCATTGCGCACAAGACCGAAGCCAGGGCCGTTCAGTTGAACCTGCAAACTGCCAATATCGTTGAACGGGTTGCCACCGCATTGTCGGATCATCCGCGTCTGCTGGTTGAAGCCATGATCAATGATGCGGTTTGTGAACTTCTGGTCGGGGTATCGCACGATCCGCTGTACGGGCCGATGCTGACCATTGCGGCGGGTGGAACGCTGGTGGAATTGCTGGAAGACAGCGCCACCCTGTTATTGCCGGCCACGCCGGAGGATATCCGCGCGGCGGTCCTGTCGCTCAGGACAGCGCCCCTGCTCAGCGGTTATCGCAGCCGGCCGGCCGGTGATCTCGACGCGGCAGTTGACGCGGTGAGGGCGATTGCCGATTTTGCGGTGGCTCATGCCGCCGTGCTGGTGGAACTGGACATCAATCCATTGATGGTCCGACCGCCCGGGTATGGCGCTGTTGTCGCCGATGCGCTGATCAGAATACGGGAGTAAGACATGTCCGACGTCGTCAAGACCCGCCGCGAGGGCGCGATCCTGGAGGTTACTCTGGACCGGCCCAAGGCCAATGCCATCGACATGGCCACCAGCCGGGAAATGGGCGAGGTGTTCAGGGAATTTCGCGACGATCCGGACATGCGGGTTGCGATCATCACGGGCGGCGGCGAGAAATTCTTCTGCGCCGGTTGGGATCTGAAGACCGCCGCGGACGGCGAGGCGGTGGATGTCGATTACGGTGTCGGCGGCTTTGGCGGCCTGCAGGAAATGCGCGACATGAACAAGCCGGTAGTCGCGGCAGTCAATGGGATGGCGGTCGGTGGCGGTTTCGAACTGGCCTTGTCCGCCGATCTGATCCTGGTCTCTGAACATGCAAGCTTCGCTTTGCCGGAAATCCGCGCCGGCACGCTGGCCGATGCCGCGACGGTCAAACTGCACAAGCGCATTCCCTATCACGTGGCCATGGATCTGCTCTTGACCGGCCGCTGGATGGATGCGGAGGAGGCAAAACGCTGGGGCCTGGTCAGGAATGTCGTTCCGGCCGATGGTCTGCTGGAAGCAGCGTGGGAGCTGGCGCGCCTCTTGGCCAGCGGTCCGCCACTGGTTTATGCGGCGATCAAGGAAGTGACCCGCGCGGCTGAGGGCGAAGCCTTCCAGACCACCATGAACCGTGTCACCCAGCGTCAGCTGGCCACAGTTGATATCCTTTATGACAGCGAGGATCAGCAGGAGGGTCCGCGCGCCTTTGCTGAAAAACGCGATCCGGTCTGGAAGGGGCGATAGGGAACATGAAAGCAACGCCGCTCAGCCGCGCGCTCGGCGCCCTGGTTTCCGACATTGATCTGGCCCGACTGGACGATGCGCGTTTCGCCGACCTTCGCGCCGCTTTCCTGAAATACCAGGTCCTGTTCTTTCACGACCCTGGAGCCAGACGCGTTGATTGCCCTCGCCCGCCGGTTCGGGCCGATTGCCGAATACCCCTTCGCCAAGGAGATGGCGGACTATCCCGGCATTACCGAGATCATCAAGGAACCTGAACAGACCAGCAATTTCGGCGGCATGTGGCATACCGACACCGCCTATCTGCCGGCGCCGCCCATGGCGACCCTGCTGCAAGCGGTTGAAACACCGCCGGTGGGTGGTGACACGTTGTTTGCCAGCATGTACGCCGCCCATTATGCGCTGTCGGACGGTATGCAGACCATGCTGGCGGGCTTACAGGGCGTCAACTCATCGGCGCTGCATGCGGCGTTGCTGCGCGGCGATCACCTAAAAACCGGATCGATGAATGAGGAACGCACTGACCCTCTGACCGCTAAGCACCCGGTGATCCGGATTCACCCAGAAACCGGCCGCCGTTCGCTCTGTGTCAATTCCGCCCATACCGGTGCCTTTGCCGGATGGACGCCAGAGGAAAGCACGCCGATCCTATCTGAACCGCGCCGGGTTTACCGGAGAGGTAAGCGTCCGGTGTTGGTGCTCTGACGCGTTATAGCGTGCGCTGATAGTGTCCACCATTGCTAGTGGACATCTTGAGGGCGGACATGTCTGGGAAGAAGGGTCAGAAGAAGCGGTTTTGGTCAGACGATGAGAAGGTTTCGATCTGCGGACAAACGCGCGCGCCTGGGGTTTCGGTAGCGCAGGTTGCGCGACGTTACGCGATGAACGCCAATCTGATCTACACATGGTTGCGTGATCCCCGTTTCGCGCCGGCATGTACTGACGGTGATGATTTCGCCGGGGAAGTGACCACATTTCTGCCTGTAGAGATTGCAGGGCCAACCGCCCCCCACGTGCCGATCACAGCGCCCTGTATGGACGATCCTCTTTCGGCTCACCGTGCAGACATCACCCTGTCTGATGGTCGGCGTATCCTGGTTGAAGGAGCGACGGGATTGTCGGCGGTGCCGGCTCTGGTTGAGGGGCTGATGACATGATCCCGGTGCCGGGCAATACGCGGGTGTGGCTGGCCGCTGGGGTGACGGATATGCGGCGCGGGTTCAACACACTGGCGACTCAGGCCGAACAGGTTCTGGCTGAAGACCCGTATTCGGGGCACATGTTCGTGTTTCGCGGCAGGCGCGGTGATCTGCTCAAGATCATATGGTGGGACGGCCAAGGCGCTTGCCTGTTCTCCAAACGACTGGAACGAGGGCGCTTTGTCTGGCCTGCGGCCAGGGAGGGCAAGGTCAGCCTGAGTCCCTCACAGCTATCGATGCTGTTAGAGGGGATTGACTGGCGCACCCCGCAAAAGACCTGGCGTCCTTTGCAGGCGGGATAGAGAAAGCCCAAAAAAACATCAAGTTTAACGCGGTTTGTCGTTCCATCCCATGGGGCAGTTTGATATGGATTTCACATGTTGAACGCCCTTGAATCCCTGCCTGATGACCCCGCCAAACTGAAGGGGCTGGTCTCTCGGATGGACCAGGAGATTACGTCTCTCACCTATCAGGTTGAGAAGCTGAAGGCTGAACTGCATGGCCACCGCAAGGCACGGTTTGGTTCCAGATCAGAGAGCATGGATCAACTGGCCCTCGACCTACAGGAAGACGAAGAGATCGAGGCGGCAGCAAACGAGCAGAAGAACGAAGCTGGCTCCAACGGCACTGATGTCGATGAGACGGATAAACCTGCCAGGCGCAAGCACAACCGCAACCCCTTGCCAGATCATCTGGATCGGCAGGATGAGGTGCTGTCGCCGGGTGAGGACTGCACTGACTGCGGTGGGAGCCTGCGCCAGATCGGTGAGGACGTTACCGAGGAACTGGAATATGTCCCGGGCCGCTTTGTGGTACGCCGGATCCTCCGCCCCCGCATGGCCTGCACCTGTTGTGAAACCTTTGCCCAGGCCCCATTGCCGTCGCGCCCCATCGAACGTGGCCGCCCCGGTCCGGGTCTGCTGGCCCACGTCCTGATTGGCAAATACTGCGATCACCTGCCGCTTGACCGGCAATCAAAAATCTTCGCCCGCGAGAAGGTTAATCTGCATCGCACCACGTTGACTGACTGGGTGGGCCGCAGCACGGCGCTGCTGGAGCCATTGGCCGATCATATCGGCAAGCTGGTCAGGGCAGGGCCTGCACTTTTTGCCGATGACACACCGGTCAAACTACAAGCCCGCACCATGATAAAGAAGACTAAAACCGCGCGGCTGTGGAGTTACGTGCGCGACGAGCGCCCGTGGTGCGGCGAGGCCCCACCCTGTGCCTGGTATCAGTTCAGTACAGACCGCAAGGTGCACACCCGGTCAATCATCTTTCCGGCTATACCGGGACCGTGCATGCCGATGGCTTTGCGGGCTTCAATGGCCTCTTTGGGGAGGGCAAGGCCGACGAACAGGCCTGCATGGTGCATGTGCGCCGCAAGTTTGTGGAAGAGTTTGAGCGCACAGGGTCGGCCATCGCCAAAGGCACAATCAAGCAGATCGCCGTACTTTACGCTGTCGAAGAGGAAGCCAGAGGCAAATCCCCCGAAGAGCGGGTCGCCATTCGGCAAGAGAAGGCAAAGCCCGTCTTCGATGAGCTGGAAGCATGGTTACAGGCCCAGCTTCCCAAGCTCTCGGGCAAGACCAGACTGGCAGGGGCCATTCGCTATGCGCTGAACCGCATGCCAAAGGCGCGTGCCTGTCTCAGCGACGGACGGCTGGAACTCGACAACAACATCTGTGAACGCTCGATCCGCCCCATCGCACTGGGCCGCAAGAACTATCTCTTCATGGGCTCCGTCGGTGGCGGTAAAGCCGCCGCTATCGCTTACACCCTCGTCGAGACCGCCAGGATGAATGGCGTTGATCCGGAAGCCTGGCTCACATGGGTGTTGGAGCGCCTGCCAGATCACAAGATCAACCGCATCGAGGAACTCATGCCGTGGAATTGGATGCCGGAATAACCGAAAAATACGGCTCTAACGGACGGCTACGAAAGGGCCGCCCTGCGGCAGGAGAAGGCCAGGCCTGTCTTCGATGACCTGGAAGTATGGCTACAGGCCCAACTGCCCAGGCTCTCGGGCAAGACCAAACTGGCCGAGGCGATCCGCTACGCCCTGAAGCCGATGCCCGAAGCGCGTGCTTATCTCGGCGACGGACGTCTGGAGCTCGACAACAATATCTGTGAGCGATCAATCCGTCCCGTCGCCCCGGGTCGAAAAATATTGTCTCTTCCCGGGCTCCGTTGGTGGCGGCGAGGCTGCCGCTATCGCCTGCGCCCTCATTGAGACCGCTGAAATGAACAATGTCGATCCCGAGGCCTGGCTCACATGGGTGCTGGAACGCATTGCTGATCACAGATTAACCCCATCGACGAACTCATGCCGTGGAACTGGAAGCCCCAAGACCTCAAAAACGCGGCCTGACCGGACGGATACTTTACCGGAGAGTAAAACTCTCAAAGGATGAGCCCTATGGACAAGAAGAAATCCCCCTAAGTACACGGCGGAGTTCCGGGAACGCGGCGTCCGTCTTTTTCGCGAACAGCGTGCTGAACATGCCAGTGACAACGCGGCCTGTTTGGCAATTGCGCCGAAGCTTGGTTGCTCGCCCGACACGCTACGCGCCTGGTGTATCCCGGCGGCGCGCGACGCCGGTGAGCGCGACGGTTTGACCAGTGGCCAGCGCGCCCGACCAGTTCTGGGTGTCGGACTTCACTTACGTGTCGACCTGGATGGGGATGGTCCATGTGGCCTTCGTCATTGACGTCTTCGCCCGCAAGATCGTGTGGGCTGGCGCGTCTCGACGTCCATGACGACGGGCTTCGTGCTGGATGCCTTGAACCAGGCGGGACCCAACTCAGGGAAGTGGGCTGATCCATCACTCGGACCGCGGCAGCCAATATCTGTCAATCCGCTATACCGAACGTCTGGCGGAGGCCGGGATCGACACCTCGGTTGGCAGCGTTGGCGACAGCTATGACAACGCCTTGGCGGAAAGCGTCATCGGCCTGTTCAAGACCGAGGTCATCGAGTTCTTCGGGCCGTGGAAATCCGTGGCCCAGGTCGAGTGGGAAACCCTGCAATGGGTCAGCTGGTACAACACAGAGCGGCTACACGGTGCCATCGGTCACCGACCCGCCGCAGGAAATGGAGGACGCCTTCCATGCAAGCATGAACACCCTTGATCCAGCGTACGCCAAAGCATGCGCGTCGATCCTCGCGTTTTCCCGTAGGGAAAATCGCTGGGATAAAGTCGCATAAGTTTTGAACAAAAAAGTCTCCGGTAAACCCGGGGCGGTTCAGATCGAGGAATGGATCAGGGGAGCAACCCCCTTCATGTCGTGCGCTTGCCCCGGCAGAAGCAGAAAGCGGAACAAGTTGCCGAGCGCATCGACCACGGCCACGATCCTGGTCGCCAGCCCGCCGCGAGAGTGTCCGATGGCTTGATGCTGTGTCCCCCTTTTGCACCTGAAGCCTTCTGATGGGCCTGGACAATTGTCCCGTCGATGAGGACATACTCCAAATCTGGATCGCCGCTTATGGCGTTGAAAAGCCTCTCAAACACACCGGCCTTTGCCCATCAACGAAATCGTTTGAAAACCGAATTCCAGTTGCCGAAATCCTGGGGCAGGTCACGCCATGAAAAACCTGTTCGCACACGCCAAAGAACGGCCTCCATGAACCGACGGTTATCCCGACCGGTTGCTCCCGGGTCCCCGGCTTTACCGGGTAACAGGGGCGCAATCTTCTCCCAAAGTTCATCTGACATCACCAAACGATCTTCGTCCATCCAAACCTCCATTTTCGAAGCTTGAATAACAGTTCAGGCCAAATCGGAAGCCCGAATGTCAACAGACCCTAAACCATCCAAGTTTTCAAAAGGCTCAGTTTACAAGCCGTGTGCGTTCATGTCATGTTTTTTGTGAAATCAGAGGGATGGATTGACATGGATCACAAGCAGTTTCAGGAATGGTTATCGGGGACAGACCACCTCAGCCCGGCGCAGCGGCAGCAAACCGAAGCCGTGTTCCCGGGGACACGGAGACGTCAGCGTCGCTGGCTGCCATTGAAGCGGCCGTGGGTGAAGATCGCCAGTGCCCGCATTGTGGCACGCCAGGCGCCATATCGCGTGGCAAGGCAAGGGGTCTGCGACGGTACCAGTGCAAGGGATGCAGGAAGACATTCAATGCCGCGACCGGCACCCCCTTGTCGGGTCTGCACCACAAGGACAAGTGGCTTTCCTTCGGAGCCTGTCTTGCTGATGGGCTGACGGTTCGCGCTTCAGCAGAACGTTGCGGACTTGCCGTCAACACCGCCTTCCGTTGGCGGCACCGATTTCCTGCCGCAAAAGACCTGAAGGCACGCAAGCTCACGGGCATTGTGGAAGCCGATGAAACCTGTGTGCCGGAAAGCCGGAAAGGCGCACGAAACCTTGAGCGCAAGGCGCGACGCAGGGGAGGCAAGGCCAGCAAGCGGGGCCTGTCAGATGAACAGGTTCCAGTACTGGTTGTCGCTGATCGCGGCGGCGCGACAGTCAGTGCGGTTCTGCCTGCGGTCAACGCCGATCCCTTGCGAGAGGTGATCGCGCCGGTTGTGGACGAGGATATCGTTTTGGTGACCGATGGACACCGCGCTTGTCCGCGATGCGCGGCGGCAATCGGTGCGCATCACGAAGCATTGAACCTGTCACGAAGTGAGCGGGTGCGAGGTGCCTTTCACATTCAGACGGTCAACAACCGACACAGCCGGTTGAAGGATTTCCTGCGGCGCTACCGAGGTGTCGCGACCAGATATCTCGACAGCTACCTGCGATGGTTCCAGCGGCTTGAACTGGAGAACGCCTCACCCCGGGCTTGCCTCGCCGCCGCCATCGCACGTCCATGCATACAATTCGTGAACTGAGCCTTTCAAAAACGTCGCTGTTCCAAAAGCGCAGAACATGCCATCCTCTCTGTGCAAATTGTTCTGTTCGCATGTCGTCACGCTGACAGTCAGCATGCTGACCGCCATCGATCTCAATCACCAGACGGTATTCCGGGCAGGCGAAATCGACGATGTATGGACCGATGGAATGTTGTCGTCGAAATTTTGTGCCCTGCTGACTGTGCCTCAAACGCAGCCATATCTTGTTTTCCGCACCGGTCATCTAGCGGCGAAAATGCCGCGCCAGTCTTGTCGGACGTTGGTGCGTTCGAAAGAATGCTTCGGGCATGTGTGAAATCCAGTCTATTACGTAAATCTAAAATAGAACATAACACGACCATATACAATCCCGATAGACGCAACATAGTTCCCGCGCTATCAGATAATCCATGATTTTGATCTACAAAATTGT
This sequence comes from Alphaproteobacteria bacterium, assembly GCA_965204825.1. Lineage (GTDB taxonomy): Bacteria > Pseudomonadota > Alphaproteobacteria > Futianiales > Futianiaceae. Next base: position 3,517,005 of record OZ242016.1, on the reverse strand, counting down.
GCCCAAGACGATGTGGGATTCTGCCCGGCGGACAGGAACTTTTACCGGTGCGCCGATTGATCTGGCCGATGGATTTATCCACTTTTCCGCCGGCCATCAGGTGGCCGAGACGGTGACAAGGCACTTTGCCGGCCAGGAAGAGCTGCTGGTCGCGGTCGAAGCCGACGATCTGGGCGACGCCCTGAAGTGGGAGGTCTCGCGGGGCGGGGATGAATTCCCCCACCTGTATACCAGCCTGGCGCCGGAAATTGCCGAATGGGTCGCACCCCTGCCGCTGAGACCGAAGGGGCATGAATTTCCCAAGGGCGTGCTTGTATGATCCCGTTTGGCCTGATGCGTCCCGTCTTGCATGCCCTGGATCCGGAAACCGCCCACAATCTGACCATTCGGGCCCTGAAATCCGGGCTTGGGCCGTGCGTGCGGCCGGATCGTCATGCCGCCTTGCGGAGCACCGTCTGTGGGTTGGATTTTCCAAATCCACTGGGACTTGCCGCCGGATTTGACAAGGATTGCGAAGTGCCAGACGCCTTGTTAAGGGCCGGTATGGGGTTTGCCGAATGCGGCACGGTCACACCGCTGGCCCAGGCCGGAAATTCGAAGCCGCGGATTTTTCGGCTGACCGAAGATCGTGCGGTCATCAACCGGCTGGGCTTCAACAATCGCGGCCTGGAATTTGCCGCATTCCGGCTGGAAGCCCGCACCGGGCGGCCCGGGATCGTGGGCGCGAATATCGGCGTAAACAAGGACAGCAACGACCGGATCGCGGATTATGTTACCGGTCTCGACCTGCTCTATGGCCTGGCGGATTATTTCACGGTCAATATTTCCTCTCCAAATACGCCGGGATTGCGCGATCTGCAGGGCAAGAGCGCGCTGGAGCGGCTGCTGGATCGGTTGCTGGAGATACGCGAAGGCAAAATCGCCGGTGGTATCGAACGTAAACCAATCCTGCTCAAGATCGCTCCCGACCTGGATGGCGGGGATAAACAGGATATTGCCGATGTGGTCGTGGCGCGGCCGCTGGATGGACTGATTGTCTCGAACACCACAATTACCCGACCGGAAACGCTGCACAGCGCCCATGCGGGCGAACAGGGCGGTCTGTCGGGCGCGCCGTTGATGGCGCTCTCGACTGCGGTGCTGGCGGACATGTACCGACTGACAGGCGGCAAGCTGGCCTTGGTCGGGGCCGGCGGCATTGCATCGGGCGCGGATGCTTACGCCAAGATCCGGGCGGGAGCGTCGCTGGTTCAGCTCTATTCGGCGCTGGGCTATCAGGGACCGGGTCTGATTCCCGCGGTCCAGGATGAACTGGCCCGTCTGTTGGCGCGAGACGGTTATGCCTCGGTTGGGGACGCCGTTGGCGCCGATCACGCCGCCTGAGGCGAAGTATCCGTTTCGATATCGCGGCGTAGTTCAGCGTAGAACCACCACAGTGTCGCGGCACGAACGACAAAGAAGATATGCATCGTTGCCCACAGGCCGGTGTTTCCGAATGCCGGTTTCAGGATCAGGATGGCGGCGGCGAAGATTAAAAACGAGACGATCATCGCGTTGCGCATTTGTACTCCCCGCGTCGCGCCGATGAAAATACCGTCCAACTGGAACGCCCAGATGCCGATGAACGGACACAGCGCTGCCCAGATCAGATAGTCCCGCGACATGGTGCGTACGGTTTCCAGATCGGTCATCAGGTCGATCAACAGACCACCTGAAAACCAGAAAAACAGGCTACCGATGATCGAGCATATCAGTGCCCAAAAGGTGGTCATGTAAACCGCCCGGTCGAATACCGACCGGGCCCGTGCCCCGACCGCCTGGCCGACCAGCGCCTCGGCGGTGAATGCAAATCCATCCAGGGCATAGACGATCAGTTCGAATAACTTCAGCAGCACCTCGTTGGCGGCCAAAGTGACATCGTCGATCCGGGCGGCCTCGCGGGTGAACCAGGCAAATGCCAGCGTCAGCAGAACCGAGCGGATCATGATATCCCGGTTGACGGCCAGCGTACGGATGACCGCTGTCCGGTCGGAAATCCGGATCCAGTTAAGATCGAGCCTGCCGCGTACCGTCCGCCAGACAATGAACAAGCCGACCACCACGACGGCCCATTCGGAAACCAATGTGCCGATGGCAATGCCGTCAATGCCCCATCGCAGCCCCAATCCCAGCGTCAGGGAGAGCACGATGTTCACCCCGTTCTGGAACAGTTGCAGGATCAGGACGGTCCGTGTATTCCCCAAGCCAACAAACCAGCCGATCAAAGCAAACGAGGCGAGCGCCGCCGGCGCCCCCCAGATGCGTATCTGGCAATAACGCCTGGCCCAGTCCTCCACCTCCTGGCTGGCATCCATCAATGGCAACAGACCATTGATCAACAGCGATTGGGCGGCGATCAGGATCACGCCGAACGTGCCGGCGATTAACAGGGCGCGGGCAAGGGCGGTCTGAACCTCCTGATCGTCGCGGGCGCCGGCGGCCTGGGCCGCCAGCCCGGCCGTGCCCATGCGCAAAAATCCGAAGGTCCAGTACATCAGGGTCAGAACGGTGCTGCCGACCGCCACCGCGCCGATGAAATGTTCGGCCCCCAGCCGTCCCGCCACGGCGGTGTCGACCAGGCCAAGCAACGGGACCGTTGCATTGGACAGAATAATCGGGCCCGCCAGGCCCCAGATGCGGGCATGGGTGAAGTCAGCGGCGATGGGGGCTTTGGCGGGTGTCATGGCGCGGACCATAGGCGCGGACCTGTCCGCGATCACCTGAAAAATAATATTGGCATTGGCGACCCAACGTCACAAATTGCCGCCATGTTCCTGCCCATCGTGCACCACCCCGGATACCGCGCCACAATCGACCCGGATCACCGCTTTCCCATGGGAAAGTTCGGTCGGGTTTTCGGGATGTTGCTCGAAGAAGGGCTGGTGGAACCGGGCGGTCACTTTGAGCCGGTCGAGGCGCCGCTGCGCTGGCTGGAACTGGCCCATGACCCGGCCTATGTTCAGGGCGTGGTGGAGCAGCGCCTGGCGCCTCAGATCATTCGCCGGATCGGCTTGCCAATGACGGCCCAGATTGCCCGGCGCTCGCGGTTGGCGGTGGCGGGTACAGTGCTGACGGCGCGGCTGGCACTGGAACACGGGCTTGCCTGCAACACCGCCGGCGGCAGCCATCATTCAGCACGCGAATACGGGGCGGGGTTTTGCATTTTCAATGACGTTGCGGTGGCGTCCCACGTCCTGCTGACCGAGGGCATGGTGGACCGCATCCTGGTGGTGGATCTGGATGTGCATCAGGGCGACGGCACCGCCCGCATATTCGCGGGTGACGCCCGTGTCTTTACTTTCTCAATGCATTCCCAGAAGAACTTCCCGGCACGTAAAGCCGTCAGTGATCTGGATATCGGGCTGCCTGACGGCATGGCCGACGATGAATACCTGACCACCCTGGCGGTGCATCTTCCCCGATTGCTTGAAAAGGTCGATCCACAGCTGGTGTTTTATGTCGCCGGTGTCGATCCTCACAAGGATGATTGGCTCGGCCGGCTGGCCTTGACCGATGATGGCCTGTCTCGGCGTGACCGCTATGTCCTGGAAACCTGCCGCACCGCCGGCGTACCGGTCGCCGGTATTCTCGGCGGTGGATACGGCAACGATGTCAACGCGGTAGCCCGCCGCCATACATTCCTGCACTGGGTGGCGAATGAGTTGTTTGAGCGTACGTTATAACATTCGTTATACTTGGCGTCATCGAGAAGCCGAACAGGGCAATCGCATTTCAAAAGTCTTTGATTCGCGTGCGTAGAAAATCGTCTTTCCATCCTGCGCGTTTGAATTTGACGCGGTTTGATCCTTTGTCTGTGTTTGCCTTCATGATGTTGAGTGCGATGCGTCCGAGGGCTGCAAAATTGATGGGAGCATTGTCTTTTCGGGCGCGGTGCTGATCATCGTTCAGGATCACATCCAGCGACCAATGGAGATTGTTTTCAATCTGCCAATGACCTCGGATCATGGCGGCGGCCTCACGAGCAGAGGGGCAGTTGGACATGAGGCAGACCCGCTCGGACTGGCGTGATTTTCCGTTCAATTCGCGCGTTGAGATGACATGCCCCTCTAACAGCAACGAAAGCCTTGAGACTTGGCCACCGCGTCCCACGGCTTGCGACCCGCCGCCGACTTGTGCTTTTCACCCGGTTTGCGCCAAACGGCCTCCAAACGCGACCGAAACTCCTCGAATGGAACAACCGCCGCAATCTGAACCAGGGGTCCTTCCTGGCATCAAGCGAAGCGTAACGGTTGCTGACATCGAAAAGGCCCGGCTGACCCATCGCCGTTTCCTTGCAAAATTGAAGTTTCCATCGATTATATTCCGAGAGAATCACACGTCATCCATAAACTCAAAATCAGGCCGATTGTTCGAGATGCCCTTATGTTTTTTGTGAAATCAGAGGGATGGATTGGCATGGATCACAAGCAGTTTCAGGAATGGTTATCGGGGATAGACCACCTCAGCCCGGCGCAGCGGCGGCAAACCGAAGCCGTGTTCCCGGGGGACACGGAGACGTCAGCGTCGCTGGCTGCCATTGAAGCGGCCGTGGGTGGAGATCGCCAGTGCCCGCATTGTGGCACGCCAGGCGCCATATCGCGTGGCAAGGCAAGGGGTCTGCGACGGTACCAGTGCAAGGGATGCAGGAAGACATTCAATGCCGCGACCGGCACCCCCTTGTCGGGTCTGCACCGCAAGGACAAGTGGCTTGCCTTCGGGGCCTGTCTTGCTGATGGGCTGACGGTTCGCGCTTCAGCAGAACGTTGCGGACTTGCCGTCAACACCGCCTTCCGTTGGCGGCACCGATTTCCTGCCACGAAAGACCTGAAGGCACGCAAGCTCACGGGCATTGTGGAAGCCGATGAAACCTGTGTGCTGGAAAGCCGGAAAGGTGCACGAAACCTTGAGCGCAGGGCGCGACGCAGGGGAGGCAAGGCCAGCAAGCGGGGCCTGTCAGATGAACAGGTTCCGGTACTGGTTGTCGCTGATCGCAGCGGCGCGATAGTCAGTGCGGTTCTGCCCGCGGTCAACGCCGATCCCTTGCGAGAGGTGATCGCACCGGTTGTGGACGAGGATATCGTTTTGGTGACCGATGGACACCGCGCTTGTCCGCGATGGGCGGCGGCAATCGGTGCGCATCACGAAGCATTGAACCTGTCACGAAGTGAACGGGTGCGAGGTGCCCTTCACATTCAGATCGCAGCAGATCCGGCGGTCAACAACCGACATGGCCGGTTGAAGGATTTCCTGCGGCGCTACCGAGGCGTCGCGACCAGATATCTCGACAACGACCTGCGATGGTTCCAGCGGCTTGAACTGGAGAACGCCCCACCCCGGGCTTGCCTCGCAACCGCCATCGCACGCCCATGCATACAATTTGAAACTGAGCCGCAATAATTTTTACTGAATCACCCTGGCTCCTTTATTCGGCGCTTGCCAAGCCCGCCATCATACGGCATAACCCGGCTCCGCAACGCACATTTGTGCACGGCGGCCAATGCGCTAGTGAGCGGGCGTAGCTCAGGGGTAGAGCACAACCTTGCCAAGGTTGGGGTCGTGAGTTCGAATCTCATCGCCCGCTCCAAAACACGGCTTCGGTTTGCTGCCGCTGCGCCGGGCTGAGGTGGTCTATCCCCGATAGCCATTCCTGAAACTGCTTGTGATCCATGCCAATCCATCCCTCTGATTTCACAAAAAACATGACATGAACGCACACGACTTGCAAACTGAGCCAACTTCATTCCCGAACGGAAACAACGGGGACACCGGTTAGAGCCTCGTGACACCATGATATTGGCCGTGGCCACGGTAACAATCAGATTCCCGATTTACTGGACATCCTCGGATAAAAAGAACCGGCATGACCTTTTTGAAGTCACTGCTAGCGCCGATAATCGCTGTCCGTTCGTCGAGCAAAAGGCACGGGCGGCGGCTGGTGATTGCGGACGCAATGATCTTCCTGGCATCGCTGGGGCCAGCGGGCACGGCGAACCTGGACCGGGTCGACGGGTAGCACCAGTTGATGTTTGGCCCCGTGGAATACCGCCCCGAAGTGGACGATCCCAAACAAGTCACCGCCAAGATCCCTTTGGCGGTGGCCAATTGGGGCACGAGGGCATTTACCGCCGTTTCGGTCAAATGTGCCTATGTGAATGCCTGGGATGTTCCGCTGTTGACCGCCAGCACCCTGTTGCGCGATCTGGCGGCAGGGATGGTGGGCCACGAGACCCGGTGACCCCGGAACTTCCGGCCGGTGTCGAAGCGGCTCGCTGCTGCGTCGACAAAATTTCAGTGGCCGATTAGCGATTTTTGCGTCGCCACGCCTGTAAATCTCGGCCTGTATCAATATCCGCCATGACACCCAGTTTTGCCACTCGAACATTGGCGGGCAGATTGGCCAGCGTATCGACCAGGGCATATTCGCTGGACCAGCGCACATTGGTGAAGAGGTTTGTTGTACGCGCGCGGCCTCCGCGCCGGATCAGCCAGTAGCCGCCATCGCCCGATGGGCCCACGACCACATCCGCGCGGCCCAGCGTCCGGAAGGCTTGTTTGATCTCGCGCGGACCGAGGTCAGGGATGTCGGAGCCGACGATGATCGCAGGCGCAAGACCGGCCGCCTGGAAAGCGGTAGCCATGCGGCGGCCGATATCCCCCGCCGACTGAGCGATCACATGGCGGACCTCAGGATGAAAGCGCCGATCGAGACTGGCCCTGTAAGAGTCTACCGCCAGGACCAGGTCCCAGCCCGGCTGCCGGTTCAGACGGCGGATCACAACTGTCATCATGTGGCGATAGAACATCGCCGCCCGCACGGGGCCGATATCCCTGCCGAGGCGGGTTTTGGCGCGGCCGGCGCGCGGTTCCTTGACGAACAAAAAGACCAGCCCCTTGCGCATCAACCATACAATCGGGCGATGGTAGCGAGCGGGACGCCGAGATAATAAAAGCTGATGCAGACAAAGTTGCGCACCGGGCGGACGAGATAGCCCTCCTTGCGATAGCGGTCGGCGCTGGTCAGGGCGATGGTCTTCAAAAACGTGAGCCGCCGCCGTCCGATCCGCCGGACCATATCCACATCCTCCATCAGAGGCAGCGGCCTGAAACCGCCGAGACGGTCATAGAGATGGCGATGGATCAGCAGTCCCTGATCGCCGTAAGGCAGCGCCAGGACCGCACAGCGGAACCTGACAATGGCTTCGGCCAGCCGGGGGGCGAAACCGTCATCGTCGAGGGCAAAGCGGAACACCGCCGCCCGCTCCGGTGCGCCTGGACGCGCAACAAAGGCCTCAACGTCCTTGGTCCAGCCCGGTTGCAACACCGTGTCGGCATGGAGAAACAACAGCCAGTCGGACCGCGCCCCGCCGGCGCCGGCCGCCAATTGTGTCCCGCGCCCACGCGGACCGGTGACCAGAATGGCCCCGGTCTCGTCCGCAATTGCCGCCGTGGCGTCGGTCGATCCGGCGTCGGACAGGAGGACCTCGCGTACCACACTGGACACGGAGCCATGCACCAGCGACTCAAGTGTCCTGGGCAGATCGCCCGCGGCATTCAGGGTGGGAATCACGACGCTCAGCATCGGTTGATCATAGAGGTTTGCCGATGGGTGTGAACCATATGTGGAAAACACCAGTGCTTTTCAGTTCATTCTTTATTCGTTCTAGGGCCTGTTGACATTCGGGGTTGCGATTTGGCCTGAACTGTTATTCAAGCTTCGAAAATGGCGGTTTGGATGGACGAAGATCGTTTGGTGATTTCAGATGAACTCCGGGCGAAGATTGCGCCCCTGTTACCCGGTAAGGCCGGGGACCCGGCAGCAACCGGTCGGGATAACCGTCGGTTCGTGGAGGCCGTACTTTGGCGTGTGCGAACAGGGTCTCCCTGGCGTGACCTGCCCCGGGATTTCGGCAACTGGAATTCGGTTTTCAAACGATTTCGTCGATGGGCAAAGGCCGGTGTGTTCGAGAGACTTTTCAACGCCATGAGCGGCGAGCCAGACCTTGAACATGCTCTCATCGACGGAACGATTGTCCAGGCCCATCAGAAGGCTTCGGGCGCAAAAGGGGGACACGGCATCAAGCCATCGGACGCTCTCGCGGCGGGCTGACGACCAAAATCGTGGCCCTGGTCGATGCGCTCGGCAACCTGTTCCGCTTTCTGCTTCTGCCGGGGCAGGCGCACGACATGAAGGGGGTTGCTCCCCTGATCCATGATGTCTCCTTCGCAGCGTTGCCGGCCGACAAGACCTTCGACGCCGATTGGCTCCTGCAAGACCTTGATGAGCGCGGCGCAACTGCAGTTATTTCACCCAAATCGAACCGGAAAGGGCTACGAGACGACGATACTCACATGTACAAGTGGCGTCACCTGATCGAAAACCACTTCGCAAGGATCAAGGAATTCAGGGGGATGGCAACGCGATACGACAAGACTGATATCAGCTATGCCGCCAACTGGCACCTCTCCGCAATGCTCATCGCCGCAAGATGATTGTCAACAGGCCCTAAATCACCCTGAGCGGTGTATTTAGTCGATTGCCCTTGAAAATAAGGTCTGGTAATATAGCATTCGCTGTCCAACTGGCGCATGACTTCGGGCTTCGATCCCATAAAGGTTGCTGCCGATATCGGGAGCCTGATGCGTTCGAAATCAACGTCATGAAAAGATCTTGAATTCTGGAGCATTGGCGGTTTGCCCTAGGGAACGGCGAGGCTCGAAGCTTGGGATTGATGGGGCCTTTAGGCGGGCCATCCTTCCACTGGTACAGTGGAGGTAAAACCAGGGTCTGTGGACACTCATCGTGATGGGATCAGCACTGCCGCCAGGTTCCAGTTTGCGGCAGAGCTGCAATCGGTTTTGTCGTAGCGTGTGGCGATACATCTGAATTCCTTGATCTTCGCGAAATGATTTTCGACCAGATGCCGCTCCTTGCAGGCGTCGGCGTCGCGCTGATGTCTCCGGTTCGATGTCGGCGGGATCACAGCGGTCGCGCCGCGCTCATCCAGTTCTTCCAGGAGCCAATTCACATCAAATGCCTTGTCTGCAGCGCGCCGTCTGGTCCGCCCTGCATCAGCGAAGCCGCGCCCCTCATGTCGTGCGCCTGTCCGGGCAGCAGCGGGAAGCCAGTGAGATTGCCGAGCGCGTCGACCAGGGCGACAATCCTGGTCATCGGGTCGCCGCGCGCGCCCGATGGCCTGATGCCGTGTCCCCCTTTTGCACCGGTCGCCTTCCGGCGAACCGAAACGATGGCGCCGTCGATGAGCTTCTGTTCAAGGTCAAGGTCGCCACTTATGGCTTTGAAAGGACGCTCGAATACGCCTGCCCTGGCCCCGCGACGAAACCGGCGGAACTTGAGGGTTCCAGTTTCCAGATGAGGGCGGGAGGTCGCGCCATGGCGATCCGGTGCGCCCGCGCCAGAACACGGCTTCGAGAAAGAGGCGATTATCCTTTGCCCTCGCTCCGGCATCAGAGGCCTTTCCCGGAAGATGCGGTTCAAGCCGCCGCCAAACCTGATCCGCCACCCCGAAACGTTGCGCGTTCATTCAAACCTCCATTTTTGAAGTTTGAGTCAGAAATCAAACCCGATGGGAACCCTGAGTGTCAACAGGCTCTAGAGGATGAATAGCTCTGATCTCTGATCCGGGATTTATCCTTGCTCCGGGTTTCAGCGCACGGCATAAAAGGAATGATTCCTTTTCTGTTTCCTCAAAGGAGAGTGGAATGAACAAATTAATGGCATCAATAGTTGCTTCCATACTTACCATTTTTTTGGTAGGGTGTAATGAAGCAGAGGTTCCATATCAGGAACTGAGTGCGGAAGAAAAAAGTGCACTTACAATCAAACCTGTGGAAGGTGCTCAACTGACGCAAACTGAACTAAGATACAGGCTTTTGTTTGCTTTCAACTGTGTACGCCCCCAGAGTCAGATCTACGCTGAATTTACGAAAATCGATCAAGGAACGCGATATGCTTCAAACCTCAAGCACACTTCCCAAGAATTTGCAAAGCTGTGTGCGGAACGCCCCCAAAATGCGCAAGCAAAAAATGAGTGGGGTAAAACAATGCACAAACTCTATCTAAAAAGTCTTGAAGGTTTTGCCAAACATGTCTGGAAAAACGCTTCTTCAAAAAAAAGAAGTGAAATATGGCAAATCACAATCTGCAATAATAGAATACCGGTATGGATGAAAGAAATAGCACAACTTGGAACCAATCAAAACCCAAGCCGTGCCGTACGCATCAACCGGCTCTATGACAATGCAGTGCGTGACCAAAAAAAGGTGTGTAAAGACACCTCCAACACGCAGAGATTTCTGAGAGCAAGCGATGCTTTCTGGGAAAACCGGATGAAACCACTGATGGATGCTGCAAGAAACGCACGCAACATCTAACACACTTACCTCAACAAAACCCCATTGATTTTCAAATCAATGGGGTTTTTCTTAAATGTACCTACAGTTCTTAGTAAACTTAGAAACTAAAAGGGATCACCAGCGCCGCCACCAGCGCCGCCATCGCCACCCTCACCACTATCACCCTCACCACTATCACCATGTCCTCCATCACTCATACCCATACCAGAAGATCCTTCAGAACTATCATTTTGTCCACCAGTCCCCTGAGCAGAGGCGGCACCAGCACCACCATTAGTACCACCTTGACTATCACCACCTTCTTGATTAGTACTACTAACATCAGCATACACATGTGAATCCCTATCGCTCAAAGAAAGAAAGAATTTCAAGTTAGAGTCACTAAAGTCAGCCAGCACACTCTCATTATTGTTTTTCGCTATACCAAAAAGTGCTACAAGTGCAGAAACAACCCCTATCACTCCTGCTGCAAGTATTGAATGTATTTTTTTCATTTTTTGTATCATACTATTTTTTTATTGATTTATACTATTTTGTTTCAACCCTTTCCACACCTCTAACGTAAGCGTCCGGTGTTGGTGCTCTGACGCGTTATAGCGTGCGCTGATAGTGTCCACCATTGATAGTGGACATTTTGAGGGTGGATATGTCTGGGAAGAAGGGTCAGAAGAAGCGGTTCCGGTCAGACGATGAGAAGATTTCGATCTGCGGACAAACGCGCGCACCTGGGGTTTCGGTAGCGCAGGTTGCGCGACGTTACGCGATGAACGCCAATCTGATCCACACATGGTTGCGTGATCCCCGTTTCGCGCCGGCATGTACTGACGGTGATGATTTCGCCGGGGAAGTGACCACATTTCTGCCTGTAGAGATTGCAGGGCCAACCGCCCCCACGTGCCGATCACAGCGCCCTGTATGAACGGTCCTCTTTCGGCTCACCGTGCAGACATCACCCTGTCTGATGGTCGGCGTATCCTGGTTGAAGGAGCGACGGGATTGTCGGCGGTGCCGGCTCTGGTTGAGGGGCTGATGACATGATCCCGGTGCCGGGCAATACGCGGGTGTGGCTGGTTGCCGGGGTGAGGGATATGCGGTGCGGGTTCAACACACTGGCGGCTCGGGCAGAACAGGTTCTGGCTGAGGACCCGTATTCGGGGTACATGTTCGTGTTCCGTGGCAGGCGCGGTGATCTGCTCAAGATCATATGGTGGGACAGCCAGGGCGCTTGCCTGTTCTCCAGACGACTGGAACGGGGCGGTTTGTCTGGCCTGCGGCCAGGGAGGGCAAGGTCAGCCTGAGTCCCTCACAGCTGTCGATGCTGCTGGAGGGGATTGACTGGCGCACCCCGCAAAAGACCTGGCGTCCCTTGCAGGCGGGATAGGGAAAGCCCAAAAAACATGAGGTTTAACGCGGTTTGTCGTTCCATCCCATGGGGCAGTTTGATATGGATTACACATGTTGAGCGCCCTGGTGCGGGGACGCCCCACCCTGTGCGTGGTATCAGTTCAGCGTGGATCGCAAGGGTGCACCCCCGGTCAATCATCTCGCAGACGATACCGGGACCGTGCATGCCGATGGCTTTGCGGGCTTCAATGGCCTCTTCGGGGAGGGCAAGGCCGACGAACAGGCCTGCATGGTGCATGTGCGCCGCAAGTTTGTGGAAGAGTTTGAGCGCACAGGGTCGGCCATCGCCAAAGGCACAATCAAGCAGATCGCCGTGCTTTACGCTGTCGAAGAGGAAGCCAGAGGCAAATCCCCCGAAGAGCGGGTCGCCATTCGGCAAGAGAAGGCAAAGCCCGTCTTCGATGAACTGGAAGCATGGTTACAGGCCCGGCTTCCCAGGCTCTCGGGCAAGACCAAACTGGCAGGGGCCATTCGCCATGCGCTGAACCGCATGCCAAAGGTGCGTGCCTGTCTCGGCGACGGACGGCTGGAACTCGACAACAACATCTGTGAACGCTCGATCCGCCCCATCGCCCCTGGCCGCAAGAACCATCTCTTCATGGGCTCCGTCGGTGGCGGTAAAGCCGCCACTATCGCTTGCACCCTCGTCGAGACCGCCAGGATGAACGGCGTTGATCCGGAAGCCTGGCTCACCTGTGTGTTGGAGCGCCTGCCAGATCACAAGATCAACCGCATCGGGGAACTCATGCCGTGGAATTGGAGGCCGGAATAACCGAAAGATACGGCTCTAACGGACGGCTACGAAAGGGCCGCCCTGCGGCAGGAGAAGGCCAGGCCTGTCTTCGATGACCTGGAAGCATGGCTACAGGCCCAACTGCCCAGGCTCTCGGGCAAGACCAAACTGGCCGAGGCGATCCGCTACGCCCTGAAGCCGATGCCCGAAGCGCGTGCTTATCTCGGCGACGGACGTCTGGAGCTCGACAACAATATCTGTGAGCGATCAATCCGTCCCGTCGCCCCTGGTCGAAAAAATTGTCTCTTCCCGGGCTCCGTTGGTGGCGGCGAGGCTGCCGCTATCGCCTGCGCCCTCATTGAGACCGCTGAAATGAACAATGTCGATCCCGAGGCCTGGCTCACATGGGTGCTGGAACGCGTTGCTGATCACGGATTAACCCCATCGACGAACTCATGCCGTGGAACTGGAAGCCCCAAGACCTCAAAAACGCGGCCTGACCGGACGGATACCCCTAGAGTTTTTTGAGACACTGATCAAGACCTGAGACGAGGGGATGAATGAGGTGTTTCATGACGGAACAGAAGAAGGTTGATCGGGCCGGAGCCGGAGCTGCGGAGACTTCACATATCGCAGCAGCGCCGGCTCCGGCCCGACGTCGCAGACAGACGGCGGCGCGCAAGCAGGAGGCCGTTCTGCGGGTGTTGCGGGGCGAGGACATCGAGTTGGTGGCCCGTGGTATCGACGCGACGGCGGCCGATATCAGTGGCTGGCGGGATGCCTTTCTCACGGGCGGCGCGTCGAACCTGAAGCATCGCCCGCGCGATGCCCGCGATGAGGAGATTGATCGGCTTCGCGCCAGGGTGGGCGAGATCACCATGGATAACGAGCTTCTCGTCGAGAAGATCGCGAAGATGGAGGCGGGTCACCCTTTCGGGCGCCGGAGGTCGAAGCGATGAGCGCCGTCATCTCGATCTCCACGGGCAAGGCTTACGGCGTCTCCCGGGTGTGCCGGTTAACAGGGGCGCAATCTTCGCCCGGAGTTCATCTGAAATCACCAAACGATCTTCGTCCATCCAAACCTCCATTTTCGAAGCTTGAATAACAGTTCAGGCCAAATCGGAAACCCGAATGTCAACAGGCCCTAACGCGCCTGGCTCGCGCACGATCGTGGCGGTGCCCCGCTTGTTGATGCGGAACCGCCAGTCATCCAGCCACGCCCGGCCCAGCGGCCGCGAAGCCGGACAGCGCAGGGCCATCTGCCCCACATGCATGTTCGATTCATAGGCAAAATAGAGCGTCATATTGGTTCAGCCACATGTGATCCGCTGTACCACGCCGGCGGCATCCGTATAGAGGTTCAGCCGGTCAGGCTGGAAATCCCGGGTCACCGCATCATACGGACCGATGATACGATACATCGCCGGCAAGCTCTCCGGCCCAAGCTCTTGTGCTATCGCATCAATCAGGCCGGCATAGGTATGGACGTCGCATGTATCCGCCAGCGCCAGATCCCTGCCGCCCCCTTGCCGGACGGTACAGGCCGTTAGCAGGGCCAGAACAATCACCAGCGCGGAGACCCGCATCAGCCAAACTCCAGAATGGTATCGTCGGCCGCCAAGGTATCCCCGGCTGTCGCGTTAATCCTTGAAATGGTGCCGCTGCGTTCCGCCCGCAGGACATTTTCCATTTTCATGGCTTCCACAATGGCCAGGGGCTGCCCCTCCTCCACCGTGTCGCCTTCGGCCACATTGATACTGACCACCAGGCCCGGCATCGGACACAGCAACAGGCGTGATGTATCCGGTGGCTCCTTGGACAGCATCTTGTCCGCCAATGCAGCGGCGCGCGGACTGCGGACCGCAACCTGAACCGGGGCGCCGCGATGGGTAAGTCGCCAGCCATCGTCCAGCGGGGAAAGCTGCGCGGCGGTCGGTTTCCCGTTCACCATCCCCTGGAAGACCGGTTGACCGGGGGCCCAGGTCGAGGTGATCGCGATCTCTTCAGTGGTTGCATCGTCCGAGACCGTGAGGGTCATCTCATCATCGCCGCCCCGGGCATGGACCTTGAACCGGGCATCGTATTTTCCCGGCTCGCCAAAGGTCACGACCCAGTTTCGATCCTGAATATCCGGGGTTGCACCGTCTATCTGACAATTCCGGGCGTCCCGGCTGGATTGAGCGAACGCTGCAAGGGCCGCCAGCATGCGACTTTCCTCGCCGGACAGCGACGCACCCTGGAAGCCCTCGGAATATTCCTCGGCAATGAAATTCGTCGTCAGGCGTCCGGCCCGAAACCGTTCATGGCCAATCACGGCCGCGAGAAAATCGATATTGTGGCCACAGCCGTCAATATAGAACCGATCCAGCGCATCGCTCATGGCATCGATCGCCGTCTCGCGCGATGGTCCGTGAGTCACCAGCTTGGCGATCATCGGATCGTAGAACATCGACACTTCGCCGCCCTCGAAGACACCGGTATCGTTACGCACCGTAATTCCATCGCGCGCGCCTTCCGCCGGCGGCGCATAGCGCACCAGCCGCCCGGTCGCCGGCAGGAAATTTCGATAGGGATCTTCAGCATAGATCCGGCTCTCGATGGCCCAACCGTTAAACACCACGTCTTTCTGGCTTAGCGAGAGTTTCTCTCCAGCCGCCACCCGAATCATCTGCTCGACCAGATCCAGCCCGGTGATTTCCTCGGTCACGGGATGCTCGACCTGCAGCCGGGTGTTCATTTCCAAAAAATAAAAATTGCGGTCTTTGTCGACAATGAACTCTACCGTTCCTGCGGAATGGTAGTCGACAGCCTTGGACAGTGCCACGGCCTCTTTCCCCATTGCGGCTCTCGTTTTTTCATCCAGGAACGGCGACGGTGCCTCTTCGATGACCTTCTGGTTCCGCCGCTGGATCGAACATTCCCGTTCGCCCAGATAGATGATGTTGCCGTGGGTATCGCCCAGCACCTGAATTTCGATGTGGCGCGGTTCGGTAACGAACTTTTCGATAAAGATCCGGTCATCGCCAAAACTTGAGGCAGCCTCGGACTTGGACCGCTCGAACCCCTCTCGCGCCTCCTCATCATTCCACGCAATGCGCATGCCCTTGCCGCCCCCCCCGGCGGATGCCTTGATCATCACCGGATAGCCAACTTGGCCGGCGATTTTCACCGCTTCGTCCGCATCGGCAATCAGGCCCATATGGCCCGGCACCGTGCTGACGCCCGCGTCGTCCGCCAGTTTCTTTGACGTAATTTTGTCGCCCATCACCTCGATCGCGCCGACCGGCGGGCCAATGAAAGCAACGCCGGCCGCTTTCAGGTCCTCGGCGAATTTTGCATTCTCGGACAGAAAGCCATAGCCGGGATGAACAGCCTCTGCACCGGTCTGCCGACATGCATCAACGATCTTGTCGATCAGGAGATAGGACTGGCCAGCGGCCGGCGGTCCCAGATGCATTGCCTCGTCAGACATCTGGACGTGCAGCGCACCGGCATCAGCGTCGGAATAAACCGCTACGGTGGCGATCCCCATCGTACGCGCCGTCTTGATGATCCGGCAGGCAATTTCGCCCCGGTTGGCGATTAAGATTTTGTCGAACATGCACCCCCGCTCCACGAGTCGATAATCCGGTCCTAGCCGGTTGCTGCAGGGGTTTTAGGCCGTGTGGTTGTGCGGGTAAACCACGCCGTTAGGTGGCGGCACCGATTTCCTGCCGCAAAAGACCTGAAGGCACGCAAGCTCACGGGCATTGTGGAAGCCGATGAACCCTGTGTGCCGGAAAGCCGGAAAGGTGCACGAAACCTTGAGCGCAAGGCGCGACGCAGGGGAGGCAAGGCCAGCAAGCGGGGCCTGTCAGATGAACAGGTTCCGGTACTGGTTGTCGCTGATCGCAGCGGCGCGACAGTCAGTGCGGTTCTGCCCGCGGTCCACGCAGATCCCTTGCGAGAGGTGATCGCGCCGGTTGTGGACGAGGATATCGTTTTGGTGACCGATGGACACCGCGCTTGTCCGCGATGCGCGGCGGCAATCGGTGCGCATCACGAAGCATTGAACCTGTCACGAAGTGAACGGGTGCGAGGTGCCTTTCACATTCAGATCGCAGCAGATCCGGCGGTCAACAACCGACACAGCCGGTTGAAGGATTTCCTGCGGCGCTACCGAGGCGTCGCGACCAGATATCTCGACAACGACCTGCGATGGTTCCAACGGCTTGAACTGGAGAACGCCTCACCCCGGGCTTGCCTCGCAACCGCCATCGCACGTCCATGCATACAATTCGTAAACTGAGCCTACCGATTTGTCAAAATCCAAATGCAATTCCCCTGGAATCACGGTAAGGTTTAATTGACCTCTCTCGGGTCTGCGTGTTAGGCTGCGCTTAATCGGAAAGTGAGGGTATCTATGGTCGCGACAATTGGAGAAGACGGTATCCCGTTCATCCCGGAAAACGAGTTCCAGACAATGGCCATGGCCGAACTCGATGCGCTGCGCCGCTCGGACGGACTGGTTCGGACCGACCCGCGCCGGGTCATGGTGTTGCGCTCGGAAGATGTGGAACAACTGGTGGCCGATCCAAGATTACTGCAACTGCCGGCGGCTCAATACACCAGTGTTCTGGGCATCCCGGACGGTCGTGTGACCAGCTTTCTGCACAACGTCATGCTGATGGCGAACGGCGCCGAGCACAAGCGTCGGCGCGGGGCCTTTATCAAAACCTTCGCCCATCCCGTGATCCGGGCCAAGCGCGGTCGTGCACGCGAGGTCGCCGACCGCATCATCGCCGGTCTGCCGCGAGGCGAGTCATTTGATTTCCTTGCGCTCTGTTCTTCACGCCTGCCGGCCGAAATGATCGCCGAGGTGCTGGGGCTGGAAGTCGAGAAGAGCAGCTGGTTCGCAGCCCAAGTCTATTCGCTCAGCCGCTGTCTGATGGTACCTTATGCGGTCGACGATCACGACGAAATCGAGGCGGCTGCCGAAGCGCTCTATCAATTCGTGAGCGCCGAGTTGGAGGCAAGGCGCCCCGCGCCCCGGGATGACCTGCTGTCGATGCTGGTCGCCGACGACAGCGCCCGCGCGCTGGAGACCGACGAACTGATCCATCAGGTCGTCGGCCTGATCCTGGCCGGCAGCGACACCACGCGCTCGGGCTTCAATATGACCGTGGGCGCTTTGCTGGCCGACCGTGCACTATGGAATGAGGTCGAGGCCAACCGGGATCTGATCCCGGCGGCGATCGACGAGGCGCTTCGTATCCATCCTCCGGTCGGCTCGACCCCACGCTTTGCGCCAGCTCCGTTCGAGGTCGCCGGCAAAACCGTCCCCGGCATTCAGCTTGTCGGGCTGTTGACCATCTCTGCCCTGCGCGACGATGCCCGCGTGGCGAACCCCGACACGTTCGACCTGCACCGCACGGATCACGTCCGCCCGCACATGGTCTTCGGCGGCGGCGCCCACCGATGCCTGGGCGAGATGCTGGCCCGGATCGAACTGGAGGAGGGCATGGCCGCCCTGCTGGACGGTGCCCCGGATATCGAGATGCTCGACGCGCCGCAGATGCTGGGGATCAGTGGCATCCGGCGGTCAACGCCGCTGATCGCGCGGATACCGTGACCCCGACCTCCGGTTGCGCGGGGACCACGCGCCCTCCGTTGACAGCATCGAATTTGCCAGTAATGTGGTGTTTCAGGAGATAAATCACAAGGCAGGCTCAGGAATCAAATCTGACCCGCCGACTTTTCCCTCAGCTCCCAGCTATAAGCTGGGACAAAATATGAACCTTCGCAAGTCCCAGCATTTTTAGAGGTGCCCTTCATTTTAGCGGTCTCAATGAGGGCGTAGGCGATAGCGGCAGCCTCGCCGCCACCAACGGAGCCCGGGAAGAGACAATTTTTTCGACCCGGGGCGACGGGACGGATTGATCGCTCACAGATATTGTTGTCGAGTTCCAGACGTCCGTCGCCGAGATAAGCACGCGCCTTTGGCATGCGGTTCAGCGCATAGCGAATGGCCCCTGCCAGTTTGGTCTTGCCCGAGAGCCTGGGCAGTTGGGCCTGTAGCCATGCTTCCAGGTCATCGAAGACAGGCCTGGCCTTCTCCTGCCGCAGGCCAGACAAACCGCCCCCGTTCCAGTCGTCTGGAGAACAGGCAAGCGCCTTGGCCGTCCCACCATATGATCTTGAGCAGATCACCGCGCCTGCCGCGAAACACAAACATGTGCCCCGAATACGGGTCTTCAGCCAGAACCTGTTCGGCCTGAGCCGCCAGTGTGTTGAACCCGCGCCGCATATCCGTCACCCCGGCAGCCAGCCACACCCGCGTATTGCCCGGCACCGGGATCATGTCATCAGCCCCTCAACCAGAGCCGGCACCGCCGACCATCCGACAGGGTGATGTCTGCACGGTGAGCCGAAAGAGGACCGTCCATACAGGGCGCTGTGATCGGCACGTGGGGGGCGGTTGGCCCTGCAATCTCTACAGGCAGAAATGTGGTCACTTCCCCGGCGAAATCATCACCGTCAGTACATGCCGGCGCGAAACGGGGATCACGCAACCATGTGTGGATCAGATTGGCGTTCATCGCGTAACGTCGCGCAACCTGCGCTACCGAACCCCAGGTGCGCGCGTTTGTCCGCAGATCGAAATCTTCTCATCGTCTGACCGGAACCGCTTCTTCTGACCCTTCTTCCCAGACATGTCCGCCCTCAAGATGTCCACTAGCAATGGTGGACACTATCAGCGCACGCTATAACGCGTCAGAGCACCAACACCGGACGCTTACTCTCGGCCATGCTCCAAGCATATGCACGAGGAACTCACCGCGGATTATCACGACATGATCTACGCTGACACAGCCAAAGAGGTTGAGAAGAGGCGCAAAGCCTTCTTGCGTAAATGGCGCCTGAAATGTCGTGCGGTTGCTGACAGCCTGGAGGAGGCCGCAGACCGCCTGTTCACCTTCACCCGGCTCTCGACCCATCGCAATGGAAATCCGCCAGAACAACCAACGCCATCGAACGCCTGAACGAGGAGTCCCGCCGCCGCATGAAGACGCAAACCGTGCTGCCCTGCGCGGAAACAGTGCCGATGTTGCTGTGGGCGCTCCTGGCCTCCGGACAGATCCAGATGCGAAAAGTCGATGGCTGGGAAACGCTCACGCAGCCTGCCCTGCCTATGACCCTTGACTTCGCCGCCTGACCAGGCGCAATTCACTCCGCTTGGAGGACACCATACCGCCAGAGAATTTCCACCAAACTCGAGACACGACCCTGATCGCACGATCCACAGTCTGCTCCCGTGTATTTCTTGCCGATATCTGAGAAGGAGCACCATCCCCGGGCGGTGAAAGTGGAACAAATCAGGTTCACGTTATCGTGCGTGAACGGGCCGAAATATTCACAAATCTATCCCGCCAGGATCAGGATCAGAACGCCGGAGGTGATCAGTCCAATGCCAATGAATTCGGCGCGCGTTGTGCGTTCCTTGAAAAACACTGCCGAGGCAATGAAAGTGAAAATCAGTTCGACCTGTCCCAGGGCCCGAACATAGGCGGCGTTTTCCAGGGTGAGGGCGGTAAACCAGCCAATCGATGTCAGGAATCCGGTAATTCCGACGTTCAGCGCCGGGCGCCAATGGCGCAGTACCGCCGTCAACTGTCCCGGCTCACGCATCTTCAGATAGACCCCCATGATAATCGTCTGCATGATCAGGGCGACTGCAAGGGTAAATGCGGCCCGTGGCAGGACCGGTCCATCGCCCAGCGACTGGGATGCGCCGCGAAAGAAAACGACCGAGGCGCCAAGAAAGGCGCCGCAGACCAGGCCGACCATGGTTGCCCGCTCGAACAATCCGCTTGCCAGGTTCGACCAGAAAATCTGACTCCGAACGATCGACAGAGCCAGGATGCCCACCATGCTGATCACAATGGCAATACAGCCCACCAGGGAAATCGTGTCGCCCAACAGAACGAAGCCCAGAATGACAATCTGCACCAGTTCGGTTTTGGAAAAGGTCGTGCCCACGGCGAAATTCCGCAGGGAAAAAAGATGAACCAGCAAAAAGGTGAAAACGATCTGGGAGATCCCGCCCAGAAGGCAAAACATCAAAAACTGTGCATTGGCGGTTGGCAGGGCGATACCGCCAACCTGGTTCAATCCGGCCAAATAGATCAGGGCAAAGGGCAGGGCGTAGAAAAAGCGGACATAGGATGCACCACCGGTCGACAGACGGCCTTGCAGGTTCTTCTGCAGGGCTGACCGCAAGTTCTGCATGAAGGCGGCAAAAATAGTGATCGGAATCCAAAGCTCAATCATGCGCGGTTTGCCCCGACCGTTGGGTGAGGGCTGTATCGCCCTAGGGTTATTGAGACACTTTTGAAGCTTACGCGGCGGCCTGGATTTTGTCCATGTCGTCGCGTCCGAACTGGTTTGGTGATCGATGCCCAACGCGCTGGATCAGCCAATGCTCGTTGTAATCGTCCTTGAACTCCTGGAGGGCCTTCTGCAGTTCCTCGATTGTCTCGAAGGTTCTGACCCGGAGCAGATTTTCTTTGAGCGTCCGGATGAAGCGCTTGGCACAGCCGTTCCCTTCGGGGGCGCGGACAGGGATGGCGAGGATGTCGCTCCCAACCAGGCGATCTCGTTCTGGAAGTCGTGGCTGATGTACTGCGAGCCGTTGTCATGGCGGATGGTCAGGCCAGCGGCCACCGTCCGTGCCGATCGCCCCGAAGCATTCCCGCACGCCCTGGCGGATCGGCTGAAGCGCCTCGAAGCGCGTGCCCCGCGTGGCGGCATGGACGCCAACGCAGCCTGCCGGGCAATGATCGACCACGACAAGGACGGCCACACCTTGCGGTAGCCCTCGCCATGGAACCTGCTGTCGGTGATGACCTGCCTGATCTCACGGGCCAGGTCCGCATCCGACAGGGGGCCTTGTGGTCCCGGGCGGCGGCGCGGCGAGGGCTCGGCCTGGGCCGGTTGCAAGTCCCGGTACACGCTGGCACGGCTCGGACCCCGGACCCGACACACCCGTGATACACCACAGGTCTTGCCCGTGGAAATCGAGATGACGGCGCTCATCGCTTCGACCTCCAGCGCCCGAAAGGGTGGCCCACCTCCATCTTCGCGATCTTCTCAACGAGAAGCTCGTTGTCCATGGTGACCTCGCCCATCCTGGCGCGCAGCCGATCAATCTCCTCATCGCGGGCATCGCGAGGGCGGTGCTTCAGTCCGGATGCGCCCGTCGCCAGGAAAACGTCCCGCCAACCGCTGACATCGGCCGCCGTCGCGTCGATACCACGAACCACCAACTCGATGTCCTCGCCCCGCAACACCCGCAGAACGGCCTCCTGCCTGCGCGCCGCCGTCTGTCTGCGACGTCGGGCCGGAGCCGGAGCTGCGATATGTGAAGTCTCCGCAGCTCCGGCTCCAGCCCGATCAACCTTCTTCTGTTCCATCATGAAATACCTCATTCATCCCCTCGTCTCAGGTCTTGATCAGTGTCTCAAAAAACTCCAGGGTGGGGGAGTGCGAGGATCGTCCATATCATTGAAATAGCCCATGATTGTTGACATTCCGAAGCTCCTTTGGATGACGGAGCCTCAAGAATCCATTCATACCGACTTGTCAAAATCCAAATGCAATTCCCCTGCCACCTTCAGGGGATGAGTCTGCCCAAACCACAAGAAAACAGGAGATAAATCACAAAGCAGACCCAGGAATCAAATCTGACCTGCCGACTTCCCCTCAACCCCCAGCTATAAGCTGGGACAAAATATGAATCTTCGCAAGTCCGAGCATTTTTAGAGGTGCCCATATGGGTTAACTGTGTCTTTGGGCTTCCCGGCTATACCCTAGGGCAGTCAAACCGAAATTCAGAAAAGATAAAGGCAACCGGGATGAACGCGCAGGCCAAAACCGCCAACACCGAAGTAACCCCGCAAATCGTTTGCGGAGAAACCGTCCATCGCCCTTGGGGCAGCTATTGTACCATTGATCACGGCGATGGTTTTCAGGTAAAGCGGATCACCGTGAAACCGGGCCAGAAGCTGTCCAAGCAGTTCCACCACCACCGGTCCGAACACTGGACGGTTGTCGCCGGATGCGCCCGCGTACTGGTTGGCGAGGAAGAGCGGACGATGAGCCCGGACGAAAGCGTCTATATTCCGCTCGGCGCCGTTCACCGTCTTGAAAACCCGGGCAAGATCGACGCCGAGCTGATCGAGGTTCAGTGCGGTCATTACCTGGGCGAGGACGATATTGTGCGTCTGGACGACGTTTACGGTCGTAGCTGATTTGTGACCGGCCGCCCCGGTGATCTTTCTAATGGTCAGCCCGCGGCAGGGTCGCTAACCTGTTCTCCGATTCGAAATCGGAGATTCATATGAACAACATTGATTTGAAGAACCGGTGTGCCGTCGTCACTGGCGGGGCGCAAGGCATCGGCCGTGCCGTTGCGGAACGGTTCATCGGGTCTGGCGCCCAGGTGACGATTTGGGATCAGGACGGCGAAATGTCGGCGGCAACGGCGAAGGAACTGGGTATCCATTCGATGCAGTGCGATGTCACCGATCAGGCTTCGGTCGAGGCAGCGGCATCGGCAACCATGGATGCCATGGGCACCATCGACATCCTGATCTGCAATGCCGGTATTTCCGGTTTGAATACCATCACCTGGCAGTATCCGGTGGACGAATGGCGCCGGGTCCTGGATATCGATCTGACCGGTGTTTTCCTGTGCTGCCGCACCGTTGTCCCGCTGATGATCGATGCCGGTTATGGCCGGATCGTCAATGTCGCCTCGATCGCCGGCAAGGAAGGCAATCCGAACGCGGTTGCCTATTCCTCGGCCAAGGCCGGTGTTATTGCCCTGACAAAATCGCTGGGCAAGGAACTGGCGGACAAGAACATCGCGGTCAATTGCGTCACCCCGGCCGCCGCGCGCACCCGGATCTTCGATCAGATGACTGAAGATCACATCAATTACATGCTTTCCAAGGTACCGCGCGGCCGGTTCATCACGGTTGAGGAAGTGGCCGCAACCATTGCCTTTGCTGCTTCCGAGGATTGCTCGTTCACAACAGGCGCGGTGTTCGATTTGTCCGGGGGAAGGGCAACGTATTAGCCGTGGGTCAGTTCCCGGGAACAGCCATGCGGCATATGAAGCGAGCCTGAAATTTGCGCCCGCGCCCGCTCGCCGGACCCGCGAACATCGACCGGGACGGCCGCGCCGGTTTCGATCATCCGGCTTGCCTTGGCGGGAGAGATCTTCTTCAAACCGTCACTCACGCGTCGGTATTGCAGTACAGGCCGTGCAGCGTTTCCAGAATGGCCCGCACTTCATGCCCCGAAAGGCTGTAATAAACGGTTTGCGCTTCCTTTCGGGTTTTCACCAGTTTCAGGGCGCGCAATTTTGCCAGATGCTGGGACAGGGCCGATGGGCTAAGATCGACCATATGAGCAAGGGTGCCAACAGAAAGTTCCCCCTCCATCAGCCGGCACAGCACCGACAGTCGTGCCGGGTGGGCCAGGGCGGACATCATCGCCGCAGCTTCGTCTGCTCTATCGGTCACGTCTTGAATGTTCATGATTTATAATTTAGGCATTTCTAATATTCTGTCAAGAAGGAAACCGCGGCCATGACATCTGATGTCGAAGGCTTTTTCGACCCCGTCACGTCCACAGTCACTTATTTGGTGTCGGATCCGGCGACGGGCAAGTCAGTCATCATCGATTCCGTGCTGGACTACGATGCCGCCGCCGGGCGGACAAACCAGCGTTCAGCAGACGCCATTATGGATCATATCGAGCAAAACGGCAAGCAGGTTGTGTGGGTTTTGGAAACCCATGCCCACGCCGACCATCTGTCTGCGGCGCCCTATTTGAGGGAATTATCCGGAGCCAAGACCGGTATCGGTGCGCGCATTACCCAGGTTCAGGACACATTCGCGCCGATCTTCGATCTGACTGGAAATGCCCGCCCACGACCGGAAAATTTCGACCATCTGTTCGAAGACGGCGAAACGTTTGAGATCGGCGACCTGTCGGCCCGGGTGATGTATACGCCTGGGCATACCCCGGCCTGTCTGACGTATGTGATCGGCAATGCTGCCTTTGTCGGCGATACGCTGTTCATGCCGGATTACGGTACGGCGCGCTGCGATTTTCCCGGCGGCGATGCCGGAACGCTCTATCGCTCGATGATGAAAATCCTGGCCCTGCCCGACGATACAAGAATTTTCACCGGTCACGACTATCCGCCCGCCTCGCGCGGTCCGGAATTTGAAAGCTCGGTTGCCGAGCAAAAGGCGCACAACAAACATATCGGCGGCGGCGTCAGCGAAGACGATTTCGTCAAGATGCGCATCGAGCGCGATGCCACACTGAACATGCCGGCGCTGATCATTCCATCGATCCAGGTCAACATTCGCGGCGGCCGCCTGCCCGACCCTGATGCCGATGGCATTTCCCGTCTGAATGTACCACTGAACACGCTCTGATCTGATCATCCCCCTTAAAGAAGGAAGCCCCGCGTGACCAAGCCTGAAATCCTGTTGACCGGTCCGACCATGGACATGATCAATCGCCAGATCGCGAAAGCCTTTATCGTTCACAGAATGTGGGAGGCAGACGATGTCGATGCCCTGATCGCTGAAGCCGGCCAACGGATCCTCGGTATTGTCACCATGGGCCATTCGCCGGTTGACCAGGCCCTGATGGATCGACTGCCGGCCCTGAAAGTGGTGTCAAATTTCGGAGTTGGTTACGACACTGTGGATGCGACCTATGCGGCTGAAAAAGGCGTTATCGTTACTCATACACCGGATGTATTGACCGAGGAGGTAGCGGATACGGCTACCGGGCTATTGCTGATGACAGTTCGGCAACTGCCGGAGACCGAGCGTTATGTACGCGCCGGCCGCTGGGCCAGGGAAGGAAATTTTCCACTGACCAAGGGTACAATGCGCGGTCGCACGGTTGGCATCATCGGCCTCGGGCGGATCGGAAAGGCCATCGCCCGGCGGATCGAGGCAATGGATGTCACGGTGGTCTATCATGGCCGTTCGCAGCAGCCGGACGTTTCCAACCGCTACTACGCTTCCCTGATGAACATGGCCCGGGATGTCGATACGCTGATGGTGGCCGTGCCGGGCGGGGCGGCAACCAGGCACATGATCAATGCCGAGGTGTTGGAGGTGCTGGGTCCCGACGGGGTGGTCATCAATGTCGGCCGCGGATCAGCAATCGACGAAACCGCCCTGATCGCCGCTCTGCAGGACGGTACCATCCTGTCCGCTGGTCTGGATGTCTTCGAACACGAACCGAACGTGCCTCAGGCGTTGATCGATATGGAGCATGTCGTGCTGATGCCCCATGTGGGCTCGGCCAGCATCCATACCCGCGACGCCATGGGTCAGTTGGTGGTCGATAATCTGGTGGCCGTCAAAACCGGCAGCGCGCCGCAGACCCCGGTCCCGGAGACACCGTTCAGCGGCTGGTAGACTACCCGCCGTGAAACAGCTTGTCGGCGCGGGCCTGCATCTCCTCCGGCGACACCTCTTCGATGACCTGGCCCAGCACCCAGACATGGCCGTCCGGCGCCTCGAAACGGGCGGCCCGATGTCCGTAGAATTGATCTGACGGCTCTATCAAAATCCTGGCGCCGGCCGCCCGCGCGCGCTCAACGACAGCATCGACATCATTCACCGTGACATGCAGGCGGACCGGCGATCCACCGAGTGTTGTCGGGCCGAGGTTCCCCCAGTCCGGAGACTCGTCGGCGATCATCACCATCGAATTTCCGATCAGCATCTCGCCATGTGCCGTGGTGCCGTCCGGCATCAAGATACGGTTGGGACCGTCAACCGCGCCGAAAACCTGACGATAAAACGCCAAGGATGCATTCACGTCCTTGACCGACAGGTACGGGACCACCGCATCGGCGCCATTTGACAGTTCGTCCACCTCTTGCTCCCCAAATAGAAAGGGGAGGGCGAACCGCTCCCCCCTGAACTTCAATCGTGAACCGTGCTTACCACATGGCTACCGGGTTGATCATCATCTGAACCGCGCCCTTCAGACGGGCCTGACCCAGCACGAACATGAATTCGTTGACGCCCTCGGCAGCCAGACGGCCGGTGTTCATGGTTTCCAGAATGAAGATACCGTTATGGGCCAGGAAGGTCACGTGACCGTAGAAAACCTTGTCGCCCTCAACCGGCGGCACGGCTTCCAAGCCCCAGGTATCGGCGCCGACGGCGATCGGATTGAGAGTCGCCAAATAGGCGGCGCCCTCATTGCTCAGCCCCGGCTCGCCCGAGACCCAGCCCGTGGGATCGCTGGCCAGCATGCTATCGGTCCAGCCGGTGTGGAACAGCACGACATCGCCCTCGCGGATTTCCACGCCCTGTGCTGCCGCTGCCGCTTTGATCTCGGCGGATCCGAAACCCTGGCCGGCCTTCAGCGGTCCGCCCATATGCCTGGCCATGTCGATCATCACACCGCGGGTGGTGATCGGTGGAATGGTATGGATGCCAAGCTTCGTCAGGCCCGTCAGCGCGGCGAAATCCTTGCCGTCATTGCAGTTATAGTATTTGCCGCTTTCGCCGAGGTGGCCAAGGCCGTCAATCTGCGGTCCCGTACCCCACCACAGCTGGGTAACATCGTCATTGTAGACGATGTCCCAGCCGAAATCGCCCGCCATCGAGCGGCCATATTGCTGGTTCGGCTGCACCACCTGCAGCATCATCTTGCGCGGCGGGAAGGCCGGCATGCTGGGATCGATCACGATGCCCAGCGGATGGCTCTCTCCCTTCTTGATCAGTTGGGCCGCCGCCAGGGTACGCTCGGGGCTCAGCATATTGGCAGCGCCGATCTCGTCATCCGCGCCATATTTGGAATGCACGCATTCAGCCGCCATCGCCACACTTGCGACCATCGCCATGCCGCCGGCAAGCGGCAGGATTTTCAGAAAGTTTTTCACCTTGGCTCTCCCATTGTTGTTGAACAAGGAAGCCGGAATGCTTCCTGATCGCATCACTCTATCAGGCGGACCATAGGCGGAAAACCGCAACGCCCCATCGCAAATGTGATTTTGACAGGGGCATTTCAGGGTGGCTCACAAAGCCGGAACTGCATCCAAGTTCGCCTTGAGTTCGTCAATGCATTCTTTGCGGGATTTGTTTGCGATAATGCCGTCGATCCGCAAATAGATGGCGCCGACCCGATTGGAGAGCGCCTTGCTCAATTCTGTCTTGCCTACGCCCGGTAAACCCGAGAAGATGATCAACACGTTTCCTACCGCGTCACGTTCGCACTGACCGCCGGGACGCCGAATTCGCGGTGGCAGAATGTCGGCCAGTCTGGCGATGCCGGCCTTGACGGTTTCCTTGGACGGATTGGCGAAACAGACACGGAATCCAGGTACCCGCATCATTGGTGAGGGACCATTCGGGGCCGGGATTGACGGCAACGTCTTCCGCCCCGGCGACAACAGCCAGCTTTGCCGTATCGACTTCGTCCGGCAGCTTGACCCACAGGAAAATGCCGCCGGGCGGCTTGGTGAATTGGGCCGAAGTTCCGAAGCTCTCGTTCAGCGCCTCGATCAGATTATCCAGCTTGTCTTCCAGGACCTTGTCAAGCGCGGTCACGTGACCATCGAAATCATCAAACGCTCCGATACGGTCAAGAGGTTCGGGTTGTTGCCCCGCCGCCGGGGGGTGGCGCGCACCTTCGCCTGGCTGGGACGCCGTCGCCGTCTGGCAAGGGATGTCGAGGCGACCATCGAAAGCGCCGTTGTCTGGATGACCATCGCCGGCATCCGCCTCATGATCAGGCGTTTGGCAGGAGCTTGATATCAGGGCAGTCTTTATGAGTCAGACTCTTATTCAAATGAGATGAACCTGGTGCCGTGCCGCTGGCATCCTGGTTGAGCTGAAAAGTGCCGAGAATAATGCCAATATACCGCACTCACTCCAGCCCCCGAAACTCCTTGCGGGACATGATCTTGAAGTTATCGGTGACGGTGTCGCGCCATGTCGTCCACTCTTGTGGCAATCGTCAGCGGAAGAAATCGAAAATGGCCTCGACAAGGAGCGCGAAGCTCGCATAGGAAGCTCGCATAGAATGTGTTATGTGTCACTTCCCGGTGCATGACGCTCCAGGGCCGTTCAATCGCGCCTGGATGCGGTGCCAGGGCGAAGAGATGTACCGTGAGGAGGCCGTATCCCGGTTAAGGCGGAAGGTGAGCCGATATTGAAACTGCCAAAATGTGTGCAAAGAAGCGTTAACAGGAACCACACGACATGCCCGACTTTCTCCAGGGTGCGCGGGATCAGCTCGCGGAGACTGGGGCCCGCAACAACCGCCTGATTCACGTCAATCTTGAAGCGGGGCGGGCCAACGCGCTGAACATCGTTCATAATCAGAGTGCGAACATCTTCGACCTTCTTCGGGTTAAGGGGAAGCGAATGCGCTTCCATGCCGGTGGCGAGGAGGAACCAGAAGATGAGGCCGAAGGGGAGGATCTGCTTCTCGCCACTGCTGAACAGGACGAAGCCGACCAGGAGGCCCGCCCTCGGGATGATCCTTTTCTCGAAACTCGGCTCGGCCAAGAGGCCCTGCAGCGCCGGCTCTTGCGGCTCTTCACCGACGCGCGCACGTTGGAGGAGGAGCAGGGGTTCAATATCCTCTATCTTGCTATGGGCTTCCTGTGCTGGCGCGAAACAGACAACCCGCAGACCACGCGGGCATCTCCGCTGATCCTGCTCCCGGTGGAACTGGTTCGGGATGGTCGGCGCGCCACCTTCGACCTGCGCGCGCGGGATACAGAGATTGTTACCAATCTGCCGCTCCAGAAACGGCTACGGGCAGATTTCGATCTCATACTGCCGGAGGTCGAGAATTACGAGAATTTCGCGCCGAAGGCTTATTTCGACGATTTAACCAACTTAACCAACCGCATCGAAAATCGCCCCCATTGGTCGATTGACCGGGACGTGATGCAGCTCGGCTTCTTCTCCTTCTCGAAGCTCCTGATGATGCGGGATCTGGAGCCGGAAAACTGGCCCGAAGGGGCATTCGAAGAACATCCCGTACTTGGCGGTCTATGGAGAGACGGATTCAAGCAGGAGGCCCCTCTATTCGGTCCGCAGGAGCCGCTCGACCCGCGGCTGGCGCCCTCTGACCTTCTGCACGTCGTTCCGGCTGATGCGTCCCAGACCCGGGTAATCGAGGAAGTTCGCGCCGGTCGTAACCTGGTCGTGCAGGGCCCGCCTGGGACAGGCAAGTCCCAGACGATCGCGAACATCATCGCTGGCGTCGCCTATGACGGGAAAAAGAAGGGGAAAAAGAAGGGGAAAAAGAAGGGGAAAAAGAAGGGGAAAAAGAAGGGGAAAACGATCCTGTTCGTCGCGGAGAAGATGGCGGCCCTGTCGGTTGTTCATAACCGGCTGAAGGAGGTTGGTCTCGACGTCCTGTGTCTCGAGCTTCACTCCCGGGCGGCGAACAAAAGGGCGTTTCTCGCCGAGCTTAGCAAAACCCTCAATGCACGCCAGGCCGCGCCTGAGATGCCGGAACCGCCAGATGCTTTGTGCCAGGCCCGCAACAGGCTGAACGAGGTGACGGCCCTGCTGCATGAACCGGTGACCGGACACGCGTTCACTCCCTTCCAGGCGATGGCGGAGATCGCCCGTTTCGTTGGACGGGAGGTGCAGCTACCCCAACTGCCGCGTGATGGACTTGCAGCCCTGGACGAGGCAGAGCGACGCGAGCTTGAGGGCCGCGTGCGTACCTTTGCCGATCTCCTTGAGCGGGCAGGGCTGCGCCCGAACCATCCTTTTGCCGGTGTCGGGGCCACCAGCCTAGATCCCCTAACGCGAGAGCGGATCACAGCAAAACTGGTGGAGCGGGCGCCGCGTGCGTTGGAAGCGATCCGGACTCTGGAGCAAACAGCCGAGCGTCTGGCGGCGTTGGCCGGCCGGCCTGTCCCCTTGTCTCTGCCGGATTGCCGCGACTTGCAGAAACTTCTCCTTGCTGCGGCAGGCCGACCCGCAGAGGGGCGGGATGCAACCGCTGCGCTCTTGCCGCAGGCGGGTGACCCCCGACTTCTTGAGGCCCTCGGCGCTGGGCGGGCCTGGGCGGAGGCTCGAGACGCAGCGGCACCACTCTTCACGGATGATGCTGTATTCGACGCAGCTCCGGATGCACTGCGGGCCCGCTTGGCGCCCGGGGTTGACTCGTTCTGGGCCCGTCTTTTTGGGACGTACCGTGCGGCCAGCAGAGAGCTGGCCACCGTTCTGAACGGACCACTCCCCAAAGCGCCCGCAGATCGACTGCAGCTCGTCGATACATTGGTCAGCGTCCGACGGCTGCGTGAGGACCTGTTCGATGAGGAGCGCTGGCTCAGGGATGTGCTGGGACCCGCGTGGCGCGACGAACAAACTCCCTTCGCCACGCTCCTTTCGCAGGCGGAGTGGCTCGATCGACTTGCTGCCATCGTTCCGGTTGAAGACGTGGAGAGTGTCGATAGCCTCTGCGCGGTCGCGCAGGTTGAACAGGTTGAACAGGTTGAAGCTGAACACAGCGATGCTCTGAACGCCGTGGTCGAGGTTTTGAAGGCGCTGGAGCAACATCTCTTGATCCGCTGGCCGGAAGGGGAGAACATTTCCCTGCAGACCCTCGCGCGCAGGATCAATGCAATGCAGATGGGTCTTGATCGGTTCGAGGAGTGGGCGCACCTGTCGGACCTTGCCGCTCGTCTGGAACAGGACGGGCTCGCGGATTTGGTCGGAATGCTGGATGCGGGCGAACTCACGCCTGACCGGGCGGTGGACGAGTTCCGCTACGCGACTGCGGAGGCTCGCTGGGAAGCCGCCTGCGCAGTTCTGCCGGAGGACCTGGCGCGTCTCGATCGCCATGCGTTGGTTGCCACGTTTCGGGAGTTGGAGGCGGCTTGGCTGGAGGAGACCCGTCGGCTCGTGCGCGCCATGCATCTGGACCAACTGCCTACAGGTGCGATGGGACAGATGGGCACCCTGCGCGACGAGATGGCGAAAAAGCGCAGGCACCTGCCCATACGGCAGATCATGGAGGCCGCTGGGCCGATGGTGCAGCGGATCAAGCCGGTTCTGCTGATGAGCCCGATCTCCATCGCGCAGTACCTGCCGCCCGGGGAGGTAAGCTTCGATCTGCTTGTCATCGACGAGGCGAGTCAGGTTCGTCCTGCAGAGGCGCTCGGAGCTATCGCGCGTTGCCGCCAGATCGTCGTGGTCGGAGATCAAAAACAGCTCCCGCCCACCAGCTTCTTTGACCGGATCGTTGGGCCTGAGGGAGCGGACGAAGAAGATGAGGAAGAGGCCCGGGCCGCCATTGCGGCCGAGATGGTGAGCGTGTTGACGCTGTGCGAGGCGCGCGGGCTCAATTCGGCGATGCTCGAATGGCACTATCGGTCGCGCGACCCGTCGCTGATCATGGTGAACAACGCGGAGTTCTATGACGGCAGGCTGATCCTGCCCCCATCGCCTGTCCAGAACGACCCGGAATATGGTCTCGCGTTCCGCCGCGTGCGGGGCGTCTATACCAGAGGCTACCGGGGGGCGGGGCGGCCTGGGACGAACCGGATCGAGGCAGAGGCCGTCGCAAAGGCGGTCGCCGAGCACGCTCAAACCTGCCCGGCTCTGTCCCTCGGGGTGGTCGCCTTCTCGAAGGCACAGTCGGACATGCTGACCGAGGTTCTGGAGATCGCCCGACGCCGGAACAAAACCCTCGACCAATTTATGCGGGAGGGACACGCTGAGGATGTGTTCGTCAAGAACATCGAGAACGTGCAGGGGGATGAGAGGGACGTGATCCTGATTTCGGTCGGCTATGGGCCTGCCGAGCCGGATGGGCCGCTTGCAGCGATGGCCTTTGGCCCCGTGAGCAACGAGGGTGGCGAGCAGCGCCTGAACGTGCTCTTCTCGCGCGCCCGCATCCGCTGTGTTGTCTTCTGTTCCTTCGACCCGGACGACATCAACCCGAACCGAGCCGCTAGGGACGGTCCGCAGGTCCTCAAGCGCTTCCTCAATTCCGCGCGCGGCAGGCAGGTGGCGCCGCCGCAGGTGCCAGGGGAGGAGTTGCCGGACAGCCCGCTCGAGTCGGATGTAGCAGACGTGATCGAGCGTCTTGGCTATCCGTGCGACCATCAGGTCGGGGCGGCCGGGTTTCGGATCGACCTCGGGGTACGGCATCCGGATCAACCGGACCGCTACATCCTGGCGGTGGAATGCGACGGTGCCACCTATCACTCCGCCCTCTGGGCACGGGAGCGGGACCGGCTACGCCAGGACGTGCTGGAGGGGCTCGGCTGGCGTTTTCACCGTATCTGGAGCACGGACTGGTTTCATCGGCGCAGCGCTGAAATCGAGCGGCTCAGGGGTGCGCTCGAGGCAGCCGCGCGTGCGGAGGGGCCTGCCTTCCCCGGAGCGAACAGGGATGAGCGACCCGTCCCGGCGCAGGATGTCGCGCCGGCTCCATTACCCGCACCGCCGCCGGATCTCGGCGCCCCTGCTTATGTTGCGTTCACTGTCATTGTGGAGGACATGGACGGGGAGCCGCATGAGGCTCCGATGCCCCTTCTGACGGATCTGGTGACCCGGATCGTGGAGGCGGAGGGACCGATCCACCGGCACCTGGTGGCAAGCCGTGTCGCCACAGCATGCGGAGGGAGGCAGAGAGGCATCCGCATTCAAAGGAGGTCCGATCAGGCACTCGGCGAGGCGGCCCAGGTTGTCATGGAAGGGGAATTCGCCATGACAGCGGCTCAGTGCGATGATCCCCCGGTACGTGACCGGTCGGGAATGCGCGAGTTGCTCAATGTGGAGCTGCTACCGCCGGTCGAGATCCGTGCTGCATCGGCACGAGTTGTTGCGGAGAACGGGGAGATGCCTCGGAATGACTTGATCGTCGCCACAGCCCGCATCCTTGGTTTCGGACAAACCAGGCAAAACCTCCGTGATCGAATTGGCCAGGCACTACGCGGTGACCAGGGGTGAAGACGAGTGATTTGAGGGGGGCAGAATGCCTGATTATCTGCGCATGGCGCTGGCGACTCTTTTCGTCGCTGTGACAGGACAGGCCGCGACGGCCATGCCTAGCCGCGCAGATACGATGCTCCACCGCATGGGCAACAATCGCCCACATCCGCATCCTGGCAAGACGGCTGGCAAGACATTGTTATGTCTGAATGACTGTTCAGTCAGGCTCTAAGAGCCTGACTGAAAATGAGTTGAGTGATATCAGTGGGGTGTGATTCACCGTCTTTGTCAAAGAAGATGGAGAATGACCATGCCATGGACCAATATCATTCGCGTTGAATACAGGCGCAGCCCTGCCCGCTATCCAAGCGATTGGCTCAGTTTACAAGCCGTGTGCGTTCATGTTATGTTTTTTGTGAAATCAGAAGGATGGATTGACATGGATCACAAGCAGTTTCAGGAATGGTTATCGGGGATAGACCACCTCAGCCCGGCGCAGCGGCAGCAAACCGAAGCCGTGTTCCCGGGGGACACGGAGACGTCAGCGTCGCTGGCTGCCATTGAAGCGGCCGTGGGTGAAGATCGCCAGTGCCCGCATTGTGGCACGCCAGGCGCCATATCGCGTGGCAAGGCAAGGGGTCTGCGACGGTACCAGTGCAAGGGATGCAGGAAGACATTCAATGCCGCGACCGGCACCCCTTTGTCGGGTCTGCACCGCAAGGACAAGTGGCTTTCCTTCGGAGCCTGTCTTGCTGATGGGCTGACGGTTCGCGCTTCAGCAGAACGTTGCGGACTTGCCGTCAACACCGCCTTGCGTTGGCGGTACCGATTTCCTGCCGCGAAAGACCTGAAGGCACGCAAGCTCACGGGCATTGTGGAAGCCGATGAAACCTGTGTGCCGGAAAGCCGGAAAGGTGCACGAAACCTTGAGCGCAAGGCGCGACGCAGGGGAGGCAGGGCCAGCAGGCGGGGCCTGTCTCAGCGACGGACGGCTGGAACTCGACAACAACATCTGTGAACGCTCGATCCGCCCCATCGCACTGGGCCGCAAGAACCATCTCTTCATGGGCTCCGTCGGTGGCGGTAAATCCGCCGCTATCGCTTGCACCCTCGTCGAGACCGCCAGGATGAACGGCGTTGATCCGGAAGCCTGGCTCACATGGGTGTTGGAGCGCCTGCCAGATCACAAGATCAACCGCATCGAGGAACTCATGCCGTGGAATTGGATGCCGGAATAACCGAAAAATACGGCTCTAACGGACGGATACCGTGGAACTGGAAGCCCAAGACCTCAAAAACGCGGCCTGACCGGACCGGATACCCTGAAACTGCTTGTGATCCATGCCAATCTATCCTTCTGATTTCACAAAAAAATAACATGGACGCACACGGCTTGTAAACTGAGCCAAGCTGAAAGCTTTGATCAGAAAGGCCGCAGCCCGGACCTATGACGAGCTTTGGGAGGCAGTCGGGCACGTTTGCAACCTCTTTTCCGAAGAAGAGCGCTACAATTTCTTCAGAGCAGCAGGATATGAGGCCAATTGACCGCGATACGCTCTAGGTATTCATGCTGTCGAAAAACTCGCCATTGGTCTTGGTCTGTTTCAGCTTGCCCATCAGGAACTCCATTGCATCGACGGCGCCCATGGGGTTGAGTATCCGGCGCAGGACGAACATTTTCTGCAGCGTATCCTTGTCGACCAGCAGTTCTTCTTTCCGTGTCCCCGACTTGGTGATATCGATGGCCGGGAAGATGCGCTTGTCGGAAATCTTGCGGTCCAGGATAATCTCCGCGTTGCCGGTGCCCTTGAATTCTTCAAAGATCACCTCGTCCATTCGGCTGCCGGTATCGATCAGGGCGGTAGCAATGATGGTCAGCGATCCGCTTTCCTCGATATTCCGCGCCGCGCCGAAGAACCGCTTCGGCCGTTGCAGGGCGTTGGCATCGACACCACCGGTCAACACCTTGCCCGATGAAGGCACCGTGGTGTTATAGGCCCGGCCGAGGCGGGTAATCGAATCGAGCAGGATCACGACATCGCGTCCGTGTTCGACCAGGCGCTTGGCCTTTTCGATGACCATTTCACTGACGGCTACGTGACGCGCCGCCGGCTCGTCGAAGGTCGAGGAGATAACCTCACCCTTCACTGTGCGCTGCATATCGGTCACTTCTTCCGGGCGTTCGTCAATCAGCAGTACCATCAGATAGCATTCTGGATGATTCGCCGTAATCGACTTGGCGATGTTCTGCAGCACAACGGTCTTGCCGGTTCGCGGCTGCGCCGTGATCAGTGCGCGTTGCCCCTTGCCGAGCGGCGCGACCAAGTCGATGACCCGGGCGGTATAATCCTTCAGGGTCGGATCCTCGATCTCCATCCGAAAGCATTCTTCCGGATAAAGCGGCGTCAGGTTGTCGAAGTGGACCTTGTGCTTGACCCGCTCGGGATCGTCAAAATTGATGGTGTTGACCTTTAAAAGCGCGAAATAACGCTCACCGTCCTTGGGGCTGCGGATGGTGCCTTCCATCGTATCACCGGTGCGCAGGGCAAAGCGACGAATCTGACTGGGGCTGATATAGATATCATCGGGACCGGGCAGATAATTGGCTTCGGGTGAGCGCAGGAACCCGAACCCGTCTTGCAATACTTCCAGCACGCCCTCGCCGGTGATCCCGACCTCATCCTCGGCCAGTTCTTTCAGAATGGCGAACATCATGTCCTGGCGACGCATCGAAGACGCGTTCTCGACCTCCAGTTCCTCGGCAAATTCCAAAAGCTCGGTGGGGGATTTCTGCTTCAGTTCACGAAGCGTGATTTCGGCAATGTCCATAGGATTGGTTCCGGTGCGGCAAGGGAATAATTCGGCAATCGGGGCGGACGGCGGTCCTGTCGATTTGCACTGTTCTTTTCTGAAGGTCGAGACGGTCGCCTGAACCGCCAAGCATAGCGCGACGTTTCGTCCGAAGGTTGGATCGTGCATTCATATCACAAAGCTGGCATCTGTCAATCAGATGTAACCAGGGCGATTCAGTAAAAATTGTTGTGGCCTTTGGCCAGGAGGCGGGTCGCCGTTGTTCTGCTGGTCTGGAACGCCTCAATAGCCCTTGTGGGCGAGTTGCTGATGCGCTTGAGCACAGTACATGTGGCGCCTGTCAGCGTGAAAATGTTTTGCGGGGCGTGATCAAGGTCCCCCGCCCTAGAGTTTTTTAAGACACTGATCAGGACCTGAGAGCCTCAACGAAAATGAGTTGAGTGATATCAGTTGGTTGTGATTCTGTTTGTCTGAACAGGAAACAAGAAAACGGAGGTCACGATGCCCTGGACTGAAACCACTCGCTGCCAGTATGAGCGGAATAACGAGCGTTACTCAAGCGATATAACCGATGCAGAATGGGCGGTCATTTTTCCGCTTTTGCCCGGCCCCAACAAATTGGGGCGCCCTCGGGAAGTTGAGTTGCGCGAAGTTCGGGATGGGATTGGCTACATCGCTGCCGCCGGGTGCGCGTGGTCTCTTTTGCCAAAGGACTTTCCGCCGGTTTCAACGGTTCGATACTATTTCTACAACTGGCGTGATGGCGGGTTACTGGCGGAGATCAACCACGCTCTGGTCGCTCTGGCGCGTGAACGGGAGGCTCGGGATCATCAACCCACGGCAGGCGTCATTGACAGTCAAAGCGTGAAAACCACTGAAAACGGCGGCATTTCTGGCTACGACGCAGGAAAGAAGATCAAAGGCCGCAAGCGCCACATCATGACAGACACCTGTGGCCAGCTGTTGGCATCATGCGTTCACGCTGCCAACATTCAGGATCGCGACGGGGCAGTGGGCGTCTTTCAAAAGCTCAAGCGGGATGCCCCAAAACTGCGCCACGTTTTTGCCGACTGCGGTTATCGGGGGCCAAAACTTCGTTCAGCCCTGATAACCATTGGCCGCTGGACTATCCAGATCGTGAAGCGTTCCGACACCGCCGAAGGTTTTGAGGTCCTGCCCCGCAGATGGGTCGTCGAACGCACCTTCGCCTGGCTGGGACGTTGCCGCCGATTGGCAAAGGATTGGGAGAAAACCATCGAAAGTGCAGAGGCTTGGGGTCTCATCGCCCATATCAGGCGCATGACACGCTGTCTCGCAAGGGCTTGAAAAACATCAGATCATTTTGAATCAGACTCTGAGGAATTGAAAGGGCAAGTTAACGAAATTGCGCGAAAAAGCAAACGCAGCCACTCGTTTATCGTTCAGTAGGCGATTTCGGTTGGCTCAGTTTACAAGTCGTGTGCGTTCATGTCATGTTTTTTGTGAAATCAGAAGGATGGATTGACATGGATCACAAGCAGTTTCAGGAATGGTTATCGGGGATAGACCACCTCAGCCCGGCGCAGCGGCAGCAAACCGAAGCCGTGTTCCTGGGGGACACGGAGACGTCAGCGTCGCTGGCTGCCATTGAAGCGGCCGTGGGTGGAGATCGCCAGTGCCCGCATTGTGGCACGCCAGGCGCCATATCGCGTGGCAAGGCAAGGGGTCTGCGACGGTACCAGTGCAAAGAATGCAGGAAGACATTCAATAAGACATTCAATGCCGCGCCCGGCCCCCTTGTCGGGTCTGCACCGCAAGGACAGGTGGCTTTCCTTCGGAGCCTGTCTTGCTGATGGGCTGACAGTTCGCGCTTCAGCAGAACGTTGCGGACTTGCCGTCAACACCGCCTTCCGTTGGCGGCACCGATTTCCTGCCGCAAAAGACCTGAAGGCACGCAAGCTCACGGGCATTGTGGAAGCCGATGAAACCTATGTGCCGGAAAGCCGGAAAGGCGCACGAAACCTTGAGCGCAAGGCGCGACGCAGGGGAGGCAAGGCCAGCAAGCGGGGTCTGTCAGATGAACAGGTTCCGGTACTGGTTGCCGCTGATCGCAGCGGCGCGACAGTCAGTGCGGTTCTGCCTGCGGTCAACGCCGATCCCTTGCGAGAGGTGATCGCGCCGGTTGTGGACGAGGATATCGTTTTGGTGACCGATGGACACCGCGCTTGTCCGCGATGCGCGGCGGCAATCGGTGCGCATCACGAAGCATTGAACCTGTCACGAAGGGAGCGGGTGCGAGGTGCCTTTCACATTCAGATCGCAGCAGATCCGGCGGTCAACAACCGACACAGCCGGTTGAAGGATTTCCTGCGGCGCTACCGAGGCGTCGCGACCAGATATCCCGACAACGACCTGCGATGGTTCCAGCGGCTTGAACTGGAGAACGCCTCACCCCGAGCTTGCCTCGCAACCGCCATCGCACGTCCATGCATACAATTCGTGAACTGAGCAGACATCAATCGGGACATCCCCGCACGCGCTACAACAAAACCGATTGCAACTCTGCCGCAAACTGGAACCTGGTGGCGGCTCTGATCCCATCACGATGAGTGTCCACAAAACCTAGCATCCGATTGGTAAGCGAGCCGTTAACGGAACTGATATAGTTTGAAGAAATTTCGACGTTGTGGATTTGCCACGTGACAAACCCCGGTTCAATGCCTAAATCACCGCCATGAGCGAAACGGCTGAAATTGCGGCCCTGATCGAGGATTTTGACTTCCTTGACGACTGGGAAGACCGGTTCAATTATTTGATTGAATTGGGCGACGGGTTGGACCCGCTGCCACCGGAGGATCACAATAATGCGACCAAGGTCCTGGGCTGCGTGGCTCAGGTCTGGCTGCGGGCCGATCACAGCGAAGTCGATGATATCTGGCATTTTGCCGGCGACAGCGACGGCCGCATACAATGCGGTCTGATCGCCATCCTGATGGTCATGTACTCCGGGCGCAAATCGGTGGAAATTCTTGAAACCGACGCGCGGGCCATTTTCGAAGAAATGGGGCTGAACGATCATCTGACGCCGCAACGGTCGAACGGTCTGTTCTCCATGGTCAGTTACATTCGCCAGTATGCCGCCGGTGAGCGGATACCCGGTCAGGTGATGGCCTGAATCAGGCTTTGCGCCGTTGGCGCCGGCCGCCGCGCGGTTCGTTCGAGCGCTGTTCCGCCGTTGCATTGAAGATGTCAGCTGTTGATCCTGACAAGGGGCCCGTCACGTTGATGATTCCATCAAGCGTTGGAATCTTGCCGCGCTCACTGGTTTCCAGGGCCGCCCGCATCACTTTGATATGATCTGGCGTGGTGCCACAGCACCCGCCGATGATCCTGGCGCCCGCGTCCCGGGCAAGCCGGGAATAGGACGCCATCAATTCCGGCGAGCCCGAATAGCGGATCTCGCCATCGACAAATTCCGGCACCCCGCAATTGGCCTTGGCAATAACGATATCGTCGGGCTGGAAGTGATCTTTCATGCTGATAAGGCCTGCCAGCAGGTCGGAGGCACCGGTACCGCAGTTGCCGCCAAAGGCGATAGGATTGCCTTGGCTTTCGCGGACCATCTCGGTCAGGCGCACAGGGGTAATGCCCATCATCGTGCGGCCGTTTGTGTCGAACGACAGGGTTACTACCGCCGGCAGTCCGATTGCCGTTGCCGCATCAAGCGCGGCTTTGACTTCATCCTCGGAAGACATGGTCTCGATCCAGGCAACATCGGCACCGCCGGCCTTGAGGCCTTCCATCTGCTGTTTGAACGCCGTCACGCCATCTTCGTGTGTCAGCGGACCAATCGGTTCAAACAGTTCGCCTGTCGGGCCGACGCTGCCGGCGCAGACGACCTGGCGTCCGCTGTCCGCAATTTCCTGGGACAATAACTCGGCGGCACACTTGTTGATCTCGAACACCCTGTCTTCGGCCTGATGCAGCTTCAGCCGGTTGGCGGTACCGCCAAAGGTATTGGTCAGGACAATATCGGAGCCCGCATCAATGAAGCTGCGATAGTGGGCGCGAACTTTATCGGGCTCATTCAGGTTCCACATCTCAGGCGCATCGCCATGGGCCAGGCCCATCGAAAACAGATTTGTGCCGGTTGCACCGTCAGCAATCAGAAAGTCGTGCTCCGACAGCATTTCCTGAAGCAGTTTTTTCATATCAAGAAACCTTTATATCTCAATGCGGCCTGCATACGCCGAAGCCCTGATTTGCACAAGGCGCAATTCGTCAAAAAGGGGAATTACGTCAGAGAGAGACGGTCAACTCGCTGACACCTGAACCTGAACTGGTATTCAGGGCATCTCCGGTGTCTCCAAGCTCGGAGATGGCGGCCAGAACAGCATCGAACGGCAACAGGATCGAAGCATGGCGATTGCGAAATTCCCGGGCCGGCTCCAGCATCGCAAGATCGGCCCATTTGCCGCCCGGCGGATCGCCGCCGTCCTGCAGCATGGCCCGCATCTGTTCGGCGATCTGACGAAGCTCGGCCGCGCTGGTGCCGACAATGTGCTTGCCAACCAGTGCCGCGGAAGACTGGCCCAGAACACAGGCGCGAACGGTTTGGCCGAAATCCGTGATGACGCCGTCCGCCAACTTGATGTCCACATTGACCTGGCTGCCGCACATCGGGCTGCGCCGGCCGGCGGAAGCATCGGCATCCTCCAGCCGTTCGGTCCGCGGAATCGATGCCGCGAGCCTGACCAGTTCCCTTGAGTAAAGATCTTTCAGATTGGCGTCGAACATGGCTATTAAATTGGCGCAAATCGCGCCGTGCGCAAGGGAAAATCAGGGAGCTTACAAGGCAAACCGGTTCTGGGCCTCTTCATATTCCCGCTTCAGCCGGGCAACAAGTTCCACCGAAGGCGGATTGGTGTCATGAATTGCACCGACCTCGTGACCCGCCGACCAGATCGTTTCCCAAGCCTTGACCTCGGTATCCAGTTCCTTGCCGAAATCAATGTCCTTCTTGTCCGGCGGATTGTCTGGATCAAGACCGACGCTCTGGCGATTGAGTTCTTCAAAAAATTTGCTGGGACGCCGGATATCGCCGGTGTGTAGACGACCTCTTTCGCCGTCGCCCGACGATCATGTCCTGATAGGCGCCGGGCGCCATGCTTTCGGCCGTATTGATGAAGCGCGTGCCCATATAGGCCAGGTCGGCACCCATGGCCCGGGCAACCGCGATGTCGAACCCGGTGGAAATACTGCCGGCCAGCAGGATCGTGCCGTCGAACATTTAACGAACCTTGGACAGGAAGACAAAGGGGCTGTAGGTGCCGGCATGGCCGCCGGCGCCGCCGCACACCAGGATCAGACTATCGATGCCCGCCTCAACCGCCTTTTGAGCATGCCGGATGTTGGTGACATCATGAAACACCGCGCCGCAACAGGAATGGACCGCATCCACCGGATCCTTGACCGCGCTCAGCGAGGTGATGACCAGCGGCACTTTGTGATCGACCGTGATCTTCAGGTCGGCTTCCAGCCGCGGGTTCGTCCGGTGCACAATCAGATTGACGTCGTATGCCGCCGAGCCGTTTCCGCTGGTGCCTTCGTGATGACCCGGCGGCAGCCAACAAAAACCTTGCGTATTTGGGTTTTTCGAAGTGTCGTTTTCTGACATCTCGGAGTCGCGGCTGAAACCGATTTTTAACAGTTCCGGCAGCACTTTGCGGAAAATGATTTGGCGAGAGCCTGAATCGGAGTATCCTGATGGCCGTTGAAGAAGACGACATTGTCCTGGCAGAATTGAACGATGAAGAGCTCGTTCAGCAAATGCATGACGACCTGTATGACGGTCTGAAAGAGGAAATCGAAGAAGGTGTGCATATCCTTCTGGACCGGGGGTGGATGCCCTATAAAGTCCTGACCGAAGCCTTGGTTGAAGGGATGCGGATCGTCGGCATCGACTTCCGGGATGGCATCCTGTTCGTGCCCGAAGTGCTGTTGGCGGCCAACGCCATGAAGGGCGGCATGTTCATTCTGCGGCCATTGCTGGCGGAAACCGGAGCGCCCAAGCAGGGCAAGATGGTGATCGGAACGGTCAAGGGCGACATTCACGACATTGGCAAAAATCTGGTCGGCATGATGATGGAAGGCGCCGGTTTCGAAGTGGTCGACATCGGCATCAACAATCCCGTCAAGGATTATCTGGAGACCCTCGAAAAGGAAGATGCGGATATTCTGGGCATGTCGGCACTGCTGACCACAACGATGCCCTATATGAAGGTCGTCATCGACACAATGAAGGAACAGGGCATTCGCGACGATTATGTAGTTCTAGTCGGCGGTGCGCCACTGAACGAGGAATTTGCCGAAGCTGTCGGTGCCGACGCTTATTGCCGGGACGCAGCCGTGGCCGTGGAAACCGCCAAGGAATGGATGGCGCGCTTGCACAACGTCAAGGGCGGCATCACCGCCTGACCGATGATCGCGACCGGCATGTGATAG
Source organism: Alphaproteobacteria bacterium (assembly GCA_965204825.1). GTDB lineage: Bacteria > Pseudomonadota > Alphaproteobacteria > Futianiales > Futianiaceae. The sequence goes on along the minus strand of OZ242016.1, from coordinate 3,474,153 downwards.
GGTGGGACCATGACCGGCCAACCTGCAAAGATCGTTTTGATTGCCTGTGGCGCCATCGGCCGTGAAATCCGGGCTGTGATGGCGGTGAATGAGTGGGAACATCTGACGCTGCTGTCCTTGCCTGCGGCCCTGCACAACGCCCCGGACACGATCCCTGGCGCCGTGCGTGAGGCGATCGGCCGCGTACGCGACAAGGGCGGCCGCCCGGTCGTGGCCTACGCCGATTGCGGCACCGGCGGACTGCTAGATCATCTTTGTGCCGAGGAAGACGTCGAGCGCATTCCCGGGCCCCATTGCTACAGCTTCTTCTCCGGCAACGCCGTGTTTGAGGCCGCCGCCGAGGAGGACATGACCACCTTCTATCTGACCGACTATCTGGCCAGCAATTTCGACAAGCTTATTTGGGAAGGCTTCGGTGTGAACCGGCGCCCCGACATGGTCGAGTTTCTGTTCGGTCGTTATGAGAAGCTGGTCTATCTCGCACAGACCGATGACGACACCATCACCGCCAAGGCGCACAACGCGGCAGAGCGGTTAAGTTTGCCGTTTGAACGGCGGTTCACCGGCTATGGCGATCTGGCGGCCTTTGTTGCCCAAGCGGCGCAGCGGCCGTCTTAAGAAGAGCTTTGCTCTTCCTGCATCTCTACGGCCTTGGACAGGTGCGGGCCCGGCAGGCCACGTTCGCGATAGGGCGTGCGGTCAAAGAAGGCGCGGTAGCATTTTGAAAAATGCGACGGCGAAGTGAAGCCGCAAGCGAGCGCCACTTCGATTACAGACATATTGGTCTGCAACAATAACTGGCGCGCCTTCTGCAGGCGCAGTTCCAGATAATAGCGTTTCGGCGATCGGTTGAGATAACGCCGAAAGAGGCGTTCCAGTTGCCGGGTGGAAATCTTCACCATCTGGGCCAGTTCGGTCGGGCTCAGCGGTTCTTCCAGATTGTTCTCCATCGTCTCGACGATGTTGACCAGCTTGGGATGCCGGGCGCCGATGCGGGCGGGCAGGGAAACGCGCTGGTGTTCGGACTGGTCGCGGATGGGCGCGTGGATAAATTCCTCAGCCACCGTTTGGGCCAGGTCACGGTCCACGGCCAGAGCGACCAGCGTCACCATCATATCGATGGCCGCAGTGCCGCCGGCACAGGTAAAGCGCGATCGATCGATCTCAAAAAGGGTCGGCGACACGGTGATGTCGGGAAACTCCTCACGAAAGGATTCCAGATTTTCCCAATGGATGGTGCAACGGTACCCATCCAGCAGGCCGGCCTTGGCCAGGATATAACAGCCGGTGCTGACGCCGCCCAGATTGACACCCATGCGGTCTTGGCGCCGGACCCAGTTGAGCAGCGCCTTGTCTGTATATTTCTGAACATCAAGGCCGGTGCAGATGAACAGGCTCTCGCCCGCCTTCATGTCGTGCACCTTGCTGTCAACATTGATCAGGATATTGTTCGAGGCCATGATCGGTTCGCCGTCCATGCTGACCAGCTCCCAGGTGAACAACTCCTGATCGCTGATCCGGTTTGCCTGACGCAGGGGTTCGATCGTCGAGGCGAAGCAGGCCATCGAAAACCGTGGCACCATCAGGAATACAACGTGGTGAGGCGGGTCTTGAAGCTGGGACGGGTACATGGCAGTGCCTTCGGCCACAGTCATTATTGTTGGTTTCCCCTTTGAGCCGGGAAAGGGGAAACGTCAATAGAAACATATGGAGCCAGTGCCAGATTCCCAGAGATCAGGGATCGCCCTGGTTCCGTCGGGACGCCCTCGGGCAGGTGCTGGAAACTTGCCAAGCCATCAGTATGAATATGCAGGATGGTTTCAAGTCCAAGGTCATGGTCCAGAGTGCCGGCCATGATGCTCATGGTTTCCCCGCCCGGCCGATCCCATAAGAGGCTGGATCCGCAATTTGCGCAAAACCCGCGGCGGGCCGGGAGGTGAGGGTCGGAACCACGACAGGCCCTCATCTCTGGTTATGACAATCTCGTCATAGTGCACAGCCATTGCCGCCACATAGTTTCCACTGGTTCGGCGACATTGTTCGCAATAACAGGTAATTATCTGACGTAGATCACCTGGGATCTCATATCGAACATTTCCACAGAGGCAGCCGCCTTCCACTTGCTGAGTCATGATGGCTCTCCGGAAATACCCAATGGATCCAGAGCGCCGCTTTCGATCTGTTCCAGGGCATGGCGGTAGCCGAGGTCGATGCATTGCTCCAGTTTTTGCCAGTCAAGTAGATCGATCTGTTCCAGGGGGGGCCGGAAGATCACGGCGGCGTGCTCAGGCAGGGCGGCAAGGCGCTCCTCGCTGGACAGGGTACCGGACCGGATCAGGATCGGGACAATGCCGGGAATGCGGGGATCAGCGCCGGACAGGCTGCGCAACAGACCAGCGTATTTCGGCTTGTCCGGCGTGAACATCGCCGACATGTTCTGGCCCACCTCGACCGCCACGACCGGGCCGCGATTTAGGCCGGCCATCACGTTGGCCGGCAGATTGTTGATCAGCCCGCCATCGGCCAGGATGCGGCCATTCAGAATTTTCGGCGGCATCAGTCCGGGGATGGCCACCGAGGCGCGCAAAGCCTCCCACAGCTTGCCGGAATTATGGATGTGCAGCTTTCCCTCGGTCAGATCCGAAGAGACACAGAAATAGGGCAATTCCAGATCGACAATCCGGGTCTCGCCGAAAGTTTTATAGAGGCGCGCCGAAACCTTCTCACCTCGGGTCAGTGCCACCGAGGGAAAGGTGAAATCACCGGTTGGCGAACTGCCGACAAAGGTTTCGCGCAATTGCTCGGTGACTTCTTCGATATTCCAGCCCATGGCGAAGCACGCCGCGACGATGCCGCCCATGCTGGTACCCGCGAACATGTCGATTGGAATACCGCATTCACGCAGGGCCTTGACCACGCCGACATGGGCAAAGCCGCGCGCGCCACCGCCGGAGAAGGCCACACCCACTGCCCGGCGGGTGATGATCCGGGCCAGCCGCTGCATGTCCGGGGCGTTGACCAAGTCCAGCCGCAGCACAAATTCGCAGGAAAACCGCTCTGCAAAGTCACCGGGCGGAGCCGGCACGCCATCCCTGCGCAACAGCACCAGGTCGCGCCGGCGCCATTCGTGGCGATTGCCGATGAACTTTTCCGCGGTCGGCAGGATCGGCGCGCCCGGCACCGCCACCAGAAGAATATGATCCGCTCGGCGCCGGCAAACACCACCCCAGCCGCTGCCCGGATCGTCGCTGACATAGATCACGTGGCGATGGTCGGCCTCGATCGTGTGCAGGGCAGTCTCGTCCAGGTTCGGTTCGGATCCATCGAGAAAGATCATCCGGCTGTTTGGATCACGCCGCAGATCCATAAGCGCGCCTATCAACCGTCCGCCGATCACGGCTGTGTCGACACCTTCAGTCAACGGCAGTACCGCATAGGTATTGGCCGTGTTAGGCGGATCGAGATCGTCGGTGATCTTGCGCAAGCGGTCAGCGAGGATACGCATCAAATGCAGCATGGCATGGGAATGGCGCAGCAGCAGGTTCTCGAAGATCGGCTTCTCGATCCTCAAAAGTGTGGAGTCGCGCAAGGCAATAACCGTGTTCGATCTCCGATCATTGGAGATTACGGCCATTTCGCCGGCGGTTTCACCGACATGGATGCGTGCGCTCAGCTGGCTTCGATCATTTTTCCGGATGACGCCCAGCGTACCGGACAGCACCACATAAAGCGCTTCCGCCTCGTCACCCTGATTGAACAGGGTCCAGCCGCCGGGGATCGAGATAAGCGTTGCTTCCTCGGCAATTTCCGCCCGCGTTGCCGCGTCCAGACGGGAGAACAGCGGTTGATAGGCCAAAAGATCGATGATCTCGTGCATCGTGCAGGCACCTTGGAAAGCAGCAGCAACAAACGTTCAGAAACTATGGACGCAAATCAGAGGGACAGGCAAGACAATGACGATCAGGCACGGACACTCCGCGTTAACCGAACCGCACCGTGCCGGCATCGCGAGACATCCGGCAACCCAATGTGGTGCGCAGCGCCTGGAGCAACTCATCGACCATTTCGGCTATGCCTCGTCCCCAAGCCCAAGCAAGGAAAGTGCCCGGCCGTCGGAAACGGGGCAGGGTATCCCAGGTTTAACCGACCAGGGCGCCGGTCTCTCGCGCGCGGGTGCGCCAATAATCACGTTCACTGATCCGGGCCGCCTGCATCTCCTGCCACAATGGGTCGGAATCGGGATTGAACGGTCCGCGCCAGGTCAGCGTGTCGGGGGCCAGGTCCAGGGCGGCTTCGCTGGCCGCGTGGGTCTCGAACAGGGTCTTGGAGATGATCCCGCCGAAGTCCAGGATCAGCGCGCGGTCAGGCAAGGGCCGGGAAATCACGGTTGAACGTGTTGCCAGCCATTGGATCGCCCAGGATCAGACGCGCCGTGCGGTGACCGGACAAAACCGCAGCCTGGATCGTGCCTGGCACATCGGCATCGCCGGCGATCCACACCGAATCCTCGCCGAAACGCCGGCGCAGCGGTGAACTCAGGGTTTCCGCTGACTGCCGGCGCCGACAAAGATCAGACGGCCCGGCGGCACATCCGCCCGTGCGCCGGTCAGGGTGCTGGTGAAGCTGCCACCCTGATTGAGCGTGGTATTGGGATGGAGCCGCACGCCGAGTTCCGTCAGCCGGGCAATAATCCGGTCCTGTTCCAGTGTAAGATCTGTCCAGGTAGCGATCATCGGCAGGGTGTTGCAAGGGTGACCTGGAGACCCAATCGGGCCAGGTGCTCGGCCAGCACGCTGGCCATGTAAAAATGATCGTCGTCATAAATGGTGAAAGGGCCGGGATCTGGATCGTCGCCGTCCATGAGATTGTCCGGGGTCAGCACGTCGTCGCGCAGCGCAATCGGAAAATTATTGCTGGCGCCGACGCCGTCGGTACGCCATGTCGCGCCGGTGGCCAGGATGACGCCGCTCGCGCCAAAACCTGCAATGTTGTCCACGCCCATCCGGCTGGAGAGATGGAGATCAGCGTCCGCCGACCGACCGATCTGCTGCGTTCGGTAGTCACGCACACGGGACCAGGCGGCAAGGCCGGGCAGGGCTGCCTCGCGCGTGACCCTTCCGCCTGCCTGTTCGCGCGCTTCGGCGACCGTCACCTTGTGACCGGCGCGCAGCAGGGTCCAGGCGCATTCCAGCCCGGCCGGTCCGGCGCCGACGATCAGGAATGAACGACGATCCCTGGCCGCCGGCACGACTTCGGGGTGCCAGCCGCGGCGCCATTCCTCGGCAATGGTCGGGTTCTGGGTGCAACGCACCGGCACCCCATAGCCATCCATCGAAACGCAAATGTTACAACCGATGCATTCACGAATTTCATCGGTCCGGTTTTCGCGGATCTTTGTCGGCAGAAAGGGATCGGTGATCGACGGGCGGGCCCCGCCGATCAGATCCAGCCATCCCTGCCGGATCAGGGACACCATCAGATCGGGTGAGGTGAAGCGGCCAACGCCGACCACGGGTTTCGAGGTAACGGTTTTCACGAAATCGGTGAAGGGAAGCTGAAAATATCCGTCCGGTCAGGCCGCGTTTTTGAGGTCTTGGGGCTTCCAGTTCCACGGCATGAGTTCGTCGATGGGGTTAATCCGTGATCAGCAATGCGTTCCAGCGCCCATGTGAACCAGGCCTCGGGATCGACATTGTTCATTTCAGCGGTCTCAATGAGGGCGTAGGCGATAGCGGCAGCCTCGCCGCCACCAACGGAGCCCGGGAAGAGACAATTTTTTCGACCAGGGGCGACGGGACGGATCGATCGCTCACAGATATTGTTGTCGAGCTCCAGACGTCCGTCGCCGAGATAAGCACGCGCTTCGGGCATCGGCTTCAGGGCGTAGCGGATCGCCTCGGCCTGTTTGGTCTTGCCCGAGAGCCTGGGCAGCTGGGCCTGTAGCCATACTTCCAGGTCATCGAAGACGGGCCTGGCCTTCTCCTGCCGCAGGGCGGCCCTTTCGTAGCCGTCCGTTAGAGCCGTATTTTTCGGTTATTCCGGCCTCCAATTCCACGGCATGAGTTCCTCGATGCGGTTGATTTTGTGATCTGGCAGGCGCTCCAACACCCAGGTGAGCCAGGCTTCCGGATCAACGCCGTTCATCCTGGCGGTCTCGACGAGGGTGCAAGCGATAGCGGCGGCTTTACCGCCACCGACGGAGCCCATGAAGAGACAGTTCTTGCGGCCAGGGCGAGGGGCGGATCAAGCGTTCACAGATGTTGTTGTCGAGTTCGAGCCGCCCGTCGCCGAGATATGCCCGTGCTTTGGGCATGCGGTTCAGTGCGTAGCGAATTGCCTCGGCCAGTTTGGTCTTGCCCGAGAGCCTGGGAAGCCGGGCTTTGCCTTCTCTTGACGAATGGCGACCCGCTCTTCGGGGGATTTGCCCCTGGCTTCCTCTTCGATAGCGTAAAGTACGGCGATCCGCTTGATTGTGCCTTTGGCGATGGCCGACCCTGTGCGCTCAAATTCTTCCACAAACTTGCGGCGCACATGCACCATGCAGGCCTGTTCGTCGGCCTTGCCCTCCCCAAAGAGGCCATTGAACCCCGCATAGCCATCGGCGTGCACCGTGCCGGTATAGCCGGAAAGATGATTGACCGGATGTTCGCCCTTTGCGATCCACGCTGAACTGATACCATGCACAGGGCGGGGCGTCCCCGCACCAGGGGCGTTCATCGCGCACATAACTCCACAGCCGCGCGGTTTTAGTCTTCTTTATCCTGGTGCGGGTTTGTAGTTTGACCGGTGTGTCATCGGCAAAAAGTGCAGGCCCTGCCCTGACCAGCTTGCCGATATGATCGGCCAATGGCTCCAGCAGCGCCGTGCTGCGGCCCACCCAGTCGGTCAACGTGGTGCGATGCAGATTAACCTTCTCGCGGGCGAAGATTTTTGATTGCCGGTCAAGCGGCAGGTGATCGCAGTATTTGCCAATCAGGACGTGGGCCAGCAGACCCGGACCGGGGCGGCCACGCTCAACAGGGCGCGACGGCAATGGGGCCTGGGCAAAGGTTTCACAACAGGTGCAGGCCATGCGGGGGCGGAGGATCCGGCGTACCACAAAGCGGCCCGGGACATATTCCAGTTCCTCGGTAACGTCCTCACCGATCTGGCGCAGGCTCCCACCGCAGTCAGTGCAGTCCTCACCCGGCGACAGCACCTCATCCTGCCGATCCAGATGATCGGGCAAGGGGTTGCGGCTGTGCTTGCGCCTGGCAGGTTTGTCCGTCTCATCGACATCAGTGCCGTTGGAGCCAGCTTCGTTCTTCTGCTCGTTTGCTGCCGCCTCGATCTCTTCGTCTTCCTGAAGATCAAAAGCCAGTTGATCCATGCTCTCTGATCTGGAGCCAAACCGCGCCTTGCGGTGTCCGGCCAGTTCAGCCTTCAGTTTCTCGTCTTGATACGTCAGCGACTGAACCTCGGCCATCAAAAGCTCGCTGACAGCCCGCAGTTCGGCGGGGTCTTCAGGCAGGAATTCAAGGGCGCTCAAAATGTGTAATCCATCTCAAACTGCCCCATGGGATGGAACGACAAACCGCGTTAAACTTCATGTTTTTTGGGCTTTCTCTATCCCGCCTGCAAAGGACGCCAGGTCTTTTGCGGGGTGCGCCAGTCAATCCCCTCTAACAGCATCGACAGCTGTGAGGGACTCAGGCTGACCTTGCCCTCCCTGGGCCCTCCCTGGCCGCAGGCCAGACAAACCGCCCCCGTTCCAGTCGTTTGGAGAACAGGCAAGCGCCTTGGCCGTCCCACCATATGATCTTGAGCAGATCACCGCGCCTGCCGCGAAACACAAACATGTGCCCCGAATACGGGTCTTCAGCCAGAACCTGTTCGGCCCGAGCCGCCAGTGTGTTGAACCCGCGCCGCATATCCCTCACCCCGGCAGCCAGCCACACCCGCGTATTGCCCGGCACCGGGATCATGTCATCAGCCCCTCAACCAGAGCCGGCACCGCCGACAATCCCGTCGCTCCTTCAACCAGGATACGCCGACCATCAGACAGGGTGATGTCTGCACGGTGAGCCGAAAGAGGACCGTCCATACAGGGCGCTGTGATCGGCACGTGGGGGGCGGTTGGCCCTGCAATCTCTACAGGCAGAAATGTGGTCACTTCCCCGGCGAAATCATCACCGTCAGTACATGCCGGCGCGAAACGGGGATCACGCAACCATGTGTAGATCAGATTGGCGTTCATCGCGTAACGTCGTGCAACCTGCGCTACCGAAACCCTAGGCGCGCGCGTTTGTCCGCAGATCGAAACCTTCTCATCGTCTGACCAAAACCGCTTCTTCTGACCCTTCTTCCCAGACATATCCGCCCTCAAGATGTCCACTAGCAATGGTGGACACTATCAGCGCACGCTATAACGCGTCAGAGCACCAACACCGGACGCTTACCTTCGTTCTCTTCAAGCAGTTTATCAAGGCACGTGATCCAGGGGCCGAGCTTTGGATACGGCTGCACCTGGCGCTCATACGCGAACGCCGTCGTTACATTGATCCTTTGCAGGAAACTGGCCACCAGATCGGCAACGGTATAAGCGGCCATCAACTGACCCTCCTGCTTCCATGCTCCGAACAGTTATCCGGCCGGATGGCTGGCCAGCACCCGGGCCGCGGCCGCTACGGCGTCGTCGCCATGGGGAATGCCCTTGGCTTTCAGTGCCGTGTCGATGGTGCCGAGGACGGCCATGGTCATCGCCACATTCTGGTGGCCCATATGGCCGATGCGGAAATGCCTGTCGTATTCAGGCTCGCCCGGTTCGGCAAAACCAAGACCGATGCCCAGGGTAATGCCGCCTTCATATTCGGTCCACTGGCGGATCTGTCCGGCTTCGGCATCGCCGGTATTGATCGCCGAAACAGCCACGGACCGTTTGGCCGGGTCGGAGATATTATGGTGCAGCGAGCCGCCCTGTCCCCACGCATCGACAGCCGCCCAAACCGCATTGGCAATGGTCCGGTGGCGGGCCCAGGCCGCCTCGACCCCTTCTTCATGGACCAGAATATTCAGCGCCTCGCGCAAGCCATAAAGGTGATGGGTCGGCGCGGTGCCGGCAAACTGTTGGTAGAACACCCGCGGATTTGTGCGCGGTTCCCAATCCCAGTATTGGCCCGGCGTGGTCCGCTTGCGCGCAGTGGCTGCTTTGTCATTGAAATAGACGAATGACAGCCCCGCTGGTGTCATCAGGCCTTTCTGACAGCCGGCGACCATGACATCGACGCCCCATTCGTCCATCTCGAACCGGTCACAGGCCAGAGAAGCGATGCAATCGACCATGAACAGGGCATCGTGGCCTGTCTCGGTGATCACCTGGCGCAGGCGTGGAATGTCGTTGATGACCGATGAGGCTGTGTCGGTCTGAACCGTCATGACCGCCTTGATCGAACGCTCCGTATCGGCGCGCAGCACTTCGGTCACGCGGTCCATGTCTACATCGCTCTGCATTCCGAAATCGATTACCCGGGTCATCAACCCGAAGGATTCGCCCATCACACCCCAGCCGGCGCCGAACCAGCCGGTAGACAGCACCAGGACCTTGTCACCCGGATTGAGGACATTTCGCAGCGCCGCTTCCCAGGCGCCATGGCCGTTGGCGATATAGATCGCCACGTCCGATGTGGTCCGCGCCACGGTTCCGAGATCTGGAAACAGACCGGCCGTCAGATCAATCAGTTCTCCATCATAAATATTCGGCGAGGGCCGATGCATCGCCGCCAGCACCCGGTCGGGAATGACGGAAGGACCGGGAATGGCAAGCTGTGTGCGGCCAAAATTGAGCGACATGACGGAAGACTCCTGGCAGATGTGAATCGAGCCCTATCCCTCTCATTATTCCGATTGGCAGGGAAGGCCCCGGATGCCCTGCAAACCATGGGCGAGCGCAAAATTCGATTGACGGCGGCGAACCAAGACCGCTCGGTTTCACCCGGAAACAAGTTCACCAGGACAGCGTCAAGGTCGGTCACATGACCAATTGTGCCCGGTCGCCGCGCCTGGAGCAGAAAATCGACTGTGCCTTGATCTCAATTTTTCTGTAGACCGGCAAACAGGTTCAGATCCTGCGCGATAATGGTCCGGCCATCAATGCCCTGCCCGGGTTGAGCGGGATCAATGCTGGCGAGTCGGAATTGCTTCATCATCCCTTGGCCCAGTGGAGGTGGCGGCAGCGACACCCAGGAGCCAAAAGCACCCGTGAGCGATGCTGTGCACCTCTATTGGGCATATTTGGTCGAGCGCGGTCCGATGTGAGCTATCACAAACGCATTCTGGAATGGCAGGCGGAGCACCCCAACATTACCTGGATTTTCTGGATCCTGGTCTGGGCGGTTGTTTTTGTGCTGCTGTTCTGGCCGGGCAAGCCGGCATGAGCTTCAATCGGCGTCCGCAATACCTTCGGCCCTGAGGCGGGCGCGGTAGCTTGGCAGGACGACCAGGATCACCGCTACCGCCAAAAGACCGAGCGTCATCGGACGCGCCACGACAAATCCAATCCCGTCATAAAGCTGCATGGAACGGGTAAAATTGTCTTCCAGCATCGAACCCAGAATGAAGCCGATCAGCAGCGGCGCCAGGATTAATCCGCAAAGCGCAGAGTGGTGGCTGCGATCCCCAGGCCGACCAGCAGCAATGACTCGGTCGTATTGTTCTGGCCGATATATGCGCCCTTCATGGTGAAGAAGATATGAACGGGATCAGATAGGTGCGCGGCACCGCCATCACCTTGGCGATATAGGGGATCAGGAGCAGGTTCAAAATTAACCCGAGTTATGGATAAGGCGAAGCAGGCGCGCCCACACCTTGCGATAGCCCTCGCCATGGAACCTGCTGCTGGTGATGACCTGTCTGATCTCCCCGACCAGAGATCGGCATCCGACAGGGGGCCTTGTGGTCCCGGGCGGCGGGGCGGCGCGGCCTCGGTCCGGGCCGGTTGCAGGTCCCGGTACACGCTGGCCCGGCACACCCGGGAGACGCCGTAAACCTTGCCCGTGGAGATCGAGATGACGGCGCTCATCGCTTCGACCTCCGGCGCCCGAAAGGGTGGCCTGCCTCCATCTTCGCGATCTTCTCGACGAGAAGTTCGTTATCCATGGTGATCTCGCCCACCCTGGCGCGAAGCCGATCAATCCCCTCATCGCGGGCATCGCGCGGGCGATGCTTCAGCCCGGATGCGCCCGTCGCCAGGAAAACGTCCCGCCAGCCGCTGACATCGGCCGCCGTCGCGTCGATACCACGAGCCACCAACTCGATGTCCTCGCCCCGCAACACCCGCAGAACGGCCTCCTGCTTGCGCGCCGACGTCTGTCTGCGATGTCGGGCCGGAGCCGGCGCTGCTGCGATATGTGAAGTCTCCGCTGCTCCGGCTCCGGCCCGATCAACCTTCTTCTGTTCCGTCATGAAACACCTCATGCATCCCCTCGTCTCAGGTCTTGATCAGTGTCTCAAAAAACTCTAGGGCGGGGGAGGAGATGGCGATTTTTGGTGGCACGGCCAGGAACATGTGGACATGGTCATGACATGATTCGTTTTCGCTAAAGCGGGTTCGACTGGAAGTTGGAGGCTGCATACCAGGACGTGGATAGTGAACCGCGCCGGGTTTACCGGAGAGTTTTTTGTTCAAAACTTATGCGATTTTATCCCAGCGATTTTCCCTACGGGAAAACGCGAGGATCGACGCGCACGCTTTGGCGTACGCTGGATCAAAGGTGTTCAGGCTTGCATGGAAGGCGTCCTCCCTTTCCCGCGGCGGCCGGTGGCCGATTGCACCGTTCGAATTTGAGGCGCTTGCTCCGCGTTGCTGGATTTTCCGGAGTGTTTGAAGAGTGACACGCAAACAGATTGGCGCGCCTCGGTCCTCGAAATGCTGAACCATTCGTGACTGCCCCAATACCATATTGTCACCAAGGTCGACTGGTGTTTATCTAATCCATTGAATCAGGCAAAGGCAGCTGCGGATGGCGCAAATGGCGCATCAACGCCGGGGACGGGAAGCGCGGATGGCGAAGCGGCAGGCGGCAGAATCGGTCGGAGCGGCGCCGGTCTGGCCGGGCCTGGCGGCGGGTCGGTTCAAGCCGCTGACAGACGCAGAAGTTGCCGCCGTTCATGAAAGTGTTCTGAGCCTGCTGAAAACTGTCGGCCTGGCCCAGGCGATCCCGTCCATGGTGGACCGGGTTTGCGCGCGCGGCGGGGGGGTATCCGAAAATGGGCGGTTGCTGTTTCCGCGCGGCCTGGTCGAAGAAGCGATTGCCGGGGCGCGGCGGGACATTGTGCTGCACGGCCAGACGCCGGACCATGCGCTCGACATCTCCGGCGCGCGGGTGCATTTCGGGTCCGGCGGGGCCTCGCCCAGTATTGTCGATCTGAAGACCGGGCGCTACCGGGATGCCACGACGAAAGATCTCTATGACGCCGCGCGGTTGGTCGATACCCTTGACAATGTCCATCTGTTCAGCCGGTCGCTGGTCGCCCGCGACGCGCCCAGCCCGCGCGCTTTGGACGTCAACACGGCCTATGCCTGTCTGGCGGGCACGGCCAAGCATGCCTGCATCAGCGCCTCGGACTCGGCCCATGTGGCTGACATTGCCGACATCTGTTACGTGGTCGCCGGCGGCGAGGCGGCGTTTCGGGCAAAGCCGTTCCTGACCATCATGGTCTGTCATGTGGTGCCACCCATGCGCTTTGCCGAGGAAGCCTGCCAGACCATTGAGCACGCGGTGCGGGCTGGCTTCCCGGTCCAGATCATCTCGGCTGGCCAGGCCGGCGCGACCAGCCCGGCCTCGATTGCCGGCAGCCTCGTCCAGGCGGTGGCCGAGACGCTGGCGGGATTCGTCCATGCCTGGCTGGTTGACCCGCGGGCCCAGGCGATCTTTGCGCCCAAACCCCTGGTCGCCGATCTGCGCACCGGATCGATGTGCGGCGGCGGCGGCGAGCAGGCGATCCTGATGGCCGGAGCGGCCCAGATGGGCCGGTTCTACGGCCTGCCGACCAGCTCGATCGCCGGGATCACCGACGCCAAGATCGCCGATGCCCAGCACGGCTATGAAAAGACCCTGTCGGTGTCACTCGCCGCCCACGCCGGATCCAATATCATCACCCAGGCCTGCGGCATGCAGGCCAGCCTGCTTGGCTGTTCGCTGGAAGGCTATGTCATCGACAATGACATGCTGGGCGGCATTGCACGCACCGTGCGCGGGATCGAAGCCGACGCCGAAAGCCTGACCGCCGAAGTGATTGCCGAGGTGACCGCGGGTGAGGGCCATTATCTTGGCCATGCCGACACCCTGGCGCGGATGGAGCGGGATTATGTCTACCCGGCTGTCGGCGACCGGCGCTCGCCCACCGACTGGGCCGAGGACGGGGCGAGCGACGTGCGGACCCGCGCCATTACCCGGACACGGGAAATTCTGGGGGTCCATTATCCGGACCATCTGGGCGATGCCGTCGATACGGGCTTGCGCAACCGATACGATCTGCTCCTGTCCCGCGCCGATATCGGGAGAGCCGGGTGAACGGCCTGCCGCATCTGTTCTCCCCGATCCGGCTTGGTCCCTGCGGCGTCAAGAACCGGGTCGTGTCGACCGGTCATCACACTTATCTGTCGGATGGCGTGCCCGATGACCGGCTGATCGCCTATCACGAAGCCCGGGCGCGCGGTGGGGCGGGTTTGATCGTTTCGGAAATCGTGGCGGTGCACGAGACGGCGAGATTTTCGCCGAGCCTGCTGTGTGCCGGCACGCCGGAGACGGTCGCGCCGTTTGCCCGGTTGGCCGAGGCGTGCCACCGCCACGGCGCGAAGATATTCGCCCAGTTGTTTCATCCCGGCCGGGAGATCCTGTCAGCGGCCGTCGGCATGCTGCCCGTCGCCTATGCCCCCTCATCGGTGCCCAACGAGCGGTTTCACATCATGCCGAAACCGATGCCGGTTTCGTTGATCAAGGAGATTGTCGCCGGTTTCGGCACCAATGCCGCCCATCTGGCGGCAGCCGGTTTCAACGGGATCGAGATCGTCGGCAGCCATGGCTATCTACCAGCCCAGTTTCTCAATCCCCGGGTCAATCTGCGGGACGATGCCTATGGAGGTGACGAAGAGCGGCGGCTGAAATTCCTGTGCGATGTCATCGGTGCGATCCGGGTTGCCGCACCCGGCCTGGCGGTGGGCCTGCGGCTGTCCGGATCGGATATGGATGGCGACGGTTTGAGCGAAGAAGAAGTCCGAGCGGCCTGCCGCGCCTTGGCGCCGGAACTCGACTATGTCAGCGTCGTTGCCGGTACGTCGGCCAGCTTGGGCGGATCGGTGCATATCGTGCCGCCCATGGGCCTCGCTCACGCCTATACCGCGCCGCTCGCCGCCGCGATCAGGGCCGAGATCGACAAGCCGGTCATCGTCACCGGCCGCATCAACCAGCCCCAGATCGCCGAACAGGTCATCGCCGGGGGCGCGGCGGACCTGTGCGGCATGACACGGGCGCTGATTTGCGATTCCCACATGCCGGCCAAGGCCGAGGCCGGCGATCTGAACGAGATCCGCGCCTGTATCGGCTGTAACCAGGCCTGTATCGGCCGAGCGCACAAGGGGCTGGGCATCTCCTGTATCCAGCATCCCGAATCCGGGCGTGAACTGGACTTTCCCGAGCCGCCGCTACTGGCCGAACCGCATAAAGTTGTGGTTGTCGGCGGCGGGCCGGGCGGCATGAAGGCGGCAGCCATCGCTGCGGCGCGCGGGGCGGATGTCACCCTGTTTGAACGCGAAACCGATCTGGGCGGTCAGGCCAAACTGGCCCGACGCCTGCCGGGTCGGGAGGAGTTCGGCGGCATTATCGGCAATCTGGAACGGGAGATGACCACAGCCGGCGTCCGCGTCGTCACGGGCCGGGAGGCGGACGCGGAAACCATTGCGGCGGAAAGCCCCGACACGATCATTCTGGCGACCGGCGCAAGGGTGCATATTTCGCCGCTGGACAGGCTGGACGGCGCCCATGCCGTCACCGCCTGGGACGTGCTGGAGGGACGTGCGAATGTGGGCGCCAATGTGGTAATTTCCGACTGGCGGGCGGACTGGATCGGTCTTGGCCTGGCCGAACAACTGGCCACATCGGGCTGCGCGGTGACGCTGTGCACCAATGCGGCGCTGGCCGGCGAGACCCTGCAACTTTACACCCGCAATCATTATGTCGGACGGCTGCACCGGCTGGGCGTGACGATCCGCACCCATGCCAGGCTGTTCGGCATGGACGGCGAAACGGTCTGGCTGCAGGATACGCTGACTGGCGAGGCGATCGAATATGACGGCATCGACACGCTGGTTCTGTCGCTCGGTCATCTCGCCGAGGATGGGTTGGAGGCGGCGCTGGCGGGCAGGGGGATGAACGTCACAAGCATTGGCGACTGTGTGGTGCCGCGCACGGCGGAAGAGGCGGTCTATGAAGGCCTGATGGCAGGATGGAAGCTATAGGATGGCACGAATGAATGGCGGTGCGGCGGCGGTAGAGGTGCTGAAGGCGGCAGGGGTGAAAACCGTCTTCGGCCTGCTCGGCGGATCGATGCTGGAGCTATTCGATGCCTTGCACGGCAGCGGCATTTCATATGTCGGGGCGCGGGACGAGCGGGCGGCGGGCCACATGGCGGACGCCGCGGCACGGATCACCGGCGGACCAGGCATTGTGCTGGGCGCACAGGCCGGACCCGGCGTTGCCAATCTGGTGACGGCGGTGGCCGAGGCGCATCTGGCCTATTCGCCCCTGGTCGTCCTTGCCGGCGCCATGCCGCGTGGTGACCTTGGCAAGGACACTTTTCAGGAGATCGACCAGGTCGCGCTGTTTCAACCCATTTGCAAACGCTCGATCCTGGTCAGCGATCCCGCCAGTCTGCCGCGCATGCTGCGCGATGCCCTGCGCCTGGCCATGAGCGGCCGACGCGGACCGGTGGTGCTGCATGTGCCGCGCGATGTCTTTGCCGCCGAGATCAAGGCGCCGGTGCCGCGCATGCTGGATGTGGCCGCGGGCGGCCCGCCGGCGCCGGACCGGATCGAGGATATTCTCGACATGCTGGCGACCGCGAAGGCGCCGGTAATTATCGGTGGCGGCGGTTTCAAATGGTCGAAGGGGTCGGCCGCGCTGCGATCCCTGGCCGAGGCGTTGGAGATTCCCGTCGTCGCCTCGACCGGCCATGCGGACATCATGCCCCATGGCCATCCTTTGTTTGCCGGCCAGGCCGGACCGCGCGGCAATCAGGTGGCGAGCCGTCTGACCCGCGAGGCCGATCTGTTGCTGGTGCTGGGGGCGCGGCTGGCCTTCAATTCGACGTTCCACAGCCATGACTATGTCACCGCCACCGGCAAGATCGTCCAGATCGACATTGATGCCGCCGCGGTCGGGCGGTATTTCCCGGTGGAGATCGGCGTGCAGGCCGATGCAAAAGCCAGCACTGAGGCGCTGCTGTCCGCCGCTCTTGCGCGCGGCCTGACCGGTGAGGCCTGGGCGCCGTGGACCGCCGACTTCAAGATTGGCATGGAAGTGCTGGGCGAAGGACGCGCCGCCGAGGCGGCGATCGACACGACGCCCCCGCACCCGCGCCGGGCCTTGGCCGAGATCCGCGCCGCCCTGCCCGAGGACGCCATTGTGACCCTCGACACCGGCAATGCCTGTCTTCAGGCTGCCGACCGGCTGGCCCATTATCGCAGCCCCGGCCTGATCACCCCGCTCGATTTCGGCCTTGTTGGGTTCGGTTATGCCGCGGCGCTGGGCGCCCAGGCCGCCGCGCCGGATCGTCCGGTGGTTTCGATCATGGGCGATGGCGGTTTCGGCTTTACCCTGGCCGAGATCACGACGGCCGTGCAATACGCCCTGCCGGTGGTCGCCGTGGTGCTGGACAATGGCGCCTGGGGGGCGGAGAAGGCCTATCAGAACGAATTTTTCGGCGGCCGGCTGCTCGGCGCCGACATCGTCAGCCCGCCCTATGACGAGGTCGCCCGCCTCGGCGGCGCGGCTGGCCTGTCGGTGGAAATCCCCGGCGCCCTTGGCCCGGCCCTGACCGCCGCCATCGAAGCCCGCCGCCCGTCGGTGATCCACGTCAAGATCGACCCGGACGCGCTGAGCACCCTGCGCAAGGATCTGTTTAAGAATTAGGATCCTGCCGAGGAACCGTGGATGCCTTTTTGTGGCGAACCAGTCGGTCATATTGCTTGCGTAACTGGGGCGTGAAAGCTTGGCTAAACCGGCCGATCGGCGGCGTTCCCAGATCGAAATCGAAGCTGGTTTCCAAGATGTCGTAATCGGCTTCCGAAATGATGATTCAGGCCTTCCTGTCGTCTGATCCGGCTCTGCGAGCTTCCAGGTCGTGAACAGCAATCGAAGCTTGATCGGCGGGCGGTAGCGTACTGGTGATCGGTACGAGGAACAGATGGGTGACAGCATCCTTCTTAACCGCCACGGTGACGCAAACCGGTCTATCCTTTCGACCTGCGTCTTCGCCGGCATTGTGTTCGCGGAACCACGGATAGGGATAGACATGGACTTCGCCGACTTCGGGTTTGGTCATCCGTCGAATCCTCTTCGGGCAGGCCGGACAGTCCTTCCAGCAGGATTGGCATCAGGTCCTCGGGCACGTCATCGGTGTGAAAGGCGCGTTGCGGGGCCTTGCGATCCATTATCTCGTCATGGAAGTCTTGGCTGACCAGCACGAATTTTCGTTTGCCGTACCGGGTAAGACCAACCGGTTCCTTCAGAGCCATATCGACAATTTCTGAATGGCGGTGCTGAAATCCCGCCATGGTAAAGCATTTCATTGGTTGAAATTCCCAAGATACAGAAAATACGTAAGAGCCTGATCGAAAATGAGTTGAGTGATATCAGTGGGTTGTGCTTCTGTTTGTTTGAACAGGAAACAAGAAAACGGAGGTCACGATGCCCTGGACTGAAACCACTCGCTGCCAGTATGAGCGGAATAACGAGCGTTACTCAAGCGATGTAACCGATGCAGAATGGGCGGTCATTTTTCCGCTTTTGCCCGGCCCCAACAAATTGGGGCGCCCTCGGGAAGTTGAGTTGCGCGAAGTTCGGGATGGGATTGGCTACATCGCTGCCGCCGGGTGCGCGTGGTCTCTTTTGCCAAAGGACTTTCCGCCGGTTTCAACGGTTCGATACTATTGGCTCAGTTTACGAATTGTATGCATGGGCGTGCGATGGCGGTTGCGAGGCAAGCCCGGGGTGAGGCGTTCTCCAGTTCAAGCCGCTGGAACCATCGCAGGTAGTTGTCGAGATATCTGGTCGCGACGCCTCGGTAGCGCCGCAAGAAATCCTTCAACCGGCTGTGTCGGTTGTTGACCGTCTGAATGTGAAAGGCACCTCGCACCCGTTCACTTCGTGACAGGTTCAATGCTTCGTGATGCGCACCGATTGCCGCCGCGCATCGCGGATAAGCGCGGTGTCCATCGGTCACCAAGTATCCGTCCGGTCAGGCCGCGTTTTTGAGGTCTTGGGGCTTCCAGTTCCACGGCATAAGTTCGTCGATGGGGTTAATCTGTGATCAGCAATGCGTTCCAGCACCCATGTGAGCCAGGCCTCGGGATCGACATTGTTCATTTTAGCGGTCTCAATGAGGGCGTAGGCGATAGCGGCAGCCTCGCCGCCACCAACGGAGCCCGGGAAGAGACAATATTTTTCGACCCGGGGCGACGGGACGGATTGATCGCTCACAGATATTGTTGTCGAGTTCCAGACGTCCGTCGCCGAGATAAGCACGCGCTTCGGGCATCGGCTTCAGGGCGTAGCGGATCGCCTCGGCCAGTTTGGTCTTGCCCGAGAGCCTGGGCAGTTGGGCCTGTAGCCATGCTTCCAGGTCATCGAAGACAGGCTTGGCCTTCTCCTGCCGCAGGGCGGCCCTTTCGTAGCCGTCCGTTAGAGCCGTATTTTTCGGTTATTCCGGCATCCAATTCCACGGCATGAGTTCCTCGATGCGGTTGATCTTGTGATCTGGCAGGCGCTCCAACACCCATGTGAGCCAGGCTTCCGGATCAACGCCGTTCATCCTGGCGGTCTCGACCAGGGTGTAAGCGATAGCGGCGGCTTTACCGCCACCGACGGAGCCCATGAAGAGATAGTTCTTGCGGCCCAGTGCGATGGGGCGGATCGAGCGTTCACAGATGTTGTTGTCGAGTTCCAGCCGTCCGTCGCTGAGACAGGCACGCGCCTTTGGCATGCGGTTCAGCGCATAGCGAATGGCCCCTGCCAGTCTGGTCTTGCCCGAGAGCCTGGGAAGCTGGGCCTGTAACCATGCTTCCAGCTCATCGAAGACGGGCTTTGCCTTCTCTTGCCGAATGGCGACCCGCTCTTCGGGGGATTTGCCTCTGGCTTCCTCTTCGACAGCGTAAAGCACGGCGATCTGCTTGATTGTGCCTTTGGCGATGGCCGACCCTGTGCGCTCAAACTCTTCCACAAACTTGCGGCGCACATGCACCATGCAGGCCTGTTCGTCGGCCTTGCCCTCCCCAAAGAGGCCATTGAAGCCCGCAAAGCCATCGGCGTGCACCGTGCCGGTATAGCCAGAAAGATGATTGACCGGATGTTCGCCCTTGCGATCCACGCTGAACTGATACCAGGCACAGGGTGGGGCCTCGCCGCACCACGGGCGCTCGTCGCGCACGTAACTCCACAGCCGCGCAGTTTTAGTCTTCTTTATCATGGTGCGGGTTTGTAGTTTGACCGGTGTGTCATCGGCAAAAAGTGCAGGCCCTGCCCTGACCAGCTTGCCGATATGATCGGCCAATGGCTCCAGCAGCGCCGTGCTGCGGCCCACCCAGTCGGTCAACGTGGTGCGATGCAGATTAACCTTCTCGCGGGCGAAGATTTTTGATTGCCGGTCAAGCGGCAGGTGATCGCAGTATTTGCCAATCAGGACGTGGGCCAGCAGACCCGGACCGGGGCGGCCACGTTCGATGGGGCGCGACGGCAATGGGGCCTGGGCAAAGGTTTCACAACAGGTGCAGGCCATGCGGGGGCGGAGGATCCGGCGTACCACAAAGCGGCCCGGGACATATTCCAGTTCCTCGGTAACGTCCTCACCGATCTGGCGCAGGCTCCCACCGCAGTCAGTGCAGTCCTCACCCGGCGACAGCACCTCATCCTGCCGATCCAGATGATCTGGCAAGGGGTTGCGGTTGTGCTTGCGCCTGGCAGGTTTATCCGTCTCATCGACATCAGTGCCGTTGGAGCCAGCTTCGTTCTTCTGCTCGTTTGCTGCCGCCTCGATCTCTTCGTCTTCCTGTAGGTCGAGGGCCAGTTGATCCATGCTCTCTGATCTGGAACCAAACCGTGCCTTGCGGTGGCCATGCAGTTCAGCCTTCAGCTTCTCAACCTGATAGGTGAGAGACGTAATCTCCTGGTCCATCCGAGAGACCAACCCCTTCAGTTTGGCGGGGTCATCAGGCAGGGCTTCAAGGACGTGCAACATGTGTAATCCATATCAAACTGCCCCATGGGATGGAACGACAAACCGCGTTAAACTTGATGTTTTTTTGGCTTTCTCTATCCCGCCTGCAAAGGACGCCAGGTCTTTTGCGGGGTGCGCCAGTCAATCCCCTCTAACAGCATCGATAGCTGTGAGGGACTCAGGCTGACCTTGCCCTCCCTGGCCGCAGGCCAGACAAAGCGCCCTCGTTCCAGTCGTTTGGAGAACAGGCAAGCGCCTTGGCCGTCCCACCATATGATCTTGAGCAGATCACCGCGCCTGCCGCGAAACACAAACATGTGCCCCGAATACGGGTCTTCAGCCAGAACCTGTTCGGCCTGAGTCGCCAGTGTGTTGAACCCGCGCCGCATATCCGTCACCCCGGCGGCCAGCCACACCCGCGTATTGCCCGGCACCGGGATCATGTCATCAGCCCCTCAACCAGAGCCGGCACCGCCGACAATCCCGTCGCTCCTTCAACCAGGATACGCCGACCATCAGACAGGGTGATGTCTGCACGGTGAGCCGAAAGAGGATCGTCCATACAGGGCGCTGTGATCGGCACGTGGGGGGCGGTTGGCCCTGCAATCTCTACAGGCAGAAATGTGGTCACTTCCCCGGCGAAATCATCACCGTCAGTACATGACGGCGCGAAACGGGGATCACGCAACCATGTGTAGATCAGATTGGCGTTCATCGCGTAACGTCGTGCAACCTGCGCTACCGAAACCCTAGGCGCGCGCGTTTGTCCGCAGATCGAAACCTTCTCATCGTCTGACCAAAACCGCTTCTTCTGACCCTTCTTCCCAGACATATCCGCCCTCAAAATGTCCACTAGCAATGGTGGACACTATCAGCGCACGCTATAACGCGTCAGAGCACCAACACCGGACGCTTACGTCACCAAAACGATATCCTCGTCCACAACCGGTGCGATCACCTCTCGCAAGGTATCTGCGTTGACCGCGGGCAGAACCGCACTGACTGTCGCGCCGCTGCGATCAGCGACAACCAGTACCGGAACCTGTTCATCTGACAGGCCCCGCTTGCTGGCCTTGCCTCCCCTGCGTCGCGCCTTGCGCTCAAGGTTTCGTGCACCTTTCCGGCTTTCCAGCACATAGGTTTCATCGGCTTCCACAATGCCCGTGAGCTTGCGTGCCTTCAGGTCTTTTGCGGCAAGAAATCGGTGCCGCCAACGGAAGGCGGTGTTGACGGCAAGTCCGCAACGTTCTGCTGAAGCGCGAACCGTCAGCCCATCAGCAAGACAGGCTCCGAAGGAAAGCCACTTGTCCTTGCGGTGCAGACCCGACAAGGGGTGCCGGTCGCGGCATTGAATGTCTTCCTGCATTCTTTGCACTGGTACCGTCGCAGACCCCTTGCCTTGCCACGCGATATGGCGCTTGGCGTGCCACAATGCGGGCACTGGCGATCTCCACCCACGGCCGCTTCAATGGCAGCCAGCGACGCTGACGTCTCCGTGTCCCCCAGGAACACGGCTTCGGTTTGCTGCCGCTGCGCCGGGCTGAGGTGGTCTATCCCCGATAACCATTCCTGAAACTGCTTGTGATCCATGTCAATCCATCCTTCTGATTTCACAAAAAACATAACATGGACGCACACGGCTTGTAAACTGAGCCATACTATTTCTACAACTGGCGTGATAGCGGGTTACTGGCGGAGATCAACCACGCTCTGGTCGCTCTGGCGCGTGAATGGGAGGCTCGGGATCATCACCCCACGACAGGCGTCATTGACAGTCAAAGCGTGAAAACCACTGAAAACGGTGGCATTTCTGGCACGACGCAGGAAAGAAGATCAAAGGCCGCAAGCGCCACATCATGACAGACACCTGTGGCCATCTGTTGGCATCATGCGTTCACACTGCCAACATTCAGGATCGCGACGGGGCAGTGGGCGTCTTTCAAAAGCTCAAGCGGGATGCCCCAAAACTGCGCCACGTTTTTGCCGACTGCGGTTATCGGGGGCCAAAACTTCGTTCAGCCCTGATAACCATTGGCCGCTGGACTATCCAGATTGTGAAGCGTTCCGACACCGCCGAAGGTTTTGAGGTCCTGCCCCGCAGATGGGTCGTCGAACGCACCTTCGCCTGGCTGGGACGTTGCCGCCGATTGGCGAAGGATTGGGAGAAAACCATCGAAAGTGCAGAGGCTTGGGGTCTCATCGCCCATATCAGGCGCATGACACGCTGTCTCGCAAGGGCTTGAAAAACATCAGATCATTTTGAAGCAGGCTCTAAGAGCCTGAACGAAAATGAGTTGAGTGATATCAGTGGGTTGTGATTCTGTTTGTTTGAACAAGAAACAAGAAAACGGAGGTCACGATGCCCTGGACTGAAACCACTCGCTGCCAGTATGAGCGGAATAACGAGCGTTACTCAAGCGATGTAACCGATGCAGAATGGGCGGTCATTTTTCCGCTTTTGCCCGGCCCCAACAAATTGGGGCGCCCTCGGGAAGTTGAGTTGCGCGAAGTTTGGGATGGGATTGGCTACATCGCTGCCGCCGGGTGCGCGTGGTCTCTTTTGCCAAAGGACTTTCCGCCAGTTTCAACGGTTCGATACTATTTCTACAACTGGCGTGATAGCGGGTTACTGGCGGAGATCAACCACGCTCTGGTCGCTTTGGCGCGTGAATGGGAGGCTCGGGATCATCAACCCACAGCAGGCGTTATTGACAGTCAAAGCGTGAAAACCACTGAAAACGGCGGCATTTCTGGCTACGACGCAGGAAAGAAGATCAAAGGCCGCAAGCGCCACATCATGACAGACACCTGTGGCCATCTGTTGGCATCATGCGTTCACGCTGCCAACATTCAGGATCGCGACGGGGCAGTGGGCGTCTTTCAAAAGCTCAAGCGGGATGCCCCAAAACTGCGCCACGTTTTTGCCGACTGCGGTTATCGGGGGCCAAAACTTCGTTCAGCCCTGATAACCATTGGCCGCTGGACTATCCAGATTGTGAAGCGTTCCGACACCGCCGAAGGTTTTGAGGTCCTGCCCCGCAGATGGGTCGTCGAACGCACCTTCGCCTGGCTGGGACGTTGCCGCCGATTGGCAAAGGATTGGAAGAAAACCATCGAAAGTGCAGAGGCTTGGGTTCTCATCGCCCATATCAGACGCATGACACGCTGTCTCGCAAGGGCTTGAAAAACATCAGATCATTTTGAATCAGGCTCTAAGATCTGTATCTTGCATGTTTTGCCCGTCAATTGTCAAAGGGGGGTAGTCATACTTACCATGCGTCCGGATCGGCCCCGCCCGCGAGAAGCGCCCCGATGGCCTTCGTATGGCCTCGATGGGCCGCCCAGTGCAGCGGGGTGTTCCCACTATGATTCTGTGCGTTGGGGTCGGCCCCGGAGTCGAGAAGCGCCCCGATGGCCTTCGTATGGCCTTCACCGGCCGCCTCGTGCAGCGGGGTGACGCCATTCTTGTCCCGTGCGCCCGGATCGGCCCCGCCCGCGAGAAGCGCCCCGATGGCCTTCGTATGACCTCGACCGGCCGCCCAGTGCAGCGGGGTGACGCCATCCTTGTCCCGTGCGCCCGGATCGGCCCCGCCCGCGAGAAGCGCCCCGATGGCCCTCGTATGGCCTTCACCGGCCGCCCGGTGCAGCGGGGTGGTACGGACAACCGGCTTTTTTACCGGCTTTGCCTTCTCTTGCCGAATGGCGACCCGCTCTTCGGGGGATTTGCCTCTGGCTTCCTCTTCGACAGCGTAAAGTAGGCGATCTGCTTGATTGTGCCTTTGGCGATGGCCGACCCTGTGCGCTCAAACTCTTCCACAAACTTGCGGCGCACATGCACCATGCAGGCTGTTCGTCGGCCTTGCCCTCCCCGAAGAGGCCATTGAAGCCCGCAAAGCCATCGGCATGCACGGTCCCGGTATAGCCGGAAAGATGATTGACCGGGTGTTGTGCACCCTTGCGGTCTGTACTGAACTGATACCAGGCACAGGGTGGGGCCTCGCCGCACCACGGGCGCTCGTCGCGCACGTAACTCCACAGCCGCGCGGTTCTAGTCTTCTTTATCCTGGTGCGGGTTTGTAGGGTCTGTTGACAATCACCGGGCAGCGTTGAGCATTGCGCAGAGGTGCCAGTTGGCTGCGTAGCTGGTATCTGTTTTGTCGTATCGCGTTGCTATCCCCCTGAATTCCTTGATCTTTGCAAAGTAGTTTTCAATCAGGTGACGCCACTTGTACATGTGAGTATCGTAGTCTCGTAGCCCTTTCCGGTTCGATTTGGGTGGAATAACCGCAGTTGCGCCGCGCTCATCAAGGTCTTGCAGGAGCCAATCGGCGTCGAAGGCCTTGTCGGCCAGCAACGCTCCGAAGGAGACATCGTGGATCAGGGGGCAACCCCCTTCATGTCGTGCGCTTGCCCCAGCAGAAGCAGAAAGCGGAACAAGTTGCCGAGCGCATCGACCAGGGCAACGATTTTGGTCGTCAGCCCGCCGCGAGAGCGTCCGATGGCTTGATGCCGTGTCCCCCTTTTGCGCCCGAAGCCTTCTGATGGGCCTGGACAATCGTTCCGTCGATGAGAGCATATTCAAGGTCTGGCTCGTCGCTTATGGCGTTGAAAAGTCTCTCAAACACACCGGCCTTTGCCCATCGACGAAATCGTTTGAAAACCGAATTCCAGTTGCCGAAATCCTGGGGCAGGTCACGCCAGGGAGACCCTGTTCGCACACGCCAAAGTACGGCCTCCATGAACCGACGGTTATCCCGACCGGTTGCTCCCGGGTCCCCGGCTTTACCGGGTAACAGGGGCGCAATCTTCGCCCAGAATTCATCTGAAATCACCAAACGATCGACGATGAGAAGGTTTCGATCTGCGGACAAACGCGCGCACCTGGGGTTTCGGTAGCGCAGGTTGCACGACGTTACGCGATGAACGCCAATCTGATCCACACATGGTTGCGTGATCCCCGTTTCGCGCCGGCATGTACTGACGGTGATGATTTCGCCGGGGAAGTGACCACATTTCTGCCTGTAGAGATTGTAGGGCCAACCGCCCCCCACGTGCCGATCACAGCGCCCTGTATGGACGTTCCTCTTTCGGTTCACCGTGTAGACATCACCCTGTCTGATGGTCGGCGTATCCTGGTTGAAGGAGCGACGGGATTGTCGGCGGTGCCGGCTCTGGTTGAGGGGCTGATGACATGATC
Source organism: Alphaproteobacteria bacterium (assembly GCA_965204825.1). Taxonomy (GTDB): domain Bacteria; phylum Pseudomonadota; class Alphaproteobacteria; order Futianiales; family Futianiaceae. The sequence continues at coordinate 3,448,490 of OZ242016.1, read as the reverse complement.
CCGGTGCCGGGCAATACGCGGGTGTGGCTGGCCGCTGGGGTGACGGATATGCGGCGCGGGTTCAACACACTGGCGGCTCAGGCCGAACAGGTTCTGGCTGAAGACCCGTATTCGGGGCACATGTTTGTGTTTCGCGGCAGGCGCGGTGATCTGCTCAAGATCATATGGTGGGACGGCCAGGGCGCTTGCCTGTTCTCCAAACGACTGGAACGGGGGCGGTTTGTCTGGCCTGCGGCCAGGGAGGGCAAGGTCAGCCTGAGTCCCTCACAGCTGTCGATGCTGCTGGAGGGGATTGACTGGCGCACCCCGCAAAAGACCTGGCGTCCTTTGCAGGCGGGATAGAGAAAGCCCAAAAAAACATGAAGTTTAACGCGGTTTGTCGTTCCATCCCATGGGGCAGTTTGATATGGATTTCACATGTTCAACGCCCTTGAATCCCTGCCTGAAGACCCCGCCGAACTGCGGGCTGTCAGCGAGCTTTTGATGGCCGAGGTTCAGTCGCTGACGTATCAAAACGAGAAGCTGAAGGCTGAACTGCATGGCCACCGCAAGGCACGGTTTGGCTCCAGATCAGAGAGCATGGATCAACTGGCCCTCGACCTACAGGAAGACGAAGAGATCGAGGCGGCAGCAAACGAGCAGAAGAACGAAGCTGGCTCCAACGGCACTGATGTCGATGAGACGGACAAACCTGCCAGGCGCAAGCACAACCGCAACCCCTTGCCAGATCATCTGGATCGGCAGGATGAGAGGTGCTGTCGCCGGGTGAGGACTGCACTGACCGCGGTGGGAGCCTGCGCCAGATCGGTGAGGACGTTACCGAGGAACTGGAATATGTCCCGGGCCGCTTTGTGGTACGCCGGATCCTCCGCCCCCGCATGGCCTGCACCTGTTGTGAAACCTTTGCCCAGGCCCCATTGCCGTCGCGCCCTGTTGAGCGTGGCCGCCCCGGTCCGGGTCTGCTGGCCCACGTCCTGATTGGCAAATACTGCGATCACCTGCCGCTTGACCGACTGGGTGGGCCGCAGCACGGCGCTGCTGGAGCCATTGGTCGATCATATCGGCAAGCTGGTCAGGGCAGGGCCTGCACTTTTTGCCGATGACACACCGGTCAAACTACAAACCCGCACCAGGATAAAGAAGACTAGAACCGCGCGGCTGTGGAGTTACGTGCGCGACGAGCGCCCGTGGTGCGGCGAGGCCCCGCCCTGTGCCTGGTATCAGTTCAGCGTGGATCGCAAGGGCGAACATCCGGTCAATCATCTTTCTGGCTATACCGGGACCGTGCATGCCGATGGCTTTGCGGGCTTCAATGGCCTCTTTGGGGAGGGCAAGGCCGACGAACAGGCCTGCATGGTGCATGTGCGCCGCAAGTTTGTGGAAGAGTTTGAGCGCACAGGGTCGGCCATCGCCAAAGGCACAATCAAGCAGATCGCCGTGCTTTACGCTGTCGAAGAGGAAGCCAGAGGCAAATCCCCCGAAGAGCGGGTCGCCATTCGTCAAGAGAAGGCAAAGCCCGGCTTTCCAAGCTCTCGGGCAAGACCAAACTGGCAGGGGCCATTCGCTATGCGCTGAACCGCATGCCAAAGGTGCGTGCCTGTCTCGGCGACGGACGGCTGGAACTTGACAACAACATCTGTGAACGCTCGATCCGCCCCATCGCACTGGGCCGCAAGAACTATCTCTTCATGGGCTCCGTCGGTGGCGGTAAAGCCGCCGCTATCGCTTGCACCCTCGTCGAGACCGCCAGGATGAACGGCGTTGATCCGGAAGCCTGGCTCACATGGGTGTTGGAGCGCCTGCCAGATCACAAGATCAACCGCATCGAGGAACTCATGCCGTGGAATTGGATGCCGGAATAACCGAAAAATACGGCTCTAACGGACGGCTACGAAAGGGCCGCCCTGCGGCAGGAGAAGGCCAGGCCTGTCTTCGATGACCTGGAAGTATGGCTACAGGCCCAACTGCCCAGGCTCTCGGGCAAGACCAAACTGGCCGAGGCGATCCGCTACGCCCTGAAGCCGATGCCTGAAGCGCGTGCTTATCTCGGCGACGGACGTCTGGAGCTCGACAACAATATCTGTGAGCGATCAATCCGTCCCGTCGCCCCTGGTCGAAAAAATTGTCTCTTAATGGGCTCCGTTGGTGGCGGCGAGGCTGCCGCTATCGCCTACGCCCTCATTGAGACCGCTGAAATGAACAATGTCGATCCCGAGGCCTGGCTCACATGGGTGCTGGAACGCATTGCTGATCACAGATTAACCCCATCGACGAACTCATTCCGTGGAACTGGAAGCCCCAAGACCTCAAAAACGCGGCCTGACCGGACGGATACCCAGCAGGTAGTAGGCGACCATGATGAACTGGGCCATTTCCAGGGTCCACAAGGGCGGGATCCACACCGCCTTGGCAAGGGACGAATAGAGCAGCACCCCGCGATCATGGCGAAGATCAACAGCATGGTGATCCGCCCGACGATGCGGTTTACGGCGTCAACGGCATGAACGAAGGCGATTATCGGGCCGGGCATCTGCCCCCTGTATCCGGCCGCCAGTGTGTATCCCCGTTGCCATGAGGAGATCATGCCGCGCCATAATCATGCTGGCAACGGAGAAGCAATTAGCCCCTCTCCCGCGAGCGGGGCGAGGGAATTAGGGAGAGGGAGATCACCTGGCCTATGGGCGGGAGCTAAACCACCGCTTCGATCAGATAGGGGCCGCCACTGGCGAGGCCGGCCTGCAACTCGCGGCTCAGGTCGCTTACGGATTCGGCGCGGCCGGCCTCGACGCCGTGGCCGCGGGCGAGGGAGACCCAGTCGAGATCGGGGCGGTCAAGGCCCAGCATGTCGAGGGCGCTTTGGCCCGGCCGGTCGACGCCGACGTTTTTCAACTCGGCCTTCAGGATCGCATAGGCCCGGTTGGAAAAAATGATGGTGGTGATGTCGAGGCCTTCGCGCGCCTGGGTCCAAAGACCCTGCAGCGTATACATGCCGCTGCCGTCGGCCTGAAGCGCCACCACCTTGCGGTCGCGGCAGGCGGTTGCCGCGCCGACGGCCAGGGGGATGCCGTCGCCGATCGAGCCGCCAACGATCTGCAGCCAGTCATGGGGCTGGGCGGTGGTGGTGATCGGGGCCATGGTCCGGTTGGCGGTAATCGCTTCATCGATCACGATGGCGTTTTCCGGCAGCAGATGGGCGAAGACCTGGGTCACCACGTCCGGCGACAGGGGGCCGTCCCGAGGCAGATCCCGCGCGGCGAGAGGCTGCAGCACCGGGTCGGTTTTCAGGGCGCCGACCGCCTCGGCCAGATCGTCCAACGCCTGCACACCATTTTCATGGGCGTCTGTCAGCGTGTGAATCTCACAACCCTCCGGCCACAGGGTGCTGGGCTTGCCGGGATAGGCGAAGAAGGCTACCGGCGCCTTGGCGCCGACCAGGATGATGTGCCTGTAATCCTTCAACCTTTCGACCGCCAGATCGACCACGAAGGGAACACAGCGTAAGGCGGGCCGGCCCGCGCCGCGCTGCAGGCGGGCATTCGAGGTCTGGCCCCACATGTGGGCGCCGGTCACGGCACAGATCTGACTTAGGACGCTCAGGGGGCGCTCACGCTGGACCTTGCCGGCGATCAGAATAGCGGTTGGTTCGCCGCGTTTCAGAACCTCGGCTATGCGGTCAACACGGTTGCCGTCCACCACCGGGATATCGGGAACGGCCGGCACCGGGGCCGGGCCACCGGCGGCGCCCCAGGCGGTGTTCGCCGGCAGGATAAGCGTGGCGATCTGGCCGGGATGGGTCTGCGCCGCGGCGAGGGCGGCCGCGCCATCGGCTGCCAAATCCTCCGACGATTTTGATGTCCGGACCCAGGGCGAAACGGTGCGGGCGATGCCTTCAATGTCGGTGGTCAGGGGCGCGTCGTGCTCGATGTGATAGGTGGCATGTTCGCCGACCACATTGACGATCGGCGTCTGTGCCTTGCGGGCATTGTGCAGATTGGCAAAGCCATTGCCGAGGCCAGGACCGAGATGCAGCAGGGTCACCGCCGGTTTGTCCGCCATGCGGGCATAGCCGTCCGCCGCGCCGGTGACCACGCCTTCGAACAGGCCGAGCACGCATTTCATGCCGGCGCCCCGGTCCAGCGCCGCGACAAAATGCATCTCCGACGTACCCGGATTGGCAAAGCACGTATCGACGCCCGCATCGATAAAGGTCCGCACTAGGCTTTCCGCCCCGTTGATATTTGCCCCGTGCATGTTTGCTCTCGCTAAACCTGTGTCCAACGCAGGAAGGCGATCTGCGTCTCACCATACTGCCGGATATCGAGCCGTTCGAACCCCTCTATTTCGGGCGGATCCTCGCCGGCGCCCAACTCCAGGGCACAAATCGCTCCCGTGATCAGCCAGCCGCCCGCGGCCGCGCTGGAGAGAGCCAGGGGGCCGAGTCCGCTGCCATAGGGCGGATCGCAGAATACCAGATCGAAGGGACCGCCGGCACCGGGTTCCAGGGTGCGGAGGTTCTCGACGGGCCGGGAATAAAGCTTGGTGGCACCGAAGGCACCGCAGGCTTCCATGTTCTGGCGGATCAGGGCGCGGCTGGCCACATCGGCATCAATGAAACAGGCCCGGCCCGCGCCGCGGGACACCGCCTCCAACCCCAGCGCACCTGTCCCGGCACACAGTTCCAGCACGCGGGCGCCCTCCAGCGACGGCGCCCAGTCGGCATGGGCCAGGATATTGAACAGATTCTCGCGTACCCGGTCCGTGGTCGGCCGGACCCGGTCGTCCTTCGGCGTGGCCAATTGCTTGCCCCGCCATTTGCCCCCGATGATACGCATGACTGAATGCCCGCTTCATGCCAGTAATCCACGCGGCGACCGCCTTGTGTGCCGCATGGATTACCCGGACATGCCGGGCAATGACAATAGGGTGGATCGTGGGACCCGGCGTGGCCGGTCTGAGTTTATTTCTTCAGCAGTTTGAAGTCGCCGAACCAGGCCACTGAACGCGTCCCCGTGTCATCGGAATCACAGAAGATCGAGATCAGGATGATTCGGGCTTTGGGGTCGGTGCCGCCGATCATTTTGCATATCTCCAGCAGATCGACGGTTTCACGGTGCCAGACGCCGATGTTTTCGTCGCCGCCATTGGCCGTGTAATGGGGAAGACCGTTCACAGTTTTATAGTCGCCCGGTTTCAGCGGCCCGTTTGACCACAAATGACTTCCATACGCAGGGGTTCGCCCTCGCCGCCGGTATGTTCGACGAACAGGCGGGCAGGGTGGTCGTTTCCTTCAGGAGTCAACTCGTCCAGATCAGTATCGAGAGGGACTTCTTCGATAAACCAGTTCCAGGTCAGGGTCGGATAATCGGCCAACAGGATGTCGATGTAGCGGCCGAAGATCAATCCGCCCTTGTTGGTTTCCGCGCGCAACGCCTTGACCCCGTTCTTTTCGCCAAAGCTCAATTCCATGGACGGGCGGGTCCAGAAAATGTGGTGACTCCACCCAACGGGCAGGTTTTCAATATCCACTGGGTTGGCAGGGCAATCGACTGAATAGATTGCTGACATTTGTGTGTTTTCTGAATCAAGGGGATGAGATGGCCCGTATCCGTCCGGTCAGGCCGCGTTTTTGAGGTCTTGGGGCTTCCAGTTCCACGGCATGAGTTCGTCGATGGGGTTAATCTGTGATCAGCAATGCGTTCCAGCACCCATGTGAGCCAGGCCTCGGGATCGACATTGTTCATTTCAGCGGTCTCAATGAGGGCGTAGGCGATAGCGGCAGCCTCGCCGCCACCAACGGAGCCCATTAAGAGACAATTTTTTCGACCAGGGGCGACGGGACGGATTGATCGCTCACAGATATTGTTGTCGAGCTCCAGACGTCCGTCGCCGAGATAAGCACGCGCTTCAGGCATCGGCTTCAGGGCGTAGCGGATCGCCTCGGCCAGTTTGGTCTTGCCCGAGAGCCTGGGCAGTTGGGCCTGTAGCCATACTTCCAGGTCATCGAAGACAGGCCTGGCCTTCTCCTGCCGCAGGGCGGCCCTTTCGTAGCCGTCCGTTAGAGCCGTATTTTTCGGTTATTCCGGCATCCAATTCCACGGCATGAGTTCCTCGATGCGGTTGATCTTGTGATCTGGCAGGCGCTCCAACACCCATGTGAGCCAGGCTTCCGGATCAACGCCGTTCATCCTGGCGGTCTCGACGAGGGTGCAAGCGATAGCGGCGGCTTTACCGCCACCGACGGAGCCCATGAAGAGATAGTTCTTGCGGCCCAGTGCGATGGGGCGGATCGAGCGTTCACAGATGTTGTTGTCAAGTTCCAGCCGTCCGTCGCCGAGACAGGCACGCGCCTTTGGCATGCGGTTCAGCGCATAGCGAATGGCCCCTGCCAGTTTGGTCTTGCCCGAGAGCCTGGAAAGCCGGGCCTGTAACCATGCTTCCAGCTCATCGAAGACGGGCCTTGCCTTCTCTTGCCGAATGGCGACCCGCTCTTCGGGGGATTTGCCTCTGGCTTCCTCTTCGACAGCGTAAAGCACGGCGATCTGCTTGATTGTGCCTTTGGCGATGGCCGACCCTGTGCGCTCAAACTCTTCCACAAACTTGCGGCGCACATGCACCATGCAGGCCTGTTCGTCGGCCTTGCCCTCCCCAAAGAGGCCATTGAAGCCCGCAAAGCCATCGGCATGCACGGTCCCGGTATAGCCAGAAAGATGATTGACCGGATGTTCGCCCTTGCGATCCACGCTGAACTGATACCAGGCACAGGGCGGGGCCTCGCCGCACCACGGGCGCTCGTCGCGCACGTAACTCCACAGCCGCGCGGTTCTAGGGCCTGTTGACATTTGGGGTTGCGATTTGGCCTGAACTGTTATTCAAGCTTCGAAAATGGAGGTTTGGATGGACGAAGATCGTTTGGTGATTTCAGATGAACTCTGGGCGAAGATTGCGCCCCTGTTACCCGGTAAAGCCGGGGACCCGGGAGCAACCGGTCGGGATAACCGTCGGTTCATGGAGGCCGTACTTTGGCGTGTGCGAACAGGGTCTCCCTGGCGTGACCTGCCCCAGGATTTCGGCAACTGGAATTCGGTTTTCAAACGATTTCGTCGATGGGCAAAGGCCGGTGTGTTTGAGAGACTTTTCAACGCCATAAGCGACGAGCCAGACCTTGAATATGCTCTCATCGACGGAACGATTGTCCAAGCCCATCAGAAGGCTTCGGGCGCAAAAGGGGGACACGGAATCAAGCCATCGGACGCTCTCGCGGCGGGCTGACGACCAAAATCGTTGCCCTGGTCGATGCGCTCGGCAACTTGTTCCGCTTTCTGCTTCTGCCGGGGCAAGCGCACGACATGAAGGGGGTTGCCCCCCTGATCCACGATGTCTCCTTCGCAGCGTTGCTGGCCGACAAGGCCTTCGACGCCGATTGGCTCCTGCAAGACCTTGATGAGCGCGGCGCAACTGCGGTTATTCCACCCAAATCGAACCGGAAAGTGCAACGAGACGACGATACTCACATGTACAAGTGGCGTCACCTGATTGAAAACTACTTTGCAAAGATCAAGGAATTCAGGGGGATAGCAACGCGATACGACAAAACAGATACCAGCTACGCAGCCAACTGGCACCTCTGCGCAATGCTCGTTGCTGCCCGGTGATTGTCAACAGACCCTAGTCTTCTTTATCCTGGTGCGGGTTTGTAGTTTGACCGGTGTGTCATCGGCAAAAAGTGCAGGCCCTGCCCTGACCAGCTTGCCGATATGATCGGCCAATGGCTCCAGCAGCGCCGTGCTGCGGCCCACCCAGTCGGTCAACGTGGTGCGATGCAGATTAACCTTCTCGCGGGCGAAGATTTTTGATTGCCGGTCAAGCGGCAGGTGATCGCAGTATTTGCCAATCAGGACGTGGGCCAGCAGACCCGGACCGGGGCGGCCACGCTCAACAGGGCGCGACGGCAATGGGGCCTGGGCAAAGGTTTCACAACAGGTGCAGGCCATGCGGGGGCGGAGGATCCGGCGTACCACAAAGCGGCCCGGGACATATTCCAGTTCCTCGGTAACGTCCTCACCGATCTGGCGCAGGCTCCCACCGCAGTCAGTGCAGTCCTCACCCGGCGACAGCACCTCATCCTGCCGATCCAGATGATCTGGCAAGGGGTTGCGGCTGTGCTTGCGCCTGGCAGGTTTGTCCGTCTCATCGACATCAGTGCCGTTGGAGCCAGCTTCGTTCTTCTGCTCGTTTGCTGCCGCCTCGATCTCTTCGTCTTCCTGTAGGTCGAGGGCCAGTTGATCCATGCTCTCTGATCTGGAACCAAACCGTGCCTTGCGGTGGCCATGCAGTTCAGCCTTCAGCTTCTCAACCTGATAGGTGAGAGACGTAATCTCCTGGTCCATCCGAGAGACCAACCCCTTCAGTTTGGCGGGGTCATCAGGCAGGGATTCAAGGGCGCTCAAAATGTGTAATCCATATCAAACTGCCCCATGGGATGAAACGACAAACCGCGTTAAACCTCATGTTTTTTTGGGCTTTCTCTATCCCGCCTGCAAGGGACGCCAGGTCTTTTGCGGGGTGCGCCAGTCAATCCCCTCTAACAGCATCGATAGCTGTGAGGGACTCAGGCTGACCTTGCCCTCCCTGGCCGCAGGCCAGACAAAGCGCCCTCGTTCCAGTCGTCTGGAGAACAGGCAAGCGCCTTGGCCGTCCCACCATATGATCTTGAGCAGATCACCGCGCCTGCCGCGAAACACGAACATGTGCCCCGAATACGGGTCTTCAGCCAGAACCTGTTCGGCCTGAGTCGCCAGTGTGTTGAACCCGCGCCGCATATCCGTCACCCCAGCGGCCAGCCACACCCGCGTATTGCCCGGCACCGGGATCATGTCATCAGCCCCTCAACCAGAGCCGGCACCGCCGACAATCCCGTCGCTCCTTCAACCAGGATACGCCGACCATCAGACAGGGTGATGTCTGCACGGTGAGCCGAAAGAGGATCGTCCATACAGGGCGCTGTGATCGGCACGTGGGGGGCGGTTGGCCCTGCAATCTCTACAGGCAGAAATGTGGTCACTTCCCCGGCGAAATCATCACCGTCAGTACATGCCGGCGCGAAACGGGGATCACGCAACCATGTGTAGATCAGATTGGCGTTCATCGCGTAACGTCGTGCAACCTGCGCTACCGAAACCCCAGGCGCGCGCGTTTGTCCGCAGATCGAAACCTTCTCATCGTCTGACCAAAACCGCTTCTTCTGACCCTTCTTCCCAGACATATCCGCCCTCAAGATGTCCACTAGCAATGGTGGACACTATCAGCGCACGCTATAACGCGTCAGAGCACCAACACCGGACGCTTACGATGGCCCTCTTTTTCGGAGATTTCAGATGTCACACGCCCCTCGACCTGCCAATTCAACTGTTTTTCCGGCCCATTTCGAGGAGACGTAGGACCCTCGTCAGGCGGCAAAAGTCATCTGTCCGCCGGAAGAAATTCTCCTTCCGGTTCCGTGCGCGGTGATGTCGGGCGCACGGGGATGGACGTCAATCGCGCTTCATGGACAAGGGAAGCTTGATCTTCCGCGCCGTTTTCCGCCGTTTGAAGATGGTGCGCCATGCCATGATCCGTCGGGGATCCTGTTCTCAAAGCTTGATATGGAGCGATTGCAACAGTGTTTCATGATTCGGGTCGCGCGCCTTGCATGAAGGATTTGAAGGGGCAGGGGAATTGCTTGAGAGGCTCAATCAGAACCGCCGCTCCACGCCCGCGACCACGGTCGTGTCACGCCAGGAAAATGCTCTGGTGTCGGACTCCACCCGCCGGTGCGTGATCGTTGCGTACGGGGTGAAACCGTACGGCAGAACAATCCGGCTGCTTTCGACGGCAAGCGCCGCCCCGGTCCCCGTCTCGTCAAGGCTCTCCACAAAGACCGACCCCGCGCGGTCGAAGAGCTTCCGTTCGACAAAAACGCTCGGCCCCAGGGCGATCCCCCAACCAAGGTCAAAACTGCCAAACGCGGTCAGACGGTACCGTTGAAAGGCATCCAGTTCGAACTCCACGTCCTTGTCTTCAAGCGCCAGTTGCAAACCCAGGGTGCTCCGGGGCGAGACCGGGCGCGTGGCCGTCAGGTTGAGTGTCAAGGCCTGTCCATCCCGGCGGTCATTGTGTCGATGATCGATATCCTGCCACGCCGAGGAGACAGCCAGTGTGGCGCCCGTGCCATAACGCCACCCGAAAGTGGCGCCGAGCCCGACGCGATCTTCCTCGGGCGATCCCCGCAGGAAGTTGCGCGACACCAGAGCCGCAACGGTCAGCGTGGAGCGGGGCCAGGTGACCCGAGCGCCCACCTCTCCCGCAAGCGTGTGGTTGTCGAACCGCGATCCCGGTCCTTCGTCGCCAGCCGCGATGATCCGGGCAAAGCCCAGCGTCCGCCGATTTGCCCCGGATAGTCCCGCAAGTTCCCGGCGCGCGGATGCGCTGAATGAAAACCTCAGGCCCCGCGATGTCTCGGTATCACGGGCCAGCGTGAAGGGAAGCGCCCCGCCACCCACATCCAGAAGAAGCGTATCGCTCTCGTAGTTGCGCGTATTTCCCAGCCGCACGATGGCAATATCAGCATCCCACTCAAAGCCCCGTCGGGCGTCGATCGTCCGGAGGAACACCAGTATGTTTGCGCGCACGGGTTCGGGGATGTCGCCCGAGAGCACCGAAAGAAAATCCGCGCGTGCACGGTCCCATTGCCCCGAGTTGAAATACGCCCGCGCCAGTTCAAGGCGCACCCGCACAAGGTCCGGATTCCGCGACAGGATATCTGAAAATATCCTTGCCGCCTCGCGAGGTCGACCTGCGTCCAGAAGGGCGAGGCCGGTTTCAAACTGTTGCTCGGTGATCCCGGCCCTGGAATTGGCGTCCCCGCTCCGGGCAGGGGCCGCCATTGACGTTGATATTGCCAGAGATATTACCAGTATTGCGCTCGGGACCAGCGCGCGAATCAGGCTTCGAGACATATCCGGCAATCTCACAAACGACGGGCCCGCCGTGACGGGCCCGTCAATTTCCGGAAGTGACTGGCTACTGCCTTATGGCGCCAAAGGCACCGACGACGTTGTTGCTTTCAAACCATCCCACAACCTCTTCATGGCCTGGTCCAAGAAAACCAGCGCCAATATACCGGTCTGGGCTGCTTTGTTGGAAGTAACCCCCTGGGGCGGCAACCGCCGCCTCGACGTCCGCAAAACGTATTTCCTCTGTCGCATGCGCCACCCCGCGATCAAGATCTTTGATATCAGTGAACTGCGCGTCGAAGTTATTATCGGCCATAGAATACACCACTTCGGCATCCCCCTGCAGTGCGTTGCCGCGATACTCGCCAGAAACCGGGCTTCCCACCATCAGCCCTTGATATGTTGCGTCCTCATCAGGTGCAGAAGCGGCCCCCACCCCCCCGACGAAGGAATATATCGCTGATCCTGGGCCATTATTTGTACCTATTTCGCCTGTTTGTTGCTGAAGAACAGCAAATGCGCTATGTTCCAGCCACGCGCCGTAGGTACGGATATCGTCAAAATCAAACCCTTGGGGCAACTCCCCCTCGATTTTGAAAGTTGTAATCCCATTCTTTGTCAGAACAGGTTGTAGCTCTACTGCTTCACTCTCGGTGGCTCTCAGCAAGTCTAGAACATCTTGACTCGAAACGTCAATATCGCCATATCTACAACTGTCGACAACATCATCACAAGTTCGAAGCACGGGCTCCAGGATTTCGCCACTGTCCGTTTGTCTGTGTAACCGGAGAGAAGTCCCAACATTGCGTTGGTCGTCTTCAGCAATGTCGGAGAGCAAAGATCTGGCGCCTAGCCGGATTTCAGCCTCGGTCATGGCCGGCGCCTCTGCGTTCGTCACGTCCCGAGCGCGCTCGGCAAAGCTAATGCCGCCGCCACTACTGCTGCCGCCGCAACCCGACAGGGCAATTCCCGCCGCGAAAGGGATGCAAATTGAAAGTCTGATCATGGTTCTGAATCTCCTGTTGATTGGGGGACAGTCCCGTTCTAGGGTCTGTTGACAATCACCGGGCAGCAAATCGCAACCCCAAATGTCAACAGGCCCTAAGCAACACTACCCGATTTTAAACTATTGCGTCACCTTCCAACTTGTCAAGTGGCGATTCTGGCGACTTCTCCCACAAGACCCACTTCTACACGTGTTTGCCCGCGGAATGGAGTCTCTTTGCGCGCCAAACGAGCGATTGTTCCTTCAATGACAATTCTGCAACTATTGCCCAGGAACTCATGGCATCGGCCAGCGAAAGAATCCCGGTAAAAGTGCGGTTTCGACATGCACAATTGAGTCTGGCTGCCCGCGAGACAAAAATTCGTCAGCACCGGTGAATTTCTCAGGCATGAATTTGGGGGAAATGGTGCGGGCGGGGGGACTCGAACCCCCACGGGCTTTCGCCCCACGGATTTTAAGTCCGATGCGTCTACCGATTCCGCCACGCCCGCAAACCGACATGCACCCTATGTCCCGGGGCGATTGCCAGCAGGCGGCCATGATCGATGACCGCCGCGCGGGAACAGACCGCATCGACCTCCTCCAGGATATGGGGCGAGATGATGATCGCCTTTTCCGGAGCCATGGACTGGATCAACTGGCGCACGATGTGCACATCGTCGATTGATACCTCGCCCCGGTCCGGCGGCAGAAAGCCCGCGATCATCCGCAGGTGATGGCCTTGCCGGCCCCGTTGGGGCCCAGGAAGCCCATAACCTCGCCACAGGCCACGGAAAAGCTGATCCCGTCGACGGCCTTCAGGGGCAATGGTGCTTTTCAAGGTCCATGCGAAACGCCTGTTTTCATTCTCCGTCCGATAAGCACGAAATCGCGCCGCCGGGTCAAGGGACAACAGAGCCTGCAAAAAGCCCGGCTCCGGAAGATCACGCCAGCGGGGTTGGGGGTGAGACGGCGTGATTCTTTTGCCCGGAACCGGGCCATGCGCGGTAGTGCACCATCGCTGATCCCATTCTGGCAAGGCGTGTGTCCCCGCTCTGTCCGGATCACGGCATTTTCGGGGCATTGGACCATTGGACGGCTTGCAAAACGTCCGGCATTTGCGCAAAACTGGCACCATGGAGGATAGTGAACCCATATATCTGGTCTCGCGCCACGAAAGGGTCAGCGGGACCCGTCGCCAGGCCGCCCCGCCCCCCATCACATCGTTCGACCGGCGGGAACTGAACCAGATTCTGAACATCTATGGCCGGATGGTCGCCGCGGGCCATTGGCGCGACTACGCCATCGACATGCAAAAGGATGTGGCGGTTTTCTCAATCTTTCGCCGAAACGGTGAACTGCCCCTGTACCGGGTCACCAAGGAACCCAGGCTGGCCAACCGGCAGGGTGCCTTTGCAGTGACCAACACCGCCGGCATGATCCTGAAACGCGGCCGCGAATTGAGACAGGTCCTCAAGGTTCTCGACAAGATCACCCTGAAACTGATCGACTGAGCCTGAACGAAAAACGCCCCGGCGATACCGGGGCGTTCTCGTATTCGGACACAGGTCGCGGTCAGTCGCTGCTGAATGCGTACAGCAGATACAGGATGTGGTTGAAGAGAACCACGAACGACCCATAAAGCATGAATGCACCGAAGATCGACTTGCGGGTCTGAACCGCGGCGCCGTCACCTTCATAGTACATCCGCCGGATTTCCTGGGTTTCCCAAGCCGTAATCCCGGCAAAGATCAGAACGACCAGGAGCGAGGTTACGATGCTGAAGAAGTCGGACTGGAAGAAGAACACATTCAACAGCATTGCAATCAGCAGGCCGAACGTGGCCATGCACAGGAAGGCGCTCATCGGCCCCAGATCGCGCTTGGTGGTGTAGCCGAAAAGGCTCATCGCGCCAAAGGTACCGGCGGTAATGAAGAACGCCCGCATGACCAGTGACACGCCATCCGGCACGAACGACATGATCGCGACAACCATGGGCGCGGTCAACAGGCCCCAGAGTGCGGCGTATGACCAATAGCAAAGATGTGCCGCAAACGTGCTGCCGCCCAGGATAATGCGCGGTGAAAACCAGCCGAGTGCCAGAACACCGGCAAAAGCCACCCATTTCAGCGGACTCGCGGCATATTCAAACAGCAATTCAGGCTGTGTTCCCAAAGCCAGGATCACGACAGCGGTGAATGCGACGCCCAGCGCCATGTAGTTGTAAACGCCCAGCATATAAGCGCGCAAACCTTCGTCGATGCGAACACCGGTTGCCTCGCCAGTCCGGCCTCGGATTGTGGACGGGTTGTAATCAGCCATGAAAATACCTTTCAGTGGAGTTGGATTCCTGTGTGTATATGATGGAAAATTGAGACGAGATCAAGAGATTGCCAGGGCGATTCAGTAAAAATTGTCGTGGCCTTTGGCCAGGAAGCGGATCGCCGCTGTTCGGCTGGCCTGGAACGTCTCGATAGCCCTTGTGGGCGAGTTGCTGATGCGCCTGGGCACAGTACGTGTGGCGCCTGTCAGCGTGAAGATGTTTTGCGGGGCGTGATCAAGGCGATTGGTATGGCGATCCTCACCAGGGGTTCATGTTATGTCCTTGTCATGATGCATCGCCTTGATCCGCCAGTGGCCGCGGTTCACAGACATGATGCGTTCCGGTGTTGCCCCGGACAGGCTCGTGATCAGATAGATCGTCTCCCTTTCGGTTCGGATGACGCGTCCCTTTCGGACATGGTCTCGCCTGCGCTCCAGGCAAGCGATGGAGCGGATTGTTGGCCATGACTTGCGCATCTCCTCGCCGAGCGCTTCCCCATGACCTTTGAAGTGATTGTTTTCTGGCAGAAAAGGGCGTCGCCAGTGACGGCGAAACGTCGCGCCGCTCATTTGACACCGCCTCCGACAAGGCCGCCATCGTGACCATTGATGCGATGGGATGCCGGCGCGGGATTTGCCGGCGGATCATTGATCGGGAGGCTGGTTACGTGATCGGCCTGAAAGGCAGTCGGGGACGTTTGCGCGGGGATGTGGAACTGTTCCTCGACGCGCACCTTGAGCGCGGGACCGGGGCGATTGCATCAGGCAAGGCCTGAAATCAGTGATGAAGCCGAAACGGTCCGGCCGTTTTACCTTGCATCGCTCGATGACAGTCCCGAGAACATATCGAAATACATTCGCGATCACTGGCGCGATCACCGGCAAGTCGAAAACAGCCTGCACCGGATCCTGGATATAACCTTCAGGCAGGACGCGTGTCGCATCGGGGCCGGCCATGCCACCGCGAATTTCGCCACCATCAGACATGCGGCAGTGAAGCTGTTACGCAGGGCGCCCGGTAAAATGAGCCGGCCGCAAAACGGCACTCGGCAGCCCGGGATGACGACTGCATGGAGGAAATCATCCGCCAACAATATTCAGTTGATTGCCCTGAAGAGATTGCCTGTTAACCACGTAGTACAGTCGCCGCGCGCAATGCGAGCGTTCTGGAAGTAACCAGTAAACCCGCAGTCACGGTTACGCCGATAGTGATGGCGATGGTTGCCGCCAGACGGCCGCCATAGAGCGCGAAGTCCTGTTCCATCACCAGGGTGATTACCGCCCAGGCCGCCAGTCCCCCCAATATCGCCGCGACAAGCGCGGTCGCCAGGCCGAGTGCCGCGTATTCAAACAGATGAATGGTCAGGATCCGCCGCCGGCCCGCGCCCATCACCTTCAAAATGGTGGCATCATAAGCCCGCGCACGCTGGCCGGCAGCCAGGGCGCCCGCCAGCACCAGAATGCCCGAAACCAAGGTTACCATGCTGATCGCGCGCACGGCGGTGGCCAGGTTCTGCAGGGTTTCGGCGATCAAATTCACGGCATCGCGGACCCGGATGGCCGAGACATTGGCAAAAGCGTCCGTGACCGCGATTTCCAGCGCGTCTTCGGCCTCCGGGCTGGCAACCTCGACAGTTGCCAAGTGCATTTGCGGCGCGGCCACCAGCGTATTGGGCGTGAAGACCATCAGAAAATTTATCCCCAGCGTCGACCAGTGGATTTCCCGCAGGTTGGCGATCTCCGCCGTGATCGGCCGGCCCAGGACATTGACGGTCAGCGTGTCGCCGATGGTGAGCCCCATGTCCCGCGCGCCCTCGACATCGAACGAGACCAGGGGCGGGCCGTCATAGTTCGCCGGCCACCAGTCACCGACGACCAGGGTGGAATTTTCCGGCGGTGCGTCCGCATAGGTCAGACCGCGGTCGCCATTCAGCATCCATTGGGAATGGGGTGCGACCGTCGCCTTGTCCGCCGGCACACCGTCAATGTGGGTCAGGCGGCCGCGCAACATCGGGACGCGGACAACTTCCGTCACCCCGGGCACCGCGTTCGCGACCTGGTCGAATTCGGCGGCCTGGTTGCCCTGGACATCGATGAAATAGAAGGCCGGTGCCTCCTTGGGCAATTGCTCGCGCACTGTCGATACGATGTTGGCATCGATCTGCATCACCGTGATCAGCAGGGTCAGGCCCAGGCCCAGCGACAGGACCACCGAGCCCGTCACCGCCCCGGGGCGGTAAAGATTGGCCAGGGCCAGGCGCAGGTCCGCACTGATCCGGCCACGGCCCGGCCAGCGCGCCAGCATCGCAACCAGCGTGCCGGTCAGACGCAGGAACAGAAAAGCAATCGCCATTCCGCCGACAAACCAGGCGGCAAACATCCGGTCGGAGGTGAACCAGATCGCAGCGCCGGCCAGCAGGATTGCCATTGCCGCCAGCAGGACGAGATCGCTCCACCGGAACCGCCAGCGCGCGCCGCCGGCAATGGCGCGGAACAGACCGACCGGGCGAATGTCGCGCGCCCGCATCAGCGGCAGCAGGGCAAAGACCACTGTGACCAGCACCCCGTAAAGCGCCGCCACGGCCAGGGGACCGGGATAGACCGCCAGCACCGCCGGCACCGGCAGCCGGTCCCCGACGACAATATCGACAAGCCAGGGCGTCATCGCGCCGATCAGCAATCCGATGCCGATCCCCAATCCGGCGAAAGCCAGGATCTGCAACAGATAGGTCCGAAAAATCAGCGCTGCCGGCGCGCCCAGGGTTTTCAGCATGGCAATGGTTTCAGTCTTGCCGTCGAGATATTCGCGCACCGCATTGGCGACCCCGACACCGCCGACGGCCAGGGCGGTGAGCCCCGTCAGGGTCAGGAAAAGGGCGACCCGCTCGACCGCCCGGGTCACGCCGGGCGCCGCTTCGGCCCGGGTGCGGATGCGCCAGCCGGCCTCGGGAAATTTAGCCCCTGTGTCCGTAATCCAGCCTGCCACATCAGCCCCTTCCGGTACGGCGATTCGATGGTGATAGCGCACCAGGCTGCCCGGCTGGATCAGCCCGGTTTCAGGCAAGCTGTCCAGATCGACCAGGACGCGCGGACCCAGCGAAAACGAGAGGCCCAGCTGATCGGGCGCCGTCTCGATTGTGCCACGGACACGGTAGACCAGATCGCCAATCTTCAGCGGATCGCCTGGTGTAAGCGACAGTTGACGGGCAAGGGCCGGCGCCACCAGGACGCCCCACCCGTCAGCGGCCCTGGTCAGAACATCGGGTGTCGCGGCGTGCGGCGGCTGTGTCACCAGGGTTCCATAAAGCGGATAGAGGCTGTCGATGCCGTTGACCTGGACCAGCTTGCGCCGGCGGTCTTCGGGGCGGCGGGCCATGGCCCGCATATCGGCCATCACCGACATTTTTCCGGCAGCCTGAAGATGGGCGCGTTCAGCCTCGCTTGCCGGGCGATGGATCAGGCGCAGGGAAATATCGCCGCCGAGAAGGCTTTGCCCCTGTTCGCCCAACCCGGCGTCCAGCGATGCCGACAGCGAGCCGACCGCCGCGATCGCGGCCACGCCCAGCGCCAGACATGCGATCAGCACCCGGAAACCTGCAACGCCCGCACACAGTTCGCGCAGGGCAAATATCAGCGCGATCTTCATGCCGCGGCGCCGGCGGCGATAATGTCGGAAACGATCCGGCCATCCTCCAGCCGGACCGTTCGGTCGCAATGGCCGGTCAGGTCCTTGTCGTGGGTAACCAGAACCAGAGTTGTGCCGGCCTCGCGCGCCATGCCGAACAACAGATCGATGATCTGCTGACCGGTTGCACCGTCGAGATTTCCGGTGGGTTCGTCCGCCAGCAGGATTGCCGGCGCCGGTGCCAGCGCGCGCGCCAGGGCGACCCGTTGCTGCTCACCGCCCGACAACTGGCCGGGGTAATGGCTGAGCCGGTGATCCAGGCCGACCCGGCCCAGCGCTTCGTGCGCCACATCGAAGGCATCGCCGCGTCCGGCAATTTCCAGCGGCACGGCAACATTTTCCAGTGCATTCATGGTTGGGATCAGATGGAAGGATTGAAACACCACGCCGACCCGACCCAGCCGGAAAGCCGCCAGCGCATCCTCATTCATATCGGTGATATCGCGTCCGGCCGCAATCACCGTTCCCGTCGTTACCCGTTCCAACCCACCCATGACCATCAGCAGGGTTGACTTGCCGGACCCGGACGGGCCGACAATACCGAGGCTCTGTCCGGCTGGAACCACCAGATCGATACCGCGCAGGATATTGACGGGACCGGCTTCAGACCCAAGTGTGAGGTGTATATCCTTGAGATCGAGGGCATGGCCTGTCACGGGCAGAAAATTCCTGAAGGTGAAGTCAACATGAACCGATATGGCAGGTTTGCAGAAACGATCAAGCGTGGCTGTGCCGGGCTGGTGCTGGTGTGCCTGGTGGCTGGGCCTGCGCCGGCCAGTGACGCGGTGCGGATCGTGGCCTTGGGCGACAGCCTGACCGCCGGCCTGGGCGTTGGACCGGCGGACGCCTTTCCAGCCCAATTGCAAACCGCACTGACAGCACGCGGCCATGATGTGATCGTCGAAAACGCCGGCGTTTCGGGCGACACCAGCGCCGGCGGGCTGGCCCGCCTCGACTGGGCGCTGGGCGCCGGGGCCGACGCGGTGATCGTGGAACTGGGCGCGAATGACGGCCTGCGCGGTCTCGAGCCGGCGCAGATGGCGACCAATCTGGAAACGATCCTTGGTCGGCTGACAGATCGGAACATACCGGTCCTGCTGGTCGGCATGCGGGCGCCGCCCAATCTGGGGTCGGATTACGCCGCCGAATTCGAACCGGTCTTCGCCGATCTCGCACGCCGGTTCGAAACCGGCTTTTACCCGTTCTTCCTGGAAGGTGTTGCCGCGAACCCCGCCCTGAACCAGGCTGACGGCATGCATCCGAACGCTGCCGGCGTGGCGGTTATCGTTGAAGGGATATTACCGGACGTGGAAAAGCTGCTGGCGCAAGCCGCCCCGGCGATGACACAATAGCGGGGAATATTTCCAACCTAGGGTTTCTGCCACATGAAAATGAACACGCTGGGGCACACCGGTATCGCGGTCAGCGAAGTGTGCCTGGGAACCATGACCTATGGCGAACAGAACACGGTCGCCGATTCATTTGAACAGCTCGACTATGCTCAGGAACGCGGGGTCAATTTCCTCGATACCGCCGAGCTTTACGCCGTCCCGCCCAAGCCCGAAACGCAAGGTCTGACCGAGGATCATATCGGCCAGTGGTTTGCCGCGCGGGGCAACCGGGACAAATGGGTGGTTGCCACCAAGGTGGTCGGCCGGTCCGGCGCCATGAACTGGTTTCGCAAGGACAGATCCCTGCCCAAACTGGATGCGGCCAATATCCGGGAGGCGGTGGAAGGTTCGCTGCGCCGGCTGCGCACCGATCATATCGACCTTTATCAGCTGCACTGGCCGGACCGTCCGCTGGAGCTGTTTTCCGGGCTGAACTATGTGCCGACCCGGGACCCGGCCGATCTGGTGGCGCCGGAAGAGACCCTGAGGACGCTTCAGGATCTGATCGCGGACGGGCAGGTTCGAGCTATCGGCCTGTCGAACGAGACCCCTTGGGGACTGATGAGCTTTCTGGCACAGGCCGATCATGCCGGACTGCCCCGGGTCGCCTCGGTCCAGAACTGCTACAATCTGCTGAACCGGGTCGACGAGATCGCGATGAGCGAGATCTATTATCGCGAAGGCATATCGTCGCTGCCCTATTCGCCGCTGGGCCAGGGCACGCTGACCGGCAAATATATCGGCGGCGCCATGCCCGAAGGTTCACGCAAGCAATTGTTCAACCGGATGTCGCGCTATGAAACGCCCGGCGCCGACGACCGGGTGCGTGAATACAAGATCCTGGCCGAGGCGCACGGCCTGTCCCTGGCCACGATGAGCCTGGCCTTTTGCAAACAGCGGGGTTTCATTACCGCCACCATCATCGGCGCCACAAAAATGGATCAGCTGCGCGAGGACATCGATGCCTTCGGCGTCGATCTGACCGACGATGTGATCGCGGGGATCAACGATATCCACCTGCGCCAGCCCAATCCCTGTCCCTGAGGCCGGTATGAGACGTGCCTTTGTCGCCATCGCCATGCCGCCCGATATCAGCCTTGCTCTGGAGACGCTGCAGCAGGGGCTGGCCGGCGCGCGCTGGGCCAGGCCCGAGGGGCTTCATCTGCCCCTGGCCTTCCTCGGCAATCTGGACGAGAACCGGCTGCACGATGCCGATGCGACGCTGAACGCGGCCCGCGGCGGGAAATTCGAACTCACCCTGTCGGGCCTCGGCCAGTTCGGCGACGATAAACCGCGCGCCGTCTGGGCCGGATTTGAGCCATCCGATCCGTTGATTGCGGCGCGAAAACGTGTTGATGCCGACCTGCGCCGGGCCAGATTTACCCTGGAAGCGCGCAAATTTGTCCCCCACGTCACTCTGGCGCGGCTGGGAATCACACTGCCGGACCGTGTCGCCAAGTATCTGGCACGGCACGGATTATTCCGCGTCGGACCGTTTCCGGTAAACGAGATCACCCTTTTTGAGAGTCTTCTGGGCAACGAGGCGCCGGTTTACGAGCCCCTTGCAACTTATCCTCTTAAATGACCGCTTCAGGCCTGCCATAATAGATGTCGAACCATGGAGGGTACGCTATGGGGATGCACCGCCATGTTCCAGGCTCCTGGCAAGGCTGCTTATCTTGAGCACCAGTTAAATGAAGAAGATTACAATCACCGTCATCGCAACCGCTTTCGCCCTTGGCGCCTGCCTGTACCCAGACCGACCCCGATACCGACGAGACAACCTATACCAAAACCACCCAGCTATACCAAAACCACCCAGGGGGCCGGGAATGTCCCGTTTGATGTTGAAACTCGCCCGGGCGGCGCTGCCTGACGGGAGATCATGCGGCGCCCTTGATCCGGTCAAGCTGGCGCTTTTGGCGGTGCTTGATGAGAGCCTGCCTGAGAATGGGGAACTGCCCGCGGGCCTTGATGCGGGCAGAAGCCTTTCCCGGCCTCGAACATTCCGGCTGCTGTCCAGCACGGGGCCATTCCGGCGTCCCGCCAGCGCTTCACGTCGCGGCAGACCCGCCGGATGCTGCTGTTCATGGATGTGGCGGCGTTCCCCGTGGCTCCTTCGACGATGCCCGGTGGGTGTTCTTGACCGGAAACCTCAATGCCGACAGCCCCGGTCATCAACAGACGGTCGTCCGGATGCCGCCCGTCGATCCGGATCGCCACAAGGTCCGGTTCCGGGAGATCAGATCCCATGCACTCATCGAATTTGGCCTGCGTCAGCGCCTTGAACCGCCGGGATACCGTGGATCTGGGACAGGCCGCTGCCCGCCTCGGCCGCAACACCGGCCTCGGGCAGCCGAACGGCGCGGCGGAACTTGCGGGTGGCCACATTCATCACCATCGGGTTGTTCGCCCACTGATCGGGATATCCACCCGCCGAAACCCCTCCCGGCCCGGCAGCGGCATCTCCTGTGGTCTTGCCGCGCACCCGAGGGCGCTCAACGTCGATCCTGCTGCCGTGAAAGCCAACCCGAGCCCGCGAATGGCCCCGATGGCAGCCAGGCATGTCAGGACAATGCCCGTGACGCTCCCCGGCGAGCCGCGCCACATCTTCGTTCATCAACGGGCCAGGCTTTCGATGCCTGCCGTCAGACAGAATTGCCCGAAGCCCTCCGTCAGTTCCACAAGCGAATGCACGTTCGCGGCGGTCGCCAGAGCCGGAAGAAGGTGGTCGTCGTCTTCATGGCGTTGCTTCCTTTCGGTTTCAATGCCCCGAGCCCGCGGCTCGGGGGAAGCAACGCACCCCTGAATCAAGGTTTCAACAGAACCCGGGACAGTCCCCATGCGCGTCAGCGCATCAACAAGGAGTCTTTTCTGTTTCGGCCCTCGGCCTCAAGAGCCCTCTCCCTCTTATCCCTCAATCCGCGAAAAATCGGCAATCGCATTCAAGGTCTGCCGGATCTGATTCAGGAGGCACAGCCGGTTGCGCCGCACCGCCGCTGCGTCGGCATTGACCATCACCTTGTCGAAGAACGCATCGACCGGCGCGCGCAGGGCTGACATGGCGGCCATGGCGGCGGTGAAATCCTCCACTTCAATCGCATCGTCCGCCGCCGGTTTCGCGGCGGTTACGGCGGCGTAAAGCGCGGCTTCCTCGGGCTCGGCCTTGTCGAACAGGTCCGGCGTCACGTCGCCGGAATACTCCACATTCGGGCCGTCCTTCTTCTCCTCGGCCGCCACGATGTTTGCCGCCCGGCGATAGCCCGCCATCAAGGACGCGCCGTCATCGGTCTTGAGAAACACATCCAGCGCCCGGACCCGCTCGACCAGCAGCCACAGATCATCCTGGGCGCCCAGGGCAAACACGGCGTCGATGCAGTCGTGGGCAATGCCTTCTTCGCGCAGGTGCACCTTCAGGCGGTCGGCAAAGAAGTCCAGCAACGAACCGCCAACCTCAGGGTCCGGCGCACAGTCAGCCAGGTTCAGCCGCAGACCGTTTTCCAAGATCAGACGGATCGTGCCGAGTGCCGCGCGGCGCAGGGCAAACGGGTCCTTGCTGCCGGTCGGTTTCTCATCAATGGCCCAGAAACCCGTCAGCATGTCGATCTTGTCGGCCAGCGCCACGGTGATCGTGACGGGATCAGTGGGCACGGCGTCCGATGGACCCTGGGGGCGATAGTGGTCCTCAATCGCCGTTGCGATCGAAGCATCTTCTCCATCAAGCTGGGCATAATATCGACCCATCAAGCCCTGCAGCTCGGGGAATTCGCCGACCATTTCAGTGGTCAGATCGACCTTGCACAGCAGCGCGGCGCGTTCGGCCTTGTCCGGGTCGGCGCCAACCTTCGGTGCGATCTCACGAGCCAGCACGGCGATTCTGTTTACCCGCTCCGACTGGCTGCCGAGCTTGGCGTGGAAGGTGACCTGATCGAGGCCCACGCCATGCTGTTCCAGGGTCCTCTTGCGGTCTTCGTCCCAGAAAAACCGCGCATCGGCCAGGCGGGCGGCGAGGACGCGTTCATTGCCGGCGATGATCTGTTTGCCGCCATCGCTGGCGGCCAGGTTCGAAACGGTGATGAAGTTGGTAACCATGCCGGCGGTGTCCGTGACGGTGAAGAACTTTTGATGCGCCTTCATGGAGGTGGCGAGCACTTCGGGCGGCAGGTCGCGAAACTCCGGCGCAACCTCGCCCATCAGTACCACGGGCCATTCGACCAGGCCAACAACCTCGTCCAGCAGGCCGTCGTCGACCATCAGGGTCAACCCGCGAGCAAAACACTGCGACATGGCATCCTGGGAAATGATCTCGCGGCGCTCGGCGGGATCCAGCACCACGTGTGCGGCCTTCAACTTGGCCACATAGTCCTCGAACCGGCTGACCTTGAACGTGTCCGGCGCCAGGAACCGGTGGCCGCTGGTGATATTGCCGGATTTGATGCCGCCCACTTCGAGATTGACGATCTCCGGCTCGGCGCCCTCACCCCCCAGAATACACAGAATCGAATGCAGGGGCCGGACCCAGCGCAGGCTTTCCATCGTGGTCGACGCCGCGCCCCAGCGCTGGGACTTCGGCCAGGGAAAGGCGCGCACAATGTCCGGCATCAGGTCGGAGATGATATCTGCGGCGGCACGGCCTTGTCTTTCAATGAGGGCAAAATAAAATGCGCCCTTGTCGGTCTCGCGTTCCTCGACCTGATCCAGCGTCAGGCCGGCGCTGCCAAGAAAGCCCTGCACGGCCTTTTCCGGCGCGCCGACCTTGGGGCCGCAGCGATCCTCGACCGTGTCCTCGGTTTTCGCCGGCACACCGGAGACGAACAGAGTCAGTCGGCGCGGCGTGACAAAGGCTTTCGCTGCCTCATAGAACAGGCCGGCCTCCATCAGACCGTCGGTGACCACTTTCTTCAGATCTTCCGATGCGCGCTTTTGCATGCGCGCGGGAATTTCCTCGGACAGGAGTTCAAGCAGAAGTTCCGGCATCGTCTATCCAAACATCTCCAGGATGGCTTCGCCGAGCATGGCGGCAATCCCGGTGAGCCAGACAATCACCAGCAGAATTACATCACCGATCAGAACGCTCAGCCGGATGACCTTGACCCTGGCCGCATCCAGGTCCTTGCGTTTGGCCAGCACCAGATCGATAACGAACCAGGCCGGTGTGGTGACCACCAGGAAAATCAGAATGCCGACGGTGGTTGCGCTCATGATCTGCCCTCCCAGCCATAACCACCTGCTTCGGTCTGCAGGAAGGCTTCACCGCACGCCTTGGAAAGATCGCGCACGCGCAGGATATAGGACTGGCGCTCGGTGACCGAAATTACACCGCGCGCGTCAAGCAGATTGAACATATGAGACGCCTTGATGCACTGGTCATAGGCGGGATGTACCACCGTGTGCGGACCCTTGTTGTCGCCGGGCTCACCGGCGGCCAGCAAGGCGGCGCATTCCTTTTCGGCATCTTCGAATCGGGCCAGCAGCATGTCGGTGTCCGCATGTTCGAAATTGTGCCGGGAATATTCCTGTTCGGCCTGCAGGAAGACCTCGCCGTATTTGACGCCCTTGCCGTTAAAATCCAGATCATAGACATTATCGACGCCCTGGACATACATCGCCAGGCGTTCCAGCCCATAGGTCAACTCGCCCGCTACCGGCGCGCAGTCAATGCCGCAGACCTGCTGAAAATAGGTGAACTGGCTGACCTCCATGCCATCGCACCAGACCTCCCACCCCAGTCCCCATGCGCCCAGCGTCGGGCTCTCCCAATCGTCCTCGACGAACCGGATGTCGTGGTTCAGGGGATCAATGCCCAGGGCATAGAGCGATTTCAGATAGAGGTCCTGCAGATCCGGTGGCGGGGGCTTGGTGATCACCTGAAACTGGTAATAATGCTGTAACCGGTTGGGATTTTCGCCATAGCGCCCGTCCTTGGGCCGGCGTGAGGGCTGAACATAGGCGGCGTTCCACGGTTTGGGGCCCAGCGAGCGCAGCGTGGTTGCCGGATGAAACGTGCCGGCCCCCACCTCCATGTCATAAGGCTGCAGAATGACACAGCCCCAGTCCGCCCAATAGCGCTGCAGCGTCAGAATCAGATCCTGAAAGGAAGACGAAGACGTCTGGGTCACGGGGGCAGCAGGCCTCTGATTGAGTTCTGCGCCCTTCTGACAGGGCGCGCGCCGCAAATCAAGACGGCGTCAGGCTCCCAGGGGACAATCGTCCCGCTCGCATTTTGTCGCGGCATATGCTTCGCATACCGAGCACTTGGTCAGATTGGCATTGACTTTTTGTTTTTTCGGGTTGCGCTCTTCCTCCAGATTGTGCGCCGTCCGCTTGCCGAGATATCGGAAGATGGCGACCGCCCCACCGATCATCGCCAAAGTGAGAAGGAGTTTTGGTCCCATTGTCTACAACCCCATGCGCGCCCACAGCGCACGCATTTTCGCGGTCGCGACGACGTCCTCGGCAAGGCCATCCGCCAAACCGCCCGGGAGAGATGACATGCCAAGCCGCCGGGCGATCCAGCTCTTTTCGCCCGTGGGCATGACCTTTAACTTGACCTTGTCGCCATATTCGCCACGCAGGATCGAGCGCATGTCGCCAATGCCGTCAGCCAAGCCCCTTGCAACCGCTTGTTCCCCTGCCCAGAAAGCCCCGGTAAACAGGTCGGGATCATCGGCCAGCCTGTCACCCCGGCTGGTGCGGACAACGCCCTTGAACGTCTGGTGGATTTCCAACTGCAGGTTTTTCAGCCGCTGAATGTCCTCTTCCTTTTCTGGTTGGAAGGGATCGAGGATCGATTTGTTCTCGCCGGCGGTATGGACCCGCCGCTCTACCCCCAGCTTGCCGATGGCTTCGGTAAAGCCGAACCCGGCCGATACCACCCCGATCGATCCCAGGATCGAGCTTTCGTCGCAGTAGATCTTGTCGGCGGCGCATGCGATGTAATAACCGCCCGATGCCGCCGCATCCTCAACAAAGGCAAAGACGGGCTTTTCCTTTTCCTGCTTCAACTGGGTGATCCGCTTGTAGATCAGCGAGGATTGCGCCGGGCTGCCGCCCGGCGAATTGATCACCAGGGCCACCGCCATTGCTTTGTTGATGGCGAAGGCCTTTTCGATGGCGGCGACAACACCGGCAAAATCGAAACCTGATTTGAGCCGCCCACCCATGCCGATGGCGCCGAACAGACGGATAACCGGCACCACGGGCACCTTGTTGAACGTGAGAATATCTTTCATGGGCAGAACCTATGGATGCCGGGAGCGTGCCGCAAGCGTCAGAATGATAATGCCGCGCCACCACGCAAAATTTCCCGCGCCTCGGGTGAGTGGCGCTCCGGACCCTCATGCACTACCAGGCCCGGCAACAGCGTCAACGGCGCCCGGCTTTGCCTTACCGCGTGCACCAGAACCAGCTTGGACGGGCGGCCGGCCCCGGGCCACAGCGGAAAGAGTTTCACATCGCCCGCGCGCCCTTCAAGGGCCATCAGCAGATCATCCAGTCGTTCAGTTCGGTAGAT
The DNA here is from genome assembly GCA_965204825.1 of Alphaproteobacteria bacterium. GTDB lineage: Bacteria > Pseudomonadota > Alphaproteobacteria > Futianiales > Futianiaceae. The sequence continues at coordinate 3,421,603 of OZ242016.1, read as the reverse complement.
CAGGGTCAGCGTCCCGCGGTGGCGCAGAAACCCCAAGCATCGACCGACCCAGCCCGCCAAATCCAGTTCGCCCTCGCTATGCGCAACAGCTTTTGCCGGATCGGCCGCCTTCCGGACAGTATCAGGGTCGAAGAATGGTGGATTGGTCACCACATGGTCATAGGCATTGCGCGACAGGTCGGGCGGCGCCTTCACCAGACTGCCGTGAAAGATCCGGACCGTCTTCAGGCGCCTGTTCAGTGCGATATTGCCGGCGAAAAGTTCAGCCAGGGACGGCTGGATTTCCAGCCCGTCGATATGCGCCGCCGGGACCCGCGCCGCCAGACAAAACGATACCGCGCCGGCGCCGGCGCCGACATCCAGCACCCGCTGCCCCTCCTGGGCAGGAACCGCGGCGGCCAGAAACACCGCGTCGGAGCCTGAGCGAAAACCACCCACCGGCTGGCGCAGCCGAACCGCACCGTCCAGAAAGGCATCTTCGGTAAGTTCAGGTTTTTCGGGGCCGGAGTTCGTCATCTAGTCCGGCCGCGTGCAGTACGGTCCGGGCCCGGCCCTCATCATCCTCAACCACCATCAATCGGCGCGGGATCGCCCCGATGGATCCGTCCAAGATGCTCATATGCTGGTCCATGACAAATGGTTCAATGCCTTCTTCGCGCAGGCGATCCGCCGCGAAGTTCAGGGTAACGGGGTCGTTGGTTCGGATCAGTTCAATCATCAATCACAAGCATTGCTACAAATAAGGTGTGACTTTAAGTCCCGGCCGGACAGCTTGTACAGGGTCGGTCGCGATGCGACATATTGCAAGCACGAACATGAAGGAGCAATTCCGTGGGTGTCGTTGTCGCTCTGGACAAGAGCAGTAAAAGTGTCACGCCGGTTGATCATCTGGCCAATCTGGTTGAAACAGACCTTGAAGGCGTCAATGCCCTGATCCTGGACCGGATGAAGTCCGGTGTGCCGATGATCCCGCAACTGGCCGGTCATCTGATTTCCTCCGGCGGCAAGCGTCTGCGCCCGATGATGACCCTGGCGGCGGCCCGGTTGTGTGATTATCAGGGCGGCACCGACGACCAGAAACTGGCCGCGACAGTGGAATTCATCCACACCGCGACCTTGCTGCATGACGATGTGGTCGATGAAAGCGGCATGCGCCGAGGCAAGGCTGCGGCCAACATTCTGTGGGGCAACAAGGCCAGCGTGCTGGTCGGCGATTTCCTTTTTTCCCGGGCGTTCGAACTGATGGTGGAGACCGGATCGATCAAGGTGCTGGGCATCCTGTCCAATGTGTCGACGGTGATTGCCGAGGGCGAAGTGATGCAGCTATCGACCGCCAACAATCTGGACACCACGGAAGACACCTATCTGCAGGTCATCCAGGCCAAGACCGCGGCCCTGTTCGCCGCCGCGACCCAGGTCGGCGCGGTAATTGCCGGCCAGGACCAGAAGGCCGAAGATGCACTCCACTCCTATGGCCGGAATTTCGGCATTGCCTTCCAGATGATCGACGATGCGCTGGACTATGGCGGCGATGCGGAGAATCTCGGCAAATCCGTCGGCGATGATTTCCGCGAAGGCAAGGTCACCCTGCCGGTAGTGCTCGCCTATCGACGCGGACCGGAAGAAGAACGCCAGTTCTGGAAGCGCGCCATCGAAAAGCGCGACCAGACCGAAGAAGACCTGGCCCGGGCCTTCGCCTTGATCGAAAAGCACGGCGCCATGGACGACACCGCCAAGCGTGCCCGCCATTACGGTCAGGTTGCCAAGGATGCCCTGGCCATCTTCCCCGACAGCGAAACGCGCATCGCCCTGACCGATCTGGTCGATTTCTGCGTCGAACGGGCGTACTGAATCCAAGTGATCCGCATTTGACGCCGCATCATGTCCGGGAAAGCAGCCCGGCCAGGCTTTCTGGGCACGCGCAGCTCATGTGATGCTGCCTTTGGCCTTCGGCAACCGCAACGGCGGTGCGAAAGGCATTGTCGCCTTCGACGACGCCCGGTGGGTGTTCTTGACCGGAAACCTCAATGCCGACAGCCCCGGTCATCAACAGACGGTCGTCCGGATGCCGCCCGTCGATCCGGATCGCCACAAGGTCCGTCCGGCTCCGGGAGATCAGATCCCGCCCACTCATCGAATTTGGCCTGCGTCAGCGCCTTGAACCGCCGGGATACCGTGGATCTGGACAGGCCGCTGCCCGCCTCGGCCGCAACACCGGCCTCGGGCAGCCGAACGGCGCGGCGGAACTTGCGGATGGCCACATTCATCACCATCGGGTTCTTCGCCCACTGATCGGGATATCCACCCGCCGAACCCCCCTCCCGGCCCGGCAGCAGCATCTCCTGTGGTCTTGCTGCGCGCCCGAGGGCGCTCAACGTCGATCCTGCCGCCGTGAAAGCCAACCTGCGCCCGCGAATGGTCCCGACGGCAGCCAGACGTGTCAGGACAATGCCCGTGACGCTCCTCGGCAGGCCGCGCCACATCTTCGTTCATCAACCGGGTCAGACTTTCGATGCCTGCCGTCAGACAGAATTGCCCGAAGCACCGCGCCAGGTTGCGCATCAGGCGTTCGGCCTTGCTCTGCGCCAAAGCTGCCGCCGAACCCGCGGCCAGCAACTCAAGATGCCAGGTCTTGAGCTGCCCTGACGTCACGCCAGGTTTCCCTGCAAGGCTGGCATGGCTCACACCTTCTTCGGACAAACGTGCAACAGCCTGCTCTTTGTACTCCGGCGTGAACCGCTGTCTCGTCTGCTTCGTCATATTGGTCGCCCATTCCAGAGATTGCCTTAGAGCCTGATTCAAAATGATCTGATGTTTTTCAAGCCCTTGCGAGACAGCGTGTCATGCGTCTGATATGGGCGATGAGAACCCAAGCCTCTGCACTTTCGATGGTTTTCTCCCAATCCTTTGCCAATCGGCGGCAACGTCCCAGCCAGGCGAAGGTGCGTTCGACGACCCATCTGCGGGGCAGGACCTCAAAACCTTCGGCGGTGTCGGAACGCTTCACAATCTGGATAGTCCAGCGGCCAATGGTTATCAGGGCTGAACGAAGTTTTGGCCCCCGATAACCGCAGTCGGCAAAAACGTGGCGCAGTTTTGGGGCATCCCGTTTGAGCTTTTGAAAGACGCCCACTGCCCCGTCGCGATCCTGAATGTTGGCAGCGTGAACGCATGATGCCAACAGATGGCCACAGGTGTCTGTCATGATGTGGCGCTTGCGGCCTTTGATCTTCTTTCCTGCGTCGTAGCCAGAAATGCCGCCGTTTTCAGTGGTTTTCACGCTTTGACTGTCAATAACGCCTGCTGTGGGTTGATGATCCCGAGCCTCCCGTTCACGCGCCAAAGCGACCAGAGCGTGGTTGATCTCCGCCAGTAACCCGCTATCACGCCAGTTGTAGAAATAGTATCGAACCGTTGAAACTGGCGGAAAGTCCTTTGGCAAAAGAGACCACGCGCACCCGGCGGCAGCGATGTAGCCAATCCCATCCCAAACTTCGCGCAACTCAACTTCCCGAGGGCGCCCCAATTTGTTGGGGCCGGGCAAAAGCGGAAAAATGACCGCCCATTCTGCATCGGTTACATCGCTTGAGTAACGCTCGTTATTCCGCTCATACTGGCAGCGAGTGGTTTCAGTCCAGGGCATCGTGACCTCCGTTTTCTTGTTTCCTGTTCAAACAAACAGAATCACAACCCACTGATATCACTCAACTCATTTTCGTTCAGGCTCTTAACCCCTGATCCGGGATCACGGGGCAAGGTCATTCCGCCATTTTGATCGGCCAGCGTGTCGGTGAAAACCGAGATTTCAACGCCATCCCCCAGCACAGACCAGTCGGCAGGCTCCTAGGATACACCCTGATAGTCGTCGAGCACGGCAATTCGCATCATTTACCCTTCGGTTTTTCTTTCGTGACGCCGCAAATCTCGCCTAGATTGTCGGTAGATTCGAAAATGGAGGGTAGCGAAATGAGTGGCGAAAGTTTTGCACCGGAATTGTTTTGGCTGGCTCTGACCTGTCTTTTGGCGGGCGTGATCTGGATGCCGTATATCGTGGACCGCATCATGGTGCGCGGAATGATGCCGGCACTGGGCTATGAGGGACCGGATGCCAATCCGCATTCGGCCTGGACCGTGCGCTTGGTGGCGGCGCACAAGAACCTGATCGAGAAACTGGTGATCTTCGGGCCGGTTGTCATTGCCCTGATCATTACGGGCCAAACCGGCATCGGTACCGCCGTTGCAGCGATGATCTTCTTTTTGCCCGGGTGGCGCATGCCGTCATCATGGCGACGGGGATCCCGATGTTGCGAATATTGGCGTACGCGACGGGCAGCTTTGCCACTCTGTATCTGATCCCGGTCTTGCCGCGCATTTTCTAAACCCGGGGAACCCGTTTCCCTGACGCCAGGAGAGCTGAAATGATAGATCTGTATACCTGGACCACGCCCAACGGGCGCAAGGTCTCTATTGCGCTTGAAGAAATGAGCCTGGCCCATGAAATTCATGCCGTCAATATCGGCCAGGACGAACAGCACGCACCGGAATTCCTGAAGGTCAGTCCCAACAACAAGATCCCGGCGATTGTGGATCATGACACCGGCCAGTCATTAATGGAATCCGGCGCGATCCTGATGTATCTGGCCGAAAAGACCAGTCAGTTCATGCCGACAGACCCAAAGGCCCGCTGGCAAGCTGTCGAATGGTTGATGTGGCAGATGGGCGGTTTCGGGCCGATGCTGGGCCAGGTGCATCATTTCGTGCATTTCAACTCCGGCAAGGGCGAATATGCCGAGGAGCGTTTCGCCAACGAAGCCAGGCGGCTTTACCGGGTGTTGAACGACCAACTGGCGGGGCGGGATTTCATCGCGGGCGAATATTCAATCGCCGACATGGCGTGCTGGCCCTGGGCCAGCCGGTTCGAATGGCAAAGGATCGATTTGAATGAATATCCCCATGTGCGTGACTGGTATGTCCGCATCGCGGAACGTCCAGCAGTCCAGGCAGGTTACGACGTGCCCAAAAAGGTAACGGATATTCCAATGCCATAGATGTCTTGTCGCGGCGCGCCCAAGTCCCTAGTTTCATTGGATGGATGAGTTCGAAATCGTACCGGATCCCAAGGATCCGCGTCTGACAGCGCCGGTCGAAGGGGTCGATCAGGACGGCCAGCCGGTTGCCGCGCGCGTGGTGATGGAACGGCCGCTGACGATCTTTCTCAACCGCCAGGAAATCGTCACCGCCATGACCATTGGCGATCATGTGGACTATCTGGCGATCGGTTATCTGTTGAACCAGAACATGCTGCGGCCCGACGATGTGATTACCTCGGTCGATTATGACGAAGACCTGGAAGTGGTGGTGGTGCGGACCCAGCGGGAAACTGATTACGAGGAAAAGCTGCAAAAGAAGATTCGCACGTCGGGCTGTGCCCAGGGCACCGTCTTTGGCGATCTGATGGAAAACTTTGAAAACGTCGCCTTGCCGCCGCTGCAGATCCGCACCTCCTGGCTTTATGCCCTGTCGAAAAAGATCAATACCGCGCCCAGCCTGTATCTGGAGGCCGGGGCGATCCATGGCTGTGTTCTGTGCCAGGGCGACCGGCCGCTGGTCTATATGGAAGATGTCGGCCGCCACAATGCGGTCGACAAAATCGCCGGCTACATGCACCGCCATGGCGTGTCGCCCGATGACAAGATCTTCTACACCACTGGCCGTCTGACCTCTGAAATGGTGATCAAGACGGTGCAGATGGGCATGCCGGTATTGGTCTCGCGCTCCGGCCTCACCGCCTGGGGCGTGGATCTCGCCCGCCAGGCCGGCCTGACCCTGATCGGCCGGATGAAGGGCAAGCGCTTCCTGGCTCTGTCGGGCGCCGAGCGCATCATCTTCGATGCCGATGCGAAAACCGTCGCCGAAGAGGCGAAGGAGCACCGGCGCAAGGGTTCCATGGCGGAGGTGGAGTGAGCATGTTTCTATTGACCGTCGGAATGCTAGTCTGGGCCGCCATGCACCTGATCCAGTTCTGGGGTGCGGGGATCCGCAACGGCATGATTGCCAGGGTGGGCGAGGGACCGTGGAAAGGTATCTTTGCGCTGATCGTGTTCGGCGCGCTGGCCTTGATCATTATCGGCTATCGCGGTGCGGGCTATTCCGAGTTTTGGTTACCGCCCGCGTGGATGAACCACGTCACGCTTTTGTTGATGCTGCCGGCGATGGTTCTGTTTATCGCGGCGCAGGCGCCGGCGAATGTGGTGCGCGCCCGTGTCCGTCATCCCATGCTCGCGGGGGCTTCGGTCTGGGCCTTTGCGCATTTGCTGGCCAATGGCGATCTGGCCTCGGTCATCCTGTTCGGTGGATTTTTGGTTTGGACGGCACTGGAACGATCGCTGTTGATCCGCCGGGACGCGGACAAGGCCCTGCCAGAGGCAAAACCCGGATTTGCCGGCTGGGTGCCGGTGTTGGCCGGTGTCGCGGTCTATGTCATTGTGCTGTTGGGCCATGAATGGGCGATCGGGGTTTCGCCACTAGCGATATGAGCGAGGTTGTCGGGGTTCTCCTGGCCGGCGGTCTGGCGCGCCGGATGGGCGGCGGTGACAAGCCGTTGCGAACCCTTCATGGCACACCGATTTTGAACCATGTCATTCACCGGATTGAACATCAGGTTGCGCGTCTGATCCTCAATGCCAACGGCGACCCGGAACGATTTGCAGCCTATGGCTTGCCCGTGGTGCATGACGTGCTGCCGGGATCGGCCGGGCCGTTGGCTGGCGTCCTGACCGGTATGGAATGGGCCGAAACCCATTCGGAAGCCGACTGGATCGTCACCATCGCGACCGACACGCCATTTTTACCGCTGGATCTGGTCATCCGGTTGCGGATGGCCCTCGCCGGCGAAGGGGCGGACATGGCCTGTGCCGCTTCCGGCGGCCGCAATCACCCGGTGTTCGGGCTGTGGCCGATCGATCTGGCCGAGGAATTGCGCTTGGCGATGACCGAAGAAGACATTCGCAAGGTCGATCTGTGGACTACCCGGTACAAGCTGGCGGTGGTTGATTTTGGCACCTCGCCGGTCGATCCCTTTTTCAATACGAACCGGCCCGAGGATCTGGCCGAGGCTGAAAAACTCTTGTCGATGATGAAGTGAGCATGCGTGTCTTTGGAGTGATCGGGTGGAAGAACAACGGCAAGACCACGCTGGTCGAACGGCTTGTCGCGGAAATCCGTGAACGCGGGTATTCGGTTTCGACCATCAAGCACGCCCATCATGCCTTCGATGTCGACCAGCCGGGCAAGGACAGCCATCGCCACCGACAGGCCGGCGCGGGCGAGGTGCTGGTCTCCGGCGGCCAGCGCTGGGCCCTGATGCACGAATTGAACGGTGCGCCAGAACCGGCGCTGGACGAACTTCTTACAAAACTCGCCCCTGTCGATCTGGTCATCGTCGAAGGTTTCAAGCGTGATGCCCATGACAAGCTGGAGGTTTTTCGGGCTGATGCCGGGCGTGATCTGATCGCCCGGGAAGAGGCCAGCATTCGACTGGTGGCTTCCGATACACTGATCGAGGGGCTGTCGGTGCCCGTGGTGGGTCTCGACGATGTTCCGGCGATCACCGATTTCGTTTTGCGCCATGTGGGGCTGGTGCCGGAGGCTGCATGAAGCCACTGGCTGACGATTGCTTTGTTCATGACGGAACACTGATCTCTGCCGAAGAAGCGTTGCGGCGTCTTCTGGATGCGGTTTCCTGTGTCGCCGAAGTGGAGCGTGTTCCTGTGGGCGATTGCCTGGGGCGGGTGCTGACCGAAGATTTGACCGCGCCGCGCAATGTGCCGTCCTTCGACAATGCGGCCGTGGACGGGTACGGATTTGCCCATGCCGATCTGTCGGATGCAGGCGAAACCGCGCTGACAATAATCGGCCGGTCAGCCGCCGGCAGACCCCTGGATGGCACGGTGACCACGGGCCAGGCAGTACATATCCTGACCGGCGCCATTATCCCGTCCGGTGTCGATACGGTGGTGATGCAGGAAGACGTCCGCCTCGACGGCGACACGGTCCACATTCCGCCAGGTGCCAGAAAGGGAAGCAATTGCCGACCGGCCGGCGAGGACCAGAAGGCGGGGGAAACCATCCTGACCGCTGGCGTTCGCCTGAGGCCCCAGGATCTGGGCGTCGCGGCATCATCGGGCGTGGCCGGACTGCCGGTGCGTCGGCGGCTGTCGGTGGCGCTGTTTTCCACCGGCGATGAACTGGCACAGCCAGGCGAGGATCTGCCCGTAGGCGGCGCCTATGATTCCAACCGGCCGATCCTGCGCGCGCTTCTTGGCGCCGCCCACGTGGATGTGGTCGATCTGGGCGTGCTGGAAGACCGCCGCGACACTGTCGAAGCCGCACTGGCAAGGGCAGCAACCAAGCATGATGTGATCATCACCTCTGGCGGGGCATCGACCGGGGCCGAGGATCATGCGGTCGCCGTTGTCGGCGATCTGGGCAACCTCAATTTCTGGCGTCTGGCGATCAAGCCGGGGCGCCCGCTGGCCCTGGGGCGCATCGGCGATGCGGTCTTTGTCGGACTGCCGGGCAACCCGATCGCGGCAGCGGTGTGCACCATGATGTACGCCCGACCGTTGCTGGCGGTTCTGGGCGGCGAGACGTGGACCCCGCCGGCCCGATTCCTGGTGCCCGCCGCCTTTGCCATGAAGAAAAAAGCCGGCCGGCGAGAGTTCCTGCGCGGCATCAGCGTGCGCGCACCCGATGGTACGGTCACGGCGGTGAAGAAATATCCCCGCGATGGTTCCGGTTTGCTCACCTCGCTGCGCGACGCCGACGGCCTGATCGAGATCGATGAGGAATGCACCGGCGTTTCCGAAGGTGATCCGGTCGCCTTCATTCCGTTCAGCGCCTTCGGCATCGTGTGACATCAACTTCCATCTTCGTCCGCTTTAGCCTGATCTACGGGGCCGTGTTCTTTCTGATGGGCCGCCCGCATGCCGGTTTGGATGGAATTGCGCGGGCTGACCCCGGCTGAAATTGGCATCGTGTTTGCCGTGAATACTGCGTTGCGATTGTTGTTGAAGCCCATTGCCGGCTTTGCCATCGACCGCATCGGGAAACCAGCCCAGGTCATTGGGTCATTGCGCTATTGGCGCTGACGACCGGCGCCGGCCTGCCGGTCTCGCCTTGGTATCGGATCCGGTATTGGTCGTTGTCCTTATCATTATTGCGAATTTGCTTTGGTCACCGGTCGTTCCGGTCAGCGAGGCAATCAGTGTCACCACTGCTCAACGCCGGGGATTGAACGATGGGCGCATGCGGTTGTGGGGATCGATTGCCTTCATATTGGCAGGTTATCTGGCAGGCCTCCTGTTTGAGCGAACCGGTCTGGAGATACTGCCCTTTTTTGTGGCTGGGACCAGTCTCCTGGTGGTCGCCGCGGCCCTGATCTTGCCACGCGACATTGAAGACCGCGCGTCGGTGCAACGACCGACCGTGGCGGAAGCCCTTCAACTTGCCCGGCGTCCGCCCTTGATGACCATGATCTGCGGCGTCGGCATGGTTCAGGCAGGGCATGCGGTGTTTTACAGTCTGGCAACCATTCATTGGCTCAGACTTGGTTATTCAGAAGGGACCATCGCGCTGCTGTGGGCTGCCGGTGTTGCGGCAGAGGTCGTCTTTCTCTGGTATGTATCGCGGTTGGAAGTTCGATTTGGTCTTTGGGGTCTGGCGATCCTGGCGGCGGCCGGCGGCGCCGTACGCTGGACGATCACGGCCTTCGGTCCGCCGCTTGGCGTGCTGTTTTCGATGCAGTTTCTTCATGCGCTGGGCTTTGCCGCCGCCCACGTGACGGCTGTGCGATATATCGGCAGAGAAGTTGTCCCCCCGTCTGGCCGCCACGGACCAGGCCGTGAATTCGGGCCCTCAAGATGTGTTCATGGCGGTCGCCTTGTCGTTAAGCGGAATTATGTACGCCATCGGTTCATTGGAAGCCTTCTGGCTTATGACCGGATTTTGCCTGCTGGGCGGGATGGTACTGATTGCCGGATGTCGCCTCAACCCCACAGACACGGTGAGGGTGGATGCATGACTGAACCTTCGAAATGGAAGCCGTTCTCGCGATCCTGCTTCAACAGCAGGGGGCCATCCAGATCGACGACCCGGGCGCGCTGAGCCACTAGGAAGGCCGGCGCCATGGCAAGGGATGTGCCGACCATGCAGCCCACCATCAGACCCAGGCCGGCGGCTTCGGCAGCATCGGCCACCGCCAGTGCTTCGGTCAGGCCGCCGGTTTTGTCGAGCTTGATATTGACCATGTCGTATTTGCCGACCAGACCGGGAATGCTGACGCGGTCGTGAAAGCTTTCATCGGCGCACAGCGGCACCTGATGGGCAAAGCCCTGTAACGCGCTGTCGTCAGCGGCAGGCAGCGGTTGTTCCACCATCTCAACGCCCAGTTCGGCCAAATGGGGATCCAGCATGGCCAGGTCGTCGATCGACCAGCCTTCATTGGCATCGACCACCAGGCGGGCATTCGGCGCGCCGGCGCGTACGGCGCGAATGCAGGTCAGATCCTCGCCCCCCCCGAGTTTCACTTTCAACAGGGAACGACCCGCCGCTTCCGCGCCGGCCTGCATGGCCGCCGGTGTATCAAGCCCCAGTGTGAAGGCGGTCGCGACGGGGGTAGGTGCCTTCAGACCAGCGAGGTCAGCAACTGTTGTTCCGGCGGTTTTGGCGTCCAGATCCCACAGCGCGCAGTCCAGCGCGTTGCGGGCGGCGCCAGCTGGAACGGTCTGATTTACCCGGTCGCGGCTGATATCGTCGCCCAGATCTGACAGCGCCGCGTTGATGTCGGCCAGCACTTGTTCCGACGTTTCATCATAGCGGGAGTAGGGCACGCACTCACCGCAACCCGTGACGCCCGCTCTGGAAATTTCCACCACCACTACCAAGGCCTCTGTCTTCACGCCCCGGCTGATCCGGAACGGACTGGCGAGAGGGAAGTCTTCCTGGCGGGCGATGGCCGCGACCTGGCTCATGAACAGCGGGCCAGCATCACATCGGCAATCGGGCCGATACCGAAGCGGATCGGGTCGCAGGCGGGCAGGGCAAATTCGGCCTCGAGGCCGGCGAGATAGGTCTTGGCCTCGTCTTCGCTCATTGAAGATGTGTTGACCGAAATGCCGACAAACTGAATGCCGGGATTGGTGCGCCGGCCCATGACAAGGACAGCATCCATGATCTCGCGCATGCCCGGGACCGTATGGTGGGTGCCGCGCATGAATTCCCGTTCGGGATCGTGGCACAGGATGACCGCGTCCGGCTGGCTGCCATGAAGCAGGCCGACGGTTACCCCGGCAAAAGCGGGATGGAAGATGGCGCCCTGACCTTCGACACAGTCCCAGTGATCGTCATCATTGGCGGGCGTCAGCCAGGCGGCCGCGCCGGCAATGAAGTCGGCAATCACGGCGTCTACGGCGGTACCGGAGCCGGAAATCAGAACCCCTGTCTGGCCTGTTGCCCGGAAGTCGGCCTTCAAACCACGCGAACGCAGTTCCTTCTCCATGGCAAGAGCGGTGTATTTCTTGCCCACATTGGCATCTGTACCAACCGCCAGAACCCGTTTGCCGGCGCGCGGGGCGCCGCTGTCAGTGGAAAATGCGTTGCTGGCCGGCTCGCGCAGATTATGAAGTTGACCACCAGTGCGTTCCGCCGCGGCGGCAATTTCAGGGAAGGATTGCAATTTCTCATGCAGACCGCTGGCCACATCCATGCCGGCCTCCAACGCCTCGACGATTGCCGCGGTCCAGCTTTCGGGCATGAAGCCGCCGGAATTGACAACGCCGATGACCAGGGTCTTGGCGCCGGCAGTGGCGGCATCGGCGACAGAGATATCCGGCACGCCGACATCGGCCTTGCAGCCGTCCAGGCGCAACTGGCCAGTGCACCATTCCGGGCGCCATTGGAAAACGCCCGAGGCGGTTTTTGCCGAAGGCTGGTCGGGCGCATCGCCCAGAAACAGGAGATAAGGTGTTTTCAGTCGCATCCGCGGTCCCCGCCATTTGGCATTGTTTTCGCGAACCTAATACAGTCGCGGGAGGGGACTAGATAGCCAGAAAACGCAAAAGGGCGGCACTAGGGCCGCCCCTGAGCTTGAAACGCAAATTTAGTCTATTCGGCGGGGCTGTTGGCCGCCAGATAAGCAATGACATCAGCGCGTTGCTGGAGTTTCTTGTCACCCTTGAGCTTGAAGACCATCTTGCTTTTTCCGCCCAGATAGCCCTTTGGATCCTGCAGATACGCGTCCAGATTTTCGGCGGCCCAAACAACTTCTTCAGCGCTCTTGGTCTTCATGGCCTTGGAATATTTATAATCTTCGACCGCGCCCAGGCCGCGACCGACAACACCGTAAAGGTTTGGACCAACCTTGTTCTTGCCACCTTCCTCGATGGTGTGACAGGCCTTGCACTTCTTGAATACCTTGGCGCCGGCTTCGGCATTGCCCTCGGCAAAAGCAGGGCTGGTGGCCAATGCCGCAAAGGCGGCAGCCAAAATAACTTTCCTCAACATCAAATACTTCCTTTCTCTTCACCTCGCCCAAAAGGGCGGCTTCGTATTTGCATCCCGTTGGATAATCCATAGCCTTTAGATGCCTTCTGAATCCTTAATGGTCAACATCACAATGGCGCGACGTATGGTAGCATGGCCCGTGTATTACTCGGACTTCTCCCTTTGGATGGCCTCCACTGACTGTGCCGTTGGTGAGGGCATTGATCAAGACGAAGGGTGCCTGCATGGCGGGCATGTTGGCCTATGCCAGGCCGGCGAAGCCTGCCATCGGCGGTTCAATGCGGCGCGGAACGCGGTCCTGGCCTGCCCCGGTCACACCTTTTGCGTCGGCAGCGGAGCGTGCTGACAATCCGGCCGTGGCAGTCCCGGTCATGGGTGTTGCCAGCGTTTGATGTTAAACTTTGGCTCAGTTTACAAGCCGTGTGCGTCCATGTTATGTTTTTTGTGAAATCAGAAGGATGGATTGACATGGATCACAAGCAGTTTCAGGAATGGTTATCGGGGATAGACCACCTCAGCCCGGCGCAGCGGCAGCAAACCGAAGCCGTGTTCCCGGGGGACACGGAGACGTCAGTGTCGCTGGCTGCCATTGAAGCGGCCGTGGGTGAAGATCGCCAGTGCCCGCATTGTGGCACGCTAGGCGCCATATCGCGTGGCAAGGCAAGGGGTCTGCGACGGTACCAGTGCAAGGGATGCAGGAAGACATTCAATGCCGCGACCGGCACCCCTTGTCGGGTCTGCACCGCAAGGACAAGTGGCTTTCCTTCGGAGCCTGTCTTGCTGATGGGCTGACGGTTCGCGCTTCAGCAGAACGTTGCGGACTTGCCGTCAACACCGCCTTGCGTTGGTGGCACCGATTTCTTGCCGCAAAAGACCTGAAGGCACGCAAGCTCACGGGCATTGTGGAAGCCGATGAACCCTATGTGCTGGAAAGCCGGAAAGGTGCACGAAACCTTGAGCGCAAGGCGCGACGCAGGGGAGGCAAGGCCAGCAAGCGGGGCCTGTCAGATGAACAGGTTCCGGTCCTGGTTGTCGCTGATCGCAGCGGCGCGACAGTCAGTGCGGTTCTGCCCGCGGTCAACGCAGATACCTTGCGAGAGGTAATCGCGCCGGTTGTGGACGAGGATATCGTTTTGGTGACCGATGGACACCGCGCTTATCCGCGATGCGCGGCGGCAATCGGTGCGCATCACGAAGCATTGAACTTGTCACGAAGTGAACGGGTGCGAGGTGCCTTTCACATTCAGATCGCAGCAGATCCGGCGGTCAACAACCGACACAGCCGGTTGAAGGATTTCCTGCGGCGCTACCGAGGCGTCGCGACCAGATATCTCGACAACTACCTGCGATGGTTCCAACGGCTTGAACTGGAGAACGCCTCACCCCGGGCTTGCCTCGCAACCGCCATCGCACGTCCATGCATACAATTCGTAAACTGAGCCTTTTTGTGAAATCAGAGGGATGGATTGACATGGATCACAAGCAGTTTCAGGAATGGTTATCGGGGCCAGACCACCTCAGCCCGGCGCAGCGGCAGCAAACCGAAGCCGTGTTCCCGGGGACACGGAGACGTCAGCGTCGCTGTCTGCCATTGAAGCGGCCGTGGGTGAAGATCGCCAGTGCCCGCATTGTGGCACGCCAGGAGCCATATCGCGTGGCAAGGCAAGGGGTCTGCGACGGTACCAGTGCAAAGGGTGCAGGAAGACATTCAATGCCGCGACCGGCACCCCCTTGTCGGGTCTGCACCGCAAGGACAAGTGGCTTGCCTTCGGAGCCTGTCTTGCTGATGGGCTGACGGTTCGTGCTTCAGCAGAACGTTGCGGACTTGCCGTCAACACCGCCTTGCGTTGGCGGCACCGATTTCCTGCCGCAAAAGACCTGAAGGCACGCAAGCTCACGGGCATTGTGGAAGCCGATGAAACCTGTGTGCCGGAAAGCCGGAAAGGTGCACGAAACCTTGAGCGCAAGGCGCGACGCAGGGGAGGCAAGGCCAGCAAGCGGGGCCTGTCAGATGAACAGGTTCCGGTACTGGTTGTCGCTGATCGCGGCGGCGCGACAGTCAGTGCGGTTCTGCCCGCGGTCAACGCAGATACCTTGCGAGAGGTGATCGCGCCGGTTGTGGACGAGGATATCGTTTTGGTGACCGATGGACACCGCGCTTGTCCGCGATGCGCGGCGGCAATCGGTGCGCATCACGAAGCATTGAACCTGTCACGAAGTGAACGGGTGCGGGTGCCTTTCACATTCAGATCGCAGCAGATCCGGCGGTCAACAACCGACATGGCCGGTTGAAGGATTTCCTGCGGCGCTACCGAGGCGTCGCGACCAGATATCTCGACAACTACCTGCGATGGTTCCAGCGGCTTGAACTGGAGAACGCCTCACCCCGGGCTTGCCTCGCAACCGCCATCGCACGTCCATGCATACAATTCGTGAACTGAGCCTAAACTTTTTGAGGCTGGTCTCGGTGAGGTTGGCCCCGTTTTGCAAAGCCCATTTGACTGCAAGGCCCAGCTTGAACGAGACTCTCTCACTCTCGTCGCAATCAAGCTGAGCGGTGAATTTGATCTCACCGGTGAAGCGGTTCAAAATTGCGGCTTAATCGAATAGACCCCTGGTCCGGGCTCACGAGGCAAGGTCAGATTGTATCGCCCTATGGTTATTGAGACACTTTTGAAGCTTACGCAGCGGCCTGGATTTTGTCATTGCCGGCGCCGCCATACACCGTAACCGGAGTCGACGGCGGATTTAGGTCGTCCGGATGGCTGAAATAGAAGCTGTCATCAAAGGCCGGTCCGATCATTGCTTCCACATTGATCAGATAGGGTTCCTAAGAGTCTGATTCAAAATGATCTGATGTTTTTCAAGCCCTTGCGAGATAGCGTGTCATGCGCCTGATATGGGCGATGAGACCCCAAGCCCCTGCACTTTCGATGGTTTTCTCCCAATCCTTTGCCAATCGGCGGCAACGTCCCAGCCAGGCGAAGGTGCGTTCGACGACCCATCTGCGGGGCAGGACCTCAAAACCTTCGGCGGTGTCGGAACGCTTCACGATCTGGATAGTCCAGCGGCCAATGGTTATCAGGGCTGAACGAAGTTTTGGCCCCCGATAACCGCAGTCGGCAAAAACGTGGCGCAGTTTTGGGGCATCCCGCTTGAGCTTTTGAAAGACGCCCACTGCCCCGTCGCGATCCTGAATGTTGGCAGCGTGAACGCATGATGCCAACAGATGGCCACAGGTGTCTGTCATGATGTGGCGCTTGCGGCCTTTGATCTTCTTTCCTGCGTCGTAGCCAGAAATGCCGCCGTTTTCAGTGGTTTTCACGCTTTGACTGTCAATGACGCCTGCCGTGGGGTGATGATCCCGAGCCTCCCGTTCACCCGCCAGAGCGACCAGAGCGTGGTTGATCTCCGCCAGTAACCCGCCATCACGCCAGTTGTAGAAATAGTATCGAACCGTTGAAACCGGCGGAAAGTCCTTTGGCAAAAGAGACCACGCGCACCCGGCGGCAGCGATGCAGCCAATCCCATCCCGAACTTCGCGCAACTCAACTTCCCGAGGGCGCCCCAATTTGTTGGGGCCGGGCAAAAGCGGAAAAATGACCGCCCATTCTGCATCGGTTACATCGCTTGAGTAACGCCCGTTATTCCGCTCATACTGGCAGCGAGTGGTTTCAGTCCAGGGCATCGTGACCTCCGTTTTCTTGTTTCTTGTTCCCTGTTCAAACAAACAGAATCACAACCCACTGATATCACTCAACTCATTTTCGTTCAGGCTCTTAGGTGACAGGATCCACTGGAATCCATCCCAGATATCCTCGTCCTCGACGCGGATATCGGAACCTTCCATGGACATGGAAAGCCATTCGGATGCGCCGGAAAAATCTACCGTGTCGAATCCTGCGCCACCTCCCGCTTGACGCCCTGGACTCCAGTCCCCTATATCCCCGCCTAAATCACGAGAGGTCTGCTCTCACGCTCCGAGGATCGACACCGGTCAGCGAGGGTTCGCCCGCCGGTGCCGTTGGAATTTGGGTCGTGCGGTCTTATCTCCCGGACATGATTAAACAACGGCAAAGGGCCGGATTGGATGTTTGAAAGTCTGTCAGACCGCTTCATTGGCGTTTTCGACAAGCTGCGCGGCAAGGGCGCCCTGTCGGAACAGGATGTCGGCGAGGCAATGCGCGAGGTGCGCGTGGCGCTGCTGGAAGCCGATGTTGCCTTGGCCGTGGTGAAGGACTTCATCGACCGCGTCAAGGCCAAGGCGGTCGGCCAGCAGGTCACCCGTTCGGTCACGCCCGGTCAGCAGGTGGTCAAGATCGTCTTTGACGAGCTGAAAGCCATCTTGGGCGCCGGCGAGGAGGAATTCCCCGACATCGACCTCAACGCGCCCGCGCCAGTGCCGATCTTGATGGTCGGCCTTCAAGGGTCGGGTAAAACCACCTCGACGGCCAAGATCGCCCTGCGGCTGACGGCGCGCGAAAAGAAAAAGGTCCTGATGGCCTCGCTCGATACGCGTCGGCCGGCGGCGATGGAACAACTGCGGGTGCTGGGCGAACAGAACGACATTGCGACCCTGCCCATTGTCGAGAGCCAGTCGCCGGTGGACATTTCACGCCGGGCGATCCAGGCGGCGAAACTGCAAGGCTTCGACGTGGTCATGCTGGACACCGCCGGCCGATCCTCGATCAACGAGGCGCTGATGGCCGAGGTGGCCGAGGTGCGCGGCGTCACCAACCCGCACGAGGTTCTGCTGGTCGCCGACAGTCTGACCGGTCAGGACGCGGTCAACACGGCCGAACGTTTCAATGAACGCACGCCCCTGACCGGCATCGTGCTGACCCGGATCGACGGCGACGGGCGCGGCGGCGCGGCCCTCTCGATGCGCGCGGTTACCGGCGTGCCGATCAAACTGCTCGGCACCGGCGAGAAGATCAATCAGATCGAGGAATTCCACGCCGACCGGATCGCCAACCGCATCCTGGGCATGGGCGATGTGGTGTCGCTGGTCGAAAAGGCCGCCGAAACGGTCAAGGCCGAAGACGCCGAAAAGATGTTGAAAAAGCTGAAGAAGGGCCAGTTCGATCTCGACGACCTGGCCGGTCAGCTGAAACAGATGCGCTCGATGGGCGGCATGGGCGGGATCATGGGCATGCTGCCGGGCGTCGGCAAAATGAAGAAGCAGATTGATGCCGCGGGCCTCGACGATGCCATCATCAAGCGCCAGGAAGCGATCATCTCCTCGATGACCCTGAAGGAACGGACCAATCCGAAACTGCTCAACGGATCGCGCAAGAAACGCATCGCGGCGGGATCGGGCACCGGCGTGCCGGAGGTCAACAAGCTGCTGAAAATGCACCGCCAGATGGCGGACATGATGAAGAAGATGAGCAAGTCCAAGGGCGGCTTGGCCGGCATGTACGGCGGCGGCATGCCCAATCCGGCAAGCATGGATCCGGCGGAGTTGAAAGCCATGGCCAAACAGATGCCCGGCGGCGGTATGCCGGGCGGTGGCCTGCCCGGATTGGGCGGCCCTATGCCGAGCGGCCTTCCGGGTCTCGGCGGCAGGCCCTTCGACGGCAAAGTCCGCAAGAAATGAGATTTGGCGAACCTGCGCCGGGTTGGCACGTAACCCGACATTCGAAAATACTGGAGAAACTGAATGGCACTGAAACTGAGACTGGCTCGCGGGGGCGCAAAAAAGCGTCCGCACTATTCCATCGTGGTGGCCGACAGCCGCAATCCGCGCGATGGCCGCTTCATCGAAAAAGTCGGCACCTATAACCCGCTGTTGCCCAAGGATTCGGAAAGCCGCGTCATCATGAAGATGGACAGGATCGAATATTGGATGGGCGTTGGCGCCAAGCCGACCGACCGGATTGCCCACATGCTGGAAAATATGGGCAAGATGGAAAAGACCGAGCGCAACAACCCCAACAAGGCCAAGCCGCACGCCAAGGCCGTGGAACGCGCTGAAACCAAGGTCCAGGCTGCGGCGAACGCCAAGGTCGCTGAACGCCAAGGTCGCTGAAGAGGCCGTCGCTGAGAAAGCACCGGCCGAAGAAGAAGCAAAGCCGGAATAATTCCGTCTGTCCAAACCCGTCATTACTGCGAAATCAGGTATCCAATGGAGCGGTTGCCGGGAACTTCAGGCGGCTGGTTGGATCCCGGATCAAGTCCGGGATGACGGTTGGGGAGGGGATTCGGCAGAGACCACGCCATGGCCAAGGACACCCGCATCTGCGTCGGCGCCATCTCCGGCCCGCAAGGAATCAAGGGAGAGGTGCGTCTGAAGTCCTATACCGGTGATCCCGAGGCGATCGCCACCTATGGTCCGCTGGAAACAGAGCGCGGCGACCGGACCATCATCATTGCCTCCATGCGCCCGGTCAAGGGCGGCCTGGCGGTCCGGCTGGAAGGCATCGAGAGCCGCAACGCGGTGGAGGCGCTGGGCAAGCCGAAGCTCTATGTCGCGCGCGATCGGCTGCCGGAAACCGGGGAAGACGAATACTATCAGGCCGATCTGATCGGGCTGACGGCGTTTGATCCCGGTGGGGCAGAGGTTGGCAAGATCCGCGCGGTTCTTGATTTCGGCGCGGGCGAAATGCTCGACATCTTTGTCCAAGGCGCCAAGACCTCTCTGTTGGTGCCATTTACGGCCGAAGAAGTGCCGACCGTGGACATCGCGATGGGCCGTGTGGTGATCGATCCCAAGGAGATGGTCGGCGAACAGGATCAGGG
The DNA here is from genome assembly GCA_965204825.1 of Alphaproteobacteria bacterium. Classification (GTDB taxonomy): domain Bacteria; phylum Pseudomonadota; class Alphaproteobacteria; order Futianiales; family Futianiaceae. The sequence continues at coordinate 3,402,301 of OZ242016.1, read as the reverse complement.
GACATGAACTGGGCGGCAACGGTCCTGACCCTCTTCCCGGACGCCTTTCCGGGGCCGCTTAGCGTCTCCCTGCTGTCGACAGCCCGGGAAAACGGCATTTGGTCACTGGAAACGGTGGACATTCGGGGTTTTTCGGATCATAAGCACCGCGCTGTGGACAGCCCGCCTGCGGGGGGTGGTCCCGGCATGGTGTTGAAGGCGGACGTTATGGCGGCCGCCATTGATGCTCAAGACCGGAAAAGCCGGCGTTTGATCTACCTTAGCCCGCGCGGGCGGCCCTTTGATCAGGGCGCGGCGTGTGAGTTGGCCTCGGGCCCTGGCGCGATTTTCATCTGCGGCCGGTTCGAGGGGGTGGACGAACGGGTTCTGGAGGCGCGCGAGGTTGAAGAGATCAGCTTGGGAGACTTCGTTCTGGGTGGCGGAGAGGTTGCGGCCATGGCCTTGATCGAGGCGGCGGTCAGATTGCTCCCCGGCGTGGTGGGTGAGGCCGGCAGCCTCACCGTTGAGAGTTTCGGGGATGGTCTTTTGGAGCATCCTCATTATACCCGGCCCAGGATATGGGAGGGGCGCGAAATACCCGAGGTGCTGCTGAGCGGTCATCACGGTGAAATTGAAAAATGGCGCCGAGCCATGTCCGAAGACCTGACGCGCAAGTGCAGACCGGATCTCTGGGCAGACAAAAAGAACAGGATCGGCAAAACCGCCGGAAAGGATGACGAAACATGAACATCATCGATCAGATCGAGGCCGAAGAGGTTGCGCGCCTCACCGCCAATAAGAAGGTTCCGGATTTCAATCCTGGTGACACGCTGAAGGTGATGGTCCGGGTGACCGAGGGCAACCGCGAGCGTCTGCAGGCCTATGAGGGCGTATGCATCGCCCGCGCCGGCGCCGGCTATAACGAGAACTTCACGGTGCGCAAGATCTCCTATGGCGAGGGCGTCGAGCGGGTTTTCCCGATATATTCACCGCTGGTGGATTCGATCGAGGTGATCCGCCGTGGCAAGGTTCGCCGCGCCAAGCTGTACTATATGCGTGATCGTCGCGGTAAGTCGGCACGGATCACCGAGCGCACCGATAACCGGGCTCAGCGCATGAACGAAACCGTTCGCGCGGAGTTGGATGCCGAAAAGACAGCCCTGAGGCAGGCCCGCGAGGCCGAGAAGGCCGCCACCGAAGCCAAGGCCGCCGAAGAAGATGCAGCGCCCGAGGCAGAAGCCCCGGCCGAGGAGCCAAAGGCCGGCTAGGGCCTGTTGACATTCGGGTTTCCGATTTGGCCTGAACTGTATATTCAGGCTTCGAAAATGGAGGTTTGGATGGACGAAGATCGTTTGGTGATTTCAGGTGAACTCTGGGCGAAGATTGCGCCCCTGTTACCCGGTAAGGCCGGGGACCCGGGAGCAACCGGTCGGGATAACCGTCGGTTCGTGGAGGCCGTACTTTGGCGTGTGCGAACAGGGTCTCCCTGGCGTGACCTGCCCCAGGATTTCGGCAACTGGAATTCGGTTTTCAAACGATTTCGTCGATGGGCAAAGGCCGGTGTGTTCGAGAGACTTTTCAACGCCCTAAGCGACGAGCCAGACCTTGAACATGCTCTCATCGACGGAACGATTGTCCAGGCCCATCAGAAGGCTTCGGGCGCAAAAGGGGGACACGGCATCAAGCCATCGGACGCTCTCGCGGCGGGCTGACGACTAGGATCGTTGCCTTGGTCGATGCGCCCGGCAACTTGTTCCGCTTTCTGCTTCTGCCGGGGCAAGCGCACGACATGAAGGGGTTGCTCCCCTGATCCACGATGTCTCCTTCGCAGCGTTGCTGGCCGACAAGGCCTTCGACGCCGATTGGCTCCTGCAAGACCTTGATGAGCGCGGCGCAACTGCGGTTATTTCACCCAAATCGAACCGGAAAGGGCTACGAGACGACGATACTCACATGTACAAGTGGCGTCACCTGATTGAAAACTACTTTGCAAAGATCAAGGAATTCAGGGGGATAGCAACTCGATACGACAAAACAGGGCATCTCGAACAATCGGCCTGATTTTGAGTTTATGGATGACGTGTGATTCTCTCGGAATATAATCGATGGAAGCTTCAATTCTGTAAGGAATCGGCGATGGGTCAGCCGGGCTTTTTCAATGTCAGCAACCGTTATGCTTCGCTTGATGCTAGGAAGGCCCCCCTGGTTCAGATTGCGGCGGTTGTTCCATTCGAGGAGTTTCGCTCGCGTTTGGAGGCAGTTTGGCGCAAACCGGGTGAAAAGCGCAAGTCGGCGGCGGGTCGCAAGCCGTGGGACGCGGTGGTCATGCTTAAGGCGATCATTCTCTGCGAGCTTTACACTCTTTCCGACGAGCAGGTCGAGTATCAGGTTCGCGATCGTCTTTCCTTCATGCGGTTCCCGGGCCCGGGCCTTGAGGATCCGGCTTTATCGCGAGCAGTTGGCCCGGGCGGGCGAAGTAAAACCGCTTTTTTCAGCTTTTGACGATCATTTGAAGGGCCGGGGTTATTTGGCAATGGGCGGACAGATCATTGATGCGTCGATCGTCCCGGTGCCCGGGCAGCGCAACAAGCGCGAGGAGAACGCGACCATCAAGGCCGGTGACACGCCAGAGGCGTGGAAGGAAAAGCCGGCCAGGCTGCGCCGGAAAGATTGCGATACCCGCTGGACCGGAAAAACGGCCAAAGCCATTACGGCGACAAGAACCACATCAACGTCGACCGCCGTCACAAGCTGGTGCGTGACCATGACGTGAGCGGTGCCACGGTGCACGACAGTCAGGTGCCGGATCAGATTCTCGATGATGACAACACCGCCTCGGATGTCATCTCCGCCAGCTTCAGGCGCTGGATCTTGCCCGATGGCCCTTTCGGCAGGTCAGGCAGGATATGGACCTTGTCCGGAGCCTTGAAGGCGCCGATCCGGTCGGTGCACAGCGCGATCAGATCCGCTTCGCTGACAACGGCATCGTCCACCAGCTTCACACCGGCCTCGACCGTCTGGCCATAATCGGCGCAAGATCGCGGAAAAGCGGCGGCCTCGATCACCGCCGGATGGGTATAAAGCGCTTCGTCGATTTCGCGCGGCGCGATGTTCTCGCCGCCCTTTATGATCAGCTCTTTCAGCCGCCCCGTAATGAAGACATAGCCGTCGGCATCCATCCGGCCGAGATCACCGCTTCGCAGCCAGCCATCCGTTGTCAGCGCATCACCGGTAGCTTCGGGATTGTCGAGGTAACCGGACATGACATTGTCGCCGCGTATCAGAACCTCGCCCTCGGTGCCGCGCGGCACTTCGCCTTGCCGATCGTCCGCGATCATTACCGTGTTGCCAAAGGCAATGCCGGGTGAGCCGAGCTTGCGGATGCCTGGCGGCAGCGGGTTCGACAGTATCTGTGCAGCCGTTTCAGTCAAACCCATGGTTTCGACAATTGGGATGTTGAACCGTTCCTCAAATCCGCTTTGCACATCGGGAGACAATGGCGCCGAAGCCGAACGGCCGAACCGGAGGGTATGACCGTCCGGCGGATCGGTATCACCATGCAGCAGATAGGAAATCAGGGTCGGCACCACACTGAACCAGGTTGAACCGTTATCCGTGTTCTCGTCCCAGAACCGGCGCGCCGAATAGCGGTGCGGCATCACGACAGATCCGCCGGAAACCAATGGTCCCATCAGGGTCACGCACAAACCATTGATGTGGTAGAGTGGCAGGACGCAATACGCACGATCGGCCCGCGTCAATTGATGCGCCGCGACGACATTCTGGCCGCCGGCGATGAGGTTGCCATGGCTGAGCAAGACGCCCTTTGGCTGTCCCGTTGTGCCGGAGGTGTACATCAGCATTCCGATAGACTCTTTGGACAGTTCCCCGGCCAGATCCGCGACGGGGTCTTCAGCCTGCCACTTTGGCCCCTCGTCAATATCGCACATTACGACACGAGGTGTCGCGCCGGACCGGACCATGGCGTCCCGAACCAGAGGTTCTGCCTCCGGACTGGTCAGCACAAGGCGGGTTTGGGAGTGGTCCAGAACATAGCCGACGGTCTCCGCCCCGGCGACAAGATTGATCGCGGTCGCGCGATAACCGCCATAGAAACAGCCCAGCAAGGCGGCCACAGCACCATATCCGTTGCCCATGGCATAGCCGACGCTTTGTCCCGGCAAAATACCGGCGCCCGCCAGATGGCCGGCGGCATCACATGCGGCAGCCTGCAATTCGGTGAGGGTGACCGAGCGACCTGTCTCGGGAGAGATGAGAAATATTTCTTCCGGACAGTCGGCCGCCCAGTGATCGATCAGTGAACGAACCGTGGGAGCCTGCACCTGTTCAGCCACCCCTTTGGCCGGTGTCGTCCCAATAGCTCGCGAAGACATCCTCCACCGAGGGCTCGTGCGGCGCAATGGTGCGTATGATCCGGGAGGTGTTCAGGAAATGGCGCCAGTGCAAATTGTCGCCGATGGAATTGCCGCCCCAGGATCCGCACCCCATTGACAGCGAGAACGGCATGCCGTTGTCGAAACTGCCACCTGTCGCAAAGCAATGGGCCTGATTCACGATCACCCGGCAGGCCGGCAGGGTGAGCCCCAAATCAACCGCACGTTCGTCCAGGCGAGTATGGAGGCCAATGGAATGCCCTGTCCCCTGATGGTTCAATAATCGTCTGGCGATAGCCTTGGCATCGTCGAAATCCCAGGCTCGGTACAGCGCCGTCGCGAGCGACATTTTTTCGCCTGACATGGGATGTTCGGGGCCAATGCCGGTTTCCATTGTCAGGACGAATTTTGTTGTCTCAGGGTTGAGACGGGTTAGCCTAGCCTCGGTCAACACCGCATCTATGTCCCTGGCCAGGGTCGCCCGGTTCAGCTTGCCGTCCTGCCACAGGGTATTCAGCAACTGATCCCGTTCGGCCGGATCGAGCAACATGCCGCCCTCTGCTTCCAGCGCCGCAACAAATTCATCGAACACAGCATCGACCACGATCACCGAGTTTTCCGAAGAACACGACGTGGCATTGTCGAAAGTTTTGGAGACGGTAATTTTGATGGCCGCATCCTTCAGAGATGCTGTCTCGTCAACAATGACGGCCACATTGCCCGTGCCGACCCCGACGGCTGGCGTACCCGAGGAATAGGCATTGCGGACATTTGCCTGGCTGCCGGTTACCACCAGCAAGTCGGCCAGCTGCATCAAGCGGTTGGTCTTGGCCTTGGTCGATGGACGCGGCACCATCTGCACCAGATCGCGCGGAATACCGGCCTTGTCGAATTCAGCGTGGATGTACTCCAACAACCGTTCGCAAGCTTCGACCCCCTTCGGGCTGGGTGACAGGATGATGGCATTACCGCATTTCAGTGCATTTATGATGTTGTTGGCCGGGGTCGCCACCGGATTGGTCGATGGCACTACGGCGCCGATCACGCCAATGGGCCGGACAATTTCCGTCAGCCCCAGTTCCGGCTTTTCAGCGACGATGCCGCAGGTCTTCACACCCTGAATGTCGCGCAGCAGACCGAGTGTCTTGCGGTGGTTTTTGCGGATCTTGTCGGCCCCGTTTCCCAGGCCGGTTGTCTTGACCGCCAGTTCGGAAAGTTCCTGATTTCTGCCCGGCTCCATCAGCGCCCATGCCGCGGCCAGGGCGGCCCGGTCCAGCATGGCCTGGTCGGCACGGGACTCCCAATCTGCCTGAGCAACGCGCGCCCGTGCAAAGACCGCATCAACCTCATCTGTTTCGATATCCGAATGAATGCATACAGGTTCGGCACCAGCCATCCTACTCTCCCAAATTTACTGCAAGCGGGGCGGTACCGGACCGCCCTGCTCATTTGTTCAAGCCGGACTTACAGGCCCTTCAGCAGCCCGGTCAGGAATGCCTGACGCTCTGCCCACATTTTCTTGACATCGTCGCGCGACATGACCCGCAATGGGCTGCCACCGTTTTTCATCTGCTTCTTGACCCGCTTGTTATCAAACATCCCGGGAACCTTGGCCGCCAGCTTGTCGATCACCGCTTGCGAAGTGCCCTTGCGGACCATGATACCGCGGAAATTGACCGAACTGTCATCGACATCATAGCCCTGCTCCTTGAAGGTCGGAACATCGGGCAGGAAGTCGCCGTCGCGCTGAAGGTCAGCGATGCCGAGGATTTTCAGATTATCGCGGCTGCGATAGCTGTCTGACAGATTGTTGACACCGGCCATGACCTGACCACCGAGAACCGACTTCAACGCCGGAGCACCGCCCTTGTGCGGGACATATTTCAGTTCGGCACCGGCAGCCTTCTCAATCTGAAGGAAGGCGATGTGATGGCCAACGAACAGACCGGCACCCGACACGGTCACCTTGCCCGGGTTCGCCTTTGCAAAGTTCACCAAATCGTCAACGGTGTTGAACGGGCTGTCCTTGTTGACCACCAGAACCGCCGGATCGGCGCCCCAGTTGGCAATCGGCTCAAGATTGTCGATATTGTATTTGGTATCGAACTTGATCGACTGTGCGATGAAATGCGGCACATTGTAGGCGGCCATTTCATAGCCGTCCTGGCTGGCCTTGGACGCGAAATGGTTCCAGCCGACCTTGCCGCCCGCGCCCGGCTTGTTCAGCACGACGATGGGTTGGCCGAGATACTCTTCGTTCGCCGCGACCATGGTCACGATGCGCGCCTGGAAGTCGGTGGCGCCGCCGGCGCTGTAGGCGACGGTCAGGCTTAAAACCCGGTCCGGAAATTCGTCCGCCACGGCCACACCGGCCATCACCGACATTGCGGCCGCCGCGATCAGTTTTTTCATCATTTCTCGTTTCCTCCTTGGAAGTTCGACGCTTTTTCGTGCCCCTGGTTTTGGGTCCGTTCACAAGAACAAACCACGCGGTGTCTGCACCCTGAGGATCAGGGTAAAGACACAATAGATTACAACCATGAAGACTGCCGTTATTATCGCCCTTTTGGCAAGCACCGACGGAACATGATCCGCCGGATCGTATAGCGAAAAGAGCACGAAAAATGCGATGGTCGATGACACATAAAAGCCCAGCCATTCGGTCAGTGCGAAAACATAGATCAACATTACGGCGATGCCCGGCGCGATGCAGCCGATCAGGCTCAGGCCATATGATCCACCCGCAGGTTTGGCATCCACGAATGCCTGAACCAACGCCAATAATGAAAGGCCGGTCATGCCGAGCGTGATCAATCGCGGAAACAGATAGGGTTCAGGATCGCCCACGGAAAAGCTGGCATAGGTGACCCACAGGGACAGCGCAAAAACCAGACCCGCCGGCAGGATGTCCGACATCCGGCTCATGCGGTTGCTCCCGCCGGGCGCAGCCGCCGGGCCCGAATTTCCATCACGATGCTGTAGACGATCGAAGCCAGGCAGATGCCAATCAGCACCATGTTCAACGTGCCGGTGAAGAAATACGGAACCAGGCCGTCGCCGGCCTCCGCCACGATGCGGCCCTGGTGATAATTTTCCTCGGCAATGGGCCCCAGAATGATGCCCAGCACGATTGGTGCGGCGCTGAAACCCGCCTTGGCCAGAAAATACATGCCGATGCCCAGCACCAGCATGATGTAGACGCTGGAAAGCGAGTTTTCCACGCTGTATGCACCAAACACCGCTAGGACCAGTACCGCCGCGGCGAGGATCGGCGGCGGAATACGAACAACGTGCGCGGCGAGTTTGGCGATATAGAGCCCGAAGCCGAGCATCAGAATCTGACTGACCAGCAGAGAATTGACAAAGGTCCAGGCAACCTCGGCATGTTGGGTAAACAGGTTGGGACCTGGAAAGATACCGTGGATCAGGAGTCCGCCCAGCAGAACCGCCGCCGTCGGGCTGCCCGGTACACTAAGGGTCAACAGTGGCATCAGCGAGGGTCCGACCATGGCATTGTTGGCGGTTTCGGCGGCAACGATCCCCTCGCTCTCGCCCTTGCCGAAATTATCCTGGTTGGGACTGAACTTGCGGGTCTGATCATAGGAGATAATACCGGCAATCTGGCCACCGGCGCCGGGTATCAGGCCGATGATCACCCCGATGACCGATCCGATGCTGAGTGCGCGCAACTTGCCAAGCACTTCACGCACCGACTGAATGACCGGAAATTTGTTGACCTGGATCATCGACATCAGGTGTGCGGAGCGCCCGCCCTCCAGCATCTCGATGACCTGGGGAATGGCGAACAGGCCGATCAGGGCAGGAACAACCGTGATTCCCGCGGCCAGATGTTCAGTGAACACAAAGCGCTCATCGCCCGAAATGATTTCTTCCTGACCGATCGTGGACAGCCACAGGCCCAAAGCACCTGACAGCAAACCTTTCACAACAGAGCTGGCATCGAGTGTTCCGATCACGGTGACCCCCAGGATCGCAATCCAGAAAAGGTGTGAAAACCCGAATTTCAACGCCCATGCCGCCAGAACCGGGGTCAGAAAGATTAGCACCAGAATGCCGATGACCCCGCCAATAGCTGATGAAACAAAGCACATCTGCAGGGCTTTGGCCGCTTCGCCCCGCTGTGACATGGCATATCCGTCGAGGGTCGTGGCGATATTGGCTGGTGCGCCAGGAATTTTCAGCAGGATCGCACTGACCGCCCCTCCCGCTACGGTCGAGGTATAGGCGGCCCCCAGAAGCATCAGACCTTGGGCCGGGTCCATGTGAAACGTAAATGGGATTAATAGCGCCACCGCCATTGTCGGCGACAGGCCCGGCGTTGCCCCCAACAACAGGCCCCCAACGGTTCCCGCGCACAGGATCAATAACGATGAAAAGGTAAAGACCGCCCCGAAATGATCCAGAAATTCCATCCGCGCCTTCGACTCCGATGATTGCACGTGGTGCATTCATTAGCATCCACTCCCCGCCCTAGAGTTTTTTGAGACACTGATCAAGACCTGAGACGAGGGGATGAATGAGGTTTTTCATGACGGAACAGAAGAAGGTTGATCGGGGCGGAGCCGGAGCTGCGGAGACTTCACATATCGCAGCAGATCCGGCTCCGGCCCGACGTCGCAGACAGACAGCGGCGCGCAAGCAGGAGGCCGTTCTGCGGGTGTTGCGGGGCGAGGATGTGGAACTGGTGGCCCGGTCGCTTGATGCGACGGCGGCCGATGTCAGCGGCTGGCGGGACGTTTTCCTGGCGACGGGCGCATCCGGGCTGAAGCATCGCCCGCGCGATGCCCGCGATGAGGAGATTGATCGGCTTCGCGCCAGGGTGGGCGAGATCACCATGGATAACGAGCTTCTCGTCGAGAAGATCGCGAAGATGGAGGCGGGCCACCCTTTCGGGCGCCGGAGGTCGAAGCGATGAGCGCCGTCCTCTCGATCTCCACGGGCAAGGCTTACGGCGTCTCCCGGGTGTGCCGGGCCTGGAGTCCGAGCCGGGCCAGCGTGTACCGGGACCTGCAACCGGCCCGGACCGAGGGCGCGCCGCCCCGCCGCCCGGGACCACAAGGCCCCATGTCGGATGCCGATCTGGTCGGGGAGATCAGACAGGTCATCACCAACAGCAGGTTCCATGGCGAGGGCTATCGCAAGGTGTGGGCGCGCCTGCGTTACAAGGGCATCCGCACCTCGAAAGTGCGGGTTCTGCGGCTGATGCGCGAGAACGGGCTCTGTGCGAAGCCATGTCAGGGGGCGGCACACGGGCCAAGGGCTCATGACGGAACCATCATCCCGGACAACATTGACGAAAGGCCAAGGGATGTGGGGCACCGACATGACCGCCCCCCTCCTGAGCACAGGGCGTCAGGTCGCGGTCCTTGTCGCGGTCGATCATTGTTCGGCGGGCTGCGTGGGCATTCATGCAGCCATCCGGGGCACACGCTTCGAGGCGTTGCAGCCGATCCGCCAGGGCGTGCGGGACTGCTTCGGGGCGTGCGCCACGGACGTGGCCGCTGGCCTGACGATCCGCCATGACAACGGCTCGCAGCACATCAGCCACGACTTCCAGAACGAGATCGCCTGGCTGGGCGCGAAATCCTCACCGTCCCTTGTCCGAGCGCCCGAGGGCAACGGCTGTGCCGAGCGCTTCATCCGGACACTCAAGGAAAATCTCCTCTGGATCACGACATTCAACACCATGGAGGAACTGCAAGCAGCCCTCCAGAAGTTCAAGGATGACGACAACGAACACTGGCTCATCCAGAGCCATGGCCATCGCTCGCCAAACCAGTTCAGACGCGACGCAATGGACAAAATCCCGACCGCCGCGTAAGCTTCAAGAGTGTCTCAATAACCCTAGGGCGATACACACACAGCAAATCCTTATCCCTTGACGGGCCTCTCTCAAGGTTAATTTCCGACTGGACCGGTGAATTTCCGCAGTTTGGGTGGGCACAGGCCACCTCATTGTTTGGGTGCCGGTCCATCATGGGAATAAGATTTAGGCTCAGTTTGCAAGTCGTGTGCATTCATGTCATGTTTTTTGTGCAATCAGAAGGATGGATTGACATGGATCACAAGCAGTTTCAGGAATGGTTATCGGGGGCAGACCACCTCAGCCCGGCGCAGTGGCAGCAAACCGAAGCCGTGTTCCTGGGGGACACGGAGACGTCAGCGTCGCTGGCTGCCATTGAAGCGGCCGTGGGTGGAGATCGCCAGTGCCCGCATTGTGGCACGCCAGGCGCCATATCGCGTGGCAAGGCAAGGGGTCTGCGACGGTACCAGTGCAAAGAATGCAGGAAGACATTCAATGCCGCGACCGGCACCCCTTGTCGGGTCTGCACCGCAAGGACAAGTGGCTTTCCTTCGGAGCCTGTCTTGCTGATGGGCTGACGGTTCGCGCTTCAGCAGAAAGTTGCGGACTTGCCGTCAATACCGCCTTGCGTCGGCGGCACCGATTTCCTGCCGCAAAAGACCTGAAGGCACGCAAGCTCACGGGCATTGTGGAAGCCGATGAAACCTGTGTGCCGGAAAGCCGGAAAGGTGCACGAAACCTTGAACGCAAGGCGCGACGCAGGGGAGGCAAGGCCAGCAAGCGGGGCCTGTCAGATGAACAGGTTCCGGTACTGGTTGTCGCTGATCGCGGCGGCGCGACAGTCAGTGCGGTTCTGCCCGCGGTCAACGCCGATCCCTCGCAACCGCCATCGCACGTCCATGCATACAATTCATGAACTGAGCCTTTCTTATGCGTCAGCCCGAGGCCACGAAGACCTCGCCAGACGGTGCCGCGATGAACCTTGATGCCATGCGTCTCGGCCAGTTCCGCGACCAGCTCATCAAGCGTGATCTCGCCCCGGGCCGCAACACGGGCCGCGATCCAATCAGTCACGCCCGCCAGTTTGCCATGCCCGACGCCATTGCCTTGTGGGCGCGGCGCCAATGACCCAGTTTCGCGGCGCAGTTTCACCAGTTCATTGACGAATTTCGGCGACACGCGGAAATGCCGCGCCGCCTCGCGGTGCCCGTGACCTTCGTCGACATACGCGACAACCCGCGACCGGTAGCTCCATCGGATGTGGTTTGCCCATCTATGACCCCCAATATCTGCCTCAACAGCAGGAAATCACATTACCAGTAATCTGAGAAGCTTGAATCTGAAAGACCGCAACATGCTCTAGGCCCGGACTACAACAAGGCTCACCGGGACCATTTTCACGTGGACCCGGGACCGGGCGGTATTTGTCGATAAGGCCTGGTCAGGAAGCTTTGTGGGCGTCGATATCAGCGACGAACTGTTTGAACAGATAATGGCTGTCTTGTGGGCCCGGACTGGCCTCGGGGTGATACTGCACCGAAAAAACCGGTCGGCCATCAGCCTTCAGACCGCAATTCGATCCATCGAACAGCGAGGCATGCGTTTCACTGACACCGTCCGGCAGGCTGGCTGAGTCCACGGCGAAACCATGGTTCATCGACGTGATTTCAACACGGTCATTCGCCAGATTTTTGACCGGGTGATTGGCGCCGTGATGGCCATGGTTCATCTTGACCGTGGTCGCGCCGAGCGCCAGCGCGAGCATCTGGTGCCCAAGGCAAATGCCGAAGACCGGTTTTCCGATTTCAAGAACGTCCTGGATGGCCGGCACCGCGTATTCGCCGGTTGCCGCCGGATCACCCGGACCGTTTGACAGAAAAACGCCGTCCGGGTCATGGCGCAGGATATCCTCGGCCGTCGCGGTGGCAGGAACCACTGTGATCTTGCAACCCAGATCGGCCAGACAGCGCAAAATGTTGTGTTTGGCGCCGAAATCCACGGCAACCACGTGGCGGAAAGGCTGGTCCTGAGTGCCGAAACCATCCGGCCATCGCCACCGGGTTTCGTTCCAGTCATAGGTCTGCAGGCAGGTTACATCTCTTGCCAGATCCATGCCCTCCAGCCCGGGCCAGGACCGAGCGGTCTCGATCAGTTCATCAATGTCGAACTGGCCCGCCGGATCATGAGCTACAACGCCGTTCTGAAAGCCGCTGTCCCGGATCAGCCGGGTAAGGCGCCTGGTATCAACCCCGGTGATGCCGACCAGATTGTTGGATTTTGCAAAATCATCCAGATGCCGAGCAGCCCGCCAGTTGGATGGCTGGGTTACCCCCGCGCGCATGACAAAGCCGCGCATGGCCGATCGGGGCGCCTCGATATCCTCGGCATTGGTGCCGACATTGCCGATGTGCGGAAAGGTAAAGGCCAGGATCTGACCGGCGTAAGACAGATCCGTCATGATCTCCTGATACCCGGTCATGGCTGTGTTGAAGACAACTTCGCCGGTGGCCTGGCCAATTTGGCCGATTCCCTGACCATCAAAGACCGTTCCGTCAGCCAGGACCAATTCCGCGGTCCGGTTCGTTGCGCGCGTCAACAGATCTGCTCCGCGTTGTTGCAGGGGAGTGGGTTTGATTATCGCCATGGGCCGAATTCCTGTATGATGAGATCGTCCGTACACCGAATCCGGCACTTCACATCTGTCTGGGTGGGAAATTATGGACGACTCGGTTCAAGGTCAAGAAGAGAGGTATCGACAAAAGTATATACAAAACAATTTGTTATGAAATTCGAGAACAATTTGCCAGTCTGATCTGTTTGGAGTAAAATTCGCGACCGCGAAATGGCAGACGGGGGAAGTCAATGCGCAATCGCATCAACGAGGCATTAAAGACCGCCGTCAAGGCGAAGGACCAGATCAGGGTGTCGACCCTGCGTCTGATTAATGCCGCCATCAAGGACCGCGATATCGCCATCCGGTCCGATGATCGCACCGAGGGCGTGACCGAAGAGGAAATCTTCGAGGTTATGTCCAAAATGATCAAGCAGCGCAACGAATCCGCCAAGCTCTATGAAGAGGGCAGCCGCCTGGAATTGGCCGAGCGTGAGCGGGCGGAGATTGTGGTGATCGAGGAATTCCTGCCAAAGCAGATGGACGAAGAAGAGATCACGACCGCCGTCGATGCCGCGGTCGCCGAAACCGGCGCCGGTGGGTTGAAAGACATGGGCCGCGTCATGGGGGTTTTGAAACAGAATTACACCGGCAAGATGGATTTCGGCAAAGCCAGCGTAAAGGTAAAAGCCGCGCTTTCCTGATCGGGCGCCGGCCGCGCGTCAGGCGGCCAGAATTTCCATTTCCTGCAATTCTTCTGTCACGGTTCGATAGGGCAGGGTGACATGAACGCTGGTGCCCTTGCCCAGTTCGCTTTCGATATTCAGCGAACCGCCGTGCATCTTCGTTAGAGCCATGCAGATCGACAGGCCCAGCCCCGAACCGTCAAGCACGGTGTCCGGTGCACCGTCCACCTGGACAAATGGCTTGCCGAGCATGTCGACTAGGGTCTGTTGACAATCACCGAGCAGCAACGAGCATTGCGCAGAGGTGCCAGTTGGCTGCGTAGCTGGTATCTGTTTTATCGTATCGCGTTGCTATCCCCCTGAATTCCTTGATCTTTGCGAACTTGATCTTTGCGAAGTAGTTTTCGATTCAGGCGCCATTTGCGCAGGAAGGCTTTGCGCCTCTTCTCAACCTCCTTGGCTGTGTCAGCGTAGATCATGTAGCGATAATCCGCGGTGAGTTCCTCGTGCATATGCTTGGGAGCATGGCCGAGAAGATTGCGGTGCTTGTGCACCGTGCAGCGCTGGATAGCCAACTCGTTGCCCCGGAGGGCCACGAGCGCGGCCTCCAGACCAAGGCGCCCCATCCGCGATCACGAATTCTGGTCGCTTCAGCCCACGCGCATCAAGGTCCTGAAGAAACTGCCGCCAGGCCCCCGTGCTTTCGCCGCCCATATTTGTGATGGAAAGCAGCACCTTCTGGCCATCTCGACGCACGCCGATGGCCGCGAGCACCGAGATGTTCGTGGCCTTCCTGTCAATCCGCGTCTTAGAGCCTGAACGAAAATGAGTTGAGTGATATCAGTGGGTTGTGCTTCTGTTTGTTTGAACAGGAAACAAGAAAACGGAGGTCACGATGCCCTGGACTGAAACCACTCGCTGCCAGTATGAGCGGAATAACGGGCGTTACTCAAGCGATGTAACCGATGCAGAACGGGCGGTCATTTTTCCGCTTTTGCCCGGCCCCAACAAATTGGGGCGCCCTCGGGAAGTTGAGTTGCGCGAAGTTCGGGATGGGATTGGCTACATCGCTGCCACCGGGTGCGCGTGGTCTCTTTTGCCAAAGGACTTTCCGCCGGTTTCAACGGTTCGATACTATTTCTACAACTGGCGTGATGGCGGGTTACTGGCGGAGATCAACCACGCTCTGGTCGCTCTGGCGGGTGAACGGGAGGCTCGGGATCATCAACCCACGGCAGGCGTCATTGACAGTCAAAGCGTGAAAACCACTGAAAACGGCGGCATTTCTGGCTACGACGCAGGAAAGAAGATCAAAGGCCGCAAGCGCCACATCATGACAGACACCTGTGGCCATCTGTTGGCATCATGCGTTCACGCTGCCAACATTCAAGATCGCGACGGGGCAGTGGGCGTCTTTCAAAAGCTCAAGCGGGATGCCCCAAAACTGCGCCACGTTTTTGCCGACTGCGGTTATCGGGGGCCAAAACTTCGTTCAGCCCTGATAACCATTGGCCGTTGGACTATCCAGATCGTGAAGCGTTCCGACACCGCCGAAGGTTTTGAGATCCTGCCCCGCAGATGGGTCGTCGAACGCACCTTCGCCTGGCTGGGACGTTGCCGCCGATTGGCAAAGGATTGGGAGAAAACCACCGAAAGTGCAGAGGCTTGGGGTCTCATCGCCCATATCAGGCGCATGACACGTTGTCTCGCAAGGGCTTGAAAAACATCAGATCATTTTGAATCAGGCTCTTAATGACGGTGCCGTCCAGGATGAGCCGGATGATGTCCTCATCGGCCAGGCTGCAGGTGCACCAGGCATCCCGGTCGGCCTTCACCTTGCGCCAGGCACGGCTCACCACGTCCTTGCTGACCGCCCCCTTGAAGAGCGCGAAAAGTGCGCGTTTCACCCGCCGCGTATTCGTCCCCGTGTTGATCGGCGTGCAGTTTTGCCCCCTCCCTGTGGTTGTACACCCTCCTTTTCATCTTGTGTCGATGGAAGGGCAAGCTGGGATGATTTGCGTGGAAACTATCGGGATGGTTCGCCGCTATTACCTTGTCGAGAAGAAAAGCATCAAGGTTCCCCACCCTAGAGTTTTTTGAGACACTGATCAAGACCTGAGACGAGAGGATTCAGGGGAATTGCATTTGGATTTTGACAAATCGGTATGAATGAATTCTTGGGGCTCCGTCATCCAAAGGAGCTTCGGAATGTCAACAATCATGGGCTATTTCAATGATATGGACGATCCTCGCACTGCCAACGCGAAACATGCGATCTGATCGTGCAGGAGGGCGGCAGCTACTGCTTGCAACTGAAAGGCAATCAAGGGGATATGAAAGCTGATGTGCGCGCCTTCATTGATGATCAGGAGACGGATTACATTGACGAATACACCTCAACGGATGCGGATCATGGCCGCGTTGAAACGCGCTGCACTCGCGTCTGCACAGCCCCGAAACATCTCGACGACACCCACAAGTGGCCAAGTCTCAAGGCTTTCGTTCATGCCATCTCAACGCGCGAATTGAACGGAAAATCACGCCAGTCCGAACGGGTCTGCCTCATGTCCAACTGCCCCTCTGCTCGTGAGGTCGCCGCCATGATCCGAGGTCATTGGCAGATTGAAAACAATCTCCATTGGTCGCTGGATGTGATCCTGAACGATGATCAGCACCGCGCCCGAAAAGACAATGCTCCCATCAATTTTGCAGCCCTCGGACGCATCGCACTCAACATCATGAAGGCAAACACAGACAAAGGATCAAACCGCGTCAAATTCAAACGCGCAGGATGGAAAGACGATTTTCTACGCACGCGAATCAAAGACTTTTGAAATGCGATTGCCCTGTGGGGATATAGACAAGCTGTTGCAGCCATCGCCCCGACTCTATATCACGCAGGCATGAAAATCCTCTTTGTCATCATGACCGGCGGCGCGCTGGGTGCCGGTGGACGCTATCTGGTGTCGAATGCCTTTCTGCGGTTGATGGGCCCCGGATTTCCGTGGGGTACGTTTGCCGTGAACGTGGTCGGATGCTTCCTGATGGGAGTGCTGATCGAAACCCTGGCTCGCAAGGGCGGCGTGGTCAGCAGCGAAATGCGCTCCTTCCTGGCGACCGGCGTGCTGGGCGGGTTCACGACCTTTTCGGCATTTTCCCTGGATACAGCGGAATTGTGGGAACACGGCACTGGTGGGCTGGCCTTTGCCTATGTCCTGGCATCGGTTCTGTTGTCGATTGCCGCGCTCTTTGCCGGCCTTTGGCTGGTCCGACAACTGGCGAGCTAAGCGAGAATGGCCGGTGTTCAAACCATAGCCGTTGAACGGGGCGAAGCAGACATGCGTGTGGACCGCTGGTTCAAGGCCCACTTTCCCGACGTGAAGCACGGCGCCCTGGAAAAACTTCTTCGTACCGGTCAGGTGCGGGTCGACGGCAAGCGAGTCAAGGCCAATGCCCGGCTGGTATCGGGTCAGGAGGTGCGGATACCACCGCTGTCGGACGAAGCCGCGGCCGGCCGGCCGGCATTGACCGTTCCGGGATCGAAAGATGCCCGGATGCTGCGGGACATGACGCTCCATGAAGACGATGCGGTGCTGGTGCTGAACAAGCCCCGCGGCCTGGCGGTGCAGGGCGGATCGGGCGTGCGCGTGCACGTCGATGGCCTTCTGGAAGCCTTGCGCGATCGCAAGGGACAAAAACCGCGTCTGGTCCACCGGCTGGACAGGGACACGTCCGGCGCCCTAGTGGTTGCCAAGACACGCGGCGCGGCGTCCGCCCTGGCCAAGAGTTTTCGCAGCCGGCGAACCAGGAAGATCTATTGGGCCCTGGTCAGGGGCGTGCCAAAGCCGCGCCAGGGCCGGATTTCAACCTATATTGCCCGTGATCCGGCGGACAGCGAGCGGATGCATGTGGCCCAGCACGGCGACCGGGGCGCCGACCATGCCGAAAGCCTCTATAATGTGGTCGATCAGGCCGGCAGCCTTGTGTCCTGGCTGTCCATGAGCCCGCTGACAGGCCGCACCCACCAATTGCGGGTCCATGCCGAATGTATCTGCCATCCGATCGTGGGCGATCCGAAATATTTCGATGTCCTGAACTGGGAGTTGCCGGGCGGCATCCAGAACAAGCTGCACCTGCTGGCCCGGCGCATTGTCATCCCCCATCCCAACGGAGGTGTTGTCGATGTGACTGCACCACTGCCTGACCACATGCGTCTATCCTGGAACCTGATGGGTTTTGACCCGGACCGTTACGACGAAGAAGACGAAGAGTATGACGATGACGACTGATCCGGCCCGCCTGGTGATTTTCGATTGTGACGGCACGCTGATCGACAGCCAGCATATCATCGTTGCCTGCATGACCGAGGCCTTTGAAAAGAACGGTCCTGCGCCGCCGCCGGCCGACGCGATCAAACGGATTGTCGGCCTGTCCCTGATGCCGGGCCATTCAGTCGACCGGGTCGAAACCGTCTCTCAGGACTATAAGGATGCCTTTGTCGCCCGACGCCTGTCGAACGAGGTACAGGAGCCGATGTTCCCGGGCATTGTCGATACATACCCTGGATGCATTGGCGGCACGCGAAATTCTGCTTGGCGTGGCCACCGGCAAATTGAAGTTTGGCCTTGATGCGGTGCTGACCCATCGCGGGCTGACCAACCGGTTCATCACCTTGCAGACTGTCGACGGTCATCCCTCAAAGCCCGATCCGTCAATGGTTGAAATCGCCATGGCCGATGCCGGGGCGGCACCCCACGCCACGGTGATGATCGGCGACACGACCTTCGATGTGGAAATGGGCCGGGCGGTGGGCGCTCATGCCATTGGCGTTTCCTGGGGGTATCACCCGGTCTGGGAACTGCACCAAGCCAGCGCCCATATTGTGGCTGATGCCTTCCCGAATCTGACCGGTCACATCGATGCCATGCTGGCGAGCGTCGCTCGTTGAAACGGTTTTACGAGACGGTTGAGTTGGCCGCCGAGGGAGACGGGTTTGCGATAAACTTGGACGGTCGCCCGGTGAAAACACCTGGCCGGCGGTTGTTGATGGCCCCCACGACGGCCAGTGCCGAAGCCTGTGCTACCGAATGGCGCGCACAGGGCGACAAAATCGATCCGGCCGTGATGCCGGTGACCCGGTTTCTGAACACTGCGCTGGACCGTGTCGGCACCTTGCGCGACGAGGTGGTTCAGCAGATCACCGGCTTTGGCGAGATCGATCTGGTCTGCTACCGCGTCGGCGGCCCCGCATCGCTGGTTGCACGCCAATTATCCGCCTGGAACCCGCCACTTGCCTGGCTGCGCCAGACCCATGGGGTAACGCTGTCTTTGGCCGAAGGCGTGATGCCGGTGGATCAGGATGCGGATGAGCTTGCGCGGTTGGCGGGCGTTGGTGCCAGGCTCAGCGATTTTCATCTTGCGGCGCTCCATACCGTGGTCTCGATCCTGGGATCCGCCACACTGGGGCTTGCCCTGGCCGATGAATTTCTGGATGCCGAGGCCGCCTGGCAGGCCGCCCACGTGGACGAGATGCATCAGGTGGAGCAATGGGGCGAAGATGCCGATGAAGCGGCGCGCCTGGCGGTACGGAAAGTCGAACTGCTGGAAGCCTCCGCGTTTTTGGACCTTCTCAAAGAGTAATTCCGTCACGCCAAGTTGAGTTGCCTTGTGAGGCGCTTGACGAGGTATGTTCCGCCAGCACCAATCGGAGGACACTCCATGGCGTTCCAGCGCTCGTTCCATGCAGTTTTCATATTTCTGGCATTGGGTCTCGGCACAGCGGTTGCGCAGGAAAAATATCAGCGCGGGCCCTTTATCGCCGCTGAAGCCCAGCCGGCCCCGGAGTGGAATATCGAAGAATGGGTGGTCGGACCGGCGCAAACCATGAAGGGCTTGCAGGAGCCAATCGGCGTCGAAGGCCTTGTCGGCCAGCAACGCTGCGAAGGAGACATCGTGGATCAGGGGAGCAACCCCCTTCATGTCGTGCGTCTGCCCCGGCAGAAGCAGAAAGCGGAACAAGTTGCCGAGCGCATCGACCAAGGCAACGATTTTGGTCGTCAGCCCGCCGCGAGAGCGTCCGATGGCTTGATGCCGTGTCCCCCTTTTGCGCCCGAAGCCTTCTGATGGGCCTGGACAATCGTCCCGTCGATGAGAGCATGTTCAAGGTCTGGCTCGCCGCTCATGGCGTTGAAAAGTCTCTCGAACACACCGGCCTTTGCCCATCGACGAAATCGTTTGAAAACCGAATTCCAGTTGCCGAAATCCTGGGGCAGGTCACGCCAGGGAGACCCTGTTCGCACACGCCAGGGAACGGCCTCCACGAACCGACGGTTATCCCGACCGGTTGCTCCCGGGTCCCCGGCTTTACCGGGTAACAGGGGCGCAATCTTCTCCCAGAGTTCATCTGAAATCACCAGACGATCTTCATCCATCCAAACCTCCATTTTCGAAGCTTGAATAACAGTTCAGGCCAAATCGGAAACCCGAATGTCAACAGGCCCCTAGCACCGTTCTGAACCATCGGCAGGCCGATTTATGGGCCGCGCGCAAAAACCGGCCCTCGGCGGATTGAACCCGCCAGTGCTCCTTCACCTCGATGGCCCGCCCGTCGGCCAGGCGGAACACCGGGACATCCAAAGCAAGGCCCTTGGCATGTTGAGAGAGACGACCGGCGGTGCGGCCATAGAGATTCCGGCAATCATCGTAACCGCTGACGCGCCCCAAATTGACCAATGGGACGCCAAATTCGCTGAGCGCCATGATCTGCAGATCGCGCTCCCAGGCCGCCAGTTTGTGCGCCCGGGAGGCACTGATCGTCGGCACCGGTGTTATACTGACACCCTTGCCGATCGACGCCAATTGCATCGGCTCGGCAATACCGCAACCACCTTTGCCCTGGACCGGCGGCTCATTCGTATAGGCTGCCTGAGGCATTGCGATGCGGAATTGAGACGAAGACGGACCGGTCGAATGTGAGGACTTCTCGGACCCGCCACCGCACGCAGCGAGCAATGTTGTGAAAACGCCGGGTATCAAGCGCAAAAACAACCGAATCAGTTTTCGGTACATTGAAAAATTGTGAACCAGATCGCGTGGCGAAAAAAGAGCGATGTTCAGGGGTTGGCACGGGTGAGATTCTCTTTTACATCCCGTGAAATTCATTCGTCGGAGACGTAAGTGAATGCCGCACAAGGATTGGCATTGTTGGAGAAAAGCGCGCCCGGGCGCGCTATTTTTTTGCTTGGTGGATGGCGCTGATGCCTAAGCGCAGCGATATTTCCTCAATCCTGATCATCGGCGCCGGCCCGATTGTCATCGGACAGGCTTGCGAGTTCGATTATTCGGGGACCCAAGCTTGCCGGGCCCTGAAGGCCGAAGGCTACCGGATCATCCTGGTCAATTCGAACCCGGCGACGATCATGACGGATCCGGAAATCGCCGATGCCACATATGTGGAACCGATCACACCGGAATTCGTTGCCAAGATCATCGAGTTTGAGCGGCCGGACGCCCTGTTGCCCACAATGGGCGGTCAGACCGCCCTGAACACCGCAATGGCCCTGGATGAAGACGGCACGCTGAAGAAGTTCGACGTGGAAATGATCGGTGCCGACCGCCAGGCCATCCAAATGGCCGAAGACCGCAAACTATTCCGTGAAGCGATGGACCGGATCGGCCTGGAAAACCCGCGCGCGAGAATTGCCGAAACCCTGGATCAGGCCATTGCATCCCTGGACGATATCGGTCTGCCGGCGATCATTCGGCCGGCCTTCACCTTGGGTGGCACCGGTGGGGGCGTGGCCTATAACCGTGAAGAATTTGAAAAGATCGTCGCCAGCGGCCTCGACGCTTCGCCCACGACCCAGGTTCTGATCGATGAGAGTCTGCTGGGTTGGAAGGAATACGAGATGGAGGTGGTCCGCGACAAGGCGGACAATGCCATCATTATCTGTTCCATCGAGAACATCGATCCGATGGGGGTCCACACCGGCGATTCCATCACCGTGGCGCCGGCGCTGACCCTGACCGACAAGGAATATCAGAATATGCGCAACGCCTCGATTGCGGTGCTGCGCGAAATCGGCGTCGAAACCGGGGGATCAAATGTCCAGTTTGCGCTGGATCCAGCCACCGGGCGGATGATCGTCATCGAGATGAACCCGCGTGTTTCACGCTCGTCGGCACTGGCGTCCAAGGCGACCGGCTTTCCGATCGCCAAAATCGCCGCCAAACTGGCCGTCGGGTACACTCTGGATGAACTGGACAATGACATCACCGGCGTGACGCCGGCTTCGTTTGAGCCGACCATCGACTATGTGGTCACCAAGATCCCGCGCTTTGCTTTTGAAAAGTTCCCCGGCTCCGAAGCCGTCCTGACCACGGCCATGAAATCGGTTGGCGAGGTGATGGCCATCGGGCGGACATTTGCCGAAAGCCTGCATAAGGCTCTCCGATCGATGGAAACCGGCCTGACCGGTCTCAATTCTCCGGACCTGCCCGATATGGGCAAGGGGGATGATCAGAATGTCATCCGGGCGGCGATGGCGACGCCCAGCCCGGACCGGTTGCTGGCCGTGGCCGAAGCCTTCCGACATGGCATGAATGTCGGGGATGTCCATGCCGCCTGCCGGATCGATCCGTGGTTCCTGGAACAGATCGCCGATCTGGTCGCCGTCGAATCTAATATCACTAAAGCCGGCCTGCCAGGAGACGCGGCAACCCTGAACCTCGTCAAATCCATGGGGTTCTCCGACGACCGGTTGGCCGAACTGACCGGTATGGCGGTGACCGATGTTGCGGATATCCGCGCGCGCCTTGGCGTCCAGCCGGTGTTCAAGCGGATCGACACCTGCGCCGCCGAATTCGAGGCCAAAACGCCCTATATGTATTCAAGCTTCGAAATGCCGGTCGCCGGCGCGGTGGAAGACGAATCCGGGATCAGCGAGCGTACCAAGATCGCCATTCTGGGCGGCGGGCCGAATCGCATCGGCCAGGGCATCGAGTTCGATTATTGCTGTTGCCATGCCTGCTTCTCGCTCACCGAGGCCGGCTATGAAACCATCATGATCAACTGTAATCCGGAGACAGTATCGACCGATTACGACACTTCGGACCGGCTGTATTTCGAACCGCTGATGGCCGAGGATACGCTGGCGATCCTGAAGGCTGAACAGAGCCGGGGCACGTTGAAGGGGGTTATCGTCCAATTCGGCGGCCAGACACCGCTGAAACTGGCCCAGGCATTGCAGGATGCCGATATCCCGATCCTGGGCACCTCGCCTGACGCGATCGACCTTGCCGAGGACCGGGAACGGTTTCAGAAACTGGTGTGGGAACTCGGCCTGTTGCAGCCCGATAACGGCATTGCCCATACCGAAGACGAAGCCCGTGCCATTGCTGGACAGGTCGGTTTTCCGGTTGTGATCCGCCCGTCCTATGTGCTGGGCGGACGGGGCATGGAAATCGTCCACGATATGACCGGGCTTGAGCGCTATATCCGCGATGCCGTGGTTGTTTCCGGTGACAGCCCGGTCCTGATTGATGGCTATCTGAAGGATGCCATCGAAGTGGACGTGGATGCCCTGGCCGACGGCACGGACGTATTTGTTGCCGGCATTATGGAACATATCGAGGAAGCCGGCATCCATTCTGGCGATAGCGGCTGTTCCCTGCCGCCTTATTCTCTGAGCCCGGAAACCATTGACGCATTGAAACAACAGACGGTTTTGCTGGCGCGCGGCCTCAACGTGATCGGGTTGATGAATGTCCAGTTCGCGGTCCAGAAATCAGCCGAGAGCAAGGACACGATCTATCTGATTGAAGTCAACCCACGCGCCTCGCGCACCGTGCCGTTCGTCGCCAAGACTATTGGCATCCCGATCGCCAAGATTGCCTCGCGCATCATGGCCGGCGAAAAGCTATCCGATTTCGATCTGCGTGAACCGTCGCACGATCATATCGCGGTCAAGGAAGCGGTCCTGCCCTTCGCCCGGTTTCCCGGTGTCGACACCATCCTGGGCCCGGAAATGCGATCAACGGGCGAGGTCATGGGCCTTGATACATCCTTCACCAGTGCTTTTCTCAAAAGCCAGATCGGGGCCGGCACGCTGTTGCCCGAAAGCGGATGCGTCTTCATTTCCGTGCGCGACAGCGATAAAAGCGCCATCGTCAAGCCGGCGCGCCTGTTGGTTGAGGCCGGCTTCAAAATCCTGGCGACCGGCGGCACAGCCGCCCATCTGGCCGAATGGGACATTGAGGTCGAACGGGTGAACAAGGTATTGGATGGCCGTCCCCATATTGTCGATCATATGAAGGACGGTCAGGTTCGGCTGGTGTTCAATACGACAGAGGGAAAACAGGCACTGGAAGACAGTTTTTCCATTCGGTCAACATCGCTGACCATGAAAATTCCGTACTACACCACTGTTGCCGGGGCCCGAGCGGCATCGCGGGCGATTGCGGAACAATCAAAAGGTGGACTTGAAGTCCGCTCATTGCAATCCTACACTTTCAATTGAAACAGTACGGGCAACGCCCGTACTGTTTCAATTGTTTTGGATGGTGGCGCCGACCGGACGATCGGACCGCGCCGCACAGAATTTGAGAGTAGGATAAAGCGTATGGACAAGCTGCCCATGACAGCTGTGGGATATGCGAAGATCGAAGAAGAGATCAAGCAACTGAAAACCGTTGAACGGCCCCAAACGATCAAGGCGATTTCGGAGGCACGCGAGCATGGCGATCTGTCGGAAAACGCCGAATACCATGCCGCCAAGGAGCGCCAGAGCTATATCGAAGGTCGGGTCATGGAATTGGAAGACATGATAGCGCGCGCCAACATAATCGACGTCTCGGCCCTGTCGGGTGACACCGTGAAGTTCGGAGCCACCGTCAAACTCATCGATGAGGAAACCGATGAAGGAGTAACCTACCAGATCGTCGGCGAGATCGAGGCTGATGTGAAAGAAGGCAGGATTTCAATCACATCGCCCGTGGCCCGTGCGCTGATTGGCAAGGAACCCGGCGACACGGTCGAAGTGATGACGCCGGGCGGCGGCCGCTCCTATGAAATTCTCGACGTGGGCTGGATCTGATCCTGACGCCGATGGCGGGTGCCCAAATTGATCATATCGTCTTTTCGGTCCATGACCTAGACGCGGCTGCCGACGATTGCGCGCGTCTGGGGTTTACCGCCACGCCGCGCGCCCACCATCCCTGGGGAACGGATAACCGCCTGGTCCAGTTCTCGGGCGCCAATTTCATTGAACTGGTTGAAGTGGTGCGCCCTGAATTGATCCAGGAACACCAACCGGACCGGGATCCACCATGGTTTTCGTTTGGCGCTTTCAATAGCGATTTCTTGTGCGACGCCTCGGGCATGTCTATGATGGTTCTGGCCTCGACCGACGCGAAAGCAGACCATGCCCGGTTTCGGGCCGCCGGCCTGTGGGAATTCGAGCGGTTCGGATTCGAGCGCAAGGCACCTCAGGTCGATGGCACCAGCTTGGACGTCGCGTTCGAACTGGCGCACACCGCCCTGCCCGGTACGACCCATGCCGGATTTTTCACATGCCACAACAAGTTTCCGGAAAACTTCTGGAAGCCTGAATTTCAACGGCACGCCAATGGCGCGACCGCCATTGTCGAAGCAGTTCTGGTTGCGCCGGTCCCAGCCGATCTCAATCAGGCGGCAGCAGCTTATGCCGGTTCACAGGCGGCCGCAATCGATGGCGGCTTTCGCGTTCCCTGCGGCGATCACGTCCTGACCATTCTGGATCCCGCGGCCGCTGAACGGCGGTTTGGCGAACTGGTGGGTGATGGCCCGGCGATCCGCTTCATCGCAATGGGAATCGAAATCGGGTCAATCGATGCCGTTGAATCCTTGACGTTGGAAGGCGATCGCCCGCAACGGGCTGGCGGACGGTTGACTATCACGCCAGCCGGTCTGGGTGGAACGATCCTGGAGTTCGTTCAGTCCTGAGTGTCAACATCCGCCACAAATTCGGCGTCGATCGGTACGCCGGACGCATCTTTATGAATGTCGTGGATCAGCGCGGTGCGGACCATCGCCACATTCGGCACACTGGTCAGTCGGTGAGTCATTGCCTCAAACGCCGTTTTGTCCCGGGTCACACAGCGCAGGATGAAATCGACCTCACCCGACATCATCCAGGACTGGCGCACTTCGGGCCAGTCATTGATCATCGCCTTGAAACTTTCCAGAACCGTATCGTTCTGGCTGCCTAGAGAGACCATTGCGAAAAAGCTGAATTCAAAACCAAGCGCTTCTTCATCGATCACACCATGATAGCCGAGAATATAGCCCGCTTCCTCGAGAGCTCTGACCCGGCGCAGACACGGTGGTGCCGATATGCCCACCCGGCGCGACAACTCCACATTGGTTATCCGGCCATTGGATTGCAACAGGGCCAGAATGGCCATATCGATCGCATCTAGTTTCACTTGCTGCATGTGATATCCCGAAGCCGAAACAAACCGCTTGCGCAATATTATTACGCAATAAAATTTGCCTGTCGCCTGCCAATTGAAGGAGAATACGTCGTCGTGACCGAATGCTGGGTCATCACTGATGGAACGGCGGGAAACGAAAATCCCGCGCGCGGCCTGGCGGAAGCCGTTGCCGCGCGGCTGGGCGATATGGAAATCGCCCTGCGACATGTCGATCCTCAGGGCCTGTGGCGACGGCTGCCGCCCCAGGCCTGGATGTGCCGCTACAGCCGTGCCGATGGATTTCCGTTTTCCACCCTGCCGACCGGAGCCGGGTTGGTGCCGCCCTGGCCCGATCTGGTGATCGGAAATGGACGCCTGTCGGTGCCGTTTTCGGCCGCGATCAGGCAATTGGCCGGTGCCGCGACAACCATCGTCCAGTTGCAATCACCGCGGATCGCCAGCCGCTATTTTGATCTGGTCATTGCACCGGAACATGATGCGGTTACCGGTGCCAACGTCCTTGCTGTGACCGGCTCACTGTCGGGCCTCGGATTGCAGCAGATCGAAGATGCCGCGATAGCCTGGTGGTCCCGCTTCGATGAAATTCCGCACCCGCGAGTCGCCGTGCTGATCGGTGGCACCAGCAAGGCACACCAAATGACGCCGCGGTCTGTTTTGGATTTGTGCGACCAGCTGGAATTGCTGGTGAAGAAGGGCACGGGCCTGATGGTGACCCTGTCCCGGCGCACCGGTGAAGACATGGCTGACCGGATTCGCGACCGCCTGTTGCCGCTTGGCGCCTATATCTGGGATGGAACGGGTGACAATCCCTATGCGGCTCTGCTTGGCTTGGCCGACGCGATCGTGGTCACCGAGGATACGGTCAATATGGCCTGCGAAGCAGCAATGACAGGAAAGCCGGTTCATATGGCGGCACTGGAGGGCGGTTCGGCCAAGCTAAACCGATTCCATGGTAACCTGACATCGCGTGGCATCACGCGGCCCTTTATCGGCCAGTTGGTGGACTGGAATTACACGCCGCTGCGGGAAACCGACCGGGCCGCCGATATTGTCTGTGACATGATTTTGCAAAAAAGGCCGGGCCACAAAGGGCCCGGCAAGTCTAACAGGGAGGTTTAACATCCAGGAAACGTCGCAGACAATCTGAAAGGGAGGAGATCGTCAAACCCGCTTCGTAATGCTGCATCGCAACATCTCGTGCACCAGAGATAAGCTTGCGAATCACATCGATCAATACGTGTGTGTGAATTGTAGGCATGCATAAAATGCATGCCGTGTCTTTTGGGATACAGTCAGAAGAGCGCAGGGTGATTCAGTAAAAATTATTGCGGTCTTTGGCCAGGAAGCGGATCGCTGTTGTTCTGCTGGTCGGGAACGTCTCGATAGCCCTTGTGGGCGAGTTGCTGAGTATCCGTCCGTTAGAGCCGTATTTTTCGGTTATTCCGGCATCCAATTCCACGGCATGAGTTCCTTGATGCGATTGATTTTGTGATCTGGCAGGCGCTCCAACACCCAAGTGAGCCAGGCTTCCGGATCAACGCCGTTCATCCTGGCGATCTCGACCAGGGTGTAAGCGATAGCGGCGGCTTTACCGCCACCGACGGAGCCCATGAAGAGATGGTTCTTGCGGCCAGGGGCGATGGGGCGGATCGAGCGTTCACAGATGTTGTTGTCGAGTTCGAGCCGCCCGTCGCCAAGACAGGCCCGTGCTTTGGGCATGCGGTTCAGTGCGTAGCGAATTGCCTCGGCCAGTTTGGTCTTGCCCGAGAGCCTGGGAAGCCGGGCCTGTAACCATGCTTCCAGCTCATCGAAGACGGGCTTTCTGCGACGTCGGGCCGGAGCCGGATCTGCTGCGATATGTGAAGTCTCCGCAGCTCCGGCTCCGGCCCGATCAACCTTCTTCTGTTCCGTCATGAAACACCTCATTCATCCCCTCGTCTCAGGTCTTGATCAGTGTCTCAAAAAACTCTAGGGCGGGGGACATGCCACAATGCGGGCACTGGCGATCTTCACCCACGGCCGCTTCAATGGCAGCCAGCGACACTGACGTCTCCGTGTCTCCCAGGAACACGGCTTCGGTAACTTTTCGCTTGTAAATGATGCGATGCAGCATAAACTGTCCAGCCATGCTGAAAATGCCCTTCGCGGGCGTTTCCTCCCATATACTTTGACCGCCTTGTTAGGGTCTGTTGACAATCACCGAGCAGCGTTGAGCATTGCGCAGAGGTGCCAGTTGGCTGCGTAGCTGGTATCTGTTTTGTCGTATCTCGTTGCCATCCCCCCTGAATTCCTTGATCTTTGCAAAGTAGTTTTCAATCAGGTGACACCACTTGTACATGTGAGTATCGTCGTCTCGTAGCACTTTTCGGTTCGATTTGGGCGGGATAACCGCAGTTGCGCCGCGCTCATCAAGGTCTTGCAGGAGCCAATCGGCGTCGAAGGCCTTGTCGGCCAGCAACGCTGCGAAGGAGACATCGTGGATCAGGGGAGCAACCCCCTTCATGTCGTGCGCCTGCCCCGGCAGAAGCAGAAAGCGGAACAAGTTGCCGGGCGCATCGACCAAGGCAACGATTTTGGTCGTCAGCCCGCCGCGAGAGCGTCCGATGGCTTGATGCTGTGTCCCCCTTTTGCGCCCGAAGCCTTCTGATGGGCCTGGACAATCGTTCCGTCGATGAGAGCATGTTCAAGGTCTGGCTCGTCGCTCATGGCGTTGAAAAGTCTCTCGAACACACCGGCCTTTGCCCATCGACGAAATCGTTTGAAAACCGAATTCCAGTTGCCGAAATCCTGGGGCAGGTCACGCTAGGGAGACCCTGTTCGCACACGCCAAAGTACGGCCTCCATGAACCGACGGTTATCCCGACCGGTTGCTCCAGGGTCCCCGGCCTTACCGGGTAACAGGGGCGCAATCTTCGCCCAGAGTTCATCTGAAATCACCAAACGATCTTCGTTCATCCCAACCTCCATTTTCGAAGCTTGAATAACAGCTCAGGCCAAATCGCAACCCCGAATGTCAACAGGCCCTAACGCGAGGCGGCCGCTTTTTTACCGGTTCAATTCTGCAACAATCCTAGGCCGTTACGCCTCGGGCAGGCTGTCTCCGCCGGCGCCAAGAGAGCGTTGCATCAGAACTGAATCCACCCAGCGCCCCTTTTTAAAGCCGACATCCTTGAATATGCCAACCTGTTTGAAACCGGCCTTTTCATGCACCCGGATCGAGGCGCTGTTGCCGCTATCGCCGATGATCGCGATCATCTGCCGCCACTTCCCATTGTCGCAAGCCTCGATCAGGGTCTGCAGCAGTTTCAAACCGACACCTCTGCCGCCTTGGCCATCCGCCAGATAAACCGAATTCTCCAAGCTGTAGCGATAGGCCACGCGGGCGCGATAGGGGCCTGCATAGGCATAGCCGACAATTTTTCCGTCTTTCTTGGCCACCAGATAGGGCAGATGGTCGCCCTTCAATGCGTCATAGCGGCGGCGCATTTCGTCCAGATCAGGCGGGATTTCTTCGAAGGACGCTAGGCCATGCAATACATGGTGGGCGTAAATATCTGTAATTGCAGGAAAATCATCTTCCGCTGCGTCCCGAATGGCAACTCTATCGGACATAGCAGTTACGCGCGCAAAAGGGGCGCTGTGAACAGGCCCTGCAGGAACTGTGCGACCCGCTCTCGTACCATGCCGAACCCGTCCAGCCGTTCAATCCGCGATTGGTCCATGTAAAGCGCGCGGTTCAGTTCCAGCTGCAGAGCATGGATTTTTACCCGTGGATTGCCGTAATGCTCGGTCGTAAAGCCGCCGGCATAGGGCACGTTCCGGGTGCA
Source organism: Alphaproteobacteria bacterium (assembly GCA_965204825.1). Taxonomy (GTDB): domain Bacteria; phylum Pseudomonadota; class Alphaproteobacteria; order Futianiales; family Futianiaceae. The sequence continues at coordinate 3,372,509 of OZ242016.1, read as the reverse complement.
ACTGAACCCCGCCGCCTTGAGTTGCCTCTCCGTCGACACGGTCAGGGCCGCGCTGCAGGACGATCCATAACGATCCCCCAGGACGATGTCCGGCCGGCTGATTCCGATATCCACATCCCCGGCGCCGCCGACCGAGGGCATCGAATGGCAATCGAGGAGGATGGCAAAGCCAAATGTCTTATGCGTTTCCTCCAGCAGTTCGCCCAAGGCCGAATGATAGGGCGCGTACAGACCATCTATGCGCGCCTGTGCATCGCCAAAGGAAAGTTTGCGGCGATAGATCTCCTGGCCATTGGAAACGACGCGGGCAATCGTCCCCAGACCGCCGGCGACCCGCGCGGACCTGGTGTTGGCATGGTCCGGCAACGGACCGGTAAACATGGCCGGGTCCAATTCGAATGGTTCGCGGTTTGCGTCCAGAAAAGCACGGGGGAAGTTGGCCGCGACCAACGGCGCGCCGAGCGATGGCGCATCGGCAAACAATTCATCGACAAAACTGTCCTCGGAAGACCGCAAGGCCAGTGGAGAGAGCCCCGTGTTCTCCAAGAACTCAGGGGGATATTCGCGCCCCGAGTGAGGAGAGGCCAGAACGACGGGGACCGTTTGCCGGGCCGGACGCAATACCGTCACCGGTTCGGTAAACATATTGGGAAGTGGGAATTCCTGTGGTTCGGAAAATACGGACATTTGCGGTCAGAAAACTCTCATTGTCCCCACTGAGCAAAAATTTCATGCTTTCCGAAATCCGGAAACCTCACATTAACATAATGGTACGATAATGGCATTCTGATGAACCGTCCATGTTGTGTGGCATGTTGCCGCCAGGATGAACCTGAACCAAAGGGCCGGACAGTAATGGCAAGAATCCTTTTGGCGGAAGACGACGATATCCTTGCGCGTGTTTCTCTACCGGGCGCTCAAGCGGGCCGGCTACGCCGTGGCCGATGGTGACGGCGGTCACGGCACATAAGAGAAGAATCCTTTGATCTATTGCTGACCGATATCGTGATGCCCGGTATGGACGGCGTCGCTCTGGAGCGTGAGGCCGCGGCGCTCTACCCGCAAATGAAGATCATGTTCATCACCGGTTTTGCCGCGATCGCCCTGACCCCCGAATCAAAGGCGTCCGAGCATGCCTCAGTGGTTTCCAAACCTTTCCATCTGAAGGACCTTATGGAGCAGGTGGATCAAGCCCTGGGTCGGCGCGAAAGCGTCGAGGAAATAGGCTTGCGCAACGGCGCGTGCGCGGCTATACGCCGGGCCTTGCCGGATATGAATGTGTCCGGACCCGGAATGGTGACGGGCGGGTAGCTCAGGGGTAGAGCACCTCGTTGACATCGAGGGGGTCGGAGGTTCAAATCCTCTCTCGCCCACCATCCCTGAGAGCCTGATTCAAAATGATCTGATGTTTTTCAAGCCCTTGCGAGACAGCGTGTCATGCGCCTGATATGGGCGATGAGACCCCAAGCCTCTGCATTTTCGATGGTTTTCTCCCAATCCTTTGCCAATCGGCGGCAACGTCCCAGCCAGGCGAAGGTGCGTTCGACGACCCATCTGCGGGGCAGGACCTCAAAACCTTCGGCGGTGTCGGAACGCTTCACGATCTGGATAGTCCAGCGGCCAATGGTTATCAGGGCTGAACGAAGTTTTGGCCCCCGATAACCGCAGTCGGCAAAAACGTGGCGCAGTTTTGGGGCATCCCGCTTGAGCTTTTGAAAGACGCCCACTGCCCCGTCGCGATCCTGAATGTTGGCAGCGTGAACGCATGATGCCAACAGGTGTCTGTCATGATGTGGCGCTTGCGGCCTTTGATCTTCTTTCCTGCGTCGTAGCCAGAAATGCCGCCGTTTTCAGTGGTTTTCACGCTTTGACTGTCAATAACGCCTGCCGTGGGGTGATGATCCCGAGCCTCCCGTTCACCCGCCAGAGCGACCAGAGCGTGGTTGATCTCCGCCAGTAACCCGCCATCACGCCAGTTGTAGAAATAGTATCGAACCGTTGAAACCGGCGGAAAGTCCTTTGGCAAAAGAGACCACGCGCACCCGGCGGCAGCGATGCAGCCAATCCCATCCCGAACTTCGCGCAACTCAACTTCCCGAGGGCGCCCCAATTTGTCGGGGCCGGGAAAAAGCGGAAAAATGACCGCCCATTCTGCATCGGTTACATCGCTTGAGTAACGTTCGTTATTCCGCTCATACTGGCAGCGAGTGGTTTCAGTCTAGGGCATCGTGACCTCCGTTTTCTTGTTTCCTGTTCAAACAAACGGAATCACAACACGCTGATATCACTCAACTCATTTTCGATCAGGCTCTGAAGACGACATCGGCGGTTGACTTCCCGGGCGCGTCCCCGTATCTTGCTGCTTCTGAAATTCATGCGGCATAGGCTGCTTTCTTTTTGTTGAGGTCTGGACTGATGAAAATCCGCAACTCTCTTCGTTCGCTGAAGAACCGCCATCGCGATTGCCGCATTGTGCGCCGCCGTGGCCGCGTTTATGTCATCAACAAAACCCGGAAACGATTCAAGGCTCGCCAAGGCTGAACTCATCATCAAAAACTGAATCGTCGGCGGTCCTCGGGCCGCCGTTTTCGTGTGTACACCGGTTATTCTTTCCCTTGAGAAAAGACGCTTTCGCAATGCGGCCCGGCGCTGCGCATTGAACCGGAATGAAAAACCACTAGGTTGCGCGGCATAGGAGGTGCGCGCCCAATGTCCCTGACCATGCCGAAACCGGAAGCTGAAATTCTGGCCAATCGCCAGGTTCTGATCGAGCGTTTGCAGCAAATCTGCCCGCATGACGGCGGCGTGATCTGGGAAGAACGCAAGCTCAAGGTCTATGAGTGCGATGCGCTGACCATGTACCGGCAGTTGCCGCTGGTGGTTACCTTGCCCGAGACGGTGGACCAGGTCAGCCGGATCATGGCCCTGGCCCAGGAAATGAATGTCAAGATCGTGCCGCGCGGGGCGGGAACGTCGCTGTCGGGCGGATCACTGCCCCTGGAAGATGGTATTCTGCTCGGCATGTCGAAGTTCAACCGGGTACTGGAGATCGACTGGGACAACCGCGCCGCATTGGTTCAGCCGGGCGTAACCAATCTGGCCATTACCCAGGCAGTCGAACACGAGGGATTTTATTACGCGCCCGATCCGTCATCCCAGATCGCCTGTTCGATCGGCGGCAATGTCGGCGAAAATTCGGGCGGGGTGCATTGTCTGAAATACGGACTGACGACCAACAACATTCTGGGCATTGAAATGGTCCTGATGGGCGGCGAGGTGGTGCGGCTGGGCGGCAAGCACCTGGATGCCGGTGGTTATGACCTGATCGGCCTGATGACCGGATCGGAGGGATTGCTGGGTGTGGTCACGGAAGTTACCGTGCGCATTCTGCAAAAGCCGCAGACCGCACGCGGTCTGTTGCTGGGCTTTCCCACTGTTGAGGCAGGCGCCGATTGTGTTGCCGCCATAATCAGCGCGGGAATTATTCCCGGCGGCCTGGAAATGATGGATAAACCGGCAATCATTGCCGCTGACGATTTTTGCAATTGCGGCTATCCGCGCGATTGCGAGTCACTGCTGGTATGCGAGCTGGATGGCACCGCATCAGAGGTCGATGCCCTGATCGAACGGGTTTCGGCGATGGCCGTTGAGCTTGGCGCCACGACCGTGCGTGTGTCGAATTCCGACGGGGAACGGATGGGTTTCTGGGCTGGGCGCAAGAACGCATTCCCCGCCGTTGGCGCCATTGGTCCTGATTATATGTGCATGGACGGCACGATCCCGCGAGGGCGGCTGGCCGAAGTTCTGCGAGGCATGACCGACCTTGGCGAGAAGCACGGCCTGCGCGTCGCCAATGTCTTTCACGCCGGCGACGGCAATCTGCATCCACTGATCCTCTATGATGCCAACAAGCCCGGTGACATTGAAAAAGCCGAAGCCTTCGGCATGGATATTCTGCGTATGTGTGTCGATGTGGGCGGCGTCCTGACTGGCGAACACGGGGTCGGCGTTGAAAAACGCGACCTGATGAGAGAGATGTTCACCGAGGACGATCTCAACCAGCAGATACGGGTCAAATGTGCCTTCGACCCCGAGCACCGGCTGAACCCGGGCAAGGTCTTCCCGACGCTGCACCGGTGTGCCGAGGTTGGCAAAATGCATGTCCATCGCGGCCAGTTGCCGTTCCCAGATATTCCCCGTTTCTGAAGCCCGCATGAGCGAACCGATCACATCCTTCCGTCCCGAGACGGACACCGAGGTGAGGGAGATCGTACAGGCGGCGATTGCTGGCGAGGAGGCCCTTGTCGTTACCGGTAATGGTTCAATGTCGGCACTGGGCCAGCCTGTGACCGTGGTCAATGGGCTGAGCCTGTCCGGTGTCAGCGGTGTAACTCTTTATGAACCGGGCGAACTTGTCCTCAGCGCAAAGGCCGGCACTCCGGTTCGGGAGATCAATGCGCTGTTGGCGCAGCAGGGACAGGAACTGGCCTTTGAGCCGATGGACTATGGCGTGGTGCTGGGGCAACCGGCAGGATCCGGAACCCTGGGCGGCCTCGTCGGGGTGAATGCATCAGGGCCGCGCCGGATCCGGGCCGGCGCCGCACGGGACCATGTGCTGGGTTTTTCCTGTGTCACCGGGCGCGGCGACATCGTCAAGTCCGGCGGGCGGGTGATGAAGAATGTGACCGGTTATGACCTGTCCAAGCTGATCACCGGATCTTACGGCACGTTGGGCGTGATGACCGACATCACGGTCAAGGTCTTGCCGCGGGCCGAGATGGAGCAGACGCTTTTGGTTCATGGACTACCGGACCAGGACGGCGTTGAAGCGCTGATCGCCGCTTCGAAAAGCCCGCATGAGGGGTCTTCTTTTGCGCATCTGCCGGATGCCAGCCGGCTCGACGGGCTCGACGGGGCGGTTACGGCCATTCGCCTGGAAGGGCCGGAAGTTTCCGTTAACCAACGCATCAAGGACATGAAGGCCTTGCTGGGGGCACCTGATTACGAGGTTCTTGCACCTGGCGCTTCTGCCGGATTCTGGGAGGCGGTGCGCGACGCGGTGCCGGTGGCGACCGGACAGACACAAGTCTGGCGTTTATCGGTCGCGCCAACGGATGGACCGGAAATCGTTGCCGGCATCACAGAGGCGGACGTTCCCGTCGCCGCGCATTTTTACGATTGGACGGGCGGGCTGATCTGGCTTGCGGTGGAAGCCTCTGATGATGCCTCTGCGCTGTCGATCCGGAAAGCCGTGGGCCGGGCAGGGGGGCACGCGACCCTGATCCGGGCGGATGCCGCCGTCCGTGCCGGCGTTCCGGTCTTCCAGCCCCAGTCTGCCGCCCTGGCGGCTCTGACCAAGCGCGTGAAGGACAGTTTCGATCCGGCCCATATCCTCAACCCTGGCAGGATGCGGGAGGATTTCTGATGCAGACACAATTCTCCCTGGCCCAGCTTGCCGATAGCGCCGTCGCCGAATCCGAAAAGATCCTGCGCAAGTGCGTTCATTGCGGATTTTGCATCGCGACCTGTCCAACCTATGTGACGCTGGGCGATGAACTTGACAGCCCGCGCGGGCGCATTTATCTGATCAAGGATATGCTGGAAAACGGCCGGGATGCCGATGCCAAGACGGTAAAACACATCGACCGGTGCCTGTCCTGTCTGTCCTGCATGACCACCTGCCCGTCAGGCGTTCATTACATGCATCTGGTCGATCACGCCCGGACTCATGTCGAGAACACCTATACCCGCCCCTTGTTGGACCGCCTGCTGCGCTCGATGCTGGCCCTGGTTCTGCCACGCCCGGGCCTGTTCCGGCTGTCGCTCTATGGTGCGAAACTGGCCCGGCCGTTCCGCGGACTGGCGCCGGCGGCTTTCCGTACATTGCTGGACATGGCGCCTGCCGGGCCGGTGCCAGCGGCGTCGCCGGTAGACCGGCCTCAGGTGTTTGCGGCCGAAGGGACGCGCACATTGCGGGTCGCCTTGCTCAATGGCTGCGCACAGACCGTGCTTGATACGTCCATCAATGAAGCAACAATACGTCTGCTGACCCGGCACGGCGTCGAAGTGGTCGTTGCATCAGGGGCGGGGTGTTGCGGCGCGCTGACCCATCACATGGGCAAGGAAGAGATTGCCTTTGCCGCGGCCCGGGCAAATGTGGATGCCTGGTGGCGCGAGGTTGAAAACGGCGGGCTGGATCATGTGGTGATCAACACGTCCGGCTGCGGCACGACGGTTAAGGATTACGGTTTCATGCTGCGCGATGATCCGGCCTACGCGGAAAAGGCGGCAAAAATTGTCGGGATGACCGCCGATATCACCGAAGTGATGGATCGGCTAGGTGTGGTGCCGGCAACCGATGTGGATGGACTGAAGGTGGCCTATCATTCAGCCTGTTCCATGCAGCACGGCCAGAAGATCACCGATCTGCCCAAAACCCTGCTCGGCGCGGCCGGCTTTACGGTGATCAGTGCACGGGAGGGACATTTGTGCTGTGGGTCTGCCGGAACCTACAATCTGCTGCAGCCCGGGATCGCCACAAAACTGCGCGATCGAAAGGTTGCGAATATCGAGGCGATCGAGCCGGATGTTATCGCGGCGGGGAATCTGGGTTGTATAGTTCAAATCGGCAGCGGTACGGATCTGCCGATTGTCCATACTGTGCATTTGCTAGACTGGGCGACGGGCGGACCAAAGCCGCGATATCTATACCCGAGTCGCTGAATACCCGAAGAATGGGTTGACGATTCGGGCGGAATGGATTCTGCCCAGCGCCATGATTGGCCCGAAGTTTCTTTCTCCTGAAGGCCGCCGCGAATTGCTGGCCTGTGTGAGGATCATGGGGTTGCGAGTCGGGCGAATGCGCTTTTGTTGCTGGCTGATGGCAAGTCCCGTGCCGAGATTGCGGGCGTTCTTTACCTCGATGACGACACGGTGGTAAGCGTCCGGTGTTGGTGCTCTGACGCGTTATAGAGTGCGCTGATAGTGTCCACCATTGATAGTGGACATCCTGAGGGCGGATATGGCTGGTAAGAAGGGTCAGAAGAAGCGGTTCCGGTCAGACGATGAGAAGGTTTCGATCTGCGGACAAACGCGCGCACCTGGGGTTTCGGTAGCGCAGGTTGCGCGACGTTACGCGATGAACGCCAATCTGATCCACACATGGTTGCGTGATCCCCGTTTCGCGCCGTCATGTGCTGACGGTGATGATTTCGCCGGGGAAGTGACCACATTTCTGCCTGTAGAGATTGCAGGAGTAGCGTCGGCGCTCCCCCACCCTAGAGTTTTTTGAGACACTGATCAAGACCTGAGACGAGGGGATTATTGAGGTATTTCATGATGGAACAGAAGAAGGTTGATCGGGCCGGAGCCGGAGCTGCGGAGACTTCACATTGAACCGCCCCGGGTTTACCGGAGACTTTTTTGTTCAAAACTTATGCGACTTTATCCCAGCGATTTTCCCTATGGGAAAACGCGAGGATCGACGCGCACGCTTTGGCATACGCTGGATCAAGGGTGTTCATGCTTGCATGGAAGGCGTCCTCCATTTCCTGCGGCGGTCGGTGACCGATGGCACCGTATAGCCGCTCTGTGTTGTACCAGCTGACCCATTGCAGGGTTTCCCACTCGACCTGGGCCACGGATTTCCATGGCCCGAAGAACTCGATGACCTCGGTCTTGAACAGGCCGATGACGCTTTCCGCCAGGGCGTTGTCATGGCTGTCGCCAACGCTGCCGACCGAGGTGTCGATCCCGGCCTCCGCCAGACGTTCGGTATAGCGGATGGACAGATATTGGCTGCTGCGGTCCGAGTGATGGATCAGCCCACTTCCCTGAGTTGGGTCCCGCCTGGTTCAGGGCATCCGGCACGAAGCCCGTCGTCATGGACGTCGAGACACGCCAGCCCACGATCTTGCGGGCGAAGACGTCAATGACGAAGGTTACATGGACCATCCCCATCGTATCCGTCCGGTCAGGCCGCGTTTTTGAGGTCTTGGGGCTTCCAGTTCCACGGCATGAGTTCGTCGATGGGGTTAATCTGTGATCAGCAATGCGTTCCAGCACCCATGTGAGCCAGGCCTCGGGATCGACATTGTTCATTTTAGCGGTCTCAATGAGGGCGTAGGCGATAGCGGCAGCCTCGCCGCCACCAACGGAGCCCATGAAGAGACAATTTTTTCGACCCGGGGCGACGGGACGGATTGATCGCTCACAGATATTGTTGTCGAGCTCCAGACGTCCGTCGCCGAGATAAGCACGCGCTTCGGGCATCGGCTTCAGGGCGTAGCGGATCGCCTCGGCCAGTTTGGTCTTGCCCGAGAGCTTGGGCAGTTGGGCCTGTAGCCATGCTTCCAGGTCATCGAAGACAGGCCTGGCCTTCTCCTGCCGCAGGGCGGCCCTTTCGTAGCCGTCCGTTAGAGCCGTATTTTTCGGTTATTCCGGCATCCAATTCCCCGGCATGAGTTCCTTGATGCGGTTGATCTTGTGATCTGGCAGGCGCTCCAACACCCATGTGAGCCAGGCTTCCGGATCAACGCCGTTCATCCTGGCGGTCTCGACGAGGGTGCAAGCGATAGCGGCGGCTTTACCGCCACCGACGGAGCCTATGAAGAGATAGTTCTTGCGGCCCAGTGCGATGGGGCGGATCGAGCGTTCACAGATGTTGTTGTCGAGTTCCAGCCGTCCGTCGCCGGGACAGGCACGCACCTTTGGCATGCGGTTCAGCGCATGGCGAATGGCCCCTGCCAGTTTGGTCTTGCCCGAGAGCTTGGGAAGCTGGGTCTGTAACCATGCTTCCAGCTCATCGAAGACAGGCTTTGCCTTCTCTTGCCGAATGGCGACCCGCTCTTCGGGGGATTTGCCTCTGGCTTCCTCTTCGACAGCGTAAAGCACGGCGATCTGCTTGATTGTGCCTTTGGCGATGGCCGACCCGGTGCGCTCAAACTCTTCCACAAACTTGCGGCGCACATGCACCATGCAGGCCTGTTCGTCGGCCTTGCCCTCCCCGAAGAGGCCATTGAAGCCCGCAAAGCCATCGGCATGCACGGTCCCGGTATAGCCGGAAAGATGATTGACCGGGTGTGCACCCTTGCGGTCTGTACTGAACTGATACCAGGCACAGGGTGGGGCCTCGCCGCACCACGGGTGCTCGTCGCGCACGTAACTCCACAGCCGCGCGGTTCTAGTCTTCTTTATCTTGGTGCGGGTTTGTCGTTTGACCGGTGTGTCATCGGCAAAAAGTGCAGGCCCTGCCCTGACCAGCTTGCCGATATGATCGGCCAATGGCTCCAGCAGCGCCGTGCTGCGGCCCACCCGGTCGGTCAACGTGGTGCGATGCAGATCAACCTTCTCGCGGGCGAAGATTTTTGATTGCCGGTCAAGCGGCAGGTGATCGCAGTATTTGCCAATCAGGACGTGGGCCAGCAGACCCGGACCGGGGCGGCCACGCTCAACAGGGCGCGACGGCAATGGGGCCTGGGCAAAGGTTTCACAACAGGTGCAGGCCATGCGGGGGCGGAGGATCCGGCGTACCACAAAGCGGCCCGGGACATATTCCAGTTCCTCGGTAACGTCCTCACCGATCTGGCGCAGGCTCCCACCGCAGTCAGTGCAGTCCTCACCCGGCGACAGCACCTCATCCTGCCGATCCAGATGATCTGGCAAGGGGTTGCGGTTGTGCTTGCGCCTGGCAGGTTTGTCCGTCTCATCGACATCAGTGCCGTTGGAGCCAGCTTCGTTCTTCTGCTCGTTTGCTGCCGCCTCGATCTCTTCGTCTTCCTGAAGATCAAAAGCCAGTTGATCCATGCTCTCTGATCTGGAGCCAAACCGTGCCTTGCGGTGGCCATGCAGTTCAGCCTTCAGCTTCTCGTTTTGATACGTCAGCGACTGAACCTCGGCCATCAAAAGCTCGCTGACAGCCCGCAGTTCGGCGGGGTCTTCAGGCAGGGATTCAAGGGCGTTGAACATGTGAAATCCATATCAAACTGCCCCATGGGATGGAACGACAAACCGCGTTAAACTTAATGTTTTTTTGGGCTTTCTCTATCCCGCCTGCAAAGGACGCCAGGTCTTTTGCGGGGTGCGCCAGTCAATCCCCTCTAACAGCATCGACAGCTGTGAGGGACTCAGGCTGACCTTGCCCTCCCTGGCCGCAGGCCAGACAAACCGCCCCCGTTCCAGTCGTTTGGAGAACAGGCAAGCGCCTTGGCCGTCCCACCATATGATCTTGAGCAGATCACCGCGCCTGCCGCGAAACACAAACATGTGCCCCGAATACGGGTCTTCAGCCAGAACCTGTTCGGCCTGAGTCGCCAGTGTGTTGAACCCGCGCCGCATATCCGTCACCCCAGCGGCCAGCCACACCCGCGTATTGCCCGGCACCGGGATCATGTCATCAGCCCCTCAACCAGAGCCGGCACCGCCGACAATCCCGTCGCTCCTTCAACCAGGATACGCCGACCATCAGACAGGGTGATGTCTGCACGGTGAACCGAAAGAGGAACGTCCATACAGGGCGCTGTGATCGGCACGTGGGGGGCGGTTGGCCCTACAATCTCTACAGGCAGAAATGTGGTCACTTCCCCGGCGAAATCATCACCGTCAGTACATGCCGGCGCGAAACGGGGATCACGCAACCATGTGTGGATCAGATTGGCGTTCATCGCGTAACGTCGCGCAACCTGCGCTACCGAAACCCCAGGTGCGCGCGTTTGTCCGCAGATCGAAACCTTCTCATCGTCTGACCAGAACCGCTTCTTCTGACCCTTCTTCCCAGACATATCCGCCCTCAAGATGTCCACTATCAATGGTGGACACTATCAGCGCACGCTATAATGCGTCAGAGCACCAACACCGGACGCTTACCCAACACCCATGTGAGCCAGGCTTCCGGATCAACGCCATTCATCCTGGCGGTCTCGACGAGGGTGCAAGCGATAGCGGCGGCTTTACCGCCACCGACGAAGCCCATGAAGAGATAGTTCTTGCGGCCCAGTGCGATGGGGCGGATCGAGCGTTCACAGATGTTGTTGTCGAGTTCCAGCCGTCCGTCGCTGAGACAGGCACGCACCTTTGGCGTGCGGTTCAGCGCATGGCGAATGGCCCCTGCCAGTTTGGTCTTGCCCGAGAGCTTGGGAAGCTGGGTCTGTAACCATGCTTCCAGCTCATCGAAGACGGGCTTTGCCTTCTCTTGCCGAATGGCGACCCGCTCTTCGGGGGATTTGCCTCTGGCTTCCTCTTCGACAGCGTAAAGTACGGCGATCTGCTTGATTGTGCCTTTGGCGATGGCCGACCCTGTGCGCTCAAACTCTTCCACAAACTTGCGGCGCACATGCACCATGCAGGCCTGTTCGTCGGCCTTGCCCTCCCCGAAGAGGCCATTGAAGCCCGCAAAGCCATCGGCATGCACGGTCCCGGTATAGCCGGAAAGATGATTGACCGGGTGTGCACCCTTGCGGTCTGTACTGAACTGATACCAGGCACAGGGTGGGGCCTCGCCGCACCACGGGTGCTCGTCGCGCACGTAACTCCACAGCCGCGCGGTTCTAGTCTTCTTTATCTTGGTGCGGGTTTGTAGTTTGACCGGTGTGTCATCGGCAAAAAGTGCAGGCCCTGCCCTGACCAGCTTGCCGATATGATCGGCCAATGGCTCCAGCAGCGCCGTGCTGCGGCCCACCCGGTCGGTCAATGTGGTGCGATGCAGATCAACCTTCTCGCGGGCGAAGATTTCTGATTGCCGGTCAAGCGGCAGGTGATCGCAGTACTTGCCAATCAGGACGTGGGCCAGCAGACCCGGACCGGGGCGGCCACGCTCAACAGGGCGCGACGGCAGTGGGGCTTGGGCAAAGGTTTCACAACAGGTGCAGGCCATGCGGGGGCGGAGGATCCGGCGTACCACAAAGCGGCCCGGGACATATTCCAGTTCCCCGGTAACGTCCTCACCGATCTGGCGCCCGGCTCCCACCGCAGTCAGTGCAGTCCTCACCCGGCGACAGCACCTCATCCTGCCGATCCAGATGATCTGGCAAGGGGTTGCGGCTGTGCTTGCGCCTGGCAGGTTTGTCCGTCTCATCGACATCAGTGCCGTTGGAGCCAGCTTCGTTCTTCTGCTCGTTTGCTGCCGCCTCGATCTCTTCGTCTTCCTGTAGGTCGAGGGCCAGTTGATCCATGCTCTCTGATCTGGAGCCAGACCGTGCCTTGCGGTAGCCATGCAGTTCAGCCTTCAGCTTCTCGTCTTGATACGTCAGCGACTGAACCTCGGCCATCAAAAGCTCGCTGACAGCCCGCAGTTCGGCGGGGTTTTCAGACAGGGATTCAAGGGCGTCCAACATGTGTAATCCATATCAAACTGCCCCATGGGATGGAACGACAAACCGCGTTAAACTTCATGTTTTTTGAGCTTTCTCTATCCCGCCTGCAAAGGACGCCAGATCTTTTGCGGGGTGCGCCAGTCAATCCCTTCCAGCAGCATCGACAGCTGTGAGGGACTCAGGCTGACCTTGCCCTCCTTGGGCCCTCCCTGGCCGCAGGCCAGACAAACCGCCCCCGTTCCAGTCGTTTGGAGAACAGGCAAGCGCCCTGGCCGTCCCACCATATGATCTTGAGCAGATCACCGCGCCTGCCGCGAAACACAAACATGTGCCCCGAATACGGGTCCTCAGCCAGAACCTGTTCTGTCCGAGCCGCATATCCCTCACCCCGGCAGCCAGCCACACCCGCGTATTGCCCGGCACCGGGATCATGTCAGCAGCCCCTCAACCAGAGCCGGCACCGCCGACAATCCCGTCGCTCCTTCAACCAGGATACGCCGACCATCAGACAGGGTGATGTCTGCACGGTGAGCCGAAAGAGGACCGTCCATACAGGGCGCTGTGATCGGCACGTGGGGGGCGGTTGGCCCTGCAATCTCTACAGGCAGAAATGTGGTCACTTCCCCGGCGAAATCATCACCGTCAGTACATGCCGGCGCGAAACGGGGATCACGCAACCATGTGTGGATCAGATTGGCGTTCATCCTGTGGCATTCCGAAACCGGCTTTGAACTCTTCTTGCCGCGCGGCTTTGCCCTCTCCCTGTGGGAGATGTTGCTGGAAAGCGCCGCCCAGTTCGGCGGCGAAGTGGTTTAGGCTTAGGGCTACAACCCTAACTTACCGGCAAACCGACGGACTTTGGCCCTTTCTTTGCCGCTTGGAAGAACAGGATTTGGATCAACCGACCGGTTTCGGGGCCGTCGCCGAAATCGGAGCTGGCAGCATGCCATTGCCAGGGCCGGAACAGGACCAGGCGGTTGAATTTCATCGGCACCCGCTGGATCAGTCTCCATTTGGTACGATCTGTCCCGTCCCGCTGGATTATTTCTTCCAATACAGTTTTGCTGTCCTTCAGACCGAACCGGTCATGTGCTTCGTGGTCAGTCAGGGGCGCGCAGGTGGTATTGGATTCAATGTGGCGAAAGAATTCGGTCCCCTGATCCGGCGGAATATGTTCTTCCGGCGTCAGATAGACGATTCCCGACCATGTGCCCGGATCCACATGGATGTCTCCCTTTCGGCTGTCTCCCTGAACTGACAGACGCCATTTGCCATGGCCGTAATTGGGCATGCCGGTTACCGGCTCGCGTGTCAGCCATGAAAAAACTTCGTCCGTACCTTTCAGCAGCATCGGAAACTGGGAATTATTGCCGGAATGATAGGCCGATGGGTCACGGCTTTCGAAAGGCTGCGCCAGAACCTGTTGCCGCAACTGGTCGGGGTTTTCGTAAAAGTCGTCAACGACGAGAAGCATATGCTGCATGATGATTTGGCGTTACACCGATTTTTGGGGTGCTGCAACTAGGGTCTGTTGACAATCACCGAGCAGCGTTGAGCATTGCGCAGAGGTGCCAGTTGGCTGCGTAGCTGGTATCCGTTTTGTCGTATCGCGTTGCCATCCCCCTGAATTTCTTGATCTTTGAGAAATCGTTTTCAATCCGGTGACGCCACTTGTACATGTGAGTATCGTCGTCTCGTAGCCCTTTACGGTTCGATTTGGGTGGAATAACCGCGGTTGCGCCGCGCTCATCAAGGTCTTGCAGGAGCCAATCGGCGTCGAAGGCCTTGTCGGCCAGCAACGCTCCGAAGGAGACATCGTGGATCAGGGGAGCAACCCCCTTCATGTCGTGCGCTTGCCCCGGCAGAAGCAGAAAGCGGAACAAGTTGCCGAGCGCATCGACCACGGCCACGATCCTGGTCGTCAGCCCGCCGCGAGAGCGTCCGATGGCTTGATGCCGTGTCCCCCTTTTGCGCCCGAAGCCTTCTGATGGGCCTGAACAATCGTCCCGTCGATGAGGACATATTCCAAATCTGGCTCGCCGCTCATGGCGTTGAAAAGCCTCTCGAACACACCGGCCCTTGCCCATCGACGAAATCGTTTGAAAACCGAATTCCAGTTGCCGAAATCCTGGGGCAGGCCACGCTAGGGAGATCCTGTTCGCACACGCCAGGGAACGGCCTCCATGAACCGACGGTTATCTCGACCGGTTGCTCCCGGGTCCCCGGCTTTACCGGGTCACAGGGGTGCAATCTTCGCCCAAAGTTCATCTGAAATCACCAAACGATCTTCGTCCATCCAGACCTCCATTTTCGAAGCTTGAATGACAGTTCAGGCCAAATCGGAAACCCGAATGTCAACAGGCCCTAATTCTTTCCAGTTTGGCGATTAAAATAACCAATCGAGCCAATTAGCGCTTGTCACGATCTAATCAGCCGTTTAGGCATAAATGAGTTTCGATTGGTGCAATAATAATATTGATCTCATAATGCCCGTTGAACATCTCAGCGATCTCGTCCTGTTTACCCGCGTGGTGGAACGCTCGAGCCTGTCCGACGCCGGCCGCGAGCTTGGACATTCTCCGGCCAGTGTTTCAAAACGTCTGGCACGATTGGAGGATTCACTCGGCGCCCGGCTTCTGAACCGAACGACACGGCGGATCAGTCCAACCGATGAGGGCAGGGACTTCTACGACCGGGCGCTCAACATTGTTCAGGATCTGTCCGAAGCGGAAGCCGCTGCGACCCAGTCCATTCAGGATCCCCACGGCCTGTTGAAAGTGACGATGCCCGCCGGGTTCGGCCGTCTGCATATCTCACCCATCCTGCCTGAATTCTGTGCCCGTTACCCGCGCATGACCCTGGACGCTCTGTTGACAGACAGCGTCACCGATCTGGTGGGCGAGGGGATTGATGTGGCGCTGCGGATTGCGGAATTGAAGGATTCGACCCTGGTGGCCCGCAAGCTGGCCGACAACAAGAGGGTCATTGTCGCCGCACCCGAATATCTTGAAAAGCACGGCACGCCGGAAACCCCCGATCAGGTTTCGGATCATGAGTGCGTTATCCTGCACGGTCAGGAGGTCTGGCGTTTCGAAGGCCCACGCGGCAGTGGCGACAGCATCAAGGTGTCCGGGCACTTCCAGACCAATAATGGCGACGTGGTGCACGATGCCGTGCTGGCGGGGCAGGGGATTGCCTTGAAATCATACTGGGACGTCGAGGCCGAAGTACGCGATGGCCGTTTAGTCCAATTGCTCCAAGAATATGAGGTCAGTCCCGGTGTTGCAATCTATGCGGTCTACCCGTCGGCAAAACTGCTGTCGGCCCGGACACGCGCCTTTGTCGATTTCATCGTTGAAAAGTTCACGCCCAATTCGCCATGGGAACGGGCGTAATCGGCCTTAGAGCCTGACTGAAAAGTTATTCAGCCATGACAATATCTTGCCAGCCGTCTTGTCAGGATGCGGATGTGGGCGATTGTTGCCCATGCGGTGGAGCTTTCGATGGACCTCTCCCAATCCCTGGCGAATCTTCGACATCTGCCGAGCCAGGCGAAGGTGCGTTCCACGACCCATCCGCGGGGTAGAACCTCAAAGCCTTAGAGCCTGAACGAAAATGAGTTGAGTGATATCAGTGGGTTGTGATTCTGTTTGTTTGAACAGGAAACAAGACAACGGAGGTCACGATGCCCTGGACTGAAACCACTCGCTGCCAGTATGAGCGGAATAACGAGCGTTACTCAAGCGATGTAACCGATGCAGAATGGGCGGTCATTTTTCCGCTTTTGCCCGGCCCCAACAAATTGGGGCGCCCTCGGGAAGTTGAGTTGCGCGAAGTTCGGGATGGGATTGGCTACATCGCTGCCGCCGGGTGCGCGTGGTCTCTTTTGCCAAAGGACTTTCCGCCGGTTTCAACGGTTCGATACTATTTCTACAACTGGCGTGATGGCGGGTTACTGGCGGAGATCAACCACGCTCTGGTCGCCCTGGCGGGTGAATGGGAGGCTCGGGATCATCACCCCACGGCAGGCGTTATTGACAGTCAAAGCGTGAAAACCACTGAAAACGGCGGCATTTCTGGCTACGACGCAGGAAAGAAGATCAAAGGCCGCAAGCGCCACGTCATGACAGCCATCTGTTGGCATCATGCGTTCACGCTGCCAACATTCAGGATCGCGACGGGGCAGTGGGCGTCTTTCAAAAGCTCAAGCGGGATGCCCCAAAACTGCGCCACGTTTTTGCCGACTGCGGTTATCGGGGGCCAAAACTTCGTTCAGCCCTGATAACCATTGGCCGCTGGACTATCCAGATTGTGAAGCGTTCCGACACCGCCGAAGGTTTTGAGGTCCTGCCCCGCAGATGAGTCGTCGAACGCACCTTCGCCTGGCTGGGACGTTGCCGCCGATTGGCAAAGGATTAGGAGAAAACCATCGAAAGTGCAGAGGCTTGGGTTCTCATCGCCCATATCAGACGCATGACACGCTGTCTCGCAAGGGCTTGAAAAACATCAGATCATTTTGAATCAGGCTCTTAGGTTTTCTTTAGAACGATAACCCAGCCCTCGATTTCCTCTGCCGGTATGTGCAGTCCTTTTTCGCGCATAAGAACTTCTGCCTTGCCCGAGGATTCAATCTCGCTGACTTTCGTTTCGAAGTGCCCCTCATCATAAAAAACTTCGTTCAGGCCGACCACTACGACGCCACCGGGACGCACTGTGCGCAAAATATCCTCCAGAGCTTGAGGACCAAGATGTCCGAAGCTGAGGACGCCGACGGCCACTGCGGCGGCATAGGTGTCATCTGCCACTTTCATGGGCAGTGCCGTGAGATCAGCCTTGAAAAGGCGGTTGTACAGCTTCTTTTCGCGTGCCTTCGTCAACATGCCGTCCGAGAGGTCGTTGCCTTCAAGATTGGTAAATCCGACGGCATGCAGAGCCGCGCCTGAAAGACCGGTTCCGCACCCGACATCCAGGATCAGTCCGCCACTATCGGACATGTGGGCCGCCAGCGCCTCCGCGCATCGGCGCGGCATGGCATAGCTGCCCTCATCCACCAGCTGGATGTCATAATGATCGGCCCAGTCGTCATACAGCGCCTCGGTCTCGTCTTTGGATTTCAGCGCATAGGCCTTTTTGAGGAAATCTTTTTCCGGCATCTCAGCCTCCCTTGTCATGTGAAGGCTAGCGAAACCGAAGGCCGCCGCATAGAGTGCATTCAACACATACCAATACCCCGTGCGAGGATATTTCGATGGACGCCAAAACTTTCAACAAAGACCGCTTACCCAGCCGCCATGTGACCGAGGGGCCCGAGCGCGCGCCGCATCGGTCCTATCTTTATGCCATGGGCCTGACCAGGCAGCAGATCCACCAGCCGCTGGTCGGTGTGGCGTCGTGCTGGAACGAGGCAGCGCCGTGCAATATCTCGCTGATGCGTCAGGCCCAGGCGGTCAAGAAAGGGGTCGCCGCCGCCAATGGCACCCCGCGCGAGTTCTGTACCATCACCGTGACCGACGGCATCGCCATGGGGCACCAAGGCATGAAATCCTCGCTGGTCAGCCGCGAAGTGATCGCGGATTCGGTCGAGCTGACCATGCGCGGGCATTCCTATGACGCTCTGGTCGGGCTTGCAGGGTGCGATAAATCCCTGCCAGGCATGATGATGTCCATGTTGCGGTTGAACGTGCCGTCGATCTTCATCTATGGAGGCTCGATCCTGCCGGGTACCTTCAAGGGCCAGCAGGTCACGGTTCAGGACCTGTTCGAGGCCGTCGGCAAGCACTCGACTGGCGAAATGAGCGATGAGGATCTGGACGAGTTGGAGCACGTTGCGTGTCCGTCAGCCGGTGCCTGCGGTGCCCAGTTTACCGCCAATACCATGGCGACGGTGTCCGAGGCCGTCGGTCTGGCACTGCCCTATTCGGGCGGCGCACCGGCGCCTTACGAGATCCGCGACCAATTCTGCATGGCTGCCGGCGAGCAGGTAATGGATCTGATCGCCCGCAATATCCGGCCGCGCGATATCGTTACGCGCAAGGCATTGGAAAACGCGGCGACGGTCGTGGCGGCCTCAGGCGGCTCGACCAATGCCGGCCTTCATCTGCCGGCCATGGCGCACGAGTGCGGTATCGAATTCGATCTGATGGAAGTGGTCGAGATCTTTAAGCGGACACCCTATATCGCCGATCTGAAACCGGGCGGGAAATACGTTGCCAAGGACATGTTCGAGGCCGGCGGTATTCCGCTGTTGATGAAGACCCTGCTGGATCATGGTTTCCTGCATGGCGATTGCATGACGGTCACTGGTCGGACGATTGCCGAGAATATGGAAAAGGTCGCCTGGAATCCCGACCAGGACGTGGTCTATCCGGCCAACAAGCCGATTACGCCCACCGGCGGTGTCGTCGGCCTGAAAGGCAATCTTGCGCCCGAGGGAGCGATCGTGAAGGTCGCCGGCATGGAGAAGCAGGTTTTTACCGGCCCGGCCCTCTGTTTCGATAACGAGGAAGAAGCCTTTCGGGCGGTCAAGATGCGGGAATATTCCGAAGGCGATGTATTTGTCATTCGCTATGAAGGCCCCAGGGGCGGGCCTGGCATGCGCGAGATGCTGGCCACGACCGCGTCGCTTTATGGCCAGGGCGTGGGCGACAAGGTTGCGCTGATAACCGATGGACGTTTCTCGGGGGCGACCCGGGGGTTCTGTGTCGGTCATGTTGGACCGGAAGCCGCCGTGGGTGGGCCAATCGGTCTGCTCAAGAACGGCGACATGATCACCATCGACGCAGTCAAAGGGACGCTGGATGTCGACCTTGGCGACGATGAACTTGCTGCCCGCAAGGCGGACTGGAAACCGCGGGAAACCGATTATACGTCCGGTGTGATCTGGAAGTATGCCCAGACAGTTGGCAATGCCCAGAAGGGCGCCATCACCCATCCGGGCGGGGCG
Organism: Alphaproteobacteria bacterium; assembly: GCA_965204825.1. Taxonomy (GTDB): domain Bacteria; phylum Pseudomonadota; class Alphaproteobacteria; order Futianiales; family Futianiaceae. Next base: position 3,353,258 of record OZ242016.1, on the reverse strand, counting down.
GCGGAAAAACAGGCCTTCGCCGACGTTTGATTGAGTAAATTCTGGATTAGTCTTTCGAGGGCGGCGCCGCGGCATCGTCCTTGAACACTTCCCTGCGCATGGCGTCGAACTGGCGAAAGCCGAGCTTGACGTCGTGCGCCTTCACCCGGGCCTTGCGCTGGTGGCGCATGACATCGGCGCGGTGCTTTAGACCCGGATTACCCGAAAAAGGGCGTCATTGTTCCGCGATGTCACCACCCTGTGGCAGGACGCCAAGGGCTTTCGCCGGGTGATCCATGAACTGGTTCAGCCCTATGCCGGCACCCGGATCGACAAGGTATTGGGGATCGAGGCGCGCGGTTTTGTCATCGGAGGTGCGGTTGCCCATCAGCTGTCCGTCGGATTCGTCCCGGCACGCAAGAAAGGCAAACTGCCCTGGAATACGGTTGGCGAGAATTACGATCTGGAATACGACAACGAACACTGGCTCATCCAGAGCCATGGCCATCGCTCGCCAAACCAGTTCAGACGCGACGCAATGGACAAAATCCAGGCCGCCGCGTAAGCTTCAAGAGTGTCTCAATAACCCTAGGGCGATACAAACCTGCTCGGCCTGAGCCGCCAGTGTGTTGAACCCGTGCCGCATATCCGTCACCCCGGCAGCCAGCCACACCCGCGTATTGCCCGGCACCGGGATCATGTCAGCAGCCCCTCAACCAGAGCCGGCACCGCCGACAATCCCGTCGCTCCTTCAACCAGGATACGCCGACCATCAGACAGGGTGATGTCTGCACGGTGGGCCGAAAGAGGACCGTCCATACAGGGCGCTGTGATCGGCACGTGGGGGGCGGTTGGCCCTGCAATCTCTACAGGCAGAAATGTGGTCACTTCCTCGGCGAAATCATCACCGTCAGTACATGACGGTGAAACGGGGAGCACGCAACCATGTGTGGATCAGATTGGCGTTCATCGCGTAACGTCGCGCAACCTGCGCTACCGAAACCCCGGGGGGCGCGCGTTTGTCCGCAGACCGAAACCTCCTCCCGGCCCGGCAGCGGCATCTCCTGTGGTCTTGCCGCGCACCCGAGGGCGCTCAACGTCGATCCTGCCGCCGTGAAAGCCAATCTGCGCCTGCGAATGGCCCCGCCCGACGGCAGCCAGGCGTGTCAGGACAATGCCCGTGACGCTCCCCGGCAAGCCGCGCCACATCTTCGTTCATCAACCGGGTCAGGCTTTCGATGCCTGCCGTCAGACAGAATTGCCCGAAGCCCTCCGCCAGTTCCACAAGCGAATGCACGTTCGCGGCGGTCACCAAAGCCGGGGGTGTGGTCGTCGTCTTCATGGCGTTGCTTCCTTTCGGTTTCAATGCCCCGAGCCTGCAGCTCGGGGGAAGCAACGCCACCCTGAATCAAGGTTTCAACAGAACCCGGGACAGTCCCCACCAATCTGGCAGGCAGGGGCCCGGACCCGCATGATGACCGCGTCTACCGCCAGCGCGGCGAGATGGAGAACCGCATCAAGGAACAGCGGATGGGCCTCTGTTCGCCGACCGCACCTCCTGTCACGAATGGTGGCCCAACCAGTTCCGCCTGATCGTGTCCTCGCTCGCCTATTGTCTGATCGAGATGATCCGCCGCCGCGCCCTGGCCGGCACAGAACTGGCCAGAGCCCAGAGGCAGGCGCCATCCGCCTTAAACTTGCTCAGGATCGGCAACATTGTCACCCGCAACATCCGGCGAGTGCGCCTGCATCTGTCGAGCGCCTGTCCGGATCAGGCCCTGTTCCTGCTGGCCGCGGTCCGGCTCAAACTCGGATAGCCAGTCCCTTCTTCCCGACAAGCTGCCTGTCTCGGCGCATCCCGTGCCAACGCGCCCCCATGCCCGAAATCGGGCTCGAACGGGATAAATCGGACATTCGCCCCGGCCAGAGCTGGCCAAACCGCTCTATCGCCATCAATCCGGCCCCAAAACAACCTGAAACGACCGAAACCTGATCGATCAATGGGTTTCATGACGAATCCGGCCCAGTCCGAAAGGGTCGGTTCCACCGGCCCGGTCAAAGATCCTGGGCCGCCTTCAGCACCGCTTCGACATGCCCTGGAATTTTCACCCTGCGCCAAACTTCAGAAACCTTGCCTTTCTTGTCGATCAGATACGTCGCCCGTTCGGTCCCCATATATTTCCGGCCATACATGCTCTTTTCAACCCAGACGCCATAATCGTTCAGCATGCCAAATTCCTCGTCTGATACGAGTGCAATCGACAGATCGTGCTTGGCAATGAATTTGTCGTGACTTTTGACGCTGTCCTTGGATGCTCCGACGATCACCACGCCGGCCTTTTCGAATGCCTTGATGTTTTCTGAAAAGCCGATGGCCTCCTTGGTACATCCGCTGGTATCGTCCTTGGGGTAGAAATACAGCACCACCGATTTGCCGCGCAGATCGGATAGCTTCAGAGTGCCGCCACCGTCCCGGGGAAGTTCAAAATCCGGTGCAAGATCGCCAATTTGTGGGCCGTCGTTCATTTGCAAATCATCCTTTCCTTTGGTCTATATCAGGGGTCGGTATCCCACGTTCTGATACTGATGATCGAGAGATAGTGCAGCGGTCCACAACCGTCACCCCTTTTTGGGGACTGTGGCCCAGAAAAGCAGGATTCGTTTGAGAAAACGCCGACCTTATGCGCCTCGCACCCACGTGCCCGGCCGACAGCCACCTCGCCGGGATCCGTTCCATGTGGTCCTGGGCTGGTTAACCAGGTTTTCGATCGCCCTGGCCCTGATTGCGGCACTGGCGGTTGGGGCAACGGCTTGGCGCCTGTCCAAGGGACCCGTCGAACTGGACAGGGTAACCGGTTGGATTGAGCGTCAGTTGGGCGCCCAATTCCCGGGCTCGGAAGTAACGGTCGGAGCCGCGGCGCTAAGCTGGGATATATCTGACAGGCGACCTATTGTTTCCGTCCAGAACCTGAAGATCGTCCGGCCGAACCGGACCCGTGCCTTGACGGTACGCAACGTCGATATCCATGTCAGCCGATTTGCCTTGCTGGCCGGCAAATTGGCGCCTGCATCCCTGGAACTCAAAGGCGTCACGGTTCAGATCCTCAGGAGTCGGGACGGTCAGGTTCTGATCGGCGTCTTCGAAGCCGGGGCGCTTGGGGAGAGGGAGGCGACCCAGCCGTCCTATGACATGATCTCTCTAATTCGCGAGGCCATTCCCCAAAACGCCCCCTATCTGGAAGCCATCACGCTTTCAGATGCGAATGTCCGGATTTTCGACCAGATCACCGGGGCAAACTGGTTTCCGCCTGTGATGAACGTGGCCTTGGCTCTGGGTGAAAACGCCAGCTTGCTATCCTTTGCATTCGGGGACGAGATCGACCGCGATCCGGTATTTTATGGTTTTGCCACTTTCAGACCGGATGCACGGGAATTCCCTCTGACGCTGCAGGCACGAGACTTGCGGGCGGCCGATCTGCCCAATCTGCCGGCGCTGGATGCCTATCTGGCGGGTCTGTCTCTGACGGGCAATGCGGATCTGAGCCTGTCCGCGGGAGGACGGGTTACATCGGGGCTTTTCAGATTGGACCGGATTGCCGCGGAGCCGGCCCGAGAAATAGTGCTGCCCAATGATTCGCGCATTCAGATATCAGAATTCTCGGCTGAAGGGACCGTGTCTAGGTCTCCGGCGGCGGTCGAAATCTCTGCGGTCAAATTGTCGGGACCAGATCTTGAACTGGCAGGCGGTGCCCGCATCGAATGGCAGTCAGAGTTATTGGTCGGGCCGATGATGACCAACCTGGAACTGGCCGGCGCCAATCTGAAGCTCGACGGAATCTTGGACCAACCGATGGCGGAGTTCGGGATCAAAGTCACGGCCGGCGTCGACCTGGAAAGGAACATGGTGCAACTGGCCGGTGCGGATCTGAAACTGGACAATGTTGATGTTACCGCCACGGGCATCATCGATTATTCGGGAACCGAACCGGCTGTCCGGCTGTTCGGGACCATCCCCGTGCTGCCGGCCAAGCGCCTCAAAACCCTGTGGCCGAAGGGACTGGTTGGCGGCACCCGCAACTGGATCAACGAGAACATCAAGGCGGGCACGGCTCGCAATGGTGTCTTTCAGGCAGCCACCGGCAAATATTCGGACGCCGGCATTCCGCAGGTGCGCCTGGAATTTGATATCGAGAACGCGGTCTCGACCTATGCCGGCAATTTGCCTCCGATTGAGAATGCAACAGGCAAAGGAGTGCTGACTGCCAATACGTTCGCAATGGAGCTTGCCGGTGGAACGGCCGGTGGTCTGGTCATCGAACGCGGCCGACTGTTAATGCAGGACACAAACAACAAGTTTTCCCCCAGCGACATAACTTTGAACCTGCGCGGAAGTGCCCGCAATGTCCTGAAATTTCTGGAGAAAGGACCCTTCGGTTATCCACAGCGATACGGCATCGATCCGGATCGGGCCAGCGGCGACGTTACCGCCACCATCAATCTCACCATGCCGTTGACCAAGGATGTTAGGACGTCCCAGATCAAATTGGCGGCATTGATAAAATCGACCGATCTGGCGCTCGTGGGGATCGGTGACAAATACGACATATCCGGTGGTGTGGTCGAATTCGACGCGACCACAAGGCGTCTCAAAGCCACGGGCGGTGTGTCGGTCAATGGCGTCCCAATGGCAATTGACTGGTTGGAAAATTTTGACGACCGGGAACTGCCCGCCACCACATTTTTCGCCTCGGCGCGCCTGAGCACGGAAGATCGGCAACGACTATATGTGCCACTGGTTGAAGGGCTTGGCGGGACGGTCACGATCGCGGCAACCTATCGCAAATGGTTTGATGGCCACGAGTCTGTGGCGATTGACGGTGATTTGACCGACGCCGATTTCGATCCTCCACTGATCAAGTGGTCAAGCCCGGCCGGTGACAATAAGCGGCTGCGTCTGAATGCTGAACTGGGTGACGGTCGAACCGTTCTCCGCGACGTGGAATTGTCTGGCGATTTATTCTCGCTGGAGGCCCCGGAAATCGTGCTGGTCGGCGATTTGGCGACCCGAGCCCGGGTATCCCGGATTCAAATTCCCGGTGTTGCGGATACTCAATTAACTTGGGCGCGCAAACCCGATGGTTTGCTGGTCGCCGATATCCGCGGTGAATACCTCAATGCCGCGAGTTTTCTGGGTGCTGGTGAAGACAGATCAAGCGACGATCTGGGGCTGCTCGAACTCACTGCTTCGCTCCGTCAGATCCGAATTTCCGATGCATTGATCCTGCCGGATGTCGGTATTTCAGTCAGTTCAACCGGACAAAACAGCGGGCAGATCACCGGTAAGCTGACCTTCGCCAGTGGGAACCCGATCAATGTGGAGTGGGTTTCGACCGGCCCTGGTACGCGTCGATTCCAGATTACCGCCCGGGACGCCGGCAAGCTGGGCCGGACGCTCGGACTGTACAACTTTGCCCGTGGCGGGGATGTGGTCATTTCCGGGACTGCGGACCGGCGCGCTGGCGCGGATCTGGAAATGTCAGGCACTCTGTCGGTTCGCGATGTGACCGTATTCGATGCACCGGTTCTGGCCCAGATCATGACACTGGGTTCGCTGACCGGTATTCGAAATACGCTGACCGGCGAAGGCATACACTTCCAGATCATGGAGGTCCCCTTCCAGATCTCCGGGGAGCATATCGTGCTGAGAGACTCATTGCTGAAGGGCAGGGCGATCGGTCTGACCTTTTCCGGCGATATCCACCGAACCTCATCGAATGCAAATATCGACGGCACCATCATACCGGCCTATCGGACCAACACGTTGATCGGGAAGGTGCCCGTTCTTGGCGATCTGCTGACCGGTGGGGAGGATGAAGGGATCTTCGGCATCACATTTTCGGTGCGCGGCGCCATCGACGACCCGACCATATCCGCCAATCCGCTGTCCGCCCTGGCGCCGGGCATTCTGCGCAAACTGTTCGATGCACGAAGTTACCGGGACGGAGAAACACCGCCCGCACCTGATGAAAGGGTTGATGACAGATAAGCGGCTGTCAGGCCTCTGGTTGAACCAATGCGTGGCGTTTTTTACCGGCGGACAGCTTGACCTGACCATCTTGGAGATTTTCCGGGCCGATCTTCATGTCGTCGGCAGGAACGGCTTCGTTGTTGACCTTTGCGCCGCGCCCCTTGATCAACCGCCGTGCCTCACCTTTTGAAGCCGCAAGCCCTGCTTTGACAAACAGATCGACCACCGGTATTCCATCCGCCAGGGCCGCCGGCGATACGTGCACCACCGGCAGGTCGCCGCCGGCGGCGCCATCGACAAACACCTGGCGGGCGGTTTCCGCCGCCGCTGCTGCTGCTTCTGGACTACGCGCCATGGCCGTAGCTTCATTGGCCAGCAAGATTTTGCCCTCATTCAAATCCTGACCCTGCAATTGACCGATCCGATCGATCTCGGACAGTTCAAGATCGGTGAAGAGTTTCAGGAACCGGATCACGTCGGCGTCCGCCGTGTTGCGCCAGAACTGCCAGTAGTCAAAGTCGGACAGCATGTCGGCGTTCAGCCAGACGGCGCCGTCAGCCGTCTTGCCCATTTTGGCCCCGATCGATGTGGTCAGCAGCGGCGTGGTCAGGCCGAAAACCTGCATCCCATCGACCCGGCGGGCCAGTTCGATCCCGTTGACAATATTGCCCCACTGGTCCGATCCGCCCATCTGCAGGATGCAGCCATGGCGGCGCGACAACTCCAGGAAATCATAGGCCTGCAGGATCATGTAGTTGAATTCCAGGAACGACAGCGTGTGTTCCCGATCCAGCCGCAGCTTCACTGAATCGAAGGTCAACATCCGGTTGATCGAAAAATGCGGCCCGTAATCACGCAGGAACGGAATGTATTCCAGCGTGTCGAGCCAGTCGGCATTGTTGATCATCAACGCATCCGTCGGTCCGTCGCCAAAGGTCAGGAATTTGGAAAACACCTGGCGAATGCCCGCCATATTCTCCTCGATTACTTCGTCGGTCAGGATTTTTCGGCTTTCGTCCTTTCCTGACGGATCGCCCACCTTGGTGGTGCCGCCGCCCATCAGCACGATCGGCTTGTGCCCGGTCTTCTGCAGCCAGCGCAGCATCAGGATCTGCACAAGATGCCCCACATGCAGTGAGGGGCCTGTACAGTCATAACCGATATAGGCGGTGACGGTTCCAGAAACGCATGACGCATCCAGCGCCGCGCCATCAGTTACCTGGGCAATGAAACCGCGCTCGGACAGCACGTTCAGAAAGTCGGATGTGTACTCGGTCATGGGGCTTGTCAAATCTCGGCTCGCAGGGAAGCGCGGTGCAGTGTATCACGGGCGCATGACGAATAAAACCGGAACCCTGAGGGCAATTGGTCTGATGACCGGCACGTCGGCCGACGGGGTGGATGCCGCGCTGCTGGAAACCGATGGCGCGGACATTCTCCGCACCGGTCCCGGGCTCTGTATCGAGTTCAAGGGAGAGGAACGCCACGCTGCCAAGGACGCCATTGAACGAGCCATCGAACTGGGCCGGATCGATACCGAAGACACGGTAATTTCAGCGGCCGAACGCACCCTGACCCTGGCCAGTGCAAGGGCTGTCAATCGCCTGCTCGCCGACAATGGCATCGCCGCCGGCGACGTGGACCTGATCGGTTTTCACGGCCAAACGGTGCTGCACGCCCCGGACCGCAAGCTGACCTGGCAGATCGGCGATGCTGCCTTGCTGGCCGCCGAGACCGGCATCGACGTGGTCCATGACTTCCGCGATGCCGACGTCGCCGCCGGCGGGCAGGGCGCCCCGCTGGCCCCAGCCTATCACGCCGCTTTGGCCAGAAGCCGGGGCATGCCCCTGCCGGTTGCCTTCCTCAACATCGGCGGTATCGCCAACGTCACCTGGATATCGGAGGGTCAGATCCTCGCCTTCGACACCGGCCCCGGCAACGGCCTGATCGATGACTGGGTAGCCCGAACCACCGGCGAAGCCTTCGACCGCGACGGCGCCCTGGCGCGCCAGGGCAGAGTCAATGACGCAGCCCTGGCAACCTATATGGACAATCCCTGGTTCACTAAGGCCCCGCCCAAATCCCTCGACCGGCACGATTTCACTCTAACGTCGGTCGAAGGATTCAGCCCCGCCGACGGTGCCGCCACACTGGTTGCGCTAACCGTCCAATCCATCTCCGCCACCCGCGAGCATTTTCCCGCGCCGCCTGCTCACATCCACGTCTGTGGTGGCGGCCGCCATAATCCGATGATCATGAATGGACTACAGACAGCACTCGGCATTTTCGTCAAACCGGTCGAAGACATCGGCCTGCGCGGCGACCTGATCGAGGCGGAGGCGTTTGCCTATCTGGCGGTGCGGTCTGTCCGCGGTCTGCCGTTGAGCTGGCCATCGACGACCGGCGGGGACGGGGCATCAACCGGCGGGCTTCTCGTTAAGGCAGTAACCTTCGCATCCGCGGGCACGGAACGAAAATCCACAGGTTGAAACGCACTTTCCAGTTTCATTCTATCAATCACCGGCGTCTCGATCATTTGGATCTTCGATTGTCCCAGGTCGTATGATAGCCTTCCATCACATCTCTAAGAGCCTGCTTCAAAATGATCTGATGTTTTTCAAGCCCTTGCGAGACAGCGTGTCATACGCCTGATATGGGCGATGAGACCCCAAGCCTCTGCACTTTCGATGGTTTTCTCCCAATCCTTTGCCAATCGGCGGCAACGTCCCAGCCAGGCGAAGGTGCGTTCGACGACCCATCTGCGGGGCAGGACCTCAAAACCTTCGGCGGTGTCGGAACGCTTCACAATCTGGATAGTCCAGCGGCCAATGGTTATCAGGGCTGAACGAAGTTTTGGCCCCCGATAACCGCAGTCGGCAAAAACGTGGCGCAGTTTTGGGGCATCCCGCTTGAGCTTTTGAAAGACGCCCACTGCCCCATCGCGATCCTGAATGTTGGCAGCGTGAACGCATGATGCCAACAGATGGCCACAGGTGTCTGTCATGATGTGGCGCTTGCGGCCTTTGATCTTCTTTCCTGCGTCGTAGCCAGAAATGCCACCGTTTTCAGTGGTTTTCACGCTTTGACTGTCAATAACGCCTGCCGTGGGTTGATGATCCCGAGCCTCCCATTCACCCGCCAGGGCGACCAGAGCGTGGTTGATCTCCGCCAGTAACCCGCTATCACGCCAGTTGTAGAAATAGTATCGAACCGTTGAAACCGGCGGAAAGTCCTTTGGCAAAAGAGACCACGCGCACCCGGCGGCAGCGATGTCGCCAATCCCATCCCGAACTTCGCGCAACTCAACTTCCCGAGGGCGCCCCAATTTGTTGGGGCCGGGCAAAAGCGGAAAAATGACCGCCCATTCTGCATCGGTTACATCGCTTGAGTAACGCTCGTTATTCCGCTCATACTGGCAGCGAGTGGTTTCAGTCCAAGGCATCGTGACCTCCGTTTTCTTGTTTCCTATTCAAACAAACAGAATCACAACCCACTGATATCACTCAACTCATTTTCGATCAGGCTCTGAAGGCACGCAAGCTCACGGGCATTGTGGAAGCCGATGAAACCTATGTGCTGGAAAGCCGGAAAGGCGCACGAAACCTTGAGCGCAAGGCGCGACGCAGGGGAGGCAAGGCCAGCAAGCCGGGTCTGTCATATGAACAGGTTCCGGTACTGGTTGTCGTTGATCGCAGCGGCGCGACAGTCAGTGCGGTTCTACCCGCGGTCAACGCCAATACCTTGCGAGAGGTGATCGCGCCGGTTGTAGACGAGGATATCGTTTTGGTGACCGATGGACACCGCGCTTGTCCGCGATGCGCGGCGGCAATCGGTGCGCATCACGAAGCATTGAACCTGTCACGAAATGAACGGGTGCGAGGTGCCTTTCACATTCAGATCGCAGCAGATCCGGCGGTCAACAACCGACACAGCCGGTTGAGGGATTTCCTGCGGCGCTACCGAGGCGTCGCGACCAGATATCTCGACAACGACCTGCGATGGTTCCAGCGGCTTGAACTGGAGAACGCCTCACCCCGGGCTTGCCTCGCAACCGCCATCGCACGTCCATGCATACAATTCGTGAACTGAGCCTATATATTTCGAAGATCACAGGGTCATTTTCAAGATACCTGCGCCGCAAAGAGCGAGCAGCAATCCAAGGGCAAAGTTCTTGAAACTTTCCGGGCTGGTGCCGTGGAACCGGTTGCCGCCCAGCCACAGGCCGAGGGCCAGGATCGGCAGGGCAAGCAGGGCGCGGGTAACCGTCACACCGGTCATGATGCCGGCCTGGATCAGGAACAGTGATGACCAGATGCATATGAAAAAGAAATAGGCAATGAAAGTTGCCCGGATGGTTTCAGGGCGCGTGCCCGAGGCAACGAAGAAAAGCGCGATAACCATGCCGCCCAGAGAGATCGCGCCGTTAACCAGGCCTGCGACCAGACCAATGCCCAGCGCCGTGCGCGTGGTGAGAGCCAGCGATAACCCTTTGCCGATCAACATCAGGAAGCTGGCCAGGCCCATGACGATCAATGCCGTCAGGCGCATCGGTTCGGCATCGACGACACGCAATAGCTGAACGCCGACGGGGCTGGCGATCAGACTTCCGCCCAGCAGTGCCCACAGCAATCGCCAGTCAACGGCATGGCGAATCTTGCGGCCCTGACCGATGCTGGCCAGAATTTCCATCAGGATCGTCAACGGGACGATCGCGGCCGGGGGGAACCGCAATGTCATTACCGCCAGGATGATTGCCGACAGGCCGAACCCGGCATAGCCGCGCACGAAAGCGGCCACGAAAACGGCGACCCCGTAAAAAACGAGGTCGCCGCCATTCATGTCGGGTGAAGGAAGCACAAGGCCCTATGGGGTGCGTTGTGGCCGCATGTCCTTGGGGTCGATACCGGCCACTTCAACCGGCTTCTTCATCGCATCGCGACGGAACGGCTCGCCCAGTTCCTGGTTCAGGATGATTTCGATGAACGTGGTGACGCCGTCGTCCTGGGCCTTGCAAGCCCTGGCCAGTTCCTCGGTCAGCTCCGCCTGCGTCTTCACGGTGACGCCCTTCAGGCCACAGCCCTCGGCAACGCGGGCATAGCTGAGGTGCGGGTCCAGCTCGGTGCCGACGAAGTTGTCGTCGTACCACAGCGTCGTGTTGCGCTTTTCCGCGCCCCACTGATAGTTGCGGAAGATGATCATGGTGATCGCCGGCCATTCCTCGCGCCCGATCGAACTCATCTCGGACATGGAAATGCCGAAGGCGCCGTCACCGGCAAAGCCGACAACCGGCACGTCCGGACAGCCGATCTTGGCGCCGATAATGGCCGGGAAGCCATAGCCGCACGGACCGAACAGGCCCGGCGCCAGATACTTCCGTCCCTCTTCAAAGGTCGGATAGGCATTGCCGATGGCGCAGTTGTTGCCGATGTCACTGGAGATGATCACATCCTTGGGCAGGCCGTCCTGGATGGCGCGCCAGGCCTTGCGGGGCGACATCCGGTCGGGCCTGTCGTTTCGGGCCCGCTCGTTCCAGGTCGTTCCCGGATCGTCGTCCTCGTGATCCATGCCGCTCAGGGCCTGGAGCCAGGCCGACTTGATCTGGTGGATGGTGGCCTTGCGTTCTTCGCGTCCGGCGTCGCCGGCACTGGGGGAGAGTTGATCCAAAAGGCTCTGGGCCACCTGCCTGGCATCGCCGCAAATACCGACGGTGACTTTCTTGGTCAGGCCGATGCGGTCGGAATTCATGTCCACCTGGATGATGCTGGCGTCCTTGGGCCAATAGTCGATGCCATAGCCGGGCAGGGTGGAGAACGGATTGAGCCGTGTGCCAAGCGCCAGAACCACATCAGCCTGGGCGATCAGCTCCATGCCGGCCTTTGACCCGTTGTAGCCGAGTGGGCCGGCGGCCATCGGATGCGAACCGGGAAAGCTGTCATTGTGCTGGTAGCCGCTGCACACCGGCGCGGTCAGGCGTTCGGCCAGTGCGACCGTTTCGGGAATGGCATTGCCGATCACCACGCCGGCGCCCGACAGGATAACCGGGAACTTGGCGTTGGACAGAAGCTTCGCCGCCTCGGTTATGGCGTTGGCGCCCCCTGACGGACGTTCCAGCTGGACGATCTGCGGCAATTCGATATCGACAACCTGCGTCCAGTAATCGCGCGGCACGTTGATCTGTGCCGGGGCGGAACCGCGCCAGGCTTTCTCGATCACCCGGTTCAGAACCTCGGCAATCCGGGTTGGGTCGCGAACCTCTTCCTGGTAGCAGACCATCTCGGAGAACATCGCCATCTGCTCGACTTCCTGGAAGCCGCCCTGGCCGATGGTTTTGTTGGCCGCCTGGGGGGTTACCAGCAACATGGGGGTGTGGTTCCAATAGGCTGTCTTGACCGCGGTGACGAAGCCGGTGACGCCCGGTCCGTTCTGGGCGATCGCCATGCCCATCTTGCCGCTGGCCCGGGTGTAGCCATCACAGATCAGGCCGCCATTGGTTTCGTGCGCCACATCCCAGAAGGTGATGCCCGCCTGGGGAAACAGATCCGAAATCGGCATGAAGGCCGAGCCGATGATGCCAAAGGCATGCTCGATACCATGCATCTGCAGGACTTTTACAAAGGCTTCTTCGGTGGTCATTCTGGTCATTGCAGGCTCCTGTCAGCGATGTTCCGTCGGCCGTCAATATCAGGCCAGGCGAGATGTTGAAATTTTGGGTTTCAAATAGAGTGGGTTGGCACCAGGGGCTAGATCCAAATCGACGTGGAACCTCGCGCCAGCAAGGGGCGTCATGTGGTGCGATCCCTGACCAGACCGGCCAGCAATTCGATGCCGGGTTCGATGCGTTCGGTGGCGATCGAGGAAAAGCCGAGGCGGAAGAAGTTTTTCGGCGCCGGCGAACGGGCAAAGAATGTCGCCCCACGCTCAATCACCACGCCGTGCTCCAGGGCATGCTCGGCCAAAACGGATGCGTCCAAATCGGTCGGTCCTTCCAGCCAGAAGCTGGTCCCTCCGAAGGTCGATGAACGAGTCCAGCCGGGCAAGTGGGCTTCCAGGGCTTCGCCCAGGATATTCCAACGCTCCCGATACACCCGGTGCAGGCGGCCGGTCAGGGTGTCGTGATGTCCCATGGCCAGGAACAGGGCGACCGTGCGCTGGTTGTTGCCTGGCGGGTGGCGCAGCATCAGCCGGCGCAGCGCCCGTGCCTCGCGGATCAGGGCCTTTGGCGCCACCATGAAACCGATACGCAGGCCGGGCACCAGAGATTTGGACAGCGAGCCCACATAGATGACCCTGCCGTCCCGGTCGAGAGACTTCAGCGCCGGACAGGGTTCGGAGATGTAATTGGTCTCAAATTCATAATCGTCTTCGATGACGACGAAATCATCACGAGATGCAGCAGCCAGCAATGCCTTGCGCCGCTCGATGGTCATCGTGGCGGTTGTCGGAAACTGGTGACTGGGTGTGGTGTAGAGGACGTCGCACCGGGCCAGATCGCGGTGTATTATCACGCCCTCGCGGTCGACCGGGATCGGATGAATCCGGTCGGTGCGCAGACGAAGAATGTTGCGCACATCGGCATATCCGGGATCTTCGATCGCGACACTTGTCTGGTGATCGACCAGCAGGCGTGACAGCAGATACAGCGCATTCTGGGCACCGAGCGTGATCAGGATCTCGTCTTCGGCGGCGCGAATGCCCCGGCGCGGCAGGATGCGCTGGCGGATCTGCTCGACCAGCATGGGATCGTCCTCGGCAAACCGGTCCTCGGTCCAGGCATCGATCCACTTGGTGCCAAGAGACTGGCGTGAGCATTCGCGCCATTCGGCAATCGGGAACAAGGCGGGATCGGCCTGGCCATAAATGAAAGGGTAGGGATAGCTGCGCCAATTGGCCGGCTTTTCGATGTTTTCCTGAGCCGCCGCGTTGACCTTGATCCGTGCGTTCCAGTCGATAGAACCGGCGGGCTCGGCATCAATGTCGGGCTGGGCGCTGATCAGGCCTTCCAGGACATCCGGATTGGCGAAAAACCCGCTGCGCTCGCGTGATTCCAGAAAACCGTCGTCGACCAGGGACTGATAAGCCAGCACCACCGTATTGCGTGACACCTTTAACCGCTTGGCCATGGCCCGGGTGGACGGTACCGGCTCACCGGGCGGCATCTGGCCGGACAGCACAGCGGACACCAGCGCTTCGCGGATCTGCACCTGAAGGGTGGAAGTGACTGAACGTTCAACGTGAAAAAGAGCTTCGCGCATGGTGGAATTCCTCTGGCACCATGATAGGGCCAGTGGCCTCTACCAGCCGCGGCCAGTCGCGGCAAGGGGCAATTCGAGCCGGACACATCGTGTGCTGGCGACATGAGGGTGTCGTATTGTTGCGCGCCACGCCATTCTGTGGTCTATTGCCCAGAACCGAGGGGTGCCCGGATGCGGGCTGAGACGGCGGAGCCGAACCCTTAGAACCTGATCCGGGTCATGCCGGCGAAGGGACGGACCCCTCCGTAACCCGACGCCGTTGCAGTTTGTCCCGGAACGCAAGGGCAATGGCATGGACGAGAGGATCGCCGCATCTGAGGACTGGAGCCCGGGCTGGCTGGCCGACGGACTGGCGCGCGTGCGAGGGGCCGCGCCGCGCGTCCAGTGCCTGACCAACGATGTGGCGCTGGTGCTGACCACCAATCTGTTGTTGGCAACGGGTGCTGATGTGCGCCTGACGGGCGATCCGGTTGAGCTGCCGGATTTTATCGCCGGCGCCGATGCGGTATTGATCAATCTCGGCATGATGACCGCGGCCCGGCGTGATGGCGCGCAGACCGCGGCAAACTGTGTTCAGGAACTGGAGAAACCCTGGGTCATGGATCCGACTTTCATTTCATCGTCCGACAAGCGCCGGGCATTCGCCCATGCGTTGGTCGACAGATCGCCTTCCATCCTGCGCGGTAATCCGGCAGAGTTGGATCTGGTGAAACGCGACGCGGCGCGGGTTGTCATGGTCACCGGCGCGACCGATCACATTAAGGACGCTAACGGGATATCGATGACCGTCACCGGCGGGCATCCCTTTATGGCGATGAGCACGGCGATGGGTTGTGCTGGCGGGGGGCTGACAGCGGCATGTCTGGGCGCCGGTTTTTCTCCGTTTGAGGGTGCTATGCTGTCCAGCGCCGCCATGAAGGCGGCCGGCGCCAGGGCCGGTACGGCCTGCGCCGGACCCGGCGGTTTTCCCGCTGCGCTGGTCGACGCCATCCATTCCCTGAGCGAAGCGGATTTCGCCGCCCATGTCACTGTTGAAACCTCTGGAGAAAACAATAATGAATGACGTTTCACGCCGAACTGTACTGGCCGCTACCGCCATCGCCGGTACGATCACCATGCCATCCATTGTCACGGCCGCCAGCCCGCGTGAGCTGAAGATGGTGACGTCCTGGCCAAAGCGCCTGCCCGGACCGGGCATTTCGGCGGAGCGCCTGGCAAAGTCCATCGGTCAGCTCAGCGGCGGCCGGCTCAGTGTTCGCGTCTTTGCCGCTGGCGAACTGGTGCCGGCCCTGGGCGTTTTCGATGGGGTGCAAGGCGGGGCGGCCGATATGGCGCATACCGCCTCGTTCTTCTGGCAGGGCAAGATGCCGGCGTCGGCGTTCTTCACGGCCGCGCCCTTTGGTTTGACACCGACCGAGCATTCGGCCTGGCTTTATGCCGGGGGTGGCCAGGACCTTTGGGACCGTCTTTATGAACCGTTTGGCCTGAAGCCTTATCTGGCCGGAAATTCCGGCCCGTCCATGGGCGGCTGGTTCAAGCAGGAAATTGCGGTGATGAACGACCTTGCCGGCTTGAAGGTGCGCTTTCCGGGACTGGGCGGCAAGGTGCTGTCCAAACTGGGCGCGACGCCGGTTCTGCTGCCGCCGCCGGAAATTTTCCCCTCGCTGATGTCGGGTTTGATCGACGGCGCCGAATTCCTCGGTCCGTGGAGCGATCGGGCGATGGGCTTCCACAAGGCTGCATCCTTCTATTACGGCCCCGGCTGGCACGAACCGAATGGCGCCGGTGAACTGATCGTTTCGCGGGCCGCGCTGGACGAACTCGGCCCGGATCTGGCCCGGCTCATCGACACGGCCTGCGTCGCCGAACATGCCCGCGCCCTGGCCGAGGTGGAATGGCGCAATGCCGAGACACTGGAAAAGTTGCGAGCCGAGAACGGCGTCAAGGTGCGCGAGTTTCCAGGCGAGGTTTTGACGGCGGCAAGAGTCGCCGCGGCCGAGGTGCGCGGCGAATTTGCGGTGCAAGACGGTGTGGCGGGCGAGATCGGCCGGGCCTATGAAGCCGCCCTGCAAAATGCCGCTGCCTGGAACGCGACCTCATCCGCGCCGTTTTTGAAGGCGCGCGCAGCGGGGTAGATCATACAAAACTGAAAGTCCCGGGCTTGATCCGGGATCCAGCTGGCAGCGGTGTGGCTGGGTCCCGGCTCTGCGCGACGGCTACCCCGGCTCCCAAGCCTGCCTCACACCACCTGAATGCGGATCTCACCCAGATTGTGAATGCCGCCGATCATCACGTCGCCGCGCTGGACCGGGCCGACACCTGCAGGGGTGCCGGTATAGATCAGGTCGCCGGGGTGGAGCGTGAACAGGCCGGACAGACAGGAAATCGTTTTCGGCACGTTCCAGATCAGCTCACCGAGATCGCCGCGCTGGCGGTCATCGCCATTGACCTGCAGCCAAATCTCGCCGCTGGCCGGATGGCCGACTTGATCGACCGGATGCAACAGGGCGCACGGAGCGGCGTGGTCGAAGGCCTTGCCGGCGTCCCAGGGGCGCGCCATTTCCTTGGACCTGGCTTGCAGATCCCGGCGGGTCATGTCGATGCCGACGGCATAGCCGAAAACATGGGACAGGGCCTCGTCCTCGGGAATCTCGCGGCCGCCGCCTTTCAGGGCCACGACCATTTCGATCTCGTGATGCACATCATTGGACGCCGTTGGATAGGGGAAGTCAGCACCATTATGGATGATGGTGTCCGCCGGCTTCAGAAAGAAGAACGGCGACTCCCGGTCCGGATCCTTGCCCATCTCCCGTGCATGGGCGGCGTAGTTGCGCCCGACACAATAAATTCGGCGAACCGGAAAGAGGTCGTTGGACCGGGCAACAGGCAGGGTCACCTGTTCAGGAGCGGGGATGGCGAGGGACATGGGCGGTTTTCATTTCCGGGATTGTTGCGCGGGTGTATCGTTCCGTTCGCTGATCGGCAAGGCGCCGGTTATCCTGCACCGTCGGGCGTGATGCCGTCGGCGATGAGGGCGTTGATTTCGGCGGGTGCGTATCCGGCATTGATGAGAACCTGCCGGGTATCCGCGCTGTAGGCGGGCGGGGCGGTCTGGATGGCGCCGGGGGTGCGGGACATCTTGACCGGAATGCCGGTAAATCCGTTGCCGCCAAGTTCGACCTTCATGTTGCGATGCGTCGTGTGCGGGTGATCCATCACATCCGGAATGGTGTTAACCGGACCGGCGGGGACGCCGTTGGCCAGCAGGTCTTCGCAAAAGGCATGGCCATCCCGGTCGGCAATGGCGGCGATCAATTCGGTTTTCAACGCGTCGCGGTTAAGATTGCGCTTGCCATTGTCGGCATAGTTCGGGTTATCGATCAAATCTGCCCGGTCGATCATCTTGCAGAACCGGGCAAACTGGCCATTGTTGCCGATCGCCAGGAATATCTCGCAGGTGGCTGTGGGGAATTTGTCGTAAGGACAGATATTGGGGTGGGCGTTGCCCAGAGCCTGGGGCGTTTTTCCGGACATGAAATAATTCGCGACCTGGGGATGCAGTAGGCCGATCCCGGCATCATAAAGCGCCGCTTCGACCGACTGGCCCTTGCCGGAAGAGGTGCGCTCCAGCAGGGCGCCGAGGATGCCGATAACGGCATTCATGCTGGCACCAAGGTCAACGATCGGCGTGCCGAGTTTCATCGGGCCGGTGTCCTGGTCGCCATTGATGCTCATCAGACCTGCGCTGGCCTGGACCACGGCGTCATAACCGGGAAAG
The DNA here is from genome assembly GCA_965204825.1 of Alphaproteobacteria bacterium. Classification (GTDB taxonomy): domain Bacteria; phylum Pseudomonadota; class Alphaproteobacteria; order Futianiales; family Futianiaceae. The sequence continues at coordinate 3,335,221 of OZ242016.1, read as the reverse complement.
CCGCCCAGCGGGCCGTCGGCGCCAAACCCGGTGATCCGGCAGTGCACCAGCTTGGGGAACCGTTCCTGCAGCACGTCCTCGTAGCCGATGCCCCATTTTTCCAGGGTGCCGGTCTTGAAGTTTTCCAGGAAAACATCGGTGTTTTTCAGCAGGCGCAGCAGTACCTCGCGCCCTTCGGGCCGGCGGAGGTTCAGGGCAACGCTGCGCTTGTTGCGGTTCAGCCCCGTGAAATAGCTCGACACGCCGTCCTGGAAGGGCGGACCCCAGGTCCGGGTTTCATCGCCGCCGGGCGGTTCCAGCTTGATCACTTCGGCGCCGTGATCGGCCAGGGTCTGGCCGCACATGGGACCTGCCAGGATGCGGCTGGCGTCGATCACCTTGATGCCGGTGAGGAACCCCATATCAGACTGTCGCCACCGGTGTAGCGGGCGATCCGACGGCGCCCGGCAGGTTCAGTGGCGGTGCGGTCAACAGGAACCGGTTGCGGTTGTTCCGCCGCAGCCAGTCGGCCAGATCGTGCAGCCACCACAACTCGCCCAAATGAATGCCCAGCTTGAACAGGCAGTGCTCGTGCAGAGGCAGCATGGCGTGGCGGCCTTCTCCCGACCGCGCCGGCAGACCTTCGACCGCATAATTGTCGGAGATCAGGCAGACGACATCGCTGTTTGTCACCCAGTCGCGGATCTTCGGGTCGCGCCCGTTCAGGACGGCGCAGGAATTGCGGATGCGCTCGCCGTCCGGGTCCATGCCGCCATCGACGATGATCTTGGTCAGGCCGGTGTGGAACAGCACCATGTCACCCGGTTCTACCGTGACGTCATCGGCCTTCATGATGGCTTCCAGATCGTTCCAGTCGATCCAGGCGCGTTCCTCACCCACATGGGCTTTCAGGTCGATCATCACGCCGCGCCCCTGCACGCAGGACGTCGCCATGTTTTCGATCCCCAGCTTGTCGGAATGGACGCCGTGTACGCCGTCGCCCTCGGGACCGACCACATGTTCGCCGTGGCGGAAGCCGTTATAGAAGACGTTCTCCGGTTCGCCATCGCCATCGGCATCGAAGACCGAACCGACATGGGCCAGCGAATCCCACTGGGTCGAATACTGCATGTGGATCAGGATGGCGTCGTCACAGATGACGTCGGTCCATTCGGGTTTGAGGTTTTCGGTGCGAAAGCCGAAGAAGGGCGTCCCCTCGTGATGGGTCGCCTGGTGCACCGGCGGATGGCGGCGCGGGTTCAGCACATTCTTGCCAGGCAGGTTCAGTGCCATGGAGAGACAAAAGCTGCGGCCTTCCCTTACCTCGGCGATACCCTCCAGCACCTTTTGCGGGGTCAGGAGGTTCAAACGCCCCCGCTGGTCATCGGCGCCAAAGTCGCCCCAGTTCGATCCGTCAGGCCGGTTTTTCCAGTGCATGGCTCAGTTCTCCGTATGAACAGGCAGGGACAGCAGCGCCCGGCGGCGCAGCCACAGGCTGGGGCGGTAGCGGTCATCGCCGGTGATCACCTGCAATTTCTCCATGATATCCAGCGTCTCCCGGGCACCGATATCTTCCGTAATTTCAAGCGGACCCAGGGGATAATTAAGACCTGACTTCAAAGCCAGGTCGATATCAGATGGTGAGGCGAGATCCATCTGCGCCATCTCGCAACCCAGATTGGCGATCATCGCCCGCATGCGCTGAAGGATGAAACCCGGCGAATCCTTGATGGCCGTCACCGTGCGGCCCGTGGCGATCAGGGCGGCGGCGACACTGCCCAGGGCGTCAGGCCCGGCACCGGGCGGCGTCATCATGGTGATCCTTTTATCCGTGCTGCCCGTTGTATCGATCGCGACCAGCCGTGCCGGGTCGACGCCATTGCGAAATGCGAATGCGGTGGCATCCTCGCCGAGCGGCGCGGCGACAATCGGCACCGCGCCATCGTCCTCAATGAGCGATATCATGCTGGTGCCGTCCAGCAAAGCCATCAGGGTATCGGTCGGTTCCGGAACCCAGACGAATGTGGCAGTGATCGCATCGGTCGTGAAATCGGGGGAGGGCGGGTCGATCTTGTTGCCGCCGGCATCATAGGTGAAATGTCCGGCGCCCGACTTGCGTCCGAACCTGCCGGCCTCCTTCAGCAATTTGTGGTGCGGCGTGGTCTTCAGGCGCGGGTCCGACTGAAACTCCCGGTGGACAAACTCGGAGACCGGATGGTTCACGTCGATACCGGTCAGATCCATCAACTCGAAGGGTCCCATGGGGAAGCCGGCACAGTCCCGCATCACGGCGTCGATCTGAGCAGGCGTGGCGACGGCTTCCTGCTGGATGCGCAGACCCTCGGTCGTGTAGGCGCGTCCGCCCAGATTGACCAGAAAGCCGGGGCTGTCCTTTACCGTCACCGGTATCCGGGTCATCCGCTTGCCGAGGGCTGTCAGATGCGCCGTGGTCGTATCATCGGTATCCGGCCCCCGAATGATCTCCACCAGCTTCATCAACGGCACCGGATTGAAGAAATGCATACCCGCGACCCGGGCCCGGTGATTGCAGACCCGCCCGATGGAGGCAATCGGGATCGAAGACGTGTTGGTGGCGATCGGCACATCCACGCCGACAATCCCTTCGATTCGCTGAAACAATTCCTGTTTCACGGCCAGATCCTCAAACACCGCTTCCACTACCGTGTCCGCCGATTCGATCATTCCCAGGTCTTCTCTGGTGGTGAGACGAGCCCGCATGGCCGCGGCATCACCTGCCTCCAAGCGACCCTTTTCAACCGACCGGTCCAGCCGCGCTGCAATCTGTTTGGCCGCATCGGCCGCGCCGCCCGGCCGACTATCCACCAGGATGACATTCATGCCACCTTGCAAGGAGACCAGGGCAATACCCTGGCCCATGGCCCCGGCCCCGATCACGGCCAGGGTGAAGTCTTCGGCATCGGCGGATTTCATGATGGCTTCCCTCTTGTCTTCGCCAAGGCTGACACACCGCTACCGCGCGATGAAGGGGAGAATGATCAGCAGGATGGAATTCTGTCGATGGTTCCTGTTGCCTGCTCCCCTGGCGCAGTGCCAACTATTGGTAAGGACAAGGTTTCGAGGGAACACACTACATGGCCAACAAGACCGCCGCGACCGTTGCCATGAAGGGCGGCGGCTATTACAGCGACCGCACACGCGGCGCCAAGGACGTAATCGACAAAGCGACGGGAATGCTGATGGACGCGGTTGCGGCGCTGCCCCAACCGGCTGCGGATGGGTATCTGCGGATCGCGGACTATGGCGCCGCCGACGGCGGCACCTCGATGCATGCGATCTATCAGACGGTGTCGGCGTTGCGCGCGCGGTTTCCCGACAGTCAGATACAGGTGACCTATACCGACTTGGCCAGCAATGATTTTTCGATGCTCTTCAAATCGGTGCAAGGCTTCGACGGGCGCAGCGACGATCTCTACATGAAGGATTTCGACGGCGTATTCGTTCATGCTTGCGGTATCGGTTTTCACAACCAGCTGATGCCGGACGCCAGCCTCGATATCGGCTTTTCCGCAACGGCGATGCATTATGTTTCGGATAAGCCATGCGAGATCCCCGATCATGTCCACATGGTCGGCGCCAGCGGGGCGCCGCTGGCGGCATTCGCCATGCGCGCGGCCGACGACTGGCAAAACATCCTGCTTGCCCGGGCGACCGAACTGAAGCCGGGCGGCCGGTTGGTCTTCATGAATTTCGGCAAGGACGAGCAGGGCCGCTATCTCGGCCACACCGGCGGCGTCAACATGTTCGACACATTCGATGCCTTGTGGCGCGGCCTGGCGGATGAAGGCCGGATCACCGGCGACGAATATGTCAACGCCACCTTCTCGCAATTCTATCGCACCAGGGAAGAATTCAGCGCGCCGATGCTCGATGAAAATTCGGCTGTCCATCAGGCGGGTCTGCGCCTGGTATCGGCCCATACCGGATTGGTGGCCTGTCCCTATCGGGCGGCATTCGATGCCGCCGGCGGTACCATGTCCGCCCGGGAATTTGCGGTCTCCTATGTTCCGACGCTGCGATCATGGAGCGAGACGGTCTTTGTCAATGCGCTTGATGCCAGCCGACCGGCGCGGGAGAGGGCGGAGATCGTCGACCTCTTCTATCAACGCTATGAAGACAGGGTTGCCGACGATCCGACCGGACATGCCATGGACTATATTCACTGCTATCTGGCGATCGAGAAAATCGACGCCTGATGTTGACGCCGTCGGCGAAAGTCAATCTTGTTCGGGGCGCTTCTCAAAGGCGGGGCCAATCCGGCCGCCCGGAATAAGTATGGCGATAGCCCGCTGCACCGGGCGGCACTTAGAGGCCATGCGGAGGCCGTCGGGGCGCTTATCAAAGCCGGGGCCGATCCGGCCGCACGGAATGAGGAGGACTGCACAGCCTTCGAACTGATCCGGGCGAACTCTCCGCTTGTCGGAACAGCGCTCTACTGGCGTCTGAACGATGCCCGCTGGGACTGAAGCCGGGGGACGAGGGTCATGCGGGCGCGTTATGCAGGTAGGCTGCCACCCCCTGAAGGTCGTTATCCCCGGAAACCTGAAAATGCGCTACTTCTGATTCTATATTCCTTTGATTCCTTGATTCAGGGCGTCTTTAATCCCCTGATGTCATTAGGGTTTGTGGACAATCAGGGTTCCCATTGTGTCTGATTTCTGATTCAAACTTCGAAAATGGGGGGTTGACTGAACGCGCAACGTTTCGGGGTGGCGGATCAGGTTTGGCGGCGGCTTGAGCCGCATCCTCCGGGAAAGGCCTCTGATGCCGGGGCGAGGGCAAAGGATAATCGCCTCTTTCTCGAATTCGAGCGTCTTTTCAAAGCCATAAGTGGCGACCCCGACCTTGAAAAGGCGTTCAGCGACGGCGCCATCGTTTCGGTTCACCAGAAGGCACCCGGCGCAAAGGGGGCTCGGCATCAGGCCATCGCGCGCGCGGCGGCCTGGCAACCGGGATTGTTGCCCTGGTCGGTGCGCTCGGCAATCTCATCGGCTTCCTGCTGCTGCCCGGGCAGACGCACGACATGAAGGGCGCGGCTCCGCTGATGCAGGGCGGACCAAACGGCGCACTGCTGGCAGACAAGGCATTTGATGTGAATTGGCTCCTGGAAGAACTGGATGAGCACGGTGCGACCGCTGTGATCCCACCGAAATCGAACCGGAGACATCAGCGCGACGATGACACTGACGCCTGCAAGGGGCGGCATCTGGTCGAAAATCATTTCGCGAGGCTCAGTATACAAGCCGTGTGCGTCCATGTCATGTTTCTTGTGAAATCAGAAGGATGGATTGACATGGGTCACAAGCAGTTTCAGGAATGGTTATCGGGGCCAGACCACCTCAGCCCGGCGCAGCGGCAGCAAACCGAAGCCGTGTTCCTGGGTGGGGGACACGGAGACGTCAGCGTCGCTGGCTGCCATTGAAGCGGCCGTGGGTGGGAGATCGCCAGTGCCCGCATTGTGGCACGCCAGGCGCCATATCGCGTGGCAAGGCAAGGGGTCTGCGACGGTACCAGTGCAAGGGATGCAGGAAGACATTCAATGCCGCGACCGGCACCCCCTTGTCGGGTCTGCACCACAAGGACAAGTGGCTTTCCTTCGGAGCCTGTCTTGCCGATGGGCTGACGGTTCGCGCTTCAGCAGAACGTTGCGGACTTGCCGTCAACACCGCCTTGCGTTGGCGGCACCGATTTCCTGCCGCAAAAGAGCTGAAGGCACGCAAGCTCACGGGCATTGTGGAAGCCGATGAAACCTATGTGCCGGAAAGCCGGAAAGGTGCACGAAACCTTGAGCGCAAGGCGCGACGCAGGGGAGGCAAGGCCAGCAAGCGGGGCCTGTCAGATGAACAGGTTCCGGTCCTGGTTGCCGCTGATCGCGGCGGCGCGACAGTCAGTGCGGTTCTGCCTGCGGTCAACGCCGATCCCTTGCGAGAGGTGATCGCGCCGGTTGTGGACGAGGATATCGTTTTGGTGACCGATGGACACCGCGCTTGTCCGCGATGCGCGGCGGCAATCGGTGCGCATCACGAAGCATTGAACCTGTCACGAAGGGAGCGGGTGCGAGGTGCCTTTCACATTCAGATCGCAGCAGATCCGGCGGTCAACAACCGACATGGCCGGTTGAAGGATTTCCTGCGGCGCTACCGAGGTGTCGCGACCAGATATCTCGACAACGACCTGCGATGGTTCCAGCGGCTTGAACCGGAGAACGCCTCACCCCGGGCTTGCCTCGCAACCGCCATCGCACGTCCATGCATACAATTCGTAAACTGAGCCAAGACTTTCTGAAATGCGATTGCCCTGTCCCCTCGTCTCAGGTCTTGATCAGTGTCTCAAAAAAACTCTAGGGCGGGGAGACCGGAACCGCTTCTTCTGACCCTTCTTGCCAGCCATATCCGCCCTCAGGATATCCACTATCAATGGTGGACACTATCAGCGCACGCTATAACGCGTCAGAGCACCAACACCGGACGCTTACAGTTCATCTGAAATCACCAAACGATCTTCGTCCATCCAAACCTCCATTTTCGAAGCTTGAATGACAGTTCAGGCCAAATCGGAAGCCCGAATGTCAACAGACCCTAACCGGCCCCACCAAATTCCAGGTTTAAATTCACCGTAGGGTTGTCCTTCCTTTTCCCCTCTGTCAGGTTTCGAAAAACTGATTTGGGTAAAGGAGAAACTGTATGAAAACGCGTGCTGCCGTGGCTTTCGAGGCCGGCAAACCCTTGGAAATTGTCGATGTCGATCTGGAAGGTCCCAAGGCGGGCGAGGTGCTAGTCGAGATCAAGGCGACCGGCATCTGCCACACGGACGAATTCACCCGGTCCGGTGCCGATCCCGAAGGGATCTTCCCAGCCATTCTGGGCCATGAGGGCGCCGGCATTGTACAGGAGGTCGGCCCGGATATCACCACCCTGAAGTCAGGCGATCATGTGATCCCGCTCTACACGCCTGAATGCCGCGAATGCGATTATTGCCTTCACCCCAAAACAAACCTCTGCCAGGCGATCCGGGTAACGCAAGGCCAGGGTCTGATGCCTGACGGCACCTCGCGATTCTCGATCAATGGCAAGCCGGTGTTTCACTATATGGGCACGTCGACATTTGCCAATCACACCGTGGTGCCGGAAATCGCCCTGGCCAAGGTGCGCGCAGACGCGCCGTTCGACAAGATCTGTTACATCGGCTGCGGCGTCACCACCGGCATCGGCGCGGTTATCAACACCGCCAAGGTAGAGCCTGGCACGAATTGCGTGGCCTTTGGCCTGGGCGGTATCGGTCTGAACGTGATCCAGGGTCTGAAACTGGTCGGCGCGAACCAGATCGTCGGCGTCGACATGAACCCGGACAAGGAAGAATGGGGCCGCAAGTTCGGCATGACCCATTTCGTCAATCCCGCCAATGTGGACGGCGATCTGATCGGCCATCTGGTGGAACTGACCGGCGGCGGCGCGGATTATTCGTTCGAGTGCATCGGCAATGTCGACGTGATGCGTATCGCACTGGAATGCGCCCACAAGGGCTGGGGTGAGAGCATCATCATCGGGGTTGCCGGCGCGGGCAAGGAAATCACCACCCGTCCTTTCCAGTTGGTTACAGGCCGGTCCTGGCGCGGCACCGCTTTCGGCGGCGCGCGCGGCCGTACCGACGTGCCGAAAATCGTCGACTGGTACATGGACAAGAAAATCCAGATCGACCCGATGATCACCCATATCCTGGCGCTGGAAGACATCAATCAGGGCTTCGACCTGATGCACGAGGGCAAATCGATTCGGGCGGTGGTGGAGTTCTAATCAGGTAAGGAGCTCGTACATGGTTCGTCTGACTGATCAAGAGGTTCACCAGATATCGAGCCTTCTCGTCCAGACCTGGCGCGAAGGCGGTGCGCGGAAGAAACTCGAAGACAGCTTCCGCCTCGCCGATCGACATGAAGCCTATGCCGTCCAAGCCTGCCTTGGCAAAGATCCTTCCGATCCGGCTCTCGGCTGGAAGATCGCGGCGACCAGCGCCAAGGGACAGGCCCATATTCAGGTATCGGGCCCGATCGCCGGAAGGTTGCTGGCCTCGCGCCGGCTCGACGATGGCGGGATCTGCTCCCTTGCCGGCAACAATATGGGCGTGGCTGAACTGGAATTCGCCTTCACGATGGATCGGACACTCGCCCCACGCGATGCGCCGTATGAGATATCGGAAGTTCTCGACGCCGTCGCCGCCGTTCACCCGTCAATCGAAGTGCCAAGTTCCCGCTTTGCCAGATTTGAGGAAGTAGGTGAACTTCAGCTTATCGCCGACAATGCCTGTGCTCAGGATTACCTGATCGGCCCGGCGATGACCGGCTGGCGAGAGCTGGATCTGCCGGCTCATGAAGTAGTTGCGCACGCCGGCCAGAACCGCCGTGACGGTACGGGAGCAAATGCCCTTGGCGACCCGCGCGCCGCACTGACCTGGTTGGCAAACGAACTGTCCGGGCTTGGCCTCTCTCTCATCGCCGGCCAATTCGTCATGACCGGCACCTGCATTGAGCCAATTCCGGTTGGGCCGGGAGACCGGCTGGTCGGCGATTTCGGCAGTCTGGGCGAACTGATCCTCAACTTCACCGAATAGAGGTCAAAATTTTAAGCTGAGGCATCAAATCACCCTTTGGCCCAAATCGCGGGCCTCATCGAGTCAACGCTGTCGCTTCTCCGGACTTACGGCTTCGACCATACCGTGGATGGTGCAGCGGACCGGCTTGAAATCGTTGAATTCCAAGACATTGCGGCAAAACGCCTTCAGGGCATGGGCACCGTACCACCAGCGATAGACGAAACCTGGCATGCCCATTGTCATGATGATGCGAGCGCTCTTGCGCAAGCAATATGAGCGTAACGAATGGCCGGTATGCAAGCGATCTGACCGATGAAGAATGGAAAGTAATCGAGTGGTTTATTCCTAGGGCCAGGGCTCTCGGCCGGCCTCGCGAAACGGACATGCGTGAAGTCGCCAACGCGTTTTTGTACATTGCCGAGACCGGATGCCAATGGCGTATGCTGGCGCGAGACGATCCGCCCTGTTCGACGGTTCAGGGATGTTTCCACCGGTGGCGCGATGAAGGACTGTGGGCGGCGATCAGTTTTCATCTGGTGATGGAAGCGTGCGCGGCGGCCGGTCGCGAGGCCAGCCCCACCGCCGGCGTAATCGACAGCCGGTCGGTGAAAACCACCAAAAGCGGCGGTCCGCGCGGCTATGACGCGGGCAAGAAAATCAAGGGCCGCAAGCGCCATATCGTCACCGATACCGGTGGCCCGCTGATCGCGGTCATGGTGCATGAGGCCGACATTCAGGACCGCGACGGGCGCCGGACCTGCTCGCCTCGACGGCCATATCCCATCCGTGGCTGAGCCACATCCTTGCCGATGGCGGTTATGGCGGAGGGAAGCGGCGCCGGTCAGACGACGAGAAGGTTTCGATCTGCGGACAAACGCGCGCACCTAGGGTTTCGGTAGCGCAGATTGCACGACGTTACGCGATGAACGCCAATCTGATCCACACATGGTTAGCGTGATCCCCGTTTCGCGCCGGCATGTACTGACGGTGATGATTTCGCCGGGGAAGTGACCACATTTCTGCCTGTAGAGATTGCAGGGCCAACCGCAGCCCACGTGCCGATCACAGCGCCCTGTATGGACGGTCCTCTTTCGGCTCACCGTGCAGACATCACCCTGTCTGATGGTCGGCGTATCCTGGTTGAAGGAGCGACGGGACTGTCGGCGGTGCCGGCTCTGGTTGAGGGGCTGATGACATGATCCCGGTGCCGGGCAATACGCGGGTGTGGCTGGCTGCCGGGGTGACGGATATGCGGCGCGGGTTCAACACACTGGCGGCTCGGGCAGAACAGGTTCTGGCTGAGGACCCGTATTCGGGGCACATGTTCGTGTTTCGCAGCAGGCGCGGTGATCTGCTCAAGATCATATGGTGGGACGGCCAAGGCGCTTGCCTGTTCTCCAGACGACTGGAACGGGGGCGGTTGTCTGGCCTGCGGCAGGAGAAGGCCAGGCCCGTCTTCGATGACCTGGAAGCATGGCTACAGGCCCAGCTGCCCAGGCTCTCGGATAAGACCAAACTGGCCGAGGCGATCCGCTACGCCCTGAAGCCGATGCCCGAAGCGCGTGCCTGTCTCGGCGACGGACGTCTGGAGTTCGACAACAATATCTGTGAGCGATCAATCCGTCCCGTCGCCCCGGGTCGAAAAAATTGTCTCTTCCCGGGCTCCGTTGGTGGCGGCGAGGCTGCCGCTATCGCCTACGCCCTCATTGAGACCGCTGAAATGAACAATGTCGATCCCGAGGCCTGGCTCACATGGGTGCTGGAACGCATTGCTGATCACAGATTAACCCCATCGACGAACTCATGCCGTGGAACTGGAAGCCCCAGGACACCAAAAACGCGGCCTGACCGGACGGATACGGATCATCTTCCACCGGCACGGGATCGCCTCCCGCGTCTCGGTAATATCCTCGCCCAGCTTCGACAACTTGTCCGACCCGCGGCACGGGCAGTTCGCAGGCGCTGGAATGCACACCCGTTCACGCGGCAGATGGTCGGGGAAGGGCTTGCGGGACGGCCGCCGAGGCAAAAACACCGTTCACCGGCTCGATGGGCTGTTCCGGCGGTCAGTCAACGGGCGGCTGGCTGGCTACGAGGACGTCATGGTACACCATTTGGGGAATGTTAGGTGTACATCATCGACTATGGTGAGGTCTTCACCGATTTCGAAATGCCCTCACCATTTTACACTGTCCCCGGTTCCGGCGTGATCTGGACGGTGACGAAGAAGTAGCGGGAACTCGATTCAGCATATGGAGATGGGCGCCGGAACACGCCCCTCTTCACTCTGCCGCGCCGGCGCTCGACAGCATGGCCTGCAAAAGGACATTGGCGCCGGCGGCGCAGTCTTCCTGGGTCGCGTTTTCCGCCTCATTATGGCTGACGCCGTCCTCGCACGGGATGAAGATCATGCCGGTGGGCGCCAGCTTGGCGACATGGACCGCGTCGTGTCCGGCACCGGAGACGATGTCCCGGTGGCTGAATCCCATTGTCGCCGCGCCTTCGCGCACCGCATCGACACAGGCGGTGTCAAAGGGCGTGGGCGGGAAGTGCCAGAAATCCACCAGATCAACGGTGCAACCGGATGCATCCTGGGTGGCCGCGCAAAAGTCTTTCAAATCCATGGCCATGGCGTCCAGGGTTTCCTGCACGGGATGGCGGAAATCCACTGTCATGAAGACCTTACCCGGAATGACATTGCGGCTGTTGGGGTGGGTGTCCAGCCGTCCGACGGTGGCACAGGCATTGGGTGGAAAGGCATGCCCGATCCGGTTGACCTCGCCAACGATTTTTGAAGCGGCGACCAATGCGTCCTTGCGCACGGGCATCGGCGTCGGCCCGGCGTGGCTTTCCATGCCGGTGACCGTGATCTCGAACCAGCGCTGGCCCTGCGCGCCGGTAACGACGCCGATGGTCTTTTCCTCGCCTTCCAGGATCGGGCCCTGTTCGATGTGAAGTTCGAAATAGCGGCCCGGCACCTGGTCGCCCGGTTCCACATCGCCGGCATAACCGATGCGTTCCAGATCGGTGCCATAGGTCGAACCGGTGTCCTGGGCCTCCTTGGCCAGGACTTCGTCCAGCGGGAAAATACCGGCATAAACGCCTGAGCCCATCATCGCCGGGGAAAAGCGCGAGCCTTCTTCATTGGTCCAGCAGGCAACCTCGACCGGGGCCCCGGTTTCGATGCCGCGGTCGTTCAGGGTGCGGATGACCTCCAGCCCGGCCAGCACGCCCAGGACGCCGTCGAATTTGCCGCCGGTCGGCTGGGTATCCAGATGCGATCCGGTCATCACCGCCGGCGTGTCCGGCGTGGTGCCCGGACGCCGGGCGAACATGTTGCCGACCTTGTCGACCCGGACGGTGCAGCCCGCCTCCTCGCACCAGCGCACGAACAGGTCGCGGCCTTCCTTGTCGAAGTCCGACAGAGCCAGCCGGCACGACCCGCCGGCCACGCCGGGGCCGATTTCCGCCATATCCATGATGGTCGACCACAGCCGGTCGGAATCAACGGTCAGATTGCGCATGAAATGGTTCCCCCCTCGGTCACGAAAATCAACGGAGGGATGGTACACGCTCGGGATCAGATTTCATAGACCCGCAGGTCTTCGGCAATCTCGGTCGGGCCCTGGTAATGTGCCGCCACATCGGCCAGCGCCTCGGCATGATTTTCTTCGGTATCCATGTGGACGCGGAAGTGCGACAGCACCAGCCGTTTGACGTTCTGCCGGGCCGCCAGCCGGGCGATCCCCTCGGGGTTCGGGGTCATGTCCGCCAGCACATCGGGCAGCTTGTCGCTGCCCAGGCGGTAACACCAGTGAACCAGCAGGTCTGCATTTGCGCACAGGGCATCGAGATCGTCGCAATGGGCCGCATCGCCGGAATAGATCAGCTTTCTGCCGCCCGCCGTCAGTGCAAACGCCATACAGCCGAGTTCGGGCTGGGCATGGGGGACGGAACACGACGCAACTTCCCAATTGTCCGCCGTGACGTTTTCACCCGGCGCGATCTCGATAATCTCAGGCGATGGCCAGGGCCGCGGTAGTGTCCCGCCCCGGGCGACCCAGACCTGCTGACTGGGCGGCAACTCGGTGCGCGCGCGCAGGTCATGGGAAAAGACGCCATCCCTACCAAAAAGTTTTTCGGTGATCGAAGCGATCGGCGGCGGACCAAAGACCTGGATCACCGCTCCGACCTCGTCCCAGGCGGCGTGGATCAGCCGAGCATAATCCATCATGTGATCGGAATGAAGATGGGTGAAAAAAATGTGCGTAATGTCGGATGCCTTGCGTCCCGAGCGGATCAGCCGGTCCATCACCCCGCCGCCGCAATCGAACAGGATCGTGTCCTCGCCAACCTCGACCAGATAGCCGGCGGATGCCCGCCTTACATGGGATTCCGGAGAGCCAGAGCCAAGGATTGTAAGTTTCAATTTAGTCTCCTGTCGGGTACTCAAAGTTTCGGTGGCGGCGTCGCGGTCGGCACACCGAGTTTCAATGCAGCTTCACGGCCCCCGTACCGGGCAATCAACTCGGCCTGATCGGCAAAGGCCAGGGCATCCATCGCGTCCGGATCGCAAATGGTCAGCAAATCGGCGTGCAATGCTGCTCTCATTTTTGTGAAGGCCGGATCGGCGGCCAGATCGGTTGTTTCCCCAGGATCGGATTCGAGATCGAACAGTTCTGGTTCAAACCCGGCATAATAAATGTATTTCCAGCGGCCCTTGCGGATCATGAAGGCGCCGCTGACCGCGCCTGCGGCGTGATATTCGCTGAATACCACCCGGTCCGGGTCGGTCGGTTCATTCATGATTTGTTTCAGCGACCGCCCCGGACGCTTGCCGTTCAAAGGCGCATCGAAATTGTCCAGGATGGTCTCGGCGGCATCCAGCAGGTCGACGGGCGTGTCGCACGTGCCGGGTGCAATGCCGGGGCCGGACAGGATCATCGGGATCGCGGCGGCTTCCTCATACATGTTGGATTTACCCCAAAGGCCACGCGCGCCGACATTGTCGCCATGGTCGCTGGTGTAGAGCACGGCAGTGTCGTCGCCGAACCCGGCATCGCCCAGTGCACCCAGGATCCGGCCCACATTGTGGTCCATCCAACTGCACAGGCCGTAATAGGCGGCGAAGGCGGCAAGGCGTTCGTCGGCGTCTCGGAACCGGGACTCGCTTTCCATGAATGCATTCTGTTTTTCGATCCAGGGATGGCGCACATAGCCGTTCTTGGGGTGCAGCTTGGCCGGTGGCAGATCGGCGACTGGATAAAGATCATAAAACTCCTGCGGCACCACCAGAGGGAAATGCGGCGCCACCAATCCCACATACAGGCACCACGGCCGCCCGTCGTCGGCCCGGTCCGCCAGCCACTCGATCGTGCGCCCGGTCACTGCGTCATCATACTCGGTATAGGGGCTGGTACCCGGTCCGATATATTTTCCCAGCATGCGGCTTTCGGTCAGCGGCACCCTCTCGTCCTCCTTGCGGATCGACGCCCAAACCATGCCGACGCCGTCGACCACCTGCATCGGGATATGCTCATGGTCGAACCCGGCTGGATCCTCTTCGTCCCGGTAATGCAGTTTGCCGATGGATTCGACGGCTATGTTTTTGGCCTGCAGCGCATGACCCCAGCCGGGGATATCACCGGTATAGGGCATTGCGTTGTCCCACAGCCGGTTCTGATGGGTAAACTGTCCGGTTGCGAAGGATGCGCGTGCCGGCACGCAGATCGGCGAAGGTGTATAGGCATTGGTGAACCGCATGCCGCGCGCCGCCAGCGCATCCAGGTTCGGGGTCTGAACGAAGGGATGCCCGGCACAGCCCATGGCCCGGGCCTGATGCTCGTCGGACATGATGATCAGCAGGTTGGATGGGCTCATCAGGTAAAATCCAGCCGCGTGGCGGCCACTTCCAGCTTGTCCAGGGCGGACATCAGGACCCGGCGCTGTTCCGGCGTCATATCGCTGACCAGGTGAGCCTGGCGCGCCCGCATGATCGGCAGCGTCCGCTCAAATATCTCAAAGCCCCTGTCCGTTGCCGAGATCACGTGGCTGCGGTGGTCGGCCGGATCCGTGGCGACCGAGATCAGCCCGCCCGCAACCAAAGTCTTCAGAGCACGGCTGAACAGACCCTTGTCGATCCCGGCATATTGGCTGAGCGCGCTGGCTGTCGAGCGGCCACTGGCGGCGACCAGGGCAAGAATGCGCCATTGCACCAGGCTCAAGCCGTTGACCTCGCGCAGGATATGGCTTGCCTGGGCGTTCAGCTTGGCCTGAATCCGCGACAGGCGGAGGGTCAGGAAGCGGTGCAGTTCCGGTTCAAGCGGGATATCGGGCACGGTGGACGTCACGCGCATCGGACGAGGCTCCTTCGAGGGTGATGGTATTGTGCATAAATTAGTTGACGGGTCAATTATGTTCAGATCAGTATGCCAACAAATGAAAAAAGGGAGGAATACCAAATGAAAAAGTTGCTGATTGCGGCGGCTGCAACGCTCGGCCTGATGTTTGCCGACGCGGCCCAGGCCGAATGGAAGCCGTCCGGTCCTGTCAAGATGCTGATCGCATTCAAGGCCGGCGGCGGTGCTGATACCCATGGCCGGATGATCGCGGAAGAACTCGAAGCGCGGCACGGCTGGAAGATCATTCCCGAACAGCTGACCGGCAAGGGAGGTACAGTGCTGGCGGCGGCTCTGAAGGACATGCCCAATGACGGGTCCGTCATCGGTCTGATGGTTACCGAAACGCTGACCTATAACATGAAGGCGGCGAAGAATCCGGGCTTCACGGCCGAAGATTTCACGCCGGTCGTCACAACCGCCGGGTTTCAGATGGGCGTGGTCGCCAAGACCGAGAAGGGCTACAAGACCTTCACCGACGTGGTCGCCGCGGCCAAGGGCGGCCAGGAGATCCGTTTCGGGGCGATGAGCCCCAAGCTCGCCGACCTTGCCTATCTTCTTGCCCGGGCAAACGGGATCGAATTCAATATCGTCATGGTCAAGGGCGGCAAGGGCGTCATGAACGGCCTCAATGCCGATGACCTGGACATCGGCTGGGGCGCTGGCATCCAGAACAAGGCAGTCCTGGCCGGCGACATGGTCAATCTGGCCTCGGGCCTGAAGGCCAAACTTAAGGTGTCCCCCGATGCACCGACCATGAAGGAACTGGGCGTCGACTACACGGCCGATGGCTATTTCCTGTTCGCCGCCCCGGCGGGCCTGCCCGCTGACGCCCGCGACGCGCTCGCCAGTGCCATCGCCGAGGTGGTGCAGGACCCTTCGACCAAGGCCGGCGGCTTCATCAACAAGGCCTTTGGCGGACCGGCGGTGCTGATGGGCGCTGAACTCGACACCATCATGGCGGATGACGTGGCCGCGGCTGACGCCCTGTTGAAGGCCTCGGCCGAGTAACACCGGGCCGGCTGGCGGCGGCACATGTCCGTCGGCCGGCAACCATGCCCAGCAAATTCAGGCCAGGGGAGAATTCCGGATGCCGCGTCGCTGGAATACCGACCTTGTATTGGGTATTGTCTTTCTTGTCGCTGCGGTCCTGCTGGTGGCCCTCTGGGTTCCGCTCGACACCGAAACCGGTATTCTTGAAAGAGTGCGCCGCCGGGTCGAAATCGGCGATGCCATGGTGCCGACCATGGCCGGGGCCCTGCTGGGCCTTTCCAGCCTGCTGCTGATTTTCAGGTCGATCCGAGGTGGCGAAAATCACCGGTTGACCCGTGGCAATCTTGGATTCCTGTTACGCTTGTTGCTGATTACAGCGGTGGCAATGGCCGCCATGCGCTGGACGGGGCCGCTGGTCGTGGAAATCGCCGGTGCCGGCGACTACCGGGTGCTGCGGGATACCGCACCCTGGAAATATGCCGGCTATCTAACCGGCGGTGTCATCCTGATCACCGGACTTATCGGCCTGGTCGAACGCCGGTTGCGCTGGCGGGCGGCCGCAGTTGCCCTTGTCATCGCCCTGTTCCTGGCCCTGATCTACGACCTGCCCTTTGACGATCTGCTGCTGCCGCCCAACGGGGACGTGTGATGGACGTCTGGAACTATGTCTGGCTCGGCATTTTCGAGGTCTTCGCCGGCAATCCGGCATTTGAGGTTTTCGGGATCCCGGTGTCGATCACGATCGTCATGGTCATCGCCGGGTTCCTGGCCGGCATTGTGGTTGGCTCGACCCCGGGCCTTGCCGGCCCCATGGCCATGGCGATCAGCCTGCCGATCCTGATCTCGGCGTTCGGCTATGAACGGGACTCAATCCTGCCGGTGATGGGCTTCCTGATCGGGATCATGAAAGGGGCCACGGTCGGCGGCGCGGTACCGGCGATCCTGTTCAACACGCCGGGCACGCCGGACGCCTTTCTGACCACCAATGACGGCTATCCGATGACCCGCAATGGCGAGGCCGGGCGTGCGTTGCGCATTGCCCATTTTTCGTCCGCCAGCGGCGATACATTTTCCGATCTGGTGCTGTTCATCGGCGCGCCCTTCCTGGCGGTGTTTGTCGAGGCCTATCTGGACTTCCCGGAAAAGACCGCTCTCATCATCCTGTCGCTGGCCTTTATTGCCAGCGTGGTCGACGGCTCGGCGGCCAAGGGGCTGATCGCCGCCAGTCTGGGCATGCTGTTCGCCTATGTGGGCACCGGGGAAGATTTCTATCCGCGCCTGACGTTCGGCTTGCCGCAACTCGCCTCGGGCTTTCCGGTGGTCACCGCGATCCTGGGCGTGCTGATCCTGGGCGAAGTGTTCAAGTCGATCGAGGATATGTGGTGCGAAGGCCGGGCCGGGAAGGTTGGCGACAGCGCGATCACAACCGGTGACAACCGGCTCGGTTGGCCGACGATCCGCGCACTGTTTCCCTACATCGCCAATTCGGCGGCCCTCGGCACCATGATCGGCGCCCTGCCCGGGATCGGATCGACCTTGGCGGCGACGCTTGGCTATGCCTCGGGCAAACGGCTTCATGCCCGCCGTGGCAACCCCCTGGAGCGTCCTTTCGGCGAAGGGGCGCCGGAAGGCGTGGCGGCGACCGAAGCTGCCAACAGCGCTGTCTCCGGCGCCAATCTTATTCCAGTCCTGTCACTGGGTATTCCCGGCAACGCCGCAGCCGTGTTCCTGGTCCTGGCGGCGGACACCATGACCGGATTCAATCCCGGGCCGTCGGTGTTCCGCTTTACCGCCGAGGTCAATCCGGAACTGATCATCGCCTTCGGCCTGTTCACCACCATGGTGATCGCAAACCTGGCCAACTGGACCATTGGCGGGATGTTCATGCGGTTCACCGGCATCATGGTGCGGGCGCCCAAACATATCCTGATGCCCGCCGTCCTGCTGGTCACCCTGACCGCCATCTATGTCCAGGAGACCCGGCTTTCCGCTCTGTGGATCGCCATCGGCTTCGGCGTGGTCGGTTATCTGTTCCGCCGGCTGGGTATCTCTGTCCTGCCCTTCGTCATCGCCTTCATCCTGGCCGGCAATCTGGAAACGACCGCGCGCCAGGCATTTTCCGCCACTGGCGGCGATCCATGGTTCCTGTTCAAAAGCCCGCTGGCGCTGTTGTTCATGGCCCTGGCCATCGCCGTTATCGTTTATTTTTCCAAACCTGAGAAAACTCCATGACCCGACCCAATATCCTGTTCGTCACCGCCGACCAGCAGCGCGCCGATTGTTTTGGTTTCATGGGCCGCCGGATCAAGACGCCCCATCTCGACGGGCTGGCCGCAGAGGGGACGCATTTCAATGCCTGTATCACGCCCAATGTGGTGTGCCAGCCCTCGCGCGCCTCGATCCTGACAGGTCTGTTGCCGCGCACCCACGGGGTTCATGACAATGGCATCGACCTGGACCCGGCCCTGGGAGAACAGGGTTTTGCCGGCACGCTGTCAAAGGCGGGATATGACACGGCCTTTTTCGGCAAGGCGCATTTTTCAACCTTCCACACGTTCGAGGCCACGGGCACGCCGGAATGTCTGAAATCGTCGGCCAATTACGGTGCCGACTGGTCCGGCCCCTATATGGGTTTTGACCATGTCGAGATGATGCTGGTCGGCCACAACTGGTTTCCGCCCCAAATGCCGCCGCACGGCCAGCACTACGAGCGCTGGTTCCACGGCGACGGCCGTGGTGACGAAAAGATGGCCCTTTATGCGGAAAACGCTGGCGACACCCACGAAGCCGCTCAGACCTGGCATTCGAAGCTTTCACCGGCCTGGCACAATTCCACATGGACCGCCGACCGGACGATTGACTGGCTGAAACGGCGCGGCGAAGCACCCTTCTGTGCCTGGGTCAGCTTTCCCGATCCGCACCATCCCTTCGACTGCCCCGAACCCTGGTCCAGGCTGCACGACCCGGCCGATGTGGACCTGCCCGAGCATCGCACCCGCAGTTTCGAGGGGCGGCCCTGGTGGCATGAAGCCGTGCTGACCGCAGAGCCCACGGGCGACAAGAAGGGAGCCGAGATTCGCAAAAACTACAGCCGCATTCCGCCCCAGAGAGATGAGCAATTGCGCGAGATCATCGCCAACACCTATGGCCAGGTCGCCCTGATCGACCATCAGGTCGGCCGGCTGATGATCGCGCTCGATGAAGCCGACCTCGCCGACAACACTGTGGTCGTTTACAGTTGCGACCATGGCGACTGGCTGGGGGACCATGGCCTTATCCTGAAGGGGCCGATGCATTATGAGGGCCTGCTCAGGGTGCCGCTGATCTGGCGCGGCCCCGGCGTGCCGGCCGGCAAAAGGGTGGAAGACCCGGTTTCAACCCTGGACCTGGGCCCGACCTTTTATGATCTGGCGGGCGCGACGCCGCAGATTGAACAGCACGGCACGTCCGTGCGACCCCTGATCGAAACCGACACGGCGTCGCGCCAATATGCCTTCAACGAATGGGAACTGCTGCCGACCCGCGCCGGCGTGGCCCTGTCACTCAGCACCGTGCGCACAAAAACGCACAAGATGACGGTCGATGCCCGTTCCGGCGCGGGCGAGCTCTATGATCTGGAAAACGATCCGGCCGAGTTGACCAATCTGTTCGACGAGCCAGCGGCGGCGGAGACCCGGAACTATCTCCAGTCCCTGATCGACCGCCGCCCCGATGACATGGTTCCCAACCAGATACAGGTTGGCATGGCCTGATTTGTCTGCGTTGATCAGTCTCGACATTCCAGGGGAATTGCATTTGGATTTTGACAAATCGGTATGAATGGATTCTTGAGGCTCCGTCATCCAAAGGAGCTTCGAAATGTCAACAATCATGGGCTATTTCAATGATATGGACGATCCTCGCACGGGCAACGCGCGCCGCCATGAATTTTGTGACATCATGACCATCAGCCTTTTGTGCGTCCTGTGCGGCGGAGAAACGGTTGTTGACATGGCGGATTTTGCGTCGGCGAAAGAGGATTTTCTGCGCGAATTTCTCGAATTGCCACATGGACCGCCTTGTCATGTAGCGCCCTAGGGTTATTGAGACACTCTTGAAGCTTACGCGGCGGCCTGGATTTTGTCCATTGCGTCGCGTCTGAACTGGTTTGGCGAGCGATGGCCATGCCTCTGGATGAGCCAGTGTTCGTTGTCGTCATCCTTGAACTTCTGGAGGGCTGCTTGCAGTTCCTCCATGGTGTTGAATGTCGTGATCCAGAGGAGATTTTCCCTGAGTGTCCGGATGAAGCGCTCGGCACAGCCGTTGCCCTCGGGCGCTCGGACAAGGGACGGTGAGGATTTCGCGCCCAGCCAGGCGATCTCGTTCTGGAAGTCGTGGTTGATGTACTGCGAGCCGTTGTCATGGCGGATCGTCAGGCCAGCGGCCACGTCCGTGGCGCACGCTCCGAAGCAGTCCCGCACGCCCTGGCGGATCGCGGCTGCAACGCCTCGAAGCGTGTGCCCCGGATGGCTGCATGAATGCCCACGCAGCCCGCCGAACAATGATCGACCGCGACAAGGACCGCGACCTGACGCCCTGTGCTCAGGAGGGTGGCGGTCATGTCGGTGCCCCACATCCCTTGGCCTTTCATCAATGTTGTCCGGGATGATGGTTCCGTCATGAGCCCTTGGCCCGTGTGCCGCCCCCTGACATGGCTTCGCACTGGGCCCGTTCTCGCGCATCAGCCGCAGAACCCGCACTTTCGAGGTGCGGATGCCCTTGTAACGCAGGCGCGCCCACACCTTGCGATAGCCCTCGCCATGGAACCTGCTGTTGGTGATGACCTGTCTGATCTCCCCGACCAGATCGGCATCCGACAGGGGGCCTTGTGGTCCCGGGCGGCGCGGCCTCGGTCCGGGCCGGTTGCAAGTCCCGGTACACGCTGGCCCGGCTCGGACTCCAGGCCCGGCACACCCGGGAGACGCCGTAAGCCTTGCCCGTGGAGATCGAGAGGACGGCGCTCATCGCTTCGACCTCCGGCGCCCGAAAGGGTGGCCCGCCTCCATCTTCGCGATCTTCTCGACGAGAAGCTCGTTATCCATGGTGATCTCGCCCACCCTGGCGCGAAGCCGATCAATCTCCTCATCGCGGGCATCGCGCGGGCGATGCTTCAGCCCGGATGCGCCCGTCGCCAGGAAAACGTCCCGCCAGCCGCTGACATCGGCCGCCGTCGCGTCGATACCACGAGCCACCAACTCGATGTCCTCGCCCCGCAACACCCGCAGAACGGCCTCCTGCTTGCGCACCGCTGTCTGTCTGCGACGTCGGGCCGGAGCCGGATCTGCTGCGATATGTGAAGTCTCCGCAGCTCTGGCTCCGGCCCGATCAACCTTCTTCTGTTCCGTCATGAAACACCTCATTCATCCCCTCGTCTCAGGTCTTGATCAGTGTCTCAAAAAACTCTAGGGCGGGGGAATTCAGACTTTCAGAATATTTTCAATACCCTGGTTGAATTTGATGAATAACCCTTACAAATTGAAGCCCGGCCTTTACCGCTTGATGAATTTTTGGCGGCCGACGAGATTTTCATTTCCACCACGGCCGGCGGTATTACGCCGGTGACAAGGGTCAATGATTGCACTTTCTCGAACGGTGCGCCCGGTGCTCAAACTATGAGGCTACACAAAATCTACTGGCAATGGCATATGGAAGGTGCTATGGCATGCCGGTCGATTACACGCGTTGAGCGTTCGCAAGAAAGAAACCGATCATGCCCGACAATGCCTATGACTCAGGCCGCCTGAATCTTCCCTTTGTCGGGTTCTGCACTTTTGGCAAACAGCCGACGTGCGAGGACTGGTCGGCCATTGATGCCGATATCGTGGTGCTGGGTGCGCCCTTTGACATGGGAACACAGTATCGGGCCGGCGCCAGGTTCGGGCCCCGCGCCATTCGCGAGGCTTCGACCCTGTTTTCCTTCGGTCATGGTGGCGCCTATGATTTTGAAGACGACGTTACCTATCTGCCGGCCGACCAGGTGAAAATTGTCGATATCGGTGATGCCGATATCGTCCACACAAAAACGGAAAAGAGCCACGACAATATCGAGGCGGGCGTTCGCGCGATTTTGGCTGCCGGCGCAATTCCGATCACACTGGGCGGGGATCACTCAGTGCACATTCCTTGCATTCGGGCATTCGCCGACCAGGACCCAGTGCATATTATCCATGTTGATGCGCATCTGGATTTTGTCGATGAGCGCCACGGCGTGCGCTATGGTCACGGCAATCCGCTGCGGAGGGCATCGGAGTTGTCCCATGTGACCGGATTTACGCAACTGGGGATCCGCAATGTATCCTCGTCGAACCGGGCCGATTATCAGGCGGCCCGTGATGCCGGCTCCGACATTCTGTCGGTGCGTGATTTCCGCAAGCTTGGTGTTGAGGGTGTGCTGGACCGGGTGCCGGAGGGCGTTCGGTATTATTGCACCATTGATATCGACGGGTTCGATCCATCCATTGCGCCAGGCACAGGCACGCCGAGCCATGGCGGGTTCCTGTATTATGAAATCCTGGAACTGATGCAGGGCCTCACGACACGCGGTGAAATTGTCGGTCTGGATCTGGTCGAGGTGGCGCCCGACTATGACCGTGACGGCACCACCTCCTTTTTGGCGGCCCAGTTGCTTATGAACACCATGGGATTCATGATGCACGCCAAGGGCAATAGCGCTTAATCCCGAAAGGCTTCCATGTGCAGACGGGCCTGGTCGGGCGAATAATGGAATGATTTTCCAATTGGACAGGCTCGCCGGGCACCGCATCCCAGATCCATGCAATCCGTTCCGTCCTCTGTGGTGAGATGAGCCTTGCAGGACGGCACATCATAGCCCCCAGGGCTGAAGGCATCGACCGGGCAGGTTGACAGGCACGGCTTGGCCTCACAGTCAGTGCAGGGTGAAACTGTCGTGGAGGCGTGTACGGGCAAGTGCTCGCGAACCAGCAAAGCGCCGCGCAGGGCAAACCACAGACCGAAGTCATTATGGATCAACAGTCCAATGGGAGACTGGAAAGCTTGGTGTGTGGATATCATCCAGCGCTGAAAGGGATAATAGGGCGGCCCGTCGAACGGGAAGGGAATTTCCAGTTCCAGATTATTGGCCACCGAGGACAGCACCCGCCGGGTCCAGCGGTTCAGCGAATGCGGTTCGCCGTCGTTGCGCTCCTGTTCGCTGGCAAAGATCCGCCACATGTCCGGACCAGCATTGCCGATCATTACGACATGCCGGGCATCCAGATCCGGATCGGATATTGGCGTTGTACCAAGCCGGATCAGTCCCGTGGGCTTCAACGCCAAATCAATCCGTTCCTGAAGTATCATCACGTTTATTCTTCCCCAAAACGTCAAAGGGTCGCTCGGATAAACGAACGGCCCTTTGCGATATTGGCTCCGGCGACAGGACTCGAACCTGTGACCCAGCGATTAACAGTCGCTTGCTCTACCAACTGAGCTACGCCGGAAGAAAACGAAGTGCGCCTCATAGCAAGGCAACCACGCTTTGCAAAGCCCCGAAATATCTTGGAGGCGACGACCGGAATCGAACCGGTGTACACGGATTTGCAATCCGCTGCGTAACCACTCCGCCACGTCGCCTTCAGCACTTTCGGTTAGAGCCTTGAAACGCCTCCGTCAAGCAAATGGCGCATTCGTCGCCGCGTGAAAAGCGCAGATTGATTGTTTTGCCGGATCAGGGTGACTATAAGGTGCTTCAGGTATCGGATTTTCATGTGATTCAGGATCCCCGGATGAGCGATTTCGCAGTGGCGAAAGCCAACATGATCGAAAGCCAGATCAGGCCGTCCGGCGTCACAAAGGCGTCGATCATTGATGCAATCGCAGCTGTCCCGCGCGAAAGGTTCGTACCGCGGTCGCGCCAGTCGGTTGCCTATGTCGGCGGAGAGGTCGAAGTGGCGCCCGGTCGCTGCTTGCTGGATCCGACCGTCTTTGCCCGCATGATCGCCGCCGCTGAAATTCAGGCGCCGGACCTGGTTCTCGATGTTGGCTGCGCGACTGGCTATTCGACAGCGGTACTGGCGGCACTGTGCGATGTGGTCGTGGCTGTCGAAGAGGACGAAGCACTAGCCGACCAGGCTCAGGAAGTGCTGGGCGATATCGGCATCGATAATTGCGCTGTGGTCCGTGGCCCCCTGGCCGCCGGAAAATCGGACCAGGGACCTTACGATGTTATCTTCGTCAATGGAGCCGTCGGGCAGGTGTCCGATGATTTTCTGGCGCAACTGGCCGACGGTGGACGGATGGTCGCAATTCATGGCGCCGGCCCGGACAGCGTGGTGCAGGTTACATTGCGCACGGGTGCCGATTTTACCACCAGACCCGTCTTTGATGCTGCGGCCGCAGTGTTGCCCGGATTCAGCGCCGCCTCGGAATTTGCTTTCTGACAATTGTTGATGGTAGATTACGATTTATCAACAATCTGTTATCCGGGCATAATACGCGATCAGATCATGGGTTATCTGATTTTGCTTGTGGAGTTTCTCGTAATCGCTGTTTCGCGCAAATGTCCTAACGGTGTTCTGTGTTGGTATGTCTCAAGCGTAATCGAAATAACTTTTCCCGCATGTAAGGAAGCTGATCATCATGAAAATTCATCAAATTCTTCCCTGTTCTTTGCTGTATCTGACCGGTCTGGTTGGCATGGCATCCGCCGAAACCCTGGAAGAGGCGATGATTTCCGCCTATTCCGGTAATCCGGGCATGGAAGCTCAACGGTCAGCTTTGCGGGCTTTGAACGAGGGGGTGCCGCAGGCTTTGGCGGGCCGCCGTCCGACAGCCAATGCCCAGACAAACTGGGGCATACGTCACCAGGAATCCGATCGAATTCTTTCAACCACCAACCCGGCTTCGGTGTCGATCAATCTCAATCAACCGCTCTATACCGGCGGCATCGTCGATGGCCGGGTAAACCGGGCGGAGGCAAACATTCGCCGCGGACGGGCAACGCTTACCGGGACAGAACAGACAATCCTGTCCAACGCGATTTCCGCCTTTATGAACGTGTTACGGGATCAGGAAGTTGTCCAACTGAACCAGTCCAACGTCAACGTTCTGGAAAAGCAGTTGCAGGCCGCCAAGGACCGGTTTGAGGTGGGGGAAACCACCCGAACCGATGTGGCCCAGGCCGAAGCACGGCTGGCCCGGTCAGTCTCCGACTTTACCAGGTCTGAAGGCCAACTCGCCTCGTCCCGTGCCAACTATCTACAAGTGGTGGGTCATCCAGCGGACAATTTGATATTGCCGGAAACCATGCCTGAAGTTCCCTTGAGCGTTGAAGAGGCCTTGGACATCTCCCTGGTCGAAAACCCGAATGTTTTGGCGGCCTATAGCGGTGAGGACGTCGCCAACTGGGATGTGCAGATCGCAAAACGGCAGTTGAATCCGCGCCTGGACGTTACCGGTTCAGCCCAGTTCAGCGACAATGCCCTGCGACCCGGTGCCCGGTCCGAGGATTATGCAATTACCGGCCGGCTTTCCATTCCCTTGTATCAGGGTGGATCAGTTTACAGCCAGGTGCGTCAGGCACAGCAGACCCGCGGGCAGCGGCGTCTCGAAACACTCGATACCCGCCGTCAGGTGGAAGAGGGCGTGCGCATTTCCTGGGCGAACCTGACCACGGCGCGTGCGGTTATCCAGTCCTCGAACGAGCAGGTTCGGGCGGCGGAGATTGCTCTGGAGGGCGTGCAACAGGAATTTCTCGTTGGTGCGCGCACCACGCTGGATGTGCTCGACGCCGAACAGGAGTTACTTGATGCCCGGGTTGCCCTGGTGACCGCTCAACGCGACGAATTTGTCGCCGTCTATGAGGTACTATCCGCCATCGGCCGGTTGCGCATTGCCAATCTGGGATTGGGCGTTGATGAGTATGATCCCCGGTCACATTATCGCCTGGTCCGGGCGAAATGGTTTGGGTTTAGCTCACCTTCAACGCGCTAGGCGGGGAACTTTGGGAATCTGTTGCAACATGGCATAGATGTCAGCTTGTCGACACTTTTAGCAGGTCATTTATGGCGAACAGCGACGCAGCCAAACCTGAACCCACAATGGAGGAAATCCTGTCCTCCATTCAGAAGATCATTTCCGCCGACGATGATGATACGCCGGCCGAGGGCGTCGAAACCGCCGAAAAGACGGAAGATACACGAGGCGGTGCGCCGCGGGAAAATAAGGCTGACCGGGATTCCGGGAGCGTTGAGGAAGTCGCTCTGAAGTTGAAGGCGGCCGAAGACGAAGCGGCCCCTTTGCCGGTGCCCGGCGCCGGAGCGGAAAAGCCGAAGTCCAATCTCCTGGGCGGCTTGGAAACGCTGGTCGCAACCGGCCTCAGCCGCCTTGGCGACCGGCGGGCCAAAAAACAGGCCAAACAGGAAGCCGCCGTGGCGGACCAAGCCGCGAAAACGCAAGCAGAACCGGAAGAGCCCTCAGCGGCGAAGATCCCGCCACCGGAACGGGATATTGTTTTCCAGTCGATTGACCAGGAACCGGCTGAGGATGTTTTGCTGTTGAAAGATCCAGTCAAACCGACCGGCGGGAATGAAGCGGTTTCACCATCCGCGGGGCCGCCGCGCCAGCCGGCCCCGGTTTATGTGCCGCCTCTGCCTGCATCCACACCCAATCTGGGGCTGGCGGCTTTTTCCGGCGATGACATGGTGGCGCGCGAGGCACTGGAAAATCTCATCCGGCGGTCACTGGAACCCGTGCTGGCAAAGTGGATCGACGATCATCTGGAAACCATTGTCGAGCGGGTCGTGCGGGAAGAATTGCACAAGCTCGCACCCAAACCCGCGCCGAAGTCGCAGAGCGCGACAAAATTCCCCACGGGCCGGATTTGAGGAGATGACATTCGCGAGCCGGGACCCTAGAACCCCCTGAATTTCTAAATCCGTTGAACGAGGGTCACGCGTCCGATGCTGGACAAACACTATAACCACGCCGATGTCGAACAGCGGCTCTATGATTTGTGGGAAAGGGACGGCTGCTTTGCCGCCGGTGCCAATGCCAAACCGGGCGCGGAAACCTATTGCATCGTGATCCCGCCACCCAATGTGACCGGTTCGCTGCACATGGGTCACGCCCTCAACAACACGCTGCAGGACATCCTGATCCGGTGGAAGCGGATGCAGGGCTATGACGTTCTGTGGCAACCCGGAACGGACCATGCCGGCATCGCCACCCAAATGGTGGTCGAACGCCAGATGATGGAGCGCCAGGAACCCGGCCGGCGCGACATTGGTCGCGAAGCTTTCCTGGAAAAGGTCTGGGCCTGGAAAGAAGAAAGCGGCAACACGATCACCGGCCAGCTGCGCCGGCTCGGTGCGTCCTGTGACTGGTCGCGCGAACGCTTTACCATGGACGAGGGCCTGTCTCAGGCCGTACTGAAAGTTTTCGTCGAGCTTCACAAGAACGGGCTGATCTATCGCGACAAACGCCTGGTCAACTGGGATCCGAAGTTGCTGACCGCGATCTCAGACCTGGAGGTCGAACAGACCCCGGCCAAGGGTCATCTGTGGCATTTCAAATATCCGGTTGAAGGCGAGGAGGGGTGTTTCCTGACGGTTGCGACGACTCGGCCCGAAACCATGCTGGGCGATACCGCCGTTGCGGTGAACGCCGAAGATACGCGCTACCTGGACCTGATCGGCAAGATGGTGCACCTGCCGCTGGTCGATCGAATGATCCCGGTGGTTGCCGACGAACACGCCGACCCGGAGGTCGGATCAGGCGCGGTGAAGATTACTCCGGCCCACGACTTCAATGACTTCGAGGTCGGCAAGCGCCATGACCTGCAGCAGCTTAATGTGCTGGATGAGCACGCCCATATTGTTATCGGTGAAGAGGCGGATGCGGCCAAGATTCCTGACAAGTATCGCGGCTTGGAACGCATCAAGGCACGCAAGGCTGTCGTCGCTGACATCGAGGCGCTTGGTCTGCTGGCCGAGGTCGAAGACCACGAGCATACGCTGCCATATGGAGACCGCTCGAATGTGGTGATCGAGCCGAGGCTGACCGACCAGTGGTATGTTGATGCTGCCACTCTGGCCAAACCCGCCATCGCGGCGGTCGAAAACGGTGACACCGTTTTTGTACCTAAGACTTGGGAGAAGACCTATTTCGACTGGATGCGCAATATCCAGCCCTGGTGCGTCTCGCGCCAATTGTGGTGGGGCCATCAGATTCCGGCCTGGTACGGACCGGACGGTACCGTCTTCGTCGAAGATACCGAAGCAGAAGCACTGGCCGCGGCGGAAAAGCACTATGGTGCCGCGACCGAACTGACGCGGGACGAAGATGTCCTCGACACCTGGTTCTCTTCGGCACTGTGGCCGTTCTCGACTCTCGGCTGGCCCGAGAGGACGTCCGAACTGTCGCGCTATTACCCAACCTCGGTTCTGGTCACCGGCTTCGACATCATTTTTTTCTGGGTTGCCCGGATGATGATGTATGGCCTGCATTTCATGAAGGACGGCGACGGCAAGTCGGTCATCCCGTTTCACGACGTTTATATCCACGCCTTGGTCCGCGACGAAAAGGGCGCCAAGATGAGCAAGGCCAAGGGGAATGTCATTGATCCCCTGGAACTGATTGGCGAATACGGCGCTGATTCGCTGCGCTTTACCCTGGCGGCGATGGCGGCGCAGGGGCGCGATATCAAGCTCGCTAAATCCCGCGTTGAAGGATATCGCAATTTCGGAACCAAGGTCTGGAATGCTGTCAATTTTGCCCTGAAAAACGACGCCAGGCGGGTCGAGAAATTTGATCCCGGGGCCGCCACACTCACTCTGAACAAATGGATCATTGACGAAACCGCCAATGCCGCGGCCTCGGTTGACAGGGGGCTGGCGGAGTACAAATTCAATGAGGCCGCGGGCGCGGCCTATCGCTTTACCTGGAACGTGCTTTGTGATTGGTACATCGAATTTTCCAAACCGGCTCTCTTTGATGGCGACGACGCCGAGAATGCTGAAACCCGGGCCACGCTCGCCTGGGTCATCGACCAAACCCTCAAATTACTCCACCCGTTCATGCCGTTTATCACCGAAGAAATCTGGCAGCAAACCGATGGCGAGGGTTGGCTGATGCATGCCGACTGGCCGCAGCTGGACGACTTGGAAAACGAGGCGGCAGCCGGGGAACTGAACTGGGTTATCCGCGTCATTGAAGAGATCCGGTCGGTCCGGGCCGAGATGAATGTGCCAGGCGGCGCAAAGATCCCGATGCTGATGAAAGGCGCCGATGAAAAGACCACTCTGTGGCTGACCCGGCACAAGGGACTGATGTCCCGGCAGGCCCGATTGGACAGCATCGGCACCACGGATGCTGACGTCGAAGGTGCGGTCCAGACCGTGCTGGATGATGTCACCATCCTGCTGCTCCTGGGCGACATCATCGATTTTTCCGCCGAGGCTGCACGCCTGGAAAAGGATCTGAAGAAATCCGAGGGTGAGACAGGTGGTCTGAAAGCCCGCCTGGCCAATGAAAAATTTCTCGCCAAGGCTCCCGAAGATGTGGTCTCAGACGCCAAGGAACAACTGTCCGAGGCCGAGGCCAAGGCAACGAAGCTGCGGGATGCATTGAAACGGCTGCGCAAGACATTGGACAAAGACAAGAAATAGAAGTTCAGCGCATAATACTTGTCATTCCGGGTCCGTCGGTAAGCGGTGCCCTGAAACATTTTTTGGGAAAACAGCCAAGCGATTCCGGGCTCTGGCGGCGCCAGCCCCGGAATGACGGCACAGTCTTTATGTACGCCCCAATTGTCCGGATCATCAGACCCGTTGGGGGACAGGCCCAAAATATGGCCTTTGGTTGAGTCTCAGTTTACGAATTGTATGCATGGACGTGCGATGGCGGTTGCGAGGCAAGCCCGGGGTGAGGCGTTCTCCAGTTCAAGCCGCAGGAACCATCGCACCATCGCAGGTCGTTGTCGAGATATCTGGTCGCGACGCCTCGGTAGCGCCGCAGGAAATCCTTCAACCGGCCATGTCGGTTGTTGACCGCCGGATCTGCTGCGATCTGAATGTGAAAGGCACCTCGCACCCGTTCACTTCGTGACAGGTTCAATGCTTCGTGATGCGCACCGATTGCCGCCGCGCCTCGCGGACAAGTGCGGTGTCCATCGGTCACCAAAACGATATCCTCGTCCACAACCGGCGCGATCACCTCTCGCAAGGTATTGGCGTTGACCGCAGGCAGAACCGCACTGACTGTCGCGCCGCTGCGATCAGCGACAACCAGTACCGGAACCTGTTCATCTGACAGGCCCCGCCTGCTGGCCTTGCCTCCCCTGCGTCGCGCCTTGCGTTCAAGGTTTCGTGCACCTTTCCGGCTTTCCGGCACACAGGGTTCATCGGCTTCCACAATGCCCGTGAGCTTGCGTGCCTTCAGGTCTTTTGCGGCAAGAAATCGGTGCCGCCAACGGAAGGCGTATCCGTCCGGTCAGGCCGCAGGTGGTGCGGCGGATCGATGCTCTGTTCGACATCGAACGGGGGATCAACGGCAAGAGCACCGCGGAGCACCGGGAACGCAGCGCGCCGTTTCTGGCCGACCTGGAAGCCTGGCTGCGCGACGGATGGCCCCGCCTGTCGCGTTCATCCTCGGTCGCGGGGTCGATGAATTGCATGCCCAAGTGACGGGACGGGTTTGCCAGCTTCATCGACGATGGCCGAATCTGCCTGACCGACAACGCGGCCGGGCGGATCCGGCGCGGTTTTGCCCTTGACCGCAAATCATGGCTGTTCGCCGGGTCCGGGAGTGGCGCCGAGCGGGCGGTGGCGTTGGCCACACTGATCGGCGCCGCCAGGCCCAACGATGTCGATCCGCAAGCCTGGCTGGTCGATGTGCTCGACCGCATCGCCGGGACGCCGCAAGGCCGGTTGACCGGGTTGCTGCCTTGTATCGGACGAGTTGCTGGAACCAACGACGATAATGGGTTTCAGCCAGTTCATCGATATCATAAACGGCGGGGTGCTGGAAACCGCGAGTGTTGCCATTGACGCCAGTTTGACCGATACAATCCGGGCCGGTGCCGAGGTGACAGCGCACTGGTGGGAAAGTCCGCGTATTGATGATTGGAGGGGGGCGTACCTCGATATACATGGTATTTCAATTATGGCGCAGGTAGGTTGACGGGCTGCCCCACCCGCCACCGGAAGCACTTATGACCCGAGATCGCGCCTACTTTCTGCTGCTCAACATCGGGCACTTCCTCGATCATCTGTTCACGCTGATATTTGCCACCGTGGTGGCGCTCGCGCTGATCCGGGAGTGGGGTGTCGGGTATGCAGAGTTGCTGGTTTACGCGACGCCGGGCTTCTTTGCCTTCGGCGTGTTCGCGCTGCCGGCCGGATGGCTGGCGGACCGATGGAGCCGGGATGGGATGATGTGCGTCTTTTTCATCGGCATTGGCCTGACGGCGATCATTACCGGATTTGCCCAGACGCCGCTTCAGGTCGGGTTTGGCCTCTTCGTGATCGGCATGTTCGCGGCGATCTATCATCCGGTGGGCCTGGCCATTGTCACCATGAAGTGGCGCAATACCGGCATGCGGATTGCCATGAACGGGGTCTGGGGCAATCTGGGCGTGGCCTCGGCCGCGCTCATCACCGGCTATCTGATCGACCATGGCGGCTGGCGACTGGCCTTCATGCTGCCGGGCGTCTTTTCGATCTGTGTTGGCATCGCCTATTTTGCGCTGACCCGGTCCGACATCTCCGCCGACCGGGCAGCGCCGAAACCAGCCGCCGCCAGGGGCGCGGCCATGACCGCGGACCACCGGGCGCTGTTGCTGCAGGTTTCCGGCATCGTCTTTCTGACGACGGCGGTCTCCTCGATCATCTTCCAGTCGACCACATTTGCCTTGCCCAAGATTTTCGATGAGCGGTTGCAGGGCCTCGCCGGCGATCTCTCCATCTGGCTGAGCGGCGCGGCCGAGGGTGACCAGGGCGACGTGGCAACCGTGGTCGGCACACTGGCCTTTGTCGTCTTTACCGTCGCCTCGCTGGCCCAGTTGCTGGTCGGCAGCATGCTCGACCGGTTCGGGCCGCGCCGCGTGTTCATGATCATGGCGACGATGCAACTGGTGTTCTTTTCGCTGATGCCGGGCCGCGTCGATGGCCTGGCGCTGGCCGTGGCCATGGGGTTCATGTTCGGCGCATTCGGCCAGATTCCGATCAACGATTTCATGATCGGCAAGATGGCCAGCGGCACCCACCGCGCCAGGATCTACGGCATCCGCTATGTCGTCTCGTTCACGGTGTTGGCCGTGGCCCTGCCGCTGATCGCCTATGTCTACGACACCTGGGGCTTCGACACCCTGTTCCGCATCCTCGCCGGCGCGGCCCTGGTGATCCTGGTCGCCGTTGCGGTTCTGCCGCGGCAATTGCCGGAACCGGCCGGCACGCTGGCGGAATAGGGCGGCTTCAGGCGCGCGGCCGAAGGTCTTCAATCGGGGAGGGCGGTTCGATGATCGCCTCGCTGTTCCTGTGGGGATATCTGGCGCTGGCTGCCCACGCGGATCTGTTGCTGCCACGGGAGCGGGACGAGGCGGAGGACCAGCACCGTATCTGGGGCTTTGTCGGGCGGTTGTTTTTGCTGGGCGTTCTGGCCTTTGCCATCGTCACCGTGGTTTCAATGGCGATCTTTGTGGATGGCTCAGTTTACAAGTCATATGCGTTCATGTCATGTTTTCTGTGAAATCAGAGGGATGGATTGGCATGGATCACAAGCAGTTTCAGGAATGGTTATCGGGGCCAGACCACCTCAGCCCGGCGCGGCGGCAGCAAACCGAAGCCGTGTTCCCGGGGGACACGGAGACGTCAGCGTCGCTGGCTGCCATTGAAGCGGTCGTGGGTGAAGATCGCCAGTGCCCGCATTGTGGCACGCCAGGCGCCATATCGCGTGGCAAGGCAAGGGGCCTGCGACGGTACCAGTGCAAGGGATGCAGGAAGACATTCAATGCCGCGACCGGCACCCCCTTGTCGGGTCTGCACCGCAAGGACAAGTGGCTTTCCTTCGGAGCCTGTCTTGCTGATGGGCTGACGGTTCGCGCTTCAGCAGAACGTTGCGGACTTGCCGTCAACACGGCCTTCCGTTGGCGGCACCGATCTCCTGCCGCAAAAGACCTGAAGGCACGCAAGCTCACGGGCATTGTAGAAGCCATGTCGAGGGCCAGCACACGGTCCCCGCGCCCATGACGGGACCATCATCCCGGACGGTATCGACGAAAGGCCAAGGGATGTGGGGCACGGACATGACCGCCACGCTTCCGGGAACAGGGCGTCGGGTCGCTGTCCTTGTCGCGGTCGATCATTGCCCGGCAGGCTGCGTTGGCGTCCATGCCGCCACGCGGGGCACGCGCTTCGAGGCGCTTCAGCCGATCCGCCAGGGCGTGCGGGAATGCTTCGGGGCGATCGGCACGGACGGTGGCCGCTGGCCTGACCATCCGCCATGACAACGGCTCGCAGTACATCAGCCACTCAGCCACGACTTCCGGAACGAGATTGCCTGGCTGGGAGAGCCATCCTCGCCGTCCCTTGTCCGCGCCCCCGAAGGGAACGGCTGTGCCGAGCGCTTCATCCGGACGCTCAAGGAAAATCTGCTCCGGGTCAGAACCTTCGAGACAATCGAGGAACTGCAGAAGGCCCTCCAGGAGTTCAAGGACGATTACAACGAGCATGGGCTGATCCAGCGCGTTGGGCATCGATCACCAAACCAGTTCAGACGCGACGACATGGACAAAATCCAGGCCGCCGCGTAAGCTTCAAGAGTGTCTCAATAACCCTAGGGCGATACAACCCGGCGGGCGTCTGATGTCTGTTTGCGCGAAGGGCACATTCCATACGCTCGGCGGACCTGAGGATGCGCCGCTGGTTGCGTCGATCCGCGGGCCTGGGCTGAGTCGTGACGGTACGTGGAAGCGGATCACCCCGACGTCGGCACGCTCATTGCAAGTACTGAACTATGACCCGTGCGGGCATGGGGAACCGGCATTGCCCGACGGTCAGCCCAGCCTGACGGTGTTTTCAGAACAGCAGATCATGTTGATCGATGGACCGGGTATACCCAGGACGGTGCTGGTCGGCGTGTCCCTGGATGGCATGATCAACTATCACAGGGCGGCCGTTGATTATTCGGATCGGGTTTCGGTGCTGGCCATCATCAATCCACCCCATGAACGGTGCCCTGAGCAGCCGCAACTGGTCGAAGTGCGTGCCTGGGATACCGCCGCTGGCGGCCCGGCAGCAAACATCGACGTGACGCGCTGCTCGATCGGTTTGCGGAGGAATAGGTGATGGCAACCGCGCGACCAGATAGCGTCCTGAGGCTGCTGTTGCGGGCCGTGGGTCTGGGGCTCTTCGCCTACATGATCTACGCGACCCTGTTCGGGCCTTACAAGACCACCGTGGTCCATCTGGCGATTTTTGCTTCTGCGACGCTGTCGATCACCTTTTTGGGGCGCGAACGGTCGGAAGGGACAGTTGTGCGCGCGGCGCAATGGGCGCTTGATCTCGTGGCTACTGCTGCGGCAGTCGGTGGCTTTCTTTATATCATCGTCGGCTACGAACGCCTTTTGAACCTCTGGGGATCGAGCTATCTGACCCGGCTCGATGTGGTGGTCGGCCTGGTGCTGATCGCCGTCGCGCTGGAGGCCGCGCGCAGGCAGTCCATTGTGCTGGCCGTTCTGGGGGTCGCAAGCTGCGCCTACATGCTGTTCGGAGACAGCCTGCCAGGGGTCTTTTCGCACGCTGGCATGGACGTGCAGCGCTTCGCCTACGTGGTGACATATACCAGCGAGGGCATATTTGGCACCGGTCTCAAGGTGGCGGCCACGTATCTGTTCATGTTCATGATGTTCGGCGCGACGCTTCAGGCGACGAAAACCGGCGATTTCATCATGAACCTGGCCAACGCCGGGCTGGGTCGGCAAACGGGGGGCGCGGCCAAGGGGGCGATGGCGGCCTCTGCCGGGCTCGGCACGATGGTCGGCAGTTCCGTGGGCAATGTCGTGGCGACGGGCTCTTTCACGATCCCCTTGATGATCAGGACCGGCTTCAGGCGCCATGTTGCCGCCGCAGTAGAGACTAACACGTCGGAAGGTGCGCAGCTGGTGCCGCCGATCATGGGGGCGTCGGCCTTCATCATGGCGCAGGTCACGGGCATCTCCTATGGGACCATTGCGCTGGCGGCGATCATACCAGCGTTTCTATATTACCTGTCGCTCTATTGGGTGATCCACATCGAGGCTCTGAAAGAAGGGCTGAGCGGGCTGCCGGAAAGCGAGATCCCCTCCATGCGGGAGTGTTTTCGGGACGGCTGGCACCTGATCATAGCACCTGCCTTGCTGTTCTACCTGCTGATCGTGGAATCTTATACGGCCCCCTATGCGAGCCTGATTGCACTTGAGGTCGCCCTGGTGGTCGGTGCCGCGCGGACGGTGACACGGACGTCCCTTGCCAACCTGCTGCGCCAACTGGATGACGGCGTGCAACAGGCCGCGGCGATCACGGCGCTGATCATCTCCATCGGGTTGCTTCAGGCGGCCATCGTTTCCACCGGGCTCGGTCCGCGCCTGACGGAGATCATCCTGGCGGTCAGCGACGGGTCGATGCTGATCACCGCCCTGCTGGCCGTAGTCGCCGCCACGTTGCTGGGCATGGGGATGCCCACCCCCATCGCCTATCTTCTGCTGGCGATGTTCGCGGCCCCGGCGCTGATCGCGGCGGGCGCGCCAAAACTGGGCACCCATCTTTTCCTGTTCTATTTCGCGATCAAATCCGGCTCCACCCCGCCAGTGGCGATTGTCGCTGTCGTTGCCGCAGGCATTGCGCGCGCGAATTGGTGGAAGACCACGATCGTCGCGTTCACTCATTCCCTGCCGGGGTTCATCGTCGCCTTCATGTTCCTCTATTCCGAGGCGTTGCTGATGCAGGCGGACTGGCTGTCCACCATCTTCGCCATGCTGGCGGCCAGCGTCGGTGTCTTCGCCATGGTGGCGGGAATACAGGGGTGGTGTGGCGGCTGGCTGACCTGGGCGGAACGCATCGTGCTCGCCGTGGCGGCCGTCGCGATGCTCTACCCCGGCGAGGTGATCGGACTGATCGGATTGGCAGTTGTCGCGGCCATTTACTTCTTTCGGCGGCAAAACCCGCACAGGGGACGGATTTACACTTCAACCGCAACCAAAAAGGAGAATGCACAATGAGACACTTGATTACCGGAGTGGTGCTGGCGCTTGCCTGCACGACCGCGCAGGCGCAGGAACAGGCCTCCATCGGGGCCAGCGGATCGGGCTCTGGCCCCTATATCAATGGGGCACAGATGGCCGATGTGGCCAACAAGTCGCAGGAAGGCTTCAAGTTTTCGGTCCAGACCACTGGTGGCTACCGTGATAACCTCGGCCTGGTGCTGACCGACAAGGTCGATGTGGCGCTCAATACGCTGATCACGCTGGACTTTGCCTACAATCAGCGTGGCCAGTACGGCGATTCACCCATGGCGGAGGATTTCAAACGCCTGCGCTATGTCTTCAGCTTCGGGGCCGTGCCGCAGAACATCTTCGTGCGCGAAGATAGCGGGATCACCTCCCTGCAGGAGATCAAGGGCCATCCGTTCAATATCAACATCCCCTCCAGTTTCACCCATGGCATGAACCTCAAGATGCTCGAAGCAGCGGATATTCCGCTCGACTCCTTCGATGTGGGGCAGGTCGCAACGGGGCAGGTGTTCGACGAGGTTCAGAACGGTGTCTTTGTCGGCGGTGCGCATGTCTACCAACTGGGCCTTGGCAATGCACAGCGTCTGTCGGCCACCACCCCGATCCGTTACCTTGAAGTGCCGGAGGATGTCGTTTCCAAGATGAACGAGGGTTATCATGGCCTGCTGGTGCCGTATGAGATTCCGGCGGGCACCTACAACGGGCAGGACGAAACCATCAAGACCTTCGGCCTGGCCCAGGTGATCTTTACCGATGAGAACGCGGATGAAGAAATGATCTATCAGTTCACCAAGGCGTTCTGGGAAAACCTGGAGGAAATGCAGAGTTCCAACACCAGCTTTGCCAATATGACGCCGGCGCTCGGGGCCAGGCTTTACGGTGTCCCGATGCATCCGGGTGCCGAGCGGTACTTCAAGGAAATCGGGGCGATGTAAGCCCTCTCCTGAGATGGGAACGCCCGTTGCGGCGGGCGTTCCGCACGTTTTTCGAACCCTAAACTGCCGTTCGGGCAGAGGGTCTTACACCTTCATCGGCGCAGGGAAAGTCTGGCCACGGCGCTATGGCAAGGGGATCTGGTTCATGCCTGCCATGAAACACGGCACAGCCTACAATCTGGACGGACCGGCCGATGCGCCGGTGGTGGTTCTGATTCATGGACTTGGCCTGACACGAGAAAGCACCTGGGCCGGTTTCATCCCGCATCTTGCTGACCGGTTCAGGGTGCTGAGCTACGACCTTTTGGGCCATGGGCAAAGCGAACTGCCAGATGGGGATGTGGACCTGGCTTCACTTAGCGAACAGTTGGTCGCGCTGATGGATGGGTTGGAAATCGGCCGGGCGGCCTTGGTGGGCTTCTCGCTTGGCGGCATGATCAACCGACGTTGCGCGATGGATCATCCGGACCGCGTGACGGCCCTTGTCGTTCTCAATTCACCGCATGACCGCGGCGCACAGCAGCAGGCGTTGGTCGAGAAACGTGCGGATGATACGGCGGCGGGCGGGCCCGCAGCCAATCTCGCAGAAACCCTTGCGCGCTGGTTTACCCCGGATTTCCGCAAGAGCCATCCGGAGACGGTCGAATGGATCCGCCAGGTCGTGCTGGCCAACCATCCCGGCAATTACGCGGCGCACCGACGGGTTCTGGCGCGCGGTGTCAGAGAGCTGATCCGGCCCGATCCTCCGATCCGGCATCCCGCGCTGGTGATGACCTGCGAGAACGACAGCGGGTCATCCCCCGGGATGAGCCATGCGATCGCAACGGAAATTGACGATGCCGAGGTGCTGATTCTGAGCGGTCTGCAACACCTCGGCCTCATCGAAGAACCGGATCGGTTTTCCGACCCGGTCGGGGCGTTCCTGAGGCGCATTCTCGATTCAGACGAAAAGGATACAAGATGAAAACCCTTACAGGTGGGCAGGCGGCTGTCGAAGCACTCAAGATGGAGCAGACCAAGTATGTATTCGGCCTGATCGGGTCGGCGACGATGGAGATGTTCGACGCGCTCTACGATGCAAAGAGCATCAGCTTGATCGGTGTTCATGACGAACGCACCGGCACGCATATGGCCGATGGCTATGCTCGCGCCTCGGGTCAGACAGGCGTTGTTCTGGCTGGCCAGAATGGCCCGGGGGCCACCAACCTCGTGACTGGTCTGGCGCAGGCCAAGGCCGCCTATACGCCGGTCGTGTCCATTGCCGGTGCGTTGGCGTCGGGGCATGTCTATCGCGACGCCTTTCAGGAGGTCGACCAGCAGGCACTGTTCGCACCAATCACCAAGAAGACCTGGACGGCGACCGGCACGGATCGGGTGCCGGAAATGATGCGCGAGGCCTTTCGCGTCGCCAATGCGCCGCGGAAGGGGCCGGTCCAGCTGAACCTGCCGCGCGATGTGCTTTCGGGTCAGGCGGAATTCGGGCCGATGCAGGCCCCCGAGACCTATCGCCCCGCCCCGCCGATGACGGCAGGGCCGGAACTGATTGCCAGGGCCGCCCGGATGTTGTCGCAAGCCGACCGCCCGGTGATCATGGTAGGTGGCGGCATCAAGAACACCGGTGCCGCCGACAGGGTGCTGGCGCTGGCCGAAGCATTCAATACCCCTATCGTGTCCTCGCCCGGCCACGGCGATGCGGTGCCTTTCGGGCACCCGCTGAACGCAGGGCAGATGGGGTCGCGCGGCAACGAGGTCGCATCCCGGCTGGTCAGGGAGGCGGATGTGATCCTGGCCCTTGGCACCCGTATCGGGTTCAACGCGACGTTCTACAGCTACGAGCATATCAACCAGGATGCCCGCATCATCCATGTCGAACAGGATGCCACCGCCATCGGACGCTACTTTCCCGTTGAGATCGGCATATTGGCCGATGCCCCCACCGTCGCGGATCAACTGACGGCCGAAGCCGGAAAGATCGGCAATCGGCGCAGGGCGGACGCATGGACCGACGCGTTCAAGGCCGAACGCCGCACATTCCTGGAAAAGCGCGATGCCGAGGCACAGATGGAGGCCATGCCGATTCATCCGTCAGGTCTTTTCAGGACGTTGCGCGATGTGCTGCCACAAGACGCAGCAATCACGATGGACGCGGGAACCCTGTGTTTGCAGGCGACGGATGCGCTGAATTACCGGCAACCCAAAAGCTTGTTCACGCCGCTTGATTTCGGGCTGGTGGGGTTCTCTTTCGCCGCAGGCCTGGGCGTGAAACTGGCCAAGCCCGAGCGGACGGTCATCAGCCTGATGGGCGACGGTGGGTTCGGGATGACAGTATCGGAACTGTCCACGGCAGTGGATCATGGCATCAATACCATAACGGTCGTGATGAACAATGGATGCTGGGGCGCCGAGAAAGCCTATCAGCGGGACTTTTTCGGTGGTCGCTATATCGGCGCGGACGTGTCGAGCCCTCCTTTCGACAAGCTGGCCGAACTCTATGGTGCCAAGGGGTATCGCGCGACATCACTTGCGGAAATGGCAGAGGCGATAGAGGCGGCGCGGGACTGCGGCGCGCCAGCGGTCATTGACGTGGCGGTCGATCCTGCGGCGCTTTATTCGTTCCGCCGCGACAGTTTCAAACACAGAGGGGGCTGACGCCATGACATCCGATGAAAGATACCCCGCCACCCAGGCACAGCGCGCGACAGGGGACTGGAACCCGTTCTGGGATACGTTGGCAGTACCGGCGAGGGTTGCAGGCCAAAGCGCGCCTCGGCCGGGTATCGCGCCAGCACAGGCTTCAGGACATCTTCCCGGCCCTCGGCGCCGTGGACGTTGCCGGGACGGGAGAAGAGGGACTGGCGTAAAAGACCTGCAAGGCGATGATGCCCATTCCGGCCGGTGCGAGGGGCGGTGACAAGCTGCGCCGCCATGTCGGTCAGGCCGGAAGCGTCGTCGAGTTCGCGGTGGAGCGGCAAACCACCGTCGGAACGGATCAAGCAGCCCTGGAGCGAGAGCTTGACGGAGCGGTCGAATTGAAGCCCCGGCGGGCCTGTTTGCGCTTCCCCTTTGCGTTCACTATCCATGTCCTGGTAGTCTTGGTATGAAGCCTCCGACTTCCAGTCGGACCCGCTTTAGCGAAAACGAATTACATCATACCCCGAATCACTGAATACTCGAAGAATGGGTT
The DNA here is from genome assembly GCA_965204825.1 of Alphaproteobacteria bacterium. Taxonomy (GTDB): domain Bacteria; phylum Pseudomonadota; class Alphaproteobacteria; order Futianiales; family Futianiaceae. Next base: position 3,294,844 of record OZ242016.1, on the reverse strand, counting down.
GACGATTCGAGCGGAATGGATTGTGCTCGGCGCCATGCATTGGCCCGAGGTTTCTTTCTCCCGAAGACCGCCGCGAATTGCCGGCCTGTGTGAAGCGCCAGCGCGGGGACCATGGGATTGCGCGTCGGGCGAATGCGCTTTTGTTGCTGGATGATGGCAAGTCCCGTGCCGGGATTGCGGGCGTTCCCTGCCTTGATGACGACACGGTGCGCGGCTGGCGCAAGCTGTACCTGGCCGAGGGCCGAGACGCCGTGGCCCATGATGGCTGGAAGGGCGGGCAGTCCCGGATGATGGGCGCAAGGGGCCGGGCCTTGCAGCTGGCTTGAGGGACGTATTTGCCGGTCGGCCCATGAAATCCGCGCCCATATTCGCGCAGGATCTGGCATCCGCCACTCCCATTCGGGCTGTCTGAAGCTGGCTGCTGCGTCGCTTGGGCTTTGAATATCGCAAGCCCAGGGCGACGCCGCGGGCCGGATGTACGGGCATTTCTCGCGCGGGCCGAGTGCCGCATCCATCTGGTCCAACTGCCGCCCCGCCGCCCGCACCTCAACCCGGTCGAGCGGCTCTGGGCCGTCATGCGCCAATACGTCACGCAGAACCGATATTACTCGACCCAAGGGCAATGCACGGCGACCATCTTGACGTTCTTTCGAGAAACAATCCCCGAAGATGGGGGCAAATTCCCGGATCAGGTCACCGACAACTTCCGTGTCATCTCATACCAAAATCTTCGGATCTTGCAGTGATTGGGGGTATAAATAGCCCTGATCCCGACGCACAGATGGTGCGCGGTGTGCCCCGGGAATTTATCGATATGGCAAACAAACGTCTGGCCGCGATCAACGTCGCCCGGGAAGAAGTCACAAAGGAGCGCGGCTTGTAATGGTTTCTTCCGGTCGTGCCATCGCCGCAGGCGGTTTTGCCCCGCAGCATCTGGCCTATCTGTTGTTCATCACGGTCGTTTGGGGCGGGACCTTTGTGGCGGCGAAAGTCGGGATGAGCGAGTTTCCCCCGCTGATGTTCACGGGCGTGCGGTTCGCCATCCTGGCGGTCATTGCGATACCTTTCATCCGCTGGCATCCCGGGCGGATGCTGCGCCTGATGGGGGTCGCACTCGGCACGGGCGCCGGTCATTTTGCCCTGATGTATACCGGCATCTATCTGGCCGATGACATTGGTCCAGTGGCCATCGCGATCCAGTTGGGGGCCCCCTTCGCAACCATACTATCAGTGATCTTCCTGGGCGAACGGATCGGGGTCTGGCGGGTCGGCGGCCTGGCCCTTGCGTTCACCGGGATCGTCCTGCTCGGCTTCGATCCACGTGTCGCCGCCTATCTCGATGCGCTGGTGTTCGTGGTGTCGGCGGCGCTTTTCTATGCGGTGGGCACGATCATGATGCGCGATTTTCCGGGATTGAAACCAATGGACATGATCGCCTGGGTCAGCGTGGTCAGCGCGCCGATCCTGCTGGGGTTGTCGTGGGCCTTCGAAGATGCTCATTTGCAGATCCTTGCGTCGGCCGGCCTGCCGGGCTGGGGCGGTATGGTTTACACTATCTTTGGCGCCAGTCTGATCGGGCACATTGGCATCTTCAATCTGCTGCAGCGCTATCCCGTCGGCCAGGTGATGCCGGTGACCCTGCTGGCGCCGATCTGGGGCATTCTGTTCGGGGTGGCCTTCCTGGACGATATCATTACCTGGCGCATGCTGCTGGGCGGGGCGATTACCCTGTTCGGCGTGCTGGTTATCTCGCTGCGGGAAGGTACGCGTCCCGTGCTGGATGAAGAGGTCATCGTGGAAAGCGGCGCGCCGTGAAGATGATTCATCACCCTTCGCCCAATCACGGCGATCGCAAGGGGCGTGCGATCGACATGGTCGTGATCCACTACACCGGCATGAAGACCTGCACCGACAGCCTGCAACGACTGTGCGATCCGGCCGCGGAAGTTTCCGCCCATTATCTGATCGACGAAGTTGGCACCATCTATGCGCTGGTGCCGGAAGATCAGCGCGCCTGGCACGCCGGTACCGGCGAATGGCGGGGGGAAAGCGATATCAATTCGATCTCGATTGGGATTGAGTTGCAGAACCCTGGTCATGAACATGGTTATCGGGCATTTCCCGAGCCGCAGATTATCGCACTGATGGAGTTGTTGGTCGACATTCGAACCCGCCACGAGATCGAGGCCGCGCGCATCGTCGGTCATGAAGACGTCGCGCCTGGCCGAAAACAGGATCCGGGCAATTTGTTTCCATGGCAACGCATTCGGGCCATGGCATAGCCAGAATCCCGCCTGCATGTTGGCGAGATTGAGGATGGGAGCCATGGCCATGATTGATCTTTACACCGCGCCAACGCCGAACGGTTGGAAGGTCGCGATGATGCTGGAGGAACTGGCGCTGGACTACTACAACCTCCCCCGCCCTAGAGTTTTTTGAGACACTGATCAGGACCTGAGACGAGGGGATTATTGAAGGTATTTCATGACGGAACAGAAGAAGGTTGATCGGGCCGGAGCTGCGGAGACTTCACATATCGCAGCAGATCCGGCTCCGGCCCGACGTCGCAGACAGACGGCGGCGCGCAAGCAGGAGGCCGTTCTGCGGGTGCCGACCGACGGTCTCGAACATCTTGAACGCTGGATGGAACAAATGCACGACCGGACGGCTTGTGAACGGGGTTGAACATTCCCGCCTTCGCCGGGGCGTGCCGGAGATGTCAAATCTCTTGACAGAGCCATGACGACAACCTGAAAGGAACACAGTGTGATCGACATCAATGGCATGGCCCATGTGGTCTTGACGGTCAGTCAGTACGACAAGGCGCGGGCCTTCTATTCGGCGCTATTACCGGAATTCGGCATGACCTGTGTCCATGACGGGTCCGATTTTTGCTACCATGTTGGCGCGCGCACGGCGATTGGCGTGCGCAAGTGCGATCCCGAATTCGAGGGCGAACGCTTTGAGCAATACCGCGTCGGTCTGCATCATATCTGCTTTCGCGCCCGCAGCCGGGAAGACGTTCACAAGACAGCCGAGCTTGCCTCGCGCCTGGGTGCAACCATCGTGCGCGGGCCCGAGGAACGCGATTGGGTGCCGGGATATTATTACGTGCTGTTTGAGGATCCCGACGGTATCCGGCTGGAGGTCAACCATGTGCCCGGCGCGGGTCTGTTAAAGGAAGGGCAATCCTTTGGATCCGGCGATGACTATGTCCGGGTTGAAGGGCAGGATCTGAAAGACAGCTAGAAGTTCTCTTGCCAATTTGAACCCAAGCAGCCAAATGTGACCTGTCAGACGGCTGGATGACCGCTGGCGCCTTCGGGTGCTGGAGGAAAGTCCGGGCTCCATGCAAACACGGTGCCGGGTAATGCCCGGCGGGGGCGACCCCAGGGAAAGTGCCACAGAGAGCAGACCGCCATGGCCATCGGCCAGGCAAGGGTGAAAGGGTGCGGTAAGAGCGCACCGCGCCTCTGGCAACAGGGGCGGCACGGTAAACCTCACCGGGAGCAAGACCAAATAGGGGCGGCACATGGGCTGTTTGCGGCCCGTCGCCCGGGTCGGTCGCGCGAGGCGGATGGTAACATCCGTCCCAGAGGAATGGTCATCCAACCTGCATTGCGCAGGCGGACAGAACCCGGCTTACAGGCCGTCTGACATATTCCCTTTTCTATCCCGGCGCGCATCCGGTAAAATCCCAAATGATCCCTAACGAAGAGGTTGAAAACCTATATCTTGTGCTTTTATATGGAAAAAACACCATAAGTGCTCTTTGTTCTTTCTTTGTTCATGTGCTTGGGTGAAATCTTACGAAAGAAAATTTCTCAAATTTCCCTGATAGTTCCCTATAGACTCCGAATGATCCCGTTGCTACCTTCCCAAGGTCCGGCGATGGCCCTGGGGTGACTGTGGCGAATTCAACAATTCGATTGTCCCGTCAGATCCCTGGAAGCCGGCCAATGGTTTTGGTGTTGGGATGTGAGCGGATTTATCGGCAGTCATAAGAGCCGTTTGGACGGGAAGGGCAGGTTCTCCCTGCCGATTTCCTTCCGTGCGTCGCTGACCGATCCGCTGGAAGAAGACCGGGTCACATTCGTCTGCTATCGCGCGCTGGATGCCCGCCCGATCCTGGAATGCGGTCCCCGAACCCTGCTGGACCGGCACCGGGCCGCGCTGGATCGCATGCCGCTGACCGATCCCCGTCGCAAGCGGCTGGAACGACGCATTTTCGGAACAGTTTCGCTGATCAAGATCGATGGCGAGGGGCGCGGCGTTGTGCCGGACGCGCTGCGCAATCTGGTGAATTTCGGCGATAGCATCTTTTTCGTCGGCCAGGGCGAACGGTTTGAGATCTGGGATGCGGGCCTGTGGGAGCAGGACTTTGCCGATGATGCCGAACATCTGGGCGAGGACATTGACGCTCTGACGGCAATTTTTCAACAGATTGAAGGTGGCGGCGAAACGCCGCCCGGATCGGGCGAGGTCGTCTGATGACCGATCATATGTCCGTCATGTTGGAAGAGGTCATCGCCGCGCTCGATCTGAAAGACGGCAAGCGCGTGATCGATGGAACGTTTGGCTGGGGCGGCTATTCCGAAGGCGCGCTCGCAAGGGCCGACATTACACTCTATGCCATTGATCGCGACCCCACGATTGCACCGCATGCCGATGCCCTGAGGGCGGCACACGGCGACCGGTTCCATTTCCTCCAGGGCCGGTTTTCCGACATGCAGTCCCTGTTGGCGGCACGCGGTGTGACGCACGTTGATGCCATCATGCTGGATATCGGCGTCTCCTCGATGCAGATTGATCAAGCGGCGCGCGGCTTCAGTTTCATGACCGATGGCCCTCTGGATATGCGCATGGGGGCGGAAGGCCTGAGCGCGGCAGATGTGGTCAATGGCGCCAGCGAAGATCTGCTGGCCCGTATCTTCATCATTTATGGCGAAGAGCGCCGGGCCCGCGCCATTGCCCGGGCCATCCTGACCGCCCGCGGCGACGGCGCGATAGATACCACGGGCGTCCTGTCGGGCATCGTCCAAAAGGTTCTGGGTGCGCCGCGCGGCGACCGGATCCATCCGGCGACCCGCACCTTCCAGGCGCTGCGTATCTTTGTGAACGACGAGCTCGGGGAACTGGTCGACGCACTGAACGCCGCGGAACACCTGCTGGCCGAGGATGGGCATCTGGCGATCGTTGCTTTCCATTCACTGGAAGACCGCATCGTCAAACAGTTTTTTCAAGAGCGTTCGGGCGGCATGCCGTCCAGATCCCGTTATCTGCCGGAACGGGCGCCGGGGCATGCGCCAACTTTCGAATTGCTATTCCGTAAACCCCGAATGGCTGGCAAGGCCGAGATTGCGGCAAACCCCAGAGCCCGTTCGGCAAAACTGCGGGTGGCCCGGCGCACCGGATCGCCCGCGGTGCCGGCCTTTCGACTGGATGAGAAGTTTCCGCGTATCAGTGAGGTTCAGTTGTGAGAACGCTAAATTTGGTGTTGTTTGGTCTTGTGTCGGCCGCTGCGATCTGGGTCTACATGGTGGGCTACGAAGTCGCCAAACTGGAACAGTCGCTGTCCGCCCATGCCGGCCAGATCGTGGAAACGGAGGAAGACATCCGTGTTTACGAGTTGGAGTGGAGCAGCCTGAACGAGCGCACGGCGCTGCAATCCAAGATGGTCCGGTTCAATCTGGACCTGGTCCGCCAGAACGCCCTGCAGTTCGCTTCCTTTGATGAAATACCACCCCGGGCCACCGAAGGGTCCATGCCGCTGGCGGTCCGCCTGTCGGACGGCTCGCGCATGCTGTTGCCGCAACCCAAGCCCGGTGAAGTGATTCTGGTCGGCGGAGGCATTGTCAGATGAGCGCGCAAAACCGTCGGAAAATTCGCATTGACGGGCGCCAGAACAAGCTGGTCGAGACCGGGCGTTCGCGCATTGCGCTAACCACGGTCATCTTTGCCGCGGCGTTTGCGGTTCTGTCCGCCCGGCTGGTATGGCTGGGTATTGTCAGCCCTGATGCCGCCGCATCGATTGCCCGGGTTGAAGCCGGTGCGCCGCCGGTTCGGCGGGCCGATATTGTTGATCGCAATGGCAAGGTGCTGGCACGCGGCCTTTCGACATTCACGCTCTACGCCTTTTGCAAGGATCTGATGGATCCGCAGGGGACCGCAGCCAGCCTGGCCCGCATCCTGCCGGATCTGAAAGACGGCGCGCTGGCGGAAAAGATTACCGACTGTCGCGGCAATGTCCGGTTGATGCGCCATTTGACGCCGCGCCAGAAGTACCGGGTTATCACGCTCGGCTTGCCCGGCCTTTATTTCCTGCGCCAGGAACGGCGGTTCTATGCACGCGGACGCGCCGCTTCGCATGTGATCGGTTACACCGACACGGACAATCATGGCCTTGCCGGCATCGAAAAGCGGTTTGAAGAACAGCTGACCAAGCCGGAAAATCTGGGCCATCCCCTGGAACTGTCGATCGACGTTCGGCTGCAACAGATCGTCGAGCGAGAGCTGGCCGTCGCCACAGAAGAATTCAACGGCGTTGCGGCATCCGCGGTGCTGATGAATGCGTTGAACGGCGAAATTCTTGCCGTCGCCTCGGTACCCAATTTTGATCCTCACCGACCGATGGATGCCAGTGATCTGGGTCGGTTTTCCCAGGCCACCCTTGGCGTTTACGAGCTTGGCAGCGTCTTCAAGACCTTTACGGTTGCCATGGCGCTGGATGCCGGCTGCGCCCACATGGGCAGCCGTTATGACGTGCGCCAAAAGCTGAAATACGGTCGCTTCAAAATCGGTGACTCCCATCCCAAGAACCGTGTTCTGACCCTGCCCGAGGTCTATGCCTATTCCTCCAATATCGGAGCGGCGAAGATTGCCCGCGATTGCGGCACCAAGGTGCAGCAGGACTATTTGCGCCGGCTTGGTTTGCTGGACCCGGCGCCGCTGGAACTGCTGGAGGTCGGTCATCCCCAGGTGCCGGACCGCTGGCGCGAAATCAATACGCTGACCATCGGGTTTGGCCACGGCATCGCTGTGTCCCCGCTTCAGGTCGCGGCTGGCATCGCACCGATCGTCAATGGCGGTTACATGGTCAAACCAACCCTGCTGAAGCAAGAAGAGCATCCGGGACTGGTCCAGGTTCTGAAATCCGGCACCAGTGCCAGGATGCGTGACCTGATGCGCCTGGTGGTGACGTCCGGCACCGGACGTCGGGCCGATACGGTCGGCTATCCCGTGATCGGCAAGACCGGCACAGCGGAAAAACGTGCCAAACGCGGCAAGGGGTATTCGAAGAAGCGCAATATCTCGTCCTTTGTCGGCGCATTTCCGGCCGACCAGCCGACCTATGTCATCTATGTCGTCATGGACGAAGCGCGCGGCAACGACTCGACCAAATGGGAAACAGGAGGCGGGTTGGTCGCCGCACCAGTCGTCCAAAGCATTGTTTCTCAAGCCGGTCCAATTCTGGGCATCGCGCCACGTGCGCGCCAGGAAGAAGACATCACGATGGCTTCATTCGAGTAGACATCCCGCGCCATGAACCTTGCCACGCTCATCCCCGCAGAAACCGCCCGCGAGTGGAATCTCGCCCCCGATGTGCTCGCTCGAGAGGTTGAAGTGACGGGGATCACCTGCGACAGCCGGCGGGTTGAGAAGGGCGACCTGTTCGCCGCGCTGCCGGGGGTAAAGACCGACGGCAGCCGGTTTATTGATCAGGCCGTGGATCGCGGCGCGACCGTTGTTCTGGCCCGCCAGGGCATCACCTCGCGCCATGCGGACCAGGCCGGCGTTACAATGATCAATGTGGCCAATCCGCGCCGCCTTTATTCGCTGGCGGCGGCCAATTTTTTTGGCCGTCAGCCGGAAACCACGGCCGCTGTCACCGGCACCAACGGCAAATCCTCGGTAGCCGATTTCCTGCGCCAGATCTGGACTGCGCTGGGCCTGCGTGCCGCCAGCCTGGGCACTATCGGTGTGGTTGGTCCTGACGACTTGAACATCCCCTTGCAACACACGACGCCGGACCCGGCTGAATTGCACGCGCTGCTGGCGGATCTCAAGGACCGCGGCATCGAGCATCTGGCGATGGAGGCATCCAGCCATGGCCTGGCGCAATACCGGACGGACGATGTGCACTTTGACGCCGCCGCGTTCACCAATCTCAGCCGGGATCACCTGGATTATCACGACAGTTTCGACAGCTATCTGCTTGCGAAAATGCGCCTGTTTGGCGAATTGCTGCCGCCGGGCGGTGTTGCGATCCTCAACATGGATGACGAACATGCCGACCGCGTCGCCGAGGTTTGCCGGGTGCGCGGCATCCGCGTGATCGGTGTCGGCAGTGATGCCGATGGTCTTCGCCTGAAGGCCAGCCGGCCCACGGCCCTGGGTCAGACGATCGACATAGAAACCTTCGGTCGGGCTTACACGCTTGATCTGTCCCTGGCGGGATCGTTCCAGGCATCAAATGCCCTGGTGGCCGTGGGATTGGCCATCGCTTGCGGCGCCGATGTCGACAGAGCCATCAAGGTACTGCCGCTGCTGACCGGCGTGCGCGGACGCATGGAGCGGGTTGCGCCTTTGAAGGGCGGTGCGGCCGTCTATGTCGATTACGCCCACACGCCCGATGCTCTGCAAACGGTATTGGCCGCGCTGCGACCTCACGCAACGAACCGGTTGATCTGTGTCTTCGGAGCGGGCGGTGACCGCGATCCCGGCAAGCGCGAAGCGATGGGAACGGCTGCCCGGAAACTGGCCGATATCCAGATCGTCACCGATGATAATCCACGCACCGAAAACCCGGCCCAGATCCGCCGGGCCGTCCTGCGGGGCGCACCTGGCGCAATCGAAATCGGCGACCGGGCCGAGGCGATCGGCAAGGCAGTGGATATGCTGGATGATGGCGATGCCCTGATCATCGCCGGCAAGGGACACGAGACCTATCAGATTCTGGCTGACCGGACGGTCGACTTTGACGATGCCGACGTGGCCCGCATTGCCGTTGCCCGGCGGGAGGGACGCATATGACCTCCCCGGTTTTGTGGACATCCGAGGATGCGGTAGCTGCAACGGGCGGTGAGGCAACCGGCGTCTGGAATGCGACCGGCGTTTCGATCGATACCCGGACCCTGGAAGCGGGCGACCTGTTTGTCGCCCTGTCCGGAGACAGTCGGGACGCCCATGCCTTTGTGGCGGCCGCCTTTGAAAAGGGCGCGGCGGCGGCCATGGTGACACGGGTGCCCGGCGGCCTTGCCGAAGGCGGTCCATTGCTGATTGTCAAAGATACCCTTGCCGGTCTCGAGGCGCTGGGCCGTGCGGCCCGGTTACGCACCGACGCCAAGATCGTTGCCGTTACTGGCAGTGTCGGCAAGACCAGCACCAAGGAAGCCTTGCGCGGCGCCTTTGCCGAAATGGGCCGGGTGCACGCATCCGTCGCTTCTTACAACAATCACTGGGGTGTGTCGCTGACGCTGGCGCGCATGCCGGCCGATACCGAATTCGGGGTCTTCGAGATCGGCATGAACCATGCCGGCGAGATCGAACCGCTGTCATGCATGGTTCGGCCCCATGCCGCGATCATTACCACTGTCGAACCGGTCCACCTGGCGAATTTCAAGGATGTTTCAGAAATCGCTCGGGCCAAGGCCGAAATCTTTTCCGGGATCGAACCTGAGGGAACCGCGATCCTGAATGCAGATAATCCCCACCTTGCGTTGCTTTCCCGGTTTGTGGAGGAGGCGGGCGTCCGCAACTTGCGTACTTTCGGTCATTCCGAGGGTGCGGACGCCCGTCTCACAAATGTCGCGCTGCATGAAACATGCTCGTGCGTGGCCGCCAATATTTGCGGCCAGCCGGTAACCTTCAAAATCGGCGCACCCGGCCGTCACTGGGTGATGAATGCCCTGGCCGTCATGGCGGCGGTACATTCAGTTGGCGACGATCTGGCAAAGGTCAGTTTGGCACTTGCCGGGATCCGCGCACCGGGTGGGCGCGGCGAGCGGCTGCGTGTCAAGACCAAGGACGGACATTTCACCATCATAGACGAGAGCTACAACGCCAATCCGGTTTCCATGGCGGCGGCGCTGGCCGTCCTCGGTCAGGCTGATACCGGTCGGCATGGCCACCGAATTGCGATCATGGGCGACATGCTGGAAATGGGCCCGACGGAGGCCGAAGGTCACGCCGACCTCGCCGGGCCGGTTAAGGAAAACAGGATCGATCTGGTCGCCTGTTGCGGACCGTTGATGGAAAACTTGTGGCGCACGCTGCCAGCTAATCAGCAACTGGCCTATGGCGCCAGTTCCGACGATCTGGTGAAGGCGCTGCCCGGCCTGATCCATCCCGGCGATGTAGTGATGGTCAAGGGCTCGCTTGGCAGCCGCATGAAACAAGTGGTTGAGGCATTGCAGACGCGGGGAATCGTCCAGTCCCAGGCATCGGGATAGGGGACGGTATGCTGGGTTACATTCTTTTGCCGCTTGCCGACCATTTTCCGGTCCTGAACGTGTTCAGATATCTGACTTTCCGCACTGGGGGGGCGATCATGACCGCATTGCTGGTCAGCTTCATTCTGGGTCCGGGGATAATTGCGCGGCTGAAATCAATTCAGAAAAGCGGTCAGCCGATCCGCGATGACGGACCCGCCAGCCACATCGTCGAGAAGGCAGGCACGCCGACCATGGGCGGTGTCCTGATCCTGATGTCGGTATTGATTGCCACGGTCCTGTGGGCCGATCTGATCAATCATTATATGTGGATATGCCTGATGGTGACGGTTGGCTTCGGCCTGATCGGCTTTGCGGATGATTATCTGAAGGTCTCCAGATCAAACGTCAAGGGCGTGTCGGGCAAGCTTCGCCTGCTGATCGGAATTCTGATCTGCGCCGGAGCGGCGGCATGGGCCCAGTCGATATCTCCCGAAGAGCTGACCGATGCCCTGGCCGTACCGTTTTTCAAAGACGTGCTGTTGGATCTGGGCTGGTTCTTTATCCCCTTTGCCGTATTCGTCATCGTCGGTGCGGCCAATTCGGTCAACCTGACCGACGGGCTGGACGGATTGGCCATTGTCCCGGTGATGATCGCGGCGGCGAGTTTCGGCCTGATCTCCTATCTGGTCGGCAATGCGGTCTTTTCGAATTATCTGCAAATTCATTTCGTGCCCGGATCCGGCGAACTGGCCATTGTGTGTGGCGCGCTGATCGGTGCCGGGCTGGGCTTTTTATGGTATAATGCGCCGCCGGCCATGGTGTTCATGGGCGATACGGGATCATTGGCGCTGGGCGCATCCCTGGGGTCGATCGCGGTGATTACCAAGCATGAATTCGTCCTGGCGATTGTCGGCGGATTGTTCGTGCTGGAAACGGTTTCAGTGATTGTCCAGTGCGCGTCGTTCAAGCTGACCGGCAAGCGGGTCTTCCGGATGGCGCCGATCCACCACCACTTCGAGCAATTGGGGTGGAAGGAACCAACCATCGTAATTCGTTTTTGGATCATCGCGGTCATCCTCGCATTGGTCGGATTGTCCACACTCAAGCTGCGGTAGGGATCACGATGAATACCAACTTTCCAACACCACCGGTTATGCCGGGCCTGGGGGTAAACCAGAACATTTGCCGCGGCGAGTTCGGACATTTCACCGGAAATCGGCGCAGGGCGGCATCGAATTGGACGGTGTTGGCCCGGTTGCGGGCATGGATTCGAGCCAGGATGGAAGCAGGGGCAAAAGGTGCCGAATGATCCCAGTTTCGGGATATGAAGGGAAACGCGTTGGCGTGCTGGGCTTGGCCCGGTCCGGTCTGGCCGCGGCACGCGCGCTCAGCGCTGGCGGTGCGGTACCGGTCTGCTGGGACGACAAGGAAAGCGCCCGCACGGCCGCCAGCGAAGCGGGCTTCCAGCTTGCCGATCTGACTGACCCGGCCACCTGGCCCGGGATCGTTCTGCTGGTGATCAGCCCGGGCATCCCGCATCTTTATCCCCACCCCCATCCGGCAATTGTCCGGGCCTGGCAGACGGGCGTACCGGTGGACAATGATGTCGGTCTGTTCATGGCGGAACTGGCCCGAAACCCTGGTCCCGCCGGAATGATCGAGAGCGTGACCTGCGTGACCGGATCGAACGGCAAGTCGACTACAACCGCACTGATCGCGCACATGCTGAACGGTGCTGAGCGGCGCGCGGTTGCCGTCGGCAATATCGGCACCTCAGTTCTGGAAGTGACGCCTGAGTATCATCTCAATGTGGTTTTGGAGCTGTCCTCCTATCAGACCGATGTGGCGCGGCTGTTGCGCCCGGATGTCGCCGTCTTGTTAAATGTCACACCTGATCATCTTGAACGGCATGGCGGCATGGGCGGTTACTTTGCAGCCAAGCGACGCCTGATGGACGCGGTTCTGCCCGAGGCCATGATCGTCGGTGTGGACGAGCCCGAGGGGCGTTTTCTGGCCTCCCAGCGTGATAGCCATCCGAGCGAGGAGAGCCGGATCAACCGGATCTCGGTAAAGGGTTTCAGAACCGCACGCGGGCACGTTTTTTCCGCCGATGAAGACGGCATTGCCGAATTCATCAACGGCGAACCCGGGACACGGGTAAGGATTCCCGACAATCCGGCCCTGCGCGGCCGGCACAATTGGCAGAATACCGCAGCTGCCATAGCCGCGTGCCGGGCGCTTGGTATCAGCGCGACGGATGTTGCGGTCCACCTCGCGGCCTTCCCGGGACTGCCGCACCGCATGGAAGAAATTGCCGTCATCGGCAATGTGCGTTTCGTGAACGATTCAAAGGCGACCAACGCGGATGCCGCCGACAAGTCGCTGGCCAGTTTCGATGGGCCGATCTACTGGATCCTTGGCGGCCGACCAAAGAAAGGCGGGCTCGCCGGACTGGAAGGTCATTACCGCAAGATCGCCCGCGCCTATCTGATCGGGGAAGCGGCCGGCGAATTTGCCGAGGCCCTGGGCAATGCCGTTCCGCACCAGCAACCCGGAACCCTGGACAAGGCGCTGGCCACCGCGGCGCGCGACGCATTCTCGGAAAGTTCGGACCCCGCAACCGTCCTGTTGGCCCCGGCCTGTGCGTCGTTCGACCTGTTCGACAGTTTTGAGGCGCGGGGCGAAGCCTTTCGGGCGGGTGTGCAAACGATTAAACAGCAGCGCGAGGCCACGGTATGACAACGCTTGCCTTTACCCGGGCCGACCGGAGTGTTCTGGCCAATTGGTGGTGGACCGTTGACCGATTGACCATGATCGCGCTGTTCCTGCTGGCGGGGTCGGGATTGTTGCTGTGCCTGGCCGCCAGCCCGGCGGTTGCCAACCGTCTCGGCTATGCCGAGTTTCACTTCTTCTATCGTCAGTTGGTGTTCATGCCAGCGGCTCTTGTCGCCCTGTTGGCCGGTTCCATCCTGTCGCCGCGAGGGGTACGCAGGATCGGTTTGCTGATCTTCCTCGCCGGATTGATTGGTATGGTCCTGGCCGTCATGATCGGTCCGGAAGTAAACGGTGCACAGCGCTGGCTGTCATTGGGTTCGTTCAAGATTCAACCGTCCGAATTTGCCAAGCCAGGATTTGTGATCATGGTTGCCTGGGCACTTGCCGCGGCGCGGGCACGCGACGGGGTGCCGGGCGATACGGTCGCTTTTGTCCTGTTGATCGTCACCGTCGGCGTTTTGGTCAAACAGCCTGACTATGGTCAGTCGGTCCTGATCATCGCGGTCTGGGCAATCCTGTACTTCATGGCAGGCGTCTCGGCATTCCGGTTGGTGGTGCTGGCCGCTGTCGGTGTGGTTTTCAGCATCGCCGCCTATACGTTCGAGCCCCATGTGCAAAGCCGGGTCGATCGCTACCTGGATCCCAGTTCCGGCGATAACTATCAGATGAAGCGCACCATGGAGTCGGTTTCCAATGGCGGTTTCTTCGGCCTGGGTCCGGGCGAGGGCGAGGCCAAGATCCATCTGCCCGATGCGCACACAGACTTTATCTTCGCCGTGGCGGCCGAGGAATTCGGCTTGATGGTCTGCCTCATCCTGGTCCTGATTTTTGGCTTTGTCGTCTTGCGCGGATTTCTGAGGGTCTTCGAGGAACGTGACCATTTCGTTCAGTTGGCGGCCAGCGGATTGTTCGCATTGTTCGGCTTACAGGCGGTGATCAATATGGGTGTGAATTTGAACATGTTGCCGGCAAAGGGCATGACCCTGCCTTTCATCTCCTATGGCGGTTCGTCCGGCCTGGCCATCGGTCTGACCATGGGGCTTGCCCTGGCCCTGACCCGGGAGCGGGCCGGAAAGCGCAAGCAGGCGATCAGCAGATGAGCGCGCAGCAACCTCTTGTTCTGGCCGCGGGCGGCACTGGCGGGCACCTGTTCCCGGCCCAGGCGCTGGCCCAGGCCTGGCGCGACCGGGGCGGCCGCGTTGTGCTGATAACCGATACCCGGGGGATGCGGTTCATCAAGGATTTTCCGGCCGACCACATCGAGAAGGTCGATGCCGCGACGCTTTCGGGCGGCAATCCGCTGCGCAAGATCAGCGCGGCATTCAAGATTCTCTCCGGCGTCTGGCAGGCCCGGCGATTTCTGAAACGGCAGAATGCGCTGGCGGTGGTCGGCTTCGGTGGCTATCCCGCCTTTCCCGCGGTCGCGGCCGCGGCCTCTTTGAGTATGCCAACGGCAGTACATGAACAGAATGCCATTCTGGGCCGGACCAACCGGGCGCTTTCACGCATGGTGCGGGCGATCGCCTGCAGCTTTCCGGATACCTTGCGCGTGTCGGCCAGCACCCGGGACAAGGTCGTGCTGACAGGCAATCCCGTGCGGTCCCAAATTGCCGAGGCCGCCACGGCCTATGCGCCCGCCGATCTGCCCGAGGGTATTCGCATTCTGGTCTTCGGAGGCAGTCAGGGCGCAGCAATATTTTCCGAGATCGTTCCCCGGGCGCTGGGCCTTCTGGCCGAAGGTCTGAGATCCCGCCTGTCGGTGATCCAGCAAGCCCGCGAAGAAGATGTGAACCAGGTTCGCGACGCGTATGCCAGCGCCGGGATTGCCGCAACGGTCGCACCATTCATGCCCAATATGGGCGAACTTTATGCCGCCTCGCATCTGATTATTGCCCGGTCCGGCGCATCGACCATCACCGAACTGGTGGTTGCCGGCCGGCCCTCCATTCTGGTCCCTCTGCCGACGGCAATGGATGACCAGCAGACCCTGAACGCCCTGGCGCTCCACGACCGTGGTGCAGCCTGGGTTGTGCGTCAGGCCGACCTTGGTGCCAAGAGCCTGGCCCTGCAATTGGAAGAATTACTGCTGTCACCGGCAAAGCTGCAGGAAGCAGCCGCCCAGGCGCGCGAAATGGGCGGCATGGATGCGCCTGCCGCCCTGGTCAATCTGGTCGAACAGATCGCCAGCGGTGCGCGGCCTAAGACGCCGGCCCGGGCCGGATCAACTCAAATTGGGAGGGTGTTTTGAGTAAACTTCCCCTGGATATCGGAACCATCCATTTCGTCGGCATCGGCGGCATCGGCATGTCCGGCATTGCCGAGGTGATGCACAATCACGGTCATGGTGTGCAAGGCTCGGACATTGCCGACACCGCGAACGTTCAGCGGTTGCGGGCGATGGGGATCGAGATCGCGATCGGCCATGATGGGGAAAATGTTGCCAACGCCCATGTTGTCGTCGTTTCGTCGGCCATCAGGGATGACAATCCCGAATTGATGGCCGCGCGGGACCGAATGATCCCGGTCGTGCGCCGCGCTGAAATGCTGGCCGAATTGATGCGCCTCAAATCATCGATCGCGGTTGGCGGTACCCATGGCAAGACGACGACCACATCACTGATTGCTTCACTGCTGGACGTGGCCGATATCGACCCGACGGTGATCAATGGCGGGATCATCAATGCCTATGGCACCAATGCCCGCCTGGGCGAGGGCGAATGGCTGGTTGCCGAGGCCGACGAGAGCGATGGAACCTTTATCAAACTGCCGGCAACCATCGCGGTGGTTACCAATATGGATCCGGAACATCTGGACCATTACGGCGACTTCGACACCTTGCGTCAGGCCTTTCTGACCTTTGTGGAAAACGTCCCTTTCTATGGGGTGGCCCTGCTGTGCATCGACCATCCGGAAGTTCAGGCAATGGTCGGCCTGGTCGAGGATCGGCGTATCGTCACCTATGGCATGAACCCGCAGGCAGATATCCGGGCCATGAACCTTCGCCCCTCCGGCGGCGGCACAACATTCGATGTGGCGGTGTCGGATCGGCGAACCGGAGACGTGCGCCATCTGACCGATATCCGCCTGCCCATGCCCGGCAGCCACAATGTCCAAAACAGTCTGGCGGCCATCGGGGTCGCACTGGAACTTGGTGTCAAGGATCCCATCATCGTCGGTGGCCTGTCCCAGTTCGGCGGTGTGAAGCGCCGTTTCACCGAAACCGGTGTCTGGAACGGCGTTCGCGTCATCGACGATTACGGGCACCATCCGGTTGAGATTTCCGCCGTCCTGCAGGCTGCGCGCGAGGTGACCAACGGCAAGGTGATCGCCATTGCTCAACCGCACCGGTTTACCCGGTTGCGTGACCTGTTCGAGGATTTCTGCCTGTGTTTCAACGAGGCGGACACAGTCCTGATCGCCGATGTCTATCCGGCGGGTGAGGAGTGGATCGAAGGCGTCGACCGCGAAGCCCTGGTCGATGGTATCAAGGGTCGTGGACACCGCGATGTCCGGCCGCTGGAAAGTCCCGATGAACTGGCGGCAACAATCTGCAAGATCGCCGAGCCCGGCGATCTGGTGGTGTGCCTGGGCGCCGGTAATATTACCCATTGGGCTGCTGCCCTGCCGGGCCAGCTCGCCGATATTCATCGCCTGCGAAAGGCCGTCCAATGATGGCAACTGAACGCCAGGATCATTTGATTGCCAGACTGCCGCCGGTACGGGGCCGCTTGAGCGCCGATGCGCCGTTGGCGCCCTATACCTGGTTCCGGGTTGGCGGGCCGGCCGAGGTCCTGTTTGTCCCCGCCGATGCCGAAGACCTTGCCGATCTCCTGGCCGCCATTCCCGTCGATGTGCCGGCAACCGTCATCGGTGTCGGCTCAAACCTGTTGGTCCGCGATCGCGGCGTGACGGGCGTTGTTATCCGTCTTGGCCGCGCCTTCGGCGCGATTGAGGTGGACAGCATGCGTCTTCGCGCCGGTGCGGCCGCCCTGGATTCAGCAGTTGCCCGCGCCGCGGCGGAGGCCGGCATTGACGGACTGGCCTTTTATCGCGGCATTCCCGGCGCCATCGGCGGCGCCGTGACCATGAACGCCGGCTGCTACGATACCGAGACCCGGGATGTTCTGGTGGAAGCTGAGATAATTTTGCCGAACGGAACCATCACAACTGTCCGGCCTGATGATCTGGGCATGACCTATCGCCGGGGCAATTTGCCCGATGGCGCCCTTGTTCTGTCCGCCGTCTTCGAAGGACACCCCGGCAATCCCGAAGCGATCGCTGCCCGGATGGCTGAAATCACGGCCAACCGCGAGGAGGCGCAACCGGTCAAATCCCGCACCGGCGGCTCCACCTTCAAGAACCCTGATGGCGGCAAAGCCTGGCAACTGGTCGATGCTGCCGGGTGCCGGGGCTTGCGTGTTGGCAGCGCGATGGTCAGTGAAAAACATTGTAACTTCCTCACCGCCGATGACGGTGCTGCCGCCGCGGACATCGAAGCGCTGGGCGAAGAGGTTAGATCGCGGGTTCTGGAGGACAGCGGCGTCCAGCTTGAATGGGAAATCCGCCGCATCGGACGCGCGTCATGAGCCGGAAATTCGATCATGTGGCGGTCCTGCTGGGCGGCTGGTCGGCCGAGCGTGAGGTTTCCCTGGTCTCAGGCGCCGAATGTGCCGCAGCCTTGCGGGCCGAGGGGTATCAGGTCAGCGAGATTGATGTGGATCGGAATCTGGCCCCGGTCCTGAGCGACCTGAAACCCGATTGCTGTTTCAACGCTTTGCACGGGCGATGGGGTGAGGACGGCTGTGTCCAGGGACTGCTGGAAGTCCTCGACATACCCTATTCCCATTCGGGCGTTCTGGCATCGTCACTCGCCATGGACAAGCAGAAGGCCAAGGAAGTCTTCGTCGGGGCCGGATTGCCGGTGGCCGAAGGGATTGTCCTTCCGGCGTCCGAGGCGGCCAGTGATCACCCGATGGAGCCGCCCTATGTGGTCAAACCGGTGGCGGAGGGGTCCAGTATCGCTGTTCACATTGTTCTCGACCGGGCCAATGGACCGGCGAGGGCGCTGCTGGACGAGGTTTGTCCCGACCGGGCCATTCTGGCCGAACGCTATATTCCCGGGCGTGAGCTGACCGTATCGGTCATGGATGGTCGCGCGCTGGCGATAACTGACATATTTGCCGATGTCGGCATCTTCTACAATTACGAGGCGAAGTACGCTGCCGGCGGGTCCCATCACATTGTGCCGGCAAATGTGCCGGAGGGGATTACCGAAGCATGCAAACGTCAGGCAGAACAAGCGCATGAGGCGCTCGGTTGTCGGGGAGTCTCGCGTACGGATTTTCGCTGGGACGAGGACAAGGGCCTGGATGGCCTGATCGTTCTGGAAGTGAACACACAACCGGGGATGACGCCCACCAGCCTGCTGCCTGAACAGGCCGCGCACGTGGGTTGGTTGTTTGAGTCTCTGGTCTCCTGGATGGTGGAGGATGCGTCATGCCCAAGGTAGAGGCGAAAAAGCAGAAGCCGGCCAAACCCGCGGCGACACCGCCCAATCCGACGTTGATTGAGCGTATGTTGGGCCGGCGGTTTTCCCGGCTGATGCGCCGTCCAACCATGCGCCGGACCGCCTTGGCAATGATGGGGCCCGTCGCTGTCGGCGGCGGAATTGCTCTTCTGGATGGTCCGTCCGGCATCGCCCGCGGGATCGACGGTTTCATCGATGCGCGGATGGAGAAGGTCACCAGGTCGATGGATCTGCGGCTGAACATCGTAAAAGCCAGCGGACGCGACAAGGTGACCCGCCAGATGCTGGCGGCACATGTGCCTTATGAACTCGGCACCTCGATGCTGAAGGTCGAACCGGGTGCCGTGCAGGCATCTGTCGAAAAGATTTCATGGGTTCGTGATGCCGAAGTGCAAATTCGCTGGCCCGATACTCTGATCGTCCGGATCAACGAGCGTGAACCGATCGCGGTCTGGAAAATCGAAGGGCAGGTATACCTGATCGACATCGACGGCGAGCCATTGGCAGCCGCGAGGGCAGACGACATCAACCGGTTTCCCCAGGTTGTCGGGACTGGCGCCAACACCGCCGTGGACGACATTCTGAGCATGCTGGAACGCAATCCGAATATCGGCGAGCGGGTCGAGGCTGCCATTCGCGTGCACGGGAGACGTTGGAATCTGCGCCTGCGCAATGGTGTCGACATCAAGCTGCCGGAAGAAGATGCCGAGGAAGCACTGGAACGCTTCGCCGGTTGGTACGGGTACGATCAGGTTTTATCTGGTGACGTAATTTCGGTGGATCTGAGGTTGAGAGACAAATGGTTCATCAAGCTGACGCCGGGGGCGGCGTTGATGCGGACAATGCCGGGACAGGACACCTGACGGTACTTGTGCGGACCTGGGAACGGAGACGGGGCATGGGACAGGGTAGCGGATTATCACGCGGCGTGGCCGCGGCGTTGGATATCGGATCGACCAAGATCTGTTGCTTCATCGCGCGGGCTGAATCGACCGATGCGGTTCATCACGAGGGTGAACCGCTGTCCGGCGGTGCGGTGCGGATAATCGGCATCGGCCATCAGGTCAGCCAGGGCGTCAGGCATGGTGCGATAACCGAAATGCATGCGGCCGAAGTTGCCATTCGGGCGGCAGTGGATTCGGCCGAGCGCATGGCCGGCCAAACCATCGACAACATTATCGTCAACATTTCGGCCGGAGCACCGGAAAGCCACAACATCGATGTCGATCTGTCGGTCAATGGCCACGAGATCGGCGACCGCGACCTGGCGACGATCGATGAACAGTGCCGGGTTGAATTCGATGCCGGCGACCGCGAGATCATCCATGCCATTCCGACCAGCTATTCGGTCGACGACAATAACAGCGTGCGCAACCCACGCGGCATGTATGGCGAGACCCTGGGCGTGTCGATGCATTTCCTGACCGCTGCCCTTGGACCGCTGCGCAATGTCGGTGTCTGTGTCGAGCGCTGTCATCTGGAACTTGGTGGGCGCGTTCTGTCGCCCTATGCCAGCGGGCTTGCCACATTGCTGAAGGACGAGCGCGATCTGGGGGCGGTTTGTGTCGATATGGGCGGTGGCACCACAACCTTTTCGGTTTTTGCCGGCGGCACCATGGTCCATGCCGACATGCTGCGGGTCGGTGGCCACCACATTACAAAGGACATTGCCCGGGGCCTGTCCACGTCGCTTACCCATGCAGAGAGGATCAAGACGCTTTATGGCAGCGCCTTGCCTTCAACCTCGGACGAGCGCGAGATGATCGAGGTGCCGATGCTGGGCGACGATGGCGGTGTGAACCAGATCCCGCGCTCGCTGCTGACCGGCATCGTCAAGCCTCGTGTGGAGGAAACCGTTGAACTGGTTCGCGACCGGCTGCGCGCCTCGGGCTTCGACAAGGTAGCCGCGCGCAATGTGGTTCTGACCGGCGGCGGCAGCCAACTGAACGGTGTGCGCGAAACCGCCGGCCGGATTTTGGAACGCCAGGCCCGTCCAGGCCGGCCAATCTGTCTGCAGAGGCTGGCCGAAAAGATGGCGGGACCGGAATTTGCCACCTGCGCCGGGTTGATCGCCTTTGGCTGCGGCGGGACGAATGACACCATGTCGGGCGCACCGCGAATCCGGCGGCCCCCGGGGGCTGGTCGGTTGTCCCGGATAGGGCAATGGTTGAAGGAAAACTTCTAAAATGAGCCGATTGGATCGAATGTCGGATTGCAGCCTCAATTCCTGTGGAAAAGAGGCTGCCCGACTCAATCTGGTGTGGCAGTATCTAAGCGATTGATTCGGAGGATGGAAATGCCAATCAGTTTACAGGTGCCCGAAGTGACAGAGTTGACGCCGCGCATCATTGTGTTTGGTGTCGGCGGTGCTGGCGGAAACGCGGTCAACAATATGATCCGCGCCAGCTTGAAAGGCGCGGAATTCGTTGTCGCCAATACCGATGCCCAGGCGCTGGCGCTGTCGGAAGCTGAAAAATGCATCCAGATGGGACGAAATATCACCCAGGGACTGGGCGCGGGCGCGAAGCCGGAAATTGGCCGGGCTGCTGCCGAGGAAAGCATCCAGGAAATCAAGGATTACCTTGCCGGTAGCAATATGTGTTTCATCGCGGCCGGCATGGGTGGTGGCACCGGCACAGGCGGTGCACCCGTGGTGGCCCGCGCGGCCAAGGAAGAAGGCATCCTGACGGTCGGTGTCGTGACCAAGCCGTTCCAGTTTGAGGGCGGCCACCGTATGCAGATGGCCGAAGCCGGCGTTGAGGAACTGGAACAGTATGTCGATACGCTGATCATCATTCCGAACCAGAACCTGTTCCGCATTGCCAACGAGAAAACGACTTTCTCCGAAGCCTTCACCATGGCCGACGAAGTTCTGCATTCGGGTGTACGGGGCGTGACCGACCTGATGGTCATGCCGGGCCTGATCAATCTGGACTTTGCCGATGTGCGCTCGGTGATGAGCGAGATGGGCAAGGCCATGATGGGCACCGGCGAAGCCAATGGCGAGGAGCGCGCGCTTGCCGCTGCTGAAGCCGCGATTTCCAACCCGCTTCTGGACGATGTGTCGATGAAGGGCGCCCGCGGTGTTCTGGTCAACATCACCGGCGGTAAGGATCTGCGTTTGTTCGAGGTGGACGGGGCGGCAAACCGCATTCGCGAGGAAGTCGATCCGAAAGCCAACATTGTGGTCGGCGCAACTTTCGATGACAGCCTGGACGGACTGATGCGGGTTTCGGTCGTCGCGACCGGGATCGATCAGATTGCCGGGGCCGTCAAGCTGTCGGGCATGGTTGCCGGCAAGACTGCTGCGACCGGCGCCTCGGCGGTGCCGGTCGCCGCCCTGTCGACAACAGAAGTGGCTAAACCCGACGCGGCTGAGGCCGCCCGCGCAAAGCCGATTGACACCATTCCCGATACGGCTGCGCCGATGGTTGTGGCGACACCTGCCGCCGAAGAGAAAAAACCGGCAGTAGCCAAAGCCGAATCTTCGCCGGATCGGTTTGAGGAGCGAGCCATCCGGGAAGACAACTTTGTCGCCTTTGTCGCCGAAGCGCCGAAGAAGGAAACTGAAGAAACGGTCCAGGCTTTCAAATTTCCGCGGCCGGAGGCCTGTACGGCCAAGCCGGTGGATGAAAGCCATTACCGGGATGTGGATGCCGATGCCGCCGAATCCCAGGGCGGGATCATGCGCCGCGGACTGAGCCTGATCGAGCGGATGAAGGGCGGTCCGGCAAAGACAGGCGCCGGCATTATCGGCCATGAAGCGCCAAGCTTTAGTGACGACGAAACAGTGATCACGGAGCCGGCTGCACCGGTCACCGAGCATAATTCTGCTTTGGCCATGCAGGATCTGTTGGAATCGATCAAGGAAGAGTGCAAGTCCGAAACGGCGCAATCCAAAGATGACCAGCTTGAGATTCCGGCATTCCTGAGACGGCAGGCAAATTAGCCAAACCTCTCCTAACTGTTTGAAAACATTGGGCCTGACAGAGTTCTGTCAGGCCCTTTGTCGTTGTATTTTTCCGGCCGCGAACGGGTGATGTCCGTGCCTGGTCTGAGACCTGAAAGAATGGGTAACAAAGCGAAATAAAGAGTGATTTGAGCGAAGCAGTTTACTTGTCTATCTCTCATCACCGAGTGAAATGAATAAGGTTGGTGGTATGCCCCTGGCGCGGCAAAGAACGATACATAACCGGATCAATTGCACAGGTATTGGGCTGCATTCCGGAGAGACCGTGCGCATGTGTCTGCGTCCGGCACCGGCTGATGCGGGAATTGTTTTTTGCCGGACGGACGCAGAACCCGGGACCGGTGATATTCCGGCGCGGTTTGACAAGGTTACCGAAACCGACCTGGGCACGACCATTTCAAACGAACATGGCATTCTGGTCGCAACGGTCGAGCATCTCCTGTCGGCTCTGGCCGGCTGTCAGATCGACAATGTCATTGTCGAGGTCGATGGCGCAGAAGTGCCGATCATGGATGGCAGCGCCGCTCCATTCGTTTTTCTTCTCGACTGTGCCGGTGTTACGGTTCAGGATGCGCCACGGCGTTTCATCCGGATCCTGAAGTCCGTCTCGGTGGAAGAAAACGACAAGCGCGTCGAGATTTCACCCCATGACGGATTTCGCGTCGACTTCGAGATTGAATTCGACACCGCTGTGATCGCTTACCAGTCGGTTTCCATTGAGGTTGATGGATCGACATTCAGGTCCGAAATTTGCCGTGCCCGTACCTTCGGGTTCGCGCCCCAGGTGGATCATCTGCGCTCGCGCGGTTTGACCCGCGGCGGTTCGCTTGACAATGCCATCGTGATCGACGGTGATGAGATCCTGAATGATGGCGGTCTGCGTTACCAGGATGAGTTCGTGCGCCACAAGGCGCTGGACGCGGTGGGGGATATGTACCTTGCCGGCGGAACGATCCAGGGCGTTTACCGCGGCGTACGCGCCGGGCACGGACTGAACAATCGGCTTCTGCGGGCGCTGTTTGCGGACGAAACCGCCTGGGAATGGACATCGATTGAAGAGGCGGTCGTCGAAGTTCCGGAAGTCGAGGAAATGGCACTGGTTGCCGCAATCTAGTCCGCGGCATTGCCGATCCTGGTCAGGCCGTGCACCAGATTGACCAGGGCATTCCGGATTGGGCATTCCGGATTGCCGGATTTGCTACTTCAGAGAAATTCTGCGCGAAATCAGTCAGCGAGCGGTTTCTGCCGCCCTGTCCGATTGGTTCGCTGACCGGCAATTCGTCATCGAATTCGGTGAACAGATAACCGATTTCAACATCCAGCAATCTGGCAATTTCATAAGCCGGCCGGCGCTGATGCGGTTGGCACCGGTTTCGTATTTTTGCACTTGCTGGTAGGAGATTTCCAGCTTGCCAGATCTTCCCGGGTCAGGCTCAACAGCGTGCGGCGCAGGCGAATTCCGCGGCCGACGTATCCATCGACTCGCCTGGCGATCGTTCGAGCATTTCTGGAACCCATGAACTCGCATCCGGTTAACCATGTTTGCCACTCCTGCGGATTTGGATAAAGACTTGTGGCGACTTGTCAATCGTAATGCGCGCAAATGAACCGGCGCCATCACCCATGGTTGCAATTGCGCCAGGGCAGTCAGCCCACGCGCGGGAACTGTTTCCGATGGATTGTCGATCTGCTAGATTGCGCCAATGTACCTGACTGGGAATCGGTGGATCATGCTTTCTTTTGCAAAAATCTCCAGAATTGCAGGCGTCATGGGCCTGTCGGCTGTTCTGTTTGCGGGCTGCGGCGACGAGGATGAAGTCGCCTATGTCGAGCGTGCGCCAGAAACAATTTATGACGAAGCGCAAACCGCGCTGGAAACCGAAGATTATGAGGGCGCACTGGTCTTGTTCGACGAGGTCGAGCGTCAGCATCCTTATTCGTCCTGGGCGCGCCGCGCGGTGTTGATGGGTGCTTTTTCGGCCTATCAGGACAATAATTACAGCCAGGCGATCGCATCCGCGGAACGATACCTTCAACTCTATCCATCCAGCAAGGACGCACCCTATGCGCTCTATCTGATGGGGATCAGCCAGTACGAGCAGATAACCGATGTCACCCGCGACCAAAGCATGACCGACCATGCCCGCCAGGCCTTCACCGAACTGGTTCGCAGGTATCCAGATTCCGAATACGGCAAGGATGCCCGGTTGAAACTGGATCTGACGCTGGATCATCTGGCAGGCAAGGAAATGTCGGTCGGGCGCTATTATCTGACTCGCGGCCAATATGTTGGCGCCATCAATCGGTTCAGGACAGTCGTTGATACATATCAGACCACGTCCCACACGCCCGAAGCCCTTCACCGCCTGGTCGAGTCGTATCTGGCCATGGGCATCCGCGGCGAAGCCCAGACAGCGGCGGCTGTTCTGGGGCTCAACTATCCTGGCAGCCCCTGGTATGCCGACAGCTACCTGTTGCTGGAAGGTGTCGATTTGCGCCCGGCAGTCGATGAAGAATCCTGGCTGGCGAAGCTTTGGGGCAAGGTTTTCTGAACCACGAACCGGACCGGGCGGGGCAGGGTATGCTGACCAGTTTCAATATTCGTAATATCGTTCTGATCGATGCCCTGACCATCGAGTTCGGGACCGGTCTGAATGTGCTGACCGGGGAGACCGGTGCGGGCAAGTCAATCCTTTTGGATGCGCTGGGCCTGGTCACAGGCGCGCGTGCCGACATGGGGCTGATCCGCAAGGGCGAAGACCAGGCAACCATTTCCGCGATCATCGAGGGCGACATTCCAGCCGACATCTGCGCGGATCTGGCCGATGCCGGGGTTGAGATTGACGGTGATCTGATCGTCCGGCGGGCGATTACGCGGACAGGAAAGTCGCGCGCCCTTGTGAACGATCAGCCGGTGGGGCTTGCCCTGCTGCAGAACGTTGTTCGTCCGCTGGTGGAAATTCATGGCCAGAATGACGATGCCGGGCTGCTGGCTCCGGCCGGGCACCGCGCCCTGCTGGACATGTTCGGAAACCTCGACAAGGACGTGGCCGCGACCCGTGCCGCCTTCCAGATCTGGGCAGATGCCCGAGCCGCGTTGAAACAGGCCGGGGCCGATATCGCGGCGGCACGCGCGGATGAGGAGTTCCTGCGCCATGCAACGGATGAACTGATCGCCCTGGGACCGGAAGCGGGTGAGGAAGAGCTTTTGGCCAACCGGCGCCGGGCCCTGCAAAACGCCGAACGGATTGCCGAAGATGTGGACGCGGTTCGATCCAGCCTTGCCGGCGGTGACCAGGGGGCGGAAAACATTCTGACCACCGCCCTGCGCCGGCTTCAATCAGTGGCCGACAAGTCCGGCGGCATTCTCGACGATACGCTGGAGGCACTGGATCGCGCCCTGAACGAAACGTCGGAGGCATCGGCCCGGGTCGATGCCGCGGCGCGCGAATTGATTACCGACCCGGCGGAACTGGATCAGGTCGAAGAGCGCCTGTTTGCCTTGCGCGCCTGTGCCCGCAAACACGGGGTTCAAGTGGACGGCCTGGCCGATCTGCAAAAACGGTTCGAGGTACAACTCGCTTCCATCGACCAGGGCGGCGCGGATATCGCGGTGCTGACCAGGAAGGTCCGGGACGCCGAACAAAAGTACGATAAATGCGCCGCCGGCCTGTCGAAAAAACGCGCCGCCGCCTCCGGCAAGCTGGACAAGGCAGTCATGGGTGAGTTGGAACCGCTGGGGCTTGGCAAGGCAGTATTCCAGGCCGGGATATCGCAACTGGGTGAACCGACGGCTCATGGCCGCGACCGGGTGGAATTCCGGATCGCGACAAATCCGGGTTCCGCCATGGGGCCACTGACCAGGGTCGCCTCTGGCGGCGAGATGGCGCGCCTTGTCCTGGCTTTGAAGGTTGTGCTGGCGGCAGCCAAGGCGGTGCCGACCATGGTCTTTGACGAGGTTGATCGCGGTATTGGCGGTGCAACCGCCGACATGGTGGGCGAACGGCTAAAACGTTTGTCGAAAAATGGCCAGGTCCTGGTCATCACCCATTCGCCCCAGGTGGCCGCCAAGGGCGATACCCATTTTCGGATCGAGAAGAAGGAGACCGTGCCCGGCCTGACCGCCACACAGGTCGCTTTGCTACAGGCCGACGACCGCCGCGAGGAAATCGCCCGCATGCTGGCGGGCGCCAAGGTGACCGATGCCGCTCGTGATGCCGCAACCGATTTGATCGGCGCGGGATAGCGGCCAGCTTCAGTTTACCTTCAGCGTGACGCCGGCAAGGCCATCGAATTCATAGCGAATTTCGTCGCCCGCTTTCGGATAGCGGGTCTTGATCACGCTGCCGGTGATTACCGTATGGCCGATCTTGATGGTCTGTTCGATCCCGGTCACCAGATTGGCGACCCAGGCGAGCGAACCAAGCGGATCGGCAAGGCCGGTGACGGCGTGTTGTGGTTCCTCGTCGTTCCAGTTCAATGTCGTCGCCAGATTGTCGAAATCGCGCGACTGCCAGTCCGGAACTTCGGCGCCGAGGATGACCCCGGCACTCCACGCATTGTCGGCGATCATTGTCTGCGCGTTCAAATCGCCATAATCGGCCTCGCGATCGATGATCATTTCTAGGGCAGGATGCACGGCGCCGATATAATCGCGCACGGACTGTGCGGTGAAGGGCGCACCCGTGGCATTCATTTCCTTGTCCACAATGACCGCCAGTTCAAACTCGATCCCCAGGCCGTGATAATCCGACAGATTGATCTCGGACGGCGACATGATGATTTCATCCGCGAAGATGCCGCCGGCGATGGGATGGTCCACACCGCACAACTCCTGTTGCACTTTCGAAGCGAGGGCAATCTTTCTCCCGCCGATCTTGCCGCGCCCGCCGGCGGCGTGCAGCGCATGCAGTCGGGCCTGGGCCGCATAGGCATCGGCTTCGTCCCTTGGCGCCAGATCTCCGGTCAGATTGGAATAGGTCTCGCCGGCGTCATGCCCGGCCTTGATGGCAAGTGCAATCCTGTCCAGTCGGTTGGTCATGGCGGCCCTCCAGAGTTAATCCGTTCGGGCGATGAGACATCATCAAGGGCCGGCGCGCAAGCAGCGCTGTAACGTCCATTGACCTTGCCCGGCGGGCGGATTACCTGTCCATCGCCATGACGGTCGGAAGGTCTGGGCATGGCGGAGAGGGAATATGCCCAAACGCGTTGTTCTGGTCGTCCATGAAAGCGATATGCAAGAAGACCGGGTCTCGACCTGGCTCTCGACCCATGGCTATGATTGCGACTGGCGGACGCCCTGTCTCGGGCAATCCCTGGAGCCGCCGGGTCCGGATGTTGCAGGTGCCGTTCTTTACGGCGGTGATCAGTATGTCAATGACCGGCTGCCCTGTCTGGTGGACGAGGCCCGTTATGCCGAACGGTGCATGCGCGCAGAAATTCCGCTCATCGGATTGTGCCTTGGCGGCCAGATCATCGCTGACGTGCTGGGTGCGCGGGTGGAAGCCGGAATGGATGGTCTGTGCGAGTTCGGACACTACCGGCTGAACGTCACGCCGGAAGGGCATGCCCTGTTTCCTCGGGACATGTACGTGACCCAGGCCCATTTCCATGGCTTTGAAATTCCCCGCGGCGCGATCCATCTGGCCGGCACGGATCTCTTTCCCAATCAGGCTTTCTCGCATGGTGACAGGACATTCGGATTTCAGTTTCATCCTGAATTGACCGGCGCGGAATTCGCGCGCTGGCAGAATGATGACTGGGCCAGTGCTTACTGGGGCAAGCCAGGCGCACAGACACGTGCCGAGCAGGACGAAATCGGCAAATTTTGCCTGCCCGTGCAAGAAGCCTGGATGGATCGTTTTCTGACCGGTCTGTTTGGCCCGGTGGCCGGCTGATACATGCAACAGGACAATCATGCCAAGGGATTGATGATCACCGGATTCGGCGTCCTGATCATAACGCCCGATGCCTTGTTGATCCGCCTGGTCGAGGTGGATGACTGGACACTCCTGTTCTGGCGCGGACTGCTGTCCGGGATGACCATGCTGGTCGGCCTGATGATTGTCTACCGGCTGGATGTTGGTCGACAGATACGGGCCATTGGCAAGGCCGGCCTGTTGTATCTGCCGACCTTCGCCCTTGGGACGATATTCTTCATTATCGCGATCAATCATACGACGGTGGCCAACGCGCTGTTCATCAACGGGACAGCACCGGTTTTCGCCGCCTTGCTGTCGCGGCTGTTTCTGGGTGAACGCATATCCGCGCGACGCTGGCTGACGATTGCCGGCGCCCTGTTCGGGATCGGCATCATCGCCTTTGGCGGCGGTCTGCAGAGCAGGGGATCGCTTCATGGCGATCTGGCGGCTGTGATGTCGGCAATCCTTTTGGCGGCAACCTTCGTGATCGCCCGTCAGGCCCGCTCTCGCTCGCTGGTGCCCGCGACCGCGCTGGCCAGCCTTTTGACCGCGCTTGTCGTCCTGCCGCTGGCGGCGCCGGCATCGATTGCGCCGTCTGATGGCCTGTATCTTGGGCTGATGGGGCTGGGGATCGTGCCACTGGGCCTGGTTTTCCTGACCCTGGGGCCGCGTTATCTGCCCGCGCCCGAGGTCAGCCTCCTAATGTTGCTTGAAGCGGTGTTGGGCCCGCTCTGGGTCTGGATGATGCTGTCGGAAACGCCCGGATCGACCAGCCTGCTTGGCGGGATCGTGGTGATCGGTGTGCTGGCCGCGTCGAACATCCATGAGCGCCGGCTTCGGGTGGGATTAGCCTCTCCCCAAGCCCGAATTGCCGCGCTATACCAGTGCCATGAACGAAGTTCGCGCGATACCGATTGACGATCTGACCGAGGCACAGGCAGCCGAAGAACTTGCCGCCCTGGCAGGTGAGATCGCCGGCCATGATCAGGCCTATTATCTGGATGACTCGCCAGCCATCGACGACGCCGAATACGATGCCTTGCGCCGCCGCAACACCGCAATCGAGGAACGCTTCCCCGAACTGAAACGCGAAGACAGCCCGACGGAGCGGGTGGGCGCCGCGCCGCGCGATGCGTTCGGCAAGATCACCCATGCCGTGCCGATGCTGTCCCTGGGCAATCTGTTCGCCGGTGACGATGTCGGCGAGTTCGAGGGCCGCATCCGCAAGTTCCTGAATTTGCCGGAAGGCGCGGAACTGATCTTTACCGCCGAGCCGAAGATCGACGGGCTGTCCATCTCGCTGCGCTATGAAGATGGCGTGCTGATCCAGGCGGCGACCCGGGGCGATGGCGCCGAGGGAGAGAATGTTACCGCCAACATCCTGACCATTGGCGAGATTCCGAAAAAGGTCGACGGCATGCCCCGGGTATTTGAGGTGCGCGGCGAGGTCTATATGAGCCACGAGGATTTTGCCGCCCTCAATGCGCGCCAGATCGAGGCCGGCGAGAAAGCGTTCGCCAATCCGCGCAATGCCGCCGCCGGCTCCCTGCACCAGATCGACAGTGCGAATACCGCCTCCAGGCCGTTGCGGATGTTTGCCTATGCCTGGGGGGAAACCACTGAATTGCCGGCACATGGCCAGATGGAAGTTGTCGAGGCGATTGGAAACTGGGGCTTTCCGGTCAACCCGTTGATGAAGCGCTGCACTGGCGCGGCCGAATTGCAGGCACATTATGAACGGATCGAGGCGGCCCGGTCCGGGCTCGGCTATGACATTGACGGGGTGGTCTACAAGGTGGACCGGCTGGATCTGCAGGACCGGCTCGGCTTTCGAACGCGTGAGCCGCGCTGGGCCATCGCCCACAAATTCCCGGCGGAGAAAGCGACGACCACCTTGCTGGATATTGACATCCAGGTTGGACGCACGGGGTCGCTGACGCCGGTGGCAAAGCTGGATCCGGTCACCGTCGGCGGCGTTGTGGTGTCCAATGCGACCCTGCACAACGAGGACTACATCAGGGGGATCGGCGGCGACGGTGAACCCTTGCGCGAGGGCCGCGATATCCGCATCGGCGACACGGTCACGGTCCAGCGGGCCGGCGACGTGATCCCGCAAATCATTGATGTGGATCTGGTCCGGCGGCCGGCGGACGCCGTTCCGTACGTCTTTCCCGACACCTGCCCGGTCTGCGATTCCGCCGCGATCCGTCCGCCGGGTGAAGCTCGCCGGCGCTGCACCGGCGGGCTGATCTGCGAGGCCCAGGCCGTGGAACGGCTGAAGCACTTCGTCTCGCGCGATGCCTGTGACATTGAGGGACTGGGCGGAAAACAGGTCGAACTGTTCTGGGAAAAGGGTCTGGTCAAGGAGCCGGCCGATATCTTTACCCTGGCAAGGCGGGATGAGACCAGCCTGACGCCGCTGAAGAACCGGGAAGGCTTTGGTGAAACCTCCGCCGCCAATCTGTTTGCCGCCATCGAGGAACGACGCACCATCGGCATCGTCCGTTTCCTCTATGGCTTCGGCATCCGCAATGTGGGGCGGACCAATTCGCGGCTCCTGGCGCAGAACCATGCCTCGTTCGAGAAACTGCGCGAAACGGTCCTGGCCGCCGCCGACCGGGAAGGCGAAGCCTGGCAGTCGCTGCTCGACATGGACGGCTTTGGCGAGGTCGCGGCGGACTCGCTGGTCGCGTTCTTCACCGAAGAATACAATGTCGGCGCCATCGACCGGTTATTGGCCGAGGTGACGGTCGAGAATATGGAAGCGGCCAAGGCCGATACGCCGGTGGCCGGCAAGACCGTGGTTTTTACCGGCACCCTGGAACGCATGACCCGGTCCGAGGCCAAGGCCCGGGCCGAGGCGCTGGGCGCCAGGGTTTCCGGCAGCGTGTCGGCCAGGACGGACTGTGTGGTGGCCGGCCCCGGTGCGGGATCGAAGCTGAAAAAGGCCGAGGAACTGGGCGTTGCAACTTTTACCGAGGATGAATGGCTGGAACTGATCGGCGTCTAGGTGATAGCGAAGAAACCCGACAGCGCGGCGCGGCGAACCTGGCGGATCATGGCCCTGGTGATCCTTTTTGGCCTTCCGGCGATCGGTATGGCGGCTTTTGCCCTGAAGCTTGCCGGCCGGGAACGCCATGGCGGCCATTTCGCGCCCGTGCGGGACGGCGCCGGCAAAGGCGTCCATTTCCTCCAGTGCGACACCACCGGGCTTGTCCGGGGCATGGGACGGGAGTTTTTCACAGCCTCGGCCAATGCTCGCGTCCTGACCGATGATTTCAGTCTGCGCTATCTCGACATGGCCAGTGGCCAGGTGGAGGTGCTGCAATGCTGGTCCGGCAGCCCCCTGGCCGGTCGGGCAATCCGGCAGTTGCACCGGCGGGCCTGATCACCGGGCCCGGGAGGGAGCGCTGTTTTTCGAGCAGTTGCGCGCACTGCCGCAAATGAGCGGAATTCATTCTGGCGATGAATCGGGAAATCCTATCTTTGTCAACCGTTCGAGCGACATACGGGGCGCCAACTTCCGAACCAGGATTGTATCAATCGCGGATGGCGGGGCGGCATGTTCAGATTGATGACTTGCAATGGACACTGGCGATTCATATACCGGAACGCAAAAGGAGCCAGGAAAATGAATATCGTCACCCTGCGGAGCCTTCGTTCGGCCAGACGCCTGGCCATGGCGGTTGCAATGGCAGCCGGATTGCTTGGCGGCACTTCCTCAAGCCTGGCGCGGGATGTCTGCGCGGGGTGGGGTGAGCGCGCCTGGTTCGAGACGGCCACGATCGAGAGCGTACGCGCGTGTCTCGCCTCCGGGGCCGATCCGGGCGCCCGGGACAGGGATAATGGCGAGACCCCGCTGCACGGGGCGGCCTTTTGGGGCCGTGCGGAGGCCATCGGGGCGCTTGTCAAAGGCGGGGCCGATCCGGGCGCACGGAACAAGGATGGCGTCACCCCGCTGTACGTGGCGGCCCGTGAGGGCCATGTGGAGGCCATCGGGGCGCTTGTCAAGGCCGGGGCCGATCCGGGCGCCCGGAACTGGCAGGGCTACACCCCACTGCACCGGGCGGCCCGTGAGGGCCATGTGGAGGCCATCGGGGCGCTTCTCAAGGCCGGGGCCGATCCGGGCGCACGGGGTAGGATTCTCCACTACACCCCGCTGCACGAGGCGGCCCGTCGAGGCCATGAGGAGACCGTCGGGGCGCTTCTCAAAGCCGGGGCCGATCCGGGCGCACGGAACTGGCAGG
Organism: Alphaproteobacteria bacterium; assembly: GCA_965204825.1. Lineage (GTDB taxonomy): Bacteria > Pseudomonadota > Alphaproteobacteria > Futianiales > Futianiaceae. The sequence continues at coordinate 3,261,971 of OZ242016.1, read as the reverse complement.
GCTACACCCCACTGCACCGGGCGGCCGATGGAGGCCATGTGGAGGCCATCGGGGCGCTTGTCAAGGCCGGGGCCGATCCGGACGCGAACAATGCTGGCTACACCCCGCTGCACGGAGCGGCCTTTTGGGGCCATGAGGAGACCGTCGGGGCGCTTCTCAAGGCCGGGGCCGATCCGGGCGCCCGGGACAAGTATGGCGAGACCCCGCTGCACGACGCGGCCCGTCGAGGCCATGAGGAGACCGTCGGGGCGCTTCTCAAAGCCGGGGCCGATCCGGCCGCACGGAACAGGAAAGGCAAAATAGCCTTCGACCTGATTCCAGACCACTCTCCGCTTGTCGGAACAGCGCTCTACTGGCGTCTGAACGAGGCCCGCTGGGATTGAAACCGGGAAAGAGGGACATGCGGGCGCGAGAAGCGGGGAGGCTGCTGCCCCCTGAAGATCGTCAGCCGTCTGTGACGGAGCCGCTTTTTCCTCCTGATCGTCAAGCGGGTTTCGATGCGGTGCCTGATAATCAGGCACCGCAAACGCCTCGACCATTCGGGATGGATCGGAGGATGTCCGCATCTGCCAGGCGGCCGCCCTGATTGTCGTGATCGATCCGTTCAGGTTGCCTGGCCGCATCCAATCCTCCCCGGGTGAACGGTCTTCACGGAAGGAATCACGGTCCGGCCAGAAAGGAAATTCCGGATCGCAAGGTCCTGCACCCCGAGGGGTGCTTTTCCCGCGCTTCCCGAACCTGTTTCAACGATTAAGGGTCGTGACAGGCGACCAGGGATGGCCAGGTTCTGTCAGCCCGCACCTGACGGTGCGCCGGACAGCAATTCAGGCGCTCTTCTTCAGCTTCTTGACCTTCTTGCCCAGAATGTCCCTCAGATACTGTGCGGTATGGCTGCGCTTTTCGTGGGCCACATCCTCTGGCGGCCCGTGCGCCACAATCTCGCCGCCACCGTCCCCGCCTTCGGGGCCGAGATCGATGATCCAGTCGGCGGTCTTGATGACCTCCAGATTATGCTCGATCACCACCACCGTATTGCCGGTGTCGACCAGTTCGTGCAGCACCTCCAGCAACTTTCGCACATCCTCGAAATGCAGGCCCGTGGTCGGTTCGTCCAGGATATAGAGGGTTTTTCCCGTGGCGCGCTTCGACAACTCCCTTGACAATTTGATCCGCTGCGCCTCGCCGCCCGACAGGGTGGTCGCCTGCTGGCCAACCTTGATGTAACCGAGGCCGACCCGTTCCAGGGTCAGCATCCTGTCGCGGATCGATGGCACGGCCTTGAAGAATTCGGATGCGATCTCGACCGTCATGTCCAGCACATCGGCGATCGATTTCCCTTTGTAGAGAACTTCCAGGGTTTCCCGGTTATAGCGATGGCCCCGGCACACATCGCATTGAACATAGACGTCCGGCAGGAAGTGCATCTCGATCTTGATAACGCCGTCGCCCTGGCATGCCTCGCAGCGGCCGCCCTTGACGTTGAACGAGAACCGGCCCGGCTTGTAGCCGCGCGCCCTGGATTCAGGCAGGCCGGCAAACCAGTCGCGGATGGGGCCGAAGGCGCCGGTATAGGTCGCCGGGTTCGACCGGGGCGTGCGACCGATCGGGGACTGGTCAATGTCGATGACCTTGTCGAGAAATTCAAGGCCCTGGATGCCGTCATGTGGCGCCGGATTGGTGCGCGCACCGTTCAGCTTGCGCGCGGCGGCCTTGTAAAGGGTCTCAACAGTCAGGGTCGATTTGCCGCCGCCCGACACCCCGGTGACGCAGATGAAGGTGCCGAGGGGGAATTCCACGGTAATGTTCTGGAGGTTGTTGCCGCTGGCCCCCCGCAGCACCAGCTTCTTGTTTTTCTTCATGGCCCGGCGCTTGGCCGGGATCGGCACCTGCTTCCTGCCGGTCATGTATTGCCCGGTCAGGGACGCGGGGTTGGCCGTCACCTGGTCCGGCGTGCCCTGGGCGACGATTTCACCGCCGTGGACACCGGCGCCGGGACCGATATCAACCACATGGTCGGCGGAATGGATGGCTTCCTCGTCATGTTCGACGACAATGACCGTATTGCCCAGATCGCGCAGGCCGCGCAGGGTTTCCAGCAGGCGTGAATTGTCGCGCTGGTGCAGGCCGATGGACGGCTCGTCCAGGACATACAGAACGCCTGTCAGGCCTGAACCGATCTGGCTGGCCAGACGAATGCGCTGGCTTTCGCCGCCCGACAGCGAACCTGATCCCCGTGACAGTGTGAGATATTCCAGGCCGACATTATCGAGGAAGCCGAGCCGCTCGCGGATTTCCTTCAGGATGCGTTCCGCGATTTCCATTTGTTTCCTGGTCAAACGGCCAGGCAGGGCATCGAACCAGGCTCTGGCCTGGCGGATCGAATAGCGGCCAACCTCGGAGATGTGCATGCCATTGATCTTGACGGCCAATGCTTCCGGCTTCAGCCGGTTGCCGGCACATGCATCGCACGGTGCGTCGGTCTTGAACCGTTCCAGTTCCTCGCGCACCCAGGCGCTGTCTGTTTCCCGGTAGCGCCGCTCAATATTGCCGATCACACCCTCGAACGGTTTTTTCGCCTGATAACGGCGCACGCCGTCGTCATAGGTCATGGTAATCAAGGTTTTGCCGGTTCCGAACAGGATGGCGGATCGCACCCTGGCCGGCAGTTCGCGCCACGGCGTGGTGACCGATGCCTTGAAGTGGTTTGCCAGGCTGCCCAGCGTCTGCATGTAATAAGGTGACGAGGCGCCCGTCCTGGCCCAGGGAACCACCGCCCCTTCGCGCAAGGAGAGGCCGTCATCCGGCACCACCAGCGCTTCGTCAAAGGCCAGCTGGGCGCCCAGTCCGTCGCAAGTGGCGCAGGCGCCGAACGGGTTGTTGAAGGAAAACAGGCGCGGTTCGATTTCTGAAATCGTAAAGCCGGACACCGGGCAGGCAAATTTTTCCGAAAAGATGTGGCGGACCGGTTCCTCCTTGTCGTCCACGGCCTTGGCATCCTCGGCAATGGCAATACCGTCGGCCAGTTGCAGGGCGGTCTGCAGACTGTCGGCCAGACGGATCTCGATGCCGGCCTTTACGGCGATGCGGTCGACCACCACATCGATCTCGTGCTTGAATTTCTTGTCCAGGGTCGGGGCATCGGGCAGTTCATAAAATTCGCCGTTGACCTTTACCCGCTGAAAGCCGCGCTTTTGCAGCCCGGCAAATTCCTTTCGGTACTCGCCCTTGCGGCCGCGCACGATGGGCGCCAGCAGATGGAGCCGTGTCCCTTCGTCCAGCGCCATGATCCGGTCGACCATCTGGCTGATGGTCTGGCTTTCGATCGGCAGGCCGGTCGCGGGCGAATAGGGGATGCCGATGCGCGCCCACAGGAGCCGCATGTAATCATAGATCTCGGTGACCGTGCCGACGGTGGATCGGGGATTGCGGCTGGTGGTCTTCTGTTCAATGGAGATCGCGGGCGACAGGCCGTCAATGTGATCCACGTCCGGTTTTTGCATCATGTCCAGGAACTGGCGGGCATAGGCCGACAGGGATTCCACATAGCGCCGCTGTCCCTCGGCATAGATCGTGTCGAAGGCGAGAGAGGACTTGCCGGACCCGGACAGGCCGGTAAACACGATCAGCTTGTCGCGCGGCAGGTCGAGATCGACCCCCTTCAAATTGTGTTCGCGCGCGCCGCGGATGCTGATCGATTTTTGCATTTCTGATGATTCCGTCCGTTTCCTGCCCATTGATGTAATATGTGGGGCAGGGGCTGACCACCTTTTGAAATGCCGCGGCCGACAAACTTATCCCCCTCACACACAGGCAACAAGAACATAAAGTGAACAGTCCGGATTCGCCACACTGGCATGAACTCACACCCCGTGCTGTATGGCGGAAATATTGGATTCGAATGCGGAGAGCAACATGGCGGGCAGTCTGAACAAGGTAATGCTGATCGGAAATCTGGGAGCCGATCCGGAAATCCGGCATACTCAGGACGGACGGCCCATCGCCAATCTGCGTATGGCGACCACGGAAAGCTGGCGCGACCGCAACACCGGTGAGCGGCGCGAGAAGACCGAATGGCACCGCGTGGTGATTTTCTCCGAGGGCCTGTGCAAGATTGTCGAACAATATCTGAAAAAGGGCTCCAGGATCTATATTGAAGGCCAGTTGCAGACTCGCAAATGGCAGGATCAGAGCGGCCAGGACCGGTATTCCACCGAAGTGGTGCTGCAGGGATTTGGCGGCACGCTGACCATGCTGGATGGCCGCGGCGGCGGCGGTGACATGGGCGGCGGGGGAGAGTTTGGCGGCGGCAGCGGCGATTACGGTGGCGGCCAATACTCCGGCAGCACCGGTGGCGGCGCCGAATTCGATGACGAAATTCCGTTCTAGGGCATGGATGCAACATCCCCGAAGCCCAGGTGACCTGTCGTCGCCTCCGGGAATTGCGCGCGTCGGGAGGAACTTCGGAAGCGGGCGCAATGGGAAGGGCGGCACGGGAATGAACCGTCCTTGGCCACATAAGCTGCGCCGTTCAGCGGTCCAACCGGATTTCGTTGCGGTCTCGGCGAGTGCAAGCGGGTGAAACGGTCGCCGGTCCATTCCCGGATATTTCCGCATGAATGGTGCGGGCCAACCGGGTTTGCCGGACCGCACGCGGCCGGCCAGGGACCGGGCGGAGCAGTCGGTGCATCGGGGAAGATACCGCGCCAGATATTCAGTTCGGAGAGGGTGGCCCCTGCGCCGCACGTTCCCATTCTGCCTCGGTCGGCAATCCTGTGCCTGACCAGTCACAACAGGCCCGGGCATCGGCGTGCGCCACATGCACCACGGGGAGATCATCTTCGGCCTCGATTGTCCCTGCGGGATGGTGCCAACAGGCATCTTCGACCAGCCGCCACCAGGATGCGACCCGGTCGGCAACCGGATGTCTTCGGGGTCTTTCATCTGGCCTGCGAAGACGTGCGACGCGCCTCCTCGTTCAGCCAATGTGACATGTCCGGTGGCGTGGACGAACCCGGCGAAGCCCCGGCATTTGTGACGGTTGTCCCGCGGATGCGGCAGGCCGGCAAGGTAACCTGGCGCGGCGATCCCTCGTCGTCTTCGGGGTGCGGTCCGTCCGCAGCGCCCATGGTGAAAACGCCCGCGGGTACGGGTGCATGGCTCTCGTCAGTCGCCATGGGAACAGGGCGGTACAGCGCCACGTCTTTCTTCGCCAATTCAGTCATTCGAATTTGCTTGACGCGATGACCAGACCCGAACTTGAATTCAAATTCAAGAAACCATTGGGATGCGATATGGTGCCAGCCTTTCATCCCTGTCTTTCATCCAGGGAGGATTAAGCCATGCGCGGCGGTGCGGTTTTGAAAGCGGTCGAAACACCGGAAACAGACGGCAAATATAGAACGTTTACGCCCAGGCTGAAGATGCCCGGCTTTGGCGCAACGATCGAAGGTCTCGATCTGACCGGAAAGCTGAGCCGAAAGACGAAGAAGGAGCTGCGCCAGGCGCTGCTTGACTTCGAGGTGCTGTTCTTCCCGCCGCAAGAACTGGATGCGGACCATCACGTGCAACTCGCCTCCTGCTTCGGCCCGCTGGCCAGGGGCTCGTTTTTCGAGCGCAAGGAAGACGCGCCGGAAATCGAATTGATCGTTTTTGACGAGAACAATCCGCCGGAAATCAACATCTGGCACACTGACCTAAGCTGGCAAAAGACACCGCCGCTCGGCTCGGTCATTCAGATTACCGAAATGCCCGAGGCAGGTGGCAATACTGCATTTCTCAGCATGTCGAAGGCCTATAACGGCCTGTCTGACGGCATGAAGGCATATCTGGAAACCCTGACGGCAATCCACAGTTTCGAGGTCAGCGGATTTTACGAGAAACTGGAATCCAGGGGCATCGACGCCCTTACCAATGCGATAAAAGCATTTCGGCCGGTCGAACATCCGGTGGTCAAAACCCACCCGGAATCCGGCAGGAAGTGCCTTTACATCAACGAGACGTTCACCAAGGAGATTGTCGTCGATGGTCATGTCCGCGAGGGCAAGGGCATATTCGAGTTTCTGCTGCGCTGGTTGCAACAACCCGAATTCATGATCAATCACAAATGGGAGCAAAATGGTCTGGCGGTCTGGGACAACCGATCCACCCAGCATTATGCCTGCGCCGATTATTGGCCCAACCGGCGGGTTACCCAGCGCGTAACAGTTGAGCAGCCGGATTACGTGGAGACCGCGAACCCGGCGGAAGTTACGGGACTCGCATGAGAACCCGGCAGCCAATCGCGGTTGCCGCGCCAACCGGGCATGAATGCGCCCAACAGGGAGGAAGCAGATGAAACACGTTCTAGCAGGTGCGCTCGCCGCACTGTTGTTTGTCGGTACTGCCGAAGCACGCGAACTTCGCTCTGCCGGCGCCGCGCCGGCCGGCTCGCCATGGGGCAAGGTGACCGATGCCTTTGTTGCCAAGGTGGCCGAGCTTTCCGGCGGCACTCTGACGATCAAGCACTTTCATGCCAGCCAGCTTGGCGACGAACAGACCACTGTGCGCCAGGTTGCCCGCGGACGGCTGGATATGGGTTTGTTTTCAAACACGGCTTCGTCATTGCTGGTGCCGGAATTCGGTCTTCTTGCCTCGCCCTTCGCGTTCGAAAGTCTTGAACAGGCAGACTGTGTCGCGGATAATCATCTGCTGAATACGTTCGGCGGTTCCTTCGACGAAGCAGGGGTGGCGCCGATCGCCTGGCTGGAGATTGGTCAACAGATCGTTTTTTCCAAGAAGCCGATCGTGACGCCGGCCGATCTTGCCGGTGTGAAGATCCGGACTGCGCCGACCAGGACCGATACGCTGTTCATGGATGGTGCAGGCGGTTCCGCCGTACCCTTGGGAACGACAGATACCATGCCGGCCCTGAAGACAGGCAATGTGTCGGCGGCGACCTGGCCGGCAGTCTACGGAATCGCGGTGGGATATCACAAGGTCGCACCGCATGTGACCGCCACGAACCACGTCCACCAGATCGGCTCGGTCATCGTCTCGAACAGGACCTGGAAGGAACTTAGCGCGGAGGAGCGGGGCTGGTTGCGCGAGGCCGCGGATGTCTTCAAGGGTCTGCGCAAGGGCGTTCGGGGCGCAGAGGTTGCGCTGCTGAAGAAGATCCAGGACGAGGGCGCCACGGTCCACGCATCCGACGATGCCGCATGGCGGGCGGTTGCGCCCAGGGTGCAGCCCCGGATCGTGTCGGAACTCGGCGGCAACTCAGAGGCGACCTGGGCCGCGATCGGTTCCGCCAAATCCGCCTGCGGAGGCTAGGTGGAACGAGCGGGGCGCCTTCTTCGCCTGCTGAACAGCGTTGAAAGCATTGCCGCCGCGGTCGCTTATCTGATCGTGGCGGCCTTGCTGATTGGCGATGTTGTCGGACGCGAGGTATCAGGGACGGGCGTTTTCGGTGCCCAGAAGATGGCCGTCTATGCAGCAGTGGTCGCGGGATTTCTGGGCCTGGGCCTGGCGACAGCGGCGAATGCGCAGTTGCGCCCGGCATTCCTTGATTTTGTTTTCAAGGGCGCTCTCATCGACCGGATCGGTGACGCTTTCGCCTTTGTCTTTTACGTTTTCATGGCATGGGTTGCGGTGCTGTTCATCCGGCAATCCATGGAATTCCAGGATCGGGCGGCTGTTCTTTACTGGCTCCTGTGGCCAATCCAGATTGTCATTCCATACGCTTTGGCCTCCACGGGCCTGCGCCATGGATTATTTGCTCTGTGGCCCGGCCTGAAGCCGAATGAGGGTGCACGGGCGTGATTGCGGCTCTCGGCCTTCTCTTCATGACCCTGGCATTGCTCGCGATCCGTCAGAATGTTGTCGTGGTTCTTCTGGCCGCCGCCGCTTATGTCCATCTGGCGTGGGGGGACGCCCAGCTCGTTTACCTGATCGAAGACCTCTGGATCAGTCTGGACAACGAGGTTCTGCTGGCGATCCCGATGTTCCTGATCGCCGGAAGCCTGATGACCCGCGGTTCGATCGCCCGGCGCCTTGTGGAGGTTGCGCGCCTGGCAACCACGGGCCTGCCAGGCGGCCTGGGCGTTGCGACGATCCTGTCCTGCGCGTTATTCGCCGCGATTTCTGGATCCTCGCCGGTGACACTTCTGGCCGTCGGCTCAATCTTGTATCCGGCGCTTCTGCAAAACGGGTATCCCAAGCGGTTTGCCCTGGGCGCGCTGACATCGGGCGGGACGCTCGGCATTGTCATTCCGCCGTCGATCCCGCTGATCCTCTATGGATTGGTCACCGAAAAATCCATTGCTGATCTGTTCATGGCCGGGATCATTCCCGGCATATTGTTGACGATCGGGTTGGCCGGCTATGCGCTTTGGGCCAATCGCCATATGCCGGTGACGCCCTTCGATCCGGCCGCATTCGGGAAGGCTCTGGTGGACGGCATCTGGTCGATCCTGATGCCGGTCATTCTGTTGGGCGGGATCTATACAGGCTGGTTTTCCCCGACGGAGGCGGCGGCGGTCGCGCTGCTCTACGGTCTTCTGATTGAAGCATTCATCCATCGCGAACTGTCGCCGCGCGATGTCTATGAAACGCTGGTCGACACGGCGAAGATGCTCGGCATGCTGTTTCCGATCGTTGCGGTCGCCCTCAGCCTGACAACCGTGCTGACGATCGAAGGCGTCCCTCAGGCACTGGCGGACTGGATCACGGCATCGATCCACAGCAAGGTCGCCTTCCTGCTGGCGGTGAATGCGCTGTTGTTGATCGTGGGATGCCTGTTCGATGTTGTGTCGGCGATCCTGATCCTCGGTCCGTTGCTGCTGACGGCCGCGACCGCCTATGGCATCAATCCGATCCATTTCGGGGTGATCATGGTGATCAATCTGGAGATCGGCTTTTTGACTCCGCCCATCGGCCTGAATCTGATCGTCGCCACAACGGCCTTCAAGGAGAAATTCGGCGAGATCTGCATCTCCGTACTGCCCTTCATTGCGATCATCGTGATCGTGCTTGCTCTGGTGACCTTTGTCCCGGGACTGACATTGGCGTTGTTGTAGCGGTTCTGGCTGGTCGGCTTCGAATAGGTTTCGGCGAATCTGTCCACGCTGAGCCGGGTTTTCGAATACCGAAAATGCGGATTGCCGGGTGGCCTGGAACCATGTGTCGCAAAGAGACAATCGGGCGGCGCCACCCTGAGATTTTTACGTGCGAAAAAAATTCGTAAATACAATAAATTAAAATAAATAGATAATAATACAGATGAGGATAAATTTGTACGCTTTAAGGTTTCGCCGGGCTGGTAAAAACCATATGATGGCCGCGAATCCAGAGCGACCCTTGCGTGGCTCTCTAACGGCCCCTCCGTCACCTCATAAAACAGCGATGTAAGCGCTCTTGTCCGACGACGAAACAACACCGCCAGACGATTCCGAAAGCGATCGCCCGGAACCGCCAAAATACGACGGTCCGATCATTGCGATCGAAGACGAGATGAAGCGCTCCTATCTCGATTACGCCATGAGCGTGATTGTGAGCCGGGCCATTCCCGACGTGCGGGACGGTTTGAAACCGGTCCACCGGCGCATTCTGTTTGCCATGCACGAGGCCGGCTATATCTGGAATCGGCCCTATCGCAAGTCCGCCCGTGTTATCGGCGACGTCATCGGTAAATATCACCCGCACGGCGATACGGCTGTTTACGACGCCCTGGTCCGCATGGCTCAGGATTTCTCCATGCGCGTGCCGCTGATCGATGGCCAGGGTAATTTCGGCTCGATGGACGGGGATAACCCGGCCGCCATGCGCTACACCGAAGTGCGCATGGAAAAGGTGACCCAGGCGCTGCTTGAAGATCTGGACAAGGACACCGTCGAGTTTCAGCCCAACTATGACAACCAGGATATGGAACCCACGGTCATGCCGGCGCGGTTTCCAAATCTGCTGGTCAATGGTTCGGCGGGCATCGCCGTCGGCATGGCGACCAACGTGCCGCCGCACAATCTGGGCGAGGTGATCGACGCCTGCCTGGCTCTGATCGAAGATCCCGATCTGGATATTGCCGCCCTGATGGAATATGTCCCGGCGCCGGATTTTCCGACCGGCGCACAGATTCTGGGACGCAGCGGGTCCCGGTCTGCCTATCATACCGGCCGCGGCCCGGTAATCATGCGGGCGCGTACCTCGATCGAAAACTTTGGCAAGGATCGCGAGGCGATCATTGTTACCGAAGTGCCGTATCAGGTGAACAAGGCCAACCTGGTCGAAAGGATTTCCGATCTGGTTCGGGAGAAGCGGGTCGAGGGGATTTCGGACCTGCGCGATGAAAGTGACCGCAACGGCGTGCGGGTGGTGATCGAACTGCGCCGCGATGCCGTCGCCGACGTCGTTCTGAATCAGCTCCATCGGTTTACCAACCTGCAAACGTCCTTTGGCGTCAATCTTCTGGCGCTGAATGGCGGCCGTCCGGAACAGCTGGATCTGAAGCGCATTCTGGAGGCTTTCCTGGCCTTCAGGGAGGAGGTCGTGGTTCGCCGCACCACATTCTACCTGAACAAGGCGCGGGATCGGGCCCATGTTCTGGTCGGCCTGGCGATCGCGGTTGCCAATGTGGATGAGGTGATCAGGCTGATCCGGGCCGCACCCGATCCGGCAACCGCCCGTGCCCGGTTGATGGAACGGGATTGGCCGGCGAAGGATATGGCGCCGTTCATCCAGTTGATCGACGATCTGCGCCACAAGGTACAGGACGATGGCAGCTACAAGCTGTCCGAAGAGCAAGTCCGCGCCATTCTGGAACTTCGCCTGCAGCGCCTGACCGCCCTCGGCCGGGACGAGATCGGCGATGAGTTGAAGAAGCTCGGGGGCGAGATCGAGGATTTCCTCGCTATCCTGAGCAGCCGGATCCGGGTGCTGGAAATCGTCCGTGGCGAATTGGTGGAAGTGCGCGATGAATTTGCGACGCCGCGCAAGTCCGAGCTCCTCGATATCGAAGCGGACATGGACGACGAAGACCTGATCACACCGGAAGACGTGGTCGTGACGGTCACCCACGGCGGTTACATCAAACGGGTGCCGCTGGATACCTACCGGGCCCAGCGTCGGGGCGGCAAGGGCCGCACGGGCATGAACACAAGGGACGAGGATTTCGTCACCAATATCTTCGTCGGCAACACCCACACGCCGGTGCTGTTCTTCTCGACCACCGGAATGGCCTATAAGCTGAAAGTCTGGCGCCTGCCGGTCGGCACACCGCAAAACCGCGGCAAGGCCATGGTCAACATTCTGCCGCTGGAACAGAGCGAAAGCATCGCCGCGGTCATGCCGATCGACCGGGACGAGGACGATTGGGACAATCTGCAGGTTCTGTTCGCCACTTCGAGCGGCAGCGTCCGGCGCAATGCACTGTCGGACTTCACCAATGTGCGCGCCAACGGCAAGATCGCCATGAAGCTCGACGAAGGTGAACGCCTGATCGCTGTCCACATCTGTTCCGAAAACGATGACTGCCTGCTAACCACCCGCAATGCCAAGGCGATCCGGTTCAAGGCGACCGACGTCCGGGTCTTCAAGGGCCGGGATTCCACCGGCGTGCGCGGCATCCGGCTGAAGGATGATGACGAGGTCATCTCGATGTCGATCCTGCGCCATGTGGACATCTCGCCGGCCGAGGCGCGCGCCTATCTGAAGCAGGCCAATGCCATTCGCCGCGCCGGGGACGAGGCCGACGAACCGGAAGTGCCTGATCTGGATGAAGAGGCTGGCGCGGATGAAGTGTCCTTGACACCTGAGCGGTATGCCGAACTTGGCGCCCTGGAACAGTTCATCCTGTCATTGACCGAAAATGGATATGGCAAGCGAACATCCGGCTTTGAGTTCCGCACCATGGGCCGCGGCGGGCAGGGCGTAACCCCGATTGTGACCAATGACCGCAATGGCAAGGTTGCCGCGTCCTTCCCGGTCGAGGACGCCGATCAGGTCGTGTTGGTCACCGATGGCGGTCAGATCATTCGGCTTCCGGTTACCGATATCCGGATTGCCGGGCGCAATACCCAGGGTGTGATCGTTTTCCGAACCGCCAGGGATGAAAAAGTCGTCTCCATCGCCTATCTTGCCGAAGGCGCCGATGAATGATGGCGAGACCGAAGATGGTGAACAACCAGAGTAACCAGAGCAACCAGAGCAAGATTGTGTGTCCGTGCGTGCGGGGAGAACACAAATGAGTGAGCGGATCGGGCTCTATCCGGGAACATTCGATCCCATTACCCTGGGCCATGTGGATATTATCGGTCGCGCCGCCAAGATGCTGGACCGGCTGGTCATCGGCGTGGCGATCAATCGGGACAAGGGACCGTTGTTTTCCCTGGAAGAGCGGGTCGAGATGACACAGCGCCAGTTCAAGAAAATATCCGGCACCGATGGCAATGCCGTGATCAAGGTGCGGCCTTTTCAAAACCTGCTGGTCCACTGTGCCGAAGAAGTCGGCGCGACCCTCATCGTGCGCGGCTTGCGCGCCGTGGCGGACTTTGAATATGAATATCAGATGGTCGGCATGAACTCGTACCTGAACGACGATATCGAGACGATCTTTCTGATGGCCGACGTCAAGTATCAGCCGATCGCCTCGCGTCTGGTGAAGGAAATTGCCCGCCTTGGTGGCGATGTCAGCCAGTTCGTGACGCCCGGCGTCAAGGCACAGCTACTTGCGAAGTTTGGCCGGAGCGACTAGCAAAAGCCCGAATCCAGTTTTAACCCCGAATCCAGTTTTAACAATGTCTCGGAAAGGACGGATATGCTGCTTCGTCACGGAACCATCGCTCTCATCGCGGCGTTGTCCATCATCACAACGCTTGCGGAAGCCGCCATGGCAGACCCTGAAAATACAATCATTATGGAAACCACAACCGGCAAGGTGACGATCGAACTGTTGCCCGATCTGGCGCCAAGGCATGTGGAGCAGATCAAGACGCTGACCCGTCAGGGCTTTTACGACGGAATCGTCTTCCACCGGGTGATCCCGGACTTCATGGCCCAGACCGGCGATCCCACCGGCACTGGCATGGGCGGCTCGGAACTGCCGGATCTGCCGGCCGAATTCTCCAGCGAGCCCCATGTGCGCGGCATCGCCTCGATGGCGCGGTCGCAGAACCCGAACAGCGCCAACAGCCAATTCTTCATCGTCTATGGCGATGCAACCTTCCTGGACGGCCAGTACACCGTCTGGGGCCGGGTGACCGAAGGCATGGAAGCCATCGATGCAATTAAGAAAGGGGAACCGGTTCAGGATCCCGACAGCATTGTGTCCATGAAGGTGCTGGCCGATATCCAATAGTTCGTCACGCGGCAGGTTCTTGAGGGGCGGGCTTCGGTCCGTCCCTTTTTGTCGCCGCGGTGGATGACAAGCGTCCGTCGGGCCGGTAACCAACTGTCCCATGAAAGTTGACTTCTTCGATTTTGGTCTGCCCGAGGACCGCATAGCCCTGCGTCCGGTGTCACCGCGCCGGTCGGCCCGCATGCTGGTGATCCGGCCAGGCGAAGGTCTTGAAGACAGGCACGTCACCGATCTGCCGGAGTTATTGAACCCGTCGGACATACCGGTCTTTAACGACACCAAAGTGATCCCGGCCCGTCTTTATGGCACTCGCTCCCGCGCGGGTGGTGAACCGGTTCGGGTTGAGGTCCTGTTGCACCTGCGAGAAGGTCCGGCCAGATGGCGCGCCTTTGCCCGTCCTGGCAAACGCCTGAAGCCCGGTGATCGAATACGGTTCGGGGACGGCGGTACGGTTTGCCCGGGGGATGCCCTGGACGCCCGAATAGCGGACAAGGGAGACGGTGGGGAGATTACGCTGGACTTCGACTTTGCGGACCCGGTTCTGGATGAGCGGATTGCCGCCATCGGCGAAATGCCGCTGCCGCCGTATATCCAGTCCAAACGACCGGCGGACGCCCGGGATGCCATCGATTATCAGACGGTGTTCGCCGACAAGGACGGCGCCGTCGCCGCGCCGACGGCCGCGCTGCACTTCGACAATCAGCTGCTTGCGAATCTGGACGATGCCGGCATCCGAAAGACAACCCTGACGCTGCATGTGGGGGCAGGAACTTTCCTCCCCGTAAAGGCCGGCGACACGGCCAGCCATAGAATGCATGCCGAATGGGGCGAGGTCAGCGCCGGGGCGGCGGATGACCTGAACGCCGCCCGAGCCCGTGGCGGCCGGATCGTTGCTGTCGGCACGACGGCATTGCGCTTGCTGGAAACAGCCACGGACGAGGATGGTACAGTGCAACCCTGGTCGGGACCGACCGACATCTTCATCACGCCGGGATACAGGTTCCGGGCCGTCGATGTGCTGATGACCAATTTTCACCTGCCGCGATCAACCCTGTTCATGCTGGTTTCCGCCTTTGCCGGGCTGGACGTGATGCAAGCGGCCTATGCCCATGCCATCGCCGAGGGATACCGGTTCTATTCCTATGGCGATTCCAGTCTGTTGTTCCGGGCCGATTGACCATGGCGCATCGCCGGATGCCTCGCTAGAAAGCCCGCCATGACAGATGAATTTTCATTCGAGCTAGTGGCAACCGAAGCCAGAGCCCGCACCGGCCTGATCCACACGCCGCGCGGCGACATTCGCACGCCGGCCTTTATGCCGGTCGGCACCGCTGCGACGGTAAAAGCGATGAAGCCCGAAACCGTACGCGAGACCGGTGCCGACATCCTGCTGGGCAATACCTATCATCTGATGCTGCGCCCCGGCGCGGAACGCATGGCACGGCTGGGGGGCTTGCACAGCTTCATGAACTGGCAACGGCCGATCCTGACCGACAGCGGCGGGTTCCAGGTCATGTCCCTGGGCGAACTGCGCAAGCTGACCGAGGAAGGTGTGACCTTCAAATCGCATATCGATGGCTCGAAGCATGTGTTGACGCCTGAGCGCTCGATGGAAATCCAGCGCCTGCTCGGATCCGATATCGTCATGGCGTTCGACGAATGCACGCCGTTTCCGGCAAGCCACGAAGAGGCTGAAGCCAGCATGGAACTCTCCATGCGCTGGGCGCGCCGGTCACGCGATGCCTTTGGCGAACGACCCGGCCATGCCCTGTTCGGGATCGTCCAGGGCTCGGTCTATGAGGATCTGCGCACCCGCTCGGTCGAGGCTTTGCTGGCGGTCGGCTTTCCCGGATATGCCATCGGCGGCCTGGCCGTCGGCGAGGGGCAGGCGGCCATGTTCGAGACCCTGGAAATGACCGTGCCGCAAATGCCGGGCAACCAGCCGCGGTACCTGATGGGCGTCGGCAAACCGGACGACCTGCTCGGCGGCGTGGAGCGCGGCATCGACATGTTCGACTGTGTCCTGCCCAGCCGTTCGGGCCGCACCGGCCAGGCCTTTACCCGCCGCGGCGTTGTCAACATCCGCAATGCCCGCCATGTGGAGGACACGCGGCCCCTGGACGAGGATTGCCGGTGCGGCGCCTGCCAGGATTATTCACGCGCCTATCTGAATCATCTGGATCGGTCGAGGGAGATCCTCGGCGCCATGCTGATGACCGAGCACAATCTGACCTACGACCAGGATCTGATGGCAGGCATACGGGATGCGATTTCCAGAGGCGGTTTGGCCGAATTCAGCCGCACCGTGCGCGCGGGTTGGGAAGAGGGCGATATTCCCGGGAAATAAGGCGTTTGGGGTGGTTGACCCATGTGTCAGACCCGCCTAAACATCCGCCCCGGTGAGGGCCCGTAGCTCAGTTGGTTAGAGCACCTGACTTTTAATCAGGGTGTCGAAGGTTCGAATCCTTCCGGGCTCACCATTTTTCGTTTCATCGAATTCGCACCGCCGCGCTGACGCAATCTTTCATAACTGTAAGCAACTCAAAATTTCCCGAATTCCCCGGACAAGGGTCATGGCCCCGCAGAGCCGGGGTCCAGCTTTGATGTCGTGGAACTGGCTCCCGGCTCAAGACCGGGATCTTCAGGACCGCCAATCTGGGCATGTCTATCTTGAAAAAATTCACGCAGGCAAAACCCCGTTCAGGCAATAGTCGAGAATCTTGACCACCTGATCGGGCGTCTCGGCCACGGCCTGGGCTGCCTCGTCGACCTCCTTCAGGGCGTGCTGATGATCCGCTCCGTGCATGATGATCAGGGACTTGCCGAGGGCAGCAGCATAGCCTGCATCAAAGGCGGCATTCCATTGTTTGTATTTCTCGCCGAAGCGCACAACGACGATGTCTGCCTTGTCGATCAGGCCGCGTGTTCGGATCGCATTGACGCTGGCGCCCTTGCGATCGTGCCAGAACTTGTCGTCCTCGGCGCCCAGAATGGTTACGCCGCAATCATCGGAGGACGCGTGGTCCGTTACCGGTGCGCTGAATGCGATGTCCAGACCCTTGTCCTTGGCGCCGCCAACGATCTGCTCACGCCAGTCCGTGTGGATTTCGCCGCTGAGATATACCGACCAGGTCATGTTCGTCCTCCATCATAGAAATTTTGCCAGACCATGGGGCGGGGCGCCGCGGAAGCAAACCGCGCCCTTGATCACACCTGTCCCGCGAACCGGATCAAACTGTCGGCCAGGCGCTCTGGATGTTCCAACGGGACCAGATGGCCGCAATCTTCCCAGTCCTCACGGGTACCGTTCGGCAACATGGCAAACAACTCGTCGACGTCTTCCTTGACATAGAACACCCGGTCCTGATGGCCGGTGATGGACAGGACCGGCATGTCCAGCTTGTCCCAGGGGACGTTCCAGTCGGCATCGGTGCTGGCTTCCATCAGCTTGTAGTGACCGTGGGAAGGATCCAGCGGCTCATAAGGCTCATCCTTCAGGAAATTCGGCCGAACCTTTTCCTGGAACGCGGCATTGGTGATCAGCGGGAACATGATGTCCATCATCAGTTGAAAGCCGCCGGTCTTGGCGCCGCGAAACGCGCCTTCGTTTAGCCAGTTGAGCCTCAGGCCCGGCTTGCGTAGTGTGTTGAGCAGGACAATCCCGACCGCGCCGGCACCCTTCAGGGCCGCGTCGGCTGCATAAAGCCCACCGATGGACAGACCACACAGGATCGGGCGGGGGGGATTCAGTTCCTCGATCAACGCCAGTTGATCGGCGACGATGGTCTCCTGGCCCAAGGTTACATCAGGCGTAAACGGGCTGTCCACCTGGCCGCGAAAGTTCGAAGACAGCGTGCCGATCCCCTCGGCCCTTAGGTGCGGGCCGATCACGTCTTCCCAGGCCGATGTGTTGCCGGTCAGGGCATTGATGAACATATAGGTCGGCTTGCCCTCGGCAGGCTGGTTATATTGGTAGAAATTGGCGTTTCCGATGCCCCGGTCCAGTGATGGCATATCGATTCCTCCTCGGACCACAATTGGTCTGAAAATATCGACAGGGGCAAGCGGGAAATCAACACCGCCGGATCAATCAGATTGGGGATGTTATCGCCGCACCGGGAAGTGACGCACAACACGTTCCATGCGAGCTTCGCACTCTTCGTCGAGGCCATCTTCGATTTCTTCCGCCGATGATTGCCACAGGAGTGGACGACATGGCGCGACATCGTCATCGATAACTTCAAAATCATATCCCGCAAGGAGTTTCGGATTCTGGAGTGAGTGCGGTATATATTCGCGATCTTGACCAAAATATGGTCGAAATTTCGACCTATTGAGTTTGGAAAATCATACCAATTACCTGTAAACGGTGGCGTTTTGATAACATATGATCAAGCATTAGGGTTCATATTGGACCCGGCTGTGGGGTCCGGAGCCGCATCTACATGACTGAAGAAGAAAAGCATCACACGACTGAACCGTTGATCGCGCCGCCGCGCCGGTCGACGCTGCATACATTACGGAACTATTTCCTGACCGGGCTGGTTGTGGCCGCGCCGGTCGGGATCACCGTCTATCTGACCTGGTCGTTCATTCAGTATGTGGACGAGTCGGTCAAACCCATGATTCCGACGCTCTATAATCCGGATACCTATTTGCCGTTCTCGGTGCCGGGTATCGGCCTTTTGTTTTCAATTTCGTTTCTGATCGTCTTGGGCTGGTTTACCGCCCGGACGTTCGGCAAGACGATCCTGTCCTGGGGCGAGAGCTGGGTCGACCGGATGCCGATCGTTCGGTCGATCTACAATGCCTTGAAGCAAATCCTGCAAACCATTGTTTCTCAGCAAGAAAAATCGTTTCAAAAAGTGGCGATGATCGAATATCCGCGCAAAGGCATCTGGGCCATGTGCTTCATCACGGCCGATACCAAGGAGGAGCTGCTGGATGTTGTTCCGGGCGAGGACGACATGGTCAATGTGTTCCTGCCGACAACGCCCAATCCGACCTCCGGATTTTTGCTGTTCGTTCCCCGCCGCGATGTCATCGTGCTGGAAATGACGGTCGAGGATGCGGCAAAGGTGATCATATCCGGCGGCATGGTGACACCGCCCCAGAATAACAACAAGCCGAAGCTGGAAGAGATTCCCGCGCCGAAAAAGGCCTCAGCCTGAGCGCAGATACCGGATCGCCCGATCCTGGGAAAACAGATACAGCAGCACCCGCAGCGCCGGACCGCGTGGCCCGGTCAGGTCATTGTCGGTACTGAGAATGAGCTTTGCGTCATCCCGCGCGACCTCCAGCAGCGGCCCATGAACCGACATGTCGGCCAGAAGAAACTCCGGCAGACCGGACTGACGTGTTCCCAGCACCTCACCGGCCCCGCGCAGGCGCAGGTCTTCTTCGGCAATCAGAAATCCGTCCTCGGTCTTGCGCAAGATATCCAGCCGCGCCTTTGCGGTCTCCCCCAGCGGTGCCTGATAGAGCAGCAGGCAAGTAGATGCCCGGTCGCCCCGTCCGACGCGGCCGCGCAACTGGTGCAATTGGGCCAGACCGAAAAGTTCCGAGTTTTCCACCACCATGACGGTTGCATCGGGCACGTTGACGCCAACTTCGATGACCGTTGTCGCCACCAGGATGGGAATCTCGCCCGAAGCGAATCTTTCCATTACCGTATCCTTCTGATCGCCCGTCATTCGGCCGTGCACCAGTCCGACAAATCCGGGAAAACGCTCGTTAAGCTCGGTGAAGCGGTCTTCGGCGGCGGTGACGTCCAGGGTTTCACTTTCCTCGATCAGCGGGCAGACCCAATAGATCCGGTCGCCCCGGGCCATGGCGCGGGCGAGGCCCTCGATTACCTCGCCGGCGCGATTTGTCGGAATGGCCCGGGTCTCGACCGTCTTGCGTCCCGGCGGTTTCTCGCGGATCAGGCTGACATCCATGTCGCCATAGTGGGTCAGCGACAGGGTTCGGGGGATCGGCGTTGCCGTCATGACCAGGACATCGGCGCCCTTTTGCCCCTTGGCCGACAGCATCAGACGCTGGTGAACCCCGAAACGGTGCTGTTCGTCCACGACCGCCAGGGTCAGGTTTGCGAAGCCGACGCTTTCCTGGAACAGGGCATGGGTGCCGATCAGCAAGTCAATGCGGCCCCCGGCAAGGTCCTCCAGCAGCGCTTCGCGCTTCTTGCCCTTGTTGCGGCCGGTCAGGACTTCGATCCGAATGCCGGCGGCCCTGGCCAGGGGAGCAAGGCTTTCGCCGTGCTGGCGGGCAAGGATCTCGGTCGGGGCCATGAGTGCGCCCTGACCGCCGGCTTCGATCGCGGTCAGCAGGGCCAGAAAGGTGACGATGGTTTTGCCCGATCCCACATCGCCCTGGACCAGGCGCATCATCCGGACCGGTGCGGCCATGTCAGCTTCGATCTCGGCCAGGGTCCGCATCTGGTCGCCGGTCAGGGCATAGGGCAGGGCGGCGATCACCATGTTGCGCAAACGACTGTCGCCCTGAACCGCCTGGCCCGCCGCCCGCGTCCGGTTGCGCACCAGAGCAAGCGCTAACTGATTGGACAACAGTTCGTCATAGGCCAACCGGGACCGGGCCGGCGCCTCCGGCGACAGGTCCGATTCCCTGGCTGGCGCATGGGCGCTACGCAGCGCCGGCGAAAACGCGGGCCAGTCATTCTTCTTCAGCCAGGCATCGTTTTGCCATTCCGGCAGGTCAGGCAACCGATCGAGGCCGCCAGCGACAGCTTTACGCATGGTTTTCAGGGTGACGCCCGCCGTCAGCGGGTAGACCGGTTCGAAGTCCGGCAGATCGCCCGCTTCTTCCGCGCTCAGCACATGATCGGGATGAACAATCTGGGCCAGACCATCATGCAGATCCAGCTTGCCCGAGACGATACGATCCGTGCCAACCGGCAGGATGCGCTTCAGATAGTCCTCCTTGGCATGGAAGAAGGTCAGCACCAGGGTCTGCGCGCCGGTTTCGGCAAAGATGCGATAGGGTGCGCTCTTCTTCCAGGCTGGCACGTGCTCGCGCACCCGGACTTTGAGCGTAATCGTCTTGCCGGTATCCGCATAGGCATCGGCATGGGCTTTCAGCCGCCGGTCGATCAGCGCCGTCGGCAGATGAAACAGAGCCCCGGCGACCGACGCGCCGGTGATCTTTTCCATCGCCTTGGCAATGCGCGGCCCGATGCCGGGCAGGGACTGTACCGGCGCAAACAGCGGAAACAGGATCTCCGGCCGCATTATTTGCAACTGACTGGCTGACAGCGGGTCATGAGCGCTTTATATCACCCTCGCACCACGAGTCGCATCGGAGAGATCAGTTGACTGAAGCAGAGGCGATCCGCCTGAAGCGCCTGAGGTATCGCGCGTGGCATCGCGGAACCAAGGAAATGGATCTGATCTTCGGCACCTTTGCCGATCGGGAACTGGAAGGATTGAATCAGGTGGATCTGGACGACTTTGAAACGCTGTTGAACGCGGAGGATCAGGAGATCTCCGATTGGTTGATGGGCCGGTCTCCGGTACCCGATGCCTTCGATACGCCTGTTTTTCGGCGCGTGAAGACATTCGAACATGTGGCGATCTCCCGTTGAAGCTGCCAACTGACATCGCGACCCGGCCCGGCCGGATGACCATCTGCGGCGCGCCGGAAGGCGCCGACGCGCTCGCCTTGCTGCAGGTCATTGCCAGGGCCGAGGGACCCGTCATCCATATCGCCCGTGATGCGCCACGCATGATGGCGATGGAAGAGGCGCTGGCCTTCTTTGGCCCCGATGTGGAGCGGATCATTTTACCGGCCTGGGACTGTTTGCCTTTTGACCGGGTCAGTCCGCGGGCCGACATTGCCAGCCAGCGCATCGGCGCCCTGGCGGAACTGGGCCGCAGCGACGGGCACAGGCGCATCGTTCTGACTACTGTCAATGCCGCGGCCCAGCGCCTGCCGCCCGGGGATATGCTGGCGGGTGAGAGCCTGTGGGCCGGGCCGGGCCATGATCTGGACCCCGATGTGCTGATCCGCTTTCTGGAACGCAATGGCTATGGCCGCGTCGGCACCGTGCGCGAACCCGGGGAATATGCGGTTCGCGGCGGGTTGATCGATCTATGGCCGGCGGGTGAGAACTCACCGGTGCGTCTGGATTTCTTCGGCGACACTGTCGAAACCATCCGGGTGTTCGACGCGGAAAGCCAAACCACTACCGGGAAGCTGGAGGTGCTGGATCTCTCGCCGGCAGGTGAGGTGCAACTGACCGATGAAACCATCCATCGTTTCCGGTCGGGCTATGTCGCCGAATTCGGTCCTGTGATCGGGGACGATCCGCTGTACGAGGCGGTCTCCAGCGGTCAGCGCCATGCCGGGATCGAACACTGGTTGCCATTGTTCTTCGAACGGCTGGATACGTTGTTCGACTACCTGCCCAAGGTACCTGTAGTGCTGGACTGTCTGGCCGAGGAAGCGCTGAGCGAACGGCAGAAGGACATTGCCGATTATTATGACGCACGGGTTCTGGCGATGAACCAGCCGATGGTTGCCGGTGCCGCGCCCTATAAGCCATTGCCCGCGGTGCGTCTCTATCTCGACGGTGATGAATGGGCCGCGCGCATGGCCGAGCGGCCTGTGCGCCTGCTTTCGCCTAACGCGGAACCGGAAACAGAAGCGGTCGTCGATGCCGGAGGACGCCCGGGCCGCAACTTCGCGCCGGAACGCCGCCAGACGGACATTCAGGTCTTCCGCGTGCTGGCAACGCACATGACGGCCAGAATGAAGGACAAGCGACGCGTTGTGATCGCCAGCTACAGCGAGGGTGCGCGCGATCGCTTGATGTCCTTGCTTTCTGATCAGGATTTTACCGCGATCCGGGGGATCGACAACTGGCAAGCGGCACGGGCCTGGCCGAAGAACCAGGCCTCGGCCGTGGTGCTGGGGCTGGAACATGGGTTCGAGACCGCGGACCTGACGGTAATTTCCGAACAGGATGTTCTGGGCGACAGGCTGATCCGTGCCGGGCGGCGCAAACGCCGGGCGGAAAATTTCCTGTCCGAAGCTTCTGCCTTGTCGGCCGGCGATCTGGTGGTTCACATCGACCACGGAGTTGGACGTTACAAGGGGCTGGAGGCGATCGATGTTGCCGGTGCGCCGCATGATTGTTTGCGGCTGGAATATCATGGGGGTGACCGACTTTATCTGCCGGTGGAAAATATTGAACTGCTGTCTCGCTACGGCTCCGAGGAGGCAACGGCACAACTGGATCGGCTGGGCGGGGGCGCCTGGCAGGCCAAGAAGGCCAAGCTGAAGGAACGCATCCGCGAGATCGCCGACAAGCTGATCAAGATCGCAGCAGAGCGCGCTCTGCGCGAAGGCGAAATCATAACCCCTCCCACGGGCCTTTATGATGAATTCGTCGCGCGCTTCCCGTTTGAAGAAACCGAGGATCAGGACCGCTCGATCGCCCAGGTGCTGGAGGATCTGTCATCCGGCAAGCCGATGGACCGCCTGGTATGCGGCGATGTCGGCTTCGGCAAGACTGAAATTGCCTTGCGCGTCGCTTTCGTGACCGCGCTGGCCGGCAAGCAGGTAGCCATTGTCGTTCCCACGACACTGCTGGCACGACAGCATTACAAGAATTTCACCGAGCGTTTTGCCGGTTGGCCGGTGCGCATCGGCCAATTGTCGCGCCTGGTCGGTCACAAGGAAGCCAATCAAACCCGCGAGGGATTGACCAGCGGTGACGTTGACATCGTCATCGGCACCCATGCCCTGTTGGCCAGGAATATCAAATTCAAGGACCTGGCCCTGCTGGTGATCGACGAGGAACAGCACTTCGGCGTGGCTCACAAGGAACGGCTGAAGGAACTGAAAGCCGACGTGCATGTCCTGACCCTGTCGGCTACGCCGATCCCGCGGACCTTGCAATTGGCGATGTCCGGCGTGCGGGAACTGTCGCTGATCGCGACGCCGCCCGTCGATCGGCTCGCGGTCCGGACCTATGTCACGCCGTTCGATCCGGTGGTGATCCGAGAGGCGCTGTTGCGAGAAAAATTCCGGGGCGGACAGGCCTTTTTCGTGGTCCCTCGGATCAAGGATCTGACCGACGTGGAAAGCTATCTGAAGGAACATGTGCCGGAAGTGCGCTACGCCATTGCCCATGGACAGATGGCGCCGGGCGCGCTGGATGAGATCATGAATGCCTTCTATGATGGCAAGCACGATGTCCTGCTGTGCACCACCATTGTGGAATCCGGCCTGGATGTGCCGACGGCAAACACGCTGGTTGTCCACCGGGCCGACATGTTCGGGCTGGCCCAGCTGTATCAGATCCGCGGCCGGATCGGCCGATCAAAGACGCGGGCTTATGCCTATCTGACGACCAATCCGCGCAAGGTGCTGACCCCCAATGCCGAGCGCCGCCTGCGGGTGCTGCAATCGCTCGATACCCTGGGCGCCGGCTTCACCCTGGCTTCGCACGATCTGGATATCCGCGGTGCCGGTAATCTGCTGGGCGAGGAACAGTCCGGGCACATCCGCGAGGTTGGCTTTGAGCTTTATCAGGAAATGCTGGAAGAGGCTGTGGCCCAGCTACGCTCCGGCGATCTGGAAATAGAGGTCGATGGCCAGTGGTCGCCCCAGATCAATCTGGGTGCGGCCGTGCTGATCCCGGAAAGCTATGTCGCCGATCTCGATTTGCGCCTGTCCCTCTACCGCCGCCTGTCGGAACTGGAGGAAGAAGAACAGCTTGAAGGCTTTGCCGCCGAAATGATCGACCGGTTCGGTTCACTGCCATCCGAGGTCGACCATCTGATCGAAATCGTCCGGATCAAGATATGGTGCCGTCGGGCCGGACTCGCCAAAATCGATAGCGGTCCCAAGGGCGTGGTTCTGACATTCCACGACGACCTGTTCGCCAATCCGGCTGGCCTGGTCGGTTTCATCGCGCGGCAACGGGGTCTGGCCAAACTGCGCCCCGATCACAGGCTGGTCCTGCAGCGGGAATGGGAGTCGGTGTCCATGCGCCTTAAGGGTTCGCTGGACCTGGCCAAAACTCTGGCCCGGATTGCCGAAGAGGGAAAGGCAGCGGCTTAGCCCGCCGCCTGGCAGTTGATTCCCGTCAACAGCAGAATTGTCCGCCAGGGGCCTGATGCGGGAACTCAATCATTCCAAAACGAGGAAGTGCTTTATAATGTTGGCGGCGGTATCTTTTGCCGACTGGTTTCCGGTGTCGATCTGAATATAATCGGCGGGCGGCGCCGGCACATGATTATATTCAGCCAGAAACGGGTCCAATCCGGCAACGGTTGAAATTTTTCCACGTTGTTTGCGATCCGGCATGCCGACCCTGCGATGCCTTTCAGCCATGGGACAATGAAGAAACATGGGGCACATCATCGCGTCGAACCGGCGTAAGATGGCTTCACGGGCTTCGAAGGTCTTTTGGTCGTGTGGTTCCGAGTAGCGGGATGTCAGGATCACACGGGGCACATTTTGCCGGGCCGCGGCTTCAATCACAAGAACCCGAGCGGCATCGACAAGGTTCCAAAACCCTGGTGCGCCATGATCGAAGATGGTGAGAGCGAGATCGAGGTCACGTCCGTCAAGATGGTGTAATTTGTCTGATGGCCCGGGGTCATGATCAGGCGGCCTGAGTTGTCATGCCGAGAATTGGATCGGCCTCCTCAGGGTCGATCCGTGCGAAGGCCTCGACCTGCATGTCGCGGCTGGCGGTCCGCCATTCATCGCATCGCTCGAACGGCACGGCGCCGATGAGGCGCATGATGGAAGCCTCGTTCGGGAAGATGCCGACGACATCGGCACGTCGCTTCACCTCCTTGTTCAAACGTTCAATCGGGTTGGTCGAAGGCAATCTTGTGCGGTGCTGGCGGCAGATTACCGTTCTGCATCATGTCCATAAGGTTTGACGCCTTTTCATGACCTTGCAGATTTTTCTTCAAGTCAGATAAGAGGGTTGTCAGAAAATTTCTCAGGGCGGACTGGGCCAGGGTTTCGTCCATGTTGAATTTTTCAGCGAGTTGCCGGACGGCGCCACCATCTTGTGCCTGCGTCAATTGTTCGGGAATATTCATTTCACTCTCCACGTCCTGGTATGAAGCTTTCGACTTCCAGTCGGCTCCGCGTGCGGGAAACCTGCCGACAGGTCTGAACCGGGAACGGCGTCGATATCCTGCATGGCGTGATCTCGCGCGACCATGTCCACATGTTCCTGGCCGCGCCACCCAAAATCGCCATCTCCGATCTGGTCCGCAGGATGAAGGGCCGGTCGTCCTAAAAAACCCAGCGCGAGTTTCCCGGGATCGGAAAACGCTGCCGGGGCCGCCGGTTCTGGGCGCGCGGCTGCTTTTCGACAACCAACGGTGCAATCACCGAAGACCTCGTACTTCAGTACCCGGACAATCACCTGACCGATGCTACCGGTGTCCGCCGGCAGTTGTTCACTATCCACGATCATTACACAACTCCCGCTCAGGCGGCGTATACGCGCAATCGATGAAGAAGACGACCTCTTTAGAGATCAATCTTCCGCGATGGTTTCAGAAGCTTCGGCTTCGGCCTCGATGATCTTGTCGATCACGTCGACCAGGGTTTCAGAGTTTTGGGCGCCTGAAACCATAAAGCGATCGTTGAAGATAAAGGCCGGCACGCCGTTTACTCCCATGTTTCGCGCCATCTGGTCTTCGCTGGAGATCAGTTCCTTGTCCTCGTCACCCTCCAGCAGGTCGACAACCAGATTGGCATCCATGCCATTGTCAGCAGCGATCTGGGCCAGAATGTCCGGATCGGAAACGTCCTCGCCATCCTCGAAATAGGCCTGGAACAGGGCGGTAACGATCTCGCCCTGAACGCCGGCGGTTTTCGACCAGCGTACCAGCCGGTGAGAGTCGATGGTATTCGGCGTCTTGGGGATCATGTCGAAACGCAGATCCAGCCCTTCGTCAAAGGCAGCTTGTTTGACCGGCTCGTACGCCGCGCGAGCGCCATCAGGACCGCCGAATTTCGCTTCCAGATATTCGTCGCGGCCCATGCCCCCGGGTGGCATATCGGGGTTGAGTTGGAATGGGCGCCAATGAATTTCGAACTCGATCTCCGGACGCTCGGTCATGGCTTTTTCAAGCCGTGCCTTGCCGATATAGCACCAGGGACAGATGGTGTCGGAGATTATATCCACCTTCATTGTGATACCTTTCGTTCTGTCGTTACGGCACACTATCACGGGTACGCGGCAGATTGTATGAGGAAGGTTGCTATTTATATTGGAGAGATTTCGATGCAGGTGGATCTGAGCGGAAAGGTGGCGCTGATCACCGGCGCCACAAGTGGTTTGGGAGAACGTTTTGCACAAGTTCTGGCCCAAAACGGCGCGAAGGTTGTGGTCACAGGCCGCCGGGTGGATCGTCTGGCGGATCTGAAGTCACGAATTGAAGCAGATGGTGGTGAAATCCTGGCGCTTCCCCTGGACGTGCTCGACAATACCTTGATCGCCAAATGTGTGGGCGACACCATCGACGCCATGGGCCAGATTGATATCCTGGTCAATAATTCCGGGATCGGAGATCCCGGTTTCGCCACCGATTTCAGCGAGGACAAATACGACCGGATCATGGGCACCAATGCCAGGGGCGCCTTCTTCATGGCCCAGGCCGTGGGCAGGCACATGATCGAAAAAGAGGTCGAAGGCCGGATTATCAATATTGCTTCGATGGCAGCCACAAATGTCATCTCGGGGCTCAGCGTCTATTGCATGTCCAAGGCGGCGTGCCTGCACATGACCCATGCCCTGGCGCTGGAATGGGCGCGCTATGGCATCAATGTCAATGCGATCTGCCCGGGCTATATTCGTACCGAAATCAATGATGCGCACTGGGAAACCGAAGCGGGTAAGCGAGCCATTGCCCGGATGCCGCGCCGCCGGGTCGGTGCGCCGGAAGATCTGGACGGGATCCTGCTGCTGTTTGCGTCCGCCAGGGAAGGCCGGTTCATTACCGGTGCAAGTCTGGACGTGGCCGACGGCCAGACCCTCGGCATCTGATCGGGAGCGGGATCATGGCGGGGCCATTAAAGGGCATTCGGATCATCGAGATGGAGGGTATCGGTCCCGGCCCGTTCTGCGGCATGATGCTGGCGGATATGGGCGCGGAGGTTTTGCGAATTGCGCGCAAACAGGCAAGTCCGGCCAAGGTCTTGACCGATAAATACGATGTGCTTGGCCGCTCCCGCCGGGTTGTAACCCTGGACCTGAAGGCGGAGGGAGCCGTCGAGGCCGTCTTGAAACTCGGTGAGGTCGCGGACGGGCTGATCGAGGGTTATCGGCCAAGCGTGATGGAACGGCTGGGCCTTGGACCGGATGTCATGCAGGCTCGAAATCCGAAGCTGATCTATGGCCGGATGACGGGCTGGGGGCAGGAGGGGCCGCTATCCCGGGCCGCCGGGCATGACATCAATTATATCTCCCTGACCGGCGCCCTGTATTCGATCGGTACCCGTGACAAACCGATCGCGCCGTTGAACCTGGTCGGTGATTTTGGCGGCGGGGCGATGTATCTGGCCTTCGGCATGGTTTGCGGCCTGCTGGAGGCCAAATCATCGGGGCAGGGACAGATTGTCGATGCCGCCATGATCGACGGATCGGCCTCATTGATGGCGATGATGTACGGCATGCAGGCACGCGGTTTGTGGACCGATGCACGTGAAAGCAACCTCCTGGACGGGGCTGCCCACTTCTATGACACCTACCGATGTGCAGACGGAAAACACGTCTCTATCGGTTCGATAGAACCTCAGTTCTATGCCCTGCTGCTGGAAAAGGCCGGCATCACAGATCCCGACTTCCAGAACCAGATGAGCCCGCCGGACTGGCCGGTCCTGAAGGAGAAACTGGCTGCAATCTTCGCGATCAGGGCACGCGATGAATGGTGCGAAATCATGGAATGCACTGACATCTGTTTTGCCCCGGTGCTGTCTATGTCCGAGGCGCCGAACCATCCCCACAACGCCGCGCGCGGAACCTTTGTCGATATCGACGGGGTGACCCAGCCCGCCCCGGCGCCCCGGTTCTCCAGAACCGTATCAAATGCACCGCAATCCGCCGCCGCCCCTGGCACAACGGATCGCCAGGTCCTGGCGGACTGGGGGCTGGGCGACGCCGTCATCGGTTCGCTTGAAGCCGAAGGCGTTATTTAGCCGGTCGCATGTCCCACCAGGTTTCGGTCTGGTAGCCATAGAGCGATTGTTTTTCGGGAATGCCGAGATAGAACCAACGGGCGACCCGGTCGACCTTGTCGTAATGGAGCGGGATGACGAAATAGCCGGCCATCAGAGCTCGGTCCAGGGCATGGACAGCGGTGACAAATTCTTCGTGGGTCCCGGCGGCCACCAGAGCTTCGATTACCCGGTCGATAACCGGGCTGCGCACGCCGGCATAATTGAATGATCCGGGATTGTCGACCACTTCGCTGGACCAGCGGAAAGCCTGTTCATTGCCAGGAGACAACGACGCGGTCCACCTGAAGACGATCATGTCGTAATCATATTCATTGAGGCGGCGTTGGTACTGGGCGCTGTCCACGGTGCGGACATCAACGACGATACCGATGCGCTTCAGGGCATCGGCAAAGGTCAGGGCAATCTTTTCCAGGTCTGAGTCGACCAGCGTGATGGCAAACCGGAAAGGCTCTCCGGCCGCGTTCGTCAGAACACCGCCCTCGACCGACCAGCCGGCCTTGTTCAGCAGGCGCAATGCCCGGCGTGCGGCGGAACGTGCGCTGTAATTGCCGGAGGACAGCGGCGGCGTGTACCCCGCCTGAACCGTTTCGGGATCGAATTGCGGTCCCAGACCATCAAGAAGCGCTGCTTCGCCGCCGGTGATCGGACCACGGGTTTCGAGCACTGAATTTGTGTAATGGCTGACGATCCGCTCGCGGGAGCCGCCAAACAGGTTGTTGTTGATCCAGTCGAAATCCAGCATTAGCGACAACGCCTGCCGGACCCGGATGTCTTCGAATGCCGGGCGGCGCAGGTTGAATACAAATCCCATCATCCCGGATGGCCGACCGTGGGCGAGGGTGGCTTTGGTTATGTCGCCGCGCTCAATGACCGGGATGTCATAGACCCGGTCCCATTTCACCGGATTGCCTTCCCCGTGAAAGGCAATGTCACCGGTCTTGAAGCCGGCGAACAACGCATTGGAATCCCGGTACCAGTCAATCCGCACGGTGTCGAAATTGTGCCGGCCCGACATCACCGCCAGGTCTCGGCCCCAATAATCCGGCCGCCGCCGGTAAGTGACGGACCGGCCGGCATCTACCCTGTCCACGATGTAGGGGCCCGAACCGATAGGCGGATCCAGCGTGGTTCTTTCAAAGTTCTCCGGATCGACGGCATGGCTCGGCAGGACCGGCATCAAACCAATGATCAAGGGAAGCTCGCGATCCACCTCACCGAAGTTGAAGCGCACGGTTCGATCATCCAGCGTTTCGACTGTCATTACCTTTGAATAATAGCTGCGGTAATTTGGCCGCCCCCTGGTCCTGAGCAAGTCCCAGGAGAATACGACATCGTCCGCCAGAATTGGTTCGCCATCGGAAAACGTGGCCCTTGGATTAATGTGAAAGGTGGCGGACGATCGATCTTCCGGCACGTCGATGCTTTCCGCGATCAGGCCATAGAGGGTGAACGGTTCGTCCCAGCCGCGGGTCATCAGGCTTTCGAAAACGTACTGGCGCATCGACCAGACTTTCTTGCCCTTCACCGTGAAGGGATTGAGTGTGTCGAAGGAGCCGGTGCGGCCGATGCGCAATTCACCGCCCATGGGGGCATCGGGATTTACATAGCTGAAATTCTGGAAGTCGGCGGAATAGGCAGGTTCGCCGTGCATGGCGATGCCATGCCGGGATTCGGCCTGGGCAATCGTTGGGAGGAAAACGATGGTCATTAGAATCTGGAGTTTCCGGATCACAGCCAAGGCCAGAATCTGATAAGGGCGCGGCGACATGGATGGAATTTACCCCAAGGTATCGGATTCGGCGTCTTTTTTCAAAAGTTCCACCAGTTCATCCGCGGATTTGCGCGACAGGATCCTGCGCTTTTCCCAATCATCCTTGATGGCGTAATGATCGTGCAGGGCCCGGACATCATGTTCTGCAAACATCGAGATCGTACGATCGGTTTCAAAATCGGGCATGCCAAGTTTTTCCAGTGTTGCCCGGCCGATTTCCAGGCTGGCCCGGAAAGTATCTCGTTCGACGAATTTGGCCCCGGCATCCATCAGCCGGTAGGCGTGTTCCCGGGTGACCGCGCGGGCATAGATATCGATATGGGGAAAGGTCGAATTGACCATTTCGACCAGCTTCACCGAGACAGTCATATCCCGTATGGCGACAATCAACAGATCCGCGTCCATGACCCCGGCAGCGCGAAGAACTTCCGGCCGGCTGGAATCTCCATAAAATCCGGGATTGCCGAAACTGGAGACCAGCTTGATCCGCTGGGCATTGATGTCCAGACCGACAAACGGAATATCCCTGGCCCGCAGGATACGTCCGACCATCTGGCCAATTCGGCCAAAGCCGGCAATGATCACACGGGGATGTTCATCGTCTGGTTCGTCTACGCCCGAAAGGTCCTGGACTGGTTTTTCCAGCCGCGCTTCCAGCCGGTCCCCGATCAGGAACAGGATGGGGGTCAGCGCCATCGAGATCGTAACCGACAGAACCAACAGTTCTGAATACGCGCGAGGCAGGGCCCCGTGCAGGATTGCTTCATTGAAGATCACGAAGGCAAATTCGCCGCCCTGGCACAATGTGATCGCCAGCATCAGCGAATTATGTCCGTTCAGCTTGCTGAGTCGGCCCAGCCCGTAGAGGATGGCCAACTTGACCGCAACGAGGCCGAAAGCGATACCCAGCACGGCGACTGGTGTCTCCACCAGCAGACCGAGATTGGCCAGCATGCCGACGGCCATGAAAAACAGGCCCAGCAGCAATCCCTTGAAGGGTTCAACCTCGGCTTCCAGCGCATGCCGAAATTCGGATTCCGATAGCAGAACCCCGGCAATGAAAGCACCCAGCGCCATGGACAATCCGGCACTTTCCATCAACAGCGCCGATCCGATAACGGTCAACAGACCCAGGGCAGTGAAAATTTCCGGCGTTTGAACCCGTGCAACAAAACCAAACAGATAACGCAGGGCGAACCGGCCGCCAAAGATCAACAGCCCGAGCGCGCCAAAGGCGACCAGCACATCGGTCAGGGTCATCTGCGTGTCACCGCCGCCGGCCAGCAGCGGGATGATCGCCAGGATTGGAATAACCGACAGGTCCTGAAACAACAGGATGCCGAAGGCGGCTCTTCCCTGGCGGGTCGTCATCTGATTGCGTTCGGCCAGGATCTGTATGGCAAGGGCGGTAGACGACATGCCCAACCCAAGGCCGACAATGATGGCCTCGCGAACCGACGTGAAGAACGAGGCGGCCAGGATCAGCAGCGCAGCGGTGCCGCCCATCTGGGCCATGCCCAGTCCGATAACCTGGCGCCGCATTACCCACAATCGGGTCGGACGAAGTTCCAGACCGATGATGAACAACAAGATCACAATGCCGAATTCGGCTATATGCAGGATTTCTTCGCCGTCATGAAAGACGCCCAGCACATACGGTCCCAGGATGACACCGGCCGCGAGATAGCCCAAAACCGCTCCAAACCCCAACCATCGCGAAACCGGAACCGCGATGACCGCGGCAGCCAGAAAGATCGCGTATTCATAGAGGAAGCTCATCTGTACCGGACGTTAGAGAGGGGTGTCTCCAACATCCCGATACGCGGTCCTGTTTGCAAGTAAGCAGGCGGCGGTTTGGCGGTATTTGCGCCTAAATTTTCAGAAACGGATTGAAATAGCGACCGATCGGTCCGGTCAAACGCAAGGGTGCGGTCGTTACCGCAAGACACAGGCATTCGCCTTCGGTGCCGGCGACCGGTTCGTGGTCGACTTCCTGATCCGCAAAGGCCACATCGCCGCGGGCATAGCGCTCACCCCGGTCCAGAAAGTTGCCTTCGAACACCAGAGTCAGTTCGGTTCCGTCATGGGTGTGTTTCGGTATCGAAGCACCGGGCGACAGGCGGATCAGCCGTATCTTGACCCCATCGTAATTTTCCAGAAATGAACAGTGCCGCGCACCAAGAGCCGAACTCCACTTGAGACCCTCGACGTCCGCGCCGATCAGCGCGCGCAGTGCCTGGGGCAAGGCGAAGCCGTCCCGCGCCAAGATCTGCTTCGGCGCCGCCTCGACAGGTTCATCGTCCAACCGGGCCAGAATGGATGCGCGCAATCCTTGCGAGACATCCTCGGGTTCGAGCATTTCCAGCATTCCCCCGCCAATCCGATCCAGTTCATCCAACCGGTTGTGGCAGGCAGGGCACATGGATGCGTGGGACGCCACCAAAAGCGCAACGGGTTCGGGCAGCGATCCCGCGGCATAGTCTATCAGGTGTTCGTCTTGCAGGTGATGTTTCGGTGTCATCGCAAATACTCCAGTCTGGAATGCAACTTGTTCGTCGCCAGCCGCAGCCGGCTCTTTATGGTGCCCAGGGGCAAACCGGTTTCCGCGGCGATCATTGAATGTGACTTGTCGTCGAAAAAGGCCATTTTCAGAATGTCGGCCTGTTCGCGCGGCAATTCTTTCAAGGCGTTCCGCAATTCGGCGCCATGTTGTTCGGCCTGGACATGTTCATCGGCCGGAAGATCGCTGGACGGCGCCAGCATGGGTTCTGCCGGATCGATGTGTTCCGGTCGGCTTTCCCGCCGGAACACATCGATCCGCCGATTTCGTGCGATGGTGAATATCCAGGTGCTTGCGCTGGCGCGCGCCGGATCGAATTGATGGGCACGGCGCCAAACGGTCAACATGACATCCTGGACCAGATCCTCAATGCCATCCTCTCCGTTGCCCAACCGGCGCAAGTACCCCTTGATGCGCGGTGCGATTGCATCAAACAGAACAGCAAAGGCGCCCTTGTCGCGATTGGACCCAATGGCAACAATCAGATCGTTCAATTCTTCGGGAAGGGCCGCCGGATCCATGGGAGCATTTGAACCTTTGTTTCCCAGGACCGCAACCACCGGATCAGGACCGTACACATTCGCCTCTCTTTTTCTTCACCCGGATTTACGATGCGCGCCGGAGTTTGGATCACCCGGCGAACAATATTCGTTTCTGCGCGCACATCGGCAGCATCGATGATCCGATTGGACAGGTACTGCGTAAGTCTGTGAAAGGCGTGATTTGATCAGTGTTCGATCGGGGAGAGCATGCGGATAGCAATTATTGGTGGTGGGGTCGCCGGGTTGAGCGCCGCATGGTCTTTATCGAAGAACAATCAGGTCGTCCTTTACGAGGCTGAATCCCGACTGGGCGGACATGCCAATACGCTGGATGTCGATCTCGAAGGGGTCGAAGTGCCGGTCGATGCCGGGTTCATCGTTTACAACGAACAGAACTATCCAAACATCATGCGGCTGTTCGATGCGCTGGATGTTCGAACCCAGGCGAGCGACATGTCCTTTGCGGTGTCGATCGGAAATGGCCGCTTTGAATATGGCGGCGGCTATCGAGCATTGGTGGCCCAGCCGTCAAACCTCATGAAACCCTCCTATATTCGCATGTT
The DNA here is from genome assembly GCA_965204825.1 of Alphaproteobacteria bacterium. Lineage (GTDB taxonomy): Bacteria > Pseudomonadota > Alphaproteobacteria > Futianiales > Futianiaceae. Next base: position 3,227,974 of record OZ242016.1, on the reverse strand, counting down.
GCTGGATCTGAAGCGGTTCTACGGCGAAGCTGGCGGGCATCTGGGTGTGATGGCGGATGCGCGCTTTCAGGCGCAAGCACAAACGATCGAGGAATATCTGATCCATCAGGGTTATTCGAAAGACTTCGCTGAATTGCATCTGCTACCTATGGCGGCGGCAATCTGGTCTTCGTCCACCAATCAGATACGGCAATTTCCAGCCGAAAGTTTCATCCGTTTTTACCAGAACCATGGTTTGCTCAATATTTTTGATCGGCCCGAATGGCGAACGGTTTCCGGAGGCAGCCGCAATTATGTACGCAAGATCGCGGCAACCATTTCCGAACAGGTCAGGCTCGGCTGTCCGGTCATGTCCGTCGACCGATCGCCCGCGGGTGTCATCATCACCGACAAAGGCGGTCATCAGGATCATTTCGATCAGCTAGTCCTCGCCACCCATGCGGACAGCTCGCTTCGCATGCTGGGTGCCGGCGCCAGTACGCTGGAACGTAAAATCCTTGGCGGTTTCACCTTTCAGCCGAATGCGGTCATCATTCACACCGATGGCGGGCTCATGCCGCGCCGCAGATCCGCCTGGTCCAGCTGGAACTATCTGGCGGATGACCGAAACGACGGCGACAGGCTGGTGTCGCTGACCTATTGGATGAACCTGCTGCAGAACCTCAAGACACCGCGTCCATTGCTGATCAGCCTCAATTCGATCCGGGAACCGGCACCGGAACTGGTGCTGGGGCGGATCACCTACCGTCATCCGCTGATGAATCCCGACACCATGCGGGCGCAAGGCGAGCTTCCCGGTATTCAGGGTCATCAGAACACCTGGCACTGCGGGGCCTGGTGTGGGCATGGCTTTCATGAAGATGGCGCCCAGGCCGGACTGGCCGTGGCCGCGGCCCTGGGATCGCCGGCGCCCTGGCAGGATAAGATTGTGGCAATCAGTCCGGCGGCGGACATCACTGGCGAGGAAAGGCTGCAAGGCGTTGCCTGAGGAAAGACTTCATTCCTGTCTTTATGCCGGTACGATTGTTCATCAGCGTTTCGGTGCCATAAAACACCGCTTGGCATACAAGGTGGTGTCTCTGTTGGTTGATCTGGATGAATTGGACCAGTTGGATCGGTTTCGGCTGTTTTCCGTTGGCCGGTTCAATCTCTTTTCCTTCTACCCGTCAGATCTGGGTCCGCGCGATGGCACCGACCTTAAGGCGTGGGCCGGGGGTCATATGACCGAAGCAGGCCTGGCCGTGCCGCATCGGATCCGTATCCTGTGTTTTCCGCGGATGTTCGGGCAGGTGTTTAACCCTCTGTCGATCTGGTTCTGCCATGACGAAAGGGAAAAGCTGACCGCGCTGTTGTATGAGGTCGGCAATACATTCGGCGAGCACCACACTTACTTCATTCCGACAGATGCATCGGCCGGTGTCCAGCGCCACGGTTGCGAGAAGGATTTCCATGTTTCGCCGTTTTTCGATGTAGCCGGGCAGTACCAATTTCGCGTTGCACCGCCGGATCACCGGTTATCGATCATGATCCGGTATGATGTTGGCAAGGACCGGCAACTGGTTGCGACCCAGACTGGAGAGCGGGTTGAAATCGGCGACGGTGCCTTGTTACGTCAATTTCCGTCGCATCCACATCTCACCGCCAAGGTCGTCAGCGGTATCCATTGGGAAGCAGCCAGGCTGTGGTGGAAGGGCGCCAAATACCGACCGAAGCCGCCGCCGCCAGCCAATGTGGTTGATATTGTTCACCAGCCTGGTTCAGAAGATATCAAACCGGCACCGCCGGTACCCGCGCAAGCTGCCGAATAAAATCAAGCGGCAATCTTGTGTTGTATGTACCGGATGATCGGCCCGATCAGAGGCAGTTGCGCGTAGATGTGCGAGCCCGAATCCCAATGATCCAGATGCCGTGTGATCCGGCCGTTCTCGTCGATGGAAATTTCACTCATGCCGGGGATCAGTTGCAGCGGCCCTTTCTTTCGGGATTGCATGGTGAAGGTCCAGCGGAGATATCCGGCACTGTCGGTCAGCGCGACATCATGTATCTCGAAGGTGGCGCGTTCCAATTGTTCGAACATATCCTCCAGCACTGCCTTGTAGGGTTCCAGGCCGATTACATTGTTGAACGGGTCGGTGAAGTGCACAGTTTCGCTGCACAGACCATCCAATCGATCCAGAGTCTCCGGCGTCAGGATCTCAAACAATTCTGCATAGGCCTGAAGGGTTTCCTCGCGGGTCATTTGGACTCCGGAATAATTTTTCGGGCAAGCATCAGCATGACCTTGTTGGGAAGCACGCAATAGAGCGACATGAACCAGCCGAACATCCACGGAAAGCGGATTTCGAATACATTGGACATCAGGCCGCGATGGAAGCGGTCGGCGGCCGTGTCCACGTCCATCAGGAACGGCATGGGATAATCATTCCGATCTGTCAGCGGCGTCTTGATAAAGCCCGGATTGACGATCTGCAGCCGAACCCCGTGCTGTTGCAATTCGGGGGCCAGGGCTTCGGTCATGTTGATCAGCCCGGCCTTGGTCAGGCCATAGGCAGCCGACGTCGGCAAGCCGCGATAACCTGCAACCGAAGAAACCACGGCGATATGTCCCGCCCGGTTCGCGATCATCATCGGGATCAGGGCTTCAAGGCAATGCACCGTACCCATGACGTTGATTTCGATCAGCTTTCGGAAAACATCGGAATTGAATTCATGGGCGCGCATCGGCTGATGCGTCCCGGCATTCAGGACAGCCAGATCGATGCGACCTAGATCATGGGTGATTGCCTTGACCGTCCTGTTCACCATCGCGGGATCGCAAATATCGCAGGGAAAGGCGGTCACGGTTCCCGGCAAGCCGGTGGTTTCCTCAACAAGTGTGAACAAGCCATCCTCGGATCGCGCTGAAGCCGCTACATGCCAGCCTTCGCGGACCATGCGCACGGCGAGCGCCCGCCCCAGACCCTGGCTGGCCCCTGTAATCCAGACAACATGATCGGGCGCAGTCACTTGGCGGACTCCACCATGACGTAGTCATATGCGGCGCCATCGAGATCAAAGGCGAGCTTCACCCAATCCCCCCGGTCCGTGTACCAGAGGTCGATGTTCAGATCGCCGCGCATTTCATATTTGTTGGCGGCAATTTTTCGCCCACGGGCAATGATGTCCTCCGCACCGACCAAGGTGCTGTTCACCTTGAATATCCGGCCGTCCTGGGTGTCGAGCAGTTGGTTCACCCGGACCGTCGCAGGATCCCAATAGGTGGTCGGAAGGATCAAACCGCGCGCCGACAATTTACCGCTCGGTCCGTCAATCTTTAGTTCGGTACCATTTCGTTCAGCTTGCACCGCGCTCGGTTTGCCATTCATGTCGGTCGTCGATGAGACCATCTGAATGATGCCGTTCCGCGTCACGACATCAACGTCGTGGGCATATCGGAACACGGTGATATAGGCGATTTTGACCGCGAGATCGACATCGACCCGGGTACGGACGTCCGTTCCCTGATCCGAGACGAACACGGCATGCTGACCGATCTTGGCACCGTTCCGGTAAACGTCGAAAACATGCTCGATGGGGTGACCCCAGGCGACCGCCGGAACCACGAGCATCCCCATTTGGATCAGAAGCCCCATTTGGATCAGAAGATAGAATGAACCTCTCATATCTCACACTCCGGTTCCAGGCCTCCCATGTCTAATTCTACGCAACAGAACGGGTAACGGTTCACATCGGGGCATGTCCCGGACGCAGTTGGTCATATCATCGAAGCCGGCCGCTCTGCCGAAGCCTTCCCCGGCAAGTACCGATTGAAGAGCGCAGCAGAAATTCCCAGGCAATCGGCTTGGCAATCGATCCTGGAGGCGACCAGAAAGGGTTCGAGTTATTCCAGTTCAACGAAAATATATGTGGATACCTTCAATTAAAAATCCCGGTATCCTATTCCCCGGAAAACAACGGCGCGGTGAAAACAACTATATGACTCGGGTGGTGGCGGCCTAGAGCTTCTGATCGTATTCGCCGACCTGGGGGTGCCGTGTCAGCACCGCGTTCAGTTCCTCGAACATCGCCTTTGTATTGGTTTCCGAGGTCGGGCTTTCGACGACAACGACCAGACTGGGCGTATTGCTTGAGGCGCGGACAAGGCCCCAGGTGCCGTCCTCGACCATGACCCGGACACCGTTGACCGTGTTCACATCGATGATTTTCTGACCCATCAGACTGTCGCCGTTTGCGCCGGCGGCCTCGAAATGTGCAACGACCTGGTCGACCACGCCGTATTTTTCCTCATCCGCGCAATGGGGCGACATGGTCGGCGAGCCCCAGGTCTCGGGCAAGGTGTCTTTCAGGTCCGACATCGATTTTCCCGGGTTCCTGTCCATTAGCTCTGCAATTGCGACCGCCGTCACCAGGCCGCAGTCATAGCCGCGCCCGATCGGCCTGTTGAAGAAAAAGTGGCCTGATTTTTCAAAACCGACCAGCGCGTCAAGCTCATTCACCCGGCGCTTGATATAGCTGTGCCCGGTCTTCCAGTAATCGGTGGTGGTGCCCAGTTTCCGCATGACAGGATCGGTCTTGAACAGGCCGGTGGACTTCACATCGACGACGAAGGTCGGCTTGTCGTGTACCCGGGCCAGATCGCGGGCCAGGATCAGGCCCATCTTGTCGGCAAAGATTTCGTCGCCGGTATTGTCAACCACACCGCAGCGGTCACCGTCCCCATCGAAACACAGACCGATGTCCGCGCCGTGCTCCAGGACCTGGTCGCGCACGTCGTGCAACATGACCATGTCTTCGGGGTTCGGATTGTAGTTGGGAAAGTCATAGTCGAGCGCGGCATGCCGTTCGATCACCTCGCAGCCGATCCGGCGCAGGGCCTCGGGCGCGAAGGTTCCGGCGGTACCGTTGCCGCAGGCGGCGATCACCTTCAACGGCCGGCCGATCTTGTGGCCGTTGCAAACCTCGTCCAGATAGGTGTCTCGCATCCCCTCGACCGCGACATATCCGCCGCCCGCGCGCATCTTGCCAAGGCCGTTCAGGACGATCTCCTTCAGACGGGCCATTTCGTCGGGACCATGGGTCAGGGGCGGCTCAACGCCCATCTTTACACCGGTCCAACCGTTCGGATTATGGCTTGCCGTCACCATGGCACAGGCCGGCACGCCCAGCGCGAATTGGGCAAAATAGGTCGTTGGAGAAAGGGCCAGGCCAATATCGTGCACTTCAATCCCGGCGCTCACCAGTCCCAGGGTCAGCGCCTGTTTGATTGAACCGGAATAAGACCGGTAATCATGCCCGACGACAATTTTTGGCGGCCGGCCCATTTCCTGGATCTGTGTGCCCAGACCCAGGCCCAGCATCTGAATGCCCAGCAGGTTGATTTCATCGCTGAACTTCCAGCGGGCATCGTATTCACGAAAACCGGTCGGTTTAACGAATGCCTGATTTTCGAATTCTTCGGTGTTTGGGGTCAGATCGGCGCGGGGCTTCATCATTCGAAATAGCCTGTCCTGGGGTCAATTATGGGGTTGGGTGCAGCGTATCGCCCGATAAGGCGCGCCATTCAAGGTCCCCGCCCTAGAGTTTTTTGAGACACTGATCAAGACCTGAGACGGGGGGATTATTGAGGTATTTCATGACGGAACAGAAGAAGGTTGACCGGGCCGGAGCCGGAGCCGCGGAGACTTCACATATCGCGGCAGCGCCGGCTCCGGCCCGACGTCTCGGACAGACGTCGGCGCGCAGGCAGGAAGCCGTTCCGCAGGTGTTGCGGGGCGAGGACATCGAGTTGGTGGCCCGTGGTATCGATGCGACGGCGGCCGATGTCAGCGGTTGGCGGGACGTTTTCCTGGCGACGGGCGCATCCGGGCTGAAGCACCGCCCTCGCGATGTGCGTGACGAAGAGATTGATCGGCCGCGCGCCAGGGTGGGCGAGGTTACCATCTTCGGATTGGCGAGGCCCGCGGTTACCGCCAGCACGATGGTGCACAGGCGGGCCAGGCTTTCTGAATCCCGGATCGAAATAGAGAGTATTTCCCCAACCCAGCATGAAACAGGCAGCCGCCAGAGGCGGTATCCAGCCGGCAAGGGCATCGGTTTCGCCGGAAACGGCCGCAATGAACAGGATCGCCGAAATGCCAGCCGCGGTGAGACTGAGCGTGATGAGGCGTATGGCCCCTGGCATGATCGTTTGTCTGCTGCATGTTCATGGTGAGAACATGCACGCCGGACGTTAACGATGGGTGGAAAAACCGTTCAGATTGATGAATTGCGGTGCATCCTATTCGCCGTTTCCCGTCACCCGCCGCCCGCGTTGACGTCCGGTGCGCTGCGATGGCCGCACCCGGATTAGCCGATGGGCGTTTTCCCGGGTCGGAAGCTCGGCCAGTATCCGTTCACGCTTGTCCGGTTCCATTCGCGCCCAGTCGGAAATTTCAGTGAGCGTGCGGTTGCAGCCGACGCAAAAGCCGGTCGTTGGATGTACCACGCAAATATTGACGCAAGGCGATTTCATAATGGCCAGTTCACTTTGTCTACCGGGCAATATCCCAAACATTGGCGCCGGTCGGAAAATCGATTTCGGCATTGACCTGCACTGGCGCCCAAACGTCACTTGTATATCCGCCAGTCAGCCGCTTGGCCAGTCGGCAGATGGTCAGACTCAGGGCAATCGCATTTCAAAAGTCTTTGATTAGGGCCTGTTGACATTCGGGGTTGCGATCTGGCCTGAACTGTTATTCAGGCTTCGAAAATGGCGGTCTGGATGGACGAAGATCGTCTGGTGATTTCAGATGAACTTGATTTCAGATGAACTCCGGGCGAAGATTGCGCCCCTGTTGCCCGGTAAGGCCGGGGACCCGGGCGCAACCGGTCGGGATAACCGTCGGTTCATGGAGGTCGTTCCCTGGCGTGTGCGAACAGGGTCTCCCCGGCGTGACCTGCCCCAGGATTTCGGCAACTGGATTTCGGCAACTGGATTTCGGCAACTGGATTTCGGCAACTGGAATTCGGTTTTCAAACGATTGCGTCGATGGGCAAGGGCCGGTGTGTTTGACAGACTTTTCAACGCCATGAGCGGCGAGCCGGACCTTGAACATGCTCTCATCGACGGAACGATTATCCAGGCCCGTCAGCAGGCGACCGGCGCACAAGGGGGACACGGCATCAAGTCATCGGACGCTCTCGCGGCGGGCTGACGACCAGGGTCGTGGCCCTGGTCGATGCGCCCGGCAATTTGTGCTGCTTTCTGCTTCTGCCGGGGCAGGCGCACGACATGAAGGGGGGTGCCCCCTGATCCATGATGTCTCCTTCGCTGCGTTGCCGGCCGACAAGGCCTTCGACGCCGATTGGCTCCTGCAAGACCTTGATGAGCGCGGCGCAACTGCGGTTATCCCGCCCAAATCGAACCGGAAAGGGCAACGGGACGACGATACTCACATGTACAAGTGGCGTCACCTGATTGAAAACTGCTTCGCAAGGATCAGGGAATTCAGGGGGATGGCAACGCGATACGACAAGACTGATACCAGCTACGCAGCCAACTGGCACCTCTGCGCAATGCGCAACACTGCCCGGTGATTGTCAACAGACCCTGCTTTTGCGCTGCCCCATGGCCGGATTTTACTCCGCCGTTGACATCAAGCTGGCGTGATTTGCGTGAAGTCAATATCTTCAATCGGAACCACAATAGTTCCTTGATCAAAAATAATCGCTCTGCGCATGTATTCTGCAGAAGTGTCCATACGTGCCGTCGTCGTTGCATACGACAGCTCCGCTGCAGAGCTCTCTCTTTCGATGAAGCTGACGTCAGTTGTTTGCACCAAATAGTTCATGGTTGATCCTCCCTTTTCCACCCTTCAAACAGGCGATGGTTCTGGACCCCAATCGCTGGTGGTGCACCGTTCTGAGGCACTTGTACCTTCCGCAAAATACCTTCAGTGATGAACTGATGACTTCCGTATTCGACCGTCTCTATCAACCCACGCCTCACCCGATACTGCACAGCCGGGTCGTTTGCAACTTCCACATCAGGCGTGAACCTATCTCGCAGTTTTAGCGTTGCGCTGACATTTTTATAGAGGTTTCTTAGTATTACGTAAAATTCTTCGCTCGGCTTCTCAATTTTCAGACCGAGTGCTGCCGCTTCGCGACGGTTGATTGTGTGGTCATGGCTTCCGCTTTCGCTGCAGAGGAAGTCGATGATTTCTTCCTTCTTCTTGCCTTCAAGTTCTTGATGAACCAACAGCTTGGTCGCTAGATCACGTATCTGCATTCTGGTCCTAAAGATTTGCCCAAGGACCAAGGGGTGAATCTGGGACGACAGGTGGGTCAATACTGTCGCGAGGCTGTTTGAATCATTCACACCGAGTTCTTTGGCCACATCTAGATAACCCTGAACCGCCTCGACGCTTACAGGCGCTCTTTGCAGTGGGTTTGTTCCCGGCACTTGTGGGTTCATCGGGTTGTTCACACTTGGATCAATTGGACCCAAAGTGGACTGCTTCGACATTACAATTTGGTTTGCGCCAAGACACATCAGCGTGCCGGCACTGAGAGCCTTGACCAAAACCATGATCTCAAGTTCATCACAAAACGTGCGAAGCAGGTTGATCAATCTCCACGCAGTCGCTGTGTTGCCGCCAGTTGTGTAAAGGACAACGGAAATCTTTTTTGCAGGCCAAAGTTCATCCAAATGCTCAACAAAAATATCGTCTACGTCGGGACCAATTTGGGTCTCCATCGCAGGTCGGTCGCCGGTGACATGGAGCAAGACTTTGGAATCCCTTGCTTTACCTATCTGCGACAATATCGCTGCGCGCTCATCGTAACCGCTATCAGTTTGAGAGACTGGAAGCGGCGCACCCTGAGGAAGTCCGCCGTTATCTGGCTGGTTCAATTTTTAACCTCCAAATACTTTTCTGCTCACCCGAGGATTGAACCCTTTTTTGGCGTATTGCAAGGATGCCCCGAAGCCTACCCGCTCTTGCCCGTCCACTTCGGGCTCCAGCCTGTCATCCGGGTTATTCTGTCGGCCTATTGCCCCGCCCAGTCTGACCGGGTGTTGGGGGCGCGACGGCAGACCGGTAAACAGGCGTCTCCCGGCACCGAAGTCATCAGGATGGCCGCCGACGCGGCAGCACGGAACGTGCGGCAATACTTGAGATAACCGTGTTATATCACTGGTTATGTTGAAATTTTTATTTTGGGTGGGGTTGCTTCCCCGAGCCGCAGGCCCGGGGGGGTCAAACCGGAATGAGAAGACCGCAACGTCGCCGCGATGGCGGGTGGGTATCGAAGCAATGGGCACCCGGCATCAAGGGTCCCGCGATCATGACATCCCGATGGCCGGGTTGATCTGTGCCGGGTTGATCTGTGCCGGGTTGATCTGTGCCGGGTTGATCTGTGATTGACGCATCTGGCTATTGTGGCCATAATGCAGTCAAAAGGGAGATATTTCATGAAGGCGATTTCCGCCCGCGAGGCCAAATACAATTTCGGCCGCATGATTGATACGGCCCGTGGCGAGCCGGTTATTGTTGAAAAGCACGGTCGGCCCTTCGTCGTGGTCATGGCGGTCGAGGCATACGAGAAATTGACCGGGGACACTGTTCTGCCGTCGCGGAACAAGGGTGACGCATGATGGCAAGGCAGCCGAACAATGGCAGCGTTTTCGTGACGGATACCGAAAAGACGATCACCGAGGCCGGGCTGAATGGAAGCTCGGCGCGCTTGGTTCCAAGGGGAACAACGATCATCTCCGCTCGTGGGACTGTCGGCAATCTTGCGATAACGGGGCGTGATATGACTTTCAACCAGTCCTGCTATGGGTTGCGGGGGGCTGGAGCAGTTGGCAACTATGCCACCTGTGTGATCGCGCAAAACATGGTCAGCCAGTTGCAAGCGATGGCGCATGGCTCGGTCTTTTCCACGATCACAAGGCAGACCTTCGAGTCGCTCTCGCAGCCTATGCCCGGCCCCCAGGTTCTTTCTGCGTTTGAGGATGTGGTGTCACCGCTGTTCGACAAGATATTCGCTAACGTGGTTGAATCCCGCACCCTCGCCCGGACCCGCGACCTGCTGTTGCCGCACCTGATGTCGGGGAAGTTGCGGGTGGAGGAGGGGGCGTGACGGCCGTTGCCTATCATCAGGACCGCTTTCCGCCCGACGCGCTCGACTGGTTCTTCAGTCGCCCGATCTTCGTGGCCTCCGACCTTGTGACGCGGGCCGACATTCCCGAGCCGACCGCCAGGCGCATCCTGCGCCTGGTGCGCGACAGCGGGTTGCTGCGTGAACTCCGCGCGTCCCGTGGCCGGCGGCCCGCGGTACTGGCCTTCCCGGAGCTTCTGAACATCTGCGAAGGGCGGGACGCATTTTGAGGATCACTTGTTCGCGTCAAATCCGCTTGTGGGTCGGCAAGGCGGGAAAACTGACTCACAAACCGTCCTGGTGCGAACAAGTGATCGACAAGATTGCCAGGTCGATCAGGCAGGAGAGGCAATGTCCATGTTGACCGAAGCCGACGTCGAAGCCGTCCTGCTCAATCAGTTGGGGGCGCTGGGCTATGCCTGCCTGAATGATGCGGTGTCCGGACCAGACGGCTCCAGCCCCGAACGCGGGGCCGGTTCCGACGTCATCCTGTCTGGGCGGCTGGAAGAGGCCATCAATCGCCTGAACCCGCACATCCCGGCCGATGCGCGCCAGGATGCGCTCAAGCGGGTCATCGCGGTCGAAACCCCCTCGCTGATCGAGGAAAACCGCCGCCTGCACCGTGCGCTGGTCGAGGGTGTCCCGGTGGAATACCGGGCGGCCGATGGCACGATCCGCGGCGACAGGGTCAACCTGATCGATTTCGACGATCCGGCCCGGAACGACTGGCGGGCGATTTCCCAGTTCACGGTGATCGAGAATGGCAACAACCGCCGCCCCGATGTGGTGGTGTTCCTGAATGGCTTGCCGGTCGGCGTGATCGAGGTGAAAAAGCCGGGCGCGGAGAACGCGACCCTGACCGGCGCCTGCAACCAGTTGCAGACCTACAAGGCGCAGATCCCCTCGCTGTTTCGCACCAACGCCGTGCTGGTTATCTCTGATGGCATCCAGGCCCGCATCGGTTCGCTGACCGCCAATGAAGAACGCTTCATGCCCTGGCGCACCACGGACGGCGTCAAGGTTGCGGCCAGGGGCAGTCCGGAGATGCCCACCCTGATCGAGGGCGTGTTCGACCGGCGTCGTTTTCTGGACCTGATCCGTGACTTTACCGTTTTCGGCGCCACCGGATCTGGCATCGCAAGGATCATTGCCGGCTATCACCAGTATCACGCGGTGCGCCATGCGGTGGCGGCCACGGTTTCCGCAACGTCGCCGGAAGGGGATCGCAAGGTCGGCGTGATCTGGCATACGCAAGGCTCGGGCAAGAGCCTGTTGATGGCGTTCTATGCCGGACAGCTGGTGCGGCATCCAGGGTTGCAGAACCCGACCATCGTTGTCATCACCGACCGCAACGACCTGGATGACCAGTTGTTCAGCACCTTTTCCATGTGCCGCGATCTGATCCGCCAGACCCCGGTGCAGGCGGAAAGCCGCGATAATCTGCAAAAGGCACTGAACCGGGCCTCGGGCGGGGTGATCTTCACCACCATCCAGAAGTTTTCGGATGCGAAGATGACCGGGCGGCGCAATGTCATTGTCATCGCGGACGAGGCACACCGCAGCCAGTACGGCTTCAAGGCGCGTATTGACCGCAAGACCGGCGAGATCGCCTATGGCTTCGCCAAATATCTGCGTGATGCGCTGCCCAATGCGTCTTTCATCGGCTTCACCGGAACGCCGATCGAAAAGGACGATGTGAACACCCCGCAAGTGTTCGGCGACTACATCGACGTCTACGACATCAGCCGTGCTGTCGCGGATGGTGCCACTGTGCCGATCCATTACGAGAGCCGCCTGGCGCGCATTGAACTGCCAGAAGAGGAAAAGCCGAAGATCGACGCTGAAATCGAGGCATTGACCGAAGACGAGGCGATCTCCGAGCAAGAGCGGCTCAAGCGTAAATGGTCCACGGTCGAGGCGCTGGTGGGGGCCGAAAAGCGCCTGAAGCTGGTCGCGGACGATCTGGTCCGACATTTTGCCGACCGCGTGGAAGCCATGGACGGCAAGGCAATGATCGTGTGCATGAGCCGCCGGATCTGCGTTGGGCTCTACAAGGAAATCATTGCGCTCAGGCCCGATTGGCATTCGGACGATGACAGGGAGGGGGCGATCAAGATCGTCATGACCGGTTCGGCAGCCGATCCACGGAATTGGCAACCCCACGTCGGCAACAAGGCCCGTCGCGATTTGCTGGCAAGGCGTGCGAAGGATCCCGAAGACCCGCTCAGGCTGGTGATCGTGAGGGACATGTGGCTGACCGGGTTCGACGCGCCATCCATGCACACCATGTATATCGACAAACCGATGCAGGGCCACGGGCTGATGCAGGCGATTGCCCGGGTCAACCGGGTCTTCCGGGACAAACCCGCCGGGCTGGTCGTCGACTATATTGGCATTGCCCAAAACCTGCGGAATGCCCTCGGGCAATATTCGTCCGCGGATCGGAAAAATGCCGGTATCGACAAGGCAGATGCCGTCGCCATGATGCTGGAAAGATATGACATCGTCCGCACCATGTATCACGGGTTCGATTACAGGCGGGGGCTGAATGGGACGGCCCGGGAGCGGCTCGACATCATGGCGGAAGCCATCGAGTGGATTCTCGAGCGGCAACACAAGGCCGCGGAAGGGGAAACCTCCGACGCGGCCAGGAAGAAGGCACATCGCCGATATCAAGACGCTGTGCTGTCCCTGTCCAGGGCCTTTGCCCTGGCCGCCGCCAGCGACGACGCACGAAAGATTCGCGACGAGGTCGGGTTTTTCCAGACCATCCGTGCCGCCCTGGTCAAGACATCGGGCAGCGCGGGACAATCGCCCGCGAGCCGGCAACTGGCCGTGCAACAGATCATCGACAGATCTGTCGTCTCGACCGAGATCGTTGACATCCTGGCTGCCGCCGGGCTTGGCACCCCCGACATCTCCATTCTGTCGGAGGAGTTCCTGGCGGAAGTTCAGCAGATGGAAAAGCAGAACCTCGCTCTCGAGGCCCTGAAGAAGCTGCTCGACGATGACATCAAATCGCGCGGCCAGTCGAATGTCGTGGAGACCAAACGGTTTTCCGACCGCCTCGAACAGGCTGTTGCCCGGTATCACACAAACGCGATCAGCACCGTCGAGGTGCTTCAGGAGTTGATCAATCTTGCCCGGGAAATCCGCGAGGCGCACAAGCGGGGCGAGGATGAAGGCCTCTCGAAAGACGAAATCGCCTTTTATGATGCCCTTGCCGACAATGAGAGCGCCGTCGCCATCATGGGCAACGACGCATTGAAACTGATTGCCCGGGAACTGCTGACGGGACTGAAGTCAAACATCTCGGTCGATTGGTCACGCCGGGAAAGCGCACGGGCGCGGATGCGGGTGCTTGTAAAGCGGATCCTGCGATGCCGCGAATATCCACCAGATCTCCGGGACCAGGCCATCCAGACGGTCCTGCGGCAGGCTGAAGCGCTTTCCGCGCAATGGGCTGCCTGACATTCCCGGCCATTCGCAACGGCTCTGCTACCGCGGAATTCGCGAACATTGAGCGGCTCCGCGCCAGGCGGGCGCTGTTTCAAGAACGCATCGGACGCGGGGCAACCCGATTCCTCGACGCGGCGGGCACCGGGCACCGTTGGGACCAGGCACGCGCGCGCGACAGCGCGACAGCCTGGCATCGGCCGGCACGCCCACCGTACAGGCGCCCCCTGTCCTGATCGGCGGCCCGCGCCAACGGCACGGACGGCACAGTCGGTGGCGGCCATTCGAGGGGCGAATCCCGATTGTGGAAAAACACACAGGTGTGAACGGTGTATTCAGTCGATTTCCCTTGAAAACAAGGTCTGGTAATGTGATATATGCTGGCCGGCTGGCGCTGGCGCGCTGGCGAATGAGACTTTAGACCGTGGAAGATAAAGGAATTAAGCTATGGCCACCGAAGATATCCGGACCGAGTTCGACGACGACAATGACGGCACCATCGACCGGATCGAGATCAATGGCCATGATGCGAACGGCAACCTGATCCGGACCGAATTCGACAACGACGCGGATGGCACCGTTGAGCGGACCTGGTACTATGACGCCAGCGGCAACCGGACCCGGACCGAATTCGACAGGGACGGGGACGGCACCGTTGAGCGGACCGAGGATTACACCTATGATGCGAATGGCAACCGGGTCCAGACCCGGATTGACAGGGATGGAGACGGCACGATCGACCGGGCCGTCTTCGACGACGACGCGGATGGCCGCCGCGACCGGATCGAGACCTACACTTACGACGAGGGCGGCAACCTGACCCGGACCGATTTCGACGACGACGCGGACGGGAACACCGACCGGATCGAGACCCATGTGTATGGTGGGCGGGGCAACCTGTTAAGGACCCGTTTCGACGACGACGCGGACGGCACGATTGAGCGGAGCGAGCGCTACAGATATGACGAGGCGGGCAACCGGACCCAGACCGAGTTCGACGACGACGCGGATGGCACCGTTGAGCGGACCTGGCACTATGACGCCAGCGGCAACCGGACCCGGACCGAACTCGACAGGGACGGGGACGGCACGATCGACCGGACCGAGTATTACACCTATGATGCGAATGGCAACCGGGTCCAGACCCGGATCGACAGGGACGGGGACGGCACGATCGACCGGGCCGTCTTCGACGACGACGCGGACGGCCGCCGCGACCGGACCGATTACTATGACGCGAACGGCAACCTGACCCGGACCGATTTCTATGACGCCAGCGGCAATCGGACCCGGACCGAATTCGACTTGGACGGGGACGGCACGACGACCGGGCCGTCTTCGACGACGACAATGATGGCACGATTGAGCGGAGTGAGGCCTACACATATGACGAGGGCGGCAACCTGACCCGGACCGAGTTCGACGACGACAATGATGGCACGATTGAGCGGAGTGAGGCCTACACATATGACGAGGGCGGCAACCTGACCCGGACCGAATTCGACAACGACGCGGATGGCACCGTTGAGCGGACCTGGCACCATGACGCCAGCGGCAACCGGACCCGGACCGAATTCGACAGGGACGGGGACGGCACCGTTGAGCGGACCGAGGATTACACCTATGATGCGAACGGCAACCGGGTCCAGACCCGGATTGACAGGGATGGAGACGGCACGATCGACCGGGCCGTCTTCGACGACGACGCGGACGGCCGCCGCGACCGGATCGAGACCTACACCCATGACGCCAGCGGCAACCTGACCCGGACCGAGTTCAACGACGACGCGGCTGGCACGATTGAGCGGAGTGAGGCCTACACGTATGACGAGGGCGGCAACCGGACCCGGACCGAGTTTGACGACGACGCGGATGGCACGATTGAGCGGAGTGAGGCCTACACATATGACGAGGGCGGCAACCTGACCCGGACCGAGTTCGACGACGGCGCGGATGGCACCGTTGAGCGGACCTGGCACTATGACGCCAGCGGCAACCGGACCCGGACCGAACTCGACAGGGACGGGGACGGCACCGTTGAGCGGACCGAGGATTACACCTATGATGCGAACGGCAACCGGGTCCGGACCCGGGTCGACAGGGACGGGGACGGCACGATCGACCGGGCCGTCTTCGATGACGACGCGGACGGCCGCCGCGACCGGATCGAGACCTACACCCATGACGCGAACGGCAACCTGACCCGGACCGATTTCAACGACGACGCGGCTGGCGCCTATGAGCGGAGTGAGGCCTACACGTATGACGCGAACGGCAACCGGATCCGGACCGCCTTCGACGACGGCAATGACGGCAGCGTTGAGCGGACCGAGTTCGACGACGACGCGGACGGCACGATTGAGCGGAGTGAGGCCTACACATATGACGAGGGCGGCAACCTGACCCGGACCGACTTCGACGACGGCAATGACGGCAGCGTTGACCGGACCGCCTTCGACGACGACGCGGATGGCACCGTTGAGCGGACCTGGCACTATGACGCCAGCGGCAACCGGACCCGGACCGAACTCGACAGGGACGGGGACGGCACGATCGACCGGACCGAGATTTACACCTATGATACGAATGGCAACCGGGTCCAGACCGGGATCGACAGGGACGGGGACGGCTTCATCGACCGGGCCGTCTTCGATGACGACGCGGACGGCCGCCGCGACCGGATCGAGACCTACAGCTACGATGAGAACGGCAACTTGTTACAGACCGAGTTCGACGACGACGCGGATGGCACGATTGAGCGGAGTGAGGCCTACACGCTTGATGAGAATGGCGCCCGGACCCGGACAGACTTCGACGACGACGCGGACGGCACGATTGAGCGGAGTGAGGCCTACACGTATGACGCGAACGGCAACCTGACCCGGACCGAGTTCGACGACGACGCGGATGGCGCCTATGAGCGGAGTGAAGCCTACACCTATGACGAGGGCGGCAACCTGACCCGGACCGAGTTCGACGACAACGCGGATGGCACCGTTGAGCGGATCTGGTACCATGACGCCGGCGGCAACCGGACCCGGACCGAATTCGACAGGGACGGGGACGGCACGATCGACCGGACCGAGGTTTACACCTATGATGCGAATGGCAACCGGGTCCAGACCCGGATCGACAGGGACGGGGACGGCACCATCGACCGGGCCGTCTTCGATGACGACGCGGACGGCCGCCGCGACCGGATCGAGACCTACAGCTACGATGAGAACGGCAACCTGATCCAAACCGATTTCAACGACGACGCGGCTGGCGCCTATGAGCGGAGTGAGGCCTACACGCTTGATGAGAATGGCGCCCGGACCCGCACCGATTTCGACGACGACGCGGACGGCACGATTGAGCGGAGTGAGGCCTACACATATGACGCGAACGGCAACCTGACCCGGACCGAGTTCGACGACGACGCGGACGGCACGATTGAGCGGAGTGAGGCCTACACATATGACGAGGGCGGCAACCTGACCCGGACCGACTTCGACAGGGACGCGGACGGCACCGTTGAGCGGACCTGGTACCATGACGCCGACGGCAACCGGACCCGGACCGAATTCGACAGGGACGGGGACGGCACGATCGACCGGACTGAGGATTACACCTATGATGCGGATGGCAACCGGGTCCAGACCCGGATCGACAGGGACGGGGACGGCACGATCGACCGGGCCGTCTTCGACGACGACGCGGATGGCCGCCGCGACCGGATCGAGACCTACACCCATGACGCGAACGGCAACCTGGCCCGGACCGATTTCAACGACGACGGGGACGGCAGCATCGAGCGGAGTGAGGCCTACACGTATGACGCGAACGGCAACCTGACCCGGACCGACTTCGACGACGACGCGGACGGCAGCATCGAGCGGAGTGAGGCCTACACGTATGATGCGAACGGCAACCTGTTACGGACCGAGTTCGACGACGGCAATAATGGCAGCATCGACCGGAGTGAGGCCTACACATATGACGAGGGCGGCAACCTGACCCGGACCGACTTCGACGACAACAATGATGGCACCGTTGAGCGGACCTGGTACCATGACGCCAGCGGCAACCGGACCCGGACCGAATTCGACAGGGACGGGGACGGCACCGTTGAGCGGACCGAGGATTACACCTATGATGCGAATGGCAACCGGGTCCAGACCCGGATCGACAGGGACGGGGACGGCACGATCGACCGGACCGTCTTCGACGACGACGCGGATGGCCGCCGCGACCGGATCGAGACCTACACCCATGACGCGAACGGCAACTTGTTACAGACCGATTTCAACGACGACGCGGTTGGCGCCGCCGAGCGGAGTGAGGCCTACACGTATGACGAGGGCGGCAACCGGACCCGGACCGACTTCGACGACGACGCGGACGGCACGATTGAGCGGAGTGAGGCCTACACGTATGACGAGGGCGGCAACCGGACCCGGACCGACTTCGACGACGACGCGGACGGCATCACTGAGCGGACTGAAGATTACACCTATGATGCGAATGGCAACCGGGTCCAGACCCGGATCGACAGGGACGGGGACGGCACGATTGACCGGGCCGTCTTCGATGACGACGCGGACGGCACGATTGAGCGGATCGAGACCTACACCCATGACGCGGACGGCAACTTGTTACGGACCGGGTTCGACGACGACGCGGACGGCAACGCCGAGCGGAGTGAGGCCTACACGTATGACGCGAACGGCAACTTGTTACGGACCGATTTCGACGACGGCAATGACGGCACCGTTGAGCGGACCGCCTTTCATGACGCGAACGGCAACCGGGTCCGGACCGATTTCGACGACGACGGGGACGGCACGATTGACCGGGCCGTCTTCGACGACGACGCGGATGGTGCCACTGAGCGGGCCGAGACCTACGCGTACGGTTCGCGTGGCAACCGGGTCCGGACCGAATTCGATGACGACGCGGACGGCAGCACTGATCGGACCGAGCGTTACACCCATGACGCGGACGGCCGGCTGATCCGGACGGTGTTCGACGACGACGCGGACGACAGCACCGAGCGGATCGAGCGCTACACATATGACGCGGCGGGCAACCGGACCCGGACCGATTTCGACGACGATGCGGACGGCCGCATCGACCGGATCGAGACCTACACATATGACGCGGCGGGCAACCGGACCCGGGCCGATTTCGACGACGATGCGGACGGCCGCATCGACCGGATCGAGACCTACACATATGACGCGGCGGGCAACCGGACCCGGGCCGATTTCGACGGCGACGCGGACGGCAACGCCGAGCGGAGGGTGTTCGACGACGACGCGGACGGCACCGTCGAGCGGACCGAGACCTACACATATGACGCCGACGGCGGGCTGATCCGGACCGACTTCGACGACGACAATGACGGCGGGACCGACCGGGTCGTGTCCTACACGCTTGATGAGAATGGCGCCCGGACCGCGACCGGGTTCGACGATGACAATGACGGCGCCACTGATCGGACCGAGACCTACACGCTTGATGAGAATGGCGCCCGGACCGCGACCGGGTTCGACGACGACAATGACGGCGCCACTGATCGGACCGAGGCCTACACCCATGACGCGAACGGCAGGGTGACCCGGACCGACTTCGACGATGACGCGGACGAGAACACCGACCGGATCGAGACCCATGTGTATGGTGGGCGGGGCAACCTGCTCAGGACCCGTTTCGACGACGACGCGGACGGCACCGCCGAGCGGAGCGAGCGCTACAGATATGACGAGGCGGGCAACCGGACCCGGACCGAGTTCGACGACGACAATGACCGCGCCATTGAGCGGACCGAGGCCTACACCCATGACGCGGACGGCAACCGGACCCGGACCGATTTCGACGACGACAGTGACGGCGCCATTGACCGGACCGAGGCCTACACTTACGACGAGGGCGGCAACCGGACCCGGACCGATTTCGACGACGACGCGGATGGCAATATCGACCGGACCGATTTCGACGACGACGCGGATGGCAATATCGACCGGACCGACTTCGACGACGATGGAGACGGCACCACCGACCAGATCGAGCACTACACATATGACGCGGCGGGCAGGCTGACCCGGACCGAGGTCGATACCAACGCGGACGGGAACACCGACCAGATTGAGACCTATACCTATGACGTGACGAGCAGCAGGCTGACCCGGACCGATTTCGACGACGACGCGGACGGCACCACCGACCGCACCGAGACCTATACCTATGACGCGGCGGGCAACCGGACCCGGATCGAGGCCGATACCAACGCGGACGGGAACACCGACCGCATCCAGCACTACACCCATGATGCGGCGGGCAATCTGACCCGGCGCGAGGTCGATACCGACGCGGACGGCACCATCGACCGCATCGAGCACTACACGTATGATGCGGCGGGCAACCGGACCCGGCTCGAGGTCGATACCGACGCGGACGGCACCATCGACCAGAGCCAGGTCGACACGTATGACGCGACGGGCAATCTGACCCGGCGCGAGACCGACTTGGACGCTGACGGCAATATCGACCAGACCTGGTTCGACGACGACGGGGACGGCGCCACCGACCGGATCTTCTACTTCGACGCGGACGGCAGCACCGACCGGACCGAGTTCTACACCTATGACGCGGACGGCAACCGGGTCCGGACCGATTACGACGACGACGCGGACGGGAACATCGACCGGGTCTACTACCTCGGCGCGGACGAGAACCGGACCCGGACCGAGTTCTACACCTATGACGCGGACGGCAACCGGATCCAGGCCGAGGTCGACAGGGATGGGGACCTCATCATCGACCGGACCGACTTCGACGACGACGCGGACGGCACCATCGACCGAAGCGCGTTCGACGACGATGGAGACGGCGCCACTAACCGGATCGCGGATGACTTCGACGCGGAGGACGCCACCATCGACCGCATCGAGAGCTACACCCGTGACGCGACGGGCAGGCTGACCCGGACCGATTTCGACGACGACGCGGACGGCAACACTGAGCGGATCGAGACCTATGTGTATAACGGTCGTGGCACCGTGTTCAGGACCCGTTTCGACGACGACGCGGACGGCGTCGCCGAGCGGAACGAGCGCTACGGGTATGACGCGGCGGGCAACCGGGCCCGGACCGATTTCGACGACGACAATGACGGCACCATCGACCGGAACGAGGCCTACACATATGACGCGGACGGCGCCGTTGAGCGGACCGATTTCGACGACGACAATGACCGCACCATCGACCGGACCGAGGCCTACACATATGACGCGGACGGCAACCGGACCCGGACCGATTTCGACGACGACAATGACGGCACCATCGACCGCATCGAGGCCTACACATATGACGCGGACGGCGCCGTTGAGCGGACCGATTTCGACGACGATGCGGACGAGAACACCGACCGGATCGAAACCTACGCGTATGACGCGGCGGGCAGGCTGACCCGGACCGAGGTCGACAATGACGCGGACGGCAATATCGACCGGACCGACTTCGACGACGACGCGGACGGCAATATCGACCGGACCGACTTCGACAGGGACGCCGACGGCACCACCGACCGCATCGAGCACTACACTTATGATGCGGCGGGCAATCTGACCCGGCTTGAGGTCGATACCGACGCGGACGGCACCATCGACCGGAGCCAGATCGACACGTATGACGCGACGGGCAATCTGACCCGGAGCGAGTTTCATCGGGACATGAATGGCAACCCCGAAGAGGTCTTCCACTACGACACGGACGGCAACCGGATCCGGGTCGAGGCCGACACCGACGATGACGGCGACTTCGACCGGATCACGTACCTTGCCTATGATGCGGCGGGCAACCAGACCAGGGAGGACCTCGACGACGGCGCGGACGGCATCATCGACCGGAGCATTACCTTCACGTATGACGCAGCGGGCAACCCGCCCCGGACCTGGTTCGACGACGACGCGGACGGCAACATCGACCAGATCTTCTACTTCGACGCGGCCGACGGCAACGCCAACCGGGCCGAGTTCTACACCTATAACGCGGACGGCAACCGGACCCGGACCGACTTCGACGACGACAATGACGGCACCATCGACCGGATCTTCTACTTCGACGCGGCCGACGGCAACGCCAACCGGGCCGAGTTCGACGACGATGGAGACGGCACGCCCGACCGGACCGAGGCCTACACTTACGACGAGGGCGGCAACCGGACCCAAACCGATTTCGACGACGACGCGGACGAGAGCACCGACCGCATCGAGAGCTACACTTACGACGCGAACGGCAACCGGACCCGGACCGATTTCGACGACGACGCGGACGAGAACACCGACCGCATCGAGACCTATGTGTATGGTGGGCGGGGCAACCTGTTACGGACCCGTTTCGACGACGACGCGGACGGCACGATTGAGCGGAGCGAGCGCTACAGGTATGACGAGGCGGGCAACCTGACCCGGACCGAGTTCGACGACGACAATGATCGCACCAATGACCGGACCGAGGCCTACACATATGACGAGGGCGGCAACCGGACCCGGACCGATTTCGACGACGACAATGACGGCACGCCCGACCGGACCGAGGCCTACACGTATGACGAGGGCGGCAACCGGACCCGGACCGATTTCGACGACGACAATGACGGCACGCCCGACCGCACCGAGGCCTACACCAATGACGCGGACGGCAACCGGACCCGGACCGATTTCGACGACGACAATGACGGCAACCATGAGCGGACCGATTTCGACGACGACGCGGACGGGAACACCGACCGCACAGAGACCTACACATATGACGCGGACGGCAACCGGACCCGGACCGATTTCGACGACGACAATGACAGCAATATCGACCAGACCGAATTCGACGACGACGCGGACGGGAACACCGACCGCACCGAGACCTACACATATGTCGTGAATGGCGCCCGGCTCGCGACCGCGTTCGACGACGACGCGGACGGTGATTTCGACCGGGCCGAGTACTACACGCTTGATGAGAATGGCACCCGGACCGCGACCGGGTTCGACGACAATACGGGCCAGAACATCGACGGGAACCCCATCGTCGACCGGATGGAGGCCTACACGTATGACGCGGCGGGCCGGCTGACCCAGACCGATTTCGACGACGACGTGGACGAGAACACCGACCGCATCGAGACCTATGTGTATGGTGGGCGGGGCAACCTGTTACGGACCCGTTTCGACGACGACGCGGACGGCGCCGCCGAGCGGAGCGAGCGCTACAGGTATGACGAGGCGGGCAACCGGAACCGGACCGAGTTCGACGACGACAATGATCGCACCAATGACCGGACCGAGGCCTACACATATGACGCGGACGGCAACCGGACCCGGACCGAGTTCGACGACGACGCGGACGGCACCAATGACCGGACCGAGGCCTACACTTACGACGAGGGCGGCAACCGGACCCAAACCGATTTCGACGACGACGCGGACGGCGCCACCGACCGCACCGAGACCTACACGCACGGTACGCGTGGCAACTTGTTCCGGACCGAGTTCGACGACGATGCGGACGGGAACACCGACCGGATCGAAACCTACGCGTATGATGATAATCGCAACCGGACCCGGACCGACTTCGATGACGACGCGGACGGCACCAATGACCGCACCGAGAGCCATACCCATGACGCGGCGGGCAACCGGACCCGGACCGATTTCGACGACGACGCGGACGGCACCACCGACCGCACCGAGAGCCATACCCATGACGCGGCGGGCAGGGTGATCCGGACCGCTTTCGACGAGGACGCGGACGGCAACATCAATTTTACCCGCCACTACGACACGGACGGCAATAGGGTCCGGGAGGATTTTGACACCAGCGATGACGGTACCGTCGACGTGGTCGACCACTTCACCTATGACGAGGACGGCAACCTGATCCGGCTCGAGGGCGGTACCGTCGATTCGGACGGGAACCCTTTGGTCGGTGTCCCTAGGCGGGTCGAAAACTTCATCCGTGACGAGGACGGCAACCTGATCCGGTACGAGCGCGACCTCAACAGTGACGGGAACCTCGAGACGATCGAGCACTACACCCGTGACGCGGACGGCAACCGGATCCAGACCGACCTCGATGACGATGGGGACGGGAACACCGACCGGGCCTTGTACTACAGCGCGGACAACAGACTTGTCCGCATCGAGCGCTATACATATGATGCCAGCGGCAACCGGACCCGGACCGACTTCGACGCGGACGGGAACACCGACCGCATCGAGACCTACACCTATGACGCGGACGGCAACCGGACCCGGACCGACTTCGATGACGACGCGGACGGCACGATTGACCGGACCGTCTTCGATGACGACGCGGACGGGAACCGTGGGGGCACCGAGACCTACACATATGACGCCGACGGCGGGCTGATCCGGACCGATTTCGACGACGATGGTGACGGCAACCAGGAGCGGAGCGCGTTCGACGACGACGCGGACGGGAACACCGACCGCACCGAGACCTACACATATGACGCGGCGGGCCGGCTGACCCGGACCGATTTCGACGACGACGCGGACGAGAACACCGACCGGATCGAGACCCATGTGTATGGTGGGCGGGGCAACCTGCTCAGGACCCGATTCGACGACGACGCGGACGGCGCCAATGAGCGGACCGAGCGCTACAGATATGACGAGGCGGGCAACCGGATCCGGACCGACTTCGACGACGACAATGATCGCACCGTTGAGCGGACCGAGACCTACACCTATGACGCGGACGGCAACCGGACCCGGACCGATTTCGACGACGACGTGGACGGCGCCACTGACCGGACCGAGGCCTACACATATGACGCGGCGGGCGCCCGGACCCAAACCGATTTCGACGACGACGCGGACGGCGCCGTTGACCGGACCGAGGCCTACACCAATGACGCGGCGGGCGCCCGGACCCAAACCGATTTCGACGACGACGCGGACGGGAACACCGACCGCACCGAGAGCTACACCAATGACGCGGCGGGCGCCCGGACCCAAACCGATTTCGACGACGACGCGGACGGGAACACCGACCGCACCGAGAGCTACACCAATGACGCGGCGGGCAGGCTGACCCGGACCGATTTCGACGACGATACGGACGGGAACACCGACCGCACCGAGAGCTACACCAATGACGCGGCGGGCAGGCTGACCCGGACCGATTTCGACGACGATACGGACGGGAACACCGACCGCACCGAGAGCTACACCAATGACGCGGCGGGCAGGGTGATCCGGACCGATTTCGACGACGACACGGACGGGAACACCGACCGCACCGAGACCTACACCAATGACGCGGCGGGCAGGGTGATCCGGACCGATTTCGACGACGACACGGACGGGAACACCGACCGCACCGAGACCTACGCGTATCATGCGGACGGCGCCCTGGCCGCGATCCTTTTCAATGACGACGCGGACGGCGCCCATGAGCGGACCGAGCGCTACGCATATGACGCGGACGGCAGGCTGACCCGGACCGATTTCGACGACGACGCGGACGGCGCCGTTGAGCGCAGCGCGTTCGACGACGATGGTGACGACGCCATCGACCGGTTCGAGCACTACACATATGACGCGGCGGGCGCCCGGACCCGCACCGATTTCGACGACGACGCGGACGGCACCATCGACCGGGCCGGGTTCGACGCCGACGCGGACGGCGCCATCGACCGGCGTGAGACCTACACGTATGACGCCAACGGCAACCTGACCCGGACCGATTTCGACGACGACGCGGACGGCATCACCGACCGCACCGAGAGCCATACATATGATGAGGATGGCGCCCGGACCCGGACCGACTTCGACGAGGACAATGACGGCACCCATGAGCGGACCGAGACCTACACCCATGACACGGCGGGCAGGGTGACCCAGACCGATTTCGACGACGACGCGGACGGCATCACCGACCGCATCGAGGCCTACAGATATGACGCGGGCGGGCAGGTCCGGACCTGGTTCGACGACGACAATGACGGCGCCCCCGACCGGATTGCGTTCGACACCGACGGTGACGGAAATAATGAGCAGATCGAGGCCTACACATATGACGGGGAAGGCGAGCTGATCCGGACCGATTTCGACGACGACGCGGACGGGAACACCGACCGGACCGAGGCCAACCAGGATGTGGGCCTTCGGAAAATCCGGACCGATTTCGACGACGACGCGGACGGCAACACTGACCGGACCGAGACCTACACATATGACGGGGAAGGCGAGCTGATCCGGACCGATTTCGACGACGACGCGGACGGCGCCGCTGACCGCACCGAGACCAGGCATGATGTGGGCATTCGGGCAGTCCCAATCCGGATCGAGTTCGACGACGACGCGGACGGCACCGTTGACCGCACCGAGACCAGGCATCGTGATGAGGATAGCCGTCGGCCAATCCGGACCGATTTCGACGACGACGCGGACGGCGCCGCCGACCGGACCGAGACCTACAGATATGACGCGTACGGCAACCATGAGCGGACCGAATTCGACGACGACGTGGACGGGAACACCGACCGCACCGAGCGCTACAGATATGACGCGGACGGCAACCGGGTCAGTACCCATTTCAGATCCGTGATCGAGGACGACGAGCAGGTTGACGTCGAACGGACCGAATTCGACGACGACGCGGACGGGAACATCGACCGGATCGAGCGGCACACGCTTGACCTGGATGGCCAGCTGATCCGGACCGATTTCGACGACGACGCGAACGGCAGCATCGATCGCACCGAGATCAACACAAGAAATGGGTTAAACGACCTGATTCGGATCGATTTCGACGACGACGCGGACGGGAACATCGACCGGGTCGAGCGGAACACGCATGACGCGAATGGCGGGCTGATCCGGACCGATTTCGACGACGATGCGAACGGCGCCACCGACCGCATCGAGCACTACACCAATGACACGGACCGCAACCGGATCCGGACCGATTTGGACACCGACGCGGACGGCAATACCGAGCAAACCAGGCACTACGACGCGGACGGCGGGCTGACCCGGGCGGAGTTCGACAATGACGCGGACGGCAACATCGAGCGGACCCGCCACTACGATGCGGACGGCAATGTGGTCCGGCTGGACTGGGACCGCAACGATGATGGCACCGCCGACCAGACCGAGCACTATACCTATGACGCGGCGGGCAACCGGATCCGGACCGTGGTCGACGGGGACGGGGACGGCACGGCCGACCTGATCCGCCACGACAGGTTCGATGCGGACGGCGCCCTGGTCCGAACCGACTTCGATACCGACGGTGACGGCGCCGTTGAGCGGAGCGCGTTCGATACCGACGGTGACGGCGCCATTGAGCGGTCCGAGACCTACACGCTCGGTGCGCTTGGCAACCTGTTCCGGACCGATTTCGACGACGATGCCGACGGCAACACCGACCGGACCGAGACCTACGCGTATGATGATAATCGCAACCGGATCCGGACCGATTTCGACGACGATGCCGACGGCAACACCGACCGGACCGAGGCCTACGCGTATGATGATAATCGCAACCTGATCCAGACCGATTTCGACGACGATGCCGACGGCAGCACCGACCGGACCGAGGCCTACGCGAACGGCGCCCGGACCCGGACCGATTTCGACGACGATGCCGACGGCAACACCGACCGGACCGATTTCGACGACGACGCGGACGGGAACCCCGACCGGACCGATTTCGATGACGACGCGGACGGGAACACCGACCGGGCCGAGGCCTACACATATGACGCGGCAGGCCGGCTGATCCAGACCGATTTCGACGACGACGCGGACGGCAATGCCGACCTGATCGAGACCTATGTGTATAACCGTCGTGGCACCGTGTTCAGGACCCGTTTCGACGACGACGCGGACGGCACCAATGAGCGGACCGAGCGCTACAGATATGACGCGGCGGGCAACCGGACCCGGATCGAGTTCGACGACGACAATGACCTCGCCGCTGACCGGATCGAGGCCTATTCGTATGACGCCAATGGCGCCCGGACCCGGACCGAGTTCGACGACGACGCGGACGGCACCGTTGAGCGCATCGAGAGCTACACATATGACGCAGCGGGCAACCGGACCCGGACCGATTTCGACGACGACGCGGATGGCACGATTGAGCGCATCGAGAGCTATTCGTATGACGCGGCAGGCAACCGGACCCGGACCGATTTCGACGACGACGCCGACGGCACCGTTGAGCGCATCGACGTTGAGCGCATCGAGAGCTACACATATGACGCAGCGGGCAACCGGACCCGGACCGATTTCGATGACGACGCGGACGGCGCCACTGACCGGACCGAGGCCTATTCGTATGACGCGGCAGGCAGGCTGATTCAGACCGAGTTCGACGACGACGCGGACGGGAACACCGACCGCATCGAGGGCTACGCGTATGACGCAGCGGGCAACCGGACCCGGACCGATTTCGACGACGACGCGGACGGCACCACTGAGCGGACCGATTTCGACGACGACGCGGACGGGAACCCCGACCGGACAGACTTCGATGACGACGCGGACGGCGCCACTGACCGGGCCGAGGCCTACACATATGACGCGGCAGGCAGGCTGATCCAGACCGATTTCGATGACGACGCGGACGGCAATGCCGACCGGGCCGAGGCCTATGTGTATAACCGTCGTGGCACCGTGTTCAGGACCCGTTTCGACGACGACGCGGACGGCACCAATGAGCGGAGCGAGCGCTACAGATATGACGCGGCGGGCAACCGGACCCGGATCGAGTTCGACGACGACAATGACCTCGCCGCTGAGCGGATCGAGGCCTACACATATGACGCGGACGGCAACCGGACCCGGACCGAGTTCGACGACGACAATGACCGCACCGTCGACCGGATCGAGGCCTACACATATGACGCGGACGGCAACCGGACCCGGACCGAGTTCGACGACGACGCGGACGGCGCCACTGACCGGGCCGAGGCCTACACATATGACGCAGCGGGCAACCGGACCCAAACCGAGTTCGACGACGACGCGGACGGCGCCACTGACCGGACCGAGGCCTACACATATGACGCGGACGGCAACCGGACCCAAACCGATTTCGACGACGATGCGGACGGCGCCACTGACCGGGCCGAGGCCTACGCGTATGACGCGGCGGGCAACCGGACCCGGACCGATTTCGATGACGATGCGGACGGCACCACTGAGCGGACCGAGTTCGACGACGACGCGGACGGGAACACCGACCGGACAGACTTCGATGACGACGCGGACGGCACCACTGACCGGGCCGAGGCCTATTCGTATGACGCGGCAGGCAGGCTGATCCAGACCGATTTCGATGACGACGCGGACGGGAACACCGACCGGACCGAGGCCTATTCGTATGACGCGGCAGGCCGGCCGACCCGGACCGATTTCGACGACGACGCGGACGGGAACACCGACCGGACCGAGGCCTACGCGTATGACGCGGCCGGCCGGCCGACCCGGACCGATTTCGACGACGACGCGGACGGCAACACCGACCGGACCGAGACCCATGTGTATGGTGGGCGGGGCAACCTGCTCAGGACCCGTTTCGACGACGACGCGGACGGCACCAATGAGCGGAGCGAGCGCTACAGATATGACGCGGCGGGCAACCGGGCCCGGACCGAGTTCGACGATGACAATGACCGCACCAATGACCGGATCGAGGGCTATTCGTATGACGCCAATGGCGCCCGGACCCGGACCGAGTTCGACGACGACGCGGACGGCAACACCGATCGGACCGATTTCGACGACGACGCGGACGGGAACACCGACCGGACCGAGGCCTACGCGTATGACGCGAACGGCGCCCGGACCCAAACCGATTTCGACGACGACGTGGACGGGAACACCGACCGCACCGAGGCCTACACATATGACGCGAACGGCGCCCGGACCCAAACCGATTTCGACGACGACGTGGACGGGAACACCGACCGCACCGAGGCCTACGCGTATGACGCGGCGGGCCGGACGACCCGGACCGAGTTCGACGACGACGTGGACGGCAGCACCGACCGGATCGAGGCCTATGTGTATGGTGGGCGGGGCAACCTGCTCAGGACCCGTTTCGATGACGACGCGGACGGCACCAATGAGCGGACCGAGCGCTACAGATATGACGAGGCGGGCAACCGGACCCGGACCGATTTCGACGACGACAATGACGGCAACATCGACCGGAGCGCGTTCGACGACGACGCGGACGGGAACACTGACCGGACCGCGACCTACGCATATGACGCGAACGGCGCCCGGACCCGGACCGATTTCGACGACGATGTGGACGGCAACACCGACCGGTCCGAGACCTACGCATATGACGAGAACGGCGCCCTGACCCGGACAGACTTCGACGACGATGTGGACGGCAACACCGACCGGAGCGCGTTCGACGACGACGCGGACGGGAACATCGAGCGGGCCGAGACCTACGCGTATGACGAGAACGGCGCCCTGACCCGGACCGATTTCGACGACGACGTGGACGGGAACACCGACCGGACCGATTTCGACGACGACGTGGACGGGAACACCGACCGGATCGAGACCCATATGTATGGTGGGCGGGGCAACCTGCTCAGGACCCGTTTCGACGACGACGCGGACGGGAACACCGACCGGACCGAGCGCTACAGATATGACGCGGCGGGCAACCGGACCCGGATCGAGTTCGACGACGACGCGGACCTCGCCGCCGAGCGGATCGAGACCTACACATATGATGCGAACGGCAACCTGTTCCGGACCGATTTCGACGACGACGGGGACGGCGCCGTTGAGCGGATCGAGCACTACATAAGAAATGGGGACGGCAGGGTGATCGAGACCCGGTTCGATACCAACGCGGACGGCGCCATCGATCGCACCCGGTTCGACGATGACGGGGACGGGAACACCGACCGGACCGATTTCAACGATGACGGGGACGGCAGCACCGACCGGACCGATTTCGACGATGACGGGGACGGGAACACCGACCGGACCGAGTTCGACGATGACGGGGACGGCAGCACCGACCGGCGTGAGGCCTACACATACAATTCAGGGGGGCGGCGGACCCGGACCGATTTCGACGACGACGCGGACGGCGTCATCGACCGGACCTGGTTCGACGATGACGCGGACGGCAGCACCGACCGGCGTGAGGCCTACACATACAATTCAGGGGGGCAGCTGACCCGGACCGATTTCGACGACGATGCGGACGGCAGCACCGACCGGACCGAGGCCTACACATATACTACCGGCAATCTGCTGGCCCGGATCGATTTCGACGACGACGCGGACGGCGCCGCCGAGCGGAGCGAGCGCTACAGGTATGACGCAGCGGGCAACCGGACCTGGACCGCTTTCGACGACGATGCGGACGGCATTATCGATCGGCTTGAGACCTACGTGAATGACGCCAACGGCACCCGGATCCAGACCAACTTCCACGACGACACCGGCCTGGTCAACCGGTCCGTCTTCGACGACGACGGTGACGGCGGCACCGACCGGATCGAGACCTACACATATGACGGCACCCTGATCCGGACCGATTTCGACGACGACGTGGACGGCAGGATCGAACGGAGCGCGTTCGACGATGACGGTGACGGCATCGCCGACCGGACCGCGACCTACACATATGACGCGAACGGCGCCCGGACCCGGACCGATTTCGACGACGACGGAGACGGCGTCATTGAGCGGACCTGGTTCGACGACGACGGGGACGGCGTCATTGACCGGATCGGGTTCGACGACGACGGAGACGGCGTCATTGAGCGGACCTGGTTCGACGACGACGGGGACTTCAGGATCGAACGGAGCGCGTTCGACGACGACGCGGACGGCAACACTGACCGGACCGAGACCTACATATATGCCGCGGACGGCACCCGGATCCGGACCGACCTGGACAATGACGCGGATGGCAGGATCGACCAGGCCGGGTTCGACGACGACGGGGATTTCAATTTCGACTGGATGGAGTTCTACCAGTACGGTGCGCGGGGCAACCTGTTCCAGGTTGCGTTCGACGACGACGGTAACAGCTTTATCGACCGGACCGAGACCCACTCGTATGATGATAGTGGCAACCGGATCCGGACCGACTTCGACGATGACAATGACGGCACAACCGACCGGGCCGAGACCTACACGTACTCGAATGGCAACCGGACCCGGACCGAGTTCGACGACGACGTGGACGGCACAACCGACCGGGCCGTGCAACACGGATACCTGGCGAACAGCAACCGGATTGATTACAATTGGTTCGACGACGACTTTGACAACGATACCGACCGGGCCGAGTCCTACGTGCGCGATGCGCACGGCAGGGTGACCTGGACCGGGTTCGACGACGACTTTGACAGCAATTTCGACCGGAGCGAGTCCTACACGAACGATGCGCACGGCAGGGTGATCCAGGCCCGGTTCGACGACGACAATGACGGCACCTTTGAGCGGACCGAGACCTACGAATATGGTTCGCGCGTCACCCGGCCCCGGACCGAGTTCGACGACGACGCGGACGGCAGCATCGACCGGATCGGGTTCGACGACGACGGAGACGGCGTCATTGAGCGGACCTGGTTCGACGATACCGGGGACGGCAGGATCGAACGGAGCGCGTTCGACGACGACGCGGACGGCAGGACTGACCGGACCGAGGCCTACATATATGCCGCGGACGGCGCCCGGTTCCGGACCGACCTGGACGACGACGCGGACGGCACCATCGACCGGGCCGGGTTCGACGCCGACAGGGATTTCAATTTCGACTGGATCGAGCGCTACACATATAACGCGAACGGCACCCTCAACCAGACCCGTTTCGACGACGACAATGACGGCAGCATCGACCGGATCGAGACCCACTCGTATGATGAGGATGGCGCCCGGACCCGGACCCAATTCGACGCCGACGGGGACGGCACCGTTGAGCGGATCGAGACCTACTCGTATGATGATGACCGCAACCGGATCCGGACCGATTTCGACGATGACAATGACGGCAGCAATGAGCGGAGCGAGAGCTACCTATACGATCCACAGGGGCGGGTGATCCGGACCGAGTTCGACGACGACAGGGACAACTTCGGCATCGCCGACCGGAGAGAGTTATACTCGCTCGATGCGGACGGCAGGGTGATCCGGACCCGGTTCGACGACGACAATGACGGCATCATCGACCGGACCGAGACCTACACGCGCGATGCGACCGGCAGGGTGATCCGGACCGAGTTCGACGACGACAGGGACGGCAGCATCGACCGGATCGAGGGCTACGAGTATGCTTCGCGCATCACCCGGTCCCGAACCCATGTCGACGATGACGCGGACGGAAGTTTCGACCGGACCTTGTACGAGTTCGACGACAACAATGACGGCATCATCGACCGGACCTGGGTCGACGACGACAGGGACGGCAGGATCGAACGGACCGAGTTCGACGATGACGGGGACGGCGCCACCGACCGGGCCGAGCACTACATATATAACGCGAACAGCGGCAACCGGATCCGGACCGACCTGGACGACGACGCGGACGGCGTCATCGACCGGGCCGGGTTCGATGCCGACGGGGATTTCAATTTCGACCGGATCGCGCACTACACCTATCACACGGCCGGCACGCGCTCCCTCACCGATTTCGACGACAACAGGGACGGCACCATCGACCGGCGCGAGGCCTACTCATACGATGCACAGGGGCGGCTGCTCCGGATCAGTTACGATGACGACGTGGACGGCTTCGCCGACCGGATCGAGACGCACTCTTACAGTGCAACAAGCGGTAGGCGGTTCCTCTCCGATTTCGACGACGACGGGGACCTCGACGTCGACCGGGCGCAGTTCTACGTCTATGACTCGCGCGGCAGGGTGGTGCAGCGCCTGTTTAACGACGACGGGGGTACCGCCACCCAACGGATCGAGACCTACACGTTTGACGGGAACAGCAGCAGGATAATCCGGACCGATTTCAACGACGACAATACAGGCGGCTTCGACCGGACCGCGCGCCACGAATATGATTCGGATGGCAACCTGTTCCGGACCCGGTTCGACGACAACAATGACGGCACCATCGAGCGGGTCGAGACCTACGCGTATGACTATAGTCACACCCTGGCCCGGACCTATTTCGACGACAACAATAACGGCAGGCTCGACCGGACCTGGTTCGACGACAACGGTGACGGCCGGGTCGACCGGCGCGAGTTCTACGTCTATGACGAGAGTGGTGACCTGTCCGCGACCAATTTCGACGACGACGGGGACGGCACCGTCGACCGGGTCGAGTTCCACATGTCGGCCCCTATTCCGGAAATCATAATCGACTTCGATTTCTTCTGACCCGGACAGCCGGGCAAGCCATTGCCGGGATGTATCGTGACCGGCAGGTTCCGCGTCACGGTCCCGAGAGGGGCCGGGTCGGCGCCGGAATGTGCGCAGCAGGCAAGGGCTGCCGCCGTCTCAACGCCTGCAGGCAGTTGCCCGTCCGTATCCGTCCGGTCAGGCCCGCGCTCGAAAAGCACCGCGCCCCACAGGCCCGTGCGCCTGTTGGCCCGATGGCTCGGGCCGCATGACCATGCAACCCGCAACGGCGCCCGGCGCGAATTTCAACATCGGACGGGACAGGCCCCTTTTTCAGTCAGGCTCCCGGGAATTTTGTCAGACCCCCGTGGCCCGCGCATGATCGAGATAAATCTCGCGCAGGCGGCGGGCGGCGGGGCCGGGCTGGCCGGCGCCGATCCGGTTGCCGTCGATCTCGATCACCGGGCAGACCAGCATTGTCGCCGCCGTAATGAAGGCTTCGTCGGCCGCCAGCGCTTCGTCGATGGTGAAGGGGCGCTCCTCCAGGGTCATGCCGGTCTCCCGCAAAAGCGCCACGACCGATGCCCGGGTGATGCCGGCCAGGATCTCGTTCGACAGGGGGCGGGTGATGATGGCGTCGCCCCTGACGATATAGGCATTGGACGAGCCCCCCTCGGTGACATGGCCGTCCATCACCATCCAGGCTTCGGCGCAGCCGGCTTCCCTGGCCGCCTGTTTGGCCATGACCTGGGCCAGCAGGGCAACCGATTTGATGTCCCGCCGGTTCCAGCGGAGATCGGGAACCGAGATGACCCTGATGCCGGTGGCGCCGAACGGCGCATCGGCCATGGCGTGTTCCTGGGTAAACAGAACCACGGTCTGTTCCAGGGCGCCGTCATGGGTAAAGTCACGGTCCGCCACCCCGCGCGTCACCTGAAGATAGACGCCGCCGTTTTCAAGATTATTGCGCTCGACCAGCTGGCGTTGAACCGTCGTCAGTTCGTCTGCGGTCATCGGCATGGTCATGCCCAGCGCGCCCAGGGATCGTTCCAGCCGGGCAAGATGGGGCGCATTGTCGATCAGCAGGCCGTCAATCACCGCGGTTACTTCATAGACCCCGTCGGCAAACAGAAAGCCGCGGTCCAGCACGGACACCCTGGCCCCGGACAAGGGCAGGTATTCACCGTTTACAAATGCAATGCGGGTCATGTCGATGGGCTCCGATCAATCAAACCATGCAGGATTTCAATATCAGGCGGGAAGATCCCCCCTGATCATCCATTTGCCGGCAATTGCCGGCGCCGGACAAGGGTGCGCGTGTGGCAAGGGCGCGCGTGTGGCCGGCATCAGTCAGTCCTGCGGTCAATCCAGGACGCCAATGCGTCGGGAGTGTCAAGATCGGTCAGCACGGCGTCATCGTCCATTTCCACTTCGGCGACCATGTCGGCGTACGCGCCGATCAGATGCCTGGCGCCGACATCGCCTTCTATCGCGGCCATTTCGGGCAGAAACCCGCGGGACCACAGAACGGGATTGCCGCGCTTGCCGCCGTGGGTCGGGACAATGATGGCGCGGCCTTCGACCGGATTGAAGGCGGCAATCAGGCGGTTCACATGGGTGGCCGACAGGCCCGGCATGTCGCCCTGTGCAAACAGGACAGCATCGGCGTTTTCGGGCACCGCCTCGACACCTGTCTTGAGCGAGGTGGACAGGCCTTCGGCGTAAGCGGAATTGTGAATGAATGTCGCGCCGAGGCTGGTCAGAGTTTTCTGCACCCGATCCGCCTCATGACCCGTCACCACGGTGATACCGGTTGCCTGGCTGGCCTTCAACGCACCGGCGACGCGGACAATCATTGGATCGCCGTCCACGTCCGCCAGCAACTTGTTGACGTTGCCCATGCGCCTGGATTGACCGGCGGCAAGCAGGACGGCATGAACGCGTGGTGCGTGCGGCGCCTCGACAGGGCGGTCGCGCGGGGTCGGACGCGAAGGGATTTCCTTCAACAGGCCGCCCGCGCCCATGCGCATGATGTCTTCGCGGCTGACCTGGATGCCGGCCAGCGTACGCTGCAATACCCAGTCGAAACCGTTCAACCTTGGCGAGCGGGCACAGCCCGGCAGGCCGATCACGGTTCGGTCTGCGTGCCGGGCCATCAGCATCAGATTTCCGGGATCGACCGGCATGCCGAAATGCACGATTTCACCGCCGGCCTGGGCAATGCCGGCCGGCACCACGTCGCGGCGATCGACCGTGGCCGATGCGCCCATGATCAGGACCGGATCGCAACCGCCTGTCAGCAGGTCCGCGACGGCCTTCGCCACCGCTTCGGCATCATGTGGGACCCGCACCTCGCGGGCGACCTGGCTGCCCAATGCCTCAACCCGTGCATCAATCACCTTTCGGGTCTTGTCGGCCATGGCTTCCTTCAGCCCGGGCAGGGTCGTGGTTACCAGACCGACCGGGCGGGACGTGAATTCGGCCAGCGATACCAGCCGCGATCCCCGGTTCAGAATATCCAGCACCCGCAGGGTCTGTTCGCGCGGCGCGGCAAACGGAATGATCTTCACGGTCGCCAGCATCCGGCGGGCGCTGACCCGGGACAGGGGGTCCACCGTGGCGATGGTAATGGCTTCATGGATCAGGTTCAGGGCGTCGAGCCGCGCGGCATCGATCATGGCCAGGCCATGGGCCGCGGCATACAGATTGGCGCGGCCGGTAAAGGCGGCGGTCACTTCGACGCCGTCGCCCGCCGCGGCTTCGGCCAGCAGGGTCGCGGCATCGTCCTCGGGCAGATCGCCGGCCTCGATCCGGGCGGCGATGACCGAGGCATGGCCGGCGGCCTTCAGCGCCTCGATATCGTCGGCCATCAGAACACGGCCCTTCCTGAAGCGTTGGCTCCCAACGGTAACCGAATGGGCCAGGATGGTGCCAAGGGCCTCGTCTGCCGGAATATCGCCGAAGATCATCGGACCGTACCGCCGCGCAGGACCGATGTCATCTGGGCCAGGGCCGAGATGGCGATCTCCGCCGGGCTCCTTGAACCGATGGCAAGGCCCAGGGGGCCGTGAATTCGGCCGATCTGTTCACCGGTAAAGCCCATCCCGGTCAGCCGTTCGATCCGCTTGATGTGGGTCTTCCTCGATCCCAGACAGCCAATATAGAAAACGGGACTCTTCAGGGCGACGTGCAAGGCGGGATCGTCCAGCTTGGTATCGTGGGTCAGGGTGATCACGCCGGTGCGGTGATCGGGCGCCAGCCTTTCCATGGCCTCGTCCGGCCAATCATGGCTGAGCGTGATGCCCGGGAATCGCCCGGCACTGGCAAAGGTGGTGCGGGGATCGACGATCGTGACATCATAGCCGGCCAGCCTTGCGGCGGGCGCCAGGCTTTGCGAGATATGGGCCGCCCCGATGATGATGAGCCGCAAAGGTGGATTGAAGACATTGAGGAACCATGTTTCGCCTTCGATGTCGGCGGTCTGGCTCCTGTCGCCGCGGACCGCGGCCTCGACGATTCCGGCGACAGGCGGGTCAATATCCTCTTCTGGATAAATAAGGCGTTGGTCGCCATTTTTCATGCAGGTAGCCAATACTACCGCGCGCTTGTCCTCGCGGTCTTTCAGGAGCTGTTTCAGGATGGAATCCTGCATGGCGGGGTCAGCCGACCTTTTCGACCATGACGCGGATGGTGCCGCCGCAAGCCAGCCCCACTTCCCAGGCTTCATCATCGGAGACGCCGAATTCCAGCACCTTCGGCGCGCCGCCCTTCATGATGTCCAGCGCTTCGGCCATCACCGCGCCCTCGACACAGCCGCCGGAGACGCTGCCGACTATTTCCTGATCTCCGGAGACGGCAAGCTGGCTGCCGACGGGGCGGGGCGCCGAGCCCCAGGTGGTGATCACCGTTGCCAGGGCAACGTCCTTGCCTTCACCACGCCAGCGTGCGGCGTGCGTCAGGACATCATCAGGTCCAGGTTCACTCATGCGGCCCTCCGTTTCAGCCCGGTCCCGAGCGCATCGGCCAAGGCTGCCAGACTATCGATATTGTGGGCCGAACGGAATTCGTCAACATGGGGCAGCATGGCCCTGATGCCCGTGCCGCGCGCCTCAAACCCATCATAGCGCAGCAGCGGGTTCAACCAGATCAGCCGGCGGCAGGACCGGTGCAGCCGATCCATCTGTTCCGACAATCCCGCGCCGCTGTCCCGGTCCAGCCCGTCGCTGATCAACAGCACCACGGCGCCCTGGCCCAAAACCCGGCGTGACCATTTGCGATTGAACTCTTCCAGCGTCTCGCCGATGCGGGTGCCGCCGGACCAGTCGACCACATCGCTGGCCACGCGCTCCAACGCCTCGTCAATATCGCGGCGGGCCAATGCCCGCGTGATATTGGTCAGGCGGGTGCCGAAGGCGAAGGAATGAACCCGGTCGCGGTCATTGGTGATGGCGTGCAGGAAGTGCAGGAACATCCGGCTGTACTGGCTCATGGAACCGGAAATATCACATAGCACCGCCAAAGGCGGGTGCAGCCTGATCCGTTCGCGGCGCTTCAGCGGAATGATGTCGCCGCCGGACCGAAGGGACGCGCGCAGGGTCGCGCGCATATCAACTTCGGCGCCGGTGCGCCCCGGCCGGATGCGCCGGATTTCCACATTGTCGAGCGGCAGGCGCATGCGGGCCAAAACGGCCCTGGCTGCCTCCAGTTCCTCGGCCGACATCTGTTCGAAATCCATGGACTTCAGGACCTCGGCGCCGGACGCGGTAAGGCGGGCATCGACTTCCATGTCGGGTCGGGCTTCGGGCTGTTGCCGTTGCTCCGGCGCGCCGAGCAGGGCTTCGGCCACGCGCCGGTTCGCCTTCCGCTTCCTGCGGATGTCTTTCTCGGCCTCCAGAGTCGGCAGCATCATCTCCATCAGGCGTTCCAGCAATCGCGGATTGCGCCAGAAGATGTGGAACGCCTGATCGAAAACCGCGTGGGATTCGCGCTTGCGTACAAAGAAGGCGTGCAGGGTCCAGTAGAAATCCATCCTGGCGCCGATCCGGGCGATAATCACGCCGTCGATCGCGTCCAGAACCGCGCCGGGACCGATCGGCAGGCCGGCCTCGCGTAGGACCCGAGCAAACTGGACAATATTCCTGGCCAGGGTCCCGTCATTCCTGGCCAGGGTCCCGTCGGATTCCCGCCGGGTGTTGTTCAGGGACATGGCGAAATGCTCATGCCGCGCCGGCTACCGCCAGGTCCGCCCTGACCCTGTCCAGAATGCGGGTGGCCTCGGAACCTCGAACCTTGTCGATGTCGTCCTGATATTTGAGGAAGACGCCGAGCGTATCCTCGATCGTGGCGGTATCCAGAACGATCTTGTCCAACTCGTTCAGGGCGCTGGCCCAATCGATGGTTTCGGCGATCCCGGGCTGCTTGAACAGATCGATCTGACGCAATTCCTGAATGAACCCGACCACCTGGTTGGACAATGTTTCGGAAGCCCCGGGCGCCTTGCGGCCGAGGATATCGAGCTCGCGCTCGGCCGTCGGATAGTCGACCCAGTGGTAGAGGCAGCGCCGCTTCAACGCGTCATGGATTTCGCGCGTGCGGTTCGATGTCAGGATAACGATCGGTGGCTCGGGGGCGGTGATGGTGCCGATCTCCGGGATCGTGACCTGGAAATCGGACAACACCTCCAGCAGATAGGCCTCGAACGGTTCATCGGTCCTGTCCAGTTCGTCGATCAACAGGATCGGCGCACCTTCCGTGTTCGGCTCCAGTGCCTGCAACAGCGGGCGGCGGATCAGGAAACGTTCCGAAAAGATGTCGCGGCCCAGCTGCGTCCGGTCGGTGATGCCCTCAGCCTCGGCCATCCGGATTTCGATCATCTGGGCGGCATAGTTCCATTCATGGACGGCCGATGACGTGTCCAGTCCCTCATAGCATTGCAGGCGGATCAGCGGACGTCCCAGGGTTTCCGACAGGACTTTGGCGATTTCGGTTTTGCCGACGCCGGCCTCCCCCTCCAGAAACAGCGGCCGGCCCATTTTCAGGGACAGGAACAGTGTGGTCGCCAGGGCGCGGTCGCAAACGTAATTGCCCGCGCCAAGCAGCGCAACGGTTTCGTCGATGGTCGAGGGCAGTGCGCGGGTCATGGGCGAGCTTTCAGGTGAACAGATAGAGCAACCCGGCAATACCAACCACGGTGCCCGATATCCACATATAATCAGGCATTATTGCAGGGCAATCAGGGTTGACCCGATTATGGCGGCCAAAATCATCAGCAGGATGATCCAGACCGCCCCGCGGGGTCCCATCGCTTCGTTGGTGACGGTTTCCCCGGCACTGTGGGCAAGGTCGGACACCTTGTCCTTGGCATCGTGCAAGGCTTCGGATGCCGCGGCCCTGACGCTGTCGACATATCCCGAAGCCATCCCGGCATCACCGCCGGCAATGGCGGCGGCGGCGGCCGCCACACCTGTTGCCGTTTCGCCGACAGTACCGGCATGTTCCTCACCGCCGGCAAAGTGGGCGTTGAAGTTGTCGAAAAACTTTGCGGCCAGCTTCCTTGCGACCGGATCGATCATGCGCTGGCCAAGCTGGGCAATCTTTCCGGTGACCCTTGCATCGGCGTCATATTCGAGCATCGTTCCGTCGCCGTCCGCCGTCAGCCGAATGTCTGCACCGCCGGAGGCGCCACCAGCCGCCCCGCCGGAACCCGATCCCTCGATCCGGTATCCGTTCGGCGCATCGATGTCTTTCAATTCGATATTGCCGGTGAATTTTGCCGATACCGGCCCGATCTTCTGTTGCACTGTTGCCGTGAATTCGGTGTCGGAGGTTTTCTCCAGTTCCCCGCACCCCGGAATACAGGCCTTCAGAACCTCGGGATCGTTGAGGGCCGCCCAGACCTTTTCCTGTGGCGCCGCCACCCGAAATTCCCCCGTGAGCTTCATGTAACCCTCCCCGGTCCATTCTCGTTGACCCTACTGGTAATAGAGGATGAGGCTTGCTGCCAGAAGAATTGCAACCCACAGCACGGTTGAGCCGATCGACCATGTGCGCGCCATGATTCCATGGGGGCCATGAGTCCGCTCGATCAGGGTCAGGAATGCCCTGATCCGTGCGCCCATGACCGCATGGACCGCATCGCGAATTCCCGCGGCCAGAGCGACGGTCCGGCGAATGAGCCGGGGGCCGGCAACCCGATATATCCAGTCGGTATTGAGATTGGTCGAGGGAATCTCCTTCGGATAAAGTCCGGTCCTGACCAGTATCGTGAAGGCCAGTACCGCGAACACCAGAAGCTGTGTCTTGGTGATGATGTTCTGGGCCGTGTAGGTGGTCTCGTGCACTTCGTAAGGGAGCAGGGCATACAGCGTGCCGGGAAATATCCCGATGCCGATGCAGAAGGCGGCGGCGATCCCCATGGCCAGCAACATGTTGATCGGGGCTTCCCTGACCCGCTTGCCGCTGTCATGGGCGAAGAATGCGAAATACGGAATCTTGATGCCTGAATGTTCCATCACCCCGGCGGATGCGAAAATCAGCACCAGCCAGATCAGGAACAGGTGGGCTTCCTCGGCCCCGACCAGGGTCAGGGTCTTGGTGACGAAACCGGATGTCAGCGGGAAGCCGGCGATCGAGATCGCGCCGACAATGCAGAAAACCGTGGTCCAGGGCATCGATTTGTGCAGACCGCCCAGTTCGGACGCCTTGACCGTGCCAACCCGGTACAACACCGCGCCCATGCTCATGAACAGCAGCGCCTTGTAGATGATGTGGGCGAAGGCGTGGCTGACCGCGCCGTTGATGGCAATCTCGCTGCCGATGCCGATGCCCACGATCATGAAGCCCAACTGGTTGTTGAGAGAGAAGGCCAGCACCCGGCGCAGGTCGTTTTCGATGACGGCAAGGAAGACCGGACAGGCCGTCATGATTGCGCCAATGGGAATCAGAATGCTCTCGCCCGGGAACATGCGGGCAAAGGCATAGACCGCGAATTTTGTCGTGAAAGCCGACAGCACCACGGTGCCGGTGACCGTCGCTTCGGGATAGGCATCCTGCAACCAGTTGTGCAACAGCGGGAAGGCACACTTGATGGCAAAGGCCAGGAACATCAGCCAGGCTGCCAGGCCCGCCAGTTCCTGCCTGTCGAAGACCAGCGAACCGGTCTGGCGATAAAACAGGATTGCTCCGATCATCAACAGGACGCCGGACCCGATCTGGATCACCAGATAGCGCACGCCGGCGCGATAGGCGCGCTCGGTCCGCCGGGCCCAGATCAGGAAGACGGACGAGATTGCCATCAGTTCGAAATGGATAAACAGGGTCGCCAGGTCGCCGGCCAGCACCGCGCCGACGCCGGAGCCGGCATAGATCAGTCCCGAGGCATGCTGCAACCGGTCATCATGGTGCAGCGAATAGAGACCGTTCAGGAATGCCGCGATCAGGAAGATGATCAGGAACGGATAGCTCAGGGAATCGACCCGCACCGGTGTCAGTGCCAGACCGAAGAGTTCGGAATCGAGGCTCCAATCGCCGCCGGTGTCAAAAGCCCAGACGAGGCCCAGCACCGGCACACCCAGCAACAGACCCCAACGCCCCATGCGGGGTGCAAACGGCGATACGATACCCGCCAGGATCAGCCACAGGCCGGGATCATTCGTCAGGAGGGTCATAATAATCCTCCCGGCGCATGATCAGCTTGCGCAGGCCCAGCCCGGCGAACACGATACAGATGAAGGCGACGAAGCCGAAGATCCCATAGAACAACGGCCAGCCGTCCACCCCGAAATAGGGGTGTTTGACGTAGAGGAATTCCGCCACGGTCAATAGGGCGCATGACGCCGCCAGACCCCAGATCAGAAGGTTGATGTTCTTCTTCCGGTCGAACCAGCCGGGATCGTCCTGCGTGCTCATGGGATCACCAGGGTTTCGATCCAGGCGACCAGACTGCCGACCTGGAAAAACAGGATGATGCAGATGATGGCGGTCAGCACCTGCGGGATCACGCACAGGGCAGGGGCTTCCCGGATGCCGCCATCGCCGGTGGTGGCCGCTGACAGGGCCGGCATCGGGCGCGGGCCGACAAGGAATCCACGCACGAAGACCGGCAGCAGATAGGCAACGTTCATCAGGGTCGACAGGGCCAGAATGCCCATCACCCAGGGCAGGTTGGCGTCGGCGGCGCCGGACATCAGATACCATTTCGACCACATGCCGCCTGCGATCGGCAGGCCGATGATCGACAACATGCCAACCAGCATGGCGCCATAGGTGAACGGCATGCGCCAGCCGAGTCCGTCCATGTCGCTGATCTCGGTCCTGTGGGCGGCGGTGTAGATATTGCCGGCGGCATAGAACAGCGTGATCTTGCCGAAAGCGTGCATGATCAGTTGCACAACCCCGCCGATCAGCCCCATGCTTGTGGCCAGCGCCGCGCCGAGGATCACATAGGACAATTGCGACACGGTCGAATAGGCCAGCCGCGCCTTCAGATTGTCCTGGGTCATGGCGATCATCGAGGCCAGGGTCAGCGTGCCCGCGGCGGCCCAGATCAGCCAGTCGCCGGCGCCGGTGCGCAGCAGCAAATCCTGGCCGAAAACAAAGAGCGTCACTTTCAGAACGCAGAACACCCCGGCCTTGACCACGGCGACGGCATGCAGCACGGCGGAGACCGGCGTTGGCGCAACCATGGCGGCCGGCAGCCATTTGTGAAACGGCATCAGCGCCGCCTTGCCGATCCCGAACATGTACATGGCCAGCAGGATCGGCAGCAGGGCATCGTCGACGACGCCGTCCAGAATGCCGCCCAGCCTGAAATCGCCGGTATGGGCCGCCGCGTACGTCCCGGCGATGGCCGGCAACAGCAGGCAGATGGAGGTGACGACCAGCACGCCGAGATAGATCCGCGCTCCACGTCTTGCTTCATCATCCTGTTTATGTGCAACAAGAGGATAGGTCGAAAAGGTCAGAATTTCATAGAACACGAACATCGTGAACAGATTGGCCGAATAGGCGATGCCGACCGCCGCCCCGATGGCGATCGGGAAACAGGCAAAGAACCGGGTCTGGTTTTTCTCCTCGTTGCCGCGCATATAGCCGATGGCATAGAGCGAATTGATGATCCACAGGCCGCTGGCGACAAGGGCGAAAAACATGCCCAGCGGTTCAACCTCGAAGGCCAGGGCCAGGCCCGGCAGGATCCGGTAAAGCTCGACCGAAACCGGAGTGCCGGACGCAAACTGACCGGTAATCCAGAGGACAAGCGCGAACAGGATGCCGGCGGTTGTCAGTGTGACCGCTTCGCGCAGGTTGGCGTTGCGGCCGGTAACCAGGATCAGCAGCGTTCCCGTCAGGGGGATCAGAAGGCACAGGGAGATGGCCAGCGTCGGCGTCATGACATGGCCCCCAGCAGAAGACTTCTGGCGGCCTCGCCGGCCAATCCGCCGGTCAGTTCGGCGTTCAGTCCAAACCAGATGCTGGCCAGGGCCAGGACCCAGGCCGGCAACAGCATGGACAGGGGCGCTTCGCGAATGTCGGCCGTCGCCGGTTGGCGGAAATACATCGCCTCGATCACCCGCCAGACATAGACCAGGGCCAACAGCGAACTCAGAACGATTGCCATGGCAATCCACCATCGGCCGGCTTCAAAGGCGCCCAGAACCAGATACCATTTGGAAATGAAGCCGACCGTGCCCGGCGCGCCGATCAGGCTGAGGCCGGCAATCACGAATGCCGCCGCCGTCCAGGGCATGACCCGTCCCAGGCCGGCCACACCGCCGAGCGA
Organism: Alphaproteobacteria bacterium; assembly: GCA_965204825.1. Classification (GTDB taxonomy): domain Bacteria; phylum Pseudomonadota; class Alphaproteobacteria; order Futianiales; family Futianiaceae. The sequence goes on along the minus strand of OZ242016.1, from coordinate 3,183,238 downwards.
CACGGCTCCGACCCGATAAAGTACACAGCCGAGGCAGATAAAGGCCGCCCCCTTCATCATGGCGTGATTGAACAGATGGACGATCGAGCCGGTCAGGGCCGACGCGCTGCCCAGGCTGAGGGCAATGCCGACCACCATGTAGCCGATCTGCGCCACGGACGAGTAGGCCAGCATCCGCTTCAAATCCTGCTGGTAGCAGGCGACCAGCGAGGCGATGAACATGGCGCCCAGACCCATCGGCAGCGCCACGAAATCCAGCGCCACCCGCTCAAACCCCAGATCGAATCCGAAAACCGTGAAGACAAAGCGCAGCAGCGCATAGATCGAAACCTTGGTGGCGGTTGACGCCAGGAATGCGGTTACCGCCGACGGTGCATAGGTATAGGCATTCGGCAGCCAGGTATGCAGCGGAAAGATCGCCGCCTTCAGGCCAAGTCCGATGGTGATGAAAGCGAACGCGACATGGGTCGCCCGGTTGTCGCCCATATCATCGAGCCGCACGGCCAGATCGGCCATATTGAGCGTTCCGGTCAGGATGTAGAGAAAGCCGATCCCGATGACGAAGAACGCGGCGCCGATCGTGCCCATGACCAGATAGCCGAACGCGGCCGTCAAGGCGCGGCGATCCCACCCCTCGCCCTTGGCAATCAGCACATAGGTCGCCAGCGAGGAGATCTCCAGAAAGACAAACAGGTTGAAGGCGTCGCCGGTGATCGTGACGCCGAGCAGACCGGCAAGGCACAGGAGATACAGCGTGTAGAACATGGCATGGCTGGGCGCCGGAATCTCGTGTTCGATCGATTTCCTGGCGAATGGCAGGACGATCACACTCATCGCCGAGATGATCATCAGGACGAAGGCGTTGACCACATCGACCCGAAACTCGATCCCGAAGGGCGGCAGCCAGCCACCCAGGGGATAGGAAATCGGCGTATCCGGGCGAACCTGAATCACCAGCATCACCGAACAGGCGAAGGCGAACAGGCTGGCGGCAAAGGCCAGCGCCCAGGGCAGGTGCCGCACCCGCAACAGTGAACAGATCGGCGCGGCAATCAGCGGCGCCACGACTTGCAGCACCGGCAATTGGGCCGCCAGCGGAAACGCTTGTGTCGCGGCGATGGAAGCGGCTTCGGTGCTCACCCGAACTCCCCCAGGCCCTTGGCTTCCTCGGCCACGTCCATGTCATTGAGGTCCTGTTCCTCGATCGTGCCATAGGCCTCGCGAATTCGGACGATCAGCGCCAGGCCGAGGGCGGTTGTGGCGACGCCGACAACAATGGCCGTCAGGATCAGGACGTGGGGCAGGGGATTGGAAAAGACCATGTTGCCGGTTGTCAGATGTCCATGGCCGTCGTCGGCCAGGATCGGCGCGGTGCCGCCCCGGATCTTGCCCATCGAGATGTAGAGCAGGAAGACCGACGTCTGGAACACGTTCAGGCCGATGATCTTCTTCACCAGATTGCCGCGCGCCATCACGATATAGAGCCCGATCATCATCAGGGCGATGACGATCCAGTAATTATAGAGGCCGAGAACATCGTTCAGCGTCATCGCGTCTTACCAGTCCCTGTCGGACAGTTTCGGCGCCCGCGCACCGAAGGCATAGAAAATCGCGATCATGACCGAGGCAACGGTAATGCCGACCCCGGCTTCGACCAGCAGAATTCCCAGATGCTGTCCTTCATGGCCACGGGCGCCAAAAACGTCATGGTCAAGATAGGCCTGGCCGAAGAAAAGGCTCCACACGCCGACGCCGGAATAGAGGAGAACGCCCAGGGGCAGGGCCAGCCGCAAGGCGCCCATCGGGATCGCGGCCCGGGCCGATTCCATGCCGAACACCAGGGCATAGAGGATCACTCCAGCCGCAAAGATCACGCCGGCCTGGAATCCGCCGCCCGGTCCGAAATCACCGTGAAACTGGACATAGAAGGCGAACAGCAGAATCGGCGGCAGCATGAATTTTGTGACCACGCGCAGGACAAGATGGTGTTTCATGCCGCTTCATCCTTCACGTCGCCCGTGGGCCGCCGGCGGCTGATATCGGCCCGACCGATCAGCAGCAGCACGCCGATTCCGGCGGTAAACACCACGATGACTTCCCCCAGGGTGTCAAATCCGCGATAGCTGGCCAGAATGGTGGTGACCACATTGGGAATGTGCGCATCATTGCCGGATCCGGCAATGAGCGCCGGCACGATATGGGTGTGGATCGGCGCGTCAGCGGCACCGAAGCGCGGCAGATCCAGCGTCCCATACACCAGCATCGCGCCAGTGATGGCGACGACGGCCAGCGCGGTCCAGTTGACGGATTGCACCGGGCGTTCGCGCCGGGTTGTCAGCGCCAGTGCGCCCAGCATCAGAACGGTGGAGATTCCGGCGCCCACCGCCGCCTCGGTAAAAGCCACATCGACGGCATCCAGCACCACCAGAAGTCCGGCGGAAATCAGGCTGTAGACACCCGACAACATGACCGCGGCAAACAGATGGGTCATCCGGACCAGCGCAATGGCTATCGCGGCCAGCGACAACAGGAGCAGTGCGTTGACGATGACTTCCGTCATGCCTCCTCCCTGTCCCCGTCCGGATCCTCGCCGAGGACCGGATCTTCGCCGGGGACCGGATCTTCGCCGGGGACGGGATCTTCGCCGAGGACGGGACGCATTCCGGCGACAAAGGCGGCGTTGGCGACCGCATGGGTCGATGTCGGGCTGGTGAAGAACAGGAAAATGCCGATCATCGCCAGCTTGACCGCGACCAGCCAGTCGGGCGCCTGCAACAGCATTCCGAACAGCATCAGTTCGGCGCCCAGTGTGTCGGTAATACCGGCGCCGTGAAGACGGGAATAAAAGTCGGGCAACCGGATCAATCCAATGCCGCTGACGATCAGGAAAAATGTCCCGACGCCGATCAGGCCCCAGCTGACAGCATCAAGCAGCAGATGAATGACCGTCATCGATGGGATTCCTGCTTGCGGCCCTCGGCCAGGCTGGGATGGGAGACATCGCCGACGGCGCGGTAGCGAAAGAACTTCACTATGGCGATGGTGCCGATGAAATTTAACAGGGCATACAGCAGGGCGATATCCAGGAATTCGGGTCGGCCGGCGAGAAATCCGGCAATGGCGATCAACAGCATCGTCTTGGTGCCGATGGCGTTCAGGGCCAGAACCCGGTCATAAAGAGAGGGACCCGCGAACAGCCGGATCAATGTCAGACCAAAGGCCACCATCAGGCCGATCATTCCCGCCAGAAACATCAGTTGCCGGCCCCCTCCAGCAATGTCACCCGGCGGTCCATCTCGCCATTCAGAACCCCGTCCGCGAAATCCCGGGTCAGCGCATGAACAATGAACCCGCCTTCTTCAATCTCTATGGTAACGGTGCCGGGCGTCAGGGTAATCGAATTGGCATGGATTGCCTTGCCCACATCGGTGGCCTGGGTGGGGATTGTCTGAAAAATATTGGGTGAAATCGGCAGTGCCGGATTCAGCACAATCCTGGCCACGTCCACATTTGCCTTGAAGATTTCCTTGCCCAGCCAGGGAAAGAATTTCCACATCGCCGGGATCATGTGTGCGGGAACGGTTTCATCATCGATGAGATCCATCCGATATACGATCCAGACCACAAAGGCGCACGATCCCGCGCCGAACCACAGGATCAGCGGTTCGGTATGTCCAGATAGCAAAAACCAAAGGCCGAAGAGCAGGCCGCAAAGGCCGATCGCGCGCAACATGGCGGGGAACCTGGCTGTTTGAAGGGCGGAATGCCCGGTTAACGAATTATCTGTCGAGGTAAACCGACTCACCGGCTGGTGCAAGTCCCGGTCGCCGGCGCAAGCGAAAAGGTGTCCTGCGCCAGGAAAAATTTCCGTGATTCGGCGGGTGGGTGACATATGTGAACTTGTGCCTTGCGCGGAACATGTTAACCTCTGCCATTGGAGTTGTTTGCGTGGAGTGAGATTTTCAGGTGTCGGATGAAGAGGATCGGTCAGCGCAGGCAGTGTCTCGCCTGCGGGGCCGTTTGAAATGGTTCGATCCGGTCAAGGGATACGGATTCATACAGGTAGATGACGGCGGGGGGGACGTTCTGGTTCACCATTCCGCATTGGGACCGTATGCACGCACGATGCTGGTCGAGGGCATGAGCCTGACCTGCGACGCCAGACAAGGTGCGCGTGGCCGTCAGGCCGAGAGTGTTCTGGAAATCTCGGCAGTCGATCTGGATCGGAAAGCATTGGCCGGCTGTGAAGACACCATTGTCGAGGATCGGCCGGACGACGCGGACATGATTGATGTCACGGTTAAATGGTTCAACCGGGCTCGCGGTTATGGTTTCGCGGTCGATGTCGAGGAAGGCGATATTTTCATCCACATGGAGACCTTGCGGAAATACGGCGTCGGCCAGCTGACCGAGGGCGATCGTCTGAGAATCACGATTTCCCGTTCCGGCCGTGGTCGCTCCGCCGAATATGTCGAGCGGGTGAAATAGCGATCAGTCGCGGGTTTCCCGAGACCAGAAAACGAGTTTTTTCAGCATCCAGTCGATGCTGAAATAGACCAGCAGCGCCAGCAATGACAGGCAGATCAGCGCCGCGAAAGTGGTGGCGGTCTGGTTGCGGCCACTCGCATACATCATCAACCGGCCGAGACCGGCATTGGAGCCGACCCATTCGCCGACAATCGCGCCGATCGGCGCAACGGCCGCCGCGACCCGGATGCCGGCAGCCAGCGCCGGCAGGGCGGCCGGGATGCGGACAAAGGCCAGGATTGGCCAGCGGGCGCGCCGGGCGCCATGGTCATCGTTACCGTTCGTCATGATGTGGGCCAGATCGATCAGTTCCGGATCTGTCCGCCTCAGACCATCGAAAAATGTGGCGGCGACCGGAAAGTAGATGATCAGGGTCGCCATCACGATCTTTGACGACATGCCATAGCCGAGCCACAGGACCAGCAGCGGCGCCAGGGTAAACACCGGCAACGCCTGGCTGATCACCGTTATCGGGCGCAGCCAGTAGTCAATCCGGCGAGACCAGACCATGGCGATGGCGGTCAGGCCGCCCAGTCCAACCCCGAATGCCAGGCCCAGGAGAATTTCTGTCAAGGTCACGCCGGCGTCTCGAAGCAGTTGCATCCGCTCAATCCACAGCGCCTCCGCAACCGCGGCCGGCGGTGGCAGCATGAACGGCCTGACCCCGGTGGCCCAGATCACGCCTTGCCAAAGCGCAACGAATCCGGCGGTCAGGATGATTGCCCGCATCATGCGCCCGCCTCGCGCAAGCTGCTCAACAACGTGGCGTGCAAGGGGGCAAGAGCGCCATCCGCGAGGTCACGGGGTGCGGCGGCATAGCGATTCGCCGACAAGTCAATGTCGAGCATGGTCTTGACCGGAGTGCCGCCCAGAACCACGATCCGATCGGCCAGAACCAGGGCTTCCAGGGGATCATGGGTGACCAGTACCACCGTGCGCTCCGCCAGCAACCGGACTGTCAGGGCATGCAGGTCCATCCTGGTTACCGCGTCAATGGCCGAGAACGGCTCGTCCATGCACACCACCGGACGATCCTCCATCAGGGTGCGGGCCAGGGCCACGCGCTGGCGCATGCCGCCCGACAACGTGTCGGGATAGGTCGATTCCCGGCCACGCAGACCGACTTCGCCCAGGATCATCGCCGCCCGGGCGAAATCCGGCTGCTCCCGGCGCAAGGTCGCGCCCAGGCAGACGTTCCCGGTCAAATTCAGCCACGGCATCAGCAAGGCCTGCTGCGCCATCAGTGCGACTGTGCCCTCAACCGGCGTACCCGTGTCGTGGATGCCCGTGTCGTGGATGCCCGTGTCGTGGATGCCCGTGTCGTGGATGCCCGTGTCGTGAATGCCCGTGTCGTAAATGATTGAACCGGCCCCTGCGTCGTCCAGTCCGGCAATGGCCCGCAGCAAGGTTGACTTCCCGACGCCGCTGCGCCCAAGAAAGGCCGTGATCTTTCCGCTCCGGATGGTCAGACTGAAATTCTCGAATACCCGGCGCCCGCCCGGTGCAAGATGCAATCGGTCAATGAGGATGTTTGCGGTCGCCTGAACATGGTGTGATGGACGGGAGCCGGGCATGGAGGAAAATGCGTGCCGAACCTGATGAATTTCTCATTCTCGCTTAACCCCGGTCGATGGTTGCGGGCAAGCCTCGCGGTCCTGGCGATCGCGATTGGAGGATCGGTGAATGGACTGACCGCGGAATTGCCGCTGGCCCGGATTGTCCTCGAAACCTCGACTGGCGCCCACATTTTTGACGTCGAGATCGCCAGAACGTCCAGACATCGTGCGCGCGGCCTGATGTTTCGCGAGAAAATGGCGGACGATCACGGCATGCTGTTCATCTATCCCGACACGCGCCAGCGCTATTTCTGGATGAAGAACACGCCGCTTTCGCTGGACATCATTTTTCTGGACCGGGGCAGGGTGGTGCATATCGCCCGCGATGCGACACCCCATTCGAGGGCTGTTATTCCCTCGGGTGCGCCCGCGGATCGGGTGCTGGAACTGGTGGCCGGCCGCGCCGTCGAAATCGGTTTGAAGGTCGGGGATCAGCTGAGGCGACTGCCGGAAAATGCCGGAAAATGCCGGAAAATGCCGGAAAATGCCGGAAAATGCCGGAAAATGCCGGAAAATGATTGAATGCGCATCAGCGTCCGATCCCCATTGCACGGCCCGCCGGTTCGCCCTATATCTCGCCGCAATCGTCGGGGCGTGGCGCAGCCTGGTAGCGCACCTGGTTTGGGACCAGGGGGTCGGAGGTTCGAATCCTCTCGCCCCGACCATTTGATGTTTTTCCTTCGTGAGGCCCGGATGCAGGCGCGCATTTACAAACCCGCAAGGACCGCAATGTCTTCGGGAATGGCCCGGACCCGGGACTGGGTGCTGGAATTCATCGGCAAGGGTGACAGGAAAATCGACCCGTTGATGGGGTGGACCGGTTCCGACGATACGGACCAGCAGGTCCGGCTGACCTTCCGGAGCAGGAATCTGGCCATCGCCTATGCCAGGCGACATGGTCTCGACTATACGGTCAGGGAGCCCGGGGCGCCGGCGCGACAAGGCAAATCCTATTCGGCGAATTTCTCCTACACACGCAAGGGCCAGTGGACTCACTAGGCATCTGGGGCGTGTAAATCCGGGTCTGCATCGGACCAGATTTCAACGAATCTGCCAGGCCGAATCCTTGCAGCAACCGGGCTGTTTGTGAGGCTGCGAGGCATTTGCGTCTTCCATCTCGCCGACCGGTTGCGTTGCCTGGCGCGTGCGTATGGTGAAGGATATCCGACGCGACCCGCGTGGCCAGGCCTGTTGACGCCCAGGGTTCCCACCGGGCCTGATTTCTGATTCAAGCTTCGAAAATGGCGGTTTGAATGAACGCGCAACGTTACGGGATGGCGGGATCAGGTCTGGCGGCCGATGACGCCTGTCCGGACACGTCACGATGCGTGTCGCCAATTGGCCGGGGCAGGGGCTTCAACTGGAACCTGCGGGATAATCGCCGCCAAATATCTCTTCGAACGCTTCTTTCAGAGCCATGTCCACATCCGCCGTGGCAACCGGCAGGCCGAGATCGACCAGGGAAGTAACGCCATATCCCTTCTCGCCGATGCCACACGGAACGATGCCGTCGAAATGATCGAGATCGGGTTCGACGTTCAGGCTGATGCCGTGATAGCTGACCCAGCGGCGCAGGCGAATGCCGATGGCGGCGATCTTGTCTTCATGGCCTGGTCCCTTGTCCGGCCGGGCAACCCACACGCCAATGCGGTCTGGCCGGGTTTCGCCGCGGACACCGAAGCGGTCAAGGGTCGCGATGAGCCAGCGTTCCAGATCGCACACAAAGGCGCGCACGTCGCCGCCGCGGGCCTTCACATCCAGCATCACATAGGCGACGCGCTGGCCCGGGCCATGATAGGTATATTGCCCGCCGCGCCCGGTCCGGTGCACGGGGAAACGCGGGTCCAGCAGATCATCCGGATTGGCGCTGGTGCCGGCGGTATAGAGGGCAGGGTGCTCCAGCAGCCAGATGCACCCGCCAACTGAACCGGCGCGGATATCGCCCGCGCGCGCCTCCATGAACGCCAGCGCCTCGTGATAAGGAACCGGATTGTCGGATATCCGCCATTCAGGGGAAGTGTCCTGCATCTGGGTCGTTTCTCCTGTTAACCTCATTCAAGGGCGCCCCCGCATACCGATGATCGGGGGCGACGATGGTCTTGATCACGATTACCGAGGTGATCAAGGCCTGATCCCGCCGACAGGTTCCGTCGTCTTGCCCGTTTTCAAGGCTTCACATCCGCCGAGGGATTTGCTACAGGCACCCATCATCTTCGCGGCCGTGGCGGAATTGGTAGACGCGCAGCGTTGAGGTCGCTGTGGGGGAGACCCCGTGGAAGTTCGAGTCTTCTCGGCCGCACCATCATTTCCCGCCATTCGGGATCGGGCATTTCCCGCCATTCGGGATCGGGCATCTCCCGCCATTCGGGATCGGGCATTTCCCGCCATTCGGGATCGGGCATTTCCCGCCATTCGGGATCGGGCATTTCCCGCCATTCGGGATCGGGCATTTCCCGCCATTCGGGATCGGGCATTTCCCGCCATTCGGGATCGGGCATCTCCCGCCATTCGGGGTCGGGCCAAGCGCCGGACCTGCTTCCGGATGCTATCCGGGCAAGGCCGCGCCCGCGGCATTGATGCTGTCGCGCAGCCGGTCGACAATGCCGTCGATCTGTGCCGCATCCAGAATCAGGGGCGGTGACAAAACGGCCATGTTGCCCAGGGGACGGACGATCAATCCGCGTTCCTGTGCTTCGCGCGCCACCAGCTTGCCGATCATGGCGGCATCGTCGAAGACTTCCCTGGTTTCCTTGTCGCGCACGAATTCAATACCGATCATGAAGTGGCTGCCGCGCACTTCGCCGACAATGTCCAGCGCCTCCAGCGACTTCAGACCCTTTTCAAAAAGCGCGCCGGTGGTTTGGACCTGTCGGGGAATGCCGTCGGTTTCAAGGATCGCAATATTGGCCAGGCCGGCAGCCGCGCAGGCGGGGTGGCCGGAATAGGTCATGCCATGCAGGAACATGGCATCCCTGGCCGAGATGACATCGAAGATCTCGTCCGAGACAATGGTCGCGGCCAGCGGTTGATAGCCTGATGTCAGACCTTTTGCCGTGGTGATGATGTCTGGCTGGATGCCGAACACGTCCCTGGACGCGAACATCCGGCCCAACCGGCCGAAGGCGGTGACGACCTCGTCGGAGATGTACTTGATCTCGTACTTGCGGCAGATCTCGGCGGTCCGTTGGTGATAGCCGGCCGGGGGAACAATCACGCCGCCGGCGCCCATGATCGGTTCGGCAATGAAGCAGGCGATGTTTTCGGCGCCGATGCGTTCGATCGACCCGGTCATGTCATCCAGCAAATGATCCTGAAACTCGGCCTCGCTCATGCCGTCGGATTCGCGATAGGCATGGGGACACGCCAGGTGATGGACCAGATCCGCCGCGCTGTCCCAGTTTTCGCGCCAGGCCGGCGTGGTCATGGCGATCGCCAGGTGGGTGGACCCATGATAGGCGCCGATCCGTGACAGGATCTTCTTCTTGCGAGGCTTGCCCAGCCGATTGAAATAATGGTGCAGGATGCGGACGGCCGTATCATTGGCGACCGATCCGGAATTTGAAAAATAGACCCGGTTCAGATCTCCCGGCGCCAGCGCGGCGACCTTGGCCGCCAGGCGCGCAGCGGCCGGATGGGTGAGGTTGTAGAAGGTGGAATAATAGTCCAGCTGCCGCATCTGGGCCGTGACCGCGTCAATGATCTCATCGCGCCCATGTCCGACATTCACGCACCACAGGCCGCCGATCCCGTCAAGATACTCGTTCCCCGACCAGTCATAGACATAGGCGCCCTTGGCCCGGGTGATCAGGGTGGTGCCGCCATCCTGTTTCAGATCCCACAGATTGGCGAACGAATGGATCAGGTGTCCATCCTGGCTCAGAATTTCCTGTGCGTCAATCGGGTTGCCGTCGGTCAATTCAATTCCTTCCCTTGCAGCCAGGGCATCGGGTTTCGGCCTGGCCTGGTGCTGATCGTGCCGGGTTTGTGCCAGCAGTGCGGATGGTCGGATCCCCCCTGCCGCGGATTGCCAACGATCATCGCTGGTGACGGACGGATTGTCCAGCAGGGCGGGATCGCAAGCGACAGTTTGTTCACATTGTTCACAGCCCCGGGGGGTGTCCGCGGCCCGGACTCCGGTCGACGGGATTCGGCGCCATGAACACACAATGGGGCACATCGGGGACATCGGGGCACATCGGGGGACACTGGTCGGCAAGATCACGCGGACGGTGATTTCATCATCACCGCGCGCCTTGTTGCCGAGGTGATCAGGGCGCTGGACGATAATGTGGTGCGGCGGGGGGCTGGTCGCGCCGCGATGGCTCGCCGCCCGTATGACCGGATGGCGACCCTGGCGCCCCATGTTCACTACATCATGTCGTGACTGGCGAAATCATGTCGTGACTGGATCATGTCGTGACTGGCGAAATCATGTCGTGACTGGCGAATCCGGCGCTCAGATCGTACGGTGGCGAAAAGGCCAGGTCTGGAGCAAAGCCGATGATCCCCAATGATGCCCCCGGAATGAATTTCAATCTCGGAGAAACAGCCGATGCCATTCGCGACACGGTGCGATCCTTCACGTCGGATCATGTGGCGCCAATCGCGGCGGAAATCGACCGGACCGATGAGTTCCCGCGGCATCTTTGGCCGAGGATGGGTGAACTGGGCCTGCTCGGCATTACGGTCGACGAGGAAGACGGCGGCACCGGCCTTGGTTATCTGGAACACGCCATCGCGATGGAGGAGATCAGCCGGGGTTCCGCCTCGGTCGGCCTGTCCTATGGCGCCCATTCCAATCTATGCGTCAATCAGTTGCGCCTGAACGGCAATGAAGACCAGAAGAAACGATATCTGCCAGGGCTGGTCAGCGGTGAACATGTGGGCGCCCTGGCCATGTCGGAACCGGACGCCGGGTCGGATGTGGTTTCGATGAAACTGCGGGCCGACAGGAAGGGTGACAAATACATTCTGAATGGCGTCAAGTTCTGGATCACCAACGGGCCTGATCTCGACACGCTGGTGGTCTATGCCAAGACCGACCTGGACGCCGGTCCAAAGGGTATCACCGCGTTCATCGTGGAGAAGGATTTACCCGGCTTCGCGTGCGCGCAAAAACTCGACAAGCTGGGCATGCGCGGTTCGGGCACCGGAGAGCTGGTGTTTCAGGATGTCGAGGTGCCGGAGGAAAATGTGCTGGGCGGCGTCGGGCGCGGCGTGAATGTGCTGATGTCCGGGCTGGATTATGAGCGGGCCGTGCTGTCGGCGGGGTGTCTGGGTCTGATGCAGGCCTGCATGGACGTGGTGCTCCCTTACGTTCACGACCGCAAACAGTTCGGCAAGCCGATCGGCGAGTTTCAGTTGATGCAGGGCAAGATCGCCGACATGTACACGACGATGAACGCCTGCAAGGCCTATGTCTATGCGGTGACCCAGGCCTGTGACCGGGGCCAGGTTACCCGCCGGGACGCCGCCGGTGTCGTCCTTTATGCCGCCGAAAAAGCGACCTGGATGGCGCTTGAGGCGATCCAGGCCCTGGGCGGCAACGGCTATATCAACGATTATGCCACCGGCCGGTTGCTGCGCGATGCCAAGCTCTATGAAATCGGCGCCGGCACCAGCGAAATCCGCCGCATGCTGATCGGGCGGGAACTTTTCGAGGCCGGAAAATGAGGCGGCCGCCGCCGATTTGTCCGCGGACGGTCCCGGCGATTGCCGCCGCCCGGAGCGACGGGGCGACCATCGGCCCGATCGATTGTCTGGAAGCGGCAAAACCGGCCGAAAGCGATGATGAATTCGACCGGGCCAGGGCCATGCGGCGCCGGGCAATTCCTGTTGGGCGGAGCAGGGCGCGCCGATCCTGGGCCATGGCGATGCCGCGGCGGATTTCGACGCTCGCATGTTATGGTGGACATGCATGTTCCAGCCGATCCAAGATGACCGGAGATGCAATAGGGGAGTTGAATGATGATCACGGTCGAAGCGGGCGGAGCAGCGATTCCGGCCCTCGGACTTGGAACGTGGAATAAGTACGGCGATGAATGCGCCCGTGCGGTCGAACATGCATTGCGGGTCGGTTACACACACATCGATACCGCCGCCAGGTACGGCAATGAAGAGGCGGTGGGCCAGGGGATCCGGAAATCCGGGGTTGGCCGCGATGACTTCTGGCTGACCACGAAGATCTGGTACACAGATATCGGCGCGGACAATTTACAGCTTGCCGCGGATGCCAGCCTGGGCCGGCTCGGCGTCGATCAGGTCGATCTGCTGCTGATCCACTGGCCGAATACGGACATACCCCTGGCCGAATCCATCGACGCCCTGAACGCGGTGAAAGACGCCGGCAAGGCGCGTCATATCGGAATTTCGAATTTCACCACCGCACAGCTTGTCGAGGCTGTGGCCCTGTCGGCCGCGCCGCTGATCGCCAATCAGTGTGAATACCATCCTTTCCTGGACCAGAAGGCGGTTAGGGCCGCCTGCCGCGAGAACGATATGGCGTTTATCGGCTATTGCCCGATCATGCGTGGTGGGGAGTTGTTCAAGACGCCGGAGGTCACCGACGCGGCCGCCGCCCATGGCAGGTCGCCGGCGCAAATCGTCCTGCGCTGGCACGTTCAACAGGACGGCGTGGCGGCCATCCCCGGATCGTCCAATCCCGGGCGGATCGAGGAAAATATCGATATTTTCGGCTTCGAACTGACTTCGGCGGAAATGGCGGCGATATCCGGCCTGGCCCGTTCCAATGGACGGTTGATTGATGGGGACTGGGCGCCAGCCTGGGATTCGCCGGCATGATGGCCGCCTTGTGAGCGAAGGTCCGAATGAAGTGCTGGTCATCGGCGCCGGTATTGTCGGCGTTTCAATCGCCTATCATTTGGCCCGTGCCGGTACGGAAGTGATCCTGGTCGACAGCCAGGCCCCCGGGGATGGCGCAACCTCGGCTTCATTCGCCTGGATCAATGCGTCGGAAGGCAATCCCAAACCCTATTTCGATCTGCGCCGCGAGGGCATGGCCGGATGGCGCCGCCTGCAGGCGGACATGCCCGACCTGCGGGTCGACTGGAATGGCACCTTGTTCTGGGAAGTGCCGCCGGACGAATTGCGGGCGTTTGAGGCCGGGCATTCCAGCTGGGGTTATGCTGTCGAACTGGTCGACCGGCACGCGATTTCGGCTCTGACGCCCGATCTGGCCGAGCCGCCGGCGCTGGCGGCATTTTGCGGCGATGACGGCGCCGTGGATCCGCTGGAAGCCATTGACGAGATGCTGAAACGCATGGTCAATATGGCGCCCGACAGGATCGATCTGAATTTCGGCATCAATGCCAACCGGGTCATTCTGGAAGACGGGCGATGTATCGGTGTGGAAACCGACGAGGAGCCGATTGAGGCCGGCCATGTGGTGATAGCCGCCGGAAGCGGCAGTCCGGCCCTGCTCAAGGATACCGGCGTGCCGCTGCCCATGGCCGACAGTCCGGGACTCATCGTCAGAACGAAACCCGTTGACATCGCGATTTCACAGGTTCTGTGGGGGCCGGAAATCCATCTGCGGCAAATGCCCGATCAATCGCTGATGATCGGTCGCAACCGGGGCGGAGCGGACATTGTCCAATCGACCCGGGAGGTCGCCGATCATTTGACGGCCGAAGCCAGCCGGCTGCTGGGCGCGCCCTTGAAGATCGAGGATTGCCAGGTCGGCATCCGTCCAATTCCCGATGACCGGTTTCCGGTGATCGGGGCGGTGCCGGGCGTTGAAGGTCTGTCGGTTGCGGTCATGCACTCCGGAGTGACCCTGGCACCGGCCGTCGGCCAGTTGCTCGGTGACGAGATCCTGGCAGGCGAGGCGTCGCCGCTTCTGGGGCCGTTCCGGCCGGGACGGTTCGCTTCGTAACGCCGGGATGGTTCGCTTCGCAATGCCGGGATGGTTCGCTTCGTAACGCCGGGATGGTTCGCTTCGCAACGCCGGGACGGTTCGCTTTGCAACGCCGGGATGGTTCGCTTCGCAACGCCGGGATGATTCGCTTCGCAACGATTGTCGTTTATCCGTTCTGCTTGTCCCACTCGGCGAACGTCATGCCCTTTTCGGCCAATTCCAGCAGCAGTGGCGCAGGTTCCCAGAAGGCCCCGCCGTCGCCATCGGCGTATTCCCTGACCTTTTCGGCAATCTTTCCGAGCCCGACCCTGTCGGCATGATGCATCGGGCCGCCGCGCCAGCGGGCATAGCCGTAGCCGTGCACATAGGCCACATCCAGATCGCTGGCCCGCTGTGCATGGCCTTCGCCCAGAATGTGCGCGCCTTCATTTGCCAGCGCGAACTGGGTGCGCTCGATGATTTCCTCATCATCGATGGCGCGGCCGTTCATGCCAAGCTCCTTGCGAACGCTTTCGATGATGTCGTCGGCGCCCGGATTGTTCGACCGGGCCCGGGTGTCCGGATCATGGGTGTAATAGCCCGCACCGCTCTTCTGCCCCATGAAGCCGGCTTCGACGAGACGGTCGGCAATCATCGTCACCCGTTGCACATGGGGCGGCAGGTCCTGGTCCTTGCGCGATTTGTATCCGACATCCAGGCCGGCGAGATCGCCGACGGCGAAAACACCCATGGCCCAGCCAAAATCCGTCAGGGCGTCATCGACCTGTTCGGGCGAAGCGCCCTCCAGCAACAACGCGCCGGCCTGATGCATGTAAGGCGACAGCATGCGATTGCCGATGAAGCCGTGGCAGACACCGGCCATGACGGCGTTCTTGCGGGTTTTCCTGGCCATCGCCAGCGCCGTCAACAGGGCATCGTCAGCGGTTTTTTCAGCACGGACGATCTCCAGCAGGGTCATGATGTTGGCCGGGCTGAAATAGTGCATGCCCAGCACGTCCCGGGGCCGGTTGGTGATCGCCGCGATCTCGTCCACATCGAGATACGAGGTGTTGGTGGCGATGACGGCGCCGGGCTTGGCAACCGCGTCCAGCTTGCCGAAGACGTCCTTTTTGATGTCCATGGTTTCGAACACCGCTTCGATGATCAGATCGGCGTCCTTCAGGTCATCATGGCGGGTAGTGGGGGTCAGCAGGGCCATGCGCTGCCCGACCTGTTCCGCTGTCGTGCGGCCGCTCTTGATGCCGCGCCGCCAGTTCTTTTCCATCACGCCGATGCCGCGGTCCAATGCCTCCTGGTTCATCTCCACAATGGTGACCGGCAGACCGGCCTCGGCAAAGGTCATGGCGATGCCGCCGCCCATGGTGCCGGCGCCGACGATGCCGACGGATTTTACCTCGCGCGGCGAACCGGTGACATCCTTCGGTGGTTTGGCGGCGGCACGTTCGGAGAAAAAGGCGTGGCGCAGCGCCACGGACTGGTCCGAGGCGACAAGTTTCAGGAAGCCTTCCCGCTCGATCCCGGAACCCTCCGGGAAATCCGTCTTGAACGCCGCCTCGATGCATTCGGTTGCGACAACAGGTGCAATCGCGCCGCGCGCGCGCTTCCTGATCTCGTCATAGGCTCTCCGGAACGCCGCCTTCACGTCGTCTGTATGGTCCAGCCTGCGGCGGGACAGGCGGCGCTCTTCGACCGGCGGACCGTTCTGAGCCTGGCCAAGCGCCACCGCCGCGTCGACCGTGTCGCCGTCCGCCATTTGATCCACCAGGCCGATTTCCAGAGCCTTGTCCGATCCAATCGGTCGGCCGGAAGAAATCATCGCGATGGCTTCCTTCAGTTCCACCAGGCGGGGCAGGCGCTGGGTTCCACCAGCACCAGGCAGGATGCCAAGGGACACTTCAGGCAGGCCCAGCCGCGCCCTGGGCGAGGCCACCCGGAAATGAGCGCCGAGCGCAACTTCCAGACCGCCGCCCAATGTGTTGCCCTCGACGGCGGCGATCACGGGGATCTCCATGGCTTCCATCCTGTTGACCACCGCGTTCAGGTGCGGCTCCCTGGGGGGCTGGCCAAACTCGCGGATATCCGCGCCGGCAATGAAGGTGCCGCCGCGACCGGCAATGACAATCGCCTTGGCGCCGCTGCTTTCGGCCTTGTCCAGACAGGAAACCAGACCGCTGCGCACGGCGTGGGACAAGGCGTTGACCGGGGGATTGTCAATCCACAAAATGGCGACATCGCCGCGCTTTTCAATCTCTACGGACATCTGGCTCTACGGACATCTGGCTCTACGGACATCTGGTCTTCCCTTGAACATCTGGTCTTCCCTTGAACATCTGGTCTTCCCTTGACTTGCATCGCGCGACTCTGGAGGGCCCGCCCTTGCGCCGATGTGTGTAACATCCGCCCTGCCGGTTCAAGCCGCCTTCCAGCACATTGATGATTTTAGCGGTAGCGTCCCCTCGCGGAATCCCTTGAAACCATTGGGAAGGCCACGTAGCGTTGTGGCGTCGGCGGTCGGCTCCATTCCGGATTCGGTTCGCCGGGACCTGAACGACAGGCAACAAGCGCCGGACAATATCGACCGCCGGACAATACCGACTCAACGGAACCGGACGCATCAGCGCGCCGGACATTATAAAGGGAGGAATTTCCATGAAGACGTTAACCGGAATGATTTTCGCTGCGGCGATGGCGGGCGCCGTCATGACCGCGGCCGCGCAGGCGGAACCGGTCAAGATCGCTTTTATTGATCCACTGTCGGGGCCGTTTGCCACGACGGGGACGAACGGTCTTGCCGAATGGCGTTATGCCGTCGACAATCTGGTCAATGCCAGGGGCGGTGTTCTGGGCGATCAGATGGAGATTGTCGCATTCGACAACAAGATCAGCCCGAAAGAGTCGCTGATCCAGCTTCAGGTCGCCATCGACCAGGGCATTCGCTTCATTGCCCAGGGCAACAGTTCGGGCGTTGCCAACGCCCTGACCGACGCCATCAGGAAGCATAACAAGCGGAACCCGGGCGATCGCGTCCTGTTCATCAACTATTCGGCCGTCGATCCGGCGCTGACAAACGACAAGTGCAACTTCTGGCACTTCCGGTTCGATGCCAATGCCGACATCA
The DNA here is from genome assembly GCA_965204825.1 of Alphaproteobacteria bacterium. GTDB lineage: Bacteria > Pseudomonadota > Alphaproteobacteria > Futianiales > Futianiaceae. The sequence goes on along the minus strand of OZ242016.1, from coordinate 3,166,101 downwards.
AGATGGACGCCCTGACGGACGTGATGAAGGACAAGTCCGATATCGGCAAGGTCTATATCATTGGTCAGGACTACTCCTTCGGCAAGGCCGTTGCCGCCGCCGCCGTGAAGAACATCACCGCAAAAATGCCGAATGCAGAGATTGTCGGCAACGAACTGCACCCGATCGGCAAGGTGAAGGACTTCACGCCCTACGCCCGCAAGATTGTCTCCTCTGGCGCCGATGCGGTCATCACCGGCAACTGGGGGTCCGATATGGTCGGCCTCGGCAAGGCGATTATCGATGCCGGTTACACTGGCCCGATCTACACCTACTATTCCGCGTCGAACGGCATCACCAAGACGTTTGGCGCGGCCGGCAAGGGGGTCATCCGGTTGGTTGCCGAGGGGCCGTTGAACCCACCGGCTTCCGATCGTGCCAGGGCCTATGTCGATGGTTTCGAGGCCAAATATCCCGATCATGACATCAGCCAGGCCCGGATCGCCAATGCCGCTGAAATGCTGGCGAAGGCGATCAACAAGGCGGGAAGCACCGATGCGGCAAAAGTGGCCATGGCCCTGGAAGGCATGGAGCATGAATCGATCTGGGGCGGAAAAATCACGATGCGGGCTTCGGATCACCAGGCGATCCAGAACGTTCACATCATGGCCCACACGGACGAGGGCATCGTGCATCCATTGGACAATTCGCCCTATGGACTGCTGGTCGAGGATACTGTCGTGAATGCCGGCATGAAATCCGAAACCACCTGCGAGATGGAGCGTCCTTCCTGACGCCCGCTCGACAAACCCGGGACCGCCGCGGTTTCCGACAATGAGACCCGCGGCGGTCCAGACATTGTGGTCCCGGGCCCGACAACGTGATTTACAGGAACCAGGCTCCTGGACAGGCCAGGCCTGATGCCGCAAGACCTGATGCCGCAAAAGAGGTTTTCAACCTGATGGAACTTGTAATCATAAATCTGCTCGACGGGCTGGTGACAGGTTTGTTGCTGTTCATGCTCTGCAGCGGATTGACCCTGATTTTCTCGATGATGGGGGTCCTGAATTTTGCCCACGCCAGTTTCTACATGCTGGGCGCCTATTTCGCTTATCAGATCACCACAATCATCGGCTTCTGGCCGGGGTTGATCCTCGCGCCGATCATTGTCGGCGTTCTCGGAGCGTTGGTCGAACGATATGGACTGCGGCGGGTCCATCAATACGGCCATGTCCCGGAATTGATCTTTACCTTTGGCCTGGCGCTGCTGATCGAAGAGATCGTGCAGTTTTTCTGGGGCAAGAACCAGTTGCCATACGAAACGCCGGAGATTCTGGATTTCGCACTGTTTTCGATCGGCGGTAATTCCTTTCCGGCCTACAAGTTTTTCATGATCGTCGTGTCCGCGGGAATTTTCATGGTTCTGCTGTATATCCTGAACCGGACGCGTGTCGGTCTGATCATTCAGGCCGCATTGTCCTATCCCAATACGGTGCAGAACCTGGGGCATAATGTGCCGCTGGTTTTCATGGGTGTCTTTGGCGTCGGTACGGCGCTGGCCGGTGTCGCCGGTGTGATTGCGGGTCCGACGCTCGGCGTTTTTCCAGGCATGGCCTTCCTGTTGGGCAGCATCGTCTTTGTTACCATTGTTGTCGGGGGACTGGGATCCCTGTGGGGCGCGCTGATCGCATCGCTGCTGATAGGTTGGCTCACGACCTTTGCGGCGTCTTACAACGTCACCATGGCGGACGTCCTTGCCATCGTGGGCATACAACCGCCCGAGGATATCTATTCCGGGGCGCTGCGCGACATGTGGACCTTGACCCTGCCGCAAATCGGGCCGATCCTGCCTTATTTGCTCATGGTGATCATTCTCGTGATCCGCCCCCAGGGCCTGCTCGGAAAGCGTGAAACATGACCGTCGCCGAATCCACTGACCGCGCTGCCGGGCGAATCGGCGCCGGGTCGATAGCTGCATTTGCGCCCTGGGGAATCGCGGTTCTGTTCCTGATCCTGCTGCCTTTTGTATTTGAATCTCGCGGGGCGCTGACTCTCATGAACCAGATGGCGATCACGATCGTGTTCGCGCTGGCTTATAACATGCTGTTGGGCCAGGGCGGCATGCTGTCTTTCGGCCATGCGGTCTATATGGGTCTCGGCGGATTTTTCTGCGTCCATCTGATGAACTGGATTCATATGGGCGATTGGCCTGTTGCGTTGCCTGCATTGCCGTTATTTGGCGGTCTGTTCGGACTCCTCTTCGCAGGCCTGATTGGATCCTTCTCCACCCGCCGGGCGGGCACGGTGTTTGCCATGATCTCGTTGGGAATCGGCGAGTTGATCGCCGCCTGTTCAATCATCGTCGTCGTCTTCTTCGGTGGCGAGGAAGGCATCAGCGGTGATCGAACCGAGCTTTTGCCGGTGTTTGGATACAATTTCGCGTCCCTGCGCGAGGTATATTATCTGATCATGACCTGGCTCATGATTTCCGCGGCGGCGATGTATCTGTTCTCGCGCACACCGATCGGCCGGATCGCCAATGCCGTGCGGGACAACGAGGAGCGGGCGGAGTTCCTAGGGTATTCCCAACGCTTTGTACGTTACATCTCGTTCTGCGCATCAGGCTTTTTTGCAGGTGTCGCCGGCGGCCTGTTTGCCATCAACCTGGAGATATTGACAGAGGAAAACCTGAACCTGGTGACGTCGGGCCAGATTCTGCTGGCGACATTTCTTGGCGGTGTCGGACTCTTTATCGGACCGATCATAGGGGCGGTTGTGTTCACTCTGCTGCAATCGGTTTTGAGTCTGTCGACCGAGTTGTGGGGGCTTTACGCCGGGCTCCTGTTCATTGCGACAGTGATGTTTTTTCCCGGCGGTCTGGCCGGCCTGCTGGGGATGCATGTACGCCCCTGGAAACTGGGTCGGCTTTCGATGCTGGCAAAGCCCTATGCAAGAATGATTCCTCCCGCCGCTGTCCTGGTCCTCTCGTCGGCGGGATTGATTGAATTGATATTCCATGCCAGGCACTCCCCGGTCGGTGAAAACGGGATGACCCTCTACTGGACAACGTTCAGCACCCATGACGCGCTGCCCTGGACGATTATCATTGGCGCCGTGGCGGTCAGTTTCCTTCTGGTCCGCATGTTGGCGCCGGAAGTGAAGGAAGCGTGGGATGCGGCCAATCATCTGGAGGCCGGAGAATGAGCGTGCCGGCGATCGACCTGCAAGGCCTGCACAAGAGTTTCGGCAAGGCCCGGATCATCGGGGGGATCGATCTGGCGGTGCCCAGGGGCGAACGCCATGCCATTATCGGACCCAACGGGGCGGGCAAGTCGACGCTGTTCAATCTGATCACCGGGAAACATGCAGCGACCAGCGGCACGGTTGCCCTGCATGGCGATCGGGTCGAAAACCTGCGCCCTTATCAGATCAACCGCAAGGGTCTCAGCCGCAGCTTTCAAATCACCAACATCTTTCCCAGGATGACCGTGTTCGAAAACATTCGCTGCGGCCTGTTGTGGACCATGGGGTACAGATATTCGTTCTGGCATCTGGTCAACCGACAGCCCGAACTGACGGAGCGGGCCGACGAAATTCTGGAACAGATCAACCTGACCTCGCGGCGCAATCTCATCGCCGGCGTGCTGACCTACGCCGAACAGCGGGCGCTGGAAATCGGGATCACCATTGCCGGCGGGGCAGACATCATCATGCTGGACGAACCGACCGCGGGGATGAGCGCATCGGAAACCGAATATATGGTCGGGCTGATCCGGACCGTGACCAGGGGCAAGACACTGATCGTGGTTGAACATGACATGGGCGTGGTGTTCGACCTGGCCGACCGGATTTCGGTTCTGGTCCATGGCCGGATCATCGCCACCGATACGCCGGAAAGAGTGCGGGCAAACGAAAAGGTCCAGGAGGCCTATCTCGGCGCGGCCCTGGAAGCGGAACATTAGGGGCGGAACATCAGGATCTGGCATGTTGGAAGTCACCGATCTGCACGCCTATTACGGCAAGAGCCATATTCTCCAGGGCGTCAATCTGAATGTCGGCAAGGGTGAAATCGTTGCCCTGCTGGGCCGCAATGGCGTCGGCCGCTCGACCGCATGCAAGGCGATTATGGGCGAGGTGGCTCCGGTGGGTTCGGTCAAGTTCGACGGTCGGGAGATTGCGGGCAGGAAGCCCTACGAGATCGCCCAGGCAGGTATTGGCTATGTCCCGGAAAACCGGGACATCTTTCCCGGCATGACCACCCGTCAGAACCTGATCCTGGGGTTGAAGTCCGGCCAGAAGGATAGCGACGGCGAATGGTCGATGGAGAACATGTTCGCATTGTTCCCCAATCTGCGCGAACGCGCGGACGTGGAGGCTTCCGTGCTGTCTGGCGGCGAAAAGCAGATGCTGACCATCTGCCGAACCCTGATGGGCGATCCGAAGGTCATCATGATCGACGAACCGACCGAGGGCCTGGCGCCCAAAGTGGTGCAACAGGTCGGTGAACTGCTGGAGAAGATTGCCGGTCGCGGTGTTTCGATCCTGCTGGTCGAACAAAAACTGGCGATCGCCATGAAGATCTCCTCGCGGGTCTATGTGATGGGCCACGGCCACATGGTGTTTGAGGGGACGCCCGCCGAACTTCGGAAGAATTCCGATGTACGCAAGGAATGGCTGGAAGTCTGAACCATGGCGCCGCTGATCGAACCTTGAAATGGAAATGAATTGATGAGGGCAGTCACCGATCCCGCGCGTCTTGGTTTCGACCCGTCCCGTCTGGCGCGGATTGATGCCTGGATGGAACGCTATGTCGATGAGGGCAGGTTTCCCGGCTCGTCGGTCCTGGTCGCACGCGATGGCGAGATTGCCCATCTGGCGACGACAGGCCGACGCTCGATCGAAAACGATCTGCCTTTCGAGCGGAATACGATCGTCAGGATCCATTCCATGACCAAGCCGATTACTTCGGTCGGGGTGATGATGCTGTTGGAGGAAGGGCGGTTTCATCTCGATGCGCCGATTTCCGCCTTCCTGCCGGAATTCGCCGACTGCCGGGCCATGGTGGCCAATGCGGCGTCTGTCGATCAGACCGAACCCGCGCCGGCGCCGACAATTCATCAGTTGCTGACCCACACAAGCGGCCTGACCTACAGCTTCAACCCGGGTTTGCTGTCGGTGGCATATGGCGAGAACAGGCTTGATTTCGGGCCGGGCGAGGCCGGTCTTGCGGAAAAAGTCAGATGCGTTGCGGTGATGCCCCTGGCTTTCCAGCCCGGAACGCGATGGGAATATTCGGTGTCAATCGACATTCTTGGCCGCCTGATCGAGGTTGTGTCGGGGCAATCCCTGGATGCCTTCCTTGCGGAACGGATACTCGGCCCGCTGGGGATGGATGATACCGCATTTGCGGTTCCCGATGACAGGATCGCCCGTTTTGCCAGTTGTTACACGCTGACGGCGGAAACGCCTTTGCTGCTGATGGATGAAGCCACCGACAGCCGCTATCAAGTGGAGAGGGTCAAGACATTTTCGGGGGGCGGCGGTCTGACATCAACCCTGGCGGATTATTTCCGGTTTGCCGAAATGCTGCGCCAGGGCGGCGAACTGGACGGCGCCCGTCTGTTGTCTCCCCACACAGTCGCTTACATGATCCGCAACCATCTGGAGGGAGATATCGCCTCCATGGGACCGCGTTCCTTTGCCGGAATGCCGATGGACGGCATGGGCTTCGGCCTTGGCGGTGCGGTGGTTCTGGATCCCGGACATGCCCGGATTCCGGGCAGCATGGGCGATTTTGGCTGGGGCGGCATGGCCAGCACATATCACTGGATCGATCCCGTGACCCAGCTGGTGGTGATCTTCCTCACCCAGCTGGTGCCGTCGAGTTCCTATCCCAACCGGGCCGAGCTCAAGGCCCTGGTGCACGGCGCGCTGACTGGTTAAAGCACTTCCCGGTTCGAATGGTTGTCTCTCGCCTTCGGCTCGAACGCAGCCACATCAGTCTCAATGATTTTCGGGAAATGCCATGGGATTTTCGGGAAATGCCATGGGATTTTCGGGAAATGCCATGGTTCAACGGGACCGTGACGCGGAACCTGTCCAGGCCTCGAAATCCCAAGGCCTCGAAATCCCAAGGCCTCGAAATCGCTGTCTGCGATGCCGTCATGGATCAGTTCGGCGCCAAAGGAAGTCCGGTCGCTGGTGAATGGTTCAAAACCGGCGGCGGTCCGGCCCATCTCGCGACCGTGACGCACCTCCCGCCGGTCACGATACAGCCCGGCAATGGCGCGCTTGGGTCACCGGTCCCGCTATCACCGGCTGTCCGGGTCAGAGATCGAACACCATGACATCGGCATCGACGATGAATGACCAGGTTCCATCGTCGGCCGTGAAACTGCGATAGTTCTCGCCTTCGAAATCGACACGACCCCCTTCGGTAAAGTCGTCCAGATCGAAGCGCAGCGTGTCCACGCCATCGCCCTCGATCCGGACCCGGGATCCCGGAGCGGTATTGCCCGCAAAGACAAAGTTGTCCGGGATGGTCAGATCCGTGCCGCCGTCCCCGCCCAGCTGAACCACCTCCAGCCCGGCATGGTCTGGAAACTCGCCGCTCCCGCCATCATACCGGACCTGGTCCAGGCTGCCGTCATTGTCGGTGTCTGTATCCCACCGAACCACGCTGTCCCCGTCGTGGTGCGCGGCCCGGTCGATGGTGCCGTCATTGTCGTCGTCGAAGTCGGTCCGGGTCCGGTTGCCGCCCTCGTCGAGCGTGTAGTGCTCGATCCGGTCGAAATGTCCGTCATTGTCGTCGTCGAACCAGGTCCGGATCCGGTTGCCACTATCGTCATACGCGTAGGTCTCGATCCGGTCATGGGCGCCGTCCCCGTCGTCGTCGAACTCGGTCCGGAACAGGTTGCCACGCGCACCGAACGTGTTGTTCGCGGCCCGGTCGATGGTGCCGTCCCCGTCGTCGTCGAACTCACTCCGGTCGAAACGTCCGTCATTGTCGTCGTCGAAGTCGGTCCGGGTCCGGTTGCCGCCCTCGTCGAGCGTGTAAGCCTCACTCCGGTCGGTCGTGCCGTCATTGTCGTCGTCGAAGTCGGTCCGGGTCCGGGTGACGCCCTCGCCGAGCGTGTAAGCCTCACTCCGGTCGGTCGTGCCGTCATTGTCGTCGTCGAAATCGGTCCGGATCAGCCTGCCAATCCCATCGCGCGTGTAGTGCTCGATCCGGTCGGTCGTGCCGTCATTGTCGTCGTCGAAATCGGTCCGGATCACCTTGCGATTCGCATTGCGCGTGTAGTGCTCGGTCCGGTCGATCTCGCCGTCATTGTTATCGTCGAAATCGGTCCGGTCGGGGGAGCGGTCATTGTCGTCGTCGAAATAGGTCACGACCCGGTCAACGGTGCCGTCCGCGTCATCGTCGAACTCGGTCCGCTCATAGAGGCCGTTATTGTCGTTGTCGAAGTCGGTCCGGATCAGGTTACCCGCCGCATCGTACGCGTAGATCTCGCTCCGGCTGATGACCCCGCCGGACACGTCGTCAGCGTCGTCGGAGAACCAGGTCAGTCTCACCCTGTTGCTGTCCGCGAAGTAAAAGTATTGCTCACTCCGGTCGGCGTTTCTGTCACCATCGTCGTCGAACAATATCCGGGCCAACCTGCCGTTCGGGTCGTAAGTGTAGGTCTCCCTCCGGTTGAGGAGGTTGTTCCCATTGTCGTCGAAGTCGGTCCGGGTCCGGTTGCCGGACAAGTCGAAAGAGTAGGCCTCGGCCCGGTCATGGGTGCCGTCCGCGTCATCGTCGAACAAGATCTGGTCCAACCTGCCGGTCGTGTTGTAAGAGTAGGTCTCGATCCGGTCGATGGTGCCGTTCACGTCGTCGTCGAAATCGGTCCGGCTCCGGGCACCGTCCGCGGCATATGTGTAGGTCTCGGTCCGGTCGAAATTGTAATCCCCGTCGACGTCGAACCCGGCCCGGTCGATGGTGCCGTCCGCGTCGTCATCCAGGTCGGTCCGGATCCGGGCACCGTCCGCGGCATATATGTAGGTCTCGGTCCGGTCAGTCCTGCCGTCCCCGTCATCGTCGAACGCGCTCCGTTCGATCCGGCCGTCCCCGGTGTCGTCGAACCAGGTCCGCTCAATGACGCCGTCTCCGTCGGCGTCGAACCCGATCCGGTCTGGCCTGCCGTCCGCGTCGTCGTCGAACCAGGTCCGGGTCCGGGTGAAGCGCGAACCATATTCGTAGGTCTCGCTCCGGTCGATGCTGTTGTCCGCGTCGTCGTCGAACCGGGTCCGGATCACCCTGCCGGTCGCATCGCGCGTGTAGTGCTCGATCCGGTTAGGCTCGGCATCCCCCGCGTCGAAGAAACGGGTCCGGACCACCTCGCCGTTTGCATCGCGCGTGTAGCGCTCGGTGCGCTGATGGTTGCCGTTCGCGTCGTTGAAATCGATCACGAGCAAGTTGCCCGTCGCGCCGCCATACCCGTAGCCCTCACTCCGCTCATGGGTGCCGTCATTGTCGTCGTCGAAACGGGTCCGGACCAGCATGTCCTGGAAATTATACTCGTGTCTCGCGATCCGGTCGATGCTGCCGTCCGCGTCGTCGTCGAAATCGGTCCGGATCCGGTTGCGACTATCGTCATACGAGTAGGTCTCGATCCGCTCATGGGTGCCGTCATTGTCGTCGTCGAATCGGGTCCGGAACAGGTTGCCCCGCGCACCATACTGATAGGTCTCGGTCCACTCGAAATTGAAATCCCCGTCGGCGTCGAACCCGGCCCGGTCGATCCGGCCGTCATTGTTGTTGTCGAAATCGGTCCGGACCCGGGCACCGTCCGTAGCATATATGTAGGTCTCGGTCCGCTCAACGGCGCCGTCCGCATCGTAGTGCTCGGTCCGTTCGATCCTGCCGTCCCCGGTGTCGTCGAACCAGGCCCGGTCAATCCTGCCGTCATTATCGTCGTCGAACCCGATCCGGTCGATGGTGCCGTCATTATCGTCGTCGAAATCGGTCCGGATCCGGTTGCCGCTCTCGTCGACCGTGTACCGCTCGGTCCGGTCGATCCTGCCGTCATTATCGTCGTCGAAATCGGTCCGGATCCGGTTGCCCGTCGCATCAAGCTGGCGAAACTCGGTCCGGATCCGGTTGCCGTCCTCGTCGTAAATGTAACGCTCGCTCCGCTCATAGGTGCCGTCCGCACCGTCGTCAAACTCGGTCCAGCTCAGCCTGTTGTTCCCGTCATACGTGTAGTCATTGGTCCGATCGGTGATGCCGTCATTGTCGTCGTCGAAATTGGTCCGGCGCAGGTTGCCATTTTCGTCGTAATTGTAGACCTCGTTCCGGTCGGTTGTGCCGTCATTGTCGTCGTCGAAATTGGTCCGGATCAGGTTGCCGGACACATTATACGAATAGGTTTCAGCCTGGTCGGTTGTGCCGTCATTGTCGTTGTCGAACATGGTCCGGATCAGGCTGCCACTATCATCATACGTGTAGGTCTCGGACCGCTCAATCGTGCCGTCCGCACCGTCGTCGAACCGGGTCCGGAACAGGTTGCCCCGCGCACCATACTGATAGGTCTCGGACCGCTCAACGGTGCCGTCCCCATCGTCATCGAAATCGGTCCGGTCGATCCTGCCGTCATTATCGTCGTCGAACCCGATTCGGGTCAGCCTGCCCTCATCATCAAATATGGCGTGCCCGATCCGGTCAACGGTGCCGTCATCGTTGTCGTCGAACCCGACCCGGTCGATGGTGCCGTCATTATCGTCGTCAAAGTCGGTCCGGATCAGCCTGTTGTTCTCGTCATGGATGTAGGTCTCGCTCCGGTCGACAGTGCTGTCAGTGTCGTCGTGAAAATTGGTCCGGATCAGCCTGTTGTTCTCGTCATAGCTGTAGGTCTCGGTCCGCTCAATCGTGCCGTCCGCACCGTCGTCGAACTCGGCCCAGCTCAGCCTGCCGTTCGCATCATAATAATAGAGTCCACTCCGGTCGGTGATGCCGTCATTGTCGTCGTCGAAATTGGTCCGGGTCCGGTTGCCCGCCGCATCAAGCGTGTAACGCTCGCTCCGGTCATGGGCGCCGTCCCCGTCATCGTCGAAGTCGGTCCGGGTCCGGTTGCCCGCCGCATCAAGCGTGTAACGCTCGCTCCGGTCATGGGCGCCGTCCCCGTCATCGTCGAAGTCGGTCCGAATCAGGTTGCCGCTCGCATTGAACCTGTAGCTCTCGCTCCGCTCATAGGTGCCGTCCGCGTCATTGTCGAAGGCGGTGCGGTCGGTGATGCCGTCATTGTCGTCGTCGAAGTCGGTCCGGGTCCGGTTGCCGCCCGCGTCATACGTGTAGGCCTCGTTCCGCTCAATCGTGCCGTCATTGTCGTCGTCGAAGTCGGTCCGGGTCAGGTTGCCGCCCTCGTCATACGTGTAGGCTTCACCCCGCTCATAGGTACCGTCACCGTCGTCGTCGAACGCAGCGCGCTCAACGGTGCCGTCATTGTCGTCGTCGAAGTCGGTCCGGGTCCGGTTGCCGCCCGCGTCATACGTGTAGGCCTCGTTCCGCTCAATCGTGCCGTCATTGTCGTCGTCGAAGTCGGTCCGGGTCCGGTTGCCGCCCTCGTCATACGTGTAGGCCTCACTCCGCTCATAGGTGCCGTCCGCGTCATTGTCGAACGCAGCGCGCTCAACGGTGCCGTCATTGTCGTCGTCGAAGTCGGTCCGGGTCCGGTTGCCGCCCTCGTCATACGTGTAGGCCTCGTTCCGCTCATAGGTACCGTCCGCGTCATTGTCGAACGCAGCGCGCTCAACGGTGCCGTCATTGTCGTCGTCGAACTCGGTCCGGGTCCGGTTGCCGCCCGCGTCATACGTGTAGGCCTCACTCCGCTCAATCGTGCCGTCCGCGTCGTCGTCGAACTCGGTCCGGGTCCGGTTGCCGCCCTCGTCATACGTGTAGGCTTCACTCCGCTCATAGGTACCGTCACCGTCGTCGTCGAACGCAGCGCGCTCAACGGTGCCGTCATTGTCGTCGTCGAAGTCGGTCCGGGTCCGGTTGCCGCCCTCCTCATACGTGTAGGCCTCGTTCCGCTCAATCGTGCCGTCATTGTCGTCGTCGACGTCGGTCCGGGTCCGGTTGCCGCCCTCGTCATACGTGTAGGCTTCACTCCGCTCAATCGTGCCGTCATTGTCGTCGTCGAAGTCGGTCCGGGTCCGGTTGCCGCCCGCGTCATACGTGTAGGCTTCACCCCGCTCATAGGTACCGTCACCGTCGTCGTCGAACGCAGTGCGCTCAACGGTGCCGTCATTGTCGTCGTCGAAGTCGGTCCGGGTCCGGTTGCCGCCCTCCTCATACGTGTAGGCCTCGTTCCGCTCAATCGTGCCGTCATTGTCGTCGTCGAAGTCGGTCCGGGTCCGGTTGCCGCCCTCGTCATACGTGTAGGCTTCACCCCGCTCATAGGTACCGTCACCGTCGTCGTCGAACGCAGCGCGCTCAACGGTGCCGTCATTGTCGTCGTCGAAGTCGGTCCGGGTCCGGTTGCCGCCCTCCTCATACGTGTAGGCCTCACTCCGCTCAATCGTGCCGTCATTGTCGTCGTCGAAGTCGGTCCGGGTCCGGTTGCCGCCCTCCTCATACGTGTAGGCCTCACTCCGCTCAATCGTGCCGTCATTGCCGTCGTCGAAATCGGTCCGGGTCAGGTTGCCGTTCTCATCGTAGATGTAGGTCTCACTCCGCTCATAGGCGCCAGCCGCGTCGTCGTTGAATTCGGTCCGTAACAAGTTGCCGTTCGCGTCATGGGTGTAGGTCTCGATCCGGTCGCGGCGGCCGTCCGCGTCGTCGTCGAAGACGGCCCGGTCGATGGTGCCGTCTCCATCCCTGTCGACCCGGGTCCGGACCCGGGTGCCATTCGCATCATAGGTGTAATCCTCGGTCCGGTCGATCGTGCCGTCCCCGTCCCTGTCGAACCGGGTCCGGACCCGATTGCCGTTGGCGTCATAGTACCAGGTCCGGTCAATCGTGCCATCCGCGTCGTTGTCAAATTCGGTCCGCTCAACGGTGCCGTCCCCATTGTCGTCGAAATCGGTCCGGGTCCGGTTGCCGCTGGCGTCATACGTGTAGGCCTCACTCCGCTCATAGGCGCCAGCCGCGTCGTCGTTGAAATCGGTCCGTAACAAGTTGCCGTTCGCGTCATGGGTGTAGGTCTCGATCCGGTCGCGGCGGCCGTCCGCGTCGTCGTCGAAGACGGCCCGGTCGATCGTGCCGTCTCCATCCCTGTCGACCCGGGTCCGGACCCGGGTGCCATCCGCATCATAGGTGTAATCCTCGGTCCGGTCGATCGTGCCGTCCCCGTCCCTGTCGATCCGGGTCCGGACCCGATTGCCGCTGGCGTCATAGTACCAGGTCCGGTCAATCGTGCCATCCGCGTCGTTGTCAAATTCGGTCCGCTCAACGGTGCCGTCATTGCCGTCGTCGAAGTCGGTCCGGATCCGGTTGCCGCCCTCGTCATACGTGTAGGCCTCACTCCGCTCAACGGTGCCGTCATTGCCGTCGTCGAAGTCGGTCCGGGTCCGGTTGCCGCTGGCGTCATACGTGTAGGCCTCACTCCGCTCATAGGCACCAGCCGCGTCGTCGTTGAAATCGGTCCGGGTCAGGTTGCCGTTCGCGTCATGGGTGTAGGTCTCGATCCGGTCGCGGCGGCCGTCCGCGTCGTCGTCGAAGACGGCCCGGTCGATGGTGCCGTCCCCGTCCTTGTCAATCCGGGTCCGGACCCGGGTGCCATTCGCATCATAGGTGTAATCCTCGGTCCGCTCAACGGTGCCGTCCCCGTCCCGGTCGAACCGGGTCCGGACCCGATTGCCGCTGGCGTCATAGTACCAGGTCCGCTCAATCGTGCCATCCGCGTCGTTGTCAAATTCGGTCCGCTCAACGGTGCCGTCATTGCCGTCGTCGAAGTCGGTCCGGATCCGGTTGCCGCCCGTATTGTAAGTGTAGGCCTCACTCCGCTCATAGGCGCCAGCCGCGTCGTCGTTGAATTCGGTCCGTAACAAGTTGCCGTTCGCGTCATGGGTGTAGGTCTCGATCCGGTCGCGGCGGCCGTCCGCGTCGTCGTCGAAGACGGCCCGGTCGATGGCGCCGTCCCCGTCCCGGTCAATCCGGGTCCGGACCCGGGTGCCATCCGCATCATAGGTGTAATCCTCGGTCCGGTCGATCGTGCCGTCCCCGTCCCGGTCGAATTCGGTCCGGACCCGATTGCCGCTGGCGTCATAGTACCAGGTCCGGTCAATCGTGCCATCCGCGTCGTTGTCAAATTCGGTCCGCTCAACGGTGCCGTCATTGCCGTCGTCGAAGTCGGTCCGGATCCGGTTGCCGCCCTCGTCATACGTGTAGGCCTCACTCCGCTCAACGGTGCCGTCATTGCCGTCGTCGAAGTCGGTCCGGATCCGGTTGCCGCCCGCGTCATACGTGTAGGCCTCACTCCGCTCAACGGTGCCGTCCCCATCGTCGTCGAAATCGGTCCGGGTCCGGTTGCCGCCCGCGTCATACGTGTAGGCCTCACTCCGCTCATAGGCGCCAGCCGCGTCGTCGTTGAACTTGGTCAGGGTCAGGTTGCCGTTCGCGTCATGGGTATAGATCTCGATCCGGTCGCGGCGACCGTCCGCGTCGTCGTCGAAGACGGCCCGGTCGATCGTGCCGTCCCCGTCCCTGTCGACCCGGGTCCGGACCCGGTTGCCATTCGCATCATAGGTGTAATATTCAATCCGGTCGATGGTGCCGTCCCCGTCCCTGTCGAATTCGGTCCGGACCCGATTGCCGCTGGCGTCATGATACCAGATCCGGTCGATGATGCCGTCATTGTCGTCGTCGAACTCGGTCCGGATCTCTTCGGTGGCCATGGTCTCAATTCCTTCCTCTCTCAAAATCGAAGTTCGAACTCTCAATTGCAAACCGGGATTCTCAATTACAAACCGCCAGCGCCGGGAACCGGCTTGACAGCAGATTCTATCTTACCATTTCCCAGATTACCATTACCAGACTTTCTTTTCAAGGGCAATCGACCGAATACACCGCTCACATTCATGTGTTTTTCGTGTGTTTTTCCGCAATCGGGATTCTTCCCCCGAATGGCCTTCATCGACTGTGCCGTCGGTATCGTTGACGTCCCCGTACCCGCCGGGACGTGAGAAGAGGGACTGGCGTAAAAGACCCGCAAGGCGATGACGCCCATTCCGGCCGGTACGAGGGTCGGCGACAAGCTGCGCCGCAGCGCCATCATGGTCACGCTATTGATCTGCCCATGCGATCATACGCGGTCGGCGATCTGAAGCGCCGTTCATCCGGGGAATGCGGGACAAGGAATTCGGAACGTTCTTTCCCTGTGCGTGAATTCATAACCCGGGACAAGTGCCTGTCCCCCATGTGGGCGAACACCCCTTCATCCGGTCGCCTGGCGGCGCTGAAATTCCCGGTGACTCGGCGGAAGTCGTCGTCCGGGCTCATGACAGCGTGCATGAATATGGCGGCAAGGAAATGACCGTCGCCGTGCCGCGCTGATCCTCAGATCATAAACAATCCTTTCGCCAGCGGCCGAAGCCGCCTATTTCTAGGCCATGTCCATGTTTCAAGCGACCGAAGGGCCGGCATCGCCCGAAAACGGCTGGGCGACGCTAAAATCGATCCTGCCCTATATCTGGCCGCGCAACAATATCGGGTTCCGGATGCGCGTCGTTCTGGCGCTGATGAGCCTTGCCCTCGCCAAGGTGGCGACCGTCCTGGTGCCGTTCGTCTACAAGGCGGTGGTCGATGGGCTGGACGCCGGGGAGGGGGATCTGTTCCTCCTCGCCGCGCCAATCTTTCTGGTGGTTGCCTACGGCATGGCGCGGGTCCTGCGTTCGGCCTTCGAGCAGGCGCGCGATGCGATATTCACCCGGGTCGGCCAGCGCGCCATCCGGCAGCCGTTTGCCACGACGGGGACGAACGGTCTTGCCGAATGGCGTTATGCCATCGACAATCTGGTCAATGCCAGGGGCGGTGTTCTGGGCGATCAGATGGAGATTGTCGCATTCGACAACAAGATCAGCCCGAAAGAGTCGCTGATCCAGCTTCAGGTCGCCATCGACCAGGGCATTCGCTTCATTGCCCAGGGCAACAGTTCGGGCGTTGCCAACGCCCTGACCGACGCCATCAGGAAGCATAACAAGCGGAACCCGGGCGATCGCGTCCTGTTCATCAACTATTCGGCCGTCGATCCGGCGCTGACAAACGACAAGTGCAACTTCTGGCACTTCCGGTTCGATGCCAATGCCGACATCAAGATGGACGCCCTGACGGACGTGATGAATGATTTTCGGGAAATGCCATGGTTCAACGGGACCGTGACGCGGAACCTGTCCAGGCCTCGAAATCCCAGGCCTCGAAATCCCAAGGCCTCGAAATCGCTGTCTGCGATGCCGTCATGGATCAGTTCGGCGCCAAAGGAAGTCCGGTCGCTGGTGAATGGTTCAAAACCGGCGGCGGTCCGGCCCATCTCGCGACCGTGACGCACCTCCCGCCGGTCACGATACAGCCCGGCAATGGCGCGCTTGGGTCACCGGTCCCGCTATCACCGGCTGTCCGGGTCAGAGATCGAACACCATGACATCGGCATCGACGATGAATGACCAGGTTCCATCGTCGGCCGTGAAACTGCGATAGTTCTCGCCTTCGAAATCGACACGACCCCCTTCGGTAAAGTCGTCCAGATCGAAGCGCAGCGTGTCCACGCCATCGCCCTCGATCCGGACCCGGGATCCCGGAGCGGTATTGCCCGCAAAGACAAAGTTGTCCGGGATGGTCAGATCCGTGCCGCCGTCCCCGCCCAGCTGAACCACCTCCAGCCCGGCATGGTCTGGAAACTCGCCGCTCCCGCCGTCATACCGGACCTGGTCCAGGCTGCCGTCATTGTCGGTGTCTGTATCCCACCGAACCACGCTGTCCCCGTCGTGGTGCGCGGCCCGGTCGGTCGTGCCGTCATTGTCGTCGTCGAAGTCGGTCCGGGTCCGGTTGCCGCCCTCGTCGAGCGTGTAGTGCTCGATCCGGTCGAAATGTCCGTCATTGTCGTCGTCGAACCAGGTCCGGATCCGGTTGCCACTATCGTCATACGCGTAGGTCTCGATCCGGTCATGGGCGCCGTCCCCGTCGTCGTCGAACTCGGTCCGGAACAGGTTGCCACGCGCACCGAACGTGTTGTTCGCGGCCCGGTCGATGGTGCCGTCCCCGTCGTCGTCGAACTCACTCCGGTCGAAACGTCCGTCATTGTCGTCGTCGAAGTCGGTCCGGGTCCGGTTGCCGCCCTCCTCATACGTGTAAGCCTCACTCCGGTCGGTCGTGCCGTCATTGTCGTCGTCGAAGTCGGTCCGGGTCCGGGTGACGCCCTCGCCGAGCGTGTAAGCCTCACTCCGGTCGGTCGTGCCGTCATTGTCGTCGTCGAAGTCGGTCCGGATCAGCCTGCCAATCCCATCGCGCGTGTAGTGCTCGATCCGGTCGGTCGTGCCGTCATTGTCGTCGTCGAAATCGGTCCGGATCACCTTGCGATTCGCATTGCGCGTGTAGTGCTCGGTCCGGTCGATCTCGCCGTCATTGTTATCGTCGAAATCGGTCCGGTCGGGGGAGCGGTCATTGTCGTCGTCGAAATAGGTCACGACCCGGTCAACGGTGCCGTCCGCGTCATCGTCGAACTCGGTCCGCTCATAGAGGCCGTTATTGTCGTTGTCGAAGTCGGTCCGGATCAGGTTACCCGCCGCATCGTACGCGTAGATCTCGCTCCGGCTGATGACCCCGCCGGACACGTCGTCGGCGTCGTCGGAGAACCAGGTCAGTCTCACCCTGTTGCTGTCCGCGAAGTAAAAGTATTGCTCACTCCGGTCGGCGTTTTTGTCACCATCGTCGTCGAACAATATCCGGGCCAACCTGCCGTTCGGGTCGTAAGTGTAGGTCTCCCTCCGGTTGAGGAGGTGGTTCCCATTGTCGTCGAAGTCGGTCCTGGTCAGGTTGCCGGACAAGTCGAAAGAGTAGGCCTCGGCCCGGTCATGGGTGCCGTCCGCGTCATCGTCGAACCAGGCCCGGTCAATCCTGCCGGACAAGTCGAAAGAGTAGGCCTCGGCCCGGTCATGGGTGCCGTCCGCGTCATCGTCGAACCAGGCCCGGTCAATCCTGCCGGTCGTGTTGTAAGAGTAGGTCTCGATCCGGTCGATGGTGCCGTTCACGTCGTCGTCGAAATCGGTCCGGCTCCGGGCACCGTCCGCGGCATATGTGTAGGTCTCGGTCCGGTCGAAATTGTAATCCCCGTCGACGTCGAACCCGGCCCGGTCGATGGTGCCGTCCGCGTCGTCGTCCAGGTCGGTCCGGATCCGGGCACCGTCCGCGGCATATATGTAGGTCTCGGTCCGGTCAGTCCTGCCGTCCCCGTCATCGTCGAACGCGCTCCGTTCGATCCGGCCGTCCCCGGTGTCGTCGAACCAGGTCCGCTCAATGACGCCGTCTCCGTCGGCGTCGAACCCGATCCGGTCTGGCCTGCCGTCCCCGTCGTCGTCGAACCAGGTCCGGGTCCGGGTGAAGCGCGAACCATATTCGTAGGTCTCGCTCCGGTCGATGCTGTTGTCCGCGTCGTCGTCGAAGTCGGTCCGGATCACCCTGCCGGTCGCATCGCGCGTGTAGTGCTCGATCCGGTTAGGCTCGGCATCCCCCGCGTCGAAGAAACGGGTCCGGACCACCTCGCCGTTTGCATCGCGCGTGTAGCGCTCGGTGCGCTGATGGTTGCCGTTCGCGTCGTTGAAATCGATCACGAGCAAGTTGCCCGTCGCGCCGCCATACCCGTAGCCCTCGCTCCGCTCATGGGTGCCGTCATTGTCGTCGTCGAAACGGGTCCGGACCAGCATGTCCTGGAAATTATACTCGTGTCTCGCGATCCGGTCGATGCTGCCGTCCGCGTCGTCGTCGAAATCGGTCCGGATCCGGTTGCGACTATCGTCATACGAGTAGGTCTCGATCCGCTCATGGGTGCCGTCATTGTCGTCGTCGAATCGGGTCCGGAACAGGTTGCCCCGCGCACCATACTGATAGGTCTCGGTCCACTCGAAATTGAAATCCCCGTCGGCGTCGAACCCGGCCCGGTCGATCCGGCCGTCATTGTTGTTGTCGAAATCGGTCCGGACCCGGGCACCGTCCGTAGCATATATGTAGGTCTCGGTCCGCTCAACGGCGCCGTCCGCATCGTAGTGCTCGGTCCGTTCGATCCTGCCGTCCCCGGTGTCGTCGAACCAGGCCCGGTCAATCCTGCCGTCATTATCGTCGTCGAACCCGATCCGGTCGATCCTGCCGTCATTATCGTCGTCGAAATCGGTCCGGATCCGGTTGCCGCTCTCGTCGACCGTGTAACGCTCGGTCCGGTCGATGGTGCCGTCATTATCGTCGTCGAAATCGGTCCGGATCCGGTTGCCCGTCGCATCAAGCTGGCGAAACTCGGTCCGGATCCGGTTGCCGTCCTCGTCGTAAATGTAACGCTCGCTCCGCTCATAGGTGCCGTCCGCACCGTCGTCAAACTCGGTCCAGCTCAGCCTGTTGTTCCCGTCATACGTGTAGTCATTGGTCCGATCGGTGATGCCGTCATTGTCGTCGTCGAAATTGGTCCGGCGCAGGTTGCCATTTTCGTCGTAATTGTAGACCTCGTTCCGGTCGGTTGTGCCGTCATTGTCGTCGTCGAAATTGGTCCGGATCAGGTTGCCGGACACATTATACGAATAGGTTTCAGCCTGGTCGGTTGTGCCGTCATTGTCGTTGTCGAACATGGTCCGGATCAGGCTGCCACTATCATCATACGTGTAGGTCTCGGACCGCTCAATCGTGCCGTCCGCACCGTCGTCGAACCGGGTCCGGAACAGGTTGCCCCGCGCACCATACTGATAGGTCTCGGACCGCTCAACGGTGCCGTCCCCATCGTCATCGAAATCGGTCCGGTCGATCCTGCCGTCATTATCGTCGTCGAAACCGATTCGGGTCAGCCTGCCCTCATCATCAAATATGGCGTGCCCGATCCGGTCAACGGTGCCGTCATCGTTGTCGTCGAACCCGACCCGGTCGATGGTGCCGTCATTATCGTCGTCAAAGTCGGTCCGGATCAGCCTGTTGTTCTCGTCATGGATGTAGGTCTCGCTCCGGTCGACAGTGCTGTCAGTGTCGTCGTGAAAATTGGTCCGGATCAGCCTGTTGTTCTCGTCATAGCTGTAGGTCTCGGTCCGCTCAATCGTGCCGTCCGCACCGTCGTCGAACTCGGCCCAGCTCAGCCTGCCGTTCGCATCATAATAATAGAGTCCACTCCGGTCGGTGATGCCGTCATTGTCGTCGTCGAAATTGGTCCGGGTCCGGTTGCCCGCCGCATCAAGCGTGTAACGCTCGCTCCGGTCATGGGCGCCGTCCCCGTCATCGTCGAAGTCGGTCCGGGTCCGGTTGCCCGCCGCATCAAGCGTGTAACGCTCGCTCCGGTCGATCGTGCCGTCCCCGTCATCGTCGAAGTCGGTCCGAATCAGGTTGCCGCTCGCATTGAACCTGTAGCTCTCGCTCCGCTCATAGGTGCCGTCCGCGTCATTGTCGAAGGCGGTGCGGTCGGTGATGCCGTCATTGTCGTCGTCGAAGTCGGTCCGGGTCCGGTTGCCGCCCTCCTCATACGTGTAGGCCTCGTTCCGCTCAATCGTGCCGTCATTGTCGTCGTCGAAGTCGGTCCGGGTCCGGTTGCCGCCCTCCTCATACGTGTAGGCCTCGTTCCGGTCGGCTCTGCCGTCACCGTCGTCGTCGAACGCAGCGCGGTCAACGGTGCCGTCATTGTCGTCGTCGAAGTCGGTCCGGGTCCGGTTGCCGCCCTCGTCATACGTGTAGGCCTCGTTCCGCTCAATCGTGCCGTCATTGTCGTCGTCGAAGTCGGTCCGGGTCCGGTTGCCGCCCTCCTCATACGTGTAGGCCTCACTCCGCTCATAGGTGCCGTCCGCGTCATTGTCGAACGCAGCGCGCTCAACGGTGCCGTCATTGTCGTCGTCGAAGTCGGTCCGGGTCCGGTTGCCGCCCTCGTCATACGTGTAGGCCTCACTCCGCTCATAGGTACCGTCCGCGTCATTGTCGAACGCAGCGCGCTCAACGGTGCCGTCATTGTCGTCGTCGAAGTCGGTCCGGGTCCGGTTGCCGCCCGCGTCATACGTGTAGGCCTCACTCCGCTCAATCGTGCCGTCATTGTCGGCGTCGAAGTCGGTCCGGGTCCGGTTGCCGCCCGCGTCATACGTGTAGGCTTCACTCCGCTCATAGGTACCGTCACCGTCGTCGTCGAACGCAGCGCGCTCAACGGTGCCGTCATTGTCGTCGTCGAAGTCGGTCCGGGTCCGGTTGCCGCCCTCCTCATACGTGTAGGCCTCGTTCCGCTCAATCGTGCCGTCATTGTCGTCGTCGACGTCGGTCCGGGTCCGGTTGCCGCCCTCGTCATACGTGTAGGCTTCACTCCGCTCAATCGTGCCGTCATTGTCGTCGTCGAAGTCGGTCCGGGTCCGGTTGCCGCCCGCGTCATACGTGTAGGCTTCACCCCGCTCATAGGTACCGTCACCGTCGTCGTCGAACGCAGTGCGCTCAACGGTGCCGTCATTGTCGTCGTCGAAGTCGGTCCGGGTCCGGTTGCCGCCCTCCTCATACGTGTAGGCCTCGTTCCGCTCAATCGTGCCGTCATTGTCGTCGTCGAAGTCGGTCCGGGTCCGGTTGCCGCCCTCGTCATACGTGTAGGCTTCACCCCGCTCATAGGTACCGTCACCGTCGTCGTCGAACGCAGCGCGCTCAACGGTGCCGTCATTGTCGTCGTCGAAGTCGGTCCGGGTCCGGTTGCCGCCCTCCTCATACGTGTAGGCCTCACTCCGCTCAATCGTGCCGTCATTGTCGTCGTCGAAGTCGGTCCGGGTCCGGTTGCCGCCCTCCTCATACGTGTAGGCCTCACTCCGCTCAATCGTGCCGTCATTGCCGTCGTCGAGGTCGGTCCGGGTCAGGTTGCCGTTCTCATCGTAGCTGTAGGTCTCACTCCGCTCATAGGCGCCAGCCGCGTCGTCGTTGAATTCGGTCCGTAACAAGTTGCCGTTCGCGTCATGGGTGTAGGTCTCGATCCGGTCGCGGCGGCCGTCCGCGTCGTCGTCGAAGACGGCCCGGTCGATGGTGCCGTCTCCATCCCTGTCGACCCGGGTCCGGACCCGGGTGCCATTCGCATCATAGGTGTAATCCTCGGTCCGGTCGGTCGTGCCGTCCCCGTCCCTGTCGAACCGGGTCCGGACCCGATTGCCGCTGGCGTCATAGTACCAGGTCCGGTCAATCGTGCCATCCGCGTCGTTGTCAAATTCGGTCCGCTCAACGGTGCCGTCCCCATTGTCGTCGAAATCGGTCCGGGTCCGGTTGCCGCTGGCGTCATACGTGTAGGCCTCACTCCGCTCATAGGCGCCAGCCGCGTCGTCGTTGAAATCGGTCCGTAACAAGTTGCCGTTCGCGTCATGGGTGTAGGTCTCGATCCGGTCGCGGCGGCCGTCCGCGTCATCATCGAAGACGGCCCGGTCGATCGTGCCGTCTCCATCCCTGTCGACCCGGGTCCGGACCCGGGTGCCATCCGCATCATAGGTGTAATCCTCGGTCCGGTCGATCGTGCCGTCCCCGTCCCTGTCGATCCGGGTCTGGACCCGATTGCCGCTGGCGTCATAGTACCAGGTCCGGTCAATCGTGCCATCCGCGTCGTTGTCAAATTCGGTCCGCTCAACGGTGCCGTCATTGCCGTCGTCGAAGTCGGTCCGGATCCGGTTGCCGCCCTCGTCATACGTGTAGGCCTCACTCCGCTCAACGGTGCCGTCATTGCCGTCGTCGAAATCGGTCCGGGTCCGGTTGCCGCTGGCGTCATACGTGTAGGCCTCACTCCGCTCATAGGCGCCAGCCGCGTCGTCGTTGAAATCGGTCCGGGTCAGGTTGCCGTTCGCGTCATGGGTGTAGGTCTCGATCCGGTCGCGGCGGCCGTCCGCGTCGTCGTCGAAGACGGCCCGGTCGATGGTGCCGTCCCCGTCCTTGTCAATCCGGGTCCGGACCCGGGTGCCATTCGCATCATAGGTGTAATCCTCGGTCCGGTCGATCGTGCCGTCCCCGTCCCGGTCGAACCGGGTCCGGACCCGATTGCCGCTGGCGTCATAGTACCAGGTCCGGTCAATCGTGCCATCCGCGTCGTCGTCAAATTCGGTCCGCTCAACGGTGCCGTCATTGCCGTCGTCGAAGTCGGTCTGGATCCGGTTGCCGCCCGTATTGTAAGTGTAGGCCTCACTCCGCTCATAGGCGCCAGCCGCGTCGTCGTTGAAATCGGTCCGGGTCAGGTTGCCGTTCGCGTCATGGGTGTAGGTCTCGATCCGGTCGCGGCGGCCGTCCGCGTCGTCGTCGAAGACGGCCCGGTCGATGGTGCCGTCCCCGTCCTTGTCAATCCGGGTCCGGATCCGGGTGCCATTCGCATCATAGGTGTAATCCTCGGTCCGGTCGATCGTGCCGTCCCCGTCCCGGTCGAATTCGGTCCGGACCCGATTGCCGCTGGCGTCATAGTGCCAGGTCCGGTCAATCGTGCCATCCGCGTCGTTGTCAAATTCGGTCCGCTCAACGGTGCCGTCATTGCCGTCGTCGAAGTCGGTCCGGATCCGGTTGCCGCCCTCGTCATACGTGTAGGCCTCACTCCGCTCAACGGTGCCGTCATTGCCGTCGTCGAAGTCGGTCCGGATCCGGTTGCCGCCCGCGTCATACGTGTAGGCCTCACTCCGCTCAACGGTGCCGTCCCCATCGTCGTCGAAATCGGTCCGGGTCCGGTTGCCGCCCTCGTCATACGTGTAGGCCTCACTCCGCTCATAGGCGCCAGCCGCGTCGTCGTTGAACTTGGTCAGGGTCAGGTTGCCGTTCGCGTCATGGGTATAGGTCTCGATCCGGTCGCGGCGACCGTCCGCGTCGTCGTCGAAGACGGCCCGGTCGATCGTGCCGTCCCCGTCCCTGTCGACCCGGGTCCGGACCCGGTTGCCATTCGCATCATAGGTGTAATATTCAATCCGGTCGATCGTGCCGTCCCCGTCCCTGTCGAATTCGGTCCGGACCCGATTGCCGCTGGCGTCATGATACCAGATCCGGTCGATGATGCCGTCATTGTCGTCGTCGAACTCGGTCCGGATCTCTTCGGTGGCCATGGTCTCAATTCCTTCCTCTCTCAAAATCGAAGTTTCCTTCCTCTCTCAAAATCGAAGTTTCCTTCCTCTCTCAAAATCGAAGTTCGAACTCTCAATTGCAAACCGGGATTCTCAATTACAAACCGCCAGCGCCGGGAACCGGCTTGACAGCAGATTCTACCTTACCATTCCCCAGATTACCATTAACAGACTTTCTTTTCAAGGGCAATCGACCGAATACATCGCTCATATTCATGTGTTTTTCGTGTGTTTTTCCGCAATCGGGATTCTTCCCCCGAATGGCCTTCATCGACTGTGCCGTCGGTATCGTTGACGTCCCCGTACCCGCCGGGACGTGAGAAGAGGGACTGGCGTAAAAGACCCGCAAGGCGATGACGCCCATTCCGGCCGGTACGAGGGTCGGCGACAAGCTGCGCCGCAGCGCCATCATGGTCACGCTATTGATCTGCCCATGCGATCATACGCGGTCGGCGATCTGAAGCGCCGTTCATCCGGGGAATGCGGGACAAGGAATTCGGAACGTTCTTTCCCTGTGCGTGAATTCATAACCCGGGACAAGTGCCTGTCCCCCATGTGGGCGAACACCCCTTCATCCGGTCGCCTGGCGGCGCTGAAATTCCCGGTGACTCGGCGGAAGTCGTCGTCCGGGCTCATGACAGCGTGCATGAATATGGCGGCAAGGAAATGACCGTCGCCGTGCCGCGCTGATCCTCAGATCACAAACAATCCTTTCGCCAGCGGCCGAAGCCGCCTATTTCTAGGCCATGTCCATGTTTCAAGCGACCGAAGGGCCGGCATCGCCCGAAAACGGCTGGGCGACGCTAAAATCGATCCTGCCCTATATCTGGCCGCGCAACAATATCGGGTTCCGGATGCGCGTCGTTCTGGCGCTGATGAGCCTTGCCCTCGCCAAGGTGGCGACCGTCCTGGTGCCGTTCGTCTACAAGGCGGTGGTCGATGGGCTGGACGCCGGGGAGGGGGGTCTGTTCCTCCTCGCCGCGCCAATCTTTCTGGTGGTTGCCTACGGCATGGCGCGGGTCCTGCGTTCGGCCTTCGAGCAGGCGCGCGATGCGATATTCACCCGGGTCGGCCAGCGCGCCATCCGGCAGTTGTCGCTGAAAACGTTCCAGCACGTCCACAATCTGTCCCTGCGCTTTCACATCACGCGGCGGACGGGCGGCCTCGGCCGGGTAATCGAGCGCGGCACGAAGGGCCTGGATTTCCTGCTGCGCTTTTTGCTGTTCGCGATCTTCCCGATCATTCTTGAAATCATCATGGTCTGCATCATCTTCTTCGCCGCCTTCGGCTGGAGCCATGCGCTGGTGACCATCGGCATGGTCGCGTTCTATGTCGCCTTTACCTATATCGTTACCGAGCGACGCATGGCCTATCGGCGCGAACTGAACGAGCGCGATACCGAGGCCAACACCAAGGCCGTCGACAGCATGCTGAATTACGAGACGGTCAAATATTTTTCCAACGAGGAGATGGAAGCGCGCCGCTATGACAGCGCCATGGCAGGGTATGAACGGGCCGGCGTGAAGATATCGCTGTCGCTGGCCTTCCTCAATTTCGGCCAGACCGTGATCATGAACATCGGCCTGGTAGCGATCATGATCATGACGGCGCTGGGGGTTCAGAACGGCTCCCTGACGCTGGGTGATTTCGTCATGGCGAACGCCTTTTTGATCCAGTTGTTCATGCCGCTCAATTTTCTCGGCACCGTTTTCCGCGAGGTGCGCCAATCTCTCGTCGACATGGAAAAGATGTTCGACCTGCTGGATGTCGATCCGGAGGTGATGGACAAGCCGGGTGCGCCGGAACTCGCCACCGGCCCCGGCGAGGTGCGCTTTGACAATGTCTCCTTCGCCTATGAGGCCGAGCGTCCGATCCTGAAGGATGTGAGTTTCGCCATTCCCGCCGGAAACACCGTGGCGGTCGTCGGGCCCAGCGGCGCGGGAAAGTCGACCTTGTCACGCATCCTGTTCAGGTTTTATGAAATCCAGTCGGGATCGGTCACCATGGATGGCCAGAACATTGCCGACATCCGGCAGGACTCCCTGAGGCGTGCGATCGGGATCGTTCCCCAGGACACGGTCCTGTTCAACGACACCATTGCCTACAATGTCCGATACGGTCGCCCGACGGCGACCGAGGACGAAGTGCGCGAAGGCGCCCGTCTCGCCCAGATCGACAAGCTGATTGCCGATCTGCCGGATGGTTACGACACCATCGTGGGCGAGCGGGGGCTGAAGCTGTCCGGCGGCGAGAAACAGCGTGTCGCCATCGCCCGCACCATCCTGAAAGACCCGCGAATTCTGATCCTGGATGAGGCGACATCCGCCCTGGATACCGAAACCGAGAAGGGTATTCAGGAAGCCCTGGGCGCCGTCTCGAGCGGCCGCACCACATTGATCATCGCGCACCGCCTGTCGACAGTCATCGACGCCGATGAGATCCTCGTCCTGGAAGCCGGCCGGATTGCCGAACGGGGCCGCCATCGCGAATTGCTCGATGCCGGCGGGCGCTATGCCGAGATGTGGCGCAAGCAACAGGAAGCCGTCGAAGCCAGCGAAAAGCTGCGCGACGCCGATGTGGCGGGCCTGGTCGCGGCGGAATGACCTATTCGGCGGCGGCGGGTGCTTCCGCCGGCGCCAGAACAGGTTTGCGCCGGAACAACCAGGCGATCCACAACCCGAATTCCTTGATCCGGTGCGGCAGGGCAATCGCCGCCGGTGTGATGAACAATGTCAGAACCGTCGAGAACGCCAGGCCGAAAACAACCGCCGTCGACAGTTGAACCCACCACAATGATGTCGGCGAACCGATGGTCACGGTGCGCTCGAAAAAGTTGATCGAGATCTGCAATACCATGGGCAACAGGCCGGCAATGGTGGTGATGGTGGTCAGCATGACCGGGCGCAGGCGCTGGGCGCCGGTGCGGATGATTGCCTCATCGGGACTGAAGCCATCCTCGCGCAGGCGGTGATAGGTGTCGATCAGAACGATATTGTTGTTCACCACGATCCCCGCCAGCGCAACGATACCGGTTCCGGTCAGAATCACCGAGAAGGCCTGGCCCGTTACCATGATGCCGACCAGCACGCCGATGGTGCCCATGACCACCGCCGACAGGATCAGGACGGCATGATAGAAACTGTTGAAATGGGTAACCAGAATGATGAACATCAGGGCGAGCGCCATCAGGCCGGCATATTGCAGGAAGGCGCCGGATTCATCCTGTTCCTCATTGGCGCCCCGGAACCGGGTGGTGACGCCGTCGGGCAGCTTCACGGTTTCGAGCCAGGCTGAAACTTCCCTTACCTTGTCGTCGGCCAGCACGCCGTCGACCGTATTGGCCCGGACATAGAAGACCTGGGTCGCATCGACCCGGTTGATCTGGTCGACTTTCCGGGCCGGGACCAGCGAGACAAAATTGCCGATCGGGATCAGGCCCTGGCTGGTGCGCAGCCGCATGTCCCGCAACTGGTCAAGCGTGCGGTATGCGGCCGGAACCCGCACGCGGATTTCAACCTCTTCCTCGGTATCATCGGGCCGGTATTCGCCCAGCAGCACGCCATTGGTCACCAATTGCACAAAACCGCCGATCAGCGAGATATCGGCGCCGAAGCGCCCGGCCTGTTCGCGATCGACTTTCAGCATCCAGTCAATGCCGGGCAGGGGCAGGGTATCCTCGACCTCGGTCAGACCGTCGACCTGGTAGAGCAGGTGATCGCGGATCAGAGCGGACGCGGCCATCAGGCGCTGTGGATCCTGGCCGCCAATCTCGATCTGGATATCCTTGCCGGTGGGGGGGCCGTCCTGCTGCCGACGCACTTCGACCCTCAGGCCGGATATGCCTTGCAGCTTTTCGCGGATCTCCGCCTGAATTTCATATCCGGACCGGTCGCGATCCTGCCAGTTGGCCAGTTCGATAAAGAACTGGCCGATGGCGTCGGCCGGGCCTTCCGTGGGTCCGCCGATCGGGCTGCCGCCGGCGCCCGCGCCGGTGAAGGTGAAGAATGCCTTGATCCCCTCGACATTCAGGACCCGGCGTTCGACCTCGTAGACCAGATCGCGTTGTTCGGCGATCGACAGATTGCCCCGGGCGGAAACGAAGACGATGACGTATTCCGGTTCGGTGGCGGTAAAGAATTCAACACCGTTATTGTTGTCCTTGAAGGCGGCGACGATCCCGAACATCATCACGAGGGCCGCGATTAACGCCAGAGAAGGATATCGGACAATCCTGCTCAGGGTCCGGACATAGGCGCCGGTGATCCCTTTCAACTTGCCGAGATCGCCGTGCTCCGACGCAGCCAAGGCCCTGAGTGTTTCCGAGGAAGCCTTGTGCGCCTTGCCGATCCAGCCACCCAGGACCGGCATGAAGAACAGCGCCATCAGAGTGGCCGCGGTCATCACGAAAATGAGAGTGATCGGAAAATAGCTCATATACTCGCCCACGACGCCGGGCCACAGCAGCATCGGGAAGAACGCGGCCAGTGTGGTCAGGGTGGACGAGATGATCGGCCAGAACATGCGTTTCGAAGCCCGGGCATAGGCCTGTCGCGGCGAAATGCCCTCGCTCATTTTCCGGTCGGCATATTCGGTCACCACAATGGCGCTGTCGACCAGCATGCCCACGGCCAGGATCATGCCGAACATGACCATCATGTTGATGGTGTAGCCGGCCAGCCCCAGCAGAGCGATGCCCATCAGGAACGAGGATGGAATGGCAATGCCGACCAGCGTTGCCGAGCGCAACCCCAGGGCTGCCACCACCACGATCATCACCAGGGCCACGGCCGTCAGAACGCTGGCCTCCAATTGGCTCAGCATGTCGAAGATGCGGGTCGACTGGTCCAGGGCAAAGCCGACCCGGACGCTTTCACGCATTTTCACCGGCCACCCTTGCCGATGATTTTCCACGGCTTCCCGGACGGCGGCCGTCGTTTCGATAATATTTTCGCCAAGGCGCTTGGTGATCTTGATGGCGATGGCCGGCTCGCCATTGAAACGGGCATGCCCCTCGGCATCCTTGAAGGTGCGGCGGACCTCGACAATATCGCCCAGGGTCACGACCCGGTCGCCATTTGTCTTGACCACCAGGCTGGCAATGTCCAGGGCATCTTCCAACAGGCCCGGAACCTTGACCGAAAAGCGGCCGTCGCCGGTGTCCAGCGCGCCCGCCGCCACCAGGCGGTTGTTGAGTGTGACCGCCGAAATCAGCTCATTCGCGGATACATCATAGGCTTCCAGCTGTGCCGGATCGATCAGGACGTCCAGTTGTTCCTCGCGCTGGCCCTGCAGTTCGGCCTTCAGGACCATTGGCACGCCTTCGATGACATCCTGCAGTTCCTGGGCGGCGCGCAGGCGCACCCGTTCGGGCGTATCGCCGGCAATGGTCACGAACATCACCGGCAACAGGCCCTGATTGAATTCAATGACCTGCGGCTCTTCAAATCCGGCGGGAAATTCGGCCTTTGCTTCATCGACCTTTTCGCGCACATTGATCAGCGCCTGGTCCTTGTCAAAGGAAATATCGAATTCCAGCACCACGGAGGCATTGCCTTCCGAAGCTATGCCCTTCATCTCCTTGAGGCCCTCAATCGACTTGACCCTGGTTTCCAGCGGCTTGACGATCAGTCGTTCGGCGTCCGCCGGCGAGATGCCGGGATAAGGGATCGAGACAAGGATTATGGGAACATCGACATCCGGGTCGGCTTCCTTGGATATCGTCACATAGCCGATGATGCCGGCCGTCAGCAGGATCAGCCAGAACGTCAGCGTCGTTCGGGCCCGGTGTACCGTCCAGTCGACAAGGCTTTCCATCAGCCTTTGCCTTCAGCACTCATGGTTACCGCGACCTTTTCGCCATCGACGACATATTCCTGGCCAACCACGATGATCTTCTCGTTCAGGCCCAGACCACCGATCCAGGTGCCGGAGGGTGTGTCTTCCAGGACGGAGACCGGTCTGAACCGAACGACATTCCCGTCATCGATGACTCGAACGCCCAGATGGCCATCGCCGCCCAGCGTCAGGACGGCTGGAGATACCAGATGAGCCGGTTGCTTCGCCGCCTTCAGGGCCATCTGGGCCGTTACGCCGTCCCGAAAGCGGTTGCCGGGATTGGGAACGGTCAGTTCCACCCGGAACGTTCGGGTCGCGGGGTCGGCGATGGTCGAGATGAATTGTACCGTCCCGGTCACATTGCCGCCCGCCGCCAGGACGGCGCCAGCCGTATCACCGACATTGATCAGGTCGAGTTCCCGTTCAGAGATGAACCCGATCACCAGGATCGGGTCGAGATCGACAATCGACGCGCAAACCGCACCGATACTCAGATAATCGCCAATCTCCGCATCGGTGGTGTCCACGATCCCCGCAAAGGGGGAGCGCACGGCGGTGCGGGCAACTTCAACCTTCATCCGCTCCACACCGGCATGGGCTGCATCCAGGGCCGCCCGGCTGCCGGCCGCGTTCGCTTTGGACCGGTATCCCTTTTTCACCAGGGTATCGGCTGCATTGAATTCGATCTCCTGCTGGCGCAGGGCCGCCTGGGCTTCCGCCAGCCAGGCCTGGCGGTCATCCAGCGACAGTTGGCACAGTAACCGGTCCTTCTCGACAATATCACCACGGTTGATCGGGCGTGCGGTTACGCGGCCGGCCGTTTCCGCGCGCACCGCAACCTTGCGCTCCGCTTCCGTCCGACCGCGCAGGATGATGGTTCTGGCATGGGAAACGGCCACGCTGTCGATGACGCGAACATTGATCAGCGGGACTTCCTGGGGCCTGGCCTCCGCTTCGGGGCCGATGGCGGCCTCGGCATTGCCGTCCTCGGTGTATTGGCCGGATGCAATCCAGCCGGCAATCGCCGCCGCAATCAGAAACGCCCAGAGATATGACCAGTTCATCCGTTCTGTCCTTCTTCGGCGCTATTGCGCCGCAATGGTTTCGGTCTCCATGGCCCGGTCTTCGACCAGATGGCGGTTCTCCGTGAGAAACCGGACTTCCGCCTGACAGACCGCGATGCCGTTGCGCAAGGCAAATTCGACCCCGGACCCGCGCCGGGTTTCCTCACACAACGGCCCGGAGTCCGGGTTCCCCAGCTTTTCATGGAATTCGCCGAGCGATCGTTCAAAGAACGCAATGCGCTCGTCAATCAACTGTCGCACCCTCTTGCGCGGCAAAAGGTGGGCGTACATCATCATGAAAACGAACTCCGACCGGAAGGAGTCCCTGGCCGGGGCCTGGCAGAGAGAACCCTGGAATGCGGCCCGGCCGGCATCGGTGATGGAATAGACCTTGCGGTCGGGCCTTTTATCCTGCGCTTCGGTCCGACATTCGATGAGCCCCTGTTCGGTCAGCCGGGTCAGAGCCGGATATATCGAGCCATAACCCGCGGCCATGAAATGGCTGCAGCCGCCTTCCTCGAACAATTTGCGTATGTCATAGCCCGAGGCCTCCCCCTGGCTCAGCGCTCCAAGGCAGAGATCATTGATGTTCAGGCTCATGGGATTTCACCTATCGCACCGATATATCGAGACAAGGGGTATATCGAGACAAGGGGTATATATTGGATCGATACAGGTGGTTCAATAAGTGAGTTTACGTATGGCGGGGCAAAACAGATGAATCGGAATCGTCAGGACCATTTCCAGATGTTGCCGCCGATAATCGCCGGGCGAACGGGCTGGTCCGCGAATGTTGCAACGGCCCGTCGCCGGGCCGTTTGCGCTGATGTTGATGCACGATGGCCGGGCGCCGGCGCTGACGGCCAATCTGGCGGAACAGCGGCATATCCTGTCGCGCCTGCAGGCAATTGGATGACTTGAACGGCGGTTCGCGCACATTGTGAGGCGATGACAGGGTCCATGCCCATAATCATGGGCGGTGCATTTACCATGTCGATTGATCTGTGCGAACCTGGGCTCTAAGTTGATTCCCAGGCAACATGGCGGCCCGATTGATCCCGGCGTCGCGTTTGGCAGAACAGGGAATCCGGGCCGTGGATGGATCTAACGGGATCGGGCCAGGTACGCCGCAGGGTGTATCAAAAGGCTCGGCGGCAAGGCAAGGCCGCCCAACGCACCCCCCGAGGAAACGGGGGCGCTGGGAACATGTTTTCGCGGCACTTGATCTGGGGACGAACAATTGTCGACTGTTGGTGGCGCACCCGGACGCCAACGGGTTCCGGGTCATTGATGCATTTTCAAGAATAGTGCGCCTGGGCGAGGGGATTCGGCTCCGGGAGAGCCTGTCGCAACGTGCGATGGATCGTTCGATCGCCGCGCTGGCAATCTGTGCCGACAAGATGAAACGCTGCGGGGTGACCCGCAGCCGGCTCATTGCCACCGAAGCGTGCCGATTGGCGGACAATGGCAAGGAATTCCTGGACCGGGTCGAGAAGGAGGTCGGTCTCAAATTGGATGTCATTTCCAATGCCGAGGAAGCACGACTTGCCGTTGCCGGTTGCGCTTCCCTGATTGACCGTGATTGTGACCGGGCTCTGGTCTTCGATATTGGCGGCGGATCCACGGAGTTGATGTGGGTCGATCTGACCCGCAAGAAAAACCGTAACCGGCGTGACCCCTGGCGGCCGCGGATCCTGTCCTGGACTTCTCTGCCGGTCGGCGTGGTGACATTGTCGGAAGAGTTCGGCAATCAGGCCGGAAACGAAAAAGGCTATGCGGCCATGGTCGACAGGGTCGGCGAACTGATCGCGCCATTCCATGAAGAGTGCCGGAATATCGATGAAATCGTCAATCCTTCGCTGCATTTGATGGGGACGTCCGGCACGGTAACCACCATGGCCGGCATCCATCTGGGATTGGCGCGATATCAGCGTCACAAGGTTGACGGTCTCTGGATGGAAGATGGTGACATTGCCTCGATTTCGCACTCCATTCAGCGCATGAGCGAAGCTGACTTGCGGGCGCAGCCATGCATCGGACCCGAACGCGCGGATCTGGTGCTGTCGGGATGCGCCGTGCTGGATGCCGTGCGCGGATACTGGCCGGCGCCCCGGTTGCGCGTGGCCGACCGGGGCCTGCGCGAGGGGCTTTTATATTCCCTGATGAACAAGGCCGACCGCGACGGGCGTCTCCGCCGCCGCGGCCGGCGCCGTTCAAATCGCTCCGGCGCGCCAGGTCCGGATACGGCATAGTGGCCCGTTCCAGGGGCGGAAGCGGCGCGCGCAATCTGAAGACCCGGGTCAAAACCGCCCGGGGCCGCAAACTGTCATCGACCCGCTGGCTGCAACGTCAGTTGAACGATCCCTATGTCCAGGCGGCAAAGCGGGCGGGGTACCGGTCGCGCGCCGCCTTCAAGCTTCAGGAAATCGACGACAGGCACGCGTTCCTGAAACCCGGCGCCGTTGTGCTCGACCTCGGGTGCGCGCCGGGGGGGTGGTGCCAGATCGCTGCCGCACGCGTTTGTGCCGGGGACGGGCGGGGCCGCGTGATCGGCATCGATCTTCTGGACATGGCTCCACTGACGAATGTCGAATTTCTGCAACTGGATTTCATGTCCGATGATGCCGAAGATCGATTGCGTGACCTGGCGGGCGGTCTGGTCGATGTCGTCCTGACCGATATGGCGCCCTCGGCCATGGGGCACAAACAGACCGACCATCTGAGAATTGTCGCACTGTGCGAGGCCGTTCATTTCTTTGCGCGAACCGTTCTGTCGCCGGGTGGCGTATTTCTGGCAAAGGTTCTGCGGGGCGGGGCGGACAATGACCTGCTGACGGCGCTTAAACTCGATTTTGGCGCCGTGCGTCACGTGAAACCCGCCGCCAGCCGCAAGGATTCCTCGGAGTCCTACGTTCTCGCCACGGGTTTTCGCGGGAACGCCGCGACGGAGCGTCCGGAACAAACAATCCCCAAGGTGCCTTGAACAGGGTGCCTTGAACAGGGTGCCTTGAAAAGGGTGCCTTGAACAGGGTGCCTTGAACAGGGTGCCTTGAATTGGTGTTGGGAATCCTTTTTCCCGGTGCTATAGGGACGCGCCAATATCCGTCGTCCGTTTTGGAGACACCGGCATGCGCGAAGCCCTCACTTTCGATGATGTTCTGCTGGTTCCGGCCTCCTCCGAAGTGCTGCCGGGAGGTGTGGATACCCGCACGCGTGTGACAAGGTCGATCGATCTGGGAATCCCGTTATTGTCCTCGGCCATGGATACCGTGACCATGGGTCCGATGGCGATTGCCATGGCCCAGGCCGGCGGAATCGGCGTCATTCACAAAAATCTCGAACCCGAGGAACAGGCCGCCCAGGTGCGTCAGGTCAAAAGGTTCGAAAGCGGCATGGTCGTCAACCCGATCACCATCGGCCCCGATGAACCATTGTCGGACGCTCTGGATCTGATGCGGCGGCACCACATTTCCGGAATACCCGTGATCAATCCGGGCAACCGGAAATTGGTCGGAATCATCACCAACCGGGATGTTCGTTTCGCTGTCGAATTCAGCGAGCCTGTGCGCAATCTGATGACCCACGAAAATCTCGTTACGGTGGCGGAAAATGTCAGCAAGGGCCGGGCGCGCAAACTCCTGCATGAGCACCGGATCGAGAAACTTCTGGTGGTTGACGCGGATTATCACTGCGTCGGTCTGATCACGGTCAAGGACATCGACAAGGCTACCCGGCATCCCGATGCCTGCAAGGACGGGCAAGGCCGGCTGCGCGTGGCGGCCGCCACCGGTGTCGGCGATACCGGATATGCACGCAGCGAAGCACTGGTTGAAGCGGGGGTCGATCTGCTGGTGGTCGACACGGCGCACGGTCATTCCCGGGGGGTTCTGGAGGCTGTAGGCCGGGTCAAAAAACTGTCCAATGCGGTTCAGGTCGTTGCCGGCAATGTGGCGACCGGTGATGGGACCAGGGGGCTGATCGATGCCGGTGCGGATGCGGTCAAGGTTGGGATCGGCCCGGGATCGATCTGCACCACCCGGATCGTCGCGGGAGTTGGCGTACCGCAATTGACCGCCGTCATGGATTGTGTCGATGTCGCGGCCCGCCACGATACGCCGGTCATTGCCGATGGCGGCATCAGGTTTTCAGGCGATCTGGCCAAAGCGATCGCCGCCGGCGCCGAATGCGCCATGATCGGTTCCCTGTTGGCCGGGACAGACGAAAGCCCGGGCGAAGTGGTGTTCTACCAGGGTCGGTCCTACAAGGCCTATCGCGGCATGGGCTCGGTCGGGGCCATGGCGCGCGGATCGGCGGATCGGTATTTTCAGGCCGAAGTCCGCGATCAACTGAAACTGGTGCCGGAGGGGATCGAGGGCAGGGTGGCCTACAAGGGTGCGGTCGGCCAGGTCATTCACCAGCTTGTCGGGGGTCTGCGGGCGGCCATGGGATACATCGGTGCCACCACCATCGCCGACATGCGTGAAAGGGCTGAATTCGTCCGCATCACCGGGTCGGGATTGCGCGAAAGCCATGCTCACGATGTCGCCATTACCCACGAAGCGCCGAATTATCGCGGGGCCGGTTAAGCCATGGATGGCGTATCGTTGATCCGGGCGCTAATGGCTCGAGTCCTGATGATCTTCGGTCTGATCGGCTGGATGGGCCTTGCGTGCATATCCGCGATCAGAAGCGGGGAAGTGTCCTTGAAACAGGGGCGTGAGATCGGTTGGCCCGGACGCATCGGCCAGATTTCGGCCAATTCAAACCATCGGTACGAAGCGCTGATCGTGTTCCATGCGGTCGGACTGCTGGCGCTGGTCATCGAAAATGCGAGGTTGCCGGATTGGGGGTGCCGGATTGGGGATTTGCCTCCAGCCGGATCGCGCACAGCCATATTCACACCGGCGATAATGGTGATAATCACGTTCCCCACCGATTTTCGGCCTGCGTCGTCGATCTGGTTTTCGTCCTGGCAATGTGGCCTGTGCTCGCCGCCAACCTGTTTGCCGGTTGACAGGCCGTGACCCCCGTTGCCCGTCTCGCCGCCGCGATTGAAGTACTGGAAATGATCTTTGCCGGCCGGCAACCCGCGCCCGAAGCCTTGCGCGACTGGGGCAGGACCCATCGGTTTGCCGGATCGGGCGACCGCGGCGCCATTGGCAATCTGGTGTTCGATGCGCTGCGACACCGGGCCAGCGCCGCCCATGCAATGAACAGCGACGGGGCAAGGGCCGCCGCGCTTCATATCATGGTGAATGACTGGCGAAACGATCCGGCAGAATTGTCCGCCTCCATGAAGGATGATCGCCATGCGCCGGACCCGATCAGCGGGGCCGAGATGTCGGCCCTGAACGGCAGTCCAAAAGGCGGCCCGTCCTGGGTGGCCGGAAATTATCCGCAATGGCTTCACGGTTCCCTGACCAGGGTTTTCGGCGAAGGCGCATTGACCGAAGGCGCGAGCTTGAGCGAACGGGCGCCGGTCGATGTCCGGGTCAATACATTGAAGGCGACCCGTGACAAGGCGTTGAAAGCGTTGAGCCGGCATCATCCGGTCGAAACGACGCATTCGCCGCTCGGATTGCGTTTTGCCCCGCGACAGGGCGCCGCGCGGGCGCCCCATATCGAGGGTGAGTTTGCATTCGCCAAGGGGTGGATCGAAGTGCAGGATGAAGGTTCGCAAATTGCGGTCTTGCTGGCTGCGGCAGGCAAGCCCGGGCAGGTCGCAGACATTTGCGCAGGCGCCGGCGGCAAGACGCTGGCGCTTTCGGCGGCGCTCGACAATCGGGGGCAGATTCATGCCTATGACGCGAATCGGCATCGATTGAAGCCGATCTGGGAGCGAATGCGGCGGGCCGGTTGCCGGAACGTTCAAGTGCATGAACCTGGCGAGCCCGGACTGGCCGCCCTGGCGGGCCGAATGAAAACGGTGCTGGTCGATGCACCGTGCAGCGGCAGCGGCGCCTGGCGCCGTCGTCCGGATACGAAATGGCGGCTGACGCCCCAGGCGCTGGAGAAACGTCAGGCCGAACAGGCCGACGTACTGGCTCTCGGCGCGCCGCTGGTCGCGCCGGGCGGACGGTTGGTCTATGTCACCTGTTCGATCCTGCCGGAGGAAAACGATGACCGGATCGACGCCTTTTTAAGGGAGGATTCCGGATTCCAACTGATTCCCGCGGCGGCTGTATGGCACGACGCCTTCGGTACGTCCGCACCCAAAGGCGTTGGCCAATATGCCCGCCTGACGCCATATCAACATGGTTCCGACGGGTTCTTTGTAGCGGTTCTTGCCCGTAGAAGGGACTGATGCAGGGACTGGGGACCAAGGACTGGGGACCAGGGAAGGGACTGGGGACTGGGGACAGCGACATCCCCTGGCCCCCTGGATCCCCTGGCCCCCCTGGCTACCGCTCGTGGCGGCGCCTTTTCGGCGGCCGCGGCATCGTCCGCCGCCAGCGATTGCCAGGCGTTTGTCAGTTCACCCCTGTTTCAGAAGCACCCCCTGTTTCAGAAGCACCCCCTGTTTCAGAAGATTGAGGGCCAGTTCGACACTCGCCCGCCGAATTTCAAAACGACCGGGATCACCGAAGCGCTTTTCAACATGCCGGGTCTCGCCAGCCCGCGCCGCCAAACCGAAATGAACCAGGCCAACCGGTTTTTCGGCGGTACCGCCGTCGGGCCCGGCGACACCGGTAACCGAAACTGCAAGATCGACAGGTGCATTTCGCAGAACGCCTTCGGCCATGGCCCGGGCGACCGCTTCAGAAACCGCGCCATGGGTATTGATCAGGTCAGGATCGATTCCCAGCAGTTCCGCCTTTGCCGCATTCGAATAGGTTACCAATCCCCGCTCGAATGCCGCCGACGATCCGGCGATGTCGGTCAAGACCCCGGCAATCAGACCGCCGGTACAGGATTCGGCGGTCGCAATCATCAATCCGCGTTCGGACGCGGTCGTGATGATCTCCCTGGCCAGGAGTTCCAATTCGGTCGAAGCCATCAGAACGCTCCGACAAGGTTCAGGATCATGGCGGCAATCGCCGCATGGATCCCGGCGACCACATCGTCCGCCATCACACCAATGCCGCCCGTCAGTTTGCGGTCGCACCAGCCGGCGGGCCAGGGTTTGGCGATATCGAAAAGCCGGAACAGCAAAAAGGCGAGAAGCACCGGCCAGATTGCCAGGGGAACCACCAGCAATACGATCCACATGCCCGCCACTTCGTCGATGACGATTTCGCCGGCGTCGGAAATACCCCTGGCCTGGCCATAAACGTCCGATGCCCAGACGCCGGCCGCCGTCACGAGCACGATGCCGACCAACAGGTAGCCTGGTCCCAATATCATCAGGCCAGCGCCAAAGGGCAGGGCGGCCGCGGATCCCCAGGTGCCGGGCGCGGGACGCATCAGGCCCGACCCGAACCAGGTGGCGATCAAGGACGCCGGATGCGACAGGGGCAGCGCAGGTTTGGTCAACATGGGACCGGCTCCATGCGGACCGTGGCCATGGCCTGCGCCGCGATGCCCTCGCCGCGTCCGGTAAATCCCAGTTTTTCGGTGGTGGTCGCCTTGACCGAAACGCGAACCGGATCGATCGCCAGGATCTCCGCGATCCGGTTCACCATGGCTTCACGGTGCGGACCGACCTTGGGCGCTTCCGAGATCAATGTGACATCCACATGGGTGATTACGCCACCGGCCTGATCCACACGACCTGCGGCGTGGGCCAGGAAACGGTCGGATGCGGCATCCTTCCACCGCGGGTCGAAAGGCGAAAAATGCAAACCGATATCGCCGGCCCCGATGGCCCCCAACAGTGCGTCGGTCAGGGCATGGAGACCGACATCAGCGTCGGAGTGACCCGCCAGGCCCCTGTCATGATCGATCCGGACACCGCACAGCCAGACATGATCTCCCTCTTCGAAGCGATGAACATCGAACCCCTGACCGGTCCGTATGTCGGCCGTTGTCCTGCCCATGATCTGTTCCACACGGCTGAAATCATCTGGTGTCGTTACCTTGATGTTGTCAGGGTCTCCCGGCACGGCGACGATCTGCATCCCGGCGGCGGCGGCGATCGATACATCATCGGTATGGCCGCTTCCGGCGCTCCGATGAGCCGCCAGGATCGAGGGATAACAAAAACCCTGCGGTGTCTGAACCTGCCAAAGGCCGTCGCGCGGCACGGTTTCTCCACACAAGCTTCGGTCTACCTGGCGAAGCGTATCGGTTACCGGCACGCCCGGCATGACGCCGCCGCCCCTGGACAGGGATTCGACCAGTCGTGCGATCATGGTCGCGGGGACGCATGGCCTTGCGGCGTCGTGGATCAGGACAAATTCAGGCATGGCATTGGTCAAGGCTTCCAGTCCGGCCAGAACGGAGGCCTGTCGGCTGTCGCCACCATCAACGGTTTGACAATCCGGGATCGGGGCCAGCATGTCCCGGACCAGCGCCTGGTCGCCAGACGGAACAACGATCACGATGGACGCGAAATCATGAGACGCCTCCAGCGCGGATGCCGTGTGCAGAAGCAAGGGTTTTCCCGCAACAGGGTGGTACTGTTTGGGCTGAAGACCACCGGCT
Organism: Alphaproteobacteria bacterium; assembly: GCA_965204825.1. Lineage (GTDB taxonomy): Bacteria > Pseudomonadota > Alphaproteobacteria > Futianiales > Futianiaceae. The sequence goes on along the minus strand of OZ242016.1, from coordinate 3,127,396 downwards.
CTTTCGCCGCGGCCGGCAGCGACGATCAAGGCTGCGGTTTTCATGGCTGACCGGTCACGATATCGGCGATGGGCGTGTGCAATTTCGTGTCTATCCGGACGGTTGGTCATTGCCGTAAAGGTTGGTGCGGTCTAAATATCTGCTTGTAAATCATGCATAATTGAAAGTGCATATTTGATGAGCATCCAAATTGGCCCCGTGTCAATCGCCGAACCGGTTGTCCTGGCCCCCATGTCAGGCGTGACCGATTTGCCGTTCCGCCGTGCCGTTATGCGCCATGGCGCGGGACTTGTCATATCCGAAATGGTGGCCAGCCGCGAACTTGTCACCGGCCGCCGGGAAAGTCATCGCCGGATGGAAGCCGATCCGGCCTGCGGCGCCGTCTGTATTCAACTTGCCGGAAACGAAGCGATCTGGATGGCCGAGGCCGCCCGGATCGCCGAAGGCGAGGGCGCGGCCATCATCGATATCAATATGGGCTGTCCGGCGCGCAGGGTGACCGGATCGCTGTCCGGATCCGCCCTGATGCGCGATCTGGATCATGCCTTGACCCTGATCGAGGCGACGATCGGCGCCGTTTCGGTTCCAGTCACCCTGAAGATGCGCACAGGTTGGGACGATGCAAATCGCAATGCGCCCGAACTCGCGCGCCGCGCCGAACAGGCCGGCATTCAGATGGTCACCGTTCATGGCCGAACAAGGTGCCAGTTCTACACCGGGTCGGCGGACTGGAAGTTTATTCGCCGGGTCAAACAGGCCGTCTCCATTCCGGTGATCGCCAATGGCGATGTGCAAGGTCTGGACGATGTCTCGCGGATCATGTCCGGATCCGGCGCGGACGGTGTGATGATCGGCCGGGGTGCGCAAGGGCGCCCCTGGTTCCTGCGCCAGGTGATCGACTATCTGAAGACCGGACTGGTCACGCCGGATCCCGATCCTGGTGCTCAAGGGCAATTCCTGCTGGATCATTATAACAGCATGATCGACCATTACGGCCCTGATAGGGGCGGGCGGATGGCCCGCAAGCATCTGGGCTGGACCCTCGAACGTTTGCCCGACGCAAAGGCGTCCCGCGACCGGATCGTACGCCTGAAAATCGCCGGCGACGTTCGTGCGGAGATTGCCGTCGCCTATGACCGGGGGGACGATATGAGGGCGGTTGCATGAGTCTCGCCCATCTGGAATCGGCTGCCATTGACGCCGCGGACCCATGGCAACTGCAAACCGGCACGATCCTGAATGCCCTGCCATTGCCGGTTATCCTGGTCGATGGCGACAACCGCATTCAATCGGCCAATATGGCGGCCGAGGTCTTCCTCGCGGCGTCCAGCGATTTGCTGAAACGCGCTCCGCTGGATCGGATACTGGCGCCGGATTCGCCTTTGTTCAGCCTGATTGGCCAGGTGCGGAACGAACAATCTCCGGTCCGCGAATATGGCGTGGTTCTGGGATCACCGCGCACGGCCCCGCGGACCGTTGATATCCAGGTCGCGCCGATTTTCGAACAGCCGGGCAGCGTTCTGGTTCTGCTGCAGGAACGCAGCATCGCCGAGAAAATGGACCGTCAGTTGACCCATCGGGGTGCGGCCCGGTCGGTGTCTGCCATGGCGGCCATCCTGGCGCATGAGGTCAAAAATCCGCTGTCCGGCATTCGCGGCGCGGCCCAATTGCTGGAACAGAACGCCGGTGCCGAGGATCAGGGTCTGACCCGACTGATCTGCGATGAAACCGACCGGATCTGCAAGATCATGGACAGGATGGATGTCTTTGCCGACGGCGCTCCGTCCAAACAGGAAGCAATCAACATCCATGAAGCGTTGGATCATGTTTGCCGGATTGCCGAAGCCGGTTTTGGAACGCATGTCCGCATTCAGCGGACCTTTGATCCTTCACTGCCGCCTGTTGCCGGAAACCGGGATCAACTGGTGCAATTGTTCCTGAATCTGGTCAAGAATGCCGCCGAGGCGGCGCCCGCGCACAAGGGCGAGGTCCAGGTCATTTCATCCTTCCGGCCCGGCGTTCGTCTGTCGATGCCGGGCGCGCCACAAAAGACCAGCCTGCCACTGGAAGTGCTGGTCCAGGACAATGGCCCCGGCGTCCAGGCAGAGATCGAGCCGCATCTCTTCGATCCCTTCGTCACGTCAAAGCACAACGGATCGGGGCTGGGGCTCGCCATCGTCGCCAAAATCGTCAACGAGCACGGCGGCATTGTTGAATATGACACCATGAACGGCCGGACAGTGTTTCGCGTTCTTCTGCCGATGATGCAGGATCAAACAAAATGAGCGCTGCGAGAACCGTACTGATCGCGGATGACGATACCGCCATCCGAACTGTGCTGAGCCGGGCCTTGGGCCGGGCTGGATATGAAGTGCGCTCGACAGGCAATGCGGCGACCCTTTGGCGCTGGATCGTTGACGGTGAAGGCGATCTGGCAATCACCGATGTCGTAATGCCCGATGAAAACGGCCTGGAGCTGCTGCCGCGCATGCGCAAGCAACGGGCCGGTCTGCCAGTCATCGTGATGAGCGCCCAGAACACGGTCCTGACCGCAATCCGGGCCGCGGAACGCGGCGCCTATGAATATCTCCCAAAGCCGTTTGACCTGAACGAGGTTGTGACGGTGGTCGGCCGGGCGCTGGCCGAGCCCGGGAAAACCGGCGCATCGGTCAATGGCGAAGTTGGCGAGCGTTTACCGCTGATCGGGCGGTCACCGGCCATGCAGGAGATTTACCGGGTGGTCGCCCGTCTGGTGGGGACCGATCTTTCGGTCCTGATCTCCGGCGATTCAGGAACCGGCAAGGAACTGGTCGCACGGACGCTGCACGATTACGGCAAGCGCCGGAACGGACCGTTCGTTGCGATCAATATGGCGGCCATTCCGCGTGAACTCATCGAAAGCGAACTGTTTGGCCATGAAAAGGGCGCCTTTACCGGTGCTACTTTGCGCAAGGCCGGCCGCTTTGAGCAGGCCGAAGGGGGCACGCTGTTCCTGGACGAAATCGGCGACATGCCGCCGGAGGCTCAAACCCGGCTGCTCAGGGTTCTGCAGGAAGGCGAATATACCACCGTGGGGGGACGCGAACCGATCCGGACGGACTTGCGGATCATCGCGGCCACACACCGGGACTTGCGGCAGTTGATCGCCCAGGGGCTGTTTCGCGAGGATTTGTATTATCGCCTGAATGTTGTTCCAATTCGCATGCCGGCGCTGAAAGATCGTGCCGAGGATATTCCCGATCTGGCGCGCCATTTCCTGGCGCGGGCGGTTGAAGAGGGATTGCCGCGGAAGAACTTTGACGCGCCTGCATTGGACGCCCTGCGCCGCCATGGCTGGCCCGGCAATGTGCGAGAGTTGGAAAACCTCACCCGCCGCCTGACGGCGCTTTACAGCGAAGAAACGATTACGGCGGCCATCATTGAAACCGAATTGACCGAACCGCCTGAACCAGCCGCTGGCGCCGCGCAAGGGACAGGAACGGGCGCAATGGTTCCGGACACCTTGCGCGATGCCGTCGAACTGCATCTCGGCCGGTACTTCGCGGCCCATGGTCGGGAACTGCCGCCATCGGGTCTCTATGCCCGGATCCTGCGTGAGGTCGAAGAGCCATTGATCGGCATGTGCCTGGCCGCCACACGGGGCAATCAGGTAAGGGCGGCTGAATTACTTGGCCTTAACCGCAACACAATTCGCAAGAAGATTCGTGACCTGGACATAAGGGTGATACGCGGATTTTAGTGATGCATTCTTGTCACGGTGAGACAATCGGGCTGCACACGCGGCAGTGAGGTCCCATGATCGAGTCGCAGCGCGCATTGATCCCGGATGCCGACCTCGGCTTGCTGACCCGCATTTTCGCGTGGGCACGCCGGGTGCGGGTCGGGCGGATCGGACAGAAACTCGCCATCATGCTGGCGATGGCGGCACCGTTGTCCGGTCTGGCGACCTACCTTGTCGTTTCCGGTGCGCTGCCTTCGATTTCCAGCCCGCGGGCAATCGTCCTTGCGCTTGGCGCCAATGTCGTTCTGATTGTTGCGCTTGCTGGCCTGATCGCGCACCGGGTCACCGGTCTGGTGGTGGCGCGCCGAACGGGGTCGGCCGGATCGCAGTTGCAGATGCGGCTGGTGACGCTTTTATCCCTGATTTCGGTGGCGCCTGCGGTACTTGTGGCGCTTTTTTCGATCATCACTGTCGATCTGGGCCTGGAAGGTTGGTTCCAGAGGTCGATCAACACTGCGGTGACGAATTCTGTCGTGGTGGCAAGGGCTTATCTGGAGGAGCACCAGACGGTTATCCGCAAGGACATCGAAAGCATGGCCCGCGACCTGAACGTCAATGCATCCGGTTACCAGCACAGCCCGAAAAAATTCGGACAATTCATGGAAATATCGGCTGGTGTTCGCAATCTCCCTGAAGCGTATCTGATTGATGGCGCGGGTCAAATTCTGGCCAGCGGATCCCGCACTGCCCAGACCAGCTACGCGGCGCCGGACCCGGATGTTTTTGCAGCGGCGGCGGCGGGAGAAATACCAATCGTGATCAATGATATAACGAATCAGGTTAAGGCGCTTGCGAAGCTTGACTCCTATGTTGATGGCTACCTTTATGTCAGCCGATATCTGGATTTCCGCGCCCTCGATCATTTGCGCCGGACCGAAGCAGCCGTTGCGCAATACCGCAAGCTGGAAAATGACCGTTCCGGCATCAAACTGACATTCGCCATGATCTTCATGGTGTTTGCCATTCTGGTGCTTTTTACGGCGATCTGGATCGGTCTGTGGTTTGCCAATCGTCTGGCGGCGCCGGTCGGCCATGTGATTAATGCGGCCGACGAGGTCAGCCGGGGTAATTTGTCGGTCCACGTGCCGGAAAGCAGCCGCGAGGACGAATTGGGGCGGTTGTCCCGGGCCTTCAACCGGATGACCGGCCGCATCGAGACCCAGCAGTCCGAGTTGCGGGACACGAATATTGCGCTCGATGATCGCAACCGGTTCATGGAAGCGCTTCTGAGTGGTGTTTCCGCGGGCGTGATTGGTCTGGATCAGGACGGTTTGATCGGAGTGTCCAACAGCATGGCCGATCTCTATCTGGATGCCGGGGCAGGGAGCGTCATCGGCGCCCGGTTGACCGATCTCATTCCCGAACTCGCGCCGGTGCTGGCGGAAAGCCGGGCAGGGGCACTGCCGGAGGAAGGTCGGCAGATCCAGCTCGATCGCGACGGGTCCGAACGGCAGATCCTGGTGCGGGTCACCCAGAAAGAGGCCGCGATGCTGCCCGATGCCGGATTTGTGGTAACCATTGACGATGTGACCCGTCTGGTTTCGGCCCAGCGCCTGGCGGCGTGGGGCGATGTCGCCCGGCGCATTGCCCATGAGATCAAGAACCCGCTGACTCCGATCCAGTTGTCCGCCGAGCGGCTGAAGCGGAAGTTTCGCCTGGAGGAATCCGGTGAACGGGTAATTCTGGAGCAATGCACCGACACCATTGTTCGTCAGGTTGGCGATATTCGGCGGATGGTCGATGAATTCGCCGCCTTCGCCCGGATGCCCAAGCCGGTCATCGCGATCCAGAATCTGACCGAAATCGCCCGCCAGGCAGTCTTCTTGCAGCAGGCCGGCACGCCCTGGGTCACTTTCGGCGTCATTGCGCCGGACGCGCCGGTCAATGCGGCTTGCGATGGCCGGTTGATTTCCCAGGCGCTGGTCAATCTGATAAAGAACGCAACCGAAGCGATCTCGGCTCGGCTCAAGACAGAAGGGCAATCGTCCGTGGACCCTCATATTCGCATTCTGATCGAGCAATTGCCCCACCATGCCGTCGTCCGTGTGATCGACAATGGTCGCGGTCTGCCCGAAGGCAGGAAAGATCAACTGAAGGAGCCCTATGTCACGACCCGCGAGAAGGGCACGGGCCTGGGCCTGGCGATCATTGACAAGATCATGGACGACCATTTCGGATCGTTCACCCTGGAAGACTCTCCCGATCCGAACGAACCGGGTGCTTGCGCCATCCTGAAGTTCCGGGCAGATTCTGGGGTGTCCGAAGATTCTGGGGTGTCCGAAGATTCTGGGGTGTCCGAAGATTCTGGGGTGTCCGAAGATTCTGGGGCGTCCGAAGATTCTGGGGCGTCCGAAGATTCTGATTCCCCCACCAGACAGAAACGGCGGCTTGAAGAACCATGAGTGACATCCTGGTCGTTGATGATGAAAAGGACATTCGGGACCTGATTTCAGGCATTCTCGAAGACGAAGGGTACGGGGTTCGAACGGCCAGCGATGCCGACAGCGCCTTCAAGGCGATTGCCGCGCGGCGCTTCTCCCTGATCCTCCTCGATATCTGGCTCAAGGGCAGTCGGCTGGACGGGCTGGAAATTCTCAATGATGTAAAACACAACATGCCGGAAATTCCGGTGGTCATCATATCCGGCCACGGCAATATCGAAGTTGCGGTATCGGCCATGCAGGCCGGAGCCTATGACTTCATCGAAAAGCCGCTGAAAATCGACCATCTGCTGATGATCGTCGCCCGCGCCCTCGAAGCAGCCCGCTTGCGGCGGGAAATCCAGGAACTGAAATTAAGGGTCGGTCATGCCGTGGAACTTGTCGGCAGCAGCCACGGCTCGGGTCAATTGCGCCAGTTCATTGGCCGGGTGGCCCCGACGGGCAGCCGGATCCTGATCACCGGACCGGCTGGTTCGGGCAAAGAGACCCTGGCGCGGCTTGTTCATTCAAATTCACCCCGGGCCAATGCGCCCTTCGTTGCCTTGAATGCCGCATCGATGACACCGGATCGGGTCGAGGCCGAATTGTTCGGGGTGGAACGGACTCCCAGCGCACCACGCAAGGCCGGCGTGTTTGAACAGGCCCATGGCGGCACGTTGTTCATCGACGAGGTTTCCGACATGCCCCGGGAAACCCAGGGCAAGATCCTGCGGGTCCTTATTGACCAGACTTTCAAACGCATCGGCGGCGGCGAACCGGTCCGGGTCGATGTCAGGGTCATCAGTGCGTCGGCTCGCGATCTGGACCGGGCGATGGCGGCCGGGCATTTCCGCGAAGATCTCTATCACCGACTGAACGTCGTGCCGGTGCGGGTGCCGTCGCTGGCGGAGCGTCGCGATGATATCCCGGCCCTGATCGATCATTTTGTCGATGTTCTGACGGTGAGTTCCGGACTGCCGCCGTGCCGGATCAATGAAGATGCCATGGCGACATTGCAGGCCTATGACTGGCCGGGCAATATCCGGCAATTGCGAAACGTGGTTGAACGGCTGCTGATCCTGACCCGCGGCGAGGATGCCGATGTCATCTCATCCGATGCGTTGCCGCATGAGATAACCAACCAGGCGCCGACAATTTTGCAACCCAATGGCCCCGAACAATTGATGTCCCTGCCGCTACGGGAGGCTCGGGAGCATTTCGAGCGGGAATATCTGCTGGCGCAGATCACACGGTTCAACGGCAATATATCGCGAACGGCCAGCTTCATCGGCATGGAACGGTCCGCGCTGCACCGGAAGCTGAAAACCCTTGGCGTGACGTCCGAACTGCGCCAGCCCCAGGAAACCGGATAGGGGTCGGGAGGGGAAGCCAGATGCGGATCATCATCTGCGGCGCCGGCATGGTCGGCTTCAACATCGCGCGCCAACTGGCGGCCGAGGGGAACGATGTCTCCGTCATCGACATTTCCCCGGATCTGGTCCGCGGGATTGCCGATGCACTGGATGTTCAGGGCGTGGTGGGCCATGCATCGCACCCGGATGTGTTGCAGGATGCAGGCGCGGAAGACGCAGAGATGATTGTCGCCGTGACCCATTCCGACGAAGTCAACATGATTGCCTGCCAGATCTGCCATTCCCTGTTCAACGTGCCGTTAAAAATCGCCCGAATCCGTTCGCAGAGCTATCTTGATGACCGGTGGAGCGATCTGTTCAGCCGCGACAACATATTGATCAACGAGATCATCTCGCCTGAAGTTGAAGTCGCCGCTTCTGTCATGCGCAGATTGAAATTGCCGGGAACCTTCGAGGCGCAACCATTCTGTGACGACAAGGTGCTGGTTGTCGGCGTGCGCCTGGATGAACAATGCCCGGTGGTGAACACACCGCTGGACCAGCTGACGGAACTGTTTCCCGACCTCGATGCCCGGGTCATCGGCATTTCCCGTCAGGGCAAGATGATGGTTCCCGAATCCGGGGATCAGATGTTCATCGGCGACGATGTCTATATTTCCGCGCCGGCTGAAAAGATCGCTCGAACATTGACGGCCTTCGGTCATGAAGAGACCGAAGTGCGCCGGGTTGTCATTCTGGGCGGCGGCAATGTTGCCCTGGCCGTGGCCCAGTCCCTGGAAAGCGAAGCTTCCGGCGTCAGGGCAAGGGTGATTGAAATCGATAAGGCACGGGCCGAATTTGTTGCCGAGCATCTGAATCATACGGTCGTCCTGCATGGCGATGCGCTGGATCAATCCTTGCTGTTGGAAGCCGGCGCGGGTGAGGCCGAAACCGTTGTCGCGGTTACCGATCATGATGAAGTGAACATTCTGGCATCGGTTCTTGCAAAGAAAGTCGGGGCCACCCGAGCCCTCAGCCTGATCAACAATGAAGCCTATCGCGGCATCATGGGCGCCTTGAACATCGACACATTCATCAATCCGCGGGCCACGACGGTATCGCGCATTTTACAGCGTGTTCGCCGCGGCCGCATTCGGGCGCTGCGATCGGTCCAGGACGGCGCCGCCGAAATCATTGAGGCCGAGGCTCTGGAAACGTCACGGCTGACGGGACATCCCTTGCGCGATGTTCACCTGCCGTCCGGCATTGCCATCGGCGCCATTCTGTCCGGCGGAGATGTGATCCTGCCAACCGGATCGACCGTTGTCGCGCCCGGGGACCGGGTGCTGGTTTTCGCGGTCCAGAACGCGGTGCGCAAGGTTGAGCAGTTCTTCCGTGTAGCGGTCGACTACTTCTAAAGGGGCGCCCATGTCCTTTCGGGGGATAGCAACAACGGTCGGCTGGACTCTGATGGGAGTTGCGGGCCTGCAGTTGCTGACGGCATTGTGCGGATTGGCGCTCTCGGAACCACCGGCCGTTCTTGCATTCCTGTTGGCCACCGTACTTACGGGCTTTTGCGGGGGGGGCCTGATTGCGGCTTTCAGTCATTTGACCGTAAGCGGATCCCGCAATCAGGAAATGGCAGTGTGCGTCCTGATCTGGTTGACAGGGATCCTTCTGGCGGCCTTTCCCATCTGGATGCTCAGCGAAGACAGAACCGTGGCAAACGCGGTTTACGAAGCCGCGTCCGGCCTGACCACCAGTGGGTCGACGACGCTGGCCCGACTGGAGGATGTTCCACGGACACTGGTTCTTTACCGGTCGATACTGGAATGGGCGGGAGGTGTCGTAACCATTGTTGCGGCAATCACGATTCTGGGGCCGGCAGGCGTTGGCGGGCTGACCATAAGCCGGCTCGCGCACGCGCCGGGAACCGGCACCATCAATCCGGTCGGCGGCGCCTTGCGGCACAAGCAGGCTGAAGCAACCATCGGACATCGAATACTGATGACGTCTCGAGCCGTCGCAGGTCTTTGGGGTATGCTGGCACTGGCTTGCATGGTTGCTCTGATGGCAACCGGCATGCCGGTTTTTCACGCGATCTGTCTCTCGCTTTCGACGGTTTCGACGGGTGGTTTCATTACTTTCGAGGCCGCCGGTGTTCTGCATCAGGTTCCGGGCCGGGATCTGATCGTGATCAGTTTTGCGATCCTGGGCGCAATACCCTTTCCGATCATCTGGGGCCTGGCCCATGCTCGGCCGCTCGAACGTGACGCCTTCCGCCGCGAGACCAAGGACTTTTTGATGTTCGCTGTTTTGCTGGTGATCCTGATGGTTCTGGCGCTGATCCTGCGGAACGGCCTGCATTCGGCGCTGGACGCGGTACATGAGGGATTTGTCATCGGCATGTCCTTGATCACCACGCTGGGGCTGGCGCCACACGATCTCAGCGACCCGGTGCCAGTACCCGTCATTGTCTTATTATTGATCATCGGCGGCTGCACGGTATCAACCGCCGGCGGGATCAAAATATTCAGAATGAGCCTCCTGGCCCGACAATTGTCACGTGAGATGGATGCACTGGCCCATCCCAGCGGCATATCCCTTCTGCGCTATGACCGGGATCGCATCAGCACCGAACGGATGACCAATATCTGGACTTTCTTCATGGCCTTTGTGCTGTTCCTGTTCGCGACGGGATTGCTGTTGGCCCTGACGGGCCTGGACTTTCCGTCGGCGCTGTTCCATGCGGTCGCCGCAATGACCAATGGCGGCGGTGCCATCGCGCTTGCGCCGCCGCAGATCGCCCCCATTGAAGACCTGTCATCGACCCAAAAATATCTGACTGCCATGGCCATGATCATCGGTCGGGTGGAAGTGATTGCGGTTCTGGTCGCCCTGCAGGTCTGGTTTCGTCCACGATAGGGGAAATTGACGAAAAAAAGGGCTGTACCCCGACGCATCCCTTGTTATGCATCAACAACAACATCTGGATGTATTTCATCCATGGGGTTGCGGGGTCACGGTCAACGGACGTGACCTCAATCTACAACGCGCAAAAATGGGACCAATCCCGTGGCCAATGATAAACAGAACCTCCAGGACACGTTCCTCAACGCTGTCCGGAAAGGCAAGGTGCCCGCTACCGTCTTTTTGATAAATGGGGTCAAACTGCAAGGAGTGATCACCTGGTTCGACAATTTCTGCATGCTGCTTCGGCGCGACGGACATTCTCAGCTCATCTACAAACATGCAATTTCGACGGTCATGCCTTCTCAGCCCGTTTCCCTGAACGTACAGGATGACGAGGACTGAACCGAACGGGTTGTCGGCACCGATGACCCGGGCGGCTGTTCTCCATCCATTCCTCAAGCGCCCGGACGAGCGGGGCGGGGAGGTGCGTACGCCGGCTGAACGCCTGGAAGAAGCCGCAGGGCTTGCCGATGCCATCGAGCTTGATGTGCGTCTGCGCGAACTTGTGTCCTTGTCCAAACGGCGGCCGGGAACAATCTTCGGCAAGGGAAAGCTGAAGGAACTCGGCGCTCGCTTCGAAGCGGAAGAAATTGAGGTCATCATCATCGATGGCAGCGTCAGTCCGGTTCAGCAGCGAAACTTGGAGCGAGACTGGAAGGTCAAGGTTCTGGACAGGACCGGATTGATTTTGGAGATATTCGGTGATCGCGCGGCAACGCGAGAGGGCCGGTTGCAGGTTGAACTGGCGCATCTGAACTATCAAAGATCTCGACTCGTGCGGTCATGGACTCACCTGGAACGCCAGCGCGGCGGCCTCAGTTTTGTCGGCGGTCCCGGCGAAACCCAGATCGAAGCCGATCGCCGAATCCTTGCCGAGAAAATCAGCCGTATAAAGGGTCAGCTGGAAAAGGTGGTCAAAACCCGGACGCTGCATCGCGCCAAACGTCAGAAAGCACCGTATCCGATCGTTGCCCTGGTCGGTTATGCGAATGCGGGCAAATCGACCCTGTTCAACCGAATGACCCAGGCCAGCGTCACCGCCGAGGACATGTTGTTCGCGACGCTGGATCCGACCATGCGGGCCATCGACATGCCCGGCGGCCAGCGGATCATCCTGTCGGATACGGTGGGTTTCATTTCCGGTCTGCCGACGCAGTTGGCGGCGGCCTTCCGCGCGACACTGGAAGAGGTGATCGAAGCGGATCTGATTTTGCATGTCCGGGATATTTCGCAGGCATCCAGCAGTGCCCAGCGCCAGGATGTCATCGGAGTCCTGAAAAATCTGGGCGTGAACACAGACGATCCGAAAACCATCGTCGAGGCACACAACAAGATCGACATGTTGTCAAAGGAACAGTGCGGCGCGCTTTTGACCGCCAATGCGCGTCAGGAACATCCCGCGATCGCGATATCAGCGCTGACCGGGCAGGGGATCGATGATCTCTACCGGGCCATTCGCACATTTTTCGATGCCGGGCGGGAAACCCGTCAAATCCTCGTTCCTGCCAGCGCGGGAAATGCCATTGCCTGGCTTCACGCCCATGGCGAGGTGATAATGAGCGAAATGGCAATCAACGACTCGCCGAACCTGGATATGACGGTGCGCATGAAAGCAGCGGATTGGGGGCGTTTTGAAAAGGAATACAATCATTTGGTCGAATTCATTTCCTGATCGGATCAACCTGTTGCTCGCTGCCCGATTTCTCGATTGCCCTGGTTTCATCCCACAAGGCGTCCGGTTCCGCCAGCGTTGCGGCGGACATTCTTGTCTGTTCGTTTTCAAAGGCTTCCCCGATATATTCGAACCGCCTTTCAAACCTGGAACTGGCGCCGCGCAGAGCGATCTCCGGATCAATCCTGAAATGCCGCGCAAAACGGTGCGCATGAAAGCAGCGGATCGGGGGCGTTTTGAAAAGGAATACAATCATTTGGTCGAATGTAAGCGTCCGGTGTTGGTGCTCTGACGCGTTATAGCGTGCGCTGATAGTGTCCACCATTGATAGTGGACATTTTGAGGGCGGATATGTCTGGGAAGAAGGGTCAGAAGAAGCGGTTTTGGTCAGACGATGAGAAGGTTTCGATCTGCGGACAAACGCGCGCGCCTGGGGTTTCGGTAGCGCAGGTTGCACGACGTTACGCGATGAACGCCAATCTGATCTACACATGGTTGCGTGATCCCCGTTTCGCGCCGTCATGTACTGACGGTGATGATTTCGCCGGGGAAGTGACCACATTTCTGCCTGTAGAGATTGCAGGGCCAACCGCCCCCACGTGCCGATCACAGCGCCCTGTATGGACGATCCTCTTTCGGCTCACCGTGTAGACATCACCCTATCTGATGGTCGGCGTATCCTGGTTGAAGGAGCGACGGGATTGTCGGCGGTGCCGGCTCTGGTTGAGGGGCTGCTGACATGATCCCGGTGCCGGGCAATACGCGAGTGTGGCTGGTTGCCGGGGTGACGGATATGCGGCGCGGGTTCAACACACTGGCGACTCAGGCCGAACAGGTTCTGGCTGAAGACCCGTATTCGGGGCACATGTTCGTGTTTCGCGGCAGGCGCGGTGATCTGCTCAAGATCATATGGTGGGACGGCTAGGGCGCTTGCCTGTTCTCCAGACGACTGGAACGGGGGCGGTTTGTCTGGCCTGCGGCCAAGGAGGGCCCAGGGAGGGCAAGGTCAGCCTGAGTCCCTCACAGCTGTCGATGCTGTTAGAGGGGATTGACTGGCGCACCCCGCAAAAGACCTGGCGTCCTTTGCAGGCGGGATAGAGAAAGCCCAAAAAACATGAATTTTAACGCGGTTTGTCGTTCCATCCCATGGGGCAGTTTGATATGGATTTCACATGTTGAAAGCCCTTGAATCCTTGACTGAAGACCCCGCCGAACTGCGGGCTGTCAGCGAGCTTTTGATGGCCGAGGTTCAGTCGCTGACGTATCAAAACGAGAAGCTGAAGGCTGAACTGCATGGCCACCGCAAGGCGCGGTTTGGCTCCAGATCCGAGAGTCTGGATTGGCAGGATGAGGTGCTGTCGCCGGGTGAGGACTGCACTGACTGCGGTGGGAGCCTGCGCCAGATCGGTGAGGACGTTACCGAGGAACTGGAATATGTCCCGGGCCGCTTTGTGGTACGCCGGATCCTCCGCCCCCGCATGGCCTGCACCTGTTGTGAAACCTTTGCCCAAGCCCCATTGCCGTCGCGCCCCATCGAACGTGGCCGCCCCGGTCCGGGTCTGCTGGCCCACGTCCTGATTGGCAAATACTGCGATCACCTGCCGCTTGACCGGCAATCAAAAATCTTCGCCCGCGAGAAGGTTAATCTGCATCGCACCACGTTGACCGACTGGGTGGGCCGCAGCACGGCGCTGCTGGAGCCATTGGCCGATCATATCGGCAAGCTGGTCAGGGCAGGGCCTGCACTTTTTGCCGATGACACACCGGTCAAACTACAAACCCGCACCATGATAAAGAAGACTAAAACCGCGCGGCTGTGGAGTTACGTGCGCGACGAGCGCCCGTGGTGCGGCGAGGCCCCACCCTGTGCCTGGTATCAGTTCAGTACAGACCGCAAGGGTGCACACCCGGTCAATCATCTTTCCGGCTATACCGGGACCGTGCATGCCGATGGCTTTGCGGGCTTCAATGGCCTCTTTGGGGAGGGCAAGGCTGACGAACAGGCCTGCATGGTGCATGTGCGCCGCAAGTTTGTGGAAGAGTTTGAGCGCACCGGGTCGGCCATCGCCAAAGGCACAATCAAGCAGATCGCCGTACTTTACGCTGTCGAAGAGGAAGCCAGAGGCAAATCCCCCGAAGAGCGGGTCGCCATTCGGCAAGAGAAGGCAAAGCCCGTCTTCGATGAGCTGGAAGCATGGTTACAGGCCCAGCTTCCCAAGCTCTCGGGCAAGACCAAACTGGCAGGGGCCATTCGCTATGCGCTGAACCGCATGCCAAAGGCGCGTGCCTGTCTCGGCGACGGACGGCTGGAACTCGACAACAACATCTGTGAACGCTCGATCCGCCCCATCGCACTGGGCCGCAAGAACTATCTCTTCATGGGCTCCGTCGGTGGCGGTAAAGCCGCCGCTATCGCTTACACCCTGGTCGAGACCGCCAGGATGAACGGCGTTGATCCGGAAGCCTGGCTCACATGGGTGTTGGAGCGCCTGCCAGATCACAAAATCAACCGCATCAAGGAACTCATGCCGTGGAATTGGATGCCGGAATAACCGAAAAATACGGCTCTAACGGACGGCTACGAAAGGGCCGCCCTGCGGCAGGAGAAGGCCAGGCCTTGTCTTCGATGACCTGGAAGTATGGCTACAGGCCCAACTGCCCAGGCTCTCGGGCAAGACCAAACTGGCCGAGGCGATCCGCTACGCCCTGAAGCCGATGCCCGAAGCGCGTGCTTATCTCGGCGACGGACGTCTGGAGCTCGACAACAATATCTGTGAGCGATCAATCCGTCCCGTCGCCCCTGGTCGAAAAAATTGTCTCTTCCCGGGCTCCGTTGGTGGCGGCGAGGCTGCCGCTATCGCCTACGCCCTCATTGAGACCGCTGAAATGAACAATGTCGATCCCGAGGCCTGGCTCACATGGGTGCTGGAACGCATTGCTGATCACAGATTAACCCCATCGACGAACTCATGCCGTGGAACTGGAGTAAGCGTCCGGTGTTGGTGCTCTGACGCATTATAGCGTGCGCTGATAGTGTCCACCATTGATAGTGGACATCTTGAGGGCGGATATGTCTGGGAAGAAGGGTCAGAAGAAGCGGTTCTGGTCAGACGATGAGAAGGTTTCGATCTGCGGACAAACGCGCGCACCTGGGGTTTCGGTAGCGCAGGTTGCACGACGTTACGCGATGAACGCCAATCTGATCCACACATGGTTGCGTGATCCCCGTTTCGCGCCGGCATGTACTGACGGTGATGATTTCGCCGGGGAAGTGACCACATTTCTGCCTGTAGAGATTGCAGGGCCAACCGCCCCCCACGTGCCGATCACAGCGCCCTGTATGGACGTTCCTCTTTCGGTTCACCGTGTAGACATCACCCTGTCTGATGGTCGGCGTATCCTGGTTGAAGGAGCGACGGGATTGTCGGCGGTGCCGGCTCTGGTTGAGGGGCTGATGACATGATCCCGGTGCCGGGCAATACGCGGGTGTGGCTGGCCGCCGGGGTGACGGATATGCGGCGCGGGTTCAACACACTGGCGGCTCAGGCCGAACAGGTTCTGGCTGAGGACCCGTATTCGGGGCACATGTTTGTGTTTCGCGGCAGGCGCGGTGATCTGCTCAAGATCATATGGTGGGACAGCCAAGGCGCTTGCCTGTTCTCCAAACGACTGGAACGGGGGCGGTTTGTCTGGCCTGCGGCCAGGGAGGGCAAGGTCAGCCTGAGTCCCTCACAGCTATCGATGCTGTTAGAGGGGATTGACTGGCGCACCCCGCAAAAGACCTGGCGTCCTTTGCAGGCGGGATAGAGAAAGCCCAAAAAACATTAAGTTTAACGCGGTTTGTCGTTCCATCCTATGGGGCAGTTTGATATGGATTTCACATGTTGAAAGCCCTTGAATCCCTGTCTGAAGACCCCGCCGAACTGCGGGCTGTCAGCGAGCTTTTGATGGCCGAGGTTCAGTCGCTGACGTATCAAAACGAGAAGCTGAAGGCTGAACTGCATGGCCACCGCAAGGCACGGTTTGGCTCCAGATCAGAGAGCATGGATCAACTGGCCCTCGACCTACAGGAAGACGAAGAGATCGAGGCGGCAGCAAACGAGCAGAAGAACGAAGCTGGCTCCAACGGCACTGATGTCGATGAGACGGACAAACCTGCCAGGCGCAAGCACAGCCGCAACCCCTTGCCAGATCATCTGGATCGGCAGGATGAGGTGCTGTCGCCGGGTGAGGACTGCACTGACTGCGGTGGGAGCCTGCGCCAGATCGGTGAGGACGTTACCGAGGAACTGGAATATGTCCCGGGCCGCTTTGTGGTACGCCGGATCCTCCGCCCCCGCATGGCCTGCACCTGTTGTGAAACCTTTGCCCAAGCCCCATTGCCGTCGCGCCCCATCGAACGTGGCCGCCCCGGTCCGGGTCTGCTGGCCCACGTCCTGATTGGCAAATACTGCGATCACCTGCCGCTTGACCGGCAATCAAAAATCTTCGCCCGCGAGAAGGTTAATCTGCATCGCACCACGTTGACCGACTGGGTGGGCCGCAGCACGGCGCTGCTGGAGCCATTGGCCGATCATATCGGCAAGCTGGTCAGGGCAGGGCCTGCACTTTTTGCCGATGACACACCGGTCAAACTACAAACCCGCACCATGATAAAGAAGACTAAAACCGCGCGGCTGTGGAGTTACGTGCGCGACGAGCGCCCGTGGTGCGGCGAGGCCCCACCCTGTGCCTGGTATCAGTTCAGTACAGACCGCAAGGGTGCACACCCAGTCAATCATCTTTCCGGCTATACCGGGACCGTGCATGCCGATGGCTTTGCGGGCTTCAATGGCCTCTTTGGGGAGGGCAAGGCCGACGAACAGGCCTGCATGGTGCATGTGCGCCGCAAGTTTGTGGAAGAGTTTGAGCGCACCGGGTCGGCCATCGCCAAAGGCACAATCAAGCAGATCGCCGTACTTTACGCTGTCGAAGAGGAAGCCAGAGGCAAATCCCCCGAAGAGCGGGTCGCCATTCGGCAAGAGAAGGCAAAGCCCGTCTTCGATGAGCTGGAAGCATGGTTACAGGCCCAGCTTCCCAAGCTCTCGGGCAAGACCAAACTGGCAGGGGCCATTCGCTATGCGCTGAACCGCATGCCAAAGGCGCGTGCCTGTCTCGGCGACGGACGGCTGGAACTCGACAACAACATCTGTGAACGCTCGATCCGCCCCATCGCACTGGGCCGCAAGAACTATCTCTTCATGGGCTCCGTCGGTGGCGGTAAAGCCGCCGCTATCGCTTACACCCTAGTCGAGACCGCCAGGATGAACGGCGTTGATCCGGAAGCCTGGCTCACCTGGGTGTTGGAGCGCCTGCCAGATCACAAGATCAACCGCATCAAGGAACTCATGCCGTGGAATTGGATGCCGGAATAACCGAAAAATACGGCTCTAACGGACGGCTACGAAAGGGCCGCCCTGCGGCAGGAGAAGGCCAGGCCTGTCTTCGATGACCGGGAAGTATGGCTACAGGCCCAACTGCCCAGGCTCTCGGGCAAGACCAAACTGGCCGAGGCGATCCGCTACGCCCTGAAGCCGATGCCCGAAGCGCGTGCTTATCTCGGCGACGGACGTCTGGAGCTCGACAACAATATCTGTGAGCGATCAATCCGTCCCGTCGCCCGCCCCTGGTCGAAAAAATTGTCTCTTCCCGGGCTCCGTTGGTGGCGGCGAGGCTGCCGCTATCGCCTACGCCCTCATTGAGACCGCTAAAATGAACAATGTCGATCCCGAGGCCTGGCTCACATGGGTGCTGGAACGCATTGCTGATCACAGATTAACCCCATCGACGAACTCATGCCGTGGAACTGGAAGCCCCAAGACCTCAAAAACGCGGCCTGACCGGACGGATACGGTCGAATTCATTTCCTGATCGGATCAACCTGTTGCTCGCTGCCCGATTTCTCGATTGCCCTGGCTTCATCCCACAAGGCGTCCGGTTCCGCCAGCGTTGCGGCGGACATTCTTGTCTGTTCGTTTTCAAAGGCTTCCCCGATATATTCGACCCGCCTTTCAAACCTGGAACTGGCGCCGCGCAGAGCGGTCTCCGGATCAATCCTGAAATGCCGCGCAAAACGGTGCGCATGAAAGCAGCGGATCGGGGGGTTTTGAAAAGGAATACAATCATTTGATCGAATTCATTTCCTGATCGGATCAACCTGTTGCTCGCTGCCCGATTTCTCGATTGCCTTGGTTTCATCCCACAAGGCGTCCGGTTCCGCCAGCGTTGCGGCGGACATTCTTGTCTGTTCGTTTTCAAAGGCTTCCCCGATATATTCGAACCGCCTTTCAAACCTGGAACTGGCGCCGCGCAGAGCGGTCTCCGGATCAATCCTGAAATGCCGCGCAAAGTTGATGTAAACAAACAGAAGATCTCCCAATTCATCTGATATTCTTACATTATTTCCAGATTTTTCAGCTTCGGCCAGTTCCGCGGTTTCTTCGTGGGCCTGTCGATAACGTGCCGCCAATCAGGCCAGTCAAATCCGACCCTTGCCGCTCTGTTCTGAAGCTTTACGGCGCGAACCAGTGCGGGCAGGGCGCCAGGAATGCCATCCAGGACGTCTTTTCGTTCCTTGCCGCTGCCGGCGCGCTCCCGCGCCTTGATGTCTTCCCAATTGACCGTCCGGGCCACTGAATCTGAAATGTCATCCTCACCGAACACGTGAGGGTGACGGCGGATCATTTTCCCGCAAACCGATTGAACCACATCGGAAAAGTCGAATGCGCCTTGTTCGTCAGCCATTTGAGCGTGGAAGACGACCTGAAGCAGGAGGTCGCCCGGTTCGTCGCGAAGCACCTTCAGGTCATTGCGCTCGATGGCGTCGTTTACCTCATGGGCTTCCTCGATCGCACAGGGTGCAATCGTCGAAAAATCTTGCTCCTGATCCCGGGGACATCCACCATCGGGATCGCGCAGGTTCTGCATGATCTGGAACAGGGCGGAAGTGTCGCGGATATCTTCAGGCGCCTGTTTCATGACATTAAATTCACGACATCCAATTCGCATAATCATGATTATGTAAAATAATTATTTCTGAAATTCCAGCACCATACCGTCATAAGCCGGTTCTACACCGTCCGGAACCTCTGCCTTGAGTGTCTGATAATCCAGATCAACATTCAGATTGGTCAACACGGCGTGTTTCGGTTTCAACCTGTCGATCCATTCCAGCGTCATGTCCAGATGCGCGTGTGTCGGATGCGGTTTGTAGCGCAGCGCATCGACCAGCCAGCATTCGACACCGTCGAGAATTTCCCAGCTTTCCTCTGGCAGGCCGACCACATCGCTTGAATACGCAAACGGGCCGATTCTGAAACCATAGGACGTTACAGCTCCATGATCCTGCGGAAACGGAACGGCCTTGATCGAACCGCCCGGGCCATCGACAGTTACAGGTCCGTCGAACAGGTTCAGGTTCAGGATTGCAGGATACCCCTTGTCCTCATTATCCCCGAAGCAATACCCGAACCGATTGCGCAGTGTCGAAGCCGTCGCGGGGTCTGCATGGATATCGATCCGGCGGTTGTGACGCAGATGGACGACGCGCAATTCATCGATCCCGTGGCTTTGATCCGCGTGATCATGGGTGTAAAGCACACCGTCGAGACGATCGATATCAGCCGTCAAAAACTGCTGGCGAAGGTCCGGTGACGTATCGATCAGGACCGTCGTTTCACCGCGCTGAACCATGATCGAGCAACGACTGCGCCGATTTTTTGGCTCGGCGGGATCACAGGCGCCCCAATCGTGACCGATCCTCGGCACGCCGCCGGACGAACCGCATCCAAGCACGGTCACCTTCAAATTTTCACTCATGCGGCAGCCTTGGAAAACAAACGATGAAAATTCGCCGTGGTCGCCTCGGAAACCTCATCGACTGTCTGCCCACGAAGTTCCGCCAGACACTCGGCGGTGTGCCGGACAAAACCCGGTTCGTTCCGCTTTCCCCGCTTGGGTACCGGCGCCAGATACGGCGCATCAGTTTCAACCAGAAGCCGGTCCAGCGGCGCTGCCGCGGCCGTCGTGCGCAATTCAGCGGCGTTCCTGAAAGTCAAAATGCCGGACAATGACAGATAAGCGCCGATCTCCAGACACGCATCCGCCAACCACTGACTGGAGGAAAAGCAATGAATCACGATCGGGAAGGTGCCCTTCCCCATCTCGTCCCGCAGAATTGCAGCGGTATCTTCTTCGGCATCACGGGTGTGCACGATCAAAGGCAGACCGGTTTGCCGGGATGCCTCGATATGGGCGCGGAAACCGATCTTCTGCTTTTCCCGGGGACTGTGTTCGTAAAGGTAATCAAGACCGGTTTCACCAATGCCGATGATTTTCGGGTGCGCGGCGCGGGCGATCAACTCATCGGGCGCGTCGAGTCCTTCTTCTTCGGCCTCATGCGGGTGAACGCCGACCGTTGCATAGATGTTATCGAAGCGCTCCGCCACTTCGCGCACCTGATCGGCCTTCGACATTTTAGTGCAGATGGTCACCATCTTGCTGACGCCGGCATGGCCGGCACGGGCGACGACCTGATCCAGTTCCCCGGCAAAATCCGGGAAATCAAGATGGCAATGGCTGTCAACGAGGGGCATCAAAACTCAAACGGGCGCAATTTTCTGAAAAACACTTGCTATTGCTTGCCGGCGATCCGCGTTGACCGCATCCACGTCGGCGAGAAATGCGTTGGACATCTCCCACAGCGATGCCCAGCGATCAACAGGTTGAACCGCCGAAATCGTTCTAATTCGTTCGGTCAGCGCTGCCGGGACATCGCCTGGCGGGCTGCCGGCAAGGGCTGTCCTTGCAATCTGCGAAAACGCCTGCGCCAACAGCGATCGGAACAGGCGATAGGATTCATCCTGTCCCGGCCGCGACATCCGATCGGCCAACATGGCTATGCCTGCCCTGTCTGTTCCTCTGGCGCCGGGCATCAGCGCGACAATAGATGCATAAAGATCACCGCCGCCCGCCTCGATCAGTTGCAGCGCCCTGCCCGGGCTGCCTTCCGCCAGCGCCAATGCGGCATCCAGTTCGGCCGGTTGTGACCCGCCGGCCTCTCCCAGAACCTGATGGACGACCTGTCCGGTCAGATTCGGCGCCAGGGGGGAGAATTTCAGGCCGCGGCAGCGCGACCTCATGGTTGGCGGCAAGCGCCCGGGGGATCGGGAGACCAGAAGGAAAACCGAACGTGCGGGCGGTTCTTCCAGGGTCTTCAACAGTGCATTGGCCGCATTGCGGTTCATCTCGTCGGCACTGTCGACGATACAGATCCGCCACGCCGCTTCGCTGGCGGTCTGGCTGAAGAACGTTCCGGTCCGGCGCACCTGTTCGACCGTCAGTTCTGTCTTCAGCCTTTTGGTCCGTTCATCCCACGGGCGCCGCAGAACCATCAGATTGCCGTGGCCCTGTGCGCCGACCCGCTGATAAACGGTATCATTGCTGGCCGAAACGATCTGATCCGGCGTTTCGGCGGCGCCGCGCAACAGCGCGCGGGCAGCATGATAGGCAAAGGTCGCCTTGCCGACCCCCTTCGGACCGCTGAGCAACCAGGCGCCCGGCATGCGTCCGCCGGCAAAAGCACGCGCGAACCGCTCGACAGCGTCGATGTGCCCGACGAGCGGCGTCGTCTCCCGCGGATGGGGCAGATCACCCAGACGATCGGCTTCCGGAACCTGTTCCTCTTCACTCCCCTTCGCCATGCGCATCAGACTCCAAACCGTTCCCGCACGGCATCGCGAATGGCGGAAAACACCGCTTCTTCATCCTGCATGGCATCGATCACACGGCACCGTCCCGGGTCATTTTCAGCAATCTCCAGAAATCCCGCGCGGACCTTTTCATGGAATGCAGGCTCAAGTCCTTCGTACCGATCGGCGCTATCGCCGCGGGCCGCCAGCCGTTCGAACGCGGCATCCACCGCAATATCCATGACGAAGGTCAGATCGGGCCCATCCCTGCCGATAACCGCCTGACTCAGCAGATTGATCAATTCGCTGTCAACGCCCTGGGCATAGCCCTGATAGGCCCGGGTTGAATCGGCAAACCGGTCGCACAGGATCCATTGCCCGGCCTGGCGCGCTGGCAATATCGTTCTGTCCAGATGATCGGCCCGCGCGGCAAAATGTAAAAGGGTTTCGGCCCGGTCAGACATCTTGCCGGGGGTTCCCTTGAGAATCAACCTGCGAATTTTCTCCGCGCCCGGCGCGCCTCCCGGCTCACGCGTTTCCACGACATCAAGCCCCGATTGCCTGAGATCCGCCGCCAATCGTTTGATTTGAATTGACTTGCCGCCGCCCTCCCCGCCTTCGAAGGTGATAAAGGGCGCTGGTGTCACGATTCCGTAGCCGTCCGCCAAAGGAAGAGAACGCCCGCCTTCATCCTGCCCAGCAGTCCGGCCCTGGCCACCGATTTGGCGGCGATCAGCCGATGCTCGCTTGGCGGCAGACCTTCAGCGGTAATGCGCAGGGTTGCCATCTCCTCGCCTTCACTGATCGGTGCCGGGCGCGGACCTTCATAGACGATCGCAACTTTCAGACTGTCGCGGGCGGCGCGCGGTATGGAAATCGCCAGCGGACCTTCCAGCTTCACGGGCACTTCACTTTCCGCCCCCGACCAGACGCGCACCCTGTCGACGGTCTCATCTTTCCCGAACAGTTCGACGCGGGCAAATTCGCGGAAGCCCCATTGTAGAACGCGCCTTGCTTCCCGGGAGCGTTGCGAGGGCGACGTCATGCCGTTCAGGACCAGGATCATTCGCCGGCCATCCTGTACGGCCGACGCTGTCAGACCATATCCAGCGGCTTCGGTATGCCCCGTTTTCAATCCGTCGGCGCCAATATCGACATACAGCAGCGGATTACGGTTAACCTGCCTTATCTTGGCCCAGGTAAATTCCAATTCGGAAAAGTAGGGATAATATTCAGGAAAGTCAGTGATCAACCGAAAGGACAACCGGGCCAGATCGCGTGCCGACATCAGATGGTTGGGGTCCGGCCAGCCACTGGAATTGCGAAAGGTGGAATCCTTCAGTCCGATTTCCTTCCCTATCCTGGTCATGTCCTCGGCAAACGCCTCTTCGCTGCCAGACAGATTTTCGGCAATCACCACACAGGCATCATTGCCGGATTGAACGATGATCCCCCGCAACAGATCCTCGACCGCGATCTGATCGTTGACCAGGACATACATCTTCGAGCCGCCCATCTTCCAGGCCCGTTCGCTGACCGGCAACCGGTCGGTCAGTTTCAGGCGACCTTCCTTCAAGGCATCGAACGCCATGTAGATGGTCATCAGTTTGCTCATCGACGCGGGCGGCATGCGCTGGTCGGCATTCTTTTCCAGAAGCACCGTGCCTGTAGACGCATCGACCAGCATGGCTTCCCGCGCCACGGTTTCAAACGCGGCATGGGCGGTTGATACCCGGACCGACATCAAAATGGCGAGTGTGACGATCGTTGCGATGCGTTGCATGACTGGAATTCCGCTTTCGTGCATCAATACCGCTGGATCAGCCATTGTTGCGGTAAATTCTGGCGTCTTTTAGACCATCCGCGCGGGCTTCTGCATGGGCCTGCTCCGCCTGGGCCCGAGAAGAGAATGGTCCCAGCCGGACGACTTTCAGGACCCGGCTTCCATCATCATCGCTGAGAATATAGGCCGGATAGCGGCCCTGGTATTTCAATGCCAGGCGTGCGGCGTTATCCGCATTTGCAAAACTGCCCAGTTGAACCACAAAGGCATCGATATCCGCCTGTGTGATTGTTGGTGCAACAGGCCGCGCTTCGACAGCGGCGCCGGCCGGCGGATCAATCAGACGCACCCGAACCCTGGCAAGTCCCTGGTTCAGAAAATCAAGTTCACGCGCGGCGGCCCTGGACAGATCGATCAGACGGCCGTCGACGAAGGGCCCACGATCATTGATCCGGATGATCCGTTTGGCGCCGTTCGACAGATTGGTCACCTCGACATAACTCGGCAACGGCAAGGTGGTATGGGCCGCCGTCATCTTTTCCATGTCATAAATTTCGCCGTTCGCGGTTGGCTTGCCATGAAAATTTGAGCCGTACCAGGACGCGATGCCAACCTGGTCATATCCAGGTTGACGCGCCGGCCGATACCAGACCCCGTTGATCTTGTAGGGCCGGCCGATCTTCTGTTTCGCCACCGGTCGCGAACCGTCGCCATGAATCCGTTCCGGCAAGATACCGCAGCTCGCCAGAAACAATCCCGACAGACCGAACAATACGGCGGTCCGAAGGAGTTTCATCGATTGTTTCACGTCCACACCGCCTCCCCGCCCGGCTCAGTTTCCAATCCGATCGGCGAGGTGTCCCACCGTCAGTGCGAAATAGTGCGACCGGTTCCACCGCATGATGGTTTCGAAATTCTTGTAGACCATGAACGCCTGGCCGCCGCTGCGCCTCGGCACAAGGATCGAACCGGAAATATCGCGAGTCGGCAGGTCACGGCCGTCAATCCTGCGCACGCCCAACCCTTGCCACTCGCTCAGCCGTTTCTTGACCTTCAGCCCCTTGAGTGAATTCGGAAATCCCCTGGGCAATCTTACCGCTCGTCCCCAGGTCAGATCATCTCGCCAGCCTTCCCTGGACAGATAATTTGCCGCTGAAGCAAAGATGTCCGCTCGCGTGGTCCAGATGTCCCGGCGGCCGTCGCCATCCTCATCAACCGCCCGGTTAATGAAGCTGGATGGCATGAACTGGAACTGTCCCATGGCGCCGGCCCAGGATCCCTTCATCCGCTCCGGCGATATGTGCCCCTCGTTCAGGATGCGCAGGGCATTCATCAACTCCTTGCGAAAGTATTCCGACCGACGTCCGTCATGGGCCAGGGTCGCCAGCGCCTCGACCACATCATAGCCGCCGGTGTTCCGCCCGAAATCGGTTTCGATTCCCCACAAAGCGACGATGAAACGCGGCTGTACGCCATATTTCTTGCCAACTTCCTCCAACAAAACCCGGTTTTCGTTCAACAATCTCCGGCCGCGATCAATCCGGCCCCGGGGCGCGACCCGGTCGCGATATTGCTGGAACGTCAGGGTGAATTCGGACTGTTTGCGGTCCAGTTCGATGATGCGCGGCACCGGCGCAATATCGCGCAAGGCCACATCGACAATGGCAGGCCGTATCCCTCTGGTGAGGGCTTCCTGACGGACACCCTCCAGCCACACATCGAAGGCCGGAGCCGGCACGGCGGGCGAAACCACAAGCATCAACACCATCGCCAACGCTGATTCGCGAAATTTGATCATGCATCATGGTTGCCATGACCCATGAAGGATCACAACCCGAACCGCGAGGAAACATCCACACGGATTGGTGAGGCCGCCCCTGCCCGGTTCCTGACCCGTGCGCTGGACAATCACGCTGCCGACCGAGTACCCCGCGCCGAAGGAACAGATGATTCCGGTCGCCCCGGAACCCGGGTCCTCGCTGTGAACCGCGCCGGGTTTACCGGAGCGTTTTTGTTCAAAACCTGTGCGACTTTATCCCAGCGATTTTTCCTGCGGGAAAACGCGAGGATCGACGCGCACGCCCTGGCGTACGCTGGATCAAGGATGTTCAGGCCTTGCATTTCGCGCCCATCCGTCGCATTCATCCGCGCGAACGGATGGGTGGCCGAGCGGTTGAAGGCACCGGTCTTGAAAACCGGCAGGCGTTTACGCGTCTCGTGGGTTCGAATCCCACCCCATCCGCCATCTGCCCTGGCGAAAGCGTTCTCCCGATTCGGCCGCGGCCCTGTTTTTCCGTTGTTTTCGCGGGTCATGCGGATTGGGCTGAACACCGGCCCCGGCGCCAGGAGGCCCGCAAGTCCGAGCATGGCGTTGATAACGGCAATTCTGCTGAACACCGGCCCCGGCGCCAGGAGGCCCGCAAGCGATCTCTCGGGACCTGTTGACCGCGTCATTGGCTGAACTGTCGCAAGCACATGATATTTTTCGAATATTCTGAGACATGTTTTTCATTTGGACGGTGGTCCCGTCTGGTCAGCGGCGACTGCCGCCGGAACTTCTCAGGCCATGATCCGCTCGAGCCGTTGCTTCCGACGCTCCCAGTCCGGCATCACTCGGTCCAGCAAATCAAAGAAGGCAGCGCCGTGGTGTGGCTCAGCGATGTGGCAAAGCTCGTGGGTAATGACGTAATCGATGGCGTCAACCGGGGCCTCGACGAGGCGTCGATTGAGCAGGAGACGATGCGCGGGCGACATTGATCCCCAGCGTTGTTTCATCTGGCGGATAATCATCCCTTTCGGGCGAAATGCTTCGGGCTCCGGGAAACGCTGTAGACTCTGCTCGACCTGCTCCGCGAACTTGATGTGCGCCCGGCTGCGATACCAGCCCTCCACCAATTCGCGCGTGATGTCGGTTCGGGTTGGTCTGTGCGTCTGAACCACGATATGGCCACGAATGAGTTTCACGCTTTCCTGCACATTCGGAACCACTTTCAGACGGTACTGTCGGCCAAGATAAAGATGAGTTTCGCCGGCAATGAAACTGCGCTCCGGTGTGCGCGGCAGAAATTGAGTGAAGTACCGTTGCTGCCGAGTGACCCAGGCGGCACGTTTTCGAAGCTTCTGTTCGATTGCCTCGATGCTCGCGTCCATTGGCGCCGTGATGACGACCGAAGCATCGGGGTTCACCGCTATTTCAAGGGTTTTCCTCTGGCGCCTGACCACGCGATATTCGATGCCCTGCTCGCCATATTCCAGACGATTGCATTCCGCTGTCATCCGGCGAACCTCGCACGCGCCAGATTCATGATCTTGGGTTCAATATCGTCAAGGACTTCGACGGGCAGTTCGATCCCCTTGCGATCACGAAGGATGTCGAAGAAGAAGTCGTCAATGGCGTTGCGCAGATTGTTCTGAGCCACATCGTTGGACCAGATGTCCACCATGAGGTGCGCCTTGATGATCTCGACGAGCTCCAGCGCGATGAGGGCTGCATCGTCGCCACTGACTTGCGCGCCGTCCCTGGCGGTCAACCGAGCGTCGAGAACCCCATGGAACGCTTGCGCATCCTCGTTGCCCCGGATGGGGTCGGGGACTTCGCGGCCGCGATCCTTTCCGGCGACCTTGCTGGCCAAATCAACCACGCTGTTGAGATAGTCGCGCTCGGACAGGCGACGTTCCCGGTAAGCGCGGATCGTCTCCTCGAGCAGATCGGAGAACTGGCGGTAGAATGTGGGATCCTCCGCCATTCTTTCGGTAATGGCGCGGCGTGTGGCGCTGGCAATGCGATCCGCTCGCGACGCCTCCGAGACGCCTGTTTCGTCCACGACGGCCTTCAATGCATCGGGATCGTTGATATTGACCACTTCGATGATGGTTTCCGCGGGCAATGCCACAACGTGGTCATCCAGCAGTTTCTGAATCTTCGGCTCGAACTCGCGAACATCGACGGTTTCCTGATACCGGAGTTGCACCGACCGCCTCAATTCAGAGAACTGCTTCCAGTCCCGCTTCATTGTGTCGATCCTGGCCTCGTCAAACACATCGAGCAGCTTGTCCGACGACAGCGATATGTGGAGGCATCGGCTGAAAGCCCGAAGCCGTGCCTGGAAATCCTGCCGCCGGGCTTCGTCGCCAAGGAACTGTTCGAACTGCTCCATATCCTTCCTGTTTCTGACAGGCTTGAAGAGGTCCCGGAGCTGGTCGTGCAATTGGGGAAGTTTGCGGATTTCCTCCCTGATGTCGTGGACCGTTCCGGCAAGGTCCGCGGCCTCATAGCCCTCGAAAGCGCTGTAGGTCGTCAGGGCGCTGTCAAGTTCGCCAAGCAGTCCCTCGTAATCAACAATGAACCCGAACTGCTTTTCCGTGTCGCCGTCCTCGTACAGGCGGTTCACGCGCGCGATCGCCTGAAGCAGATTGTGCTCCTTCAGGGATTTGCAAACGTACAAGACCGTGTTTCTCGGCGCGTCGAAGCCGGTCAACAACTTCGATACGACAACAAGGATTTCCGGATCTCCGGATCCTTTGAAGGCGTCGATTATCTGACGGTTGTATTCATCCTCGGTTTTGTATCGGGCCATCATTTTCGACCAGAAGCCACGGACGACGTCCCTGGATTCCCGATCGACTTCCTCGTTCCCCTCATTGTCGTCCGGCGGCGAGATGATGACTGCGCTCGAGACGTGACCAATCTCGTCGAGCACTTCCCTGAAACGCACCGCTGCTGCCTTTGAGGGGGCGATCAGTTGCCCCTTGAAACCGCTGCCCTGCCAATGCTGGCGAAAATGCTCTGAAATATCGAAAGCTTTCGTTCGTATTGTCTGTTCCGTCCTGGACAGAGCGTCCATTCGCGAAAACTTGCCCTTGAGATCCCCCTTCTGGCTGTTGGTCAGGCCCTCACTGATCTTGTCGAACCAGCGATCGATGACATTGCCGGTGATCTGCTGCTCAACCAGTCGGCCCTCGTACAAAAGTGGAACCACCGCCTCATCGGCAACCGCTTCATCGATGGCGTACCGGTGGATCAATCGCCCGAAGGTCGAGAGCGTGTTCTTCTCTTTCTTGAGGAGAGGGGTGCCAGTGAACCCCAGATAACAGGCTTTCGGCAGAAGCCTGTGCATCCTGGCGGCGAACTGGCCGTGGCCGCCGTAGCGACCTGTCTGTGCACGGTGGCTCTCGTCAACAAGCACAAGGATGTTTGCGTCTTCGTCCGGAGCCTGGCTGTTGCGCAATGCCGTTTCGAACTTGTTGATGATCGTTGTGACCAGGGGGGCCCGATCACGGATCAGTTCGAGGAGATGTGAGCCACTTGTCGCGCGAATTGGCTCAAGGTCACAGGACTTGAAGGTATCCTTGATCTGCTTGTCGAGATCGTCGCGATCGGTGACGATCAGGATGCGCGGATTCCGGATGGCCTTGTCGAGTGCGAGCGAGCGGCCCAGCATGACCATCGTCAAGGATTTGCCGGAGCCTTGCGTGTGCCAGATCACGCCGCCCTTGCGCGCGCCGCTGACATCGAACTGCGTCACGGTCTCCACCGCGCGGCGGATGCCGAAAAACTGCTGGTGACGTGCTATTTTCCGGACGCCGCCATCAAAGACGGTGAAGCGGCGGATGAGGTCGAGCAGCCGCTCGGGGCGGCACAGCGCGTACACCGTCCGGTCCTGCACGGTAACCGCGCGTTTCCCTCCCTCAGCCATTGCCTTGAAATATGTTCGCGCGGTCGAAAAATCGCCGGAAAAAATCGCGTCTTTCTCGGCAGGCGTCAGGTCGCGGTTGGCGAGCGGTGCGATCGCCTCGTCGGTATCCTCTTCATCCCGCCAGGATTGCCAGAACTGCCGCCTGGTCCCGACCGTGGCATACCGTGCTTCGGACCGATTCAGGCTGATCAGCAATTGTGCAAAGTGGAAAAGCCGCGGGATGTTGTCTTCGCGCTGATAACCGATCAACTGGCTATCTGCCTTTTTCAGGCTCTCGGTCGGGCGCTTGTTCTCGATGACCAGAACGGGGATGCCATTTACAAGGGCGACGATGTCACAGCGCCTGGTCTGGGTCGTGCCTGTGCGTTCGACAGCAAATTCGGCGGTAACGTGGAACACATTGTTTTCGGGGGTCTCCCAATCGATGAAACGGAATGAATGGCTCTTGGAATCGCCGTCGATGAACTTCGTGATCGTCGTGCCAAGCACAAGCGTGTCGTAGATGTCCTGGTTGGTGCCCCGCAGGCCCTTGAGCCGGTCCGGCGTGGGTTTGAGCCGCCGCATCGCCTCATGCGCATCTTCCAGATCGAAACCATAGTCGCGGCCACGATGTGTGAAACGATTGAGCCGCATCAGGCGGTCCACGAGCACGTCGTCCAGAACAACGTTGCGCTGCCGCCCGCCACGCAAGGACAGGGCATCCTCCTGGGACAGCGGTTGGAAACCCAGCGCCACCAGCAGCTGGATCGCGGGGATCTGGGACTGGAATTTCTCGGCGGCGTCGAAGGTCATGGTCGGCCTCCGAGAGGTTTCCGCGGCGGATAGGACTGTCCGGGACTGTCAGGGAAAACTTGACATGCAGGGGGTAGCGTGCGCATGTCACGTCTGAGTTCACTGCCCAGCGGCCGTGAACCTATCGAGGCTTCGGACGCTGAGCCAGCGTAGCAAATCAGCGTCCATACCATCCTAGCGAAACTCATTGTGGAAATCCCTCAAGGTCCATCCTGGTGACTGGCGGATTTTTCCAATGCTGTTTTCGGCACGATAGCAGGTGACGATTTCAACGTCCCTGGAGTGACGCCGAAACAATCCAAAAGACTTCATCCGGTTTTCGCCATCAGGTGTGCGGCCGACCACGAGACAGCAGTGAACGGCGCAGGTCTCGATATCGTGGAGCCTGGTGTTGTCCTTGATCCGCACGATCTGCTTCTGAAACTGGTCCTTCTGATCAAGGGCCTGGTTGATCGAACCCGACAGATCAGAAGAAGGCGTATATACCCCGTCCCTGAAGGGCGTTTTGTTCAGGACGGGCGTGTGAGACGTCTTGATTTCGAAGACAGCCGGGTTGTTGGTCAGGCTGTTCTTGACCAGAAAATCCGTGATCTTCCCACCGCCACCCGAAAGCTTTCGACCACCAACGGAAGCCTGATCTCGCACTTTGATAACCGGATACCCGAAGACCATGTTCAGAATGGACGGATTCTCGTTGAAGAAGGCCTGCCAACGGTCCTCGGCAAGTTTCTGACCCAGCATTGCCTCATGCGCATCTTCCAGGTCGAAACCATGGTCGCGGCCGCGATGTGTGAGCGGTTGGAAACCCAGCGCCACCAGCAGCTGGATCGCGGGGATCAGAGATTGATGTTTCTCACGAGCGTCGAAACCACTGTCTACGTGCATTAAGCCCCCCAAACTTGGGCGGACGCCGCATCGAAGAAAGCGACGTCCAGTGCGACCCGATCATCGCACGAATGTGCTAATGCGGTCGCAGCGCCTCGTATCTGTTCGTTTACGGGACTGTCTGGGGCGCCATAGAGGCCGACATAGACTTGTCCGATCTTGCCTCGCGCGATCTTTTTAAGAACGTGCTGGTCGTTGTCCGCAAGGCTGTGGCCAAAAATGAAAAGCGCATCATTTTGCCGCTCCATTTGCGAGGAGAAGCTCTTGTAGGAATGGTGCAGGTATGCGCTGTGTTTGATCTTCGCGAGCTTCTGATTGCTTTTGCCCTCGGCCACGAAGAGCGGGAACTTGTTCGCACCCATTGCCTCTTGAGCCTGTTCTAGTAACGGTTTGCCCGTATTTACCCACGTGTATTTCTGCAGTTCGGCACCCGCGTCGAACAGGTGAAGTGCACCATGGAGGTAGTGGACCCGCTGCCAGTGTGCGCCGCTCTCCCCCATCCAGTTCACATATTCAGGTTCCGTATCTTCATCGCGGCCGAACCCGTCGTTGGCGGTCAGATTGATAGGGTCATCGCCCCCCATGTCGTCGTGCATGAGCGTCCAGTAAAGCAGAAGGTCATAGTTCAGCGTGTAAACCTTGCCGCCCTTGTTCCCATCGCCGAGGAAATGCGACAGGAACCGGCGGCACGCCCGGAACTGCTCAGCCATGATTTCATTCGGGATGTTGGGGTGATTGTTGGCCACGGTCTGAATAAGGATGTCCTTCAGAGCTTCCGCATCGGCCGCCATCTGTTTTGCGGCGGCTGCCGCTGTGCTCGAATAGACGGGAACAATGCGCGATGCATCTTCCAGCAATTTGATGACGTGTTCAAAGTCGGTTGTCCCGACGGCATTGAACACATTAGGAAGCTCGGGGGCCGACGAGAAATTGGCCTGCTTGAAGAGCGAGTCGTAGGTGAAAATCTTCGGGCGGCAGGCAATGCTGAAACCGTTGCCGAGCAGCAGGTGCCGCTTATTGAACTGCGCCGAATGCTCAATCGCTTTATTAAAATTGCAGAGATCGACCATGCCTTACCCCTTTGGCGGATACGGGTCTTTCCCGTAGGTGTTTCGCTCGCGGATCTTGCCGTCACGACCCTTGAGCAGTGCCTCGCCCTTCGTGTCGGCGGCCCGCTGTTTTGAGTGTGTCCAGGCCTCGGCTTGCGTGTCCGTGACCTTGCTGGCTCGGTCGGCACCCTCGCGCTTCGATTCCCACTTCCCGTCAGGGCGTTGCCGGGTCCAGTAATTCTTCTCGTCGGGCATCAGTTATCTCTCTTGCTGGGTTGGAGGGGGATGTGGGATCCACTGTCACCCGCCATGCGCCGGTCAGCAATTTCTGCATGAGCCCGCGCTTTTGGCGGGTGATGGCGTCGATCTCGGCAGTGAGACCATCAATGTCGCTTTGCGAAGTTCGCAGAACTTCAGCGATTGCTTTCTGTTCCGTCAATGTTGGCACCGGGAAGGGGATTTTCGAGAATTCGCTCCAGCGCAGACTGCCGCGTCGGTCCACGGATGCGCTGGTGCTGACTTCGAATATGTGCCGATAGAGGCTCGTCTTGAGCACGGCATAGGCGTAGTCGCCATCGACCTTTTCAGGAGCGAACCGAAACACCGTGTATATCGGGCTGACGACTCCGACATCCGTCAGGTTCTGAATGCCGATGGAGCCTTCTTCGACGTGGTTGCTGGGGAAGCCGAAATCGCCCCGCCAGATTTTCTTGTAGCCCGACAGGTCCGCAGCAAAGACCTGCTTCTTGAAGTACTCAAGCGACCGGACAAATCCGTCATATTTCGAGCAGGAGAGGACGCCATGTTGCGTCCCCTCAGCGTTGCGTGCGGACACCTCTTTAGCAAGCTTGCCGATGGGTGCGCAGCTCCAAGACGCTGGGAGCGAGAACCAGCGATGTGGTTTAATCTCACCCGTGGCGCAGAACCGTTCCAGCTGATTTCCTCCAAAGACAAGATTTATCGTCAACGCGCGGTGACGCCGTTCCTTCGCCGCGCGGAGGGCGGTGAGCTTTTCGAGCGCCTCGTCCCAGGTCCGCAGGATCTCGGCGATCTTGCGCTGTTCGGGGAGTGGGGGAAGGTCAAATAACCGTTGCTCCATCTCTCCCTTTTGCACGTGCACCAATGCGGAAGCGCCATGCGACGAAGCTTCAATCTTCTCCGTTTCGAATTGTAGAAGCTGGTAGAGAAAGTCGCGGTCCGTTCCGCTGGCAGGGTGGACCTTCCAAGTATGATAATTGAGTACGCCTTTCGGCCCCTGCCAGATATGAGCGCCAAAGGAAGCGCCGCGACTTCCTGACCAAGCGAAAAGTAGCTGGCCGGGTTCCACGAGAATCTTTGGGTTGAAATCACCTAAGTAGTAATTGAACTCGTCCGATCCGTTCAGATTCTGAATTCGAATGATCGGCAGTCCTTCCTTCTTCCACTCGTGTGGCTTAAAGCCGCGGCCGTTAACAAGTTCACAGACTTCACGCAGTCGTTTTTGACGCCATCCCTCAAGCATCCACCCCAAGCTCCTTCAGATAGTCGGCCATCTTCGCCCGCACCCCGGCCAGTTCCGCCTCGATTCGCACAATGTCCTTCTGCACGGCGGCCACGTCGATTTCGTCTTCCGGTTCGAAAGTGTCGACATAGCGGGGGATGTTCAGGTTGAAACCGTTCCCGGCGATCTCCCCGGGGCTTGCCTTGTGGGAGTACCTGGCCATCTCGGCGCGGTCTTGATGCGTCTTGAGGATTTTCGCCACATGCGCCGCGTCCAGCAGGTTCATCGTCTTGCCCGGCGTGAACTCCCGGCTTGCGTCGATGAACAACACATCGCGGCGATCCTCGTTCGCGCCGCCTTCCTCGCGGGAGCGGTCAAAGATGAGGATCGCCACCGGAATGCCCGTGGTGGTGAACAGGTTGGCGGGCAGGCCGACAACGGCGTCGAACAGGTTTTCCTCGATCAGCGCCTGCCAGATGCGCCCTTCGGCCCCGGCGCGGAACAGCACGCCATGGGGCACGATCACCGCCACGCGGCCGGTCTGGCGCCTGGCGATCTCGATCATGTGGGTTTGGCCCGCGCGTGGATCAGTTCGCCCGCCGTGTGGCTGGTCACCGCGTAGAGCATCTTGTTCCGGATCGTCGCATAGAATGTGTTCACCGCCGGCGACCTGGCGTCGTAGTCCTCGCTGAGGGCGAGGATGTCGCGCACCTTCTGATAGAACCGCGCCTCCGAGGCCCGGATGTCGCGAATACGCTCGAGCAGTTCGTCGAAGTAATCCCAGGCAGGATCCTTCAGGCGCTCGTCGTTCATGACGAAGCCCTTGACGAGGTACTCCTTCAACGTGGAGGTGGCCCAACGTCGGAACCGGGTTCCGCGAGGACTACGCACGCGATACCCGATCGCCAGGATCATCTCGAGCCGGTACAGGGTCACCGACCGCTTGACCTGCCGTTTGCCCTCGGTTTGAACTGTCAAGTATTCCTTGACCGTTGACTCCGGGTCCAGCTCACCCTCGGTGAGGACGTTACGTACGTGCAGACTGATGTTCTGCTTCGTGGTCTGGAAGAGTTCGGCCATCTCCATCTGGCTGAGCCACACGGTGCCATCGACGGCGAGAAGCTGGATCTCGGCCTGACCGTCCTCGGTGTTGTAGAGGATGATTTCGCCATCAGACATCCACCCCAAGCTCCTTCAGATAGTCGGCCATCTTCGCCCGCACCCCGGCCAGTTCCGCCTCGATTCGCACAATGTCCTTCTGCACGGCGGCCACGTCGATTTCGTCTTCCGGTTCGAAAGTGTCGACATAGCGGGGAATGTTCAGGTTGAAACCGTTCCCGGCGATCTCCCCGGGGCTTGCCTTGTGGGAGTACCTGGCCACCTCGGCGCGGTCTTGATGCGTCTTGAGGATCTTCGCCACATGCGCCGCGTCCAGCAGGTTCATCGTCTTGCCCGGCGTGAACTCCCGGCTTGCATCGATGAACAGCACATCGCGGCGATCCTCGTTCGCGCCGCCTTCCTCGCGGGAGCGGTCGAAAATCAGGATCGCCACCGGAATGCCCGTGGTGGTGAACAGGTTGGCGGGCAGGCCGACAACGGCGTCGAGCAGGTTTTCCTCGATCAGCGCCTGCCGGATGCGCCCTTCGGCCCCGGCGCGGAACAGCACGCCATGGGGCACGATCACCGCCACGCGGCCGGTCTGGCGCCTGGCGATCTCGATCATGTGGGTGATGAAGGCATAGTCGCCCCTGGATTTCGGCGGCACGCCGCGCCAGTAGCGTGTGAACTGGTCGCTTGCGGCGGCCCCCGCCCCCCATTTGTCCAGGGAGAACGGCGGATTGGCCACGACCACGTCGAACTTCTGCAGGTGGTCGCCTGCGACCAGCGCCGGGCTGTTGAGCGTGTCGCACCATTCGATGCGCGCGGCGTCGCGGGCGTGCAGGAACATGTTCATCCGCGCCAGCGCCCAGGTGGCCCCGTTCACCTCTTGCCCATAGAGCGCGAAGTTCCTGGACCCGACCTCCTGCGAGGCCTGGATCAGCAGCGAGCCAGACCCGCAGGCCGGATCGCAGATCGTGTTGCCTTCCTGCGGAGCCGCCAGCTTTGCCAGCAAACCCGAGACGGCGGCGGGCGTATAGAATTCGCCCGCCTTCTTGCCCGCATCCGAGGCGAAGCGCGAAATCAGGTAGATGTAGCATTCGCCAATGATGTCCTCGTTCACCCGGCTGGGACTGAGGTCCATCGCCGGTTTCGCGAAATCCTCAAGCAGGTTCTTGAGGCGGCGGTTCCGGTCCTTCGGACGGCCAAGATTGGCCTCGGAGTTGAAGTCGATGTTGCGGAAGACCCCTTCAAGCTTGGGACGGTTGGCATCTTCGATCTTCTCCAGGGCGATATTGATCAGTTCGCCGATATTGGCCTCGTTCCGCTGGCCGTGAAGGTCATGGAAACTTGCGCCTTCGGGCAGAATGAAACGCTCACGCGCCAGCCTGCGCCGGATGCGGGCTGCGTCCTCGCCATACTGCTTGCGGTAATTGACAAGGTGGTCATTCCAGAGGTCCGAGATGTACTTCAGGAACAGCATCACAAGGATGTAGTCCTTGTACTGACCGGCATCGACAACCCCCCGGAAGGTGTCGCAAGCGGCCCAGGCGGTCTGGTTGATCTGGGCTTGGGTCACCTGATCGGTCATTGCGGACATCCCTGTTGTGGGGCGAGCCTGGCCCGCTCGCCGAGAATGAGGCTGTTGAATTGTTCGCGTCGGTCGGCGAGTTCGCGCAAAAGACCACCTTCGCGCCGTGCAAGGGCAGCCATCGTCGCGATGCGGTGCTGGGTCTCAACGTCGGGGAGAGGAATCTCCAGCCGCTCCAGCACGGCCTTCGGTATCATGCGCAGGCTGGTCCCCTGAGCTTCGGAGCCGAGCTTGCGCTGTGCGTCGGGTTGATTGATCGCCCATGCCAGATACGCGGGAAGCACGCGTGCCTGATCCGGGCGCATGATGATGAGCGGAACAATGACGGCTGCGGGCTCACCTAGTGCGGCGGTCACAATGGCTGCCGTGTTCGGCTCGCCGCGAGATCTGAAAATGACCTCGCCGCCACGGACAAGGTAGCGACCCGAAAGGTCCGCGAGATCATAGCGCTGCAGCGAACTGTCAGAGACGTCGCCGTGCGGGCCGACGTCGCGCAACTGAATGGCTGGCATGCCGCCTTCCGGAATTGGCTCCAGTCGACCGCGTGCGGTGTAGCCTGAATGGATGTCGCATAGCTCTCCGATCTGCATGGCTTGAACCTCTGTATTTCGATTACAGAGATCTAGGTGCCGAAGGCGATGCTGTCAATCATTGAAATGCAGTAATCGTCCTACAGAGATAATTCTTGCCTCTGGTCGCTCCAATCAACTGGAAACGGATCCTTCGGGATGGCGCGATTCCCGGGCCGCATGATCCGGGTCGCGGGCCCGATGCCATGATCTGCAGAAAGTGCGTATTTGGCGACATCCGGGCGTCCGAATAATGCTTCGCCAGCAGATCCGCCGCCGTGCGGGTTTCAGCGGCCGGGGTTGCCAGCGCCATCTCGCATTCCGCCACACCGTCGCCGATCGTTTCTCGCCCCGCCGCCATCATCGCCACGGCGCTCGGCAGTGCGGCCCGCCATTCATCGCCCCGCCCGTCATTCCAGGACCGGGTCCAGTCGCCCCGGGCGGCTGCCTCGGCCATGTCCAAGTTCCATGGACGGCGTGATCAGCAGGCTCTCGCCATCCCGTGGCGCCACCAGGATCGGCGGCCGGCTCGAAGATATCCACCCCATGCCCGCCTCGCGCGGCATCGCGACAGGGGCCGGTCCGGGATCACAGCCATGATCAGGACCCTGCATGCCCGGGGTCAGTTTTTCCAGCAATGGACCGGCAATCCTTGACAGGAAGGCGCGATATCCCGAATCGTCCGCATCGTTTTCAGGCAGCAGATGCTGTTCGCGCTCGGCTTGCGGCCCCGGCAACGGGTCGGGGTCCAGAAAGCGGATCTGGCAGGTGTGACATCGCCGCCAGTCCCGGCCATCGACGCTCAGAAAATGTTCCGGCGCGGCAGCCAGGCAGACCGGGCAGGCCCGCGTTACGGCGAGAACCCCTTGCTCTTCACATATGAGACGATCGCCAGCAACTCCTCGACCTCATAAACTTCTTCCCAGGCCGGCATTTTCTTGAAGCCCTTTGCGACGCGCTTGTAGACGAATTCCGGCGTATATTTGTGCGGCTTCAGTTTCGGCGCCTTGCCGGGATAGGCCTTGAAGCCGTGGCAATGGGTGCACTGTTCGAACCATAATTCCCTGCCGAGCTCGATGTTCTCGGTGTTGCTCAAATAGGTCTCGGTAAAGACCGGCTTGCCGTCGACAAATTCGACTTCGCCTGTTTCAGTTGTCGCAACCTCGGTCGCGGCGACCGTTGTTTCGGTTGCGGCGGCAACCCGGATGGTCGGCTCGGTCGCATCAGCCTTCCTTGCCTCATCCCGGGGATGGCCCGCAAATGCGGACGAAACGCCGTGGCCAATCATAATTCCGACAGCCAGGGTCGCGATATATCTTGCCGAAGCTCTCAACATGGATTCCTCTTGCCATTACATGCACGTGCCGCCTGATCTGAATCAAACGGCGACACATTGAAAGTCGTAAATACAAATTACGAAAAAACCGATGGCGCCGCCGGGATCAAGCCGGCGGCGCCAAATTTCGTCCGTCCAGTCAGCTGGCCGGCCAGTCAGCTAGCCGGAACGATCTTGTAAATCGTGTCCTGCGTTCCGTTCGGACCCGTCGTGATCGAGGTCAGAGCATAAACCTCGCCGGCCGCGTCCTGGGCAAATGCCAGAATGTAAGGCAGGTTGCCGTCCATATTGGTCACATTGGCAACGTCCATCGACCAGGAGCCATCCTTGTCCGAGCCAATGAAGATCTGGCCGTCCATGACGCCGAAACTCTTGGACCAGTCGCCAAAGATGTACTTGCCGTCCCAGTCTGCATTCGCCCCGCGATAGACATAGCCGCCGGTGACGGAAATGCCCTTGCAGCCATCGGGCTGTGCGGTGCAGTTCTTGTATTCCAGGATCGGATCGACCAGTCCGTCGGTCGAGCAGGAAGCGGGGTGACTGTCCGGTGCCTGATAATCGAAGCAATGGGCGGCTTCACGCACGCGCCAGCCCAGATTGTCGCCCTTTGCAATGATGTCGATTTCCTCATAGCTGTTCTGCTGCACGTCGCCACAGAACAGACGGCCATCGGCCATGTCGAAGGAACAACGCCAGGGGTTACGAAGACCCGATGCCCAGATTTCCGGGGCGACATCGTCGTTGCCGACAAAGGGGTTGTCAGCCGGAATGCCATAACTCTTGCCATCCGACATCGTGTTCACATCGATGCGCAGGATCTTTCCGTACAGCACGGACATGTCCTGGCCATTGCCTTCGGTCACATTGTGGCCGATGCCCCAGTCATTGGCGTAGCCGCCGTCGCCCGAGGAAATGTACAGCATGCCGTCCGGTCCGAAATCGATCCAGTGGCCGTTATGGTTGAACTGCGGCCAGTCGATCTGGGAAATGATCCGGCCCGATTGCGGATTTGCCACATCGGGATCGTCTTCCGAAACGGTGTACTCGATCACCGTATTGGTGTGTGAATACCACAGCATCTTGCCCAGGTCGCCCTGGAAATCCAGGTGTCCGGACAGGGACACATAGAACTTGCCGTTGCTGGCATAGTCCGGATGGAAGGCCAGACCCAGCAGGCCGCGCTCGTCAAAGTCGTGGTGATGGGCGACGAGCAGGTTGCGCACGTCCAGGAACGGCGTGGGCATCAGTTGCCCGTCCTTGATGATCTTCACATGACCGAACTGCTCGGCCACGAACATCCGGCTGTCACCGGCGGGCTGGACCATGGTCAGAGGCGTGTTCACGCCCGTGACAAACGGCTCCAGATTGATGTCGACAGCATGGGACGATGTCGCCCCCGCTGCCATCAGGCCCGCGGCAACCGCCGCGCCCGTCGCTAATTTCATTGAAAACCTCATGCTTGCATTTCCTCCCGGGACCATACGTTTTAATCTGTTCCTTGTGCTTTTCGCACAGGCTGTGAACCGGATTATCCGCAACGAATTCGGACCCCCATCTCCACAACGGGCACTATGTTCACCAAATACTTGTTTGCCAGTGAAAACGGATTTGTTGCCTCGGGAGAAGCCTTGTCAGGCTGCTTTATCAGGAATGTGCTGAATCTTGCCGCGGGCGCGCCAGAAATGCGGTTGCGGCGGCAACCGCTATCGCGGCGAAGGTGATCATCATGCCCATTCCCTCGCGCGCGGTTTCGGTCTCCCACCACACAGCCTGGCTCCACCAGCCGGGCGTTTTCGGCCAATAAAAGATGACGCCGACAAGTGCGGCAAGTCCCGAAATTCCGAGCAGAACATTGAACGGGGTGCCCGACACGGTTGCCGGACTTGTCGCGGCGAAGAAACACCACAGCGCGGCAAGGCCATAGATCGCGCCCCAGTACAATGCGTCGGGATCGTTGTACTGA
This sequence comes from Alphaproteobacteria bacterium, assembly GCA_965204825.1. Taxonomy (GTDB): domain Bacteria; phylum Pseudomonadota; class Alphaproteobacteria; order Futianiales; family Futianiaceae. Next base: position 3,087,228 of record OZ242016.1, on the reverse strand, counting down.
ACAGCCGTAAAGACCATCAGCAGAACGCCCATAATCGCGGACAAAATGCGCATTTCACCCTCCCGGCAAACAGTTGTTTCACGCCTCAATAAACGATAGCTTCGCGATGCGGGGCAAGCAAATTCCGCCCGGCGCCGGGCGGCAATGGGAGATATTCCGGATGGATGCAAAATTGGAGGGGGCGTCGACGGACCGCCGGGCGAATGAGATCGTCTGGCAGAAATTCTCCGTGCCGTTTGAATATCCGGTCGCCTTTACCCGCGGTCTGTTCGATCTCGGCAATCCGCTGTTTCTGGACATTCTGCGCCTGCGCGAGACAGACAAGAAACACCGCGTGCTGATCTTTGTCGATCGCGGCGTCGCCGAATCCATGAGCACCCTGTGCGATCAGATCCCGACGTATTGTGCAGCCCACCCGGACCGGATCGATCTGGTCGCCCCGCCGGTCCTGTGCGCCGGGGGCGAGGCGGTAAAATCCGAACTGACCCATATCGAAATGTTCCAGGACACCATCCACCAGCACAAGATCGACCGGCATTCCTATGTGGCGGCGATCGGCGGCGGTGCGGTACTGGACGCGGTCGGCCTGGCGGCGGCAACCGCCCACCGCGGCGTGCGCCATATCCGCGTGCCCACCACGGTGCTGGCCCAGAATGACAGCGGCGTCGGCGTCAAGAACGCGGTCAACATGAAGGGCATCAAGAATTACACCGGCACGTTTGCCCCGCCCTGGGCAGTGCTGAATGATTTCGCCTTTCTTGATGATCTGCCCAGGCGCGACCGGATCGCGGGCCTGGCCGAGGCCGCCAAGGTCTCGTTGATCCGCGATGGCGAATTCTTCAGTTGGCTGGAAGCCCATGTCTATGAGTTGGCCTCGTTCGAGGCCGCCGCCGAACAGGAAATGATCCGCCGCTGCGCGGCCCTGCACATGCGCCAGATCGCCCATGGCGGCGATCCGTTCGAGAACGGCTCGGCCCGGCCGCTCGATTTCGGCCACTGGTCCGCGCATAAGCTGGAGGCACTGACCCATCACCATGTCCGCCATGGTGAAGCCGTGGCCATCGGCATTGCGCTGGACAGCCGGTATTCGGTGCTGGCCGGCCTTTTGCCCGAGGGCGCGGACGAACGCATCGCGGTATTTCTGGAAACCCTCGGCTTTCGCATCTGGCACCCGGCCCTGCGGCGCCAGGACAGCGATGGCAGGTTGGCCATTTTGACCGGCCTTGAGGAGTTCCGGGAACATCTGGGCGGCGAACTGACCATTACGCTGCCGGGCGACATCGGCGTCGGGGTCGAAGTGCACGAGATGAACCCGGACCTCGTCCTGCAATCCATGAACTGGCTTGAAGCCCGGGAGCGGGCCTAGATGCAACTCGCCGGCGGGCGCGGGCATCTTGCCTATTGCCAGAACATCCATCCGACGACGACCTGGTCCGAGACCCGCGCGGCGCTGACCGGCCCGACCCCCCTGGTCAAGGCGCTGGTGTCGCCCGATGCGCCCATGGCCGTCGGCCTGCGCTTCGCCGGCGATTGCGTCGCCGCGCTGCGCGGCGACAGGGCGCGCGCCGAGCTCAAGGACATTCTGGCCGAGCACGATTATCGCGCCATTACCGTCAACGGTTTTCCCTACGGCCCGTTCCACGGCGCCCGGGTGAAGGAGGATGTTTATCAACCGGATTGGCTGGCGCCGGAACGCCTGGCTTATACCCGCGCCCTCGCCAATCTCATGGCCGACATCGGACCGGATGGCGAGGTATTGAGCCTCAGCACCGTGCCCGGCGCCTTCCGGCCCCTGGGCGATGGCAGGGAACGGGACATTGCCGATAATTACATTGCCGCGGTTGCACACTGTGTGAAGGTTCATCAGATCACCGGCAAGATCATCGCACTTGCCATTGAGCCCGAACCCTTCTGTTTCCTGGAAACCATCGAAGAAACCGTGCGTTTCTTTACGGACTATCTCTTTTCGCCATCCGCCATCCGCCGGTTGTCCGATGCCACCGGGCTTGGCCATGGCGAGGCCGCCGCCGCCCTGCCCCGCCATCTGGGCCTGTGTTACGATGTCTGCCATGCCGCCGTGGAGTTTGAGGATGCGCGGTCAAGCATCGCCGCGCTGAAGTCCGCCGGCGTCCCGGTCCACAAACTTCAGCTCAGCAGCGCGCTCAGAATTCCCGAGGTCACGGCCGCCGCGCGGGAAGCGCTGAAGGTCTTCGACGAGCCGGTCTATCTGCACCAGGTTGTCAGCCGACGGAACGGCGCCCTGCGCCGGGCGCCTGACCTGGCGCCGGAACTGGCGCGCGGCGCCGCGGCCGATGGCGAGGAATGGCGCATCCATTTCCATGTGCCGGTGTTCCTGGACGATCTTGGCCCTTTCGGCACCACGCAGGATTTCCTCGCCGAAATTCTCGAGGTCCACGCCCGCGAGCCGATCTCGCCCCATCTGGAGGTCGAGACATATACCTGGGACGTCTTGCCGAATGACCTGCGTACACAGTCGCTCGATGTGGCGATCGCCCGCGAACTGACCTGGGTCAAGGAGAGGCTGGCCCCATGACCTTTGATACGATGCTGCGGCTGGGACGGGTTTCCAATCTGCCGACCGTGTGGACCAATGCGCTGGCCGGCGCGGTTCTGGCCGGCGGCGCGCCGGCATCCGCCATTGTTACCGCTGCTCTCGCGCTCAGCCTGTTTTACATTGGCGGCATGTGGCTGAACGATGCCTTCGACGCGCAGATCGATGCGGCCGAGCGCGCCAACCGCCCGATTCCCATGGGCGAGGCCGGCCGCGGCACGGTCTATCTGGTCGGGTATGGTCTGCTTGCCGCCGGCATCCTGGTCAGCTTTACCCTCGGCGCCGCCGCCGGTGCCACCGGCGGCGTCCTGGCCCTGGCGGTGGTGCTGTATGACTGGCTGCACAAGAAAACCCCCTTTGCCCCGGTGATCATGGGGATCACCCGGTTTCTGTCCTATGCTCTGGGCGCGATGGCCGCCGGCGACTTCACCGATCTGGCCACCCTCGGCGCCCTGGGGCTGATGGCCTATGTGGTCGGCCTGACCTATGCGGCCAGGCACGAGGCTTATGACCGGCTGGACCGCGCCTGGCCGCTCTGGGTCCTGGCCGCGCCGGTCCTCCTCGGCGCCTGGTTCTGCCTTGCCGCCCCCATCGCCCTGCCGTTCCTGATCGCGCTGATCGCTCTCCTTGCCTTTGCCCTGCGTTTTCTTTTCCGGCGCGCCAGGGGCGACGTCCCGAAGTCCGTCGTCACCATGATCGCCGGTATCTCGCTCTATGACGCAGTGATGCTGGCGGGCGCCGGTGCGCCGACGTTGGCGGTGCTCGCCGTCCTGGGCTTCGGGTTGACCCTGGTCCTGCAGCGGGTCGCGCCGGGAACCTGACCCCCCAACCCCGTCATCCCGGACTGAATTCCCGCCTTTCGACGGGATGACGAAACTGCGAATTATTAATCAGGGCTGCGTCCTGTCAATCCAGATCGATGCACGCATTGCCAATGGTTGCCTCACCCGAACACGTGGCGAAGGATCAGATCCTTGAAATCCGTCGCCTCGACATCGCCCTCGGGCAGCAGATCCGGCTTTGAAGATATCATCAGGGGGCCATGCTCGGGATCGTCCGTCAGGCGGCCATGGGTGCCCTTCACCAGCCGGACATCCTTCAGCGAGATCACATCCATCAGGGTCCGCATGCCCAGCTTGCGCTTGGCCAACCGCCAGGCGCCCGCCAAAGCGGGGCTCTTCAGCGCCGGATCAAAGAACAGCTCGACCGGGTCATAGCCGGGCTTGCGATGGATATCGACCGTGCGCGCATAATCGGGCGCGCGATCATCGTCGAGCCAATAATAGTAACTGAACCAGCGATCGGCCCGGGCGATCGCCACCAGCTCACCGGACCGGGGATGATCCAGGCCATAAGCCCGCTTGCCCTCTTCATCCAGCACGATTTCGACACCGTCCAGTCCTTCCACCAGCGCCTTGACCTGATCCAGCGACTGATCGGGCTGGACATAGATATGGGCGATCTGATGGTCGGCCATGGCAAAGGCGGGCGAGGCGCCGGGATCGAACACATCGCGGCCCATCTCCAACCGTGTATGGATCAGGCCGGCTTCACGCAGGGCCCGGTTGATGTGGATCGCATCGGTCGCCGGCGTGATGCCGTATTCCGAAACGATCACCACCTCGCGGCCGGACTCTTGTGCCGCCTCGATCAGTTCGCCGCAACAATCGTCGATCTCTTTCAGGTCGGCCCGCAGGCGCGGATGGTCCGGATCCGGACCCAGCCGCTGAAGATTGTAATCCAGGTGCGGTAGATAGGTCAGGGTCAGCGTCGGATCGCGCGTCTCCATCACATGCAGCGTCGCGTCCTTGATCCAGTTGCTGGAGGTGATGTCGGCCACCGGGCCCCAGAACTTGAACAGCGGAAACATGCCGAGCCTGGCATTCAGTTCATCGCGCAGACCCCGGGGCGCGGCATAATGGTCCGGGATCTTGCGCCCGTCGGCCGGATACATCGGCCGCGGCGTCGCCGACCAGTCGGCGGTCGAATACATGTTATACCACCAGAACATCTTGGCGCAGGTAAATGCCTCATCGCGCTTTCTGCCAGCGTCCCAGATCTTCTCCCCGGCGACCAACCGGTTCGGCTGGCGCCACAGCAGCACCTCCGCCAGATCGCGGAAGTACCAGCCATTGGCAACGATGCCGTGATCGCGCGGCAGCGTCCCGGTCACCAGCGTCGACTGCACCGCGCACGTCACCGCCGGCGTGATGGTCTTCAGCGGCCGCAAACCGCCCTGTTCGGCCAGTTTTTTCAGATGCGGGGTGTGCTGTCCGACGAGATTGGGTGCAAGTCCGACGACGAGAATGACGAGTGTTGAGTTCATGGTCGAAACCTAAGCTGCGGGCGATTGGCCGCCAAATGAAAAACCCTTGTGTCCATCCGATTTGCAGATCGATCATAAGTGGGGTGTCAATGATCCCCGTATAAACAGACCGGGCAACAAGCGGGGACTGATATACTGATATGAAGCCCAACTCCTCCATGGGGAGCAGAAATCCGGCCATGATCACAATGGCCCGGCCTGGATCGGATTCGGCGGGCGCTCCAGTCTACCCGTCCGTGCATTTCGAAAGCTGTCATTGTTATCTCCGCCGTCGTTGTCTCCGCCGTCCGGTTTGAATTGGAAACAAACAGTTTCGCGACACAGCGGCAAGGCCGCATCGGGAGGGAATGTCTTGAAAATTGACCGCGCCCGACGGCTCGGAGGCGGCGACGGCGAAGAAGGCGTCATGTCGGTCTGCGGTCTGTCAGGCGCCGGGCATTACCGGAACCGGCCGGCCAGGACGCAAGAGATCATGCGAGACGGCTGGCTCCATACCGGCGACCGGTTTACCCGCGATGCCGATGGGTTCCACTTCTTCAGGGGCCGGGCCGATGATCTGATCCGAACGTTGAAGGACTTTGCCAAACAGGCATTGCGACCGCACAAACATCCCCGCGAGGTCGTCTTTCCGGAGACGCTGCCCAGGACCTGGCGCCGGCAAGATCGACCGGCAATCCTTGAGCGCGCAGCGACAGGCCGGCGCCGGGGCGGATCAGGGTTTGATGGAATCAACCCCCCGCCCCAAGTCCTTGTTTTTACGCGTATCCGAGCGGAAACCGTTGTCACTTTTCCTGGATATGCTCTAAAGACAGTTTTCCACGATCCGATAGCATTGATACAGCCGAAAATTCCCCGTGGATTCATCGCTGCCGTAAACGATGCGGCTGATCCTGCCATCGTCCAGCGTGAAGGTCGCCTTGCAGGAATAGCGCTCGGCATGGCCATAGAGCGGAATGCCGAGGCTGATATGCGATCCGTGATGTCCATGGCCGAAGCCGAAACTGGCCCGGCTGCCGAGCCGTCCGCGCGCGCTGATATAGGTCGCGTATTCAAAACCATCCGCGGTATCGCTGCGGTCCGGCGCCCCGGCACATGAATAAAGCTCGGACTTCGGCATGCCGATCAGGCGGATTTGCGCTTCCTTCGCAAGATTGGCATTGGGGTTTTCGCATCCGGCGGCCATCAAGATGCCTGCCAACGCCACAATCGCTCTATTCAACATTCCGCACTCCAAAAACATGTCGACGCCATAATGCCATCATATCTGATTGTCAAATCAGGCGAAGTGATGGAAATCAATCCATATCGATGCACTTTCCCGTGCGCAGGCCAAAGCGCCTGCCTTGTGCCGTTCGGCGCACCGCATAGACTGAACATTCCGAATCGTTTTGGAGCTTGAGTGAATGGAGGACGCAGGCGACCTGTTTCGCAACGGCGATGAAAATTATTCCGCCAGGAACATCGAGATCCTTCAGGGGCTGGAGCCCGTTCGCCGCCGGCCCGGCATGTATATCGGTGGCACCGACGAGCGCGCCTTGCACCATTTGGTTGCCGAAGTGCTGGACAATTCGATGGACGAGGCGGTGGCCGGCCATGCCAGTCGGATCGGGATGGAACTGAATGAGGACGGATCGGTCTCGATCCAGGACAATGGCCGCGGCATCCCGGTCGATGACCATCCCCATCCCGATCACAAGGGAAAGTCGGCATTGGAAGTGATCCTGACCGTGCTTCATGCCGGAGGCAAATTCGGCGACGAAAGCTATCAAACATCGGGCGGACTGAATGGCGTCGGCGTGTCGGTGGTGAATGCCCTGTCTGAAAATCTGGCCGTTGAGGTGGTGCGAGGGCAAAAGGGATATCGCCAGATATTCGAGCGAGGCGTTCCGAAGACCAGGCTTGAGAAGCTTGGCGACATGAAAAACAGACGCGGCACCAAGGTGACGTTCACACCCGATTCGCAAATCTTCGGCGAGAACGCCAGGTTCGATCCCGACCGGCTGTACCGAATGGCCCGGTCAAAGGGCTATCTGTTTCGCGGGGTGAAAATTCGCTGGAAATGTCCGCCCGAACTGATCGGATCGAAATCGGAAACCCCGTCCGAGGACAAGTTTCATTTTCCGGCCGGCCTGACTGATTTTCTGTTGTCGGAACTCAAGAACGCCCGTCCGGTTACGCCGGAACCCTTTGCCGGCGAGGTCAGGTTCGCGGATGTGCCGGACAAGGTGGAATGGGCCATCACCTGGATTGCCGATCGCGAGCCGTTCGTCGGGTCCTATTGCAACACGGTGCCGACGCCTCAGGGCGGCACCCACGAGGTCGGCCTGCGCCATGCCCTGACCCGGGGTCTGAAAAACTATGGCCAGATGTCAAACGTCAAGAAGGCCTCGATCATTACCGGCGACGATGTGATGTCCAGCGCCGGGGCCTTGCTCTCGATCTTCATCCGCGAGCCGGAATTCCAGGGCCAGACCAAGGACAAATTGGCCACCATGGATGCGACCCGCCTGGTCGAAAATTCGATACGCGACCGCTTCGACCACTGGCTGACCGGCCATCCGGCGGTGGCCGGAACACTTCTGCGGTGGACCATCGACAAGGCCGAAGAGCGCATGGCCCGGCGCAAGGAAAAAGAGGTCAACCGCAAGGCCGCCGTACGCAAATTGCGCCTGCCGGGCAAGCTGGTCGATTGCACCTCCGACACCCGGGACGGTACCGAATTATTCGTGGTCGAGGGCGATTCAGCCGGCGGCACCGCCAAGCCGGCGCGGAACCGCAAGACACAGGCTGTCTTCCCCCTAAAGGGCAAGATCCTCAACGTCGCCAACGCCGGCGCCGGAAAGCTGCAACAAAACAAGGAACTGGCCGATCTTGTTCAGGCGCTTGGCTGCGGAACGGGTGCAAAATACCGCGAAGAGGATTTGCGCTACGACAAGGTTATCATCATGACCGATGCCGATGTGGACGGTGCGCACATTGCCTCTCTTTTGATGACCTTCTTTTACAAAGAACTTCGGCAAGCTATTGAAAACGGACATCTGTATCTTGCCTTGCCGCCGCTCTACAAGCTGTCCAACGGCACGATGTCGGTTTATGCCCGTGATGATGTCCACAGGGATGAACTGATCAAGTCGGCCTTCAAGGCCAATGCCAGGGTGGAAATCAGCCGTTTCAAGGGCCTGGGTGAAATGATGGCCGCCCAGCTTAAGGAAACCACCATGGACTCGGCGACACGCAACCTGATCAAGGTCACGGTGCCCCAGGCCGAAGCCATGGCGACCGGTGATTTGGTGGAGCGGCTGATGGGCAAGAAGGCGGAACACCGCTTCGATTACATCACCGAAAATGCCGAATTTGTCACTGATCTGGACGTGTGACCGAACTCACGAATTTTCACATTCCCGGCCTGCCCCTGTGAAATTGGCAGGAATGCCCCACATATCTCTTCAACAGTCTTTATCGGTTTGAAGGGGACAATTGATGGGAATGCGATTTAAGCCGCTATTGATCGGTTCAGCCGTGCTTGCTCTGGGCGCCTGTGCAAGCGTGAGCTCCATCTCACGGATCGATGTCACAACGTTTTATACGGCACGGGAAGTTCGCGCCAATTCAGTCGACGGCCTGCCAACGGAACTCCATGGATGGACCACGGATGCAGCCACGGCTCTCAATGGCGTTCGAACGCCCAGCTGGGCCGGCGGCAAACCGTTGATTGAGCGCCCGGTTGGTTTTACGCCGGCATCCGGCAACCGTCTTGTCCTGTCATACGGCGCGGGCACGCCCAGGACCGATGATCTGTGCCGCAACCCGGCGAAGGCGGGCCTGCCTCTATCCGGATCAGGCCAGATCAATGCCGCGCTGTGCATCGGTGATGAATATTACAGCCGGGGCACACTGGTTCTGCCGGCCGGCGCCATGCCGGGCTCGGCGGCCTATCAAACCGCCATGAACCATCTGATGCATGCCATGATGCCGCGGGTCAATCCGGAAACAGAGCTCGGCCGCGACGTCGAATGGCCGGATTAGTTCCTCCGGCCTGACCCGGCGCAAGCCGGGCAGGCCGCAATGGGTATTTCTATCCCGATGTGCGCCTAAGCCCGTTGGGCGTCAGCGCCGGCCAGCGGCAACCGGCTGATCCTGGCCCATGACGGCGGTGCGCCGGGCGACGAGTTGTGCCGAAATCCAGGGAACAGCGGCGGCGACGCGATGTATGTCAATGCCGCCCCGTGCATCGGCGATGAGTATTACAGCCGTGGCAGCCTCACCCTGCCCTCCGGCGCCACACCCGGCACACCAGCCAATCAGACCGCGATGAACCAGTTCATGCACGTCATGATCCTGCCGTTCAATCCGGAGACCGATGTCCGCGACGATGCGGAGTGGCCTTTCTGAACCGGACTGTCCCACCATCCCGTCTGGCTGTGGCCCGGCCATGGAAGGTCAAACGGGACGGGGTAGAGATATGTTGCCTGGGAAAAACTGTCGGGCCTGGCGCTGCCCGGCCGTTTCCCACCCGCGGGCTTCCGCGGCGTCGCGCCCGACAGTTTGCCCGGGAACGCGCACCTGGCTCTGTTGTTCAACGCCGCTGATGACGTCAATGCAAATCGCGTTTGCCTGGAAGAGCGCCATGATCCGGCCGGCATTGCCGAAGGCCCCGGATTTACGGTAGTCGCTTTCTTTTGCCTGGATCGAAATGGGGGCGCGCGGGCATCTGCGCCCGCGCGCAATCGATGGCCCGGAGGCCCCACGCTTCCGGGACGGCATGACCATCTTGTTCAATGTGATGTTCCCGGAACGCAGCGAACAGGGAAAGCCTTAAAGTGACACTCTTGATGTGGATGTGCAGGATAAGATTTTTCTTATAAGATATTGCATTTCCATGAATTTCGTCATTCCTGAGAAAGCAGGCATGATGGAGATCAAGCCGTTTCCGACCGAGATTGATTTTTCAACCCACCCCGATCGTGTCGTTCCGGGGTGCCGCAGGCGAACCCGGAACGACGAAAGAGAAAGAAAATCCTGTCAGGGTCTGTTTCAGTTGGAAAAACTCTAGGAGGCGCGAAGAGAAACTCGCGGGCTTCAACGGCGAAAAACCAGAAAGCCACCGATTTCACCGCGCCAACAACCAACGCTTCAGGATGTCATTGACCTGGTCCGGTGTTTCCAGTGTCGGCAGGTGGCCGCAGTCCTCGATGACATTCAGTTCCGTGCCCGGTATCCCGGCGGCAATTTCCTCTGCCAATTCGACAGGTGTCAGCGCGTCCTGGCGGCCAACGATCATGCAGGTCTGACAGGCGATCCCGGGCAGATCAGGTCGGCTGTCCGGGCGGTTCAGGATGGCGGTCTGCTGGCGCTTGAAGGCTTCCTTGCCGGTGTCCACCGCCATTTTGGCGATCACATCCGTCAGCGCTGTATCGTCCAGTCTGTCCTCGTGAACAAACAACGGCAGCAACTGTTCGGAGATGCCTTTGAACCGGCCCGTATCGGCCATGGCAATCAACGTGCTCCGGCGTTCGCGCGCCTCGTCCGTGTCGGCCCGGGCGCTGGTATCCAACAGGGCCAGCCTGCTAACCCGCTCCGGCGCCCGGCGCATGATTTCGAAGGCGATATATCCCCCCATGGACAAGCCCGCCAAGGCAAAGCGTTCCGGCGCCCCGGCCAGGATCGATGCGGCAATTTCAGCCATTGTTTCATGGCGGGTATGATCCGCGACCATGATATCCGCATGAGGCTTGAGCGTTTCGATCTGAGAGCCTGATTCAAAATGATCTGATGTTTTTCAAGCCCTTGCGAGACAACGTGTCATGCGCCTGATATGGGCGATGAGACCCCAAGCCTCTGCACTTTCGGTGGTTTTCTCCCAATCCTTTGCCAATCGGCGGCAACGTCCCAGCCAGGCGAAGGTGCGTTCGACGACCCATCTGCGGGGCAGGATCTCAAAACCTTCGGCGGTGTCGGAACGCTTCACGATCTGGATAGTCCAACGGCCAATGGTTATCAGGGCTGAACGAAGTTTTGGCCCCCGATAACCGCAGTCGGCAAAAACGTGGCGCAGTTTTGGGGCATCCCGCTTGAGCTTTTGAAAGACGCCCACTGCCCCGTCGCGATCTTGAATGTTGGCAGCGTGAACGCATGATGCCAACAGATGGCCACAGGTGTCTGTCATGATGTGGCGCTTGCGGCCTTTGATCTTCTTTCCTGCGTCGTAGCCAGAAATGCCGCCGTTTTCAGTGGTTTTCACGCTTTGACTGTCAATGACGCCTGCCGTGGGTTGATGATCCCGAGCCTCCCGTTCACCCGCCAGAGCGACCAGAGCGTGGTTGATCTCCGCCAGTAACCCGCCATCACGCCAGTTGTAGAAATAGTATCGAACCGTTGAAACCGGCGGAAAGTCCTTTGGCAAAAGAGACCACGCGCACCCGGTGGCAGCGATGTAGCCAATCCCATCCCGAACTTCGCGCAACTCAACTTCCCGAGGGCGCCCCAATTTGTTGGGGCCGGGCAAAAGCGGAAAAATGACCGCCCGTTCTGCATCGGTTACATCGCTTGAGTAACGCCCGTTATTCCGCTCATACTGGCAGCGAGTGGTTTCAGTCCAGGGCATCGTGACCTCCGTTTTCTTGTTTCCTGTTCAAACAAACAGAAGCACAACCCACTGATATCACTCAACTCATTTTCGTTCAGGCTCTGAGGCGCGTAGAGATCGCGGGTACAGATCAGACCCGGAACAAGGACCAGATTTGGTTTTTGCATGAAGGCTCCTCCACCACGGCATGCGGGGTGATGTGCACTTTCGGTTCTACCCGGTCAAGGCCAGGGCATCGGCCGCTGACAAGCCGGGTGCGAGATGCTACACGGTGCGCAACCACCCTCCGGCGTTTGCCGGCTTTCGATCAGACCAAGGGAACGATGCAACCGATGCCTTCCGCCGAAGTCGTGCTGTCGGATTTCAAACGGACCGAGCTTGATGACCGCCTTCGCCTCAGCGCCGCCCTGACCTGGCCGGACGGGCCCTCGGAAATATATTTCGATGTCCATGGTCCGGCCGACGATCTGATCCGTATCGCCCGCCTATATGAACGACCCGATCCATCTCGACATGCTCGACATCTGCACCAGCCAGGTGACCTATCAAGGCGACAAGACCAATTGCGGGGTTTGCGGCAAGTGCGGCCGCTTCCTGCTGGTGGCCGAAGTTCCGGGCAAGCTCAAAGAGTTCACCGGCACCTTTGATCTGGACAATTTTAACCGCAACCGCCGGCTTATCGTGCGCGGCATCGTCAAGCGTTCCCATGGCGGCAAGATCAACGCCAATGATCGGGAGCACCTGCAATTCCTGACCGGTCACAATGCAAAGCTGTCCGTCACCGCCCGGCTGTCCGGCCGCATCAGCGCCCTCAACAGCCGGTTGCGGCGGCGTTGACGCGGGCCGTCAGGAAAGCCCCATGTTCTTGAACGCCGTGACCAGTCCCTTTGACAGCGGGTCGATCCGCGCCAGATCGGGGGCCTGCACCAGCGCGGTAACATTCTTCGCCATCACCCGGTCCGGGATCAGGGGCGGGACGATCTCCCGCCCCACGCTCAGAAAATAATCCTCGAACTTCCAGTCGCCGCCGAGAATGCGGTCGGAGAATACCAGCCGTGCATTGGGAATGTTGAATGCGTCGGCCACGATCAGGCCATGCAGGCTGCTCGACAGCACGCATTCGCAGGCGGCAATCTGGCCCGTTACAAAGTCAATATCCGGGTTCCGGAGATCGATAACCCGGCAATGATCCAGCCGGTCGCTCAGGGCCCGCAAACCGGGGTCATCGATATCGACCATGTGGGGAACCAGACCAATGGCATATTTCGGTGCGCCGGGCGTCGACTTGAGCGTCAGCGGCGCCAGCAGACCCGGATCTCCCAACGGCACATTGTCCGGCAACCCGGCGAGCTGACGGGTCTTCGGACCCCGAACCGCGCGGTATTTCAGGAATGGGCTCCAACGCAAGGTGGCATTGCTGATGGTCCCGGTGCCCCAAACCTGAAGCGGCGCCAGCCGGCCGGCAAACGGCCGCTTCCAATTGCGTTGGCAAATCGTCCGCAAAATACTGCCGATGGCGCAGAGATCGGCGGTTGCCGGACTGGCATGAACCACTTCGCGTTTCGCCAGCACCTCTACCAGCACCCTGCTCAGATAATCGCCGTAATTGATCTCGCCCCGCCGGCCGCCGGCCCAGTGCAATTTTATGGGCGCCTTCACGATGCCGGCCGGTCGGTCAAATCTGTTCGGGGCATGGTCTTTTCCCGCGCATGCTGGGTGAACCCCGAGACAACCGATTTGCAGATGGCGTCCATGTCGCGGGCGACCACTTCCATGGTAAAGTTCTGCTCGAACCGTTCCCGCCCCCGCCGGGCCAGATCCAGTCTGAATTCCTCATTTTCCAGCAGCCTGCGCAAGTGCATTTCGATCTCGGTGGCGCTGCCCTGACGAACGACCAGAGCGGCATCGCCGATCACTTCACGCAATCCCCCGGTATCGGAGGAGATCAGGGCCAGTTCGTTGAGCGGTTGCGCGACTGTCGCTGTGACCTGCCGATCATTTCAATCGACCCCCTGCCCGCCTGTCACGGGTCTCTCAACGCGCTGGCGGCAAAAGATCCAGGCCTGACCGTTTTTCGCCCGGCGGCGCCGGGTAGCGCGCCGGGGCATGCCCGGCTTCATCAATATGGCGATTCCTCGCTCAGTTCGTTTCTCGATCCGACCGAAGCCCTCAAGGACATCGATATCCTGCAGGTCAGGCAGGAGGTCGAGGTCGAAGTCGCGACGCTGGATGCGATCTGGGAGGAACTGGGCCGTCCCTTTGCGCGCCCGTTTCTGAAGATCGATGTCCAGGGCTTTGAACGTGCGGTGACGGAAGGCGGTGGCGAAACTTTCGAGACTGCCTCGGGCCTGTTGATGGAGATCGGCCTGGTGGCAATGTATGAGGGCGAGGACACCTGTCTGACCTTGTTGCAGGCAGCCGATGCACTTGGCTTCACGCCGGTCTACATCTGTCCGGTGATCCGTCGCCGCCGACTGGGCATCCTGAGACAGGTCGATGTGCTGTTCTTCAGCAAGGATCATCCGGTAATGACCGGCCAAGACCTTTCCGAGATAAAGTGACCATGTTCGACTGGCGCCGAAAAACCTCCAATCCCGTTGATCCGGATGCCTTGCGGCTATGGACGACTTCCCAGTGTCGCTGAACCCCAGTGTCGCTGAACCCCAGTGTCGCTGAACCCCAGTGTCGCTGAACCCCAGTGTCGCTGAACCCCAGTGTCGCTGAACCCCAGTGTCGCTGAACCCCAGTGTCGCTGATCCGGTTTCCGGCCAGCCCGCTGCGACGCCGCGTGTCGTTGCTCCTGTCCCCCTGCCCTGCTATCCCGTTCCCGGCTTGGCAAGAAAGGGGCCTTGATGATTCCGCGATACACACGACCCGGGATGTCTTCCATCTGGGAGCCGGACACCAAATTCCGCATCTGGTTCGAGATCGAGGCGCATGCGTGTACCGCGCTCGCTGAATTAGGGGTCATCCCGAAGGAAGCCGCCAGGAACATCTGGGAAAAGGGAAATGCCGCCACGTTCGACGTCGCCCGAATCGACGAGATCGAGCGCGAGGTCAAACACGACCTCATTGCCTTCCTGACCCATCTGGCCGAATTCATCGGGCCCGATGCCCGGTTCGCGCACCAGGGCATGACGTCGTCCGACGTGCTCGATACCTGCTTCAATGTTCAGCTTGTGCGCGCCGCCGATCTGTTGCTGGTCGACATGGACGGCCTACTGGCGGCCTTGCGCAAGCGGGCCTTCGAGCACAAGGACACGATCACCATCGGTCGCAGCCATGGTATCCATGCAGAGCCGGTTACCTTCGGACTGAAAATGGCCCAGGCCCATGCCGAATTTGACCGGGGCCGCCAACGCCTTGCCCTGGCGCGTGAAGAGGTCGCGACCTGCGCCATCTCCGGCGCTGTCGGCACCTTTGCCAATATCGATCCGCGCATCGAGGAACATGTGGCGGCCGAGATGGGACTTTCGCCCGAACCTGCCTCGACCCAGGTTATTCCGCGGGACCGGCACGCGATGTTTTTCTCGACGCTGGCGGTGATTGCTTCATCGATCGAACGGCTGGCCACCGAAATCCGCCATCTGCAACGCACCGAGGTGCTGGAGGCCGAAGAATTTTTCTCGCCCGGCCAGAAGGGATCCTCGGCCATGCCACACAAGCGCAATCCCGTGCTGACCGAAAACCTCACCGGCCTGGCCCGCCTGGTCCGGTCGATGGCTCTGCCGGCCATGGAAAACGTCGCCCTGTGGCACGAGCGCGATATCTCGCATTCCTCGGTCGAACGGAGCATTGGCCCGGACGCGACCGTCACCCTGGATTTCGCCCTCGCACGGTTAACTGGCGTCATCGACAATCTGGCAGTTTATCCGGACAATATGCGGGCCAATGTGGATCGGCTTGGCGGCCTGCACAATTCACAGCGGGTCCTGCTGGCCCTGACCCAGGCGGGGCTAAGCCGCGAAGATTCCTATGCCGCGGTCCAGCGCAACGCCATGAAGGCATGGCGTGGCGAGGGCGATTTCGCCGAATTCCTGAAAGGCGATCCGGAAGTGTCCGGTGCGCTGAGCGATGACCAGATCGACGATAGCTTTGACGATGCCTATCACCTGAAGCATGTCGATACGATATTTCGGCGGGTGTTCGGCGAGGCCTGACCAGGGGCCGGGAAGTCCGTGGCGGATTTGATGACGGTATCCCCGGTCGTCTAATCCACCCGGTTCGCCAGATTGGGCTTGCGCCGGGCGCGTTCAAACAGCGCTTCAACCCCGCCATCCCCGACCGCTGATTTATGGCGGTGGAAAGTGTCGCGCGACATACCCGTCACCTGGCGGGCCTTCGACACATTGCCCAACTCCCCGGCAAGGTTCAGCAAGCCGGTTTTGGGTTTGATGATCTTGCCGGCAGCATTCGACATTGTGGTTTCCTCGTTTTGTGATTGGTGTGCGCCACTAACAGGATGGCGGAGATAAATCCGACATAGGTCATATGTTACGATTGCCACACATGTTCGTGAATTTCGCCGGGATGTCTTGCGTCGATAATCCCCTACATAGGCAATCATCCATGTCTCAACTGTTCGAGGGAATATCCAATATGCGCCTGATTTCACTGATATCTGTCCTTTTTGTCGCAATCGCCGGGCTGACGGCTCCGGCTCAGGCGGCAAAGGACCCTGTTTATACAGGAACATTCTCCAGTGTCGCGGCCTCGGGCCACGACCCGGTGGCCTATTTTACCCAGGGCATGCCGGTTGAGGGGTCCAAGGAGTTTGAATCGACCTGGAATGATGCGACCTGGCGCTTTTCATCGGCCGAAAACAAGGCCATGTTCGACGCCGAACCGGAAAAATACGCCCCGCAATATGGCGGGTATTGTGCCTATGCCGTGTCCCAGGGCTATACCGCATCGACTGTGCCCGAGGCCTGGTCCATCGTCGACGGCAAGCTTTACCTGAACTACTCACTGGGGGTCCGGAAAACCTGGGATCAGGACCGTGCCGGATATATCGCCAGTGCCAATAAGAACTGGCCTGACGTCCTGAACTAGGGCCTGTTGACACTCAGGGTTCCCATTGGGTCTGATTTCTGATTCAGACCTCGAAAATGGAGGTTTGAAGGAACGCGCGGCGTTTCGGGGTGGCGGATCAGGTCTGGCGGCGGCTTGAGCCGCATCTTCCGGGAAAGGCCCCGGATGCCGGGGCGAGGGCAAGGGATGGTCGCCTCTTTCCCGAAGCCGTGTTCTGGCGCGGGCGCACGGCGGCCCGACGACCAGAGATTGTCTCCTCGGTCTAAGTGCTTACCGTCCACCAGAATTTTTCCTGTATTTCAAGTTCTTACACAAATTAATCAAGGCCATGCAGTCAACAGGTCCGGAGAATTTCGGCCCCGGAAGAACGCTTCCGGGCCTGCTGTCACCGGAGCTCGGCCCCTCCACGCATAACTCTCGAAAACAACGGAAAAATCCGGCCGCGGCCGGATCGGGAGAGTGCTTTCGCGAGGGCACGTGGCGGAGAGGAAGGGATTCGAACCCTCGAGACGGTTACCCGCCTACTCCCTTAGCAGGGGAGCGCCTTCGACCACTCGGCCACCTCTCCACATTTGTGGATACAGGGAATGCCTGGGGGTTTCAAGCAGATTGAGGCGGCAGCAGGGCGATTCAGGGAAAGGTCGTCCCTGGCAGAATTGGTTTCGATGTGATCTGACACCGCCCCTTCCCGGCGAGCCGGGAAGGGGCGGCGCATCTCTTGAAGGAGATGATGGTTGTCCGTGGCCGGGTTGCATGGTTTGCCCCGGCATGCGGGCGCCGGGGCAAGTCCGATCAGCCGGCTTCGCTCATGATCTGTTCACGCGCGATGGTCATCTGCTCTTCCATTTCGCGCCGGATCTGGTGGTCGGACACGTCAACGCCCGCCGCATCCAGGTCACCGCGCAGTTTCCGGTAAACATCCTCATCGCCGGCCTCCTCAAAATCGGCAATGACGACTTCCTTGCCATAGGCTTCGGCAGCTTCGCCGGTCTTGCCCATCAGGCCCGCTGCCCACTTTCCGACAAGCTTGTTACGGCGCGCCGTGGCCTTGAAATTCAGTTCTTCGTCGTGGGCAAACTTTTTCTCATATCCTGCCTCGCGATCGTCAATTCCACTCATCTGATTGCCTTTCAATTTAATGTACCCGTTTCCCCACCATATCTCGCGGCAGGCGTTGTTTTGCAAGGGTGGATAGGCTAAAGTGGGCTGCGCGAGGCGCCCCGGCCGATTCCATAAGGTCCGCATTCATCCATGGCACGACGCAGACAGATTTACGAAGGCAAGGCGAAGATCCTGTATGAAGGTCCCGAGCCCGGAACCCTGATCCAGTATTTCAAGGACGACGCAACCGCCTTCAACGCGGAAAAGCATGCCATTCTGGATGGGAAGGGCGTCCTGAACAACCGCATCAGCGAGTATATCATGCTTCGACTCGGCGAAGCCGGCATTCCAACGCATTTCATCAAACGAATGAACATGCGGGAGCAACTTATTCGGAGAGTTGAGATAATTCCGGTTGAAGTAATCGCTCGAAACGTCGCGGCGGGCACCCTGTCAGAACGCTTTGACATCGAAGAGGGCGAACCCCTTCCCCGATCGATCATCGAGTTTTGCTACAAAAAGGATGAGCTTGGCGATCCGCTGGTATCGGAAGAACACATCACGGCGTTTGGCTGGGCCAACCCTCGGGAAATCGATGACATGATGGCCATGACCATTCGCGTCAACGACTTCCTGACCGGGCTGTTCCTGGGTATCGGCATCAAGCTGGTCGACTTCAAGATCGAATTCGGCCGGCTGTTCGAGAACGATCATGTCCGCACCGTTCTGGCCGATGAGATCAGCCCTGATTCCTGCCGCCTGTGGGACATTGAAACCAGCGAAAAGCTCGACAAGGATCGCTTTCGGCGCGATCTCGGTAATGTTACCGATGCCTATCAGGAGGTGGCCCGGCGCCTGGGCATCCTGAAGGAGGGTCCGACCGGTTTCACGCCCAAGGTTGTGAAGGGAGACAAGGAATGAAGGCCCGCGTCTACGTAACCCTGAAAAACGGCGTTCTGGATCCACAGGGCAAAGCCATCGAGAGGGCGCTGGGTGCGTTGGGTTTTGACGGCGTGGACAGCGTCCGCCAGGGCAAGATCTTCGATGTCGATCTGAGCGAAACCGACCATGGCACAACTGAAGCCGCGGTCAGGCAGATGTGCGAAAAGCTGCTGGCCAATACCGTGATTGAAAATTACCGCGTGGAGATGGTCGGTTGAATGGTGCAGGGCTCGGCTGAATCATGAAGGCACTGATCGTCGTTTACCCCGGCACCAACCGCGAGCGCGACATGGCCGCCGCCCTGACCCGCGCCGGCGCCAGCGTTGAAACCGTCTGGCACACCGAAGGGGAACTGCCCGGGGCTGATCTGATCGTCCTGCCCGGCGGATTTTCCTATGGCGATTACTTGCGTTCCGGCGCCATCGCCGCGCGTTCGCCGGCGACCGCCACGATCATTGAACGGGCCCATGCCGGCGTGCCGGTGCTGGGCGTGTGTAACGGTTTTCAGACACTGGTCGAATGTGGCCTGCTGCCTGGCGCGCTCATGCGCAATGCAAAGCTGAAATTCATCTGCCGCGATGTGCATCTGCGCATCGAAAATGCCCGGAGCCCCTTCACTTCGCGCTATGAGACGGGCCAGGTCATCCGCGTGCCCGTGGCCCATCACGACGGCAATTATTTCGCCGATGCCGACACGCTGGACCGACTCGAAGGCGATGGCCGGGTGGCGTTTCGCTATTGCGATGCCGATGGCTCATTGACCGACGAGGCGAATGTCAATGGCAGCCAGCGATCCATCGCCGGCATCCTGAACAGGACCGGGACCGTGCTGGGCATGATGCCCCACCCCGAAAACCTTACCGATCCCCTGTTGGGTGGCACCGATGGATGCGGCCTGTTCGAAAGCCTGGCCGCGGCCGCCTGAGATTAGCATCGAGTCCGAATGACCCCTCCGCCCCGAAACGAACCTGCCATTACGCCGGAACTCATCGCCGAACACGGCATTGCACCCGACGAATACGAAAATATCCTGCAGTTGATCGGACGTGAGCCGTCCTTTACCGAGCTCGGCATCTTTTCCGCGATGTGGAACGAGCACTGCTCCTACAAATCTTCCAAGCTGCATCTGAAAACCCTGTCGGCGGAAGCGCCCTGGGTGATCTGCGGCCCCGGAGAGAATGCCGGCATTGTCGATATCGGCGATGGCCAGGCGGCTGTCTTCAAGATGGAAAGCCACAACCATCCTTCGTACATCGCCCCCTATCAGGGAGCCGCGACCGGGGTCGGCGGTATTTTGCGCGACGTCTTCACCATGGGCGCGCGCCCGGTGGCATCGCTCAATGCCCTGCGCTTCGGAGCGCCCGATCATTCCCGCACCCGTCATCTGGTCGGCGGTGTGGTGGCCGGCATTGGCGGGTATGGCAATGCCTTCGGCGTGCCGACCGTCGGCGGTGAAGTTAACTTTCATCCCCGCTACAACGGCAATATCCTCGTCAACGCCATGGCGGTGGGATTGGCGGATATCGATCGGATCTTCTATTCGGCAGCCTCGGGCGTTGGAAACGATATCGTCTGTCTTGGCGCCAAAACGGGCCGCGACGGCATCCACGGCGCTTCGATGGCGTCACGGGAATTCGGTGAGAATTCCGAGGAAAAGCGACCGACCGTCCAGGTCGGCGATCCATTTACCGAAAAGCTGTTGATGGAAGCCTGCCTGGAACTGATGGGTACCGGGGCTGTCGTCGCGATCCAGGACATGGGCGCGGCGGGCCTGACCTGTTCGGCGGTCGAAATGGGCGCAAAGGGCGATCTGGGCGTTGAACTGTGGCTGGACAAGGTACCGTGCCGCGAGGATGGCATGACGCCTTACGAGATGATGTTGTCGGAAAGTCAGGAACGCATGCTGATGGTCCTGGCGCCCGGGCACGCGGATGAAGCCCGCGCCATATTCGAGAAATACGCGCTGGACTTCACCATTGTCGGCAAGACCACCGACACCTTGCGGTTCGTGGTCAAATGGCATGGCGATGTCTTTGGCGATCTGCCGATCAGGGAACTGGACGACGAGGCGCCGGAATATGACCGGCCATGGACCGAGCCGGTTCCACCACCGCCCGTTACAACGACCGAGGCACCGGCAGATATCGGCCGGGCCGTTCTGCAAATTCTCGAATCCGCCAATCACGGCTCGCGCCGCTGGGTCTGGGAACAATATGATCATCTGATCCAGGGCAACACGATCCAGCGTCCGGGCGGCGATGCCGGCGTGATCCGGATCGACGGAACGTCCAAAGCGCTGGCGGTAACCTCGGATGTCACGCCGCGCTATGTGGAGGCCGATCCTTTCGAGGGCGGAAAACAGGCGGTGGTTGAGGCCTGGCGCAATCTGACCGCCACCGGCGCCCGCCCCCTGGCCGTGACGGACAATCTGAATTTCGGCAATCCGGAACGGCCTGAAATCATGGGCACCCTGGTCAAGGCGATCCAGGGTATTGGCGAGGCCTGCCGCACCCTGAATTTCCCCGTCGTGTCGGGCAATGTCTCGCTCTACAATGAGACGCGGGGAAGAGCGATCCTGCCGACCCCGACCATCGGTGCCCTCGGTGTGATCGATGATCTGGCGCGCAGCGCCACGATCGGATTCAAGGAAAATGACGTGCATTTCCTGGTGCTGGGCGGTCCGACCGCCGGGCATCTGGGGCAATCAACCTATCTGGCCGAGGTTGAAGGGCGCGAAGATGGCACACCGCCGCCGGTCGATCCGGCGCTGGAACAACGGGCCGGCGACCCGGTGCGCGGCCTGATTGCCGACGGCATCACCACCACTTGCCACGATATCTCCGATGGCGGACTGGCGATTGCCCTGGCGGAGATGTGCATTGCCGGCGGACGCGGCGCGCGGGTAACCTCGCTGCCCGCCGAGGTCCCGCCACACGCGCTGTTGTTCGGCGAGGATCAGGCGCGCTATGTACTGGGCCTCGACGACGATGGTCTGACCGAGGCACTGAACCGGGCAATGCAAGCCGGACTGGCAATCAGCCTGACCGGCCAGGTCGGCGGCGATGAATTGAAATTCGACGATCACTTCACCATATCGGTGAAACGGTTGCGGGAGGCCCATGAGTCATGGTTCCCTGAGTACATGGAAGGCAAGGATTGATTTGATGGCGATGGATGCTGGCGAAATTGAACGGTTGATCAAGGATGCGTTTCCCGACGCCCGGATCCGAATCGAGGACCTGGCCGGCGATGGCGACCACTATTCAGCCCATGTCATCTCCAGCGCCTTCGACGGTAAAAGCCGGGTCCAGCAACACCAGATGGTCTATGCCGCCCTCAAGGGCAAAATGGGCGGCGAACTGCATGCCCTGGCATTACAGACATCACCCCCGGAATAGGTCCATTTCCGGCTGCGGACTTGACCATACGGCGCTGAACCCCTACCGAAACGTCAGAATTTGAATAGTGGCCAATAGCCAGAAGGATAAAATCGATGAGTGACAATCCCGCCGCCGCGCAAATCGACGCCGACGTCAAAGCCAATGACGTCATGGTTTTCATGAAGGGCACGCCCGTCTTTCCCCAGTGCGGATTTTCCAGCCAGATTGTGCAGATCCTGACCTATATGGGCGTTCAGTTCCATTCAGCCAATGTGCTGGAAGATGACGGCCTGCGCCAGGGGATCAAGGATTATTCCGACTGGCCGACCATTCCCCAGCTTTACGTGAAGGGCGAATTCGTCGGCGGCTGCGACATTATCCGCGAAATGTTCCAGTCCGGTGAACTGAAGCAGTTGCTGGACGAGAACGGCATCGCCAACAATGTGGCGGCGGCCTGAGCGTTTCCCGCCCCGTCAAAATTGCCTGCGATGACAATGGCGCCATTCTTCCATGATCAACCCGCAAGGGCAACGAGGCGGGCATGAGTGACGACAACAAGGGCCTGGTGCGGGGCTGGTCGGCGTTGCCATCTTCGCGCCGACCCTGCCGATGATCCGCATCGCGGTCGTTGATCCTTCACCCCGGTCTGTTTCCATCGGGCGGGGTGTGCTGGCCAGCAGGTGCGCCGTGGCGCTGGCGCTGTATTTTCGTCTGCCGTTTCCCCGAAGGCATTATTGCCGGCATTGTTTGGCGCGTCCGCCGGGGTGATTTTCGGCCTCCCGGTTCCGACCGCCCGGGGGATGGAACGGGTGCCGGCAAATCATGGCGCGGTTTTGTCGGGTATCCCGCGCCTCTGGCGACCGCTGTCCTGGATGGGAATCCGGGCCGGTGCGATGGTCGGCGGTCTGGCTGTCATCGGCCATGCAATGGACGGCCGCGCTGCCCGGGAACTGGGCGGCCGGCATACCATTACCCGGGTTGTGATCCTGACACTGCCGATTACAGGCGTGCGGGCGGGGCTGGAGGTTCCGCGCGAATGGCCAGCGACCAGCGCGCCCGCTTGGGGCGGCTTTGTCCATGTCGCCCTGTTCAACCAGTTGTCGCCCTGTTCAGCCAGTTGTCGCCCTGTTCAACCAGTTGTCGCCCTGTTCAACCAGTTGTCGCCCTGTTCAACCAGTTTCCGGGCTTTTTTGCCTGGTATGCCGGCTTGGCCCCTGGCGATGTGGCCCGGGTTGGCTAGATGCAGTTGCTACAACCATTCCGACCTTTGCTGCCGCGGCGGTATTGCTCGGTGAACGGCTGAACCTGCTCACCGTGGCTTTTGCGGCACTGGTAATTGCGTTGGTGTGGCTCGGCCGGCAAATGCCGATTGCCCGGGCTGGCCAGGTTAGTTTTGGATGACGGCCAAATCCGGCAGCGCGCCGACAACGCGAACAACCAGATCCCGAACGTCGGTTGTGCATTCGCCCCGATTTGCCGGCAGCCAGGCGAGGATCAGATCGCGGGTCGACAGATGCAGGGCCGCTACATGGTTCATGCGTTCCTTGCCGGCACCGCTTTGCCTCTGTTCCAGAATCAGACCGGCGGCGAAATTGCGCTGACCCAAGTCTGTCCTGCACCAGTCGGCAAGCCCCGACACGGTCCCGGCAAAAGCCGTGCGGTCGGTGACATCCCGGGGCAGTTCCAGATTCGCTGACACTTCCTCGGGCCGGTAGCCGGACGCGATCAGAACATCGGTGGCAAACCCTTCCAGCGCGCTCATGTCAGCCTGGGTCGGGACATCGGCAGCCACGGCTGCAAAACTCACCATTCCCGAGAAGACCGCGGCAAGGCTCAACGATTTCAACCGCATAAATTTCCCTCCAAACACAGGTAAAATCCCTCCGAACGACTTGATTTATGGCGCTTTTTGCCCGAAAAGAAAGGCCGCCATGTGGCAGCCTTTCCCAATTCAGCGATTTCGCGGGGATTACCGCGAATAGAATTCGACGACCAGGTTCGGCTCCATCTGGACGGCATAGGGAATGTCCATCAGCGCCGGAATGCGCACGAGGGATGCCGTCATTTTCGCCGCATCGACGTACACATAGTCAGGCACGTCCCGCTCCGGGCTTTGCAGGGCTTCCAGAACCAGCGCCATATCGCGCGATTTTTTCCGAATCTGAACCACATCGCCTTCCTTCAGGCGATAGGACGGAATGTTGGTGCGCGCGCCGTTGACCAGGACATGACCGTGGTTGACGAACTGGCGGGCGGCAAAAACCGTCGGTACGAATTTGGCGCGGTAAACCAGCGCGTCCAGCCGGCTTTCCATCAGGCCGACCAGGTTTTCACCGGTGTCACCCTTGCGGCGAACGGCCTCGGCATAAGTTCGGCGGAACTGCTTTTCCGAGATGTCGCCATAATACCCCTTCAGCATCTGCTTGGCACGCAACTGCAGGCCGAAGTCAGACACTTTTGCCTTGCGGCGCTGTCCGTGCTGGCCGGGAGCGTATTCGCGGCGATTGACGGGGCTTTTCGGCCGGCCCCAGATGTTTTCACCCATGCGGCGGTCGAGTTTGTATTTACTGCTCCTGCGACGAGTCATGTGTTAATCCTCAATTTGGCACCCTTGTCGGGCAAGTCGAATATGATTGTTCCTTCCTCTGCCCGTCACCGGGTCGACAGATCCGAACCTTGGGATTTCCTTGGTCCGGTCACAGGAACGAAAACACCGGGAACCGAAACCGGCCCCCGGGACACAGGCGCGGTGTATAGGACCCGTTTACGCGGAAGTCAAACGGCAAAAAGGATCCGAAAATGCCTGATTTCAGCGACCCGAAAATCATTCTGGCCATCGTGATTGCCCGGGCGACCGGCCTCGTCATGGGGAAAATGGGGCGCAACCGAAGGCAGGGTCCGCCGGATGCCGATATGGCGCGAAAAAACGCGGCCAGGCCCGGCCCGCAAGGCCGCCGTGATGTGGATGACCTGCTGATGAAGGGGCAAATGATCGAAGCCATCAAGGCTGCCCGCGCCAATACCGGCCTGGGCCTGAAAGAGGTCAAGGATCTGGTCGATCCCCTAAAAGCAGGCTTTAACCAGCCAGAAACGCCTCCATCGCCGCGATAACTGGTTCCGGTCTGGAATGCAGGATCCAGTGCCCTGCCCCCTCGACCCGGACGATGCGCAAATCGGCCGCAATCTCATCCAGACCGCCCGTGCATTCCGGCAACAGCGCCACGTCATCCATGCCCCACACGACCAGATGCGGCATGGTAATTTTCAAGGCCTCGGGATCAAGCGTCGGCGCCTGGTCAGGATCAGGCGTTTCGCCTTCCGGCGGGACATACAGGGGCGAGGCGCGATACCAATTGAGACCGGCATCAATCGCGCCAGGCTGTTGCCAGGCGGCGAGATAGGCGGATTTGTCCTCCTCGCTCAAATGAGAAGAGGTGGAAAACCCGGTAAACCGATCCAGTAGTTTGGTGCAATTATCGGCCAGCAGTCGGTCGGCCATGTCCGCATCCCGGAATTTTCGGATATATTGGCTGGCCCTGATCTGGGCACCGTCCTTCATCAGTTCGCGCTGAAACGGTATCGGGTGGACACCATTGACGATGATCAATCGTTCGACCAGATCGGGACGGAAGATCGCCAGGGCATATGCCACCGATGCCCCCCAGTCGTGACCGGCCAGGATGAACTTTCGCTGCGGTGACAGATGGGAGGCCAACGCCACCATATCGGACACCAGATGGCGCACGGCATAGGATTTCACCCCTTCGGGCTTTGAGGATTTATTGTACCCGCGCTGATCCGGCGCCACCACGTGATAACGATCGGCAAAGGCCGGCATGATCTTGCGCCAGCCATACCAAAATTCGGGAAAGCCGTGCAGCATCAGCATCAGCGGCGCTGACGGATCGCCCATCGTCGCATGGTGAATGTCGATCCCATTGACGTGGACAGTGCCGAACGTTGGTTCCATCATCTCATCCGTCCTCTTCTGCCTTGCGTTCAAACCGGCTGGGCCGGAAATCTGCCAGGGCGGTAATGACGCCGCGCATGGTGCGCACTTCCTGTTCTGTCAGACCGGCGCGCAAAAAAATAGATCGGATATTGCGGATCATGCCCGGGCGCTTTTCCGGCGGCAGCAGGAAGTTGGCGGTGTCGAGTTCCTTCTCCAGATGCTCGAACATGTATTCCAGATCCCGTTGCGGGGCGGGTTCAGGCTGCAGGTTCGGGCCCCAGCCGGGGGCTTCGGCCGCCTTGAACCATTCGTATCCGAACAGCAGGACCGCCATCGCCAGATTGAGCGAGGCAAAGGCCGGGTTAACCGGATAGGTCACCAGGATGTTGGCCCTGGCGACATCGTCATTGTGCAGGCCGGAGCGTTCGCGCCCGAACATCAGGCCCAGCCTGGTCCCGCCCCCCTGGCGCGCCATCATATCCGACACGGCCTCTTCGGGCGACATCACCGGTTTGGTCTGCTCGCGCGGACGGGCCGTCGTCGCGGCCACCCAGGACAAATCCGCCAGGGCTTCGGCCGTCGAACCGCAGACCTTTGCACCGTCAATCACCGCCAGGGCGCCGGACGACGCCGACCGCGCCCTTTCATTCGGCCAGCCATCACGCGGATTGACCAGGCGCAGATCCGTCAGGCCGAAATTGTACATGGCGCGCGCAGCCGTCCCGATGTTTTCCCCCAATTGGGGGTCCACCAGTATGACGGCGGGACCGCCGGTAATTTTCGTCTTTTTCTGATTGGTTCCTGCCATTTCGCGCCCATTCTTCCAGCCGTCGTCATACCGTTCTTCAACGGACTTGGCGAGGGGTTGAAGCCGGGTTATAGAATTATAGAACCGGCATCCTTCCAGGGCCGATATCGTGCGCTCTGCCGTCACCGTTGAGGAACTCCATGAGCAAGATCAAAGTTGAAAACCCCGTCGTCGAATTGGATGGGGACGAGATGGCCCGAATTATCTGGGACTTAATCAAGCAGAAACTGATCCTGCCCTATCTGGACATCGATCTGAAATATTACGATCTGGGCATTGAAGCGCGCGATGACACCGATGACCAGATCACCATCGATTCCGCCGAAGCGATTAGAAAGCATGGTGTCGGCGTCAAATGCGCCACGATCACGCCGGACGAACAGCGTGTCGAGGAATTCAATCTGAAACAGATGTGGCGTTCACCAAATGGTACCATCCGCAACATTCTGGGCGGCACGATTTTCCGCGAACCGATCATTTGCCAGAACGTCCCGCGCCTGGTGCCCGGCTGGACCCAGCCGATTGTGGTTGGCCGGCATGCCTTTGGCGATCAGTATCGGGCGACCGACTTTCTGGTTCCCGGCAAGGGCAAGCTGACCGTCAGGTTCGAGGGCGAAGACGGCACGGTGATCGAGAAGGAAATCTATGATTTTCCATCGTCCGGTATCGCGCTCAGCATGTACAATCGCGACGATTCAATCCGCGATTTTGCCCGCGCTTCGATGAACTATTCCCTGAACCGCGGCTGGCCCTGCTATCTGTCGACCAAGAACACGATCCTGAAGGCCTATGACGGTCGCTTCAAGGATCTGTTCCAGGAAGTCTTCGATGCCGAATTTGCCGACAAATTCGCCAAAGCCGGTCTCACTTACATGCACCGCCTAATCGACGACATGGTTGCCTGCGCGCTGAAGTGGAACGGCGCCTTTATCTGGGCTTGCAAGAACTATGACGGCGATGTGCAGTCCGACATCGTGGCCCAGGGCTTCGGCTCGCTTGGCCTGATGACATCGGTTCTGATGTCGCCGGACGGCAAAACGGTCGAGGCCGAAGCCGCCCACGGCACCGTCACCCGTCATTACCGTCTGCACCGGGAAGGCAGGGAAACGTCGACCAATTCGATCGCCTTGATCCATGCCTGGACCCGGGGCCTGGCCCACCGGGCCAAGCTGGACGGCAATGACGCCCTGGGAAAATTCGCCAAGGACCTGGAGGACGTCTGCACCGAAACCGTGGAAAGCGGTTACATGACCAAGGATTTGGCGCTGCTGGTCGGGCCGGACCAGAAATGGCTGACAACCACCGGCTTCCTGGACAAGATCGACGAAAATCTCCAAGCCAGGATGAACTGACCATTGGAACCGGCCGTGCCCGCGGGCAAACGGATCCCGATCGCACTGCTGGTTCTGTCCATGGGCATTTTCGCGGGCGGCTTCATCGCCACCCGTTTTTACTTCGCCGCCGGCGGCAGCCCCTGGGACGTGGTGGCCATGCGCTATGGCATTTCCGGCCTCATCTTGTTACCGTTCGTCATCCGGGGCGGCTGGCTCCCGGAACTGGGTCTGAAGCGATCGCTTCTTCTGGCCTCGGTCGGCGGCGTCGCGCATGGCTGTCTGATTACCGCCGGGCTGCTGTCCTCGTCGGCCACCCATGGTTCCGTTATCACGCCGGGCGTTGCACTGATCCTGGGCGGGTTTGTTGCCTGGGCCTGGCTGGGCGAAGACATGCCCATTCGCAAGATATTCGGCCTGTTCCTCAGCGCGTGCGGCCTGGCCCTGATGATCGTCCCTGATCTGGTTGCCCAGGGTGGCGCCGCCGTGGCACGCGGTGATATTTTCTTTTTCGGTGCCGGCATTGTCTGGGCCGGCTTCACGATTTTCCTGCGCCGCTGGCAGATTGCACCGCTGAAAGGCGCGGCAATCGCGGCGACGATCTCCCTGCCCTACCTGATCGTCTATGGATTGTTCCTGGAACCCCGGATTGGCGATATCGCGATGTCGACCACCGTGATCCAGGGAGTGTTTCAGGGTATTGTTTTCAATATCATCGGCATTGGCACCTATGCCTGGTGCGTGGGCCGGCTTGGCGCCTCCACGGCGGTGGCGGCGGTACCTTTAATGCCGGCCTGGGCCATGATCATGGAATACACCTTCTTTCAGCACAATCCGGGTGTACACGGCCTCGCCGGACTGGTCATAACGATCATCGGTGTTACCCTTGCCGCAACCGTTGTCGCGAAAGGAGCCCCCAAGGATGTCCCGCAAACCAGTTGAGGAAGGCGGTTGCCAGTGCGGCAAGATCCGTTACGCGCTGTACAAGACTCCACGCCGGGCCGGCATCTGCCATTGCCGGATGTGCCAGAAGGCCACGGGCAATTACTTTGCACCGCTGGCGAATGTGGAAATTGGTGACTTCGAGGTCATCCGCGGCGACCTGGCGATCTATGCCAGTTCAACCCTTGCCGAACGTGGGTTTTGCGGCGATTGCGGCACGCCATTGACCTTCAGCTATTTCGACCTGCCCGATATCAGCGTGATGATGGGCTCCCTGGACAATCCCGATTGCCTCGCGCCGTCGAAGCAATTCGGCAAGGAAGCGCGCAGCACGCATCTGGATACGGCCCTTTCGAACGAATCCCATATCACCGAAGATCTGATGCCGGACGACTGGGCCGCCAAATTCGAAAACCTGCAGAAATAGCGCTATGCTGCCCTGGCGGCGCCTTCCAGTTCGGCCCGGATCGCCCGGAGCGCGGCATCGGCCCTGGACCCGTCGGGGCCGCCGGCCCTGGCAAGGTCCGCGCGGCCACCGCCGCCCTTTCCGCCGACCGCCTCGGCCCCCGCCCTGACCAGGTCGACCGCATTCAGCCGGCCTGACAGATCGTCGGTCACACCCACGGCCAGCGCCGCCTTGCCGTCATTGATCGCCACGAAGGCGGCTACGCCAGAGCCGAGCCTGATCTTGGTTTCATCGATCAGGCCAGCCAGATCCCTGGGGCTGATGCCGTTCAGAACCCGGGCAACAAGCTTCACTCCGCCAATCTCCCGGGTCTCGTCCGGCGCGGCCGCATCGCCGCCGCCCATGGCGAGCTTCTTCTTCGCCTCGGTCAGTTCACGTTCGAGCTTGCGCCGCTCCTCGACCAGGGTCGCAATCCGGCCTGGCAGTTCCTGGACCGTGGTCTTCAGGGCGGCCGCGGCATCGCCTGCAATCCGGTCCTGATTGTTCAGATAGGAGAGCGCAGCTTCACCGGTCAGGGCTTCCACCCGCCGCACGCCCGATGCATTGGCGCTTTCGGAACTGATCTTGACCAGGCCGATGTCGCCGGTCCGGCGCACATGGGTGCCGCCACACAATTCGGTCGAATAGATATCACCGCCGCCGGCATCGTGACCCATGGACAGGACGCGGACTTCTTCACCGTATTTTTCCCCAAACAGTGCCAGGGCACCCGCCTCTATCGCATCCTCCGGCGTCATCAGCCGTGTGACGACGTCTTCATTCTGGCGAATGATATTGTTGGCGATGGCTTCAACTTCGGCGATCTCTTCCGCCGACATTGCCTTGTGATGGGAAAAATCAAACCGCAACCGGTCCGGCGTCACCAGGGAGCCCTTCTGCGTCACGTGCGATCCAAGCACCCGGCGCAATGCCTCATGCAGGATATGTGCAGCCGAATGGTTCGCGCGGATCGCCGTTCGGCTGGTGCTGTCGACACGCAGCTCCAGCGCGTCCCCCACGGCCAACGTGCCGTCATTCACCCTGGCGTGATGAACGTGCAAATCGCCGGCGCTCCTTGTCGTCTTCGCGATCGTCAATGACACACCGTTGCCGAGCATGGTGCCGGTATCGCCGACCTGGCCGCCGGATTCACCATAAAACGGCGTCTGGTTCAGGATCACCAGAATATCTTCACCCGTACCGGCCGCATCCACGCGTTTGCCGTCCCGGACCAGCGCCGTTACCCGACCCTCGGCATGTTCGGTTTCGTATCCAAGGAATTCGCTGGCGCCGACATCATCACGAATTTCGAACCAGACCGCCTCGGTTGCCATACCGCCAGATCTGAACATGGCTTTGCGGGCTTCCTGGCGCTGGCGCTCCATCGCCGTATTGAAGCCGTCGGTATCGACGTCCAGACCCTTTGACCGCAGGGCATCCCGGGTCAGATCCAACGGGAAGCCATAGGTGTCATAGAGCCGAAAGGCCACATCGCCGGCAAGGGTGCCGCCCTCGCCCAGTTTGTCAACTTCGGCCTCCAACAGGTGCAAGCCCTTGTCCAGGGTCCTGCGGAATTTGGATTCCTCAAACTTCAGGGTCTCGGTCATCAGCGCCTCGGCGCGGCCGAGTTCGGGAAAGGCATGGCCCATTTCCCGTTCCAGGGTCGGTACCAGTTTCCACATCAGCGGTTCGTCCACGCCGATCAGCTGGGCATGGCGCATTGCCCGGCGCATGATCCGGCGCAGCACATAGCCGCGCCCCTCATTGGACGGCAGCACACCATCGGCCATCAAAAAGCAGGACGCGCGCAAATGATCGGCGATCACCCGGTGCGACACCTGGTGAGGGCCGTCCGGACCGGAGTTCGATGTCTGGGCCGAGGCCTCGATGAGGGCGCGCAAGAGATCGGTGTCGTAGTTGTCATGCCGGCCCTGCAACAGGGCGCCGATGCGTTCCAGACCCATGCCGGTATCGATCGAAGGCCTGGGAAGATCGACACGATTATCGGTGTCGATCTGTTCGAACTGCATGAACACCAGGTTCCAGATTTCGATAAAGCGGTCGCCATCCTCGTCCGGCGAACCGGGCGGCCCGCCGGGAATATGATCGCCGTGATCGTAGAAAATTTCCGAACATGGACCGCACGGACCGGTATCACCCATCGACCAGAAATTATCGTGGGTCGGAATTCGGATAATCCTGCTTTCGGGAATGCCCGCCACCTTCCGCCACAGGTCATGGGCCTGATCGTCCCCGGAATAGACCGTGACCAGCAGACGTTCGGGCGGCAGGGCGAATTCCCTCATCATCAGTCGCCAGGCAAAATCGATGGCTTCTTCCTTGAAATAGTCTCCAAACGAAAAATTGCCGAGCATCTCGAAGAAAGTGTGGTGGCGCGAGGTATAGCCGACATTGTCGAGATCATTGTGTTTGCCACCTGCCCGCAGGCACTTCTGCGAGGTGACGGCACGGCTATAGGGGCGCTGTTCCAGGCCGGTGAACACATTCTTGAACTGAACCATGCCCGCATTCGTGAACAGCAGGGTTGGATCGTTCTGCGGCACCAGCGGGCTGGAGGCGACAATTTCATGGCCCTCGCTTCCGAAAAATTCGAGGAAGGTTGAGCGAATATCGCTGAGACTGGTCATGGCCGTGTCCTGGATCGGATCGTCGGGTTTCAGATAATGTTCCGGGTTTTACCGACGCGGCGGGTCCGCGTCCAGCCATGCGGTCATACGAAAAGGGGCGGACCATTTCGGTCCGCCCCTGGCCTGACAGATTCAGAGGGGGGCAGGTCAGAGGGGGCAGGTCAGAGGGGGGCAGGTCAGAGGGGGATTGTCAGGCTTCAGCAAAATCCGGCAGGTCATCCTCGCCGCCGCCGGCGTCTTCGACCGGATCGCCCTGCAGGGCGTCGGCCACCAGACCGGAATTGGCCCGGATCTTTTGTTCGATCTCTCTGGCCATTTCAGGGTTGTCGCGCAGGAACTGTTTGGCATTTTGCCGGCCCTGGCCGATCCGGGTTGAATCATAGGAGAACCAGGAACCCGATTTCTCGACGATATTGGCTTTCACGCCGAGATCGACCAGTTCACCGACCTTGGAAATCCCCTCGCCATACATGATGTCGAAATCCACGACCTTGAAGGGCGGCGCGACCTTGTTCTTGACCACCTTGACCCGGGTCTGGTTGCCGACGATATCCTCGCGATCCTTGATCGAGCCGATGCGGCGGATATCCAGGCGAACCGAAGAATAGAACTTGAGCGCGTTGCCGCCGGTAGTGGTTTCGGGCGAGCCGAACATCACGCCGATCTTCATGCGAATCTGGTTGATGAAAATGACCATGCAGTTGGACCGGGAAATCGACCCGGTCAGTTTGCGCAGGGCCTGGGACATCAGACGGGCTTGCAGACCTGGCAGCGACGCACCCATTTCACCTTCCAGTTCAGCCTTGGGTGTCAGGGCCGCGACGGAGTCGATGACCACCACCGAGACCGCGCCCGACCGCACCAGCGTATCGGTGATTTCCAGCGCCTGCTCTCCGGTATCGGGCTGGGAGATGATCAATTCTCCCACATCGACGCCCAGCTTGCCGGCATAGATCGGATCCAGCGCATGTTCGGCATCGACAAAGGCACAGATCCCGCCCCTGGCCTGGGCTTCGGCCACCGTGTGCAGGGCCAGCGTCGTCTTGCCCGAACTTTCCGGGCCATAAACCTCGATAACCCGGCCCTTGGGCAGACCGCCGATCCCCAGGACGATATCGAGGCCAAGCGATCCGCTCGAGATCGCCTCGACCTGCATCACCGCGCCTTCGCCCAGCTTCATGATCGAGCCCTTGCCAAACGCCCGTTCAATCTGTCCCAGAGCCGCCGCAAGCGCCTTCTGCTTGTCGGTTTCCATTCCGTCTCCTTTGACAAATGCCAGTCTTGCCTTCGCCATTCATCCCTCCATGTCATGGCCGGAAGAGTCGCGCAATGTGATTCCTCCCGGCGGGAAATATTTCGTACCACCCTTGTTTCAAAAGAACAAGGGTGGTACGAAATGTTGATGATATCGATATATTTCAATATCTTAAGAGAAAAACAGCGGATTAGCGAGGATGAACCCGGTACCCAGTTCGCGGAAAATGAACACACATTGTTCCAACGCGGTCATCTTTTCGAATCACGGCAATGGCCTCCCGATCCACGAGCCGGATGATTCCTTCAACAGCGATCTCGCCGCCATCCACGTCCGGCGCCACCGAAACCTGCATGCCAGGCATCAGGCCCGGTGGATATCGTCATGTCTGGATAACTTTTCAGTCAGGCTCCGAGCGCCTATGTGAACGCATCCGGCATCGATCCCTTCTTCTCCGCCACAAACGCCCGCAACGCCTCGTCGATCCCCGCGTCCAGGTCCGGGGCCACATAACCCGCCAGCCAATCCTTCCACACCTTGTTGGCGCGGGTATAGGCGTCCTGGCTGCCTTCGATTTCCCACTGCTCGAACGAGTTGTTGTGGGCGATGGTGGGGGTGTAGAAGGCGCTCTCGAAATTGGCCTGGGTGTGGGCACAGCCGAGGAAGTGCTGGCCGGGGCCGCATTCGCGGATGGCGCTCATCCCGAGGCCGTTCCCGCTGACGTCGATTCCGCCGGCGATCTTGTGCAGCATGCCGAGCTGATCCACGTCCATGACGAATTTTTCATAGGATGAGGCAAGCCCGCCTTCGAGCCAGCCGGCTGCGTGCAGCGAGAAGTTGACGCCGCCGAGCAGGGTGGCGTTGAGGGTGTTGGCGGTCTCGTAGGCGGCCTGGGCGTCCGGCACCTTTGCAGCGCAAAGCGATCCGCCGGAGCGGAACGGCAGGCCGGTGCGGCGGGCAAGCTGGGCGGCGCCATAAAGCACCATGGAGGGTTCCGGGCCGCCGAACATCGGGGCGCCGGACTGCATCGAGGTGGCGGCGGCAAAGGTGCCGAACACCACCGGCGCGCCGGGACGGCAAAGCTGGGTGAGGGCGGTACCGGCCAGCGCCTCGGCCAGAACTTGCGTCAGCGTGCCGGCCACGGTGACCGGCGACATGGCGCCGGACAGGATGAAGGGTGAGACGATGCAGGTCTGGTTTGCGCGGGCATAGACCTTGAGCGAACCGACCATGGTGTTGTCATAGGTCATGGGCGAGTTCACATTGATCAGATTGATCAGCACGCAGTTCTGTTCGACGAACTCCTCGCCGAATACCAGGCGGGCCATGGCGACGGAGTCCTCGGCCCGTTCCGGCGCGGTGACCGATCCCATGAACGGTTTGTCGGAATAGCGGATGTGGGAATAGACCATGTCCAGGTGACGCTTGTTCACCGCCACGTCGCACGGCTCGCACACCGTGCCGCCCGAATGGTGCAGGTATGGCGCCACATATGCCATCTTCACGAAGTTCTGGAAATCCTCCAGCGTGGCATAGCGCCGGCCCTTGTCCTTGCAGGTGACGAACGGTGGGCCATAGACCGGGGCGAAGACCGTGTGGTTGCCGCCGATCTCGACCGAGCGTTCGGGGTTGCGGGCGTGCTGGGTAAACTGTTTCGGCGCGGTCCCGAGAAGGTCACGGCAGAGGCCCCTCGGGAAACGGACCCGTTCGCCGCGCACGTCGGCGCCGGCCGCCCGCCACATCTCCAGCACTTCCGGGTCGTCGCGGAAATCGAGGCCGATTTCCTCCAGCACCGTATCGGCGCTTTCCTCGATCAGGCACAGCGCTTCTTCATCCATGATCTCGAATGTCGGTATTGCCCGTGTGATGTGGCGGGCCTGGGGGGCGCTGACGCCGGCGCGCCTTGCCCGGCGGGCATCGGCGCCACCGCTGCCGCGCACTCTGCGTCCGCGCTTGCCGCTCTCATCGGCGAGTTTTTCGATATCGGCCATTGCCCTGGTCCCTGCTGGTATTCTCCGACCGTCTTTTACGCCCATGCCGATCGGGGCATTTGCGCAAAGGGCGGCAATCTGATGTCTGCCGGCGACCCATGACCATATCGGCGGATTGGCGCGGGTCGCTCTTGATGCCGCGCCTGTCGGTTCGATGTTGGCATGATTCCTCAAGAATCCTCATTTAAGACCAGAATTCAGGAAACAGGAACCGCGTCATGGCGCAACTGACCATCGTTTACTGGCGGGACATCCCCGCCCAGGTGATCGTGAAAAAGGGCCGCAAGACCGCCAGGATCCAGCTGGCCGAGCGGTTCGAGCAGGCGATCGACCGCTGTGCCATGCGGGTCGGCGCCAGGGATGCCGATGCCTATCTGGCGGACTGGCGGCGCGGTGACGCGGTCGACTGCGGCGACGATCTGGATGCCGAGGCGAAATCGGCGGCCGACACGCTGGAAGCCGAATATGATGCCGGGCGCCTGAAGACGCTGATCGAGGCGAGCGGCAAGGCCGCGCGGGGAGAACCGATATGACAACCGCAAACATGTCCGAATTCTTGCGGCGCTTCTCGGTCGAGGTGACGCCGAAGCAGATCGGGAGGTTCGACGATCTGCGCGCCCTGCTGCCGGCCGGCACCACCGTCTATATCGCCCATATCGACGGCACGCCGTTCGATGACATGATCGCCGCGGCCACCCGTATCCGTAACGAGGGCATGCGCCCGATGCCGCACTTCCCGGCCAGGATCATTCCCTCCCGTGAAGAGTTCGAAACCTGGGTGAAGCGCTATGCCGGGGAAGCCGGCGTCGATGCCGTGCTGGCGATTGCCGGCGGGATTGGTGGACAGAAGGGGCCTTTCACCGGTTCGATGGATCTGCTCGAAATCGGTGTCTTCGATGCCAACGGCATCAAGCGGATCGCGGTCGCCGGACATCCCGAGGGCAACAGGGACATCGGCGATGCCGGCATTGCCGAGGCGCTGACCAGGAAGAATGCGTTCGCCGAACGCACCGACGCCTGTGTCCACATCACCACCCAGTTCTGTTTCGAGGCCGCGCCGGTGATCGACTGGGCCAACGGACTGCGCGCCGCCGGCAACACGCTGCCGATCCATATCGGCGTTGCCGGTCCGGCCAGACTGACCACCCTGATCAAATACGCCACAATGTGCGGGGTCGGAAATTCCATGCGCGTGCTGACCAGACAGGCGAGGAACGTCACCAGGCTGATGACCGTATCCGGCCCCGATGAATTCGTCGATCCGCTGGCCGACCACGTGGCGGAATTGCCGGACAGCCCGATCTGCCAGCTACATTTCTTCCCGCTCGGCGGGTTGCAGCAGACGGCAGACTGGATCACCGACAACCGCGGCGGCCTGGCCGCTCAACTTGATAAATCGGTTGCCATTCGGCAAGTCGCATAAAGAAATCTTTATATCTCAGACTTGAAAGGTCCGTCCCCCATGACCCGCACCCTTGTTGCCTCGGCCACCAGAGAAGTCATCATCAGCTTCGACCAACCGTTCTGCGTGATCGGGGAACGGATCAATCCAACCGGCCGCAAGAGGCTGGCCGAGGAGATGAAAAACGGAGATTTTTCAACCGTTGAGGCCGATGCCATTGCCCAGGTCAGCGCCGGCGCCTCGATGCTGGACGTCAATGCCGGCGTGACCAGCGTCAACCCCAACGAGACCGAGCCCCCGCTGCTGGCCGAGACGCTGAAACTGGTTCAGAACCTGGTCGATATCCCGCTCAGCATCGATTCCTCGGTGCCCGAGGCGCTCGCCGCCGGCCTGGAGGTTTGCAAGGGGCGGCCATTGCTGAACTCGGTTACGGGCGAGGAAGATCGACTGGAAATGGTCCTGCCACTGGCCAGGCAATACGATGTGCCGGTGGTGGCGATTTCGAACGATGAAACCGGCATATCCGAGGATCCGGATGTACGGTTTGAAGTTGCCAGGAAAATCATCGAGCGGGCGCACGACCACGGTATCGCGTCACACGATATTGTGGTCGATCCGCTGGTGATGCCGATCGGCGCCATGGCAACGGCCGGCCTGCAGGTCTTTGCGCTGGTCCGGCGCCTGCGCGAGGAACTGGGGGTCAACACCACGTGCGGCGCCTCGAACATCTCGTTCGGCCTGCCGAACCGTCATGTGATCAATGCCGCCTTTTTGCCGATGGCGATGGCCAGCGGCATGACCTCGGCGATCATGAATCCGGTACGGCCCCAGGAAATGGAAATGGTCCGGGCCGCCAATGTGCTGATGTCCACCGACAGGAACTGTCAGAACTGGATCATGAAGAACCGCGAACCGGCCGCCGAGGGCGAAGAAGGCGGACGACGGGGCCGGGGCGGACGCCGCCGGCGCGCAGCGTAAGTTCAGAGCCCATGGCGGATGGATCGGCAACCGGGGTGAAAGAGGCGCTGGTCGTCTTCACCCCTTCGGGCAAGCGCGGCAGTTTCAAACACGGCACGCCGGTTCTGACGGCGGCCCGATCGCTGGGCGTCGATCTCGACAGTGTCTGCGGCGGGCGCGGGATTTGCGGGCGCTGCCAGATCACCCTGTCCGGGGGCGATTTCGCCAAGCACAGGATCTCCAGCCAAAGCGGGCATCTCTCCGAACCCGGACCGGTCGAGAAACGATATGACCTGAAGCGCGGCCTGAAGCCCGGCCGCCGGCTCGGCTGTCATGCGCTGATCCAGGGCGATGCGGTCATCGACGTGCCGCCCGACAGCCAGGTTCACCGCCAGGTCGTGCGCAAGCGCGCCGAAGTGCGCGATATTGTCATGAGCCCGGTCACGCGGCTGCATTATATCGAGGTTGAAGAGCCCGATATGCACAAGCCGCTCGGCGACCTGGAACGGGTCTATCAGGCGCTGGAGGATCAGTGGGATCTGACCAATCCGCAATGCGACCTGCGCACAATCCAGGACCTGCAAAAGGCGCTGCGTGACGGCAAATGGAAGCTGACCGTGGCGGTGCACACCACGCCCAACCGGGCCAAGGTGATTGCGGCCTGGCCGGGCTTCCATGACCGGGCCTACGGCGTTGCCTTCGATGTGGGTTCGACCACCATTGCCGGGCATTTGTGTAATCTGCACACTGGTCATGTGGTGGCGTCGGCCGGGTTGATGAACCCGCAGATCCGCTTTGGCGAGGATCTGATGAGCCGGGTCTCCTACGTGATGATGAACCCCGGCGGCGACCGCGAGATGACCGAAGCCGTGCGCGAGGCGATCAACACGCTTATCGAACAGGTCGCCCTCGAGGCAGGCGTGCAACCGGACCATGTGCTGGAGGCGGTTTTTGTCGGCAATCCGGTGATGCACCATTTGCTGCTGGGCATCGATCCGACGGAACTGGGCGGGGCACCGTTCGCGCTGGCCACCAGTTCGGGTATCACCATGTGGGCCAACGAGATGGGTGTGAAGATGCATCCCGACAGCCGGGTCTATGTACTGCCCTGCATTGCCGGCCATGTCGGTGCGGACGCCGCGGGCGTGGTTTTGTCGGAAACGCCTTATCTCAATGACGAGATCACGCTGATCGTCGATGTCGGCACCAATGCCGAGATCATTCTGGGCAACAAGGACCGGCTGCTGGCGGCATCAAGCCCGACCGGTCCGGCCTTTGAGGGCGCCCAGATCTCGGGTGGCCAACGCGCGGCGCCGGGCGCCATCGAGCGGGTGCGGATCGATCCTGAAACGCTTGAGCCGCGCTTCAAGGTGATCGGTTGCGATCTGTGGTCCGATGATCCCGAGTTTGATTCCTCGGTCGACAATACCGGTGTGACCGGCATTTGCGGTTCCGGTATTATCGAGGTGATGGCCGAGTTGTACCTGGCCGGGATCATCTCGCCGGATGGTGTGGTCGATGGATCGCTGGCCGGGCGCTCCGCCCGGATCATCGCCGATGGCCGGACCTTCGGTTATCTGATGTGGGACGGCGAAGTGCGCGTTCAGATCACCCAGAACGATGTGCGCGCGATCCAGCTGGCCAAAGCCGCGCTTTATGCCGGATGCAAGCTGCTGATGGACAAGCTGGGTGTGGACAGGGTCGGGCGTATCACGCTTGCCGGCGCGTTCGGCAGCCATATCGACACCAAATACGCCATGGCGCTGGGCCTGATCCCGGACTGTCCCCTGGAAACCGTGGCATCGGCCGGCAACGCCGCCGGCACCGGCGCCCGCATCGCGCTGCTCAACGGCGATGCCCGGCGCGAGATCGAGGATGTGGTCCGGCGCATCGAGAAGATCGAAACGGCGGTCGAGGCGAAATTTCAGGACCACTTCGTCGCGGCGATGGCCTTTCCGCACAAGACCGACGACTTCCCCGAACTGCGAAAAGTGGTGGCCCTGCCCGACCCCAGGACCGTGGCGGTGCCCGACCATGGCGGGCGCGAGGGACGCCGGCGCCGGCGGCGCGGCTGACAGATTTGCCTGATCCGGTTTTTCGGGTTTAATCTGCCGTCATGATCTGTCGTGGAATCATCATGCTGGCTGTCCTGCTCTGTCCGCCGACCATTGCGCTGGCCAATGGAGATCGGGAAAAGGGCCAGAAAATCGCCCGGGAACAGTGCAAATTCTGTCACGTCATCGGTGATGGCGATAAATATTCCGGCATTTCCTCCACGCCCAGCTTCTATATTTTTGCCGAGAAGTGGGAGCGGTATGAAGAACGCCTGCGCAGCTTCCATACCCGGCTACCGCACCCCGCGCGCGGGTTTGATCCCACCGCCGACGAGATCGACAATCTGGTGGCCTATATCTCGAAACTGGAACGCCCGGACCCGTCAAAATCGCTGAAGGACAATTAGCGGCGAGGCTATTTCGCCCGGGCGACCCGCTGTGGCAATTCTGCAAGTTTCTCTACAGGACCCTGTTTTCACGGGCAAGGCACCGACGCCGGACCGCCGGTAGCAAGCATTAATCAAGTCATTGAATCAAAACCGAAATATAATCCACCTCGGGAAGCGAACAGTTTGCGGCGGATCGTCCCGATCGGACAACAGGCGAGCGAGGGCACGATCAGGCGGAACTGGTTGGGCCATCACCCGTGACGGGAGATGCGGTCGGTGAACGGATTCATCCGCTGTTCCCTGATGCGGTTCTCCATCGCGCCGAACTGGCGGCGCGCCTGGACCGAGATGATCCCCTTCCCCGATCATCCACCCGGGGCGCGCAGGGTGATCCGCACCACAAATGCAATCGGGGCGCTCAACTCGAAAATCCGGCGGGCCGTCATGCCCCGCGACCATTTCCCCGGCGATGGGGCGGCGGCCAGGTTGATCGATCTCGCGCTCAATGCTATTTCAACGGAAGTGGAAGCGATCAGTGCGCGAATGGTACACTGTCAAAAGCCGACTTGCCATCATGTTCGAAGAACGCTTCCCGATGACGTGACAAAATGCGTCAGGGCACGAAATTCCGCACAGTCTCGACAAAACCGCCATTCTGACCACGCTGGTCGAAAAATGCCGCGGCCGGGGCATCAAGGCAAATCAGAGTCCAGGGACGATCCGGAAATCAGGCAACGCGCCCAGGCTGACCGGGACACACTCGCCCCGGAAACCGGTGATCTGCCGACCTTGAAGAGCGTTTCGATCATGGGACGACATCAGGAAAGACCGTCAATTCATGAATTTGTTCAATCGCAAGACCCTGAAGCGCCACATCAAGGCCGACCCGATCCCGTCAGATCACCTGGCCGCACTGGAAGCCTGGGCGGAACTGATCAGTTCGGGTCGGATCGAACGCCTGAAGGAAACCGCCCTGCACGGGCAGTTTGCGTCCAGGATCGTTGAAGGGGTTCTCGGTTACCACGGCCCGGCCGGTGGCGCGGATTACAACGTCTCGACGGAACAAAATATCTTGCGGGGCAGCGTCGATCTGGCGTTTGGCCGCTTTGGCGGCGAGACGCCAGACATCGTTGCTCCGTTCGAACTGAAGGGCGCGGATACCCGCGACCTTGATGCGATCATGCCAGGCCGGAACAAGAGCCCCGTTCAACAGGCGTGGGAATACGCCATGAACGCGCGGGGCGTGAAATGGGTTCTGGTGTCCAACTACATCGAACTGCGCCTCTACGGGTTCGGGGAAGGCACCTCTGCCCATGAAATGTTCCGCCTCGACCAGCTGACAGACCCCGCGGAATACGCGCGCTTCATGCTGCTGCTGTCGGCGGAAAACCTGCTGTCCGGTCGCACGACTGATCTGCTGAAGGAAAGCCGCCGCGAAGACAGGGACATTACCGACAAGCTCTACCAGGATTACAAGGCGTTGCGCCTTCAGCTTCTGGGTGCGGTGCGGGAAGCTGACGATACGATTGAAGCACTGGACGCAATCGCGCTGGCCCGGAAGATCCTCGACCGCGTGCTGTTCGTCGCCTTTGCGGAGGATACCGGCCTGCTGCCCTACAACACGCTTGCCGCCGCTTTCACTGCCCGTGACCCCTACAATCCGCGCCCGGTGTGGGAGAATTTCAAGGGCCTGTTCCGGGCAATCGACCAGGGCAGTGAAGAACTGAAAATCCCGCGCTACAATGGCGGGCTGTTCCATCCCGATGAGGCAATCAACAGCCTTGATCTGCCCGACGCCATCTGTGAGGGATTCAAGACCCTGAGCGAATACGATTTCGCGTCCGAGGTGTCAGTCACCGTCCTGGGCCACATTTTCGAACAATCCATTGCGGACGTGGAACGCCTGCAGGCCATTGCACGGGGTGAGGCAGAAGAGCCCGGGAAAACCAGCGGCACAAGCGGACGGCGCAAACGTGACGGGGTGGTCTATACGCCCGACTACATCGCACGGTTTATCGTGGCCGAAACCCTGGGCGCGCATCTGCAGGAAGCGTTCGAAACGATCCTGCACGACCATGCCAGGAAGGCTGCGGACCCGGGCGATTACGCCGCGATCCCGTGGCGCAGAAAATCGGCCGAGCTGGAAGCGTGGCAAGCCTACCGCGACCGCATCAGGACGCTGCGCATTGTCGATCCCGCCTGCGGCTCCGGCGTGTTCCTCATCATGGCGTTCGACTTCCTGAAGGCCGAACTGTCCCGCGTGAACGAAAAAGTGGCCGAACTGGAGGGCAAGGCGGGCCATATCGACGATCTGCTGGACCCGGACAGCGAAATCCTGTCGAATAATCTGTTCGGCGTGGACGTGAACGCCGAAAGCGTCGAAATCACCAAACTGTCGCTCTGGATCAGGACCGCCCGGCGCGGGAAGGTGCTGGACAGCCTGTCGGGCAACGTCCGCGTGGGCGATAGCCTGATCGAAGACAGCAACTTCGCCTATCTCGACCATGCCTTCACCTGGGAGACCGCCTTTCCCGGCGTCTTTGCCGAGGGCGGATTCGACGTGGTTCTGGGCAATCCGCCCTATGTGCGCCAGGAACTGATTTCAGGTCTCAAACCATATCTGCAAAGGCGATTCGAGAGCTACCACGGCGTAGCCGATCTGTTTTGCTACTTCTACGAACGCGGCCTGCGCCTGCTCAAGCCGGGCGGGCGTTTGGGTTACATTTCATCCAATACCTTCTTCAAGACCGGATCGGGCAAGCCCCTGCGCGCATACCTCCTGAACGAGGCTGCCATCGAAAGCGTGGTCGATTTTGGCGACCTGCAAGTGTTCGAGGGTGTGACGACCTATCCGGCCATCCTGACCATGAAACGCGGACATGCGCACCCGGACCATGAAATGAAGTTCTGGAAGGTCGACGCACTGCCGGAAACGAATTTTTTGGCCAGCTGGGAAACCGCCCAGGGCCCCTATCCGCAAGCCGCCCTGGGGGCCGGATCGTGGGAACTGGAACCCCCCGCGCTGCGGGCGCTGCGCGACAAGATCAGGACGGGCCGGAAAACGCTGAAAGAGGTCTACGGCAAGCCCTTGTATGGCATCAAAACCGGCCTGAACGCGGCCTTTGTGATCGACACGCCGACGAAGGAACGACTCTGCGCCCAGGACCCCGGGTCAGCAGACCTGCTGAAGCCGTTCCTCGAAGGCAAGGATCTGAAACGCTGGCGGGCCGAACCACGCGGGCTGTGGCTGATTTTCACAAGACGCGGCACTGACATAGACGCCTATCCGGCGATTAAGGGCTATCTCGAAACCATGCGAGAGGCACTAGAACCCAAACCCAAAGGCTGGAAGCCAAACGACAGCAATGACAAGTGGCCAGGACGGAAAGCTGGCAGCTACGAATGGTTCGAAATACAAGATACCGTTGACTACCATGAGCATTTTCAGCGCCCCAAGATTGCCTACAAGGATATAGGCGACAGCGCCCCGTTCCATCTGGACACGGATGGATCATTCATGGCGAACACGGGGTATTTCATTCCGAGCGACGAGCACCACCTTACGGCCTACCTGAACTCCAAGCTTCTTTGGTTCACCTATCTGAACATAAGCGCCCAGATTAGAGGCGGCTTTGTCCGTTTTTTCTCGAACCATCTAGGCCAAATGCCGATCCCAGATTGGCCGAGTGGTGAACGGCGAGCACTCAGCAACCTTTCGTTAGCCGCGCATGAAGCCGCCCAGACCCGCCTCAAACTCCAAACCGCCCTCACCCGCCGCCTTCCCGACCTCTGCCCGCCGGCGCGCGATCCCAAGCTGACCACCAGGCTCAAGGAATGGTGGACCCTGCCCGACTTCGCCACCTTCCGCAGCGAGGTGAAAAAGGCGTTCAAGGCCGATATCCCGCTTGCCGAACGCTCCGACTGGGAAGACTGGATCACCCGCGACCGCGCCGGGATCGCCCGCCTCACCGCCGAGATTGCCCGGGCGGAGGCCAGGATCGACGATATCGTCTATGACCTGTTCAAGCTGACACCGGATGAAATCGCCCTGCTGGAGGCGGCGATCTGATCCGCCAATCCGGTTCCCAACAGGGGAAAACCGATTTCGACTCCCCGCTCGACCCGTGCCAGGGTCAAGCGCCAAACCCTTGGCAAACCGTCGAAAACCGCCACCATTCCTTTCCTGCATTCAGGGACAGGTCATGTATCACACTTTGACACACGTGCCACTGAATGATACATGTCCGCCATGATCCAAAGCACCAGGGGCGGGCTCATCCAGGACATTCCGGCGAACAGGGCCAATGCGGGCTTTCCCGCCGGCCTC
This sequence comes from Alphaproteobacteria bacterium, assembly GCA_965204825.1. GTDB lineage: Bacteria > Pseudomonadota > Alphaproteobacteria > Futianiales > Futianiaceae. Next base: position 3,042,789 of record OZ242016.1, on the reverse strand, counting down.
ATGAATGTCGCGCGCCGCAAGCTGACGATGCTTGATGCCGCCCACACACCTGGGGATTTGCGTATACCGCCCGCCAACCGGCTTGAGGCACTGCAAGGCGACAGAAGGGGACAGCACTCGATCCGGGTGAACAAAAGATGGCGCTTTTGTTTCGTCTGGACAGAGAACGGACCTGCCGACGTCGAGTTTACAGACTACCATCGAAAGTAACTGCCATGATGGGATCGATGATCGCCCCCTGCCATCCCGGCGAAATTCTCAAGCACGAATTTCTTGAACCGCTTGGGATGTCTTCCATCGAGCTGGCGAAAGCGAGTGGCGTGCCGCACGCGCTCGTTGAGCGGCTGGTGAAGGAACAGACGGGCGTGACCCCCGACACGGCGTTGCGTCTGTCCCGGGCTCTTGGCACGACGCCTGAGTTCTGGAGCAACATGCAGACCAGCCACGACGCGGCGTTGCGGCCACGACATGGCCGCGGCACGCAAGAGCGTGGACCTGTCGGGGATTGAACCGCTTGTCACGGCGTAAAAATCGCCGCCACCAGGGCGCGAAAAAAGGCGCCATCCTTGCCTTGATAACGGGCCTGGCGGGCCCGAAGCCGCATGTTTGGGCGGCACAAGGAACAAGGGTGGATCAAACCAGAAGCATGAGTGTCCGTCCATGACTGAAGAAGCGCCCGAACCCCGGCCAGGCCCATGCTGAAGGACGCCCGCCAGAAACTCTGGTATGTGCTGATGACCATGGCGGGGGAGCAGGCGCCGGACGCGAGGGGGGACCGTTACGACGTATGCCTCCATGCCCGGAACCGCCGCTATTTCAACGGCTGGATGGCGCAAGCGCTGTCCGATGAGGACAAGCGGAAACTGATTGACGCCAAACGCGCCACCGAAGAGGATCTGGCCCCCCTGAAAGAGGATGAAAAGACGGCGATCCGGAAGGTCTTCGCCGGCAGTTACCCAGAGGCTGACACAATTCAACCTGATACTCACCCCTGTGATCTCGCAGACTGCGAGATCACAGGGGTGATTTGCCATGGGTTCGTGTTCTCCGGAGACGCCATCTTCCGGTCCTCCTCCTCCGAGCATGTCTGCTTCAGGGACGCCACCTTCTTCAAAAAGACCGACTTCCATGACGCAAGGTTCCGGAACACAGACTTCCGGAACGCTTCCTTTGAGGATGACGCCGCCTTCCAGAACGCCACCTTCTCCGGGGACGCCACCTTCCAGAACGCAAGGTTCCGGAACGCAGACTTCCAGAACGCTTCCTTTAAGGATGACGCCGCCTTCCAGAACGCCTCCTCCTCCGGGGATGTCTGCTTCAGGGACGCCACCTTCTTCAAAAAGACCGACTTCCATGACGCAAAGTTCCGGAACGCAGACTTCGGGAACGCCACTTTCTACGGGGACGCCGCCTTCCAGAGAGCCACTTTCTCCGGAGACGCCGCCTTCCAGAACGCCTCCTTCTTCGAAAAGACCCTCTTCCAGGACGTAAAGTTCCAGAACGCAGACTTCCGGAAAGCTTCCTTTGAGATTCACGATGCCTCCTCCGGGGACGCCACCTTCCAGAACGCCACCTCCTCCGGGGACGCCACCTTCCAGAACGCCACCTTCTCCGGGAACGCTCTCTTCCAGAACGCCTCCTTCTCCAGGGGCACCACTTTCCAGAACGCAAAGTTCCAGAAAACCGACTTTGAGCACGCCGCCTTCTCCGGAGACGCCGCCTTCCGGTCCACCTCCTTCTCCGGAGACGCCTCCTTCCAGAACGCCGCCTTCTCCGGGAGCGCCTCCTTCCAGAACGCCACCTTCTCCGGAGACGCAAACTTCTCCGACGCCACTTTCAAAGGCCCAACAACCCTCGTCCAGACAGGGTTTGAAAACTGGCCGCCGAAGTTCTTCAATGCCGCTCTGCACGAGGATACGGATTTTACGGATGTCGGCTGGCCAGCGGTGCCGAAGAACCCCAAGGACGCCACCAACCACCGCCGCAGATATGAGCGGTTGAAACAGTTGATGGACAGCCAGAAGAAGTTTTTCGACGAGCACAGGTTCCACAGGCTGGAGTTGCGCTGCAGGGAAGTCGAGGACGGCTGGAGATCGTTCTCCGGTGTCGGTTCCCGGCTGTTTCGCTACGTGTCGGACTATGGCTGGTCGATCGGGCGGCCGCTCTGCGGCCTGACGATCACGTTTCTCTGCGGCGGCTGGGGCCTGATCCGCTTCGACCCCGAACTGGAATTGGGGCGGGCGCTGGGCCTCTCGTTCTCGAACACTTTCAGCCTCCTTGGTCTTGGCCGAACCTTCTTCCAGGAGGAATTGACGGGGCTGACGCCAACCTCGGAGATCGTCTCCGGCGTCCAGTTCTTCCTGGGGCCGCTGTTCCTGTTCCTCCTGGGCCTCGCGCTCCGGAATCGGTTCCGGATCAGGTGAGATTGCCCTGACGCTCGCGGGGCCGGGATCGATGCCCTTATGCGGGTCTCCTCATCAGATGATCACCACGTCAGGGCGCAAAATTCCGTACAGTCCCAAGCGCACCGCTGATCCCGTTGGCGGGTGCCGTGCAGGCGCAACAATCCAATGATCCAGAGACGATCCCGGATCTTCCCGCGGACACCGTTGACGTCCTGGTGCGGTCAGCAACCCCGATGCCGATGCTTCAGGCGCCCGTGGCACTCGGCCAATTTATCGTTGTTGCGCCGACAAACCGCTTCAGCCTTTCCAGTTCGGCTGCCAGCCTGTCCCGGCGGGCCGGCGTCCAGCGCACGCCCGGTTCCGGCCAGAACTTCAGGACGATCAGCGAGCCCTCCCTGCGGTTTGCCCTGACCTCGATCCGGCCGACGAAACGGTCGCCTTCAAGCAGGGGGTAGACGTAGTAGCCCCATCGGCGCCTGGCCACGGGCACGAAGATCTCGATGCGATAGTCGAAGCCGAACAGCCGCATCAGGCGGGTCCGGTCGCGGATCACCGGGTCGAAGGGATTGAGCAGGCGCAGGCGCGATGTGGGCGGCGGTGTATCCCCCAGCCGCGTTTCGATCGACAGCGGCGCCAGACAGGCATGCCAGCTGCCATCGGCACACTGGATTTCAACATCCACCAGTGATCCGTTGACCTTGTCCGCCCAGGTCCGGACCTCGGCCATGTCGGCGGCGTCCCAGAAGCGCTTGATATCGCCGACGGTGCCAAAGGCCATCCGGTCCAGCGCGCCGGTGCACAGCCAATCAAGCTGGTCGCTGTCGTTTCTTTCATCCCGGCGCAAGGCCTCGGGCACAACCCGGTCGGTCAGATCGTAGAATTTGCGAAAATCCTGGCGGTGCGAGGTGCTGAGATCGCCGGCATACCACATGTAATCGAGCGCCAGCTTGTGCGGCGGGCGGGCCCACATTTCCTTCTTGCCGGCGGCCCTGCCAGCGACTTTCGTGTCGAAGGCCCGGGTCGACAACGGGCCTTCGATCTCGATCCGGTCCCGGATCGCCCGGCGTCCATCGGCATCCAGCATGGACGTGTACCAGCCCGCCCCGCGGATGCGTTCTTCCTGGCGGCGGAACTGGCGTTGCCACAGGGGATAGAATTCCATCGGCAGGACCGCGGCATCGTGGGTGAAGTGTTCAAAGACCTGCCGGTGATCCTTCAGCAGCCGGTTCAGCATGGGCTCGCGATAATTCTGGTTCCGGCTCCACAATATATGATGATGAGCGCGCGAGACGGACTGGATGGTGTCCAGTTGCACAAATCCCAGATCCCGGATGATCCCCAACAGATCGAGAGGCCCGGTTGGCGTCCGACCAAGCCTCTGGGCATCCAGCCATAGACGCCGCGCATCGCGATTTGAGATTTTCAAAACCATCTTCTCTCCCTAAGGTGAGCCTGCGGCGCGGGCAAGCAACACCCGTGTCAATAAAAGAGGAAGACACGTCATGACCACCATCACCAGCGCCGAAGTCATCGAACTGAAAATCCCGTTCAGCGATCCGGGCAAGGGTGAGGGGCTGTTCGTGGGGGCGTGGACGGCGCTCGATTTCGCCCTGCTGAAGCTGGAAACCGATGACGGGCTGACCGGGTGGGGCGAAGGGTTCAGTTATTTCTGCCGGCCGGCGGTGGCCTCGATCATGCGCGACTCGATCATCCCGGTCCTGATCGGCCGGGATCCGGCGGACATGGATGCGATCCTGGCCGAACTGCGCCAGAAGCTGCACATCATCGGTCGCTACGGCATCACCATGTTCGCCATTTCGGCGGCCGATATCGCGCTGCACGATCTGGCGGCAAGGGCGGCGGGGCAATCGCTGGCCGATCATCTCGGTGGCCGGCGGCGGGCCGACATGCCGGCATATGCCAGCCTGATCCGTTATGGCGACAGCGCGCTGGTGACCGGGATTGCCCGAAAATCGGTCGCCGAGGGATATCGGACCGTCAAGCTGCACGAGATCGATCTACCCCATATCCAGGCCGGGCGCGCCGCCGTCGGGCCGGACGTGGCGCTGATCAATGATGTCAATTGCAACTGGTCGGCACAGCGGACGCGGGATTGGGCGGATGACCTGCGCGCGCTGGACCTGACATGGCTGGAAGAGCCGACCTTTCCGCCGGAGGACTTCGCCACCATGGCCGGCCTGCGCCGCGACACCGGCCTGGCCATCGCCACCGGCGAGAACAGTTGTACCGCCTGGCAGTTCGGCCAGATGATCGACGCGGGCGCGGCCGACTTCATCCAGCCCAGCGTGACCAAGATCGGCGGCATCGCCGAAACCATGGCGGCGCGTGCCCGTGCGATCAAGGCGGGCGTCCGCATCGCCCATCACGCGCCCTATTTCGGGCCGGGATATCTGGCGACCCTGCAGATCCAGGGCGCCGCGCCGGACGAGGAAATCTTCGAATATCTCTATATCGACCGGGAAGCGGACCTTTATTGCGGCGCATTGATCCCGAAAGACGGCCGTGTCACCGTGCCGGACGGGCCGGGACTGGGGCTGGAACCTGATCCGGATGTCATCGCGCGCTACAGGGTCTGATCATGAAACGGCAGAGCCTTGGGATATTCTGCTACACCGGGGCCGGGCTGGAAAAGCCCGGTCGCCTTCGAGCGGCAGGTGGCCTGAACGAGCACCTGGAGCAGCATCAGACCGCGACAGGTCCGGACAATGCCATCGCCACCGTGGCGGATGATGCCAGAACCTTCGCGGTTGAAAGACACATTCGGGTTGGCCGGCGCGTCTGGCACATGGCGCTGAACGGCGATGAAAGCCGGTCGTTCACCACCAACGGGATTTCCGGCGACGTCACCGTGGTCGACGTGGCGGCCCGCAAGGCGGTAAAATCGATCAAGGTCGGCCGCCATCCCCGGGGCGCCGCCTGTCGGTCGTGAAGGACAATCAATTGATCCGGATAAATCCCCTGCATCCGCTTTTCGCCGCCGAGGTCACCGGACTGGATCTGACGAGGTCGCCTTCATCGGCGACATTTGACGGCATCAGACAGGCGTTTGCCCGGTACTCGGTGCTGGTCTTCCGTGACCAGTGCATCACCGATGACCAGCAGATCGCGTTTTCCAGCCGGTTCGGTCCGCTGGAAACGACGATTGTCGGAACCACCGGCACCGGCAGCAAGCTGGTGGTGCTCAGCAACATGACCGAAGACGGCGCGATCCGGCCGCCGGATGACGCCCAGGTCCGGAACGGCCGGACAACCCGGCAATGGCACGCAGACAGCACCTTCAAGGAAAACCCGGCCCGGGCCTCGATGCTGTCGGGACGGGTGGTTCCCTCAAAAGGTGGTGATACCGAGTTCGCATCGATGCGGGCGGCTTATGCGGAACTGCCGGACGAGGTGAAGGCGCGAATCGACGGGCTGGTCACGGTGCATCACTATGCCTATGGCCGTGACAGGCTTGATCCGGAACTGACGACGCAAGCAGAACGCGACGCCCTTCCGCCGGTGCGCCAGGCCATGGTTCTGGACCATGGCCGCCATGGCAAGTCGCTCTATCTCGGCGCCCACTGCGCCTCGGTCGAGGGGCTGAGCGAGGCCGAAGGGCGCGAACTGATCGACGAACTGATGGCCTTCGCGACCCGGGACAGGTTTGTCTTCCGGCAGCACTGGCAACCGCACGACATGGTCCTGTGGGACAACCGCGCCGTGATGCACCGGGGCCGGCCTTACGATTCCGCCCGCGAAAAGCGCATGATGGTGCGCACCACGATCGCCGGCGACGGCTCGACGGCGCCACCTCCGGCTTGACGGATTATCGGGACCCGGGCGCGGGGCAGGATCTCGACCATGACCGGTCCAGGGCCGGCTGATTGCATTCTGCTCGATGCCGGCCAGACTGCGACAATCGGCCATGGTTGCGAATCGCGGCGGGCGGCCCAAATACCCGCATTCTTCGATGAATCAGGATCAGCCGGGCCTGAAGCAAGCAGCATGAGGGACATTTCCGATGCAGGACGCCGCAACTTCTTCTCCCCCTGACCTGGCCGCGGCTCTGACGGATCTGGTCGACGTCATCGATGTTCCGCCTGTCCGCGAAGCGGCCGGGTTTCGCCTGCCGGTGCAATCGGGCAGCCGGTCGGGCACGCATGCCCGCGGTGTCAGCGGCACCATCGCATCAGGCCGGATCGCGTGCGGCGACCCGGTGGTGGCCAGCCTGTCGGGCAAAACCGGTATTGTCGCCCGGATCACCGGGGCCGCCGGCGAGCTGGAGGCCGCCGAGGCCGGTGAGACTGTTACGGTGGAACTGGCCGATGACATTGACATCGACGACGGCGACATGATCGCCGCCGCCAGGGCCCGGCCCGACGTGTCGGATCAGTTCGCCGCCCATGTGATCTGGCGGGACGGTGATCCGATGCTGCCGGAGCGGACCTATGTCATCCGCCTTGCCGCCGCGACGGCGGTGGTGCAAGTTACCGATCTGACCCACCGGGTCCAGGCGAAGACCGGCGAATTGCTGGCGGCAAGGACCCTGAAACAGGGCGAGGTCGGCTATTGCAAATTTGCTCTGGACCGGCCGGTGGCGTTCGACGCCTATGGCGATAATCCGGCAACCGGGTCGTTCACGCTGATCGACAAGCTGACGGATGTGGTCGTGGGGGGCGGGACCATTGATTTTCCGTTGCGCCGGGCCAGCAATATCGCCTGGCAGTCGTTGAAGATCGACAAGGCGGTGCGGGCACAACAGAACCGGCAGAGCCCGTGTGTCCTGTGGCTGACCGGTTTTTCAGGATCGGGCAAGTCGACCATTGCCGACCAGCTGGAACAAAAACTGCTGGAGCAGGGCAAGCGGACCTATCTGCTGGACGGCGACAATGTGCGCCACGGCCTCAACAAGGATCTGGGCTTTACCGACGAGGACCGGGTCGAGAACATCCGCCGGGTGGCCGAGGTGTCCAAGCTGATGGTCGATGCCGGGCTGATTGTCATCACCTCGTTCATTTCGCCCTTCCGGTCCGAACGCCAGATGGCGCGGGCGCTGATGGAAGATGGCGAGTTCATCGAGATCTTCGTCGATACCCCGCTGGCGATCTGTGAACAGCGCGATCCCAAGGGCCTTTACAAGAAAGCGCGGGCCGGGAAGCTGAAAAATTTCACCGGTGTCGATTCCGATTATGAAGTGCCCCAGAATGCCGAGATCATTCTGAACAGTGGCGACGAGGACCCCGATACACTGGCCGGTCGCATAATCGACTATCTCGACACCCGCCTGAATTGACCTGTTTTCGCGGATTGCCCGTCATTTGAACCGATTTATGGTTTGCCATTCGTCTTGATCTTGTCGCAAAGGGCTGATAGGTCACATTCATCGAGATTGGCCGAACTACTGGGTTGCGATGCCGGGGTCCAAACCGGCGTGCATGGCGCAGATTTTTCCCAAAATCGACTGAACTGGAAAAATGGCAGGAAAAACAACAACTGCCGGCTCCATAATGCAACCTATTTGTGAAAGGACTTCTCAATGACAACGGGCATCGTAAAATTCTACAATGACCAGCGCGGCTATGGCTTTATCCAGCCTGACAACGGCGGAAAGGACGTGTTTGTCCATGCCACCGCTCTTGAGCGTGCCGGCATCAACGGCCTTCAGGAAGGTCAGAAGGTCGACTTCGAGACCGAGATTGACCAGCGCAACGGCAAGACCGCCGTTTCCACGATCTCCCTCGTATAAATCGCACACGGTCTGTCAAGACCATCGTGATCTGATCTTGAGCCGTAGTCTCGACAGGGACTGCGGCTTGTTTCCTGCCGGTCTCGACCAGCAGGAAAAGCCTGTAGCGACCCCCGGCATGCGGTTTTGCCGCATTCGGCAATGTGGATTTCTGCCTGTGACAATGCATGATCCCCGGCCCTCCACCCTCGCGACCGCGTCCGATGCGCGTGGCTGGGTACCGATCCTCGCCCGCTACCGGCTGCCTTGCTATGGCCGTGGCAGTTTCGAAATCGCCATAACGCTTTTGCCGCTGGCCGGGTTCTGGTTTTTGATGTGGCTGTCGCTGCATTTCGGGTTCTGGCCGGGATTGATCCTGGCTCTGCCGGCCGGGGCATTCCTGTTGCGGCTGTTCGCCATTCAGCACGATTGCAGCCACGGTTCGTTTTTCGCCCATCGCCGGGCCAATGAATGGGTCGGCCGGATTATCGGTGTCCTGACCCTGACGCCCTTTGCCCTGTGGCAGCGGATGCATGCCATCCACCATGCCGGCGCGGGCAGTCTGGATCGGCGCGGCGCCGGCGATATCATGACCCTGACCGTCGATGAATATCATGCCCGGTCGTTCTGGGGTCGTTTAAGCTATCGGCTGTACCGGCATCCGCTGGTGATGTTCGGCATCGGCCCGGCCTATATGTTCATTTTTCAGCAGCGCCTGCCGATCGGCATGATGGATCGCGGACGGTTCTGGGCCAGCACCATGGGCACCAATCTGTCGATCGTTCTGACCGCCGGGACGGTGATCTGGTTCATCGGCATCCAGGCATTCCTGCTGTTGCATCTGCCCGTGGTTCTGATCGCGGCGACCGCGGGGATCTGGCTGTTCTTTGTCCAGCATCAGTTTGAAGAGGTGACCTGGGAAAAGGATGCCAACTGGAACTGGCATCTGTCGGCGTTGCACGGCAGTTCGCACTATGACCTGCCGGGGATCATGCGCTGGTTCACCGCCAATATCGGCATCCACCATGTGCACCATCTGTGCAGCCACATTCCGTTCTACCGGCTGCACGGGGTGCTGAAGGATTATCCCGAGTTGCACGGTGTCGGGCGCCTGACCCTGATGGATAGTCTGGCCTGTGTGAAACTGGTTCTGTGGGATGAAAAACAGCGTTGTCTGGTCTCTTTCCGCGATGCACCGATGCCGGCTTAACTGCCGCAAACTCCGGCTGACAAATTCAACATGCCTTGAAATGACCTGAGTCAGGCCGGATGTCGTCAACCGTAAATCCACCCCAATTTTCGCCGTTCAATCGGGTGAAATCGGCTGGACCCCCGCCCTGGAGTTTTTTGAGATACTGATCAGGCCCCGGGACGAGGGGATTGTTGAGGTGTTTCATGACGGAACAGAAGAAGGTTGATCGGTTGCGCGCCAGGCTGGGCCAGTTGATCGGTGTATTGCCCAAAGCCCGGCATGATGTAGACGCCCATTCGCGGCCCGAGGCATGTTTGTAATTCGGGATTCTCCCTTTGAATGGCCTCCACCGACCGTGCCGTTGGTGAGGGCGCCGATCAACTTGACGGGGCGGTCGAATTGAGGCCCCGGCGGGCCGGTTTGCGCTTCCCCCCTGCGTTGACTGCCAAATTCCGGCTCCATCATGGTCACGCTATCGATTTGCCAATGCGACCATACGCGATCGGCGATCCGAAGCGCCGTTCAGCCGGGCAATGCGGGTTGAGGAATTGCTTCCGAAAGTCGCCCTCGGTGGTTTCGCTGTCCGTCATCAGTTGCTCTTCATCAGTTCCTCTTCGATCGCAATTCCGATTGGGCAGATATGCGCGGTATGCTGAAATACCGCCGCATCATGATTCGACGCAATGTGCGTGAAAATCCGGATTCATTTCTCAGGTCTTCCGCCCCGCCGGCGCCCCGTCCCGCATCAGCTTGTAGATGATCGAATCTTCCAGCGCCTGAAACGAGGCATCGACGATGTTGGATGAAACACCCACCGTCGACCAGCGGCGGCCCCTGGCGTCCCTGGATTCGATCAGAACTCTGGTTACGGCGCCCGTGCCGCCGTCAAGAATACGCACCTTGAAGTCATCGAGTTGCAGATCGTCGATATGGTTCTGGTATTTGCCCAGGTCTTTGCGCAGGGCGCTGTCGAGTGCGTTCACCGGGCCGTTGCCCTCCGCAACCGACATGAAAATTTCGCCGTCGACCCGCACCTTCACCACGGCCTCGGACAGGGTGACCAGTTCGCCCCGCGCATTGTGACGCCTTTCAGCGGAGACACGGAAACTTTCCACATCGAAATAAGTCGGCAGGATGCCCAGTGTCCGCCGCGCCAGCAGTTCGAACGATACCGTCGCGCCGTCATAGGCATAGCCGATATGTTCGCGTTCCTTGACCAGGCCCAACAGCCGCGTAACCCGGGCATCATCAGGCTTGACAGTGATCCCGGATGCCTCCAACCGGGCCAGCACGTTTGAGCGCCCGGCCTGGTTCGACATCGGAATGATGCGTTCATTGCCGATCGCCTCGGGCGCGACATGTTCATAGGTTTCCGGCGCCTTCTGGACCGCGGACACATGCAGGCCACCCTTGTGGGCAAAGGCCGAGGCGCCGACAAAGGCCGCATGCCGGTTGGGATGACGGTTGAGGATATCATCAACCAGGCGCGAAATGCCGGTCAGGCTGGCAAGCCCCTCTTTGCCGACCCCGATCTCGAACCGGTCGCGATAGGCCGGTTTGAGCATCATCGTCGCGATCAGCGTGCACATATTGGCGTTGCCGCAACGCTCGCCCAGCCCGTTCAGTGTGCCCTGAACCTGACGCGCGCCGGCATCGATCGCGGCCAATGAATTGGCAACGGCATTTTCCGTGTCATTATGGGTGTGTATGCCGATTTTCTCACCTGGAATGACAGAGGTGACCGCCGCCGCGGCTTCGGCGACCTCGCTCGGCAACGCCCCGCCATTGGTATCGCACAGGACGATCCAGCGGGCGCCTGCCGCCTCTGCCGCCTTCAGACACCGAAGCGCATAATCGGGATTGGCCTTGTACCCATCGAAGAAATGCTCGGCATCCAGCATGGCCTCGCCGCCACGGGCGATGATGGCTGCGATGGACTGGGAAATCGCCTCGACATTTTCATCAAGGGTACAGCCCAGCGCCAGATCGACGTGGTAATCCCACGCCTTGCCGACCAGACAGACCGCCGGCGTGCCGGGATCCAGCACAGCGGACAGGCCGGGATCATTGGACAGAGACCGTCCCACCCGCCTGGTCATGCCGAATGCGGTAAAGGTAGCGTTCTTCAGGATTGGCGGCGCGTCGAAGAATTCGGTGTCGGTGGGATTCGCCCCCGGCCAGCCACCTTCGACATAATCCACCCCCAGCGTGTCGAGCGCATTGGCAATCTGATGCTTGTCCGCCGTGGAAAAATCAACACCCTGGGTTTGCGCCCCGTCGCGCAAAGTGGTGTCGAACAGGTACAAGCGTTCTCTGGTCATGACGTTCCCCCCGGGTACATCCGTGCGCAGTTCACTCAGTGACAGAGATCAGATTCCTGCCCTCTCCCGCGCCCGGCGGGATGAGGGAGGCGATGGGTGCGGCCTTCATCGTCTGACCTCCCACGTTGTGGTGATCTTGCCGCTGGCAGGGTCTTCCGTGTCCTTGACGACAACATTCAGGGCGGCAAGTTCGTCCCGGATCCGGTCGGCTTCCGGCCAGTTCCTTTCCGCCCGCGCGGTATTGCGCGCATTGACAAGGCCGTGGACCTGATCCGCATCAACATCTGCCTTCACCGCGGACCATTCGTTTCCAACCAGTGCATCAAATCCCAGGAAGGACAAGGCAGCCGCAAATGAACTGTCGCCAGACTTGGCCAGATCATGCAATGCCGCGATCGCACCGGGCGTATTCAGATCATCGCTCAAGGCATCAATGAACGGATTGGGCAGGCCTCCCTCGTCAAACTGGCTCGGCCCCATGTCCCTGGTCAGCCCATTCCACTTCCGCAGCGTATCGGCGGCTTCTGCCAGGCGTTTCCCGGTCCAGTCCAGGGGCTGGCGATAATGGGTCATCAGCATCTGCAGGCGCGGCACCTCACCTGGCCAGTCCTGTAAAAGGTCGTGGACGGTGAGGAAATTTCCCTCGGACTTGGCCATCTTGCGGCCCTCGACCTGGAGATGGCCATTGTGCATCCAGACCTTTGCGAAATCCTGGCGTGCGCCGAACATCGCACCGCCATGGTCACAGCAGCCTTGCGCCACTTCGTTCTGGTGATGCGGAAAAATCAGATCCAGACCGCCGCCGTGAATGTCGAAGACATCACCGAGGTATTCCCTGGACATGGCGCTGCATTCGATGTGCCAGCCGGGTCGGCCCTTGCCCCAGGGGCTGTCCCAGCCGGGCTGATCCTCGCTCGAGGGTTTCCACAGGACGAAATCCATCGGATCGCGCTTGTTGGTGGCCACCTCGACCCGGGCGCCGGCGACCATCTCCCTGGTCGATCGGTTGGCAAGCCCGCCATAATGATCCCAGGAGGTCACCGCGAACAGCACATGGCCATCACCGTCGGGATAGGCATGACCGACCGCGATCAGGCGTTCGATCATCGCCACCATTTGCGGGATGTGATCGGTCGCGCGCGGCTCCACCGTCGGGTCCAGGCAGCCCAACGCGCGCATGTCGCCCTGAAATTCCGCCGCCGTGCTGGCCGTCAGTGTCTCGATGTCGATACCATCGCGCTTTGCCCGCTCGATAATCTTGTCGTCAACATCGGTAATGTTGCGGGCATAGGTGACGTGGTCCGCACCATAGGCATGCCGCAAGAGCCGGAACATCAGATCGAACGCAATCACCGGCCGGGCATTGCCGATGTGGGCATGGTCATAAACGGTCGGCCCGCAGACATACATGCGCACATTGGTGGGATCGAGAGGTTCGAAAACCTCCTTGGTGCGTGTGGCCGTATTGTACAGGCGCAGTGCCATGACCCTTTTCCTCTATCCCGTCACAAGCAACGAACAGATCCGCAAACCCGATCCTTGCCGCGGCGGTACCAACCCTGATCTGAAACGAAAGAAGACGGGCTGCCAGCAATAAAGCCTAGCAGCAAACAATCCGGCAAATGCAGATCAATCCGATCATGAGATGGTTGTGCCCTGATTTGACAGAACGATCAAGAGCCTATGCGGCGTTCCCCTTCAGCCGCGCCAAAACCGTCTCGCGCGGAATTTGCGGCAGAAGCCTGGCCATTTCCGGCCCCCGCTCCCGCCCGGTCAGCGCCCTGCGCAGCGGCATGAACAGGGTTTTGCCCCTGGCGCCGGTGCGCTCCTTTATGGCGCCGGTCCAGACGCCCCAGGTGTGTTCGGACCATTCCCCTTCCGGCAACAACTTCGCGGCGACAGCGCACAATTCCGGATCCTCGATGATTGGCTCGATGGGCCCGGCAACCAGCGTGTGGCGGTCGATTACATCGGAAAAAAAGTGCATGTCTTCGCGTGCGATGTCCCAGAAGCCGGTGCCGCCATCAACGCCGAGATCCGCAAGGCGTGGCTGGGCCGCTTCATAAGGCATCGCGCGCAGCAGTTCCGCATTCAGCTTTTCAAGTTCAGTCAGGTCGAACCGTGCCGGCGACCGGCTGATCTTGTCGATCGAGAAATCGGCCAGCAGTTCGCCCATGCCGGCCCGAGCCTCGACCGGGTCGGACGTGCCGATCTTGGCGAGAAGGCTGGTCAACGCCATCGGCTCATACCCTTCATCGCGCAGGCTGCCGATCGATAACGAGCCCAGCCGTTTGGAGAGCGGGCCGCCATCGGCGCCAACCAGCAGCGGATGATGGCCAAACCCTGGCACGTCGGCCCCCAGGATTTTGAAAATTTGAACCTGAACCCCGGTATTGGCCACATGATCCTCACCCCGGATCACATGGGTGACGCCAAAATCGATGTCATCGACGATGGAGCACAGCGTGTAGAGATAGGTGCCGTCCTCGCGGATCAGCACCGGATCCGACAGGCTGGCCGCATCGATCTTGATCTCGCCCCGGATGAGATCATCGAAAACAACGGTTTCCTGATCCAGCCTGAATCGCCAATGAGGCCTCCGCCCCTCGGCTTCAAAAGCTGCCTTTTCCGCAACGCTCAGGGCCAGGGCCGCACGGTCATAGACCGGCGGCATGCCGCGCGCCTGCTGGCGCCTGCGCTTGCGGTCCAGTTCGCCGGGCGTTTCATACGCCGGATAAAGCCGACCCCCGGCGATCAACCGGTCGCGTATCTCGTCATGACGGTCAAATCGTTCGGACTGGCGGGCATGCAGATCCCAGCCGAGACCCAACCAGGTCAGGTCAGCCTCGATCGCATCGGCGAATTCCCGGGTCGCGCGTTCGGTATCGGTATCGTCCAGGCGCAACAGGAACCGGCCACCCCGCGCCTTCGCGAACAGCCAGTTGATCAGCGCGGTGCGAACATTGCCGACATGAATATGCCCCGTGGGTGAAGGGGCGAAGCGGACGATGGTCATCGATGAACTTTCAGGAATTGGATAATTCGGCATCTCCATGGCCGGTCAGGCATCCGGTTGCCAGCGGTCCCTACCCTTTCCATCAGGCAATGAAAACAATCGAAACCACAATGGGCGGGCCCCACAACAGGCCGGTGACGAACATCAGCCAGCCCGCCCATCAGATATATTTTCCGTCACGATAGGCACTGGTGATCGGATAGCGGCGGTCGCGACCGAAATTGCGCGGTGTGATCTTGACGCCCGGCGCGGCCTGGCGGCGTTTGTATTCGGCAATATAAAGCAGATGCTCGATGCGTTTGGCCACGGCCTCGTCATGCCCCCGGGCAACGATTTCCGGCACACCCATTTCCCGCTCAACCAGGCATTCCAGGATATCGTCCAGAACTTCGTATGGCGGCAGCGAGTCATCGTCGCGCTGGTCCTCGCGCAGTTCGGCGCTCGGTGGCTTGGTAATGATGTTCCGCGGAATGACACGGCCGCCCGGGCCAAGGGCGCCCGCCGGCACGTGCTGGTTGCGCCAGTCGCTAAGGCCGAAGACCTGCAGCTTGTAGAGATCCTTCAACGGGTTGTAGCCGCCGTTCATGTCGCCATAGAGCGTGGCGTAACCAACCGCCATCTCCGATTTGTTGCCGGTGGTCACCACCATCGATCCGAATTTGTTGGAGATGGCCATCAGCATGACCCCGCGCAGGCGTGACTGGATGTTTTCCTCGGTCACGTCCGGTTCGCGGCCATTGAACAGATTGCCCAAGGCCCCTTCCAGGGCATCGACCGAGGATCTGATCTCGACAATATCGTATTGCACGCCCAACGCCTCGGCACAGGCCCTGGCATCCGTCAGGCTCTCTCCCGAGGTATGGACAGAAGGCAGCATGATGCAGTGAACCCGGTCGGCGCCGAGGGCATCCACCGACATCGCCGCCGTCAGCGCGGAATCAATACCGCCGGAAAGACCGAGGACGACCCCCGGGAACCGGTTCTTGTTTACATAGTCACGCAGGCCGACCACACAGGCAGAATAAATCCCCTCCATGCCCTCGGGCACGGCCGGCCGCGCGCCGATGGCACAGCTCCAGCCTTCGGGCCCGCGTGTCCAGTCGGTCGCAATGATGCTGTCGGCAAAGGCCGGCTGCTGAACCGCTAGCGACGCATTGCCGTTCAGCACAAAGCCGCCGCCGTCATAGACGATCTCGTCCTGGCCGCCATACTGGTTGGTGTAGATCAGCGGCAGGCGGGACTCGGTCACCCGGGCGATGCCCTGTTGCAGGCGAAGATCGTGCTTGTCGGCCTCGAACGGCGATCCATTGATGCAGACGAGAATTTCAGCGCCCGATTCCTCCAGGCATTCGGTGACCGAGGGGAACCACATGTCTTCACACACCATGACGCCCATCCGGATGCCGCGCACGGTGATCGGTCCCTGCGGCGGGCCGCGCTGAAAGACGCGGTAATCGTCGAACACGCCGTAATTGGGTAGTTCGTGCTTGTGCCGCACGGTCTGAACCTTGCCCTCTGCCAAATGGAGGGCCGAATTGAACGGCTTGCCGCCCGTCTCGACGACCCAGGGCGCACCGATGATGATGTCCGGTCCACCGTCGCCGGTGTCCGCTGCCAGCATTTCGGCATGGCGGGCAACGTCTTCCAGGAAGGCCTGCTTCTGCACCAGGTCTTCCTGCTGATAGCCCGACAGAAAGCACTCGGTGAAGCAGATCACGTCGGCATCATTGACCGCGGCCTGGACCCGTGCGGAGCGCGCCTTGTCCAGATTTCCGGCCAGATCACCGACAATCGGGTTCAACTGGGCCAGAACGATCCTGAGGGAATCTGTCATGAGCAAGCCATAGCGTCATTTATGCGTTCGGGCCAATGGGAGGCATTATCAGCGGCGGTGTGGAACCGCCGCTGAATAATTCATCCTGACTTAGCTGGCGACCTTCAGGGGGGCCGTATCCTTGCTGGCCAGGCCCTCGGCAATCAGGAAAGCCAGTTCCAGCGACTGGGATGCATTGAGGCGCGGGTCGCAATGGGTGTGATAGCGCGAGGTCAGATCGTCCTCGGTCACTTCCTGAGTGCCACCGATGCATTCGGTCACATTGCTGCCGGTCATTTCGAAGTGAACACCGCCGGCATGGGTACCCTCGGTAGCATGAACCTGGAAGAACTGCTGCACCTCGGCCAATATCCGGTCAACGGGCCGGGTCTTGTAGCCATTGCCGGCCTTGATCGTATTGCCGTGCATCGGATCGCACGACCAGACGACGCTGCGACCTTCCTGTCTGACCTTGCGTATCAAGGCCGGAAGTCCATCCAGAACCTTGTCCACGCCGAAGCGGGCGATCAAGGTGAGCCGACCAGGCTCGTTCTCCGGGTTCAGCTTATCGATCAGCCGGATCAATTCATCCGGGTCCAGGCTCGGCCCGCATTTCATGCCGATCGGGTTCTTGATGCCGCGGAAAAACTCCACGTGGGCTCCGTCCGGCTGGCGTGTCCGGTCGCCGATCCACAGCATGTGCGCGGATGTATCGTACCAGTCGCCACTGGTGGAATCGATGCGCGTCAGCGCCTCCTCATAGCGCAGCAGCAAGGCCTCGTGCGAGGTGTAGAAGGCGGTCCGGCGCAGTTGCGGGGTATTGTCGGGGCTGACGCCGCAGGCTTCCATGAAGTCCAGCGCATCGGTGATCCGTTCCGCCAGGTCACGATAGCGCGCGGTTTCCTGATTATCGCCCACGAACGACAGCAGCCAGTTGTGCACATTGTGCAGATCGGCATAACCGCCCTGTGCAAAAGCACGCAGCAGGTTCAGCGTCGATGCGGACTGGCTGTAAGCCGTCAGCATGCGGGTGGGATCCGGCCGTCGCGCGCCTTCCTCAAACTCCATGGCGTTGATGATATCACCGCGATAACTTGGCAGTTCGACCTCGCCGATGGTCTCGGTATCGGCGGAACGCGGCTTGGCGAACTGACCGGCCAGACGGCCGACCTTCACCACGGGCTTCTTGGCGCCATAGGTCAGCACCACCGCCATCTGCAGCAGCACGCGAAAGGTATCGCGGATCTTGTCGGGATGAAATTCGGCGAAGGATTCGGCGCAGTCGCCGCCCTGCAACAGGAACGCCCTGCCCTCGGCCACCTCGGCCAGTTTTTGCTTCAGGCTGCGTGCTTCGCCCGCAAAGACCAGCGGCGGAAAGGAGCCCAGTTGACCTTCGACCGCGTTCAGCGCGGCTTCATCGTCATATACGGGCACCTGAATGATCGGTTGATCGCGCCAGGTCTTTGAATTCCAGTTCTGGGTCATCGTCTCGCCTCCAGGGCCATGCACGCGCACGGCAGTCATCCACGGTTCGGGACGGGGTTATAGCGTCCGCGATTCGGATACGCCAGTGGCGGCCGAACAAAATTTTCGTGAGGGCTAAAGCACTTCCCGGTTCGAATGTGGCTGCCTTCGCTGCCTCTCGCCTTCGGCTCGAACGCAGTTGCATCAGTCTCAATGATTCCGGGAAATGCTGTAATTGCGCCAGTTTATCGTTGTTTCGTCCCAGTTTTCCATGTCGCATGTCTTGGCCGGTTCGAAAATATGGGCCTCGACAGCCTCCAGGACGCTTTGCTGGGTGCCCGAGAGCCCGCTCACCAGGTCTTCGGCCGTCTCGCAGCCAGAGATCAACAGGCACTTTTCGAGTATCGCCGGATCGAGCGCCGAAATTTCCTGGCCTTGTACGCCCAATAATCGAAGCGCGAACAATCCATTACGGTAAAATCTTAAGGCATCAGTCAAAATTCTGGCTTGATCAACCTCCAGCTTCTCTGCCCTGGCAAGCCGGATCAACCGGGCATCGTGCTCGGTTTCGAACAGGTCCGGTACGTCTGCCGCCCATTGCAGGGACAGAACCGAGATCAGAAATTCCAGCTCCAGCAGACCGCCACGGCGCAGCTTGATCGCCAGGATGTCGGGCGATTGATCTTCGATGCGATGTTCGCGCAGGCGCAGCAGCATGCGCGCGGCATCGCCGGCGAGTTGATCGGAGTCGCGGGGACGGGTCAGGATCGAATGGATGGCCGCCGTAAAGTCGGCGTGGTCCCCCACCACCTGCCGCACCGCCGTCAATGCCAGATGTTCCCAGTTCCTGGCGGCCTCATTGTGGTGTTTTTCAAACGCGGCGCGGGTCACCAGCGGCGGGCTGGACCGGCCGCTGGGGCGCAGGCGCATATCGATTTCGTAGGCAACGCCCTCGCGCATCCTGGTGCTGAGCGCCGCCACCGTGCGCGACACCAGTTTGCTGGCAGCCTTGCGGTCCGCCTCGTCCGCCACCTCGTCGATAAAGAACATCAGGTCGAGATCGGACAGTGGCAGCATTCGCGCCATGCCCAGCTTGCCGAAGCCGATGACACCGATGCGATCCCGATCGACGCCTTCCTGGCCAAGATAATCCGCCGCAGCATCCCGGGCCGCCACGATGACGCATCTAGCAAGAAAGGTGAGATCGGATTCGGCTTCTGGCACCGGCTTGCCGCGCAGCACGGTGGCATAGATGGCAAACAGTTCCTCGTTGGTGACCCGGCGCAGGCGTTCCAGCCAGACTTCCTCGTGTGGCGCACTGGCGGCCTGTGCCTTCAGAACACCGGGCACCGACGAGACCTCGCCACCCACCACCAGCCGGTCAATCAGATGGGGCGATTGTTCCAGCAGCGTCGCCATGGCCGGAGCGCTGATCAGGCCGTCGGCCAGGCTCGACAGCACATTGGGAAACTCCGCCAGCAAGGCGAGATATCCGCTTGAGGCCGGCAGCTCGCCGAGGAAGCGATCAAACCGCTCCAGCGCGTCATCCATGTTGCCGGTCCCGCGCGCAATCGCCTCGATCTTCGGGGCCAGGGCAATAGCGGCGCGGAGCCCGCTCTGGCCGCGGGTTGCCGGGATCAGGCCCTGGCACCATTTGGCAATGATGGGATGCAATTCGCCCTGTAGCGCATCCGGTGCTTCCGCCACGTCTTCAAGATGCCGGTTCATGATTTCGAACACCGCCTGGGTATTGCGGGCCAGGTCCCGGTTCATGGCGGCGATATCAGGCGCGCCCATCAGGGCGCAAAGCGCCCTTTGATCATCCGCCGCGCCGAACACCTCGTGGATCTGTTGATCACCAACCATTTGCAGGCGGTTCTCCAGGCGGCGCAAATAGATATAGGCATCGCGCAGCGCAGCGCATTCTTCCGTGCTCAAGCGTCCACGTTCCGTCAGCCGCGTCAGCGACGTCAGGGTATGTCGGGTCCGCAAGGTCTCGTCCCGCCCACCCCACAGCAATTGCAGGGCCTGAACGGTAAACTCGATCTCACGAATGCCGCCAGCGCCGAGTTTCACATTGAAACCACCCCAATCATCGCGGTTGCGCCATTCACGGACGCGGGAGGTGGCGAGCCCCGGATGACGGGCATGGATCGTGTCCTTCAACGCCCGAATTTCCGACAAGGCGGTGTAATCGAGATTGCGCCGCCAAATGTAAGGTCCCAACTCACTCAGGAACCCCCTGGCAGCGACGACATCGCCGGCTACAGGCCGGGCCTTGGCAAACGCCAACCGCTCCCACGGATCGAAATGAAAGAAATAATAGTTGAATGCCGCATCGGTGGTGATTGCCAGAGGCGTGATCGACGGGGCCGGGCGCAGCCGCCAATCGACCCGCCAGCCCGCCCTGGTCAGGGTTTTGGTGACCTGCTTCAGGATCTTGCCGGCAACCTCGGTCTTGCCCTGCATCGGGCCGACAGCGAACGGCTCGCTCTCGAAGAAGGCAACCAGATCGATATCGCTGGAATAGTTGAGGTCCTCGCCGCCCAGCTTGCCGAGCCCGAGGATAAAGAGGTCGCGCGGCCTCTCGCCACCATCCCTGGCGATGATCCCCCGTCCTCGCGCCCAGTTCCAGGCGGCGTTCAGTGCAGTCTCGACCGACAGGGCGGCGGCCCGGCTCTGGCCCCGGCCAACTTCCTCGAACGTAGCGGTGCCCGCCAGATCGTGCCAGGCGAGCGCCAGGCTCAGCCGCCGCTTCCACCGGCTTAGCGTGTCCACCAGATCCCCGTCGTCCGCCGCAGCAAGATCTGCCGCGGCCGCTGCAAACAAGGCCTCCGGTTCAGCCAATGCCGCCCCCGCGGCCAGTTCGGCCGAAAGACCTGCTTCCCTGATGGCGCTCTCGGTCAGATGCGGCGAGTGCCGAAAAACTAGACCCAGGACGTCCGACTGTTCAGGCAGTCCGGCATTGCCGGCGGCCTCCGCCCAGCGTTCCAGCAGAACCTGAGATATGTCGCTCATGAAGATCCAACCCCGCCAGGCGCGCCACCCGTTCGGAATTGCCCCATTGCCATCGGCAAACGATGATTGCCCCGGGAGAATGCCATGATCGATCTGACCACCTATATTACCTTCATTCTGGCCTGTGCGGCCGTGGTTATCGTGCCCGGGCCGAGGGTGACGGTCATCGTGGCCAACAGCCTGCGCCATGGCGCCAAAGCAGGCCTCGCCAATATCGCCGGAACCCAGGCGGGTCTGATCATCATGTTAGGGGGGCTGGCCGCCGGACTGCAAACGATTGTCGAAACAATGGCCCTTGTATTTGACTGTATCCGGCTGGCCTGGCTGTCGCCATCGGTGCTGGAACGACTGGTCCTGCGGTGCGAACCCACGGTGCTGTCGATCTTCGACCTCTGCGGCGTGGCGGCGTTGCCGTGGGCCGAGCAGCCGGAAAAGGTGTTTGACTGAGCCGTCACGCACCCTCAGGGTTCCGTGGTCTAGACTCTTTCGGGGTGGGACGAATGCTGATATCCAAGGATAAAGAGCGATTGTTTGCGACCAAGCAATGGTTGGGTTCAGAGGCAATACAAGACGTGAAACCCTGGTTGAGATGAATAAAGCCGGAATTAATCCAGATATACTTGTTTGGGCAAGACTTTCTTCTGGCTTCTCTGAGGAAGAGGCTGCCCAAAAGATTGGACTTAAAGATACGGCAAAGCAATCTGCTATCGAAAAATTGGCACTTCTCGAGATCGGTGAAAAGCAACCCACATGCAATCAACTTACGAAGATCGCAACCGCTTATAAGCGACCATTGCTAACCTTTTATTTGAGTGCTCCTCCCGCGGAAGGGCGAAAAGGAGAAGACTTTAGACAGACCGTGAGCAGCATTTCTAAGCGCGAGAATGCAATGTTGGATGCCCTGCGGCGAGATGTTCGAGCACGTCAAGAAATGGTTCGTAGCATTATTGAAGATGATGACGAGCCGGTAAAACGCAAATTTATCGGGTCGGCAAGAATTGCACAGGGCGTCAGCAACACGGTGCAATCCATGGCGCAGACACTCGAATTCGACCATACTGATGTGACAGCGCGCCGAGGTAAACCAGACGCACTTTTTAGGTTGTTGCGGACAAAGGCGGAAAACTCTGGTGTGTTTGTTTTGATGCTGGGAGACTTAGGCTCTTGGCATTCTGCAATTCCAGCCGAAGTTTTTCGCGGCTTCGCGATTTCCGACCCGCTTGCCCCATTTGTTGTCTTAAATACTAACGATGCTGTAATCGCCAGATCCTTCACACTCGTCCACGAATTGGCCCACCTGTGGTTGGGACAGAGCGGCGTGAGCGGGGCGCCGTCGATAGATACTCCCTCCAACTCCCACGCGGAGATTGAACAGTTCTGTAATGATGTGGCAGGCGAGTTCCTCTTGCCTGATGAACTATTCTGGAACAGCGTACAGCGCTTTGTACCCACCGATTTAGCTGCTGCTGGAACAGCAATCGCCACTATCGCTCAGCGTTGGTCTGTCAGTGAACCCATGGTTGCTTATCGACTTCGCAGAAGACATGAAATTTCTATTGACGTATACCAGTCCTTTTACAGTAAATATCTAGCGCGCTGGCGAGCAGTAAAGGTTAAAGAAAAGGCCGAGCGCAAAGATGACGTGAAGATTCCTGATTTGACAAAAAAGAAATTTCGCCTCGGTTCTGGTCTCTTAGAGTTTGTGCACAGAACAGTACGCGACAACGGAATGACCTACACCAAGGCTGCGCAAGTGCTCGGGACGAAGCCAGGGGCTGTTGAGCCACTTCTCAAAAAGTTTGAAAGCAGCAATGGATCGTTCTTCTCGGCCACTGAGAGGCGTATTTGATATACCTTTTCGACGCCAACACCCTGATTCAAGCCAAGAACGAATATTACCCGCTTGAGCACATACCGCAATTTTGGGATTGGATGGTGGAGCAAGGCAATGCGGGGCGAATAAAGATACCCTTCGAGGTGTTCGATGAAATTGCAGCTTTCCAGGACGACCTATCTGACTGGATCAGGTGCAGTGAGGTGAAAACAGCTTTGCTCTTGGATGAGGCGGTTGATCCATCACTACTCCGGCGGGTCATGGAAATTGGGTACCAATCAAAAGATCCGCTTTTCAATGAGACGGATATCGAAAAAATTGGTCGCGACGCTTTTTTGATCGCTTACGCATCCGTTAGCAACCAGCGCGTCGTGGTAACGAAAGAGGTTTCAAAGCCTGGAAAGCAAAGGGGTAACAGAAAAATCCCTGATGTATGCGATAGTATTGGGATTGTTTGTAAACGAGATTTTGAAATATATCGTGCTCTAGGTTTCAGCTTGGCAGGAAAATAAATCTTCTCTACCTTGAATACCGACAGTGATCGTTTGAACCAGCTGCAACGAGCGACAAACTTCCCTCCGCCGCTGGTCGAGCTTATCGTGTACTATTCAGCGTCTACGATTACGCGGCACTACGACAACCCATTGTTTTAACTTGAAATCCCTTCCGCATCTCGGCCACCACAGGACAAATCAGCTCCTGAGGTTCGTCCGCCATGCCCGACACCAGCGTCAATTTCGCCCCTCCGCTCGAAACGCTCAGCACCGATGAGCGGTTGGCAGAACTCACCCGGATCCTCGCCACTGCGGTGGATCGCACCAACCTACCGGGATTGAACGAGAATTCTCCGAACGACGGAGACAGTTCGCTGGACATTCTCGCCCTTGTTCGCCGTCGTCGTCACCAGTTGCGAACCCGAGTTGGAGAGGATGAATGACAAAAATCACGAGAAAATCAGCAGGAAATGCCACAGGCGATGGCTCTGCGCAGAATCACGCTGTCCTGGCGGACCTGGTCGCGCCGAAGGCGATGACCGTGCCAGACCTGCGCGAGAAATGGGCGGTCCCCCGCCCTAGAGTTTTTTGAGACACTGATCAAGACCTGAGACGAGGGGATGAATGAGGTGTTTCATGACGGAACAGAAGAAGGTTGGTCGGGCCGGAGCCGGAGCTGCGGCTGGGGTATCGAATCCAGGAACTGGCCCTTGTATTTGACTGTATCCGGCTGGCCTGGCTGTCGCCATCGGTGCTGGAACGACTGGTCCTGCGGCGCGAACCCACGGTGCTGTCGATCTTCGACCTCTGCGGCGTGGCGGCGTTGCCGTGGGCCGAGCAGCCGGAAAAGGTGTTTGACTGAGCCGCCGAACGCCCGGGGAGATCCAGGGATCTTTCGGGTCGTTGAATAGCGCGGATCGACAGCGGCGACACTTGGCGGCGTATTCTACAGCCGCTTCTTGCCCTTGCATCTGGGATAGCCAACGCAACCCAGGAAAGGGCCGTAGCGGCCCGAACGCTCGACAAGCCAGCCATCCTGACACTCAGGACAGGCACGGAAAGCGGCTCCACACGAGCAAACAGCCTCGTCCGGGGTGTCCTGGCGTTCAGGCAGGCCCACGCCGCATTCCGGGCATGCGGGTAGAGAATGCCCACAGAGTTCTGCGTGCTCGCATCTATACCAGGCACGACCGTCTTTCGTCGGAAATGCCAGAAGGTGGCCGCCGCATTCGCCGCAGATTTCATCACGTTGCCGGTCCTCACCTTCACCAGCAATTCCGTACTCCGGGTCAGCCATCAGTTCGCTGACAAAAGCCGACTGCCTGGAGGCGGAGCCGATCAACGTCACGGTGCGCCGGGCGCGTGTCATGGCCACATACATTACCCGGCGTTCTTCGGCGTTTTCAAAAGGCTCCGCATCCGGAGAGACCAGGCTCAAGAGCGGGTCGTCGACAATTTCCGAGGGGAATCCGGTGCGCCCCCTGTACAGGTTCAGCAGGATCACATGATCCGCCTCCAGTCCCTTGGAAGAGTGAATGGTCCGAAATGACAGATCAAGACCGGGGAAATCCCTTCGCAACCTGGTCAGGCCGGTTGGAGCAACATGCCTGTACCTGCCAAGCAACAAGACGCTTGACCTCTTGCTCTCCAAGTCGGCGAGTTCCGAAAGGGATTGCAGCACCTGCCGGAGTTTCTCTTCGGCATCATGGCGGAATGTCGAAACCGATCTGACCGCGGGATACGTGGCCTCTCCTGCCGGAATCACCGTTTTTTCAATCTGTGCCGGGTTCTTGAGGACGAACTTTCGGGCTGCATGGGCGATCTTGTCGACGGAACGAAAAGTTCTGCCCAGATCCACCGTTCTGTGAACTGCCGTTTGACCGTCGAAACTGCCGCCGAACTCGGCGCCAAAGTTGCGCATGAGATTGATGTCCGCCCCCGCAAAACGGTAGATCGACTGCCAGTCATCCCCGACGCCAAAGATGCGGGCGTCCGGATGCCGTGCTTTAAGAGCCCGAACGAGACGCCCCCGGCTACGTGAAATGTCCTGGAACTCGTCGACCAAAATGTGGCGGTAGGAACTGCTGTACTGCCCGTTCTCAACGTATTGTGACGCACGCAGGATCATGTCCTCGAAGTCGATGCGACTCCCGAGACGCTTCTGATACTCGCGATGGACAGGTTCGAAAATCGACAGGAACGCCCGCGCACGACGGCCAAGCTTCAGCTTGTGTCCCCTGGCCTCACAGTCCGCCAGATTGTAGCCACCACCTTTATAGTGACGCAGAAACGTCCCGAGCAGCTGAACAAAACTGTCGACCTGGTTCAGTTCGACCACATGATCGAACAATGTCTCGCGAGATCGCGGCTTGAGTGTTTCGAACGGCGCAATTTTTTCTGCCAGCGCCTCAAGCAGGCGGCCGTCTTCGCGCTCGTAGCTGAATGTTTCTATGAGCGTCGTCTCGTGGGTCGTGTGAACGTCACGTTTCCAGGCCATTCCCGCAAGATACTCTTCGCGGTCGACGAAGGGCGCTGTGTAAGCGTCCGGTGTTGGTGCTCTGACGCGTTATAGCGTGCGCTGATAGTGTCCACCATTGATAGTGGACATTTTGAGGGCGGACATGTCTGGGAAGAAGGGTCAGAAGAAGCGGTTCTGGTCAGACGATGAGAAGATTTCGATCTGCGGACAAACGCGCGCACCTGGGGTTTCGGTAGCGCAGGTTGCACGACGTTACGCGATGAACGCCAATCTGATCTACACATGGTTGCGTGATCCCCGTTTCGCGCCGTCATGTACTGACGGTGATGATTTCGCCGGGGAAGTGACCACATTTCTGCCTGTAGAGATTGCAGGGCCAACCGCCCCCCACGTGCCGATCACAGCGCCCTGTATGGACGTTCCTCTTTCGGCTCACCGTGTAGACATCACCCTGTCTGATGGTCGGCGTATCCTGGTTGAAGGAGCGACGGGATTGCCGGCGGTGCTGGCTCTGGTTGAGGGGCTGATGACATGATCCCGGTGCCGGGCAATACGCGGGTGTGGCTGGCCGCTGGGGTGACGGATATGCGGCGCGGGTTCAACACACTGGCGACTCAGGCCGAACAGGTTCTGGCTGAAGACCCGTATTCGGGGCACATGTTTGTGTTTCGCGGCAGGCGCGGTGATCTGCTCAAGATCATATGGTGGGACGGCCAAGGCGCTTGCCTGTTCTCCAAACGACTGGAACGGGGGCGGTTTGTCTGGCCTGCGGCCAGGGAGGGCAAGGTCAGCCTGAGTCCCTCACAGCTGTCGATGCTGTTAGAGGGGATTGACTGGCGCACCCCGCAAAAGACCTGGCGTCCTTTGCAGGCGGGATAGAGAAAGCCCAAAAAAACATCAAGTTTAACGCGGTTTGTCGTTTCATCCCATGGGGCAGTTTGATATGGATTACATATGTTGAACACCCTTGAAGCCCTGCCTGAAAACCCCGCCGAACTGCGGGCTGTCAGCGAGCTTTTGATGGCCGAGGTTCAGTCGCTGACGTATCAAAACGAGAAGCTGAAGGCTGAACTGCATGGCCACCGCAAGGCACGGTTTGGCTCCAGATCAGAGAGCATGGATCAACTGGCCCTCGACCTACAGGATGACCAAGAGATCGAGGCGGCAGCAAACGAGCAGAAGAACGAAGCTGGCTCCAACGGCACTGATGTCGATGAGACGGACAAATCTGCCAGGCGCAAGCACAGCCGCAACCCCTTGCCAGATCATCTGGATCGGCAGGATGAGGTGCTGTCGCCGGGTGAGGACTGCACTGACTGCGGTGGGAGCCTGCGCCAGATCGGTGAGGACGTTACCGAGGAACTGGAATATGTCCCGGGCCGCTTTGTGGTACGCCGGATCCTCCGCCCCCGCATGGCCTGCACCTGTTGTGAAACCTTTGCCCAGGCCCCATTGCCGTCGCGCCCTGTTGAGCGTGGCCGCCCCGGTCCGGGTCTGCTGGCCCACGTCCTGATTGGCAAATACTGCGATCACCTGCCGCTTGACCGGCAATCAAAAATCTTCGCCCGTGAGAAGGTTAATCTGCATCGCACCACGTTGACCGACTGGGTGGGCCGCAGCACGGCGCTGCTGGAGCCATTGGCCGATCATATCGGCAAGCTGGTCAGGGCAGGGCCTGCACTTTTTGCCGATGACACACCGGTCAAACTACAAACCCGCACCAGGATAAAGAAGACTAAAACCGCGCGGCTGTGGAGTTACGTGCGCGACGAGCGCCCGTGGTGCGGCGAGGCCCCACCCTGTGCCTGGTATCAGTTCAGCGTGGATCGCAAGGGCGAACATCCGGTCAATCATCTTTCTGGCTATACCGGCACGGTGCACGCCGATGGCTTTGCGGGCTTCAATGGCCTCTTTGGGGAGGGCAAGGCCGACGAACAGGCCTGCATGGTGCATGTGCGCCGCAAGTTTGTGGAAGAGTTTGAGCGCACAGGGTCGGCCATCGCCAAAGGCACAATCAAGCAGATCGCTGTGCTTTACGCTGTCGAAGAGGAAGCCAGAGGCAAATCCCCCGAAGAGCGGGTCGCCATTCGGCAAGAGAAGGCAAAGCCCGTCTTCGATGAGCTGGAAGTATGGTTACAGGCCCAGCTTCCCAGGCTCTCGGGCAAGACCAGACTGGCAGGGGCCATTCGCTATGCGCTGAACCGCATGCCAAAGGCGCGTGCCTGTCTCAGCGACGGACGGCTGGAACTCGACAACAACATCTGTGAACGCTCGATCCGCCCCATCGCACTGGGCCGCAAGAACTATCTCTTCATGGGCTCCGTCGGTGGCGGTAAAGCCGCCGCTATCGCTTACACCCTGGTCGAGACCGCCAGGATGAACGGCGTTGATCCGGAAGCCTGGCTCACATGGGTGTTGGAGCGCCTGCCAGATCACAAGATCAACCGCATCGAGGAACTCATGCCGTGGAATTGGATGCCGGAATAACCGAAAAATACGGCTCTAACGGACGGCTACGAAAGGGCCGCCCTGCGGCAGGAGAAGGCCAGGCCTGTCTTCGATGACCTGGAAGCATGGCTACAGGCCCAACTGCCCAGGCTCTCGGGCAAGACCAAACTGGCCGAGGCGATCCGCTACGCCCTGAAGCCGATGCCCGAAGCGCGTGCTTATCTCGGCGACGGACGTCTGGAACTCGACAACAATATCTGTGAGCGATCAATCCGTCCCGTCGCCCCTGGTCGAAAAAATTGTCTCTTCCTAGGCTCCGTTGGTGGCGGCGAGGCTGCCGCTATCGCCTACGCTCTCATTGAGACCGCTAAAATGAACAATGTCGATCCCGAGGCCTGGCTCACATGGGTGCTGGAACGCGTTGCTGATCACGGATTAACCCCATCGACGAACTTATGCCGTGGAACTGGAAGCCCCAAGACCTCAAAAACGCGGCCTGACCGGACGGATACGGCGCTGTCGAAAACCGGTATGATCCATCGTCCATTTGCCTGCGTCTCACGCCAAAATGTTCGATGTAGACGCCGCTGTTCCTGAGCCGGAAATCCGGGCAATAGTTGCGTCGGCCCGTATCGGCGATGTGGTGTTCATAGTCCGGCTCGTATTCATACTCGACGTCGTTTTCGTAGAGCCAATTCGCGATCATCAGCTCTTCAAAACTCTTCACCTGCTCGCCTTGCAATGTGCGCAGGTCCGCCTTTTCGATGAACGTGTAGTATTCGTGCTTCTTCTTGAAATCCCACTCGCTCTTTTCATCGAGCCGGGCGTATGAAAACCACCCGATGATGGATTTCGACACCTCTGAAACGGTTTCAACAAGCGCCCGCAGGATTTCCTTGAGAAGCGCCAGAAACACCTTGTCATCGGTCGCGTGTGCGGCCAGCGCGGGCTTGTTGCCTTCGACTGTACCAATGATGTCGTAAGCCAGTGCGTGGAATGTTCGCGCTTCCAAAGGCTGGCCACAGCGAAGCTCGATACGCTCCGACATCTCCTTCGCGGCATCTCTGGCGAACGCCAGCAAGAGAATTTCGTCGGGTTTCCGGATGCCGGCTTTCACCAGATATGCAGCCTTGGCCGTGATGACGCTTGTCTTCCCCAAGCCCGCCCCGGCAAGGACGAGCGTTGCATCTTCATCGGCAACGATGGACAATCTCTGCTCCGGGGTAAGCGGGTTCTTCTCGAAAGTGTCGAAGAACTCCTGCCACCGCAGGACTTCCTCCCTTTCGAAGCGCTCGATAGCCTGATCCCGCCACGGCCCCGGGGCATTGATGAACTCGCGGATCTTCCGGATCCGCCCGAAATGCGCGTCTCCGATTGCGTCGATGCGAAGTTTGGTGAACAGCGTTTTTTCGAGCGTGCGGCCTGCATCCAGAACAGGGGAAAGGACGCAGGCCGCTGGATACCTGGTCGGCAGGCCAAGTTCGTCCATCACAAGCAAAATCGCATCGATTTCGCTGTGTTTCTCCTCAAGCAGCTCGATATTGAACGCGCTCCAGGCTGCTTGGACTTCCTGCGCAAAGACGCTTGCGGACTGATGGTTGACGCCCTTCAACGCCACGCCACGACCATCGTCCATCTCGATGCGGACCGTCGTTCCCAACAAGCCCCTGGTTAGGGAGGGCGGAGCCGCGAGGTTCTTCAGATGGATTTTTCGACCGCGACGCACATCGATGATCAGTTGAAGATCGCGATGCTCAATACCTCGGGCATGGGTTCCGAACGGATTGAGAAGGATGGATGAAAACGGTTTGGGTTGAACGCGCATCAGGTCAGTTAACTCGCTTGCGGGAACGGTCCCATACAATTCCTGCATGGCTCGTCCGGCTTGCTGCCAGGCCAGGCGCGGGAAAATCATTTGTCATCAGCGGTTTCGGTGGGGGAATGGGATGCGAACCATCGCCAGAAACCCGCCGATTTACGCTGGCATCCCGAGCAACGCGCCCACCGTGTGTTCTGTCCATGCTGCCATCGATATCGTTCGGATAAAGCAGTCGCCTCGCCCCTGCCTGCAGACGGTGGAACGGCATAAAATGCAATCACACAAAGCATTTCGATTGAACACGGCATGACTCCCTGCTAGCGTGCAGACAGCACAAAAAATGGGCGCGCATATTAATCATATGCGCCGAGCAGGGAGTGCGAAGTGGATAGCGACAAGTCGGCGCTTCGCTGGGGAGTTGAACAACGGCTCGAGTTCATCGAATTCCGCCTGTTTTGGGAGGGGCATGTGAACCGGAGCGATTTGATGGAGCAGTTCGGGCTATCGGTGAACCAGGCGTCCGTCGATCTGAACCGCTATATCGGCTTCGCACCGGAGAACATGGTCTATGACAAGAGTGCACGGACATATGTCCGTGGTCCCGACCATGCCCCACAGTTCCTGAAACCTGACGCCAGCCGCTATCTCGCTCAGTTGCGATCCCTGGCCGACGGCATCATGGACAGCGACGATGCCTGGATCGCCGAGCTCCCGTCCTACGATGCCGCGCCAACGCCAGTTCGCGGGGTGAACCCCGTCACACTCAGGTCGGTCGTCGGCGCCATTCGCCGGTCCGAAGCCATCGAGGTGAAGTACCAGTCCCTTTCATGTCCAGAGCCCCGATGGCGGTGGATCGCGCCTCACGCCATCGGGTTCGATGGCTTTCGATGGCACACGCGGGCTTTCTGCCAGACGGACGAGGCGTTCAAGGACTTTCTGCTTTCGCGCCTCATCGAGACGCGCGGTGTTGAAGCCAGCGAAGTCACGGATGCAGCCGATGCGGACTGGCAAGAGCATGTCACGCTTGAGATCGGGCCCCACCCTGAATTGTCCGAGAGCCAGAAGAAGGTGATCGCGCTCGACTATGGCATGCGCGGTGGCAAGGCGAAGATCAAGGTGCGACGCGCTCTGCTCTACTACGCGCTCAAGCGCCTCGGGCTCGATACTGATCCCGGCGCCAGGAAGCCGCAGGATCAGCAGATCGTGCTGCTTGAAACCCGCGAAGTCCCGGGATGACGAAACTTGAGGAAATCAGGAATGGAGCCAGCGTCGCTGGTGTCGTCCCGAACCAGTCGGTCGAAGTCGTGTCCGTCGACTGGATCGGTGATCAGGCACTGAACCTCGTATATCGGATTCCAGGGGGCCCGGTTTCGGAAACCACGCTCTATCGAGACGATGAACACCGGCTGAGCGTCGAGCAGCGAGGTCGCGCCTGGTCCCTTGATGCAGACGGGTCCTTGCTGCGCCTGGTGACGGAAGCGAACCGGATCAGGCTGGCGCACCATTTCGACCCCTATCTGGCCATCCATACGAGCCTTGTGGATCCCTTCCCACACCAGATTTCTGCCGTCTATGACGAGATGCTGCCTCGCCAACCGCTTCGGTTCCTTCTGGCCGACGACCCCGGCGCTGGCAAAACCATCATGGCCGGTCTCCTGATCAAGGAACTGATCGCGCGCAGCGATCTCGAACGCTGCCTCGTCGTCGCGCCGGGAAGCCTTGTCGAGCAGTGGCAGGACGAACTGGGCGAAAAGTTCGCGCTGGAATTCGACATTCTCACGCGCGACATGATCGAGACTTCCCGCTCGGGCAACGTGTTCAACGATCGAAACCGCCTCATCGCGCGCCTAGACGTCTTGGCCAGAAACGACGATTTGCGGCAGAAGCTCCTCTCTTCGAACGAATGGGATCTTGTCATCTGCGACGAGGCGCATCGCATGTCCGCCAGTTTCTTCGGCGGCGAGGTGAAATACACCAGACGCTACCGTCTCGGCCGGTTGCTCGGGCAGGTTTGCCGTCACCTGCTGCTGATGTCCGCCACGCCGCACAATGGCAGGGAAGAGGACTTTCAACTCTTCATGGCCCTCCTTGACGGCGACCGGTTCGAGGGGCGTTTCCGCGACGGCGTTCACTACGCGGACAGCGGCGACATGATGCGCCGCCTGACCAAGGAGGAACTGCTGCAATTCGATGGGCGACCGCTTTTCCCCGAGCGCCGGGCCTATACGGTCAGATACGAACTCTCCCCCGAAGAGGCCCGCCTTTATGGCGACGTCACGGAATATGTCCGAACCGAAATGAACCGCGTCCGGAGGTTTGCCGACCGGAACGGGAAGAAGCGCAACAATGTCGGCTTCGCGCTCCAGATACTGCAACGCCGCCTGGCCTCGTCACCGGCGGCGATCCACGAATCCCTGAAGAGGCGGCGCGAGCGCCTGGAAGCGGAACTCGCCGAAGCCCGGCTTGCGCGCAAAGGCGCGGGCGCGCCCATCCCTTCCGCCGGCGTCGCGCAGGAAATCCTCGGGAACATCGAGGAACTCGGGCAGGATGAGATCGACGATCTCGAAGACCTGATTTCGACCGGCGCCACGACCGCCGGGACGGTGGAGCAGCTTGAAATCGAGGTGCGGACGCTCAAGGGCCTCGAAGCGATGGCGCTCGGCGTCCTGCGGTCCGGAAAGGATACGAAATGGACGCAGCTTGACAGGATTCTCGATGACGATTTGATGATCGACGCGGATGGAAACCGTCGCAAGCTGATCATCTTCACCGAGCCCAAGGACACGCTCCGCTATCTCGTCGAAAAGGTACGCGCCAGGCTTGGCAAACCGGAAGCCGTCGAATTCATCCACGGAGGTGTGACGCGCGAGGAGCGCCGGAAAGTGGTCGAGCGCTTCATGCAAGATCGCGACATGCTGGTGCTCATCGCCAACGACGCCGCGGGCGAAGGGGTGAACCTTCAGCGCGGGCACCTCATGGTCAACTATGATTTGCCGTGGAATCCGAACAGGATCGAGCAACGCTTCGGTCGAATTCACCGGATCGGCCAGACCGAAGTCTGTCATCTCTGGAACCTTGTCGCGGCGGACACCCGCGAGGGCGAGGTTTATGCCCGCCTGCTCGAGAAGCTGGAGACAGCGCGAGAAGCTCTGGGCGGTCGCGTCTATGATGTGCTTGGCGAATTGTTCGAGGGAACAGCCCTCAGGGATCTGCTTTTTGAAGCGATCCAGTACGGCGAGCAGGAAGACGTCAAGGCCAGGCTCTTCAATGTCGTCGACGGAGCCGTCGATCAGAACCACTTGTTGCAGCTTCTTGCGCGCCGGGCGCTGACAAATGACTCCATGCCCCAGACAAGGGTTCACGAGTTGCGCATCGAGATGGAACAAGCGGAAGCGCAAAGGCTGCAACCGCATCACGTGCAGAGCTTCTTCGCAGAGGCCTTCAAACAACTCGGCGGCCGGCTCAAACGCCGCGAAGAGGGTCGCTGGGAAATCACTCACGTTCCCATGAACATCAGGGAGCGAGATCGGCAGATCGGTTCGGGCGCGCCGATCCAGAAGAAATACGAGCGCATCTGCTTCGAGAAGAGCAGGATCCATCAGCAGCCTGTCGCTGCCTTCGTGTGTCCCGGGCATCCCCTCCTCGAAGCCGTCATCAGCCTGATCCGCGAGCAATACGATCACCTGATGAAGCGCGGCGCCATCCTGGTGGACGACACCGACCCGGGCGAGGAAATCACCGCGCTCTTTCTGCTTGAGCATGGCGTCCGGGACGGGCGCCCCACGGCGACCGGCAAGGCGCACATCATTTCAGAACGGCTGCAATTCGCTGCCATCGACGGCACGGGTGAAGCGACCAATGCCGGCATTGCCCCGCACCTGAATCTGCGTCCTGCCAAACCTGAAGAGATCGCGCTGGCGCAGAACCTGCTGGACGCGGATTGGTTGCGGAACGACCTGGAGAAAACGGCTGTCCGGTTTGCAACGGTGGCGCTGGCCCAATGCCATGTGGCCGAGGTCAAGGCGCGCCGCCTGCCCGAGATCGACAAGGTCGAACAGGAAGTGCGGGCACGCCTCAAGAAGGAAATCAACTATTGGGATGCCCGGGCGCTTGAACTCAAGGAGGAAGAGCGGGCCGGAAGGAAAACCCGTCTGAACTGGCAAAACGCCCGGCGGCGCGCCGAAGACCTGGCGGAGCGTCTGAAACGTCGGACGGAAGTGCTGGAGCAAGAGCGGTTCATCTCGGCCCAACCGCCACGCGTGCGCGGCGGCATGGTGGTCATTCCGCACGGATTGCTCAGAACGCTCAGTCCGACCCCGGAATTGGCCGGCGCCGGTGCGAACGGGTTCTCGGAAGACCCCGTGGCTCGCCGGGAAATCGAACTCGCCGCCATGGCCGCCGTCATCAAGGCTGAAACGGCGCTGGGCAACACGCCCTCTGATGTGTCCGCCCAGAAGGTCGGCTACGACATCGCCTCCTACGATCCCGAGGCGAACCATTTTCGCTTCATCGAAGTGAAGGGGCGGGGCGACGGCGCCGACACGGTCATGATCACCCGGCAGGAGGTCATCACGTCCCTGCACGAGCCCGACAAGTTCATCCTTGCGATCGTTCAGGTCGGAGACGGCTACGTCCAGGAACCGCGCTATGTGCGCAGGCCGTTCTCGCAGGAGCCCGAGTTCGGCGTGACCGCAATCCAGGTGGACATCAAGAACCTGCTTGAGCGGGCGGAGAAGCCGGGATGAACGGCAAAGTCACCGCAATGGGCGAGGGCCTTGGCCCCGATGCTCCCTCTGGCGCGAAGCCGTCGGGCGGCCGTGGAACCGGTTTCCCAAATCCACCTTTCCCTTAGTGGCTGTGGCGAAGCCGGTGCCTTTGAAGCCGCTCGCAATGAGATCCTCAAGTTCGCCGTAGAACGCGCGGGAGGACCGCTTCCGCGAGACGCACTGGACGGAAAGTCCTTTTCAACCGATGACGTCGGAGCGGGTCTCGCCCTCGCCGAAGCGGAAATCGAGCAACTCAAGAATGATCCTGCATCGCAAAAGCAGGAAAGCGGCGCGCTTCTGGAAGTTGCCGAGGCAGAACGCGAAGGCGCCGAAGCTGATGTTCGGCGACTTCAGGGCATGCTTCATCATCTTCAGCAGCGGCTTCAATCGCTCGAAACCGCCGGTGGCCAAGCGGCGGATACACCGATCCCGAACGACCTTGCCGAACTGGAGCAATGGGCCGCAACGCATTTGGCGGGAAGCGTCGACCTTCACAACCGCGCGCTCCGGGGCGCGAAGAACTCGGAATACGTAGACGTGTCAGTCATCTACCAGGCCCTCTTGCTGCTGCGCGATTACGACGTTCCGATGCGCCGAGGAGATGGACCGGAACTCAGGCAGGCGTATGACAAGCGCTGCCAGGAGCTCGGCATAAAGAAACAGCAGTCTTTCGCCGGCAACCGCGCCGGAGAACAGGGCGACACATATTTTGTACGCATTGGAAATTTTGTACGCATTGGAAAGCGCCGGATTGAGTTGGAGCGGCACCTGAAAAAGGGCAACAATCGCGAGGCCCGCTATTGCTTCCGCCTCTGCTTTTGCCTAGATGACACGACGAGGCAGGTTGTCGTTGGCTGGCTTCCCTCTCACCTGTCAATGCGAGCCAGTTGAATTGCCATGATCCAAACCCACAAAAAGAAACTGATCGAGGTCGCCATTCCGCTGGAGGCGATCAATGCGGCGGCGGCGCGGGAGAAGTCGATCCGGCACGGGCATCCCAGCACGCTGCATCTGTGGTGGTCGCGGAAGCCGTTGGTGGCGTGTCGGGCGGTGTTGTTCGCGCAACTGGTGGACGATCCCTCCAGCCTGCCGGACGAGTTCCCGACGCCCGAGGCGCAGGAGGCCGAACGCAAGCGGCTGTTCGCGATCATCGAGGATCTGGTGCAATGGGAGAACTCGACCAGTGAGGAGGTGCTGGAGCGCGCGCGGGCCGAGATCCAGCGGTCCTGCGCCCGTCGTCCGGACGGCACCTTGCCGAACGGCGACCTGAAAGATGTCGAACTGCCGCCGGTCTGTGACCCGTTCTCGGGCGGCGGGTCGATCCCGCTGGAGGCGCAGCGGCTGGGCCTGCCCGCCCATGGGTCCGACCTGAACCCGGTGGCGGTGATGATCGGCAAGGCGATGATCGAGATCCCGCCGAAATTCAAGGACAAGGAACCGATCCACCCCGGCATCAGGGAGCGCAACCACTACCGCAATGCCGAAGGGCTGGCGGAGGATGTGAAATATTACGGCGAATGGATGCGGGAGAAGGCGTTCGAGCGCATCGGGCATCTCTACCCGCAGGTAGACCTGCCGAAGGAGTATGGCGGCGGCAAGGCGACGGTGATCGCCTGGATCTGGTCGCGCACGGTGCCCAGCCCGGACCCGGCCTTCTCGGATGCGCAGGTGCCGATTGCGTCAAGCTTTCTGCTATCCTCGAAAAGGGGCAAGGAAGCCTGGATCGAGCCGATCGTGGACAAGGCGGCAAGATCGATCGGCTACCGCATTCGGTACGGGGGAACAAGGGACGAAATCGCCAACGCGGCAATAGGCACATCGGCAGGCAAGCGCCAGGCGTTTCGCTGCATCCTGTCGGATGCGGCCTTGCCTTACGATCACATCCGCCAGGCGGGCAGATCAGGAAAAATGGGTGAGATGCTCATTGCCATCGTTGCCGAAGGCAAGGGCGGCAGAGTTTACCTAGAGCCCTCGCCGGAACATGTTCATGTTGCGCTGCTGGCCAAACCAGACTGGAGACCCGAGACGGTACTTCCAGACAACCCACGGGACTTCAAAACGCCCAACTATGGCCTCACAACCTTCGGCGATCTCTTCACCGACCGCCAGCTTGTCGCCCTGAACACCTTCTCCGATCTGATCCACGAAGCGCGGGCGCAAATGGAAAAAGATGCGCTTTCTGCTGGTTTTCCGCCAGATGCGACCCCGCTGCGCGACGGCGGCAAGGGCGCGAAGGCCTATGCCGAGGCGGTGAGCGTATATCTTGCGTTCGCCGTCGACAAATGCACTGATTACTGGTCTTCAATCTGCACATGGCACAGCTCTGGCGAGAAGATGCGGAACACCTTTGGGCGTCAGGCAATCCCAATGATGTGGGACTACGCCGAGGCAAATCCGTTTTCGAGTTCGACGGGCAACTGGACAGCAATGCGCGACTGGGTCTGGAAGGTTGTCGCTGCGCTTGTGCCCACGGCAGAAGGAACGGAAATGCAGCATGATGCTCAGACCGTAGAGTATCCAGCTAACGTGGCGATCTCAACCGACCCACCCTATTATGACAATATCGGCTATGCCGACCTGTCCGACTTTTTCTATGTCTGGATGAAACCTCTTGTTCGCCCTGTCTATCCAGAATTGTTCGGCGTGCTGGCGACGCCCAAATCCGAGGAACTGGTCGCCACGCCCTATCGACACAGGGGAAAACAGGAAGCAGAGGATTTCTTCCTGCAAGGAATGAGCCGCGCCATCGCCAATATGGCGTCGCAATCGTCCGAACGCTTCCCGGCAACGATCTATTACGCCTTCAAGCAAAGGGAGATCAGGGCGGAGGGGATCAGTTCGACCGGCTGGGCGACGTTCCTGCAAGCCGTGATTGCGGCGGGTTACGCCGTGGTCGGCACCTGGCCGATGCGCACCGAAATGGCCAACCGCATGATTGCCTCCGGCACCAACGCCCTTGCCAATTCGGTTGTCCTCGTCTGCCGCAAGAAAGAACAGGCTGCGGAAACCATCACCCGCGCCGAGTTCATCCGCGCTCTGAAACGCGAACTGCCCCCGGCCATTGCCGAGCTTCAGGCCGCCAACCTCGCTCCCGCCGACATGCCGCAATCGGCCATCGGTCCCGGCATGGGCGTTTTTTCCCGCTGCAAGGCGGTATTGGAGGCCGACGACAAGCCGATGAGCGTCAGGACCGCGCTGCAACTCATCAATGCCGAACTCGACGCGTTCCTGAACGATGTGCAGGGCGAGTTCGACCCCGACACACGCTTCGCCATCAGCTGGTTCGAACAGAACGGCATGAAGGCCGGCGAATTCGGGGCGGCCCACAACATCGCGACCGCGCGCGGCATCTCTGTCGACAGCGTCGAACATACCGGCATCGTCGAAAGCCAGGCGGGCAAGGTGCGCATCCTGAAGCGCGATGAACTCGACCCCGAATGGGAGCCGCGGACCGACACCCATCCGACCGTCTGGAAATGCCTCCAATACCTCGTGCGCAGCCATGAACGGGACGGCGTGTCGCCTGACACCGCGCTGCTGCTCCGAAAGACCGACGACAAGGCCGAGGCGGTGAAAGACCTCGCCTATTGCCTTTACGACATCGCCGCCAACAAGCGGCAGGATGCGGGAGCGGCGACCGCCTATAACGCCTTGATTGCCGACTGGTCGGACCTGACCCGCGAGGCCGCCGCGATTGTCGATATTCGCGGCACCGGCCAGACAGGCATGGACTTCTGAGGGAACAATCATGCCAAAGACCACACGACAGTATGTATTTGAAGGAATGGAGTTGCTGCCGCAGGGATTGATCCCCTTCGTCGAGCAGCGGCTGGAAGCGCAGGTCAGGGGACACTGGCGGGTCGAGGTCGTGCAGCGCGTCCGCGGGCTGCGGGCCGACGGCGATGGGCAGGTGAACTGGGACCAGCAGGGCTTGCTCCAGGTGATGATGAACTTCTGGAGAGAGGCCTTTGCCATGGTGCTGGGGCATTCGGAACGCTCTTACGTCTCCGAACTGCTTGAGGTGCGCAACAAGCTCTCGCACAATAAGACCTTTACCTATGACGACGCCGAGCGGGCGCTGGACACCATGCGGCGATTGCTGGAAGCCGTGAGCGCCAGGGAGGTGGCCGAGAGGATCAGTGCGGCGCGCAACACGATCCTGCGCACGAAATTCGCTGAACTCCGGCGTAACGAAGAGCGCCGCAGGAATCAGCGGCAGAACATTTCGGTCGAAACCGTGGCCGGGCTGAGGCCGTGGCGCGAAGTGGTCGAGCCGCACCAGGACGTGGCGACGGGCGAGTTCCAGCAGGCCGAGTTCGCCGCCGACCTTGCCCAGGTTCACACCGGCAGCGCGCCGTCGGAGTATCGCGATCCGGCCGAGTTCTTTTCCCGCACCTATCTGACGGAGGGTCTGAGCAAGCTGCTGATCGGCGCGGCAAGGCGCCTGTCCGGCGCGGGCGGCGATCCGGTCGTCGAATTGCAGACAAACTTCGGCGGCGGCAAGACGCACTCGATGCTGGCGCTGTACCATATGGTGGGTGGGACGCCGGTGGCGGAGCTGCCGGGGCTGGACCAGCTATTGTCCGGGAACGAGCTGGCTGTTCCCGGGAAGATCAACCGCGCCGTACTGGTCGGGACGTCACGCGGCCCGCTGGACGTCATCAGCCTGGAAGATGGTCGGGAAATCCGCACGACCTGGGGCGAACTGGCGTGGCAGCTGGGCGGGGCCAAGGCTTTCGACATGATCGCCGAGCAGGATGCGGGCGGGATGGCGCCCGGCTCGGATCTCCTGGAAAAGATCTTCAGGACATGCGCGCCGTGTCTGATCCTGATCGACGAATGGGTCGCCTATCTGCGCCAGATCTACAGGGTCGAGGGTCTGCCCTCCGGCAACTTCGACGCCAATCTGACCTTTGTTCAGGCGCTGACCGGGGCGGTCACGGCGAGCCCGGACACATTGTTGGTTGCCTCCCTGCCCGCCTCGCAAATCGAGGTCGGCGGCGAAGGCGGTCAGGAGGCGCTGACACGACTTGAGCGAACATTCGGCCGCGTCGAATCCTCGTGGCGTCCGGCATCGCAGGAAGAAAGCTATGAGATCGTCCGTCGACGGCTGTTCAGGGAAATTCCGGGCGACAAATTTCCTCACCGCGACAACACGCTGAGACAGTTCGCGAAGCTTTACCGCGACAACACCAATGACTTTCCGCAGGGCTGCGCGGATGAGGACTACCGGCACAAACTGGAAACAGCCTATCCGATCCATCCTGAACTGTTCGACCAACTCTACACCAGCTGGGGATCCCTGGAGAGGTTTCAGCGTACGCGCGGCGTTCTGCGGCTGATGGCGCAAGTGATTCATGAACTCTGGATGGGCAATGACCCATCGGTCATGATCATGCCCGGTAGCGTGGCGATCGGCACGGCCCGTGTGGAGCCGGAACTGCTCCATTATCTCGACGCAAGCTGGCAGTCGATCATTGCCGGCGACGTGGATGGCGCGACTTCAACGCCCCACGAGATCGACCAGTCTGCCCCGAACCTGAACCGCTATTCCGCGACGCGAAGAGTTGCCCGCGCCGTGTTCATGGGAACGGCGCCCACTCATGCCCAGGAGAACAGGGGCCTCGACGACAAACGGATCAATCTTGGCGTCGTCCAGCCGGGTGAGCGCCCGGCGATTTTTGGCGATGCCCTCAGACGCCTGACCAACCAGGCCAGGTTCATGCACAGCGATTCTGGCCGCTATTGGTATTCGATGTCGGCGAGCCTGAACCGGATCGCCGCCGATCGCGCGGAGCAGCTTGAGGACGCTCTTGTCCTGGTGGAACTCGACAGGGCGCTCGCCCGCTACATCAATGGCCTCGGTGACCGTGGACACTTCGATGCCGTGCAGGTGGCGCCTGGCAGCTCGTCCGACGTGCCCGATGAACCGGGCGGCGTGCGTGCTGTCATTCTGGGCGTCGCCCACCCCCACACCGGCAGAGAGGGCTCCGAGGCGCTGGCCGAAGCCAGGAACATCCTGATGCAACGCGGCAGCACGCCGCGCGTTTACCGGAACATGCTGGTGTTCCTGGCGGCGGAACAGCGTCAGTTCGACAACCTGAAGGCTGCAATGCGCTCCGCTCTCGCATGGGCGGGGATTGTTCGCGACACCGTCCATCTCGACCTTAAGCAGAGCGACAGCGTGCTCGCCAGGGCAAGGCAGACGGAAGGCGAGGAGACGCTGAAAACCCGCCTGAAAGAGGCCTGGTGCCAGCTGCTGTATCCGGTTCAGGAAAGCGCCGGGGCAGACCTCGAGTGGACATCGGCCAGAGTGTCGGCTCAGGACGGGTTGCTGGCGCGCGCAAGCAGGAGGCTGGTGCGTGACGAAGGGCTGTTGCCCGAACTTGGGCCCGCCCGACTGGATCGCGAACTGCAAGGATACATCTGGAACGGGCAAGATCACCTGTTCCTGAAAGACTTGTGGGAGTACATGAACCGCTATACCTACCTGCCGCGCGTCAAGAACCGCAGCGTACTTG
The DNA here is from genome assembly GCA_965204825.1 of Alphaproteobacteria bacterium. GTDB lineage: Bacteria > Pseudomonadota > Alphaproteobacteria > Futianiales > Futianiaceae. The sequence continues at coordinate 3,001,474 of OZ242016.1, read as the reverse complement.
CGAATGCCGTTCAATCAGCGGTCAGCGGGATGCTTCCTGGCCCCTTTGCATACGCTGATCGATGGGATGAGCCCAATAACAGCTACATTGGTCTGGCGATTTCAGGCGCAGGCCATGTTCAGGTCGTGATCGACAGCGATTCGGTCATCGTCAGGCCCGATGTCGCGGAAGCTCACCGGCCCCAACCAGATGAAGAGCCCGTCGGGCCGGGCGGAGCGGTGCCCGCCGGAGGTGTTGACCCGGCGCCGGCGCCGGGTGGCGATCCGGGCGGAGACCCGGCACCCGCCCCCGAAAGGGCTCCCACGCGTTTCGTCGGCACCGTCATGATCTCGGCCGACCGACCGACGCGAGACTTCCCCCAAATCGTGGAAGCGATTATCGAGCAGTTGACCACACTTCCAGGCAGTGACGTGTCTCTGAGACTGGAGATTGACGCCGAGGTCCCCGCCGGTCTGGATCGCGCCAGGGTCAGAACCCTGATCGAGAACGCGACCACGCTGGGCTTCATCGACAAGGATATCAGGTGATCGGCGGCAGGGGATCAAATGTGTTTGCGGCTGACATACGCTGAAGCATTGTCTTGGCAGAAGCATGCGGCTCATCGCGGGCGGGCGGGCACAGGCAATGTCCGGCGTGATTCAGGCCGTGGCGCTGGCAAGGGAAGCGGGCATTGATCCGAATCAGGCGTTCAAGCCGGTGGATTGGGAATGGATGCCAAAAGGGATGGTGTTGGCATCGGGCGGGACATACGGCCCGCAACTCACGGTGGGCAGGGTGGTGAACGGCGCGGTGACTGCATTTCTCAAATCGCGAAACAGGTATTTCGACCTTGGTGGGCTCTCTGGCGGGCGGGAAAATGGTGGATCAAAAATCAGAATAAAAACAAATTCTTGACAAATCAAATGGCGGAGGGACAGGGATTCGAACCCTGGATACGGTCTCCCGCATACACGCTTTCCAAGCGCGCGCCTTCGACCACTCGGCCACCCCTCCGCAAGGGCTCGGGGAATATATCCACAGCCCGCTCAAACGCAAGAACTCCGGGGCGCAAAATCCGGCATATTCAACTTTCCGCGTTTCACCCTATATTGGGGCAGTCGGAATCATCGAAAGGATCGCCGCCATGTGGTTTCTGGATCGAAAAAAAGCCGAAATGCCCGAGGCCGGCAGCGCCCTGCCAGGCCGGAGCGGACCCGTCCCCACCGCCGACACCCATTTCGTCAACGGCAACCCCCTGAAGGGTCCCTATCCGGACGGATTTGAGAAGGCGGCTTTCGGCCTTGGCTGTTTCTGGGGGGCCGAGCGGGCCTTCTGGCAGACACCGGGGGTCTGGGTCACCGCAGTTGGCTATGCCGCGGGCGAGACGCCGAATGCAACCTATGAAGAGGTCTGCACCGGCCGCACCGGCCACAACGAGGTTGTGCTGGTCGTCTTCGATCCAGCCATCGTGACCTACGATGCCCTGCTGAAACTGTTCTGGGAAAATCACGACCCGACGCAGGGAATGCGCCAGGGCAATGATGTGGGAACCCAGTACCGCTCGGGCATCTATACCTGTGGCGCGGCCCAGGCCGCCGCGGCCCGGAACAGCAAGGCGGCTTACGGCGCCGCGCTCGGGCCGGCCGGCTACGGGCCGATCACCACCGAGGTGTTGCCGGCGCCCGAGTTCTATTTCGCCGAGGAATATCACCAGCAGTACCTTGCCAAGGTGCCCCACGGCTATTGCAACCTGGCCGGCACCGGGGTGGCCTGTCCCATCAATCCTGGCGTGGCGGCCGAATAGCATGATTTCCTGGATCATCAAGACGGTCATTTCCTGGATCATCAAGACGGTCGGCCGTGTCCTGGTCATCATCAAGACGGTCGGCAGTGTCCTGGTCATCATTGCGGCGGTCGCCTTTCTGGCGCAATTGATAACCGGCACGGACCAGACCACATTGGGCGGCATCTGGTTCGCCGCCCATTCCGACAGCCTGAACCTGTCGCAGGCCGTTATTCAACGCTATATCCACCCGGCAATCTGGGACCCGGCCCTGCAATGGTTCCTGACCAATGGCACACCTCTCGGTGTTGTCCTGACCGGGGTCATCACCTTTGTGGTGGGCCGTTTCTTTCTGGACAAGATGTCCGGCCAGGACGCGGAAGAAGACGAAACCTGACCGGTCAGCCGGCTGTCGCCACCCTGTCGACCCAGCTTGCGAAAGCGTTCATCGCCTCGTCCCGGCACGCTTCGTTCAGGGTTTCATGGCGGGCGCCCGGATATATCACTTCAGTTACATCGCTCAGGCCGGCATTCTTCATCCGTGCGGCCAGGTCCGAAACCGCCTTGCCGTTGCGGGTCGCCGGATCCTGGCCGCCACCGACCAGATGGACGGGTAATTCCCCGGCCAGCCCGGCCAGTCCGGCACGGTTCTGCCGAACCCAGGCCAGAATGTCCTGCCACAGGGCGATGCTGATATCGCCGCCGCACAGCGGATCGGCAACATAGGCATCGACTTCCGCGTCGATCGTGGACAGCCAGTCATGGGTGGTGCGATTGGGCCGGAACGCCCGGTTCCAGGCCTTGAAGGTGGGAATGTCCATCAGACGATCGGTAAGCGTCCGGTGTTGGTGCTCTGACGCGTTATAGCGTGCGCTGATAGTGTCCACCATTGATAGTGGACATCTTGAGGGCGGATATGGCTGGTAAGAAGGGTCAGAAGAAGCGGTTTTGGTCAGACGATGAGAAGGTCTCGATCTGCGGACAAACGCGCGCACCTGGGGTTTCGGTAGCGCAGGTTGCGCGACGTTACGCGATGAACGCCAATCTGATTCACACATGGTTGCGTGATCCCCGTTTCGCGCCGGCATGTACTGACGGTGATGATTTCGCCGGGGAAGTGACCACATTTCTGCCTGTAGAGATTGCAGGGCCAACCGCCCCCCACGTGCCGATCACAGCGCCCTGTATGGACGTTCCTCTTTCGGCTCACCGTGTAGACATCACCCTGTCTGATGGTCGGCGTATCCTGGTTGAAGGAGCGACGGGATTGCCGGCGGTGCTGGCTCTGGTTGAGGGGCTGATGACATGATCCCGGTGCCGGGCAATACGCGGGTGTGGCTGGCCGCTGGGGTGACGGATATGCGGCGCGGGTTCAACACACTGGCGACTCAGGCCGAACAGGTTCTGGCTGAAGACCCGTATTCGGGGCACATGTTTGTGTTTCGCGGCAGGCGCGGTGATCTGCTCAAGATCATATGGTGGGACGGCCAAGGCGCTTGCCTGTTCTCCAAACGACTGGAACGGGGGCGGTTTGTCTGGCCTGCGGCCAGGGAGGGCAAGGTCAGCCTGAGTCCCTCACAGCTGTCGATGCTGTTAGAGGGGATTGACTGGCGCACCCCGCAAAAGACCTGGCGTCCTTTGCAGGCGGGATAGAGAAAGCCCAAAAAAACATCAAGTTTAACGCGGTTTGTCGTTTCATCCCATGGGGCAGTTTGGTATGGATTACACATGTTGAACACCCTTGAAGCCCTGCCTGAAAACCCCGCCGAACTGCGGGCTGTCAGCGAGCTTTTGATGGCCGAGGTTCAGTCGCTGACGTATCAAAACGAGAAGCTGAAGGCTGAACTGCATGGCCACCGCAAGGCACGGTTTGGCTCCAGATCAGAGAGCATGGATCAACTGGCCCTCGACCTACAGGATGACCAAGAGATCGAGGCGGCAGCAAACGAGCAGAAGAACGAAGCTGGCTCCAACGGCACTGATGTCGATGAGACGGACAAATCTGCCAGGCGCAAGCACAGCCGCAACCCCTTGCCAGATCATCTGGATCGGCAGGATGAGGTGCTGTCGCCGGGTGAGGACTGCACTGACTGCGGTGGGAGCCTGCGCCAGATCGGTGAGGACGTTACCGAGGAACTGGAATATGTCCCGGGCCGCTTTGTGGTACGCCGGATCCTCCGCCCCCGCATGGCCTGCACCTGTTGTGAAACCTTTGCCCAGGCCCCATTGCCGTCGCGCCCCATCGAACGTGGCCGCCCCGGTCCGGGTCTGCTGGCCCACGTCCTGATTGGCAAATACTGCGATCACCTGCCGCTTGACCGGCAATCAAAAATCTTCGCCCGCGAGAAGGTTAATCTGCATCGCACCACGTTGACCGACTGGGTGGGCCGCAGCACGGCGCTGCTGGAGCCATTGGCCAATCATATCGGCAAGCTGGTCAGGGCAGGGCCTGCCCTTTTTGCCGATGACACACCGGTCAAACTACAAACCCGCACCAGGATAAAGAAGACTAAAACCGCGCGGCTGTGGAGTTACGTGCGCGACGAGCGCCCGTGGTGCGGCGAGGCCCCACCCTGTGCCTGGTATCAGTTCAGCGTGGATCGCAAGGGCGAACATCCGGTCAATCATCTTTCTGGCTATACCGGCACGGTGCACGCCGATGGCTTTGCGGGCTTCAATGGCCTCTTTGGGGAGGGCAAGGCCGACGAACAGGCCTGCATGGTGCATGTGCGCCGCAAGTTTGTGGAAGAGTTTGAGCGCACAGGGTCGGCCATCGCCAAAGGCACAATCAAGCAGATCGCTGTGCTTTACGCTGTCGAAGAGGAAGCCAGAGGCAAATCCCCCGAAGAGCGGGTCGCCATTCGGCAAGAGAAGGCAAAGCCCGTCTTCGATGAGCTGGAAGCATGGTTACAGGCCCAGCTTCCCAGGCTCTCGGGCAAGACCAGACTGGCAGGGGCCATTCGCTATGCGCTGAACCGCATGCCAAAGGCGCGTGCCTGTCTCGGCGACGGACGGCTGGAACTCGACAACAACATCTGTGAACGCTCGATCCGCCCCATCGCACTGGGCCGCAAGAACTATCTCTTCATGGGCTCCGTCGGTGGCGGTAAAGCCGCCGCTATCGCTTACACCCTGGTCGAGACCGCCAGGATGAACGGCGTTGATCCGGAAGCCTGGCTCACATGGGTGTTGGAGCGCCTGCCAGATCACAAGATCAACCGCATCGAGGAACTCATGCCGTGGAATTGGATGCCGGAATAACCGAAAAATACGGCTCTAACGGACGGCTACGAAAGGGCCGCCCTGCGGCAGGAGAAGGCCAGGCCTGTCTTCGATGACCTGGAAGCATGGCTACAGGCCCAACTGCCCAGGCTCTCGGGCAAGACCAAACTGGCCGAGGCGAGCCGCTACGCCCTGAAGCCGATGCCCGAAGCGCGTGCTTATCTCGGCGACGGACGTCTGGAACTCGACAACAATATCTGTGAGCGATCAATCCGTCCCGTCGCCCCTGGTCGAAAAAATTGTCTCTTCCTAGGCTCCGTTGGTGGCGGCGAGGCTGCCGCTATCGCCTACGCTCTCATTGAGACCGCTAAAATGAACAATGTCGATCCCGAGGCCTGGCTCACATGGGTGCTGGAACGCGTTGCTGATCACGGATTAACCCCATCGACGAACTCATGCCGTGGAACTGGAAGCCCCAAGACCTCAAAAACGCGGCCTGACCGGACGGATACGACGATCGGGCGCCGCCGGCCCCTTCAGGGCGCGCGTCAGGGCCAGCACGCCCCGGGCCACCGCCCCGGCAATGCCATAGTCCACGCCCGCATTCCAGAAAGACAGGCCGGCAATCGTGTCGCCATGGCGCAGGGCATGGTTCAGCGCAATGGTCGCGCCCATGGAATGTCCGAGGATGACGACCGGCACGCCGGGATGACGGGCCGCGATTTCCCGGTTCACCCGGGCGACATCCTCAATCACCAGATCGCCGCCGCCGGTTTCGGCAAACAGGCCGAGGCTGCCGTCCACTTCGGCCAGCGGTCCATGACCGCGATGATCCTGGGCGTAAGCGGCAAAGCCGCGACCGCTCAGAAATTCGGCAAATCGTTGATAGCGCGCCGCATGTTCGACCAGGCCGTGCTGGATGTGAATGACGGCCGCTGGCTCACCCTCTGGCAGCGCGGTGTAGAGCCGGATGACCCCGCCATTGCCGCGAGGCAGACCGCCTGCCTCAAACATCGCTTTTCAGGGCGGCGATGAAGGCATCCTGGGGGATATCGACGCGGCCGAACTGGCGCATCTTCTTCTTGCCTTCCTTCTGCTTGTCCAGCAGCTTGCGCTTGCGGCTGATATCGCCGCCATAGCATTTCGCGGTCACGTCCTTACGCAGGGCGCGGATGTTTTCCCGGGCGATCACCTTGCCGCCCAGCGCCGCCTGGATCGGAATCCGGAACAGATGCTGGGGGATCAGATCCTTCAGCTTTTCGCACATCTGGCGGCCGCGGGCTTCGGCCCGGTCCCGATGGACAATGATCGACAGGGCATCGACCGGCTCGGCATTCACCAGGATCTGCATCTTCACCAGATTGCCGACCTGATAGTCCGACAACTGATAATCGAACGAGGCATAGCCACGGCTGACCGATTTCAGCCGGTCATGGAAATCGAACACCACCTCGTTCAAAGGCAGCTTGTAGACCACCATGGCGCGGTTGCCGGCATAGGTCAGATTGGTCTGGATCCCGCGCCGATCCTCGCACAGCTTGAGCACCGCGCCGAGATAATCGTCGGGCGCCATGATGGTGGCGTCGATCCACGGCTCGGCAATCTTGTCGACCTTGACCGGGTCCGGCATGTCGGCGGGATTGTGCAGTTCGATCCCGGACCCGTCGGTCATGGAAATTTTATAGACCACCGAGGGCGCCGTGGTGATCAGGTTCAGATCGAACTCGCGCTCCAGCCGCTCGCGCACGATCTCCAGATGCAACAGACCCAGAAATCCGCAGCGAAAGCCGAAGCCCAGCGCGGCGGAAGTTTCCATCTCGTATTCAAAGCTGGCATCGTTGAGGCGCAGTTTGGCGAGGTTTTCACGCAGACGTCCAAAGTCCGAGGCATCGATCGGGAAGAGGCCACAGAACACCACCGGCTGAACCGGCTTGAACCCTTCCAGCGGTTCGGCGCACGGCTCGCGCTCATCGGTGATCGTGTCGCCGACATTGGTGTCGGCCACTTCCTTGATCGAGGCGGTGATGAAGCCAAGTTCGCCCGGTCCCAGTTCGTCGACCATCAGGCCCTTCGGCGTCAGCACCCCGACCCGGTCGACCAGATGCGCGGCGCCCGTCGCCATCATGCGAACCTTCCGGCCCTTCTTGATATGGCCGTCCACGACGCGGATCAGAACGACAACGCCCAGATAGGCATCGTACCAGCTGTCCACCAGCATGGCTTTCAGCGGCGCGTCCGCATTTCCTTCGGGCGGCGGCAGCCGGTTGACGATCGCTTCCAGAACCTCGTCGATCCCAAGGCCGGTCTTGGCGGAAATCTCAACTGCTTCCGACGCGTCAATGCCGATAACGTCCTCGATCTGCCGGGCCACCCGTTCGGGCTCGGCCGCCGGCAGATCGACCTTGTTCAGCACCGTGACAATTTCATGATCCTGCTCGATCGCGGCATAAACATTGGCCAGGGTCTGGGCCTCGACCCCCTGGCTGGCATCGACCACCAGAAGCGAGCCTTCACAGGCCGACAGCGAGCGTGATACCTCATAGGCAAAATCCACGTGGCCCGGTGTGTCGATCAGGTTCAGGGTGTACCGGCGCCCGTCCTTGGCATCGTACAGCAGGCGCACTGTCTGGGCCTTGATCGTGATCCCGCGCTCGCGCTCGATATCCATGCTGTCGAGCACCTGTTGCTTCATCTCGCGTTCCTGCAGGCCGCCACATGTCTGGATCAGGCGGTCCGCCAGCGTGGATTTGCCATGGTCGATATGGGCGACGATGGAGAAGTTTCGAATTCGGGAAATCTCGGGGTCAGGACTCATAGCGCGGGCTTGTAGCACCCTGCCCGGCGCGGTCAACGGGCGATTGACGAGGACCGGGATAGCGTGAAGCCCTGAAATATGGGGGAAATGACGGACCTGACTTGTCGTCCGCGAGCATGCCCAACAAGCGATAATCGACCATCGGCGCTGCCTGTGCCGAATTGCGACATCCTGGTCTCTACTGGAAGGTATCCTTACCATGCGAGCTTCGCGCTCTTCGTCGAGGTCATCTTCGATTTCTTCCGCCGACGATTGCCACAAGAATGGGCGACATGGCGCGACACCGTCACCGACAACTTCGAAATCAGGTCGTGTCTCGAGTTTGGTGGAAATCTGAAGGTGGCGTCCTCTCCGGGTGAACCAGAACCACCCAACCGGCGGCAGGTACCGCCAAAAGGAGCTCACGCCATGAACCAGATTACAGACACGAGCCCTCTTTCACTCCTGGCATTTGAAAAGGGTTTCGACCCGGTCGAAGACCGTCTGCGAGCGAACATCCGCTGTAAGCGTCCGGTGTTGGTGCTCTGACGCGTTATAGCGTGCGCTGATAGTGTCCACCATTGATAGTGGACATCTTGAGGGCGGACATGTCTGGGAAGAAGGGTCAGAAGAAGCGGTTTTGGTCAGACGATGAGAAGGTTTCGATCTGCGGACAAACGCGCGCGCCTAGGGTTTCGGTAGCGCAGGTTGCACGACGTTACGCGATGAACGCCAATCTGATCTACACATGGTTGCGTGATCCCCGTTTCGCGCCGGCATGTACTGACGGTGATGATTTCGCCGGGGAAGTGACCACATTTCTGCCTGTAGAGATTGCAGGGCCAACCGCCCCCCACGTGCCGATCACAGCGCCCTGTATGGACGATCCTCTTTCGGCTCACCGTGCAGACATCACCCTGTCTGATGGTCGGCGTATCCTGGTTGAGGGAGCGACGGGATTGTCGGCGGTGCTGGCTCTGGTTGAGGGGCTGCTGACATGATCCCGGTGCCGGGCAATACGCGAGTGTGGCTGGTTGCCGGGGTGACGGATATGCGGCGCGGGTTCAACACACTGGCGGCTCAGGCCGAGCAGGTTCTGGCTGAGGACCCGTATTCGGGGCACATGTTTGTGTTTCGCGGCAGGCGCGGTGATCTGCTCAAGATCATATGGTGGGACGGCCAGGGCGCTTGCCTGTTCTCCAAACGACTGGAACGGGGGCGGTTTGCCTGGCCTGCGGCCAGGGAGGGCAAGGTCAGCCTGAGTCCCTCACAGCTGTCGATGCTGTTAGAGGGGATTGACTGGCGCACCCCGCAAAAGACCTGGCGTCCTTTGCAGGCGGGATAGAGAAAGCCAAAAAAACATGAAGTTTAACGCAGTTTGTCGTTCCATCCCATGGGGCAGTTTGATATGGATTATACATGTTGAAAGCCCTTGAATCCCTGACTGATGACCCCGCCAAACTGAAGGGGCTGGTCTCTCGGATGGACCAGGAGATTACGTCTCTCACCTATCAGGTTGAGAAACTGAAGGCTGAACTGGCCGGACACCGCAAGGCGCGGTTTGGCTCCAGATCAGAGAGCATGGATCAACTGGCTTTTGATCTTCAGGAAGACGAAGAGATCGAGGCGGCAGCAAACGAGCAGAAGAACGAAGCTGGCTCCAACGGCACTGATGTCGATGAGACGGACAAACCTGCCAGGCGCAAGCACAGCCGCAACCCCTTGCCAGATCATCTGGATCGGCAGGATGAGGTGCTGTCGCCGGGTGAGGACTGCACTGACTGCGGTGGGAGCCTGCGCCAGATCGGTGAGGACGTTACCGAGGAACTGGAATATGTCCCGGGCCGCTTTGTGGTACGCCGGATCCTCCGCCCCCGCATGGCCTGCACCTGTTGTGAAACCTTTGCCCAGGCCCCATTGCCGTCGCGTCCTGTTGAGCGTGGCCGCCCCGGTCCGGGTCTGCTGGCCCACGTCCTGATTGGCAAATACTGCGATCACCTGCCGCTTGACCGGCAATCAAAAATCTTCGCCCGCGAGAAGGTTAATCTGCATCGCACCACGTTGACCGACTGGGTGGGCCGCAGCACGGCGCTGCTGGAGCCATTGGCCGATCATATCGGCAAGCTGGTCAGGGCAGGGCCTGCACTTTTTGCCGATGACACACCGGTCAAACTACAAACCCGCACCATGATAAAGAAGACTAAAACCGCGCGGCTGTGGAGTTACGTGCGCGACGAGCGCCCGTGGTGCGGCGAGGCCCCACCCTGTGCCTGGTATCAGTTCAGTACAGACCGCAAGGGTGCACACCCGGTCAATCATCTTTCCGGCTATACCGGGACCGTGCATGCCGATGGCTTTGCGGGCTTCAATGGCCTCTTCGGGGAGGGCAAGGCCGACGAACAGGCCTGCATGGTGCATGTGCGCCGCAAGTTTGTGGAAGAGTTTGAGCGCACAGGGTCGGCCATCGCCAAAGGCACAATCAAGCAGATCGCCGTACTTTACGCTGTCGAAGAGGAAGCCAGAGGCAAATCCCCCGAAGAGCGGGTCGCCATTCGGCAAGAGAAGGCAAAGCCCGTCTTCGATGAGCTGGAAGCATGGTTACAGGCCCAGCTTCCCAAGCTCTCGGGCAAGACCAGACTGGCAGGGGCCATTCGCTATGCGCTGAACCGCATGCCAAAGGCGCGTGCCTGTCTCGGCGACGGACGTCTGGAACTCGACAACAACATCTGTGAACGCTCGATCCGCCCCATCGCACTGGGCCGCAAGAACTATCTCTTCATGGGCTCCGTCGGTGGCGGTAAAGCCGCCGCTATCGCTTACACCCTGGTCGAGACCGCCAGGATGAACGGCGTTGATCCGGAAGCCTGGCTCACCTGGGTGTTGGAGCGCCTGCCAGATCACAAGATCAACCGCATCGAGGAACTCATGCCGTGGAATTGGATGCCGGAATAACCGAAAAATACGGCTCTAACGGACGGCTACGAAAGGGCCGCCCTGCGGCAGGAGAAGGCCAGGCCTGTCTTCGATGACCGGGAAGTATGGCTACAGGCCCAACTGCCCAGGCTCTCGGGCAAGACCAAACTGGCCGAGGCGATCCGCTACGCCCTGAAGCCGATGCCCGAAGCGCGTGCTTATCTCGGCGACGGACGTCTGGAGCTCGACAACAATATCTGTGAGCGATCAATCCGTCCCGTCGCCCCTGGTCGAAAAAATTGTCTCTTCCCGGGCTCCGTTGGTGGCGGCGAGGCTGCCGCTATCGCCTACGCCCTCATTGAGACCGCTAAAATGAACAATGTCGATCCCGAGCCTGGCTCACATGGGTGCTGGAACGCATTGCTGATCACAGATTAACCCCATCGACGAACTTATGCCGTGGAACTGGAAGCCCCAAGACCTCAAAAACGCGGCCTGACCGGACGGATACCATCCGCTCGACGATTGAACCCGTATTTGAGGAGGAACTCGACAGCTTTCCCGGTCGCCTTCGCGACAGCCGCCATGGCGGCGGCGTAAAGGGCTATCGCCACGGAACCCGGGGACGCCAGATCACGGGAACCTTTGGCACCGGGACGGTCAGCGTGCCTGCCGCGAAACACGAACATGTGCCCCGAATACGGGTCTTCAGCCAGAACCTGTTCGGCCTGAGCCGCCAGTGTGTTGAACCCGCGCCGCATATCCCTCACCCCGGCGGCCAGCCACTCCCGCGTATTGCCCGGCACCGGGATCATGTCATCAGTCCCTCAACCAGAGCCGGCACCGCCGACAATCCCGTCGCTCCTTCAACCAGGATCAGACAGGGTGATGTCTGCACGGTGAGCCGAAAGAGGACCGTCCATACAGGGCGCTGTGATCGGCACGTGGGCTGCGGTTGGCCCTGCAATCTCTACAGGCAGAAATGTGGTCACTTCCCCGGCGAAATCATCATCGTCAGTACATGCCGGCGCGAAACGGGGATCACGCAACCATGTGTGGATCAGATTGGCGTTCATCGCGTGACGTCGCGCAATCTGCGCTACCGAAACCCCAGGGGCGCGCGTTTGTCCGCAGATCGAAACCTTCTCATCGTCTGACCGGAACCGCTTCTTCTGACCCTTCTTCCCAGACATATCCGCCCTCAGCATGTCCACTAGCAATGGTGGACACTATCAGCGCACTCTATCATGCGTCAGAGCACCAACACCGGACGCTTACTCCTGAACGGTGTCGCAAAAAACTCTAGGGCGGGGGATTTGCTTATTCTGCTGTCACTTCAGCGAACAACCTGACGACGAAGCGCTCATCCACCTCGATAAGATCGGGCTCAGTGCCGTTGTGTTCTCGCATTCCCTTTACGATCTTCCGAGGAACGCCCATTCCCATATGCTCTAGATATCGGTAGTCGCGCATCACGTCTTTCAGTAATTGGTTTCGCGCGGCCCTCGTTCCTGCGCGCATTCTCTCGGGTGTAATTCCGTTCGGCAGTTTGCCCGGCGAGATCGTTTCCATACGGTCTCCGTAAACCGCCAGTTCGATATCTGTGTTGGCGAGCAGGTAATTTCGGTGAATAAGGGCATTAACCACGGCCTCCCGGATTGCTTCGGGCGGGTATGCAGGTCGTTCCACACGGCGCGCATCGTCTTCAAGAACGGCAGTAACAGGTGTGTTGCGCCTGATGAATTCAAGGGCTTGTTCCACAAGCCCCGATTCCACAACGTCACCGTTTGCATCCAATAGGGGCGTCATCGGTCCGCGCAACGTCGCACGTTCTCTTGTCGCGTAGTCTTTTTCCGTTCCAGGAAAGGCTGCTGCGTCAATGCCAGCCTGCGGTAGAAACTTGTTCGGCGTCTTTCCAAAGAGCAGCATGCCAGAAAGGGTTACACCGTCCTCAACCATAATCTCTGTATTGACGAGAAGCGTCTGCCATCCAGCATCGTCACTATCATCCGGGACTTCCTGCTGCCGGACACGCCCGAAATAGTCTTTGAGTCGGCGGCGGTCGAGGTCGTTTACGGTCGCTCCGGAAATCGGCCGCAGTTCCGCCCGAAATGTACCGCGTTGCTGAAAGAGGCGACCTAGTTCCTGTGGGGAGGGTTCGCGGCTCTGTGTACCGACGCGGATGTAATAGGTGTTTCTGTTGTTGTGCCACTGGGTGTGAACATCGGCCCCTGGGGGCACGCGTACAACCGCAACGTGCTTACCCGGTTCCACGTCCTTGATTGTCTCGAAAAAGGGAATAATGCCGGGCCTGATTTTGTCCCGACATGCTGTCATTACCCATTCTTCGAGGTTTTCTCTCGTTAGACCCGAAACAGTTCCATCGTCCTCGACACCAAGCAGGAGTGTACCTCCTTCAAGATTGGAGAATGCGACAAGTTCCTTTGCTAGAGCGTGGTTTTGCAGATCATCCCTTTTGAATTCCACCCCGGAATTCTCGCCGTTCGCTATGATTTCCAGCAGTTCAGTGCGCGTCGTCATGCCTCAGAACCCGTATTTCGAGCGACGCATCTCGAACGCAGCCTTGCCGCCTTCAAGGATTTCCTCGACCAGTTCGCGAACGGGCGCGGAATCGATGGAACCCATATGCTCCTCCGCTATCCTCGCATGGCCTTCCTTGGCCTCGCCGGAAGCGGCAAGACCAAGTATCAATTCGGCATCGCCGAGTACCGGGATGTTGGCGTTGTGCGTTGAGAAGACAAACTGACGGCGCCGCTTCTCCTGACGCATGATCGGCACGACGCCCTCAGTTATGAAACGGTTGTCAAGATCGTCTTCTGGCTGATCGACGACAAGCGGAGCTTCGAACTCTAACAGCAAGAGTAGCAGGACGGCGGTTGCTTTTTGTCCGGTCGAGAGCGCTTGCAGCGTCTTCCAAGTAGCAGGTTCGCCATCGGGAGCTGTGTTCAGCTCGATTTCCGTTGTCGCAGGCAGTTCCAGTTCCTCGATCCGCATGAATAGGTTGAGATCAGCTTGCGCGATCCGCTCGGCCGCACCGGACGGAAAGTTGTAATGTTTGATGAGTGCTTCCTTACCTTCACGGCACCGCTGCGCCAGTTCCGGCAGGGACAACTGGTCTTGCGTGCGCAGGCGCTCCAGGGCGGCGGCAAGATTGCCGCCGACTTCGCGCAAAAGCTGTTCCAGCGGACCGCGATTCCCGGCCATCTTGACCCGCACCTGCACCCTATCCCGGAGCTTCCGCGACACTCGCTTCGCTGCAGTCTCGACCAGCCGGTATTCAGCAGCCTTTATGTCCTCCCATTCCGCCAGAAGGTTCCGACGCTGCGTCTCGTGCGCTTTGAGATCGCGTTTGAGATTTTCCATCTTATCCTTCAGCGGGCGCAAATCTTCGATCTGCTGACGAAGCTCAATGAATTCCGCACCGTCAATCTTCGACTTCTGGAGTTCGCGCAGGAGCTTTTCGTAGGTTTCCTCAATTGTGGATTTTCGTGCACTCCAGCGCGAATTCATTACAGCGACCGCACCTCCGGCTTCCGCGAGAGCCTTGCCGAACCGGTCCCCAACCCTCGTGAGGCTTGTGCTCAGCGTGCCGAGGATCAACTCGATTTCGGACAGGATGTCGGCATTCGGCAACCCGTCCAAGGCCTTGCTGGAGACGAAAGCGGTATCGACGGGCAATCCCTCTATCAGTTGACCGTGAAGCGTGCGGTACTGCTCAAGCCGTTCGTCCAGGTTGGCGAACAGCCTTTCCTCACGAACGAGCTGGCTCTTTTCCCTTAAACGCTCTTCGAGTCCGGCCTGCTGAAACCGTTTTTGTATTTCTTCCAATCCGGGCAGCGCCGCAAGCCGCTCATCAAGTCGCTTCATTTCCCGGAGCACATCCACGATACGGCCGCGCGAACGTTCCAACACCAGCCGAACGTCCGATTTTCGCCCCGAAACCGACGGGTCCCGGTCGACGAATCGCTCCAGCAAAAGGGTCAGTTTCTCCGGGCTCTTGGTGAGTTCGGAGATTTCGTGCTGGCCAAACACTTCCACGCCAGGCATCACGTCTCGCGGCGAAAGCGTCAGGACCTCGCCCGTTTCGTCTTTCACGATAGGCGGATTCGGAACCGATCTTTCTATCGTGTAATGACGCATTGATGGCTTGTGCGACCGCACACATAACGAGACCTTCGTGCCTGATTGCAGGACGTGGCGGACCACCCCGTCATGGGCGTTCTGTGCTTCGTCGCCGAGGGGATCGAGACCGAGCACATAGCGGATACTTTCGACCAGCGTTGATTTGCCGGTGCCACGTCCGCCGACCAGCACATTGAGGTTCTCGTTGAAGTGCACGGCGGTGTCTCGCAGGAAGCCACCTTCCCAGGTCATCGCAACGAACTCTGCCTGCGGTTCGGGCTTCGTATCGCTGTGTAGCCTGATGCGGGATGCCGGGTCGAGGAATGCCTGCCGGAATGCTTCGACCGAGACGGTGGACATCTTGATGAAGCAGGAGGCCCCGTCCTTCTTCAGGTCCCCCGGGTCGTTCACGTCCGACGCGTTCAGAATTGCCGGGACGCGGGCGCGTTTGTGTTGGGCGTCCTTGTTTTCGAGGATTGACCTGATCCCGACCGGTGCGTCGCTAACCGGACCCGGCAGGACACAGGCAAGTAGGTCGGGATTCCTCCAGACATTGACCCGTGATTGCCCCGAGAGCTTTTTCAGCAATCCACCTTCGGAAGCAATATGGGCAGCGATGCACACCGCGCCCCAGTTCTTCGCGCATTCCAGAAGTTCGATGGAATCCTTGTTGCCGGTCGGCGACGCCTGATCTGTGTCGTGAACACCGCATTCACCGATGAAGCGCTCAAGTACGTCATCTTTGTCCGGGTCAAACAGGCACAGGAAATGAACGCCGTCCTTGGTTACGGCTTCAAAGCCATTGAACGCATGGATATCTGCATCGCGCGCCGCAAGCACGAGGGTTCTGGAATGTTGGACACGGTAATGGTCCGTGACCGCAATTATTTCGACATCGTTTTGGAGGCAGGCTTTGACTATAGCGTTGTTGTACTCGTCTTCAGATGTAAAGGTGGTCGGCTTATTGTGTTTCTTAAGATACTCAAAGGGATTGACCTGCAAGGCACAGTGATAGAATCGGGCACCGTTCGGCAAGCTAATTGCAGCCTGCATCCGGTCCGAAATCGGACGCACTAGACTGGTAGCCTCGGCGGTCATTCGAGGTGACCTATCGGAGATTTCTTGTCGAAGTTCATTCAAGCTCCGGCTCTTCCTTCTGATTGGCGACGTATTGTTCCACAGCCTCCCTGACGACCCAAGCCAGAGATGGCTTCTTCTCGATAGCCAGCTTTTCCAGAGTTTCATAGATATCCGGTGAAAAGCTGATAGACGCTCGAACGGATCTCACCCGATCGGGTTTCATCTGTTTATAGCCTCACTTCTTTGCTCAATCGTGTCGAAGATCACAGCGGGCTTTCACCACGTTACACCATGTTGGTGAAGTCAGGCAACGCCTTGTATCTTTGTCGTACTGCGAGTTTTCTGCGAAGCGTCGATAGAAGCGATTTTCCACACGAAGGTACTTGTCAGGAAACACCCGCTTGGCTTTGCGCATCGTCACCCGCGAACCGATTTCGCCGTCGGGGCAATCTTCAATATTTTCGTTGACGATGATGTCGGTTTGCTTGCCCATCTTGAACCCACATTCCCCAGGTAACTTGACGAATTCGCGCCTTTGATGACCAGTAACGTGTTATATTTCAGTATGTTATATCGGTCGGAGGCAAAGTTTCATGGTTCACCTTGAGGGTGCAAGCGAAACGGGTGATATCAGGCTCGGTTTTGACCGTCGGATGCGGCTGGAGTTTCATGGCTCGAAGATCAGTTCGGACGGCGGTCTGTTGCTGTTTATTAGGGGATAGTGTCCTTGGACGAGATGCCTGGTCTGCACGACATTGTGGGTGGTTTGCTGAGAGACACGCGGACAGGTCATAATCGACTTCACACTCTGGTCGGACTTTTGCGGCAATCTGTCTTCGGGCGGCTGGCGGGATACGAGGGTGTGAATGACGCGGACCGTCTGGTGCTCGACCCGGTGATGCGGCAGGTGGTTGGAGGGCGTGCCGTCGATGCCAAGGCTGCGTCCGCGAGCCAGATGGGACGGTTCGAGGTCGAGGTGTTGGCAACGGCTGACAATCGCGTTGCACTGGCCGATTTGTCGGGACACTGGATCGACCGGGTTCATGACCGTGACCTGCCCAAGTGGATCACACTGGACATGGACAGTTCCGTCAGCCCCGTTAGCCCCGTCGTCTTCATGGTATTGATTCGTTTTTGATTTGATCACCCCGAGCCTACGGCTCAGGGGAAGCAACGCCACCCTTCAACCAAAGTTCAACATCAATCGGGACATTACCCCCCTCGTCTCAGGTCTTGATCAGTATCTCAAAAAACTCTAGGGCGGGGGAAACTTGACCTGACAGACGCCGCCAGAAAAATGGCCAACTATCAGATCACATCTGAACGACTACACGTGACAAAATGCGTCAGGGCACAAAATTCCGCACAGTCTCGGGTCTGCTCCTACGATGAATGGTTCGATCCATGGTCTCCTTGAGCGATGCATCGCAATTGATCTCGAGGTTAACCCCAGAACGTCTAAAATATTTTCTTTTGCTGCAGTTCAGCGCCGTGACACCCCTCCCATCCTGTCCCGCAATGGCGACCCGGGAAATGCGCTTGAGAGATTAGAGGCGGCACTGACTTCCGCGGATCATCTGATCGGACATAATATCCTGCACCATGATCTACCCCATCTCGCCGCGGCGCGGCCGAGCTTGGTGGAACTCTTTAGCGCACCGATCGACACATTGTGGCTGAACCCGCTGGCGTTTCCGCGCAATCCATACCACCACCTCGTCAAGCACTATCAGGATGGCCGTCTGCAGGCGGGACATGTGAACAACCCGGAACTCGACGCGCGGCTGGTTTTTCAGGTTCTGGAAAACCAGCTTGAAGCCTTGCACAAACTCCATACCGCTGAACCTGACACGCTGACCGCCTATCATTATCTTGGCACACGGTTGGAAGCCTCGGCCGGGTTTGATGCCGTATTTGACCTAATTCGTGCAGCCTCCACGCCCTCAGCGCAGGTCGCAGAAGATGCAATCCGGCGCCTCCTGACGGGCCTCGCTTGCAAGACACGCATCGAACAGAGGCTGGAGCGCCTGAAAAGCCCGCAGTTCGGCTGGCCGATGGCCTATGCCCTGTCGTGGATTTCGGTCGCGGGCGGCGAGTCCGTTATGCCTCCTTGGGTGCGAATGCAGTTCCGCGAGGCCGCAATGATTCTCCGGCATCTGCGCGATACGGTCTGTGACAGTCCCGACTGTACCTGGTGTCGCGAGAAGAATGATCCCAAGCGCGCCCTTTCGCGCTGGTTCGGTTTTGAGGCATTCCGGCCTCAGCCGGTGGATGAAATGGGTCGGCCTTTACAGGAGCGGATCGTCGACAAAGCGATGCAAGGGCAGAGCATTCTCGGCATTCTGCCAACCGGCACGGGGAAATCGGTCTGTTATCAGATCCCGGCTCTCTCCAAGTTTGACAAGATCGGGGCGCTGACAGTGATCATCTCACCTCTGGTGGCGCTGATGGCCGATCAGGTGCAAGGGATGGCACGAGCGGGGATTTCCTCTTCCGTCACGGTCAACGGAATGCTCTCATTGCCCGAACGGCAAGATGCACTCGACAAAGTGCGCATGGGTGAAGCCGCAATGCTACTGATCTCACCCGAACAATTGCGCAGTGTTTCGGTTCGTTCGGTGCTGGCGCAGCGCGAGGTCGGGCTCTGGGTGCTGGACGAGGCCCACTGTATTTCGAAATGGGGCCACGACTTCCGGCCCGACTACCGATATGTCGGGCGCTTCATCAAGGAATTCTCAGGCGACGAACCGTCGGCACCGATCTTGTGCCTGACCGCCACTGCCAAGCCTGAGGTCGTGCGCGATATCCGAGAGCACTTCCAGTCGCGACTTCAAGTCGATCTCCTGCTGCTCGACGGTGGCGCTGTCCGCACCAACCTGACCTTCGAGGTGCACGTAACCCAGCGTGAAACCAAGCTGGCCGAAATCCTCGGCGTGATCGAGGCCAAGCTGCCGCGCGAGGGGGCCTCTGGCGCGGTGGTCTATTGCGCAACGCGCAGCATGACAGAACGGGTTGCGGAGTTCCTCAAGCAGCAGGGTCTTGCGGCCGAACACTTTCACGCCGGCCTTAAACCCGACGAAAAGCGAGAGATCCAGGAACGTTTCCGTATCGGCGAGCTGCGGGTGATCGCCGCCACCAACGCATTTGGCATGGGGATCGACAAACCCGATATCCGGCTGGTGGTCCACAGCGACATTCCCGGCTCGCTTGAGAACTACCTGCAGGAGGCCGGCCGCGCGGGCCGCGATCAGGAGCACGCCAACTGTGTCTTGCTCTTCGCTGGCGACGATATCGAGCGTCAGTTCTCGCTCTCGGCGCGCTCAAGGCTGGCGCGGCACGAGATTGGCGCGATCCTGAAGGCATTGCGCAGGCTTGATGGCAAGACCTCGAAACACGGCGAAGTTGTTGCAACGTCGGGCGAGATCGTACGCGCCGACCGGGATCTGGAGTTCGAGCGTGACAGCGCAACCGACGACACCCGGGTCAAGACAGCCGTTTCCTGGCTCGAAGAGGCAAAACTGCTGTCCCGCGAAGAAAACCGGGTACAGGTCTTTCCCTCCTCGCTGCGGGTCCAGCAACTGGAAGAGGTCGAGACAATCCTGGCCGCCGCCAGCATCACGGGCATGCGACGCCGGCAGCTTCTGGACATCGTGCGTCACCTGATGAATGCGCCGCCCGACCAGGGTATCTCGACTGACGAATTGACCGGCGTCAGCGGACTGACCGGCGGCGGCCTGAACAAGGCAATGGCCGATCTCGAAGCCCTCGGCATCGCCCGCAATGACGTGGTGATGACTGTTTTCATTCATATCGGTGTTGAAGAGCAGTCATCGCAGCGGCTGGGTCAAGCATCCCGCCTCGAGGAGGCGCTGATCGCGCTGATGCGAGAGGCTGCCCCTGATGCCGAAGGGGGCGCGGCTTCGCCATTGCATCTGGCCGAAAGCTGTCAGGCGCTGCGCGACCGAGATCATGTTTCCGCACGCCCCGACATCGTCGAGAGGCTCCTGCGCGGCATCGCGGGAGACGGGCGAGATCAGGACGGCGGATGCGGCAACATCCGATTGCGCAAAGCCTCGCGCAACACGCTCATGGTTACACTGCAGCGCGCGTGGACAGTGCTGGAGCAGACCGCGTCAATCCGCAGGCAGGCCGCAGAACTTCTGCTCGGCCACTTCGCCGGCAAGGTGCCGAAAGGTACGCGCGGCAAAGACCTCCAGGTCGAAACCACGATGGGCGATCTGCTCGCTTCGCTCAGCGGGGACGCCTTCCTGCGGGATGCCGTGCAGGACATGAACAAGCTGATGGAGCGCGCCCTTCTCTGGTTGCATGAGCAGGAGGTGGTGACGCTCGGCAAGGGGCTGACCGTATTCCGCCCAGCGATGACGGTGCATCTGCGCCCGGGCGGCGGCGGCTTTTCCCAAAAGGATTTCACACCGCTCGAAGAACATTACGGCGAGCGGACAATCCAGACCCATGTGATGGCCGCCTATGCAGAGTTTGGCCTGGTTACGATTGATCGAGCACTGCGTCTCTCCGAGGATTACTTCGTGCTTGATTGCGACGCCTTTTTGCGGCGTTGGTTGCCCGGGCGCGGCGCCGAGATCCGGCGACAGACCACCGGGAGTTCCTGGAAAGCGATCATCGATACCCTGGACAATCCGGTGCAGCAAAAGATCGTCTCGGACGACCGGGAACAGACCAGCGTGCTCGTCCTGGCAGGCCCCGGATCGGGCAAGACACGGGTCTTGGTCCACCGCATCGCCTATCTGGTCCGGGTGCGGCGCGAAGATCCGCGCGGCATTCTGGTCCTTGCCTATAACCGACACGCGGCTGCCGAAATCCGCGCACGCCTTCGGCAGCTGATCGGCGATGATGCCAGTAGCGTCACGGTTTCCACCTGCCATGCGCTGGCTATGCGCATGGTCGGCGCAAGCTTCGTCGATGCTGCAGGCGAAATCCATGATTTCGACGGCATCATGCTCGAGGCCGTCAGACAACTCAATGGCGAAAATCTCTCGAAGGCCGAGGCCGAGGCGCGGCGGGACGCGCTGATCCAAGGCTATCGCTGGATTCTGGTCGATGAATATCAGGACATCGGACCTGAGGAATACGCCCTGATCGCCGCCGTCGCTGGCCGTTCCCTGGGCGACCCTGACCTCCGCCTGAGCCTCTTCGCCGTGGGTGACGATGACCAGAACATCTACACCTTCGCCGGCGCCTCGATCCGCTTCATCCGCCAATTCGAGACAGATTACAAGGCCAGACCCGAGTTCCTGACCGATAACTACCGATCGACACGAAACATCATTGATGCCGCCAACAGCGTGATTGCTCCTGCCGCAGAAAGGATGAAGGCCGGGCATGACATCACCATAAATCAAAAGCGCAAGAAGGACCCGCCGGGCGGCGCGATGGCGGCGTTCGATCCGGTGGCTGCAGGGCGTGTCGAACTCCTGCATTGTTCAGCCGGTAACGCCGCCCAAGCCGTAACAGCGTTGGATAACCTTGTGCGCCTCTCCCGTCTTGACCCGGAGTGGAATTGGTCGCGCGCGGCTATCATTTCGCGGGACTGGCGCCGGCTCGACAAGGTGCGGGCCTATGCCGAGGCCCAGGGGATTCCAGTAGAAATGGCCAATGAGACCCTCCCGAATATCTGGCGCCTACGCGAAATGCAGACCTTCATGGCTGGGCTGCGCCGCGGCCCCGTGCGCCTCCTTGGCATCCCAGATTTGCGCGCGGTCCTAAACGAACAGACGAGGAACCGGTGGACTGATCTTGTTGCTGAAGGAATCGCGGCACTTGCGCGAGAGATTGCCGACAAAGCCATACCGATACCTGACCTGATCGAGTGGTTTGCCGAATGGTCTCGCGATACGCGCGGCGAGCAGCGTGGGCTATTACTGCTAACTGCCCACCGGGCAAAGGGGCTGGAATTCGACTACGTCGTTATTCTGGATGGTGACTGGGAGAAACCCTCGCTTGGTGAAGATGTCGATGCCCCGCGTCGTCTTTTTTATGTTGCCATGACGCGCGCGCGCCGCGGCCTGGCCGTCATGACAACTGGCGCACACCCTTTCCTCATCGCGCAACAAGACGCGGTACTGGAGCGGCAAGTGGTGCCTGACCCTGCCGGGCTGGCGGCGCCCGCGCTCCACTACGTGACGCCGAATCTGAAATTGGTCGACCTTTCTTGGGCCGGGAGGCTCAACAAGGGCAATCCTTCACTCGCCGCCATTGAGGCGGCCCGGGTCGGCGATCCGGTAACACTGGTCGTGGAAGGGATGACCTGGACCATCCGAAATGCGAAAGGGCAGATTCTCGGACGCATGGCCCGCGCCTACGCAACCCCCGAGGGCCTAGATTTTGTTTTCGGCGAGATCGGCGCCATCGTCCGCTGGCGCAAGAGCGACAACAGGGAGGAGTTTCGCAAGAATATCAAGCGAGACGAGTGGGAAGCAGTCCTGCCCGAATTGATATTTTGCTGAGTCCGGGAAGGGAAGGTCGTTCACTTGATCTGCCGATGGGCTTTTTAAATAGTTAGTGTCCGAGCAAGTGGTGTAATTTCGCCGACGCAATCGGTGTAAAGTCTGGTGGTTATCGAGGTGTATGGTCGAGGTGGCGTTTCGACGCTTCAACCACGAACCACACGGAGACCCCGATGACCAGGACCAACATGGGCCTTTCCGGGCTTCCGCAAAAGCAGGATAACGGTGATTTTCCGAGCAGCATTGCCGAGGCTGTCCTGAGTTGATCATGGAGGCCGATGTGGACGGCGTGATCGGCGCCAGGCGTCATGAGCGCAACGACGAGCGCACGACCTGGCGCAACGGGTATCGAGTGCGCGCTCTCGATGCTCGCCTTCCCCCGCCCCGGAGTTTTTTGAGACACTGATCAAGACCTGAGACGAGGGGATTATTGAGGTATTTCATGATGGAACAGAAGAAGGTTGATCGGGCCGACGTCGCAGACAGACGGCGGCGCGCAGCCAAGAGGCCGTTCTGCGGGTGTTGCGGGGCGAGAACATCGAGTTGGTGGCTCGTGATATCGACGCGACGGCGGCCGATGTCAGCGGCTGGCGGGACGTTTTCCTGGAGACGGGCGCATCCGGACTGAAGCACCGCCCTCGCGATGTGCGTGACGAAGAGATTGGATCGGCTGCGCGCCAGGGTGGGCGAGGTCACCATGGACAACGAGCTTCTCGTCGAGAAGATCGCGAAGATGGAGGCGGGCCACCCTTTCGGGCGCCGGAGGTTGAAGCGATGAGCGCCGTCCTCTCGATCTCCACGGGCAAGGCTTACGGCGTCTCCCGGGTGTGCCGGGCCTGGGGTCCGAGCCGGGCCAGCGTGTACCGGGACCTGCAACCGGCCCAGGCCGAGCCCTCGCCGCGCCGCCGCCCGGACCCTGATCATGTGCGCGCGAAATTTCGATGGTAAGCGTCCGGTGTTGGTGCTCTGACGCGTTATAGAGTGCGCTGATAGTGTCCACCATTGATAGTGGACATCTTGAGGGCGGATATGGCTGGCAAGAAGGGTCAGAAGAAGCGGTTCCGGTCAGACGATGAGAAGGTTTCGATCTGCGGACAAACGCGCGCCCCTGGGGTTTCGGTAGCGCAGGTTGCGCGACGTTACGCGATGAACCCCAATCTGATCCACACATGGTTGCGTGATCCCCGTTTCGCGCCGGCATGTACTGACGGTGATGATTTCGCCGGGGAAGTAACCACATTTCTGCCTGTAGAGATTGCAGGGCCAACCGCCCCCCACGTGCCGATCACAGCGCCCTGTATGGACGGTCCTCTTTCGGCTCACCGTGCAGACATCACCCTGTCTGATGGTCGGCGTATCCTGGTTGAAGGAGCGACGGGATTGTCGGCGGTGCCGGCTCTGGTTGAGGGGCTGATGACATGATCCCGGTGCCGGGCAATACGCGGGTGTGGCTGGCTGCCGGGGTGACGGATATGCGGCGCGGTTTCAACACACTGGCGGCTCAGGCCGAGCAGGTTCTGGCTGAGGACCCGTATTCGGGGCACATGTCTGTGTTTCGCGGCAGGCGCGGTGATCTGCTCAAGATCATATGGTGGGACAGCCAGGGCGCTTGCC
Source organism: Alphaproteobacteria bacterium (assembly GCA_965204825.1). GTDB lineage: Bacteria > Pseudomonadota > Alphaproteobacteria > Futianiales > Futianiaceae. Next base: position 2,977,461 of record OZ242016.1, on the reverse strand, counting down.
TGTTCTCCAGAAGAGCGGGTCGCCATTCGGCAAGAGAAGGCAAAGCCCGTCTTCGATGAGCTGGAGGCATGGTTACAGGCCCGGCTTCCCAAGCTCTCGGACAAGACCAAACTGGCCGGGGCAATTCGCTACGCACTGAACCGCATGCCCGAAGCACGGGCCTGTCCCGGCGACGGGCGGCTCGAACTCGACAACAACATCTGTGAACGCTCGATCCACCCCATCGCCCCTGGCCGCAAGAACCATCTCTTCATGGGCTCCGTCGGTGGCGGCAAGGCCGCCGCTATCGCTTGCACCCTCGTCGAGACAGCCAGGATGAACGGCGTTGATCCGGAAGCCTGGCTCACCTGGATGTTGGAGCGCCTGCCAGATCACAAGATCAATCGCATCGAGGAACTCATGCCGTGGAATTGGATGCCGGAATAACCGAAAAATACGGCTCTAACGGACGGCTACGAAAGGGCCGCCCTGCGGCAGGAGAAGGCCAGGCCTGTCTTCAATGACCTGGAAGTATGGCTACAGGCCCAACTGCCCAGGCTCTCGGGCAAGACCAAACTGGCCGAGGCGATCCGCTACGCCCTGAAGCCGATGCCCGAAGCGCGTGCTTATCTCGGCGACGGACGTCTGGAACTCGACAACAATATCTGTGAGCGATCAATCCGTCCCGTCGCCCCGGGTCGAAAAATATTGTCTCTTCCCGGGCTCCGTTGGTGGCGGCGAGGCTGCCGCTATCGCCTACGCCCTCATTGAGACCGCTAAAATGAACAATGTCGATCCCGAGGCCTGGCTCACATGGGTGCTGGAACGCATTGCTGATCACAGATTAACCCCATCGACGAACTTATGCCGTGGAACTGGAAGCCCCAAGACCTCAAAAACGCGGCCTGACCGGACGGATACTTTCGATGCAGGAAAACGCACAAAAAAGCAGCGTTCCCACTGCGCCATGCCCAACGACCAATATGGGGTCTGATGCCGGAGGGGCAGGATTCTACGCTAAGACGTTTGATCACCTTTTGGTCCATCTGTATTCGCCGGTGAGGAGTATATGTGTAGTGACCTGCAATCATAATCGGCTCGGCTTGCAAAAATCGTGATTTTCAACCCGAATTATTTGACACTATCCGGGGTGCCAAATCCGGATTATTTGCGAATGAACCCAGCTTATTTGCGACCAGCCTGCAATCATCGGGTCGAATCCACTTTAAGTTCGAATATAAATTCCTTTCTGTTTCAAAGTATTGTAAATGTATCTGAACTAATTGCGTGAAAATTGGCCTAAACGTAGATTGTCATACCCGGTTTCAAGACAAGAATTTTCTGCGTCTCCGGGCACGTCCTTCGCAGGTACTGATCGTCTGGGAAACCCTCGTTTGCCAGACACGGTCCGATAAGCTCACACATGCTCAGGCGCTGCAACAAATGTCCCGTGCAGCCCCAGCGGCAAAGCAATGTCCAGTTCGGCTTTAAGAACAGGTCCGTCAAAAAGCTCGAGACCTTCGTAAACTGACAGGCTGGTCCGTGCAGTCTTCCAATCCAACGACGTACCCACGACCCAAAAATCATCTGCTTTGCCCGGTTTCGGGACGATCAGGTGTTCCTCCAGATTCACGGTCTCGTTCATATCGAAATGCGAAGTTGTCCCCGTTTGGCGATCGACCAGCAAAAGGCGGTTGAAGCCGGATACCTGCAGGCTTCCAGTTTGAGCCAGCATCAGGGAATACCGGTGCGCCCCGAGGTTTTGGCGGGCATCGGTCCGGATAAATTCAACCTGACCAAACTCTGGCATCCTTTCCATGCGCAGTTGGCCGGCTGACAGGTCCAGCCTGGCCTGCACATAGCGTGACACGGCAGAGGACTTGCCATCCCAACTGCCATCCATAACAGCGAACGCGTCCTGCGTCATGAAGGCCGGGTCGTCGTGGTGGGCGAAGTCGAAGCCGATTTCTGATGCACTGACGTCATAGGCATTGCCAAAGTGGAAAACCCAGAACGGATCGGCCTCGATAACGGTGACATTGCTCAGGGCGTTCTTGTCGATGACCAGAATGTGGGTCACAGCTTCGCCTTGCCATTCGAACCGGTCTATAAACGCGCCTTCCGTTTTCCCTGTTGCGAAATAGGGCGGGGCCACGATCACAATCCGCGTGTCCGTGATCATGAAATCATGGATCATCGGCGTCGCCTGCTGCGGTAGGACGTGGGTCTTCAGCAGCGTTCCCCCAGACGAGATATGGTATAGGATCAGAACTGCCGGATCGGCGGAGTATCCGACATTCCACATCGACCCGTCTCGATCCAATCGCGGGTGAGCGCCGAACGGCAGACCTTGCGTCTCTGCCGACCAGTTTTTCAGACCAGTCGTGTCCAGGGTTTCCGGGTCGATGATGTGAGGCGACCCCCCCTCCCACAGCGCGAACAACTCGCCGGCATGTTCAAGAAGGCTGGTATTTGCGGGATTCTGGCCATCTGCTGAGCCTCCCGACGACAAACCGTGGCCATGCGTGCCGAATGCGCTGAACCCGATGCGCCCGGTCGCAGCTTCGGTTCTATTCCGGTAGGTATTGATGAGGCGACCGTAATGCGAGACTCGCCCATTGGCAAAGGCAAACTTCTGCACCATGCCCGGCGCATCGAACCAATGCACAAACCTGTCCGGGCCAATATCGTGTAGGGCTGGGCCATTGCGAAGAAAATACCCGCGCAGATCCTGCGGCACCTGTCCCGAAATTACGCTGACGCTGCCATGAAGCTCGGTCGCGGGCGCACCCAGATAGCCCAGCAGCCAGGGCTTCTCCGCCAACGCGGCCCTAAATGCCTGCTGATCTCCGAACGCGTTTTGTGCACGCAACGGGGCCGGAAGCGCGGATGCGGCAGTCGTGCCTACCAGCAGCTTGGAAAACGTGCGGCGATCCATGACTTCAGTTCCCGTGCAGCCGTACGATGAGCTGCTGCTCATTGCCGTCATACTCGAACCGGAACGCGTCGAACTTCGGCGCAGCAAACCCCGGCTCAGGGTTCATCGAGAACCCGTACGGCTCGGTCGGTGCGCCGAACAGGTTCGTATCCAGTTCGTCGTTCCCGTTCTTGTCCAGAAAGACGGCAATACCATAGGTTCCGGGCTCCAGCCCGTTGAACGTCACGGTCGCTGGACCGCCGTTGGCCGAACTGGCAGCACTCGCAACGAATCTGCGGGCATCGAAGGACGCCTGAGTGTCGTAGGCCGCGGCGCGCAGCGTGCCGGTCACAGTTCCGGTATCGACGTTCAGTGTAAGGGTGCCAGCTCGCGCAATACCCGCCGCACCAAGTACAATTACCGCCGCACCAATCAAAAATCCTGCTCGTTTCATCACCGGATACCCGTTGTTCGTTGAAGGTGGCGCGAACTTGTTGTAACGTTTTGGCATTGGCAATGCGGGGACCGATGGTAATGCGTCAATGCCCCGATTTTGTTCGCGAATGACCGGTAATCTGAAGTTACGAAGCGTGAATTTATGACCCTACGATGAATATCCTGGCAGCGATCAAGGCCGCGAATGCGGACATGACGAGCACATTGTTCGGCCCGACATTCTGGCTGATCATTTTCAGCGTCACGGTGATCTGTTTTCTCAGCGGCCCCTTCGGAACGCTCAATGTGCTGCCCTGGGGTATACGCCTGATCTACTGGGCGGTGCAGGTCAGCATTGCAGGAGTGATCGGACTGTGGACTCACTCGCTGATCCGAACGCAAGGATGGACCGGTGCCACCCCATTGTTTGGCGTCAGCCTTGCGTTCGGTTTCGTGGTCTTCGGGCTTGTAGTCCTATCCAGTCTCGCGTTGCTGGAACCGATCGGCAAGTATCCCGGCCATCTTGATCTTCTGCTCTATAGCGTTCCCAGTGCATCACTGATTTTTCTGGTGCTTGTGCTGATAAATCCGGTGCAATCGCCAACGGATGCCCCAGGCGGATTGGAAACACCGACACGCCCGAGACTACTCAACCGCCTGAAACGGAACAACACCGCAAGGCACATCCTGTCCCTTTCGGCCCAAGATCACTATGTCGAGATCGTGACCAATACCGGGTCTGAACTGTGCTTGATCCGGCTTGCCGACGCGATTAACGAGGCCGAGCCAGAACCTGGTATCAGAATTCACCGATCGCACTGGGTTTCCAAAACGGCCATTGGTTCGCTGGAAGCCGGTGGCACCAGCGCCCGGATCAAGCTAAAAGATGGACGCACGCTTCCGGTAAGCCAGTCTCGGCTGAGTGAGCTTCGGGAATTCCTCTCAACATAGGGATCGCTTATGGCTGGGGGCGAAATATTACGCCAGCGGGAATTCGACACTGATTTCAAAAGAAAATTTCGACCTACATCCACCATGTACGATTGCCGGGCGTCCACTGAGAAACTCATCGTACCACCTAATATGATACACGTATCGGCTTGCTTTTTCACAATTTTTCGAGCTGACCGTCGCGTAACGCTAAACCATCCCCTTACCGACAGCTGTGCCCCTCCCCATGGAAGGAACACATGTTCAGTCCCGGAGAGAGACGACGTAGATCATGACTGGAATCGTGTCGACCGTATGGATGCCGTCAATGGCCAACTCGTGAAGAATCCCAACGCTGGTGCTCAATTTGCCATGGCTGAACAGGGAATAGGAGGTTTCCAGACTGTGTTCGATTACCGGGAGGCAGGAGCGGAATGCCCTTGATCCTCCGCGTTTTTACCAAGTTGGCCAGAATGTTGAATTCCTGCATGTCATTGGCGGCGAGCATTTCGGCGACCGTGATCGACTTCGCCGACCGACATCCCGTCGGGAGGCAATGGATTAAAGTGGCAAACGCCAATACACACCCGAGCAACGCAGCCAGAATAGCGATTTTCCAGGTTCGTTTCATCGGCATCTCCGACGCCGCCCGTCTACGATCAACCCACGGCTGCAACCACCACGATTTCGATCAGATCGCCGGGCGCCAGGGCGGCGCCGACACAGGCGCGCTGGGGCCAGTTTTCCGGCGGGCCGATCCAATCGCACCAGACCGAATCCATTTCCGCCTTGGTGGCCATGTCCGTCAGATAAACCGTCGCCTGCACGATCCGGTCCTTGCCGCTGCCGGCCTCAATCAGGTTTTGCTCGAGGGCGGCCAGGGTGCTCCAGGTCTGGTCTGTGACCGTCGTGCCGGTGCCGGCGGTGGCGACGGCATGGACCAGGCCGCCATGGGCCACCGCACGGCACCGCCCCTCGGCCTGTCCGTGAAATCGTTCTATCGTCATCGTCTTTCCTTTCACGCCTGTCCGCCGCACCCCTATCATCAAGCCACCGGGAACGGGCCGTCCTCAAAGACCTGGTCATGATAACCCTAGGGCGATACATGCCCTGCGCGGGAACAGTGCCGATGTTGCTGTGGGCGCCCCTGGCCTCCGGACAGATCCGGATGCGAAAAGTCGATGGCTGGGAAACGCCCACGCAGCCTGCCCTGCCGATGCCCCTTGACTTCGCCGCCTGATCGGGCGCAATTCATACCGCTCGGAGAACACCGCCAGAGAATTTCCACCACTTTCGAGACACGCCCAAAGTTCTCACTGACAAGACGGCCCCGGCCTTGTCCAGCGTAGTTCATGTCAGACAAGTGCAGGATCTTCTGCAATTTCAGGCTGGATAATTTCCAGCCGCTGATTTCACACAGATATTTCGCGGCTTCCAAGGATGATACGGTCATCGGTGCCTCCGCCTTTCGGTATTATATATGGCTCAGTTCACGAATTGTATGCATGGACGTGCGATGGCGGTTGCGAGGCAAGCCCGGGGTGAGGCGTTCTCCAGTTCAAGCCGCTGGAACCATCGCAGGTAGTTGTCGAGATATCTGGTCGCGACGCCTCGGTAGCGCCGCAAGAAATCCTTCAACCGGCTGTGTCGGTTGTTGACCGTCTGAATGTGAAAGGCACCTCGCACCCGTTCACTTCGTGACAGGTTCAATGCTTCGTGATGCGCACCGATTGCCGCCGCGCATCGCGGATAAGCGCGGTGTCCATCGGTCACCAAAACGATATCCTCGTCCACAACCGGTGCGATCACCTCTCGCAAGGTATCTGCGTTGACCGCGGGCAGAACCGCACTGACTGTCGCGCCGCTGCGATCAGCGACAACCAGTACCGGAACCTGTTCATCTGACAGGCCCCGCTTGCTGGCCTTGCCTCCCCTGCGTCGCGCCTTGCGCTCAAGGTTTCGTGCACCTTTCCGGCTTTCCAGCACATAGGTTTCATCGGCTTCCACAATGCCCGTGAGCTTGCGTGCCTTCAGGTCTTTTGCGGCAAGAAATCGGTGCCGCCAACGGAAGGCGGTGTTGACGGCAAGTCCGCAACGTTCTGCTGAAGCGCGAACCGTCAGCCCATCAGCAAGACAGGCTCCGAAGGAAAGCCACTTGTCCTTGCGGTGCAGACCCGACAAGGGGGTGCCGGTCGCGGCATTGAATGTCTTCCTGCATTCTTTGCACTGGTACCGTCGCAGACCCCTTGCCTTGCCACGCGATATGGCGCCTGGCGTGCCACAATGCGGGCACTGGCGATCTCCACCCACGGCCGCTTCAATGGCAGCCAGCGACGCTGACGTCTCCGTGTCCCCCAGGAACACGGCTTCGGTTTGCTGCCGCTGCGCCGGGCTGAGGTGGTCTATCCCCGATAACCATTCCTGAAACTGCTTGTGATCCATGTCAATCCATCCTTCTGATTTCACAAAAAACATAACATGAACGCACACGGCTTGTAAACTGAGCCTTATATATAGCCGATAGAGTTGTCATATTCGACAATTCAGACAGAAAACCTCTCCATGGTCCGGGATCACGGGGCAAGGTCAGGCTTCAGCAAAATCATCAAGACAGCAATAGGGCGCGGTGGTAGACAGGGGCGGTGGTGGACAGGGGCGGTGGTGGACAGGGGCGGTGGTGGACAGGGGCGGTGGTGGACAGGGGCGGTGGTGGACAGGGGCGGTGGTGGACAGGCGCATGAGAGGAATCGCTCGTGTCGTGACCGATATGATCCTGGATCACGCCGGACGCGGTTCGTGAATCCCTCTCGCCTTATCCATAACCCGGGTTAATCTGATCGGAACAAGGAGCACAAAGAGCACCATGCAACCGGCCGACCCATTCGATGACGACAAGCTGCGCGAGGAGTGCGGCATATTCGGCGTCTTTGGTCATGATGATGCCGCCAAGCTGACCGTCTTTGGACTGCACGCCCTGCAACACCGGGGGCAGGAAGCCTCGGGCATCGTCAGTTTCGATGGCGACCGTTTCTACAATGAACGCCGGCTTGGCCATGTGGGTGAAAATTTCAAGGAACACGTGATCCGGGATCTGCTGGGCAATCGGGCGATCGGGCACAACCGTTATTCGACCATCGGCGATACGGGACTGCGCAATGTGCAGCCTTTGTTTGCCGAACTCGCCGAAGGCGGTTTTGCCGTTGCGCACAACGGCAACCTGACCAATGCCATCCAGATGCGCCGGGAACTGGTCAAGCGCGGTGCAATCTTCCAATCGAATTCCGATACCGAGGTCATCGTCCACCTGATCGCCAATTCCGGGTTCGAACGCTTGTCCGACCGGATGATTCATGCCCTGAAACAGGTTGAAGGCGCCTATTCACTGGTTGCCCTGACCGAAGAGGCGATGATCGGTGTGCGCGATCCCCTGGGCGTACGGCCATTGGTTCTGGGCCGTCTGGGCGATGCCTGGATACTGGCGTCGGAGACCTGTGCCCTGGACATTATCGGCGCCGTTTACGAGCGTGATATCGAACCCGGTGAAATGGTGCGGATCACCAAGGACGGCCTGGAAAGCCATCAGCCTTTTCTACCCGCCGCGCCGAAACTCTGCGTATTCGAGTACGTTTATTTCGCCCGGCCCGACAGTGTCATCGAGGGCCGCAATGTCTACAATGCCCGCCGCAGGATCGGCATGGAACTGGCGACCGAGGCGCTGGTGGAAGCAGATATTGTCATTCCGGTACCGGACTCCGGCGTTCCGGCCGCCATAGGATATGCCGCTGCAGCCAATATCCCGTTTGAACTGGGCATCATCCGCAATCACTATGTCGGCCGCACCTTTATCGAGCCGACCCAATCGCTGCGCAATATGGGCGTGCGGCGCAAGCACAACGCCAATCGCCAGCAGATGGATGGCAAACGGGTCATACTGGTGGACGATTCCATCGTCCGGGGCACGACGTCCATCCAGATCGTGGAAATGGTGCGCGAGGCCGGCGCGACCGAAGTTCATATGCGGATCGCCAGCCCGCCGACCGCCCATTCCTGTTTCTATGGCGTGGACACGCCCGAACGTTCAAAGCTGCTGGCCTCGAAAATGGAACCAGATGAAATGGCGCGCCACATCGGCGTCGACAGCCTGGCCTTTATCTCAATGGACGGGCTTTACCGGGCCATGGGTGAAGAGGCACGCAACAATGACAGACCGCAATTTTGCGACGCCTGTTTCTCGGGGAACTATCCGACCAGGCTGACCGATCGAGAAGCCCTCCCCTCGCCCCAACTGACCTTGCTGCCCGAGGCTGTCTGATCCCATGACCAAAGCACTTGAGGGCCGCATTGCGCTCGTCACCGGCGCCTCGCGCGGTATCGGCCGGGCAATCTGTCTGGAGTACGCACGCAAAGGCGCGCATGTCATCGCGATTGCCCGCACTTCGGGCGCGCTGGAAGAACTGGACGATGAAATTCAGGCAATCGGCGGCACGGCGACCCTGGTTCCGCTGGACCTGACGGATTTTGAGGCGATCAACCGGATTGGCCAAAGCCTGTTCGAACGCTGGGGACATCTCGACATTCTGGTTGGCAATGCCGGAATTCTGGGTCCGATGACACCCTTGGGACATATCGATCCAAAGGACTGGACCGGTGTCATGGACCTGAATGTGACGGCAAACTGGCGCTTGATCCGGTCTCTCGATCCGCTGTTGCAGGCTTCGGACGCCGGTCGGGCGCTATTCGTGACATCGGGTGCGGCGCATAAACACCGACCGTTCTGGGGACCCTACGCCATCAGCAAGGCTGCCCTGGAAAGCCTGGCCCTGACCTATGCGGCGGAATGCAAAAACGGTTCAGTGCGGATCAATCTGGTCAATCCGGGGCCGATCCGCACAGGGATGCGTGCATCGGCCATGCCAGGAGAAGATCCGACCCTCCTGAAAACACCGGAAGATATCGCCCCTCTGTTTGTTGAACTTGGCCGGGCGGACTGTCAGCGCAGCGGCGAAATCATCAATTTTCAGAACTGATCATTTCTTGTCGGCGTATGGGTTCTTATTCTTGCGCAAATAGAGACGGATCGGTGTGCCTGATATCTCAAAACTCTCTCTTATCCCATTGATAAGATAGCGTTCATAGCTTTTAGGTAAAGCTTCTGGCCGGCCGGCAAAGACAACGAATGTCGGCGGGCGTGTCTTCGCCTGTGTCATATAACGCAAGCGAATGCGCTTGCCCCGAACCGCGGGCGGGGGATGGCGTTCCTGGGCTTCAGCCAGCCAGCGGTTCAATCCACCAGTGCCGACACGGGCATTCCAAGCTTGACATATCTTGAACACCGCCGGCATTACCCGATCCACACCATGCCCCGTCAAACTGGACAATGTGACCAGCGGAACACCGCGCACCTGCGGTAAAAGGCGTTCGGCCATCTCCCGCAATTCGGCGAGTCGATCCTGCTTGTCTTCAACCAGATCCCATTTGTTGATCGCCAGGACCAGGGCCCGGCCCTCCTCCACCACGTGATGGGCGATCCGCAGGTCCTGCTTCTCGAAAGGATTGGCGGCATCCATCAACAGAACCACCACCTGGGCGAACTGAATGGATCGCAAGGCATCGGACACGGACAGCTTTTCCAGTTTTTCGGCAACCCTGGCTTTCTTGCGCAGCCCCGCGGTATCGACCAGCTCAATTGGGCGCCCCTCCCACGTCCAGTCGACGGAGATCGCGTCGCGGGTAATGCCTGCCTCTGGTCCGGTGAGCAATCGTTCGTCGCCCAGCATGGTATTGATCAGGGTGGATTTACCCGCGTTGGGCCGCCCGACAATCGCCAGTTTCACAGTGTGCGCGACATCTTCATCATCTTCGTGAAGAAGCGCGTCCGGAAATTCATCTACCGGAAAGCTGGCATTGATCCCGTCGAGCGCCTCTTGCAACGCAATGGCCAGTTCCGCCATGCCTTCGCCATGCTCGGACGAAATTGCGATCGGATCGCCCAGCCCCAGACCATAGGCATCGACGATGCCTGCATCGGCTTTGCGCCCCTCAACCTTGTTGGCAAGCAGAATGACGGGCCTTCCTGACTGGCGGACCAGATTGCCGAAATGCTCATCGGCGGGCGCTATGCCGACCCGAGCGTCGATCATGAACAGACAGACGTCAGCATCCACGATCGCACGCTCGGTCTGATGTACCATGCGGGCTTCCAGCGCATCGGCGACGGCGGTTTCAAGTCCGGCAGTATCGAATACCCGAAAAGTCAGGTGCCCCAGACGTCCCTCACCCTCGCGTCGATCACGGGTGACGCCGGGCTGGTCGTCGACCAGGGCCACTCTCTTGCCAACCAACCGGTTAAACAGGGTCGATTTGCCCACATTGGGCCGCCCGATGATTGCCACCGTGGCCATCGCATTATGCCTTCCAGAAGCAAAAAATTACCTAACGATAAGCGATCAGATCGCCATCGTCGGTCAATATATAAACCGTTCCACCGGCTACCACGGGCGGCACGGACGTATCGGGAATTTCCTGTGAACCAATCACCGCGCCGCTACCGGGATCCATCCAAAGCATTTGCCCGTTCGAGGATGTGAACAGCAACTGGCCATCGACCAGAACCGGTCCATTCCACCCGATCAGACCGGTTCGTCCTTCGGGGTCGGAATATCTTTCCAGCGCCGTGATCCAGCGAATATCGCCGGTTCCGGCCTGTATGGCGGAGACTTCGGCATCACCTGACACGACGAAGACATGGTCTCCGGCAATCCACGGCGTCTGTGTTCCGGACAATTCCAGCCCCCAGAGGCGCTGTCCGGTCTGGGCATTGGTCGCTGTCATACGGCCAGAGTGACTGAGCGCGAAAACCGCGCCTTGTGCAATGACTGGTGAACCTGCGATCGCCCCGATGGTCCCGATTGGGGTCGTGCGACCGGTGCGGGCAAGATTATCGCCCCACAAAAAAGCCCCATTGACCATTCTGAGCCCGATGATCTCGCCGGAACTGAATGGTACGACGACAAGGTCTGACCGCGCGGCAGGGCTGCCACCTTTCAGCAGGCCGGCCGCCTCGGAAATCCCCTGATAATTCCACAGGACGCGCCCGTCCTTGAAATCGAAAGCGAGCACCTGGTTATCGATGGTGGTCGCAACCAGTCGTCCGACCGCGGCCATCGGCGGCGCCCGAAACGGAACGCCGACCTCACGCCGCCAAATTTCCTCGCCGGTTGCCGGATCCAGGGCAACGGCAAACCCGTACGCGGTTACCGCAAACAGCCGACGATCGGCATAGGCGACCCCGCCCCCAAAACCGGAATCGGAACTTTCGCCCCTGGGCGTCAGATCGATCGACCAGATCTGTTTTCCGGTGCTTGCATCCATCGCGGTAATGCGCGAGCGAGCGTCTTTAACATAGACCCGTCCGTCGGCAATGATGGGCTCGGCCGTAATCCCGGCATTTGCCGATGTTCCGGCACCTGCCGAAACCGACCATGCCTGGGAGAAGGTTTTTGGCCCCTCCACATGCGACAATGCATGAGATGCGATACCGCCGGTCATCGGCCATGTCGTATTGCGAACGGCCAGCGGCAATTTTAGCGGTTCGGATGAAAGGCCCGGTGTTACCTTCAACCCCCGCTGTAATTGCACGACGGAGATACGCTTTCCCGGCAATGGTTCCTGTTCTTTCTCACCCAAAAGAGAGCACCCCGCCAGCAAGGCGGCCAGGGTCATGGACAGGACCGAAACAAAATTCGCGGGACGGCAAGACATGGAATGTTTCCCCAAAGGCAGGACTAAAAATCAGGTTGGTTTTCGCCAGGCTGGTCGAGAATGTCGAGCATGACGGTGGCCCGCCCGCGCAGGGACCGTGGCGTCAAAGCATCATCAACGATTGCCCTTGCGAACAGGCCGGCCGCTGTCATGTCCCCCTTGCCCATTGCCGCCAGGGCGGACACCTCACGCGCGGTATGCCGGTATTGGCCATCGACCGAAAGCAGGGGCTGCACTTTCGCCAGGGCGGCATCGAATGCACCGGTATCGATCAGAATCAGCGCCGATTTCAACTGTGCGATGCCGCGCAAGGAAGCTGGAGCATCGGCGTCTTGAGCGACAGCGTCATACCGTCCGGCGGCAGCGACCGGATCGGTTGCAACCAGTTCATCGGCCGCCTGCAATGCGGATAACAGACCATAACCACCGCCTTCGCCCGCCAGTTTGTCCAGGGCGGTGACCCGCAGTTCGGGCTCAGCCTCGATTGCGGCGAGATAATTGGCCGCACGGGCATGGATACGGGACTGCTGATAGGAACCCCAGAAATTCCATGCAGCGACCGCAATCACCAGGGAAACAGCCGATCCGATGAGAAATATCCCGTATTTCCGCCATATGTCGGTCGCCTTGTCCTTGCGGACTTCTTCATCGACTTCCTGGAATATGTCGGCCACGTAATTCTCCGCCGTAAAAAACCTGATCGGGCGCGGAACCTACAACTCGCGCGCCCGGATGGCAAACAGGCATATATGGGATCGAACAGTTCGATGCACCGCGGGATTCACTCTTTTGCCCGTGAAGATTTGGGGGGCCAATGAACGATCGAACAGCCCTCTACCTCAACCAGAAACGGAATTTTGCCCTTCGTCGGATTATGCCTTCGTCCGAAGCAGTGATTGGTGTGTCGGGGGTGGACTTCTGTTCAAATTCTTCCAGCTTTTCCCGGATCGTCAGGTCCCTCGGCCGAAGCTTGTGAGCGATCTTCAACGGTCCGATAGCATCTTGCAGGTTCAGCAACTGATTGCCCTTGATCTTAATGGCAATGTTCCGCAATCGATCGGCAAATTTGCTGGTTCCCCTAACCAGCATCCTGTTGCAGATCGAATGCACCAGAACGTCTATTTGCTCCCGCGTAAAGGTGAGCTGAGTCGATGTATCACCGGAGCCGTCCAGCCGGAACTCCGGCTCTTCGAATACATATCTCTCGGATGGATCGATACGTTCATTCACCGCGTTCGCGGCGGTCTCCAGTTGTTCGCACAGGACGCGGTAAGATTCTTCCGTAAAACCGGGATTCCCGCTCTCGATATCGGGCAGACGTTCACACAACTGATCCGAGATGAATTGCGAACTGTCTTGGCCGTATTCCGAATTGAATTTTCGCTGCACGTACAGTTCGGACAGTGTCAGGGATCGGTTGATCCTTTCATGCACAGGTGTCTTGAGGATTGCGGAATCAGACAGTTCAAGGCAATCGGCGAATGAAGCCAGAATATCGCGCCTGTGGTTCGAATAATTTCGAATCTTGATTGCCGCGCTGGTCTGCCGGATCAAATCCATTGTCCTTTTGACCTGAATTGGCACTCGATAGCGGGGAACGAAATCTTCGAATTCTCCGGTGAAGCCGCCGCGCTTCACAGTTTGAAAATAGGCTGAAATGCAGTGTTCGACCGGATTTCGGATGAAAAGGATGACCTCAACCTGGCCCAATTCCGTCAGGTGTTTGAACCCCTCGTAGTTTTGCCGCTGGCCCTGAAGCGCCCGGAACAGGCCCTCATTTGAAAACAGCAGGCTATTGCCCGGTTTCTTTCGCCATTGTTGCTCCAGATATTCCGCCCAGGCCTCGTTCAGCGAAACATTTCCGCTTGAAATCCGGCCTTCCCGGGCAATGTCCAGGGATCGATGGTCGGGATACTCGATCCCGGATTGCCGCAGCGCCGCCTGGCTCATCGCCAGCGACGACTGAATATAACTGGAACCGGTCTTGCCGTGTCCGATGTGCAGGATGAGACGGTTGTCAGGCATAATCGATTTACCGCACCGTCACCAATTTACCTATTCCCACTCGATCGTCCCCGGCGGCTTCGAAGTCATATCGTAAACCACCCGGTTGATGCCGCGCACCTGATTGATGATCCGGGTCGAAACCTGGGCCAGAAAATTGTGCGAGAAGGGATAATAGTCCGCCGTCATGCCGTCTGTCGATGTCACGGCTCTCAATGCACAGACATATTCATACGTTCTGGCATCGCCCATGACGCCGACGGTGCGAACCGGCAGCAGGACGGCGAATGCCTGCCAGATTTCATCGTAGAGCCCGGCATTGCGGATCTCTTCCAAATAGATTGCATCCGCTTTGCGCAGAATATCCAGTTTTTCGCCCGTAATCTCGCCCGGCACACGTATGGCCAGCCCCGGACCGGGAAAGGGGTGCCGACCGACAAAGGCTTCCGGCAAACCCAGTTCGCGCCCCAGTCCGCGCACCTCGTCCTTGAAAAGCTCGCGCAGCGGTTCAACCAGTTCCATGTTCATGCGTTCCGGCAGACCGCCCACATTATGGTGCGATTTGATCACCACCGACGGACCGCCGGTGAAGCTGACACTCTCGATCACATCTGGATAGAGCGTGCCTTGCGCCAGAAAGCCCGCACCGCCGATTGAATTTGCTTTTTCCTCGAAGACATCGATGAAGGTTGCGCCGATGATCTTGCGCTTCTGTTCCGGGTCAGAAACGCCATCAAGCTTGCCCAGAAACAGGTCGGATGCATCGGCATGGATCAATGGAATATTGTAGTGATCACGGAACAGGTCGACGACTTCCGCCGCCTCACCCGCGCGCATCATGCCGGTATCTACAAATACGCATTGCAATTGTTCGCCGATTGCTTCGTGCAACAATACGGCCACCACGGAACTGTCGACACCGCCGGACAGGCCACAGATAACTTTGCCGTCGCCAACCTGAGCCCGCACCTTGGCAATTTCTTCATCCTTGAACGAGGCCATGGTCCAGTCACCAGAACAGCCGCAAATATTGTGCGTAAAGCGTTTCAGCAAGTCGCCGCCGCGCGGGGTATGGAAAACCTCGGGATGATATTGCACGCCATAAAACCGGCGTTCATCGTCGGCGATGCTGGCATAGGGCGCCGTCGGCGTGGCGGCAACAACCTTGAACCCCTCCGGGATTGCGTCGATCCGGTCACCATGACTCATCCAGACCGGTTCCTTCGTTCCGGGCTCGAACAATCCATCGAACAGATCACAACGATCGACAATGTCGATTTCCGCCCGGCCGAACTCCTGATGATCGGACTGAATGACCCGTCCGCCCAACTGGGCACACATGGTCATTTCGCCATAACAAATGCCAAGCACCGGAACATCCATCTCGAAGACCGCCTGGCGCGCGCGCGGCGTATCGGCGCCGGTTACGCTGGCTGGGCCTCCCGACAGGATGATGCCGCGGGCACCGAAGTCGGCCAGTATTTCCCCGGATTTATTGAAAGGAACGACCTCGCTGTAAACCCCGCTTTCGCGCACACGGCGGGCAATGAGCTGGGTAACCTGGGATCCGAAATCGATGATGAGAATGCGGTCGTGTCTCATGGACGGAAGATACGGCCCGCGAGGCGATTCATCAAGTCTGTTGGCAAGAACAATCCCCCTGCAATCAATCATCCGCGATTAAGCAACTGGCTTTGGACAATTCGATGGATCGATCAGAATGTTTCAGTTCGATGTCCACATCAGGTTACGGATCAATCGTTCCTGATCCATTAGGGCCTGTTGACATTTGGGGTTGCGATTTGGCCTGAACTGTTATTCAAGCTTCGAAAATGGAGGTTTGGATGGACGAAGATCGTTTGGTGATTTCAGATGAACTCTGGGCGAAGATTGCGCCCCTGTTACCCGGTAAAGCCGGGGACCCGGGAGCAACCGGTCGGGATAACCGTCGGTTCATGGAGGCCGTACTTTGGCGTGTGCGAACAGGGTCTCCCTAGCGTGACCTGCCCCAGGATTTCGGCAACTGGAATTCGGTTTTCAAACGATTTCGTCGATGGGCAAAGGCCGGTGTGTTTGAGAGACTTTTCAACGCCATAAGCGACGAGCCAGACCTTGAATATGCTCTCATCGACGGAACGATTGTCCAAGCCCATCAGAAGGCTTCGGGCGCAAAAGGGGGACACGGAATCAAGCCATCGGACGCTCTCGCGGCGGGCTGACGACCAAAATCGTTGCCCTGGTCGATGCGCTCGGCAACTTGTTCCGCTTTCTGCTTCTGCCGGGGCAAGCGCACGACATGAAGGGGGTTGCCCCCCTGATCCACGATGTCTCCTTCGCAGCGTTGCTGGCCGACAAGGCCTTCGACGCCGATTGGCTCCTGCAAGACCTTGATGAGCGCGGCGCAACTGCGGTTATTCCACCCAAATCGAACCGGAAAGTGCAACGAGACTACGATACTCACATGTACAAGTGGCGTCACCTGATTGAAAACTACTTTGCAAAGATCAAGGAATTCAGGGGGATAGCAACGCGATACGACAAAACAGATACCAGCTACGCAGCCAACTGGCACCTCTGCGCAATGCTCGTTGCTGCCCGGTGATTGTCAACAGACCCTAGGGCCTTTGAACACCCGGGGTTGCGATTTGGCCTGAACTGTTATTCAAGCTTCGAAAATGGAGGTTTGGATGGACGCGCGACATTTCGGGGTGGC
The DNA here is from genome assembly GCA_965204825.1 of Alphaproteobacteria bacterium. Taxonomy (GTDB): domain Bacteria; phylum Pseudomonadota; class Alphaproteobacteria; order Futianiales; family Futianiaceae. The sequence goes on along the minus strand of OZ242016.1, from coordinate 2,960,722 downwards.
GGATCAGGTTTGGCGGCGGCTTGAGCCGCATCTTCCGGGAAAGGCCCCTGATGCCGGGCGAGGGCAAAGGATGATCGCTCCTTTCCCGAAGCCGTGTTCTGGCGCGGGCGCACCGGATCGCCATGGCGCGACCTTCCGCCCTCATCCGGAAACTGGAACCCTCGGTTCCGTCGGTTTCGTCGCGGGGCCAGGGCAGGCGTATTCGAGCGTCTTTTCAAAGCCATGAGTGGCGACCTTGACCTTGAACAGAAGCTCATCGATGGCGCCATCGTTTCGGTTGACCGGAAAGCGGCCGGCGCAAAGCCGGCGCAAAAGGGGACACGGCATCAGGCCATCGGGTGCGCTGCGGCCCGACGACCAGGATTGTCGCCCTGGTCGATGCGCTCGGCAATCTCACCTGCTGCCCGGCCAGGCGCGCGACATGAAGGGCGCGGCTCCGCTGATGCAGGGCGGATCAGACGGCGCGCTGCAGACAAGGCCTTCGACGCCGATTGGCTCCTGCAAGACCTTGGTGAGCGCGGTGCGACCGCTGTGATCCCGCCGGCATCGAACCGGAGACATCAGCGCGACGCTGACGCCGACGCCTGCAAGGGGCGGCATCTGGTCGAAAATCATTTCGCGAAGATCAAGGAATTCAGAAGGATGGCCACACGCTACGACAAAACCGATTGCAGCTCTGCCGCAAACTGGAACCTGGCGGCGGCTCTGATCGCATCACGAGAATTGCCCACGGATCCTGATGCTGAAAAATACCACTGCTGGAAGCCATTTACCCGTCATTCCCCGCCAACTCCTCGAGACGCCGGACTTCCTCGACCGTGAGCGGCTGAGTGTTGGTAACACTCGCGGCGGAATTGCGGCGAAAAACGCCGAATATCAAAATTATCCCCAACAGTAACAAGACCGGGGGACCAAACCAAAGTGCCCAAGTTTGCGGTTTTACAGGCGGGCGCAGCAAAACGAAATCGCCGTATTTACTGACCAGGTATTCCAGGACCCGGGTATCGGTATCGCCGGCAACCAATCGCTCACGGACAATGATCCTGAGGTCTCTGGCCAGACCGGCATCGGAATCGTCAATCGACTGATTCTGACACACCAGGCATCGAAGCTCCTGTGAAAGAGCCCGTGCCCGTTCCTCCAGCACCGGATCGTCCAGCACCTCGTCGGGATTGACCGCGCCGGCTGGCATAGCGGCAACCAGGATCAGCATCAGGGCAAAGATCAGGCGCATTACCAAGCCTATTCCGCGGGCGACGGAGTCGCCGGCACGGAGCGTCGCCTTCCGGCGGGCGCACCAATCCGGTAGCGTCGGTCACTCAGGCTCACCAAACCGCCAATCCCCATGATCACCGCGCCGAACCAGATCCACGGGACCAGCGGATGGACGTAGGTTCGCACGGTCCAGGACCCGTCCGTGAGTTGGTCACCCAGGACAACATAGATATCGCGCATCCCGTTCGACCGGATCGCCGCTTCGGTTGTTGGCGTTCCCTGCACCGGATAGAACCGTTTTTCAGGGAACATTGTAGCGATTTCGACCCCGCCCCTCAGAACTGTGAAGCTGCCGCGATCTGCGATGTAATTGGGTCCCTGATGTGCCTCCACCTTGTCCAGGCGGATCGTATAGGCACCGGCCTCCACAGACTGGCCAGGATTGATCGCCTCGATCACCTCGATCTTCCAGACTGATATGCCTATCACGCCAACCACCAGGACCCCCATGCCGAAATGAGCCAGCATCATGCCATGCGCTGCACGTGGCAGGTTCCACATTCGGCGTAGACTTTCACCTGGCGACACCTTCAGCAGTTTGATCCGCTGAGCCAATTCAGCCAATGCGCCAACCATAATGAAGACGCCCAGGGCAATCCCCAGCGCCGCCCCGACCGATGTGCCGGTCTTGAGCGCCAGCGCCGCCGTCCCGATGATCAGCCCGGTTCCGGCGGCGATGGAAAGTCGCTGAACCACCCACCACAGACGCCCGCGCTTCCACGCCAGAAAGGGCCCGAACGGCACGGCGATCAACAGGGGCAGCATGATCAGACCAAACACCAGATTGAAATAGGGCGCGCCGACCGAAACCTTGTAGCCCACCATTTCGGTAAACAGCGGAAACAGCGTGCCGAGCAGCACTGCCGCACAAGCCAGGGTCAGGAACAGATTATTGAAAATCAGTGCGCTTTCCCGGCTGACATGGGAAAAAGTCGATTTCGACGTCAGCGTATGAGCACGCATGGCGAAGAGTGTCAGCGACCCGCCGATGGCAAACACCAGCAGGCCCAGAATGAAGACACCTCGCGTAGGATCCGTCGCGAAGGCATGCACCGACGTCAGGACGCCGGATCGCACCAGGAATGTTCCCATCAGGCTGAGCGAGAAGGCCAATATGGCCAGCAGGATCGTCCAGGCCTTCAACGTGTCGCGCCTTTCAACCACGATGGCTGAATGCAACAGCGCCGTTGCCACCAGCCAGGGCATGAAGGAGGCATTTTCCACCGGGTCCCAGAACCACCAGCCGCCCCAACCCAGCTCGTAATACGCCCACCATGATCCCATGGCGATGCCCAGCGTCAGCGAAACCCAGGCAAGCAATGTCCAGGGCCGCACCCAGCGCGCCCATGCCGGATCGACCTTGCCCTCAATCAGGGCCGCAACGGCAAACGAGAACGCCATCGATAGACCGACATAGCCGAGATAAAGAAACGGTGGGTGGAAGGCCAGACCGGGATCCTGCAACAGCGGGTTCAGATCACGCCCGTCAAACGGGATCGGATCGACCCGGAGGAAGGGATTTGAGGTAAACAGGATATAGGCCAGGAACGCGGCGCCGACCATGCCCTGGATCGACAGGACCCGGGCGCACAGGGATGCCGGCAAGGCTGCGGCCGAGGCCGCCACCATGGCCCCGAACAAGGTCAGGATCAGCACCCAAAGGACCATCGAGCCTTCGTGGCTTCCCCAGGTCGCCGTCACCTTGTAAAGGAGCGGCAGCGCCGAATTGGCGTTTTGCTCCACATTGGCGACGGAAAAATCCGATGTCACGAAGGCGTGCATCAAAGCGGCAAAGGCGATGCCGACCGCCAGAAACTGAATCAGCGCCACGGGCGGGGCCAGCGCCATCAACCCCGCATCATTGCGCGCGGCGCCGTAAAGCGGCACGACCGATTGAACCAGGGCCACGGCGAATGCCAGCACCAGGGCGAATTGTCCCAGTTCGGCGATCATTGGCTGCCACCCTGCCAGTTGCCGCTTTCCTTCAGACTGTCGATGACTTCCTTGGGCATGTAGTTCTCATCATGCTTGGCCAGGACCGAGGTGGCAATCAGCACTTTGCGATCATTTATGACATTTATGAAGCCTTCGACCACGATCCCCTGCTCTTCTCGAAACAGGTCAGGCGGAATGTCATTGTATTCGACATGGATCGAAGTCTCCCTGTCCGTCACGGCAAAACGGGTGCTTTTGCCGGACCGGATCACCGATTCTGCTTCCACCAGACCGCCGATTCTGAGCAGCTGGTCGGACCCATAGGTTCCGGCCATGGCCTGTGTCGGCGTTACGAACAGGGTGATATTGCCGGACAGGCCATACCCGATCAGCGTCGCCGCGCCGAGGGCCACACATAACGCGGCGATGATCATGACAAGTCGCCGCGTTCTTCGTCTCATGGCCACCGCACTTCATCCTCAATGCTCACATTCGCATTTTACATTTGATGGGGCGAAATTTGGATGAATTCCTTGCGATGCGACAATTTAGAGGCCGGCACAACGAAAAAAGGGCACCCTTAAAGCGCATCATCCAGCTCCCGCACCACCGGTAGGCCGCCATCCGAGTTGAGCTGTGTGCCCTGGAACTCCAGCCGCACACGACGGTCGAAATTCACCCGATCACCCCGCTTTGCACCCGCACCCTCCGGGTGATCCATGAAACCCGCCATTCAAAACCGCCAACTCAATGAGTTATAACCAAAATACTGCGATCAGAACAGCAAAACCAGCGGATCACTTGGGGAATGCACCCTTAATCCGTATCGCTGTGAAGTCAGGTGTGTAACCTAGAGGGCAACGCCCAGAACCTTCAGGGTTTCCATGGTCAACTGGCCGGTCGACAGCCCCTTGGCACGCTGGAAACGGTCAATCGCGTTGCGTGTGTCGCCACCGATGACACCATCAATCTTGCCCGGCGTATAGCCGGCCCGCTGAAGCGCAATCTGCACCTGGCGAACCGTATCGACCGTGGTGTTGGTTTCGCACAGAATCGACTGCCATGCCACAACACCTTCCGAGACCTTCTTGCTTTTGGTCACGGTGGCATATTCAGCCGGAATTTCGGTCACGATCTCACGCGCCGGAGAAACCAGCTTCTGTACCTTCACCGTGTCGTATTTTGCCGGGATGGTGACCGTACGCGTGGTCGGCCCCGTGACCATGACCTTTTTCTTCATGGTCCTGGTTACAGCCGGGATCATCACGCGCTGTGTGGATGCCGGCGATGCAATGACCCGCTTCTTTACGGTCTTGTATTCAGCCGGGATTTCAACCAGGCACATGATTTCGCCGGTACCGTCGGCCACCTTCTGGATCGGACCCGTGCCCTTTTTCCAGACTGTGTGGGCCGGCTTGACCAGAACTTTTTCCTCGACCGTTTCATACCTGGCCGGCACCGTAACCAGTTTTTCGCTGGCCGGCTTGATCACGACTTCTTCGGTCTTCATCGCATATTTCGCCGGAATGATTTCCAGCCTGGTCGATGCTTCCTCAACAATGACCGTCTCTTCAACGTTGTTGTAAACGGCAGGTTGAATTGCAACCTTCTTGCTGGCCTCACGAATCAGAACCCGTTCGGACACATCTTCGTACTTCGCGGGACGCACGACCCGTGCATAACATTCACCTGGCCTGGCATTCGGCGGCAAATCGACGCCGGCCGTTGAGGTGGATTGCCCGCTAGCGGCAACGGCGCTGAGCCCCAATGCCGCGGTTCCCAAAATAGCTATTTTGATGGCTTTCATATCAGCCTCCACTGACTTTTCATCTGAATCAAGGGACGTGCCAGCGGCACGGATCCATTCCCTGCTCCTTACTCCGTTGCACTCCCGCCGAAGTGTTCAATGACAAATTGGCGCAGAATGCAACAAATAGATTTGCGACGTCGGTTTTGATCCCAAAACTGACCCCGGTGCACTATCCGGATTGCAAAATCTGGGATCAATTCACAGTCAAAGCCGATAAACACCATGTGGGGCGAAATTGTGATGTCCTATCCGATAGCTGACCGGAATGTGCCAGGCACTGTGCCATTGCAAAACAGGGCCTATATCTGCGCGGATTCGCTGGTTGCCGATGCCGATAAGGTTTTTTCGACTGGTTGGGCGTGTGTCGGCTATGCAACCAATCTTCGACAGGATGGATATGTATATCCCGTCACATTTGCCGGTCGCCCGCTGCTGCTGGTTCGCGGACGCGATGGAGAAATCAGGGTTTTTCACAATGTCTGCCCTCACCGCGGCGTTAAACTTGCCACAGCGCCCGGTCCGATCCGCGGTACAATTCGCTGCCCATATCATTCGTGGTCCTATGACGATACAGGCGCGCTGAAATCAACGCCCCGGGTCGGCGGGCCAGGGTGCGATACGGTTGCGGGGCTGGATCCAGCCAAAAACGGCCTTCACCCGATCCGGTCCGCCGTGTGGATGGGCATGGTCATGGTCAATATGGATGGCCGGGCGGAACCTTTCGAAGAATACGTTGCCCCTCTGCTGAAGCGGTGGTCAAGTTATTCCCTGAATCAATTTATCCCGGTTTCATCAACAACTTCTGTCCTGAAGGTGAATTCCAACTGGAAGTTGGCGGTCGAAAATTTCCTTGAATTCTATCATTTGCCCTGGGTTCATCCCGAACTGAACCGGATCTCGCCGCTGGAAGACCATTATCTGATGTTCGACAAGGATTTCGCTGGACCGGTCTCCTCGGCCTACACCGGCCAATCGGGTGCGGCGAAGGATCTGCCGGTGCTGGATATGATCCCGAAGGAAAACTGGAACATCGGCGAATATCCAGCCCTGTATCCCAATGTCTTCATGGGCCTCCATCGCGACCATTTCTTCACCATGTGGCTTGAGCCGGCTGCCCATGACCGAACCGTCGAGCATTGGCAAATCTCGTGCGTTGGCGACGGGGCAGATCAGGCTAGATATGGCCATGCCCATGACGCATTGGTTGAAAACTGGACCAGCGTCTTTGCCGAAGATGTGGATATTGTCGAAGCCATGCAGGATGGCCGCGCCTCGCCAGCCTTCAATGGTGGTAATCTGACACCGGTTATGGATGCGGGCACCCGCCATTTTCACCAATGGGTGGCGGACCGGCTGGCTGCCTGACACCGGCAATCGGCTTTCGGGATTTGTGCTGATTGTCGATGTCGCTTACGATCCCGTTCGGTGTCGCGAATACAATCCTCACCCTCGGGAGGGCCTGTTAATACGCCGGTAACTGGAGAGCCCAATGACCCGATTTTCCGCATTTGCGATTGCCCGCAACGCCTTGAATTACAACAAGGGGTGGGAGCGCCACTGGCGAGATCCCGAGCCGAAGAAAGAATATGACGTCATCATTGTCGGCGCCGGCGGGCACGGGTTGGCCACCGCCTATTATCTGGCCAAAAATCACGGAATCCGAAATGTCGGCGTTGTTGAAAAGGGCTGGCTGGGCGGCGGCAATACGGGCCGCAACACCACGATTGTTCGGTCGAACTATTTGCAGGATCCATCGGCCGCGATTTATGAACTGTCCCGCAATCTCTATGAAACGCTGAGCCAGGACCTGAACTACAACATCATGTTCTCGCCGCGCGGAGTGATGATGCTGGCCCAGACCGAGCATGAATATCGCGGTCTGCTGCGCACCTCCCATGCCAACCGTCTTGCCGGGATCGAGACCCGCATGGTCGATACCGCCGGGGTCAAGAAGATCTGTCCGATCATCAATGACAGTCCCGATGCGCGCTTTCCCATTCTCGGCGGCCTGTGGCAGCCGCGCGGCGGCACCGCCCGGCACGATGCCGTGGCCTGGGGGTATGCCCGCGGCGCCGATGATATGGGCGTCGACATCCTGCAGAACACCGAGGTTCGGGGAATCACCCGCGACACTCAGGGAGTGACCGGCCTCGACACCAGCCGCGGCCACATCAAGAGCCACAAAATCGGCGTGGTGGTCGCAGGACATACCTCGAAGGTCATGCAGATGGCCGGCGTGCGCATGCCGATCGAATCCGTCCCGCTGCAGGCGCTGGTGTCCGAACCGATCAAGCCGATCATGGACTGTGTCGTGATGGCCAATACCGTGCACGGCTATATGTCCCAGTCCGACAAGGGTGAGATGGTCATTGGCGGCGGTGCCGATGCCTATAACAGCTATAATCAGCGCGGCTCTTTCACGTCGCTGGAACACACAGTGCGGGCGCTGACCGAAACATTCCCGATCATCTCGCGCCTGCGCATGCTGCGCCATTGGGGCGGCATCGTCGACATGACCGGCGACCGCTCCCCCATCCTGTCAAGGACACCGGTCGATGGTCTTTACGTCAATTGCGGATGGGGCACGGGCGGTTTCAAGGCAATCCCCGGCTCGGGTCATTCTTTCGCCGGCCTGATTGCCAGGAACCAGGATGAAATTTGTGCACCCTTCTCCATGGATCGCTTCCGCGAGGGCCGCTTCATCGACGAAAGCGTCGCCGCGGCCGTCGCGCATTGAAGGGGGTGGCGTGTTGGCAATCATTCATTCTAAAGCGTCATTCCGGTGCAAGCCGGAATGACGATGGTATGGATAGGCCAGCAAATCTTAAAAAACAGGTGTCCTGACATGCTTCAAATAACCTGCCCCGTTTGCGATGCCGAAGGCGACGAGACCGAATTCACCTATGGCCACCAGGCCCACATCGTCCGACCGGTTGCCGACAAGGCCACGCCGGAGTCGTGGAAGAAATATCTGTTCGACCGGGACAATGAAAAAGGCATTCATGCCGAGCGCTGGTTGCACGCCAATGGCTGCGGCAAGTGGTTCCATGCCTTGCGCGACACGGTGACGATGCAGGTTATCCGAACCTATGGCATTACCGAAAAACAGCCTGACGTTCAGGGATGATGATCCATGGGCCATCGCATCGACATGAACGACACATTGCTGGGCGGCGCAAGGCCGATCCGGTTCACGTTCGACGGCAAATCCTATTCCGGCTTCAAGGGCGAAACCCTGGCCTCTGCCCTGATCGCCAACAATGTTGTGCTAATGGGCCGGTCGTTCAAATATCATCGACCGCGCGGCGCGATCGGTGCCTGGGCCGATGAGCCAAACGCCCTGGTCGAGGTTGGCATCGGGGGCCGCAAAACGCCCAACCTGCGGGCCACGCAAGTCGAGCTTTATGACGGGCTGGAAGCAAACTCGCAGAACCGCTGGCCCAGCCTGGACAGGGACGTGGGTGCGGTCAATTCCGTGTTCTCGCGGCTTTTTTCGGCAGGTTTTTATTACAAGACCTTCATGTGGCCCCGGCCCTTCTGGCACAGCCTTTATGAGCCTTTCATCCGGCGCGCCGCCGGATTGGGCCGCGCTGCCGAGGAACGGGATCCCGACACGTATGAGCACTATCACGCCTTTGCCGATGTGGTGATTGTCGGCGCCGGGCCGGCGGGTCTGGCCACGGCCAGGGCTGCCGCTGATCACGGCGCTCGGGTATTGCTGATGGAAGATCAGCCAGTGCTGGGTGGGCGCAGTCGCGAAGACGGCGGCTTCATTGATGGTGAACCGGCACATCTGTGGTGCGCGCGGCTGGGTGAAGAACTGGCGGCCATGGACAATGTCACCGTCCTGACCCGGACCTGTGTCACCGGTCATTACGATCACAGCTTCCTGATGGCGGCCCAGCGTCTGACCGATCATGTCTCGATCGCGAAAGCCAAAGGCCCGCGTCAGCGGTTGTGGAAAATTCGCACCCGTCAAACCGTGCTGGCCTCCGGCGCGCTGGAACGCCCGCTGACTTTCGCCAACAATGATCGGCCCGGCATCATGCTGGCCTCCGCCGTGCGCACTCATTTGGCCAAATACGGTGTGGCACCCGGTCGCAATCTGGTGGTTTTCACCAATAATGACGATGCCTACCGAACGGCGATCATGGCCAAGGACGCCGGTATGATGGTGCGGATCGTGGACGTACGCGACAACTGCGACGGCGATCTTGTTCGGGCGGCACTTGAACGCGGCATCAAGATAAACTGGAAGTCCGCCATCGCCACGGCCAAGGGCGACAAGCGGGTGACCGGCGTTCAGATCGGCCCGGTGCGAGAAAGCGGCCGGATGGGTGATCCGCTGGAAACCATTGCCTGCGACAGCATTGCCATGTCGGGCGGCTGGAACCCGGCCGTGCACCTGTTCAGCCATTGCGGCGGTAAATTGCGCTTTGACGAGGCCCTGGCCACCTTCCTACCCGATCACACGAATGAGCCCTTGCGCGTTGCCGGTTCTGCCAATGGCGCCATGGACCTGAGGACCGTTCTGATGGAGGGCTTCCATGCCGGCGCCGGCGCCGCCCGGGATGCGCTGGATCTGAAGACCGCCGAAGTGCCCGCCACACCCGATGTCGGCGCGGTGCATGAAGCGCCACTCAAACCCTTCTGGTTTTTGCCGTCAGTGCCGCCCTATGCCGAGGGCAACAAGCACTTCGTCGATTTCCAGAACGACGTCACCGCCGCCGACATCGAACTGGCGGCGCGCGAGGGGTACCAGTCCATCGAACACACCAAGCGGTACACCACGCTGGGCATGGCGACGGACCAGGGCAGGCTGTCCAACATCAATGGACTGGCTTTGCTGGCCGATGCCTTGGGCAAACCGATCCCGGCAGTTGGCACCACCACCTTCCGCCCGCCCTATACGCCCCTGGCCATGGGCGCGATCACCGGCGCGATGAAGGACGATCTGTTCCACGTGGTCCGCAAGACGCCGATCAGTGACTGGTCCAACGCCAATGGCGCCGACAACGAGCCCGTCGGCGACTGGCGCCGGCCGTTCTGTTACCGCAAGCCGGGCGAGAATCGCGAGCGGGCCGTGGCGCGCGAAGTTCTGGCTGTGCGTGAAAAGGCTGGCCTGCTCGACGCCTCGACCCTGGGAAAGATCGAGGTGCGCGGGCCCGATGCCGGTGAACTGCTCGACCGGCTCTATACCAACAAGATGTCAAATCTCGCCATTGGCAAATGCCGCTATGGTCTGATGATGAATGACAGTGGCTTCCTGTGGGATGACGGTGTCGTTGCACGCCTCGGCGAGGACCGCTTCCTTTTGCACACGACCTCGGGCAACGCCGCGCGCGTCCGCGCCCATCTGGAGGAATGGCTGCAGACCGAATGGTTCGGCCTTCGCCTCTATATCAACGACGTCACCGAACAGTGGGGCCAGATTGCCGTCGCCGGCCCGAAGGCCCGGACCATTCTGGAAAAACTGGACGCCGACATCGATTGGTCGAAGGACGCCTTCCCGTTCATGACCTGGCGCGAAGGCAGTCTGGCGGGCGTCACGTGCCGCGTGTTCCGGATTTCATTCTCTGGCGAGCTTTCCTACGAGATCGCGATACCGGCCCATGCGGCCTTGCATCTGTGGAAGGTCTTGCACGAGGCCGGCAGGAAATTTGGCATCGCGCCCTATGGCACCGAAGCGCTGCATATTCTGCGCGCCGAAAAGGGTTTCATCATGATCGGCGACGAGACTGACGGAACCGTTACACCGCTGGATCTCAACATGGACTGGGCGGTGTCGAAGAAGAAGCCCGACTATATCGGCAAATATGCCGTCTCCACGCTGGTTGAGATCACGCGGGAGGACCGCTGGACGCTGGTGGGTCTTGAGACCGACGATCCATCCTATGTCCTGCCGTCAGGCGCCTATGCCGTGCGTGAACCGGCCGAAGCGCCGCCGATGAAAACCATCGGCCGGGTAACTTCAAGCTATATGTCCCCAACCCTGAAACGCTCCATCGCCATGGCGCTGGTCGAAAAGGGAGCGGACAGGATGGGCGAGGTTTTACATTTCCCGATGGAAGACGGTGTCCGGACCGCCAGGATCGTTGACCCGGTTTTCCATGACAAGGAAGGAATTCGCCAGGATGTCTGAGTTGATTGAAACGAACCTTCTCGACTCTCCGCTGACCCGTTCGCTGACCAGCGAGAACCTGGCGGTCACCGTTGACGAAATTTTCCCGGCGGGCCAGATAACCCTGCGCGGTGATGGCGGTGCGATATTCGCCGCGGCGGTCAAGAGTGCAACCGGCCTGGACCTGCCGGAAACGCGCAGATTTACCGTAGACGGCAATCACCGTCTGTGGTGGATGAGCCCCGATGAATGGCTGTTGTTGTGTGACGCAAGTGAGGCGCGGGCACTGGAGAAGGCCTTGGAAGATGCCCTCACCGCCCTGCCCCATGCCGTGATCAATGTCTCCGACGCCCGGACCCTGTTGCGGGTCTCTGGTGATCAGGCTGCGACCGTATTGCAGAAAGGCTCCCCCATCGACCTGCATCCATCGGTCTTCACCCCCGGCGACGTGCGCCGGACCCATTGCGCCGAAATCGCCTGCGCTTACGCCAGGACGGGCGACAGTTCGCTAACGTTTGAATTGATCGTTTTCAGATCCTATTCGGATCACATTTGCAACTGGCTGGTGGCCGCCGCAGCAGTCGATACGATGGCCAAACTTTAAATTCACCTGTATTTACGCGCCATTCAATGAAGAATTACTGTCGAGAACATTCTGAATGGCTCAGTTTACAAGCCGTGTGCGTTCATGTTATGTTTTTTGTGAAATCAGAGGGATGGATTGACATGGATCACAAGCAGTTTCAGGAATGGTTATCGGGGCCAGACCACCTCAGCCCGGCGCAGCGGCAGCAAACCGAAGCCGTGTTCCTGGGGGATACGGAGACGTCAGCGTCGCTGGCTGCCATTGAAGCGGCCGTGGGTGGAGATCGCCAGTGCCCGCATTGTGGCGCGCCAGGCGCCATATCGCGTGGCAAGGCAAGGGGTCTGCGACGGTACCAGTGCAAAGAATGCAGGAAGACATTCAATGCCGCGACCGGCACCCCCTTGTCGGGTCTGCACCACAAGGACAAGTGGCTTTCCTTCGGAGCCTGTCTTGCTGATGGGCTGACGGTTCGCGCTTCAGCAGAACGTTGCGGACTTGCCGTCAACACCGCCTTGCGTTGGCGGCACCGATTTCCTGCCGCAAAAGACCTGAAGGCACGCAAGCTCACGGGCATTGTGGAAGCCGATGAAACCTGTGTGCCGGAAAGCCGGAAAGGTGCACGAAACCTTGAGCGCAAGGCGCGACGCAGGGGAGGCAAGGCCAGCAAGCGGGGCCTGTCAGATGAACAGGTTCCGGTACTGGTTGTCGCTGATCGCAGCGGCGCAACAGTCAGTGCGGTTCTGCCTGCGGTCAACGCAGATACCTTGCGAGAGGTAATCGCGCCGGTTGTGGACGAGGATATCGTTTTGGTGACCGATGGACACCGCGCTTGTCCGCGATGCGCGGCGGCAATCGGTGCGCATCACGAAGCATTGAACCTGTCACGAAGTGAACGGGTGCGAGGTGCCCTTCACATTCAGATCGCAGCAGATCCGGCGGTCAACAACCGACATGGCCGGTTGAAGGATTTCCTGCGGCGCTACCGAGGCGTCGCGACCAGATATCTCGACAACTACCTGCGATGGTTCCAGCGGCTTGAACTGGAGAACGCCTCACCCCGGGCTTGCCTCGCGACCGCCATCGCACGTCCATGCATACAATTCGCAAACTGAGCCTTCCTGAAACTGCTTGTGATCCATGTCGATCCATCCCTCTGATTTCACAAAAAACATGACATGGACGCACACGACTTGCAAACTGAGCCTAAAATTTTGGCTATTTCCAGTTCGATGCAGCGAACCGTTTCAGGTGATGGCTTGTGTCGCCGAACATTGGCTCGGTCGCCGTCAGGCGCTTGAAATAGTGAGCCGCCGGCATTTCATGGGTCATGCCCATGCCGCCATGAATCTGGGTTGCCGCCTCGCCGACAAAGCGGGCCGATTTGCCAACCATCGCCTTGGCCGCGGAGACCGCCCTTGCGGCCGACCCGCCACTGTCGCCAATCTTGATCGTTGCCATATAGGTGTTTGATATTGCTTCTTCATTAGCAACCATCATGTCTACCAGCCGATGCTGGATCACCTGGAACCGCCCGATGTTCTGGCCGAATTGCTTGCGCTGTTTGGCGTATTCCAGGGTCATGGTGCGCAGTTGCCGCATTACCCCGTTTACTTCACCGCACAGGGCAACCGTCGCCTCGTCAATCACCCGGCTGGTCAGGGCGTATCCGCCACCGACCTCGCCGACCACCGCGCCTGCCTCTAGCTTCACCCCGTCGAGTTTTATTTCCGCCGCTCGGGTTCCATCGACCATCGGATAGGCGCGCCGGCTCAATCCAGGTGTATCGGCAGGCGCCGCAAAAACGGTGATTCCCTCGACATCAACAGAATCACCCGAGGTTCGGGCCGTCACAAAGACCGTGTCGACTGCTCCGCCCCACAGCACAACCGCCTTTTCACCGTTCAGGACATAGCCATCGCCATCGACCTCCGCCGTTGTGCGCACATGGGCCAGATTGTAGCGCCCGCCCCGTTCGGCAAATCCAAACGCCGCCAATGAAGTGCCCTCGGCGATGCCCGGGATCAGACTTGCGCGCTGCTCCGCAGTGCCGCCATGGCGCAGCAGGCCTCCGCCCAGAATGACCGTCGCCAGATAGGGTTCGACCGTGATCGCGGCGCCCAACTCCTCCATCACAATCATGGTCTCGACAGGACCATGCCCAAAACCACCGTCAGCCTCGTCAAACGGCATGGCCAATAATCCCAGTTCGGCAAAGTCGGCCCAGATTTCCCGGCTAAAACCTTCCTCCGAAGCTATGAAAGAATTGCGCGCATCGAAGTCGTATTTGTCCTGCAACAAGCGCTGCACGGAATTGCGAAGAAGCTTCTGTTCTTCGGAGAAACTGAAATCCATTCGAGGAAGATCCCTTTGCCCGGTATCCGGCGTTACAGCCCGAGAACCATTTTAGCGATGATATTGCGTTGAATTTCGTTGGTGCCGCCGTAGATGGTAGTCTTGCGCATGTTGAGATAGCGCTGGGTCGATCCCAGAGCATACTCCGGCCCGACCGGTGCGATATTATCGCCGACTTCCGCGGCGCCGGAGAAATTCGGCAGGGCGAAATAGCCAACCGCTTCCATGGTCATCTCGGTGATGCGTTGCTGAATTTCCGATCCGCGGATTTTGAGGATCGAGGCCTCGGAGCCGACCGGTTTGCCCGCCGCCTCGCGGCTAAGCGCCCGCAACTCGGTATATTCAAGCGCCAGAAGATCCACTTCCAGTTCCGACAGTTTTAGCGAAAAGCCCGCGTCATCCAACAGAGCACCACCGTCCAGCATTTCCACCCGCGCAATTTCCCTCAGCTTTTCGATGCCGAACTTGGACCGGGATACGGCCGCAATGCCGGTGCGTTCGTGCATCAGCAGAAATTTGGCATAGGTCCAGCCCTTGTTCTCTTCGCCGACAAGATTGGACGCCGGCACCCGGACATCCTCAAGGAAGACGTCGTTGACCTCGTGCCCACCCTCGATGGTGATGATGGGACGCACCGATATCCCGGGTGTTTTCATATCGATCAACAGGAAGGAAATACCCTCCTGCGCCTTTACGTCCGGATCGGTTCTGACCAGGCAGAATATCCAGTCGGCGTGTTGGCCCATGGTGGTCCAGGTTTTCTGGCCATTGACGATATAATCGTCACCGTCCCGTACCGCCCGGGTGCACAGCGAAGCAAGATCGGATCCGGAACCTGGTTCCGAATAGCCCTGGCACCACCAATCCTCACCCGAGGCGATGCGGGGCAGGAAATGGTCTTTCTGGGCCTGATTGCCGAAGGAATAGATGACGGGTCCAACCATGGTCATGCCAAAGGGCATGATCCGGATGCAGTCCGCCTGTCCAATTTCATCCTCGAAGATATAACGCTGGGTCGGCGTCCAGCCCGGACCGCCGTGTTCGGTTGGCCACAGCGGTGTTGACCAGCCCTTGTCCGCCAGGATCCGGTGCCAGCTCAGAAAGTCATCCCGGCTGTACTCCGCGCCGCGCGCATTCTTCTCGCGCAGCTCCGCTGGATAGTTATCCTGAATGAACTGCCGCACCTCGGCGCGAAAGGCCAGTTCGTCGGCTGAAAAGCTGAGATCCATCGGGCGACTCCATCTCTATGGACTAAGACGGTGATTATGCGCCCCGCGCCTGTGGTTTCAAGGCTTCCCCGGGGGAAATTTGGGAAAGGATCGCTAGGGTCTGTTGACAATCACCGGGCAGCGTTGAGCATTGCGCAGAGGTGCCAATTGGCTGCGTAGCTGGTATCAGTCTTGTCGTATCGCGTTGCCATCCCCCTGAATTCCCTGATCCTTGCGAAGCAGTTTTCAATCAGGTGACGCCACTTGTACATGTGAGTATCGTCGTCTCGTTGCCCTTTCCGGTTCGATTTGGGCGGGATAACCGCGGTTGCGCCGCGCTCATCAAGGTCTTGCAGGAGCCAATCGGCGTCGAAGGCCTTGTCGGCCGGCAACGCTGCGAAGGAGACATCGTGGATCAGGGGGGCAACCCCCTTCATGTCGTGCGCCTGCCCCGGCAGAAGCAGAAAGCGGAACAAGTTGCCGAGCGCATCGACCAGGGCAACGATTTTGGTCGTCAGCCCGCCGCGAGAGCGTCCGATGGCTTGATGCCGTGTCCCCCTTTTGCGCCGGTCGCCTTCTGACGGGCCTGGACAATCGTTCCGTCGATGAGAGCATGTTCAAGGTCCGGCTCGTCGCTCATGGCGTTGAAAAGTCTGTCAAACACACCGGCTCTTGCCCATCGACGCAATCGTTTGAAAACCGAAATCCAGTTGCCGAAATCCAGTTGCCGAAATCCAGTTGCCGAAATCCTGGGGCAGGTCACGCCGGGGAGACCCTGTTCGCACACGCCAGGGAACGACCTCCACGAACCGACGGTTATCCCGACCGGTTGCGCCCGGGTCCCCGGCCTTACCGGGTAACAGGGGCGCAATCTTCGCCCAGAGTTCATGTGAAATCACCAGACAATCTTCGTCCATCCAGACCGCCATTTTCGAAGCCTGAATAACAGTTCAGGCCGAATTCGGAAGCCCGAATGTCAACAGGCCTGGCTGTGCGTTGGTATCTGAACTGGCGGCAGTGCCAGATGTTCTCTTAAGCAGACGTTTACCGATGAGGATCGGCTTATTCTGCTATCGACCCACTGCTGCCAGTGCCTTTAATCAGCGTGAAACTTGAAATGCAGTAATATTACCGCATGATATCTTCCATGCACGATGGTGAGCTTGACCTTGTGTTCAAGGCTTTGGCGCATGTGGAACGCCGACGCATTCTGGTTTCCTTGTACGAGAAACCGAACCGGTCGCTGTTCGAAATTTGTTCGGCATCGTACGGACAAACCGGAAAAACACGCTCACGTCAGACGATATCGCAGCATTTAGACATGCTCGAACGAGCGGGGTTGATTGATGTGACGTGGCAAGGCCGGACTAAGATGCACTCGATACACGAGGAACCGTTGCGCATGTCAATAGAGACGTTAATGAACAAACTGACGAAGGGGTCGTGAAAATGAAAATATATGTCACCAGTGTGTTTGTGGACGATCAGGCGCACGCGCATGACTTTTATACCAAGCAACTCGGCTTTGTCGTAAAAAACGATGTTCCATTAGGCGAGAACCGTTGGTTGACCGTTGTCTCGGACGCTCAGCCAGATGGCACCGAACTGTTGCTTGAACCAAGCGATCATCCCGCAGTCCAGCCTTTTAAGGCAGCGCTCGTAGCCGATGGTATTCCAGCGACGTCCTTTCAGGTCGATGATTTGGATACTGAGTACAAACGGCTGACTGGCCTTGGTGTGACTTTCACTCAGCCACCGATGGATGCGGGACCCGTTCGAATGGCTGTGCTTGACGATACGTGCGGAAACCTAATTCAACTCGTGGAAATGAAAGAAGATTCCTAATGAGCGAGGGGGCGCGAGTGTCTGTATTTGGCCGCTCAGAGCCATACAATAACGTGTTTATGAGACTGTATTGTACGTCCGCTTTGGAGCGCACAGGTTCAATCCGTACTGACACTGCCGCCAGTTCAGATAGCAACGCGCAGCTAAACGCCTAACAAATCCGCTTTTCGTTTGTTGCGAACAATGGCGACAGCTTCAGCAGGGTCAGGGTTGCGGTAAGCCTCTGTAGCATCCCGCAGGTCGGGCAGTTCGTCCTTGTGGAAACGGCCTTCGGAATTCCAGCGAATGTCGGCATCGATGCCGCGCACCGCCAGGTTCATCCGACATGACCGCCAGGTGGTGTGGTTGCTTTCCTGGCCATGGATGGCAATGTCGCCCAGGCGGCCTTCATGGGCTTCCACGAACCTTTCCGATTGCACGAACATGCCACCCGAGCCGCAGCAGGGGTCATGGATGCGGCCCTTGTGGGGCGCCAGCATCTCGACCATGGTGCGCACGACCGGGCGTGGCGTGTAGAATTCGCCGCCGCGTCTGCCCCCGGACCCGGCGAACTGGCCGAGGAAGTATTCATAGACCCGGCCCAGCACATCGCGCGCCTTGTCCCTGCCCTCGTTCATGGCGATGCCGGAGATCAGATCGATCAATTCCCCCAGCATGACAGCACTAAGCGCGGGGCGGCCGTAATCCCTGGACAGGACGCCTTGCAGGGTCCGGTTGACCTGTTCGATGGCGGTCATGGCCTCGTCAACCAGCTTGCCGATGCCGGGCTGCCTGGCGCTGGCCCGCAGATGTGACCAGCGGGCTTCCCTGGGCACCCGGAAGACGTTCTCGGCCGAATATTCGTCGGGATCCTCGGTGCCTTCGGGATATTCGGGATATTCGGGATATTCGGGATATTCAGCCAAAAGCGCGCCGCGCCTGGCTTCAAAACTGTCGGAGATGTGCTTGAGGAAGATCAGGCCCAGCGCGACGTGCTTGTAATCCGACGGTTCCATGTTGCCGCGCAGCTTGTCGGCGGCCTTGAAGAGGTCCGCTTCGAAGCCGAGGTTTGCGCCGCTGTTGACGGGCCGTAGCAATCATGCGGCCGAAATTGCATCTGGCCTCGCGGGCAGAAATCGCCTTCATGAAACATCTCCCTTTTGACTGCATTATGGCCACAATGGCCAGATGCGTCAATCACAGATCAACCCGGCACAGATCAACCCGGCCATCGGGATGTCATGATCGCGGGAACCCCCGATGCCGGGTGCCCATTGCTTCGATACCCACGCGCCATCGCGGCGACGTTGCGGTCTTCTCATTCCGGTTTGATCACCCCGGGCCTGCGGCTCGGGGGAAGCAACCCCACCCAAAATAAAAATTTCAACAGAACCAGTGATATAACACGGTTATCTCAAGTATTACCGCACGTTCCGTGCTGCCGCGTCGGCGGCCATCCTGATGACTTCGGTGGAAATTTCCCTGAGCAATCGCCTGGTTGGCCCTGGAGGTTTTGTCGTTGACAGGTAGGGCGTGTAGTAGTTACTACATACTACACATGGAGAGCTTTGGATCATACGTGCGAAACCGCAGGGAAGCGCTGAATGCAGCGGACAGGTCCATGTCCCTGCGGCAGGTGGCCGGGCGGATCGGCGTTGAGCCCGCATTCCTCAGCAAGATCGAACGTGATGTTACGCCGCCCCCATCGGAGGCCAAGATCGTCGCCCTGGCAGGGGAACTGGGCGAAGATCCCGATTTGCTGCTCGCGATGGCAGGGAAGGTGTCCACGGATCTTCTGAATATCATCAGGAAAAGACCGTGGCTCTTTGGTGAGCTTCTGCGACAGCTCAAGGAGCAACCTGATCACGCAATTCTCAATATTGTCCGGCAGGTTACGGACGGTGAATGGTAGGAGGCCAAAATGATTACACTTCAGCACGATCAACTCGTTATCCTTTTCCCGCATATCGGCGAACGCGCCGGGATCGGGATCGACTTTCAGCGCACGCTCCGGCTCCCTGATGATGGTCGCGATTACCATCTTCCCCCCGGGCTGGGCCGCTTTCCCCTTCGACACGTCGAAGACCATGACCTTGGTTCGAGCAATCACCGGAAGGGCCGTGGGGGCGTCATCATGCCAATATTCCAGACGGATGCCCTGTGGCTCAATTTCCATTCGGTGAACTTCGATCACCCGAAACTGCCAGTTGCCCTGAAAATTGGCGCCGGCAAGATCAATGCCGTCTCGGGCGAAAAGTGGTCCGAGGGTCTTGCACAAGACCCGCAAGACCATGTCGTGCTGCCGGGTCAACCCTGGCTCGACGGGTTCAATGTAGCCAGGGGCGTCGTTCGCCAGTTTGTCGCAATGCCGCTGGGACAAGGCTACACGGTCGAGGAGCAGATTGATCCCGAGAGCGATGTCGGCGGCATTCAAATCGAAGCAATTCCCATGAGGAAGGAATTGTACGAGGAGTTGCGGGCCAGGCATGAAGAGCGCGGTCAGAGTCGCTTTGGCATCGCGATGGTCTGTGAATCTGTGGCCGAGACGGAAATGGGACTCGGTATGGGCGGCTCCATGCGACAGGAAATTCATGTTGACGAATACGGGCTTGATGCCTGGGATCTGGAGCGTCGGCAACGGAGTTTCGTCATGCTCGCCAACACCCGGCAGTGGATGAAGATAACGGGGGAAGAGCCGCCCTTGTCCCCGATCTCTGCCGAAGAATACAGCAAGGCGGGGCTGCCATGGTTCGACTATTATGATGGCGACCGAAAGGCGATCGAGGGTGCCAGGGCGCTTGGTAATGTCAAATCGGTGAAGGCCCTCGCGAAAGAGAAACGGGATCCGGTTTGGCCCGGGGAAAACTCGAAGTTTGACTATCTCGTGGAGAAGATAAAAGGCTCGAATGTTTCAGATGGGGCGTGGTAATATCAATGTCTGAAGAACAGCCGGTGGCCAATGCGATTTATGACTGAATCGCCCCGGGTTTGTCGGAGATCATCAACTTGAGTGAACTGGTATTGAATTGGTCTCGATGTGATCCGACACCGCCCCGGTTTTTCAAATTGGATTGGGGGCGGTGCTCCCCCTGAACGAGGAAGCGGTTGATCGTCTTGATGGGGGCACACCAACCACAAGACGAGGAAACCACGATGTTGAATACTGCCGGCAAGATCATCAAACAGCCAGCCAATCGGCGCACCGGCAACAGCCGGAAGCGCGGGCTTGACCGGATCAAGGGTGCCGCATAATCTTCCATCAGGCAGCGCCGCCCAAGCGGGTTTCCGGGCGGGTTTCGACATCAAACGGGACAGGCTCTTGATCATGAACGACGAAATAAAAATTCAATCGGGGTGATGAAACGTATCCGCGAGAAACCGCCCGCACGGAAACGACGAGATAAAAATTTCAACCGGGGCGATAAGACGATGAAAAGTACCCACGAGAAACCGCCCGCACCGAATGATCTCGATCATATCAATGAAATCATCAAGAACGCCCGCGCCACATGGTTCGTGCTTTTGGGTGCGCTGGTGTTTGCGGCGGTCACATTGGCGGGCATCAAGGATGTTGCGTTCCTTGTCCCAGATCTTGAAACAAAGCTGCCATTGGCGGGTATTTCAGTGCCGGTCATGTCTTTCTTCTGGGCTGGCGCCCTGCTGGTCGCGGCGCTCTATATTTATTTTCATCTGTATCTTGAAAAACTCTGGCAAGCGTTGGGTGAGGCCGACGCCGAAATAAATGGCAAGCTTCTTGCCGATCAGATTCACCCATGGCTTGTGTCTGACAGCGCCCTGCGCATGCGCGACTGGCTACGCAGGACCGAAGACATCTCAACGACGGGGGACAGCCGGGGCCGGAGATTTATCAAGCGCTGCCTCAACCGGCTGTCTGGACGATTGCAAGGCGAGACCACTGAATCCCCGTGTTCCCGGTCCCGGGGCATGAGCTGGATCAGCGGCATTGTTTCGTTCTCGCTCGTCTGGCTGTTTGGGCTGGTCGTGATCTTCTGGTTCTGGTGGCGCTCCATGCCCGCACACGAACTGTATCTCACCGGGTGGCTTGGTCTCGTCCTGGCGGCAACGCTCGGGGTATTTTTACAAAGCGCCCTCGGTTCACTGCGATGGCTCGCCGCATCTGACTGGTCGTCTGACTGGTCGCCAAAAGGGCGATTGGTCTATCCGGTATTCCTGATTTGCATTATCGGGCTCACGATTGTGCGGAGCAGCTGGGACCCATGGGCAGGTGAGCCGCGTAGAAATTTGATTGCACCTGAAAAATGCACAATGGAGGCAATCGCTTCCGGCGATATTTTTTGGTGCCGGTTGAATTTTCGTGCCCTCCTTGATCCTCTGCGCCCGGCCAGTGCCAATCTGCGAGGAGTCGTTTTTACCAGGAAACCCGAAGGCTGGCTGGGCAAGAATATCGAAAAAGCGGAATACCGGGCGAAATGGTGCAATCAGCACGGCACACTCGCTTGCCAGCATGCGCTTGATCCCGCGCAGACAAAGTTCGCCGAAGCGGAAGGAGAAGAAGAGGAAAGGTTCGAAAGCGCCTGGAAGATTTATTGGAATGCACGTCTTTCCGCGTTTGAAAAAATTGATTTGCGAACCAAGGATTTAAGAGGCGCGGACCTCAGAGGCGCACGGCTCCAAGACGCGAACCTCGAAGACGCGAACCTCGAAGACGCGAACCTCGAAGACGCGAACCTCACAGGCGCGGACCTCAGAGGCGCACGGCTCCAAGACGCGAACCTCGAAGACGCGAACCTCACAGGCGCGAACCTCAGAGGCGCACGGCTCCAAGACGCGAACCTCGAAGACGCGAACCTCAGAGACGCGGACCTCAGAGACGCGAACCTCAGAGACGCGGACCTCACAGGCGCGGACCTCACAGACGCACGGCTCGAAGGCGCGGACCTCTTCTTCGCACGGCTCCAAGGCGCGAACCTCACAGACGCACACCTCGAAGGCGCGAGCCTCTTCTTCGCACGGCTCCAAGGCGCGGACCTCACAGACGCACACCTCGAAGGCGCGGATCTCAGAGGCGCACAACTCGAAGGCGCACACCTCGAAGGCGCGGACCTCAGAGGCGCACAACTCGAAGGTGCGAACCTCAGAGACGCGGACCTCACAGGCGCGAACCTCACAGAC
This sequence comes from Alphaproteobacteria bacterium, assembly GCA_965204825.1. Lineage (GTDB taxonomy): Bacteria > Pseudomonadota > Alphaproteobacteria > Futianiales > Futianiaceae. The sequence continues at coordinate 2,938,457 of OZ242016.1, read as the reverse complement.
GCGGACCTCACAGGCGCGAACTTCAGAGGTGCGGACCTCACAGACGCACAACTCGAAGGTCCCCCGCCCTAGAGTTTTTTGAGACACTGATCAAGACCTGAGACGAGGGGATGAATGAGGTGTTTCATGACGGAACAGAAGAAGGCTGATCGGGCCGGAGCCGGCGCTGCGGAGACTTCACATATCGCAGCAGATCCGGCTCCGGCCCGACGTCGCAGACAGACAGCGGCGCGCAAGCAGGAGGCCGTTCTGCGGGTGTTGCGGGGCGAGGATGTGGAACTGGTGGCCCGGTCGCTTGATGCGACGGCGGCCGATGTCAGCGGCTGGCGCGATGAAGGACTGTGGGCGGCAAGCAATTTTCATCCGGTGACGGAAGCGCGCGCGGCCACCAGATCACAGATCGTCATCGCTCCATTCTTCATCAAGCGCCTCTGGCGGCGGCAAGTGGCCGTAGAATGCCTGACGGTGAAGGTGAATGTTTATCCGGGCGGAATACATCCTGGGCATCGTGTCGATTGCGAAGGCCTGCCCTGCGGCGGTCCCCTCAATGAGTTGCTCGCCCCAGACACCAAGGTTTCCCGCCCAGTGATCGCTTTCCAATATCCTCTGTGCCGCGACCTGGAACGCCACCTCATCATTCTGGTCACGGGCGATAATCCATGAAGTGTCTGCCGGGTAGTCAATCCGGTTCCTTGGTTGTCTGGCATAACCGTAGCTTCTGGGTCTGGTGGCGCCCCAGTCTCCGTAGATGATCCTTGGGTGGTTCGTCGCTTGCCTTACCTGGTCGAGGAGGACGCGGTTCGTGAAGCCGCAAACGTCAGCCCCGTCGAACCTGGTGAAGTCCTTCGGAAACGAGGTGCAGGAGACAACAATCGGGACCTCTGGCGGTATCGTTGCAAAGAAGCTTTTTGTGTATCCGCTGGCCAGGTCCGCCACGTGCAGCGGGTCCGGCACCCAACCGAACTCGAACACCACCGCGTAGTCATTGGCCCCCTCTGCGGCCAGTTCCGCCACGAGCGCGGGCATCCACCGCGGAATGCCGGAGCCGATGCCCTCTGCAAAGCTCATCCGAAGACAGAATGTGCGGTCGTTGTCGCGCGCCCATTTGATCTGTTCACGCGCGCTTTCAATGGTGCGCTCCGCCATCAGCAAGCACGGATTCGCATTGGGATATTCACGGAGGAGTTGCCACCATGCATCCAGGTCCGCTGGTTTTGCAGCCAACTTCGTCCAAAGGTCCTTGGCCTCATTGGGCTTGTCGTTCACCCGGTAGCAGGTGTCCACGTCGATGAAATAGGGGCGCGACGGGTAGGCATCTTCAAACTTGTCCAGCGCCCGGGACAGGGGTGTAGTTGCAAGCCACGGGGCGAGCAGAACGAGGGGGGTCAGCAGATCTTTCGTGGCGCCCGGCAGTTCCTTCAGCCCGCTCAGTTCGGCGGGACGGATGCACAACGTGACCAGATACTCTTGAATATCCATCGCCGGTCCCGCCTCCTCAGGTCATCTGCAACTTGATTTCCATCGCCGCCGGGGACACGCCAAAGCGGCGGGCAAGATCCTCGATGACCTCGCTGGTCATGGGGCCGGAGTATTCCGCCGTCGCCTCTGCCAACTGGGCAGACGGGATCACCAGATCAGAGGCAAGCCGGTTGGCCTCGTACTCAATTCTCAAGGGCTGTCCCGAACGCAGCAAAACGTTCTCCGACCAACCGCCATCCGCAATGATCAGGTCGCGGTGCAGCAGGCAGTGCGCCAGTTCGTGAGCAAGCGTGAAGCGCTGGCGGTGCCTGGCCTCGTGGCGGTTGATGCGGATCACGAATTTGCCATCCTCCTGGCCGATCTGCCCGGAGATTCCACGCGGCAGAGTGGACAGTAAAACCTTGACATCCAACTGATTGGCGATCGCCCCCAGCTTGACGGGGTGTTCGACCAGGTATCCGTCAATCCTGTTTCGCACCTCGGGTGCGAGGCCCGTGAATTCCCGGGAAGGCGGCCTGACCTTCCAGCCATTTGATGTCGCCGCGTCATTCATGCTTCCATCCATGGTTGCTCCCCCCTGTTTTCGTCAGGTTTCATTGCCTTCATCGTCAGCGTATTGGTCGGCATGGTCTGGGTCTGGCTCCGGACCGCCGCCTTGCATCCGCATTGCGGCGCGCTCAAAAACCTCGTCGAGTTCGCCCCGCCGGGCCATCTCGCCTAGAATTTTGTGCCCCAGTTCATCATTCAAGAGCGCCGCTTGCAGCGCTGCCGGAAGGGCGTCCTGCACCTTCGCCTTTACGTTTGGCTCCAACTCGGCGGCCATTGTCTCATTGATCTTGCCTGCTGCCGCAGTCTTCGCCTCGCTGGCGGCTTCGTCCTTGATCTCACGCAATGTTTTCAGCGCGACCAAACCGATGACCAATGCCCCGACAGTCACGGCGAGACCCACGGCGCCAAGGAAGAGCGCCGCAACAGTGAGCAACAGGTCAACATAGTCCGCCCTTGTCGGATCAATGTGTGCGGCCTGTCCGCTTACCGGCATTCCCCACCCGAACAGGAACACGACGGCAGCAACAACGGCGAACCCGCCGATGATCGCGCCAAGAATTGCGGCGCTTACCTTGCCCATCGGAAATCCAAACCGCCGCACGTCACAGATTCACCCCTTCATATCGGAATGTAACAAGAACAAATCAGGGAAATAATAAATCATCTTGACAAAAGCGTCGATGAGGTCAATTGCGGACAGGGGCGAAATCCTGCGCTCTCATGAGCGTTTTTGATTTTTCCAGCACGACAAGACTACCCCCGCTGGGGCGGGATGGTCAAAATTTGTAGCCTGTACAGGCGCTGGAGACGGCGGGCCGAATCGCTGGTTATCATGCCCTTATCCGCAGGTTGGATGCCGCCTGACCAAATTCGATACGGGATTGCCTCTCTCCAGGGAAGGCCATGCAGGCCAGCACGTCGTGCTCGCTCTGGTCCACAAGGTCGGCCAGCCTGGGCCATCGTGAGCGGGGCTGGTCGGTGACGCGGCGCCAGGTCTCCCCGGCCTGTTTGCGATCGGGCTGATCGAAGGTCTGGCGGATTGCGGCGGCGACGACAGTGTGTTGGCCGCGCGGTTGAAGGCACCGGTCTTGAAAACCGGCAGGCGTTTATGCGTCTAGTGGGTTCGAATCCCGCCCCATCCGCCACAAACCATTCGCTAACCTAGGGTCTGTTGACAATCACCGGGCAGCAACGAGCATTGCGCAGAGGTGCCAGTTGGCTGCGTAGCTGGTATCTGTTTTGTCGTATCGCGTTGCTATCCCCCTGAATTCCTTGATCTTTGCAAAGTAGTTTTCAATCAGGTGACGCCACTTGTACATGTGAGTATCGTAGTCTCGTTGCACTTTCCGGTTCGATTTGGGTGGAATAACCGCAGTTGCGCCGCGCTCATCAAGGTCTTGCAGGAGCCAATCGGCGTCGAAGGCCTTGTCGGCTAGCAACGCTGCGAAGGAGACATCGTGGATCAGGGGGGCAACCCCCTTCATGTCGTGCGCTTGCCCCGGCAGAAGCAGAAAGCGGAACAAGTTGCCGAGCGCATCGACCAGGGCAACGATTTTGGTCGTCAGCCCGCCGCGAGAGCGTCCAATGGCTTGATGCCGTGTCCCCCTTTTGCGCCCGAAGCCTTCTGATGGGCCTGGACAATCGTTCCGTCGATGAGAGCATATTCAAGGTCTGGCTCGTCGCTTATGGCGTTGAAAAGTCTGTCAAACACACCGGCCTTTGCCCATCGACGAAATCGTTTGAAAACCGAATTCCAGTTGCCGAAATCCTGGGGCAGGTCACGCTAGGGAGACCCTGTTCGCACACGCCAAAGTACGGCCTCCATGAACCGACGGTTATCCCGACCGGTTGCTCCCGGGTCCCCGGCTTTACCGGGTAACAGGGGCGCAATCTTTTCCCAAAGTTCATCTGAAATCACCAAACGATCTTCGTCCATCCAAACCTCCATTTTCAAAGCCTGAATAACAGTTCAGGTCAGGCCAAATCGCAACCCCAAATGTCAACAGGCCCTAAGACGAGGCCCAACTGCGGGCCTTTTTTCTTTTTGTTTCAAAGGGGTTTAGCGGAGCCATCCGACTTTCGGGGACCCGGGTTTGGCCGCAAATTTGTCTCCGAACACTCCGCGTCTCTTTTCACCCGCCCTTCACCCAAATCGAGACGTATTCAAAAATGTGATTCTTTTCAATTACTTATTGAAAATGGATTGCACCGCAGTTGAGGCGGGTTCGACCGCTATCAATGCGAACAGAGACACCCGAAGGCAGCGTGGTTCTTCGAAACGGCGCGAATGACCGCGAGAAGTCCTTGATGACAAACAGACTTTCCGCCCATAGCCTGGCGGCATGCCGAACGGGCCCTGGACAGATGAGGAAAACGACCTGATCGTCGCGGATTACTTCGCGATGCTGGCCGATGACAGGGCGGGCCATCCCTATAACAAGGCTCGGCATCGGCGCCACTTGATGCCTCTATTACGGAGCCGAACGGAAGGCTCGATCGAGTTCAAACACCAAAATATCAGCGCGGTGCTGAAGGGGCTCGGCGAAGATTGGATCCCTGGCTACAAGCCGGCGTTCAATTTCCAGATGACCTTGGTTGATGCTGTGGCGCGCTGGCTGGCAGGGAACCCGGCTTGGCTTGGGCGGATGCCTGGCACGCGACAAGCCACTGGCCTGCGCGAGGCAGCGCAGATCTGGGTTGGACCGTCACCGACGCTGTCTAACCAGCCGCCGCCGCCGGAGCTGGAGCAGATGCTGGATGTCGCCAGAAAGTTTGACGTAGCGGGTCGGGATGAACGCAACCGGGCACTCGGCCGTGCCGGAGAAGAGCGCGTCGTAGCACACGAACGATCCGCATTGAAAGTGGCCGGTCGTGATGATCTGGCGCGGAGGGTGCGCTGGGTTTCAGAAGAGGACGGCGATGGTGCCGGGTATGACATTGCCAGCTTCACGCCGGACGAACGGGAACGATTGATCGAGGTGAAAACGACAAACGGTTGGGAACGAACACCATTCTATATTTCCCGCAACGAACTGGCGGTCGCCAAAGAGCGCCAGTCGGAATGGTGCCTGTTCCGCCTTTGGAACTTCTCGCGTGAGCCGAAGGCGTTTGAGTTGCACCCGCCGCTAGATGCCCATGTCTCGCTGACTGCGACAGGGTTTCAGGCGAGCTTTCATTAGGGTCTGTTGACAATCACCGGGCAGCAACGAGCATTGCGCAGAGGTGCCAGTTGGCTGCGTAGCTGGTATCTGTTTTGTCGTATCGCGTTGCTATCCCCCTGAATTTCTTGATCTTTGCGAAGCAGTTTTCAATCAGGTGACGCCACTTGTACATGTGAGTATCGTCGTCTCGTAGCCCTTTCCGGTTCGATTTGGGTGGAATAACCGCGGTTGCGCCGCGCTCATCAAGGTTTTTCAGGAGCCAATCGGCGTCGAAGGCCTTGTCGGCCAGCAACGCTGCGAAGGAGATATCGTGGATCAGGGGAGTACCCCCTTCATGTTGTGCGCTTGCCCCGGCAGAAGCAGAAAGCGGAACTAAGTTGCCGAGCGCATCGACCAAGGCAACGATTTTGGTCGTCAGCCCGCCGCGAGAGCGTCCGATGGCTTGATGCTGTGTCCCCCTTTTGCGCCCGAAGCCTTCTGATGGGCCTGGACAATCGTTCCGTCGATGAGAGCATGTTCAAGGTCTGGCTCGCCGCTTATGGCGTTGAAAAGTCTCTCAAACACACCGGCCCTTGCCCATCGACGAAATCGTTTGAAAACCGAATTCCAGTGGCCGAAATCCTGGGGCAGGTCACGCCAGGGAGACCCTGTTCGCACACGCCAAAGTACGGCCTCCACGAACCGACGGTTATCCCGACCGGTTGCTCCCGGGTCCCCGATTTGCCAGGCAGAAGTGGCTTAATCTTCTGCCAAAGTTCATCTGAAATCACCAGACGATCTTCGTCCATCCAAACCTCCATTTTCGAAGCTTGAATAAACAGTTCAGGCCAAATCGGAAACCCGAATGTCAACAGGCCCTAGTATTCAGCTGGGGCCGCGTTGTTCTTGCTCTCCCCAAGCCTCCCCGTTAGAAAACAAAGGTCGTAGAGACTGACCGCCGAAACCTCACGCCCGCAGGTCAGCCGTTTTAGAACCTCCGGTGCGAGGTAGGCCAGCCGCAACTGGCGGCTGACATGGCGTTCGGCCAGGCCGACGGCTTCGGCCAGTTCCTGGATCGTGCTAAACTCTCCTGCTTCCATGCGCCGCCGCCAGTCTCATGCCCTCCCGATGGCGCGCAGGACATGCGGCAACTGAACAGATGACAATTGCGCCTGCTACACCCGGAGCGGACAGGGGATCAATGAAATCGACCCCCGCCCCAAGTGTTTGTATTTGCGCATATCTGGATGGAAAACCGTTTCCACTTTTCCGGGATACCCTCTAGTTTCCACGCCAAACACGCCAAGCACCGGAGATCATAATGGCAAATGTGAATGTTGACGATGTACGGGCCGTCCTGGCCAAGATTTCCACCCCCGACGGAAAGGGCGACATCGTTTCCAGCGGCATGGTCACCGGACTTGTCTGCAAGGACGGCCATATAGGCTTTGCGATCGAAGTGGATCCGGCCGATGGCCCAAAACTTGAACCTCTGCGCAAGACGTCCGAGGAATCGGTCTACAAGATCGACGGCGTCCTGTCGGTCAGCGCCGTACTGACGGCCCACAGCAACAGCCCCGCACCACAACAGGCCCCGTCGGCGGCGGCACCTCCCTCGCCTGGCCAGCGCGCCGACGCGGCCGGCGCCCGGCAGCAGATCCTGGCGCCGGGTGTCAAGAACATTGTGGCGGTTGCATCGGGTAAGGGCGGGGTCGGCAAGTCAACGACGGCCGTCAATGTCGCCCTTGGCCTGGCGCGCCTGGACAAGAAAGTCGGCATTCTGGACGCGGATATCTATGGCCCCTCCCTGCCCCGAATGCTGGGCATACGCGGCCGCCCGCAAGCCGACGACCGAATTCTCAACCCGATGGAAGCCTTCGGCGTGAAGGCAATGTCCATGGGTTTTCTGATCGACGAAGACACGCCCATGATCTGGCGAGGCCCGATGGTCATGTCCGCTCTGGAACAGATGCTGCGGGATGTTGCCTGGGGCGAGTTGGACGTGATGATAGTCGACATGCCGCCAGGCACGGGCGATGCACAACTGACCATGGCCCAGCGCGTTCCGCTGGCCGGCGCGATCATTGTGTCGACACCGCAGGACATTGCCCTGCTCGACGCACGCAAGGGCCTGAACATGTTCCGGAAAGTGGATGTTCCGGTCCTCGGATTGATCGAAAACATGAGCTATTTCGTGTGTTCCGATTGCGGCTCGCGGCACGAGATATTCAGCCATGGCGGCGCGCGCAAGACGGCTGAGGAAATGGGCATGGATTTCCTGGGCGAAGTGCCGCTGGAGATCCGTATTCGTGAAACCTCCGATTCAGGCCAGCCCATCGTCATGACCGAACCCGACGGCCCGCACGCGGCAGCCTATATGAAGATTGCCGAACAAATCGCCGAAAAATTGGCGTCGGAAACCGTAAAGGCCGCGCCAAAGATCAGCATCGGTTAGCCTAAAAGGCGGCCGCCAAGGAAAGCCCGGGCTTCGTCAGTTCGGGGCCGATTGAAGAATTCGTCGGCGGGCGTGTGTTCGAACACACGCCCGCGATAGAGAAACAGCACTTCGTCCGCCAGCCGCTGGGCCTGGGCAATGTCATGGGTCGTCATGACGACCCTGGCATTGTCATGGTGCATGCGGGTCACAATTCCTTCGACCTGATTGGTCGATGCCGGATCCAGATTGGCCGTCGGTTCATCAAGGAACAGAACCTCGGGTCGCAAGGCCCAGGCTCGGGCCAAGGCCAGGCGCTGCTGCTCGCCGCCCGAAAGCGTGCGCGCGGCCTGGCCGGCATGCTGCTCAAGACCGGTCCGTTTCAAAGCCATGGTGCAACGCCGTTCCGCCTCGTTCTTTTCAACTTTGTGCAGTTGCAGAGCATAATCGATATTGGCCCTGACCGAGCGGCGCAAGGTAACCGGCCTTTGGAACACCATGGCCTGCCAGGCAACGCGGCGGCTCTCCGGCCGGTGGTCCGCGGTTCGCGGCGGATTCTTGAAGCCGGCCCCCGGCCCGAGCCAGCGAACCGATCCCGAAGTCGGTTCGATCAGGCAGTGACAAAGACGCAGCAACAGGCTTTTGCCGGCGCCATTGGGACCCAGCACGATGGTCCGGCGTTTCGGACCCAGCCGAAAATTGACATCATTGATCAATGCGCGTCCGTTGATCACCAGATTGAGGTGCTCTACCGCCATCGGCAGGATCGACAACTCGTCCCGCGCCGGCGCTGGTTCACCGCCGCCTTCGACGGTTTCCGCCGCCGGAAACGGAATTATCCCTGTGTCGCCGACGCTCATTCCGATTCAGGCAACCGGACCGCGTCGGACGAAGTTGCCTCGTCTGCGGGGAGCGACAACATGCCGAGGGTCGTTGCGGCCACCGCTGATATCACCACCGTCAGAACGGTGCCGAAAAAAATTGCTTTCATCACCTTATCTCCCCTATTGCGCGGCACCGTCAGAACGCTGTCCCGGCAAGGGCGTTCCCTCTTGCGGCACCGTCACCCGCCTTATGTAGTTTACCAGATCCTGCCTGTCTTCGGGTTTTTGCAAACGTTGGAGCGGCATCTTCGAGCCGGGCACCAATCGATCAGGTCCCAGTTCGAACAGTCCAGCGATACTCTTGCCATCCCAAACAATGTCACTGCCGGTCAATATAGACGAATACTCATATCCATCGACCGTCCCTGCCTTGCGCCCGAGGATACCATAGAGGGTCGGACCGGCGCGGTTTTCACTCGCCGGGGTGATCGAGTGGCAGACCCGGCATTTTCGGAAATGCCATTGCCCGCGCTTTTCGGATTCGGTCATGTCGGCGATGGCTTCGGGTGCGGGCGTGCCGGCGGCCGACACCGGGTTGATCTCGCTCCGCGTCTCGATATCCCAAATCCTGACGGTTTCGTCACGGCCCGCCGACAAAAGACGTTTGCCATCGGGTGAAAACGCCAGGGCCCAGACCGCACCATCATGACCCTTCATCGAGCCTGCGGCGCGGCCGGCGGGGATCGACCACAGGCTGATGGTGCCGTCGACACCCGATGATGCCAGCAGATCGCCGTCAGGACTGATGTCCAACCCCAGGACGGCGCTGTCGTGCAGTTCGATCAGGGCCAGTTCCTTCATCTCGGGCAATTGCCAGAGCCGGATGGTCTTGTCTACACTGGCGGTGACCAGATGCCCGCCATCAACCGAGACCGCCAGGGCATTAGCGACAAAGTCATGGGCTCGCACGGTCTTGATCAGACTGCCATCGGCACGGTTCCACAAGCGCACGGAACCGTCGTCCGCTCCTGTGATGATCGTCTCTCCGTCGGCGGAAAACACGGCCGCATTGACCCGGTTATTACGCCCCTTCAGGACGACGCCCGGCTGCAGTGCTTTCAGATCCCACAGACGAACCGTCTGGTCCCACGCCGCCGACACTGCCCAATGGCCGTCGTGAGAGACATCAAGAGATACCGCCTTCATCTTGTGGCCGGAAAACCGATGCTGAACCTTACCGTCCGCCACATTCCACAAGATCACCGCACCGTCATCGGCGACCGAGACTGCCTGCCGGGGCAAACCCTCGGGTACGGGCACAAAGGATACCGCGTTGACACCTCCGTCATGTCCCATCAATCGGCCCATTGGTTCTTCACTGCCGAGATCCCAGCGAATGATGGAATAGTCGAAACCGGCCGTCAGCGCCGTCTGCCCATCCGGCGCCACGGCGATCCCGTGAACCGATCCACCGTGCCCTTCCAGGCCGGCGCGAACATCTGTGGTAAAAACCATGAGCGCGGCGGCCAGGCTGGTCGCCGACAGGAGCGGGAAAGTTCGCCTTGCCCTATTCGGCGGGTTGCGGCGGTGCAGGTTCATCGGGGATATTCGCTGTATCGGGAACGCGGCCACGCGCTTCCATGTCGGCCACCCACAGATTGTGATGCTCCCGGGCCCAGTTCTCGTCCACCTCACCGGTTCCTATCGCGTCGAATGCCCCCTGCATGCCAACCGATCCGATATAGATGTGAGCGATTATGATGGCGATCAAAACGATCGCGACAATGCCGTGCCACGACTGGTTCAACTGTTGCTCCATGATCGGGGTCGGGTCAACCGGCAGAACCGGCAGCGCGGTACCGGTGATGCCGTTAATCGCCGAGACAACCGGATTTACCAGGCTCGCCGTGTGGGCAAAGAAATGAGTTTCAAACGGAAACAGCAAAGCCCAGCCGGACGCAGTCAGCGAGGCACCACCCAGGATTACGGTCCAGAAGATCAGCTTCTGGCCACCATTGAAGCGTTTGGAATCCGGATGCCCTCCCCCGATGATCCCACCGCCCGCCATGAACCATCTAATATCGGTCCATCCGGGAATGTTGTCCCACACCCATTGCAGGAAGACCCAGACCAGACCCACGATGAAGGGAAAAGCCACATAGTTGTGGGCATACTTGCCCAGCACCGTAATGCTGGCAAAGGCGTCCTTGCCGATTAACGGAATCAGCAGATCACGGCCATAGAGCAGGTTGAGGCCGGTAAGAGCGAGGATGATGAAACTTATGGCCAGCAGCCAGTGGCCGGTCCGCTCAATCCAGTTGAACCGCCTGATGGTTTTGCCGGCCCAGCCACGGGCAATGGCAATGCGGCCGCGCAACAGGAAAAACAGGGCAAGCAGGGCAATCATGCCCATCAGTGCCCGTCCGCCATATTTCGGCAGGACATCCATTCGGAACTGACGCCAGACCTGGCCGCCCGACTGGATCATCATGCCCGCGCCGGGTGCATTGGCCGAGGCACCGAACTGGTCTCCGTCGCGAATCTTGCGCCAGAATTCACTGTCGCTCTTATCGCCCAGCGCATTCGAAAGACCGCTCGGATCAGCAATCATTTCGGCGCCGGATTGCTCCTGTGATGCGGGGCCAGCCAGCACCTCCGTTGCCGGAACGCTGGCCGTTTCGCCAGGCTGATCAGAACTCAGATAGAACCAGGCAAGCACCGCGGCCACAATGAGTGCGATCAGGTATCCCCAAAGAGAACTCCACCAACCACCCCTGGTTTGTGTCTCGCTCATTGCCGGTCTCTCCGTTGATAATTGACGCACACCACATCATTCGCCCCCTGAAGGGGCGGAGGGACCACTTTTGTGGATTGACGGGCCATTCGTCCAGAATAGAGGTGGCACTGGCCCGCGCCTGACGTTCAGGAACGGGCCAGTGCCGGATCTAACGAAGCGGGGTTAGCCGCCAGCTTTCAACTGGTAGGCTGTGCCCCAACCCCAGGCGCCCGAACCGAAGCCGCGGGACACCACACGCTCCCGATAGACGTCGGAGACAACATCGCCATCGCCTGCCAGCAACGCCTTGGTGGCGCACATTTCCGCACACAGAGGCAGTTTGCCTTCCGCGATCCGGTTGCGGCCGTACTTCTCCATTTCCGTTTGGCTGTGATCCTCTTCAGGGCCACCTGCACAGAATGTGCACTTGTCCATCTTCCCGCGCGTGCCGAAATTACCCGCTTGCGGGTATTGCGGTGCGCCGAACGGACAGGCGTAGAAGCAGTAGCCACAGCCGATGCACAGGTCCTTGGAATGCAGGACCACGCCGGACTGTTTTCCGTCATTGCCTTCCGGCTGATAGAAGCAGTCGACCGGGCACACCGCCATACAGGGTGCGTCCGAACAGTGCATGCAGGCAACCGAGATCGATCTCTCGCCCGGTTTACCGTCGCTGATGGTAATCACGCGGCGCCTGTTAACCCCCCAGGGTACCTCGTGTTCGTTCTTACAGGCCGTAACACAAGCATTGCATTCGATGCAGCGCTCCGCGTCACAGAGGAACCTGATACGTGCCATATGTTTTATCCTCCCAATTGCTTGGCGGAGACGGTTGGTTGTGCCGCCACCTCCGGGTTTGCGGTTTACGCCAGCTTGATCTTGCAGAGCGTGACTTTCGATTCCTGCATCTGGGTCACGGAGTCGTATCCGTACGTAAACGCAGTATTGGCGGACTCGCCGAGCACATACGGATCGGCACCCGATGGGTATTTGTCCCTGAGGTCATTACCCTGGAAGTGCCCACCGAAGTGGAACGGCATGAAGGCGACACCGGCACCGACGCGTTCGGTGACCATTGCCTGTACCTTCACTTTCGCTTTCTCCGCACCCTCGACCCAGACCATGTCCTTGTCCCTGATGCCGAGATTGTTGGCATCGCGGGGATTGATCTCGACGAACATGTCCTGCTGAAGCTCGGCCAGCCACGGATTGGACCGTGACTCGTCGCCGCCGCCTTCATATTCGACCAGTCGGCCGGATGTGAGGATCATCGGATACTTCTGCGAGTGATCGACCTTCTGGATCGATTCATAGAGGGTCGGCAGACGATAGGCCTGCTTGTCCGCATAGGTCGGATAGTCCGCCACCAGATCACGCCGGGACGTGTACAGCGGCTCGCGGTGGAGCGGGATCGGATCCGGGAAGTTCCAGACCACGGTCCGCGCCTTGGCGTTGCCGAACGGGGCACAGCCATGCTTGATCGCGACCCGCTGAATCCCGCCTGACAGGTCGGTTTTCCAGTTGGTCTTTTCACCGGCAACAGCATCAATGGCAGACTTTTCATCCGCCGTCAGATCGCCGTCCCAGCCAAGCCTGACCAGCATGATCATGGTGAATTCGGGATAGCCACCCTTGATCTCCGAACCGACGGAATAGGCACCTTCGGCGAGGAGATTTTCGCCTTCGTGCTCGACCCCAAACCGGGCGCGGAAGGTCAAACCACCTTCGGCCACCGGCTTGGACGTATCATACAGGATCGGTGTTCCCGGATGACCCATTTCGGCGGTGCCCCAGCAAGGCCACGGCAGACCGTAATATTCACCATCGCATGGCCCGCCATTGGCGAGCAGCGTAGTGCGGTCGAATGTGTGCTGGTTCGCCATGTGCTTTTTCATGCGTTCAGGCGATTGACCTGTATAGCCGATCGTCCACATGCCGCCGTTGAATTCCCGGGTCACATCCTCGACCACGGGCTCGTCGTCGTTGACGGCGATGTTTTTGAACATCTCGCCCTCAATGCCGAATTTCTTGGCGAACTTGTAGATGATCGTCTGGTCGGGCAGCGACTCTCCCAGGGGCTCGAACACTTTGTCGCGCCACTGTAACGAGCGGTTCGACGCGGTTACCGATCCGCTGGTTTCAAACTGGGTTGCCGCCGGCAGCAGATAGACGCCGTCGGTCCGGTCGGACAGAACCGCCGAAACCGTCGGATATGGATCAACCACGACCATCAGGTCGAGCTTCTCCATCGCCACCTTCATTTCGGCCATCCGCGTTTGCGAGTTCGGGGCATGGCCCCAGAACACCATCGCTTTCAGATTGTCGGTCTGATCGATATTGGCCTTGTCTTCCATGACGCCATCGATCCAGCGGCTGACCGGAATACCTTTGGATTCCATCATCTTCTGATCTTCAAACCGTCCGCGGATGTAATCGTAGTCGGTCTTCCAGACCCGAGCCCAATGCTTCCAGGAACCGGCCTTCAGGCCATAATACCCCGGCAGTGAGTGCGAGAGGACACAAAGGTCCGTGGCGCCCTGCACGTTGTCGTGGCCGCGGAAGATGTTGGCGCCGCCACCTGCGGTACCGATTGTTCCAAGGGCAAGACCAAGAGCACAATATGCCCGGGTGTTGTTGTTCCCGTTCGTATGTTGTGTTCCGCCCATGCACCAGATGATGGTGAAGGGTTTGGCCTGACTCAGGGTCCGGGCAACCCGGCGCAACTGGGATCCCGGCACGCCGGTAACGCGCTCGGTCTCTTCGGGGTTCCACTGGCTGATTTCCTCGCGAACCCTGTCCAGTCCCCAAACGCGCTGTTTGATGAACTGCCTGTCTTCCCAGCCGTTCTCGAAGATGTGCCACAGGATGCCCCAGATCAAGGCGACGTCCGTTCCCGGACGCATGCGCACATATTCATCCGCGTGGGCGGCCGTGCGCGTAAAGCGCGGGTCACACACGATCAGCGGGGCGTTGTTCTTCTCCTTCGCCTGCATCAGGTGAAGCAGCGAAACGGGGTGCGCCTCGGCCGGGTTGCCGCCGATCAGAAAGATGCCGCGGCTGTTGTGGATGTCGTTATAGGAGTTCGTCATCGCCCCGTAGCCCCAGGTGTTTGCAACACCTGCAACCGTGGTCGAGTGACAGATACGAGCCTGGTGGTCGACGTTGTTCGTCCCCCAATAGGCGGCCAGTTTCCGGAACAGATAGGCTTGTTCATTGGAGTACTTGGCGGATCCGAGCCAGTAGACAGAGTCGGGACCGGACGAAGCCCGGATCTCCAACATCTTGTCGCCGATCTCGTTGATCGCATCGTCCCAGCTGACCTTCTTCCATTTGCCGTCGACAAGCTTCATCGGTGTCTTCAGACGCCGTTCGCCGTGGGCATGTTCGCGAACCGAAGCACCCTTGGCGCAATGCGCACCCAGGTTGAACGGGCTGTCATAGCCGGGCTCCTGCCCGACCCAGACGCCGTCCTGAACTTCGGCTACAACCGTGCAGCCCACCGAACAATGCGTACAAATCGACTTGATCTTCCGGAGTTCGCCAGAACCACGCGCTTGCGCGCGTGCTTTGGTGACCATCCCGCCTGACAGCGAAGCCGCCGCCGTAACCCCAATGGCTGCCAGACCGGACCGGCGGAGGAATGTCCGCCTGTCGATCGCGCCGCCGGTGAGGTTGGCCAGGGATTTTGTCAGCCGGGGGCCATTCGCAACCCCGCCTGTCTTTTTCCTCAGCATACCAATTCTCCCATCAAATTCTGTTTGTGACCGCCGGACCTGGGAAGGCGCCGGCCGTATTCAGCCCGCTCTAGAAGCGAAGCGTGTCGTAATACTGTCTGACGTGCTCGGAATCCTGGAGGGTCACCGTTCCCGGCCCTGCCTCCACGGACGCCTTGGCCTGGCTCGCTCCCAAACCTGTCGCACCGGCCGCTACCGCGCCCACTGCTCCAAGCTTCAGAAGATCGCGCCGTGCCAGCCCGTCATCGGACGTGCGCTTGTCGCTCATTCTCCTTCTCCCTTCCTCGGCCCCTCGGGACCACCAAAATCCGCCCACCGTTTCCGGTCACGCGGCCATCTGAAAAGCGGTTTCCTCAATCTCCATGAACACGCGGCCCAATGTGCCGACGGGTTTAAAGAAGCTTGCGGCGTTCGCCCTTTCCAAATCCTTGAAAAACTGTCCGACCCAAGGGGCCAGATGCGCATTGAAAAACGCGCTTTGCGGACCTATGCCCTGTCCGCCCGATACCGTACCGAATTCACCGCGAATGAGACCGGCCATCATCTCGCACAGCGAGGCTGCATGATCTTCCGACGTTCGGTTGCCGTCCGCGCGGGCAATGCCCAGCTGCGCCATGTCCCGGCGCAGGGCCGCCAACGGCTTTTCATTCAGGAAACCGGTCAGATAATATGATCCGTGAGGGACAAGTTCGCCTCGGCCGACACCGAGGAACAGTTCATGATATTCGTCGTCCACATCCGCGACACTGGCCTTGCGCGCCGCGTGGGCCAGCGCATTGACGGCCATGCCGAAATCCGTGTCGTCGCCCTCCAGACTGCCGGCGAGATCAATAAGGTCCTGCCCGGGAGAATCGACCAGCAGCGCGCCCAGAAAGGCGTATTGCTGCGCGCGAAGTTCTTCCTCGCGGTCGAGCTCAGGCGTCGTCATTATCATTATCCACCGACATCATTTATTGATAGCCTCCCACAACTTCTGACTGATTTTAGGGGCAATCTGGACAGTGTGTAAAGTACCTGAATACACATTGTTTTTTTAGAATGTTTGCAGGTATCCAGCCAAATTGCTGCAATAGCGAAACGAATTGGGAAATATTCGGCAGAATGATGCCCGAACCATCCGAATCATTGTGCGACGCACAATTTTCCTGTTCAGAACAACACCAAAACTTGATGGCGGTCGGTCAGACTTCCACGGTTTCATCGACGGGATCCCCGTCCTCTTCTTCAACCTGAAGCCCGGCGTCTCCCACCGATTCTGTTTCTGTTTCAACCGCCTCCGGAGCGGTGGCCCCATCCTCGTCCGAAGCTAATTCGGCGACCGGCGGGTCGTCGTCTTCCTCCTGTTTGAGATAGCCGCTGCCGACCTGGTAGGCGGTTTTCAGCGCGCCGACGATCTTGCCTTCCGTGGCGAAGTTTTCGCCGTAATCGAGCAACTCATCAAGGTTGGCCAGAGCCGGGTCCGATCGCCACAGCCTGGCGAGCGCCTGGCGCTGCAAATCGGGTGGGACACCGGTTTTCATGAAGGCCTTGTAGTCGGAATCCTTGTCCATGGTTTCGATATCCGGCAGATCCTCGGGCGCGATCTCCTCGACCGGTTGGTCTTTCGTCACTTCCGCCGGCAGAGCCGCTGCCTGTTCTTCGGCAAAC
Organism: Alphaproteobacteria bacterium; assembly: GCA_965204825.1. Classification (GTDB taxonomy): domain Bacteria; phylum Pseudomonadota; class Alphaproteobacteria; order Futianiales; family Futianiaceae. The sequence goes on along the minus strand of OZ242016.1, from coordinate 2,921,874 downwards.
GGCTCGGGAACACCCTCCTCGCCTTCGCGCACCGCTTCCTTGCGACGCGACCAGCGCGTCAGGAACCCTTCGTCCGGATCATCCTCGCCGCCGAGACGGCGGCGGGCCGCTCGGGTGCCCCTTGCATGTGTCTCGTCACGCATCGAATGCTCTCTTGATCAGCGGCCGTGCCGAAAAAGCCTCGTCTCCGTGCTTGATCTTGTCGCGTTTACGCTTCACGAATTCCTCGTCCACATGATGGAAATCGACAAAGGCTTGAATCCAGTCGACCAAGCCGGGCGGGATGGGAATGCCTTCGACAATCTCCTCACCGCTGTCGAGATAGTCCTGGGCCTCGTGGGGCGAGGCGGTAATCAGGAAGGGAATATAGTCCTGTCCGCTGATCCCCTCTTCATCTTCGCGCAGCACAACGTAAAGTCGGGGGACACCGTCCTGGAGATTGACGATATAGGACTCGGTCTCCTTGCGAAACAACTCCAGCGGCAGCGTCGCCGCGTGATATTGCCGCACGCCGTTTTCTTCACGCAGCAATCGCCAGCCATCCACCGGGCCGGCGCCCGGCAGGATATCCGAGGGCACATACACCGCATCGACCCAGGGACTGGCAGAAGGCCGGCGTTCGATCACGATACCGACCGGCGTTGTCATGGTCTTTTCCATGGCCGGGACGATATCAGGTCGCGCCCTGATCGCAAGCATTCCCTGTTGCATTCCGGGACGGTGCGCTGCACCATCGCACGATGCAAGCAGGCACCCTAAATCCCTTTGCCGCCGCCTTCAATCTTTTGCTCAGCCTGGATTCAGAGCTGTTTGAGATTGTGGGACTTTCCCTGCAGGTCAGCCTGACGGCGGTGATGCTGGCCTGCCTGGTCGGCATGCCGCTGGGTGCGGCACTGGCGCTCTACCGGTTTCCGGGGCGGTCCATGGTTATTATCGCGGTCAATTCGCTGATGGGTCTACCGCCCGTGGTCGCTGGTCTGGCGGTTTATCTTCTGCTGTCACGGTCAGGACCTTTGGGCGTTCTGGGCCTGCTCTATACGCCGATGGCGATGATCATCGCCCAGTTCGTCCTGATCCTGCCAATCGTTACCGCTTTGACTCGCCAGGTAGTCGAGGATTTGTGGGCCGAATATCGCGAACAATTGATGTCGCTGCAGGTCAACCGGCGCCAGGCTCTTTTCACCCTGCTCTATGAGGCACGATTTTCCCTGGCGACCGCCATGCTGGCCGGGTTCGGCCGGGCAAGTGCCGAGGTTGGGGCGGTGATGATCGTTGGCGGAAACATCGACCATTATACGCGGGTCATGACCACATCGATTGCACTGGAAACCAGCAAGGGCAATCTGTCCCTGGCACTTGGACTGGGCCTGATCCTGCTGGTGATATCCTTTACCGTCAACGCCATGGTCCAGATGGTCGAGGGACGGGCGCGGCGATTACAGGCCATTACCGCATAAGCTTTCTGCCTCCATATCAGTTGCGACGGGACATCAGCCGCGCTCTATTGGCGCGACAAGAAGAAGAAAGACTGGGGGAAGAAAGACTGGGGGACAGTGAATGAAGTCTGGTTGGGTTTTTGCGGGTATTGCAGCGGCGGCGCTGGCATTGTCGAGCGAGGCAGTGAAAGCGGGTGATCGTTTCATCACCGTCGCCACCACCACTTCGGTCGAAAACTCCGGTCTGCTGGACCATCTGTTGCCAATATTCGAGGCTGAAACCGGCATCCATGTTCGTGTTGTGGCGCAAGGCACCGGCAGAGCTCTCAGAACCGCATCACTCGGTGATGCCGACGCGGTCATGGTCCACCACCCAAAATCCGAGGATGAATTCGTTGCCGCGGGCCATGGGGTCGAGAAGATCCGGATCATGTATAATCGCTTCGTCGTCGTCGGTCCCGCTGACGACCCGGCCGGTATTGCCGGCGCGGACAACGGGACCACAGCAATGGAACGGATCGCTGCCCTGGGCATCGATGAAAAACGCACCCGGTTCGTATCGCGCGGCGACAAGTCCGGCACCCACAAGAAGGAACGCGAGATCTGGGCGCTGACCTCGATCAATCCGGACAGGCACAGCGGCAACTGGTATCTGGAAGCCGGCGCCGGCATGGGCGCGGTTCTGAACATCACCGCCGAACTTGAAGCCTATACCCTCAGCGACCGGGGCACATGGCTATCGTTCCAGCGCAAGCGCGGCCTGGCCCCGCTGTTCGACCGGGACGACAGTTTCTTCAACCAGTACTCGGTAATCCTGGTGAACCCGGATCTGCACCCCCACATCAAGAAGGCGGATGCCCTGGCACTGATCGACTGGCTTGTCTCGGCCAGGGGTCAGACGGCCATCAACGAATTCAAACTGAAAGGCGAACAGGCATTCTTTGCCAACGCCAATCCGGGAAGCTGAAACCACATGACCCTGAAGATCGGAAATAGCCGGGTTCTTGTCTGCAATTGCGAAGGCACCATGCCGCTGGACAGTGACAAGATCGCCAAGGCATGCGGCGTTGCGGCCGACCGTGACATCAACAGCCACCTGTGCCGCAGCCAGCTGGAAAATTTCGAGGCCGCACTGCGCGGTGAGGATTCGGTGCTGGTTGCCTGCACCCAGGAAGCACCCTTGTTCGCCGAGATTGCCGAGGAGCTTGATGTCGACACCCCGCTGACTTTCGTCAACATCCGGGAGAATGCGGGCTGGTCCGAGAGCGCCAGGGAAACCATGCCGAAGATTGCCGCCTTGCTGAGCGAAGCCGTCCAGGTCGTCCGGCCGGCCGCGACCGTCACCATGGAATCCGCCGGCGACTGTCTGGTCTATGGCCCCGGCGCCCAGACCATGGACGCAGCACTGCGGCTGGCGGGTACGCTGAATGTAACGCTGCTCCTGACTGATGCGGCCGATATCCTGCCGCCGCCGGCGTTCGAGATGGCGGTGTTCAAAGGGCAGATCACCACGGCCACGGGCCACCTGGGCGCATTCGATGTGACGGTAGCCGGTCTGGCGCCGCTGTCGGTTTCTTCGCGCGGCAGTCTTGCATTCGGTCCGGCACAGAAAGAAAAGGTCGAGCGATATGACCTGATCCTGGACCTGACCGGCGGTTCGCCGCTGTTTACCGGCCATGAGCGACGCGATGGATATGTCCGTCCCGACCCCGGCGATCCGGTCGCCGTTGAACGCAGCCTGGCCGACATATCCGGCCTGGTCGGCGAGTTTGAAAAGCCGCGCTATGTGGAATTTCGGGCGGACCTGTGCGCCCATTCACGCAGTGTCAGGATCGGGTGCACCAGGTGTCTGGATGCATGTCCGGCCGGGGCGATCACCTCCGCCGGCGATGCGGTCGAGATTGATCCGTTCGTCTGCGGCGGCTGCGGCATGTGCCATTCGGTCTGCCCCACCGGCGCGGCTGCTTATGCCATGCCGTCGGCCGGCGATCTGTTGAGCCGGCTGCGCACACTGCTGACGGCCTATGAAAAAGCCGGCGGCGCGGCGCCGATCCTGCTGATCCACGATACCAGCTTCGGGACCGAAATGATCAGCGCCATGGCGGGCCACGGCCGCGGCTTGCCGGCGCATGTGATGCCCTTCAGCGTCAACCGGGCAACCCAGACCGGGTTCGATCTACTGGCCAATGCCGGCGCATACGGGGCGGCGGGCATCACCATCCTGACGGATCCGAAACGGGCGGACGAAATGACCGCACTCGTGGGCCAGGTGGCCATGGCGAATGCCATGTTCGAGGGCCTCGGCTATGATGCCCGCGTCCGGATCATCTGCGAGGCCGATCCGGACCGGGTAGAGGCCGATCTGTGGTCGATTGAAACGGGGACACGGGCGGTCCCGGCCACTTATCTGCCCCAGGGCGACAAGCGCGGTGTCCAGCGTCTGGCTCTGTCCCACCTGCACCGGAACGCACCCGTTCCGGCCGACATTATCGGCTTGCCGGAGGGAGCCTCCCTGGGCGCGGTTTCGGTCAATGTGGAAGGGTGCACGCTGTGCCTGGCCTGTGTCGGCGTCTGTCCCACCGGCGCGATGCTCGACAATCCGGATGCGCCGCAATTGCGGTTTACCGAGGATGCCTGTGTCCAGTGCGGCCTGTGCGCCAACACCTGCCCGGAAAGCGTCATTACCCTTGATCCGCGCCTGAACTTCACCGATGCAGCCAGCCGTCCAGCCCTGATCAAGGAGGAGGAGCCCGCCAAGTGCGTGCGCTGCGGCAACGCGTTTGGCACCCAGTCCAGCGTCGACCGGGTCGTCGAGCAACTGGCCGGCAAGCATTCCATGTTCGAACGCCCTGAGATGGCCAATATCATGCGCATGTGCGCCGACTGCCGCGTCGTCGCCCAGATGGAACTGAACGTCGATCCCCTGGCCGGCGGCCCGCGCCCCACCACCCGCGTCACCGACGACTACATCCGCGAACGCGAGGAGATCGAGGCGGCCCGGGATCGCTTCAAGGCAGGCGAGACGGACGGCGAGTCTTAGGCAGTTCTACAACGGGCCAAGCGGCGCATCCGGAAGCCTGGCTCACATGGGTGCTGGAACGCGTTGCTGATCACGGATCAACCCCATCGACGAACTCATGCCGTGGAACTGGAAGCCCCAAGACCTCAAAAACGCGGCCTGACCGGACGGATACGACAAGGTGGCCAGGAGCCCAAGCCGATGCGCGTGCTGCCCTCGCCGCGGGCGACCCGCCGGGTGGAGGAGACGCTGCCCTGGACCGCCTGCCTTGAGTCCACCGACGGCAAGATCGCTGGCGAAGGCCCATGGCGAACGTTCGTGCGACCGGCTGCCGGTCGTGACCATCCGGGATCTAACGAAGGGGTATACTGAGTTCAAACGTCAGGCCCCAGGTCTCGGACTCTGACCGCCCGATCCCGTCATAGTTCGCTCCAAACGAGAGCCGCGTTCCATGCTCGGTCGTCATGCCGACACCGGCCTCCAGGCGTGCGCGCCACCCCTCAACTTCGGACCTGTTCGTATTGCTCAGCGTCACGCCCGTCGTTTCGCTCATATTGTAGATCCCATCGACCGTCAGGTAGGGCGAATAGACCTGTCCTTGCGAACCTTCGAACCGTCCGGTGAATGTGGGGCCGATCTTGAACTGGCCAAGCCGCACGGTCTGGCTGGGGATTGTCGCCCCGACGCTGTCGACGTAACTCTGCTGTGTTTCCTCGAAATTGGACAGGCTCGCATGCGGCCGGAACGTCCAGTTGTCGCGCTGGAATTCACCGGTCAGGCTGGCCATGGCAAGCCAGCGGCGGGTCGAGAAGTTGTCGGCATAGGTATTGAACGGGCTGATCCTGTTATCCGATTCGCCAGTTGCGAAACGACCGTCGAAATACAGATTTGGGGCCAGCCGCGCCGTCATGTAGGGCCCGATCATGTAACCGGAGCCACTGACCGTGCTGTTACTGGTCAATTCTTCCATCGTGTCGAAGGATACGAGCGCACCGACCAGGACATCGGGCGTCAGCAGGTAATCCATCCCGGCATAGGCGATGGCGAAATCGCCACGCGCATCCGAACCGCCTCCGAATTTCTTGTATTGCACTTCGGACCAAGCATCGAAGCGGTCGTTTTCGACGTGAGCGACCTCCCCCGCCGATCCAGGGGACAGGTCAGCGCTCGCAATCTCCTTGCGCACCGGCAGCAGGCTGGTTGAAAATCTGTAATTGTCGTCTTGCACCGTGAACGCGTAATTGTTGCTTCGCGCCGTGAACGCGTAATTGTTGCCTTCCGTTTCGAGCGACAAGTGCGTCGGACGTTCCTCGTTTGAGAAGCGCGGCGGGCTGGCACGGCCCGAACCGCGTTTCAGGCGCTCGAATCTGCGGCTCGGATTGGGTTCGCTCGACACGATCAGGTCCGCCCGGCGGGTCAGAAAGCTGTTGATCGCCTCTACTGTCGGCTGAACCGAGGATTGCGCCGTGAGCGTGCAGGTGACCACTTCGGAGGCATCGACTGTCACAGAGATCATCGCCGCGGACACATCGGCGGTACTGTCCGTGTCATCGCAGGCGATTGCCGTCAACGCGACACCCGTGGGCGCCGCCACCGCGACGGAATAGCTACCCGTCGCGACCGGGAGCGCGCCTGTAGACCCGGTCCCGCCGTTGACGTCAAGAGAGATGGTCAAAACCGGTTCGGCGGACGAGAAGCCGAAGGCGCCGTCGGTATCCGATTCCACGTTAAAGGTGACTGTCCCGGCCGGATCGACCGTCAGCACGGCTTCGGCGGCGGCGCTGGTGCCCAGCGACGAGGTCGCGCTTTCCGTGCCGTTGGGATAGCTTCCGGCAACCGCGGAGGTCACGTCGACGGCGATCGTGCAGGCGGCGCCCGCCGCAAGCGACCCGCCGGAATAGGAGACGTCGCCGCCGCCCGCCGCCGTCAGCGTGCCGCCGGTGCAGGTCGTCGATGCATCGGGGTCAGCGGCCAGCACCAGGTCGGCGGGCAGCGTGTCGGACAGCGCCACCTCTGTTGCCCCGATTGCGGCGCTGTTTTCCAGGGTATAGCTCAGCCTGGAGACGCCGCCCTGGGCGATTGTTGCAGGATCGAACGCCATGGAAACCGACAGCGGCGCCTCGTTCACCGTCAGCGTGGCTTCGGCGCCCGGTGTGTCAACGGGCAGATCGGAGGTCAGCGCGCCCGACAGGTTTTCCAGCGCGCCGGCCCGCAGCGCCTGCACGTCAACCGAGAGCGTGCAGGTCTCGCCGGCCGCGACGCTGCCGCCGGTAAAGGCCAGCGCGATCGCCGACGCGGCGGGCGCGAAGGTCCCACCGCAGGTGGTCGACGCATTGGGGGTGGCGGCCACGGCCAGGCCGTCCGGGAAATCATCGGTGAAGGCCAGCGACCCCACCTCGATCAGGTTGGCCCCATTGTCGATCGTGAAGGTCAGCGTCGAGACCCCGCCCGGATCGACCGTATCAGGGGAGAAGACCTTGGCGAAGCCCGGCGCAACCGCGGGCTCGACCGTCAGCATGGCTTCGGCGGCGGCGCTGGTGCCCAGCGACGAGGTCGCGCTTTCCGTGCCGTCGGGATAGCTTCCGGCAACCGCGGAGGTCACGTCGACGGCGATCGTGCAGGCGGCGCCCGCCGCAAGCGACCCGCCGGAATAGGAGACGTCGCCGCCGCCCGCCGCCGCCGTCAGCGTGCCGCCGGTGCAGGTCGTCGACGCATCGGGGTCAGCGGCCAGCACCAGATCGGCGGGCAGCGTGTCGGACAGCGCCACCTCTGTCGCCCCGACCACCGCGCCGTTGCGCAGGGTATAGCTCAGCCTGGAGACGCCGCCCTGGGCGATTGTTGCAGGATCGAACGCCATGGAAACCGACAGCGGCGCCTCGTTCACCGTCAGCGTGGCTTCGGCGCCCGGTGTGTCAACGGGCAGATCGGAGGTCAGCGCGCCCGACAGGTTTTCCAGCGCGCCGGCCCGCAGCGCCCGCACGTCAACCGAGAGCGTGCAGCTTTCCCCGGCCGCGACGCTGCCGCCGGTAAAGGCCAGCGCGGTCGCCGACGCGGCGGGCGCGAAGGTCCCACCGCAGGTGGTCGACGCATTGGGGGTGGCGGCCACGGCCAGGCCGTCCGGGAAATCATCGGTGAAGGCCAGCGACCCCACCTCGATCAGGTTGGCCCCATTGTCGATCGTGAAGGTCAGCGTCGAGACCCCGCCCGGATCGACCGTATCAGGGGAGAAGACCTTGGCGAAGCCCGGCGCAACCGCGGGCTCGACCGTCAGCATGGCTTCGGCGGCGGTCGCCGTGGCGACGCTCGACATCAGAGCGACTGCCGGACCGGTCAGCGTTCCCGCCGCGATGGCGCGCACCGTCACCCGGAGCTCGCACGTGGCGCCCGCGGCAAGCGCGCCATCGGCGAAGGCGAGCGTCGTGGCGCCCGCAACCGGGCTGAACGTGCCGCCGCAACTGTTGCCGGCGCCGGGGGTGTCGGCGACAGAAACCCCCAAGGGCAGAGTATCGTCAAACGCCATTTCCGTTATCTCGATGGCGTTGGCGCGGTTGTCTACGCGCAAGACGATCTGCGTTTCCCCGCCCTGCCGGATGGTGTCCGGCGCAAAGACCCTGGCAAAGCCCGGCGCATCGGCCGCATCGACCGTCAGCCTGGCCGAGGCGGCGGTCGCCGTGGCGACGCTCGACGTCAGAGCGACTGCCGGACCGGTCAGCGTTCCCGCCGCGATGGCGCGCACCGTCACCCGGAGCTCGCACGTGGCGCCCGCGGCCAGCACGCCGTCGGCGAAGGCGAGCGTCGTGGCGCCCGCAACCGGGCTGAACGTGCCGCCGCAGGCGGTCGTCGCATTGGGGGCGTCGGCCACGACCAGGCCGTCCGGGAAGGCGTCGGTGAAGGCCAGTTCGCCCAAATCGATCAGGTTGGCGCCATTGTCTACGCGCAAGACGATCTCCGTTTCCTCGCCCTGCTTGATGGTGTCCGGCGCAAAGACCCTGGCAAAGCCCGGCGCATCGGCCGCATCGACCGTCAGCCTGGCCGAGGCGGCGGTCGCCGTGGCGACGCTCGACATCAGAGCGACTGCCGGACCGGTCAGCGTTCCCGCCGCGATGGCGCGCACCGTCACCCGGAGCTCGCACGTGGCGCCCGCGGCAAGCGCGCCATCGGCGAAGGCGAGCGTCGTGGCGCCCGCAACCGGGCTGAACGTGCCGCCGCAGGCGGTCGTCGCATTGGGGGCGTCGGCCACGACCAGGCCGTCCGGGAAGGCGTCGGTAAAGGCCATTTCGCCCAAATCGATGGCGTTGGCGCGGTTGTCTACGCGCAAGACGATCTCCGTTTCCTCGCCCTGCTTGATGGTGTCCGGCTCAAAGACCCTGGCAAAGCCCGGCGCATCGGCCGCATCGACCGTCAGCCTGGCCGAGGCGGCGGTCGCCGTGGCGACGCTCGACATCAGAGCGACTGCCGGACCGGTCAGCGTTCCCGCCGCGATGGCGCGCACCGTCACCCGGAGCTCGCACGTGGCGCCCGCGGCCAGCGCGCCATCGGCGAAGGCGAGCGTCGTGGCGCCGGCAACCGGGCTGAACGTGCCGCCGCAGGCGGTCGTCGCATTGGGGGCGTCGGCCACGACCAGGCCGTCCGGGAAGGCGTCGGTGAAGGCCAGTTCGCCCAAATCGATCAGGTTGGCGCCATTGTCGACCGTGAAGACGATCTCCGTTTCCTCGCCCTGCCTGATGGTGTCCGGCGCAAAGACCCTGGCAAAGCCCGGCGCATCGGCCGCATCGACCGTCAGCCTGGCCGAGGCGGCGGTCGCCGTGGCGACGCTCGACATCAGAGCGACTGCCGGACCGGTCAGCGTTCTCGCCGCGATGGCGCGCACCGTCACCCGGAGCTCGCACGTGGCGCCCGCGGCAAGCGCGCCATCGGCGAAGGCGAGCGTCGTGGCGCCCGCAACCGGGCTGAACGTGCCGCCGCAGGCGGTCGTCGCATTGGGGGCGTCGGCCACGACCAGGCCGTCCGGGAAGGCGTCGGTGAAGGCCATTTCGCCCAAATCGATCAGGTTGGCGCCATTGTCGACCGTGAAAACAATCTCCGTTTCCTCGCCCTGCTTGATGGTGTCCGGCGCAAAGACCCTGGCGAAGCCCGGCGCATCGGCCGCATCGACCGTCAGCCTGGCCGAGGCGGCGGTCGCCGTGGCGACGCTCGACATCAGAGCGACTGCCGGACCGGTCAGCGTTCCCGCCGCGATGGCGCGCACCGTCACCCGGAGCTCGCACGTGGCGCCCGCGGCAAGCGCGCCATCGGCGAAGGCGAGCGTCGTGGCGCCCGCAACCGGGCTGAACGTGCCGCCGCAACTGTTGCCGGCGCCGGGGGTGTCGGCGACAGAAACCCCCAAGGGCAGAGTATCCTCAAACGCCATTTCCGTCATCTCGATGGCGTTGGCGCGGTTGTCGACCGTGAAGACGACTTCCGTTTCCTCGCCCTGCCTGATGGTGTCCGGCGCAAAGACCCTGGCGAAGCCCGGCGCATCGGCCGCATCGACCGTCAGCCTGGCCGAGGCGGCGGTCGCCGTGGCGACGCTCGACATCAGAGCGACTGCCGGACCGGTCAGCGTACCCGCCGCGATGGCGCGCACCGTCACCCGGAGCTCGCACGTGGCGCCCGCGGCCAGCGCACCATCGGCGAAGGCGAGCGTCGTGGCGCCCGCAACCGGGCTGAACGTGCCGCCGCAACTGTTGCCGGCGCCGGGGGTGTCGGCGACAGAAACCCCCAAGGGCAGAGTATCGTCAAACGCCATTTCCGTCATCTCGATGGCGTTGGCGCGGTTGTCGACCGTGAAGACGATCTCCGTTTCCCCGCCCTGCCTGATGGTGTCCGGCGCAAAGACCCTGGCGAAGCCCAGCGCATCGGCCGCATCGACCGTCAGCCTGGCCGAGGCGGAAGTCGCCGTGGCGACGCTCGACGTCAGAGCGACTGCCGGACCGGTCAGCGTTCCCGCCGCGATGGCGCGCACCGTCACCCGGAGCTCGCACGTGGCGCCCGCGGCAAGCACGCCGTCGGCGAAGGCGAGCGTCGTGGCGCCCGCAACCGGGCTGAACGTGCCGCCGCAGGCGGTCGTCGCATTGGGGGCGTCGGCCACGACCAGGCCGTCCGGGAAGGCGTCGGTGAAGGCCAGTTCGCCCAAATCGATCAGGTTGGCGCCATTGTCTACGCGCAAGACGATCTCCGTTTCCTCGCCCTGCCTGATGGTGTCCGGCGCAAAGACCCTGGCAAAGCCCGGCGCATCGGCTGCGGTGACCGTCAGCCTGGCCGAGGCGGCGGTCGCCGTGGCGACGCTCGACATCAGAGCGACTGCCGGACCGGTCAGCGTTCCCGCCGCGATGGCGCGCACCGTCACCCGGAGTTCGCACGTGGCGCCCGCGGCAAGCGCGCCATCGGCGAAGGCGAGCGTCGTGGCGCCCGCAACCGGGCTGAACGTGCCGCCGCAGGCGGTCGTCGCATTGGGGGCGTCGGCCACGACCAGGCCGTCCGGGAAGGCGTCGGTGAAGGCCAGTTCGCCCAAATCGATCAGGTTGGCGCCATTGTCGACCGTGAAGACGATCTCCGTTTCCTCGCCCTGCCTGATGGTGTCCGGCGCAAAGACCCTGGCAAAGCCCGGCGCATCGGCTGCGGTGACCGTCAGCCTGGCCGAGGTGGCGGTCGCCGTGGCGACGCTCGACATCAGAGCGACTGCCGGACCGGTCAGCGTTCCCGCCGCGATGGCGCGCACCGTCACCCGGAGCTCGCACGTGGCGCCCGCGGCAAGCGCGCCATCGGCGAAGGCGAGCGTCGTGGCGCCCGCAACCGGGCTGAACGTGCCGCCGCAACTGTTGCCGGCGCCGGGGGTGTCGGCGACAGAAACCCCCAAGGGCAGAGTATCGTCAAACGCCATTTCCGTCATCTCGATGGCGTTGGCGCGGTTGTCTACGCGCAAGACGATCTCCGTTTCCCCGCCCTGCCTGATGGTGTCCGGCGCAAAGACCCTGGCAAAGCCCGGCGCATCGGCTGCGGTGACCGTCAGCCTGGCCGAGGCGGCGGTCGCCGTGGCGACGCTCGACGTCAGAGCGACTGCCGGACCGGTCAGCGTTCCCGCCGCGATGGCGCGCACCGTCACCCGGAGCTCGCACGTGGCGCCCGCGGCCAGCACGCCGTCGGCGAAGGCGAGCGTCGTGGCGCCCGCAACCGGGCTGAACGTGCCGCCGCAGGCGGTCGTCGCATTGGGGGCGTCGGCCACGACCAGGCCGTCCGGGAAGGCGTCGGTGAAGGCCAGTTCGCCCAAATCGATGGCGTTGGCGCGGTTGTCTACGCGCAAGACGATCTCCGTTTCCTCGCCCTGCTTGATGGTGTCCGGCGCAAAGACCCTGGCGAAGCCCGGCGCATCGGCCGCATCGACCGTCAGCCTGGCCGAGGCGGCGGTCGCCGTGGCGACGCTCGACGTCAGAGCGACTGCCGGACCGGTCAGCGTTCCCGCCGCGATGGCGCGCACCGTCACCCGGAGCTCGCACGTGGCGCCCGCGGACAGCGCGCCATCGGCGAAGGCGAGCGTCGTGGCGCCCGCAACCGGGCTGAACGTGCCGCCGCAGGCGGCTGTCGCATTGGGGGCGTCGGCCACGACCAGGCCGTCCGGGAAGGCGTCGGTGAAGGCCAGTTCGCCCAAATCGATCAGGTTGGCGCCATTGTCGACCGTGAAGACGATCTCCGTTTCCTCGCCCTGCCTGATGGTGTCCGGCGCAAAGACCCTGGCAAAGCCCGGCGCATCGGCCGCATCGACCGTCAGCCTGGCCGAGGCGGCGGTCGCCGTGGCGACGCTCGACATCAGAGCGACTGCCGGACCGGTCAGCGTACCCGCCGCGATGGCGCGCACCGTCACCCGGAGCTCGCACGTGGCGCCCGCGGCAAGCGCGCCATCGGCGAAGGCGAGCGTCGTGGCGCCCGCAACCGGGCTGAACGTGCCGCCGCAGGCGGTCGTCGCATTGGGGGCGTCGGCCACGACCAGGCCGTCCGGGAAGGCATCGGTGAAGGCCATTTCGCCCAAATCGATCAGGTTGGCGCCATTGTCGACCGTGAAAACGATCTCCGTTTCCTCGCCCTGCTTGATGGTGTCCGGCGCAAAGACCCTGGCGAAGCCCGGCGCATCGCCCGCATCGACCGTCAGCCTGGCCGAGGCGGCGGTCGCCGTGGCGACGCTCGACATCAGAGCGACTGCCGGACCGGTCAGCGTTCCCGCCGCGATGGCGCGCACAGTCACCCGGAGCTCGCACGTGGCGCCCGCGGCAAGCGCGCCATCGGCGAAGGCGAGCGTCGTGGCGCCCGCAACCGGGCTGAACGTGCCGCCGCAACTGTTGCCGGCGCCGGGGGTGTCGGCGACAGAAACCCCCAAGGGCAGAGTATCGTCAAACGCCATTTCGCCCAAATCGATGGCGTTGGCGCGGTTGTCTACGCGCAAGACGATCTCCGTTTCCTCGCCCTGCTTGATGGTGTCCGGCTCAAAGACCCTGGCGAAGCCCGGCGCATCGGCCGCATCGACCGTCAGCCTGGCCGAGGCGGCGGTCGCCGTGGCGACGCTCGACATCAGAGCGACTGCCGGACCGGTCAGCGTTCCCGCCGCGATGGCGCGCACCGTCACCCGGAGCTCGCACGTGGCGCCCGCGGCAAGCGTGCCATCGGCGAAGGCGAGCGTCGTGGCGCCCGCAACCGGGCTGAACGTGCCGCCGCAGGCGGTCGTCGCATTGGGGGCGTCAGCCACGACCAGGCCGTCCGGGAAGGCGTCGGTGAAGGCCATTTCGCCCAAATCGATGGCGTTGGCGCGGTTGTCTACGCGCAAGACGATCTCCGTTTCCTCGCCCTGCCTGATGGTGTCCGGCGCAAAGACCCTGGCGAAGCCCGGCGCATCGGCCGCATCGACCGTCAGCCTGGCCGAGGCGGCGGTCGCCGTGGCGACGCTCGACGTCAGAGCGACTGCCGGACCGGTCAGCGTTCCCGCCGCGATGGCGCGCACCGTCACCCGGAGCTCGCACGTGGCGCCCGCGGCCAGCGCGCCGTCGGCGAAGGCGAGCGTCGTGGCGCCCGCAACCGGGCTGAACGTGCCGCCGCAGGCGGTCGTCGCATTGGGGGCGTCGGCCACGACCAGGCCGTCCGGGAAGGCGTCGGTGAAGGCCAGTTCGCCCAAATCGATCAGGTTGGCGCCATTGTCTACGCGCAAGACGATCTCCGTTTCCTCGCCCTGCTTGATGGTGTCCGGCGCAAAGACCCTGGCAAAGCCCGGCGCATCGGCCGCATCGACCGTCAGCCTGGCCGAGGCGGCGGTCGCCGTGGCGACGCTCGACGTCAGGGCAACTGCCGGACCGGTCAGCGTACCCGCCGCGATGGCGCGCACCGTCACCCGGAGCTCGCACGTGGCGCCCGCGGCCAGCACGCCGTCGGCGAAGGCGAGCGTCGTGGCGCCCGCAACCGGGCTGAACGTGCCGCCGCAACTGTTGCCGGCGCCGGGGGTGTCGGCGACAGAAACCCCCAAGGGCAGAGTATCGTCAAACGCCATTTCCGTCATCTCGATGGCGTTGGCGCGGTTGTCGACCGTGAAGACGATCTGCGTTTCCCCGCCCTGCCTGATGGTGTCCGGCGCAAAGACCCTGGCGAAGCCCAGCGCATCGGCCGCATCGACCGTCAGCCTGGCCGAGGTGGAGGTCGCCGTGGCGACGCTCGACGTCAGAGCGACTGCCGGACCGGTCAGCGTTCCCGCCGCGATGGCGCGCACCGTCACCCGGAGCTCGCACGTGGCGCCCGCGGCCAGCACGCCGTCGGCGAAGGCGAGCGTCGTGGCGCCCGCAACCGGGCTGAACGTGCCGCCGCAGGCGGTCGTCGCATTGGGGGCGTCGGCCACGACCAGGCCGTCCGGGAAGGCATCGGTGAAGGCCAGTTCGCCCAAATCGATGGCGTTGGCGCGGTTGTCTACGCGCAAGACGATCTCCGTTTCCTCGCCCTGCTTGATGGTGTCCGGCGCAAAGACCCTGGCGAAGCCCGGCGCATCGGCCGCATCGACCGTCAGCCTGGCCGAGGCGGCGGTCGCCGTGGCGACGCTCGACGTCAGAGCGACTGCCGGACCGGTCAGCGTACCCGCCGCGATGGCGCGCACCGTCACCCGGAGCTCGCACGTGGCGCCCGCGGCCAGCGCGCCATCGGCGAAGGCGAGCGTCGTGGCGCCCGCAACCGGGCTGAACGTGCCGCCGCAGGCGGCCGTCGCATTGGGGGCGTCGGCCACGACCAGGCCGTCCGGGAAGGCGTCGGTGAAGGCCATCTCCGTTATCCCGATGGCGTTGGCGGTATTGTCGACCGTGAAGACGATCTCCGTTTCCCCGCCCTGCCGGATGGTGTCCGGCTCAAAGACCCTGGCGAAGCCCGGCGCATCGGCCGCATCGACCGTCAGCCTGGCCGAGGCGGCGGTCGCCGTGGCGACGCTCGACATCAGAGCGACTGCCGGACCGGTCAGCGTGCCCGCCGCGATGGCGCGCACCGTCACCCGGAGCTCGCACGTGGCGCCCGCGGCAAGCGCGCCATCGGCGAAGGCGAGCGTCGTGGCGCCCGCAACCGGGCTGAACGTGCCGCCGCAGGCGGTCGTCGCATTGGGGGCGTCGGCCACGACCAGGCCGTCCGGGAAGGCGTCGGTGAAGGCCATTTCGCCCAAATCGATCAGGTTGGCGCGGTTGTCTACGCGCAAGACGATCTCCGTTTCCTCGCCCTGCCTGATGGTGTCCGGCGCAAAGACCCTGGCGAAGCCCGGCGCATCGGCCGCATCGACCGTCAGCCTGGCCGAGGCGGCGGTCGCCGTGGCGACGCTCGACGTCAGAGCGACTGCCGGACCGGTCAGCGTACCCGCCGCGATGGCGCGCACCGTCACCCGGAGCTCGCACGTGGCGCCCGCGGCAAGCGCGCCATCGGCGAAGGCGAGCGTCGTGGCGCCCGCAACCGGGCTGAACGTGCCGCCGCAACTGTTGCCGGCGCCGGGGGTGTCGGCGACAGAAACCCCCAAGGGCAGAGTATCGTCAAACGCCATTTCGCCCAAATCGATGGCGTTGGCGCGGTTGTCTACGCGCAAGACGATCTCCGTTTCCTCGCCCTGCTTGATGGTGTCCGGCTCAAAGACCCTGGCGAAGCCCGGCGCATCGGCCGCATCGACCGTCAGCCTGGCCGAGGCGGCGGTCGCCGTGGCGACGCTCGACGTCAGAGCGACTGCCGGACCGGTCAGCGTACCCGCCGCGATGGCGCGCACCGTCACCCGGAGCTCGCACGTGGCGCCCGCGGCAAGCGCGCCATCGGCGAAGGCGAGCGTCGTGGCGCCCGCAACCGGGCTGAACGTGCCGCCGCAGGCGGTCGTCGCATTGGGGGCGTCGGCCACGACCAGGCCGTCCGGGAAGGCATCGGTGAAGGCCATTTCGCCCAAATCGATCAGGTTGGCGCCATTGTCGACCGTGAAGACAATCTCCGTTTCCTCGCCCTGCCTGATGGTGTCCGGCGCAAAGACCCTGGCGAAGCCCAGCGCATCGGCCGCATCGACCGTCAGCCTGGCCGAGCCGGAGGTCGCCGTGGCGACGCTCGACGTCAGAGCGACTGCCGGACCGGTCAGCGTTCCCGCCGCGATGGCGCGCACCGTCACCCGGAGCTCGCACGTGGCGCCCGCGGCAAGCACGCCGTCGGCGAAGGCGAGCGTCGTGGCGCCCGCAACCGGGCTGAACGTGCCGCCGCAGGCGGTCGTCGCATTGGGGGCGTCGGCCACGACCAGGCCGTCCGGGAAGGTGTCGGTGAAGGCCATCTCCGTTATCCCGATGGCGTTGGCGGTATTGTCTACGCGCAAGACGATCTCCGTTTCCCCGCCCTGCCGGATGGTGTCCGGCTCAAAGACCCTGGCGAAGCCCGGCGCATCGGCCGCATCGACCGTCAGCCTGGCCGAGGCGGCGGTCGCCGTGGCGACGCTCGACATCAGAGCGACTGCCGGACCGGTCAGCGTTCCCGCCGCGATGGCGCGCACCGTCACCCGGAGCTCGCACGTGGCGCCTGCGGCCAGCGCGCCATCGGCGAAGGCGAGCGTCGTGGCGCCCGCAACCGGGCTGAACGTGCCGCCGCAGGCGGTCGTCGCATTGGGGGCGTCGGCCACGACCAGGCCGTCCGGGAAGGCGTCGGTGAAGGCCATTTCGCCCAAATCGATGGCGTTGGCGCGGTTGTCTACGCGCAAGACGATCTCCGTTTCCTCGCCCTGCCTGATGGTGTCCGGCGCAAAGACCCTGGCGAAGCCCGGCGCAGCGGCTGGATTGACCGTCAGGGTCGCCCTGGCGCCCGGTGCGTCATCCGGCAGATCGGAAGTCAGGTCGCCGGATACGTTATCCAGCCTCCCGGCCCGCAGCGCCCGCACGTCGACGGCGAGCGTGCAGGGGGCATTGGCCGCGACGGCTCCCCCACTCAGCGACACCCTGTCGCCGCCCGCCGGGGCCGACACCGTGCCCTCGCAGCGATTGTCCACATTAGGCGCCGCGGCCACGACCAGGCCGTCCGGGAAAACATCGTCAAAGGCCAGTTCGCCCACATCAATGGCGTTCGCCGTATTGTCGATCGTGAAGGTCAGTCTGGAAATCTCGCCCTGGGCGACCGGATCAGGATCAAAGACCTTGGAAAAGACCGGCGCAGCGGCTGGATTGACCGTCAGGGTCGCCCTGGCGCCCGGTGCGTCATCCGGCAGATCGGAAGTCAGGTCGCCGGATACGTTATCCAGCCTCCCGGCCCGCAGCGCCCGCACGTCGACGGCGAGCGTGCAGGGGGCATTGGCCGCGACGGCTCCCCCACTCAGCGACACCCTGTCGCCGCCCGCCGGGGCCGACACCGTGCCCTCGCAGCGATTGTCCACATTAGGCGCCGCGGCCACGACCAGGCCGTCCGGGAAAACATCGTCAAAGGCCAGTTCGCCCACATCAATGGCGTTCGCCGTATTGTCGATCGTGAAGGTCAGTCTGGAAATCTCGCCCTGGGCGACCGGATCAGGATCAAAGACCTTGGAAAAGACCGGCGCAGCGGCTGGATTGACCGTCAGGGTCGCCCTGGCGCCCGGTGCGTCATCCGGCAGATCGGAAGTCAGGTCGCCGGATACGTTATCCAGCCTCCCGGCCCGCAGCGCCCGCACGTCAACCGAGAGCGTGCAGGTCGTATCGGCCGCGACGGTTCCCCCACTCAGCGACACCCTGTCGCCGCCCGCCGGGGCCGACACCGTGCCGCCGGTGCAGGTGGTCGACGCATTAGGCGCCGCGGCCACGACCAGGCCGTCCGGGAAAACATCGGTGAAGGCCAGCGACCCCACCTCAATCAGGGTCTCCGTATTGTCGATCGTGAAGGTCAGCGTCGAGACCCCGCCCGGATCGACCGGATCAGGATCAAAGACCTTGGCGAAGCCCGGCGCAGCGGCTGGATTGACCGTCAGGGTCGCCCTGGCGCCCGGTGCGTCATCCGGCAGATCGGAGGCGAGCGCGCCCGACAGGTTATCCAGCGTCCCGGCCCGCAGCGCCTGCACGTCAACCGAGAGCGTGCAGGGGGCGCCGGCCGCGACGGTTCCCCCACTCAGCGACACCCTGTCGCCGCCCGCCGGGGCCGACACCGTGCCCTCGCAGTCATTGTCCACATTGGGCGCCGCGGCCACGACCAGGCCGTCCGGGAAAACATCGGTGAAGGCCAGCGACCCCACCTCAATCAGGGTCTCCGTATTGTCGATCGTGAAGGTCAGCGTCGAGACCCCGCCCGGATCGACCGGATCAGGATCAAAGACCTTGGCGAAGCCCGGCGCAGCGGCTGGATTGACCGTCAGGGTCGCCCTGGCGCCCGGTGCGTCATCCGGCACATCGGAGGCGAGCGCGCCCGACAGGTTATCCAGCGTCCCGGCCCGCAGCGCCTGCACGTCAACCGAGAGCGTGCAGGGGGCGCCGGCCGCGACGGTTCCCCCACTCAGCGACACCCTGTCGCCGCCCGCCGGGGCCGACACCGTGCCCTCGCAGTCATTGTCCACATTGGGCGCCGCGGCCACGACCAGGCCGTCCGGGAAAACATCGGTGAAGGCCAGCGACCCCACCTCAATCAGGGTCTCCGTATTGTCGATCGTGAAGGTCAGCGTCGAGACCCCGCCCGGATCGACCGGATCAGGATCAAAGACCTTGGCGAAGCCCGGCGCAGCGGCTGGATTGACCGTCAGGGTCGCCCTGGCGCCCGGTGCGTCATCCGGCAGATCGGAGGCGAGCGCGCCCGACAGGTTATCCAGCGTCCCGGCCCGCAGCGCCTGCACGTCAACCGAGAGCGTGCAGGGGGCGCCGGCCGCGACGGTTCCCCCACTCAGCGACACCCTGTCGCCGCCCGCCGGGGCCGACACCGTGCCCTCGCAGTCATTGTCCACATTGGGCGCCGCGGCCACGACCAGGCCGTCCGGGAAAACATCGGTGAAGGCCAGCGACCCCACCTCAATCAGGGTCTCCGTATTGTCGATCGTGAAGGTCAGCG
The DNA here is from genome assembly GCA_965204825.1 of Alphaproteobacteria bacterium. GTDB lineage: Bacteria > Pseudomonadota > Alphaproteobacteria > Futianiales > Futianiaceae. The sequence continues at coordinate 2,902,866 of OZ242016.1, read as the reverse complement.
TCGAGACCCCGCCCGGATCGACCGGATCAGGATCAAAGACCTTGGCGAAGCCCGGCGCAGCGGCTGGATTGACCGTCAGGGTCGCCCTGGCGCCCGGTGCGTCATCCGGCAGATCGGAGGCGAGCGCGCCCGACAGGTTATCCAGCGTCCCGGCCCGCAGCGCCTGCACGTCAACCGAGAGCGTGCAGGGGGCGCCGGCCGCGACGGTTCCCCCACTCAGCGACACCCTGTCGCCGCCCGCCGGGGCCGACACCGTGCCCTCGCAGTCATTGTCCACATTGGGCGCCGCGGCCACGACCAGGCCGTCCGGGAAAACATCGGTGAAGGCCAGCGACCCCACCTCAATCAGGGTCTCCGTATTGTCGATCGTGAAGGTCAGCGTCGAGACCCCGCCCGGATCGACCGGATCAGGATCAAAGACCTTGGCGAAGCCCGGCGCAGCGGCTGGATTGACCGTCAGGGTCGCCCTGGCGCCCGGTGCGTCATCCGGCAGATCGGAGGCGAGCGCGCCCGACAGGTTATCCAGCGTCCCGGCCCGCAGCGCCTGCACGTCAACCGAGAGCGTGCAGGGGGCGCCGGCCGCGACGGTTCCCCCACTCAGCGACACCCTGTCGCCGCCCGCCGGGGCCGACACCGTGCCCTCGCAGTCATTGTCCACATTGGGCGCCGCGGCCACGACCAGGCCGTCCGGGAAAACATCGGTGAAGGCCAGCGACCCCACCTCAATCAGGGTCTCCGTATTGTCGATCGTGAAGGTCAGCGTCGAGACCCCGCCCGGATCGACCGGATCAGGATCAAAGACCTTGGCGAAGCCCGGCGCAGCGGCTGGATTGACCGTCAGGGTCGCCCTGGCGCCCGGTGCGTCATCCGGCACATCGGAGGCGAGCGCGCCCGACAGGTTATCCAGCGTCCCGGCCCGCAGCGCCTGCACGTCAACCGAGAGCGTGCAGGGGGCGCCGGCCGCGACGGTTCCCCCACTCAGCGACACCCTGTCGCCGCCCGCCGGGGCCGACACCGTGCCCTCGCAGTCATTGTCCACATTGGGCGCCGCGGCCACGACCAGGCCGTCCGGGAAAACATCGGTGAAGGCCAGCGACCCCACCTCAATCAGGGTCTCCGTATTGTCGATCGTGAAGGTCAGCGTCGAGACCCCGCCCGGATCGACCGGATCAGGATCAAAGACCTTGGCGAAGCCCGGCGCAGCGGCTGGATTGACCGTCAGGGTCGCCCTGGCGCCCGGTGCGTCATCCGGCAGATCGGAGGCGAGCGCGCCCGACAGGTTATCCAGCGTCCCGGCCCGCAGCGCCTGCACGTCAACCGAGAGCGTGCAGGGGGCGCCGGCCGCGACGGTTCCCCCACTCAGCGACACCCTGTCGCCGCCCGCCGGGGCCGACACCGTGCCCTCGCAGTCATTGTCCACATTGGGCGCCGCGGCCACGACCAGGCCGTCCGGGAAAACATCGGTGAAGGCCAGCGACCCCACCTCAATCAGGGTCTCCGTATTGTCGATCGTGAAGGTCAGCGTCGAGACCCCGCCCGGATCGACCGGATCAGGATCAAAGACCTTGGCGAAGCCCGGCGCAGCGGCTGGATTGACCGTCAGGGTCGCCCTGGCGCCCGGTGCGTCATCCGGCAGATCGGAGGCGAGCGCGCCCGACAGGTTATCCAGCGTCCCGGCCCGCAGCGCCTGCACGTCAACCGAGAGCGTGCAGGGGGCGCCGGCCGCGACGGTTCCCCCACTCAGCGACACCCTGTCGCCGCCCGCCGGGGCCGACACCGTGCCCTCGCAGTCATTGTCCACATTGGGCGCCGCGGCCACGACCAGGCCGTCCGGGAAAACATCGGTGAAGGCCAGCGACCCCACCTCAATCAGGGTCTCCGTATTGTCGATCGTGAAGGTCAGCGTCGAGACCCCGCCCGGATCGACCGGATCAGGATCAAAGACCTTGGCGAAGCCCGGCGCAGCGGCTGGATTGACCGTCAGGGTCGCCCTGGCGCCCGGTGCGTCATCCGGCACATCGGAGGCGAGCGCGCCCGACAGGTTATCCAGCGTCCCGGCCCGCAGCGCCTGCACGTCAACCGAGAGCGTGCAGGGGGCGCCGGCCGCGACGGTTCCCCCACTCAGCGACACCCTGTCGCCGCCCGCCGGGGCCGACACCGTGCCCTCGCAGTCATTGTCCACATTGGGCGCCGCGGCCACGACCAGGCCGTCCGGGAAAACATCGGTGAAGGCCAGCGACCCCACCTCAATCAGGGTCTCCGTATTGTCGATCGTGAAGGTCAGCGTCGAGACCCCGCCCGGATCGACCGGATCAGGATCAAAGACCTTGGCGAAGCCCGGCGCAGCGGCTGGATTGACCGTCAGGGTCGCCCTGGCGCCCGGTGCGTCATCCGGCACATCGGAGGCGAGCGCGCCCGACAGGTTATCCAGCGTCCCGGCCCGCAGCGCCTGCACGTCAACCGAGAGCGTGCAGGGGGCGCCGGCCGCGACGGTTCCCCCACTCAGCGACACCCTGTCGCCGCCCGCCGGGGCCGACACCGTGCCCTCGCAGTCATTGTCCACATTGGGCGCCGCGGCCACGACCAGGCCGTCCGGGAAAACATCGGTGAAGGCCAGCGACCCCACCTCAATCAGGGTCTCCGTATTGTCGATCGTGAAGGTCAGCGTCGAGACCCCGCCCGGATCGACCGGATCAGGATCAAAGACCTTGGCGAAGCCCGGCGCAGCGGCTGGATTGACCGTCAGGGTCGCCCTGGCGCCCGGTGCGTCATCCGGCAGATCGGAGGCGAGCGCGCCCGACAGGTTATCCAGCGTCCCGGCCCGCAGCGCCTGCACGTCAACCGAGAGCGTGCAGGGGGCGCCGGCCGCGACGGTTCCCCCACTCAGCGACACCCTGTCGCCGCCCGCCGGGGCCGACACCGTGCCCTCGCAGTCATTGTCCACATTGGGCGCCGCGGCCACGACCAGGCCGTCCGGGAAAACATCGGTGAAGGCCAGCGACCCCACCTCGATCAGGTTGGCCCCATTGTCGATCGTGAAGGTCAGCGTCGAGACCCCGCCCGGATCGACCGGATCAGGATCAAAGACCTTGGCGAAGCCCGGCGCAGCGGCTGGATTGACCGTCAGGGTCGCCCTGGCGCCCGGTGCGTCATCCGGCAGATCGGAGGCGAGCGCGCCCGACAGGTTATCCAGCGTCCCGGCCCGCAGCGCCTGCACGTCAACCGAGAGCGTGCAGGGGGCGCCGGCCGCGACGGTTCCCCCACTCAGCGACACCCTGTCGCCGCCCGCCGGGGCCGACACCGTGCCCTCGCAGTCATTGTCCACATTGGGCGCCGCGGCCACGACCAGGCCGTCCGGGAAAACATCGGTGAAGGCCAGCGACCCCACCTCAATCAGGGTCTCCGTATTGTCGATCGTGAAGGTCAGCGTCGAGACCCCGCCCGGATCGACCGGATCAGGATCAAAGACCTTGGCGAAGCCCGGCGCAGCGGCTGGATTGACCGTCAGGGTCGCCCTGGCGCCCGGTGCGTCATCCGGCAGATCGGAGGCGAGCGCGCCCGACAGGTTATCCAGCGTCCCGGCCCGCAGCGCCTGCACGTCAACCGAGAGCGTGCAGGGGGCGCCGGCCGCGACGGTTCCCCCACTCAGCGACACCCTGTCGCCGCCCGCCGGGGCCGACACCGTGCCCTCGCAGTCATTGTCCACATTGGGCGCCGCGGCCACGACCAGGCCGTCCGGGAAAACATCGGTGAAGGCCAGCGACCCCACCTCAATCAGGGTCTCCGTATTGTCGATCGTGAAGGTCAGCGTCGAGACCCCGCCCGGATCGACCGGATCAGGATCAAAGACCTTGGCGAAGCCCGGCGCAGCGGCTGGATTGACCGTCAGGGTCGCCCTGGCGCCCGGTGCGTCATCCGGCAGATCGGAGGCGAGCGCGCCCGACAGGTTATCCAGCGTCCCGGCCCGCAGCGCCTGCACGTCAACCGAGAGCGTGCAGGGGGCGCCGGCCGCGACGGTTCCCCCACTCAGCGACACCCTGTCGCCGCCCGCCGGGGCCGACACCGTGCCCTCGCAGTCATTGTCCACATTGGGCGCCGCGGCCACGACCAGGCCGTCCGGGAAAACATCGGTGAAGGCCAGCGACCCCACCTCAATCAGGGTCTCCGTATTGTCGATCGTGAAGGTCAGCGTCGAGACCCCGCCCGGATCGACCGGATCAGGATCAAAGACCTTGGCGAAGCCCGGCGCAGCGGCTGGATTGACCGTCAGGGTCGCCCTGGCGCCCGGTGCGTCATCCGGCAGATCGGAGGCGAGCGCGCCCGACAGGTTATCCAGCGTCCCGGCCCGCAGCGCCTGCACGTCAACCGAGAGCGTGCAGGGGGCGCCGGCCGCGACGGTTCCCCCACTCAGCGACACCCTGTCGCCGCCCGCCGGGGCCGACACCGTGCCCTCGCAGTCATTGTCCACATTGGGCGCCGCGGCCACGACCAGGCCGTCCGGGAAAACATCGGTGAAGGCCAGCGACCCCACCTCAATCAGGGTCTCCGTATTGTCGATCGTGAAGGTCAGCGTCGAGACCCCGCCCGGATCGACCGGATCAGGATCAAAGACCTTGGCGAAGCCCGGCGCCCCGGCAGGCAGAACCGTCATCGTGGCGGACGCTAGTGGAGAATTGACGGGCTGGGCCTCAACTAACCCCCGAAGCGCGCTCAGTTCACTCGTCCTATTCGTGTAATCATCCGGGGGCAGGTCAGCCGGGATGGTAAATTCCACATCAAATGTGCAATTGCTGGCGCCCGTCAACGTTGCCCCTCTTACGGACAAAATCAACTCGTCGCCCGAGACGGACGTCGATGCAGTTGACCCAAAGCCGCAAAATCCCGATGAAGGCAAGCTGGTCACGGTCGGAATGACACCGCCCAGGAAGACTGACAAATTGTCGGTAAATGCGATGTCGAAGAAATTTCCGGCGCCTGGGCGGGCGTCAATCGTGAAGCTCATCGTCTGGCTGTCACCCGCTGTAATCGGGTTCATCCCGAAAGACTTGGTGAATGACAACTCCGTGGATGACAACGGCATGGCCGCATCGACCGTCAGCGTCGCCGAGGCGGTGGCTTCGGCGGGGGTGCTGGTGCCCAGCGACGAGGTCACCCTCTCCGTGGGGTTCGGGTAGCTTCCGACAGTCGCGGAGGTCACATCGACGGCGATCGTGCAGGCGGCGCCCGCCGCCAGCGACCCGCCGGAATAGGAGACGTCGCCGCCGCCCGCCGCCGCCGTCAGCGTGCCGCCGCAACTCGTCGACGCATCGGGGTCAGCAACGGCTGCGGTGGCACGTTCAGCCCGGTTGCCGGCACCGGGCGTGTCGGCGACAGAGACCCCCGAGGGCAGAGTATCGTCAAACGCCATCTCCGTTATCCCGATGGCGTTGGCGCCGTTGTCTACGCGCAAGACGATCTCCGTTTCCCCGCCCTGCGCGATGGTGTCCGGCGCAAAAACCCTGGCAAAGCCCGGTGCCGCCGCCGGATCGACCGTCAGCGTCGCCGAGGCGGGGGTGCTGGTGCCCAGCGACGAGGTCACGCTCTGCGTTTCGTTCGGGTAGCTTCCCGCAACCGCGGAGGTCACATCAACGGCGATCGTGCAGGCGGCGCCCGCCGCCAGCGACCCGCCGGAATAGGAGACGTCGCCGCCGCCCGCCGCCGCCGTCAGCGTGCCGCCGGCACAGGTCGTCTCCGCATTCGGTACGCCCGCCAGCACCACATCGGCGGGCAGCGTGTCGGACAGCGCCACCTCTGTTGCCCCGACCGCCGCGCCGTTGCGCAGGGTATAGCGCAGCGTCGAGATGCCGCCCTGGGCAATTGCCGTCGGCGCGAACGCCACCCCGACCGACAGCGGGGCCTCATCGACCGTCAGGGTCGCGCCGGCGCCCGGCGTGGTGACGGGCAGGTCCGAGGTCAGCGCGCCCGACAGGTTCTCCAGCGTCCCGGCCCGCAGCGCCCGCACGTCAACCGAGAGCGTGCAGCTTGCGCCGGCCGCAACGCTGCCGCCGGAGAAGGCGAGCGCGGTCGCCGACGCCACAGGCGCGAACGTGCCGCCACAGGTGGTCGACCCATTGGGGGTGGCGGCCACGGTCATGCCGTCCGGAAAGGCGTCGGTAAAGGCCAGCGACCCCACCTCGATCAGGTTGGCCCCATTGTCGATCGTGAAGGTCAGCGTCGAGACCCCGCCCGGCGCGACCCTGGCCGGCGAAAAGGCCTTGGCGAAGCCCGGCGCAACCGCGGGCTCGACCGTCAGCGTGGCCGGGGCGGCGGTCGCCGTGGCGATGCTCGACGTCAGAGCGACTGCCGGACCGGTCAGCGTTCCCGCCTCGGTGGCGCGTACCGTCACCCGGATCTCGCAGGTGGCGCCCGCGGCAAGCACGCCGTCAGCGAAGCTGAGCCCCGTGGCGCCCGCAACCGGGCTGAACGTGCCGCCGCAACTGTTGCCGGCACCGGGCGTGTCGGCGACAGAGACCCCCGAGGGCAGAGAATCGTCAAACGCCATCTCCGTTATCCCGATGGCGTTGGCGCCGTTGTCTACGCGCAAGACGATCTCCGTTTCCCCGCCCTGCGCGATGGTGTCCGGCGCAAAGACCCTGGCAAAGCCCGGCGCCGCCGCCGCATTGACCGTCAGGGTGGCTTGGGCTGCCGCGCTGGTGCCCAGCGACGAAGTCACGCTCTGCGTGGGGTTCGGGTAGCTTCCCGCAACCGCAGAGGTCACATCGACAGCGATCGTGCAGGCGGCGCCCGCGGCCAGCGCGCCGCCGGAATAGGAGACGTCGCCGCCGCCCGCCGCCGCCGTCAGCGTGCCGCCGGCACAGGTCGTCTCCGCATTCGGTACGCCCGCCAGCACCACATTGGCCGGCAGCGTGTCGGACAGCGCCACCTCTGTTGCCCCGATCGCCGCGCCGTTGCGCAGGGTATAGCGCAGCGTCGAGATGCCGCCCTGGGCAATTGCCGTCGGCGCGAACGCCACCCCGACCGACAGCGGGGCCTCATCGACCGTCAGGGTCGCGCCGGCGCCCAGCGTGGTGACGGGCAGGTCCGAGGTCAGCGCGCCCGACAGGTTCTCCAGCGTCCCGACCCGCAGCGCCCGCACGTCAACGGCGAGCGTGCAGCTTGCGCCGGCCGCAACGCTGCCGCCGGAGAAGGCGAGCGCGGTCGCCGACGCGGTGGGGGTGAAGGCGCCGCCACAGGTGGTCGACCCATTGGGGGTGGCGGCCACGGCCAGGCCGGCCGGGAAATCATCGGTGAAGGCGAGCGACCCCACCTCGATCAGGTTGGCGCCATTGCCGATCGTGAAGGTCAGCGTCGAGACCCCGCCCGGCGCGACCCTGGCCGGCGAAAAGGCCTTGGCGAAGCCCGGCGCATCGGCTGCGGTGACCGTCAGCGTGGCCGGGGCGGCGGTCGCCGTGGCGATGCTCGACCTCAGGGCAACTTCCGGGCCGGTCAGCGTTCCCGCCGCGATGGCGCGCACCGTCACCCGGATCTCGCAGGTGGCGCCCGCGGCCAGCGCGCCATCGGCGAAGGCGAGCGTCGTGGCGCCGGCAACCGGGCTGAACGTGCCACCGCAGCCGTTGGTGATGCCGGGCACATCGGCAACCGAAACCCCCAAGGGCAGAGAATCGTCAAACGCCATCTCCGTTATCCCGATGGCGTTGGCGCCGTTGTCTACGCGCAAGACGATCTGCGTTTCCCCACCCTGCCGGATGGTGTCCGGCGCAAAAACCCTGGCAAAGCCCGGCGCCGCCGCCGCATTGACCGTCAGCGTGGCTTGGGCTGCCGCGCTGGTGCCCAGCGACGAGGTCACGCTCTGCGTTTCGTTCGGGTAGCTTCCGACCGCCGCGGAGGTCACATCAACGGCGATCGTGCAGGCGGCGCCCGCCGCCAGCGACCCGCCGGAATAGGAGACGTCGCCGCCGCCCGCCGCCGCCGTCAGCGTGCCGCTGGCACAGGTCGTCTCCGCATTCGGCACGCCCGCCAGCACCACATCGGCGGGCAGCGTGTCGGACAGCGCCACCTCTGTTGCCCCGATCGCCGCGCCGTTGCGCAGGGTATAGCGCAGCGTCGAGATGCCGCCCTGGGCAATTGCCGTCGGCGCGAAAGCCACCCCGACCGACAGCGGGGCCTCATCGACCGTCAGGGTCGCGCCGGCGCCCGGCGTGGTGACGGGCAGGTCCGAGGTCAGCGCGCCCGACAGGTTCTCCAGCGTCCCGGCCCGCAGCGCCCGCACGTCAACCGAGAGCGTGCAGCTTGCGCCGGCCGCAACGCTGCCGCCGGAGAAGGCGAGCGCGGTCGCCGACGCCACAGGCGCGAACGTGCCGCCACAGGTGGTCGACCCATTGGGGGTGGCGGCCACGGTCATGCCGTCCGGAAAGGCGTCGGTAAAGGCCAGCGACCCCACCTCGATCAGGTTGGCCCCATTGTCGATCGTGAAGGTCAGCGTCGAGACCCCGCCCGGCGCGACCCTGGCCGGCGAAAAGGCCTTGGCGAAGCCCGGCGCAACCGCGGGCTCGACCGTCAGCGTGGCCGGGGCGGCGGTCGCCGTGGCGACGCTCGACCTCAGAGCGACTGCCGGACCGGTCAGCGTTCCCGCCGCGATGGCGCGCACCGTCACCCGGATCTCGCAGGTGGCGCCCGCGGCCAGCGCGCCATCGGCGAAGGCGAGCGTCGTGGCGCCGGCAACCGGGCTGAACGTGCCGCCGCAGTTGTTGCCGGCACCGGGCGTGTCGGCGACAGAGACCCCCGAGGGCAGAGTATCGTCAAACGCCATCCCCGTTATCCCGATGGCGTTGGCGCCGTTGTCTACGCGCAAGACGATCTCCGTTTCCCCACCCTGCCGGATGGTGTCCGGCGCAAAGACCCTGGCGAAGCCCGGTGCCGCCGCCGGATCGACCATCAGGGTGGCTTCGGCGGGGGTGCTGGTGCCCAGCGACGAGGTCACGCTCTCCGTGGGGTTCCGGTAGCTTCCGACCGCCGCGGAGGTCACATCGACGGCGATCGTGCAGGCGGCGCCCGCGGCCAGCGACCCGCCGGAATAGGAGACGTCGCCGCCGCCCGCCGCCGCCGTCAGCGTGCCGCCGGCACAGGTCGTCTCCGCATTCGGTACGCCCGCCAGCACCACATCGGCGGGCAGCGTGTCGGACAGCGCCACCTCTGTCGCCCCGACCGCCGCGCCGTTGCGCAGGGTATAGCGCAGCGTCGAGATGCCGCCCTGGGCAATTGCCGTCGGCGCGAACGCCACCCCGACCGACAGCGGGGCCTCATCGACCGTCAGGGTCGCGCCGGCGCCCGGCGTGGTGACGGGCAGGTCCGAGGTCAGCGCGCCCGACAGGTTCTCCAGCGTCCCGGCCCGCAGCGCCTGTACGTCCACGGCGATCGTGCAGGTCTCGCCGGCCGCAACGCTGCCGCCGGTAAAGGCGAGCGCGGTCGCCGACGCCACAGGCGCGAACGTGCCGCCGCAGGTGGTCGACCCATTGGGGGTGGCGGCCACGGTCATGCCGTCCGGAAAGGCGTCGGTAAAGGCGAGCGACCCCACCTCGATCAGGTTGGCGCCATTATCGATCGTGAAGGTCAGCGTCGAGACCCCGCCCGGCGCGACCCTGGCCGGCGAAAAGGCCTTGGCGAAGCCCGGCGCATCGGCTGCGGTGACCGTCAGCGTGGCCGGGGCGGCGGTCGCCGTGGCGATGCTCGACCTCAGGGCAACTTCCGGGCCGGTCAGCGTTCCCGCCGCGATGGCGCGCACCGTCACCCGGATCTCGCACGTGGCGCCCGCGGCCAGCGCACCATCGGCGAAGGCGAGCGTCGTGGCGCCGGCAACCGGGCTGAACGTGCCGCCGCAACTGTTGCCGGCACCGGGCGTGTCGGCGACAGAGACCCCCGAGGGCAGAGTATCGTCAAACGCCATCTCCGTTATCCCGATGGCGTTGGCGCCGTTGTCTACGCGCAAGACGATCTCCGTTTCCCCGCCCTGCGTGATGGTGTCCGGCGCAAAGACCCTGGCAAAGCCCGGTGCCGCCGCCGGATCGACCATCAGGGTGGCTTCGGCGGGGGTGCTGGTGCCCAGCGACGAGGTCACGCTCTCCGTGGGGTTCCGGTAGCTTCCGACAGTCGCGGAGGTCACATCGACGGCGATCGTGCAGGCGGCGCCCGCCGCCAGCGACCCGCCGGAATAGGAGACGTCGCCGCCGCCCGCCGCCGCCGTCAGCGTGCCGCCGGCACAGGTTGTCTCCGCATTCGGTACGCCCGCCAGCACCACATCGGCGGGCAGCGTGTCGGACAGCGCCACCTCTGTCGCCCCGACCGCCGCGCCGTTGCGCAGGGTATAGCGCAGCGTCGAGATGCCGCCCTGGGCAATTGCCGTCGGCGCGAACGCCACCCCGACCGACAGCGGGGCCTCATCGACCGTCAGGGTCGCGCCGGCGCCCGGCGTGGTGACGGGCAGGTCCGAGGTCAGCGCGCCCGACAGGTTCTCCAGCGTCCCGGCCCGCAGCGCCTGTACGTCCACGGCGATCGTGCAGGTCTCGCCGGCCGCAACGCTGCCGCCGGTAAAGGCGAGCGCGGTCGCCGACGCCACAGGCGCGAACGTGCCGCCGCAGGTGGTCGACCCATTGGGGGTGGCGGCCACGGTCATGCCGTCCGGAAAGGCGTCGGTAAAGGCGAGCGACCCCACCTCGATCAGGTTGGCGCCATTATCGATCGTGAAGGTCAGCGTCGAGACCCCGCCCGGCGCGACCCTGGCCGGCGAAAAGGCCTTGGCGAAGCCCGGCGCATCGGCTGCGGTGACCGTCAGCGTGGCCGGGGCGGCGGTCGCCGTGGCGATGCTCGACGTCAGGGCAACTGCCGGACCGACCAGCGTTCCCGCCTCGATGGCGCGTACCGTCACCCGGATCTCGCACGTGGCGCCCGCGGCCAGCGCGCCGCCCGTGAAAGCGAGCGTCGTGGCGCCGGCAACCGGGCTGAACGTGCCGCCGCAGCTGTTGCCGGCACCGGGCGTGTCGGCGACAGAGACCCCCGAGGGCAGAGTATCGTCAAACGCCATCTCCGTTATCCCGATGGCGTTGGCCCGGTTGTCTACGCGCAAGACGATCTGCGTTTCCCCGCCCTGCCGGATGGTGTCCGGCGCAAAGACCCTGGCAAAGCCCGGTGCCGCCGCCGGATCGACCATCAGGGTGGCTTCGGCGGGGGGGCTGGTGCCCAGCGACGAGGTCACGCTCTCCGTGGGGTTCGGGTAGCTTCCGACCGCTGCGGAGGTCACATCGACGGCGATCGTGCAGGCGGCGCCCGCCGCCAGCGACCCGCCGGAATAGGAGACGTCGCCGCCGCCCGCCGCCGCCGTCAGCGTGCCGCCGGCACAGGTCGTCTCCGCATTCGGTACGCCCGCCAGCACCACATCGGCGGGCAGCGTGTCGGACAGCGCCACCTCTGTTGCCCCGACCGCCGCGCCGTTGCGCAGGGTATAGCGCAGCGTCGAGATGCCGCCCTGGGCAATTGCCGTCGGCGCGAACGCCACCCCGACCGACAGCGGGGCCTCATCGACCGTCAGGGTCGCCCTGGCGCCCGGCGTGGTGACGGGCAGGTCCGAGGTCAGCGCGCCCGACAGGTTCTCCAGCGTCCCGGCCCGCAGCGCCCGCACGTCAACCGAGAGCGTGCAGCTTGCGCCGGCCGCAACGCTGCCGCCGGAGAAGGCGAGCGCGGTCGCCGACGCCACAGGCGCGAACGTGCCGCCGCAGGTGGTCGACCCATTGGGGGTGGCGGCCACGGTCATGCCGTCCGGAAAGGCGTCGGTAAAGGCGAGCGACCCCACCTCGATCAGGTTGGCGCCATTACCGATCGTGAAGGTCAGCGTCGAGACCCCGCCCGGCGCGACCCTGGCCGGCGAAAAGGCCTTGGCGAAGCCCGGCGCAACCGCGGGCTCGACCGTCAGCGTGGCCGTGGCGGCGGTCGCCGTGGCGATGCTCGACGTTAGGTCGACTGCCGGACCGGTCAGCGTTCCCGCCTCGATGGCGCGCACCGTCACCCGGATCTCGCAGGTGGCGCCCGCGGCCAGCGCGCCATCGGCGAAGGCGAGCGTCGTGGCGCCGGCAACCGGGCTGAACGTGCCGCCGCAAGTGTTGGTGATGCCGGGCGTGTCGGCGACAGAGACCCCCGAGGGCAGAGTATCGTCAAACGCCATCTCCGTTATCCCGATGGCGTTGGCCCGGTTGTCTACGCGCAAGACGATCTGCGTTTCCCCACCCTGCCGGATGGTGTCCGGCGCAAAGACCCTGGCAAAGCCCGGCGCATCGGCCGCATCGACCGTCAGGGTGGCTTCGGCGGGGGTGCTGGTGCCCAGCGACGAGGTCACGCTCTCCGTGGGGTTCCGGTAGCTTCCGACCGCTGCGGAGGTCACATCGACAGCGATCGTGCAGGCGGCGCCCGCGGCCAGCGCGCCGCCGGAATAGGAGACGTCGCCGCCGCCCGCCGCCGCCGTCAGCGTGCCGCCGGCACAGGTCGTCTCCGCATTCGGTACGCCCGCCAGCACCACATTGGCCGGCAGCGTGTCGGACAGCGCCACCTCTGTTGCCCCGATCGCCGCGCCGTTGCGCAGGGTATAGCGCAGCGTCGAGATGCCGCCCTGGGCAATTGCCGTCGGCGCGAACGCCACCCCGACCGACAGCGGGGCCTCATCGACCGTCAGGGTCGCCCTGGCGCCCGGCGTGGTGACGGGCAGGTCCGAGGTCAGCGCGCCCGACAGGTTCTCCAGCGTCCCGGCCCGCAGCGCCCGCACGTCAACCGAGAGCGTGCAGCTTGCGCCGGCCGCAACGCTGCCGCCGGAGAAGGCGAGCGCGGTCGCCGACGCCACAGGCGCGAACGTGCCGCCGCAGGTGGTCGACCCATTGGGGGTGGCGGCCACGGTCATGCCGTCCGGAAAGGCGTCGGTAAAGGCCAGCGACCCCACCTCGATCAGGTTGGCGCCATTGCCGATCGTGAAGGTCAGCGTCGAGACCCCGCCCGGCGCGACCCTGGCCGGCGAAAACGCCTTGGCGAAGCCCGGCGCAACCGCGGGCTCGACCGTCAGCGTGGCTTCGGCGGCGGTCGCCGTGGCGATGCTCGACCTCAGGGCAACTTCCGGACCGGTCAGCGTTCCCGCCGCGATGGCGCGCACCGTCACCCGGATCTCGCACGTGGCGCCCGCGGCCAGCGCACCATCGGCGAAGGCGAGCGTCGTGGCGCCGGCAACCGGGCTGAACGTGCCGCCGCAACTGTTGCCGGCACCGGGCGTGTCGGCGACAGAGACCCCCGAGGGCAGAGTATCGTCAAACGCCATCTCCGTTATCCCGATGGCGTTGGCGCCGTTGTCTACGCGCAAGACGATCTCCGTTTCCCCGCCCTGCGCGATGGTGTCCGGCGCAAAGACCCTGGCAAAGCCCGGTGCCGCCGCCGGATCGACCATCAGGGTGGCTTCGGCGGGGGTGCTGGTGCCCAGCGACGAGGTCACGCTCTCCGTGGGGTTCCGGTAGCTTCCGACAGTCGCGGAGGTCACATCGACGGCGATCGTGCAGGCGGCGCCCGCCGCCAGCGACCCGCCGGAATAGGAGACGTCGCCGCCGCCCGCCGCCGCCGTCAGCGTGCCGCCGGTGCAGGTCGTCTCCGCATTCGGTACGCCCGCCAGCACCACATCGGCGGGCAGCGTGTCGGACAGCGCCACCTCTGTTGCCCCGACCGCCGCGCCGTTGCGCAGGGTATAGCGCAGCGTCGAGATGCCGCCCTGGGCAATTGCCGTCGGCGCGAACGCCACCCCGACCGACAGCGGGGCCTCATCGACCGTCAGGGTCGCGCCGGCGCCCGGCGTGGTGACGGGCAGGTCCGAGGTCAGCGCGCCCGACAGGTTCTCCAGCGCGCCGGCCCGCAGCGCCCGCACGTCAACCGAGAGCGTGCAGGTCTCGCCGGCCGCGACGCTGCCGCCGGTAAAGGCCAGTTCGGTCGCCGACGCCACAGGCGCGAACGTGCCGCCGCAGGTGGTCGACCCATTGGGGGTGGCGGCCACGGTCATGCCGTCCGGAAAGGCGTCGGTAAAGGCGAGCGACCCCACCTCGATCAGGTTGGCGCCATTGCCGATCGTGAAGGTCAGCGTCGAGACCCCGCCCGGCGCGACCCTGGCCGGCGAAAAGGCCTTGGCGAAGCCCGGCGCATCGGCTGCGGTGACCGTCAGCGTGGCTTCGGCAGCGGTCGCCGTGGCGATGCTCGACCTCAGGGCAACTGCCGGACCGACCAGCGTTCCCGCCGCGATGGCGCGCACCGTCACCCGGATCTCGCAGGTGGCGCCCGCGGCAAGCACGCCGTCAGCGAAGCTGAGCCCCGTGGCGCCGGCAACCGGGCTGAACGTGCCGCCACAACTGTTGCCGGCACCGGGCGTCTCGGCGACAGAGACCCCCGAGGGCAGAGTATCGTCAAACGCCATCCCCGTTATCCCGATGGCGTTGGCGCCGTTGTCTACGCGCAAGACGATCTCCGTTTCCCCACCCTGCCGGATGGTGTCCGGCGCAAAAACCCTGGCAAAGCCCGGCGCCGCCGCCGCATTGACCGTCAGCGTGGCTTGGGCTGCCGCGCTGGTGCCCAGCGACGAGGTCACGCTCTGCGTTTCGTTCGGGTAGCTTCCCGCAACCGCGGAGGTCACATCGACAGCGATCGTGCAGGCGGCGCCCGCGGCCAGCGCGCCGCCGGAATAGGAGACGTCGCCGCCGCCCGCCGCCGCCGTCAGCGTGCCGCCGGTGCAGGTCGTCTCCGCATTTGGTACGCCCGCCAGCACCACATCGGCGGGCAGCGTGTCGGACAGCGCCACCTCTGTTGCCCCGACCGCCGCGCCGTTGCGCAGGGTATAGCGCAGCGTCGAGATGCCGCCCTGGGCAATTGCCGTCGGCGCGAACGCCACCCCGACCGACAGCGGGGCCTCATCGACCGTCAGGGTCGCGCCGGCGCCCGGCGTGGTGACGGGCAGGTCCGAGGTCAGTGCGCCCGACAGGTTCTCCAGCGCGCCGGCCCGCAGCGCCCGCACGTCAACCGAGAGCGTGCAGCTTGCGCCGGCCGCGACGCGGCCGCCGGAGAAGACGAGCGAGGTCACCGACGCGGCGGGCGCGAAGGTCCCACCGCAGGTGGTCGACGCATTGGGGGTCCCGGCCACGGTCATGCCGTCCGGAAAGGCGTCGGTAAAGGCCAGCGACCCCACCTCGATCAGGTTGGCCCCATTGTCGATCGTGAAGGTCAGCGTCGAGACCCCGCCCGGCGCGACCCTGGCCGGCGAAAACGCCTTGGCGAAGCCCGGCGCATCGGCTGGGGTGACCGTCAGCGTGGCTTCGGCGGCGGTCGCCGTGGCGATGCTCGACCTCAGGGCAACTTCCGGGCCGGTCAGCGTTCCCGCCGCGATGGCGCGCACCGTCACCCGGATCTCGCACGTGGCGCCCGCGGCCAGCGCACCATCGGCGAAGGCGAGCGTCGTGGCGCCCGCAACCGGGCTGAACGTGCCGCCGCAACTGTTGCCGGCACCGGGCGTGTCGGCGACAGAGACCCCCGAGGGCAGAGTATCGTCAAACGCCATCTCCGTTATCCCGATGGCGTTGGCGCCGTTGTCTACGCGCAGGACGATCTCCGTTTCCCCGCCCTGCGCGATGGTGTCCGGCGCAAAGACCCTGGCGAAGCCCGGCGCAACCGCGGGCTCGACCATCAGGGTGGCTTGGGCTGCCGCGCTGGTGCCCAGCGACGAGGTCACGCTCTGCGTTTCGTTCGGGTAGCTTCCCGCAACCGCGGAGGTCACATCAACGGCGATCATGCAGGCGGCGCCCGCCGCCAGCGACCCGCCGGAATAGGAGACGTCGCCGCCGCCCGCCGCCGCCGTCAGCGTGCCGCCGGCACAGGTCGTCTCCGCATTCGGTACGCCCGCCAGCACCACATCGGCGGGCAGCGTGTCGGACAGCGCCACCTCTGTCGCCCCGATCGCCGCGCCGTTGCGCAGGATATAGCGCAGCGTCGAGATGCCGCCCTGGGCAATTGCCGTCGGCGCGAACGCCACCCCGACCGACAGCGGGGCCTCATCGACCGTCAGGGTCGCCCTGGCGCCCGGCGTGGTGACGGGCAGGTCCGAGGTCAGCGCGCCCGACAGGTTCTCCAGCGTCCCGGCCCGCAGCGCCCGCACGTCAACCGAGAGCGTGCAGCTTGCGCCGGCCGCAACGCTGCCGCCGGAGAAGGCGAGCGCGGTCGCCGACGCCACAGGCGCGAACGTGCCGCCGCAGGTGGTCGACCCATTGGGGGTGGCGGCCACGGTCATGCCGTCCGGAAAGGCGTCGGTAAAGGCGAGCGACCCCACCTCGATCAGGTTGGCGCCATTGCCGATCGTGAAGGTCAGCGTCGAGACCCCGCCCGGCGCGACCCTGGCCGGCGAAAAGGCCTTGGCGAAGCCCGGCGCAGCGGCTGCGGTGACCGTCAGCGTGGCTTCGGCGGCGGTCGCCGTGGCGATGCTCGACCTCAGGGCAACTTCCGGGCCGGTCAGCGTTCCCGCCGCGATGGCGCGCACCGTCACCCGGATCTCGCACGTGGCGCCCGCGGCCAGCGCACCATCGGCGAAGGCGAGCGTCGTGGCGCCCGCAACCGGGCTGAACGTGCCGCCGCAACTGTTGCCGGCACCGGGCGTGTCGGCGACAGAGACCCCCGAGGGCAGAGTATCGTCAAACGCCATCTCCGTTATCCCGATGGCGTTGGCGCCGTTGTCTACGCGCAGGACGATCTCCGTTTCCCCGCCCTGCGCGATGGTGTCCGGCGCAAAGACCCTAGCAAAGCCCGGTGCCGCCGCCGGATCGACCATCAGGGTGGCTTCGGCGGGGGTGCTGGTGCCCAGCGACGAGGTCACGCTCTCCGTGGGGTTCCGGTAGCTTCCGACAGTCGCGGAGGTCACATCGACGGCGATCGTGCAGGCGGCGCCCGCCGCCAGCGACCCGCCGGAATAGGAGACGTCGCCGCCGCCCGCCGCCGCCGTCAGCGTGCCGCCGGCACAGGTCGTCTCCGCATTCGGTACGCCCGCCAGCACCACATTGGCGGGCAGCGTGTCGGACAGCGCCACCTCTGTCGCCCCGATCGCCGCGCCGTTGCGCAGGGTATAGCGCAGCGTCGAGATGCCGCCCTGGGCAATTGCCGTCGGATCGAACGCCACCCCGACCGACAGCGGGGCCTCATCGACCGTCAGGGTCGCGCCGGCGCCCGGCGTGGTGACGGGCAGGTCCGAGGTCAGCGCGCCCGACAGGTTCTCCAGCGTCCCGACCCGCAGCGCCTGTACGTCCACGGCGATCGTGCAGGTCTCGCCGGCCGCAACGCTGCCGCCGGAGAAGGCGAGCGCGGTCGCCGACGCCACAGGCGCGAACGTGCCGCCGCAGGTGGTCGACCCATTGGGGGTGGCGGCCACGGTCATGCCGTCCGGAAAGGCGTCGGTAAAGGCGAGCGACCCCACCTCGATCAGATTGGCGCCATTGCCGATCGTGAAGGTCAGCGTCGAGACCCCGCCCGGCGCGACCCTGGCCGGCGAAAACGCCTTGGCGAAGCCCGGCGCATCGGCTGGGGTGACCGTCAGCGTGGCCGGGGCGGCGGTCGCCGTGGCGATGCTCGACGTCAGGGCAACTGCCGGACCGATCAGCGTTCCCGCCTCGGTGGCGCGTACCGTCACCCGGATCTCGCAGGTGGCGCCCGCGGCCAGCGCGCCATCGGCGAAGGCGAGCGTCGTGGCGCCGGCAACCGGGCTGAACGTGCCGCCGCAGCTGTTGCCGGCACCGGGCGTGTCGGCGACAGAGACCCCCGAGGGCAGAGTATCGTCAAACGCCATCCCCGTTATCCCGATGGCGTTGGCGCCGTTGTCTACGCGCAAGACGATCTCCGTTTCCCCGCCCTGCGCGATGGTGTCTGGCGCAAAGACCCTGGCGAAGCCCGGTGCCGCCGCCGGATCGACCGTCAGCGTCGCCGAGGCGGGGGTGCTGGTGCCCAGCGACGAGGTCACCCTCTCCGTGGGGTTCGGGTAGCTTCCCGCAACCGCGGAGGTCACATCGACGGCGATCGTGCAGGCGGCGCCCGCCGCCAGCGACCCGCCGGAATAGGAGACGTCGCCGCCGCCCGCCGCCGCCGTCAGCGTGCCGCCGGTGCAGGTCGTCTCCGCATTCGGTACGCCCGCCAGCACCACATCGGCGGGCAGCGTGTCGGACAGCGCCACCTCTGTTGCCCCGACCGCCGCGCCGTTGCGCAGGGTATAGCGCAGCGTCGAGATGCCGCCCTGGGCAATTGCCGTCGGCGCGAACGCCACCCCGACCGACAGCGGGGCCTCATCGACCGTCAGGGTCGCGCCGGCGCCCGGCGTGGTGACGGGCAGGTCCGAGGTCAGCGCGCCCGACAGGTTCTCCAGCGTCCCGGCCCGCAGCGCCCGCACGTCAACCGAGAGCGTGCAGGTCTCGCCGGCCGCAACGCTGCCGCCGGAGAAGGCGAGCGCGGTCGCCGACGCCACAGGCGCGAACGTGCCGCCGCAGGTGGTCGACCCATTGGGGGTGGCGGCCACGGTCATGCCGTCCGGAAAGGCGTCGGTAAAGGCCAGCGACCCCACCTCGATCAGGTTGGCGCCATTGCCGATCGTGAAGGCCAGCGTCGAGACCCCGCCCGGCGCGACCCTGGCCGGCGAAAAGGCCTTGGCGAAGCCCGGCGCATCGGCTGCGGTGACCGTCAGCGTGGCCGGGGCGGCGGTCGCCGTGGCGATGCTCGACGTCAGGTCGACTGCCGGACCGGTCAGCGTTCCCGCCGCGATGGCGCGTACCGTCACCCGGATCTCGCAGGTGGCGCCCGCGGCCAGCGCGCCATCGGCGAAGGCGAGCGTCGTGGCGCCGGCAACCGGGCTGAACGTGCCACCGCAGCCGTTGGTGATGCCGGGCACATCGGCAACCGAAACCCCCAAGGGCAGAGAATCGTCAAACGCCATCTCCGTTATCCCGATGGCGTTGGCCCGGTTGTCTACGCGCAAGACGATCTGCGTTTCCCCACCCTGCCGGATGGTGTCCGGCGCAAAGACCCTGGCAAAGCCCGGTGCCGCCGCCGGATCGACCATCAGGGTGGCTTCGGCGGGGGTGCTGGTGCCCAGCGACGAGGTCACGCTCTGCGTTTCGTTCCGGTAGCTTCCGACAGTCGCGGAGGTCACATCGACGGCGATCGTGCAGGCGGCGCCCGCCGCCAGCGACCCGCCGGAATAGGAGACGTCGCCGCCGCCCGCCGCCGCCGTCAGCGTGCCGCCGGCACAGGTCGTCTCCGCATTCGGTACGCCCGCCAGCACCACATCGGCGGGCAGCCTGTCGGACAGCGCCACCTCTGTTGCCCCGACCGCCGCGCCGTTGCGCAGGGTATAGCGCAGCGTCGAGATGCCGCCCTGGGCAATTGCCGTCGGCGCGAACGCCACCCCGACCGACAGCGGGGCCTCATCGACCGTCAGGGTCGCGCCGGCGCCCGGCGTGGTGACGGGCAGGTCCGAGGTCAGCGCGCCCGACAGGTTCTCCAGCGTCCCGACCCGCAGCGCCTGTACGTCCACGGCGATCGTGCAGGTCTCGCCGGCCGCAACGCTGCCGCCGGAGAAGGCGAGCGCGGTCGCCGACGCGGTGGGGGCGAAGGCGCCGCCGCAGGTGGTCGACCCATTGGGGGTGGCGGCCACGGTCATGCCGTCCGGAAAGGCGTCGGTAAAGGCGAGCGACCCCACCTCGATCAGGTTGGCGCCATTGCCGATCGTGAAGGTCAGCGTCGAGACCCCGCCCGGCGCGACCCTGGCCGGCGAAAACGCCTTGGCGAAGCCCGGCGCAACCGCGGGCTCGACCGTCAGCGCGGCCGGGGCGGCGGTCGCCGTGGCGATGCTCGACCTCAGAGCGACTGCCGGACCGGTCAGCGTTCCCGCCGCGATGGCGCGTACCGTCACCCGGATCTCGCAGGTGGCGCCCGCGGCCAGCGCGCCATCGGCGAAGGCGAGCGTCGTGGCGCCGGCAACCGGGCTGAACGTGCCGCCGCAGTTGTTGCCGGCACCGGGCGTGTCGGCGACAGAGACCCCCGAGGGCAGAGTATCGTCAAACGCCATCCCCGTTATCCCGATGGCGTTGGCGCCGTTGTCTACGCGCAAGACGATCTCCGTTTCCCCACCCTGCCGGATGGTGTCCGGCGCAAAGACCCTGGCGAAGCCCGGTGCCGCCGCCGGATCGACCATCAGGGTGGCTTCGGCGGGGGTGCTGGTGCCCAGCGACGAGGTCACGCTCTCCGTGGGGTTCCGGTAGCTTCCGACCGCTGCGGAGGTTACATCGACGGCGATCGTGCAGTCAGCGCCCGCGGCCAGCGTCCCGTCCGAATACAGGATTTCGGAACCGCCCGCCGCCGCCGTCAGCCTGCCGCCGGTGCAGGTCGTCTCCGCATTCGGTACGCCCGCCAGCACCACATCGGCGGGCAGCGTGTCGGACAGCGCCACCTCTGTTGCCCCGATCGCCGCGCCGTTGCGCAGGGTATAGCGCAGCGTCGAGATGCCGCCCTGGGCAATTGCCGTCGGCGCGAACGCCACCCCGACCGACAGCGGGGCCTCATCGACCGTCAGGGTCGCGCCGGCGCCCGGCGTGGTGACGGGCAGGTCCGAGGTCAGCGCGCCCGACAGGTTCTCCAGCGTCCCGACCCGCAGCGCCTGTACGTCCACGGCGATCGTGCAGGTCTCGCCGGCCGCAACGCTGCCGCCGGTAAAGGCGAGCGCGGTCGCCGACGCGGTGGGGGTGAAGGCGCCGCCACAGGTGGTCGACCCATTGGGGGTGGCGGCCACGGCCAGGCCGGCCGGGAAATCATCGGTGAAGGCGAGCGACCCCACCTCGATCAGGTTGGCGCCATTGTCGATCGTGAAGGTCAGCGTCGAGACCCCGCCCGGCGCGACCCTGGCCGGCGAAAAGGCCTTGGCGAAGCCCGGCGCATCGGCTGGGGTGACCGTCAGCGTGGCCGGGGCGGCGGTCGCCGTGGCGATGCTCGACGTCAGGTCGACTGCCGGACCGGTCAGCGTTCCCGCCGCGGTGGCGCGTACCGTCACCCGGATCTCGCAGGTGGCGCCCGCGGCCAGCGCGCCATCGGCGAAGGCGAGCGTCGTGGCGCCCGCAACCGGGCTGAACGTGCCGCCGCAGCCGTTGGTGATGCCGGGCACATCGGCAACCGAAACCCCCAAGGGCAGAGTATCGTCAAACGCCATCTCCGTTATCCCGATGGCGTTGGCGCCGTTGTCTACGCGCAAGACGATCTCCGTTTCCCCGCCCTGCGCGATGGTGTCCGGCGCAAAGACCCTGGCAAAGCCCGGCGCATCGGCTGGGGTGACCGTCAGCGTGGCCGGGGCGGCGGTCGCCGTGGGGATGCTCGACGTCAGGGCAACTGCCGGGCCGGTCAGCGTTCCCGCCTCAATGGCGCGCACCGTCACCCGGATCTCGCACGTGGCGCCCGCGGCCAGCGCGCCATCGGCGAAGGCGAGCGTCGTGGCGCCGGCAACCGGGCTGAACGAGCCGCCGCAAGTGTTGGTGATGCCGGGCGTGTCGGCGACAGAGACCCCCGAGGGCAGAGTATCGTCAAACGCCATCTCCGTTATCCCGATGGCGTTGGCGCCATTGTCTACGCGCAAGACGATCTCCGTTTCCCCGCCCTGCCGGATGGTGTCCGGCGAAAAGGCCTTGGCGAAGCCCGGTGGATCCGGCGTAACGACCGTCAGCGTCGCTTCGGCGCCCCCCGTGGCACCGGGTATAAAATCCGCCCCGAGACCGCCCGACAGGTTCTCCAGCGTCCCGGCCCGCAGCGCCTGTACATTCACGGCAACCTCGCAGGTCTCGCCGGCCGCGACGCTGCCGCCGGTAAAGGCCAGTTCGGTCGCCGACGCGGTGGGGGCGAAGGCGCCGCCGCAGGTCGTCGACGCATCGGGCTCCGGGGCCACGACCATGCCGTCGGGGAAATTATCGGTGAAGTTCAGACCCCTCAGATCGAACAGGTTGGCCGAACTGTCAATTGTGAAGGTCAGCCTGGATATCCCGCCTTGGGGAACCCTGTCGGGCGCGAAGGCCTTGGAAAAGCCAAACACTTCCGTCGGTGCGACAACGGTGGCTGTTACCCTGAAGCCGGTGTTTAACGCCCTGAAGTCGTCGTTACCCGTACCCGTCCTACCAAAATCGAGGGGGTCATTGCAATTATTTCCCGAATCGTATCCGTACTCCATTCTGGAGTGAGTGTTAGTGCGGAACGTCGATGCGTATTCGCCGGTGGGCAGGCTGATTTGGCGCCGGGGGCGCCAGACTTCAAAATGCAACTGCAACTCCTCTATTTGTTCGACAATGCCACCATCATCGAGAGTGAGCGTGAACAGTGGCGGTCCGTCCCCAAAACCCCCGAGGTTACCGCCCCAGACACTGCCCCCACCTCTAAAATCCGGAAGTTCGTAAATATTGTATAGCAGCGGCCTGTCGCGGTTAGGCCCATCCATATGGCGCACTCCCGCGTTTCCTCCGCCGGTTCCAGACCCGAGATGCAGACACACGTAAATCGTTTCGTTAGGCTCGCCCTGGTCGCACCTTATGTTCAGGTATGCCGTGGTTCGGAACGGGGCTTCGCGGTCGAGGCTGAGATCGAGTTCGCCAAAATCAGCGTCCGTAACCTCAGAAAGCTGACAGTGGACGAACCGCTCCTGCGCCATGCCTGGGCCGGGCACGATCATCAAAAGACACGCGAGCACGAATATCGCACCGATCTGCAAGCGAGCCATGGGTATTGTCATGGCTATCACCTACGCTGCCGATCATAACCGTCAGCAATGACAGGTATCCGCATCTCGGGATGGCGAATGGCATCCGCCACCGGATCGCCCGACTCGCACGTCGGTATTGCCAGGTTGTTTTGTGACGGGTGAGGGATTTCCGGTCTGGTGTTTTTCATGCTGTCATTTCGAGCGTGTAATCATCCTACAACCGAAATACGTCGGCTCAAGCGTGGCGGCAGGAAATTGAAGGGAACTGGTAACGGCGGGACTGGTGAGAGGGTGTTGATCCGGTCATGAGCGAAGAGAAATCTTTGGGCCTGCCGGGGTGACCTGAACCCCCATGATTTTCTCGCGCCGTCGCGTTGGACGGTGAGAGACCTCGGCCCTGTTGTTCAGACCCTTGTGCGCCCGGTGGTCCGCACCGGGCGCAAGATCGTGAATTGGCTTTATGTCGCTGCGCAGCTTGTCGGTGACGACGACACTCGGGTCGCCGAACCGGGCCGTCAGCCTGCGCGGCTGTACCAGAATGTCGCGGACATCTCCTGCCGCGTCGACCGCGCACCAGAGCCAGTATGCCTTGCCGTCCATATGATTGCCACTTCGTCCAGATACCATTTGGTCGCGCGGATTCGGGCGATCCCGCTTGATGCAGTCAGCAAGGTATCGACCAAACCGGTTGACCCGGTGTCGAACGCTTTCCCGACTGACAATTACTCCGAAATTCTCCAAGTGTCTACTCCGAAATTCTCCAAGTGTCGTCCCGTTTGACCGTAAGATCGCCCGACGTTGCCTGTTGGTCAATGGTTTTTCGGCCCAATGTCGCCAAGAGTCAAGAGTTCTGACTGAAAAGTCATTCAGCCATGACTATATCCTGCCAGCCGTCCTGTCAGGATGCGGATGTGGGCGATTGTTGCCCATGCGGTGGCGCTTTCGATGGACCTCTCCCGATCCCTGGCCAATCTTCGACAGCTGCCGAGCCAGGCGAAGGTGCGTTCCACGACCCGTCCGCGGGGTAGAACTGCAAGGCCTTCGGCAGTGTCGGAGCGCCTGATGATCGCGATGGTCCATTGGCCGTGTCCCGACAATGCCTCCTTCAGCCTGTCGCCCGCAGAGCCACCATCGGCGCATGGATGCCGCAGCCACGGAGAGCGATATCGCATGGCCTTGATGAGATCGACAGCCCCGTCACGATCCCGAATGGCGGCGCTGTGGACGATGATGAACAGCATGCAGCCCGGCGTGTCGGTGATGACATGGCGCTTGCGGCCCGCAATCCTCTTGCCCGCTGTCACGCCAATCGTGGAAATGGTGCCGCACCGTGGAGAGTGGCGGCAAACACTTTGGCGGCATGCGCCACTGACAGCTGCTGGAAGCGACCTGCCAGATCCCATCCATCACATCACGCAGCCTGGTCGAGCGGGGCCGACCGCCGGGCCTTGCAGGCGGCAAGAGCGGCCCAATCAACGCCCATTCTTCATCCGTCAGATCGCCTGGACAGCGGGCAGGGCCGCGCCTGTATTCAACGCGAGTGATATTGGTCCATGGCATGATCATTCTCCATCTTCCTCGACCAGGACGGTGAATCACAACCCACTGATATCACTCAGCTACTTTTTAAACAGCCTCTTGGAAATCCACCCCGAATCATGCCCGGAGAAGAATCCATCCGGAGCAAAATGGCCAGAACTTTTTCGGGTTCCGGAGTGAGTTGGGTATATGTCTATGACTTCCAAAGCAACCCATGGCGCCTGAAAATTCGAAAATGTCGAATGCAAGTCAGACCGGCAACTCTTCCCGCAAGCGTCCGCCAACGCGGATTGGCTGAATGCCCGTCGCCAGACCGGTTGTATCGTCCGTCTCGACCAGCGTGCCGCACACGGTTGCCTCGCCAGCCGCCGGCTGGAACCGCCCGCCGGACATCTTACGGACAAATCGGTTCAGCGGCTCGGTCTTGTCCATGCCGATGACGCTGTCATAGTCGCCGCACATGCCCAGATCAGTCTGATAGGCCGTGCCGCCCGGCAGGATCTGGGCGTCCGCCGTCGGGACATGGGTGTGGGTACCGATCACCAGGCTGGCGCGGCTGTCGACGAAATGTCCCATGGCCATCTTTTCCGATGTGGCTTCTGCGTGAACGTCGATGACGATGGCGTCGGCGGCCTCTTTCAGCGGCGCCATGGCGATTTGCCTTTCGACCGTCGCAAAGGGATCGTCCAGTGGCTCCATATAAAGCCGGCCCATCACGTTCATCACCAGCACCATGGCGCCATTGGCGACCTCGAACAGGCCGGCGCCCTTGCCCGGTGTATCGACCGGGAAATTGATCGGGCGCAGCAGCCGGTCATCGGTGTCGATATGGTCGATCACCTCGCGCTGGTCCCAGACATGATTGCCGGTGGTAATCACGTCCGCGCCGGCCGCACGAAGCTGACGCGCGATATCGCCGGTGATGCCGAAACCGCCGGCGGCGTTTTCACCATTGACGATGACGAAATCGGCGCGGGTTTTTTCGCGCAATTCCGGCAGACGTTTTATGACACCCTCACGGCCGCTGCGGCCGACCACATCCCCCAAAACCATAATTCGCATGCTTATCCTTCCATCCGGGCGCGGTACCAGCGCGCCTCGGCTTCGGTTGAAATGCCGTCCATCGGCTGATCGGTATCTTCCGTCGGCAGGCCCGGCATCAATTGCCCCTCATAGGCCAGTCCGATTGCCAGAACGATCCGGTTCCGGTGCAGCTCTGCCAGGGTCCGGTCGTAGAACCCGCCGCCATAACCGAGCCGACAGCCTTTCCCGTCAAAGGCCAGCAGCGGCAAGACAATAATATCGGGGATATGCCCGGCGGCGGTTTCCGGCGGCACCCTGGCGCCGAACGCGCCATCGACCAGCCGGGTTTCCGGCGTCCATTCGCGAAAGATCAGCGGCTTTCCCGCCCCCTGCACCACGGGCAGGACCACCCTCGCCCCCTGCAAATGGGCCCGGGTCATCAGGCCCGACGTGCCAATCTCGTCCCGGATCGGCGAATAGGCCGCCAGCACCTTGTCCTTGACATCGCCAATCAGGGTCAGCAGATCGCGCCCCGCCTTGTCTGCGGCGCCAGGACCGGCAGCACAGGCGGCTTCGGCGCGCCTGGCCCTGGCGGCCCGGCGTGCCTGCTTTTTCTCGTCGGCAAGGGTGGTAATGTGGGTATCCTCAGTCTCGAAGGCAAATATGTGCGGGACCATCCTGGCCGTTGACCGGTGCGTAAATCCTCCGTGAGCCTGTCTTAGACAGGTGGGCACCGTGAATGCTCCAGACCACGATCCGGTGCAGGGACAGTTCCCTAGAGAATGGAAAGGCTCCCGGGATTGTGCTGGTCTGACGAACCGGACAGACCCCGCTATCCTTTACCTAAGCCGCCTCAAGCCCCGCCGCAACTGTTTCCAGCCGATCGGCGATGGTTTCCAGGACATGTGTGACCCGTTCATCGTCGCTGCCATTGCCGCCCCTGGACAGTGTTCGCGCCCGGCGCTCCAACTCATCTTCAAGCTGGTCGATCCTGTTACGGGCCTCGGTCAACTCGTCCGCCAGGATCAGCGAGGCCAGAACCATATAGTTGATGTCGGCCGTCTTCACTCCCGACCTCTTCACTCCCGACTTCTTCAGATTCTGGATCTGGGCATCGAAATAGCGCGCCAGATCCCGGACATGGTTTTCCTGTCCCGGCTCGCACGCCACTGCGTAATCACGCTTGTTCACTTCAACGTCGATATTGGGCATCGTTTCGGCCTATTCGTTGGTGCCGGCGCCTTCAAGGGCGCCCTGGACACGATCAATCGCCTGGTTCAGGCGATCTGAAATTTCACCTTTCAGCGCGGCGTGCTTTCGCTTTTCCGCCTGCATCGAATCCAACAATTGCTGCACATCGCCGTCCTGCGAAGGGTGGCCCCGTGAGGCAGCCTCTATCCGGGCCAGTGCCCGATCTATCCGTTCCAGCATTGTCTCGTTCACTGTCGCCATTCGCGCATTCCATTTGCTGCGCCCCTTGTTTTCCCGATCCGCCGATTGGAACACGGGCCGCGTCCGGCGACAAGATGTGATGACACTATCCACATCCCGGGCGGCGGCTGGATTCACAAGCGGCAACCGGATTCACAGCTTGACCTGTGTTGCCGCATTTGCGATCCCCATCGCGCTTGATCTGGCCGCGAGAAAACATGTCAATCGCTTCCAAGAATTCCGACGCCCAGAATCGCATGGCCAATGCCATCCGCGCCCTTTCCATGGACGCCGTCCAGGCCGCCAAATCAGGCCATCCCGGCATGCCCATGGGCATGGCCGATGTGTCCACGGTGCTGTTCCGCGACTTCCTGAAATTCGATCCCAAGGCGCCGGACTGGGCCGACCGTGACCGCTTCGTCCTGTCGGCCGGCCACGGCTCGATGCTGCTGTATTCCCTGCTCCATCTGACGGGGTACGAGGACATGACGCTGGACCAGATCCGGAATTTCCGGCAGCTGGGGTCGATCACCACGGGCCATCCCGAATACGGCCATGCCGGCGGGATTGAGACCACGACCGGTCCGCTGGGTCAGGGCATCGCCACCGCGGTCGGCATGGCATTGGCCGAACGAATGCTGAACGCCCGCTTCGGTGACGGCATCATAGATCACCGGACCTATGTCATCGCGTCCGACGGCGATCTGATGGAAGGCGTCAGCCATGAGGCCATCAGCCTCGCCGGGCACTGGAAACTGGGCAAGCTGACCGTCCTGTTCGACGACAACCAGATCTCGATCGACGGCCCGACCAAACTGTCGGTCACCGGCGACCAGATGGCCCGGTTCGAAGCCGCCGGCTGGAACGTGACCGAGGTTGACGGCCACGACCAGGATGCCGTGGCACAGGCCCTGACGGCAGTCCAGGACGGCCCCCTGCCGACCATGATCGCCTGCAAAACCATCATTGGATACGGATCACCCAACAAGCAAAACACCTCCGGTGCCCATGGCGCGCCGTTGGGCGAAGATGAAATCGCCGCAACCCGGGCGGCGCTGGGCTGGGATTACGGCCCGTTCGAAATACCCGAAGACGTGATGTCGGCCTGGCGCGCGGCCGGCGGGCGCGGTGGCGACATACGTTCGGCCTGGCAAGCGGCCGTCGATGGCCTTGCGGCTGAACAGCGCGCGGCTTTCCAGGCGATGATGTCGGGTGACCTGCCCGCAAGTCTTGATGCTGCCATCGACGACCACAAGAAGAACCTCAGCGCGGAGGCGCCGAAACTGGCGACCCGCGCGTCGTCCGGCAAGGCGCTGGAGGTGATCAATCCGGTGGTGACCAACACCCTGGGCGGTTCGGCCGACCTGACCGGGTCGAACAATACGATCACGCCGGATCTGGGCATTCTGTCGTTCAACAACATGACCGGTCGCTATGTCCATTATGGCGTGCGCGAACACGGCATGGCGGCGGTGATGAACGGTGTGGCCCTGCACGGCGGGTTCATTCCCTATTCGGGTACCTTCATGGTGTTCACCGATTATTGCCGTCCGGCGATCCGGCTGTCGGCGTTGATGCAGCAGCGGGTAATTTATGTGATGACCCACGATTCCATCGGCCTGGGCGAGGATGGTCCGACGCACCAGCCGGTCGAGCACCTGGCCGCGATGCGCGCCACCCCCAACCTCAATGTCTATCGCCCGGCCGATGCCGTGGAAGCAGCCGAATGCTGGCAACTCGGCCTGGGCACAAAGCAGACCCCTTCCATCATGTCCCTGACCCGCCAGGGCGTGCCGACATTGCGTACCGATCACACCGACGAGAACCTGTGTGCCCGCGGCGCCTATGTACTGCGCGAGGCAGAGGGCGAAACGCAGGTGACCCTGATCGGCTCCGGCTCGGAAGTCGAGATCGCGGTTGCTGCCCGCGACATGCTGCAGGCCGACGGGATCGGCACAAGGGTTGTGTCAATGCCGTGCTGGGAACTGTTCGAGGATCAAAGCACCGAATACCGTGACAGCATCATTGCCCCGCGCACGGTGCGCATCGCGATCGAGGCGGCGGGATCGTTCGGCTGGGAACGCTATATCGGCTCCGATGGCGTTTTCATCGGCATGACGGGATTTGGCGCCAGCGCGCCGGCCGGCGCGCTCTACAAGCATTTCGGCATTACCGCGGATGCCATGGTCGCGGCCGCAAAGGAGCGCCTCTGATCCATGGGATTTGGAACGCTTGATGACGTTGATGTTGCCGGAAAGAGGGTGCTGGTCCGGGTCGACCTGAATGTACCGATGGCGGATGGCCGGGTGACTGATGTCACCCGGATGGACCGGGTCGTCCCGACGATTATCGAGCTGTCCGACAGGGGCGCCCGGGTCATCATGCTGTCCCATTTCGGCCGTCCCAAGGGAAAGGTCGTGCGGGCCATGAGCCTGGCGCCAGTTGCATCCGCCTTCGCCGACATCCTGGGCCGGCCCGTGGCCTTCGCCGCTGATCCGGCGACGGCGGCGCTGTCGGACGGGGATATCCTGCTGATGGAAAACACCCGTTTTCATACCGGCGAGGAAGCCAATGCGTTTGAATTCAGCCGTGACCTGGCGGCGCTGGGCGACATCTATGTAAACGATGCGTTCTCCGCCGCGCACCGCGCCCATGCATCGACCGAAGGCATCGCACACCTGCTGCCCGCGGTTGCCGGGCGCGCCATGCAAAGCGAACTGGAACATCTGGAAATGGCGCTGGACAGCCCTGCGCGCCCCGTCGTTGCTGTCGTCGGCGGCGCGAAAGTGTCGAGTAAGATCGCGCTTCTGGAAAATCTGGTCGGCCGGGTCGATCATCTGGTGATCGGCGGCGGCATGGCCAATACCTTTCTGGCGGCCAGGGGCATCAATGTGAGCAAATCCCTGTGCGAGCATGACCTGACCGGAACGGCGCTGCAGATCATGGAGAACGCCGACAAGGCCGGATGCCGGATTGTGTTGCCGGTGGATGTGGTCATTGCCGACGGGCTGGAAGCGGGCACTGGAACCGAAACCGTCGATGTTGGCGCCGTGCCGGCGGACAAGGCCATTCTGGATATCGGCCCGGCCTCGCTGGCCGACCTGACCGAAACATTCCGCGCCGCCAAAACCATTGTCTGGAACGGTCCCCTCGGCGCATTCGAGTTTCCGCCCTTCGACGCCGGCACCAATGGTGCTGCACGCGAGGCGGCAGCCCTGACCCGGGCCGGCAGCGTAACCTCGGTCGCCGGAGGTGGCGACACAGTTGCCGCCCTGGCTCACGCCGGGGTGGCGGAAGAATTTACCTATGTATCGACGGCGGGCGGCGCGTTTCTCGAATGGCTCGAGGGGCGCAAGCTGCCCGGCGTCACAGCCCTTGAGATGAGTTGAAGAGCAGGAGAACGACGAATGAACAAGCAAAAACTGGAAACGGTCGCACAGGCCATTGTGGCATCCGGCAAAGGCATCCTGGCGGCGGATGAATCCATCGGCACGATCAAGAAGCGCTTCGATTCCATCAAGGTTGAAACGTCGGAGGCAGCCCGCAATGATTACCGCGAAATGCTGTTTCGTACCCCGCACTTCGGCAACCACATCTCCGGCGTTATCCTTTTCGAGGAACAACTGCTGGCCGGTGCCCGCAAGGGCGGCAAGCTGGTCGATCTGATCACGGGCGCCGACTCGATCCCCGGCATCAAGGTCGACAAGGGCGCCAAGCCGCTGGCAGGCGCCAAGGGCGAAACGGTGACCGAAGGCCTCGACGGCCTGGCCGATCGCTGCCAGGCCCATGTCAAGGCCGGTGCCCGGTTCGCCAAATGGCGGGCGGTAATCGATATTGCCGGCGACGATATTCCGACCATGAATGCGATCCGCGCCAATGCCCATGCCCTGGCCCGCTATGCCGCGATCTGCCAGGAAGCCGGGCTGGTGCCCATTGTCGAGCCAGAAGTGCTGATGGACGGCGACCACAATATCGACCGCTGCTTTGAGGTGACCGAGATCACCCTGAAGGCACTCTATGATGAGCTCTGTATTCAGGGTGTCCATCTGGAAGGCACCCTGCTGAAACCAAATATGGTGATCTCCGGCACCAGGGGGCGCCGCCGCGCCAATGTCCAGACCGTGGCCGAACAGACCATCGACTGTCTGAAACGCACCGTGCCGGACGCCGTGCCCGGTATTGTCTTCCTGTCGGGCGGCCAGTCCGAGCTGGAAGCCACAGCGCATCTCGATGCCATGAACAAGATCGGCAATCTGCCCTGGACCCTGTCATTCTCCTATGGCCGTGCATTGCAGGCTACTGCGCTGAAAGCCTGGAAGGGCCAGGACAAGAACTGGAAGGCGGCGCAAAAAGCCTTCGGTCACCGTGCCCGCATGAACGGTCTGGCGGCGCAGGGCAAATGGCGCAAAGGTCTGGAGAAATAACGGCGGGATGAGCGAAAACGCCTGCCGTCTTTATCTGCTGACCCCGCCGCGGATCGATGACATTGCCGATTTTAAAGCGGCCTTGTCGAACGCCCCCTCGGGTGGCGATGTTGCGTGTCTTCAGATCCGCCTGAAAGATGCCGATGGCACGTCGGCCGACGACGATCATATCCGGGCGGTTACCCGTGCGGTCTTGCCGGTGGCCCAGGAGGCTGGTATTGCCGTGCTGATCAACGACCGGCCGGACCTGGCCCAGGAGCTTGGCGCGGACGGCGTGCACATCGGACAGAAAGACGGCGGTTATGCCGGTGTTCGCAAGATTGTTGGCCCCGATGCCATTGTCGGGGTAACCTGCCACGCTTCCAAGCATCTTGCTTTTGAAGCGGCGGAAGCCGGTGCCGACTATGTCGCCTTTGGTGCTTTTTTCGCCACCGCGACGAAGATGGCCAAATCCTCGGCCGATCTGGGCCTGATCCGGGACTGGGCCGAACTCTCGCAGGTCCCCTGCGTTGCGATCGGAGGTATCTCGCCGAAAAACGCACGGCCCTTGGTCCAGGCCGGGGCCGATTTTCTCTGTGCCTCCGCCTCTGTCTGGAACCATCCTGATGGCCCCGGCGCAGCCGTTGCGGCTTTCAACAAGCTGTTCGCGGATACGTCGCCGGCAACCCAACCTTTAACCGCCGTTGAAAGCATGCGCGCGCGCTGTTAGAGCGTATCCAGAAAAAGTGGACCCGGTTTTTCGTCCGGATACGCGTAAAAACAGAAGCTTAGGGCGGGGTTTGATTGCATCAAACCCTTATCCGCCTTAAGAGAGCCGCACATTCGTCAAATCGAGAGTACCCCATGAAGATCAACGGCAACGAAATCCGCATCGGTAACGTCATCCGCCACCAGGATACCCTGTGGCGCGCGGTCAAATGCGATCACGTCAAACCCGGCAAGGGCGGCGCGTTCAATCAATGCGAACTGAAAAACCTGTTCGACGGCCGCAAGCTGAACGAACGCTTCCGCGCTTCCGAAACGGTCGAGCGGGTCCGTCTGGAACAGCGCGATTTTCAGTACCTGTATGAAAACGACGGCATGCTGGTGTTCATGGATCAGGAGACCTATGACCAGGTCGAACTGACCCGGGAGTTCGTCGGCGAAACGGCTGTCTATCTGCAGGAAGGCATGATCGTGCAGCTGGAAAGCCACGAGGGCACCTATATCTCCGCCGCCCTGCCCGAGCATGTGACCCTGGAAGTGACCGGGACCGAGCCCACCGTGAAGGGTCAGACGGCATCAAGCTCCTATAAACCGGCAACCACGGAAAACGGTCTGCGCGTGATGGTGCCGCCGCACCTGTCGGTCAATACCAGGATCGTCGTTTCCACCGAAACCGGCGAATACGTCCGCCGCGCGGATTAACCCGAAGGCACACGCACCATGGCCGTCAACCAGTCCGCCCACATCAATGTCATGATCAAGGCGGCGCGCAAGGCGGCGCGCCGGCTGGTGCGCGACTTTGGAGAGGTGGAAAACCTCCAGGTCAGCCGCAAGGGCCCAGGCGATTTCGTCTCGCTGGCCGACCAGCGAGCGGAGGATACGATCCGCGAGGTGTTGACCGACGCCCGGCCGGCTTATGCCCTGCGCATGGAGGAAAGCGGCGACGCCGGCGATCAGGCGGCCGAGTTTCGCTGGGTCGTCGATCCGCTCGACGGCACCACAAATTTTCTCCACGGCCTGCCCCACTGGTGCATCTCCATCGGTCTGGAACACAATGGCCGCCTTGTTGCCGGTGTGATCTTCGATCCCATCAAGGATGAGTTGTTCTGGGGCGAAAAGGGCCAGGGGGCTTATGTCAACGACAAGCGGTTGCGGGTCTCCGGCCGCCGCGATCTGGCTGACAGCCTGCTGGTCACCGGTCTGCCGGAACTTGGCCGCCCCCATCAGGATGAAACCATGGCCGACCTGGTCAGGATCATGCCTCGCTGCGGCGTGCGCCGGACCGGCTCGGCCGCCCTCGACCTCGCCTATGTCGCCGCCGGCCGGTACGATGGCTATTGGGAACGCGGCCTGTCGGCCTGGGACATCGCCGCCGGCATCGTCATCGCCCGCGAGGCAGGCGCCATCATCACCGAAATTAACGGTGCCGGCGAAATGATGCGGACCGGCTCCATCCTCGCCGGAACCCCCGACATCCACGACACGGTGCGCAAACTGCTGAAGCAGGACAGGAAGGCGAAGGGCTTGAGGGTTTTCGGCGGATCTGTTTAGGGCCTCGGTTATGGGGACATCTGGCCCCCACCCCTAATTCGCGCCATTCTCCTGCAAGCACCGCGCCATGCTGCGGATGTTGGGCTCGCGCCAGTTCTCGTAGGAGCCCCACGATGCGTACGCCGACAGAGTCAAGTTCGGCGACGAGATCATCAACGCCTTTGCCGACCTGCAGTCCTTCCTTCGCCATCAGATTTTCGCCATAGTTGCGATGGACCACCGTGTCGGCTCTGAGGTCGTGTCTCGAGTTTGGTGGAAACCTGAAGGTGGCGTAATCTCCGGGTGAACCAGAACCACCCAACCGGCGGCAGGTACCGCCAAAAGGAGATCACGCCATGAACCAGATTACAGACACGAGCCCTCTTTCGCTCCTGGCATTTGAAGAGGGTTTCGACCCGATCGAAGACCGTCTGCGAGCGAACATCCGCTCGACGCTTGAACCCGTATTTGAGGAGGAACTCGACAACTTTCCCGGTCGCCTTCGCGACAGCCGCCATGGCGGCTGTCGCGAAGGGCTATCGCAACGGAACCCGGGGACGCCAGATCACGGGAACCTTTGGCACCGGGACGGTCAGCGTGCCCCGCGCCCGGATCGAAGATGGCGAGTGGCGATCAAAGGCTCTGCCGCGTTACCAGCGGCCGACCAGGACAGCCGAAGCGTTGGTCGCATCGGTTTACCTTTCGGGGACGAATATGCGGCGGGTGAAACGCGCGCTTTTCGCGCTCTTCAAGGGGGCGGTCGGCAAGGATGTGGTGAGCCGGGCCTGGCGCAGGGTGAAGGCCGACCGGGATGCCTGGTGCACCCGCAGCCTGGCCGACGGGGACATCATCCGGCTCATCCTGGACGGCACCGTCATCAAGACGCAGATTGACAGGAAGGCCACGAACATCTCGGTGCTCGCGGCCATCGGCATGCGTCGAGATGGCCAGAAGGTGCTGCTTTCCATCACAGACATGGGCGGTGAAAGCACGGCGGCCTGGCGGCAGTTTCTCCAGGATATCGATGCGCGTGGGCTGAAGCGGCCGAATTCGTGATCGCCGATGGGGCGCCTGGTCTGGAGGCCGCGCTCGTGGCCCTCCGGGGCAACGGATTGGCCATCCAGCGCCGGCACGGTGCACAAGCACCGCAATCTTCCCGGCCATGCTCCCAGGCATATGCAGGAGGAACTCACCGCGGATTATAGCGACATGATCGGCGCTGACACAGCCAGGGAGGTCGAGAAGAGGCGCAAGGCCTTCCTGCGTAAAAGGC
This sequence comes from Alphaproteobacteria bacterium, assembly GCA_965204825.1. Taxonomy (GTDB): domain Bacteria; phylum Pseudomonadota; class Alphaproteobacteria; order Futianiales; family Futianiaceae. Next base: position 2,868,128 of record OZ242016.1, on the reverse strand, counting down.
GCCTGAAATGTCGTGCGGTCGCTGACAGCCTGGAGGAGGCCGCAGACCGCCTGTTCACCTTCACCCGGCTCGCCCCATCGCAATGGAAATCCGCCAGGACAACCAACGCCATCGAACGCCTGAACGAGGAGTTCCGCCGCCGCATGAAGACGCAAACCGTGCTGCCCTGCGCGGAAACAGTGCCGATGTTGCTGTGGGCGTTCCTGGCCTCCGGACAGATCCGGATGCGAAAAGTCGATGGCTGGGAAACGCTCACGCAGCCTGCCCTGCCTATGACCCTTGACTTTGCCGCCTGATCAGGCGCAATTCACACCGCTCGGAGGACGCCACACCGCCAGAGAATTTCCACCAGACTCGAGACACGCCCCCGGATCGGGAACCTGTCGCAATACGGATTGAACGGATACCATATCTGGCCAACTCTGTCGCTGAAACTCAGCAACAGAGATTCAGACTTTCTGAATATTTTCAATACCCTGGTCCAATTTGACGAATAGCCCTGACATGAACGCACACAACTTGCAAACTGAGCCAAATCGAATATCTGCTGCGTGACTATTCCGGGCAGACGAAAGGGACCATCGATCGGGAACTGGTGGATTTGATGTCCTCCGTGCAGAAATCTGGTCGATACGCCCAACCCCATCATGGTAACGTTGGGTTATCGGACACTGCGGACCAATGCACGGCTGAAGTCTGCTGGACACGAACCGGCCCGAAACAGTTTGCACATGAAGGGCACGGCTGCCGATTTCTTTAATCGGATCACGATCAGTCAAACAGGTCGCCGCCGCGGCCCGGGCGCTCAAAATCGGCGGTGTCGGAGAGTACCGGCACACCGGATTTGTTCACGCAGATGTCGGCAAAGTCAGGTATTGGGCAAAGCGTTGATCCTGCCGGCTTGACACCGGGCTCCGCCGCGCCGACATCTGTCGCCGCATTAGGCAGGAGCCCGCCCATGACCGAATTTTCCCAATCCATCAAAGATAAACTGATTGTCGCCATTGATGTCCCGACGCTGGACGAAGCGCGGGTGTTGATCCGGGCTCTGCACGGTTCGGTTGGATACTTCAAGATCGGTCTGAGCCTGGTGCCGATTGGTGGATTTGACCTGATGCGGGAATTGATCGCCGATGGCGAACAGGTATTCGCCGATCTGAAGCTGTTCGACATTCATCAGACCGTGCACGAAGCAGCCGCCAGGATGGCGGAACTAGGGGTCCATATTCTCACCCTACAAGGCGATCCTCAGATTGTCCGCACCGCCGTTGCGGGTCGCACCGCCAGTGGCAACACCGAGATGAAGCTGTTCGCGATTACGATCTTGACCAGCCTTGACCAAAACGACGTCGATGAGATGGGTTACGAAATGTCGATTGGCGACCTGGCGCTGTTCAAGGCGCGAAATGCGCTCGGCAGCGGGGCCGACGGGGTCGTATGTTCCGGTCATGAAGCTGCTGGCATTAAAGCGGCAACCGGCGGGAAATTGGCGACCATAACGCCAGGCATTCGCTCGGCCGGCACCGGCGCACAGGATCAAAAACGGATCATGACACCCGGCCAGGCGATTGCAGCAGGCAGTGACCATCTGGTGGTCGGTCGCCAGATAACAAAGGCAACCGATCCAAAGGCCGCCGCCGAGGCCGTGCTGGCGGAAATTGCCGTGGTGGCCGGCTAGGCTTTCACGAACAATCGATTATTTCACGAACTTCAACGGATATCTCGCCAAAGTGAGCGGAATTTGTTCCGCAAAAATGTACTTTTGCCCTTTAACACAGGTTAATGCTGCCTACATGTAGCTTACCGAGGCGGAACGAAAGTTCGGCCAATGGTCCGGCCGGCGGTGTTCTTCCCGTCTCCCCCGATCGACCCCTTGGGGAGGATGCCGCCGGCCTCCAACCATTTGCCGCACGCCTTCCAAATTGAAATCAGTTGTCGGCCAGCACCCGAGACCTTTGCTGGCCCAGTTTTTCAATCGTCACAACGACTTCATCACCGTCTTTCAGATATTCCGGTGGATTCATTCCCATGCCAACACCAGGCGGGGTGCCGGTGATGATGACATCGCCTGGATTCAAAGTGATGAACTGGCTGAGATGGGAGATGATATCGGCCACAGAAAAAATCATCGTGCGGCTGTTGCCATCCTGCTTGGTAACCCCGTTTACGGTAACCGACATATCCAGATTTTGCGGATCGCCCACCTCATCGGCGGTGACTAGCCAAGGGCCGATCGGTCCATACGTATCGGGTGATTTTCCCTTGGTCCACTGGCCGGAGCGTTCGGTTTGCCAATGACGCTCGGACACATCGTTTGCAACACAGAAACCGGCAACATGATTCATCGCCTGATCCGCGGTGACGTACTTGGCGGAAGTACCGATAACCGCGCCCAGTTCCACTTCCCAATCGGTCTTTTCCGATCCGCGCGGCATGACAATGTCATCAAATGGTCCATTGATGGCGGAAGTAGCCTTCAGGAACAGGATCGGTTCGTCCGGCACCTTGGCACCTGTTTCGGCGGCGTGGTCGGAATAGTTCAGGCCAATGCAGAAAAACGTACCCACATTGCCTACACATGCCCCGATACGTGGATCGCCGGAAACGGCCGGCAGTGAAGCCGGGTCCAATGCCCGCAACCGATCCAGGGTCGCCGGATCCAGCGTCGCACCGCTCACATCGCCGATTGCCCCCGATAAATCACGCAAAGTACCATCCGCATCAATCATGCCGGGTTTTTCCGCGCCGCGTTCGCCATACCGTACCAGTTTCATTGCTCTTTCCCTTCAGAATTTCATTCCGCCGTAAAGTGCCGGTTAGAACCCGGTCGTCAAGGCCTTGTTCATGCCATAAGCAAAGGTATTGTATCCTGGACATCAAACGGGAATCCCCATGCCACTTTACGCCCTTGGCGATCTGTCGCCCACCGTGCCGGCCGGAGACGAGTATTATATCGCACCGGATGCCGTCTTAATCGGCGATGTCCGCTTGTCACGACACGCCAACGTCTGGTTCAACAGTGTCCTGCGCGGCGACAATGAACCCCTGACTTTGGGTGAGGGAAGCAATATCCAGGACGGCTGTATCTGCCACGCCGATCCCGGTTTTCCATTGATTGTCGGCGATGGTGTTACCATTGGTCACAAGGCCATGATACACGGTTGCACCATCGGCTCCGGTTCGCTGATCGGCATGAGCGCCATCGTCATGAACGGTGCCAGGATCGGGCAAAATTGTATCATCGGCGCCGGCACCCTGGTACGCGAGGGACAGGAAATTCCCGATAATTCCCTGGCCGTCGGCGTCCCGGCAAGGGTCGTCCGGCAAACCGACGAAAAGGCGACAGCATTGATCCGCTTGAGCGCCGAAAGCTATGTCAGCAAGATTGCGCGCTACCGGGATGAATTGAAGGAAATCGGATGAAGCGTATCTATCTGATTTGCGCTGTTTTCTTCTGGTCGCTGACAGTATTGACCAACGCTTCGGCAGCCGAAGACGATGTCTATCCGGGCACCTTTGTCGGCATCGACAATGCCGATGGGATCGGTTTGTGGCTTGAACCGACACGAACCAAGGGGGAATTGCGTGGACGCATCCTGTTCCCGAACCGGACCCTTTTTAAGTTTACCGGCGTGATCAGGGACGGCGCTGTCAATGGTATCGCAAGATCACCAGCCGGAGAGGGCGTGCTGCGGATTACGCCGGCAGCGGTCGGAATTCTGGTGGAGTGGGTGCCTCTGACCAGGGGCGCCTTCAAAAAAGAACCCCTGGCGGCCAACCCGGTTGCACTTGCGCTTGTCCGGGAAGGAACGTTTTTGCCTGACTTGCCGCCCGGCTATCGCAAGCCACCGGACAAGAATGCCCGCTGGATCAGCACGCTCGGATTTGTCGATAGTTATCAATTCTGGCCGGCAGATGCAGTAGGGCGTGGCCTGCGCCTGTTGCCGACAAATCATCTGGCAATGATGCGTCTGTTCGGCCACTTCCAGACGGACGTTTTGTGGAAGGTCTGCCAGTCCACGGTATATTCCAAAAACCTCCACTTCGTTCTCAAGGAACAAGGTGTCAAATGCCGGCAGGTGATCGACGGCATCGCGCACATCCAGAAGACCGGTAAATTTGAAACTTACCGCAGAATTGTCGCCGAGGAGAAAGCATTGCTGCGCGACGTGGTCGGGTGCAGTCAGGGAATGCGCGTGCAGCGCAGTTGTATTGCGATCAGCGAGAAGATGTCGGAATGGGCTTTGAAATTCGAGACCTCGAACCGTGTCCTCAAAAGCTATGGCGCATAGCCCGTTCTCGCGCATGAGCCGCAGAACGGCCTCCTGCCTGCGCGCGCCGCCGTCTGTCTGCGACGTCGGGCCGGAGCCGGATCTGCTGCGATATGTGAAATCTCCGCAGCTCCGGCTCCGGCCCGATCAACCTTATTCTGTTCCATCATGAAACACCTCAATAATCCCCTCGTCTCAGGTCTTGATCAGTGTCTCAAAAAAACTCCAGGGCGGGGAGGGTTGGACGAGATCCTGACCGTCATCCGTCCTGGCATCCCGCCCCTGTTGCGACGGTCGCTGGCGTCGACGCATATCATCGAGTCGATGAATGCCGTGATCCGTCAGGTCCGCCGGAATGTGAAGCGATGGCGGGATGCCCGGATGGCGCCGCGCTGGACCGACGCCGGAATGCTCGAAGCAGGCAAGGGCTTCCGCCGTCCCAAGGCCTGCAAGCTGTTGCCCGTCCTGAAGGCCGCGCTCGAAAAGCACCGCGACCCACAGGCCGGTGCACCTGTTGACCCGATGGCTCGGGCCGCGTAACCATGCAACCCGCAACGTCGCCCGGCGCGAATTTCAACATCGGACGGGACACTCCCCGAATGTGGGGCCGATCAATTTGGCTTTGCGGCGGCGCGTCAGTGCCGGAAGTGGCGCAGGCCGGTAAACACCATGGCCAGGCCGGCTGCGTCCGCCGCGGCGATAACGTCGTCGTCGCGCATCGATCCGCCGGGTTGGATCACAGCGGTACAGCCGGCCTCGGCAACGACCTCCAAACCGTCGGCGAATGGGAAGAAGGCATCCGATGCCGCAACCGATCCGACCGTCAGCGCGGTGGCTTGTCCTGCAACTTCGGCCGCGTCAGCGGCTTTGCGGGTGGCAATCCGGGCCGAATCGATGCGGCTCATCTGACCGGCACCGATGCCGACCGTGGCGCCGTTTTTGGCATAGACGATTGTGTTCGACTTCACATGCTTGCCGACCCGGAAGGCAAACAACAGATCGTTCAGTTGCTGATCGGACGGTTTGCGGGCGGTGACGATTTTCAGATCACCCGCCAGAATTCGGCCGTGATCGCGATCCTGGATCAGCAGGCCGCCGGCTACGGATTTGACGACCCGACCGGGCTGGTCCGGATCGGCGAGGCCGCCCGTCAGCAACAGGCGCAGATTCTTCTTCCTGGCGAAGACGGCTTTCGCAGCATCGTCGGCGCCCGGCGCGATCACCACCTCGGTAAAGATTTCGGTGATTACCCGGGCCGCTGCCTCATCCAGGACCCGGTTGACCGCAACGATCCCGCCAAAGGCGCTGGTGGTGTCACAGCGATAGGCGGCGCGATAGGCGGCTTCTACATCCGCCCCGTAAGCGACACCGCACGGATTGGCGTGCTTGATGATGGCGACGCACGGTCGGTCCCGATCCATTTCGCTGACCAGCTCGAAAGCTGCATCGGTGTCATTGAGATTGTTGTAGGACAACTCCCTGCCCTGGATCTGAGCCGCGCTCGCCACACCAGCCCGGGTCGGGCCGCCGACATAGAAGGCGGCGGACTGGTGCGGATTTTCGCCATAGCGCAGCTTCTGTTTCAACGTTCCTTCGACGGCGGTGAAGGAAGGCGTGTCCTCGCCGATCTCGGCCATGAACCAGTTGGAGATGGCGACGTCATAGGCCGCGGTGCGAGCATAAGCCTTGGCCGCCAAATCCTTGCGCGTCTCCAGCGTGGTTCCGCCGCCCTGGGACGCCATTTCGGCGCTGATGCGGGCATAGTCAGCCACATCCACGACAACGGTCACATCCTCATGATTTTTGGCCGCGGCGCGGATCATTGCCGGGCCGCCAATGTCGATGTTTTCGACGCAAGTCTCATAGTCGCCGCCCGCCGCGACGGTTTCCTCGAACGGATAGAGATTGACGACCAGCAGATCGATCATGCCGATACCGTGTTCCTCGGCCGATGCCATGTGATCGGGCGCGCCGCGCCGGGCCAGCAGACCGCCATGCACCTTGGGGTGCAAAGTCTTGACCCGTCCTTCCATCATTTCGGGAAACCCGGTGTGGTTCGAGACGTCCTTCACCGAGATCCCGACCTGGGCGATGGTACGCGCCGTGCCGCCGGTCGACAGGATTTCCACCCCTTGCCCGGCCAGGTCGCGCGCAAAATCGACCAGGCCGGTCTTGTCGCTGACGGAAAGCAGGGCACGGGTAATCTTGGTCATGGGCGGGTCACCTCTTTGGTTGACGGTTCAAACTTTTTCCAGGGTCCAGCGGATGCGTGCCTTTCCGTGCTCGGTCAGTCCGATCAGCACGATTTGTTCGGTTTTACGCGGCCTGCCGGCCGATCCGTTATAGACACTTTCCTCCAATGCCAGCAGGCCGGATTGGGTCCGCAGTTGCCAGCCCTGCTTGTCAGCTGTCTTCAGCATCGCCGCCCCGCTTTTCAGTAGCGTGGACGAGACGGTTGGGTGCAGATGGAAGCGCAAAGTGTACTGGGTTTCCGGCGCGCGGGATGACCGGCGTCCCGACGGCAACAAGCGATCCTCACCGACCAGCGCGGTTCCTTCCGTATCCAGGAACAGGCGGCGCTCGTGGATCAGACCGAAGCGCTTGCCATAGCCGGCGTGGCGACCGAGGAATGACAGGCCACCGGTCTGCGGACTGGTTTCACCTTCCAGGCCCGGTGGACCACTGGGCCGGGGATGGTTGCCGCGCGGGATTATAAAGGTGGCCGAGGATTCATCGTTCAGGGTCACGGTCGAATGGGCGGCGGTCAGTCGCAGGGCCCGGCGCCAACTCGACCCCATGTCCCGGGTCGGGCCGCAATTGACGATCAGGCGCGACCGGCCGATGCTCATTTCGAACGACAGAGCGCCGGCATGGGCGCCATCGGCAAAGGCGCCCGGCGGTGCCGGGGCGCCGTCGGCCAGGACAGTCGTGCGGCCGCCATGCAGACGCGCATAGCCGCCGGCCATCAGGGTTTTGGGCAGGCGTTTGTCGCCGCTTGCCTCGCCCAGTGCCTGGTCAGGCAGGCCGCCCTCCATCTCGCTGCCACCGTTGAAACAGGGCATGCCGCCATCGGTATGTCGCATATAGCGGACGTGGGTTGCCATTTTGTGGATCGTGTCCGGCAGGTCCTCGGGCACGGGCGCGCCGATCGTCGCCAGATCGCGCGATAAAGCCACCAGATCGATCAGCAGGCGGATCAGAACCGCAGGATTGCGCGACAAATGGCTGCCGTCCTCATCGATCTGACCCTCCAGTTCGCGCATTACGATGGTCATGGCCGAAGGCAGATGGCGACGTTCCTCGGCCAGGCAGATCGCGCCATATGCCAGGCCCAAAGCCGCTTCCAGACGGGCAAATCCTTCGGGTACACGCGGCGCCGCCATGGCCAGATAGCGCACCTGGCGGACCAGGCTGACCATGGCCCTGGACCTGTAGATCAGTTCGGCATGTTCATAGATCAGCCGGTAATTTCGCAGCCAGGCCATGACCCGGGTACCGGCTATATCAGCGCGCCAGCCGAGCGGATCAAATTGACCGAAACTGTTAATCCAATGGTCGATATGCGCCCGACTGAGTGCCCGCGAGGGGGTATCGCCCAGCGCCGACAAATCCAGAAGCCATTCAAATCGGTGATAGGCCTCGGTCGACATGCCGGGAACGCGCGATCCGCCCGCCGCCAGGGTGGACAGATCGGTTTCCTCGCCCAGCATTTCCCGGGCGCGTTCGGGCGATCCACCGATGATTACCGCCGGTGCCATGGCCAGCCGGTCAGGCAAGGGCCCACTGAGCACAGCATCGGACAGGCGGCTGCGCAGAAACATGCCCCACATCTTGCTAACGACTGCGGCCATACCGGGTGCCGTGGACCTTGTTACCGGAGGGTCAATTGATACGTTCTTTTTGCGTCATGCAAATTGAGTCTCGCAAGGGAATCGCTGCGTTCAGGTGTGGGTAAATCGAGCGGCGAAGAACCCTTCCAGACCGCCACACTCGGCCAGATGGTCGGGACGGGTGCGAAGCCAACCCTCCGCCGTGATCAATTCGGCCATTCCGCCAGTCTCCACCGGGGTTACCGGGTCGACTGAAAATGCGCCGTGCCGTTCGATGAATGCGCGTGCGCGCTCTTCACCTTCTTCCGGCTCCAGCGAACAGGTGCAATAGACCAGTGTACCGCCGGGCCTGACCAAAGCGGCGGCCGCATCCAGCATCCGATCCTGCAGGGATGCCAGTTTTTCGATCTGTCCAGCGGTTTTCAGATAAGGCGCATCGGGGTGGCGGTGAACCGTGCCGGTTGCCGAACAGGGCGCGTCCAGCAACACCGCATCCACCGGTGCATCGGGGCGCCACCGGTTGACGTCCGCCGCAATAATGTCCGCTGTCAGGCCGGTCCGGGCCAGATTTTCAGACAGTCGCTCGAGACGAGCAGCGGACACATCAATCGCCGTTACATCGGCTCCGGCGGCCGCCAGTTGCAGGGTCTTGCCGCCCGGCGCCGCACACAGATCAATGACCGTCATTCCCGGCCGGGGGCGCAGCAACCGTGCCGGCAGAGCTGCCCCGGCGCCCTGGACCCACCAGGTGCCGTCGTTGAACCCGGGCAGATCCGGAATGTGTGCCGTCTCGTCCAGCCGGATCGAACCTGCCGGTAGCAGGGTCCCGCCCAGCCGCTCAGCCCATTCTTCAGGGTCGACAGCCAGGCTGATATCGAGGGGCGGCGGCAGCGACAGGACCAATGCCATGCTCCGGGCCACCTCGGCGCCATAGGTTTCCCGCCAACGACCCAGCAACCAGGCCGGCAGATTGTCGCCGGGCTCTGCGTCTGGTGGCCCCTCCCGCGCGGCAATTTTCCGTAGAACCGCATTGGTCAGGCCGCGATAGGGGCGCAGATCCGGCTCCTTGTTGGCGATGGCCACGGCATCGTTCACCACCGCATGGGAAGGGGTGTCGAGGAACATCAGTTCTGCCGAAGCCATGCCCAGCAGGATGCCCGGCAGCTTTGCTCGTTTGGGCAGGGGGCGATCCAGCGTTGCCGCGATCACGGTGTCGATCTGACATTTGCGACGCAGAGCGGTTGCCGCGATCATCCGGGCCAGGGCCAGATCGCGGCTGTCGATGTCCCGGCCCGCGGCCTCATCAAAGACAGTATCCAGGGGACGTCCCTTGGCAAGCACGGTCTTCAGTGCGCGCCAGGCCAATGCCCGTGCAGGGCTCGGCCCTTTCCTCGTGCGGGATCTCCGGATCAGGACTTGTATTGCCCCCTGAAGTTTTGACGCGAGGACGCGGTCTTCGGCATTTTTTTCAGGGCTGCGATCCGGTTTTCGGTATTGGGATGGGTCGAGAACAGATTGTCCATGCCGCCGCCGGTCAACGGGTTGATGATGAACATCTGGCCGGACTCGGGGTGTGCTTCGGCCGATTCCATCGGCACGCTGCGCGCCATGCGATCAATCTTGGCTAGGGCCGAAGCCAGCGCGCCGGGATCGCCGGAGATTTCCGCGCCGGCCCGGTCGGCGGCATATTCCCGCGTCCGGCTGATCGCCATGCGCACAATGCCGGCCGCCAGCGGAACCAGGATCACAGCGGCAATCGTAAACAGGAAACCGTTGCGATTGCTGCGCCCGAAGAACCGGCCGAAATAAGCCAACATCGTGAGTGCGCCAACCAGGGTTGCCGTCACCGTCATGATCAGGGTGTCATAATTTTTTACATGGCCCAACTCGTGCGCCATTACGCCGGCAACCTCCTCCGGCGTCAGGTTCTGCAACAGGCCTCTGGTCGCGGCGACCGCGGCGTTGGAAGGATTGCGACCGGTGGCAAAGGCGTTCGGCTGGTCGGTGTCGATGACATAGACCCTGGGCATCGGCATGTCGGCGCGCCGTGCCAGACCCTCAACCAGATTATAGAACTCCGGCGCCTGGGCACGGTTCACTTCGCGCGCGCCGTGCATGCGCAGGACCATCTTGTCGGCGTTCCAATAGGCAAAGGCATTGGTGGCCACGGCAAAGGCCAGGGCAATGAACATGCCGGTCTGGCCGCCGAGCATGGCACCGAAGAACATGAACATGGCCGTGATCACGGCCAGCAGAAACCCGGTCTTGAAATAATTCATGGCGTTTGCATTTTCCTCGCGCTGAACCCAACTTTGCTCTTCATATAGGAACGATTTAGCACCATTTCAGGGCGATGGCAAAACGGATAACAGATCAGACCGAACCAGCCAAGCGTATCCGCGAGGCGGCCCAGCGGGCTTTGGCCGAGGCGGAACAGCGCCGCACCAGTACGGTCGGTGCCGGAAAGGATCCATTGCCCCATGAGAACGGCGGACGCAAGGGGCCTGAACCGACCCGATTCGGGGATTGGGAAAGGAAAGGCATTGCGACGGATTTCTAGGGCCTGTTGACAATCATCTTGCGGCGATGAGCATTGCGGAGAGATGCCAGTTGGCGGCATGGCTGGTGTGAACATTGCAGGCCTGTTTGCGGCCCGAAAATTGCGGAGAGGTGCCGGCTGGCGGCATGGCTGGTGTCAGTCTTGTCGTAACGCGTTGCCATACCTCGGAATTCCTTGATCTTTGCGAAGTCGTTTTCGATCAGATGCCGCCACTTGTACATGTGCGTATCGTCGTCTCGCTGCACTTTTCGGTTCGATTTGGGCGGGATGACAGCGGTTGCGCCGCGCTCATCAAGCTGTTGTAGAAGCCAATCTGCATCGAACGCCTTGTCGGCCAGCAGCGCGCCAAGGGGAGTGTCGCGGATCAGGGAGGCGACGCCTTTCATGTCGTGCGTCTGTGCGGCAAGAGGAAACGGCTGTGCCGAGCGCTTCATCCGGACGCTGAAGGAAAATCTGCTCCGGGTCAGAACCTTCGAGACAATCGAGGAACTGCAGCAGGCCCTCCAGGAGTTCAAGGACATTACAACGAGCATTGGCTGATCCAGCGCGTTGGGCATCGATCACCAAACCAGTTCAGACGCGACGACATGGACAAAATCCAGGCCGCCGCGTAAGCTTCAAAAGTGTCTCAATAACCTTGGGACGATACACATACCCCAAATCTGGCTCACCGCTCATTGTGTTGGGCTCAGTTTACGAATTGTATGCATGGACGTGCGATGGCGGTTGCGAGGCAAGCCCGGGGTGAGGCGTTCTCCAGTTCAAGCCGTTGGAACCATCGCAGGTAGTTGTCGAGATATCTGGTCGCGACGCCTCGGTAGCGCCGCAGGAAATCCTTCAACCGGCTGTGTCGGTTGTTGACCGTCTGAATGTGAAAGGCACCTCGCACCCGTTCACTTCGTGACAGGTTCAATGCTTCGTGATGCGCACCGATTGCCGCCGCGCATCGCGGATAAGCGCGGTGTCCATCGGTCACCAAAACGATATCCTCGTCCACAACCGGCGCGATTACCTCTCGCAAGGTATCTGTGTTGACCGCGGGCAGAACCGCACTGACTGTTGCGCCGCTGCGATCAGCGACAACCAGTACCGGAACCTGTTCATCTGACAGGCCCCGCTTGCTGGCCTTGCCTCCCCTGCGTCGCGCCTTGCGCTCAAGGTTTCGTGCACCTTTCCGACTTTCCAGCACATAGGTTTCATCGGCTTCCACAATGCCCGTGAGCTTGCGTGCCTTCAGGTCTTTTGCGGCAAGAAATCGGTGCCGCCAACGGAAGGCGGTGTTGACGGCAAGTCCGCAACGTTCTGCTGAAGCGCGAACCGTCAGCCCATCAGCAAGACAGGCTCCGAAGGAAAGCCACTTGTCCTTGTGGTGCAGACCCGACAAGGGGGTGCCGGTCGTGGCATTGAATGTCTTCCTGCATTCTTTGCACTGGTACCGTCGCAGACCCCTTGCCTTGCCACGCGATATGGCGCCTAGCGTGCCACAATGCGGGCACTGGCGATCTCCACCCACGGCCGCTTCAATGGCAGCCAGCGACGCTGACGTCTCCGTGTCCCCCAGGAACACGGCTTCGGTTTGCTGCCGCTGCGCCGGGCTGAGGTGGTCTATCCCCGATAACCATTCCTGAAACTGCTTGTGATCCATGTCAATCCATCCTTCTGATTTCACAAAAAACATAACATGAACACACACGGCTTGTAAACTGAGCCTTGTGTTGAAAAGACTCTCGAATACGCCGTTCTCGGCCCAACGGCGAAACCGATTGAACTGACTGTTCCAGTTGCCGAAACCCTTAGAGCCTGATCGGAAATGAGTTGAGTGATATCAGTGGGTTGTGATTCTGTTTGTTTGAACAGGGAACAAGAAAACGGAGGTCACGATGCCCTGGACTGAAACCACTCGCTGCCAGTATGAGCGGAATAACGAGCGTTACTCAAGCGATGTAACCGATGCAGAATGGGCGGTCATTTTTCCGCTTTTGCCCGGCCCCGACAAATTGGGGCGCCCTCGGGAAGTTGAGTTGCGCGAAGTTCGGGATGGGATTGGCTACATCGCTGCCGCCGGGTGCGCGTGGTCTCTTTTGCCAAAGGACTTTCCGCCGGTTTCAACGGTTCGATACTATTTCTACAACTGGCGTGATGGCGGGTTACTGGCGGAGATCAACCACGCTCTGGTCGCTCTGGCGGGTGAATGGGAGGCTCGGGATCATCACCCCACGGCAGGCGTTATTGACAGTCAAAGCGTGAAAACCACTGAAAACGGCGGCATTTCTGGCTACGACGCAGGAAAGAAGATCAAAGGCCGCAAGCGCCACATCATGACAGACACCTGTGGCCATCTGTTGGCATCATGCGTTCACGCTGCCAACATTCAGGATCGCGACGGGGCAGTGGGCGTCTTTCAAAAGCTCAAGCGGGATGCCCCAAAACTGCGCCACGTTTTTGCCGACTGCGGTTATCGGGGGCCAAAACTTCGTTCAGCCCTGATAACCATTGGCCGCTGGACTATCCAGATTGTGAAGCGTTCCGACACCGCCGAAGGTTTTGAGGTCCTGCCCCGCAGATGGGTCGTCGAACGTACCTTCGCCTGGCTGGGACGTTGCCGCCGATTGGCAAAGGATTGGGAGAAAACCATCGAAAGTGCAGAGGCTTGGAGTCTCATCGCCCATATCAGGCGCATGACACGCTGTCTCGCAAGGGCTTGAAAAACATCAGATCATTTTGAATCAGGCTCTGAATGGGCCGCCTCGTGCAGCGGGGTCTCGCCATCCTTATTCCGTGCGGCCGGATCGGCCCCGGCGGTGAGAAGCGTCCCGACGGCCTCCGCTTCGCCTTCAACGGCCGCCTTGTGCAGCGGGGTCTCGCCATCCTTATTCCGTGCGGCCGGATCGGCCCCGGCGGTGAGAAGCGTCCCGACGGCCTCCGCTTCGCCTTCAACGGCCGCCTTGTGCAGCGGGGTCTCGCCATCCTTATTCCGGGCGGCCGGATCGGCCCCGCCTTTGATAAGCGCCCCGACGGTCTCCTCATGGCCTTCATCGGCCGCCTTGTGCAGCGGGGTCTCGCCATTGTCATCCCGTGCGGCCGGATCGGCCCCACCTTTGATAAGCGCCCCGACGGTCTCCTCATGGCCTTCATCGGCCGCCTTGTGCAGCGGGGTCTCGCCATTGTCATCCCGTGCGGCCGGATCGGCCCCACCTTTGATAAGCGCTCCGATGGCCTCCGCATGGCCTCGACGGGCCGCCTTGTGCAGCGGGGTCTCGCCATACTTATTCCGTGCGGCCGGATCGGCCCCACCTTTGATAAGCGCTCCGACGACCACCGCATCGCCTTCACCGGCCGCCTCGTGCAGCGGGGTCTCGCCATACTTGTCCCGTGCGGCCGGATCGGCCCCGGCGGCAAGAAGTGCCCCGACGACCACCGCATCGCCTCGACGGGCCGCCTCGTGCAGCGGGGTCTCGCCATACTTGTCCCGGGCGGCCGGATCGGCCCCGCCTTTGATAAGCGCCCCGACGACCACCGCATGGCCTCGACGGGCCGCCTCGTGCAGCGGAGTGCTGCCATTGTCATCCTGTGCGGCCGGATCGGCCCCGCCTTTGATAAGCGCTCCGATGGCCTCCGCATGGCCTCGACGGGCCGCCTTGTGCAGCGGGGTGTCGCCATCCTTATTCCGTGCGGCCGGATCGGCCCCGCCTTTGATAAGCGCTCCGATGGCCTCCGCTTCGCCTTCAACGGCCGCCTTGTGCAGCGGGGTGTCGCCATCCTTATTCCGTGCGGCCGGATCGGCCCCGGCAGCGAGAAGCGCCCCGACGACCACCGCATGGCCCTGAAAGGCCACCGCGTGCAGCGGGATGTCGCCATCCTTGTCCCGTGCGGCCGGATCGGCCCCGGCGGTGAGAAGCGTCCCGACGGCCTCCGCATCGCCTTCACGGGCCGCCTTGTGCAGCGGGGTCTCGCCATCCTTATTCCGGGCGGCCGGATCGGCCCCGCCTTTGATAAGCGCCCCGACGACCACCGCATGGCCTTCATCGGCCGCTTCGTGCAGCGGGGTGTCGCCATTGTCATCCCGTGCGGCCGGATCGGCCCCGCCTTTGATAAGCGCCCCGACGGTCTCCTCATGGCCTCGACGGGCCGCCTTGTGCAGCGGGGTGTCGCCATACTTGTCCCGGGCGGCCGGATCGGCCCCGGCGGCGAGAAGCGCCCCGACGGTCTCCTCATGGCCTTCATCGGCCGCCTTGTGCAGCGGGGTGTCGCCATACTTGTCCCGGGCGGCCGGATCGGCCCCGCCTTTGATAAGCGCCCCGACGGTCTCCTCATGGCCTTCACCGGCCGCCTCGTGCAGCGGGGTCTTGCCATCCTTATTCCGTGCGCCCGGATCGGCCCCGGCAGCGAGAAGCGCCCCGACGACCACCGCATGGCCTTCATCGGCCGCCTTGTGCAGCGGGGTGTCGCCATCCTTATTCCGTGCGGCCGGATCGGCCCCGGCAGCGAGAAGCGCCCCGACGACCACCGCATCACCTTCACCGGCCGCCCGGTGCAGCGGGGTGTCGCCATCCTTATTCCGTGCGGCCGGATCGGCCCCGGCAGCGAGAAGCGCCCCGACGACCACCGCATGGCCCCAATAGGCGGCTTCGTGCAGCGGGGTGTCGCCATCCTTATTCCGTGCGGCCGGATCGGCCCCGCCTTTGATAAGCGCCCCGACGGTCTCCTCATGGCCTTCATCGGCCGCCTTGTGCAGCGGGGTCTTGCCATCCTTATTCCGTGCGCCCGGATCGGCCCCGGCAGCGAGAAGCGCCCCGACGACCACCGCATGGCCTTCATCGGCCGCCTCGTGCAGCGGGGTGTCGCCATCCTTGTCCCGGGCGGCCGGATCGGCCCCGCCTTTGATAAGCGCCCCGACGGCCTCCTCATGGCCTTCATCGGCCGCCTCGTGCAGCGGGGTGTCGCCATCCTTACTCCGTGCGGCCGGATCGGCCCCGCCTTTGATAAGCGCCTCGACGGTCTCCTCATGGCCTTCATCGGCCGCCTCGTGCAGCGGGGTCTCGCCATCCTTATTCCGGGCGGCCGGATCGGCCCCGCCTTTGATAAGCACCCCGACGGCCTCCTCATGGCCTTCATCGGCCGCCTTGTGCAGCGGGGTGTCGCCATACTTGTCCCGGGCGGCCGGATCGGCCCCGGCGGCGAGAAGCGC
Organism: Alphaproteobacteria bacterium; assembly: GCA_965204825.1. GTDB lineage: Bacteria > Pseudomonadota > Alphaproteobacteria > Futianiales > Futianiaceae. The sequence continues at coordinate 2,852,279 of OZ242016.1, read as the reverse complement.
CCCGACGGTCTCCTCATGGCCTTCATCGGCCGCCTTGTGCAGCGGGGTGTCGCCATCCTTGTCCCGTGCGGCCGGATCGGCCCCGCCTTTGATAAGCGCCCCGACGGTCTCCTCATGGCCTTCACCGGCCGCCTCGTGCAGCGGAGTGTTGCCATTGACATCCCGTGCGCCCGGATCGGCCCCGCCTTTGATAAGCGCCCCGACGGTCTCCTCATGGCCTTCATCGGCCGCCTTGTGCAGCGGGGTCTCGCCATACTTATTCCGTGCGGCCGGATCGGCCCCGCCTTTGATAAGCGCCCCGACGGCCTCCGCATGGCCTCGACGGGCCGCCTCGTGCAGCGGAGTGTTGCCATTGTCATCCCGTGCGGCCGGATCGGCCCCGGCGGCGAGAAGCGCCCCGACGACCACCGCATCGCCTTCACCGGCCGCCCGGTGCAGCGGGGTGGTACGGACAACCGGCTTTTTCCTTTTCCATGATGGCATGTCCTGCTCTCCTGTCTGTTCGCATGAGATATGTCACAACATCATTGGTTACGCAACCTGATATCTAGAAATTGCCGCTAAATCAGGATGCTTCTCGCGATAGCTGGCCACGAGGGTGTCTGACCCAGCCCGGGCGGTTTATAGACAGGACGCACTCCAAACGGCCCCGAACTGTTTCCCGACGCGGTTTTTGAGGCCCCTGTTCGGGGCCTGCTGCACGGCGTTCCGGGCCAGACGGAATTGGCAGCGCTGCCACGTTGCCGCACAGAAGACAGCGCGCCGGGCGGCCAATTCGTCGTCCAGCAAGCTTGGTTGCGCGGCTGACCTGGGTCGAGGACAGGCTCTCGACCCCGAACTCGCGCATCACATCCCCTGCCTGTTGCATGGCCCCCCTTGATGTACATCTTCGCAACCACGCCGCATGTTTGGTGGTGGCGAAATTCGCGGCGCGCTGAACAACGGTGTCACCAAGGAAGAAATCCGCGCCATCATCCACGTCATCGCGATCTATTGCGGCGTGCCCCAGTCGCTGGAATGTTTCCGCGCCGCCCGCAAGGTGCGTAAGCGTCCGGTGTTGGTGCTCTGACGCGTTATAGCGTGCGCTGATAGTGTCCACCATTGCTAGTGGACATCTTGAGGGCGGATATGTCTGGGAAGAAGGGTCAGAAGAAGCGGTTCCGGTCAGACGATGAGAAGGTTTCGATCTGCGGACAAACGCGCGCACCTGGGGTTTCGGTAGCGCAGGTTGCACGACGTTACGCGATGAACGCCAATCTGATCCACACATGGTTGCGTGATCCCCGTTTCGCGCCGGCATGTACTGACGGTGATGATTTCGCCGGGGAAGTGACCAAATTTCTGCCTGTAGAGATTGCAGGGCCAACCGCAGCCCACGTGCCGATCACAGCGCCCTGTATGGACGTTCCTCTTTCGGCTCACCGTGTAGACATCACCCTGTCTGATGGTCGGCGGTGCCGGCTCTGGTTGAGGGGCTGATGACATGATCCCGGTGCCGGGCAATACGCGGGTGTGGCTGGCCGCCGGGGTGACGGATATGCGGTGCGGGTTCAACACACTGGCGACTCAGGCCGAACAGGTTCTGGCTGAAGACCCGTATTCGGGGCACATGTTTGTGTTTCGCGGCAGGCGCGGTGATCTGCTCAAGATCATATGGTGGGACGGCCAGGGCGCTTGCCTGTTCTCCAGACGACTGGAACGGGGGCGGTTTGTCTGGCCTGCGGCCAGGGAGGGCAAGGTCAGCCTGAGTCCCTCACAGCTGTCGATGCTGCTGGAGGGGATTGGCTGGCGCACCCCGCAAAAGACTTGGCGTCCTTTGCAGGCGGGATAGAGAAAGCCCAAAAAAACATTAAGTTTAACGCGGTTTGTCGTTCCATCCCATGGGGCAGTTTGATATGGATTACAGATGTTGAACGCCCTTGAATCCCTGCCTGAAAACCCCGCCGAACTGCGGGCTGTCAGCGAGCTTTTGATGGCCGGGGTTCAGTCGCTGACGTATCAAAACGAGAAGCTGAAGGCTGAACTGCATGGCCACCGCAAGGCCCGTCTTCGATGAGCTGGAAGCATGGTTACAGGCCCCGCTTCCCAAGCTCTCGGGCAAGAACAAGCTGGCAGGGGCCATTCGCTATGCGCTGAACCGCATGCCAAAGGCGCGTGCCTGTCTCGGCGACGGACGGCTGGAACTCGACAACAATATCTGTGAACGCTCGATCCGCCCCATCGCACTGGGCCGCAAGAACTGTCTCTTCATGGGCTCCGTCGGTGGCGGTAAAGCCGCCGCTATCGCTTGCACCCTCGTCGAGACCGCCAGGATGAACGGCGTTGATCCGGAAGCCTGGCTCACCTGGGTGTTGGAGCGCCCGCCAGATCACAGATCAACCGCATCGAGGAACTCATGCCGTGGAATCGGATGCCGGAATAACCGAAAATACGGCTCTAACGGACGGATACGTCAGTGGCGCATGCCGCCAAAGTGTTTTCCGCCATTCTCCACGGTGCGGCACCATTTCCACGATTGGCGTGACAGAGGGCCGTGGCTGTCGATCAATCATTTTCTGGTGGACCGCAGACCGGTAAACAGGAGTCTCCCGGTGCCGGTGCGTCAGTCGCCGCGGTTCATCCGGTTTTCGACCAGATCGTCGACCACCGCCGGATCAGCCAGGGTGGACGTATCCCCCAGATTGGAGAAATCGTCCTCGGCGATCTTGCGCAGGATCCGGCGCATGATCTTGCCGGAGCGGGTTTTGGGAAGGCCGGGCGCGAACTGGATCAGGTCGGGCGAGGCGATCGGGCCGATATCGGTGCGCACGTGGTTGCGCAGCTCGGTCTTCAACTCATCGGTTGGATCCTCGCCAACCATCAACGTGACATAGCAATAGATACCCTGTCCCTTGATGTCGTGGGGATAGCCGACCACGGCGGCTTCGGATACCTTGTCATGACCGACCAGCGAGCTCTCGACTTCGGCGGTTCCCATACGGTGGCCGGAAACATTGATGACGTCATCGACCCGGCCGGTGATCCAGTAATAGCCGTCCTCGTCGCGCTTGCAGCCATCTCCGGTAAAGTACTTGCTCTTGTAGCTCGAAAAATAGGTCTGCTCGAATCGATCATGGTCGCCATAGACTGAGCGCATCTGGCCGGGCCAGCTGTCGACAATGCACAGATTACCCTCGGCCGCACCCTCAAGCACCTTGCCATCGGCATCGACGAGTTGCGGTTGCACGCCAAAAAACGGCCTGGCGGCCGATCCCGGCTTGGTATCCGTCGCGCCCGGCAGCGGCGTGATCATAATACCGCCGGTCTCGGTCTGCCACCAGGTATCGACGATCGGGCAACGGCTGTCGCCGACCACCTCGTGATACCACATCCAGGCTTCCGGATTGATCGGCTCACCCACGGACCCCAAAAGGCGCAGGGATGACCGGTCGGTCTTGGTGACGAATTCATCGCCCAGGCCCATCAGGGCGCGGATCGCCGTCGGGGCGGTGTAGAAGATGTTGACCTTGTGCTTGTCGCAAACCTGCCAGAACCGGCTGGCATCGGGATAATTCGGCACCCCTTCGAACATCAGCGTGGTGGCGCCGTTGGCCAGCGGTCCATAGACGATATAGCTGTGGCCAGTGACCCAGCCGACATCGGCGGTGCACCAGTAAATATCGCCGTCATGATAGTCGAAGACATATTGGTGGGTCATCGAGGCCCAGACGATATAGCCACCGGTGGTGTGCAGCACGCCCTTCGGCTTGCCGGTGGAACCGGACGTGTAGAGGATGAACATCGGGTCCTCGGCATTCATCTCTTCGGGCGGACAGTCGGCGGTCGTGGCATCCACCATCTCGTGATACCAGACGTCGCGCCCGGTGACGAAATTGACGTCGGCGCCGGTGCACTTGACCACGAACACTGTCTCGACCCTGGCGCCGTCCTTCTCGGCGATTTCAATCGCCTTGTCGGTATTGGCTTTCAGCGGGATCGGTTTGCCGCCACGAACGCTCTCGTCGGCGGTGATCACGCAGTTTGAATCGCAATCCTCGATCCGGCCGGCCAGAGCGTCCGGCGAAAACCCGCCGAAGACGATCGAATGCACCGCGCCGATCCGGCAGCAGGCCAGCATGGCATAGGCCGCCTCGACCACCATGGGCATATAGATCGTGACCCGGTCGCCCTTTTTGATTCCGCGCGCTTTCATGGCGTTGGACAGGCGACAGACCTGTTCGTGCAGTTCGCGATAGGTGACCGTCTTGTCGTCCGTCGGATCGTCGCCTTCCCAGATGATCGCGGTCCGGTCACCCCGGGTTTCCAGATGCCGGTCGATACAATTGACCGACACGTTCAGGGCGCCGTCCTCGAACCATTTGATCGATACAGGGTCGAACGAGGTATTCTTGACCCTGGTATAGGGTTTCATCCAGGTGATGCGCTGGCCATGCTCGCGCCAGAAGCCTTCCGGATCACTGATCGAGGCCTGATACATCTCCTGATATTTGGCGTTATCGACATAGGCTTTTTCGGCCCAGTCACCCGGTACCGGAAAGGTGTGTGCATCAAACGACATGGCTGATCCTCCCTAACATTCCGTTCGTGCGGCGGAACGTGCATTCCGCCATCCCTTCATCCAGCCTAGGGCGATAGAGGACGGGCTGCCAACCGGCAATTGGACCTTGGAATAACGTCAATGGCATCAGATCAGGTTCTCGACACCCACTGTCGGTGTGACCACTCCATCTTCCAGTCTCACGGGCCAGGGGTTGAGGCTGCGGCCAATACAAGGCCCGGTAACGCATTTGCCCGTATCGATGACGAACTCGGCGCCGTGGGTAGCACACAGCAGATGGACCTTGTCCCGGGTCAGGAACCGGTCGGTGATCCAGTCCAGCGGCGTGCGGGCGTGGGGACAGCGGTTCTGATAGCCCCAGACCCGGTCGCCCCGGCGCACCACAAACATCCGGTACAGCCGGTCGCCATCGCGGTATTCAAACCCGCGTCCGCCAGGATCTTCGATCTCGTCCAACCGGCATAATTTGGCGCCGGGTTTGGGCAACGGGTCATTCACGCCGCACGGCTCGCCACATCAAATCCGGAAGCGACCATGACATTGTGGAACAGGCGTTCGGCGTTGCGGCCAAAGTCGGCCATATTTGCATCGGCTTCGGCCTGCAGCCGGTCCACCGCGCCGGCGCCCAAGCTGGTTTCCAGAGCATCGCGATAGGCGGGGATGGCGTTCCAGTTAGCCACTGTGTCCGGTTCGATTTCCATATGGTACTGCATCGACCAGGCATTGGCGTCGACCCGCATGGCCTGGACCGGACAGACGTCGGATTTGGCCAGAACCACTGTGTCGTCCGGCACCTGGGCAACCTCGACCGAATGCCATTGCAGGCATTTCTGGCGGACGGGAAGACCCTGGAACATCGGATCGGAAACCCCTTCTGGCGTCAGTTCAATGTTCTTGATGCCTATTTCGGGCGGACGCTGGGGGCCGCAGGTGCCGCCCAGGGCATCGGCCAGCAACTGATGGCCCAGGCACAGGCCCAGATAGGGCTTGCCCAGATCGCGGACCCAGTACCGGATGGCTTTTTTCTCCTCAATCAGCCAAGGATGAGCCGCAACCTCCCAGACGTCCATCGGACCGCCCATCACCCACAGCATGTCATAACCGTCCAGTGGCGGGATTGCCTCTCCAGCGTCCAGTTCCACTGCATCCCATTCAATGCCGGCCCTAGTCATGAATTTGCGGAAGATGCCCGGGTGTTCGCAATCTACGTGCTGAAAAACCAGTAACCGGGGCGGGGTACCTATTTGGTCATACATCTTTTTTCCTGTCTGATTTTTTGGGGATCCAGGCCGCCCATGCGGCAAACAAAATCCCATTCCTCCGGCGTCACCGGCTGTACCGACAGGCGCATGGAGGTGACCAGCGCCATCTCCGACAGTTCCGGTGTGGCCTTGACCTCTTTCAGGGTGACCGGCCGGGGCATGTCGCACACCGCCTTGATGTCAACGCAGTCCCAGCGTTCGTCATCGGTGGTGGAGTCCGGGTGGCTGAGCGCGCAGACCTCGGCAATGCCGACAATCTCCAGCCCCTCATTGGAATGGTAGAAGAACGCCTTGTCGCCCAGCTGCATGGCCCGCATATTGTTGCGGGCTTGGTAATTGCGGATGCCATCCCATTCCTCGCCGGCCTCACCCTTGGCCTTTTGCTGGTCCCAGGACCATTTGAACGGTTCCGATTTGAACAGCCAATAGGCCATGGACGTCTCCCAGATTATCTCAGTTTTCTTGCGTCAGTGGCCGTGCCATCAGCCCGGAGATGACCCGGTCGACGGGCGTGCCGCCGACAATATCGCGTACCGCACCCGCGACCGGCATGTCCACATCAACCTTTGCCGCCAGGTCCAGAAGGGCCTCGGCCGTCCATACACCTTCGACCGTGCCGACCGTTTCCAGCGCCTGGTCCGGAGATGATCCTTCCCCGACAATGTGGCCATAACGGTAATTGCGCGATTGGGGCGAGGTACAGGTCAGCATCAGATCGCCGAGGCCGGACAGCCCCATCATGGTTTCCGGCGCCGTGCCCAGTTTGCCGCCCAGCCGGCGCATTTCGGCAAATCCCCGTGTGACCAGCGCGGCACGTGCGCTTTCGCCCAGGCCGCAACCATCGGTCAGTCCGGCGGCAATGCCCAGAACGTTCTTGACCGCGCCGCCGAGCGCGGTGCCGGTCATGTCTTCGGACTGGTAGGTCCGCAGGGCGGGCGTCGCCAGGGTTTCCGCCAGACGTTTGCCGACGCGGCCGTCGGCACAGGCAAGGGTCACGGCCGTCGGCAGTCCGCGCCCGACATCGGATGCAAAGCTGGGACCCGATAAAATGGTCGGAATCGCGCTCGGCAGCACATCGGCGGTGACTTGGTGGGGCAACAGCCCGGTGCCGCGCTCAATTCCTTTGGCGGTCAGGACCACCGGCGTGCCGACGGACAAATGCCCTTGCAGATCGCTGGCCATATCGCGCCAGGCCTGTGCCGGGATTGCGGCGACGGCGATGCCGACGCCGGCAACCGCCTTGGCCAGATCGCTGGTGACCTTCAAATCGCCGGGCAGGGCGATGCCGGGCAGACGTTTTTTGTTTTCGCCCGTTTCCCTCAATTCGGCAGCGGCGGCACCGGATCTGGTCCACAGCGTCGTGGGGTTGCCGGCCCGGGTCCAGCCGATCGCTAAGGCCGTACCACAGGCCCCGGCTCCCAGCACCACGATTTTTTCTGATTTGTTCAAGTCACCCTCTCGGAAATCTCCCGCCACGCTGTGTCTGGAAACATTCTGATTTTCAAGCAGATCGTGGCAAGGGGCCGGGAGAAAACGGCAGGATACCTGCCGATTCAGTACCGTTTTCCGGGCCTGGTGGCCCGCTGGTTAACTATAAACGTGACAGCGCTCACACTATGGTCGTTCAAGGGTGCCTCACCCGTTGTTGATTCATTTTGTATACCCGTATCGGATTGGCAAGACCGGGGTTGCACTGGGTCAAGCAGACCAAGAGGATGAAGAACGATGATTTACTTTGCCCATTCAGAGTCTGACTGAAAGTCATTCAGTCAAGACAATATCTTGCCAGCCGTCTTGTCAGGATGCGGATGTGGGCGATTGTTGCCCATGCGGTGGCACTTTCGATGGACCTCTCCCAATCTTTGGCCAATCCTCGACATCTGCCGAGCAAGGCGAAGGTGCGTTCCACGACCCGTCCGCAGGGTAGAACCTCAAGGCCTTCGGCAGTGTCGGAGCGCCTGATGATCTCGATGATCCATTGGCCGTGTCCCGACAATGCATCCTTCAGCTTGTCGCCCGCATGGCCACCATCGGCGCATGGATGCCGCGGCCACGGAGAGCGATATCGAATGGCCTTCATGAGATCGGCAGCCCTTCACCATCCTGAATGGCGGCGCTGTGGACGATGATGAACAGCATGCGGCCCGGCGTGTCGGTGATGACATGGCGCTTGCGGCCCGCAATCTTCTTGCCCGCGTCATGGCCACAAACGCCACCGTCTTCGGTGGTTTTGACCGACCGGCTGTCGATCACACCGGCACCGGGAGACGCCTGTTTACCGGTCTGCGGTCCACCAGAAGATGGTTGCCAGAAGACAGCCACGGCCCGCTGTCACGCCAATCGTGGAAATGGTGCCGCACCGTGGAGAGTGGCGGAAAACACTTTGGCGGCATGCGCCACTGACAGCCGCTGGAAGCGATCTGCAAGATCCCATCCATCACATCACGCAGATTGGTCGAGCGGGGCCGACCGCCGGGCCTTGCAGGCGGCAAGAGTGGCCCAATCAACGCCCATTCTTCATCCGTCAGATCGCCTGGATAGCGGGCAGGGTCGCGCCTGTATTCAAGTCGAGTGACATTGGTCCATGGCATGGTCATTCTCCATCTTCTTCGACAAAAACGGTGAATCACAACCCACTGATATCACTCAACTACTTTTTAAACGAGATCTGAACCTACGGGCGTTGAGAGAGTGCTTGGATATATATCATGTGTGTAATTTGACCGGCTGAAACCCCCGGTGCGACAACAGGCAGCAATCAAGCAATGCCTGCAGCACGGAGGATTTTGCCATGATAGATACCGAAGCAACGCGTCCACCCCCTTCCGGCGATGCCGGATTTGAGACCGCCTATGAGATGGGGCAGGATAATATCCGTCCTTTCGGTCTCGACATTCACAACCCGGTTTTCTTGATCTCCAGTCTTGTCATTATTGCGTTCGTCTTGCTTTCACTCGCGAACCAGGAGGCATCGGCGGAATTCTTCGGGTGGCTGCGCCCTTGGCTGACCAGCACTTTCGACTGGTTCTTGATCATCGCGGTCGATATCATCATGCTGTTCTGCCTGGTGTTGATCGTTCTGCCGGTCGGCGCGGTAAGGATTGGCGGCAAGGATGCAAAGCCCGACTATAGCTATGCCGGATGGATCGCGATGTTGTTCGCCGCCGGCATCGGCATCGGCCTTTTGTTTTTCGGTGTGCTGGAACCGGTCTATTACACCTATGCCGAAGGTGGCGCGGCGAACCCGCTCGGAATCGATCCAAAGACGCCGGGCAATGAAAACATCGGCATTGTCGGCACCGTGCACCATTGGGGTCTGGGGGGCTGGTCGGTCTATGCTGTCGTGGGGCTGACGCTCGCGATCTTTTGCTACAATAAGGGATTGCCGCTGACCTTGCGCTCGGCGTTCCACCCGCTGCTTGGCGAACGGATATGGGGCTGGCCGGGCCATGTCATCGACACACTGGCGGTGTTCGCCACCCTGTTCGGGCTGACCACCTCGCTCGGATTGGGCGCGAAACAGATTGCCGCCGGCCTGAACGATGTCTTCGGACTGGAACCGACAAATACCGTCATTGTTCTTCTGATCATCGGAATTACCATTATTGCGCTTGGCTCGGTCCTGATGGGCATGGACAAGGGCGTCAAAAGGCTTTCAGAGATCAATATGGTCGTGGCCATCGCACTGTTCTTTTTCGTGTTGTTCATCGCGGGTGTCGGCACGACGCTCGCGCGCTATGCCGATGTCATGGTGCAGTATGTCGTGCAACTCGGGCCGCTCTCAAATCCATTCGGCCGCGAGGATACGAGCTTCTTCCACGGCTGGACGACCTTCTACTGGGCCTGGTGGATCGCGTGGTCGCCCTTTGTCGGCATGTTCATTGCGCGAATCTCCAAGGGGCGCACGGTCCGTGAATTTGTGATCTGCGTTCTCATCGCGCCGACCATGGTCTGCGCCTTGTGGATGACGACATTTGGCGGCACCGCAATCGACATGATCGAAGCGGGCGGCGGTCAGGGCATTACCGGTGTCGTGGTCGATACCTACAAGCCGGAATTGTCCCTGTTCAGACTGCTGGACCAATTCCCGCTTTATGGCATCATCGCACCGATATCCCTGATCCTTATCGTTATCTTCTTCGTGACGTCTTCGGACAGTGGCTCGCTGGTAATCGACACGATCACGGCCGGCGGAAAGATGGATGCGCCGGTCGTGCAACGGGTGTTCTGGTGCACGCTCGAAGGGTTGGTGGCGATCGCGCTGCTTCTCGGCGGCGGGTTGGCGGCGCTTCAGGGCGCGGCGGTATCCACCGGGATCCCCTTCACCCTGGTCGTTCTGGCAATGTGCTGGTGCGTCTATGTCGCGCTGAAATCGGAGGAACGCTGACCACCGAACAGGGCGGCTGGGATTAAAGCCTGAACAGTCGCCCCAGTTCCGGCATCTTGTCGTCGATGTCGGCCAAGCGCAGGCAGTGCCAGGCCATGGCGTGGTTTGAAGAGATGACCGGCAGGCCGATTTCGGCCTCGATCTCGCCGATGGCGTCCAGGAGGCGGATCGAGGTGCAGGAGATGAAGACCGCGTCCACATCCTGATCTTTCAGGATCTGGCGGATGCCTGCGCGCAGGCTCTGCCCGTCAATGCGGGCGACATTGGCGTCGTGCTTCTCATTGAACGAGCCGAAGACCGGCACCTCAAATCCCCGGTCGGTAATGCATTTCAGGACAACCTCGTTCACGTCGCGGCGATAGGGGGTGAGGGCAGCGATGCGTTTTGCGCCCAAAGCTTCGAACGCGGCGAAGGCGGCCGTGATCGGATTGGTCGCCCTGGCATTGGGCCTGGCGGCATGGATGTGGGCCGCGACGGCGTCCTCGCCCAGCACCGTGCTGGCCGAGGTGCAGCCGAAGGCGACCACATCCACCTCATCTCCCGGCAGGATCAGGTCGACCGTTTTGGTCAGACGCTGGCTCATGGCGGCCAGGGTTTGCGGCGTGATGATCGGTGAATTTTCGATCCGCGCCTGGTAAAGGCCAACGCCGGGCAGGGTGAAGATGCGCCGAAACTCGTGCTCGACCGTATAGTCGCTGGCCAGCACCACCAATCCGATGCGCGCGCGTGCGCTTATGCCGTCCGCCATGTCGAAGGGCAGATGCTCCATCATTTTGCAGTCGAGCGTATCGGCGGTCATGGGCTGGTCTCCTGGCGTCAGTCCACGGCGGCGATCACGCCGATCTCGACCGTGAATTGGGGGGCGGCCAGACGCGCAGATTCCACACAGGCCCGCGCCGGCGTGTTGCCCGGACTGACCCAAGCGTCCCAGACACTGTTCATCTCGGCAAAATCATCCATGCTGCACAGCCAGATCGTTGCCGACAGCAGCTTTGATTTGTCCGTCCCTGCCTCGCCCAGCAGCCGGTCGATCGAGGCCAGGATATCCCTTGTCTGTTCCGCGACGCTGGCATCGGGCGCTCCTTGGGCTACCTGGCCTGCCAGATAGGCCGTATTGCCATGGACCACGCTCTGGCTCATCCGCTCCCCGACATCAATGCGCTTGATCGCCATCATTGTTCTCCCTTGGTTTGATTGCTTCCCGCCACCAAACTGCATTGCCCGCCAAGGTTCAAGGATTTAGCGTCGGTCTCGAAAAATTAGGGAAAACGAAGATGTCTGCGCAGCCAAGCCAACACATGAAGTCAATGAAGCTTTATAATCAAGTGGAGCGGATCTTCAACGAGCTGCGTGCGCTCGGCATCGAAGAGAATGCACCGCTGACGGTCGATCAGCTGACCCCCTTCGATCAATATCACTATCACGGCACCGACGCCCTAGATGCGGGCATCGCGGCGATGGCCCTCGGGCCGGACGCCCGCGTGCTGGAGGTCGGATCGGGCATTGGCGGACCGGCGCGCTATGTGGCGAACCGAACCGGGGCCCATGTCACCGCGATGGAATTGCAGCCCGATCTGGACGAGGTGGCGCGGGCGCTGACCGGTCGGTGCGACCTGCAGGAGCGGGTCGATCATGTCTGCGGTAATTTTCTGGGCGGGGCGATGAGCGGGCGGGATTTTGATGCGTTGATGGGGTTGCTGGTCTTTTTGCACATCCCCGAGCGCGAAAAGCTGTTCGATCTGTGTGCCCGCGCGCTGCGCCCGGGCGGCCGGACATTTATCGAGGATTTCTCCATGCGCCGCGAACCCTCGCCGGCTCAGTGGGAAGACCTGCGGGTGAAGGTCAAATGCCCGTCGCTGGAAACTCCGGATAGCTATCGTGCGCTCCTTGAGGGCGCCGGCTTTGTGCAAGTGGTGATCAAGGATATGAGCGCTTCCTGGACTGACTTCACGGTCGAGCGCTATGCACTGTTCCGGGCCGCCCGGAACCGGAACCTGGAAGTACATGGGCCCGAGGTAATCGACGGGCTCGACGAGTTTTACCGGGTCGTATCCGGACAATATGCCGACGGCGTTCTGGGCGGCGTCCGGATCAATGCCGTGCGAGGATGAGGCGAATTCAGCCGTATCAAGATAACAGGACCAGTACGCCGCCGACCAGCAGGATTGCCGCACCAAATCATGGCAATAAGCGGCGCATGAAAGCCGGCACCACCGATTGTCAAAAGAATACTCGCCAAAAAATCAGCGGCGATCCCAGTTTTCCAAGCCGGTTGTGAATCCAGGTTCTGACACGGGGCGCGGCGCCGTCGCGCAACTTCTTGTGCAGATAGATATGTCCGATCAATGCAACAGCCAACAGGCCAAGGACCATGGCTGCGTAAGCTTTGATCGTCATTTACGCCACCTGAGGCATGCCGCGGCAACAGCAGGACGCGGCGATAACCGTGTCGGCCTGTTCTATCGCGAAATCGAGCTGAGGTTGCAGCATGGTGATTTCGGCCGCTGCACCGCGGCGTTTCAGGCATTCGACCAGACCATGCAGAGACCAGACATTGCCGGGATGGCGGCTGCACCGGTTCAGGGTGTCGTCGAGGCCCAGATCTGCACGATAAACGGCCTCGGCTTCCTCGACCCGGTCCTGTTCCAGAAGCAAGGCGCCCAGGGCGTGGTGCGGTGGGTGCATCCAGGCCCACGGTTCGGTGTAGAACAGGTTGTCATTGCGCCGTGCGGCCTCGCGCAGATGCCCAAACGCCTCGTCATACCGGCCCGCGCGATAGACCAATTCACCAGCCAGCATCGCGGCCCCGATGGCCAGGATATCGTCGGCGGAATTGTTGAAGAAGCGGCGGCCCAGCGGGACGGCGGCACGGGCGGCATTGAACAGTTTCTGTTCTTCTCCGGCTTCGGCGATCCCGCCGAGGGCCGCATGGGCGACGCCGCGCGCATAGTGGTGCATCGCCGTGGTCACGCAATAAAGCGCGTGATCCTCGGGAAAGGCCTCCTCGAGAATTTCGCGCCACTTTCCGAAACGGACCAGCACATGCATTTTCATGGAGTAATAGCCCTCCATGGTCATCACCATGTGTGGCTTCTCACCGTTCAGTACATCCGGGGTCAGCGTCCGCGTCATTGCATTCGCGGCCTCGATGGCCGGCTGATACCGGCCCAGGAACATTCCCGCATACATCATCAGGTGCAGATCGTGGCAGCGCGACGTGGTGTAGAAATTGTGCGGTCCGGCATAGGCGAGATATTTGTTGTCGGCCTCGATCGCCTTGTGGCTGGCCTCGACTGCGTCCCGGTAGCGGCCGCACAGCAGGTAAATATGTGCCGGCATGTGATGCAGGTGACCGGCATCGCGCGGCGCCACCTCGGCCAGCAGATCCGCCACGGCTTCGGCTTTCTCAGGTTTCGGCGACATCTCGATGGCGTGGACATACATGTGCAGAACGCCGGGGTGGGGCGGCAGCACACGCTCCTCGGGGATGCCGATAGTCTCTTCCAGGATGGTCACGATTTCGGCCGTATGGGCGCCGGGCATATGGCGGCCGGTGTGCACGTCCCAAAGCTTCCACGGCGTATGCATCATCATCGCTTCGGCAAACAGGGCGGCAATATCCAGATCGCCAGGGTGGGCGTGGTAGACATCGCGCATGGCGGCGATATATGCCCCCTCCCAAGCCGCGAAAATCACCTGTGCCGGCGGATTGCGTTGCGGGAAGCGGCGCGACAGGGCGCCGATCAGTGACTGTTCGGCCAGGCTGCAGGCCGGCGCCAGCGCCACGGCCTGTTGCACCGTGTTATAACACACGCCCAGGGCCTCGATTGCCTCGGCCGGGCTGAAACAATCCCACGGCATGTTTAGAAAAGGCCCGCTGGCATAGGCGATGCCCCACCAGGCCATGGCACAGCCCGGGTCGGCCTCGGCCGCCTTGCGAAAACACACGACCGCCTCTTCATGGTTGAAGCCGTAAACCCACATAAGGCCGCGGTCGAACCAGGCCTGCGCCTCCGCCGAGGCGGTGGTAACAGGGCGGGAATGAGTTCCCATGTCAAAATACGTGCTCATTACCGTCATGCCTCCTGCGGTGCGGCCGTCTGGCCGTTCTTCGTGGCATGGAAGTATCCGGCATTGAACCGGAGATAACCGTTTTCGGTATGTACCAGATGGTCCTTTAAGATCTGGTGAAAGGTCGGCAGATTGTAAAATGGCACGGCGGGATAGGCGTGGTGTTCAATGTGATACGGCATGTTCCACGCCAGAAACCGAACGACCGGATTGGTATAGGTGGTCCGGGTGTTCTCCAGCATATCGCCTGTCGGCGGACAACCTGCATGCTCGGCCAACAAAAATCCGCGCATGAAGGGTTGGCCCAGAACAACAGGGATCAACCAGACCCAAATCAGAAGGGCTGATTGCGCCACCACGCTGACCGCCAGAAGCACGCCGTATCCCGCCAGATACAGGCGCGCCTCATGCATCACCCTGGCACGTCCACGCTCCGGCACGTAAGGGTCGGTATTCGGGACGACGGCATTCCGAAACAGAGCGCAAATTCGAAAGGCCCATTCGGGCAGGCCTGACATGTACTTCAGGTATTGCCATGGCGTTGCGGCCTTGGGTGAGGCCAGTTCCGGATCGCGCTCCGGATCCTGGGTAAACTTGTGGTGGGCCAGATGGAAATACCGGAAATGCCGCGCCGGCAGGAAACTGGCAAACCCGGTGATATGGCCGACCAGCCGGTTCAGAATATCACTGCGAAACGCCGTCAGGTGAACGGTTTCGTGCAAGGCCCCGAAAACAAAGACGATCAACACGCCCTGAATCAGCATCAGCATCGGGTAAAGCGGCGCACCGTCCTGGATCAGATATCCGGTCAGGAGAATGGCGCTCCAGTGCACGCCAATGCATACCAGACCCGGCCCGTCGGACTGATGGACCAGCGCGCGGCGGGTCTCATCCGGCAGATCGGATAACACTGCTATGTGGTTGCCCCGGTTCATTGTTTTTATTGTGCTCCGAATTCCCCAATGAACCTGTTGGGGCCTCCGGTCAATAAGGAATTTTACGGCCAGTGGGCCATGATGGGTTCAGTTTGCCCGGCCGTAAAAGCCGAGGCGTTCTTCCTCGCTGAACATGACCGATGCCTGCTCAAAGAAAGAGAAGACAGCGATTATCCGTTCGTGACCGCCTTGAACCGGTGTTGTCCGGTGAGCGGTATTTCTTCCCTTGAAGACATTCAGTGTACCGGGCGCCAGCGAGATGGTCTGGACATCACTGTCATCCCCTTCAAGCAACCGGGCCACGCCTTGATAATTTGCATCGTCTTCGCTGCGCAGATCCTTACAATATTTGAAGGCGCCGCCGATTTCGGGTGCCTGCAACAGCAAGGTGGTTGTAAACTCCGACCTGTCGAAGTGCCAGTTCAAAGCTTCGCCCGCCCGATAAGCCATCACGTTCACCCGTGCCAATTTGTCGGCCATTGGATAGAGAATGGGCTTGTCCATGACGGCCGCCAGAAATTCGGCAAAGCAGGGCCATTCATAGAGCCGTACCACAATGCTGTCGGGGATTTGGTCGGCACAGACGGTGTGATTGACAGTCTCCTTCAACCGCAGGGCCGGGTGATCAGCGTCCAAGCCATCGATTTGCGGCTTGAAATAGATGTTATGAGTGCGGCGATGGGTGAAGGCCGCGGCATCAAGAACCGGGCGAATTTGCCAGACCGCAGTCTCAGTCGCCGCCGGCCGCAAGAAATCCGGGAGATTGAACATGCCCGCCTCTGCCAGTTCGTCCTGACAACGGTTGACCAGTCCGGCCCACACCGGACTGCCCGGACGGTCCAGCGGATACCGGTCCAGATCAATAATGTCGCGTAGTGCTTCTGTTGTCATATTTGCCGGTTATGCCACTTGGGCGTCGTTGTCAAGTGCCGCTCCGTCCGGTCTGCGATGTCTCCAGAAAGCGATAGATTTCCGTGTGATCGGCGCCGAGATCCAAGGCCACATCCGCGTCGTGCCACAGGCCGGCTGTCTGGTTCAGGGTTGGCGCATGCAGACGCATTTCTTCGGCCAGATCCGCCGCCGAGCGCAGATCCTTTGCCATCAGGGCCATATCGAACCCCGAATCAAAGGCATGGTTCAGAATGTACTGGTGAAACTTGACCTCGGTCGAATTGTTGCGGCCGGTGGAAGTGTTCAACACGTCGACCATGACAGCCGGGTCGAGGCCAAATTTCTGGCCGATCAAAACGGCTTCGCACGCAGCCGCCAGTCCGGCGGCGGAGACAAAATTGTTCAGCGCCTTCATGGCGTGCCCGGTGCCCAGCGTGCCGGTCGGGATTACTTTGCCCATGGCCTGTAGCATTGGCGTCGCGCGGGATATCGCCGCCATGTCATCACCACCGAGCATGATGGCAAGGCTGCCATCGATGGCCCGTTTGACGCCGCCGGACACCGGGGCATCCAGCAAGACAGCGCCGCGGCCGGCCAGGATCTGGCCCGTCGCCTTGGTCGTCGGCGGATAGGATGAACTCATATCGATGACGACGGCGTCCCTGGCGATCTCGGCCGCGCCCAGCAGGACACCGCGCACAATATCGCCATTGGACAGCATGGTGATGATCCCATCGGCCCCATCGAAGGCTTCCACCAAGCTGTCGACCGATACCGCCCCGATCTCACCGGCGACCTGGGCCGCCACCTCTTGGCGGGCATCGTAAAGGCAGAGATTGGCGCCGGACCTGACCAGGCAGGCGGCCATCGGAGCCCCCATGTTTCCCGTGCCGATGAAGGCAATTTTTGCGAACTCACTCATCGCCCATTCCGATCGCACTGGCGGATTCGCCCGGCGTTGCCGCCGGATCGCGCGGCCGCCAACTGCCGTCCTCAACCGCCGTGATGAATTGATCGACCAGTTGATTGACCAGTCCCGGTTCCTCCAGGGCGATTGCGTGCCCCGAACCCGGCAATACGGACCACCGGGCGGAAGGCATGATCCGCTTTAGAAACAAATTTACATCCAAGGTCGCTTCATCCTCATCCCCGGCCATCAACAGTACCGGCGCGGTGATCGCCGCCAGAGTCTCGGCCTGATCGACCAGGGACGGGCGTCCAGCCTGAACGCCGCGCAAGGTATGCGCCGCCGCCCGGGCATCGTGTTCGGCCATGTGTTCGATCGACAGGTCCCAGATGTCACGGTTCTTGTTGAATAGCTGGATACGGGTCGGCCCCGTGCCCATTGCAGCGGCCGGCACCG
Organism: Alphaproteobacteria bacterium; assembly: GCA_965204825.1. Classification (GTDB taxonomy): domain Bacteria; phylum Pseudomonadota; class Alphaproteobacteria; order Futianiales; family Futianiaceae. The sequence goes on along the minus strand of OZ242016.1, from coordinate 2,834,812 downwards.
CGCCCTCGCGCTCCATCAGATCTGCCATCTCAAAGCAGTTTGCCAGGAAGGCCTCGCGAGTCGGAGGATGCGAACCCGAACCCGCCGCCAGCACGATGGCCGACTGGCACCGCCCGGGCGCAAGCGCGGCGCGGTATAGGCCCCCATACTGATCCCGCATATATGCGCCCTGTCGATCCCGAGATGATCGAGAACCGCAAGCGCATCGGCCTCGGCAATCTCCTGGCTGTAAGCGGCGGGGTCGTCCGGAATGTCCGAGCCGGGATAACCGCGCGCCGAGATGGTGATGCAGGTATGGGACTTTGCAAAATGCGCCACCTGTGCCGGCCAGGCGCGATAGTCGCCGGCATATTCGTGCGGGAACAGTATCGCCGGGCCCGAACCCTCGACCTCGTAGTAAAGCTTGACGCCTGAATTTTCGGCATGGGGCATGGAGCAGGTTTGTCCGATCTTCGAATTTGTTCGCGATGCTATGATACTCGCGTGACGGGGCGAAGGGCTTCCCGCCCTGCACAAGTCGATTGTTCGTTGCGCCGGGTCGGATGAGGCGGCAAGACTGCCGATCAATATTTACCTGATGCCGGAAAGTCAATGATGCCGATACTTGCCGCCCGTCCGTGTGTGCCGACCGATTGCGAGAACTATATTCAGGACATAGCCGGTCAGGTGCCAGGGCAGCGATGCGATTGCGGGACGGATCGATGAACTCATTACCGAGAACCGGAAGATCCATTAACGCGGCTGCTTCTCCCCTGCCCTAGAGTTTTTTTGAGACACTGATCAAGACCTGAGACGAGGGGATTTGAGGTATTTCATGATGGAACAGAAGAAGGTTGATCGGGCTCCGGCCCAACGTCGCAGACAGACGGCGGCGCGCAGGCAGGAGGCCGTTCTGCGGGTGTTGCGGGGCGAGGACATCGAGTTGGTGGCTCGTGGTATCGACGCGACGGCGGCCGATGTCAGCGGTTGGCGGGACGTTTTCCTGGCGACGGGCGCATCCGGGCTGAAGCACCGCCCGCGCGATGCCCGCGATGAGGAGATTGATCGGCTTCGCGCCAGGGTGGGCGAGATCACCAAACCAGTTCGGACGCGACGACATGGACAAAATCCAGGCTGCCGCGTAAGCTTCAAGAGTGTCTCAATAACCCTAGGGCGATACAGGGCTTCCCGTTAGTGACTGATGTATTGATTGATGCCGCCGCCGGGCCCGTCCTGCCGGTTCATGCGGTGACCAAACAGGGATGGGACGAATGGCTAGGCGCGCGTGCGCCCCTGGAACGAAATTGGCTCGTTTCAACGGGATTTGAACCAATGGCGGGGGCACTGACCCCGCTGCCGGAGGACCGGGGCAAGGTGGCCGGTTACGTGCTTGGCCTGGGTGACGGCGCCAATCCGCTGGTGTTCGGTAATCTGGCCTTCGGAGTGCCCGAGGGGCAGGTGCTGGCCTTGGATGACGGATTTGAGGGCGACCGGGACCAGGCAGCATTGGGCTTCGTAATGGGGGCCTACCGCTTCGATAAATACAAGAAATCACCCCGGAGTCCGGCGACCATGGTCGTGCCGAAGGGCGTGGATGGCGCCGATGTTCGCCGGATCGGTGAAGGCGTCGCCCTGACCCGCGATCTGATCAACACACCGACTGAGGACATGGGGCCGCAACAACTTGAAGCGGCTGCCTGGCGCATCGCCGATTCTCATGGCGCAGCGATGATGGCGCACAAGGGAAAGGAACTGCTGGACCGCAATTTCCCGATGATCCATGCGGTCGGTCGGGCCAGCGTTGAGGCGCCCCGGCTGATCGACATGGCCTGGGGCAATCCGTACGCGCCAAAGATCACTTTGGTGGGCAAGGGTGTCTGCTTCGACTCAGGTGGGCTCGACATCAAACCCGCCTCGGCCATGCGGCTGATGAAGAAGGATATGGGCGGGGCCGCCAACGTGCTCGGCCTGGCCACCATGATTATGGGCGCCCATCTGAACGTCCGCCTGCGCGTGCTGATCCCGGCCGTTGAAAACGCCATTGCCGGCAATGCCTTCCGCCCGGGCGATGTCATTCCGACCCGCAAGGGAATATCCGTCGAGATCGGCAATACCGACGCCGAAGGCAGGCTGGTCCTGGCCGATGCCCTTGCGCTCGGCGATGAGGAATCGCCTCAGATGATGATCGATATGGCGACACTGACCGGAGCCGCCCGGGTCGCCATGGGCGCCGACTTGCCACCGATGTTTTGCGATGACGACAAGCTGGCGGCGGAAATCCAGCACTATTCGATGGGTTACAACGATCCGGTCTGGCGCCTGCCGATCTGGCAGCCTTATGACAAACAGCTCGATTCAAACGTGGCCGATGTCAACAACATTGCCGACGGCGGATTTGGCGGGGCGATCATCGCGGCCCTGTTTCTGAAAAAGTTCGTCACCCAAACCCCGTCCTGGGCGCATTTCGATATCTATTCCTGGAATGCCGGCAGCCGGCCCGGACGGCCCGCAGGTGGCGAAGCCATGGCGATCCGCGGCCTCTATGCCATGCTGAAGGATAAATATGGCGGATGACCCGGATGCAGGTCATGGTGGGGCTTGCCGATCTGCGCCGGGAACCGTCGGCGTCCGCGCCGCTGGATACCCAGGCGCAATTCGGCGAACTGGTCCGGCTGGATGGCCCGCGCGGCGTGCCGGGAAAATGGGTTCGGGGTGTGTTGGAAACTGCTGGCTATCACGGATATTTACCGCGCAATGCCCTGGGATCGGTCAGTGCACCTGCGACCCATCGAGTGTCGGCTCTGCGGACCTATCTGTACCCCTCGGCCAACATTAAAGCTCCGCCACGTGTGCCAAAGGACTTTCCGCCGGTTTCAACGGTTCGATACTGTTTCTACAACTGGCGTGATGGCGGGTTACTGGCGGAGATCAACCACGCTCTGGTCGCTCTGGCGCGTGAATGGGAGGCTCGGGATCATCAACCCACGGCAGGCGTTATTGACAGTCAAAGCGTGAAAACCACTGAAAACGGTGGCATTTCTGGCTACGACGCAGGAAAGAAGATCAAAGGCCGCAAGCGCCACATCATGACAGACACCTGTGGCCATCTGTTGGCATCATGCGTTCACGCTGCCAACATTCAGGATCGCGACGGGGCAGTGGGCGTCTTTCAAAAGCTCAAGCGGGATGCCCCAAAACTGCGCCACGTTTTTGCCGACTGCGGTTATCGGGGGCCAAAACTTCGTTCAGCCCTGATAACCATTGGCCGCTGGACTATCCAGATTGTGAAGCGTTCCGACACCGCCGAAGGTTTTGAGGTCCTGCCCCGCAGATGAGTCGTCGAACGCACCTTCGCCTGGCTGGGACGTTGCCGCCGATTGGCAAAGGATTGGGAGAAAACCATCGAAAGTGCAGAGGCTTGGGGTCTCATCGCCCATATCAGGCGCATGACACGCTGTCTCGCAAGGGCTTGAAAAACATCAGATCATTTTGAATCAGGCTCTAAGAACAGGAATTCTGACACTGTATCGGCCAGCACAATCATCATATTTCCACTAGGGTCTGTTGACAATCACCGTCGATCAAGCCGCCTGATCATGGCCTCGGGCCATCAGACAAATTACACCACCTTGACGGACGTGACCCGCTTTTGCAGAAGCTCGGAAATATCCATGCTGGTCCTGGTCATCGGGGTCTCCGTGTGGTTCGTGGTTGAAGCATCGAAACTCTACCTCGACCATACATCTCGATGGCCACCAGACTTTATACCGATTGCGTCGGCGAAATTACACCACTTGCTCGGACACTACAGAAAGCGCAAGGCACGTGCTCGGCCTTTCCCTCGGCATCTTTGCCGCCGCGCAGGGTTTTGCCGTCGATGGCGATCTGGCGTGGGTCTGAAACATCCTCTTCGCCACCCGACAGCGGCACTGCGAACCGGCTGAACGCCAGTGCCATCACATCCGGTTCCAGAACGCGCACGGTTTCAGTCAAGGTGGCATGGCAAGGTGCCTTACGGTTGGGGCGAAACCCGAGCCGCGCCACCTGTCTGTGGGGCAGGCTGCATCCCAGACGATGGGCGGCGGCCATCCCCGGCGGCCACTGAGCATCGGCGGCAAGATCAGACCGAGCGGGGCCTCCAAAGGGAGGTGACGCCCTTTCTTCCCCCGCAGGTCGGGAACCTGACGCAAAACCAATCGAACTGAAACCATGACAGTCACCTCCAAATTAGCCTGCACCGGCCATGGATTCAGATAATAATACAGTAAGCAATTGCTTTTCGATTTATGCTAAATAGCCCTGATCTTGAAACCGGCCCATCGGCATGCCACATCAGGTTGAATATAGAATGCAAGTGACGTTGAAAGGGCTCTGTCATGGAACCGCGTAACCGGATTATGGACGATATCGCCAAGCTGGCCACCAATGCCGCCGGACTGGCGCAAGGGGTGAAGGACGAGGCCGAGACGCTGTTCCGGTCGCGCGTGGAGCGCCTGCTGGCCGGCATGGATCTGGTCACGCGCGAGGAGTTCGATGCGGTTGCCGCCATGGCAGCCCTGGCGCGCGAGGAGAACGAACGCCTGTCCGTGCGGATCGCCAAGCTGGAAGAAAAACCGGCCGCCAAGGCGCCCAAGCGCAAGCTTGCGGCGAAGAAGCCGGCGGCAAAGAAATCCACAGGCAGTACCGGCAAGACCTGAGCGGTTTTGACAGTATCGTTGCGACTCAAACTTTGCTGGTGCAAAGCTTTTCATACAACAATCAGACATATGGCTGAACGGGTCGCCTGACCTATCCGCCATCGCAATGCAGAGAAGCGCCATGGCCTCGACAGAAACAGAATTTGAACTTGGCGGTTCCAATCCTCTCGACATGATCGAGACGATGATCTTCGGCGATGAGTGGCCCTATGAACGGGTCGGCGAAGACGAACTGGCGATATCTGTCAAGGGTAACTGGTGCGATTACCAGATTGCGATCACCTGGCGCCCGGAAATGGAAACCCTGCACTTCTCGTGCAGCTTCGATGCCAAATTCGGCAAGTCCGGCGATGCCCGCCCGCACCGGCTGGAGTTGTCCCATATGCTGGCTCTGGTGAACGAGCAATTGCTGCTCGGTCATTTCGACGTGTGGCAGGAGGAAAGTGCTCTGGTCTATCGCCACGGCATGCTGCTGCATGGCGGCCAGACCGGCCCGGAACAGTGCGAGGCGCTGCTGCAAATCGCCATCGATACCTGTGAACGTTTTTATCCGGCGTTCCAGTTCGTGCAATGGGGCGGCCATTCGGCGGAAGAGGCGCTGAAAGCGGCCATGATCCAGACCGAAGGCGAAGCGTAAGCGCCGATGGCCGGCATGGATGCTTTCACAACTGACACACCCCTGGTACTGGTCGGCGCCGGCAAGATGGGCGGCGCCATGCTGCGCGGCTGGATCGAAGGCGGCCTGAAACCGGGCGCCAGCGTTATTCTGGATCCCGGCATTGCAGGCGATATGCAGGCGGTTGCCGATGCGGCCGGCCTGGCCGTTAACCCGCGGGCTGATCAGATTGCCGCGCCGCGTGCCCTGGTGATCGCGGTCAAACCGCAAATCATGGGCGACGTGCTGCCGGGACTTTCCGGTCAGTCCGGCCCGGATACCCTGATCATCTCGGTGGCGGCGGGAACCCCCATTGCCGTGTTTGCTGAAACGTTCGGGGCCGAAACTGCGATCATTCGGGCCATGCCCAACACGCCGGCCGCTATCGGGCGCGGCATCACGGTGTGCTGTCCAAACGGCGCGGTCGGCGACGAACAGCGCGCCTTGTGCACCGCCCTCGCCGAAGCGGTGGGCGAGGTGGCCTGGGTCGAACAGGAAAGCCTGATGGACGCCGTCACGGCGGTATCCGGATCAGGGCCTGCCTATGTCTTCCATATGGTCGAATGCATGACAAATGCCGGGATCAATGCCGGCCTGGCGCCGGATCTGGCGCGCCAGCTGGCCCACGCCACCGTCGCCGGGGCCGGGGAGTTGGTGGTCCGGTCGGGCGAAGAGGCATCCACCCTGCGCGAGAACGTCACCAGTCCGAACGGCACCACCCAGGCGGCACTGGACGTTTTAATGGGCACTGGCGCGCTGTCTGCCCTGATGCGCGAAACGGTGGCCGCCGCGGCCAAAAGATCGCGGGAACTGGCAGGCTGAGCCAGAAGACGCTATCTCTGACGACAGAGGAGTGCGCCGGATGTCCGACACCGAAAACCTGACCGCAAAACTTATCGATGTCGCCCTGGCACGGGCAGGTGAGCGCGGCTGGCGGCGGCTGAGCATGGCCGAGATCGCCGAGGCCGCCGACGTTCCCATCGGAACCTTGCGTACGGCCTTTGCCGACAAGAGTGCCATTCTGGAGGCCTTCCGCGCCCGGATCGATGCCGAGGTTCTGACCGGTACCGATGAAGAGGACTGGCAGGACGAGGATGAACCGCGCGACCGCCTGTTCGATGTTTTGATGCGGCGCTTCGACGCCCTGGCGCCCTACAAGGCAGGCCTGCGGGAAATTCAGGGCGATCTGCGGCTGGATCCCCTGGCACTGCTGGCGCGCGCGCCGGGCATTGTGCAATCCATGCGCTGGATGCTGGAGGCGGCGAAACTGCCGTCGGACGGATTGCGCGGGCTGGTCTCCGCCCAAGGTCTGGCAGCGATTTATGCCCGCATCCTGCCGATCTGGTTGGCCGATGAGGACCCGGGCCTGCCGCGTACCATGGCCGAACTTGACAGCCGGTTGCGCGATGCCGAAAAACAGTTCGCCACCGTGGACCGTATCGGCTCCGCGCTGGCGCCGGGATGGGGGAGCAGGAATGCCGGACACGATCAGCTTTGACGATTTCCTGAAAGTGGATATCCGGGTCGGCACCGTCGTCGATGTCCAGGAATTTCCCGAGGCCCGCAAACCGACATACAAGCTGTGGATCGACTTCGGCGAAGAGATCGGCACCAGGAAGACCTCGGTCCAGATTGTCGCCAATTATTCGATGGATGACCTGATGGGGCGGAAGGTCATGGCCGTGGTCAACTTCCCTCCGCGCCAGATCGGCCCCTTCATGTCCGAAGTGCTGACCCTGGGATTCCCCGATGCGGAGGGCGAAGTGGTTCTGGCCGGGCCCAGTCTGCCGGTTCCCAATGGCGGGCGGATGTATTGAGTTAGCCGTCATTAAGCGGCGGTCCGCGCGGCTGTGACGCAGGCAAGAAGATCAAGGGCCGCAAGCGCCATATCGTCACCGATACCGGTGACCTGCCGATCGCGATCATGGTGCGTGAGACCGACATTCAGGACCGCGACGGGGCGCCGGACCTGCTCGCCTCGACGGCACCGTGCCGTTCGAGCGATGCGATGAATGGCGGACCGCCAGCCGCGACATGCAGGTCGAGGCCTTCGCACGGATCGATCATGAGGAAACCGATCCAATTCTCGGCATGACAACTCAGGCCGCCTGATAATGTCGAGGCGACCATCGAAAGCGCCGTTGCCTGGATGACCATTGCCAGCATCCGCCTCATGATCAGGCGATTGACAAGAGCTTGATATCAGGGCAATCCTTATGAGTCAGCCTCTGAGCAGGATATCGTGCCTTCCAGAAAGTCAGTACTGACTTTCTGGAAGGCACGATTATACATCAAATCCGTTTCACGCTTTTGATGTCCCCTGTATGCTATCGGCTAATATCGTGACATAATGTCATGCGAACAGACAGGAGAGCAGGACATGCCATCAGGGAAAAGGAAAAATCAGGCCGAAAGAAAGGCCGAAAGAAAGGCCGAAAGAAAGGCCGAAAGAAAGGCCAAAAGAAAGGCCGTCGGGACGCCTGTCCAAATCGGGCTTAATCCGGGCAGACTGGATAAGGATGGCGACACCCCACTGCACCGGGCGGCCAATGAAGGCCATGCGGAGGTCGTCAGGGAGCTTCTCGAGGGCGAGGCCATGCGGACGCCGTCAGGGCGCTTCTCGCGGGCGGGGCCGATCCGGACGCACAGAATCATCGTGGGGACACCCCGCTGCAATGGGCGGCCCGTCGAGGCCATGCGGACGCCGTCAGGGCGCTTCTCGCGGGCGGGGCCGATCCGGACGCATGGTAAGAGCCTGATCGAAAATGAGTTCAGTGATATCAGTGGGTTGTGATTCTGTTTGTTTGAACAGGAAACAAGAAAACGGAGGTCACGATGCCCTAGACTGAAACCACTCGCTGCCAGTATGAGCGGAATAACGAGCGTTACTCAAGCGATGTAACCGATGCAGAATGGGCGGTCATTTTTCCGCTTTTGCCCGGCCCCAACAAATTGGGGCGCCCTCGGGAAGTTGAGTTGCGCGAAGTTTGGGATGGGATTGGCTACATCGCTGCCGCTGGGTGCGCGTGGTCTCTTTTGCCAAAGGACTTTCCGCCGGTTTCAACGGTTCGATACTATTTCTACAACTGGCGTGATAGCGGGTTACTGGCGGAGATCAACCATGCTCTGGTCGCTCTGGCGCGTGAACGGGAGGCTCGGGATCATCACCCCACGGCAGGCGTTATTGACAGTCAAAGCGTGAAAACCACTGAAAACGGCGGCATTTCTGGCTACGACGCAGGAAAGAAGATCAAAGGCCGCAAGCGCCACATCATGACAGACACCTGTGGCCATCTGTTGGCATCATGCGTTCACGCTGCCAACATTCAGGATCGCGACGGGGCAGTGGGCGTCTTTCAAAAGCTCAAGCGGGATGCCCCAAAACTGCGCCACGTTTTTGCCGACTGCGGTTATCGGGGGCCAAAACTTCGTTCAGCCCTGATAACCATTGGCCGCTGGACTATCCAGATTGTGAAGCGTTCCGACACCGCCGAAGGTTTTGAAGTCCTGCCCCGCAGATGGGTCGTCGAACGCACCTTCGCCTGGCTGGGACGTTGCCGCCGATTGGCAAAGGATTGGGAGAAAACCATCGAAAGTGCAGAGGCTTGGGGTCTCATCGCCCATATCAGGCGCATGACACGCTGTCTCGCAAGGGCTTGAAAAACATCAGATCATTTTGAATCAGGCTCTAACGGACGGATACCGTGGAACTGGAAGCCCCAAGACCTCAAAAACGCGGCCTGACCGGACGGATACGTTGGGGCCGCACGTCGTCGGCAATCAGCTTCTGGATCAGCGGCAGACCGAACGCGGCGGTTTTGCGGGTCCCGGTCTGAGCCAGACCCATTAGGTCGTGCCCCTTCAGCACCAGCGGAATGGCATCGCGTTGAATGGGGGTGGGGGCTTCAAATCCGATCACCTGAATGAATCGGAGAATGTTGGGAGAAAGCCCGAGGACTTCGAATTTTGTCAATTCGACTTCCTAAACTTTAAGCCGCTGCGGTCTTTTCCGATCGGCGGCTGTGATGAATCGTTCCCGTCGCTCCATCAAACTGGCGAGCGGGGATGTGCGTTTCGCGGTTGCGACCATGGATGAACCCCGGACCGAATTGTCCCGGCAGGCCGCCAGATCGTCAGCACCCCGCGTGAATTGGGAACTTGTTGGATGTGCCCCGATGCGGGCGAAATACCGACGTCATTTGCACTGTAAAGGGCGATACCCAAGGCATTCGCGGCAATCGGAGTGTAGGCTGCTCACGCGGCAACCAAGCGCCGTATGGCGCGCATATCGGCTGCCGGAAGTCGAAAGTCAAGTCCTTCTGGCCAAGGCGCCGTTCGCGCCAGAACATTATCAATCCACCGACCACGATGAAAATTACGCCCGGGAACAGCCGGTCGAAGGGCGCCTCGTTATAGAAAACCCATCCCAATACAAAGGCGAAGATGATCCCGAAATAATCGAACGGCGCCAGATTGCTGGGGCTCGTCCGCCGATAGGCCATCACCAGGCAAAGAACGCCGACACCGCCGCAAAACCCCATGGCGATGATCCACAGCCAATCGGCTGCCGAGGCGATGGGAACAAATCCCGTGGTCGATAATGTCAGCACAGCCGCTCCCGCCACCGACGCCGCATTGGCATAGATGTTGATAAGGGCGCTGGGGACGTCTGCCTTGATCAGACGGACGGTGACGGAGTTGAGCGCATAGGCGAAGGCCGCACCCACCGGCAGCACCGCATGGACGGTGAAGATATCGCTGCCGGGACCCATGATGATGATCACGCCAACAAACCCGACAGCAACCGCATACCAGCGCCAGATCCCGATGGGATCACCGAGAAGCACGAATGACAGCGCCGTCACGAACAGCGGGCTAGCGTAAACCAGCGTCGATGTGGTCGCAAACTCCAGATGCGCCAAGGATAGATAGAAGCACAACTGGGCAAAAACGACCCAGATCCCCCGCATGAAGGCCAGTTTCCAGCGTTTCAGTTTCCAGGGCCGCCCGGTCCGGTGCCATTCGCGCGATAAAGACAGGACGATAAATACGGGGATCAGACCAAACAGATTTCTCAGCGTCGATAATTGTTGCGGTGAATAGAACTGAACCAGATGCTTGATCATTGCTCCCATGGTGTCGAGCAGGAATATGCCGGTCAGACTGAGCGCGATGGCCACGACCAGAGGCGGTAAATTCAGACGTGTCACGTGAACCCCGGATGTCGGGCAGCTGGTATCCAGCTTATCCGCGGCATTGTCGGTTGTCCAGCGTTGCACGACAGGAATTGACCGGAGAAGCCATACATGTACAGCTTCATGCTATCGATCATCCGGACTGAACTTCGCCCAGGTCTTTACCCTCCGCCGACCAGATGGTTCTGAACAATGACTGGAGCGATCTGCGGCGAAACCGGCAGATGCCCGAAATCGATATTGACCGGATCCGGGCCTATCGGATGGGCCGCATAAAATCAGAGTTGCGCAAGTCCGGCGCCGTCATGTGCGTGCTGATCAACCCGATCAGCCTTCGGTATGCAGTGGACTACCGGACCTATCTGCAGTTCCAGTCACATATTCGTATCCGTCCGGTCAGGCCGCGTTTTTGAGGTCTTGGGCTTCCAGTTCCACGGCATGAGTTCGTCGATGGGGTTAATCCGTGATCAGCAATGCGTTCCAGCACCCATGTGAGCCAGGCCTCGGGATCGACATTGTTCATTTCAGCGGTCTCAATGAGGGCGCAGGCGATAGCGGCAGCCTCGCCGCCACCAACGGAGCCCATGAAGAGACAATTTTTTCGACCAGGGGCGACGGGACGGATTGATCGCTCACAGACATTGTTGTCGAGCTCCAGACGTTCGTCGCCGAGATAAGCACGCGCTTCGGGCATCGGCTTCAGGGCGTAGCGGATCGCCTCGGCCAGTTTGGTCTTGCCCGAGAGCCTGGGCAGTTGGGCCTGTAGCCATACTTCCAGGTCATCGAAGACAGGCCTGGCCTTCTCCTGCCGCAGGGCGGCCCTTTCGTAGCCGTCCGTTAGAGCCGTATTTTTCGGTTATTCCGGCATCCAATTCCACGGCATGAGTTCCTCGATGCGGTTGATCTTGTGATCTGGCAGGCGCTCCAACACCCATGTGAGCCAGGCTTCCGGATCAACGCCGTTCATCCTGGCGGTCTCAACGAGGGTGTAAGCGATAGCGGCGGCTTTACCGCCACCGACGGAGCCCATGAAGAGATAGTTCTTGCGGCCCAGTGCGATGGGGCGGATCGAGCGTTCACAGATGTTGTTGTCGAGTTCCAGCCGTCCGTCGCCGAGACAGGCACGCGCCTTTGGCATGCGGTTCAGCGCATGGCGAATGGCCCCTGCCAGTTTGGTCTTGCCCGAGAGCTTGGGAAGCTGGGCCTGTAACCATGCTTCCAGCTCATCGAAGACGGGCTTTGCCTTCTCTTGCCGAATGGCGCCCCGCTCTTCGGGGGATTTGCCTCTGGCTTCCTCTTCGACAGCGTAAAGCATGGCGATCTGCTTGATTGTGCCTTTGGCGATGGCCGACCCGGTGCGCTCAAACTCTTCCACAAACTTGCGGCGCACATGCACCATGCAGGCCTGCTCATCGGCCTTGCCCTCCCCAAAGAGGCCATTGAAGCCCGCAAAGCCATCGGCATGCACGGTCCCGGTATAGCCGGAAAGATGATTGACCGGGTGTGCACCCTTGCGGTCTGTACTGAACTGATACCAGGCACAGGGTGGGGCCTCGCCGCACCACGGGCGCTCGTCGCGCACGTAACTCCACAGCCGCGCGGTTTTAGTCTTCTTTATCATGGTGCGGGTTTGTAGTTTGACCGGTGTGTCATCGGCAAAAAGTGCAGGCCCTGCCCTGACCAGCTTGCCGATATGATCGGCCAATGGCTCCAGCAGCGCCGTGCTGCGGCCCACCCAGTCGGTCAACGTGGTGCGATGCAGATTAACCTTCTCGCGGGCGAAGATTTTTGATTGCCGGTCAAGCGGCAGGTGATCGCAGTATTTGCCAATCAGGACGTGGGCCAGCAGACCCGGACCGGGGCGGCCACGTTCGATGGGGCGCGACGGCAATGGGGCCTGGGCAAAGGTTTCACAACAGGTGCAGGCCATGCGGGGGCGGAGGATCCGGCGTACCACAAAGCGGCCCGGGACATATTCCAGTTCCTCGGTAACGTCCTCACCGATCTGGCGCAGGCTCCCACCGCAGTCAGTGCAGTCCTCACCCGGCGACAGCACCTCATCCTGCCGATCCAGATGATCTGGCAAGGGGTTGCGGCTGTGCTTGCGCCTGGCAGGTTTGTCCGTCTCATCGACATCAGTGCCGTTGGAGCCAGCTTCGTTCTTCTGCTCGTTTGCTGCCGCCTCGATCTCTTCGTCTTCCTGTAGGTCGAGGGCCAGTTGATCCATGCTCTCTGATCTGGAGCCAAACCGTGCCTTGCGGTGGCCATGCAGTTCAGCCTTCAGTTTCTCAACCTGATAGGTGAGAGACGTAATCTCCTGGTCCATCCGAGAGACCAGCCCCTTCAGTTCGGCGGGGTCTCCAGGCAGGGATTCAAGGGCATTCAACATGTGTAATCCATATCAAACTGCCCCATGGGATGGAACGACAAACCGCGTTAAACTTCATGTTTTTTTGGGCTTTCTCTATCCCGCCTGCAAAGGACGCCAGGTCTTTTGCGGGGTGCGCCAGTCAATCCCCTCTAACAGCATCGACAGCTGTGAGGGACTCAGGCTGACCTTGCCCTCCTTGGGCCCTCCCTGGCCGCAGGCCAGACAAACCGCCCCCGTTCCAGTCGTCTGGAGAACAGGCAAGCGCCCTGGCCGTCCCACCATATGATCTTGAGCAGATCACCGCGCCTGCCGCGAAACACAGACATGTGCCCCGAATACGGGTCCTCAGCCAGAACCTGCTCGGCCTGAGCCGCCAGTGTGTTGAACCCGCGCCGCATATCCCTCACCCCGGCAGCCAGCCACACCCGCGTATTGCCCGGCACCGGGATCATGTCAGCAGCCCCTCAACCAGAGCCAGCACCGCCGACAATCCCGTCGCTCCCTCAACCAGGATACGCCGACCATCAGACAGGGTGATGGGTTCTGCACGGTGAGCCGAAAGAGGACCGTCCATACAGGGCGCTGTGATCGGCACGTGGGGGGCGGTTGGCCCTGCAATCTCTACAGGCAGAAATGTGGTCACTTCCCCGGCGAAATCATCACCGTCAGTACATGCCGGCGCGAAACGGGGATCACGCAACCATTTGTGGATCAGATTAGCGTTCATCGCGTAACGTCGTGCAACCTGCGCTACCGAAACCCCAGGTGCGCGCGTTTGTCCGCAGATCGAAATCTTCTCATCGTCTGACCAGAACCGCTTCTTCTGACCCTTCTTCCCAGACATGTCCGCCCTCAAGATGTCCACTATCAATGGTGGACACTATCAGCGCACGCTATAACGCGTCAGAGCACCAACACCGGACGCTTACACATATTCCGGCGACCTATCTGTTCGTGCCGGTGGAAGGGCCGGTGATCCTGCAAGGCTCGTATGGTGAAACACCCGGTGTGGATACGGTGCACACCGCCAGGCCGCTGTCCTTTTTCGACGGCGCCGGCGAACTGGCAGAAGGCGCCCGGCTGCTCGCCGACGATATAGTTCGGTATCTCGACGAAATCGGTACCGACAATCGCCGGATCGCGGTTGAATACGTCAATCCGAGCATCATCCAGGCACTGTTGCAACGGGGATTGGAGGTTATTGACAGCGTTCAGGGGAGCGAACATGCGCGCGTCATCAAGTCCCCCGATGAGATTGCCTGCATTAGATGGGCGATTGCGGTTGCCGAACACGGCATCGCAAAAATGAAGGAAGCGCTGCAGCCGGGGATCATGGAGGTCCAGCTTTGGGCGCTGCTGAATTATGCAAACCTGGCCAATAACGAAGACTGGCAAGACGGACGGATGCTGGCCTCGGGCCCCCGGATCAATCCCTGGTATCAGGAAGCCACCATGCGGCAAGTCGAACCGGGAGACCTGGTTGGTTTTGATACCGACATGATCGGCTCATTCGGTTATTTTGCCGACATTTCTCGTACCTTTCATTGCGGGCCGGGGCGGCCGACAAAAACACAAAAAGCGCTTTACCGGCGCGCGGTTGCGGAGATTGATTACAACCTGACACTTGTACGGCCCGGTATAAGTTTGCGGGAATTTCAGGCGCGGGCGTCCGTACAACCGGAAGAATTTCACGAGAATGCGTATACTTGCCTCATCCACGGCGTTGGCATGTGCGATGAGTATCCCCGGGTGAATCCGGTTTTCAGGGGACCGACACGCTATGACGACACGCTTTCGGAAGGCATGATGATCTGTGTGGAGAGCCATGTCGGCGCGGTCGGCGACACCGATGGGGGCAAGCTGGAACAGCAGGTTCTGGTCATCGGCGACGGCCATGAATTGCTGACCAATTATCCGTACGAAGACGGCCTATTGAATTGAGAAGGACCGGCACATGAAAATCACCGCCCCTGTCGTCGGCCTGACCGTTCCAGCTTCAGTCGGCATGAAACTACAAGATGTCTGCACCCCTGCCTTGATCGTCGATCTCGATGCGTTTGAACGCAATCTGGACACCATGGCCACCTTCGTCCGGGACAAGGGCGTGCGGCTGCGCGCCCATGCCAAGACCCATAAATCCGCCGACATCGCCCGGTTGCAAATGATCCGGGGAGGCGCCTGCGGCATCTGCTGCCAGAAGGTCTCGGAGGCCGAGGCACTGGTTGCCGGTGGGGTACGCGATGTTCTGATCTCGAACCAGGTGACGAACAAAGGCAAGATCGACCGCCTGGCCGCCATGGCCGGCACCGTGCGGACGATGGTCTGTGTCGACGATGCCAACAATGTCGATGATCTGTCGACGGCGGCGGTGCGACATGGCAATGTCATCGGATGTCTGGTGGAGATTGACGTGGGTGCGGGCCGCTGCGGGGTGGAACCGGGGGCGCCAACCGTGGTTCTGGGAACGCAAATCGCCGAGGCTGATGGGCTGAAGTTCTCCGGTCGGCGTGCGCGGCGATGTTGTCGAAAGCTTGTGGCCCGTTGCCGCACGCGGGATGGCATTCTGATCGACCGCTTGCCCGCCGGCGCGCATGCACCTTATAGACGGCGCCCGTATGAATGGTTGGACCAACTGTCCATTTGCGGTGATGTAACAGACCGGTCCCCGAAAGACAGAACATGACAGAATTCGAAGGCGTCGTTCCGGCACTTGGCCAGGCGTTGGCCAAACGTGGCTATCTGGAATTGACCCAGGTCCAGAACGCCGTACTGGCGCCAGAGCTTGGCGAAGCGGACCTGCTGGTCTCGGCCCAGACCGGGTCGGGCAAAACCGTGGCTTTCGGCATTGCCCTGGCGCCGATGCTGCTGGCCGGCGAGGAACGCCTCGACCGGACCGAAACGCCCTTGGCACTGGTGGTTGCGCCGACACGGGAACTGGCCCTGCAAGTCACCCGCGAGCTGGCATGGCTCTATGAGGCAGCCGGCGCATCGGTGGTTTCCTGTGTCGGCGGCATGGACATGCGAACCGAGCGCCGGGCGCTGGAGCGCGGCGCCGATATCGTCATCGGCACGCCGGGCCGACTGTGTGACCATATCAAGCGTCGGTCGCTGGACATGTCAAACCTGAAAGCGGTGGTGCTGGATGAAGCCGACGAGATGCTGGACCTGGGGTTTCGCGGGGAATTGGAAGCCATCCTGGACGCCGCCCCGGATGAGCGCCGCACGCTGATGTTTTCCGCCACGGTCCCGCGCTCCATCACCAATCTTGCCGGAAGATATCAGCGAGATGCGGTCCGGGTTGCCACCACGGCCGAACAAAGCCAGCATCTGGATATCGAATACCGGGCCATCACCGTTGCGCCCGATGATCAGGAAAACGCGGTCATCAATTTGCTGCGCTACTATGAAGCACGCAATGCGCTGGTATTCTGTTCCACCCGCGCCACTGTCAATCATCTGACCAGTCGGTTCGCCAATCGCGGCTTCAAGGTGGTCGCCCTGTCGGGCGAGTTCAGCCAAGGCGAACGCAGCCATGCGCTGCAGGCGCTGCGCGACGGGCGGGCAAAAGTGTGCGTCGCGACCGATGTGGCGGCCCGCGGCATCGACTTGCCCGATCTGGAATTGGTGATCCATGCCGACATTCCGAAGAACCGGGAATCCCTGCTGCACCGCAGCGGCCGCACCGGCCGCGCCGGGCGCAAGGGTGTCAGCGTCCTGATCGTGCCCTGCAAGGCTCGCAAACGGACCGAACGCCTGTTCCAGAACGCCAGGATCGAGGCGTCCTGGGCCAAGCCGCCTTCGGCCGCCGACATCATGCGGCGGGACGATGAGCGCATTATGGCCGATCCCGTGCTCAGCGAGACGGTGACCGATACCGAAGCTGCCTTTGCCAAACGGATCCTGGCCGGGCACAGCGCCGAGAGGATTGCCGCTGCGTTCGTTCGACTCTATCGGGCAGGTCAATCAGCGCCTGAAGAATTAATGGATATCGCTGCACCCAAGCCCGCCGCGGAGCGTAAGTCCAAACAACGTGATGACTTCAGAAATGGCGTCTGGTTTTCGCTGTCTGTCGGGCGCAAGCATTCCGCCGAGGCACGCTGGTTGCTGCCGATGCTGTGCGGTGCCGGCGACCTGAACAAGCGCGAGATCGGGGCGATCCGGGTCCGGGAAACCGAAACTCTCGTGGAACTGGCGCCCAGATGTGTCGAAGGGTTCCTGAAAACCCTTGGTCCCGACCAGACCCTGGAAAAGACCATCGTCGTGAAGCAGTTGGACCGGGCGCCCGAAGGCATCAAGGATGCCGGTCCCGGGGCATCCGTGCCGCCGCGCAAGGCTGACGCAACCCGCAAAGCCCATTCCGGTCCCAAGCCCGAATCCAAGAGGCCGTTCAAGAAGAAGAAGCCTGATCAGGCCCTGGCGGAAGAAAAGCTGAAAGAAGTCATGTCGGACAAACACTGGGACGCGCCCGGAAAGAAGCCCAGGCACAGGAAACTCAAAAAGCCAAAGCCCGCAAAGCTGGCGGCGAACAGCACCAGTGCCACCAAGCCGGTCTTCAAGGCAAGGAAACGGCTGACGCTGAAAAAGAAGCCGGGCTAATCCAGTCATCCTTCGTCAGGACTTGAGCTAAAACGCGATCTCACCCTCGACCGCGACAATGCCTGCCCGGGTGCAGTCTTCATCCAGAGAGCCGCCCGGTGCGCCGGAAACGCCTGCGTCACCCAGCATGCTGCCATCACCGGCGATGATGCGGACTCCCCCGCCCAATGGCAGAGCGTCTTCTACATGCTGCATGGCCCGGGCACTGCCTTCGGGCACGACCTTGGCCAAGACGGATATTTTCTCACGAAAGGTGATCGCGGTCCAAGCCTTGCACCGATCCGTCACCGGTGTGTGGGGATCGGCAAAGCGGCTCTGCGGCATCACCTGGGGTTGCCGGCCCGGCCCGGAACCGCGATCTGGAAACCGTCATCGCGGCATTTTGCCAGCGCGGCGCGTGCCACCGTCAGAGCGGCGTCTGGTGTCAGTGACCTGAAGCTCATGACCGCCTCGCCCCGGGCCCGCGCCGGCCGGGTTACGGCGAGGAAGCCAAGCAGGAATAGACAGGATGATGTCTTGAGATCATCGTGCAGCCCTCCCTTGTCGTCCGGACGCGGGCCGAGCAGGGAGTAAAACTGGCCCACGGTGCCGGATACCAGGAAAGCATGGGTGTCTCTTTGTTCGGGATCAATGAAAATATATGGCTCAGTTTACGAATTGTATGCATGGACGTGCGATGGCGGTTGCGAGGCAAGCCCGGGGTGAGGCGTTCTCCAGTTCAAGCCGTTGGAACCATCGCAGG
The DNA here is from genome assembly GCA_965204825.1 of Alphaproteobacteria bacterium. GTDB lineage: Bacteria > Pseudomonadota > Alphaproteobacteria > Futianiales > Futianiaceae. The sequence goes on along the minus strand of OZ242016.1, from coordinate 2,816,577 downwards.
TAGTTGTCGAGATATCTGGTCGCGACGCCTCGGTAGCGCCGCAAGAAATCCTTCAACCGGCTGTGTCGGTTGTTGACCGTCTGAATGTGAAAGGCACCTCGCACCCGTTCACTTCGTGACAGGTTCAATGCTTCGTGATGCGCACCGATTGCCGCCGCGCATCGCGGATAAGCGCGGTGTCCATCGGTCACCAAAACGATATCCTCGTCCACAACCGGCGCGATTACCTCTCGCAAGGTATCTGCGTTGACCGCGGGCAGAACCGCACTGACTGTCGCGCCGCTGCGATCAGCGACAACCAGTACCGGAACCTGTTCATCTGACAGGCCCCGCTTGCTGGCCTTGCCTCCCCTGCGTCGCGCCTTGCGCTCAAGGTTTCGTGCACCTTTCCGGCTTTCCAGCACATAGGTTTCATCGGCTTCCACAATGCCCGTGAGCTTGCGTGCCTTCAGGTCTTTTGCGGCAAGAAATCGGTGCCGCCAACGGAAGGCGGTGTTGACGGCAAGTCCGCAACGTTCTGCTGAAGCGCGAACCGTCAGCCGATCAGCAAGACAGGCTCCGAAGGAAAGCCACTTGTCCTTGCGGTGCAGACCCGACAAGGGGGTGCCGGTCGCGGCATTGAATGTCTTCCTGCATTCTTTGCACTGGTACCGTCGCAGACCCCTTGCCTTGCCACGCGATATGGCGCCTGGCGTGCCACAATGCGGGCACTGGCGATCTCCACCCACGGCCGCTTCAATGGCAGCCAGCGACGCTGACGTCTCCGTGTCCCCCAGGAACACAGCTTCGGTTTGCTGCCGCTGCGCCGGGCTGAGGTGGTCTATCCCCGATAACCATTCCTGAAACTGCTTGTGATCCATGTCAATCCATCCTTCTGATTTCACAAAAACATGACATGAACGCACACGGCTTGTAAACTGAGCCAAATATATTCGTTTTTTAGAGGTGTCCCAAAGCCAGCCATGGCCGAGCGGCCTATCCGCCCAAAACCCTTGGTAGCCACAGGATGATCGCCGGAAACGCCAGCAGGATGCTGACCCGAATGATTTCTGCTCCGAAAAAGGGCATCACGCCCTTGAAGGTTTCGCTCATGGGGGTGTCCCTGGCCATCGCGGAAATTACAAAGACATTCATCCCCACTGGTGGCGTGATCAGGCCCAGTTCGACCACGATAAGGGCCAGGATTCCGAACCAGATCCTCAAATCCTCGGTGCTCATCCCGAAACCGGATCCGTCGGCCGGCTGGTAAAACCCGCCATTGATTTCCACCAGCACCGGCCAAAAGAAAGGGATCACGAGCAGGATCATCGACAGGCTGTCCATCAGGCAGCCGAGCAGGATCAGGGCAATCAGTAAAATGATCATCACCGTCATTGGCGCCATTCCCGACATTACGGTCCATTCGGCCATGGCCTGGGGCACACCTGCCCGCGACATGAAGATTTTCAGCATCTCGGCGCCCAGCAGGATCAGATAGATCATGCCCGTGGTGCTGGCGGTTTCCAGCAGCGCGCCTTTGAGTTCCGGCAACCGGATTGCGCCGCGAACCATGCCGTAGATCCAGACCAGAAAGACGCCAACGGCCGCGGCGGGCGTCGGATTGAAAAATCCGGCATAGATACCGCCGATCACCATCAGAAAAATTGTCAGTGCCGGAAGAATCCCGACAGTGGCCGCAAGGAACTCGGCCCGGTCGGTGGGCTCACCCGGCGGCCCGGACTCCGGCTCGACGATCACATAGATGGCGATGGTCAGTAGAAACAGCAGCACCGCCATCAGGCCGGGGATCAGCGCCGCCATGAACATGGTGACGATATTGGCCTCGACAATGATGGCATAGATGACAAGCACGACCGAGGGCGGGATCAGAATACCCAGCACGCCGCCCGCCGCCAGGGTTCCCGTTGCCAAGGCGCCGGAATATCGGAACCGGCGCAACTCGGGTAGCGCAACCTTGCCCATGGTCGATGCGGTCGCCAGCGACGATCCGCAAACAGATCCGAAGATGGCGCAGGCCGAGATCGCCGCCATTGCCGTGCCGCCGCGCAGCCAGCCGAACCAGGCCTTGGCCGCCCGGAACATGTTCTGGCTGAGACCCGCGCGGTTCGCCAGCGCGCCCATCAGCACAAACATTGGCACCACCGACAGATCGAAGATTGAAAACTGGCCATAGGCCAGCGTCTTGAGCTGGTTCATGAAGATCGCGCTGCCGTTCAGCAGCGTCACCCCCACACCGCCGACCAGGATCATGGCATAGGCAACCGGCATGCGCAGCGCGATCAGCGTCACCAGTACCGCCAGGCCGGCAAAACCGGTCAGGAGCGCATCGGCCACCCCCTAGCCCCGCTTCGCCCGGGCGGCGTGGTCGATCAATGTTATAACGGCCGCGATTGCGAGCAGCACCAGAGATACCAGGATCGGAACAAAGGCCAGCCAGTGCGGAAACTGCAAAATGGTGGTGGTGTAGCCATAGTTTTTTTGGTCCAGCATCCCGAAATACATTCGCCATAACAGCAGTAACCCGAACGCCAGCGCCACGATCGAGGCGACGAGCGAAAACACCGCGACCCAGCGCGGTGAGGCCCAGGCGGTAAAGATGTCAGCGGTCACATTTGCACCGGTCAACTGGCAATAGGGCAGGAAGGCGAAAACCGCGACAGCGATGCCGACCTGGGTCAATTCGAAATCACCCGGAAAGGGTTTGGTGAAAATGCCGCCCATGACCGACAGCACGTTCATCACCACCACCGCCATCAGCACCGCACCGCCGAACAGTGCCCATGCGGTGATGATCCTGCCAACAAGGCCGTGCCGCGTGCTATCGTCTTCATTGGTCACGGCATTATTAGATGCTCATCATTCCGGGCTCTCGCTTTGCGAGCCCGGAATGATGGGCTGAATCGCATTTGGATTCCACGAAATCCAAACGATTTACATTGCCGCGTTCTTGGCGATCAGCTTGCGAGCCTGATCTACCAAGGCTGCGCCGTCGATCCCCTTGGCCGCAACTTCGTCGATCCAGCGTTGAACCACCGGCTCGAGTGCCGTCCGGAAGGCGGCGGTTTCGGCATCGTTCAGCACGATGTGGGTGTTGCCGGCATCGGTGGCGAATTTGATGCCGAAATTGTCGCTGGCGCGCCAGATGTCGCCAACCTTGCCCCACCAGTCACGGCCCGATGCATCCTTGAAGGCCTTCCGGATACCGGCCGGCAGACCGTCCCAGCGAGCCTGGTTCATGGAGACCTGGAACGACGTGGTGCCAAAGCGTTCCATGTCTGCTCCTTCGATCTGGAATTGGGTCTGCTGCTGGATTTTCAGTGGCGGGATGATTTCCCAGGGAATGAAGGCGCCATCGATGACACCCTTGGCCAGAGCCTGGGGTAGTTCGGGCACCGGCATGGCGGTCGGGGCCGCACCCAGCGCTTCGATGATCCAGGCGCCAGTCCGGGTCGGAATACGCATCTTTGTCCCGGCCAGATCGGCGGGCGAGCGCACTTCCTTGGTCCGCATGTGGATTGCCTGACCGGCATGAACGTGCAGGAACATCACCTCGACGCCTTTGTATTCGGCGCGCAGGTGATCCTCGAACATGTCGAACATGGCCAGATTGGTTGCCTTGGGATCGTTTTTGTAGACATTCGGAAGTTCGAACACTTCGGTGCGCGGGAACAGGCCCGGCGTATAGCCGTTCACGGTCCAGACGATATCGACCACCCCGTCGCGCGCCTGGCTGATCAATTCGGGCGGACGACCGCCCAGGGTCATGGACGGGAAGATTTCGATCTTCACCCGGCCACCGGAGTTCTCCTCGACCTGTTTGGCCCAGGGCGCCAGCATCTTGGTGTGCGCCGGCGCCTTGGCGCTCAGCAGATGATGCAGTTTGAAGGTGAATTCCTGGGCCCAGGCAGCGGACGGTCCGGCCAAGGCCAGTCCAACCACCGCAGCGCTTAATACTGCCAATTGTTTCATGATCAATCCTCCCATTTATGTTTCGTTCTTCACCCTTCGGGCGGGCGTTGATTTGCACTATAAACGGCAGTGCGCGGGTGGCCAGAACGAACCGTACGCTAACAGGCGGAAATGTTTCTCCATTCAGGAAGCCCGGAAACCCATTTCCGACACCAAAATTGTGGATGGCTCAGTTTACGAATTGTATGCATGGACGTGCGATGGCGGTTGCGAGGCAAGCCCGGGGTGAGGCGTTCTCCAGTTCAAGCCGTTGGAACCATCGCAGGTAGTTGTCGTGCAGTCAGGCCACGGCCCTGTTGACCCGCCGCCATCATTCCTTTACGGCCGCTGAGCATGGATAACAGCATCAGCCCCGGCAGCGCGTGGAGCGGATGTTCGAGACCTTGCCTTCCCCTCGGATCGGGGACCTGTCGCCATACGGATTGAACGGATACCATGTCTGGCCACCTCTGTCGCTGAAACTCGGCAACAGAGATTCAGACTTTCAGAATATTTTCAATACCCTGATGTAATTTGATGAATAGACCTGTCAGATCTTGATCAGTATCCCAAAAAACTCTAGGGTGGGGGACAGCCACGAAACCATCAATCCAACCCGGATCGTGCCCTTGGGACCGGTGATCGATTTCGCCGCACCGCACGGCCGGGAAAGCATGCGACAGGGATGCGAAATTGACGATCCGCGCCGCCGAACCCGCCGATGTCGATGCGGTGCGCGGCTGTGCCCGAATGGCCTATGAAATTTATGTGCCCCGAATGGGCCGGGAGCCGGCGCCGATGGTGGCGGATTTCGCGGCCAGCCAGGCGTCCGGCAATCTATATGTTCTTGAGCATGAAGGTGCGATGGCCGGGTTCGTGGTTTTCCATGACCGCGACAATCACCTGCATCTGGAAAATGTCGCGGTGCATCCGGCCTTTCAGGGCCTGGGTCTGGGACGCCAGCTGATCGATTTTGCCGAAGAGGCCGCGCGACAGTCAGGGTTTGCCCACGTTGAGCTCTACACCAATGTCAAGATGACCGAGAACATCCCCTATTATCCATCGCTGGGTTATGAGGAAATCGGGCGCTGGCAGGAAGATGGTTTCGACCGTGTGTTCTTTCGCAAGGAACTTTAGCAGTGTCGGTCAATCGAGGTAAGGCGCCAAGGACCCACTGTTGCAAAAGCGATCCATGACGAGTTTGACGAGAGTGGAACCTGAACCTGTCTGTCAATGAACACCGAGATCCGGGGGCATTTGCCACATGACCGAATTCCAGGTTTGTAAGGATAATCTTGCCGAAACGCGCAAAGTCGACACCGTAGACCTGAATCTTGCCAAGGGTGAGGTTCTGGTGAAGGTCGACCGTTTCGGGTTCTCCGCCAACAATATCACCCATGGCATGGTCGGGGAGATGATGAAGTACTGGAACTTCTTTCCCGCATCCGGCGTCGATGCGGAGGGCTGGGGCATTATCCCAGTCTAGGGTTTCGGGGACGTTGTTAACTCCCGCGTGGACAATGTCCCGGTCGGAGAGCGCCTGTTCGGCTATTTCCCGACCGCCAGCCATCTGAAAATTGTACCCGAGAAGATTTCGGACACCCACCTGTCCGACGGTGCACCGCACCGGGTCGAGATGGCCAAAGTTTATGATGCCTATACCCGCGTGCGGGCTGAACCCGGCTATGACCCCGATATGGAAGACGAGTGCATGTTGCTCTTCCCGCTCTATGTGACCTCCTATTATCTCTATGGTATCCGTCCGGTCAGGCCGCGTTTTTGAGGTCTTGGGGCTTCCAGTTCCACGGCATAAGTTCGTCGATGGGGTTAATCTGTGATCAGCAATGCGTTCCAGCACCCATGTGAGCCAGGCCTCGGGATCGACATTGTTCATTTTAGCGGTCTCAATGAGGGCGTAGGCGATAGCGGCAGCCTCGCCGCCACCAACGGAGCCCGGGAAGAGACAATATTTTTCGACCCGGGGCGACGGGACGGATTGATCGCTCACAGATATTGTTGTCGAGTTCCAGACGTCCGTCGCCGAGATAAGCACGCGCTTCGGGCATCGGCTTCAGGGCGTAGCGGATCGCCTCGGCCAGTTTGGTCTTGCCCGAGAGCCTGGGCAGTTGGGCCTGTAGCCATGCTTCCAGGTCATCGAAGACAGGCCTGGCCTTCTCCTGCCGCAGGGCGGCCCTTTCGTAGCCGTCCGTTAGAGCCGTATTTTTCGGTTATTCCAGCATCCAATTCCACGGCATGAGTTCCTCGATGCGGTTGATCTTGTGATCTGGCAGGCGCTCCAACACCCATGTGAGCCAGGCTTCCGGATCAACGCCGTTCATCCTGGCGGTCTCGACGAGGGTGTAAGCGATAGCGGCGGCTTTACCGCCACCGACGGAGCCCATGAAGAGATAGTTCTTGCGGCCCAGTGCGATGGGGCGGATCGAGCGTTCACAGATGTTGTTGTCGAGTTCCAGCCGTCCGTCGCTGAGACAGGCACGCGCCTTTGGCATGCGGTTCAGCGCATGGCGAATGGCCCCTGCCAGTCTGGTCTTGCCCGAGAGCCTGGGAAGCTGGGCCTGTAACCATGCTTCCAGCTCATCGAAGACGGGCTTTGCCTTCTCTTGCCGAATGGCGACCCGCTCTTCGGGGGATTTGCCTCTGGCTTCCTCTTCGACAGCGTAAAGCATGGCGATCTGCTTGATTGTGCCTTTGGCGATGGCCGACCCTGTGCGCTCAAACTCTTCCACAAACTTGCGGCGCACATGCACCATGCAGGCCTGTTCGTCGGCCTTGCCCTCCCCAAAGAGGCCATTGAAGCCCGCAAAGCCATCGGCGTGCACCGTGCCGGTATAGCCAGAAAGATGATTGACCGGATGTTCGCCCTTGCGATCCACGCTGAACTGATACCAGGCACAGGGTGGGGCCTCGCCGCACCACGGGCGCTCGTCGCGCACGTAACTCCACAGCCGCGCGGTTTTAGTCTTCTTTATCTTGGTGCGGGTTTGTAGTTTGACCGGTGTGTCATCGGCAAAAAGTGCAGGCCCTGCCCTGACCAGCTTGCCGATATGATTGGCCAATGGTTCCAGCAAAGCCGTGCTGCGGCCCACCCGGTCGGTCAATGTGGTGCGGTGCAGATCAACCTTCTCGCGGGCGAAGATTTCTGATTGCCGGTCAAGCGGCAGGTGATCGCAGTATTTGCCAATCAGGACGTGGGCCAGCAGACCCGGACCGGGGCGGCCACGTTCGATGGGCGCGACGGCAATGGGGCCTGGGCAAAGGTTTCACAACAGGTGCAGGCCATGCGGGGGCGGAGAATCCGGCGTACCACAAAGCGGCCCGGGACATATTCCAGTTCCTCGGTAACGTCCTCACCGATCTGGCGCAGGCTCCCACCGCAGTCAGTGCAGTCCTCACCCGGCGACAGCACTCCTGCCGATCCAGATGATCTGGCAAGGGGTTACGGCTGTGCTTGCGCCTGGCAGGTTTGTCCGTCTCATCGACATCAGTGCCGTTGGAGCCAGCTTCGTTCTTCTGCTCGTTCGCTGCCGCCTCGATCTCTTCGTCTTTCTGAAGATCAAAAGCCGGTTGATCCATGCTCTCTGATCTGGAGCCAGACCGTGCCTTGCGGTGGCCATGCAATTCAGCCTTCAGCTTCTCGTCTTGATACGTCAGCGACTGAACCTCGGCCATCAAAAGCTCGCTGACAGCCCGCAGTTCGACGGGGTCTTCAGACAGGGATTCAAGGGCATGCAACATGTGTAATCCATACCAAACTGCCCCATGGGATGGAACGACAAACCGCGTTAAACCTGATGTTTTTTGGGCTTTCCCTATCCCGCCTGCAAAGGACGCCAAGTCTTTTGCGGGGTGCGCCAGTCAATCCCTTCCAGCAGCATCGACAGTTGTGAGGGCCTCAGGCTGACCTTGCCCTCCCTGGCCGCAGGCCAGACAAACCGCCCCCGTTCCAGTCGTCTGGAGAACAGGCAAGCGCCCTGGCTGTCCCACCATATGATCTTGAGCAGATCATCGCGCCTGCCGCGAAACACGAACATGTGCCCCGAATACGGGTCTTCAGCCAGAACCTGCTCGGCCTGAGTCGCCAGTGTGTTGAACCCGCGCCGCATATCCGTCACCCCGGCGGCCAGCCACACCCGCGTATTGCCCGGCACCGGGATCATGTCATCAGCCCCTCAACCAGAGCCGGCACCGCCGACCATCAGACAGGGTGATGTCTGCACGGTGAGCCGAAAGAGGACCGTCCATACAGGGCGCTGTGATCGGCACGTGGGGAGCGGTTGGCCCTGCAATCTCTACAGGCAGAAATGTGGTCACTTCCCCGGCGAAATCATCACCGTCAGTACATGCCGGCGCGAAACGGGGATCACGCAACCATGTGTGGATCAGATTGGCGTTCATCGCGTAACGTCGCACAACCTGCGCTACCGAAACCCCAGGCGCGCGCGTTTGTCCGCAGATCGAAACCTTCTCATCGTCTGACCGGAACCGCTTCTTCTGACCCTTCTTACCAGCCATATCCGCCCTCAAGATGTCCACTATCAATGGTGGACACTATCAGCGCACGCTATAACGCGTCAGAGCACCAACACCGGACGCTTACCCATCGACGAACTTATGCTGTGGAACTGGAAGCCCCAAGACCTCAAAAACGCGGCCTGACCGGACGGATACACTCATGCCGTGGAATTGGATGCCGGAATAACCGAAAAATACGGCTCTAACGGACGGATACGATTGAAAACTACTTTGCAAAGATCAAGGAATTCAGGGGGATAGCAACGCGATACGACAAAACAGATACCAACTGCGCAGCCAACTGGCACCTCTGCGCAATGCTCGTTGCTGCCCGGTGATTGTCAACAGACCCTAGCACAAATTGAATGCTTTTTAGCGCGGATTAACCGGTTGCCAGCGCTTCCAGGACGTTGCGCACGGTGATCCTGCTGACCCTGGAATTGGATGCACCTGTCACGCCGGCGATGTGCGGGGTCAGGATGAGATTGGACAGACCTGCGAATTTCGCGCCTGTCCCGGCGCTCAGGGGCTCGGTTTCAAAAACATCGATGGCGGCGCCCGCCAGCATTCCGGCGCGCAAGGCTTCGGCGACAGCGGCCTCATCAATCACGCCGCCGCGGGCCGCATTGATCAGCACGGAATCGGACCCCATCGCCGACAGGGCCGCGGCATCGATCATGTGCCGGGTCTCCTCCGTCAGCGGTACATGCAGCGTTAGCGCATCGGCCCAGGCCAGAAGGTCCGGCAGGGTCATTTGTTCGGCCAGATCCCAGGCCGGATCGTCGTCGGCCAGATAGGGATCTACCGCCGCGATCCGCATTCCCATGCCCAGTGCCCGGCGGGCCGATGCCTGGCCGGTGGCGCCAAGACCGATAATACCCAGCCTCAGGCCCTCCGCCTCGCGCCCGATCAGATCAGCCCGTGGCCAGCCTCCGGCCAGCATGGCATCATTGCAGCGATAGGCGCCGCGCAGCAGCGTCAGGGCCATCACCACTGTATATTCGCCGACGGACACCGCATTCGCGCCAGGCGAGTTGCAGACAGCCACACCGCGCATCGCGCAGGCATCCACATCCACATTGTCGAGGCCGACACCGAGCCGCCCCAAGACCTTAAGATTCGGCGCCGCATCGAGTAAATCGGCGGTTACCCGGGTTGCAGAGCGGACAATCAGGGCGTCGGCATCACGGATCGCCGTCTTGAGCGCCGCGATATCGCGGACCAGCGACGGATCATAGTTCAGATCGATTGTGGCCGAAACCTCGGCGAGCGCGTCCTCGTCGAGAAACTCGCAGATCACCAGTTTGGACATGGATTAACCGCCGAGGAACAGGCGACCGACATCGGGGTTTTCGAGAAGCGCGTCACCGGGACCGGCAATTGCGACTTCGCCGGACACCAGGACATAGCCGATGTCGGCAAACTCCAGTCCCTTCTTGGCGTTCTGTTCGACCATGATGATGGTCTTGCCCTCGCCATGTTGCAGATCGTCGAGGATTTCGAACACCATGTCGATGAAGCGCGGTTCAAGACCGATGGACGGCTCGTCCACCAACAGAACTTCCGGTTCCATGACGAGGGCACGGGAAATTTCCAGCAGGCGGCGCTCACCGCCCGACAGCACTTTGGCGCGATGGCTGCGGCGCGCGGCCAGGCGCGGATATTTGTCGAAGATTTTTTCGGCGATTTCCTTGGCCTCGGCCGGCCGGTCCTTGAGATAGCCGCCCATCCACAGATTTTCTTCCACCGTCATGTTGGGAAAGACCGATTTGTCCTGCAGGATATAGGCGATGCCGGCTTGGCTGAGCTTTTGGCTCGATGACAGGGCGGTGATGTCGTGATCGGCGCCAGCGCGATTGACCAGGATATTGCCAGAGAAGATGTTGTTGAAGCCGAATATGGCATGCAGGATCGTCGATTTGCCGGCCCCATTTGGTCCGATCAGGCACAGGGACTGGCCCTTGCCGACGAACAGGTCGATGCCATGCAGGATTTCCATCTTGCCATAACCGGCGTGCAAATCCTCCAGCCGCAGATAGGGATCGCCGGCGCACAGGGCGCGCAGGTCTTCGGTCTTGACCTCTTCGGCGATCGCGGAGACCTGACGGGTAACCTCTTCAACCGAAATAACCGTTTCGACATCGCCCTTGCCGTAGCCGGTGATCTTCTTGTCTTGTTCCTCGGCCATCAGTGCGCCCCCAGATAGGCGTCGATGACGCGCTGGTCATTTTGTATGTCACCGGGACCACCCGATGCCAGCATTTCGCCGTGGGCCAGGCAGTAAATGTGATCCGCCATATTCATGATCACCCGCATATTGTGTTCGATGACCAGCAGGGTGATGCCAAACTCGGTATTGGCCCGCTTTAGCCGGTCGATCAGGCCGTTGATCAGCGTCGGATTGATGCCTGCCGTGGGCTCGTCCAGCAACAGAACCTCAGGTTCGTTCATCAGCGCCATGGCGAATTCCAGCAGCTTTTGCTGGCCGAAGGACAAATCCCCTGATCGCAGATAACGCTTTTCATAAAGCCCGACGAAGTCCAGAAGCTGTTCGGCCCGTTCAACATGAGCCTGGTCCCGGGCGCCGAACATATCGGCGAAGGTCGCCTGGCGCTGAGGGATCGAGATCAGCATGTTTTCAACGCAGTTCATCTTGCCATAAATGCGGGTCTGCTGGAACGTACGCAAAAGACCCAGGCGGGCAATTTGCTGTACGCGCATTCTGGAGATGTCCTGGCCTTCGAACTTGATCGACCCGCCGTCAATGGGGTGATAGCCGACAATCGAGTTGAAGAGCGTCGTCTTGCCTGATCCGTTCGGACCGATCAGGCCGGTGATCTCGCCCTTCTTCACGGTCAGGGAAATATCCTTGTTGGCGATCACGCCGCCATAGGATTTGGAGACATTATCGACCTCGATGATATTGCTCATGCCGCCGTCTCCTTCTCATCGACGACAATACCAAACCATTCGGGTTTTTTCTCCTGTAGCCAGCCCATGATCCCCTGCTGGAAGAACACCGTGATAACCACGATCAGCGCGCCAAGCGCGACCCATTGCCAGTCCAGCAGATAGGTCCAGGTAACCTCCTTGAAAATGTGGAATATGGTGGCGCCGATAACCGGGCCCCACAACGTTCCCTTGCCGCCCAGCAACACCATCACCACCATGAAAATACCGAACGTCACGGTCGGAAACGCCACTTCCAGCGGTTCGATAAACCCGGTCATATTGCCGAAGATCGATCCGGAAATCCCTAGAAAGAAAGCGGAAATCGACCAGGCGATGGTTTTGTAGCGCTTGGTATGGATCCCCATGCCCTCGGCTTTTTCCTCGTCATCGCGAATGGCGTTGATCGCCAGGCCGAACCTTGTGCCGTACATCCATTTACAGGTGAAGAACACCGCGACCGCCAGGGCGAAGTTCATGCCATAGAAGGTGAATTTTGACGCAGAAGGATCGTCCGACGGGAACAGCGGCACACTGACACCGCTGCCGCCGCCAACCCAGTCCCAGGCGCCGATCAATTCGCCCGCGGCGATGGCAACACCTAATGTTCCGATGGCGAAATAAGGCCCGCGCAAGCCGAAGACAATGGCGCCGAACACGACTGCAAGGATCGAAGCCATGATGGCGCCAGATACCATGCCGACCGCCAGACCGATCCAGTACTGGCTGGCGGTAAACGAGATATTCGCCAGACCTGCCGCGGCGGTGTATTCGCCGACATCGGTCCACATGCCGATCTGCACGATTACCGAAGTATACATGCCGATGCCGAAAAAAAAGATATTGCCCAGGGAATTATATCCCATCTGGCCGCCCATTATGTCCCAGGTCAGGGCAAAGACGATCATCAGCCACAAGATGGAGAACTGTGTCGTGTAGGCCGGGAACACAATGGGGCCGAGAATGCCGGCCGCCAGAATGACGATGTAGACAAGATTCTTCATCCCGACACCACCTGCCGCTGGCGCGACTGCAATAGCTGGCGAATGATCAGAACCACGATCAGCAGACCGACAACCAATGCCTGCTGGTACTCCGCACCTAAAACAAAACCGCCGAATTGCTCGAACACACCCATGCCGAATCCCATGGCAATGACGCCGGGCAGATTGCCGAAACCGGCCGCTGTAACAATCACGAAGGACCGAATCGAATGGGTGATCCCGAAATAGGGCTGGATCACCCAGATCATGACGATTAGGGCGCCGGCCGCTCCGCAAATCGCCGCATTCAGCGAAAAAGTGAAGGCATAGACCTTTTCGGTGTCGATCCCCATCACCCGCGCCGCACGGGCGTCCTGGGCCGTGGCCCGGATCGCCTGGCCCATGCGGGACCGTTTCATAAAGACGATAATGCATCCGGCCAGGATTGCGGCCAATATCAAAGCAATGAGTTTGGCCATTGGAATGGCAATTGCATCGTTCCAAAAATATAGCGTCTCGAAACCGGATTCGGCAGTCTGCGTGTCGGACCCGAACATCAGGTTCAGCGCTTGTGCAATCACAAGAGCGATTCCGAAGGTCGCAAGAAGCGAGGTAAACAGGTCCCGGGTAATAACATGCCGGATTATTACGCCGTAGAACCCGCCTGACAGGATCAGAACGAGCGTAAGCACCGCAAAGCAGGCAACGGATATATAGTTTCCGAACGGGACCGTGTCAGGCCGAATATTCAGGTAGACGCCGACTTTAAGAATGACGACGATCGCGATCGTCCCCGGCCTGGTGGCGCAGTAACGCTGACAGGATTGCGAGATCGAAAACAAGTAAAGCCCGCCACCGAGAAACCACAAAAATAAAAAGGCTACCGGTACCCCGAACAGTGGATGAATGCCGAGTTGGGCCATGTACCAGGTGATATAGCCACCAATAATGACCAGGTCCCCCTGCGCCAGATTCTTGACGTTCATCACGCCCCAGACCAGCGCCAGACCATATGCCGCCAGTGCAAAAACGGCGCCAATAAGCAGACCATGAATCGCCAGCGAAAGCGCAAACTCTGGGGCATCCCAAAGAATCCGCACGCTCTCCACGATCTCTGAGGCATCCAGCAGGCTGTCAAAAATCTTCTTCATGCCCCTCCCCCGGAAGATGCCGGCCAAATGGCCGGACTAAAAATTTCTGAAAATAACGGGGCGGCCCGGTGGGACCGCCCCGCAATTACATCAGCCGTCGATCAACGCGGCCATTGCACCTTGTGGCTGGCAAATTCAGACGGCGCGACAACATTGTATTTGCCGTCCTGGATCTGACGCAGCACCATCGGCTTCGCAACATTGTTGCCCGCTGTTGAGAACTTGATCCCGCCATAGAAGGTCTTCATATCCGTCTCGGCCAGTGCGTCGCGTACCACTTCCTTGTCAAAGGAATTGGCCCGTTCGAACGCATCCTTGAACACCACCACGGCGGCGGTGGCCTGGGCAGTCTGGTACGGCACCGACTTGTTGGCATAGGCCGGGAAGGCTGCCTTGAACTCGTCATTATAGTTCGCGGCGGTGCCGAACATCGGGTCTTCATAGGTCAGAGTCTCGGCCCACTGTGTCGGGCACAGGAAACCGTTGACGCTGTCACCGAATTTGCCGGTCACGTCGGCGGCCTCGCAATGGGTGATGGCGATCATCGGTACATCGACCTTCATCTCACCGACCTGACGGGCCGCTGTCGCGGCACCCTTCGAGTGGCCGGAGACCACCAGCAGGTCGGGCTTGAGCGCCTTGACCTTGGTCAGTGTGGTCGACATGTCCGACAGATCGCGCGGCAGCTTGTCATCAACCACGATCTTCATGCCATACTTGGCGGCATCGTCGGCGACACCGGCCCGCACGTCCAGGCTGAACGGGTCGTTCTCGAACGCCATGGCCAGCTTCAACGTGGACGGATCCTTGCCATTTGCCTTGGCAATCTCGGCCGCCAGGGCGATCGCAGAGGCCAGATACTGCTCGGATGTGGAGAGCACGGCAAACAGATACTTGTAACCCTTGTTGAACAGCGAGCGGGATGCGCCCTCTGCCTCAACCATCGGGATGCCGTATTTCTCGGTGACCGGCGCGATGGCCTTGGTCAGGCCGGAAGAATATGGCCCAAGCATATATTGCACGCCGTCCTGGCTGATCAGACGCTCGGCCAGTTGTGCGCCACGTGCCGGGGTCGATTCATCATCGTAATAGATGATCTTCATCTTGTAGGACTTGCCGTTGACCGTAACGCCGCCGGCATCGTTGATTTTCTGAACGGCGAAGTCATAGCCGTTCCTGGCATGCTCGCCATTGGTTGAGTACTTGCCCGTCAGCGAAATCGCGGAGCCAAGGATGATTGTATCCCCTTCCACCTTCGCCAAGGCCGATCCAGCCATTGCCACTGCGGCAGCCGCGCCGATTGCCAGCGCACCCGCCCCCCGGCGTGTGAATTTGGTAATGCTCATGAATGTCCTCCCTGACATCGATATGTCGGACCCGTTTCGGGTTCCATTTATCATTGATGGGCACAGGTTATTATAAATGTGGTGGGTTTGTCACCTGAGAAGCGTCGATGAATTCGTAGGCCTTTCGGATAAGTGAATTGCGAAAACAATCTCAGGGCCCTAGGGCCAGGGCTATTCATCAAATTTGTCCAGGGTATTGAAAATATTCTGAAAATCTGAATCTCTGTTGCTGAGTTTCAGCGACAGAGGTGGCCAGATATGGTATCCGTTCAATCCGTATTGCGACAGGTTCCCGATCCGAGGGGAAAGCAGGGTCTCAAACATCCGCTCCACGCGCTGCCGGGGCTGATGCTGTTATCCATGCTCAGCGGTCGTAAAGGAATGATGGCGGCGGGTCAACAGGGCCGTGGCCTGACTGCACGACAACTCCGGCGACCGGGATTCCGGCGACTGGGATTTCGCCCCGGTCATGCCTCCCCCTGCCATGCAACCTTGACGGAAATCCTTCGGGTTCTGGATCCCACAGCAATGGCGCAAGCTTTTGGCCAGTTGACGGCGGAGACCGGCGCGCAGGCCGACACAGACACCAACCACCTCTCCCTCGACGGCAAAACCCTGTGCGGCAGGAAGGATGCCGACGGCAAGGCCGAACATGTGCTCTCGGCATTCAAAAGTGACCCCCATCGGCGTGCAATTTTGCCCCCTTGGGTCGCGAGGATAGTTGGGGGAGTCGCGTCAAGGTTGCGGGAGACGGGACAGGCCAGCAGATCAATTTGGCTCAGTTTACAAGCCGTGTGTGTTCATGTTATGTTTTTTGTGAAATCAGAAGGATGGATTGACATGGATCACAAGCAGTTTCAGGAATGGTTATCGGGGATAGACCACCTCAGCCCGGCGCAGCGGCAGCAAACCGAAGCCGTGTTCCCGGGGGACACGGAGACGTCAGCGTCGCTGGCTGCCATTGAAGCGGCCGTGGGTGGAGATCGCCAGTGCCCGCATTGTGGCACGCCAGGCGCCATATCGCGTGGCAAGGCAAGGGGTCTGCGACGGTACCAGTGCAAAAGAATGCAGGAAGACATTCAATGCCACGACCGGCACCCCCTTGTCGGGTCTGCACCACAAGGACAAGTGGCTTTCCTTCGGAGTCTGTCTTGCTGATGGGCTGACGGTTCGCACTTCAGCAGAACGTTGCGGACTTGCCGTCAACACCGCCTTCCGTTGGCGGCACCGATTTCCTGCCGCAAAAGACCTGAAGGCACGCAAGCTCACGGGCATTGTGGAAGCCGATGAAACCTATGTGCTGGAAAGCCGGAAAGGTGCACGAAACCTTGAGCGCAAGGCGCGACGCAGGGGAGGCAGGGCCAGCAAGCGGGGCCTGTCAGATGAACAGGTTCCGGTACTGGTTGTCGCTGATCGCAGCGGCGCAACAGTCAGTGCGGTTCTGCCTGCGGTCAATGCAGATACCTTGCGAGAGGTGATCGCGCCGGTTGTGGACGAGGATATCGTTTTGGTGACCGATGGACACCGCGCTTGTCCGCGATGCGCGGCGGCAATCGGTGCGCATCACGAAGCATTGAACCTGTCACGAAGTGAACGGGTGCGAGGTGCCTTTCACATTCAGACGGTCAACAACCGACACAGCCGATTGAAGGATTTCCTGCGGCGCTACCGAGGCGTCGCGACCAGATATCTCGACAACTACCTGCGATGGTTCCAGCGGCTTGAACTGGAGAACGCCTCACCCCGGGCTTGCCTCGCAACCGCCATCGCACGTCCATGCATACAATTCGCGAACTGAGCTATCAATTTTGATCAGCCGACCGGCTTTAGTCGCGATGGTTGATACGCCAGCTCTCGTTGCCTGTTTCGATGATGTCGCAATGGTGGGTCAGTCGGTCCAGAAGGGCGGTTGTCATTTTGGGATCGGTGAACACGGTTGGCCATTCAGCGAAGGCAAGGTTGGTTGTCAGCAGAATGGATGTGCGTTCGTAGAGTTTGCTGATGAGATGAAAGAGCAAGCGTCCGCCGGAGTCCGCGAATGGGAGAGAGCCGAGCTCGTCAATGATCACGAGATCAATGCGGGTCAGTTGCTCGCCAGGCCGGCCAGCCTGGCCATCGCGATGCTCGGCCTCCAGTTTGTTGACCAGATCCACAGCGCTGAAGAAACGAACACGGCGGCGATGATTGACGGCGTTGATACCGATTGCCGTCACAAGATGCGTCTTGCCGGTGCCGGTTCCGCCAACAAGCAAGAACGCCATTCCCGGCCTGTCCCGTAAAATCGCCATCATGGAGCGTGCGCACGATGTCTTCGTTGACGGGGCTGGCGATGAAGTCGAACTCTGCCAGAGATCTGGAGAGGGGGAACTTTGCCGCGCCCATCTGATGGCGGATCGAGCGCGCGGCCTTCTCGGCCAGTTCGGCCTTGAAAAGCTCTGCCACGATCTGTTGTGCTCGCCAGCTGTTTTTGGTCGCCGCCTGCATCACTTCGTCAAGGCATCGGGCGACACCCGGCAGTTTCAATTCATGGGCCGGGTCGAGGATTTCCCTACGCCGTTGCATTGGGGCCTCCCGACCTGTCGTGGCGCGCGCAATCGGCGGTCGGCTCCACCCTCAAGCGCAGATGCGCCGGGGGCTCAATCGCTTTTGGCGGGGGTGGACTGGTGCGCCGCGAGACAATGTTCAGGATCGCATCCGCACGACGCAACCCCGCCTCCAGAGCTTGTGCGCAGGCCGCCTCGACCACATCAATGCTGTGTTCATGCGCGGCGAAGAGGATATCGACCATTTGCCGGTCCCCATCAGACACGTCCGAGAGGTGTGTCCAGAACTGTGACATCGCCGATGGCAGGGTCCAGTCGCGGAACGGGGCACCATTGCGAAGCGCGCCCGGTTTGCGTTTGAGAACAGGCACATGGTGCCAGGGATTGTAAATGGTCTGTCCCCGACTGAAGCATCGTTCATGCGCGCCGACGATCTCTCCATCCTGACAAATGACAATCCGCGCGGCATGGACGCGATGCTTCAGGTTCGACGCGCCGCCCGCGAGAAAGGCATCCCGCCAGCCGCTGACATCCGCCGCCGTCGCGTCGATACCATGAGCCACCAACTCAATGTCCTCGCCCCGCAACACCCGCAGAACGGCCTCCTGCCTGCGCGCCGCCGTCTGTCTGCGACGTCGGGCCGGAGCCGGATCTGCTGCGATATGTGAAGTCTCCGCAGCTCCGGCTCCGGCCCGATCAACCTTCTTCTGTTCCATCATGAAGGCTCAGTTTACAAGCCGTGTGTGTTCATGTTATGTTTTTTGTGAAATCAGAAGGATGGATTGACATGGATCACAAGCAGTTTCAGGAATGGTTATCGGGGATAGACCACCTCAGCCCGGCGCAGCGGCAGCAAACCGAAGCCGTGTTCCCGGGGGACACGGAGACGTCAGCGTCGCTGGCTGCCATTGAAGCGGCCGTGGGTGGAGATCGCCAGTGCCCGCATTGTGGCACGCCAGGCGCCATATCGCGTGGCAAGGCAAGGGGTCTGCGACGGTACCAGTGCAAAGAATGCAGGAAGACATTCAATGCCGCGACCGGCACCCCTTTGTCGGGTCTGCACCGCAAGGACAAGTGGCTTTCCTTCGGAGCCTGTCTTGCTGATGGGCTGACGGTTCGCGCTTCAGCAGAACGTTGCGGACTTGCCGTCAACACCGCCTTCCGTTGGCGGCACCGATTTCTTGCCGCAAAAGACCTGAAGGCACGCAAGCTCACGGGCATTGTGGAAGCCGATGAAACCTATGTGCTGGAAAGCCGGAAAGGTGCACGAAACCTTGAGCGCAAGGCGCGACGCAGGGGAGGCAAGGCCAGCAAGCGGGGCCTGTCAGATGAACAGGTTCCGGTACTGGTTGTCGCTGATCGCAGCGGCGCGACAGTCAGTGCGGTTCTGCCCGCGGTCAACGCAGATACCTTGCGAGAGGTAATCGCGCCGGTTGTGGACGAGGATATCGTTTTGGTGACCGATGGACACCGCGCTTGTCCGCGATGCGCGGCGGCAATCGGTGCGCATTACGAAGCATTGAACCTGTCACGAAGTGAACGGGTGCGAGGTGCCTTTCACATTCAGACGGTCAACAACCGACACAGCCGGTTGAAGGATTTCCTGCGGCGCTACCGAGGCGTCGCGACCAGATATCTCGACAACTACCTGCGATGGTTCCAACGGCTTGAACTGGAGAACGCCTCACCCCGGGCTTGCCTCGCAACCGCCATCGCACGTCCATGCATACAATTCGTAAACTGAGCCATCATGAAATACCTCAATAATCCCCTCGTCTCAGGTCTTGATCAGTGTCTCAAAAAAACTCCAGGGCGGGGATCACTTCCCCGGCGAAATCATCACCGTCAGTACATGACGGTGCGAAACGGGGATCACGCAACCATTTGTGGATCAGATTGGGGGTCATCGCGCAACCTGCGCTACCGAAACCCCAGGTGCGCGCGTTTGTCCGCAGATCGAAACCTTCTAATCGTCTGACCGGAACCGCTTCTTCTGACCCTTCTTACCAGCCATGTCCGCCCTCAAGATGTCCACTATCAATGGTGGACACTATCAGCGCACGCTATAACGCGTCAGAGCACCAACACCGGACGCTTACGAATGATCCGCAGGTTGGCAAGGAACTGCTCCATATTCGCGACATCGGCCCCGGGCAGCCTGCGGCGGCTGGTGCCCGGCTGTGTGCCGTTGTCGAGCGTTACGCGGCCCGCCTGCTTCGTCAGCTCGATCAGCCGCGCCTCAAGGTATTCCGCGTGGCCTTTGGAGAGGTCGTCATCGCTGGTGGTCACCGCGATGGCAGTTTCCCAGAACTCGCGTTCTTCAGCGCTTTGCTTGATCCGGTCGCGCACGGAATTGGTCGATCCGATATAGACGCGGGTCATGCCCTGTTTGTCGGGATCGGGGCCGGTAAGGACATGGACGCCGGTACGGTCCACCTCTTCGCGGCTGGTGAGACTGGCAAAGGTGGATTGGCTGGAGACGAGAACAACGCCCGTCCAGCCGTGAATGGTCGCCTTGCGTAGGCCGGTTGGTTTGCCGTCGACTAGGGCTTGTTGACATTCGGGGTTGCGATTTGGCCTGAACTGTTATTCAAGCTTCGAAAATGGAGGTCTGGATGGACGAAGATCGTTTGGTGATTTCAGATGAACTCTGGGCGAAGATTGCGCCCCTGTTACCCGGTAAGGCCGGGGACCCGGGAGCAACCGGTCGGGATAACCGTCGGTTCATGGAGGCCGTACTTTGGCGTGTGCGAACAGGGTCTCCCTGGCGTGACCTGCCCCAGGATTTCGGCAACTGGAATTCGGTTTTCAAACGATTTCGTCGATGGGCAAAGGCCGGTGTGTTTGACAGACTTTTCAACGCCATGAGCGACGAGCCAGACCTTGAACATGCTCTCATCGACGGAACGATTGTCCAGGCCCATCAGAAGGCTTCGGGCGCAAAAGGGGGACACTACATCAAGCCATTGGACGCTCTCGCGGCGGGCTGACGACCAAAATCGTTGCCTTGGTCGATGCGCTCGGCAACTTGTTCCGCTTTCTGCTTCTGCCGGGGCAAGCGCACGACATGAAGGGGGTTGCCCCCCTGATCCACGATGTCTCCTTCGGAGCGTTGCTGGCCGACAAGGCCTTCGACGCCGATTGGCTCCTGCAAGACCTTGATGAGCGCGGCGCAACTGCGGTTATTCCACCCAAATCGAACCGGAAAGTGCAACGAGACGACGATACTCACATGTACAAGTGGCGTCACCTGATTGAAAACTACTTTGCAAAGATCAAGGAATTCAGGGGGATAGCAACGCGATACGACAAAACAGATACCAGCTACGCAGCCAACTGGCACCTCTGCGCAATGCTCGTTGCTGCCCGGTGATTGTCAACAGACCCTAGGAAAAGCTGGATCGTGCGCCCGAAGGTTTCGCCCGTGCTCATTCTGCGGCCTCAACGGCTGGGATCTCTTCCAGCTCTTCTCTGAGCGCTTCGGTCTCATCCAGAGCGGCCCGCAGGTGCCCCATGATCGCGGCGGCGATTTCGTCCGGCTTGGTCATATCATCCTCGGGATCGCCGCTTTCATCGCGCAGCCGATCAATCTCTTCGTCACGCACATCGCGAGGGCGGTGCCTCAGTCCGGATGCGCCCGTCGCCAGGAAAACGTCCCGCCAACCGCTGACATCGGCCGCCGTCGCGTCGATACCACGAGCCATCAACTCAATGTCCTCGCCCCGCAACACCCGCAGAACGGCCTCCTGCTTGCGCGCCGCCGTCTGTCCGAGACGTCGGGCTGGAGCCGGATCTGCCGCGATATGTGACGTCTCCGCAGCGCCGGCTCCGGCCCGATCAACCTTCTTCTGTTCCATCATGAAATACCTCAATAATCCCCTCGTCTCAGATCTTGATCAGTGTCTCAAAAAACTCCAGGGCGGGGGAGTTCCAACGAGTTGGCTTGATAGACATTGTTATCTGCTAGATCGCCACTGGAAGGGTCACCCTTGATTTGTGCTTCGATATTCATGCTCGGCTCCGTTTCGTTATGTGGTTTCACCGTGCAAATGGCGGGGTTCTCAGTGCAGGGATTACAAAACTTTCATCCGCCTCCAGATCCGGCGCATCGCGATTTTCCAAAGGCTCGAATGCTTCGGCCAGGAGCTTGTGATTTTCCGGGGCCAGATCCTGATCGCGGAACAGCAACGCGAAATGGGTCTCAAAGGCGGCACGAATTTCGGGATAATGGCCTTGCACAACAGCCACCGACAAATCGATGTTGAAAATCTCGACTCCGAAGACCGCGTTCAAGGGGCGGGTGCGAGGTTTCGCCATGTTCCTGCGATCTTAGCTTGCATTTGCTGCTGTCCGCCGCTTGGCGATCTCGCAAAAGATTGCCGCGCCGATAGGCAGGATCGCATCGTCCAGTACAAAGCCCGGATTATGTAGCGGCGCCGGACTGTTGTGACCCAGACCGAAATAGGCGCCGGGAACGGTGCGCAGCATGTCGGCGAAATCCTCGCTGCCCATGTGGGCGGTGTCACGTTCAACGACCTTGTCCCGGCCGACCACATCTGCCGCCACGTCCATCACTACCTTGCCGCAGGCCGGATCGTTTTCCAGAACATTGAAAACCTGTTCCCGGGATACCTTGACCTCCACGTCATAAGATCGGGCGATGCCGGCGGCTATGTCATCCATGCGCTTTCTTACCGTGTCGGCAGACTTGTCCGACAAGAACCGCATCGTGCCGCCAATATTGGCGCTGTCCGGCAGCACATTATAGGCCTTGCCGCCTTCCATTCGGGTCACCGACAGCACGGCGCTGTCATTTGCCGAAATATCCCGGGCAGTGATCGTATTCAGCGCCTGAACCAAAGCGGCAGTTGCCAGCAACACATCGGTGCCCTGCTGAGGATAGGCCGCGTGCGATCCACGGCCGGAAATCTCCATATCGAAAAAGTCGGCCCCGGCCATGGCCGGCCCGAGCAGGACCGACACCGCGCCGGTTTCCTCGCCCGGCTTGTTGTGCAGGCCATATATTTCATCGCACGGGAAACGGTCGAACAGACCATCGGCCAGCATGGCGCGGGCACCGCCAAGCCCCTCTTCGGCAGGCTGGAAAATCAGAATGATCTTGCCGACAAAATCCCGGGCCCTTGCCAGATAGCGCGCCGCACCCAGCAGAATGGCAGTGTGCCCGTCATGGCCGCAAGCATGCATCACACCGGAATGTTTCGAGCTCCAGGTGACCTTGGCCGCTTCGTCAATCGGCAGGGCATCCATGTCGGCGCGCAAACCGATGGTCCGCCCCGGTCCGGTGCCGTCCAGCACGCCGACGACCCCGGTCCCGCCAATTCCGCGATGAACCTCAACGCCCAGTTCTTCCAGATGCTGGGCGACGATCCCCGACGTGCGTTCCTCCTGAAATCCCAGTTCGGGATGGGCATGAATGTCACGTCTGATTTCGGTCAGGTCTTCGGCAAATTCGGAAATGGCGGTCAGGGCATTCATGATCAGGCTCCTTTTCCTCGGAACCTGCATCTTAAGATCAAGTCGGGCGGCCTATCTACCGGAAGATCACGCCTCGTTCAAAAGCGCATCGACCCGTTCGATCATCTCGTTCTTGTTGTAAAGATCGAAATAGGCTGACTGCATCAGGATCGGCGGTCCGAAGAAGAATCGCTCATACAGCGCCTGACGACTGCCGAACCCGGACACCGCCACATCGTGGGCCAGGCGAAACAGCGCAACACGGTCGCGGGAGTCCAGATTGGCAACCTGGAAATACTGTTCCACATCGCCGGCAATCTCATTGGAGAAATCGGCTTCCGAGGGCGTCGCCATCAGCGAGGACGAACCAAGCAATTGTACCAGTTCCACCATGCGCGGATACCATTTGGGAAACAGGTTGCGTGACGTATCAAGCGGCCGGCGCAGCGGGATGTAGTTTCCATACTGGTCTTCGTGTGCCTGTGCTTCAGCCTGGAACAACAGGGCGCGCACGCTTTCGGCCATCATCATCACCTCGGTGATCATGGATTTGACGTTCAGATCCCTGTCCTTGCCGGTTGCCTTGGCGATGGCGCACATCAGACCTACCATGAATTCGGATTTGGCGAGTTTGCCGGCCGCCACCTGGTGGGCCATGTGAACCACTGCATTGGTGGTGCCGAACGCCTGGTTGCACAGCTCCGGCTCGCCATACATGAAGATGCGCTCCCACGGCACCAGCACGTTATCGAAGATCACCACGGCATCCATCTCCTCGAACCGCGAGGCGAGCGGGGCGTCGAAATGGGACTTACCATGATCGTAACTGTCCCGGCAGATCAGCTTCAGACCCGGGGTGGCGATGGGCAGCGCAAAGGCAAATGCAAAGGGGATGTTTTCTATTGAGCCTTTCAGAACCGTGGAAGGAAATACCTCGATTTCATCCGCCGATGCGCCAAGCGTTGCCAGCAACCGCGCGCCCTTCACGATCACGCCGGCATCCGTTTCCCTCACCACATGCAGGGCAACTTCTTCACTGAACCCTCCTTGGCTTGCGATCTGATGTGAAATCGCCGGGTTGACCAGTGTATGGGTCAGCACCTTGTCGTTGGTTCGGGCATCGTCATAGAAAGCCACCATATTGCGGGCGAAGTCAGCCTGTCCCATGGTGCCCTGCGCCAGAAAATCCGTCGCCGAGGCAAATGCCATTACCGACGCGTTCTTGTAATCCGGCGTGCGCCCGAACATGCCGTTCGACCACCTTGCCCACGTGTAATAGGCCCGGCCGCGGGCCGCCACGTCTTCCACGGATTTGGGCTGTTGATAGGATCGCGGACAGCGGATGCCGTCGGTGTCCACATAGGTGACCGTGTCGCGATAATCCGGATCATGCTGCCGGTCCAAGAACGAGGCCAGAGTCGCAGTGCCGCGGTCCATGCCGGGCTCGGCAGTGACATCTGCCACCCGTTTGCCCTTGGTCCAGACCTCCCGCCCATCGCGAAGCCCGGCGAGATATTCGGCGCCGGTGCGGATGCCCTTGCCTTTCGCATCCTGGTGTCCGATTTCGGTGGTCACCGCCGCGATTACCATCTTCTCGCTCCCTCAAGCTTCTTCCGCATCTTCCAACGGAACCCGGGCGGTAGCGCCCGAAATTTTCACCAGGCTCCGCTCCATCTCTTCCCAGTCGCCGCGGCTGACCTTGCCGCGCAATCCAGCATCAATGACCTCGACATAGGGTATCACTTCTTCTTCAAGCGCCCGGCCCTTGGTTGTTGCAACCACATACACGATCCGGCGGTCATCGACCGAGCGAATCCGCGTCACCAGTTCTTTCTTCTCCAATCGATCAATGATCCCGACCAGGTTCGGCGGCGTCAACAATGTACGCGCCGACAATTCCGCCGATGTTACCTGGCCGCTAATCCACAGTACGCGGAGTATGCGCCATTGCGGTTCCGTCAGATCATGTCGGGCGAACAATTCCCGGTACGCCGGCATGATCTGGTCAAGCACCCGGTGCAGGATCATTGGCAAGGATCGATCGAAATCTGGCATGATAACTTCATGTCTTAATTGTTTATATATTAATTAAAAATAGATAAACCCGGCACAGGTCAAGAGCCTAGGGTCTGTTGACAATCACCGAGCAGCAACGAGCATTGCGCAGAGGTGCCAGTTGGCTGCGCAGCTGGTATCTGTTTTGTCGTATCGCGTTGCTATCCCCCTGAATTCCTTGATTTTTGCGAAGCAGTTTTCAATCAGGTGACGCCACTTGTACATGTGAGTATCGTCGTCTCGTTGCACTTTCCGGTTCGATTTGGGTGGAATAACCGCGGTTGCGCCGCGCTCATCAAGGTCTTGCAGGAGCCAATCGGCGTCGAAGGCCTTGTCGGCCAGCAACGCTCCGAAGGAGACATCGTGGATCAGGGGGCAACCCCCTTCATGTCGTGCGCTTGCCCCGGCAGCGCGTGGAGCAGATGTTTGAGACCTTGCTTCCCTCTCGGATCGGGAACCTGTCGCAATACGGATTGAACGGATACCATGTCTGGCCACCCCTGTCGCTGAAATTCAGCAACAGATATTCAGATTTTCATAAATATTTTCAATACCCTGGTCAAATTTGATGAATAACCCTGCCTAGTCGTAACCCGGCGCCCGGTGAACGCAGCTCGGCCAATTTAGCGCCAGGTCGACACGCAAGGAATTTTGGTCTTGTCGCAACGGGCCGCATATTTCTGGGCGATCTCTCGGACTTCATCCAGAACGCCGTCATTCAGCTTGATCGGTTCCAGGCCAAGCCCCAGAAACCGGTCATTCGTTACGTGCAATTCGTTTTCGTCGGCTTCGTTGCGTGGATTTTCCAGATACGCAATTTCAGCATCCAGTTTTTCCGATATCATCTGGGCCAAGTCCCGCACCTGATGGGTTTCGGTCATCTGGTTGAGAATGTTAACGCGCTCCCCGCTTTGCGGCGGGTTTTCCAGCGCTAGTTTGATGCACCTGCAGGTATCCTGGATATGGATGAAGGCGCGGGTCTGGCCGCCGGTACCATGAACAGTCATGGGGTACCGGATCGCCGCCTGCATGACGAAACGGTTCAGCACGGTGCCATAATCGCCGTCATAGTCGAACCGGTTGATCAGACGTTCGTCCATACCGGTTTCTTCGGTCTGGGTGCCCCAGACGATGCCCTGGTGCAGGTCGGTGATCTTCACACCGTCGTTCTTGTTGTAGAACTGAAAGAACAACTGATCCTGGGTCTTCGTCATGTGGTAAATTGAGCCCGGATTGGCCGGATAGAGGATCTCTTGCTCGCTGATTCCGTTGTCCGTATCGACCTTTATGTTCAGATAGCCTTCGGGAATTTTCATGCCAGCGGTGCCGTAGCCATAGACCCCCATGGTCCCCAAATGCACCAGATGAATGTCGAACCCGCTGTCTACGATCGCCGCCAGGACATCGTTCGTGGCATTCAGATTGTTGGTAACTGTGTAGCGCTTGTGCTCGGCTGATTTCATCGAATAGGGCGCGGCGCGCTGTTCGGCGAAGTGAATAATCGCGTCGGGCTTTTCATCCTTCAGCAGAGTCAGCAAACGATGGTAGTCCTGTCCCACCGTAAAATTGTGGAAGGCGATCTTGTTGTCGGTCAGCTCCTCCCAGACGCGCAAGCGTTCGCCGATCGGTTTGATCGGCGTGAGGCTTTCCGCTTCGAGTTCCAGGTCGATCTGGCGGCGCGACAGGTTATCCACCAGGATAACCTCGTGCCCGTGTTTCGACAGGTAAAGTGCGTTTGGCCAGCCACAAAATCCATCCCCGCCCAGAATGATGACTTTCATTTCTGCATTATCCTAATATTCTCCAATTTTAGGGAAGCCGGCAGGTTCCAGTCAGGAACCGATCCGGCAGTTCGTATGGTATCGCAGCCAGGTAAACGGAATCAAGGCCGGTGCGCCGCGATCGAGTCTTTATGGCGGCAGGCTTTGCACACATTACATCCGGGCAACGTCAAACTCCTCGTTACTTATCTCTATAGGCACGCGAGAGGTCTTTTGACAGAAACACTTCCCGGATGCCAGTGTTTCATTCATCGTGCGTCAAAATTGCGAGCCACAGACCCTGTGCCCCATTTTTGCCCCGGCGCTGTGGCCAGTTCAAACAGGAAAATGCCAAACTTCCAAGGCAATCGATTGAACATTAATTCGGGATGATTTTGTCCCTATCGTCGCGTCTGAATCGGTTTGATGATCGATGCCTGTGGCGCTGGATCAGCCAATGCTCGTTGTAATCGTCCTTGAACTTCTGGAGGACCTGCCGCAGTTCCTCGATTGTCTTGAAGGTTGTGACCCGGAGCAGATTTTCCCTGAGTGAACCGCCCCGGGTTTACCGGAGAGTAAAACTCTCGGCTCAGTTTACAAGCCGTGTGCGTTCATGTCATGTTTTTTGTGAAATCAGAAGGATGGATTGGCATGGATCACAAGCAGTTTCAGGAATGATTATCGGGGATAGACCACCTCAGCCCGGCGCGGCGGCAGCAAACCGAAGCCGTGTTCCCGGGGGACACGGAGACGTCAGCGTCGCTGGCTGCCATTGAAGCGGCCGTGGGGGAAGAAGATCGCCAGTGCCCGCATTGTGGCACGCCAGGCGCCATATCGCGTGGCAAGGCAAGGGGTCTGCGACGGTACCGGTGCAAGGGATGCAGGAAGACATTCAATGCCGCGACCGGCACCCCTTGTCGGGTCTGCATCGCAAGGACAGGTGGCTTGCCTTCGGAGCCTGTCTTGCTGATGGGCTGACGGTTCGCGCTTCAGCAGAACGTTGCGGACTTGCCGTCAACACCGCGTTGCGTTGGCGGCACCGATTTCCTGCCGCAAAAGACCTGAAGGCACGCAAGCTCACGGGCATTGTGGAAGCCGATGAAAATTGTGGAAGCCGATGAAACCTGTGTGCCGGAAAGTCGGAAAGGTACACGAAACCTTGAACGCAAGGCGCGACGCATGGGAGGCAAGGCCAGCAAGCGGGGTCTGTCAGATGAACAGGTTCCGGTACTGGTTGCCGCTGATCGCAGCGGCGCGACAGTCAGTGCGGTTCTGCCTGCGGTCAATGCCGATCCCTTGCGAGAGGTGATCGCGCCGGTTGTGGACGAGGATATCGTTTTGGTGACCGATGGACACCGCGCTTGTCCGCGATGCGCGGCGGCAATCGGTGCGCATCACGAAGCATTGAACCTGTCACGAAGTGAACGGGTGCGAGGTGTCTTTCACATTCAGACAGTCAACAACCGACACAGCCGGTTGAAGGATTTCCTGCGGCGCTACCGAGGCGTCGCGACCAGATATCTCGACAACGACCTACGATGGTTCCAACGGCTTGAACTGGAGAACGCCTCACCCCGGGCTTGCCTCGCAACCGCCATCGCACGTCCATGCATACAATTCGTGAACTGAGCCTTTGTGTATTTTTCTGAACCAGGGGTGTGAAACGCACCTTTTTCGGAGTTTTCACGTGCCAAATGCCCCTCACTCTATCGCGACGCCTGATTTTTTGACTCATTTCGAGGAGATCGAATATCCCGTCAGGCGACCAGAATTGTCCATCCGCTGGATGAAGTTCTCCTGCTGGTTCCATGTGCGGTGATATCTGGCGCGCAAGGGTGGACGTCCATCGCCCTTTACGGAAAAAGGAAGCTCCCTCTTCCGCGTCGGTTTCCGCCGTTCGAGGCTGGCACGCCAGGTCATGATCAGTCGGGTATCCTGTTCTCAAGGCTTGATACGGAGCAGTTTCAACAGTGTTTCATCGCCTGGATCGCAAGCTTGCATGACATGCCTGAAGGTGTTGTCGGCGTTGATGGCAAGACCCTTCGCCGATCCTTTGACATCCCCTCCAACAAGGCCGCAATTCACATGATTTCAGCCTGGGCCTGTGACCGGAAACCGGTGCCGGGGCAGCGCAAGGTCGATGACAGGTCGAATGAGATCACAACCATTCCCGAATTTCTGGCATTCCCGAATTGCCGGCCCTTCCGACGATCAAGGGCGCCATCGTGACCATTGATGCCATGGGATGTCAGCGCAGGATTTGCCAGCAGATCATCGATCAGGGAGCAGACTGCGTGATTGGCCTGAAGGGTAATCAGGGAAGCTTGCGCAAGGATGTCGAACTGTTTTTTGACGAGTACCGTGAGCGCGGGATCGGGGGTGATTTCATCAGAAAAAGTGAGATCGTCGACGGAAATCATGAGCGCATTGAGACGCGGCGCTCCACGGTCTGCCCGGATACCGAATGGATCAGGGATCGTCACCGGTGGCCCGGCTTGAAAACCGTGATCATGACCGAATACACACATGAAACAGGAGGCAGGGCCGAAACGGTCACGCGATTTCATATCGCGTTGCTTGAGGCTGAACCCGGGACCCTGGCACAATATATCCGCGATCATCGGCAGGTGGAAAACAGCTTGCACCGGGTTCTGGATGTGACCTTCCGACAAGACGAATGTCGCATCGGAACCGGCAATGCCGCTGCCAATTTCGCCACAATCAAACATGCGGCGATGAACCTGCTGCGCCGGGCACCCGGCAAAATGAGCCTGCCGCGGAAACGGCATTCAGCC
This sequence comes from Alphaproteobacteria bacterium, assembly GCA_965204825.1. Taxonomy (GTDB): domain Bacteria; phylum Pseudomonadota; class Alphaproteobacteria; order Futianiales; family Futianiaceae. The sequence continues at coordinate 2,787,039 of OZ242016.1, read as the reverse complement.
GCATGGGACAACGACGACATGGAGAAAATCATCCCGAATTAATGTTCAGTCGATTGCCCTGATGGTGTATCCGTAACCTGTTGATGCTCAACACCAAGAATTTTACAGATCAGTAGCGATATTCGTTGCTCTTGAACGGTCCATTCTGATCCACACCGATATACGCAGCCTGCTCATTCGTGAGCGTGGTCAGTTTGGCGCCGAGCTTTTCCAGGTGCAAGGCGGCGACTTTTTCGTCCAGATGCCTGGGCAACACATAGACTTCATTCTTGTAGGCATTGCCTTTGGTCCACAGTTCGATCTGGGCCAGCGTCTGGTTAGAGAAGCTGGCGGACATGACGAAGGACGGGTGTCCGGTGGCATTGCCCAGGTTCACCAACCGTCCTTCGGACAGCAGGATCATCCGCTTGTCATCCGGAAAGGTGATCAGATCGACTTGGGGCTTCACATTGGTCCATTGCATGTTCTTCAGGCCGGCGACCTGAATTTCATTGTCGAAATGACCGATATTGCAAACGATCGCCATGTCCTTCAGGGCGCGCATGTGATCGATCGTCAGGATGTCCTTGTTGCCAGTGGCAGTGACCACGATGTCGGTGCGCGGCGCGGCGTCTTCCAGGGTGACCACTTCAAATCCGTCCATCGCGGCCTGCAAGGCGCAAATCGGGTCAATCTCGGTGACCAGCACCCGGGCGCCGGACCCGGCCAGGGATTGGGCCGAACCCTTGCCCACATCGCCATAGCCGCAGACTATGGCGACCTTGCCGGCCATCATCACGTCTGTGCCGCGGCGGATGGCGTCGACCAGGCTTTCGCGGCAGCCGTACTTATTGTCGAACTTCGACTTGGTCACGCTGTCATTCACATTGATCGCCGGGAATGGCAGATCACCCTTTTCCTGCAGTTGGTAAAGCCGCATGACGCCGGTGGTGGTCTCCTCGGAAACGCCCTTGATATTGGCGCGGCATTTTGAATAGAAGCCCGGCTCGGCGGCCAGGCGCTTCTTGATCCGGGCGAAGAAATATTCCTCCTCTTCGCTGGTCGGGTTATCCAGGACGGAAGGGTCGGTTTCGGCCTTGGCCCCGATCAACACCAGCATGGTGGCATCGCCGCCATCGTCCAGGATCAGATTTGCGGTTTTACCATCGCCCCAGTCGATGATCTGGTCGCAGTACTCCCAATACTCGTCCAGCGTTTCGCCCTTCTTGGCAAAAACCGGAACCCCGGCTTCGGCAATCGCGGCCGCGGCATGATCCTGGGTTGAGAAGATATTGCACGAGGCCCAGCGCACGTCGGCGCCCAAGGCCACCAGGGTTTCGATCAGTACCGCCGTCTGGATCGTCATGTGCAACGAACCGGCGATTCGTGCACCCTTCAGCGGCCGGGCGCCGCGAAACTCCTCGCGCACGGCCATCAGGCCCGGCATTTCATGTTCGGCAATGGTGATCTCGGTCTGGCCGAAGGCGGCCTGCGTTATATCGGCAACGACATAGTCTTGGGGTTTAGCCATCGGGGTATCCTTTTGTCAGGGAGAATGAGGGTCGATTTGCGCGGACACTTACCAGCCTGCATTCCGTATCGCAAGAAGATATAAAGGGTTCTTTATGCGAAATTTCCCTATTCGCCAAACCCGTTTCTAACCAGGATGTCCAGGGCTTCGAGCGCGTTCCTGGCCTCTTGTCCCTCGGCCTCGATATTCAACAGGCACCCCTTGCCGGCCCCCAGGGTCAGCAGGTCGAGGATCGACTTGCCGTCCACAATGGCATTTTCTTTCGTCACGCGGATTTCACAATCGAACATTTCGGCGCATTCGACGAATTTGGCCGAGGCGCGGGCGTGCAATCCCTTGTCATTGCACACGGTCACCAGGCGCGATACGGTCCCGTTCATCTGGTGCCGTCTCCGGCCAGGACTTCCGATGCGACGGAGATGTATTTGCGCCCCGCCTCACGCGCGCTGGTCACCGCATCGACCAGACCGCCGTTTTGCCGGGCCGAGGCCAGCTTGATCAGCATGGGCAGATTGATGCCGGCGATCACCTCGGTGTTCTCGCGATCCATGACCGAAATCGACAAATTGGACGGGGTACCGCCGAACATGTCGGTCAGCAGGATCACGCCCTCGCCGGAATCGACGTTTTCGACAGCGGTAACGATATCGGCGCGGCGCACCTCCATATCGTCTTCGGGTCCGATATCGACAGTTGCCACCTGTTCCTGGGGGCCGACAACATGTTCCATGGCGGCAACAAATTCGGTTGCCAAACGTCCATGGGTGACAATCACCAATCCAATCATGCGATCTCGTCCATTGGACCGGTCTCGAGCCGGCTTGACCGCCGGAATATGGCGTGGATCGATAATTTGGAAAAGCCCTGATTGCGCCTGATTCAGGGCAATCGACTGAATGAATTGCTGACATTTGTATATTTTTCTGAACCAGGGGTGTGAAACGCACCTTTTTCGGAGTTTTCACGTGCCAGATGACCCTCAATCTATCGCGACGCCTGACGTTTTGACCCAGTTCGAAGAGATCGGAGCTCCCGTCAGGCGACCAGAATTGTCTATCCGCTGGATGAAGTTCTCCTGCCGGTTCCAGGTGCGGTGATATCTGGCGCGCAAGGGTGGACGTCCATCGCCCTTTACGGGAAAAGGAAGCTCCCTCTTCTGCGTCGGTTTCTGCCGTTCGAGGCTGGCACGCCAGGTCATGATCAGTCGGGTATCCTGTTCTCAAGGCTTGATACGGAGCAGTTTCAACAGTGTTTCATCGCCTGGATCGCAAGCTTGCATGACATGCCTGAAGGTGTTGTCGGCGTTGATGGCAAGACCCTTCGCCGATCCTTTGACATGCCCTCCAGCAAGGCCGCAATTCACATGATTCCAGCCTGGGCCTGTGACCGGAAACCGGTGCCGGGTCAGCGCAAGGTCGATGACAGGTCGAATGAGATCACAACCATTCCCGAATTCCTGGCATTCCCGAATTCCTGGCTCTTCTGACGATCAAGGGCGCCATCGTGACCATTGATGCCATGGGATGTCAGCGCAGGATTTGCCAGCAGATCATCGATCGGGGAGCAGACTACGTGATTGGCCTGAAGGGTAATCGGGGAAGCTTGCGCAAGGATGTCGAACTGTTCAACCGACGCTTACGATCATTCTGTATGTCGGGACCGTAGAAATCGTGTACTACTATGCTTCGGTCCGTACCAGGGTGAATAGCATGGCCTCCACGGTGTCTGATCTGGTGTCGCAATACAACGGGATCGACGACAATGACATTGCAATCGCGGTTGCGGCTTCGACCGCGGTGATGGATCCCTTTGATGATGCGGACTCGAAGCTTCGCATCAGCAGTATTGTCGCTCAGGACGACGGCAGCGATGGTACGATTCACTATGTGACCAGGAGCGACGCTTATAATGGCGAGCCGGCCTATGGTCGATGTGATGCTTTCACCATGCCTTCATCCGCGAGCAACATGATCGGCAATGATGAAGGCTCAGTTTACGAATTGTATGCATGGACGTGCGATGGCGGTTGCGAGGCAAGCCCGGGGTGAGGCGTTCTCCAGTTCAAGCCGTTGGAACCATCGCAGGTAGTTGTCGAGATATCTGGTCGCGACGCCTCGGTAGCGCCGCAGGAAATCCTTCAACCGGCTGTGTCGGTTGTTGACCGTCTGAATGTGAAAGGCACCTCGCACCCGTTCACTTCGTGACAGGTTCAATGCTTCGTGATGCGCACCGATTGCCGCCGCGCATCGCGGATAAGCGCGGTGTCCATCGGTCACCAAAACGATATCCTCGTCCACAACCGGCGCGATTACCTCTCGCAAGGTATCTGCGTTGACCGCGGGCAGAACCGCACTGACTGTTGCGCCGCTGCGATCAGCGACAACCAGTACCGGAACCTGTTCATCTGACAGGCCCCGCTTGCTGGCCTTGCCTCCCCTGCGTCGCGCCTTGCGCTCAAGGTTTCGTGCACCTTTCCGGCTTTCCAGCACATAGGTTTCATCGGCTTCCACAATGCCCGTGAGCTTGCGTGCCTTCAGGTCTTTTGCGGCAAGAAATCGGTGTCGCCAACGGAAGGCGGTGTTAACGGCAAGTCCGCAACGTTCTGCTGAAGCGCGAACCGTCAGCCCATCAGCAAGACAGGCTCCGAAGGAAAGCCAATTGTCCTTGCGGTGCAGACCCGACAAGGGGGTGCCGGTCGCGGCATTGAATGTCTTCCTGCATTCTTTGCACTGGTACCGTCGCAGACCCCTTGCCTTGCCACGCGATATGGCGCCTGGCGTGCCACAATGCGGGCACTGGCGATCTCCACCCACGGCCGCTTCAATGGCAGCCAGCGACGCTGACGTCTCCGTGTCCCCCAGGAACACGGCTTCGGTTTGCTGCCGCTGCGCCGGGCTGAGGTGGTCTATCCCCGATAACCATTCCTGAAACTGCTTATGATCCATGTCAATCCATCCTTCTGATTTCACAAAAAACATGACATGAACGCACACGGCTTGTAAACTGAGCCATGATGAAAGCGTTGTTATGGCTGAAGTCGATTTCCAGCACACGTTGATCTTGGGTGATCTGACAATCCGGAATTTCTCCGGCGGCAAAGATTATGTTCAAGGTGACCACTCTGGGCGTGACTGATACATTCTTCCCAAAACCTCGCCTGGTCGAGCAAATACCCCGCCGCACGACGAAATCCGGCGTCACGTGCCCCGCGCTTGGCGACTGCCCGTAAGGCCCGTAAATTTGGAATATGCTTGCAAGCGGCGGCTTGTGGCACCGGCAAATATCCTGTCAAAAGTGTGAGTGACGATCCTATCGCATCTGCTTGCCAATAATTTGCGCGCACGTGATAGATAATCCCGGAAAACGATAGTGAAAACGGGATGAAACACACGTGACAGACGCGCCGACGATACTGATTTCTGACGATCACCCCCTGTTCCGCGCCGCCCTGTCCCAGTCGGTGAGGCAGGCCCTGCCCGGCGCGGAGATCGGTGAAGCTCACACATTCGAAGAATGCCAGTCCGCGCTGGATCGGCGGCCCGATACCGATCTTCTGCTGATGGACATCAACATGCCCGGCATGCAGGGGTTTTCCGGGCTTCTCTATGTTCGCGCGCAATACCCCCAGGTACCGGTCGCCATCGTCTCCGCCATCGAGGATGCCCCGGTGATTCATGCGGTATACAATTACGGCGCCCAAGGCTACATTCCAAAGTCATTGCCAATCGATGACATCGGCGCGGCGATCAAGACCGTTCTGAACGGCGACACCTATGTTCCGCCTATTCCGCTGGACGGCGAAGGCAGCGACGAAACAGCCGAATTGGTCCGCAAACTATCCACCCTGACTCCTCAGCAGGTACGTGTCCTGATGTATCTGTCTGAAGGCAAGCTGAACAAGCAGATCGCTTGGGAACTTTCGATATCCGAGGCGACGGTTAAGGCTCACGTGTCCGCCATCCTGCAAAAACTGGGAGTTAACAGCCGGACCCAGGCGGTGATAATCGCCAGCCAGATGTCGGTGCAAGACAAGGCCTTGTCCGCCGCGCGCGGCGCCGTTACTTCCCCGCCGAACGCAGCCGGCTAGGCATTTCCGCAAGTTGGCGCATCATCAGGGCACGCAAGGCACCCGGTTTCACCGGCTTGTTCAGCACCTGACAATCTGCTTCGGTGGCTTCATTGCGCACCTCATCCGATCGATCCGCCGTGACCACAATCGCCGGAATTTGATGGTCGGCAAGTAAACGGATATCCTGAACCGCATCCACGCCTTTTTCACCCGGGGCCAGATGGTAATCGGCAATAATCAGGTCCGGCGGGATGTCGGAATCGGTGATCGCACGCCGAGCGCTGACCATGTCCGTCGCCATCAAGACCCTTGCGCCCCAGCGATCCAGCACGGCGTTCATACCGTCCAGAATCGACTGCTCGTTATCGATGCACAAGACCATGCGCCCTTCCAGTTCACTGCGTGGATGCAACGTTTGTACCGGAGCCGGCACCCGAATGGCGTGCCGATTGCCGACCGGCAGGCCGACCGAGAAAACCGTCCCCTTGCCCGGCCAGGACTGGACATCGATCTCGTGCCCCAGCGTGCGGGCAATGCGCTCGACGATCGCCAGCCCCAGTCCGGCACCCTGCTCGCGACCGGCCGATTGATCGAGACGGCGGAATTCCTCGAACACCGCTTCCAGCTGTTCAGCCGGTATTCCCGGTCCGGTATCCCAGACTTCGATGCGAACGCCCCTGGCATTGCGGCGGCACCCCATCAGAACCTTGCCAGATTCGGCGTATCGAATTGCGTTGGACAACAGATTCTGCAGCACCCGGCGCAAAAGCTTGGGATCACTGCGAACCACCAAACTGGAAGGCACAACACGCAGATCCAGGTCCGATTTCTCCGCCATCACCGCAAACTCGGTTTTCAACTGCGACAGCAGATCATCGGCCGCGAAATCCTCGAACTTTGGTGGAACCGCGCCGGCGTCCAGCTTGGAAATGTCCAGCAATGCCGACAACAGATCGTCAACCGCCGTCAATGACGTTTCAGCCCGCCCGATCAACTCCGAGTTTTCCTCCGATGACCGATTTACCGACAAGGCCATCGTGAACAACCGGGCCGCATTGAGGGGCTGCAACAGATCGTGGGACGCAGCGGCAAGAAACTTGGTTTTGGACCGGTTGGCCTCTTCGGCTTCCAGCTTTGCCCGTTCCAAGGCCTGGTTGGTTTCGCGCAATTCCCGTGTGCGTTCCTCCACCCACCGTTCCAGATTTTCGTTGGCTTCGCGCAGAGCTGCTTCGGATTGCACCTGTTCGGTAATGTCGGTCAGTGTGACGACCACGCCGGTTCCTTCCACCGGCGTAGTTTGCGCTTCCAGCACCATTCCGCTCGGCCGGGTGCGCCGATACCGATAGGTCGAGCCACTGGAATACCCCTCCACCCTTTCCTCGATGATCTCGTTCGGATCGCCTGGACCGTATTCGCCACGGCTGACGACAAAATGGATGATTTCCTGCAAGGACACACCCAGGCGCCCCGATTCGGGCGGCAGGTCCTGCAAGTCCAGATACCGTGCGTTCCGGCAAATCAGACGCAGGTCATTGTCGAACACGGCAATACCCTGGCTGACGTTTTCCACGGTGGACTGCAGCAGTTCGCGATTATAGCGGATCGCTGCGGTGGCATCGTCAAGCAGTGAGAGCGCGCTTTTGACATTGAGATCGTGCCGCTCGAACGACATTGCCATGACCAGGCGCGCCGAGGCCGATCCCAGGACACCTGTCAACAGACGTTCGGTCTGTTGCACCAGCCCCAAATCCGCCGGCGCATCGCTGGAAATGTTATAGCTTTCGGCGTGGGCAAGCCGGCCAAAGGCCTGTCTAACCCTCTGGCGCCCGACAAAGGCCGTGGCCAAGGCCTTCAGATCGCGCACCGTGACCAGGCCCGTCCAACGCCGGGCGGCAACGCCCGTTGCGGTAACTTCCGGCCGCAAGAACGCTTCGGACTGTACCGTGTCGATCGGCCGAACCCGCGCCAATAGCGAACCACCGATGAACCCTGTCAGATTTGCGAGAAGGCTCCACATTACACCATGGGTCAGCTGTGCCAGTCCCTCGACGCCGAACAGAGCCCGCGGCCGGGTCCAGTCGGCGCCAAACAGACCTTGGATCAGGAAGGATTGCGGCAGCAGCCCGGCATCCGCCATGGTTGGCAACATCAAAGTATAGTACCAGACGGCAAATCCCGCGCCGATGCCCATGATCGCTCCGGTACGGTTCGCCCGGGCCCAATAGACACCGCCGAACAGGGCAGGCGCGAACTGGGCCACCGCCGCAAACGACAACAGACCGATCGACGCCAGAGCATAACCCTCGCCCAGGAACCGGTAATACAGCCAAGCCAGGAATATGATCGACGCGATTGCCATGCGCCGCACGAATAACAGGGTCTGTGTCGCATCCCCGCCCCGATTTGCCCAAAACCGGCTGCGCCGCAACAGGAACGGCACGACCAGGTCGTTGCAGACCATGGTCGACAACGCGACCGTGGCAACGATGACCATGCCCGTTGCTGCGGACAGGCCACCCAGAAAGGCGAGCAAGGTCATGAATTCGGCCTCTTCCTCCATCGGCAGAGTCTGTACGAACGTATCGCCGTCAACCGGCCTGCCGTCGAAAACAATCAATCCGGCAAGGGCAATCGGAATCACGAAGATATTGATAGCAACCAGATAGGCCGGGAACAGCCAGCGTGCCGAACGCAGCGCGCGCGGATTGGTGTTTTCGACGATCGCCACATGAAACTGACGCGGCAAACAGATGATGGCGACCATGGCCAGAAAAGTCGTTGTCAGCCAGACCAGCGGATCGGGCGGTGTCAAAAAGGCATCGCGCACCCGCTCGTTCCCGGCCGCGGCGGACAGGACATCTGAAAATCCATCGAACATCATGAAGGTGACGAAAAATCCGACTGCCATGAATGCCGCCAGCTTGACCACGGATTCAAAAGCAATGGCCAGAACCATGCCCTCATGGTGTTCGGTCGTGTCCAGCTTGCGCGTGCCGAACAGGATGGCGAACAACGCCATCATCGCCGCCACGATTGTCGCCGTGTCCGCCCACCAGAAACCTTGGCCGGCGGGATCGGGCATGGCTATCTCGGGATAGCCCAGCAACAGGTTGAAATTGGTCGCCACGGCCTTGAGTTGCAGCGCGATATAGGGGACCGCGCCTATCACTGCGATCAGCGTCACCAACACGGCCACAATCTGGCTTTTGCCATAGCGCGCGGCCACAAAGTCGGCGATCGAGGTGATGTTCTGGGATTTGGCGATGTACAGAATTTTGCGCAAAACCGGCCAACCGACCGTGAACATCAGGATCGGGCCAAGATAGATCGGCAAGAAGTCATACCCCGTCGCGGCCGCCAGGCCGACTGAACCGTAGAATGTCCAGGACGTGCAATAGACCGCGATGGCCAGCACATAGACTTCGGGCCGGGCGTTGAGGGCCCTGCCCTCGGCGGCGCGACGATCACCATAGGACGCCACCAGGAACAGGAGCCCCAGATAAATCAGTGACGACAGAAAAATGAACCATCCGTCCAGCATGACGGCACCATGCCACGGACCCTGGATCGTCGGCAAACAGGTAAAACGTTGGATAGATCTTGGTTTAGGCCGACATTTCCCAAGTGGCGCACGGTTTGACCAAAGGATGGCTTGATCGTATCCGCTGATCAGGCGCAATTCACACCGCTCGGAGGACACCGCCAGAGAATTTCCACCAAACTCGAGACACGATCAGAAACCCACGTTCGCCCAACTCGCCGAAGAGGTCGCGGCCAGGATTGAAGCCAAGCAGGCGAAGCAACCGACAAGAAAAACGCCTGTGTCGAACAGTCAGTTGTTGACCGAGCTTGCCCGGAAAGTCGACGATCTGATCCGACTGTTTGCCGACACCCCCGCGATGGACCCAAGTGAGATGGATAGGCGATATAGTCGCACGATGCGTGACGCCACGGCGAAGATGTTCGACGGCGGGATTACCTACGGTCAGGCATCCGGGGCACCGGACTTCCTGAATCAGGATGAAGAGTCCTTCCGCGCCTTCATGAAAGATGCCGGTCAGGATATTGCATGGCAATGCGGTACAGTTCAAGAAGCGTTCAAGTGCTATCTCGAAATCGGCGAGACACCGGCGCCGCACCATCCGATGCGGGTCGCCGTGCTTCCAAGTAAGGCCAAGGACCTCGATCGAGAGAAGCAGTTTTTGGCGGTATGGTGCATGCATTTTCCATCCGGGAACGGTGCGAAATACGCTGCGATTGTCGAAAGAGCGAAGAAGGTCGGCGCAATAGCCGCCTGAAGGCTTCGATTCGGACCGCCGCAAGGATTTGTGCTCCGATCCAAACTCCAGTTTAATAGTCTCCATGTCCACCTCCCGCGAAACCATCCTCGCCGCGCTGCACGCGCGGCTTTCGGCGCTGCCCGCCACAGCCCCGCACGGTGAAGTGCTGCCCGAACGTGTGCCGGCCGATGGCCTGCTGATCCTGCGGGACGGCAAGCCGGAGGTGACGCTGTCGCCGCTACGCTACCACTACCAGCACCACGTCAAGATCGAGACAACCGTGCAGGGCACTGACCGTGACTCCGGCTTCGACACGCTGGCCGCCAGCATCGGGGCGGGGCCGCACTTGCCGCCGACCGCACGCTTGGCGGGCTCTGTGACTGGGTCGAGGCCGAAGCCCCGCGGCCGGTCGATCTGTCGGTCGAGGGCGCGGGCGCTGATGGCGTTTGCGTTCGAGACGACCTATGGAACGCCGCCCGTTGGCAGTTTCACCCGTATGCCCTTCGCCAATTCCTGGCCTGTACCTCATCGCGCCAATCTCTCCGCATGCCAGGCGATATGGTCGGCCATGAAGCTGGAAATGAAATAATAGGAATGATCATAGCCGTCCTGCATGCGCACGGTCAGATCGATGCCGGTCTCCTTCACTGCCTCTTCCAGCAGCCAAGGCCGCAAGCCATCGTCCAGGAAATCGTCGGCCTGGCCCTGATCCACCAGAAACGCGGGAAAGCGTTTGCCATCCGCGATCAGCGAACATGTGTCATAGGCCCGCCAGGCTTTCTGATCATCGCCAAGATAACGGCCAAGGGCAGTTGCCGACCAGTCAGCGGTCGAGGGCTCTACAATGGGCGCGAACGCCGAACAGGATTTGAACCGGTCGGCGTGTTTCAGGGCAATCGTCATGGCCCCGTGTCCACCCATGGAATGGCCGAAGATCGACTGGCGCGCCATGTCGGTGGAAAAATTGCCGGCGATGATGCCGGGCAGTTCTTCGGTCACGTATGAATACATCCGGTAGTTCTTTGACCAGGGTTGCCGGGTTGCATCCAGATAGAAGCCGGCGCCCGCTCCGAACTGCCAGTTGTCGGCCTCGTCCGGCACGTTATCGCCGCGCGGCGAGGTATCCGGGCAGACGATGATGACGCCATGTTCGGCCGCGGCCGCCTGGGGCGGAACAAAGACCGCAAAGGTCATATTGCAGGCACAGGCATCCGAGGCGTGTCGATAGACGCCCTGGACGCCGCCGTGGGATCGGTTTGTGGAAACGGTTTCAAGGACGCTCATCACTGGTTTCTCCGCAAATTTTCTGCCTGAGCGTATCCAGGAAAAGTGGAAACGGTTTTCCGTTCGGATACGCGACAAAACAAAGGCCTGGGGGATCTGGATTTGAATGGCTCAGTTTACAAGCCGTGTGCGTTCATGTTATGTTTTTTGTGAAATCAGAAGGATGGATTGACATGGATCACAAGCAGTTTCAGGAATGGTTATCGGGGATAGACCACCTCAGCCCGGCGCAGCGGCAGCAAACCGAAGCCGTGTTCCTGGGGGACACGGAGACGTCAGCGTCGCTGGCTGCCATTGAAGCGGCCGTGGGTGGAGATCGCCAGTGCCCGCATTGTGGCACGCCAGGCGCCATATCGCGTGGCAAGGCAAGGGGTCTGCGACGGTACCAGTGCAAAGAATGCAGGAAGACATTCAATGCCGCGACCGGCACCCCCTTGTCGGGTCTGCACCGCAAGGACAAGTGGCTTTCCTTCGGAGCCTGTCTTGCTGATGGGCTGACGGTTCGCGCTTCAGCAGAACGTTGCGGACTTGCCGTCAACACCGCCTTCCGTTGGCGGCACCGATTTCTTGCCGCAAAAGACCTGAAGGCACGCAAGCTCACGGGCATTGTGGAAGCCGATGAAACCTATGTGCTGGAAAGCCGGAAAGGTGCACGAAACCTTGAGCGCAAGGCGCGACGCAGGGGAGGCAAGGCCAGCAAGCGGGGCCTGTCAGATGAACAGGTTCCGGTACTGGTTGTCGCTGATCGCAGCGGCGCGACAGTCAGTGCGGTTCTGCCCGCGGTCAACGCAGATACCTTGCGAGAGGTGATCGCACCGGTTGTGGACGAGGATATCGTTTTGGTGACCGATGGACACCGCGCTTATCCGCGATGCGCGGCGGCAATCGGTGCGCATCACGAAGCATTGAACCTGTCACGAAGTGAACGGGTGCGAGGTGCCTTTCACATTCAGACGGTCAACAACCGACACAGCCGGTTGAAGGATTTCTTGCGGCGCTACCGAGGCGTCGCGACCAGATATCTCGACAACTACCTGCGATGGTTCCAGCGGCTTGAACTGGAGAACGCCTCACCCCGGGCCTGCCTCGCAACCGCCATCGCACGTCCATGCATACAATTCGTGAACTGAGCCATTTGAATTAATCAAACCCTGATCCGCCCGAGTCACAGGGCCACAATGGATAGGACCAGGTCAACTTTCTGCTTGAGGTAAACCGGTGTCTTGGTCAGTTTGAGCGTAAGCGTCCGGTGTTGGTGCTCTGACGCATTATAGCGTGCGCTGATAGTGTCCACCATTGATAGTGGACATCTTGAGGGCGGATATGTCTGGGAAGAAGGGTCAGAAGAAGCGGTTCCGGTCAGACGATGAGAAGGTTTCGATCTGCGGACAAACGCGCGCACCTGGGGTTTCGGTAGCGCAGGTTGCGCGACGTTACGCGATGAACGCCAATCTGATCCACACATGGTTGCGTGATCCCCGTTTCGCGCCGGCATGTACTGACGGTGATGATTTCGCCGGGGAAGTGACCACATTTCTGCCTGTAGAGATTGCAGGGCCAACCGCCCCCCACGTGCCGATCACAGCGCCCTGTATGGACGTTCCTCTTTCGGTTCACCGTGTAGACATCACCCTGTCTGATGGTCGGCGTATCCTGGTTGAAGGAGCGACGGGATTGTCGGCGGTGCCGGCTCTGGTTGAGGGGCTGATGACATGATCCCGGTGCCGGGCAATACGCGGGTGTGGCTGGCCGCTGGGGTGACGGATATGCGGCGCGGGTTCAACACACTGGCGACTCAGGCCGAACAGGTTCTGGCTGAAGACCCGTATTCGGGGCACATGTTTGTGTTTCGCGGCAGGCGCGGTGATCTGCTCAAAATCATATGGTGGGACGGCCAAGGCGCTTGCCTGTTCTCCAAACGACTGGAACGGGGGCGGTTTGTCTGGCCTGCGGCCAGGGAGGGCAAGGTCAGCCTGAGTCCCTCACAGCTGTCGATGCTGCTGGAGGGGATTGACTGGCGCACCCCGTAAAAGACCTGGCGTCCCTTGCAGGCGGGATAGAGAAAGCCCGACAAAACATGAAGTTTAACGCGGTTTGTCGTTCCATCCCATGGGGCAGTTTGATATGGATTACAGATGTTGGACGCCCTTGAATCCCTGCCTGAAGACCCCGCCGAACTGCGGGCTGTCAGCGAGCTTTTGATGGCCGAGGTTCAGTCGCTGACGTATCAAAACGAGAAGCTGAAGGCTGAACTGCATGGCCACCGCAAGGCACGGTTTGGCTCCAGATCAGAGAGCATGGATCAACTGGCCCTCGACCTACAGGAAGACGAAGAGATCGAGGCGGCAGCAAACGAGCAGAAGAACGAAGCTGGCTCCAACGGCACTGATGTCGATGAGACGGACAAACCTGCCAGGCGCAAGCACAGCCGCAACCCCTTGCCAGATCATCTGGATCGGCAGGATGAGGTGCTGTCGCCGGGTGAGGACTGCACTGACTGCGGTGGGAGCCTGCGCCAGATCGGTGAGGACGTTACCGAGGAACTGGAATATGTCCCGGGCCGCTTTGTGGTACGCCGGATCCTCCGCCCCCGCATGGCCTGCACCTGTTGTGAAACCTTTGCCCAGGCCCCATTGCCGTCGCGCCCCATCGAACGTGGCCGCCCCGGTCCGGGTCTGCTGGCCCACGTCCTGATTGGCAAATACTGCGATCACCTGCCGCTTGACCGGCAATCAAAAATCTTCGCCCGCGAGAAGGTTAATCTGCATCGCACCACGTTGACCGACCGGGTGGGCCGCAGCACGGCGCTGCTGGAGCCATTGGCCGATCATATCGGCAAGCTGGTCAGGGCAGGGCCTGCACTTTTTGCCGATGACACACCGGTCAAACGACAAACCCGCACCAGGATAAAGAAGACTAAAACTGCGCGGCTGTGGAGTTACGTGCGCGACGAGCGCCCGTGGTGCGGCGAGGCCCCACCCTGTGCCTGGTATCAGTTCAGTACAGACCGCAAGGGTGCACACCCGGTCAATCATCTTTCCGGCTATACCGGGACCGTGCATGCCGATGGCTTTGCGGGCTTCAATGGCCTCTTTGGGGAGGGCAAGGCCGACGAACAGGCCTGCATGGTGCATGTGCGCCGCAAGTTTGTGGAAGAGTTTGAGCGCACAGGGTCGGCCATCGCCAAAGGCACAATCAAGCAGATCGCTGTGCTTTACGCTGTCGAAGAGGAAGCCAGAGGCAAATCCCCCGAAGAGCGGGTCGCCATTCGGCAAGAGAAGGCAAAGCCCGTCTTCGATGAGCTGGAAGCATGGTTACAGGCCCAGCTTCCCAAGCTCTCGGGCAAGACCAAACTGGCAGGGGCCATTCGCTATGCGCTGAACCGCATGCCAAAGGCGCGTGCCTGTCTCGGCGACGGACGGCTGGAACTCGACAACAACATCTGTGAACGCTCGATCCGCCCCATCGCACTGGGCCGCAAGAACTATCTCTTCATGGGCTCCGTCGGTGGCGGTAAAGCCGCCGCTATCGCTTACACCCTGGTCGAGACCGCCAGGATGAACGGCGTTGATCCGGAAGCCTGGCTCACATGGGTGTTGGAGCGCCTGCCAGATCACAAGATCAACCGCATCGAGGAACTCATGCCGTGGAATTGGATGCCGGAATAACCGAAAAATACGGCTCTAACGGACGGCTACGAAAGGGCCGCCCTGCGGCAGGAGAAGGCCAGGCCTGTCTTCGATGACCTGGAAGTATGGCTACAGGCCCAACTGCCCAGGCTCTCGGGCAAGACCAAACTGGCCGAGGCGATCCGCTACGCCCTGAAGCCGATGCCCGAAGCGCGTGCTTATCTCGGCGACGGACGTCTGGAGCTCGACAACAATATCTGTGAGCGATCAATCCGTCCCGTCGCCCCTGGTCGAAAAAATTGTCTCTTCCCGGGCTCCGTTGGTGGCGGCGAGGCTGCCGCTATCGCCTACGCCCTCATTGAGACCGCTGAAATGAACAATGTCGATCCCGAGGCCTGGCTCACATGGGTGCTGGAACGCATTGCTGATCACGGATTAACCCCATCGACGAACTCATGCCGTGGAACTGGAAGCCCCAAGACCTCAAAAACGCGGCCTGACCGGACGGATACGTTTGAGCCATGGCAGAGCCACTCAAAAAACTTGGGCCCGCGGATGAGGCCTCCTCGGTTGCCAGGGGCATGATCCTGATGTCGGTGGCAATGTTGTTGCTGCCGGCCATGGATGCCATCGGCAAGTACCTGTCCGGGTCGGTTTCGCCGGGACAGGTAACCTGGGCCCGCTTTGCCTTTCAAACCGCCTTTACCATTCCCAGGTCTATTCATCAAATTTCACCAGGATATTGAAAATATTCTGAAAATATGAATCTCTTTTGCCGAGTTTCAGCGACAGAGGTGGCTAGACATGGTATCCGTTCAATCCGTATTGCGACAGGTTCCCGATCCGGGGAAAGCAAGGTCTCGAACATCCGCTCCACGCGCTGCCTGGGCTGATGCTGTTATCCATGCCCGGCGGCCGCAAGGGAATGATGGCGGCGGGTCAACAGGGCCGTAGCCTGACTGCACGACAACTCCGGCGACTGGGATTTCGCCCCGGTCATGCCTCCCCCTGCCATGCAACCTTGACGGAAATCCTTCGGGTTCTGGATTCCACGGCAATGGCACAGGCTTTTGGCCAGTTGACGGCGGAGACCGGCGCGCAGGCCGACACGGACATCAACCACCTCTCCCTCGACGGCAAAACCCTGTGCGGCAGCAAGGATGCCGACGGCAAGGCCGAACATGTGCTCTCCGCCTTTTGCGTTGCCCTGGACCAGAGTGTGGGCCCTGTATCGTCGCGCGGCAAGGGGAGGGAGATCCCCGATGCCTTGCGGCTCATTGATCAGCTTGACCTGACGGACAAGATTGTCACTTCTGCCAGAAAACAGTCACTTCAAAGGTCGTGGGGAAGGGCGGCGATGATGTCCTGCCGGTGAAGGGAAACCGGAAAGACCTGCGCGACGAGATCGAGACGGCCTTCACGGAGCCGGTTTTCCCTCTCGCCGAATGGCATGAGCCGGCGCAATCCGGCCACGGGCGGATTGACCGGCGCCACATTCAAGGTCTGGCTCGCCGCTCATGGCGTTGAAAAGTCTCTCAAACACACCGGCCCTTGCCCATCGACGAAATCGTTTGAAAACCGAATTCCAGTTGCCGAAATCCTGGGGCAGGTCACGCTAGGGAGACCCTGTTCGCACACGCCAAAGTACGGCCTCCATGAACCGACGGTTATCCCGACCGGTTGCTCCCGGATCCCCGGCCTTACCGGGTAACAGGGGCGCAATCTTTTCCCAAAGTTCATCTGAAATCACCAAACGATCTTCGTCCATCCAAACCTCCATTTTCGAAGCTTGAATAACAGTTCAGGCCAAATCGGAAGCTCGAATGTCAACAGGCCCTAAAACCGCGCGGCTGTGGAGTTACGTGCGCGACGAGCGCCCGTGGTGCGGCGAGGCCCCACCCTGTGCCTGGTATCAGTTCAGTACAGACCGCAAGGGTGCACACCCGGTCAATCATCTTTCCGGCTATACCGGGACCGTGCATGCCGATGGCTTTGCGGGCTTCAATGGCCTCTTTGGGGAGGGCAAGGCCGACGAACAGGCCTGCATGGTGCATGTGCGCCGCAAGTTTGTGGAAGAGTTTGAGCGCACAGGGTCGGCCATCGCCAAAGGCACAATCAAGCAGATCGCCGTGCTTTACGCTGTCGAAGAGGAAGCCAGAGGCAAATCCCCCGAAGAGCGGGTCGCCATTCGGCAAGAGAAGGCAAAGCCCGTCTTCGATGAGCTGGAAGCATGGTTACAGACACAGCTTCCCAAGCTCTCGGGCAAGACCAAACTGGCAGGGGCCATTCGCCATGCGCTGAACCGCATGCCAAAGGTGCGTGCCTGTCTCGGCGACGGACGGCTGGAACTCGACAACAACATCTGTGAACGCTCGATCCGCCCCATCGCACTGGGCCGCAAGAACTATCTCTTCATGGGCTCCGTCGGTGGCGGTAAAGCCGCCGCTATCGCTTACACCCTCGTCGAGACCGCCAGGATGAATGGCGTTGATCCGGAAGCCTGGCTCACATGGGTGTTGGAGCGCCTGCCAGATCACAAAATCAACCGCATCGAGGAACTCATGCCGTGGAATTGGATGCCGGAATAACCGAAAAATACGGCTCTAACGGACGGCTACGAAAGGGCCTCCCTGCGGCAGGAGAAGGCCAGGCCTGTCTTCGATGACCTGGAAGTATGGCTACAGGCCCAACTGCCCAGGCTCTCGGGCAAGACCAAACTGGCCGAGGCGATCCGCTACGCCCTGAAGCCGATGCCCGAAGCGCGTGCTTATCTCGGCGACGGACGTCTGGAGCTCGACAACAATATCTGTGAACGCTCGATCCGTCCCGTCGCCCCTGGTCGAAAAAATTGTCTCTTCCCGGGCTCCGTTGGTGGCGGCGAGGCTGCCGCTATCGCCTACGCCCTCATTGAGACCGCTGAAATGAACAATGTCGATCCCGAGGCCTGGCTCACATGGGTGCTGGAACGCATTGCTGATCACGGATTAACCCCATCGACGAACTCATGCCGTGGAACTGGAAGCCCCAAGACCTCAAAAACGCGGCCTGACCGGACGGATACGCCTGAGCGGGTGGTACGATTCTACAACCAGCGTGGTACCGCCGAGCAGCACATCAAGGAGGGCAAACATGCCTTCGGCTGGACGCGGCTGTCGTGCAAACGGTTCCGGGACAATGATGTCCGGCTGCAGGCTGCATGCGCTGGCCTGCAACCTGGCCACGTTCCTGCGCTGCATCTAACGATCCGAAGCGATGGCAGACTGGTCGTTGACCAGCCTCCAGCTCAAGTTGATCAGGATTGGCGCTCGCGTCGTGCGTCACGCCCGCGCCATCACGTTCCAGCTGGCCGAGGTGGCGGTCATCGACGCCATGGTCCGAGCCATCCTTGCCGCGATCCGCCGACTATGAGCGCCACCGGCATGCGCGTGCCATTGAAACCGGCCGGAATCGGACGAAAGCGGCTCGACAGGTCTGTCCGTCGTGCTGAAAAGCGGCGCGGCGGGGGCGGGTTGCTGCGGGTTCACGGCCCGATCCGCCCGGTTCCGGGCGCTTTCCCGACCACCGGCGAACTTCGAGGCGAAAAAAGCTTGATCAACTGGCCAGATCAGACGATCTTGCCGTAAAGTGGTAGGCCACTTGGGAAATGTCGGGTAAAATCTCCTGAACCCTGTATGATTTGATGGTTGATTTTCAGGCACATAATTTTGTCATATACAGCTTGAATTTCAGTAAGAAAAGAGAATAAAAAATGAAACTGTTAAAATTATCTTATGACTTATTCGTACTATCAATAGTCTTTTTTCTACTTATAATTTTTCTATTTCAGGAGCTATAAGATCAAACAATTATCATTCAGGAATGAATTCCTCTGATGGCAGGGCTTCTAAGCCTAATGAAATTGATTGCATGTTAAACCCTAAATCATGTCTTCATAAACAGGATAAAGAAGACTAGGGTCTGTTGACAATCACCGGGCAGCGTTGAGCATTGCGCAGAGGTGCCAGTTGGCTGCATAGCTGGTATCTGTTTTGTCGTATCGCGTTGCTATCCCCCTGAATTCCTTGATCTTTGCAAAGTAGTTTTCAATCAGGTGACGCCACTTGTACATGTGAGTATCGTCGTCTCGTTGCACTTTCCGGTTCGATTTGGGTGGAATAACCGCAGTTGCGCCGCGCTCATCAAGGTCTTGCAGGAGCCAATCGGCGTCGAAGGCCTTGTCGGCCAGCAACGCTGCGAAGGAGACATCGTGGATCAGGGGGGCAACCCCCTTCATGTCGTGCGCTTGCCCCGGCAGAAGCAGAAAGCGGAACAAGTTGCCGAGCGCATCGACCAGGGCAACGATTTTGGTCGTCAGCCCGCCGCGAGAGCGTCCGATGGCTTGATTCCGTGTCCCCCTTTTGCGCCCGAAGCCTTCTGATGGGCTTGGACAATCGTTCCGTCGATGAGAGCATATTCAAGGTCTGGCTCGTCGCTTATGGCGTTGAAAAGTCTGTCAAACACACCGGCCTTTGCCCATCGACGAAATCGTTTGAAAACCGAATTCCAGTTGCCGAAATCCTGGGGCAGGTCACGCCAGGGAGACCCTGTTCGCACACGCCAAAGTACGGCCTCCATGAACCGACGGTTATCCCGACCGGTTGCTCCCGGGTCCCCGGCCTTACCGGGTAACAGGGGCGCAATCTTCGCCCAGAGTTCATCTGAAATCACCAAACGATCTTCGTCCATCCAAACCTCCATTTTCGAAGCTTGAATAACAGTTCAGGCCAAATCGCAACCCCAAATGTCAACAGGCCCTAGTATCAAGATAGAGATAATTCAATGTCTCCTGCAGGGCAATCGCATTTCAAAAGTCTTTGGTTAGCGTGCGTAGAAAATCGTCCTTCCATCCTGCGCGTTTGAATTTGACGCGGTTTGATCCTTTGTCTGTGTTTGCCTTCATGATGTTGAGTGCGATGCGTCCGAGGGCTGCAAAATTGATGGGAGCATTGTCTTTTCGGGCGCGGTGCTGATCATCGTTCAGGATCACATCCAGCGACCAATGGAGATTGTTTTCAATCTGCCAATGACCTCGGATCATGGCGGCGACCTCACGAGCAGAGGGGAAGTTGGACATGAGGCAGACCCGCTCGGACTGGCGTGCTTTTCCGTTCAATTCGCGCGTTGAGATGGCATGAACGAAAGCCTTGAGACTTGGCCACTTGTGGGTGTCGTCGAGATGTTTCGGGGCTGTGCAGCGCGTTTCAACGCGGCCATGATCCGCATCCGTTGAGGTGTATTCGTCAATGTAATCCGTCTCTTGATCATCAATGAAGGCGCGCACATCAGCTTTCATATCCCCTTGATTGCCTTTCAGTTGCAAGCAGTAGCTGCCGCCCTCCTGCACGATCAGATCGCATGTTTCGCGTTGGCAGTGCAGTGCGTCCGCTGTAATTGTCACACCCTCAATGTCGGGCATTTTGATCAACTCGCGCAACGCCGGAATCTCGCCGCCCCCTTTGAACTCCGAGTGATGCCAAGGCTCAAACGCGCGCCATGGGCAAAGGCCGTCACCACGTTCAGGCCGGACTTGTCGGCGGCCCGGTCAAAGGCGCGGCGCATCTCTTTGCCATCGACAGCGATGGCAGACCGGGCATCACGTTCCTGCGCGAAATCAGCGCGGAATTTGTCAAGAAGCTGCTGGAAGCTCGCGGGGGTGATCAAACGAAACAACCGCGAAAATGTATCGTGACAAGGCGGTCCATTTGAAAGATCTGGAGAGTGGGCGGAATCCACACTTATTCGACAACGGGATAGAAGGGCTTGCCCCAGTTCTCAGTGGGGTTATCCATCATGATGTCGATGAACACAGGCATCAGAAACCCCAGGATCTCAGCGCCGTCCCGAACCTGCGCCCGGTTCACACTGCTGTTCCAAGTCGACCCACCATGAACAAGCTGATTGCGCAGAACATAGAGCCGGTCGAAGACGAATCTCAGGACGCGTGCGCTGTCGCCTTCCTGAAACGAATGCACGAAGGATCGGGCCGAGGTATTGAAGTGATCTTCCCAATTCTCGAATCCGTCGATCCCGTTGTGATATTGCCAGAAAGGATTGAAGACATATCGGTTTTTCATGAGCATTTGCACCGGGCCGGAAAACCGCTGCCAGAGCGCATTGTAGATGCGCTGGTCCTCATCAAGAAAGACCAGCCGCCCGAAGAAGTCGACGAAAACTGCGCGTTCGCCACGCGCCATCGCCTGAAACTCCTGTTTGTCTGCGTAAGCCGCGTTGAAAGCAATCCAGAGGAAGATGAAGCGCGCATCATTGTCCTCGCCACAGGCCTCAGCGCGACCGACCCAGCTGATCGCGCGATGGGCGCGCAAGCCCATGGTTTCGGGGAAGCCCGCACGAATTGCGCGTTGTTTTGCTTTCAGGACGGCATGATCGAGACTGTTTTTCATCGTTAATTCCTATTCGAAAAACGTTCATGGCAGAGCGTCGAAATCCGGCGGCATGTTTCTGGTGCTGACCATGTATAAGACGGTACTGGCTGTTCCGGCCACGCCTGTGCAGGGTGCTTCAGTAAAAATTGTTGTGGTCCTTGACCAGGAAGCGGATCGCCGTTGTTCTGCTGGTCTGGAACGCCTCGATAGCACCTGTGGGCGAGTTGCTGATGCGCTTGAGCACAGTACGTGTGGCGCTTGTCAGCGTGAAGATGTCTTGCGAAGCGTGATCAAGGCGATTGGTATAGCGATCCTCACCAGGGGTTACATCCTTGTCGCGGTGCATCGCCTCGACCCGCCAGTGGCCGCGGTTCACGGACATGATGCGTTTCGGTGTCGCCCTGGGCAGGCTCGTGATCAGATAAATCGTCTCCCTTTCGGTTCGGGTGACGCGTCCCCCCGGACATGGTCTCGCCCGCGCTCCAGGCGAGCGATGAAGCGGATTGTTGGCCATGACTTGCGCATCTCCTCGCCGAGCGCTTCCACGAATGTGGCGCCGGTCAATCCGCCCGTGGCCGGATTGCGGCGGCTCATGCCATTTGGCGAAGGGGAAAACCGGCTCCGTGAAGGCCGTCTCGATCTCGTCGCGCAGGTCTTTCCGGTTTCCCTTCACCGGCGGGACATCATCGCCGCCCTGCCCCACGACCTTTGAAGTGATTGTTTTCTGGCGGAAAAGGGCGTCGCCAGTGACAATCTTGTCCGTCAGGTCAAGCCGCTGAAAAAGACCGCCTATAAGCTGGGCCGCGACGAGGAGACCGGTGTGCTGGGTCTGGCCAAGACATCGAAGAAATTCGCCAAGTCCAAGTTCGAGGAGCTGGCGCGTCTCGCACGGGCCTTCAGCCTGTTGGTCATCGAAGGTGCCCTGGAAAGCGGGCAGGTCAAATTCGGCAAGACCGACACCGCCGTTTTCCGCACCAATGGCGGTCTGATTCTCACCGCACGCCACGCGGTTGCCGATGCGCGCCACTGGATCACTATTGCGGCCGGCGCGACCGAAGCCGCGACCGGCGATCCCGACATTCTGAACCGGCGTACGGCGGACTGGGTCTTCCAGATCAGCGCCGAACGGGCGGAAGCCATTTTGAGCAGCCTGGAAACCCTGGTGATCGAACCGAAATCCCAGGGTCCGGATCCTGCGCATTGATGGCTTGAACATCGCTGCATTGCTTGCCATATCAGCTGCCGGAAGTTGAACCACTACAGACCGGGCCCCATGACCAAGACCGACACCGCCGAAACCACCCCTGAATCCCATGAATTCCAGGCCGAGGTCGCGCGCCTCCTGCACCTGATGGTCCATTCGGTTTATTCCGAGGCCGAAGTATTCCTGCGTGAGCTCGTTTCCAATGCCTCGGATGCCTGTGACAAGCTGCGATATGCCGCGCTGACCGATGCCAAGCTGGCCGCAGGCGATACCGACTACCGGGTGGGCGTGCTGGTCGACAAAAAGGCCAAAACGATCACCGTCGCCGACAATGGCATCGGCATGGACCACCAGGAGCTGATCGACAATCTGGGTACCATCGCCCGCTCGGGTACCGAGGCGTTTACCGCTGCGCTCGACGCCGCCAAAGCCGGCGACATCGCGCCGATCGGCCAATTCGGTGTGGGCTTTTATTCCTCGTTCATCATCGCCGACAAGGTCGATGTGACCAGCGTCCGGGCAGGGGCGGACGGTTGCTGGCACTGGTCCTCGGACGGATCGGGCACCTTCTCCCTTGCCGAAGGCGCCGTGGGCGACATGGTGTTCCCGCGCGGCACGACCATCCGCCTGCATGTGCGCAAGGAGCACAAGGAATTCCTGGAAACCGACCGCCTGTCCGCCATCGTGCGGAAATATTCAGATCACATCCCGCTGCCGGTCGAGGTCAGTCAGGCAGGCAGTGACGATCTGCCGGAAACCGTCAACGCCGCCAAGGCCCTGTGGACCAAGCCCAAGGCCGAGGTGACCGCTGAACAATACGCTGATGTCTATAAATCGGTCTCGCGCCATTTCGACGATCCGTGGAAAACGATCCATTACAAGGCCGAGGGCCGCCAGGAATATTCGGTCCTGTTGTTCCTGCCGACCGAGCGTCCGTTCGATCTGTTCGATCCGGCCCGCAAGGGGGCGGTGAAGCTCTATGTGCGCCGCGTCTTCATCACCGACGACGCCGAACTGCTGCCGCCCTATTTGCGGTTCGTGACCGGGATCGTGGACAGCGAGGACATGCCCCTGAACCTCAGCCGCGAAATGCTGCAGAACAATCCGCTGGTAACCCGTATCCGCGGTGCATTAACAAAACGTGTGCTGTCCGAACTGGGCAAGGCGGCCAAGAAAGATACCGAGAGCTTCGATGCCTTCCTGGAAAGGTTCGGACCTGTTCTGAAGGAAGGTCTGTACGAGGATGCAGACCGACGCGAAACACTGCTGAAACTGGTGAAGTTCAAGACCTCGACATCGGACGGCATGCTGCGCTCGCTGGCGGACTATGTCGAGGGCATGGGCGAGAGCCAGACGGCGATCTACTACATCGCTGGCGGGGAGGCCGAGACCGTCCTGAAAAACCCTCAGCTGGAAGGCTATCGCGCGCGCGGGATCGAGGTGCTGCTGCTGACCGATCCGGTGGACAGTTTCTGGGTCAATGCGGTGGGCGACTTTGACGGCAAGCCGCTGAAGTCCGTGACCCACGGGTCCGACGATCTGGAGGCCATGGCTGCCCCCGAAGCAGAGGGCAAGGAAGACGAACCGGCGGCCAGCGAAGGCGATATGGGCCTGCTGATCCAAGCGATCAAACAGGTGCTGGGCGAGGATGTCGCCGATGTCAAGCCATCGACCCGCTTGGTCGACAGCCCGTGCTGTCTGGTGGCCGGAGAGGGCGGATACGATCTGCAACTGGAACGACTGCTTCGGGCCCAGGGCCAGGGCGGTCTGGTCAAGAAGGTTCTGGAGATCAATCCCAAGCACCCATTGATCAAGACGCTGGCGGACAAATCCGGCGATGCCGGCTTTGCCACCTTCATGGAATCGCCGTCCCGCCTGCTGCTGGATCAGGCCCTGATCATCGAGGGTGAACCGCTGCCGGACGCGGCCGGCTTCGCCACCCGCATGTCCGAGGTGATGGCGAAAGCACTGGGGTAGGCGGCGGCTTCAATTGGACGGCATCAGCTCCATTTTGGCGGCGCCGAGGATATGGCCGTTACCGCCGGTCTGAACTAGGGTCTGTTGACAATCACCGGGCAGCGTTGAGCATTGCGCAGAGGTGCCAGTTGGCTGCGCAGCTGGTATCTGTTTTGTCGTATCGCGTTGCTATCCCCCTGAATTCCTTGATCTTTGCAAAGCAGTTTTCAATCAGGTGACGCCACTTGTACATGTGAGTATCGTCGTCTCGTTGCACTTTCCGGTTCGATTTGGGTGGAATAACCGCAGTTGCGCCGCGCTCATCAAGGTCTTGCAGGAGCCAATCGGCGTCGAAGGCCTTGTCGGCCAGCAACGCTGCGAAGGAGACATCGTGGATCAGGGGGGCAACCCCCTTCATGTCGTGCGCTTGCCCCGGCAGAAGCAGAAAGCGGAACAAGTTGCCGAGCGCATCGACCGGGGCAACGATTTTGGTCGTCAGCCCGCCGCGAGAGCGTCCGATGGCTTGATGCCGTGTCCCCCTTTTGCGCCCAAAGCCTTCTGATGGGCCTGGACAATCGTTCCGTCGATGAGAGCATGTTCAAGGTCTGGCTCGTCGCTTATGGCGTTGAAAAGTCTGTCAAACACACCGGCCTTTGCCCATCGACGAAATCGTTTGAAAATCGAATTCCAGTTGCCGAAATCCTGGGGCAGGTCACGCTAGGGAGACCCTGTTCGCACACGCCAAAGTACGGCCTCCATGAACCGACGGTTATCCCGACCGGTTGCTCCCGGGTCCCCGGCTTTACCGGGTAACAGGGGCGCAATCTTCGCCCAAAGTTCATCTGAAATCACCAAACGATCTTCGTCCATCCAAACCTCCATTTTCGAAGCTTGAATAACAGTTCAGGCCAAATCGCAACTCCAAATGTCAACAGGCCCTAGATTGCTGGATCACCAAATTAACCTTGATCATTCATGAGTGGGGTGGTTTGAGGGGGTGGTGCGCAGGTTTTGCCGCATTGTGAATGATCCGAGTTAAGTAGCTTGAGTACATAATAGCTATACAGAATCCGCATGTCAACATCTCCCCCGCCCTAGAGTTTTTTGATGGCTCAGTTTACGAATTGTATGCATGGACGTGCGATGGCGGTTGCGAGGCAAGCCCGGGGTGAGGCGTTCTCCAGTTCAAGCCGCTGGAACCATCGCAGGTAGCTGTCGAGATATCTGGTCGCGACGCCTCGGTAGCGCCGCAGGAAATCCTTCAACCGGCCATGTCGGTTGTTGACCGCCGGATCTGCTGCGATCTGAATGTGAAAGGCACCTCGCACCCGCTCCCTTCGTGACAGGTTCAATGCTTCGTGATGCGCACCGATTGCCGCCGCGCATCGCGGACAAGCGCGGTGTCCATCGGTCACCAAAACGATATCCTCGTCCACAACCGGTGCGATCACCTCTCGCGTATCCGTCCGGTCAGGCCGCGTTTTTGAGGTCTTGGGGCTTCCAGTTCCACGGCATAAGTTCGTCGATGGGGTTAATCCGTGATCAGCAACGCGTTCCAGCACCCATGTGAGCCAAGCCTCGGGATCGACATTGTTCATTTCAGCGGTCTCAATGAGGGCGTAGGCGATAGCGGCAGCCTCGCCGCCACCAACGGAGCCCGGGAAGAGACAATTTTTTCGACCAGGGGCGACGGGACGGATTGATCGCTCACAGATATTGTTGTCGAGCTCCAGACGTCCGTCGCCGAGATAAGCACGCGCTTCGGGCATCGGCTTCAGGGCGTAGCGGATCGCCTCGGCCAGTTTGGTCTTGCCCGAGAGCCTGGGCAGTTGGGCCTGTAGCCATGCTTCCAGGTCATCGAAGACAGGCCTGGCCTTCTCCTGCCGCAGGGAGGCCCTTTCGTAGCCGTCCGTTAGAGCCGTATTTTTCGGTTATTCCGGCATCCAATTCCACGGCATGAGTTCCTCGATGCGGTTGATCTTGTGATCTGGCAGGCGCTCCAACACCCATGTGAGCCAGGCTTCCGGATCAACGCCGTTCATCCTGGCGGTCTCGACGAGGGTGTAAGCGATAGCGGCGGCTTTACCGCCACCGACGGAGCCCATGAAGAGATAGTTCTTGCGGCCCAGTGCGATGGGGCGGATCGAGCGTTCACAGATGTTGTTGTCGAGTTCCAGCCGTCCGTCGCCGAGACAGGCACGCGCCTTTGGCATGCGGTTCAGCGCATAGCGAATGGCCCCTGCCAGTCTGGTCTTGCCCGAGAGCCTGGGAAGCTGGGCCTGTAACCATGCTTCCAGCTCATCGAAGACGGGCTTTGCCTTCTCTTGCCGAATGGCGACCCGCTCTTCGGGGGATTTGCCTCTGGCTTCCTCTTCGACAGCGTAAAGCACGGCGATCTGCTTGATTGTGCCTTTGGCGATGGCCGACCCTGTGCGTTCAAACTCTTCCACAAACTTGCGGCGCACATGCACCATGCAGGCCTGTTCGTCGGCCTTGCCCTCCCCAAAGAGGCCATTGAAGCCCGCAAAGCCATCGGCATGCACGGTCCCGGTATAGCCGGAAAGATGATTGACCGGGTGTGCACCCTTGCGGTCTGTACTGAACTGATACCAGGCACAGGGTGGGGCCTCGCCGCACCACGGGCGCTCGTCGCGCACGTAACTCCACAGCCGCGCAGTTTTAGTCTTCTTTATCCTGGTGCGGGTTTGTAGTTTGACCGGTGTGTCATCGGCAAAAAGTGCAGGCCCTGCCCTGACCAGCTTGCCGATATGATCGGCCAATGGCTCCAGCAGCGCCGTGCTGCGGCCCACCCAGTCGGTCAACGTGGTGCGATGCAGATCAACCTTCTCGCGGGCGAAGATTTTTGATTGCCGGTCAAGCGGCAGGTGATCGCAGTATTTGCCAATCAGGACGTGGGCCAGCAGACCCGGACCGGGGCGGCCACGCTCAACAGGGCGCGACGGCAATGGGGCCTGGGCAAAGGTTTCACAACAGGTGCAGGCCATGCGGGGGCGGAGGATCCGGCGTACCACAAAGCGGCCCGGGACATATTCCAGTTCCTCGGTAACGTCCTCACCGATCTGGCGCAGGCTCCCACCGCAGTCAGTGCAGTCCTCACCCGGCGACAGCACCTCATCCTGCCGATCCAGATGATCTGGCAAGGGGTTACGGCTGTGCTTGCGCCTGGCAGGTTTGTCCGTCTCATCGACATCAGTGCCGTTGGAGCCAGCTTCGTTCTTCTGCTCGTTTGCTGCCGCCTCGATCTCTTCGTCTTCCTGAAGATCAAAAGCCAGTTGATCCATGCTCTCTGATCTGGAGCCAAACCGTGCCTTGCGGTGGCCATGCAGTTCAGCCTTCAGCTTCTCGTTTTGATACGTCAGCGACTGAACCTCGGCCATCAAAAGCTCGCTGACAGCCCGCAGTTCGGCGGGGTCTTCAGGCAGGAATTCAAGGGCGTTCAACATCTGTAATCCATATCAAACTGCCCCATGGGATGGAACGACAAACCGCGTTAAACTTAATGTTTTTTTGGGCTTTCTCTATCCCGCCTGCAAAGGACGCCAGGTCTTTTGCGGGGTGCGCCAGTCAATCCCCTCTAACAGCATCGACAGCTGTGAGGGACTCAGGCTGACCTTGCCCTCCCCTGGCCGCAGGCCAGACAAACCGCCCCCGTTCCAGTCGTTTGGAGAACAGGCAAGCGCCTTGGCCGTCCCACCATATGATCTTGAGCAGATCACCGCGCCTGCCGCGAAACACAAACATGTGCCCCGAATACGGGTCTTCAGCCAGAACCTGTTCGGCCTGAGTCGCCAGTGTGTTGAACCCGCGCCGCATATCCGTCACCCCAGCGGCCAGCCACACCCGCGTATTGCCCGGCACCGGGATCATGTCATCAGCCCCTCAACCAGAGCCGGCACCGCCGACAATCCCGTCGCTCCTTCAACCAGGATACGCCGACCATCAGACAGGGTGATGTCTACACGGTGAACCGAAAGAGGAACGTCCATACAGGGCGCTGTGATCGGCACGTGGGCTGCGGTTGGCCCTGCAATCTCTACAGGCAGAAATGTGGTCACTTCCCCGGCGAAATCATCACCGTCAGTACATGCCGGCGCGAAACGGGGATCACGCAACCATGTGTGGATCAGATTGGCGTTCATCGCGTAACGTCGCGCAACCTGCGCTACCGAAACCCCAGGTGCGCGCGTTTGTCCGCAGATCGAAATCTTCTTATCGTCTGACCAGAACCGCTTCTTCTGACCCTTCTTCCCAGACATATCCGCCCTCAAAATGTCCAATATCAATGGTGGACACTATCAGCGCACGCTATAACGCGTCAGAGCACCAACACCGGACGCTTACGTTGCTGGCAACTGCCGCTTTGGTTCAGGCGCTGAATACGATCACTGCCCGGGATATTTCGGCAAATGACAGCGCCGTGCTGTCGGTGACCCGAATGGAAGGCGGCAAGGCCTATAATGTGCTGCCGGACAGCGCCAATATTGGCGGCACGATGCGGTTCTTGTCGGACAAGTCTGCCGACACGGTAAGAAAGCGCATGGATGACATAGCCGCCGGCATCGCCCGATCTTATGACGTGGAGGTCAAGGTATCCCGGGAACAGGTTTTCAATGTTCTGGAAAACGATCCGGCCTGCGGCAAGGTAGTGATGGACGTGGCGGCAGATGTGGTCGGCCGGGACAAGGTCGTTGAACGTGACACCGCCCACATGGGCAGCGAGGATTTCGCCGACATGCTGCGCACCGTTCCCGGCGCCTATTTCGGTCTGGGTCACAACAGTCCGGCGCCGCTACATAATCCGGGCTTTGTACTGGACGATGCGATCCTGCCTATCGGCGCGGCAATCTTTTGCGAGATCGCCAAGCGGCGGACAGCAGCAAATGCAAGCTAAGAGCCTGAACGAAAATGAGTTGAGTGATATCAGTGGGTTGTGATTCTGTTTGTTTGAACAAGAAACAAGAAAACGGAGGTCACGATGCCCTGGACTGAAACCACTCGCTGCCAGTATGAGCGGAATAACGAGCGTTACTCAAGCGATGTAACCGATGCAGAATGGGCGGTCATTTTTCCGCTTTTGCCCGGCCCCAACAAATTGGGGCGCCCTCGGGAAGTTGAGTTGCGCGAAGTTTGGGATGGGATTGGCTACATCGCTGCCGCCGGGTGCGCGTGGTCTCTTTTGCCAAAGGACTTTCCGCCAGTTTCAACGGTTCGATACTATTTCTACAACTGGCGTGATAGCGGGTTACTGGCGGAGATCAACCACGCTCTGGTCGCTTTGGCGCGTGAACGGGAGGCTCGGGATCATCAACCCACAGCAGGCGTTATTGACAGTCAAAGCGTGAAAACCACTGAAAACGGCGGCATTTCTGGCTACGACGCAGGAAAGAAGATCAAAGGCCGCAAGCGCCACATCATGACAGACACCTGTGGCCATCTGTTGGCATCATGCGTTCACGCTGCCAACATTCAGGATCGCGACGGGGCAGTGGGCGTCTTTCAAAAGCTCAAGCGGGATGCCCCAAAACTGCGCCACGTTTTTGCCGACTGCGGTTATCGGGGGCCAAAACTTCGTTCAGCCCTGATAACCATTGGCCGCTGGACTATCCAGATTGTGAAGCGTTCCGACACCGCCGAAGGTTTTGAGGTCCTGCCCCGCAGATGGGTCGTCGAACGCACCTTCGCCTGGCTGGGACGTTGCCGCCGATTGGCAAAGGATTGGGAGAAAACCATCGAAAGTGCAGAGGCTTGGGTTCTCATCGCCCATATCAGACGCATGACACGCTGTCTCGCAAGGGCTTGAAAAACATCAGATCATTTTGAATCAGGCTCTTAGATTTCCGTCGAAGATCGCCAAAGGTCTGACTTTCACCGACGGTGCGCACCGGTTAGAATCGGCACAGATAACGATGATGCGGGAGGATGGCATGGCGGGTGAATATCTGGCGGTGTGGGAAAGATCGATCAACGACCCCGATGGTTTCTGGCGCGAGGCGGCAGAGGAGATCGACTGGATCACACCGCCAAGGATCATCTGCGATCCCGACAGCGAAGCACCGGCGACACTGTGGTTTACCGGCGGCGAACTCAATACCTGTGCCAATGCCCTGGATCGCCATGTCGCTGCCGGCCGGGGCGAACAGATCGCGATCATTCACGACAGCCCGGTGACCGGCAGCATTCGCAAGCTAAGTTATTCCGAGTTGCTGTACCAAACCGCACGGTTTGCCGGTGTCCTGAAATCCAAGGGCGTGACCAAGAGCGACCGGGTCATTCTCTATATGCCGATGGTGCCCGAGGCGGTGATTGCCACCCTTGCCTGTGCCCGCCTGGGCACGGTCCATTCGATCGTGTTCGGCGGTTTTGCCGCAAACGAACTGGCGGTGCGCATCGATGACTGCAAACCCAAGGTGATCGTGGCCGCGTCCTGCGGGATCGAGCCTGGCCGCCTGGTCGAATACAAGCCCCTGCTGGACGATGCCATCGATATCGCCACCCATAAACCGGATGCCTGCATCATCTTGCAGAGACCAGAATGCGAGGCGGCGCTGGTCGGCGGACGCGATGCCACCTGGCGCGAGGAGATGGCCAATGCAGCGCCGGCCGGTCCGGTGACTGTTGCTGCAACCGATCCGCTGTATATCCTATACACCTCCGGCACGACGGGCCTGCCGAAGGGGATCGTGCGCGACAATGGCGGCCACGCGGTGGCGCTGAAATGGTCGATGAAGAACATCTATGGTGTCGATCCGGGCGAGGTCTACTGGGCCGCGTCCGATGTGGGTTGGGTGGTCGGTCACAGCTACATCATCTATGCCCCCCTGCTACATGGTTGCACATCGGTGATGTATGAGGGCAAACCGGTTGGCACGCCGGGCCCCGGCGCGTTCTGGCGGGTCTGTGC
The DNA here is from genome assembly GCA_965204825.1 of Alphaproteobacteria bacterium. GTDB lineage: Bacteria > Pseudomonadota > Alphaproteobacteria > Futianiales > Futianiaceae. The sequence goes on along the minus strand of OZ242016.1, from coordinate 2,755,763 downwards.
CGAACACAATGTCGCCTGCATGTTCACTGCGCCGACGGCTATCCGGGCAATCCGCCAACAGGATCCCGATGCCGGGTTCATGAAGAAGCATGGCGGATACAGGCCACGATATTTCTTCGTGGCCGGTGAACGCTGTGACCCCGACACGCTGACCTGGTGCCAGGAACACATGAAGGTACCGGTCATCGACCATTGGTGGCAGACAGAGACCGGCTGGCCGATCGCTTCCAATTGTCTGGGGATCGAGGAACTGCCGGTCAAGCCGGGTTCGCCAACCCGGTCGGTGCCGGGCTGGAATGTCCAGGTGCTGGACGATGTCGGACATGAGGTTGAACCCGGCACCATCGGCGCAATCTGCGTCAAGCGCCCGTTGCCGCCGTCCGTCTTCCCCACGCTGTGGGGCGCGCCAGGTCGATATGTGGACGCCTATTTCAAGAACTATCCCGGTTATTACGAGACCGGCGATGCGGGGATCATGGACGAGGATGGCTATATCCACGTCATGGCGCGGACCGACGATGTGATCAATGTGGCCGGCCACCGGCTGTCGACCGGCGCCATGGAAGAGGTTCTGGCCAGCCACCCGGATGTCTCCGAATGCGCGGTCATCGGCGCGGCCGATGCGCTGAAAGGGCAATTACCGGTCGGCATGATCGTGCTGCCGGCCAATGTGGACCGGCCCGGCGAAGACATTGCCGCCGAGTGCGTGGCACTGGTTCGGGAAAAGATCGGCCCTGTCGCGGCCTTCAAATCCTGTATCACGGTCAAACGACTGCCGAAAACACGATCTGGCAAGATCCTGCGCGGTACCATGCAGAAGATCGCCGATGGCGAGGCCTGGAATATGCCGGCCACGATCGAAGACCCCGCCGTGCTGCCGGAGGTTACCTTGGCTCTTGAAACTCTCGGCTATGCGGGGGGCGACGACGCTTAAGACATTTCCGATATCTACCGCTATTCTTCAGCAAAGGCCGTCAGGATGCGCAGCAGATGCAGGAAGATGACGGCGAAGCAGGATATAGAGCATATAGGCGCCCAGGATCGACTTGCGCGTCGCCATGGACGGGTCGTCGTTTCGTCGTACATGTCCCGGATCAGCTGGGTTTCCACCGCTGTCACGGCCGAGAAGACAACCACGACGCCGCAGGCAGGAAATTATCAGTGACATCATCCCGCTCTGGAAGAAAATGAGTTTGACGATGATCGCACCGATCAGTCCCCAGACCACCATGGCCAGTGGACAGGAATAGGGCGTCAGATCGGCCTTGGTGGTGTAAGCATACAGGCTGACTGGACGGATACTACGCTGGCGACACCCGAGGGGATCGAGTCTGAACGACTACACCTTGAGAAAGTGATGAAACGATACGGCCCAACCTCGCGAGACTGTCACGGATTGGCTCCGGTCATATGCCGCCGCAATGCGTGAGATTGGAAACGAGACACGCCAGAACACAGATCGATACGCAAACAATCGTGCCGAAAAAGCGCCCCGGCCGTTCCGACGAAGAGAGCAAGGCATGGCCCGATTTGTCAGGCGGCGATCTGGATGACCGGGCGCCACCCGATCCTGCCCCGCCTCTCCCGGCGAGTCAGAGATCGAACAGCAGGACATCGGCATCGACGATGAATGACCAGGTTCCATCGTCAGCCGTGAAACTCCGGTATTCGTCTCCTTCGAAATCGACACGGTCCCCTTCGGTAAAGTCGTCCATATCGAAGCGCAGCGTGTCCACACCATTGCCTTCAATCCGGACCCGAGACCCCGGAGCGGTATTGCCCGCAAAGACAAAGTTGTCCGGGATGGTCAGATCAGTGCCGCGGTTCCCGGAGCCGGCCAAGCTCAGCAGAACCACCTCTAGCCCGGCATGGTCTGGAAACGCGCCGCTGAAATCAATCCCGCCGTCATACCGGACCTGATCCAGGCTGCCGTCATTGTCGGTGTCTGTATCCCATCGAACCACCCTGTCCCCGTTGTGGTGCGCGACCCGGTCGATGCTCCCGTCCGCGTCGTCGTCGAACTCGGTCCGGGTCAGGTTGCCGCTGGCGTCATGGGTGTAGGTCTCAATCCGGTCGCGGCGGTCGTCCGCGTCATCGTCGAAGACGGCCCGGTCGATCGTGCCGTCCCCGTCCCGGTCGATCCGGGTCCGGACCCGATTGCCATTCGCATCATACGTGTAATCTTCAGTCCGGTCGATCGTGCCGTCCCCGTCCCGGTCGATCCGGGTCTGGATCCGATTGCCGCTGGCGTCATAGTACCAGGTCCGCTCATAGGTGCCATCCGCGTCGTCGTCGAACTCGGTTCGGGTCAGGTTGCCGCTGGCGTCATGGGTGTAGGTCTCAATCCGGTCGCGGCGGCCGTCCGCGTCATCGTCGAAGACGGCCCGGTCAATCGTGCCGTCCCCATCCCGGTCAATCCGGGTCCGGACCCGATTGCCATTCGCATCATACGTGTAATCTTCAGTCCGGTCGATCGTGCCGTCCCCGTCCCGGTCGATCCGGGTCTGGATCCGATTGCCGCTGGCGTCATAGTACCAGGTCCGCTCAACGGTGCCATCCGCGTCGTCGTCGAACTCGATCCGGGTCAGGTTGCCGCTGGCGTCATGGGTGTAGGTCTCGATCCGGTCGCGGCGGCCGTCCGCGTCATCGTCGAAGACGGCCCGGTCGATCGTGCCGTCCCCGTCCCGGTCGATCCGGGTCCGGACCCGATTGCCATTCGCATCATACGTGTAATCTTCAGTCCGGTCGATCGTGCCGTCCCCGTCCCGGTCGATCCGGGTCTGGATCCGATTGCCGCTGGCGTCATAGTACCAGGTCCGCTCATAGGTGCCATCCGCGTCGTCGTCGAACTCGGTTCGGGTCAGGTTGCCGCTGGCGTCATGGGTGTAGGTCTCGATCCGGTCGCGGCGGCCGTCCGCGTCATCGTCGAAGACGGCCCGGTCAATCGTGCCGTCCCCATCCCGGTCAATCCGGGTCCGGACCCGATTGCCATTCGCATCATACGTGTAATCTTCAGTCCGGTCGATCGTGCCGTCCCCGTCCCGGTCGATCCGGGTCTGGACCCGATTGCCGCTGGCGTCATAGTACCAGGTCCGCTCATAGGTGCCATCCGCGTCGTCGTCGAAGGCGGTCCGGGTCAGGTTGCCGCTGGCGTCATGGGTGTAGGTCTCGATCCGGTCGCGGCGGCCGTCCGCGTCGTCGTCGAAGATGGCCCGATCAATCGTGCCGTCCCCATCCCGGTCGATCCGGGTCCGGACCCGATTGCCATTCGCATCATAGGTGTAATCTTCAGTCCGGTCGATCGTGCCGTCCCCGTCCCTGTCGATCCGGGTCTGGATCCGATTGCCGCTGGCGTCATAGTGCCAGGTCCGCTCAACGGTGCCATCCGCGTCGTCGTCGAACTCGGTCCGGGTCAGGTTGCCGCTGGCGTCATGGGTGTAAGTCTCGATCCGGTCGCGGCGGCCGTCCGCGTCATCGTCGAAGACGGCCCGGTCAATCGTGCCGTCCCCGTCCCGGTCAATCCGGGTCTGGACCCGATTGCCGCTGGCGTCATAGTACCAGGTCCGCTCATAGGTGCCATCCGCGTCGTCGTCGAAGGCGGTCCGGGTCAGGTTGCCGCTGGCGTCATGGGTGTAGGTCTCGATCCGGTCGCGGCGGCCGTCCGCGTCGTCGTCGAAGATGGCCCGATCAATCGTGCCGTCCCCATCCCGGTCGATCCGGGTCCGGACCCGATTGCCATTCGCATCATACGTGTAATCTTCAGTCCGGTCGATCGTGCCGTCCCCGTCCCTGTCGATCCGGGTCTGGATCCGATTGCCGCTGGCGTCATAGTGCCAGGTCCGCTCAACGGTGCCATCCGCGTCGTCGTCGAACTCGGTCCGGGTCAGGTTGCCGCTGGCGTCATGGGTGTAAGTCTCGATCCGGTCGCGGCGGCCGTCCGCGTCATCGTCGAAGACGGCCCGGTCAATCGTGCCGTCCCCGTCCCGGTCAATCCGGGTCCGGACCCGATTGCCATTCGCATCATAGGTGTAATCTTCAGTCCGGTCGATCGTGCCGTCCCCGTCCCGGTCGATCCGGGTCTGGATCCGATTGCCGCTGGCGTCATAGTACCAGGTCCGCTCATAGGCGCCAGCCGCGTCGTCGTTAAAATCGGTCCGGGTCAGGTTGCCGCTGGCGTCATGGGTGTAGGTCTCGATCCGGTCGCGGCGGCCGTCCGCGTCGTCGTCGAAGATGGCCCGATCGATCGTGCCGTCCCCATCCCTGTCGATCCGGGTCCGGACCCGATTGCCATTCGCATCATAGGTGTAATCTTCAGTCCGGTCGATCGTGCCGTCCCCGTCCCTGTCGATCCGGGTCTGGATCCGATTGCCGCTGGCGTCATAGTACCAGGTCCGCTCAACGGTGCCATCCGCGTCGTCGTCGAACTCGGTCCGGGTCAGGTTGCCGCTGGCGTCATGGGTGTAGGTCTCAATCCGGTCGCGGCGGCCGTCCGCGTCATCGTCGAAGACGGCCCGGTCAATCGTGCCGTCCCCGTCCCGGTCAATCCGGGTCCGGACCCGATTGCCATTCGCATCATAGGTGTAATCTTCAGTCCGGTCGATCGTGCCGTCCCCGTCCCTGTCGATCCGGGTCTGGATCCGATTGCCGCTGGCGTCATAGTGCCAGGTCCGCTCAACGGTGCCATCCGCGTCGTCGTCAAAGGCGATCCGGGTCAGGTTGCCGTCCTCGTCGTAACTGTAGGCCTCACTCCGGTCGCGGCGGCCGTCCGCGTCGTCGTCGAAATCGGTACGGGTCCGGTTGCCGCTGGCGTCATAGTACCAGGTCCGCTCATAGGTGCCATCCGCGTCGGCGTCGAAATCGGTCCGGGTCAGGTTGCCGTTCGCGTCATGGGTGTGGCGCTCGATCCGGTCGATCGTGCCGTCATCGTCCCTGTCGAACAGTTTGATATCGCCCGGGGTTTCGGTTTGCGCAATCGGATTGAGAGTTGTTGCGTCGGCCGCTGTCACTCCCTCCAGGAGCACAACCGAGCCATCAGCAAAGGCGATCATGGCTCCCAAGGGCGTATCGACGGCGTGGGCGAAAGAGGTCGAGATTTCGGCATCGGTCGCGCCGATATTTTGGACATCGAAGCTGTCGGTGCCCACTTCGAAGTCAGTGATCGTATCGGTGCCGCCGCTCAGACCCGTCCATGACGGTGCGCCAAGCCTGAATATATCGGCGCCGCCGCCGCCGGTCAAAGTGTCGTTGCCCAAGTTGCCCTCAAGCGTCTGTCCCTGAGCATCGCCGATCAACGTATCATCATTATAGCTGCCCCGGGCCCATTCGATATTGCTGAAGTGGTGCGTAAAGCTCAGCCCGTCAAAAATGCCGGTCGCCATACCGGTGGAGAAATCGATCGTCACCGGATCAACGATCGCGCTACGGTCATAGCGCAGCCGGTCAAACCCGCCCGCCCCATTGATCGTGTCGGTGCCGGCCCGGCCGATGAAGGATTCGTCTGCCGCGCTGCCCAGAAGCGAATCGTCGCCGTTGCTCGCACGGATTTCCCAGACATTGCCGGTGATGGTATCGGTGAACCCGTCCTGCGAAACCGTGCCAGCCCCTAGATCGGCGGTCACCGCACCGTTGCTGCTATGATACTCGATCCGAACCGCGCCGCTGCCCGAGATATTGATCGCATCGTTGCCGCCATCACCACGAACCCCCATCCATTGGTTGGTATCGGTGGTCATGTTGAACGTATCGTCGCCGTCAGTGCCAAAAAGGGTCAGCCCTCCACCGGAGAGCGGGTTCATCACATTGAGGAATGTATCAGAGCCGCTGGCGCCTTTGTTTACGGTCCCTGTGTTGGTAACTCCGTTGATCGTCGCCGTAATAGGATCGGGGAGCCCGTTATAGTTCACCCCGACCCAGCCGGTCACAATGCTCGAGAAATCGAGCGCATCGTTGCCGGTGCCGGGGTCGATCCAGTCAAAGTCGTTAAACCCGCCAGCATTGTCACCGGGATTGATGTAATCATCGCCGTCGCCGCCCAGCAGCGAGTCGTTGCCATCGCCGCCCGAGATGTAATCATCGCCGTCGCCGCCCAGCAGCAAGTCGTTGCCATCGCCGCCCGAGATGTCGTCTTCGCCTTGCCCGCCTTCGAGGTTATCGTCACCGGCAGCGCCACGTAATGTGTCGTTGCCGTCTTCGCCTCTCAGGACCTCATTCTCGGCACTGCCGAGGATCGTGTCATCCATATCGGTGCCGCGAATGCGCTCGATGTTGGAAAATGTGTCGGTGTTGCCATAGGCATCCGTCGCGGTGCCGGCCGCCATGTCGACATTCACACCTTGCGTGGCCCCAAGATCGCCCCGTGCGCGGTTATAGTCGATCTCGTCATCATCGCCCGCGCCGCCGTCGAACGTGTCGTCGCCGCCAAAGCCCCTGAAGACCTGTCTTCCGTCCGCGCCGGTGAAACTGTCGGCATTGTTGGTGCCACGCACGCTTTCGATCCCGGTGAACGTGTCCGTTCCGCCAGCATAGTCGGTGACCGTACCGCCGTTTTCGGAGTTGAACACAACGTCGATGCCGTTGGTGGTGCCCGCGTAATGGGAATCAAAGATGTAGGACAGTTCGTCCCTTTCAAGGAGCGGCACGTTGGCACCGCCCTCGATGATGTCGTCGCCCGCGCCAGGCTGCAGAAAATCGCCGCCAACGCCGCCCTTCAGCGTGTCGTTGCCGTCTTCGCCGCTTAAAACGTCATTGCCGGCGCCGCCCGAGATGTCGTCGTTGCCGTCGCCGCCACTCAGGTCCTCATTCTCGGCACTGCCGAGGATCGTGTCGTCAAATACCGATCCCCGTATCTCTTCAATTCCGATCAGTGTGTCAGTGTCACCAAAGGTATCGATGACCGTGCCGGTCTGAAGATTGGCGTTGATCCCCAGGGTGCCACCATCGTGGTGCTCACGATCATAGCTCGCCCTGTCACCGCCACTGTAGTCAGGATCGTGGGAGCCTCCGTCCAAAAGGTCGTCGCCTTCCCCGCCACGCAGATCGTCGTCCCCCGAAGCGCCGCGCAATGTGTCGTTGCCGACACCGCCCTCGAAATCGTTCCGCGCGCCGTCCCCAACGATCACATCGTCAAATCTTGTCCCTGTGACGCGTTCGATGCTGTTCAGCGTGTCGGTGTCGCCCCAGCCGTCGGTCGCCGTCCCAGCGCCCAGATCGACGTTGACGCCTTGGGTGATGGGACCCGCGCCATCGTACCCGTCGTCACCGTAGATGACTTCGTCGTGGTTGACGGTACCGACATAGGTATCATTGCCGCTGCCGGCAATGAACGCGTGGGAGTGAGAGGCATTGGGGTCCTGCGACGCCTCGACATAGTCGTCGCCCGCCCGGTCGAAAGTGTAAGTGTAAGTGTCCGGGGTGCCGACATAAATCGTGTCGTTGCCGTTCGAGCCATGAAAATTCTCAATCCCGATCAACTGATCGATGCCCAGGCCCGGCCCCTTGTTGGTGGTGAAGGCCAGGACGGATCCGATGGCGGTGGACGTGTTGTTGACGAAGATCCCGTTGAAGAGTCCGTGGTCGTAAACGACCACGTCGCGGCCCGCGCCGCCGACCAGGATGTCATTGCCCAGCGACGCGGCCAGCCCGTCGTCGCCCGTCAGAGCAGCATATGTATCGTCGTTCGGCGTCCCGTCCAGCGTCGCGCCAAATTGGTCATTGCCGATTGTTCCAACAATATTCGCCATGATGTCCCCCAGACAAAGATACGTGCCGATGCCGCCTACCCACGACATTCCCTTCAAGTGCGCCAGCTGGACAGAGTGCGCCAGCTGGACAGAGTGCGCCAGCTGGACAGAGTGCGCCAGCTGGACAGAGTCGCCAGCTGGACAGAGTGCGCCAGCTGGACAGAGTGCGCCAGCTGGACAGAGTGCGCCAGCTGGACAGAGTGCGCCAGCTGGACAGAGTGCGCCAGCTGGACAGAGTGCGCCAGCTGGACAGAGTGCGCCAGCTGGACAGAGTGCGCCAGCTGGACAGAGTGCGCCAGCTGGACAGAGTGCGCCAGCTGGACAGAGTGCGCCAGCTGGACAGAGTGCGCCAGCTGGACAGAGTGCGCCAGCTGGACAGAGTGCGCCAGCTGGACAGAGTGCGCCAGCTGGACAGAGTGCGCCAGCTGGACAGAGTGCGCCAGCTGGACAGAGTGCGCCAGCTGGACAGAAGTATCTCTTGTTTACCTGACTTTGTCTTCAAGGACAATAGCCCGAATACACCGCTCACATTTATGTGTTTTTATGTGTTTTTATGTGTGTTTTTCCGCAATCGGAATTCTCCCCCTGAATGGCCCTGGCCCGGCAGTGGAAATTGTCGTGGAAGCTGGCGTGCCGGCGCACGACATGGTTCGATGGCCGGCCGGGGCGGCGCTTCAGCGGATCGCGGCCTGGCCGGGCTGGACCCTGTCCATGTCACGGGTGGTGGCATGGTTCAGAACCGCCCTGGCATCGGAGCCGCGCACATGCACTTTTTTCAGCGGCGACATGTCGAACATACCGGACCGTTCGCGCACCGCATCGTGTTCGTCATTGGGATCGCCGGAATAGCTCCACGCGGTGCCCATCCCGTTCCAGTCTTCCGGGCCGGAGCCGAGGGGCGGTGTGGCGAGAGGCAAGTGCCGAGGTGCGGCTCGGTTCTTCGGTCATGTAGAAAATTCCTCTTGTCGTGTTCAATACCATTCATCGGGCATGGATGATTTCCTGCGTTCGATGGTCTCTTTCGGCGCCTCGTCAATGGCCGGGTCGATCGGTGGCGCCTCATAGGCTTCCAGCATGGCCTTGACCCGGACCGCCGCGTGCTGTTCAGCGGTCGGGCCGCCACTCTCCAGCCGGCTTTCATAGGGTCCGGCCTCCGGAATTTCCGATTGGTAATTGGCGTTCCGGAAATGGCGCAGCGTATGCCGGGTCGACAGGAAGTTCTGCCCCGGTCCAGCCTCCAGATAGGCGTCCTGCCCAAAGGCTTCGGCGCTCACTTCCAGGCCACCAATCATGCGCATGGGCATGCCGCAATGATCCAGATCCATGACGAACTTTTCGTATCCCATGGTCAGCCCGCCTTCCAGCCAGCCGGCCGCGTGCCAGATCTGGGTTGGCGCCGGACAGCACCGAGGTCATCATTAGCTGGACAGAGTGCGCCGACGAGGTGGAATCCTGCATGGCCTGGCCATCGGCGGAATTCGCCGCCGTGATCTGCCCGCCGCCGCTGTGCATCGGCACCTTCAGTCGGCGTCCCAACTGGGCGAGCGCCATTGTGGCCAGATTGGCCTCGGGCGACCCGAATGTCAGCGCCCCTGATTTCAGATTCATGGTCGAATGAAAACTGCCATAAACCACCGGACAGCCCTTGCGCACCAGCTGGGTCAGGGCGATCCCGGCCATGATCTCTGCATGGGTCTGGGCAATGATGGCTGCTTGCGTCACCGGCCCCATGGTGCCGCCAAAGATCGCCGGCGGGATTGCAACGCTCTGATTGGCCGCCGCATAGACCCGCAGGGCCCCGGACATGGTGTGGTCGAACACCAGCGGTGAGTTGATATTGGCCTGGATGACCACATGGGTCTTCCCCCGCCCTGGAGTTTTTTGAGACACTGATCAAGACCTGAGACGAGGGGATTATTGAGGTATTTCATGGCTCAGTTCACGATATTGTATGCATGGACGTGCGATGGCGGTTGCGAGGCAAGCCCGGGGTGAGGCGTTCTCCAGTTCAAGCCGCTGGAACCATCGCAGGCAGTTGTCGAGATATCTGGTCGCGGCGCCTCGGTAGCGCCGCAGGAAATCCTTCAACCGGCTGTGTCGGTTGTTGACCGCCGGATCTGCTGCGATCTGAATGTGAAAGGCACCTCGCACCCGCTCCCTTCGTGACAGGTTCAATGCTTCGTGATGCGCACCGATTGCCGCCGCGCATCGCGGACAAGCGCGATGTCCATCGGTCACCAAAACGATATCCTCGTCCACAACCGGCGCGATCACCTCTCGCAAGGGATTGGCGTTGACCGCAGGCAGAACCGCACTGACTGTCGCGCCGCTGCGATCAGCGGCAACCAGTACCGGAACCTGTTCATCTGACAGACCTCGCTTGCTGGCCTTGCCTCCCCTGCGTCGCGCCTTGCGCTCAAGGTTTCGTGCGCCTTTCCGGCTTTCCGGCACACAGGTTTCATCGGCTTCCACAATGCCCGTGAGCTTGTGTGCCTTCAGGTCTTTTGCGGCAGGAAATCGGTGCCGCCAACGCAACGCGGTGTTGACGGCAAGTCCGCAACGTTCTGCTGAAGCGCGAACCGTCAGCCCATCGGCAAGACAGGCTCCGAAGGAAAGCCACCTGTCCTTGAGGTGCAGACCCGACAAGGGGTGCCGGTCGCGGCATTGAATGTCTTCCTGCATCCCTTGCACTGGTACCGTCGCAGACCCCTTGCCTTGCCACGCGATATGACACCTGGCGTGCCACCAATGCGGGCACTGGCGATCTTCCCCCACGGCCGCTTCAATGGCAGCCAGCGACGCTGACGTCTCCGTGTTCCCGGGAACACGGCTTCGGTTTGCTGCCGCTGCGCCGGGCTGAGGTGGTCTATCCCCGATAACCATTCCTGAAACTGCTTGTGATCCATGCCAATCCATCCTTCTGATTTCACAAAAAACGTAACATGGACGCACACGTCTTGTAAACTGAGCCTACACAAATGTCAGCAATTTATTCAGTCGATTGCCTCTGGCCGCATCCGCCCCGGTGCCTTTGGGCTCATCCATGCCAACCACGAGCGCGCGCAAGATCGAAGAGTGATCCGGACTCGTGAGACCGCCGCCGACGGGCGTCACGGGAAGCAGCGCCACCGCGACCAGACACTGGCGGATTCGATGCAGGGCGATGGGTGCCATCCTGATCCAGCGCCTGAATTTGCGGTATCGACATGCGCGATACCGGGGCGGGGGCGTTGAACCAGGTTCGAAACGACCTGTCGTTTGCCTCATCTGTGACCCCCGTTTGCCTCAAGCCAGTTCGCTGCTTTCGTATGACCCTCGCGTTCCGCAACGCCCAGCGGTGTTTCGCCATCATCATCCCGCACATTGATGTCGGCGCCCTGCGCTTTCAGCCATCCCATCGCGTCAACCTGACCGTTCCGCGCCGCCAAGTGCATCGGTATGTCGCCATCATCAGCCCGCACATTGATGTCGGACCCCCGCGCTTTCAGCCATCCCATCGCGGCAACCTGACCCTCATACGCCGCCTTGTGCATCGGTGTGAGGCCATCATTACGCCGCGCATTGATGTCGGCGCCCTGCGCTTTCAGCCATCCCATCGCGGCAACCCGACCGCCCCACGCCGCCTCGTGCATCGGTGTGTCGCCATCATCATCCCGCACATTGATGTCAGCCCCCTGCGCTTTCAGCCATCTCATCGTGGCAACCTGACCGTTCCGCGCCGCCAAGTGCATCGGTGTTCTGCCATATTTTTTATCCCGCGTGTTGACGTCGGCGCCCTGCGCTTTCAGCCATCCCATCGCGGCAACCTGACCCCCATACGCCGCCGAGTGCATCGGTGTGAGGCCATTATCATCCCACGCGTTGATGTCAGCCCCCTGCGCTTTCAGCCATCCCATCGCGGCAACATGGCCCCCATACGCCGCCCAGTGCATCGGTGTGTCGCCCTCATCATCCCGCCCATTGATGTCGGCGCCCTGCGCTTTCAGCCATCCCATCGCGGCAACCTGACCGTTCCTCGCCGCCAAGTGCATGGCCAGATGACCATGCGCATCCAGCAGTTCCTTGCCTCTGGCAGCGCCTTCCGCTTCGGCCCTGGCCTTGTTGAGCGCGTCGATTTTCCCGCGCGCCAAAACCGCGTGGGCGCTGTCTGGAAAACGCCTGATGACCACCTCGAAAGCTTCCGGAGTTCCAAGCCGCTCGGCAGCCTCATAGGCCCGCGCGGCAGATTGCTCCGCAGGTTCAGGTTGTGACTTCGATGGCGCGGGCAGGCCCGCGAGATAGATATGTTCGCTGGACAGTGAACCATAAACGACAGGTTCCTGCGTGTTGTTCGTCGATTTCCTTACCGCATCACGGACCTTGCGAAACATGAAGTTCACTTCAAGGCCCGGTTCTTCCAGATGGGCCAGCAGGGCCTCGGTATAGGGGCTGTTTCGTCCCCCTGTCCCGTCCGATGACACCGTGCCGCCCCTGGCGGCGCAGGCAACAAGCATCCCGCCGGCCGGCTCCACCCGCGCCAGACCCCGGCCGATTGAGCGGGGCGAACCAGCGCGCTCCATTGCCATCGCAAAAGGATTGTTCCGGCAGGCGTCCAGGATGACCAGGCCCAGTTCCCTGGCTCCCTCGACCGTGCGCGCGACCAGATCAAGAGACACGGTTTCGAATTCGATGTCCCCATCTGTCCGCAGGCGCGCATCGACCGGGATCAGGAAATTGTCCTTATCGACCTCGATGCCGTGACCGGCGTAAAACACGACCGCCATCTCGGCTCCCGATGCGGCGCGTTTGAAGTCCTGAAGGCCGCGTCTCATGTCCTGATAGCTGGTATTCTCCAGACGGGTGACGTCGAACCCCAGACGACCCAGCGCGGCCCCGATGTCGCTGGCGTCGTTCGCCGGATTGGCCAGCCGTGAAACGTGCTCATGGTCCGAATTGCCGATCACCAGCGCCACCCGTTCGGACGCCCAGGTCGGATGAGCCAGCATCCCCGCCAACATGACTCCCAGAACACTCAGAATACGCAGAAACATGACGGTCCTCCTGTGCCTGATCCTGCAATCATCCATCCAATCACGCGCGCGCAATATCGAAGCCGACATTTCCCAAGGGGCCTGCCACCTTACGGCAAGATCGTCTGATCTGGCCAGTTGATCAAGCTTTTTGGCTCAGTTCACAAGTCGTGTGCGTTCATGTCATGTTTTTGTGAAATCAGAGGGCTGGATTGGCATGGATCACAAGCAGTTTCAGGAATGGTTATCGGGGCCAGACCACCTCAGCCCGGCGCTCCCTATGCCCACTTTTCAAAGCGGAGCTCCGCGCCATCCGACGCTCCCTCGCTGGATACGCAAAAATACCAAAGCTATGGAATGTCTGGATAAATTGAAGGGTGGTTAAGGCAGCAGATACGCAAAATCCCATTCATGCGTGTATTCTCACATTCAAACATATGCGTTTCGTCGAAAAGGGGTGAAGTGGCGCCTGAAAAACAACAAGCGCCACCACGGTTCATTCCGCCGGTTCGCTCACCGTTTTGGTACGACTTTCCTTTTCGGCGGCATAATTGGTCTGCGCCGTCTCCACCGCCCTGGCGTGGATTTCCGCTAGTTCCGGGCGCATTTTCCGGGCCCGCATCGCGGCGTTCATCGTCGACATGTGCTGCCCCTGGAAGTGTGGGAACACCTCTCTGGCGATCAGCTCGTAACTCCGGCGTGTCGCATCGAAGTTCGCCCAGTTATGCGCCAGCATAAGATAGGCGCCAAAGCCACCATTGCTCTGTTTCCAAAGCCGGTCGATCTGGGCGCGACACATCTCCGGCGTGCCGATGGCCCCAAATCCGCTGTCGTTGATGAAATCGATCATCTCCCTGGCGTTCTGGCCGGGCATGGACATTTGCGGGAAGGCGGCAATTTCCTGGAAATAGTTGAACCAGTGCTCGATGCCGTATTCCACATCACGGCGCGCCTGTTCCATCGTCTCCGCGATGTGGCAGAGGCCGACCAGGCGCCACTTGGACCGATCAGGGGTATGACCGTAGTGTTTGGCCTCCTCCTCGATCACATCCCAGTGCAGGGCCAGCGCATCAAACCCGGCCGCGGTGGTCGCCCCGATGGAGATCATGCCCGTGCCGTATTTCCCTGCCAGTTTCGGTCCGGTGGGCGAGGCCACCGCAGCGGTTGCAAGGTCGAAATTGGAGTAGGGGCGCAGATGCAGGCGCGCGTCCTTCAGCGTCCAGAGATCGTTTTCGAAATTCACCGGCTCATCGGAGCGTAGCAATCGCGTGATGACATCGACCCCATCCGCCAGCAAGCCGCGCGTGTCCCTTTGCGACAGGCCGATCATCGCAGCATCCGTGGGCAGGGAGCCAGGCCCCAACCCCAACATCACGCGCCCGCGTGTGAGGTGGTCGAGCTGCACGATTTTTTCCACCACCCAGAGCGGGTTATGATAGCTGACGGACACAACCCCGGTGCCCAGCTTGATGCGGCGCGTTCTGGGCGCAGATGTGGCGATCATGATCTCCGGACTGGCGGAAATCTCCGACCCCGCGGAGTGGTGTTCGCCGAACCAGACCTCATCATAGTCGCACCGGTCGAGCCATTCGACCAGTTCAAGGTCCTGCTCCAGCGCAAGTGTCGGATTGATACCCGGTTTGTGGAACGGGGCCAAAAAAATGCCGAAACGCATACGATCCGTCATATGGTTTTACCTCCCTATGTACCGGGGCGTTGTGCGCCCGGCATTAGGACAGGGTAAACCAAGCAGGCTCATCGATCAATTCAATTTTATAGCGTTGGTTTGGGATCTTGATCCTGAACAACGTGCTACAGTGCTGTACTTCAAGGTGTTCCCCCGCCCTGGAGTTTTTTGAGACATCGTTTAAGACCTGATCCCAGGGGAGATGAACGAGATGTCTTGTGAAGGACCAGAAGAAGGTTGAGCGCGGAGGAGCCGGATCTGCGGAGTCCTCCCATATCGCAGCAGATCCGGCTCCGGCCCGGCGGCGCAGGCTGACGACGGTTCGGAAGCAGGAAGCAGTGCTGCGCGTTCTTCGGGGTGAGGATGTGGAACTGGTGGCCCGGTCGCTTGATGCGACAGCAGCGGACGTCAGTGGTTGGCGGAGCGCCTTCCTTGAAGCGGGTACCTGTGGCCTGAAGCATCGCCCGCGCGATGCCCGCCATCAGACAGAATTGCCCGAAGCCCTCCGTCAGTTCCACAAGCGAATGCACGTTCGCGGCGGTCGCCAGAGCCAGAGAGGATGTTGTCGTCGTCTTCATGGTGTTGCTTCCTTTCGGTTTCAATACCCCGAGCCTGCGGCTCGGGGAAGCAACGCCACCCTGAATCAAAATTTCAACAGAACCCGGGACATTCCCCACCATGACAACCACATCCATATAGCCTAATCCTGTCTCCATGACCGGCATGATGGTTTCCGTTTTTGAGTTGATATGCCGGTTGCTGGTGCGGCTTAGTGCGCATGGTCCGCCAGCGCTGGTCGCGGGGATTGTGATAGGTCTGTCGCTACCCTTTCTGGCCGATGTATTCCGCCCGACCTTGCCGTTCAACGTCTTTGCCATGCTGACGCTGCTGCTGGCCCGGGTCGATGTGGCCGAGGCCCTGGGGCACATCCGCCGGCCTCTTGTCCTGATTGCGGCATTGATTGCCCTGATGGTGATTGCACCGCTGATGGTGGCGGGACTTTTGTCCGTCTTCGGACACCTGGTGCCGGCCGGCGTGGCATTGGGCCTGATCATCTACGCCGCTTCACCGCCGATTGTCTCCTTCGCGGCCATATCGGGCATGCTGAAGCTGAATGCTACATTGGCGCTGGTGTTGATCATGGTGGCGACAGTTCTGACACCGGCGACCCTGCCCTTCCTGACCGACTGGCTTGGATACGATTCAGGGATCAGTCCCACGGCCCTGGCGACTCGGTTGACGGTCATTGTTGGTTCGGCCTCATTTGGCGCGCGGATGCTGCGCAAGGCGGCAGGCAGAGCGCGGCTGGCGCGGCGAGCCGGGGCGATCGACGGGCTGGTCCTGTTGCTGGTTGTCCAATTCGCCATTGCTGCGATGGACGGGTTGCCGGCCCGCTTCATGGCCGAACCGCTCTATATTCTCAGCCTGCTTGCCCTGTCCTTCTTCGTCACATTGAGCTTCATGGGGTTAACCTTGGCCGCCTTTCGCCTGGCGGGTGCTGACCGGGCAAGGACCCTGGCCCTAGGCGCGGGTCTGCGTAACATGGCGCTGGGCGTTGCTTCCATTGGGACCGCCATTGACCCGGACACCTGGATTTACTTCGCCGTCGCACAGTTTCCGATTTATCTTTTGCCATTCGCGTTCGAGCGCCTGTCGCGGCGGCGCCGGTAATAATCCTGCCGAAGAGTTTATTTGCCGGGTTCGCGGCAGAATTGCAGTCTGAATATCCCGCCTGTTTGAAAGGACACTTCATGACCGCATTGCCGCGCCGCGCCGTCCTAAGCTTATGTGCATCGGTTCCGCTCGCCGCCGTGCCGGCACAGGCCCAGGATGCAAAATCTTGCGAACCCATGACGTTGGACCGCCTCGATACGATCATCAAACGGATCGACGAAAATGCGGTTCGACAAACCTTGGCCCGGTGGCAATTCGCGGTGGAAGAGCGCCCCGTCAGCGTGATCACTGATATCAGGGCGGATCGGATGCGCATAATCTCGCCCATTCGCCAGATCAGCGGCATCGGACCCGGTGAGTTGTTTCGCATGATGCAGGCCAATTTCGACAGCGCCCTGGACGCCCGCTATGGCATTGCCCAAGAAATTCTGTGGAGCACATACATTCACCCGCTAGGCGCCCTGACAACGAACGAATTCCTGTCAGGTCTGGGCCAGACCGTGAATCTGACCACGACATACGGAACAACTTATAATTCAGGGGCCCTGACGTTTGGCGGCGGCGACAGTAACGCTATCAATCGTGCCCTGATCGACAAGTTGTTGGAGCAAGGCAGGGATATTTGATGCTCCCCGCGACGCAGATTTGGCACCGCGGGGAGCAGTCATAGGGTTTAACCTGGAATCTGACCTTCCACGCCTTTGACGTAGAAGTTCTGGCCCAGAATATCTCCAATATCCAGGACGCCGCCATTTTCTCCCACGACCGTGCCATCCTGTTTGATGATTGGTCCGATGAACGGGTGCAACGCGCCGGTCTTGATCGCCTGTTCGGCGGCCAGAGCCATTGCCTTCACTTCAGACGGAAGGTTGGCATTCATTACGCCCATCTTGATCATGCCGGTATCGAAGCCACCAAAGATATCCTCGCTGGCCCAGGAACCGTCCAGAACCGCTTTCATCCGGGATACATAGTACGGCGCCCAGTCATTAATGATGGAGACCATGTGCGCATTCGGCGCGAACCGGGCCATATCGGATGCTTGGCCGACGGTCTTGATTCCGCGTTCTTCAGCCACCTGGTTCGGGGCCGAGCTGTTAGTGTGCTGGAACAGAACATCGACGCCCTGGTCGGCCAGCGCCCTGGCGGCTTCGGCTTCCTTGCCCGGATCGAACCATGACGATACCCAGATCACGCGCATGGTGATTTCCGGATCGATCGACCGGGCCGCCATGGTCACGGCATTGATGCCGCGGATCACTTCGGGGATCGGAAACGAGGCGACATAGCCGAGCTTCTTGGTCTTGGTCATCTTGCCGGACATCAGACCAGCCACATGGCGACCTTCATAGAACCGGGCCGAATAGGTCGAGACATTGTCGGCCCGCTTGAAGCCGGTGGCATGCTCGAACATTACATTGGGGAAGCGCTTGGCAACCTTCAGCGTCGGGTTCATGTAACCGAACGAGGTAGTGAAGATCAGGTCATGACCGCTGGTGGCCATCCGGGTTATGACCCGTTCGGCATCCGCGCCCTCCGGCACGTTTTCAAAGAAAGTTGTCTCGACCTTGTCGCCGAGGGCGGCCTCGACCGCGACGCGGCCTTCATTGTGCTGATAGGTCCAACCGTGGTCCCTCACAGGCCCGGCATAGACGAAGCCGGCCTTGACCTTGTCCATGGCGGCGAAAGCTCCGCCGCTCATGGCCGTGGCCGCTGTCGCCATGCCGGCAAATTCGCGTCTTGTTAACCCTGTCATTTCAGTTTTCCTTTTTATTAGCCTGGCGGATGGAACGTTTTGTTGTGCGACCCGGGCACGGCAAGCGCCGCCCGGGCCTTGTTGGAGGAGATAATAACAATTACGGCCACGGTGGCCAGATAGGGCAGCATCGCCAATATCTGGGCGTCCACGCGCAGACCCAACCCTTGTGCATTGAACTGCAGGATGGTCATCCCGCCGAAAAGGCAGGCGCCGACGAGGCAACGCATTGGCCGCCATGAGGAAAACACAACCAGAGCCAGGGCAATCCAGCCGCGCTCCGCAGTCATATTTTCGGTCCACAAGGGCGTCACGGCCATGGACAGATATCCACCGCCAAAGGTAATCGCCAGATACCGGGCCCGGATCACCGGATAGCCAAGCGCATGTGCACTGTCATGGCTCTCACCAACGGCGCGCCCACACCTTGCGGCAGCCCTCGCCATGGAACCTGCTGTCGGTGATGACCTGCCTGATCTCACGGGCCAGGTCCGCATCCGACAGGGGGCCTTGTGGTCCCGGGCGGCGGCGCGGCGAGGGCTCGGGCCGGGCCGGTTGCAGGTCCCGGTACACGCTGGCCCGGCTCGGACCCCGGACCCGGCACATCCGTGATACACCACAGGTCCTGCCCGTGGAGATCGAGAGGACGGCGCTCATCGCTTCGACCTCCGGCGCCCGAAAGGGTGGCCCGCCTCCATCCTCGCGATCTTCTCGACGAGAAGCTCGTTGTCCATGGGGATCTCGCCCACCCTGGCGCGCAGCCGATCAATCTCTTCGTCACGCACATCGCGAGGGCGGTGCTTCAGTCCGGATGCGCCCGTCGCCAGGAAAACGTCCCGCCAACCGCTGGCATCGGCCGTCGTCGCGTCGATACCACGAGCCACCAACTCGATGTCCTCGCCCCGCAACACCCGCAGAACGGCCTCCTGCCTGCGCGCCGCCGTCTGTCTGCGACGTCGGGCCGGAGCCGGAGCTGCTGCGATATGTGAAGTCTCCGCGGCTCCGGCTCCGACCCGATCAACCTTCTTCTGTTCCCTCATGAAACACCTCAATAATCCCCTCGTCTCAGGTCTTGATCAGTGTCCCAAAAAACTCTATGGCGGGGGAGTCGAACTGTTATCTGTTTTGTCGTATCGCGTTGCCATCCCCCTGAATTCCTTGATCCTTGCGAAGCAGTTTTCAATCAGGTGACGCCACTTGTACATGTGAGTATCGTCGTCTCGTTGCCCTTTCCGGTTCGATTTGGGTGGAATGATCGCGGTTGCGCCGCGCTCATCAAGGTCTTGCAGGAGCCAATCGGCGTCGAAGGCCTTGTCGGCCAGCAACGCTGCGAAGGAGACATCGTGGATCAGGGGAGCAACCCCCTTCATGTCGTGCGCTTGCCCCGGCAGAAGCAGAAAGCGGAACAAGTTGCCGAGCGCATCGACCAGGGCAACGATCCTGGTCGTCAGCCCGCCGCGAGAGCGTCCGATGGCTTGATGCCGTGTCCCCCTTTTGCGTCCGAAGCCTTCTGATGGGCCTGGACAATCGTTCCGTCGATGAGAGCATGTTCAAGGTCTGGCTCGCCGCTCATGGCGTTGAAAAGTCTCTCGAACACACCGGCCCTTGCCCATCGACGAAATCGTTTGAAAACCGAATTCCAGTTGCCGAAATCCCGGGGCAGGTCACGCCAGGGAGACCCTGTTCGCACACGCCAAAGTACGGCCTCCACGAACCGACGGTTATCCCGACCGGTTGCTCCCGCGTCCCCGGCCTTACCGGGTAACAGGGGCGCAATCTTCGCCCAGAGTTCATCTGAAATCACCAAACGATCTTCGTCCATCCAAACCTCCATTTTCGAAGCCTGAATAACAGTTCAGGCCAAATCGGAAACCCGAATGTCAACAGGCCCTATTTTTTAAACGGGCTCTCATACATCCACATCAGCCAAACGCGTCTCCAACAGCTGCCCGTTCTTGGTCAGGATCGGATAGGCAATCGAGGCAAACAAGGAATTGATCTCCTTCAGACCGCGCACGGTTTCCAGATGCAGATCGCTTGAATCGATACTTTCCTCGCTACCCGATCGCAGGCGGTCTAGGTGGCGCTCGTGGCTGACGTGCTCCAGTGCCCGCATCCTGTCCTTTTCGGCAATCAACTGACGGGCCGAATCCAGATCTTCGGAAATCAGAACATTCAGCGCCAATTGGATATTGACCATCACCTGGGCATGCAGATCGTTCAACTCGCGCCAGCCTGCATCTGAGAACCGCAGCTTCCTCTTGTGTTTTTGCAGAGTCAGATTCAGCAGGTTTTTTGCGACAATATCTCCTGCCCTTTCCAGATTGATGGCGAAGTTGGTCAACTCCATGCCCCGTTCGGAATCTTCCGCGGACAGTTCACCACGATTAACCTCGGCAATGTACAGCTTGATGGCGGTGTGGGTCACATCGACTTCCTCGTCCAGTGCCCGGATTCGGTCGACCTGATCATGATCCGCTTTATCAAAGAAATCCATGATCGGGCGAACCATGATCTCGACCGTTTCGCTCATTCTCAGAAGTTCCCTGGTCGCGCTGGCCAAGGCCAGGCTGGGCACCGAGATCAAGGATCGGTCCAATGCACTGGCCGGACGCATGATTGCGTCCACATCATGGACGGGCTTCTCGCGGATCAGGAAAGACACCAATCGATCCATCGGCCCGGTCAAGGGCAGGCAAACCAATACCAGCGCAAAATTGAAAATCACGTGCAGACCGACCAGTTGGCGCGCCACACCGCCGCCCATCCAGTCCAGGCTGGGTTGAAGGCCCGTAAATAATACCAGTGCCAGAATCGACCCCAGTCCGCGAAATATGAAATTCCCGACCGGGATCCGCCGGCCCACCGGGTCGGCTCCGCGCGTCAGCCAGACCGCGATCAGACCGCCGCCAAAATTCGCCCCCAACACCAGCGATATCCCGGCCGAAACCGGCAACACGCCTTCGGTGGCAAAGGCCATGAAGAGCAATACCCCAGCGACGCTCGAGTGCATTGAAAACGTCAGAATCGCCCCGACAGCAAACGCCAAAACAGGATCCTGCCCGAGATACCCGACAACAAGGGGGAGCGATTCACTTTCCTTCAGCGGCATCGTCGCCGCGCCGATCATGCCGAGCGTGATCAGGATCAGAGCAATGCCCAACAAAATTCGCCCGGTTTGTTTTACCTTGCGCGCCTCGAATTTCAGAAACAGCCAACCACCGACCAGCAACAACACCGGAATTAGCCATTTCAGATTGAAGGACAAAATTTGAACCACCAGCGCCGACCCCAGATCGGCACCCAGCAAAATGGCCAGCCCGGCCGACGATGCAATTAGGTGCCGGGATACGAAGCCAACCGCCAGGATCGCCGCGGCGGTTGAACTTTGCAACATGATGGCCACCAGAACGCCAAAGCCGGCATTCTTGATCTGCCCCCGGTCTGGATCGATCAGCGCAGTTCTGAGCACCGGACCAGACGCACGTTCCATCCCGGTTCGGACCATTCGCACCGAATAGAGGAGCAGCATGGTGGCGCCCATCAGTTGCAAAAGAACCGAGAAAAATTGCATAAAGGTACCGAAAAACATGAAACCTGGATGCCAGAATGAGCCCAAGGCATCAACCGAACAGAAGTTGCAGATTGCCCTTCATAAATCAAATCGTTAGATTTTAGAGCCCGTTTAAAAAGTAGTTGAGCGATATCAGTGGGTTGTGATTCACCGTCTTTATCGAAGAAGATGGCTCAGTTCACGAATTGTATGCATGGACGGGCGATGGCGGTCGCGAGGCAAGCCCGGGGTGAGGCGTTCTCCAGTTCAAGCCGCTGGAACCATCGCAGGCAGTTGTCGAGATATCTGGTCGCGACGCCTCGGTAGCGCCGCAGGAAATCCTTCAACCGGCCATGTCGGTTGTTGACCGCCGGATCTGCTGCGATCTGAATGTGAAAGGCACTTCGCACCCGTTCACTTCGTGACAGGTTCAATGCTTCGTGATGCGCACCGATTGCCGCCGCGCATCGCGGACAAGCGCGGTGTCCATAGGTCACCAAAACGATATCCTCGTCCACAACCGGCGCGATCACCTCTCGCAAGGTATCTGCGTTGACCGAGGGCAGAACCGCACTGACTGTCGCGCCGCTGCGATCAGCGACAACCAGTACCGGAACCTGTTCATCTGACAGGTCCCGCTTGCTGGCCCTGCCTCCCCTGCGTCGCGCCTTGCGCTCAAGGTTTCGTGCACCTTTCCGGCTTTCCGGCACACAGGTTTCATCGGCTTCCACAATGCCCGTGAGCTTGCGTGCCTTCAGGTCTTTTGCGGCAGGAAATCGGTGCCGCCAACGGAAGGCGGTATTGACGGCAAGTCCGCAACGTTCTGCTGAAGCGCGAACCGTCAGCCCATCGGCAAGACAGGCTCCGAAGGCAAGCCACTTGTCCTTGCGGTGCAGACCCGACAAGGGGGTGCCGGTCGCGGCATTGAATGTCTTCCTGCATCCCTTGCACTGGTACCGTCGCAGACCCCTTGCCTTGCCACGCGATATGGCGCCTGGCGTGCCACAATGCGGGCACTGGCGATCTTCACCCACGGCCGCTTCAATGGCAGCCAGCGACACTGACGTCTCCGTGTCCCCCGGGAACACGGCTTCGGTTTGCTGCCGCTGCGCCGGGCTGAGGTGGTCTGGCCCCGATAACCATTCCTGAAACTGCTTGTGATCCATGTCAATCCATCCCTCTGATTTCACAAAAAACATGACATGAACGCACACGGCCTGTAAACTGAGCCTAAGGAATTGGAAGCACTGGAAAAAATTGTCGAGAAGGTCAATCGCATCGACCAGCATTCCAGCGGCAAGGGCACCGGTCTCGATGCCCTGATCCAGGATCTGGTACGGATGAAACCGGAAAACGGCGACGATTGGCTTCGGTTTCCGCGCGCCGAGTCTTGACGGGCGCGGCGCGCGGGCATACCGAATGCGCTGAAAATTCAGGAACAGGGCGCGCTCACGGAAGTGCGCCGCAGGAGAAACAAGAATGGCTGGCACGACGCTGTACGACAAAATCTGGGACGCGCACGTGGTCTCGACCGATGATGATGGGACGAGCCTTCTGTATATCGACAAGCATCTGGTGCACGAAGTGACCAGCCCCCAGGCCTTTGAGGGCCTGCGCATGGCCGGTCGCGCCGTGCGCCGTCCGGATGCCACCATTGCCGTTGCCGACCATAATGTACCAACCACGGACCGGTCCAGGGGGATCGAGGATCCCGAAAGCCGGATCCAGGTCGAAACGCTGGAAAAGAACTGCGTCGATTTCGGTGTGCCCTATTATGGCATGGACGATATCCGCCAGGGCATCGTCCATATCATCGGGCCGGAACAGGGCCTGACTCTGCCGGGCATGACCATTGTCTGCGGCGACAGTCACACCGCCACCCATGGCGCCTTCGGTGCGCTGGCCCACGGCATCGGTACCTCGGAAGTGGAACATGTGCTGGCGACCCAGACCCTGATCCAGAAGAAGTCGAAAAACCTGGCGGTCCGGGTCACCGGGCCGCTCAATGCGGGCGTCACCGCCAAGGATATCGTGCTGCACATCATCGGCGTGCTCGGCACCGCCGGCGGCACCGGCTATGTCATCGAATTCATGGGCGACGCCATCATGGGCCTGTCCATGGAAGGGCGCATGACTGTTTGCAATATGGCGATCGAAGCCGGTGCCCGCGCCGGCCTGATCGCGCCGGACCAGACCACCTTTGACTATTGCATGGGCAAGCCACACGCGCCCAAGAGCGCCCAGTGGGACGCGGCGATGTCCTGGTGGCAAACCCTGAAAACCGACGTGGACGCAGTGTTTGACGAAGTAATCGACATCAATGCCACCGATATCGCGCCGACCGTGACCTGGGGCACCTCGCCGGAACAGGTGCTGCCGATTACCGGTGCCATCCCCGATCCCGCCGCCATGAACGATCCGGGCAAGCGTGAGGGCGCCGAGCGCGCGCTGGCCTATATGGATCTGGAGCCGGGCACGCCGCTGACCCAGATCCCCATCGACCGGGTGTTTATCGGATCGTGCACCAATGGCCGGATCGAGGACATGCGGGCCGCGGCCGATATCGCCAGGGGCCGCAAGGTTGCCGCCAATGTCAGCGCCATGGTCGTGCCGGGCTCGGGCTTGGTGAAGGAGCAGGCCGAGGCCGAAGGCCTGGACAAGATTTTCCTGGAGGCCGGATTTGAATGGCGTGAACCGGGCTGTTCCATGTGCCTGGCCATGAATGCCGACAAGCTGGAGCCGGGCCAGCGCTGTGCCTCGACCTCGAACCGCAATTTCGAGGGACGTCAGGGCCGCGGTGGTCGCACCCATCTGGTGTCGCCGGCCATGGCGGCGGCGGCGGCGGTGGCCGGCACGCTGACGGATATCCGTGCGCTGAGCTGATCCAGGAAAGCACGGACGGAATCCGCCGGAAACATAGGACCTGTTGACATTCGGGCTTCCCAAATGGAGGGTTGGATGGACGAAGATCGTTTGGTGATTTCAGATGAACTTTGGCAGAAGATTGAACCACTTCTGCCTGGCAAATCGGGAGACCCGGGAGTTACGGCTCGCAACAATCGCCGGTTTTTGGAAGCCGTTCCCTGGCGTGTGCGTACACGGTCGCTGTGGCGGGACCTGCCTAAGAGCCCGTTTAAAAGGTAGGTGAGTGATATCAGTGGGTTGTGATTCACCGTCCTTGTCGAAGAAGATGGAGAATGACCATGCCATGGACCAATATCAACTCGAGTTGAATACAGGCGCGGCCCTGCCCGCTATCCAGGCGATCTGACGGATGAAGAATGGGCGTTGATTTGGCTGTTCTTGCCGCCTGCAAAGTCCGGCGGTCGGCCCCGCTCGACCCGGATGATGTCACGTACCCTGGGTGTGTCCCGCAGCGGGTTCTACGCCTGGCACAGCCGCCCGCCGAGTGCCCGTTCATGGATCGATGACACGCCGGGCAAGCGGATCGCGGCGATCCACAAGGCATCGAAAGAGACCTGCGGCGCACGCCGCATTCACGCCGGGTTGGCCGACGAGGACATCAAAGCCGCCAAGCGCCGGGGCATCTACAAAGGCCGACCGCTCAGGATCGACATGGAGACGATAAAAGAGCGCTTCGCCAACGGTTTATCCCCCACAGAAATTGCCCGGGACATGGGTATCTCTCGTGACACGGTCTACAAAGCCAGGGCGCTTGCATGAAGAAATCGAAGAGGAAATCCGCGCCATCGGCCAGGCCCAAACCTGCTTCGCCGCGCAACCTGAACCCAGAACCCTGCAACCGCCTTCGCCGGGATCTTCTGGCCGCTTGCCGACGGGTGGCCGAGACCCATGGTCTTGTCGTGGAAAGTGGTGACTTGAGCGATATCGACCTACGCAACGGCTTTGATATCCAGTTCCGTGTCGGGATTTCGATGCCGGACGACTCGCTGTTCTCACACGAAAAAGCCCGGTTCGAAGTATGACTGATGATCTCGACTGGAACTGAACGAGAGCGGCAGGACAGGTCTGTCTGCCATGCCGAAAGCCGTGGCCATCGGACGCGGATGAATCCTGATCGCGGGCTGATCACCCCGGTTTCGGCGCTCTCGCAGCCGCCGAGCACCAGTCGAACCACGAAAAGGCTTTATCAACGGGCAAGATTATGTCATTCATCCGTCAAACGGCACGCCACTTGGGGGAATGTTGGGTAACCTTAACAACCATTAGGGGGAGGACCAAATGTTAAAACGATTTGCACTTATTGCCGCTTTGGCAGTTGCTGGGTGTACAGACGGGGAGGACTTCTTCTCAGACAATGGCACGCTGAGCTCTTCGGCAGCGGTATCTATGTCGCCCGAACAGCGCGAACTGCGTAAACAGGAGCAAAAATACGCCAGCGTTCGTGAGCAAAAATACGCCAGCATTCGTGCGGGAACCGCTGTTGCTGGGGGCATCATTGGCGGATTGGCATGTGTGCTTGCTGACTGTAGTCCCGAGCAAACGCTTGGCGCGGCCGCAATCGGTGCTGGTGCGGGTTATGTCGGAGGCTCATATCTCACACGGCAGGATCAGTCTTTCCAAGCCAGCCAGGATTCGCTCAACGCAGATATCGAGGCAGCGAAAAATGCAACTCTGCGCGATAAAGAAAGTGTCACCGCAGCCCAAAAAACCCTGGAGTTCCACAGATATGAAATTGACCGCCTGAATCGCGCATTGAACGCTGGCGAAGTGACTACCGCTACTTACCGTGAATCCTACAATCTCATGCAAGGTGATCTGAAGAGCACGCGCAACATCATCAAGGGCGTGCGTGATGAAATATCTGACTTGTCGAACGCAGTGCAACGCTACAGCTCCGATGGAATTGGAGCAGATGGCTTGATCCGGGAACTGGACAAACAACGCGAACTTTTACGCCTAGCGGAAGCGATCGAGCGCTCAACGGTGGGCGTGCTTAACGGTGTGCCATCTTCTGTCCGGGATGCGTCGTGATGCGCGGCGTCATCTTGCCCATCGCCTTTGTTTTAGGCCTAACGCTGACTGGCTGCATGCAGGCGCCCGAAGACAACTGCACGGCCGCCAATCGTGACATTACGTTTGGCAACCTGTTAAACAACTCTGTTTACGGTCGGTATGACGCGTGTCTCAATGACCTTCAGCGAGAGCTTGACGCCCTACGCCTGGAAGCGAACGTGCTCCAGGCAAAGGCCCAAGGTCTCAATGCTGAAGCAGCACGTCTCAGCGGCGAACCTCAAATCAAGGCGCGCCGCCTTGCGCACATGAATGCGGAACAGGCGCAGCTGATGCGGCGATTGTCCTCTGTTTCGGAAGACCTCCTCGAGGCCAACGAACTGCGCGCCGTTTTGGACGAGGAAAAGGCCCTGCGCGAGCAATTGCAAAACGTGGCTGCAAAAATCGCCGAGACGAAGCGGCGGCAAGAGGACAGCAGTCGACGCATTCGGCGATTGCGAAACGTGTCGCCTAGCAGCACTGATGCAGAGAACTCCGCCGAGATGAAGCGGCGGCAAGAGGACACCAGTCGACGCATTCGGCGATTGCAAAACGTGTCACCTAGCAGCACTGAGGCAGAACTCGCCGAGATGAAGCGGCGGCAAGAGGACACCAGTCGACGCATTCGGCGATTGCAAAACGTGTCGCCTAGCAGCACTGATGCAGAACTCGCCGAGTTGGAGCGGCGGCAAGAGGACATCAGTCGACGCATTCTGCGGCTGATGGGCCGGTGAACAGGCAGCTCAAGTTCCTCGGGACCCGGCTCGGCCGCCTGACCCGCGACATCTCCGGCAAGATCGATGGCCATGAGGGTCCGCGGGGCATCTTCGAGCCGGCGCTGTCCAGGGCATGCCGGCTCCGCTCCTGAACCCGGGCCAGAAGCCGCGCCAGCGGGGCTGGAAGCTGTATTCCCGGCAGGCGCCGGAGACAACCCGGGTGCATTGGCAAAGGCAAGGCAGCCAGGCCTTGCGGGTTCGGGACCAAAGTGTCGCTGACCACTACCAACAGGCGCCGCAAGGGCGGCCAGTTCATCGTGCAGGCCAAGGCGTTGCCCGGGAACCCGTATGACGGCCACACCCTGAAGCCGGTGCGGGCGGAGACCGGGGAGTTGACCGGCCGCAAGATCGAGCGGGCCGATGTGGACAAGGGCTGTCAGGGTCACGATGCACCCGGGGCCATCCAGGTCTTCAAGTCAGGCCACAAGCGTGGTGTTCACGCCGGATCAGGAAGGAGCCGAGGCGGCGATTGGCTCCTGCAAGACCTTGGTGAGCGCGGCGCAACCGCGGTTATTCCACCCAAATCGAACCGGAAAGGGCAACGAGACGACGATACTCACATGTACAAGTGGCGTCACCTGATTGAAAACTGCTTCGCAAGGATCAAGGAATTCAGGGGGATGGCAACGCGATACGACAAAACCGATACCAGCTGCGCAGCCAACTGGTACCTCTGCGCAATGCTCAACGCTGCCCGGTGATTGTCAACAGACCCTAGAACGGTTATGGATTTCTTGTTCGCCGCAAATAAAAAGTGCCGGCGAATGGATCGCCGGCATCGGGATTTATCAGGGCGTTCAAAAGCCGCCAGCGAAGGGTTCAATCCTTGGCGAGTTCGGCTTCCAGGGCGGGAATCGCATCGAACAGGTCGGCGACCAGGCCGTAATCGGCAACCTGGAAAATCGGTGCTTCCTCGTCCTTGTTGATGGCGACGATGACCTTGGAATCCTTCATGCCGGCCAAATGCTGGATCGCACCGGAAATGCCGACGGCAATGTAAAGCTCCGGCGCAACGACCTTGCCGGTCTGGCCGACCTGGTATTCATTCGGCACAAAGCCGGCATCAACAGCGGCGCGCGAGGCACCGACGGCGGCGTTCAGCTGATCGGCAATCTTCTCCAGCATCTGGAAATTCTCGCCGTTCTGCATGCCGCGTCCGCCAGAGATAACGATCCTGGCCGAGGCCAGCTCGGGCCGGTCGGAAGACGACAGCTCATCGGCGACCCAAGTCGACTGACCGGGATCGGCGGCTGCGCTGATGACCTCAACAGAAGCCGATCCGCCTGAGCCGGCGGCCTCGAATGCGGTCGGGCGCACGGTGATGACCTTTTTGGGATCATCGCTTTGCACCGTCATGATGGCGTTGCCGGCATAGATCGGGCGCACGAAAGTGCTGGCGTCCACCACTTCCTGTATGTCCGAGATTTGCATCACGTCCAGCAGAGCCGCGATCCGGGGCATATAGTTCTTGCCGGTTGTCATGGTCGACGCCATCAGCGTGTCATAGCCATCGGCCAGTGACAGGATCAGCGCGGACATCGGTTCGGCCAGCCGCCCCTTGTACTGAGCATCGCTGGCGACCAGAACCTTGGAAACGCCGTCCAGTTTGGCGGCTTCGTCCCCGGCCGGGCCGCAATCGGGGCCGGCAACCAGAACATGAATGTCACCGCCCATGGCGGCGGCGGCGCTGATCACCTTTGCGGTGGCCTCGTTCAGCGATGCGTTGTCGTGATCTGCAATTACGAGCGTTGTCATGGTCAGATCACTCCTGCTTCGGTTTTCAGTTTCTCGACCAGTTCGGCCACATCGGCGACCTTGATGCCAGCGGCGCGCGCCGGCGGCGCGCTAACCTTTACGACCGACAGGTGCGGCGAGACATCGACGCTGTAATCTTCCGGTGTCTTTTCATTGATCGGTTTTTTCTTGGCCCTCATGATGTTGGGCAGCGAGGCATAGCGCGGCTCGTTCAGCCGAAGGTCCGTGGTCAGAACCGCCGGCAGACCAATGTCGATGGATTGCAGGCCGCCATCGACTTCGCGTGTCAGGCTGATCTTGTCGCCAATCGTGATCCTGGACACAAAGGTTCCTTGCGACCATCCGAGCAGCGCGGCCAGCATCTGGCCGGTCTGACTGCAATCGTCGTCAATCGCCTGTTTGCCGCAGATCACGATCTGGGGTTGTTCGGCCTCGACGATACCTTTCAGAATCTTGGCAACGGCCAAGGGTTCCAGGTTATCTTCATCCGTCTTGACCAGAATGCCGCGATCGGCGCCCATGGCCAGAGCCGTCCGGATGGTTTCCTGGCACTGCTGCACGCCGACGGATACGGCGATGATCTCCTCGACCGTGCCGGCTTCCTTCATGCGGATGGCTTCTTCGACGGCGATTTCATCAAAGGGGTTCATAGACATTTTGACGTTGGCCAATTCGACACCGCTCTGATCCGCCTTGACGCGAACCTTGACATTGTAATCGACCACCCGTTTGACGGGGACCAAGACCTTCATGGACATTCTCTCTCGATCTGAAATTTGCCGCAAAACCGATGAAAACCGGCTTTTCTAGCGGACCTCCGATTCGGGAAGAGAGTGTACTCTTCCAGCTTGTTGCGAGTCAACGCGGGGCATGTGGAACCCCGCACACGATAAAGCCGCACACTATCCCGCAGGCACCCGCCTTTTTGCCTTAATGCGCCACGTTTCCATCGAAGAGCGGCACATCGCGCCGCTTGAAAAACGGGATCAGGGCCGCTCCGGCGGCAAACCCGCCAAGATGCGCCCAGAAGGCGACATTACTGGCGTCCTGAAAGGCGATGGCGACGACCTGGCTGATCACCCACAAGCCGATAACGATGAAGGCTGGAATGCGCAAGGCAAGCACCGGCAGAACCAGGACCAGCACCCGGACCCTGGGATGCAGCATCAGATAGGCACCCAGCACGCCGCCTATGGCGCCGGATGCCCCGATCATCGGCGCTTCCGATCCGGGGTCGGACACGGCCTGGATCAACGCTGCCACCGCGCCGCACAATAGATAGAAATTCAGAAATTTGATGTGGCCCATGCTGTCTTCGACATTGTCGCCATAGATCCACAGGAACAGCATGTTTCCCAACAGGTGCAGCCAGCCGGCATGGATGAACATGGCGGTCACGATCGTCAACTCGGACGGCAGCGGACAGATATCGGCGGTGCAGGGGACGGTGTCGGTATAGACCGCCGGAATGAAACCATAGGCATGGGACAGGGCCAGTTCGCCGTGTTCCGGCAAGGTCACCTTGTAGATCAGAGCCACGATGCAGATCGTCATGATCGACACGGTGACGACCTGAAACGGGATGATCCGAAGTGGATTTTCGTCGTTAAGAGGCAGAAACATGGAAATTCCGGGATGAATCAGGTGGACAGGCGGAAGCATCGCCACCAGAGCCATAATGGCGCACGGACATGCCAGGGAGGAACGGGCGTCGGAGAGCTTCCACAGGACTACGAAAGTATCGGCGGCATCGCAAGGACGTTCAGTCCCGGTTGGCGCCGGGGACCCACAAAATGTCCCTGGATCCGTTGTCATTGACCTTACGGCCCAGCACGAAGAGATAGTCCGACAGGCGATTGATGAATTTGATCGTCGCCGGATTAACCGGTTCGCGCTCGGCCAATTCGACCATGCGCCGCTCCGCGCGGCGGCAAACCGTGCGCGCCTGATGCAGATAGGCCGCCGCCGCCGTGCCGCCCGGCAGGATGAACGAGCGCAGGGGTTCCAGATCCTCATTCATGGCATCGATTTCGATTTCCAGCCGATCGATCTGGGCCTGCGTCATGCGCAGGGGCTCATAGCCCAAATCCTGATCGGTTTCGGGCGTGCACAGATCTGCGCCCAGATCGAACAAGTCGTTCTGAATCCGGCTCAGGGCCGTATCGATCTGCGCTTCCAAATGCTGGCGCACGAGGCCAAGGATCGCATTGGCTTCGTCGACGGTGCCATAGGCTTCGATCCGCAGATCGTATTTCTTGACCCGATCGCCGGTACCCAGCGAGGTTTCGCCCTCGTCCCCGCCGCGCGTATAGATCCTGTTCAGGACGACCATGTCGTCAGAACCAATCGGGGCCGCGGCCCGATATCCAGATCGCGGTCATAATCAGGATCACCGCCACAAACTGCGCCAGTACGCGCATCCGCATCAGCCGGTTCGACCAGTTCTTGTTGAACACGCCGCCGCGAAACAGGCCATGGAGCCCAACCGCGACGATCAGGGCGGTGGTGAGAACCGCGATCGGCACCAGGGCATTTATCAGCGTTTCCATGAACCCGCATATACCGGCGTCGCGATATGAAGTCCAAAACCTTCGCTGCGACAGAACCGCCTATGTGTCGATTTCAGTCCTGCAGCAGACGCCGGGCAACGATCTGGGCCTGGATCTCGCCGGCGCCCTCGAAAATGTTCAGGATGCGGGCGTCGCACAGCACCCGGCTGATCTGGTATTCCAGCGCAAAGCCGTTGCCACCGTGGATTTGCAGGGCATTGTCGGCGCTGGCCCAGGCAACTCGAGCGCCCAGCAGCTTGGCCATGCCTGCTTCCAGATCGCAGCGCCGGCCGGCGTCCTTCTGCCGGGCCGAAAAATATGTCAGCTGGCGCACGATCATGATCTCGACCGCCATCCAGGCGAGCTTGCCTGATACGCGCGGGAAGTCATAAATCTGCCGGCCGAACTGTTTGCGGTCGCGGGCATATTGAAGGCCGATCTCCATGGCGTTCTGGGCCACGCCCACGGCCCGGGCGGCGGTCTGGATGCGCGCGCTTTCAAAGGTCTGCATCAGCTGTTTGAAGCCCTGGCCTTCGGCCTCGCCCAGCAGATTCCCGGCATCGACCTCGAACCCGTCGAAGCCGATCTCGTATTCCTTCATGCCGCGGTAGCCGAGCACATCGATCTCGCCGCCGGA
This sequence comes from Alphaproteobacteria bacterium, assembly GCA_965204825.1. GTDB lineage: Bacteria > Pseudomonadota > Alphaproteobacteria > Futianiales > Futianiaceae. Next base: position 2,723,654 of record OZ242016.1, on the reverse strand, counting down.
CATGCCGGGCGCGGGGAAGGGATCCTCGTCCGTACCGCGCGGCTTTTCGGCGATGAACATGGACAGGCCCTTGTAGTTTTCCGTGTCCGGGTCGGTCCGGGCCATTAAAGTCATGATGTCGGCGCGCACGGGATGGGTGATCCAGGTCTTGTTGCCGGTGATCTTGTAGGTGCCGCCGTCCAGCACCGCGCGGGTCCGCAAAGCGCCCAGATCCGAACCGGTATTGGGCTCGGTAAAGACAGCCGTGGGCAATAATTCACCGCTGGCGATCTTTGGCAGCCAACGCTGTTTTTGTTCTTCGGTGCCGCCGCCCATGATCAATTCGGCGGCAATCTCGGACCGGGTGCCCAGCGAGCCGACGCCGATATAGCCCCGGCACAACTCCTCGGACACCACGCACATGGCCATCTTGCCCATGCCGAATCCGCCATGGGATTCCGGAATGGTAAGGCCGAAGACGCCGAGTTCGACCATCTCGCCGATCAATTCCATCGGGATATAATCGTTCTTCAGGTGCCAGTCGTGAGCGAAGGGGGCGACCTTGTCATCGGCGAAGCGGCGAAACTGGTCCCGGATCAGGCCCATGTCCCCGTCATCGCCGGGATCGCCGAAACTGCCGCGCTGTTCCATCAACTGGGCGATCTCCAGGCGCACTGCCGCCGAATTGCCAGATTGCGTCAGGGTCTGGACCGCCGGCACCATCAGAGCGCGCTGGTCGTCCCGGGACAGGCCCAGATCCTGCGGTCGGACGATCTCGCCCTGATTCATCGGGATGCCGCCATGGATCTGCCAGAGATATTCACCGAACGCGGCCTGCAGGATCAACTGTTCCAGCGCCCCGAGCTTGTCTTCGGTTTCCAGCCGGGCGGCCCAGCCATGCATTTCGCGCAGGGCTTCGACATAGGTTGCCAGCCAGGCCAGCCCATGGGCGGCGATCTGCTCGACATCCATCAACCGCCCGGAAATACGGTCGCCTTCGCTGACCCGGTCGCGGACCCTGGACTTGGCTTTCGCCAGCAATTCATCCGCCGCGACAAGTGCTTCACCGGTCAGGGTCAGCAGATCCGGCAAGAGCCCGGTTTCAATGGCAACAATATTTTCAGCGACAGGCATGAGCCTTGTCTCCTGTCCCTATTCGTTGCCGGCTTCCACCGCGTCTTCAATCGTTCGCATCCCCGGCACCTTGGCGCTGACCAGGACGGCCATGTTGCCGGGTTTGTGCCGGTTTTTCCACATCTTGGTGTGGGCGGCGGGAATGTCGTCCCAGGTAAAGACTTCGGACATGCACGGATCGATGCGCCGGTCCACCATCAGCCGGTTGGCCTGGCTTGCCTGTTTCAGATTGGCGAAATGGCTGCCCTGGATGCGCTTTTGATGCATCCAGACATAGCGCGCATCCATGGTCAGATTATAGCCGGTGGTCCCGGCGCAAATCACCACCATGCCGCCGCGCTTCACCACAAAGGTCGAGACCGGGAAGGTTGCCTCGCCGGGGTGTTCGAACACGCAATCGACATTGACGCCTTTGCCGGTGATGCCCCAGATCGCCTTGCCGAATTTGCGCACTTCGCCGAACCAGGCCTTGTAGGCGTCGGAATTCACCTCCGGCAGGGTGCCCCAGCAATCAAAATCCTTGCGATTGATGACACCCTTGGCGCCGAGACCCAGGACAAATTCGCGCTTGTTCTCGTCCGATATGATGCCGATCGCATTGGCGCCGGCAGTATTGATCAGCTGGATGGCGAAGGATCCCAGACCGCCGGATGCGCCCCAGACCAGCACATTGTGACCGGGCCGCAGAACGTGGGGACGGTGGCCGAACAGCATACGGTAGGCGGTCGCCAGGGTCAGGGTATAACAGGCGCTTTCCTCCCAGGTCAGATGCTGTGGACGCGGCATCAATTGCTGGGCCTGGACCCGTGTGAACTGGGCGAAGGAGCCATCCGGGGTCTCATATCCCCAGATCCGCTGGCTGGGCGAGAACATCGGATCGCCGCCATTGCATTCCTCGTCATCGCCGTCGTCCTGATTGCAATGGATGACGACCTCGTCGCCGACCTGCCACTGTTTCACCTTGCGGCCCACCGCCCAGACAATGCCCGCGGCATCGGAGCCGGCAATATGGAAGTCGGCCTTGTGAATGTCGAAAGGAGAAACCGGCGTGCCGAGGCCCGCCCAGATGCCATTGTAATTGACCCCGGCGGCCATCACCAGAACCAGCACTTCGTGGCTGTCGAGTTCCGGCACGTCGACGATTTCCTGCAGCATGGAACTTTCCGGTTCACCGTGGCGTTCGCGCCGGATGGCCCAGGCGTACATCTGTTTTGGCACATGGCCCAGGGGCGGGATCTCGCCGACCTCGTAGCGATCCTTCCTGACGCCCCATTCCGGCGCGGTCGGTTCAACCGGCGTTGTTTTTTCGAGTGCTGCCATGAACCTTGCTCCCATTGTTCCGGACACATGCGCGAACGTTGCCCAGCATGAACATTCACAAAAATATCTGGCGATTTTCGAAATATTATTGCGTCAAACCGGTGAAAGTGATCAAACACCGTGCAAATCTGCACTGCAAGAGAAATTTTGCATTGCAACATCAATATAGGTGTAATTTACCCGAAACCCGGCACGCAGAGTACAACAATGACCGATCAGACACCACAGCGCGACCGTCCCTGGATCATGCGAACCTATTCCGGCCACTCGACCGCCAAGGCGTCGAACGCGCTCTATCGCTCCAATCTGAAGAAGGGTCAGACCGGACTGTCGGTGGCTTTCGATCTGCCGACTCAGACCGGGTATGACGCCGACCATGTGCTGGCCCGGGGCGAGGTCGGCAAGGTCGGCGTACCGGTCAGCCATCTGGGCGACATGAAGACCCTGATGGACGGCATCCCGCTGGATGAGATGAACACCTCGATGACAATCAATGCCACGGCGGCCTGGCTGCTGGCGCTTTACATCGCCGCCGCCGAGGACCAGAGCGTCGACCGCGCGGCGCTGCAGGGCACTACCCAGAACGACATCATCAAGGAGTACCTGTCGCGCGGAACCTATGTGTTTCCGCCCGAACCTTCGATGCGGCTGACCAGCGATGTGATCACCTTCACCTATCGCGAAGTGCCGAAATGGAACCCGATGAATGTGTGCTCCTATCATCTTCAGGAAGCCGGCGCGACGCCGGTACAGGAACTGGCCTTCGCTTTGGCCAATGCCATCGCTATTCTGGACGCGGTGAAGGCCAGCGGCGTGGTGCCCGAGGAAGATTTCCCCACCGTGGTCGGCCGGATTTCGTTCTTCGTCAATGCCGGCGTCCGGTTCGTCACCGAGCTCTGCAAGATGCGCGCCTTTACCGGGCTGTGGGACGAGATCGTCCTCAATCGCTATGGCGTCGAGGATGAAAAATTTCGCCGCTTCCGATCCGGGGTCCAGGTCAACTCGCTGGGCCTGACCGAACAGCAGCCGGAAAACAATGTTTACCGCATCCTGCTGGAAATGCTGGCCGTGACCCTGTCGAAGAACGCCCGCGCCCGCGCCGTGCAATTGCCGGCCTGGAACGAGGCTCTGGGCCTGCCGCGCCCCTGGGACCAGCAATGGTCTCTGCGCTTGCAACAGATCGTCGCCTTTGAAACCGATCTTCTGGAATACGGCGATCTGTTCGACGGATCGGTCGTGGTGGAAAAGCAGGTTGCCGAGCTAATGGAAGCCGCACGCGGGGAACTCGACCGGATTGACGGCATGGGCGGGGCGGTCGCCGCCATCGACAATGCCTATATGAAGCGCGCCTTGGTCGAAGCCAACACGGCGCGCCTGGCCCGGATCGAATCCGGTGAGCAGGCCGTGATCGGCGTCAACAAATTTATCGAAACCGCGGACAGCCCGCTGCCCACCGGCGAGGGCGGCATCATGGTTGTCGATCCGCGGGTTGAGGCCGATCAGATTGAGAATCTGAAAGCCTGGCGTGCCGGGCGCGACACCAAGGTGGTCGAAGCCGCACTGGCCGCGCTGAAATCAGCGGCCCGGGAAGGCCGCAACATCATGCCCGGCAGTATCGAGGCGGCAAAGGCCGGCGCCACCACCGGCGAATGGGGCAGCGTCATGCGCGAGGTCTTCGGCGAATACCGCGCGCCCACCGGCGTCGGCCGTGCCGCCAATGCCGGGTCCGGCAACGGTCTGGTGGCGGTGCGCGAACGGGTCGATGCCGTATCCGGCCGCCTCGGCCGCCGGATCAAGTTTCTGGTCGGCAAGCCGGGCCTGGACGGTCATTCAAACGGCGCCGAACAGATCGCCGTGCGCGCCCGCGATGCCGGCATGGAAGTGGTCTATGAGGGCATCCGCCTGACCCCGGCCCAGATCGTCAACGCGGCGCTCGAAGAAGGCGTCCACGTGGTTGGCCTGTCGATCCTGTCCGGCAGCCATGTGCCCCTGGTGACCGAGATCATGGATCGCATGCGCGCCGCCCAGTTCGACGACATTCCCGTGGTCGTCGGCGGCATCATTCCGCCCATCGATGCCGAAACCCTCAAAGCCGCCGGCGTTGCCGCCATCTATACCCCGAAAAACTTCGACCTGACCCAGATCATGGCCGACATCGTCGATCTGGTGGACGGGCAGAAGCGGACGGCGTGAAATAGCAATTTGCAATCCTTGCAAATTGCTATCTTCGATCAGGGCTATTCATCAAATTGCACCAGGGTATTGAAAATTTTCTGAAAATATGAATCTGTTTCTGAGTTTCAGCGACAGGGGTGGCCAGACATGATATCCGTTCAATCCGTATTGCGACAGGTTTCCGATCCGGGGGAAAGCGAGGTCTCAAACATTCGCTCCACGCGCTGCCGGGGCTGATGCTGTTATCCATGCCCGGCGGCCGTAAGGGAATGATGGCGGCGGGTCAACAGGGCCGTGGCCTGACTGCACGACAACTCCGGCGACCGGGATTTCGCCCGTATCCGTCCGGTCAGGCCGCGTTTTTGAGGTCTTGGGGCTTCCAGTTCCACGGCATGAGTTCGTCGATGGGGTTAATCTGTGATCAGCAATGCGTTCCAGCACCCATGTGAGCCAGGCCTCGGGATCGACATTGTTCATTTTAGCGGTCTCAATGAGGGCGTAGGCGATAGCGGCAGCCTCGCCGCCACCAACGGAGCCCGGGAAGAGACAATTTTTTCGACCAGGGGCGACGGGACGGATTGATCGCTCACAGATATTGTTGTCGAGCTCCAGACGTCCGTCGCCGAGATAAGCACGCGCTTCGGGCATCGGCTTCAGGGCGTAGCGGATCGCCTCGGCCAGTTTGGTCTTGCCCGAGAGCCTGGGCAGTTGGGCCTGTAGCCATACTTCCAGGTCATCGAAGACAGGCCTGGCCTTCTCCTGCCGCAGGGCGGCCCTTTCGTAGCCGTCCGTTAGAGCCGTATTTTTCGGTTATTCCGGCATCCAATTCCACGGCATGAGTTCCTCGATGCGGTTGATCTTGTGATCTGGCAGGCGCTCCAACACCCAGGTGAGCCAGGCTTCCGGATCAACGCCGTTCATCCTGGCGGTCTCGACCAGGGTGTAAGCGATAGCGGCGGCTTTACCGCCACCGACGGAGCCCATGAAGAGATAGTTCTTGCGGCCCAGTGCGATGGGGCGGATCGAGCGTTCACAGATGTTGTTGTCGAGTTCCAGCCGTCCGTCGCCGGGACAGGCACGCGCCTTTGGCATGCGGTTCAGCGCATGGCGAATGGCCCCTGCCAGTTTGGTCTTGCCCGAGAGCCTGGGAAGCTGGGCCTGTAACCATGCTTCCAGCTCATCGAAGACGGGCTTTGCCTTCTCTTGCCGAATGGCGACCCGCTCTTCGGGGGATTTGCCTCTGGCTTCCTCTTCGACAGCGTAAAGTACGGCGATCTGCTTGATTGTGCCTTTGGCGATGGCCGACCCTGTGCGCTCAAACTCTTCCACAAACTTGCGGCGCACATGCACCATGCAGGCCTGTTCGTCGGCCTTGCCCTCCCCAAAGAGGTATCCGTCCGGTCAGGCCGCGTTTTTGAGGTCTTGGGGCTTCCAGTTCCACGGCATAAGTTCGTCGATGGGGTTAATCTGTGATCAGCAATGCGTTCCAGCACCCATGTGAGCCAGGCTCGGGATCGACATTGTTCATTTTAGCGGTCTCAATGAGGGCGTAGGCGATAGCGGCAGCCTCGCCGCCACCAACGGAGCTCGGGAAGAGACAATTTTTTCGACCAGGGGCGACGGGACGGATTGATCTCTCACAGATATTGTTGTCGAGCTCCAGACGTCCGTCGCCGAGATAAGCACGCGCTTCGGGCATCGGCTTCAGGGCGTAGCGGATCGCCTCGGCCAGTTTGGTCTTGCCCGAGAGCCTGGGCAGTTGGGCCTGTAGCCATACTTCCAGGTCATCGAAGACAGGCCTGGCCTTCTCCTGCCGCAGGGCGGCCCTTTCGTAGCCGTCCGTTAGAGCCGTATTTTTCGGTTATTCCGGCATCCAATTCCACGGCATGAGTTCCTCGATGCGGTTGATCTTGTGATCTGGCAGGCGCTCCAACACCCAGGTGAGCCAGGCTTCCGGATCAACGCCGTTCATCCTGGCGGTCTCGACCAGGGTGTAAGCGATAGCGGCGGCTTTACCGCCACCGACGGAGCCCATGAAGAGATAGTTCTTGCGGCCCAGTGCGATGGGGCGGATCGAGCGTTCACAGATGTTGTTGTCGAGTTCCAGCCGTCCGTCGCCGAGACAGGCACGCGCCTTTGGCATGCGGTTCAGCGCATAGCGAATGGCCCCTGCCAGTTTGGTCTTGCCCGAGAGCCTGGGAAGCTGGGCCTGTAACCATGCTTCCAGCTCATCGAAGACGGGCTTTGCCTTCTCTTGCCGAATGGCGACCCGCTCTTCGGGGGATTTGCCTCTGGCTTCCTCTTCGACAGCGTAAAGTACGGCGATCTGCTTGATTGTGCCTTTGGCGATGGCCGACCCTGTGCGCTCAAACTCTTCCACAAACTTGCGGCGCACATGCACCATGCAGGCCTGTTCGTCGGCCTTGCCCTCCCCAAAGAGGCCATTGAAGCCCGCAAAGCCATCGGCATGCACGGTCCCGGTATAGCCGGAAAGATGATTGACCGGGTGTGCACCCTTGCGGTCTGTACTGAACTGATACCAGGCACAGGGTGGGGCCTCGCCGCACCACGGGCGCTCGTCGCGCACGTAACTCCACAGCCGCGCGGTTTTAGTCTTCTTTATCATGGTGCGGGTTTGTAGTTTGACCGGTGTGTCATCGGCAAAAAGTGCAGGCCCTGCCCTGACCAGCTTGCCGATATGATCGGCCAATGGCTCCAGCAGCGCCGTGCTGCGGCCCACCCAGTCGGTCAACGTGGTGCGATGCAGATTAACCTTCTCACGGGCGAAGATTTTTGATTGCCGGTCAAGCGGCAGGTGATCGCAGTATTTGCCAATCAGGACGTGGGCCAGCAGACCCGGACCGGGGCGGCCACGTTCGATGGGGCGCGACGGCAATGGGGCCTGGGCAAAGGTTTCACAACAGGTGCAGGCCATGCGGGGGCGGAGAATCCGGCGTACCACAAAGCGGCCCGGGACATATTCCAGTTCCTCGGTAACGTCCTCACCGATCTGGCGCAAGCTCCCACCGCAGTCAGTGCAGTCCTCACCCGGCGACAGCACCTCATCCTGCCGATCCAGATGATCTGGCAACGGGTTGCGGCTGTGCTTGCGCCTGGCAGGTTTGTCCGTCTCATCGACATCAGTGCCGTTGGAGCCAGCTTCGTTCTTCTGCTCGTTTGCTGCCGCCTCGATCTCTTCGTCTTCCTGTAGGTCGAGGGCCAGTTGATCCATGCTCTCTGATCTGGAGCCAAACCGTGCCTTGCGGTGGCCATGCAGTTCAGCCTTCAGCTTCTCGTTTTGATACGTCAGCGACTGAACCTCGGCCATCAAAAGCTCGCTGACAGCCCGCAGTTCGGCGGGGTCTTCAAGCAGGGATTCAAGGGCGTCCAACATGTGTAACCCATATCAAACTGCCCCATGGGATGGAACGACAAACCGCGTTAAACTTCATGTTTTTTTGGCTTTCTCTATCCCGCCTGCAAAGGACGCCAGGTCTTTTGCGGGGTGCGCCAGTCAATCCCCTCTAACAGCATCGACAGCTGTGAGGGACTCAGGCTGACCTTGCCCTCCCTGGCCGCAGGCCAGACAAACCGCCCCCGTTCCAGTCGTTTGGAGAACAGGCAAGCGCCTTGGCCGTCCCACCATATGATCTTGAGCAGATCACCGCGCCTGCCGCGAAACACAAACATGTGCCCCGAATACGGGTCTTCAGCCAGAACCTGTTCGGCCTGAGCCGCCAGTGTGTTGAACCCGCGCCGCATATCCGTCACCCCAGCGGCCAGCCACACCCGCGTATTGCCCGGCACCGGGATCATGTCAGCAGCCCCTCAACCAGAGCCAGCACCGCCGACAATCCCGTCGCTCCCTCAACCAGGATACGCCGACCATCAGACAGGGTGAGGTCTGCACGGTGAGCCGAAAGAGGATCGTCCATACAGGGCGCTGTGATCGGCACGTGGGGGGCGGTTGGCCCTGCAATCTCTACAGGCAGAAATGTGGTCACTTCCCCGGCGAAATCATCACCGTCAGTACATGACGGCGCGAAACGGGGATCACGCAACCATGTGTAGATCAGATTGGCGTTCATCGCGTAACGTCGTGCAACCTGCGCTACCGAAACCCCAGGCGCGCGCGTTTGTCCGCAGATCGAAACCTTCTCATCGTCTGACCAGAACCGCTTCTTCTGACCCTTCTTCCCAGACATGTCCGCCCTCAAGATGTCCACTATCAATGGTGGACACTATCAGCGCACGCTATAACGCGTCAGAGCACCAACACCGGACGCTTACCCAAAGAGGCCATTGAAGCCCGCAAAGCCATCGGCATGCACGGTCCCGGTATAGCCGGAAAGATGATTGACCGGGTGTGCACCCTTGCGGTCTGTACTGAACTGATACCAGGCACAGGGTGGGGCCTCGCCGCACCACGGGCGCTCGTCGCGCACGTAACTCCACAGCCGCGCGGTTTTAGTCTTCTTTATCATGGTGCGGGTTTGTAGTTTGACCGGTGTGTCATCGGCAAAAAGTGCAGGCCCTGCCCTGACCAGCTTGCCGATATGATCGGCCAATGGCTCCAGCAGCGCCGTGCTGCGGCCCACCCGGTCGGTCAACGTGGTGCGATGCAGATTAACCTTCTCGCGGGCGAAGATTTTTGATTGCCGGTCAAGTGGCAGGTGATCGCAGTATTTGCCAATCAGGACGTGGGCCAGCAGACCCGGACCGGGGCGGCCACGCTCAACAGGACGCGACGGCAATGGGGCCTGGGCAAAGGTTTCACAACAGGTGCAGGCCATGCGGGGGCGGAGGATCCGGCGTACCACAAAGCGGCCCGGGACATATTCCAGTTCCTCGGTAACGTCCTCACCGATCTGGCGCAGGCTCCCACCGCAGTCAGTGCAGTCCTCACCCGGCGACAGCACCTCATCCTGCCGATCCAGATGATCTGGCAAGGAGTTGCGGCTGTGCTTGCGCCTGGCAGGTTTGTCCGTCTCATCGACATCAGTGCCGTTGGAGCCAGCTTCGTTCTTCTGCTCGTTTGCTGCCGCCTCGATCTCTTCGTCTTCCTGTAGGTCGAGGGCCAGTTGATCCATGCTCTCTGATCTGGAGCCAAACCGTGCCTTGCGGTGGCCATGCAGTTCAGCCTTCAGCTTCTCGTTTTGATACGTCAGCGACTGAACCTCGGCCATCAAAAGCTCGCTGACAGCCCGCAGTTCGGCGGGGTCTTCAGGCAGGGATTCAAGGGCGTTCAACATATGTAATCCATATCAAACTGCCCCATGGGATGGAACGACAAACCGCGCTAAACTTGATGTTTTTTGGGCTTTCTCTATCCCGCCTGCAAAGGACGCCAGGTCTTTTGCGGGATGCGCCAGTCAATCCCTTCCAGCAGCATCGACAGCTGTGAGGGCCTCAGGCTGACCTTGCCCTCCCTGGCCGCAGGCCAGACAAACCGCCCCCGTTCCAGTCGTCTGGAGAACAGGCAAGCGCCCTGGCTGTCCCACCATATGATCTTGAGCAGATCACCGCGCCTGCCGCGAAACACGAACATGTGCCCCGAATACGGGTCTTCAGCCAGAACCTGCTCGGCCTGAGCCGCCAGTGTGTTGAACCCGCACCCATATCCCTCACCCCAGCGGCCAGCCACACCCGCGTCTTGCCCGGCACCGGGATCATGTCATCAGCCCCTCAACCAGAGCCGGCACCGCCGACAATCCCGTCGCTCCTTCAACCAGGATACGCCGACCATCAGACAGGGTGATGTCTGCACGGTGAGCCGAAAGAGGAACGTCCATACAGGGCGCTGTGATCGGCACGTGGGGGGCGGTTGGCCCTGCAATCTCTACAGGCAGAAATGTGGTCACTTCCCCGGCGAAATCATCACCGTCAGTACATGCCGGCGCGAAACGGGGATCACGCAACCATGTGTAGATCAGATTGGCGTTCATCGCGTAACGTCGTGCAACCTGCGCTACCGAAACCCCAGGCGCGCGCGTTTGTCCGCAGATCGAAACCTTCTCATCGTCTGACCAGAACCGCTTCTTCTGACCCTTCTTCCCAGCCATATCCGCCCTCAAAATGTCCACTAGCAATGGTGGACACTATCAGCGCACGCCATAACGCGTCAGAGCACCAACACCGGACGCTTACGCCGGTTTTCCCCTCGCCGAACGGCATGAGCCGCCGCAATCCGGCCACGGGCGGATTGACCAGCGCCACATTCATGGAAGCGCTCGGCGAGGAGATGCGCAAGTCATGGCCAAAGGCCACAACAATTTTTACTGAATCGCCCGCGCGAACATACAGTTCAGCGCGCCGCGTATCTGCCCGGAGGTGTCAGGCGGGGCAAGTTCCGGAACCGTTTCATTTTCCTGCCCGGCGGCAAGGAACATGACATGTTCAGCAGGCGAATCGTCCGAGCCAGTCGAAGCTTTCGATATGTCCAGTTCCGGCGATATCGCGGGAATCGTTTACCGCTCCTGCCAGGTTCGTCAATGCGCCTCTGGCCGCATCCGCCCCGATGCCTTTGTAATCATCCATGCCAACCACGCGCGCGCAATATCGAATCGAAGAGGGATCCGGACTCGCGAGACCGCCGCCGACGGGCGTCACGGGAAGCACCGCCACCGCGATCAGACACTGGCGGATTCGATGCCGGGCGATGGGCGCCGTCCTGATCCAGCGCCTGAATTTGCGGTATCGACATGCCCGATACCTGTCTGGGGCGGGGGCGTTGACCCGGGTTCGAAACGACCTGTCGTTTGCCTCATCTCCGACCCCCGTTTGCCGCAAGCCAGTTCGCTGCTTTCGTCTGACCCTGGTCTTCCGCAAGGCCCATCGGTGTGTCGCCAGACTTATCCTGCGCATTGATGTCGGCGCCCTGCGCTTTCAGCCAGCCCATCGCGGCAACCTGGCCCCGATACGCCGCCTCGTGCATCGGTGTGACGCCATCATCATCCCGCACATTGATGTCGGCGCCCTGCGCTTTCAGCCATTCCATCGCGGCAACCTGACCGTTCTCCGCCGCCAAGTGCATCGGTGTGACGCCATCATCATCCCGCACATTGATGTCGGCGCCCTGCGCTTGCAGCCAGCCCATCGCGGCAACCTCACCCCGATACGCCGCCCGGTGCATCGGTGTGAGGCCATGCTTATTCCGCACATTGATGTCGGCGCCCTGCGCTTTCAGCCATTCCATCGCGGCGACCTGACCGTTCTCCGCCGCCAAGTGCATCGGTTGCATCGGTGTTCGGCCCTTATTGTCCCGCACATTGATGTCGGCGCCCTGCGCTTTCAGCCATTCCATCGCGGCAACATGACCGCCATTCGCCGCCTCGTGCATCGGTGTGACGCCATCATCATCCCGCACATTGATGTCGGCGCCCCGCGCTTTCAGCCATTCCATCGCGGCAACCTGGCCCCGATACGCCGCCGAGTGCATCGGTGTTCTGCCATCACTACGCTGCACATTGATGTCGGCGCCCTGCGCTTGCAGCCAGCCCATCGCGGCAACCTGACCCTTCCGCGCCGCCGAGTGCATCGGTGTTTCGCCATCATTGTTCCGCGCGTTGATGTCGGCGCCCTGCGCTTTCAGCCAGCCCATCGCGGCAACCTGGCCCCGATACGCCGCCTCGTGCATCGGTGTGACGCCATCATTGTTCCGCACATTGATGTCGGCGCCCTGCGCTTTCAGCCATTCCATCGCGGCAACCTGACCCTTCCACGCCGCCGAGTGCATCGGTGTTTCGCCATCATTGTTCCGCGCGTTGATGTCGGCGCCCTGCGCTTTCAGCCAGCCCATCGCGGCAACCTGGCCCCGATACGCCGCCTCGTGCATCGGTGTGACGCCATCATTACGCCGCACATTGATGTCGGCGCCCTGCGCTTTCAGCCATTCCATCGCGGCAACCTGACCCTTCCACGCCGCCGAGTGCATCGGTGTTCTGCCATACTTATTCCGCGCGTTGATGTCGGCGCCCTGCGCTTGCAGCCAGCCCATCGCGGCAACCTGACCCTTCCGCGCCGCCGCGTGCATCGGTGTGACGTCGCTCTCATCAGCCCACACATTGATGTCGGCGCCCTGCGCTTTCAGCCATTCCATCGCGGCAACATGGCCCTTCCACGCCGCCGAGCGCATCGCCGCGTGCATCGGTGTTTCGCCCTCATCATCCCGCCCATTGATGTCGGCGCCCTGCGCTTTCAGCCATTCCATCGCGGCAACATGGCCCCCAGGCTCCGCCGAGCGCATCGGTGTTTCGCCATCATCATCCCGCACATTGATGTCGGCGCCCTGCGCTTTCAGCCATTCCATCGCGGCAACATGACCGCCATTCGCCGCCTCGTGCATCGGTGTGACGCCATCATCATCCCGCACATTGATGTCGGCGCCCCGCGCTTTCAGCCATTCCATCGCGGCAACCTGACCGTTCTGCGCCGCCGAGTGCATCGGTGTTTCGCCATCATTGTTCTGCGCGTTGATGTCGGCGCCCTGCGCTTTCAGCCAGCCCATCGCGTCAACATGGCCCCGATACGCCGCCGAGTGCATCGGTGTTCTGCCATCATCATTACGCCGCACATTGATGTCGGCGCCCTGCGCTTTCAGCCATTCCATCGCGTCAACATGGCCCCAATACGCCGCCGAGTGCATCGGTGTTTCGCCATACTTATCCCGCGCGTTGATGTCGGCGCCCCGCGCTTTCAGCCAGCCCATCGTGATAACACGACCGTTCTGCGCCGCCGAGTGCATCGGTGTGCCGCCATCATTACGCCGCACATTGATGTCGGCGCCCTGCGCTTTCAGCCATTCCATCACGGTAACCTGACCGCCAGACGCCGCCCAGTGCATCGGTGTTTGGCCATCATTACGCTGCACATTGATGTCGGCGCCCCGCGCTTTCAGCCATTCCATCGCGGCAACATGGCCCCAATACGCCGCCGAGTGCATCGGTGTGCCGCCATCATCATCCCGCACATTGATGTCGGCGCCCCGCGCTTGCAGCCAGCCCATCACGGCAACCTCACCCCCATACGCCGCCGAGTGCATCGGTGTGACGCCATCATTACGCCGCACATTGATGTCGGCGCCCTGCGCTTTCAGCCATTCCATCGCGGCAACCTGACCCTTCCACGCCGCCGAGTGCATCGGTGTTCTGCCATACTTATTCCGCGCGTTGATGTCGGCGCCCTGCGCTTTCAGCCAGCCCATCGCGGCAACATGACCGCCATTCGCCGCCGCGTAGTGCATCGGTGTGACGCCATCATCATCCCGCACATTGATGTCGGCGCCCCGCGCTTGCAGCCAGCCCATCGCGGCAACATGACCGCGCCCCGCCGCGTAGTGCATCGGTGTTCTGTCATTATTGTCCCGCACATTGATGTCGGCGCCCTGCGCTTTCAGCCATTCCATCGCGGCAACCTGACCGTTCTCCGCCGCCAAGTGCATCGGTTGCATCGTGAAGCCATACTTATTCCGCGCGTTGATGTCGGCGCCCTGCGCTTGCAGCCAGCCCATCGCGGCAACCTGACCCTTCCGCGCCGCCGAGTGCATCGGTGTTTCGCCATCATTGTTCCGCGCGTTGATGTCGGCGCCCTGCGCTTGCAGCCAGCCCATCGCGGCAACCTGACCCTTCCGCGCCGCCGCGTGCATCGGTGTGACGCCGCTCTCATCAGCCCACACATTGATGTCGGCGCCCTGCGCTTTCAGCCAGCCCATCGCGGCAACCTGACCCTTCCGCGCCGCCGCGTGCATCGGTGTGACGCCATCATTACGCCGCACATTGATGTCGGCGCCCTGCGCTTGCAGCCAGCCCATCGCGGCAACATGACCGCGCCCCGCCGCGTAGTGCATCGGTGTTCTGCCATTATTGTCCCGCACATTGATGTCGGCGCCCTGCGCTTTCAGCCAGCCCATCGCGGCAACCTGACCGTTCTGCACCGCCGCGTGCATCGGTGTGAGGCCACCATTAGTCTGCGCGTTGATGTCGGCGCCCTGCGCTTTCAGCCAGCCCATCGCGGCAACCTGACCGTTCTGCGCCGCCGGGTGCATCGGTGTGCCGCCATACTTATTCCGCGCGTTGATGTCGGCGCCCTGCGCTTGCAGCCAGCCCATCTCGTCAACCTGACCCTTCCGCGCCGCCGCGTGCATCGGTGTGACGTCGCTCTCATCAGCCCACACATTGATGTCGGCGCCCTGCGCTTTCAGCCATTCCATCGCGGCAACCTCACCCCCAAGCGCCTCCGAGCGCATCGCCGCGTGCATCGGTGTTTCGCCATCATCATCCCGCACATTGATGTCGGCGCCCTGCGCTTTCAGCCATTCCATCACGGTAACCTGGTCCCAATACGCCGCCGAGTGCATCGGTGTGGCGCCATCATTACGCCGCACATTGATGTCGGCGCCCTGCGCTTTCAGCCAGCCCATCGCGGCAACCTGACCGTTCCGCGCCGCCGTGTGCATCGGTGTGAGGCCATCATTACGCCGCACATTGATGTCGGCGCCCTGCGCTTTCAGCCATTCCATCGCGGCAACCTCACCCCCATACGCCGCCCGATGCATCGGTGTTTCGCCATCATTGTCCTGCGCGTTGATGTCGGCGCCCTGCGCTTTCAGCCATTCCATCGCGGCAACCTCACCCCCATACGCCGCCCGATGCATCGGTGTTTCGCCATCATTGTCCTGCGCGTTGATGTCGGCGCCCTGCGCTTGCAGCCAGCCCATCGCGTCAACCTGACCCCCAAGCGCCGCCTCGTGCATCGGTGTGAAGCCATACTTATTCCGCGCGTTGATGTCGGCGCCCTGCGCTTGCAGCCAGCCCATCGCGTCAACATGGCCGTTCTGCGCCGCCGAGTGCATCGGTGTGGGGCCATACTTATCCTGCACATTGATGTCGGCGCCCTGCGCTTTCAGCCATTCCATCGCGGCAACCTCACCCCCATACGCCGCCGAGTCCATCGGTGTGCCGCCATCATTATTCCGCACATTGATGTCGGCGCCCTGCGCTTGCAGCCAGCCCATCGCGTCAACATGGCCGTTCTGCGCCGCCAAGTGCATCGGTGTGAAGCCATACTTATTCCGCGCGTTGATGTCGGCGCCCTGCGCTTGCAGCCAGCCCATCGCAGCAACCTGGCCCCAATACGCCGCCGAGTGCATCGGTGTTCTGCCATCATTACGCTGCACATTGATGTCGGCGCCCTGCGCTTGCAGCCAGCCCATCGCGGCAACCTGGCCCCGATACGCCGCCTCGTGCATCGGTGTGTCGCCAGACTTATCCTGCGCATTGATGTCGGCGCCCTGCGCTTGCAGCCAGCCCATCGCGGCAACCTGGCCCCGATACGCCGCCTCGTGCATCGGTGTGACGCCATCATTACGCCGCACATTGATGTCGGCGCCCTGCGCTTTCAGCCATTCCATCGCGGCAACCTGACCCTTCCACGCCGCCGAGTGCATCGGTGTTCTGCCATACTTATTCCGCGCGTTGATGTCGGCGCCCTGCGCTTTCAGCCAGCCCATCGCGGCAACCTGGCCCCGATACGCCGCCCAGTGCATCGGTGTGACGCCATCATCATCCCGCACATCGATGTCGGCGCCCTGCGCTTTCAGCCAGCCCATCGCGGCAACCTGGCCCCGATACGCCGCCCAGTGCATCGGTGTGACGCCATACTTATTCCGCGCGTTGATGTCGGCGCCCTGCGCTTGCAGCCAGCCCATCTCGTCAACCTGACCCTTCCGCGCCGCCGCGTGCATCGGTGTGACGCCGCTCTCATCAGCCCACACATTGATGTCGGCGCCCTGCGCTTTCAGCCATTCCATCGCGGCAACATGGCCCTTCCACGCCGCCGAGCGCATCGCCGCGTGCATCGGTGTTTCGCCCTCATCATCCCACCCATTGATGTCGGCGCCCTGCGCTTTCAGCCATTCCATCGCGGCAACATGGCCGTTCCACGCCGCCGAGCGCATCGCCGCGTGCATCGGTGTTTCGCCATCATCATCCCGCACATTGATGTCGGCGCCCTGCGCTTTCAGCCATCCCATCGCGGCAACCTGACCCTTCCACGCCGCCGAGTGCATCGGTGTGACGCCATCATCATCCCGCACATTGATGTCGGCGCCCTGCGCCTTCAGCCAGCCCATCGCGTCAACATGACCGTTCCGCGCCGCCGAGTGCATCGGTGTTCTGCCATCATTACGCTGCACATTGATGTCGGCGCCCTGCGCTTGCAGCCAGCCCATCGCGGCAACCTGGCCCCGATACGCCGCCTCGTGCATCGGTGTGTCGCCAGACTTATCCTGCGCATTGATGTCGGCGCCCTGCGCTTGCAGCCAGCCCATCGCGGCAACATGACCGTTCTGCGCCGCCGAGTGCATCGGTGTGCCGCCGCCATACATAGCCTGCGCGTTGATGTCGGCGCCCTGCGCCTTCAGCCATCCCATCGCGTCAACCTGACCCTTCCGCGCCGCCGAGTGCATCGGTGTGACGCCGCTCTCATCAGCCCGCACATTGATGTCGGCGCCCTGCGCTTGCAGCCAGCCCATCGCGGCAACCTGACCGTTCTGCGCCGCCGAGTGCATCGGTGTTCTGCCATCATTACGCTGCACATTGATGTCGGCGCCCTGCGCTTGCAGCCAGCCCATCGCGTCAACATGACCCTTCCACGCCGCCTCGTGCATCGGTGTGCCGCCAGACTTATTCCGCGCGTTGATGTCGGCGCCCTGCGCTTTCAGCCAGCCCATCGCGGCAACCTGACCGCCAGACGCCGCCGAGCGCATCGGTGTGAGGCCATTCTTATTCCGCGCGTTGATGTCGGCGCCCTGCGCTTTCAGCCAGCCCATCGCGGCAACCTCACCCCCATACGCCGCCCGATGCATCGGTGTTCGGCCCTTATTGTCCCGCACATTGATGTCGGCGCCCTGCGCTTTCAGCCAGCCCATCGCGTCAACCTCACCCCCATACGCCGCCGAGTGCATCGGTGTTCTGCCATACTTATTCCGCGCGTTGATGTCGGCGCCCTGCGCCTTCAGCCAGCCCATCGCGGCAACCTGACCGCGCCCCGCCGCGTCGTGCATCGGTGTTCTGTCATCATTACGCTGCGCGTTGATGTCGGCGCCCTGCGCTTGCAGCCAGCCCATCGCGGCAACCTGACTGTTCTGCGCCGCCGAGTGCATCGGTGTGCCGCCAGACTTATTCCGCGCGTTGATGTCGGCGCCCTGCGCTTGCAGCCAGCCCATCGCGGCAACATGACCCCCAGACGCCGCCCAGTGCATCGGTGTTTCGCCATCATTACGCCGCACATTGATGTCGGCGCCCTGCGCTTGCAGCCAGCCCATCGCGGCAACCTCACCCCCATACGCCGCCGAGTGCATCGGTGTGCCGCCATACTTATTCCGCGCGTTGATGTCGGCGCCCTGCGCTTTCAGCCATTCCATCGCGGCAACCTCACCCCCATACGCCGCCTGATGCATCGGTGTTTCGCCATCATTACGCCGCACATTGATGTCGGCGCCCTGCGCTTTCAGCCAGCCCATCGCGTCAACCTCACCCCCATACGCCGCCGAGTGCATCGGTGTGCCGCCAGACTTATCCCGCGCGTTGATGTGTCGGCGCCCTGCGCTTGCAGCCAGCCCATCGCGTCAACCTCACCCCCATACGCCGCCGAGTGCATCGGTGTGCCGCCAGACTTATCCCGCGCGTTGATGTCGGCGCCCTGCGCTTGCAGCCAGCCCATCGCGGCAACCTCACCCCCATACGCCGCCGAGTGCATCGGTGTGCCGCCATACTTATTCCGCGCGTTGATGTCGGCGCCCTGCGCTTTCAGCCATTCCATCGCGGCAACCTCACCCCCATACGCCGCCTGATGCATCGGTGTTTCGCCATCATTACGCCGCACATTGATGTCGGCGCCCTGCGCTTGCAGCCAGCCCATCGCGTCAACCTCACCCCCATACGCCGCCGAGTGCATCGGTGTGCCGCCAGACTTATCCCGCGCGTTGATTGTGTCGGCGCCCTGCGCTTGCAGCCAGCCCATCGCGTCAACCTCACCCCCATACGCCGCCGAGTGCATCGGTGTGCCGCCAGACTTATCCCGCGCGTTGATGTCGGCGCCCTGCGCTTGCAGCCAGCCCATCGCGGCAACCTCACCCCCATACGCCGCCGAGTGCATCGGTCTTTCGCCATACTTATCCTGCGCGTTGATGTCGGCGCCCTGCGCCTTCAGCCAGCCCATCGCGGCAACCTGACCGCGCCGCGTAGTGCATCGGTGTGAAGCCATACTTATTCCGCGCGTTGATGTCGGCGCCCTGCGCTTGCAGCCAGCCCATCGCGGCAACCTGACCGCGCCCCGCCGCGTAGTGCATGGCCAGATGACCATACGCATCCAGCAGTTCCTGCCTTTGGCCGCGCCTTCCGCTTCCGCCCTGGCCTTGTTGAGCGCGTCGATTTCCCCGCGCGCCAAAGCCGCGTAGGCACTGTCTGGAAAACGCCTGATGACTTCCTCGAAAGCTTCCCGAGTTCCACGCCGCTCGGCAGCCTCATAGACCTGCGCGGCAGATTGCTCGGCCAACGCTGCCGATCCGTTCCCCCCGTCATTCGAAGATTCCGCGAGATAGATTATGTTCGCTGGACAGTGAACCATAAACGACAGGTTCCTGCGTGTTGTTCGTCGATTTCCTTACCGCATCACGGACCTTGCGAAACATGAGGCTCACTTCAAGGCCCGGTTCTTCCAGATGGGCCAGCAGAGCCTCGGTATCGGCTCCCGATGCGGCGCGTTTGAAGTCCTGAAGGCCGCGTCTCATGTCCTGATAGCTGGTATTCTCCAGACGGGTGACGTCGAACCCCAGACGACCCAGCGCGGCCCCGATGTCGCTGGCGTCGTTTGCCGGATTGGCCAGCCGTGAAACGTGCTCATGGTCCGAATTGCCGATCACCAGCGCCACCCGTTCGGACGCCCGGGTCGGATGAGCCAGCATCCCCGCCAACATGAAACTCATGACAATCAGAATACGCAGAAACATGACGGTCCTCCTGTGCCTGATCTTGTAATCATCCATCCAGTCACGCGCGCGCGCAATATCGAAGCCGACATTTCCCAGGGGGCCTGCCACTTTACCGCAAGATCGTCTGATCTGGCCAGTTGGTCAAGCTTTTTCGCCCCGAAGTTCGCCGGTGGTCGGGAAAGCGCCCGGAACCGGGAGGATCGAGCCGTGAACCCGCCATTCGCAACCGCCAACTCAATGAGTCATAACGAAAATACCGCGATCAGAACAGCAAAACCAGCGGATCACCTGGGGAATGCGGGATACCAATCGCCTCGATCACGCCCCGCAAGACATCTTCACGCTGACAAGCGCCACACCTATTGTGCCCAGGCGCATCATCAACTCGCCCACAAGGGCTGTCGAGACGTTCCAGACCAGCAGAACAACGGCGATCCGCTTCCTGACCAAAGGCCACAACAATCTTTACTGAATCACCCTGAGCTAGGGCAAGTCTTCTCGCCAACTGACCTTCCATCCTGTCACCCTTGGAATTTGCTCTTCGCCTCATGATGCCGATTGGGGCAGCGCGTTCACACCGTCGGGCGTTGTACCCACAATTTCGTGGCAGATCAAAACCCCTTGCGGTTTGCCCATATTTCCGGCTACAGCTTGGAACGGAACCGCCACGCACGGTTCCGGGGCGTAGAACACCCCCTGCACCGAGCGGTAGGTGCTGACCGTTTTCAGCGCCACTCTCCTTGACCCCTGCGGTCGGGGAACCTGTGGTGTATGTCCAGGACCCCGGTCCAAAGGCCACGGGGACCGGCCTGGGGTTGTTCCAACTCCCCGATCACCAGGATCAGGATCGAGACCACTTTGCGGGGGCGTACCCCAGGGAACGGTCTTTGGGAGAGCCCCGTGCCTGCGAAGAATAGTTCAGCCGCCGTTTCGATCTTTGATGGAACGGATCAGATCATCCATGACGCGCTTGGACTTCAACCGGGGCAGTCCCTGAAGCAGATTTCAACGTGCCGCAAGCTCTGTGACGCTCCGCCACCCGCAACATTTTCGCCTGGGATTGTCCCGCTTCTCTTTGAGCGGATGGTAGGGAACTGGCATGGGCGCATTCCTTCCAGCAAGAATTGGCGGCATGAGCGAAGGACAGCGATTTCCGATGAGAACCGAAGCCCCGAGGTTGTGCTTGAGCGTGCAATCGTGACTTTGGCTGAATTGGGCGACCTGCCGGAATGGTACAATCAAATCCCCGTTGCTTCCGGGCTTGCGGATGGACGTTCCGACAAAAGAGCGGCATTAGACCTCGCCCGTATCACAGGTGACACCGCAGAACTGATTGAATTGAAATGGGCCAGCGATACACCGCTTTTTGCCCTGTTCGAGGTGGTTCGATATGGGCTGGCATTGCTTCTGGGAAGGCAGAATGCACGGGCATTCGGATACTCTGGTCGTCCCTTGATAGAAGCTCCTGTCTTGAAGCTCGTCGTTCTGGCTCCTGCTCTCTACTATCACGGCTGCGACGTTCGTGGATTTGCGGACATTGCGACTCGCGGTTTGAGTCAGCTAGGACGAGCCCACTCGGATTTTCCAGACATGAGTTTGGAGTTTTTGCGTTTTCCCATAGCTTTTGAACCTCCTGTTCGTAATGGGGCAGAAGTCAACGCCATGAGATCAGGTAGCGAAACTTCGGGGAGGCTGCGTTTGCTTGAAGCGATTTCTTCTCTTCGCCCGGCATGGGAGGTCGGGCAGTGAGGGTGCGGATACACCGCGGGGGCGACGAGACCGGCGGGAATTGCGTCAAACTAAATGCCGAAGGAACTTCAATCCGCTTGGACCTTGGCGAACCGCTGACGGGTGAGCAGTTTGGCGAGCAGGCATTGCCAGAAGTCGAGGGCCTGAGTACTGGCGCAAACCCGAATCTGCTCGGGATCGTACATTTCTCACCTCCACCCGGATCACTACGGCCTCGTCCTGAACCGCGACAGGTCCAATACGAAACAAAGGCTGGACAGCAGGGGGCAAAACCATGAAAACACTTGAAAATCTGGACGAACTGAACGGTCTGATCGGCCAGAAAATCGGCGTTTCGGACTGGGTAACCATGGATCAGGCGCGCATTGACATGTTTGCCGAGGCCACGGGCGATCATCAATGGATTCATGTGGATCCCGATCGTGCCCGACAGGAATTGCCGACCAAGACAACCATTGCGCACGGATATCTGACCCTGTCGCTGTTGCCGATGCTGACGACCCAGATCCTGAAGGTCGAGAATGTATCGATGGGAATCAATTACGGGGCCAACAAAATTCGCTTTATCAATATGGTGCCTGCGGGCGCGCGCGTGCGGGCACGCCAGACCCTGAAAGACGTGACCATCCGGCCGGATGGCGCCCGGCAGTTGGTCAACGAAATCGTGATGGAGGTCGAGGGGCTGGACCGCCCGGCGATGATCGCGGAGACGATTTCACTGTTCTATCCCTGACCCTTGCCAGCCCGGGCATTCAATATCATATCATTGCCCCAATCCTGTGGAGGATTTCCATGACCGAGAAGATCGCCAGATCCGATGCCGAATGGCGCCGGCAACTGACGGACCAGCAATACAAGATCACCCGCAAGGCCGGGACCGAGAGGCCCTTTTCCGGCCCACATCAGAATGTCAGGGAACCGGGCATGTTCCGGTGCGTGTGCTGCGGTGAGCCGCTTTTCGAGACGGCGACGAAATTCGATTCCGGCACCGGCTGGCCGAGTTTTCATTCGCCGACCTCGTCCGAAAGCGTCGGCGAGAGGGAAGACCGGTCCCTGTTCATGCGCCGGACCGAGGCACATTGCGCCCGCTGCGATGCCCATCTCGGCCATGTCTTTCCCGACGGGCCGGAACCGACGGGCCTGCGCTATTGCATCAATGGCCACGCGCTGACCTTTGAGCCGGAGACCGGGTGAGTCGGTCGCCGGCGCAGACGGACAGTCTTGATCTGTCGCCCTATGACGAGGTGATCGATGTCCGGTCGCCGGCGGAATTTGCCGAAGATCACATTCCCGGCGCCATCAATCTGCCGGTCCTGGACGATGGCGAACGCGCCGAAATCGGCACCATGTACAAGCAGGACAGCGCGTTCCGGGCCAAAAAAGCCGGCGCGGCCAGGGTGTCGCGCAATATTGCCCGGCATCTGGAATCCCATTTTGCCGACAAGCCCGGTGAATACGCGCCGCTGGTCCATTGCTGGCGCGGCGGCCAACGATCCGGATCCATGGCCATCGTGCTGGCTCGGATCGGCTGGCAGGTGACGACCCTGCAGGGCGGCTACAAGCGCTACCGAACCAATGTGATCGACCGGCTGTACGAGACCGAACCGTGGTTTACGTTCCGTGTGGTTGCCGGGCTGACCGGCACCGCAAAGACACGTATCCTGGCGGCGCTGAGGGCGGCCGGGGAACAGGTACTGGATCTGGAAGGGCTGGCCAATCACAAGGGATCGCTGCTCGGCGCCGATCCAGCGTCACCGCAACCCGGCCAGAAGATGTTCGAAAGCCGCATCCTGGGCGCGCTGGACCAGATGGATCCGGGCCGCCGCATCTGGGTTGAATCCGAATCCAGCAAGATCGGCCAGCGCCATTGCCCGCCGGTCATCTGGAAAGGTCTGCAATCGGGCGCCGCGATCGAGGTTTCGGCCCCGGTCAATGCGCGGGTCGATCACATCAAGCGTGACTATGCCCATTTCTTCGAAGACCCCGACAGTCTGGCCGATCTGCTCGGCAAACTGCGGCAGGCCCACGGCAATGCCCGGATCGATGAATGGATTGAACTGTTGCACACCGGCGACTGGAACGCCTTGGTGGCGCGTCTGCTGGAGGAACACTACGACCCGGCTTATCGCCGGTCCATGGATGCCTCGGGCCGCACCGTGGCGACGCGCCATGCAGTGCCCGATCTGAGCGATGAAACGCTGTCGGCTCTTGCCGCGGAGCTTTCCAACGCGAATTGAAGAATCAGGCGAGGATCGTCAGACGCGCCTGTCCTTCGCCCTTGCGCACCCGTCCGATGATCGCGGCGGCTGGGTAACCTGCCTGATGCAGGGCGGTGAGAGCTTCCTCCGCCTGTTCCGCCGGCAGGCTGGCAAGCAGGCCGCCGGCGGTTTGCGGATCGAACAGCAGCTTGCCCGCCGGGGTTTCCAGGACATCACCTTCGCCTTCCTGGGAGATGTGTACGTCTGCCCGGCGATTGTCCGGGTAGAGGGACGAGGCAATTCCCGCCGCGCACAGATCCGCGGCGCCGGGGTAAAGCGGCACATCGGCAAGATGCAGCCGGACCGACAGATTGGACTGCTGGGCCATTTCCAGGACGTGCCCGGCCAACCCGAACCCGGTAATGTCGGTCATGGCGCTGGCCCCATGATCGGCCAGGACCCGTGCTGCCGTGCCGCTTTCCTGAACCATGCCGTCCAGCGCCGCGATCACCGAAGGACCACCCGCCTTGCCGCGCATGCGACCGGCAAAGACGGTGCCGCTGCCGATCGGTTTGGTCAGGACCAAAGCTTCGCTCGGCGCCATCCCCACCTTGGACAGTACCCGTTCCGGATCACTCAGTCCGCTGACCGAGAAGCCGACCGTCAATTCACTTCCCTCGGCTGTGTGTCCGCCGACGATTACCGCGCCCGCCGGACCAAATGCCGCCGACGCACCGGCCATGATCTCGCGCAGGGTCCGGCGTTGCAGCAATTGCGACAGGGGTGGCAGAGTGACGATGGCCAAGGCCGCCTGGGGCTGTCCTCCCATCGCCCAGATGTCACCCAGGGCGTGATTGGCCGCGATCCGGGCCATCAGATAGGGATCATCGACCAGCGCGCGCAAATGATCGACGGTCTGCAATTGCACAAGATCATCCGGCCCTTTCAGGACGGCGGCATCGTCACGGCCATTGATACCTGCCAGCACATCGTCGCGTGCGGGCTGGTCGATGCCGTGAAGACCGTCGGCCAGAACCCCGCTGCCGACCTTGGCGCCGCAACCGGCGCATTTCATCGGCTCGGTCAGTTCCTCCGCCAGCCCGGCCACCCCGCCGGCAAAGTCCGGTTGCGGCAGTTTCATCCCAGGCAACCGGTTGAATTTGTCCATGAAGGTCCGGTCGATCCGGTCTTTCCAGCGCCACAGCAACCGGCCCTCGCGCACGAAGCCGGCCTTGGACCCGGCGGCATTCTTGTCGCCGGTCGAAATCAGCGACAAAAAGGTCGATTGCGGGCGAAAGGGTTTTGCCCGCTTGCCCTGCAGCGCCCGGCGCAGGTTCTTGGCCAGGGCCGGGCCCTGACGCACCGCAAAGACACCGGCTTTTTCTCGCGGATGAGCGATCACATGAGCAATATCGCCAACGGCATAGATGCCAGGATGGCCCTGAACCTGGAGCGTGCCTTCCACCTTGATGAAGCCGCGCTCGTCCAGGTCCAGCCTGGTTTCGCGCAACCATGTCGGCGCGCCGGCACGGGTGCACCACAGAATCTCGTCGAGATCGAACCGAGCCCCGTTTCCGGCGATCAGCGTGCCCTCCTCGACCCGGGCAATCTTGCAATTTCGGAAGACATTGATCCCGCGATCGGTTAGCGTCTTATCGAAGATTGCGCGCATCTTCTCCGGATGAGTCGGCAGGATCTCTGCCGCTCCCTGGATCAGTTGAAATGTCAGATCTCCCGGATTTGCCTGATGGGCGCGCAGTTCCCGGGTCAGACGCCAGTGCATGGCCAGGATCAGTTCCACGCCGCCGGCACCGGCGCCGACAACCCCGATGCGAACCGGACCTGCTGCCGACCGGACCCGGTCCAACAGCCGGTTCCAGCGCTCGACAAAGCCGCCGATCGGTTTGACCGGTGTCGCGTATTCCGCCGCGCCGCGGGTTTCGCCCAGCGCCGGCGACGACCCGATATTGATCGACAACAGATCGTAATCGATCGGCGGACGGCCGCGCAGCAGCACCTGCCGACGCTTCGGATCCAGCCCCACCGCCTCGTCACGGACAAATCGCGCGCCGGCAAAGGCCGACAGCGGCTCAAGATCGATGTGACAGTCCTCGAAACTGTAATGGCCGGCCACATAGCCAGGCAACATGCCGGAATAGGGCGTCAGAACGTCCTTGCAGATCACCGTCAGCCGGGTACCGGGCACCGGCTTCATGCCAAAGGATTTCAGCACTGAAACGTGGGAATGACCACCGCCGACCAGCACCAGATCGGCCACTTTTGGAATGGCTGGGTTCATGGCCGGTAACATACGTAATCAGAGGTGATTTGCCAGTGCGGGTTTACCTTGTTTTGCTTGCCTTCGCCGGCCATGCACGCCATTTCTTCTTCCCATGACCGAGATACAAGGCAACGATCCCCATGCATGGCTGCGCGACGACAACTGGCGGCAGGTAATGAAGGATCCTTCCGTCCTGAAACCCGAAATCCGCGCCTTTCTGGAAACCGAAAACGAACGGTTTGAAACCGCCCTGGCCGATACGGCGGACCTGCAGGAAACCCTGTTTCAGGAAATGACGGGCCGGATCAGGGAGGATGATTCCTCGGTTCCGGCAAAGGACGGCGGCTATTTCTATCTGCGCCGGTTTGAAACCGGCCGCGATTATGCCCTGCACTGCCGGCGAACCGGCGGCGAGGACGGGCCCGAAACCGTGTTTCTGGATGAAAATGCCCTGGCCGAAGGGCTGGCATATTTGCGGATCGGCCAGGTGCGGCATTCGCCGAACCACCGCTATCTGGCCTATTCGGTCGATGACACGGGATCGGAATTCTACCGGATCCGGATCATCGACACTCAGAACGGCACTATGCTGGATGATGACATCGTCAATGCCTCGGGCGGCTTTGCCTGGGACAAGGGGTCGGCTACCCTGTTCTGGACCGAACTGAACGACAATCATCGGCCCTGCAAGGTCTACGCACATGCCCTGGGCGCGGCGGCGGATCGCCTGGTTTATGAGGAGACCGATCCCGGATTTTTCCTCGGCGTCGGCAAGACCGGGTCCGGCGACTACATCATCATCGACTCCCACGACCACACCACCAGCGAAGTGCGCTACGTGCCGGCCGATACGCCAACCGCAGATCCGGTGGTGATCGCGCCGCGCGACACCGGCGTTGAATACAATGTTCTGCATCACGGCGACCGGTTCCTGATCCTGACCAATGCGGACGGGGCGGAAGACTTCAAGATCGTCGAGACGCCGGTTACCGCACCGGAGCGAAGCAACTGGCGCGATATGGTGCCGCATACTGCCGGCAATCTCATCCATTCGCATCTGGTCCATGCCGGCAACATGGCGCGTCTTGAACGGGTCAATGCCCTGCCACGGATTGTGATCTCGAATCTGTCGACCGGCGGTGAACATGAAATTTCGTTCGAGGAGGAAGCCTTCGAACTGGGTATCACGCCGCCGCTGGAATTTGAAACGGGCACGCTGCGCTTTACCTGTTCATCGCCAACCACACCGCTGTCGATCTTCGATTACGATATGACGGCGCGGACCCGTGTGGTGAAGAAAGTGCAGGAGGTACCTTCGGGCCACGACCCGGCGCGCTATGTCACCAGACGGATCGAGGCGCCGAGCCATGATGGCGAGATGGTTCCGATCACGCTGGTCTACGGGAAAGACACGCCGCTGGACGGCAGCGCCCCGTGTCTGCTTTACGGCTATGGCTCTTACGGTCATATCATGCCAGCGGGTTTCTCAACCAACCGGTTGAGTCTGGTGGACCGTGGGTTTGTCTATGCCATCGCCCATATCCGGGGCGGCATGGAAAAGGGGTATCGCTGGTACAAAAATGGAAAGTTAAAAAACAAAATCAATACGTTTCTGGATTTTGTTGCGGCCGGAGATGCACTGTGCAACGCCGGATACACGTCGCGCGGCCGCATTGTCGGCCATGGCGGGTCGGCTGGCGGCATGCTGATGGGCGCGGTCGCCAATCTGCGGCCGAAACTGTTTCTCGGCATCGTCGCGGATGTTCCATTTGTCGATGTGCTGAACACCATGATGGACGACACATTGCCGCTCACACCGCCGGAATGGCCCGAATGGGGAAATCCTCTGGAATCCAGGAGCGTGCATGATTTTATTGCGAGCTATTCACCGTACGACAATGTGGTGACCCAGGCCTATCCCCATATCCTGGCGACCGGCGGACTGACCGATCCGCGGGTGACGTATTGGGAGCCGGCCAAATGGGTGGCCCGGCTGCGGGAGTTAAAGATCGACGATAATCTGTTGCTGCTCAAGACGAATATGGATGCCGGCCATGGCGGGAAATCGGGCCGCTTCGAATTCCTCCGCGAGATCGCGGAGATGTATGCCTTCATCCTGAAGATCGCCGACAAGGCCTGAAACGTGCCTTTGCTGGACGGCTTTGCGACCCGGCGGATCACCACCAGCGGGGCGGAAATTCATCTGCGCATGGCCGGTGACGGCCCGCCGCTATTGCTGTTGCACGGCTATCCCCAGACCCATGTGATGTGGCATCTGGTTGCGCCGGCGCTGGCGGAAACCTTCACCGTGGCGTGCCCGGACCTGCGCGGCTATGGCGACTCCTCCAAACCGCCCTCCGGCCCGGACTGCATGAATTATTCAAAGCGCGAAATGGCCCGCGACATGGTCGAGGTGATGGAGACATTGGGCCACACCCGCTTCCAGATCGGCGCCCATGACCGGGGCGCCCGGATCGCTCACCGCCTTGCCGCCGACTGGCCGGACCGTATCAGGCGCCTGGCCGTCCTGGACATCGCCCCGACCCGGGAAATGTACCGGAACACCGCCGAAGCTTTCGCCCGCGCCTACTGGCACTGGTTCTTCCTGATCCGTCCCCATCCGATGCCCGAAACCCTGATCAATGCCGATCCTGAGGCTTATTTGCGGGAGAAGGCAACCACCGGCGCTTCCGGCTCGGATGTCTGGGCACCCGAGGCCTTCACTGAGTATCTCCGCTGCCTGACGAACCCCGAGACCGTCCGCGCCCAGTGCGACGACTACCGCGCCGCCGCCGGCATTGATCTGGCCCATGACGACGCGGATGGCGACAGGAAGATCGACTGCCCCCTGCTCTGCCTGTGGGGCGCCAGCGGTGCCGTCGAGCGCTGTTTCGATCCGCTCGCGCTGTGGCGAGAGCGGGCTCGCGATGTGCGCGGCCACACACTGCCATGCGGGCACTATCTGGCAGAGGAATGCCCGGAGAAAGTTATCAGTGCGTTTCAGGCGTTTTTTGTGATCGGGTAAACATACCGGTTTCGATGCATCGAATATGCAAGAAGCCTTGAAATCCAAGCCATGTGCATGGTTCTACCTTTTCAGAAAATCCCCTCATCCATCTCAATCAGTTTCATTCCTGCTTTCGCAGGAATGATGCATATAATTGAAATTACGACAACATATGGCGCGGCAGGCTTCATCCTGGCAAGTTTCATAAATTTTAATATCCTGTTATGAAGGCCTGATGACCAATTCCGGTTTACCGTGTCGTCAACGTCTCCTTGGCTTCGCCCGCCTCGTCGCGTCCGCGCTGGCCGGATCTTCGGGCCAGGGGTGTTTGGGATAGCGGGCCTTCATGTCCTTGCGCACGTCGGCCCAGGATCCCTGCCAGAAACCCGGCAGATCCCTGGTGACTTGAAACGGCCGGTGGGCCGGGGACAGGAGTTGCAGGGCCAGGGGGACGCGGCCGCCGGCGATTGCGGGGTGTGTCGTCAGGCCGAAGAGTTCCTGGACCCGGATGGCGATGGCGGGGCCGCCCTCGGCGGCATAGTCGATGGCGACGCGGGTGCCGGTCGGTGCGGTGAAATGGCTCGGCATTTCGGCATCAATCCGGCTGGCCAGGCCCCAGGGCACCAATGCGCGGAGCGCACCGTCCAGCGCGCCCGAGGGAACATCCGCCAACCGTCGGAATCCCGTCAGGCAGGCGGGCAGCCAGTCGTCGGCCTGCGCCACCAGGGCAGCATCACCCTGATCGGGCCAACCGCCGTCCGGATCATGCTGTCGGAGGAACATCACCCGGTCGCGCCACCCCAGCGTTCCTTTCGAAAACGGCAGGCAGCCAAGGCCCTGACGCCGCACCTGATCGACCAGCGCCCTGGTGATCAGGTCTTCGGACGGTTTGGCGAGCCGCTCGGTGCCGAGGATCAGGGCGCCGAGCCGGCGCTGTCGTTCGGCGCGGACCTTGCCGTCGGCCGCATTCATCTCGACCGTCTCGACGACCTCGATCCGATCTTCGAAGGCCTGTTCGATTTCAGCGCGGGTCAATGGGGCGGCGAGCAGGATGCGGGCGCGGTCCCGGCTACCGATCAGTTCTGCCACCGCCAGCCAGTCTTCGCCGGCAAGCGCATCTGTCTCCTCAACCCGGACTTGGCGGCCGTTTGCCAGGCGGAATCGGCCACCGCCGACGTTCTGGGCAACTCGGTCGGGATAAGCATGGGCGAGCAACAGACCGGCCTCTTCCACTTTCAATCTGCCTTTGCCGCCGGACCAGCGGTCAGCCTGTGCCCTGGCCTGGTGGGCACGGGCGCTTTTGTCGGCCTGGAACCGGCGCAACCGTTCGCGGGCATCGACGTCGCGGCCGCCCAGCCCCACTTCGCCCAGCAAGGCGGCCAGCAGAGCGGCGGTCAGGCGATCTTCTTCAGGCGCGGTTTCGAGCATTTCAGCGAGGCGCGGATGCATTGGCATCTTGGCCAGGGCCCGGCCGTGATCGGTCAGAGCTCCCGCACCGTCAAGCGCCCCGAGGCCGGTCAGCAGTTCCACAGCCGCATCCCACGCCCCCTTTGGCGGCGGATCGAACCAGGCGAGATCGGCCGGATTGCGCGTCCCCCACAGTGCCAGGTCGAGCGCCAGCGGCGCCAGATCGGCCTCCAGAATTTCCGGCTTGGCGCAGGGGACGAGGCCGCGTGTCTCCGCCTCGGCCCACAGCCGATAACAAACACCCGGTTCGGTCCGTCCGGCACGGCCGCGCCGCTGGTCCGCCGCCGTCCGGGCGACCCGGACGGTTTCGAGCCGGGTCAATCCGGTTCCGGGCTCGAACCTGGGCACCCGTGACAGACCGCAGTCGATCACCACCCGCACGCCTTCGATGGTCAGGCTGGTTTCGGCGATGGTCGTGGCCAGCACCACCTTGCGGCTGCCCGGTGCGGCCGGGGCAATGGCGGCATCCTGGGCCCGCCCCTCCATCGCGCCATAGAGCGGTGCGAGCAGGATCGCCGGGTCATCGATTGCGTCCCGCAGCCGGGTTCGCACCCGCTTGATCTCACCGGCACCGGGCAGAAAGACCAGGAGACTGCCGGTTTCCTCGCGCAGCGCCGTCAGAACGGCGCGCACGACCTGATCTTCGATCCGGGCCGCCGGATCGCGCCCGAGATATCGGGTTTCAACGGGGAAGGCCCTGCCCTGGCTTTCGACAAGCGGGGCATCGTCGAGGAGCGCCGAGACCCTGGCGCCGTCGAGCGTTGCCGACATCACCAGCACCCGAAGATCGGGCCGCAGCGCGCCGCGCATGTCGAAGGTCAGGACCAGTCCCAGATCGCCCTGCAGGCTGCGTTCATGGAATTCGTCAAAGATCACGCACGCCACCTCCTCCAGCGCCGGATCGTCCTGCAGCATCCGGGTCAGCACGCCTTCGGTGACCACCTCAACCCGTGTATTCGGTCCGGTTCGGCTGTCCATTCGCACCCGGTAGCCGATAGTTTCGCCAACGCTTTCATCCAGTAACTGTGCCATCCTCCGGGCCGCCGCGCGGGCGGCCAGCCGGCGGGGTTCAAGCATGATGATCTTGCCCCTCGATGCCCAATCCGCCTTTACCAGTGCCAGCGGCACCAGGGTGGTCTTGCCGGCACCGGGCGGCGCCACCAAAACGGCCCGGCCTTCCGCTCTCAGAACAGCGGTCAGGTCGTCCAGAATTTCGGAAACCGGCAACATGAACCCGCACATATCGTTGCCGGGCCGCACCTTGCAAGGAAACCAGTAACGTCGATTTTCATTTGATCCACTTGCCGCGTGCCCTATCAAGGAGCAGGGGTTGTTCTAGGGGGAGATCAGCATATGACGGCAGTGTTCCGGGACCTGGATCAGGTCTCGCTCGACCGCGAATACGACAATCGCGGCAAGGTCGCCGACAAGCTCGGTGATTATTTCACCTATTACGCGGGCCGCAGCCTGTTCGTGCGGGCCAATTTTCCCTGCCATGTCAACATGGCCTATGGCGACAGCGGCGGTCAGACCCTGGATATCTTTCCCGGAGTAGGCGATGGGCCGCGGCCGGTTCAGGTCTTCATCCATGGCGGCTATTGGCGCGGGCTGGATTCAAAGGACTTTTCCTATATCGCCGGCGGCTTTCGCGATGCCGGCGTCTCCACGGTTGTACTGAACTATACCCTGATCCCCGACATTACCCTGGCCGGCCAGGTCGACGAATGCCGGGCGGGCCTTGCCTGGGTCTGGCAGAACATCGGCGCCTATGGCGGCGACAATTCGAACATCCATCTGTCCGGCCATTCGGCGGGCGGGCACCTGACAGCGATGCTGATGGCCACCGACTGGACCGAATGGGATGTTCCGGCCGACGTCATCAAGAGCGGCACCGGCATCAGCGGCCTTTACGACCTGGTTCCGGTGGCCCTGGCGAACATCCATCCCGCACTGAATTTTACGGACTCGGAAGTAGCGGAAAACAGCCCGCTGACCCGGACACCGACGGGCTCCGCACAGCTTTACTTGCCATTTGGTGAAAAAGAAGGCCCGGAATATGCCCGCCAGTCCGAGGATATGGCGGCGGCCTGGACGGCCCACGGGATCAGCGCGGTGGCTGAACCCTTTGCCGGTCACGACCATTTCTCCATTGCGCAGGGCCTGGGCGATCCGCAAAGCACACTGACCCGGCGCATCCTGGCGCAGATGGGGCTCGCCTGATGTCAACGACGGCACAATAGTGGCAAAGATCGAGATCACTTATCTGGGCGGTCCGGATGTTGCCGCGCTCAACCTCACCAATGATGAAATTCTGGAGGCGGTGAATGAAGGTCTGGTGGCCGCCGGCCGGCGTCAGACCGTGATCGAACCGCGCATGCACCTGAAGCCGTCAGACCAGATCGACGGCCATTTCAATGTGCTGCGCGGCTATGTCGAACCGCTGGATTATGCCGGGATCAAGGTGGTCGGCGATTTCGTCGACAATTACACGGCGGGCCTGCCATCGGAGATGGGCTTGCTGACCTTGTTCTGTCCGCGCACCGGCACGCCGCGCGCGGTGGTGGATGCCGCCGGGCTGACCGATATGCGCACCGGCGCGGTGACGGCCCTGGGCGCCAAATACCTTGCCCCGCAAAACCCGAAAGTTCTGGGACATATCGGCGCCCGCGGCACGGCCTATTGGAACGTCCGCCTGCTGGATCATCTGTTCGATTTCGACGAGATCCGGGTGCATTCCCGCCGACCCGAAAGCCGAGAGCCCTTCGCCGAACGGTTGACCCGGGATCTGGGCAAGCCGGTTATTGCCACCGCCGACTGGGAAAGTTGTCTGACCGGTGCCGATATCCAGGTCGAGGCCTCGCGCCTGCCCGAACCGACACCACTGTTCAATTCCGACTGGGTCCGGCCCGGCACGCTGGTGATCCCCTATGGCACGATGAGTTCCTTGCCGCTCGATTTCACCGACCGGTTCGACAGGTTCGTGATGGATGATCTGGGACAGTTGATGGCCGGCCCATATGGCGCCCTGCGCCCCCACATCAATGCCGGCAAGATCACCCGGAAAAGCTTCCACGCCGAGATCGGCGAGATCGCCTGCGGTGCCAGACCGGGACGCGAATCCCCTGAGGAAACAATCCTGTTCTGGCACCGGGGTCTTGCCACCAGCGACATTGCCCTTGGGGCCAGGATGCTGGCCAAGGCAAAGCAGCTGGGTGCGGGGCACACCTTGCCCTATGTGTGAACGGCAACGTGTGAACGGCAACGGACCGGCCCGTTTTTGCGAACCGATCCGTTTCCTCAGCCGTCGGAGGGGCTTAAATCATGCCCTTGCCCATCTGGTCGGCGATGTAATCCGCCTGCCGGATGGCCAGGGAAACAATGGTCAGCGTCGGGTTTTCCGCGGCACCGGTGGTAAACTGGGAGCCATCGGAGACGAACAGGTTTTTGATGTCATGGCTTTGGCCGTGCCTGTTTACGACCCCGTCGCTCGCCCTGGCCGACATCCGGTTGGTGCCCAGATTGTGGGTCGAGGGATAGGGAGGTGTCGGGAAAGTTCGCGTTGCGCCGGCCGCGTCATAGATCGCTGCCCCCTGTTGATAGGCATGATTGCGCATGGCGATGTCGTTGGGATGATCGTCGAAATGGACGTTCGCTACCGGCATGTCGTGCTGGTCCTTGACATCATGGTTGAGGGTAATGCTGTTGGTCTCGCGCGGCATGTCCTCACCCACCAGCCACATGCCGGCCATGTTTTCGTACCCGTCAATAGCAGCGGTGAAAGATCGACCCCAGGCGCCCGGCTTCAGGAAGGCCGCCATGAAAGGCAGGCCCAGCGAGAGAGTTTCCATCTCGTACCCGCCGGCGAAACCGCGGGATGTGTCATGGCGCGATTCATCGGAAACGATCCCGGCCATGGTCGTGCCGCGGTACATCCGCACCGGCTTGTCGAACACCGCATAGACCGATCCGGTCATGTGCCGCATATAGTTGCGTCCGACCTGGCCGGAAGAGTTTGCCAGGCCGTCGGGAAACATTGACGAAGCCGAGTTCAGCAGCAATCGCGGGCTTTCGATCGAATTGCCGGCGACACAAACCGCCCGCGCCTTCTGGCGCTGTTGATTGCCGTCCTTGTCAACATAGACGACGCCGGTCACCTTGCCCGAGGCATCGTGTTCGATGGTCTGGACATGGGATTGGGCACGCACCTCCAGATTGCCGGTTTCCTCTCCGCGCGGAATTTCGGCATAGAGCGTCGACCACTTTGCGCCGGACTTGCAGCCCTGGAAACAGAAGCCGATCTGCTGGCAGGCACCGCGACCGCCGCGTTCGGCGGAATTAATCGCCATCCGGCCGGTATGGACCTCCTGGTAGCCAAGCTTTTTGGCGCCCTTTTCCATGACCTTGAAATTGTTATTGCCCGGCAGGCCGGCGATGCCGTTGGTGCGGGTGACACCCATGCGATCCTCGGCCCTGGCGTAATAGGGTTCCATCTCGGCCAGGGTAACAGGCCAGTCGAGCAGATTGGCCCCCGGCAGATCTCCATAGGTTGTCCTTGCCTTGAATTCGTGTTCCTGGAACCGCAAAGAGGCGCCGGCCCAGTGGGTGGTCGAACCGCCGACTGCCTTCACGATCCACGCCGGCAGACCGGAAAAGTTCTTCGAGACCTGCCACGAACCGGTCGTTGTGCGCGGATCGACCCAGGCGAGTTGGCCGAAGCTGAACCATTCATCATTGATGAAGTCTTCGATCTCGTGGCGGCCGCCGGCCTCCAGGATCACCGTCTTGATTCCCTTCAGGGCCAGGTCCGTACCCAGCGTCCCGCCGCCGGCACCCGAGCCGATGACCACGACAACGCTGTCGTCATTTTTATCAAAAGTCGCCATTGTTCTGTCCTCCCTACCCTAGATCCAGTCGATGTCGTCAAAGCCGCGGTCGATGTAACCGCCGTGCGAGGCCGACTCGCCCTCATAGCCGAACAACGGCCATACCTCCGGCTGGTTGTAGAGTGTGGCCACCAGGTCGCCGCGCATCTTCTGGAAAATGTCCGACCCTTGCATCTGGGTCAGGAGGGCGGTGCGGTCGTTTTCCCACATCACGTCCGCATATCCGGAACCGTGCCGGGCTTTTGCCGCCGCATCCATGGCGGTCACCCCTGCTTCGATCATGTCCTTCATGCCGGCATTGTCATAGCCCTTGCAGGCAATCGCATAATAGCGGTCGGCCACATGATCATGGGGGAAGATGTCCCGGGCCATCTGGACCAGGGTGCGCATGGTTTCAGGCTTCAGCACCTTGGCTTCCAGGGCCCAACCCTCGCCCGGCGAGACCACCACGCCCGATGCCACCACAATGGCGCCTGCCGCAACGGTCTTCAAAAGCTGGCGCCGGTCGATGACCGGATGGCCGGCCGTCTTCAATTCCACGCTAAAATTCATTTTTGTTTCCCATCCTCCGTTATGTTGTCCGGCAATGGACCGCCCCGCCGGGGAAAGCCCACGGCGGGTTCATCGATATCGTCCGTGTTTTTGAAGCACTTCGATTTTGTAGCCGTCCGGGTCCTGCACGAAAAAAAAGCGCGCCATCAGCGACCCGTCGCGGTGGAATTCCCTGATCGGGTTGGGCGCCAGATCGGCGGATTCAAACCGGGCATGCTCGGCATCCAGATCGTCCACCGCGACCGCCACATGGCCGTAGCCCGAACCGTGGCTGTAAGGTTCGCCCTGGTCTTTGTTGACCGTCAACTCGATCTCGAAATCGTTCTCCGGATTGCGCAGATAGACCAGGGTGAAATCGGCGAAGTCATACCGGTCGGCAATGTCCAGATCAAGCGCCGCTTTATAAAAAGCGACAGAATTTCTGCTCGTCGAAAACCCGGATCATGGTGTGAATGGCTTTCGCCATATTGGTTTTTTCTCCCCTGTGCCCCAGTCCCCCGTCAGTACCCGTCAGCCGGTTTACTGGTTTATGGCGAACGGCGACTGGCCGCATCATGGACTTCAGCTTAGACGCGCGTTCGGGAGGATAGGTGGTATCCCTCTACTACAGAGCGGCCGGGCTCTATCCGGCTGGCTGTAAATTGGCCTGAAAAGCCTGTTCAGCCTCGGAAATCAGGGCCCTTTCGGCAAGCGGATTCCGCTCGATCTCCTCGGCATAGGTCAGGCAGGCGCAGCGCAGCAAGGAAGTGAAATTTCCAACTTCGCCTTGGGTTTCGAGAATTTCGTCATGGAGTTCCATGAGCAGTTGCGGCACGGTAAACCCTTGAGATAAAGAGATTTTTTCCAGAGTATCCCAGAAAGCCTTCTCCAACCTGATGCTGGTGGAATGGCCGCATAGCCGGATTGATCGGGTTTCCGATTGCCAGCGTTCGGGGGACTGGCTTGAAAAAATATGGCACATTTTGATTTTCTCCCAGTAGACCGAACAAAGTTTAACAAGGTGGAAAATCATGTGCCATGGCACGACGGCAAATATCACCAATGTGCGATTGATCATGTCCGGCGCCACGGGTGCAATGGGGTAACCATGATTCTGAGCCCGTCTGTGTGAGAAGTCCGGGCGAGCAGTCTTTCGGATTTACAGGCACTTCAGTGTATAAGATCCACATGGCCAATTTCATCTTCCACGACCGCTCGCAAGCGCTTGTATTGCGCCATGGTCTTCGTGAGTGGGCGCCCGAAGACGATCCTTGCCATTTCATCATCGAGGCCGTTGAACGAATCCCCATCGGGGCGTTCAAGGTCACAAGGTCAATTGGAAGGGTACGGGAAAGGCGCGGCATCCTCTCCGGATGATACTGGCGCTTCCGATTTGCTGCGCCACCAACGGGATGTTTTCGTCTCGCCGGATCGGGAAGGCGGCCTTTCGCGATGTGGCGGTGCGGTTTGTGGCGGCCGACACCCATCCGGACCATGACACGGTTGCGACCTTCCGGCACGAACACCAGGCGGCCTTCGCGGCGGCATTTGCATCGGTGTTGGAGATGGCGCGGGAGTTGCGGGCGCAGCCGGAGGCGGATATCGCGGCTCCGATGGCCCGGGCAGAGGCGGTGGACGAGGTCGACGAGGCCAGGATGGAGCGTGTGCCCGGGGAAGTTGCCCGGCGCGAAGCGCTGAAGGCGAAGCGGGCCGCCGCCCGAGCCCGGGGCCGGGTGGCGAAAACGGATGCGGGAAACCATGCGGACCGAGGTGGCCAGGGAAAGTACAAACGACGAAAATGCACCGTCGAACCGGTGTTCGGCCTCCTCGGGAACGTTCTCGGATTTAACCGGTTCCACCTCGGAGGCATCGAAAATGTCAAAGCTGAAGGGCTCCTGGTCGCCCCGGCATACAACTGCAAGCGTCTCTGCAACCTCAATGCCGCGACCGGCACCCCCTTGTCGGGTCTGCACCGCAAGGACAAGTGGCTTGCCTTCGGAGCCTGTCTTGCTGATGGGCTGACGATTCGCGCTTCAGCAGAACGTTGCGGACTTGCCGTCAACACCGCCTTCCGTTGGCGGCACCGATTTCCTGCCGCGAAAGACCTGAAGGCACGCAAGCTCACGGGCATTGTGGAAGCCGATGAAACCTGTGTGCCGGAAAGCCGGAAAGGCGCACGAAACCTTGAGCGCAAGGCGCGACGCAGGGGAGGCAGGGCCAGCAAGCGGGGCCTGTCAGATGAACAGGTTCCGGTACTGGTTGTCGCTGATCGCAGCGGCGCGACGGTCAGTGCGGTTCTGCCCGCGGTCAACGCAGATCCCTTGCGAGAGGTAATCGCGCCGGTTGTGGACGAGGATATCGTTTTGGTGACCGATGGACACCGCGCTTGTCCGCGATGCGCGGCGGCAATCGGTGCGCATCACGAAGCATTGAACCTGTCACGAAGTGAACGGGTGCGAGGTGCCTTTCACATTCAGATCGCAGCAGATCCGGCGGTCAACAACCGACATGGCCGGTTGAAGGATTTCCTGCGGCGCCACCGAGGCGTCGCGACCAGATATCTCGACAACGACCTGCGATGGTTCCAGCGGCTTGAACTGGAGAACGCCTCCCCCCGGGCTTGCCTCGCAACCGCCATCGCACGTCCATGCATACAATTCGCAAACTGAGCCTTTCAATTTCTGAAATATTATAAATTATACAAATAATATGGAAAAATGGTTAATGTATATTTAATCTATAATAGATGTCGATGTGAAACGCCAGACAGCAGCCGATCTCGGGCGAGCCAACTCAAACCTGCTCTCGGCTTGCGGTTCTCCAAAGCTTCTCTATATATATGTCCCAGCCTGTAGAAAAACCGACAAAGGCACGGCCATCTGCATGAATGGGCCTGTAAACAGTTTGGGGTTGCCAGGACGTCCGGAAGATACACGCGTGGTGGTCGCCATGTCGGGAGGTGTCGATTCGTCGGTCGTTGCGGCGCTTTTGGTGGGCGAAGGTTACGATGTCGTCGGAATCACGCTTCAGCTTTACGATCACGGGGCGGCCTTGGCCAAAAAAGGTGCCTGTTGCGCCGGCCAGGATATTCATGACGCCCGCCGGGTGGCGGAACGCCTGGATATTCCACACTACGTTCTGGATTATGAAAATCACTTTCGAGAACAGGTGATGGAAGATTTTGCCGATACCTATCTGGCCGGCGGCACGCCGATCCCCTGTGTCCGTTGCAATGAACGAGTCAAATTCAAGGACCTGATGGAAACCGCGCGCGATCTGGGCGCGGCATGCATGGCCACGGGCCA
This sequence comes from Alphaproteobacteria bacterium, assembly GCA_965204825.1. GTDB lineage: Bacteria > Pseudomonadota > Alphaproteobacteria > Futianiales > Futianiaceae. The sequence goes on along the minus strand of OZ242016.1, from coordinate 2,684,636 downwards.
TTACATTCAGCGCGTCATGGGACCGGCGGGGCCGGAACTGCACCGGGCGGCTGATCCCGACCGCGATCAGTCTTACTTCCTGTTCACCACCACGGCCGAACAGCTCGACTTTCTGCGCTTTCCGTTGGGCGGTTTGCCCAAGGCGGGGGTGCGCGCACTGGCCGAAGATCTGGGGCTGGCGGTGGCGACCAAGCCCGACAGCCAGAATATCTGCTTTGTACCGAACGGCCATTATACCGGCGTGATCGAAAAGATGCGTCCCGGCGCGGCGGTTCCCGGCGACCTGATTCATGTGGATGGACGGGTCCTGGGCCAACATCGGGGCATCGTGCATTACACGATCGGCCAGCGCCGCGGTCTTGGCATTGCGACCGGTGAACCTTTGTTCGTCATTGATCTGGATGCGGCAACATCGAAGGTGATTGTCGGACCTTACGAGGCGCTGCTGATCCAGGACGTCAATGTCGGCGAATTGAACTGGATTGGCGATGGCCCGATCCCTGAAGACGGCATGGATGTCGGCGTCAAGATCCGTTCGACCCGGCCGCCGGCGCCCGCACGTCTGATGCCGCGCGGCGATAGGCATGCCCTGGTCCGGCTGGACGAGGGCGAAGCCGGCATTGCACCTGGCCAGGCCTGTGTCATCTACAGCGCCGGAACAGGTGACCGAGTCCTGGGCGGTGGCTGGATCGCCGCTGCTTGACGGACCGGACCCTTTGATTGTGTCCGGCGGCGCGCCGGGAGCTTTCATTGGTTGAAGGCAGATGCTGGGTTTCTCTCAGATTGAGACCCTGGTTCCGCATTGGTAGTCTGAATTTCCTTTCGTTTTCCTCGAAGCGATCACAATGGGAGGGCGGCGCGATGGATTGGCATGGCGAACAGCGCGAAGGCGCCATGCGTCGCGCCCTGAAACAGGCCCGGGAACCCGACGACGCCGACAAGGCCGAACGCCTGATGCGCAATCTGGCGCGGCGCTTCGGGCAGGAGGCGCCAAGCGTGTCCAGGGCGATCCTGGAAGGGTTGGACGAGACCTGACCGTCATCCGTCCTGGCATCCCGCCCCTGTTGCGACGGTCTCTGGCGTCGACGCATATCATCGAGTCGATGAATGCCGTGATCCGTCAGGTCCGCCGGAATGTGAAGCGCTGGCGGGATGCCCGGATGGCGCCGCGCTGGACCGCCGCCGGAATGCTCGAAGCAGGCAAGGGCTTTCGCCGTCTCAAGGCCTGCAAGCAGTTGCCCGTCCTGAAGGCCGCGCTCGAAAAGCACCGCGACCCACGGGTCGGTGCGCCTGTTGACCCGATGGCTCGGGCCGCGTAACCATGCAACCCGCAACGTCACCCGGCGCGAATTTCAACATCGGACGGGACATTCCCGTCAAATTTGCCGGTCATTGATCCTGACTAAAGGGCATCTCGAACAATCGGCCTGATTTTGAGTTTATGGATGACGTTTGATTCTCTCGAAATATAATCGATGGAAGCTTCAATTTTGTAAGGAATCGGCGATGGGTCAGCCGGGCTTTTTCGATGTCAGCAACCGTTACGCTTCGCTTGATGCCAGGAAGGACCCCCTGGTTCAGATTGCGGCGGTTGTTCCATTCGAGGCGTTTCGCTCGCGTTTGGAGGCGGTCTGGCGCAAACCGGGTGAAAAGCGCAAGTCGGCGGCGGGTCGCAAGCCGTGGGACGCGGTGGTCATGCTCAAGGCGATCATTCTCTGCGAACTTTACACTCTTTCCGACGAGCAGGTCGAGTATCAGGTTCGCGATCGTCTTTCCTTCATGCGGTTCCCGGGCCCGGGCCTTGAGGATCCGGTGCCCGATGCCAGGACGATCCGGCTTTATCGCGAGCAGCTGGCCCAGGCGGGCGAAGTAAAACCGCTTTTTTCAGCTTTTGACGATCATTTGAAGGGCCGGGGCTATTTGGCAATGGGCGGACAGATCATTGATGCGTCGATCGTCCCGGTGCCCGGGCAGCGCAACAAGCGCGAGGAGAACGCGACCATCAAGGCCGGTGACACGCCAGAGGCGTGGAAGGAAAAGCCGGCCAGGCTGCGCCGGAAAGATTGCGATGCCCGCTGGACCGGAAAAACGGCCAAAGCCATTACGGCGACAAGAACCACATCAACGTCGACCGCCGTCACAAGCTGGTGCGTGACCATGACGTGAGCGATGCCGCGGTGCACGACAGTCAGGTGCCGGATCAGATCCTCGATGATGACAACACCGCCTCGGATGTCCGGGCCGACAGCGCCTGTCGCTCGGCCGAGATCGAGGAGAAGCTGAAGGACAAGGGGCTGAGGAGCCGGAGCCACCGCAAGGGCAAGCGCAACAAGCCGCCGAGCGACCGGGAGAAGAAGGACAACAAGACCCGCTCCAGGGTGCGCGTCCGGGTCGAGCATGTCTTTGGCGCCCGGAGCAACGACATGGGCGGACCGCTGATCCGATCCATCGGTCTGGTCCGGGCAAAGGCACGGATCGGTCTCCGGAACCTTGCCTGCAACATGCGCCGCACCGTGCAACTGGATCACCTGGATGCAGCACCGGGCTGACCACCTTCAGGGGATGAGTCTGCCCAAACCACAAGAAAACAGAAGATAAATCACAAGGCAGACCCAGGAATCAGATCTGACCCGCCGACTTTCCCCTCAACCCCCAGCTACAAGCTGGGACAAAATATGAACCTTCGCAAGTCCGAGCATTTTTAGAGATGCCCTAAATTGCGTGCCGAAGAGGATGTGCGGAACACCTGTGATCTGGGCAGCAACTCATTCATCGCCAAGCCGGTAACCTTTGACGGCTTGGTTGATGTCGTGAAGACGCTGTCCCACTACTGAACCGAGATCGTGGTCCTTCCGCCGGCATCCCACACCGATGCGGCCTGATACAGGCCATTTCCACCTGGTAAGACCGATTAGCGATCCGCCTGCCCCACGTAAGTTAAGACAGGCGGCGCTGCAGTTGAATTACATGCCTTCGCTGACGATTGATTCATATGCATCCAGCGTCAGAAAATCAGGGAAGTCCTCCGACAGGCACATATCCTTGAACAGCGAGATGGCCTCGGGGAATTTGCCCCCGCTGAACCCGCTCAACTCTTCGTCATAGATCTTATTGAAAAATTCGCGCGTGACCTTGCCGCCGTTTTCGAGCTCCGCCCCCAGCTTCAGTTGTTGCCATATCTGAGCCCGCGAGATCTCGGCAGTCGCAGCATCTTCCATCAGATTGTAGAGCGGTGAACAGCCCTGCCCGCGCAGCCAGGCCTCGATATATTCGACACCGACGCGGCAGTTCATCCGCAGTTGTTCTTCGGTGCGAGTACCGGTTGGCACTTCGACCAGATCAGCTTCGGTTACCACGATATTGCCGAGCGGCTTTTTCACCTGATTTGCCTCAGGCATCACCTCATCGAAGACTTCCTTGGCAATTGGCACCATGCCAGGGTGCGCGACCCAGGTTCCATCGTGACCATCATTGGCTTCGCGCAGCTTGTCCGAACGAACCTTGTCCATCGCGGCCTGATTCGCGGCGTCGTCCCCCTTGATCGGGATCTGTGCTGCCATGCCGCCCATGGCATGAGCGCCGCGCCGGTGGCAGGTCTTGATCAGGAGCAGGCAATAGGCCCGCATCAGCGGCTGGGTCATGGTGACCTGGCCGCGGTCGGGCATCAGGAAATCGGCTCGCTTGGAGAACTTCTTGATGATGCTGAAAATGTAATCCCAGCGACCGGCGTTCAGCCCGACAATGTGGTCTTTCAACTCAAACAGAATTTCGTCCATCTGGAAGGCGGCGGTGATGGTTTCGATCAGGACCGTCACCTTCACCGTGCCATTGGCGATGCCGAGCTGGCTTTGCGCCTCGAAAATCACGTCGTTCCACAGGCGGGCTTCCAGATAGTGCTCCAGCTTCGGCAGGTAATAGTAAGGTCCGGAGCCAGCGGCATTCAGCGCCGCGTGGTTGTGGAAGAGGTAGAGCGCAAAATCCATGATCGCGCCCGAGACCCGCTCACCATCGACGCTCATGTGTGCTTCATCCAGATGCCAGCCACGGGGGCGGACGATCAGGACCGCGTGCTTTTCATTCAGGGCATATTCCTTGCCCGAGCGCGGATCGGTGGACTCAATTGTGCCGCTGTTGGCGTCGCGCAGATTGATCTGGCCTTCGATCAGATTGGCCCAGGACGGGGTCGAGGCATCCTCGAAATCCGCCATGAACGTGGAGGCGCCGCAATTCAGGGCATTGATGACCATCTTGCGGTCTACGGGACCGGTGATCTCGACGCGCCGGTCCTGCATGTCATCCGGTGTGTCCACGATGGTCCAGTCGCCATCGCGAACCGACTTCGTCTCGGGCGGAAACACAGGCAATTCGCCGTCATCGAATTTCTGCTGCTGTCCGACGCGCGCGGCCAGCAGTTCCAGCCGGCGGGCATTGAACTTGCGATGCAGATGGGCAATCAGCGCAACCGCGTCATCGGACAAAATCTCATCGAATCCGGGTTTCATGGCCCCGATTATTTCGACATCTTGCATATGAATTCTCCCTCAAATTTGTTCCGGAGGGGTTTAAAGGGGCTCACCCCTTGAATTCAAACATAAATTGACCCATGCCGCCGATCCGCCAGTACATGACCTTCAACCTTGGGGAACAGATCGGCGCGCCGGCCCCTGCGACATCAACGGCGCGCCGACCTCACGCAAAAGCTTGATGATAATGGCCTGGCCATAATCTTCATAGCGGTTTGCTGACTGTACAAAGGCATCGGGGCCGCCGATCACGTTCTTGCGGTAATACAGATCCAGATTGGCTTCTTCATTCAAAATGGCGAGCCCATTGATCGTTACCCCCTGCTCAACCAGATGATCACGTGCGGCCCAGACATCGCCGCCCCGGTTTTCAAGACCGTCGCCGGAGACATCAACAACCTGCCGCATGCCGTTGAACGGACTGCCGGCGAAGATCTTGCTGGTGTAGCCCAGGACATCGGCGATCGCCGTTCCCTTGCCCACAAATGCCCGGCCCGAACGGGAAATTCGATTGGATACCTGTTCGGCGGTAAAGGAGTTGGTGACAAAGGTCCACGGCACGCTGATCGACTGTTGCCGCGCATTACCCCATTGTACAACGGTGACGGCAATACCGCCGACCCCGGCAATGGCGGCCACCACGTCGGGATTGCGGAAGGCTTGGGCCAGACCGCGCGACTGCAACTGATATTCGGCGCCATTGACGCTTTCCGAAACATCCATGGCCAGGACGAGTTCGAGCGCTACCTGCTGCTGCGCGCGCACCGGAATCGCGGCCACCACCAGGGCCAGAAGGAGAAAAACACCGAATTTCATTGATGAAACCTTAGTATGGGGCGCAATTCAGTTCCACCACGTCGATTCCGGCTTTTCATGTGGATGATAACCAGATCAACATCGCTCAAAATCCAAATCAGAAGGAATTGGCCGATGAATGTTCAGGACAAGGTTACCGCCGCCCCCGAGGTTCGGCTGAAATCGAACGGCCTGGGCCTGACCGAGCTGGAAAGCCAGCCCGATATGGTGCGGATGCGCACCTACCGCTTTGACCGTATCAAGGCCCAGCTTCAGGCACGGGATGTGGCCGGCATCTTGTTGTTCGATCCGATCAATATTCGCTACGCCGTGGGAACGCGGAACATGGCGAACTGGACGGCGCACAACCTGATCCGGTACCTGTTCATCGCCACCAACGGCCCGACCGTAATGTTCGACTATCACCAGACCGATCATCTGTCCGGACACTGTGAAGCGATTGACGAGTTGCGCAACACACGGCCGTGCGAATTTTTCTCGGGCGGCGAACTTCTCGATCACCATCAAAACGCATGGGCCGACGAAATGGCGGATCTGGTCTGCGCACATGGTGGCGGCAATATGCGGCTGGCAATCGATATCGCCCCACCCCTGGGTGTCCAGAAACTGGTCCAGCGCGGGATCGAGATATGCGATGGCAAGGCGGTCACCGAATTGGCGCGGGAGGTAAAATCCCTTGATGAGATCGCCGTGATGATGAATGCCGTCGCGGTTTGTGAAAAGGGCATGTACCAGATGCGTCAGCAACTGGAGCCCGGAATGACCGAGAACGAACTGTGGTCGATCCTGCACCAGGTCAACATCGCCCATGGCGGCGAATGGATCGAAACCCGGCTGCTGGCTTCGGGTACCCGGACCAATCCATGGTTTCAGGAATGCGCCGACCGCATGATCCGCCCGAACGAGATCGTCTCCTACGACACCGACCTGATCGGTCCCGGTGGCATGTGTATCGATGTCAGCCGCAGCTATTTCTCGGGTCCCGGCCGGCCTTCGGACGAGCATCGGCGGATCTACCAGGCGGCCTGGGATCAGGTCCACTTCAACATCGACCTTTTGAAGCCCGGCATGAGTTTTCGCGAGTTTGCCGACAAGGCCTGGAAAATTCCCGACGCGTCGTGGCCGCTGCGCTATTCCTGCGTCGCCCATGGTGTCGGCATGGCCGACGAATACCCGACCATCCGGCACGGACGGGACTGGAACGAATATACCTATGACGGCACCTTCAATCCCGGCATGGTCATTTGCATCGAAAGCTATATGGGCGAGGTTGGCGGGTCGTTCGGCGTCAAGCTGGAGGAACAGGTGCTGATCACCGAGGATGGCGTCCAGAACATGTCGACATTCCCGTTCGAGGAGGAGTTGCTGCACCGCATGGTGTAGGTTAGGGAAGGCGCGTGAGCGCACCGCCCGAATTTCGAATCCTCAACGTCATGCTGGCGAAGGGCGCCGGCGGGCTGGAACACGCCTGCGCCGACTATCACGAAGCGCTGGAGATGGAGGGTCACGAGGTTCTGTCGGTGACGCACCCCAAGGCGTGGGTGAACCGGTATCTGACCAAGATCGAGCACATTACCTCACGCGGCGCCTGGGACATTCGCGGCCTGTGGTGGTTTCACAGGCTGTGCGACACATGGCGGCCGGATGCGATCATTGCCCACGGCAACCGGGCGATAAATCTGGCCTGGGCAGCGCCGCCGCAAAAGGTGATCATCGGCGTCTATCACAACACCTGGATCAAGCGGACGTCGCACCTGAAGGGGGCGATCACCATCACGCCGCAATACCGCCAGGCCCTGATCGAACATGGGTTCGCCGACTATAGCGTCAAGCTGATCCCCAATATGGTTCACCGAGGCCGGGCGACCGAACGAGCCGGTTTCGCCTCGCCACCGGTGATCGGCTCCATGGGGCGTTTTTCCCTGGAGAAGGGCTTCGATCTGATGCTGATGGCGCTGGCAGATCTCAAGGAACGCGGCATACCGTTCCGGGCCGTCATTCATGGAGAAGAAGCGCGCGGCGGGACAAACCAGATGACAGCCCTCCGCAATGCCCTGGAAATGGAACAGGATGTCGACCTGCCGGGCTGGACCAGGACACCGCGCGACTTCTTGGGCGCCATCGATATCTATCTCGTGCCCAGTCGCCGCGAAGGACTGTCGATCGCCTTTCTGGAAGCCATGGAAGCCGGGTGCCCGATCGTCTCGGCCGATATTCCCGGTCTGGTGGAGGCCGCCGAAGAAGCCAAGGAAGCGCATTTCTTCAAAACCGGAGACCACCGGGCCATGGCGGACGGCATTGCCAGGCTGCTGCGGGATCCGGCACTTGCCGCTGATCTGGGGCAAGCAGCCCGCACCCGCGCCCTGACTGAATTCGAGATTGCGGCCATCGCGCCCAAACTCTCGGCCGCCGTGACCGAACTGACCCTTTTGTAGGACTTGCGGCCGGCCCCTACTCCTCGCTATTTCTGCCGCGCGAGACGAAAGAGATCAAGCCATGACGACCAGCAAATATGATGCGGATCTGCCGCGCACCCCGGCCAACTTTCAGCCGCTCAGCCCCCTGCCTTTTCTGGAACGCAGTGCGGCGATCTGGCCGGACCATCCAGCGGTGATCCACGGCAACAGGCGTTATACGTATCGCGAGTTTTACGGCCGGGCACAGCGTCTGGCCTCGGCCCTGTCCAAACGCGGTGTCAACAAGGGATCGACGGTTGCGGCGATGCTGGCCAATACGCCGGAAATGCTGGAATGTCATTACGGCGTGCCAATGACGGGCGGTGTCCTGAATACGCTGAACACACGGCTGGATGCGGCCAATATCGCCTTCATCCTGGATCATGGGGAAGCGGACGTGCTGATCACCGACCGTGAATTTGCGCCAACGATCCGCGAAGCGCTTTCACTGGCCGAGGCCATGCCCCTGGTCATTGATGTGGACGATTCCGAATATGATGGACCGGGCGTCCCCCGGGGCGAAATGGACTATGAGACGTTTCTGGAGACCAGCGATAATACCTTTGACTGGTCTCTGCCGGATGACGAATGGGACGCGATCAGCCTGAATTATACCTCCGGCACGACAGGCAATCCCAAGGGTGTAATCTATCACCATCGCGGCGCCAACCTGCTGGCGACCGGGAACGTCATCGCCGGACGCATGTCCCAGCACGCGGTCTATCTGTGGACCCTGCCGATGTTCCATTGCAATGGCTGGTGCTTTCCCTGGACCATCAGCGTCATCGGCGGTGCCCATGTCTGCCTGCGCCAGGTGCGCGCCGACGCGATCTACGAGGCCATTGCCGAACATGGCGTCACGCACCTGTGCGGTGCACCGATTGTCATGAGCCTGCTCCTTGGCGCCGGTGAAGAAGAACGCCGCGATTTCGATCAGACCGTCAACTTCATGACCGCCGCGGCGCCGCCGCCCGCAGCGGTGTTGTCGGGAATGGCCGAGGCCGGTTTCAATGTCACCCACCTCTATGGCCTGACGGAGACCTATGGCCCATCGGTGGTCAATGAATGGCACGATGCGTGGTCCGACCTGCCGGCCGGCGAGCGCGCCACGCTCAAGGCGCGTCAGGGCGTACGCTATGCCGCACTGGAGGGCATCGACGTGATGGACCCGGAGACCATGGCGCCCGTGCCGCGCGACGGTGAAACCATCGGCGAGGTGATGTTCCGCGGCAATATTGTCATGAAGGGCTATCTCAAAAACGCCGCCGCGACCGGCGACGCGCTCAGCGGCGGTTGGTTCCATTCCGGCGATCTCGGTGTGATGCACCCGGACGGGTATATCCAACTCAAGGACAGGTCAAAGGACATCATTATCTCCGGCGGCGAGAACATCTCGTCCATCGAAGTCGAAGACGTCCTTTACAAGCATCCCGCCGTTGCCGCCTGTGCGGTCGTTGCCAAACCGGATGACAAATGGGGTGAAACGCCGTGTGCGTTCATCGAACTGAAGTCGGGCGCCACCGCAACCATGCGGGAGATGATCGATCACTGCCGGGAGAACCTCGCCCACTTCAAGGCCCCGCGTCATGTGGTGTTCGCCGAAGTGCCGAAAACCAGCACCGGCAAGATCCAGAAATTCAAGCTGCGCGATCTGGCACGCGAGGATTCGTGATCTTCAGTCCTTTGCCTGGAAGATCACGCTGATGGTAACGCCGAGGGTTTGACCGCCGGCTTCGACCGGGACGTCCATTGCGGCCGACCCCATCACCATGCCTCGCGCCAGCGGCACAGGCGGGCCAAAACCGCCGCCGCCTTCCCTTGTGGTCTTGAGTGAGCCTGATTTTACCCCGGTCGCCTGGGCATAGATTTCCGCCTTCCGGATGGCATCGGCCCGCGCCGAATCCAGCCGTTTGTCAGCGTCGGAGACGATGAAGCTCACACCATTGAGCCGGTTCGCGCCCGACCGCACCAAGGCATTGAGCCTGGCGCCCATTGTTTCCAGATCCCGAAACAGCACCGTGACCTGGTTCGATACCCGGTACCCGATGATCTGTGGTCCCTGGCCCTGAATCGAGGAACTCTGCTTTCCGCGATATCATAAACCGGTTGCGAGGCAAGCCCGCTGGTGGCGATATCCCTGGCCTCGACCCCGGCCTCTCTCAGAACGTCGACCCCCGGATCATCGCCGCCGAATTGTTGCGCAGGGCTTCCGACGCCGTCTTGCCCGTACCGGTCACGCCCGCCGAGGCGGTTGCCCGGTCGGGGACCGCCTCGACCCGGCCGGTATCAGTCACCCCGGTCATTCCCTTGGCCAAAGCGGCGTTGCGGTGATCAAACAAGGAATAATCGCCAATCCCGCCAGAAAATTCGAACGCGCCATGGTGTGCTCCTCAATTCGTGGTGTCGCCGGGTGAAAGCATATGCCAGTTTGCCGACAATTGGGGAGACAAAGGGGCAGCCCCGTGACCGCCAATGCGAATCCTGCCGTTTCACCGGGCCTGTGGACCCGGGCCATGCCGGTTATCTTTGTGCCGGTGTGGGCGACCGGGTTCATTTGTGCCCGCTACACGATGCCCTATGTCGAGCCGATGACCTTGTTGTCTCTTCGGTTCGCGGCGGTGGCGGCACTGTTGGCGATTTTTGCGATTGCGACCGGCGCGCGCTGGAACCTCAGCCGAAACCAGATCCTGCACCTGGCGATTTCGGGTGTTCTGCTGCAAACCGTTTACCTGGGCGGTGTATTCGTGGCCGTCTATCATGGGCTGGAGGCGGGTACGTCGTCGTTGATCGTCGGTCTTCAGCCAATCTTGACCGCGGCGCTCGCTGGCCTGTTTCTGAGAGAAAATGTTACCTGTATTCAATGGGTTGGCCTGCTTCTGGGGTTGTTTGGCGTTGGCCTGTTTGTTTTCAACAAGTTGGGCGCCGGTCTGGGAACGCCCTTCGCCGTGATAATGAATTTCGCTTCACTTTGCGGGATTGCCGTCGGCGCGGTTTATCAGAAGCGGTTCTGTTCGGGCGTGCCGTTGCGGTCCGCCAATGTGGTGCAATTCGTGGCGGCCGCCCTTGCCTGCGGCGTCCTGGCCATGGCGTTCGAAAGTCGAGAAATCATCTGGTCCCACGAGCTGATCCTGGCTTTCCTGTGGCTGGTTATCGTGTTGTCCCTCGGTGCCGTGACCATTCTTTATATCCTCATCAAGAACGGGGCGGCGGCGAATGTGGCCAGCCTGTTCTTTCTGGTGCCGCCATGCGCTGCCCTGATGGGCTGGATTCTTTTCGATGAACGTCTGGGATCGCTGGAATTCACCGGAATGACGCTGGCCTGTATTGCCGTCGCCCTGGTTAACCGGGCCGAATCGGCCAAATGAACAGCAAGGGCCTTTTCTTTGTCGGCAACCAGTCGTGGCGTTTACGGAACCTTGCCCAGGAGTTGGGCAATGTGTCGAAGGCCCGCCAAGTGATGGGTATGTCGCGCGACACTTTCCGCCGCCATAAATCAGCGGTCGAGGATGGCGGGGTTGAAGCGCTGTTTGAATGCACCCGGCGCAAGACCAATCTGGCGAACCGGGTGGATCAGACGACCGAGGATGCTGTCATCAAATCCGCCACCGACTTCCCAGCCCATGGTCAGGCCCGTACGTCCAACGAGCTGCGCAAGCTGTGGGTCTTCGTCTCGCCCTCGGGTGTCCGCTCGATCTGGCCGCGCCATGATCCGACGCACTTCAAAGCCCGTCTGAAAGCACTGGAAACCAGGGTGGCCGAGGAAGGCGCCATCCTGACGGAAGCGCGGGTGCGGGCGCTGGAAAAGAAGAAGCTGGACGACAAGGCCCGCGGTGAGATCGAAACCGCCCATCCAGGCTATCCTGGGTCGCGGGATGCGTTCCATGTCGGCGCCCTGAAGGGCGTCGGGCGTGTCTGCCAGCAGACCTATGTCGACACATGCAGCAAGGGGGTCCATGCCAAACTCCATGCCACCAGGACGCCGATCACGGCGGCTGATCTGCTCAATGACCGGGCGCAGCCGCTCCACGATGAGCACGACCCGCGGCACGGAATATTGCGGGCGGGTCGACAAGCACGATTTCCAGCTCTTCCTAGCCATCAACGACATTGATCACACCAGAACCAAGGTGAAATCACCACGGACGAACGGCATTTGTGAACGCTTTCACAAGACGGGTCTGCAGGAATTCTATCAGGTCGCCTTCCACAAAAAGCTTTACGATGGCATTGAAAGTATCCGTCCGGTCAGGCCGCGTTTTTGGTGTCTTGGGGCTTCCAGTTCCACGGCATGAGTTCGTCGATGGGGTTAATCTGTGATCAGCAATGCGTTCCAGCACCCATGTGAGCCAGGCCTCGGGATCGACATTGTTCATTTCAGCGGTCTCAATGAGGGCGTAGGCGATAGCGGCAGCCTCGCCGCCACCAACGGAGCCCGGGAAGAGACAATTTTTTCGACCAGGGGCGACGGGACGGATTGATCGCTCACAGATATTGTTGTCGAGCTCCAGACGTCCGTCGCCGAGATAAGCACGCGCTTCGGGCATCGGCTTCAGGGCGTAGCGGATCGCCTCGGCCAGTTTGGTCTTGCCCGAGAGCCTGGGCAGTTGGGCCTGTAGCCATACTTCCAGGTCATCGAAGACAGGCCTGGCCTTCTCCTGCCGCAGGGCGGCCCTTTCGTAGCCGTCCGTTAGAGCCGTATTTTTCGGTTATTCCGGCATCCAATTCCACGGCATGAGTTCCTCGATGCGGTTGATCTTGTGATCTGGCAGGCGCTCCAACACCCAGGTGAGCCAGGCTTCCGGATCAACGCCGTTCATCCTGGCGGTCTCGACCAGGGTGTAAGCGATAGCGGCGGCTTTACCGCCACCGACGGAGCCCATGAAGAGATAGTTCTTGCGGCCCAGTGCGATGGGGCGGATCGAGCGTTCACAGATGTTGTTGTCGAGTTCCAGCCGTCCGTCGCCGAGACAGGCACGCGCCTTTGGCATGCGGTTCAGCGCATAGCGAATGGCCCCTGCCAGTTTGGTCTTGCCCGAGAGCCTGGGAAGCTGGGCCTGTAACCATGCTTCCAGCTCATCGAAGACGGGCTTTGCCTTCTCTTGCCGAATGGCGACCCGCTCTTCGGGGGATTTGCCTCTGGCTTCCTCTTCGACAGCGTAAAGTACGGCGATCTGCTTGATTGTGCCTTTGGCGATGGCCGACCCTGTGCGCTCAAACTCTTCCACAAACTTGCGGCGCACATGCACCATGCAGGCCTGTTCGTCGGCCTTGCCCTCCCCAAAGAGGCCATTGAAGCCCGCAAAGCCATCGGCATGCACGGTCCCGGTATAGCCGGAAAGATGATTGACCGGGTGTGCACCCTTGCGGTCTGTACTGAACTGATACCAGGCACAGGGTGGGGCCTCGCCGCACCACGGGCGCTCGTCGCGCACGTAACTCCACAGCCGCGCGGTTTTAGTCTTCTTTATCATGGTGCGGGTTTGTAGTTTGACCGGTGTGTCATCGGCAAAAAGTGCAGGCCCTGCCCTGACCAGCTTGCCGATATGATCGGCCAATGGCTCCAGCAGCGCCGTGCTGCGGCCCACCCAGTCGGTCAACGTGGTGCGATGCAGATTAACCTTCTCGCGGGCGAAGATTTTTGATTGCCGGTCAAGCGGCAGGTGATCGCAGTATTTGCCAATCAGGACGTGGGCCAGCAGACCCGGACCGGGGCGGCCACGTTCGATGGGGCGCGACGGCAATGGGGCTTGGGTAAAGGTTTCACAACAGGTGCAGGCCATGCGGGGGCGGAGAATCCGGCGTACCACAAAGCGGCCCGGGACATATTCCAGTTCCTCGGTAACGTCCTCACCGATCTGGCGCAGGCTCCCACCGCAGTCAGTGCAGTCCTCACCCGGCGACAGCACCTCATCCTGCCGATCCAGATGATCTGGCAAGGGGTTGCGGCTGTGCTTGCGCCTGGCAGGTTTGTCCGTCTCATCGACATCAGTGCCGTTAGAGCCAGCTTCGTTCTTCTGCTCGTTTGCTGCCGCCTCGATCTCTTCGTCTTCCTGTAGGTCGAGGGCCAGTTGATCCATGCTCTCTGATCTGGAGCCAAACCGTGCCTTGCGGTGGCCATGCAGTTCAGCCTTCAGCTTCTCGTTTTGATACGTCAGCGACTGAACCTCGGCCATCAAAAGCTCGCTGACAGCCCGCAGTTCGGCGGGGTCTTCAGGCAGGGATTCAAGGGCGTTGAACATGTGAAATCCATATCAAACTGCCCCATGGGATGGAACGACAAACCGCGTTAAACTTCATGTTTTTTTGGCTTTCTCTATCCCGCCTGCAAAGGACGCCAGGTCTTTTGCGGGGTGCGCCAGTCAATCCCCTCTAACAGCATCGACAGCTGTGAGGGACTCAGGCTGACCTTGCCCTCCCTGGCCGCAGGCCAGACAAACCGCCCCCGTTCCAGTCGTTTGGAGAACAGGCAAGCGCCTTGGCCGTCCCACCATATGATCTTGAGCAGATCACCGCGCCTGCCGCGAAACACAAACATGTGCCCCGAATACGGGTCTTCAGCCAGAACCTGTTCGGCCTGAGTCGCCAGTGTGTTGAACCCGCGCCGCATATCCGTCACCCCAGCGGCCAGCCACACTCGCGTATTGCCCGGCACCGGGATCATGTCAGCAGCCCCTCAACCAGAGCCAGCACCGCCGACAATTCCGTCGCTCCCTCAACCAGGATACGCCGACCATCAGACAGGGTGAGGTCTGCACGGTGAGCCGAAAGAGGATCGTCCATACAGGGCGCTGTGATCGGCACGTGGGGGGCGGTTGGCCCTGCAATCTCTACAGGCAGAAATGTGGTCACTTCCCCGGCGAAATCATCACCGTCAGTACATGCCGGCGCGAAACGGGGATCACGCAACCATGTGTAGATCAGATTGGCGTTCATCGCGTAACGTCGTGCAACCTGCGCTACCGAAACCCCAGGCGCGCGCGTTTGTCCGCAGATCGAAACCTTCTCATCGTCTGACCAGAACCGCTTCTTCTGACCCTTCTTCCCAGACATATCCGCCCTCAAGATGTCCACTATCAATGGTGGACACTATCAGCGCACGCTATAACGCGTCAGAGCACCAACACCGGACGCTTACCATTGAAACCCCGCAGGCGGATCTGGATGAATGGCTGTACAGCCACAATCACGAACCGCACACATCAAGGCAAAATGCGTTGCGGTGGAATACCCATCGAAACCATGCCCATCGAAACCATGCCCATCGAAACCATGCCCATCGAAACCATGATCGACGGGAAACAGAACTGACGGGAAACAGATCTGGCGGGAAAAATTCGTGAACTGAACTTGACCTGACAAACGCCGCCAGAAAAACGGCCAACTGTCAGATCACATCTGAACGACTACACTTTATGCCTATACGCACCTTGCCCATCAGGCCGATTGCGACCTGGGCGACTATCCGGGCATTCGCAGTTGGCTAGACAGGTTTGCCCCCTGTCCGGCACGTCAAAGATCGAACCGGCCGATCAGGCGTAGATTGCCGCGATATCGTCTGCGCGAACTTCACCAATCTGCTTGCGCCGGCGTTTCATGGTCGGTGTCAACTCGCCGGTTTCGACAGTCATCGGCATATCCAGGATGGCGAATTTCTTGACGGTCTCCCAGTCGGGGATGCCTTTGTTTGCATTGTCGATGTCCGCCTGCAAAAGTTCGCGAACCTTGTCTTCGCCCACATCGTCGCCATGGGCGCCGCGTATGGTGTCCATGTTCGGGACGATCAGGGCCGCACAGAACTTTTCACCATTCCCGATGACAGCGACCTGCTCAACGTATGCCGACGTCACCAGCCGGTTTTCCACCGGTGCGGGCGCCACATATTTTCCGGTCGACAGCTTGAAGAGTTCTTTTTTCCGATCGGTGATGTACAGATAGCCTTCATCATCCAGATGGCCGATATCGCCGGTATGGAACCAGCCATCGGGCCCGATCGCCTCACGGGTCGCTTCGGGATTCTTATAGTATCCTTGCATCACGTTCGGTCCGCGACAGAGAATTTCGCCATCGTCCGCAATCTTGATCTCCACCTCCGGGATCGCCTTACCGACCGATCCCGGTTTGAGATTATCGCGTTGATAGATGGACAGGCCGGGCGAGGTTTCAGTCAGCCCATAGCCTTCGCCAACCGGAACACCGATACCGATCATGAAGCGGGCAATGTCCGCGCTGAGAGCGGCGCCGCCCGACGTGATACCGACGATATTGCCGCCGAAGGCCTGCCTGAATTTTGAATAGACCAGCTTGTCCGCCACCTTGTGACGCCAATTCCGGCCGGCATCGACATCGTAATTCCGCGCCAGGTCAACGGCCCATCGCGCCAGCTTGCCTTTTACGCCGGGGGTCGATTCCACCCGCTGCATGATTGATCCGTAAATCTTTTCCAGCAGGCGCGGCACGGTCGAGAACGATGCCGGTTTCACATAGGCCAGATCCTCCAACAGGCTGTCGGTGTTCTGGACGATATAAAACGGGATGCCCTTGTTCAGACAGGCAAAGGCCGTGATCCGTTCGAAGATGTGGGCAAAGGGCAGGAAGGACAGGATCTTGTCGTCCGGGCTCGCCTCGGAAAACCAGATGCTGTCCTTGATCGACAACATGGAATGGCACAGGTTCGAATGGGCCAGCATCACACCCTTGGGCACACCCGTGGTGCCGGAGGTATACGGGATCGAAGCTATATCCTGGGGCTCAACGGCATCAACCAGCTGGCCATAGAGGTCGGGCTGATCCGTCATAACCTTGCGGCCGCGATCGCGCAGATATTCAAAGGTGATCATACGGTCATGGAATGCCCCGTGGAAGCCGACCAGATGCAAATCAGGGAAACTGTCGATGCTCTTTCCCGACGCCTCAAACAATTCGGCATTCGAGACCAACAGGGCCTTCACTTCGGCATGTTCCAGAATGTATTTGATCTGATTCTCATGCTGCGTCGAATAGATCGGCACATTGATCACGCCGGTCGATACCATCGCGGCATCGGTGAATTGCCACTCCGCACAATTCTGCGAATGAAGCCCGACCGTATCGCCCTTGCGAATACCCAGATCATGGAGCCCCATGGCCACCTCGGCGACGATGGTTCGAAACTCGTCGACCGAATACTCTTTCCAGCCGCTGTCATATTTACACGCCAGGGCGATGCCGGACGGATTTTTCGCCAATCCTTCCTCGATCAGCTTCGGCAATGTCGTCATCCAGTAATCAGCCATGTTTCCTCCCAGGCACTGACGGGGTTGATTGGCGTCCCCGAATTCCTTGCCGACAGAGATACACGAGGCGGGCATGTCGGCACAAGGTTCGCGTTGCGTCAGTCCGTTGCCTGGTTAACCGCAAAAATTCATGAGACCCCAGCTTTCATGCCGTGGGCATTTTTTGAAGACATTTGAGTTTCGAGAGGCGATAGTTGATGGGCGCCCGGATTGTGCACCGGACGATCTTGGTGATGTGGGGCTGCGTCGGTTGGGGTTCTTGGTTGAGCGGGGCGTTTTGTTGAGCTTCAGGTCGGCTTTGGCGGGAGGAGCGCTCCGAAGAGCAGGCGGATCAGCTGCTGGCGGGGACTTGAGGCGGGCAGCGTCATGACGATCCGGGTTTTCTTCTCGACGATGGTGGCAGCCAGTTTGACAAGGTGCAGGCGCAGGGTATCGAACTGCGCATGACGCCACGGGGATCGCTTCGGACAGGCTGCCCGCGGGGTCCACCAGAGCCAATAGGCGCAGCCATGCAGCATGAGCCGCATCTGATTGGCCAGTGCCCTGGAGCAAGAGGTGCGATCCGAGGCAAGGTGGGTCTTCCAGGATTTGATGTGGTTCTCGGCCTGCCCGCGGGCAGAATGGACTTTCTCGTAAAGATGCTTGCCGCGCCCGCCGTCCAGATTGGTCACAATATAGCGGGTATCCCTATGCAGATGGAACGCAAAACCTCCCAAAACGCGTGTTTTGTCAGGCTTTCTCCTACCCCGTACTCAGCGGTCGCCAGGTCTTCTGCGGCGAGCGCCAGTCGATCCCTTCCAGCAGCATCGACAGCTGTGAGGGACTCAGGCTGACCTTGCCCTCCCTGGCCGCAGGCCAGACAAACCGCCCCCGTTCCAGTCGTCTGGAGAACAGGCAAGCGCCTTGGCCGTCCCACCATATGATCTTGAGCAGATCACCGCGCCTGCCGCGAAACACGAACATGTGCCCCGAATACGGGTCTTCAGCCAGAACCTGTTCTGCCTGAGCCGCATATCCGTCACCCCAGCGGCCAGCCACACCCGCGTATTGCCCGGCACCGGGATCATGTCATCAGCCCCTCAACCAGAGCCGGCACCGCCGGCAATCCCGTCGCTCCTTCAACCAGCATACGCCGACCATCAGACAGGGTGATATCTGCACGGTGAGCCGAAAGAGGACCGTCCATACAGGGCGCTGTGATCGGCACGTGGGGGCGGTTGGCCCTGCAATCTCTACAGGCAGAAATGTGGTCACTTCCCCGGCGAAATCATCACCGTCAGTACATGCCGGCGCGAAACGGGGATCACGCAACCATTTGTGGATCAGATTGGCGTTCATCGCGTGACGTCGCGCAACCTGCGCTACCGAAACCCCAGGTGCGCGCGTTTGTCCGCAGATCGGAACCTTCTCATCGTCTGACCGGAACCGCTTCTTCTGACCCTTCTTCCCAGCCATGTCCGCCCTCAGGATGTCCACTATCAATGGTGGACACTATCAGCGCACTCTATAACGCGTCAGAGCACCAACACCGGACGCTTACCCTCCAGCTTCTCAAGCAGCGCGATGGTGGAAGCGGCGTCGACCCGCTCGGCCGCGAGCCTTGGCGCAACTCCAGCCATCGTCAAACAGCAAAATCGCGTTCGCCCGGCGCGCCACACCGTGGCTCTCGCTCGGGCGCCGCATCACCGCCCGCAAGGCCGTGCGGTCCTTCGCGCCTGGAAATCCACCCCGAATCAGGCCCAGGGAAGAATCCATCCAGGGCAAAATGGCCAGAACATTTTCGAGCTCTGGAGTGAGTTGGGTATAACTGAATCCAGCAATTACGATGGGTGAATTCCGGTCGTCAGGTCATCTTCTCTGTGCTGGACGAACTCCATTCACCCCTGCGATGTCGCGATACGCCATTCCGGAAATCTAACTGCACTTCGAATACCCGCATGACAGGCAGGTGGCACAACCTTCCCGGGCGACCAGGGAGCGGACGCCGCATCGTGGGCAGCCCTTGGCCGTTGGCTTGTCGGCGGCGGGGGCTTGATTGCCGCTCATCCCGGCCGCCAGTCCCAGGAAAAGCTGGCCCAGGGAAAGCTGGCCGGCCCCTTCACCATCCGACGGGCCGCCGGGCAGGAAGCCGATGGCAACCATGTGTTCCTCGATCACCTCTCCGATCGCCGCCAGCAGAGAGGGCACATAGCGCCCTTCCATCCACTGGCCGCCGCGTGGATCGAACACCGCCTTCAATTCCTCAACCACAAACGAGACATCGCCGCCGCGCCGGAAGACGGCCGAGATCATCCGGGTCAGGGCCACGGTCCAGGCGTAATGTTCCATGTTCTTGGAATTGATGAAGATTTCGAACGGCACCCGGTGCCCGCCGTGCATGATGTCGTTCATGGTGATGTAGATGGCGTGATTGCTTTCCGGCCAGCGCACCTTGTAGGTCAGCCCCTCCAGTGCTTCCGGGCGTTCCAACGGCTGGGTCAGATGCACGACATCGCCGCCGAAATCGACGGTCTGCACCGACCTTTCATCAAATATCGCCCCGGCCCGTTCAACCGACAGGACCGATCCCGTCACATCATTTGGCCGGTAGGTCGTGCAACCCTTGCACCCGCTGTCATAGGCCTGGAGATAGACGTCGGTAAATTCGTCAAAGGCGATGTCTTCGGGCACATTGATCGTTTTGGAGATCGAAGAATCGACAAAGGGTTGGGCGGCCGCCTGCATGGCGATGTGGTCGCCGGGCGCCAGATCCATGGCCGTGACGAAATAATCCGGCAGATCGGTGTCCGCTCCGAACATGTCCCGATAAAGCGCATAGGCGTAATCGGCTACGTCCTCTTCCCGTTTTGATCCATCGTGCCGGGTAACTTTGCGGACATAGGTGTGGTTGAAGATGGGCTCGATACCCGAGGAAACATTGCCGGCAAACAGTGAGATCGTGCCGGTGGGCGCGACCGACGTCAGCAGGGCATTGCGAATGCCGTGTTCGGCGATGGCGTCCCGGACATCGGTGTCCAAGGACCGGATGGTTTCACCGACCAGATAGGGTTTGGCGTCATAGAGCGGGAAGGGCTTCTTCTCCCGGGCCAGATCGACGCTGGCCAGATAGGCCGCGCGCTGGATCCGGTGCAACCAGTCGCGGGTCAGATCGACCGCCTGTTTCGAGCCATAGCGCACCCGGCACATGACCAGGGCATCGGCCAGCCCGGTGACGCCCAGGCCGATCCGGCGCTTGGCCCTTGCCTCGGCCTCTTGCTGAGGCAACGGAAATCTGGAGATATCAACCACATTATCCATCATGCGCACGGCGCTGGCGACAAGACCGGCCAGCGCTTCCGGGTCAATGCCGGCGCCGTCGGTGAACGGGTCACTGACCAGCGCGGCCAGATTGATCGACCCCAGCAGACAGGCGCCATAGGGCGGCAGAGGCTGCTCTCCGCATGGATTGGTGGCCTGGATGGTTTCGCAATAGTGCAGATTGTTGGTCCGGTTGATCCGGTCGATGAAAATCACGCCCGGTTCGGCCACGTCATAGGTCGCCCGCATGATCCGCTGCCACAGGTCGCGCGCTCGGACGGTGCGAAAGGTTGTGCCCTCAAAGATCAGCGGCCAGTCGGCGTCATCGCGCACCGCCGCCATAA
Source organism: Alphaproteobacteria bacterium (assembly GCA_965204825.1). Lineage (GTDB taxonomy): Bacteria > Pseudomonadota > Alphaproteobacteria > Futianiales > Futianiaceae. Next base: position 2,663,928 of record OZ242016.1, on the reverse strand, counting down.
ACGGGTCGGTTACCAGAACCGAAAGATTGAACATCCGCAGCCGCACTGAATCGCGCTTGGCCTCCACAAAGGCTTCAATATCGGGATGATCGCAGCGCAAGATGGCCATCATTGCCCCGCGCCGGGATCCGGCCGACATGATGGTGCGGCACATGGCGTCCCACACATCCATGAAGGACAGCGGTCCGGATGCATCGGCCGCCACGCCGCGTACCGGCGCATCCTTGGGCCGAATCGTCGAGAAATCGTAACCGATTCCGCCGCCCTGCTGCATGGTCAGCGCGGCTTCCTTGAGGTTTTCGAAAATATCGTTCAGGGAATCGCCGATCGTCCCCATGACGAAACAGTTGAACAGGGTGACCGACCGGTCGGTACCGGCTCCGGCCAGGATGCGGCCCGCCGGCAGGAACTTGAAGTCCACCATGGCATCGCGAAACTCGGCTGCGCGTTTCTTCCGATGGGTCACCGGTTCGGGCGCGGCCAGGGCTTCGGCCAGACGGGCCCAGGTGTCGTCAAGGGTTGCATCCATGGGGGTGCCATCAGGCTGTTTCAGCCGGTATTTCATGTCCCAGATTTCACGGGAAATGGGCACATTGAAGTCCATCCGCGAGGATTCCTGATAAGTAAAGCTGGATCAATTAGCTTAGCAACCCGAGTTATGGCTAAGGCGAGAGGGATTCACAAACCGCGTCCGGCGTGCTTCAAGATCGTATCTGTCACGACACGGGCGATCCCTCTCATGCGCCTGTCCAACACCGCCCCTGTCTACCACCGCATTGTTATGCTGTCTTGATGATTTTGCTGAAACCTTTGAGGAATGGGAACGGCATTGGCTGATCGCGACAGCGCGCAAGCGACGACGACCCGGCAAGCTTTCCCCGGGCGAGACGCTGTTCGTCATGATGTTGTTCCACCTGCCTCCCTTCAAGGATTTCAAACGCTTCTGGCCGCATGGCGTGGAACGGAAGTCTCGTACGGGCGGTTCGTCGCATTGGCGCCCGCCTTTTCGCCCCGTTCCGTGTCCTGATCCATTCGCTTTCCGGCAAAGAGACTGGCCTCCATATCGCCGACAGCACCAGACTGGCGGTCCAAGCCAACCCGCGCATCAGCCGCAACCGGGTGTTCAAGGATCTGGCCACGCGCGGGCGTTCGACGATGGGATGGATCTTCGGGGTCAAACTGCATGTGGTGATGAACCACAAGGGCGCGTTGATGGCGATCACGATCACACCGGGCGACACCGATGATCGGAGGCCACCGGGGAACAGGGTCGCGGGGCCGGAGGGGAAGCTGTTGGCCGACAAGGGCGATATCTCAAAAACCCCTTCGCACGGCTCCGGAAAAGGGCCTGCATCTAATCACCGGCAGTCGCGGGAACATAAAGAACCACCTGATGCCAATATTCGACAATCTGCCGTGCGAAGAACCGGGTCGCGATGAAGAATGCTCCGAACAGAATGGGCGGCAAAATGATGATCTTGAACAGAAATACCGAAAGGATGGCGATATAGCTGGCGATTAAGTCGTCGGCCTGTTCGTATATGTTGCGGGCCAGTTCGCTGTAATTGTCAACGATTTCGACAAACTCCCACAGACCACCATCCATGTCCGAATCTTTCACGTCAATTGGGGCCGTGATCTCTTTGATGGTGTCATGGTTCTTGGTCCAGACCTGTTGGGTTAAACTGTCAGCAAACAACGAGCTGAGAAAAAATGCGCCCGGCAAGGCGATCGCCAGAAACGCACCGTACCAACTGAGCTGACGGGCCATTACAACGATGGTCAGGTCCTGCCGCCCGATCAGGCGGTCTGCGATCCACAGGGCGAGGGCTCCGAAAATAAGGGCAGATCCGACAGCTGAAACTGGCCCCAGCGCCACGGCAAGCAAGCCTGTGAAGACCATGGTGGTGAAGATCAGAGAGGTAATGCGCTCTATCGTGTCGTCAATCGGCTCAAGCGTCTTCAGCGGTTGGATATTAGCGGAAACCGCGAGCGACCCGCCTATCTCAACCTCTTGCGCGGTAGACAGGAACGCGTTCACTGTGCGCAGAGCAACGTAGATACCCGCGCTTGCTATAGCGACTTGCTGCGCGTACCCCGCTGCCCTTTCAGGCAGCGGATTGATCCGCCAGGACAACGTGGCGGCAAGCGCCAGTCCTGCGATCAGGACCAGCAGCAAAACGCCAGGGCCGCGCCGATAAGCCGTCTTTGCGAATGACTTCGTTTTTTGGATCATTTTTGGGATCATGGGGGCTGTCCTGCACGATTTCGGCGTCTCAAAGATGATTGAGCATCTTCATTTTCAGCTTTGTACCCGGTTCTGCAAGCTGGGGCGAGACATATCTTCAGCAGCCTTCTTAAGAAAATCTGCACCATAAGCCGTCCATGCCTTCCCCCGCCCTAGAGTTTTTTGAGACACTGATCAGGCCCGCATTCCCCAGATGATCCGCTGGTTTTGCCGTTCTGATCACAGTATCTTGGTTATAAATCATTGAATTGGCGGTTACGAATGGCGGGTTTAATGGATCACCCGGAGGGTGCGGGTGCAAAGCGGGGTGATCGGGTGGATTTCGACCGTCGTGTGCGGCTGGAGTTCCAGGGCACACAGTTCAGTTCGGATGGCGGCCTGCTGATGGTGCGGGAACCGGATGATGCGCTCGGTCTGTCCGAATCCCGGGGCTGGTGTCTTGCGCGATAGCCGTTTGGGCCAGAACACCTTGGGCCAGAACACCGTCCATCGGCTCGACGGCCTGTTTCGGCAGTCGGTCCATGGGCGGCTCGCAGGCTACGAGGATGTCAACGATGCGGACCGGCTCGCCCGTGATCCGGTCATGCGGCAGGTCGTGGGTGGGCGCGCCGTCGATGCACGGGCGGCCTCCGCGTCTCAAATGGGGCGGTTCGAGACCGATACGCTGGTTTTGCCCGGGAACAGGGCGGCTCTGGCCGACCTGAACGGCCAGTGGATCGACCGGTTCCAAGATCACAACGGGGGCTGAATTACATCGTGCCGGACATGGACAGTTCCGTCAGCCCGACCCATGGTGATCAGGAAAGGGCCGCCTGGAACGGCCATTTCGACTTCCGCTGCTACCACCCGCTTTTCCTGTTCAACCCGTTCGGCATGTTGGAACGCTGCGCCCTGCGCAACGGCAACGTCCACAACGCCGATGGCTGGCACGATGTTCTGGACCCGGTGATCACCCGATATTCCAGGCGCAATCTCATGCGGTTCTTCCGCGCCGACGCCGCCCTTGCAATTCCCGGGATATACGAACGGCTTGAAGATGTGGGCTACTTCCATGCCATTCGGCTGCCCGATGCTCTTGATCACGGCGAATTAGGTCGCGAAAATATTCACTATCGCTAGCTATAGCGGCCATTCGAAATCTGCCCCTTCACCCAATCTTCCATAGAATTTGAGATCGTAATGGTTTTCCTTGTCATCGTCATTGCAAGTACCTCCTATTTCTCACGCTAACACATGATGAAAGTATGTTCAAAATCATACTTTATGATTGTTACATCGGTTTGAAGACATCGTCCACGGGAGGACGCAGGCCGTTGGCCAGCCGGTTGGTCTCGTTCGCCATGCCGACCACGGCCATCAGTTCCATCAGCATGGCATCGTCCATGCCCTTCGCCCGGGCGCCGGCTGTGTGGGAATAGGTGCAGTATTCACAGCCATTGGTGGCCGAAACAGCGACATAGATCATTTCCTTGATCAGCGGGTCCAGGGCACCGGGGGCCATAACTTGCTTGATGCTTTCCCAGGTCCTTTTCAGAAAGGCCGGATCGTGGGCCAGCGCTTTCCAGAAATTGTTGATCCAGTCGGTGCCCCGAGACGTCATGATGTCATCATAGACGGCGCGCACGTCCGGACCGGCATCTTCATATTCGATCAGGCTAACTGTGGACATCAGGCGGTCTCCTTCGATTTGTCAAAGCGCAAGGGGGAATAGCGAATTGCTACGGAGTGGATTGGTACACCGGCAATCTCGGCGGCGATCGCATCGGCGGCAAAGACCGACAGCATAACCCCGCTGGCGCCCAGCCCGTTTGCCAGATACAGACCATCAATATGTGTCCGGCCGATCATCGCCAGACCATCCGCGGGATAGGGCCTGAGGCCGGACCAGGCCCTGGTTATCTCCAATTTGGAAAGATGGGGGACATAGGCGGCGGCATCGCGGTGCAGCATTGCAATCGTGTCCGGATCGACCGAGGCATCAAGCCCGGCATCTTCGCGCGTCACGCCAACCACAATGCGGCCGCCGCCGCGCGGCAATATCGATCCCTGGCGCCGGATCAGCAAATGCCAAATGGGTTGTTCGGTGGGGCCGGCGAGCGCCAGCATGTGACCTTTGACGGGTCGCGTACAGGGATGCTTCCAACCGGTTCCCGAAAGCGGAGACAAGCCGCAACCGGCAAACAGGCCGGCCGCCAGAATGACCGTGTCGGTTTGCAGCGTTGAGCCGTTCGCCGCCGTCACGCCGGTGGTGCGATTGTCGGCAATGGCGACCGTCTCGACCGGTGTGTGCGGACAGATTTCACCGCCGCGCACCTCAATGGCCCGCGCCAGAGCCCGGCAGGTCAAGACCGGATCAACCCACATGATTGCTGGAGCGAAGACGCCGCCGATTACATTCGGCCCCAGACCGGGTTCAAGATCGCGAACCTGATCGGCACTCAACCGATCAACAGTTTCGCCGAGTGCCAACCGCTGATCATATCTGATCTGGAGAAATTCCTCTTCGCCGGGACGGGCGATGAACACGGCGCCGTCATCGCGAAAATCGATGGATTGGCCGGTTTCATCCTGTAATTCGGCGGCGAAGCCCGGCCATGCGGCACAAGCTGCTCGCGCCATGGGGGAACTGCCGCGGTCCGCCGGGGCGGCCTTCAGATAGCCGGCAGCGGCGCCGGTGGACTCGCCGGCTATCTCCCCCCGGTCCAGGACAGTTACCTTGTGCCCGGCCTGGGACAGGCGCCAGGCGATGGCCAGACCGGCAATACCGGCTCCGACAACCAGAATTTCGCGTGTTCCGTTCACCGATCAGACCGGCAGTTCGACCACGAACCGGGCACCGGTAATTGTGCCGTCCAGGTCCTGGATGTTCTCGGCATGAATATTGCCGCCATGCGCCTCGACGATCTGGCGCGAGATTGACAGGCCAAGGCCTGAGTGTCTTCCGAAGCCTTCGGCCTCCGGCCGTTCGGTATAGAAGCGCTCGAAGATCGACGACAGGTTATCCGGCGGGATGCCGGGGCCAGTATCATCAACGGTGATCTTGGCCACGCCGTCCGTGATGCGGCCTGAAACACTGATCCGGCCATCGGGACCGCAAAAGGTCAGGGCATTGTCGATCAGATTACGCAGAACCTGGCCCAGGCTCGTTTCCAGCCCCGAAATTGTCACCGGCACGTCCGGCGCGCCGAGGACAATCTTCACTGCCTCTAGAGACTCGCGGTCGCGATAGAGAGCCACGACGGTTTCCAGCAGCCGGTTCAGATCGACCTCCTCCATCTCCTCACGCACCAGTTCGGCGTCGAGCCGGGAGGCATTGGAAATGTCCGAGATCAGCCGGTCTAGCCGCCGGACGTCGTGCTGAATGATGTCGATCAGCCGGGAACGGGCATCGTCATCCCTGGCCTTGGAGAAGGTTTCGACGGCACTTTTCAGGCTGGTCAGCGGATTCTTGATCTCGTGGGCGACGTCGGCGGCAAAGCTTTCGATCGCTTCGATCCGGTCATAGAGCGCATCCAGCATTGAATTCATCGCCACGGACAGATCGCCGATTTCGTCCCGGCGGCGGCGCATGTCCGGAACCTCGCGCCGCTCGCCGGTGCCGGCGCCCACATGACCGAAACGGATTTGTTCGGCAGCCCGGGCCAGCCGGTGCACCGGCCGGGCAATCCCGGCCGCCAGCAACAGGGACAACAGGCCGGTTACGCCCAAGGCGATCACGAAAACCCGTAAAATGGCAAAGCGTTCACTGCGCACGATTTCTTCGATTTCACCGCCCCGGGTCGATAGCATCAATGCGCCCATAACAACCTTGAACCGCTGCACCGGCACGGCGATGGAGACCACCACTTCGCCCTGGCTGTTGACCCGCACCGCATTGGCGCGGGCACCGTTCAGCGCCGCCTGGACCTCGGTATAGGCGCTGGCATTGTCGGCGACATATTCCTGATAGGCCGGCAGGCGGTGGCCGAACTGGGCAACCACCCAGTCATAGGTGTCATCAACCCAGCGCTTCCAATAGAAACTGTCCTCGTCAAGCTCCAGCCGGTCTATGACAACCGCGGCCGGCGACAACAACAGTGTATCCTCGACCAGGCCGCCATCGGCGGCAAACAGGCGCGCCCGCGTGCCGGTCGGGATCACCAGCCGGCGCAGGATATCCTGGCCCTGGCCAGGTTCCAGCGTGACATCGGACGGCCCGAAATTGCCGGCCTCTGTAACCGCCGCGGCGATGATATTGCCTTGCTTGGTCAGAGCCTCGATCTGAATTTCGATCAAACCCAATCTGAACTGGTTGACGTACAATACCCCGGCGACCAGTAACAAAAGCCCAAAGAAATTCACCGCCAGGATCTTCTGGGTCAGGGGCGACAGGGCACGCCGGCGAACGCGCGGCCTGACGGGGCGGCGATCTGATGTGACTTGCCGTTTTTCCATTCAGGGGACCGGACCTGTTTCCGAGCGGGTACGCGCCGCCCGTTACAGTTATGGGTCGGTGGCCGGGGGTCCACAAGCCCGCTGGCGATATCAGGTCTCTTCGTTGTATTTGTAGCCGACCCCATACAAAGTCTCGATGCCGGAAAATTCGGTATCAACAGCCCGGAATTTCTTGCGCAGGCGCTTGATATGGCTGTCGATCGTCCGGTCGTCCACATAGACCTGATCGTCATAGGCGGCATCCATCAGCTGGTCCCGCGATTTGACGAAACCCGGCCGCGTCGCCAGCGCCTGGAGAATCAGAAACTCGGTAACCGTCAGCGTCACGGGTTTTTCATCCCAGATACAGGCATGGCGCATCGGGTCCATGACCAGTTTGCCCCGCGTCAATACCTTGTCGTTTTCAGAGCGATCTTCGTCCTCGATCGCCTCGGCCCGGCGCAGGACCGCGCGAATCCGCTCAACCAACAGGCGCTGTGAAAAGGGTTTGCGGATATAATCGTCCGCGCCCATGCGCAGGCCCAGCACCTCGTCCACTTCTTCATCCTTCGAGGTCAGGAAGATGACGGGCAGATCGGATTTCTGGCGCAGCTTCTGCAACAACTCCATCCCGTCCATGCGCGGCATCTTGATATCCAGTACCGCCAGATCTGGCGGACGCTGAGACATGGCCGTCAGCGCCTGGCCGCCGTCCGTATAAGTGCGGACCTCATAACCTTCCACCTCCAATGCCATGGAGACCGACGTTAAGATATTGCGATCATCATCGACCAATGCAATTTCAGACATGGGAATAAAGCCCTCCTCCCGACCTGCCGGCCAACATAGGGGGTTGAATGGGGCAGTGCAAAGGCACAGTCAGGGCTGGGGCAATGCTTAGTTCACAAATTCAACCTTGGTTTCCTTGCTTTGGCGGCAATATTGCGACAGAAAGCTCGCTTATTGGCGGCGCGGAGCCTGTCTTTTCCGTTGCGATGCCACAAGAATGACCGGGAGGAATGCTCGTGAAACAGATCGGGCCGCAGATCGCGAAATACGGCCTGGAGGCCATGGGCCTGGGCAATGTGGGCGTTGCCCACTGGAATTATTCCCCCGAAATGCTGTTTGAGGAATCCCTGAAGCTCGGCGAGACCGAGGTCGCCTCGACCGGTGCTCTGGTTGCCAGGACAGGCGCTCATACCGGCCGGTCCGCCAATGACAAGTTCACGGTGCGCGACGAGGCGACCGAAGACACGATCTGGTGGGACAACAACAAGTCGATGACACAGTCGGATTTCGATCTGCTGCACGCCGACTTCATCGTCCACATGAACGATGCCGATGTCTTCGTTCAGGACTTGCATGGCGGCGCCGATCTGACACACCGCCTGCCGGTGCGGATCATCAACGAGCTGGCCTGGCATTCCAATTTCATCCGCTATCTTCTGCGCCGCCCGGAGCGGGACACACTGGAAGACTTCAAACCCGATTTTACCATCATCAACCTGCCGTCGTTCCGCGCCGATCCGGCCAAATACAATGTCGCCTCGGAAACCGTGATTGCGATCAACTTCACCAAGCGGCTGATCCTGATTGGCGGCACATCTTATGCCGGCGAAACCAAGAAATCGGTCTTCACCATCTTGAATTATCTGATGCCGGCCAAAAAGATCATGCCGATGCATTGTTCGGTCAACACTTCGAGCGAAGGCGACAATGCCGCGATCTTCTTCGGTCTGTCGGGCACGGGCAAAACCACCCTGTCCGCCGACCCGAACCGCACGCTGATTGGCGATGACGAACATGGCTGGTCGGAAAACGGCCTGTTTAACTTCGAAGGCGGTTGCTACGCCAAGACCATTCATCTATCGGCCGAAGCCGAGCCCGATATCTATGCCGCCGTCAACCGGTTCGGCGCGGTGCTGGAAAACGTCGTACTGGATCCGGTCACAAGGGTGCCCGATTTTGACGACGGCACGCTGGCGGAAAACGCACGCGGCGCCTATCCGATGCATTTCATCTCGAACGCTTCGGAAACCGGCCGGGCCGGTCATCCACAGAACATCATCATGCTGACGGCAGATGCCTCGGGCGTGATGCCGCCGATTGCGCGGCTCAATCCGCACCAGGCGATGTATCACTTCCTGTCAGGACATACTGCCAAGGTCGCCGGCACCGAAAAGGGCGTCGCTGGAACCGTCGCCACTTTCTCGACCTGCTTCGGCGCCCCGTTCATGCCGCGCCACCCGTCGGTTTATGGCGAATTACTGCGTGATCTGATTGCCGAACACAATGTAGACTGCTGGCTGGTCAATACCGGCTGGACCAGCGGCTCCTATGGCACGGGTCACCGGATACCGATCAAGGCAACCCGTGCTTTGCTGACAGCGGCGCTTGACGGCTCGTTGTCACAGGCCGAATTCCGCTCCGATCCGAATTTCGGCTTCCAGGTTCCGGTTGCCGTGCCCGGTGTCAATACCGCGATCCTGGACCCGCGCGGAACTTGGGACGATCCAACCGCCTATGACGCGTCAGCACAAAAGCTGGTCGGCATGTTCATCGAAAACTTCGCCAAGTTCGAAGGCCACGTCACCGAAGATGTCCGCGCGGCGGCGCCCAGGGCGGCCTGACCGGCAACAGCATTGTGAACTTATATCGGGCCGTACTGACCCGAGCGGTCCTTGTTCTATGGCCCCGATTGATGGTGTCCCTTGATACGATCAGAGTCGGCATTCACCTCAAATCTCGCCCGTTCTTGAGGCGAATAACATCTTTAATCGACTCAAAATACCGCATAGGTGGTGTCGGTCAGGCTGTAGCCTTCCGGGAACGGGTCGTCGGGATCGAGGGTGTAGGTGTGGTGACCGGTGATCCAGGCGGTGCCGGCGATGGTCGGCTGGATGCCCGGCCTGCCGCCAACCTCGGCCTCGCGTTCCACATAGATCCAGAAGCGTGTGTCGAGGATCGAGCGGCAGAGATAGGTCTCGCCGACGCTGAGCAAGCCGCGGGCGTGCAGGGCCGCGGCACGGGCCGACGAGCCGGTGCCACACGGGCTGCGGTCGATCCTGCCGGGAGAGATGACGGTGCAATTTTTGGCCGATTTCATACCTTCGACCTCTTCCAGCGGCCCGAAAAATTCAACAAAACTGATGCCGCCCATGGTGGGCTCCAGCGGGTGGGGAAAATCGTAGGCCGCGCGCGCCGCTGCCTTGATCCTCTCGCCCAGTTCGACAATATCACGGGCCTCGTCCCGGGCGAGCGCCAAGCCGACCGAGGCGGCATCCACCTGGCAATAGAAGTCACCGCCATAGACCAGATCCATGTTGATGGTGCCGAGGCCTTCCACCTCCAATGGTGCGTCCAGCCGGTCGACAAAGCAAGGCACATTGCGGGTGGTCAGACTTTCAACCCGGCCGTCCTTGCATTTGGCGGTCATGTGGACCAGTCCGGCCGGCGCCTCCAGCACCAGCCTGGTTTCCGGTTCCGCCATCTCGATCATGCCGGTTTCCAGCAGAACCGTCCCGACGCAAATGGCGTTCGAGCCCGACATGGGCGGATAGTCGCACGGCTCCATGATGATGAAACCCGCCTGGGCATCGGGGTGTTTGGCCGGGACGATCAGATTGTAATGACAAAAGACCCCGCCGCGCGGCTCGCGGATCAGCAGCCGGCGCAAAGAGTCGTCATGGTTCATCAGCCAGTCGCGCTGCGCCAAGACCGAATTGCCGGACGGCGGGACCACACCGCCGGTGATGACATGACCAACCTCGCCGGCCGCATGACAGCCGACGACGTTGATGGCTCTGATTGCACGCAATCCATGATACTCCTGATTTTCCGGTCACAATGCAACGATTGAAGCGACTACCAGCCGCCGCCACCGCTTCCGCCGCCTGCAAGGCCGTGCGGTCCTTCGCGCTTGGAAATCCACCCCGAGTCAGACCCAAGGAAGAATCCATACATAGCAAAATGGCCAGAACTTTTTCGGATTACATTACCCTATCGTCCACGTGATCAAACGCACAGCCCCTAAAACCATTGCTTGCCGACGGAGGATTTCGGCTGGTGAACATTTCGCCTACCCTGTATCCAAGCCGCTGAAAATCCCATCAGTGACCACAATCCATCCAGGACAATCCATGACAAAACTGTTCGAACCGATCTCCCTTCGCGGGGTAGAGATTCCCAATCGCATTACCGTGGCGCCGATGTGCCAGTACACGGCCAGGGACGGGACCGCCGGGGACTGGCATCTGGTACATCTGGGACAGTTCGCAGTATCGGGTCCGGGGCTGGTGTTTGTGGAAGCAACGGGTGTTGAGGCCGAAGGGCGAATCACGCCGGGTTGCACGGGGCTCTATTCAGACGAAAACGAAGCGGCGATGAAGCCGATTGTCAAGTTTTTCCGCAACTATGGTGGTGCGAAAATTGGCATGCAGCTGGCCCATGCGGGGCGCAAGGCATCGTGCAATGTGCCCTGGGACGGCGCCGCGCCGCTGAGCGCTGATCAGGGCGCCTGGGAAACCGTTGGCCCTTCGGCGCTGCCTTACGCGCCCGGCTGGCATACGCCGGTGGCGCTCAACAATAATTCAATGCAGCGGGTCAAGGATGCCTTTGTGCAGGCCACCAAACGTGCCTTGCGGCTCGAATTCGACGTGATCGAAATGCACTCGGCCCACGGCTATCTGTTTCATCAGTTCCTGTCGCCGATCTCGAACCAGCGCGATGATGAATATGGCGGATCTCTGGAAAATCGCATGCGGTTCCCGCTGGAAGTGTTTGACGCAATCCGCGCCGAATGGCCCGAAGATCGGCCAATAGGTGTGCGCTTTTCGGCCACCGACTGGGTCGAGAGCAGCAACTGGAATGTGGACGAAGCGACCGTCTATGCGGCTGCCTTGAAAGAACACGGCTGTGACTTCATCGATGTCTCCTCGGGTGGCAATTCTCCGGAACAGCAGATCGATGTGGGTCCCGGATATCAGGCGGGCTTTGCCGGGCACATCAGGCGCGAAACCGGGATCACCACCATGGCGGTCGGCAAAATCACAGATCCGATCCAGGCTGAAACCATCCTGAAGTCAAGTCAGGCCGATATGGTCGCCCTGGCCCGCGGCATCACCTATGATCCACGCTGGGTCTGGCACGCCGCCGAAGCCCTCGGCGATCTGGACAAGGCGGCTTACCCGCAACAATACGCCCGCTCGCACCCTAGCCTGCAGGGCCTGGCGATCCCGGGCAATCCGCCGCCGGCGAAGTAGTTTTTACTCCTGTTCCTCCAGCCGGTAGGTGGCCGGCGGCGGGGCTTCGCACACAGCCCGTTCTCGCGCATGAGCCGCACAACCCGCGCCTGCGAGGTGCCGATCCCCTTGTAGCGCAGGCGCGCCCACACCTTGCGATAGCCCTCGCCATGGAACCTGCTGTCGGTGATAACCTGCCTGATCTCACGGGTCAGTTCCGCATCCGACAGGGGCCCCTGCGGACCCGGGCGGCAGCGCGGCGTTGCGTCAGTCGATGCCGGTTGCAAATCCCGGTACACACCTGGCGCGGCTCAGCCCCCAGACCCGGCATACCTGGGAGACACCGTAAGCCTTGCCCGTGGAGATCGAGATGACGGCGCTCATCGCTTCGACCTCTGGCGCCCGAAAGGGTGGATCGCCTCCATCTTCGCGATCTTCTCATAGAGAAGTTCGTTGTCCATGGTGACCTCGCCCACCCTGGCGTGCCGCCGGTCGATCACGTCATCGCAGGCATCGCAGGGGCGATGCTTCAGGCCAGAGGCACCCGCTTCCAGGAACGCATCTCGCCAACCGCTGACATCGGCCGCCGTCGCATCGATACCACGAGCCACCAACTTGATGTCCTCGCCCCGCAACACCCGCAGAACGGCCTCCTGCTTGCGCGCCGCCGTCTGTCTGCACCGGGCCAGAAAGCCGCGTAACCGGATGCTTACGATGTTTGTGCAGGATTCGAGCTCTTTGAAAATTCCAGAGATAGACGGATCAAGCCAATCAAACCCGAGGAAATTGATCCTCGTAATCGGTAGATTTATATGATCAATTGTGTAGGTAACCTCGTTTAATTCGCTAACCTTTATTATTAATTCGAAAATCGATAATCTAGGGTTTTGTTGCTCTATTTTTCCATACCCAAAGTCGATTATCGCCCTGAATTCAAATTCATAGTCGTTCCATGACAATCGGTATGTCGAGCGCATATCATCCCGGCCAAATCCCGCGACTTGCGAAAGTGCGATGCCCGTTTCATCGTCGCGAGCGAAATCACGATTGTTGCTTACCACAATTGTCATTATGGCTTTCTGGAGTAATCGGCAAAAACCATGGAGCCGGCATTGCCCAATGACACAGCCCTACTCCGCCGCCTCTTTTACCGTCTCCCCATTCCGCACTTGCTCTGACGGCTCGCCGAGGGTCACCAGTTCTTCGCTGGCGGTCGGGTGCACTGCCATGGTGGCGTCGAAATTGGCTTTGGTGGCGCCCATCTTGATGGCGATGCCCAGGGTCTGAGCCATTTCGCCGGCGTTGTCGCCGAGGATATGAAGGCCAATGATGCGGCCCGAGTCGGCATCGACAATCATCTTCATCAACATCTTCTCGTCGCGGCCCGGCAGGATGTGTTTCAGGGGCCGGAATTTGGCCCGCCAGATATCGAGGTTGGCAAAGGTCTCGCGCGCCTGGTGTTCGGACATGCCGATGGTGCCGATTTCAGGCTGGCTGAAGACGGCCGTGGGGATCAGGTCATGGTCGGGGGCGGTGGGATTGTCCTTGAAGGCGGTCTCGACGAAGCACATGGCCTCGTGGATCGCCACGGGGGTCAGGTTGACCCGGTCGGTGACGTCGCCGACGGCCCAGATGTTGTCCGCCGTGGAGTGGGAATATTCATCGACCTTGATCGCGTGCTTTTCGTTGAATTCGACCCCCGCCCGCTCCAGGCCCAGACCGTGCGTATTGGGTTTGCGTCCGGTGGCGTACATCAAGACGTCCGCCGGAATATTCGATCCATCGGTCATATGGACCAGCAGACCGTCTGCGGTCTTTTCCACCGACGCCACGTCGGTGTTCACGTGGATGTCGATGCCCCTTTTGATCATTGCCTCGTGCAAGGTCACACGGACATCATCGTCGAAACCGCGCAGGATTTCGGGGCCGCGATAGACCTGCGCCACCTGGCTGCCCATGCCGTTGAAGATGCCGGCGAACTCAACCGCGATATAGCCGCCGCCGACCACGATGGTCCGCTTCGGCAGGTTGTCGAGATGAAACGCCTCGTTCGAGGTGATGGCATGGTCCAGCACGCCGGGCACTTCCTCGGGCCGGAAGGGATACCCGCCCGTGGCAATCAGGATCTTTTCGGCGGTGACCGTGCGCCCCTCGTTCACCAGCAGGATGGTGTGGGCATCTTCCAGAACCGCGCGGGTGTCGAAATGATCGACGCCATTATTGTCGAGGACGGACCGGTAAATGTTCTCCAGCCGGTCAATCTCGACATCCTTGTTGGCGATCAGGGTTTTCCAGTCGAATGTCGCCGGCGATACGGTCCAGCCGAATCCGGCGGCGTCCTCAAAATTTTCTTGAAAATGCGAGGCGTAGACGAACAGCTTCTTGGGCACACAGCCGCGGATGACGCACGTCCCGCCATAGCGGTATTCCTCCGCCAGGCCGACTTTAGCGCCGGTCTGGGCCGCCACGCGGGCGCCGCGCACCCCGCCGGAGCCCGCCCCGATAACGAACAGATCATAATCATAGGCGATCATGTCGCTCTCCGTTCATTTTTCCAAGACGCGTGTGCCCTCTGGCCCGGCAATCAATATTGTATCGGCAATGGCGATGAACAAGCCATGATCGACAACGCCGGGCGTTCCTTCCAGCGCATTGGCCAAGGCCGATGCATCGGGTATGGCGCTGCAATGACAGTCCAGAATGTAATGGCTGCCACCGGTCACATAAGGATCACCGGCGCCACCGCGCAGAATGATATCCACCTCGCCGATCTCGTTATCTATTAGGGCTTGCGCCACTTTTCGCCGCGTGGACTTCAGGCCAAAGGGAACAACTTCGACAGGCAGCGGAAACTTGCCCAGAGTTTCCACCAGCTTGCTCTCATCGGCGATCACCACCATGCGAGCCGAGGCGGTTGCAACAATTTTTTCACGCAAAAGTGCACCGCCGCCACCCTTGATCAGGTTGAGATCACCGTCAGCTTCGTCCGCACCGTCAATGGTCAGATCGAGTTCGGGCATCTCCTCCAGCGTGGTCAGCGGGATGTTCAGTTCCGTTGCCAGCGCATGGGTGCGTTCCGACGTCGGCACGCCGATGACATCTAACCCTTGCGCAACCTTTTCGCCCAGCGCTCTTGTAAAGAAATCCGCCGTCGACCCGGTGCCGATCCCCAGCCGCATACCGGGTTTGACATGCTCAAGCGCCTGTAGCGCGGCTGCGCGCTTCTGGTCGTCCTGGCTCATGAGGTGCTTCTCCGTTCCAGAAGGTCCCGGTCGGAGCGGCATCAGCCGCGTAGAGCCGGCAACTGTGTTTATGCTTGGACCATCTGGTAGGTTTTTTCGTGTTTGACCAACGTGTTTGTAATGACGAGCATTCTGCGTGCGACGGCGAGGATGGCCTGTTTATATTCGAGCTGTTTCTCGATCATGAGTTTCTCTTTGAAGTCGTTCATAGCAGGTATCCATCTTGCCGCGGCACGGCCAGCAAGATACAGGACCCGCAGAACATCCCGGCGTCCTCCTTTGATTTTTCGCCGACCTGTTCGCTGTCCAGAATCGTTGACCATCGGTGCGACGCCGCCGAGGGCCGTGATCGCGCTGCGCTCAACCTTTCCCAATCCGGGCATCTGGACCAGAAGGGTGACGACAGGGCCATGGGAATGTCCCGTCCGGTGTTGAAAGTTCGCGCCGGGCGACGTTGCGGGTTGCATGGTTACGCGGCCTGAGCCATCGGGTCAACAGGCACCCCTTTGTCGGGTCTGCACCGCAAGGACAAGTGGCTTGCCTTCGGAGCCTGTCTTGCTGATGGGCTGACGGTTCGCGCTTCAGCAGAATGTTGCGGACTTGCCGTCAATACCGCCTTGCGTTGGCGGCACCGATTTCTTGCCGCGAAAGACCTGAACCCGCATTCCCCAGGTGATCCGCTGGTTTTGCTGTTCTGATCGCAGTATTTTGGTTATAAATCATTGAGTTGGCGGTTGCGAATGGCGGGGTTCATGGATCACCCGGAGGGTGCGGGGCAAAGCGGGGTGATCGGGTGGATTTCGACCGTCGTGCGCGGCTGGAGTTCCAGGGCACACAATTCAGCCAGGATGGCAGCCTGCTGGTGGTGCGTGAGCGCTGGATGATGCGCTCGGTCTGTCCGATCCCGGGGCTGGTGCCTTGCGCGATAGCCGTTTGGGCCAGAACACCGTCCACCGGCTCGACGGCCTGTTTCGGCAGTCGGTCCATGGGCGGCCCGCAGGCTACGAGGAGGTCAACGATGCGGACCGGCTCGCCCGTGGTCCGGTCATGCGGCAGGTCGTGGGTGGGCGCGCCGTCGATGCACGGGCGGCCACGGCCTCGCAGATGGGGCGGTTCGAGACCGATACGCTGGCCTTGCCCGGGAACCGGGCGGCTCTGGCCGACCTGAACGGCCAGTGGGTCGACCGGTTCCACGATCGCAACGGGCTGAAGTACATCGTGCCGGACATGGACAGTTCGGTCAGCCCGACCCATGGCGCGCAGGAAGGAGCCGCCTGGAACGGCCATTTCGACTGCGGCTGCTATCACCCGCTTTTCCCGTTCAATCCGTTCGGCATGCTGGAACGCCGCGCCCTGCGCAACGGCAACGTCCACGGCGCCGATGGCTGGCAGGATGTTCTGGACCCGGTGATCGCCCGGTATGCCAGGCGCAATCTCATGCGGTTCTTGCGCGCCGACGCCGCCCTTGCAATTCCCGGGATATGCGAACGGCTCGAAGATGTGGGCTACTTCCATGCCATTCGGCTGCCCGCCAATGCCGTCCTGCGCGAGAAGATCGCGCATCGGCCAACCCGCCTCGCAGACCAGGGTGAAGCGTTTCCACGAAGATTTCCGGTATCAGGCCGCCTCCCGGGACACACCCCGCCGGGTGGTCGCCAGGATCGAATGGCACCCGGGTGAGTTGTTCCCCGCGTGGGCTTCATCGTCACCAACCTGCCGATGGAGCCTGACCGGGTGGTGGTACGGTTCCATAACCAGCGTGGTACCGCCGAGCAGCACATCAGAGAGGGCAAACATGCCTTCGGCTGGACGCGGCTGTCGTGCAAACGGTTCCGGGACAACGAGGTCCGGCCGCAGCTGCATGCGCTGGCCTGCAACCTGACCACGTTCCTGCGCTGCATCGAACAACCCGAGGCGATGGCAGACTGGTCGCTGACCAGCCTCCAGCTCAAGCTGATCAGGATTGGCGCTCGCGTCGTGCGTCACGCCCGCGCCATCACGTTCCAGCTGGCCGAGGTGGCGGTCACCGGCGCCATGGTCCGGGCCATCCTTGCCGCGATCCGCCGACTACGAGTGCCACCGGCATGCGTGTGACATTGAAGCAGGCCGGAAGCGGACGAAAGCGGCTCGACAGGTCTGTCCGTCGTGCTGAAAAACGGCGCGGCGGGGCGGGTTGCTGCGGGTTCACGGCCCGATCCGCCCGGTTCCGGGCACTTTCCCGACCACCGGCGAACTTCGAGGCGAAAAAAGCTTGATCAACTGGCCAGATCGGACGATCTTGCCATAAAGTGGCAGGCCACTTGGGAAATGTCGGCTGGAGTGAGTTGGGTATATCGTGGGCGCAAGCTTTAAAGAGACAGATTCAAGATATGCCGGCATGGGGGAAAACGCACGACGTTGTGGTGGCCGAGGCGATCGGGGAGGAGCGCCGGGCATCGCCGATCCACCAGACCAGCCTGGGTTCGGCCTACTGCGGCGACGCTTTCGAGGTGCTCGATAGCAGGCCATTCTGGGCGCACAGGGGCAAGGTACAGCTGGTGTTCACATCGCCACCGTTCCCCCTGAACACGCAGAAGAGCTACGGCAACCTGCGGGGTGAAGACTACGTCCGGTGGCTCGCAAGGTTCGCGCCCCTGATGCGTGACATAGTGACCGAGGATGGCTCCATTGAGATCGGCAATACCTGGATGCCTGGTCAACCGACAATGTCCACCCATGCGCTGGAAGCATTCCTGCGCTTTCTCAGGAAGGGTGACCTGCACCTCTGCCAGGAGTTTATCTGGTATAACCCGGCGCGGCTGCCGTCACCAATCGAGTGGGTCAGCAAGGAGAGATCGCGGGTCAAGGATGCCTTCACCCGCCTCTGGTGGATATCGCCAACCCCACGCCCGAAGGCGGACAACCGGAAGGTGCTGCGGGAATACAGTTCTCGCATGAAGCGCCTCATCGAGATCGGCAAATACAACGCGCGCCCGCGCCCGTCAGGGCATCATATCGGCGTCGAGAAATTCAGGCGCTCCGACACTGCCGAAGGCCTTGAAGTTCTACCCTGCGGATGGGTCGTGGAACGCCCCTTCGCCTGGCTCGGCAGATGTCGAAGATTGGCCAGGGATTGGGAGAGGTTCATCGAAAGCTCCACCGCATGGCAACACGCCGGCACACCATCCCGACGGCAGTGTCGGTCGCGGCATTCAGTATCTATTCAAACAACCGGGACCCGGCGAATACCACGCGGACTGGGATGATGATACCCTGGAGCCCTGGCGTGAGGGCATCCGAATTCTGATGCGCCACCATGCCCGCCATCCCAAGGGGAAGCTTGGCCAGATATCGACCGAGTTCATTCCCAACACCGATCATGGCGAAGGGTGCAAATATTCGCTGTTTGAATAGGCGATTGAATGTGTTCAATGGATGGCTCGCAACCTGGGACGAAATCAAAAGAGAGAACACATGAGCCTGCAACCCATCACCAGCCAACCCCGGCAAACATCTTACGATGTCGTCATTGTCGGCGGCGCGATGATCGGGGCTTCGGTGGCCTGGTATCTGACAGACAATCCCGATTTTGACGGATCGATCCTGGTGGTCGAAAAAGACCCGACCTATCAGTTCTCCTCGACCGCGCACACCAACAGTTGCATGCGCCAGCAGTTCTCCAACGAGATCAATGTACGGATCAGCCAGTACGCGGCCGAGATGGCGAAGAACTTTCGTGCGCGTCTTGGCGGCGATCCCGAGATCCCGGACATCACCTTACAGGCTTATGGCTACATGTATCTGGCCGACAATGAAGATTTCGCCGGAATTCTGCGCGAGAACCAGAAAGTCCAGGCCACCTGTGGCGCCGCCACACGCATCATGACGCCGGACGAAATTACCGAAGCCTATCCGTTCTACAATCTGGATGGCATCATCCTGGGCAGTCACAATCCGGTGGACGAGGGCTACTTCGACGGTGCCACCATGTTCGACTGGTGGAAACGCAAGGCACGCGCAAACGGTGCCGAGTACCTCACCAACGAAATCATGGCGATCGCACGCACCGGCGGCCGGGTCGACAGCGTCACCCTGAAGTCGGGCGAGATCATCGGCGCGGGCGCCGTGATCAATTGTTCCGGTCCACGCGCGGCGGTCACAGCGCGGATGGCCGGGCTGGACGTGCCGGTTGAGCCGCGCCGGCGCTATACCTTCATCTTCGACGCGGCGACGCCGCTGAACCAGGACCTGCCGCTGACCATCGATCCTTCGGGTGTCCACGTCCGAACCGATGGCCGGTATTACCTTTGTGGCTGTCCACCACACGAGGATCCGGCGGCGACCTTCGACGACTTTGAAATGGACCATGGCATCTGGGAAAAAAAACTCTGGCCCGCCATTGCAACCCGCATTCCGGCCTTTGAGGCGGTCAAGGTGATCAATTCGTGGGTCGGTCACTATGCCTTCAACACGCTGGACCAGAACGCGATCATCGGGCCGCACCCGGATGTGCCGAATTTCATTTTCGTCAACGGGTTTTCCGGCCACGGTTTCCAGCAATCGCCGGCCATGGGCCGGGGCGCCGCCGAACTTGTCGCCCATGGTGAATTCCGCGAACTCGACCTGTCGCCGCTCGGCTATGAACGCATCATGCGCGGTGAACCGTTTCTGGAGCGCGCGGTCATCTGACTACTGTTCCATTGACACCGCGATTTGGGAATGTCCCGTCCGATGTTGAACCTTGGTTGAAGGGCGGCGTTGCGGGTTGCATGGTTACGCGGCCCGAGCCATCGGGTCAACAGGCGCACCGGCCTGTGGGTCGCGGTGCTTTTCGAGCGCGGCCTTCAGGACGGGCAACTGTTTGCAGGCCTTGAGACGGCGGAAGCCCTTGCCTGCTTCGAGCATTCCGGCGGCGGTCCAGCGCAGCGCTATCCGGGCATCACGCCAGCGCTTCACATTCCGGCAGACCTGACGGATCACGGCATTCATCGACTCGATGATATGCGTCTTCTTCGGACAAACGCGCGACAGCCTGCTCCTTGTACTCCGGCGTGAACCGCCGTCTCGTCTGCTTCGCCATATTGGTCTCCCATTCCAGGGGTTATTTTAACCCCTGGAATGGGATCACGGGGCAAGGTCAATGTGCTGTTTCTGCCTGTCAGGAACAGCCTGGTCACCATTGCCGGCGAAGTACGCTTCCCCACCGCCGCCACCTGGCAGTCAGGCAACAAGTCAAGGATTATGTCCAGAAGGCCGGCGGCTTTTCTGATGCGGCCGACACCACAAAGGCGTTGCTGCGCCATGCCAATGGCAAAATCGAAACGGTGTCGCTTGATGGCCTCAAGTCGTCGAAACCCCAGCCGGGCGATGAAATCATGGTATTGCCAGAACCGAATGTGAAGAATCTGCAGTTTGGCAAGGCCATTGCCGAAATACTCTTCCGCGTGGCGGTTGCCGCCAACATGCTGCTGACATTGTAAGGGCGGCGTGAAACCGGTTCGGCTTTACGCGCTTTCCGCGATCAGATTATCCAGTTTTTCCTGGCTCTCCGCTACCATTTTCTCGTTCCAGGTGGTCAATCTGAATTTGCCAAGTTCCGCCGAGGCCGCCTCGACATCTTTCAAGTTGATGAGGCACGAGATCATCCTGAAGCGAAATCCGATAACCTCTTCGGTGAGTTTCATGCACTCTTCCAGAGATGCGCGCTCCCGCGCAAAGTCCCGGTCCCGCTTGGCAAAATGGGCCCTACAGTCGTGGATGGCCAGTCGTTCGGAAGCATTCCCGGTGGTAATCTGATGATCGAAGGTTCGCTCCAGTTCCCGGGATTTCGGGTCCCGGCGGTCCAGAACATGCTTAGCCACACACAACCGATCCAGAAATGATTGTGGTCCCTTGGTGGCCAGATCCAGCATCTGTTGTTGCGATTTTGGAATCCTGGCCAGCGAGAATAATCTAATTGTCTTCTGACGCGCGACATCGACCTGCGGCAATGTGATCCATTTGTCTGGCGCCTCCATGGCGTCGGCAGGATCGCGACTGTAACCAAAGCTCTCGAAGTCATCGTGGTACAGCCGCTGGATAATCTCTTCGGCCTCACCATTCACAAAGTTAGGAAGTTTCGAATGGGCGTCCGTCGAATGTCCTCTTCGGCTGGGAAATTCCACATGCCAGTCGAGATAGTCAGTCAGCGCACCCAAATGGTCGGAGAAATTTTCCAGATAATGCACCCGTATCGGACCGACACTGCCGGCATAGATGTTTTCAACCTGCGGCCTGAAATGCTGGTCCTCGATCTTGAATGACGTGGATTTTTCAAGCACCCGCAAAAACTCCACAAAGGAAATCTTATTTTCCGGATGTCTGTCGTTCTTAAGGCAGAAACGGTACCAAAAAATATTTTCCAAAATATTATTTTTCCAAAAAATAGTTTCCATCGCAATTTTGTCGAGATATGCAGAGAGAATTCGTGTGTATGGATTCCGGACAAGAGAAAAAAAATTCGATTTGTCATCAATGCAATTTCCAATATTCAACTCCCAAAATGGATGTTTCCTGTGAATATCAGTAAGTTTTCTCGGTGGCTCCATAC
This sequence comes from Alphaproteobacteria bacterium, assembly GCA_965204825.1. GTDB lineage: Bacteria > Pseudomonadota > Alphaproteobacteria > Futianiales > Futianiaceae. Next base: position 2,642,217 of record OZ242016.1, on the reverse strand, counting down.
CCAAGTGTTTGTGAATCGCCAACAAGAAGGAGCTTTTTATGGTTGAACACCCAGCTTTCGCATTGCTCAAATACACCAAATTTTTTGGCTCGTAGTAATAAAAACTCTGCCCAGTCCAGAACGGCAAAGGGCAGCCAAACGATCTCCCAATGGCGGAATCGCCTTCACGTATTTTGAAGGTATTTCTTAGCATTTCTACCGATATTCCCCAAGTGGCGCACCGTTTGAGCGAAGGATGGCTTGATCGTGTCCGCTGGTCAAGTGCTTCATACGGGGGAATGTCCCGTCCGATGTTGAACTTCGCGCCGGGCGACGTTGCGGGTTGCATGGTTACGCGGCCCGAGCCATCGGGTCAACAGGCGCACCGGCCTGTGGGTCGCGGTGCTTTTCGAGCGCGGCCTTCAGGACGGGCAACTGTTTGCAGGCCTTGAGACGGCGGAAGCCCTTGCCTGCTTCGAGCATTCCGGCGGCGGTCCAGCGCAGCGCTATCCGGGCATCACGCCAGCGCTTCACATTCCGGCAGACCTGACGGCTCACGGCATTCATCGACTCGATGATATGCGTCGACGCCAGAGACTGTCGCAACAGGGGCGGGATGCCAGGACGGATGACGGTCAGGATTTCGTCCACCCCTTCCAGGATCGCCCTGGACACGCCTGGCGCCTCCAGTTCGAGCCGCCGCGCCGCGCCGGATTGCGTAAAAGGCGTTCGGCCTTGTCCGCGTCGTCCAGCTTCCAGGCCTGTTTCAGCGCATGGCGCACCCGGGCGTGCAGCTTCGGATCGATCCGGTCGGTGATGTTGCGGGCCTTGTGAACCTGGCAGCGCTGGATCGGAATGTCGGCTCCAAAGGTCTTGCGGATCGCCCTGGTCAAGGCCCTGGCACTTGCGGCAATGAAGAGACGACAGACCTGGGGATCAGGGCCGCGCTCAATCAGCTTGTCCACAAGCGCCTGCACGGTTGCCGTGTTTTCGGTGGCCCCTTCGATCACGCCAGGCGGGTGCTTGTGCCCTTCAACGTCAATGCCTGCGGCGCCGATCATCAGCAGCTTGTCGGTCATATGGAGTCCGTCGATCCGGATCACCAAAAGGTCGGGCTGCGATATGTGAAGTCTCCGCAGCTCCGGCTCCGGCCCGATCAACCTTCTTCTGTTCCATCATGAAATACCTCAATAATCCCCTCGTCTCAGGTCCTGATCAGTGTCTCAAAAAACCTCTAGGGCGGGGGAGAGGGGCAGATTTGAACCCCGGTCTCCCCCGTTAGGGAGCAAAATTGCACGCCGGTCAACAGGTACAACTCTACGTCCTGGCCCTGTCTACGCCCTGGCCCTGCCGCTCACCGGTGGCTTCACACCGGTTCCGGGGCGCACGATGCATGCGGTGCTGTTCGAAGGCTGGCAGTCTGTCGGATTTAACACTGCGTGATCCGGAGTAGGTATCATGCCGCCGCTGCCTTCGCGGCATTGAGGTTGCGGAGGCGCTTGCGGTTGTCCGCCGGGGCGACCAGGAGCCCTTCAGCTTTGACGTTTTCGATGCCTTCGAGGTGGAACCGGTTAAATCCGCGAACGTTCCTGATGATGCCGAACACCGGTTCGACGGTGCATTTTCGGTAAATTTCTTCATGGCTTATCGTTCCATTGGTAACGCTTGGCGAGGAAGCCATCCTGGTGTTGATAGCACGCAGGGTCGCGACTGGTCCGTGTTGCGTAACTATTGAGTGGTATTTGTGATTATGACCAGCCTATATTACATATGGGAATACGTTTCATATCACGAAGATGCGGAACAAATAACGGAGTCATATACTTTGTTTTACATATCATACGCTATCGTACAATATGTATTATTTGCATGGGTTTATTTTCTTTTACGAAAGATAATGCATGGGATTGATCAATTACAATCTCAAAATCACGCCTCGGGTGTATTTGAATAGCTGGCGTCTCTTGACCAATTCTGAAATTCACAAGTTCGTATCAACTGAACCTCTGACCGTACGATGCCTGCGGTATTTTCGGATATCGATCGCCATGGCAGCGACCCTCAATCTGCTTTTGGTTTTCCTCATCATCGGCGTGATTGACCATCCGGAATTTTTCAGATCTCCAAGGCAATTCTGGCATGTCCCAGTAGCGGCGGTATGGGGGGTTATTGTCTGCTGGGGACTAACGTTTTTGGCAAGCGCGTACTATTTCCTGCGCTGGAACCACACGGTTATCGCGAACCTGCCATCAGTTTCTTCATTGGAGAAACTGGACTTTTCTCCCCACAGGGCTGTCATCTTATGGTTCATTCCGCTGGTCAATCTCTATGGGGCGTTTCGCTCGATCGACCATGCCTGGCGGGCGAGTCAGCCCGAGGGAATTTCAGTCGCCGCGGATCAGCGCTGGCCGGCCCTGAACATATTTTGGACAGTCTGGATTGTCGGAAACATTACTTCAATCGCCGGCATTGGCGTGTACAGCCCCTTCGGTGTCTGGCCGTTATATGTTGGCAATTCCATTCCGACCGAAATCTTCAAGATCATTCTGATGCAGGGACTGCTGATCTGGAGTTATTTCCTGATCCGCACTGTCATGGCCGGGATTGACGACCTGCAGGCCGACCGACGGAACAGCGGCGTCTTTGACTGATCAGTATCCCTTCGACAACTGATCGAATGCCTTCAGTGTTCCCAGCAACCCATCCATTTGATCCAGCGGCACCATGTTGGGGCCATCGGACGGGGCGGTATCCGGTTCCTGATGGGTTTCCATAAAGACGGCGGCGACACCGATGGCAACGGCGGCGCGGGCCAGGACGGGCACGAATTCGCGCTGACCACCGCTGGTGGCGCCCTGCCCGCCGGGCTGTTGAACCGAATGGGTGGCGTCGAACACCACCGGACAGGCGCACTGATCCTTCATGATCGGCAGTGAGCGCATATCGCTGACCAGCGTGTTGTACCCGAAGGAGGCGCCGCGTTCGCAGGCCATGACCCTGTCATTGCCGGCGCCGCGCACCTTTTCAACGACGTTTTTCATATCCCAGGGCGCCAGGAACTGGCCCTTTTTGACATTGATCACCTTACCCGTCCTGGCCGCCGCGACCAGCAGATCGGTCTGGCGGCAGAGATAGGCCGGGATCTGCAGTATATCGACCACGTCGCCGATGATCCCGCATTGCTCCTCGGTATGGACGTCCGTCAGGGTCGGCAGGCCGATTTCCCTTGTCACCTCTTCAAAGATTGGCAGAGCCAGGTCGATGCCGATGCCGCGGGCCGAATTGGACGATGTCCGGTTGGCCTTGTCGAAGCTGGATTTATAGACAATGCCCAACGCGTGCTTTTCGCCCAGTTTCGCCAGCGCCCCCGCCATGAACAATGCGTGATCGCGGCTTTCCATGGCGCAAGGACCGGCCAGGATGGTCAGCGGCTTGTCGTTTCCGACAGTGTTTCCGTTCAGGGATATGTTTTGTGTCATGGCGCCATGGGTATACCGCACTCACTCCAGAACCCGAAACTCCTTGCGGGACATGATCTTGAAGTTATCGGTGTCGCGCCATGTCGTCCACTCTTGTGGTAATCGTCGGCGAAAGAAATCGAAGATGGCCTCGGCGAAGAGCGCGAATCTCCCATGGAACGTGTTGTGCGTCACTTCCCGGCGCATGACGCCCCAGAACCGCTCGACCGCGCCTGGACGCGGCGCCTGGGCGGGCAAGAAGACGAACCTGATGCGGCGGTCCGCTCGCTCCGGCCAGTGCCGGACCAGGCGGGCGTGATGGTGGCGGGCGTTGTCCGCGATGACATGGATCCGCTTGTTGCCGGGATTGCCGACCTCCAGCTTATCAAGCAGCACGATGGTGGAAGCGGCGTCGACCCGCTCGGCCGCGACCGGGGGCAAGGTCAGTTTTCCAGATTGAGCGCGGCGTGGAGGTTGAGGCGCGGGCGTCCCGAGGTCCGCTTCAACACCCCCTTGTCGCCCTTCCGGGGCCAGCCCCGCGCCGGGTGGGACTGGCGGCGCGCCACGCCATGGCTCTCGCTCGGGCGCCGCATCACCGCCCGCAAGGCCGGGCGGTCCTTCGCGCCTGGAAATCCATCCCGAATCATGCCCGGGAAGAATCCATCCAAGGCAAAATGGCCAGAACTTTTTCGGGTTCTGGAGGAGGTTGGGTATAATTGTTTCTGTCGGAAAACAAAAGCAGGCTATAAGGCCTTTTTCGAGGGCATACGCCCGTCTTTCAAGAGTGAGAAAAGATCATGCGTGGCCTGCTGCCCTATATCGCCTGCCTGATCGGTGTTTTCGGCCATGCGTCGAGCGAATTCGTTGCCAAGATTGCCCAGACGCCGGGCCCGGAATTCACGGTCTGGCGGTTCATGATCGGCGGCGCCTGCCTGATATTGCTGACACAGATCTGGCCTGGTCAGCGCGATCTGATCACGCCGCTGAAGAAAGACGGCGTGCGGATCGTGGTTCTGTCCTGTATCTGCATGGCGATGGGTCAGTTGATCTTTCACTGGGCACTTGATTTCACCAGCGTGGTTCAGGTCGCCACGGTCGTCACCGGCATTCCGATCTTCGTGGTGATCATCGACCGGATCATCAACGGCGCCGCCGTGACCGCGCCCAAGATGATCAGCGGGATTGGTGCCTTCGCCGCCGTGATCCTGCTCATGTGGAACAGCACGGCCGTCGATATCTCGTTCGGCGGCGACAATCTGGTCGGCACGGTCATGGCCTTTATCTGCGCCATCATTGGTGGCCTTTATCTGGTGCTGGCCCGGCCCCTGGTCGTGGAATACGGGCCGGTGCGGATGACCGCCTATACGTTCGGGCTCGGATTCTTCTTCCTTTATGTGGTGGTCGGGGTCGCCTGGGGCACCTGGGTCGATCCACTGTCTCTGTTCGACAAGAATCCCGATCAGATCTCCGGCATTCTGACCATCGGCATCTGGAATACGGCGATCGCCATGGCGATCTGGCTGTGGGGGCTTTCCCATGCCGGCGATCCGCAGCGGGCCAATTACATGTTCTTCCTGAAGCCGGTGATCGCCGCCTTCCTGGCCGTGCTGATCCTGAACGATGCGCTGACCTGGATGCAGGGCCTGGCAATCTTCGCCATCGTGTTCTGTGTCGCGCTGGAATTTGTCTGGACGCAAGGGCTGGCGCGGAAGGCGGCGAAGGCGGTGTAACGGCGTAATTCCGGTGGTCACTCTCCGGTGCCTATGATGCGGGGTCGCGACAAAACGCCCATGGGGCCATGAAAGGAGAGTGACCACCGGAATCAGGCTATGTATTATTTGCCGGCCTTCGCCTTCAGCCCCACATCCACGGCCTTGCGGGCCCAGATCATCCGTTCGTCTTCCTCGTCATAGAGGGTATCCGGCATGATCCAGTACGACATCGCAACGTCCCTGCCCTTGCCGTCATAGACCCAGCGGGTGAAACCGGCGTCTTCCATTTCGGGACCCGTAACATCGTCCCCCTTCAGCGCAACCCTGTCGGCAAAGATGATGGCGAAGATGGCGTCGCGGTAATAGAGCCCTGCCCCGCCGAACATGCGCTTGGCGCTGACCGGTCCGAGATCGGCAAGGAGGTCCAGAATGTAATCGCGGTATTCAGCAGAAATGGCCAATGGTCATCCTTACCTGGCGAGCGTCAGGCCCATTTCCCAGAATTGTGCTTCCAGACGGGTCGCCTGGGCAAAGGTTTTCCGTAATGAGGGAAAGCGCGCCTCGGTAAACCGGGTTTGGGCCAGCCGGTCGATCTGGTCGATGGCCGCCCTTGCCACATTCCGATAGCTGTCAGACGCGTATTCGCCGATCCAGACCATGTACGGGTTGCCGTCCTGTTTCGAATCGGGCGAAGCCATGCAGGCTGCCGCGATCTCGCCATAACCGATGACGCACGGGCTGAGCGCTGTCTGCAGGTCCAGCAGATCGCCCGACAGGCCACGTTCCAGCACATAACGTGTGTAGGCCATGGTGGCGGTCGCTTCGGGTGTGGCTTCCATCTCGGCCAGGCCAAGGCCCCATTCGCCGCACAGCTTGACGTGCAGTTTCATTTCCTCGTCGATCAGCGCATTCAGGGTCGCGGCAGCCGCGCGCATGTCCTCCAGCGTTTCGGATTTATAGACTGCCAGCCCATAGGCGCGCGCGAAATGGATCAGGAACAGATAGTCCTGGGTCAGGTAATGGCGAAAGCATTCCTCGGGCAGCGTGCCATCGGTCATTTGCAGAACGAAGGGATGCCGGATGTAATCACGCCAGTCATCGGCGGTTGCGTCTTTAAGGCGGGAAAATAACGTCATGGTGTCTTGATCCAATCAAGCAGAAAGGCGGCATTTCGTTCTTCCAAAACACCCTGCATTGTCATTGCACTGTTTACGCATGATTCAGCGAAAATTCTCTGAATACAAGCAATAATCACCGAATTCGGTGATGTGGAACTTGCGATAACGCAAGGACATGCGAATGCCCTCGGTCCTAAAATCCAGGCGAAACATTGGGGCCATGGAGAGTAGATATGCGTGTCGGCGTTCCCAGGGAAATCAAACCGGGCGAATTCCGGGTCGGCCTGACTCCATCGTCGGTCCGGCAATATGTTGCCCATGGCCACCAGGTGCTGGTTGAGACCGGTGCCGGTCTGGGGATCAAGGCGGACGACGAAACCTTTCGCGCCGCCGGTGCCGAGATCGCGGCTCCCGCAGCGGATGTCTTCGCGGCAGCGGACATGATCATCAAGGTCAAGGAACCTCAGCCGGTCGAAATCGCCATGCTGCGCGAGGGCCAGTTGCTCTACACCTATCTGCACCTGGCGCCCGATCCCGACCAGACCGCCGGTCTGGTGAAGTCCGGCTGTACCGCGATTGCCTACGAGACCGTGACCGCGCCGGACGGCAGTCTGCCACTGCTGCATCCGATGAGTGAAGTGGCCGGCCGCCTGTCGATCCAGGCGGCCGCCAGGTCGCTGGAAATTCATCAGGGCGGGCGCGGCATTCTGATGGGCGGGGTGCCCGGCGTGGCGCCGGCCCGCGTTGTGGTGATCGGCGGCGGTGTGGTCGGCACCCATGCGGCGCGCATGGCCGTGGGGCTTGGCGCCGAAGTGACGATCCTGGACCGGTCCCTGTCGCGCCTGCGCGAGTTGGACGAAATGCTCGATTCCCTGGTGCGTACACGCTTTTCCAACATCGACACGGTCGAGGAAGAAGTGCTGGCCGCCGACGTGGTGATCGGCGCGGTGCTGATCCCCGGCGCGACGGCGCCCAAACTGGTCACGCGGGCCATGTTGCCGGATATGAAAGATGGCGGCGTATTGGTCGACGTGGCGATTGATCAGGGCGGCTGTTTCGAAACCTCGCGGGCAACCACCCACGCGGAGCCGACATTCATGATTGACGACGTGATGCATTACTGCGTTGCCAATATGCCGGGCGCCGTGCCGCTGACCTCAAGCCATGCCTTGAACAATGCGACGCTGCAATACGGTCTCGCGCTCGCCGACAAAGGTCTCGCCGCAATGTTGGAAAACCCGCATCTGCGCACCGGGCTGAACGTGCACCAGGGCCGCATCACCCATGCGGCGGTGGCCGAGGCCCTGCACCGCGACTACACGCCGGCGGAAGACGCCCTGGCGACCTGACGAAATTTCCAGCCCATCCTCCCTTGGGCATGAGGGCGCGCTCCGGATCCCGGGTGCGCGCTCACTTTGTCTTGTCTATCGGCTATCGCCTGCCTGCGACGGTTTTGGCCTGACAATCAACACCGTCGGGCTCTCAACACCGTCGGGCTCTGGCCGGGCCAGCCCCGGAATGACGGATCAGAGGCAGGAAAGAAACGTCTCTAAACCGCCCCATCCCGGGCCGCTTCCAGCATGCCGGTGGCCTGGGCCTGATCAAACGGTATCGGGTTGCCGTCCGCGGTTGGATCGACCACGGCCATGGCGGCCATTTCATCGAACCGGGCATCGTCGACGCCGAGATCGACCAGGGTATGGGGAATGCTCATGTCCTGCCGGAAGGTCAGCACCCAGTCGCAAAAGCCGCCATATCCGCCACCGATGCCCAGCCAGTCGGCCAGCCGGACCATCTTGTCCTCGATTGCCGGGCGGTTGAAGGTCAGCACATAGGGCATGAACACGGCATTGGTCAGGCCGTGATGGGTGTCATAAAGCGCGCCGACCGGATGGGAGAGTGAATGGATCGCACCCAGGCCCTTCTGGAATGCCGTGGCTCCCATCGATGCTGCCGCCAGCATGGCACCGCGCGCCTCGATATCCGACCCGTCCTTCACCGCGCGGGGCAGATAGTCCTTGACCAGTCGCATGCCTTCGATGGCGATCCCCTCGGCCATGGGATGCCACGCGGTTGATGAATAGGCTTCCAGACAGTGAGCCAGCGCGTCCAGACCGGTCCAGGCGGTAACATTGGCTGGCAAACCGACCGTCAGTTCCGGATCGGAGATCACCACCGATGGCAGCATCCTGGGGTGGAAGATGATTTTCTTGGCATGCGTTTCGCTGTTACCGATGACACTGGCACGGCCCACCTCGCTGCCGGTGCCGGCGGTTGTTGGTACCGCAACAATGGGGAGGATCGCGTCAGCGTCGGCCCGGGTCCACCAGTCATCGACCATTTCAAAATCCCACATCGGCCGGGTCTGGCCGCCCATCAGCGCGATGGCCTTGGCCACATCCAGTGCCGACCCGCCACCAAAAGCGATTACCCCGTCATGATCACCTGCCTTCAATGCGGCCACGCCATCGGTCACATTGGTGTCGATCGGGTTGCCCTTGACCTCGGAAAATACCGCGGCGCCAAGGCCGACCGCCCGACAGGCATCTTCCGCCGCGCCGATCATTGGCAGCGGGGCAAGCCCGGGGTCGGTAACGATCAGCGGCCGCTTGATCTCCAGTTCGGCACATGTCGCCGGCAATTCGGCGATCCGGCCGGGTCCGAACCGGATGGGCGTGGGGAAGCTCCAATTGGCGGTGTGATCCATCATCAGCATGATCTTTCCTGGTGAGCCCGCAAATTGCGGCGCGGCGTTGTGGTTGAACGGGCCGGAACGGCCATCTTGGCTTTAATCTCAGCCAATCCCGGCCTATGTTGCAACAAATATCCAGGAGGTATTGTCCCATGGTCGACGCCGTTATCGTCTCAACCGCGCGTACACCGATCGGGCGCGCCTATCGCGGCGCCTTCAACGACACCCATTCCGATATCCTGGGCGGCCACGCCATCAAGCACGCGGTCGAACGGGCAAGGGTCGATCCGGCCGAGGTGGATGACGTGATCATGGGCAGCGCCCTGCAGCAGGGCGCCCAAGGATCCAACATCGCCCGCAAGGCGGCTTTGATGGGCGGCCTGCCGGTGACGGTTTCGGGCATGTCGGTGGATCGACAATGCGCCAGCGGCATGATGGCGATCGCCACGGCGGCCAAGCAGGTGAAGGACGACGGCATGAAGGTCGTCGTCGGCGGCGGCGTTGAATCGATCAGCCTGGTGCAGACCCCGAACATGCGCATCGACCGGGCGATCAATCCGGATTTGACGGCGATCCATCCGGACATTTATATGTCCATGCTGGAAACCGCCAGGACGGTGTCCGGGCGCTATGGTGTCTCGCGCGAGGTTCAGGACGAATACGCCCTGCAAAGTCAGATGCGTACCGCCGCGGGGCAGCAGGCCGGCAAATTCGATGACGAGATCGTGCCGCTGCCCTCGACCATGGTCATGAAGGACAAGGAAACCGGCGCCGAAAACAGCGTCGAGGTGACCCTGGACAAGGACGAGGGCAACCGCCCATCGACCACGTTGGAAGGCCTGAACGGCCTGAAGGAAGTGCTGGGCGATGGCACCTTCATTACCGCCGGCAACGCCTCGCAACTGTCGGACGGCGCCTCGGCGGCCGTGGTGATGGACGGCAAGCTGGCCGAACAGCGCGGGCTTCAGCCGCTGGGCATTTATCGCGGCATGGCCGTTGCCGGCCTGGAACCGGACGAAATGGGCATCGGCCCGATTTATGCGGTGCCCAAACTGCTGAAGACCAATGATCTGGAAATGGATGATATCGACCTGTGGGAACTGAACGAGGCCTTCGCGGTCCAGGTCCTGTATTCCCGCGACAAGCTCGGCATCCCCAACGAGATACTGAATGTCGACGGCGGCGCGATTTCCATCGGCCACCCCTACGGCATGTCAGGCGCCCGCATGGTCGGCCACGCTCTGATCGAGGGCAAGCGCCGCGGCGCCAAATACGTCGTCTGCACCATGTGCGTCGGCGGCGGCATGGGCGCGGCGGGTTTGTTCGAGGTGGCGTAGGTGTTTCTCCCGGTCAGGTTTGAAGGATGATTTCAAGCCATCTGGCCTTGCCGCATCCAGGTGGCTCGATTTTTATCCCGACGCCACCATCGCCAAATATCCCGGGCAAGCGGAGCGCAGATCCGGGACCCGGCTTCATCGCCGTTAGGCCGGGCCCGGCTCCGCGCCGCTACGCGGCTTGTCCGGGGAGTTCGAAGCTGAATCGAATAAAACACTCAGAGGCAATTCTTGTAACCCGACCCCAGGCGGGCATCAGCACACTGCCGCGTCTCCGGTCTCGGCCCGTTCGCGCAAATCCGCAAGCGAGATCACGGTGTCGTTTGCCGATTGGGCAAGCGGTTATCCGATGCCGCCAATCGTCAGGCCCAATACGAAAACGGCGGCGACGAGAATCCTGTATCCATGCATGGCGCAAGCTTGGCGATTCAGCTCACCCGGTCAATCGGATGCCGCCGGCTGTCACGGCGTTCACCGACGTTGGAATCGCCGCCGGGCACAGGTCAAAATGCCGACCGATATCAACGTCCACGGGATCAACCAGACGGCCATGACCACTGTCGTCAATGGGGCGCTGAATGCGTGTTTCAGAAAGACAGACTGGAACAGATGAATGTGATGCGCGAACAGGATAACAAGCACCAGACCGACGACATGGACCCGAAGAAGAGAGCGCCGGAGGATCGCGATATCGATTTTGCCAGTCAATGTGGCGAGGCTGCCATGTTCCTGTGCACCGAGCGGCTGTTTTTCGTCATTGGCATCCGTATTGGCAGGTCGCGGCGCGAGCCAGATACCGGGCAGGGTCAGGATGCCGAGGGCTCATGGAACGACGCCGGCCCATTGTCCCGGTTCGTTGAGACAAGCAAGCCGCGCCTCGCCAAATATGCCGATCACAAAACCAGCCAGAACGATGAACAGGACAGTATCCAGGCCGCTGCGTAAGCTTCAAAAGTGTCTCAATAACCCTAGGGCGATACAGCCCGGCTTTTCATGGACGCTGTTCATTGTCCCGCCGCCCGTCGCCCTTGTGTCCGTTGCCGCGCACCAGTAGTACCCGCACGCCAAGCAAGAGGATATTGAACGGCAGCAAGCCATGGGCCAGCCAGGCAAACATCAGGCCAATGGCGCTGGTGTCGCCCTGGGTGCGCATCCCGGCGATGAAGGCGACGAAGACAACCGCCACCACATTGGCGTTCAAGATGAATTGCAAATGGTCGCGGTTGGCGTCGAAAGCGCGTTTGCTGTAATCGGCGATGGCTTGAATAAATGGCATGGCGGCTGATCTATCACACGGTTTTCCCGGCTTCCAGCCGCAACCGGATTTCCGTATCCGTCCGGTCAGGCCGCGTTTTTGAGGTCTTGGGGCTTCCAGTTCCACGGCATGAGTTCGTCGATGGGGTTAATCTGTGATCAGCAATGCGTTCCAGCACCCATGTGAGCCAGGCCTCGGGATCGACATTGTTCATTTTAGCGGTCTCAATGAGGGCGTAGGCGATAGCGGCAGCCTCGCCGCCACCAACGGAGCCCGGGAAGAGACAATATTTTTCGACCCGGGGCGACGGGACGGATTGATCGCTCACAGATATTGTTGTCGAGTTCCAGAGTATCCGTCCGGTCAGGCCGCGTTTTTGAGGTCTTGGGGCTTCCAGTTCCACGGCATAAGTTCGTCGATGGGGTTAATCCGTGATCAGCAATGCGTTCCAGCACCCATGTGAGCCAGGCCTCGGGATCGACATTGTTCATTTCAGCGGTCTCAATGAGGGCGTAGGCGATAGCGGCAGCCTCGCCGCCACCAACGGAGCCCGGGAAGAGACAATTTTTTCGACCAGGGGCGACGGGACGGATTGATCGCTCACAGATATTGTTGTCGAGCTCCAGACGTCCGTCGCCGAGATAAGCACGCGCTTCGGGCATCGGCTTCAGGGCGTAGCGGATCGCCTCGGCCAGTTTGGTCTTGCCCGAGAGCCTAGGCAGTTGGGCCTGTAGCCATACTTCCAAGTCATCGAAGACAGGCCTGGCCTTCTCCTGCCGCAGGGCGGCCCTTTCGTAGCCGTCCGTTAGAGCCGTATTTTTCGGTTATTCCGGCATCCAATTCCACGGCATGAGTTCCTCGATGCGGTTGATTTTGTGATCTGGCAGGCGCTCCAACACCCAAGTGAGCCAGGCTTCCGGATCAACGCCATTCATCCTGGCGGTCTCGACGAGGGTGTAAGCGATAGCGGCGGCTTTACCGCCACCGACGGAGCCCATGAAGAGATAGTTCTTGCGGCCCAGTGCGATGGGGCGGATCGAGCGTTCACAGATGTTGTTGTCGAGTTCCAGCCGTCCGTCGCTGAGACAGGCACGCACCTTTGGCATGCGGTTCAGCGCATAGCGAATGGCCCCTGCCAGTTTGGTCTTGCCCGAGAGCCTGGGAAGCTGGGTCTGTAACCATGCTTCCAGCTCATCGAAGACGGGCTTTGCCTTCTCTTGCCGAATGGCGACCCGCTCTTCGGGGGATTTGCCTCTGGCTTCCTCTTCGACAGCGTAAAGTACGGCGATCTGCTTGATTGTGCCTTTGGCGATGGCCGACCCTGTGCGCTCAAACTCTTCCACAAACTTGCGGCGCACATGCACCATGCAGGCCTGTTCGTCGGCCTTGCCCTCCCCAAAGAGGCCATTGAAGCCCGCAAAGCCATCGGCATGCACGGTCCCGGTATAGCCGGAAAGATGATTGACCGGGTGTGCACCCTTGCGGTCTGTACTGAACTGATACCAGGCACAGGGTGGGGCCTCGCCGCACCACGGGCGCTCGTCGCGCACGTAACTCCACAGCCGCGCGGTTTTAGTCTTCTTTATCATGGTGCGGGTTTGTCGTTTGACCGGTGTGTCATCGGCAAAAAGTGCAGGCCCTGCCCTGACCAGCTTGCCGATATGATCGGCCAATGGCTCCAGCAGCGCCGTGCTGCGGCCCACCCAGTCGGTCAACGTGGTGCGATGCAGATTAACCTTCTCGCGGGCGAAGATTTTTGATTGCCGGTCAAGCGGCAGGTGATCGCAGTATTTGCCAATCAGGACGTGGGCCAGCAGACCCGGACCGGGGCGGCCACGCTCAACAGGGCGCGACGGCAATGGGGCCTGGGCAAAGGTTTCACAACAGGTGCAGGCCATGCGGGGGCGGAGAATCCGGCGTACCACAAAGCGGCCCGGGACATATTCCAGTTCCTCGGTGATATCCTCGCCGATCTGGCGCAGGCTCCCACCGCAGTCAGTGCAGTCCTCACCCGGCGACAGCACCTCATCCTGCCGATCCAGATGATCTGGCAAGGGGTTGCGGCTGTGCTTGCGCCTGGCAGGTTTGTCCGTCTCATCGACATCAGTGCCGTTGGAGCCAGCTTCGTTCTTCTGCTCGTTTGCTGCCGCCTCGATCTCTTCGTCTTCCTGTAGGTCGAGGGCCAGTTGATCCATGCTCTCTGATCTGGAACCAAACCGTGCCTTGCGGTGGCCATGCAGTTCAGCCTTCAGCTTCTCAACCTGATAGGTGAGAGACGTAATCTCCTGGTCCATCCGAGAGACCAGCCCCTTCAGTTTGGCGGGGTCATCAGGCAGGGATTCAAGGGCGTTCAACATGTGAAATCCATATCAAACTGCCCCATGGGATGGAACGACAAACCGCGTTAAACTTGATGTTTTTTTGGGCTTTCTCTATCCCGCCTGCAAAGGACGCCAGGTCTTTTGCGGGGTGCGCCAGTCAATCCCCTCTAACAGCATCGATAGCTGTGAGGGACTCAGGCTGACCTTGCCCTCCCTGGCCGCAGGCCAGACAAAGCGCCCTCGTTCCAGTCGTTTGGAGAACAGGCAAGCGCCTTGGCCGTCCCACCATATGATCTTGAGCAGATCACCGCGCCTGCCGCGAAACACGAACATGTGCCCCGAATACGGGTCTTCAGCCAGAACCTGTTCGGCCTGAGTCGCCAGTGTGTTGAACCCGCGCCGCATATCCGTCACCCCAGCGGCCAGCCACACCCGCGTATTGCCCGGCACCGGGATCATGTCATCAGCCCCTCAACCAGAGCCGGCACCGCCGACAATCCCGTCGCTCCTTCAACCAGGATACGCCGACCATCAGACAGGGTGATGTCTGCACGGTGAGCCGAAAGAGGATCGTCCATACAGGGCGCTGTGATCGGCACGTGGGGGGCGGTTGGCCCTGCAATCTCTACAGGCAGAAATGTGGTCACTTCCCCGGCGAAATCATCACCGTCAGTACATGCCGGCGCGAAACGGGGATCACGCAACCATGTGTAGATCAGATTGGCGTTCATCGCGTAACGTCGCGCAACCTGCGCTACCGAAACCCCAGGCGCGCGCGTTTGTCCGCAGATCGAAACCTTCTCATCGTCTGACCAAAACCGCTTCTTCTGACCCTTCTTCCCAGACATGTCCGCCCTCAAGATGTCCACTAGCAATGGTGGACACTATCAGCGCACGCTATAACGCGTCAGAGCACCAACACCGGACGCTTACCGATTTCCTCGACCCGGGCGCGGATCATCAGGGCATCTTCCCAGCGATCGGACAGTTCATACCCGTCGGGGCCGGTGATGGCGTATTCGGATGGTCCAGGCTCGCACAGAAAGGTCAGGGCCGCATCGGCGTTGCCGCGGGCGCGCCCGGACCGGAAGCCGTCCTCCCGCCATCTGGCGAACTGGTCGAACCATTTGATGTGCCGGGGAAATCCGGGCTGGACCTGGATCTGTTCGCGGCTGGCGATCCGGCCCTGGAAACTGTCCGACCTGGCCAGGATGCGGGCAATCAGCGCTTCGTTTCCGGCCAAGACGGGATAGGGAAATTCCCGGTCGACCAGATAATGGGACAGGTCGGCGCACAGGCGCATATCGGGAATCGCATCGATCATCAACAGGGTCGAAAACAAATCATTGGTGATGCAATTGCGGTGTGTTTCGAATTGCACCTTGACCCCCTCTTCCCGGCCATATCGCAAGGCGTGACACGGGCGCGCCCGCGCGGCAAACAGAAGCGATGAACGCATATCAATGGATCCAGACCGAAGACGGCAGCCCCAGTCTGGTTCACCCCGAAACCGGCGAAGCCATGCACAGCCGCGCCGGCGCCTTTGCCGAAACGCGCCATGTCTATCTGCCGGCCATGAAGGTTGCGGTGGATCGGGGTTGGCCGCTACGCGTGTTGACCGTCGGTCTGGGGCTGGGATATTGCGAGTTTCATGCGCTGGGCTTTGCACGGGCTGCCGGTGTCCGGATCGAGATCGACAGCTATGAAACGGATCCCGGCTTGCGTGCATACCTCCAAGACTGGTGTCTGGGCGAAGCAACCGCGGATCCGGCCCATGCCGGTGCCTATGACCAGATCGCGGCACTGACCGAAGATGCACTGATGATGCCAAGGGAAACGCTGCGCCCGGACATGAGCGCGGCACTAAACAAAGATGGCTGGCGGTTGCATGGCGCGTTGACCGTCGATACGCCGGTCGACCCGCCGCCCACCGTCATCCTGTTCGATGCCTTCAGCAAGCAGACTTCCCCCGATCTGTGGCGGGCTGAACTGCTGGACCCGGTCCTGGCCGGCGCGGCGCCTGAATGTGCGCTGGCGACTTATGCGGCGACCGGCGACTTACGCCGGGCCCTGACCCGCCACGGCTTTGATGTCGAGCGCCGGGAGGGCTTTGCCGGCAAGCGCCATTGCACCCTGGCGGTTCGCGGTTGAGCCGGGTTCAAATTCGCCTTGCCGCCACTGACGGACCGGCGTAGAAGCCGCCGCGAATTCAGAGGAGATCGTCATGGTGCAGCAATCGTCCAACCTGTCCAACCTGTCCAATCGCATCCGCCGGTCCTGTTTTTTCGAGGCGACCCGGGCCGCGGGCGCCAAGAGCTACACGGTCTATAACCACATGTGGATGCCGGCGGTCTATGCATCCCCGGAAGAGGATTACCAGGCGCTGGTCGAACGGGTCACCCTGTGGGACACGGCGGCGGAACGGCAGGTCGAAATCAGGGGTGCTGACGCCACTCGTCTGATGTCGATCCTGACCCCACGTAATATTTCAAACTGGAAACCGGGCCAGTGCAAATATGTCTTCATGTGCGACGAGACCGGCGGCGTAATCAACGATCCGGTCGGGGTCAAACTGGCCGAGGATCATTACTGGCTCTCGCTGGCCGACAGCGACATGATCTATTGGGTGAAGGGCCTGGCCATCGGCCATGGCATGGACGTTCAGGTTTGCGAACCGGATGTGTCACCGGCCCAGGTCCAGGGTCCGATGGCGACCGAGTTGATGCGCGATGTGGTCGGCGGCTGGATTGATGATCTGCGCTTCTTCCGGTTTTGCGAGTTCGACATCGAGACCGAACAGGGCCTGGCGCCAACGGTGATCAGCCGCACGGGCTGGTCGAACGAGCGCGGCTACGAAATTTTCCTGCGCGATGGTTCCCTTGGCACGGCGCTGTGGAATACCTTCATGACGGCCGGTGAAAAATACGGCATCGCACCGTGCGCCCCCAACCAGGCCAATCGGATGGAAGCCGGCATGCTGTCCCATGGGGCGGACATGGACTGGTCCAATAACCCGTTCGAAATGGGCATCGACAAGCTGGTCGATGTGGACCAGGACGCGAACTTCATCGGCAAGGAGGCCCTGAAGCGAATCAAGGCCGACGGTGTGAAACGCAAATTCGCCGCCTTCACCGTGGATGGCGATCCGCTGGAATCGAACGACCGGCAATGGGAAATCCGTTCCGACAACCGCCCCGTCGGCCACGTGACCTCGGTTGCCTGGTCGCCCAGGGCCGGGTCGAACCTTGCGCTTGGCTATCTCGATGTTGCGCTGACGGAACCGGGCACAAGGGTCACCGTCATCGCACCCGACGGTGACCAGCGCACGGGCACGGTCGGATCGCCCCCCTTTGTGGTGACCAGCAAACGCGCATAAGATTACCCCGCGTCCTCCTGTCAGGTCCCGGGAGGCGACTGCCCTGGTCCTGACCCAGGGCGCTTTGATGTGGACGGCAACGGCCATGTCGTCTCCATCGTCTCAAACCGGGTAGTTCGAGTGACGCCGGGCGATGCAATTGCGGTTGCCGACCTGGGCGTGGCCGGGCACAAACTGCCCCACTGGTCGGTGGATCCCGGTCCCCTGGCGGATCTGGTGAATCGGAGATGACGATCTGTTTGCAAACACCGGCCCCTGGGCTATCAACCGACAAAATCAATCCTCACGGGAGAACTTCCTTGAGCCTGACCAATGATCTGCGCATTGCCGTGTTTGACGGCGACGGTATCGGCAAGGAAATTACCGAGCCGTGCCTGATGCTGATGAACAAGGCGCTGAACCGGGTGGGCGGGATATCGGCCAGTTTCACCACCTTGCCGGCCGGGGCGGATCACTATGCCGCCACCGGCGATGCGCTGCCGCAAGCCTCGCTGGACGAGGCTGGCAAATCCGATGCGATCCTGTTGTCATGCATGGGTGATCCGGCGGTGCGCTATCCCGACGGCACCGAGATCACGCCGCAGATCGATCTGCGTTTCCATTTCGATCTTTATGCCGGGGTTCGGCCGGTGCGCTCCGTGCCGGGATACCCGGGGCCTCTGGCCGATCCGCGCGGCCAGCAACTGAACTTCGTGTTGATTCGGGAAAGCACCGAGGGACTGTTCGCCTCGATGAAAAAGGGCGTGGTGACCGAGGATGAGGCGCGCGACACCCAGGTGATCACGCGGGCCGGCTGCAAGCGCGTGTTCGACTATGCCTTCAAGCTGGCGCGGATACGCAAGAAACACGGACAGGAAGGCCGGGTCACCTGTATCGACAAGGCCAATGTCTTCCGCTCTTTCGCCTTTTTCCGCGAGGTGTTCGATGAATGCGCGGCGGCATTCCCGGATATTGCCCATGATCACGGCTATGTGGACGCCATGGCCCTGAACTTCGTCAAGCGGCCGTGGGATTACGACGTGATGGTCACTGAAAACATGTTCGGTGACATCCTGTCCGATCTCGGCGCCGGGCTGATGGGCGGGCTGGGCATGGCGCCCTCGGCCGATGTGGGCGACAGGCACGCAGTGTTCCAGCCCTGCCACGGGACCGCGCCTGATATCGCCGGCCAGGGCAGGGCCAACCCGACGGCGATGTTCCTGTCGGGCGCCATGATGCTCGACTGGCTGGGCACCGAACATGGCGAGGTTTCGCTGGTCAAGGCCGGTTCCCTGCTGACCCGGGCGGTAGATACGGCCTTCGGTTCCGGCGGTTTGCAGACGTTCGAATTGGGTGGCGGCCACGGCACGACCGAGGTAACGGCAGCGGTCGCCAACGCGATCGACACGCTGGACATATGACCGCGTCCTTGCGCATCGCCCGTGCCGGGATCGGTTATTTCAGCTGACCTTTTGTCTTCGGCCCGGCGATGGCCAGGGACCGGATACCGATCTGGCGCGGTTCCCGGCCCACGAAACCGCCATTCATCCGATCGACACCTTCCGATACCTGATGGGCGAGGTCGCCGCTGTCACCGCCGATCCGCGCCGGATCAATCCGGCGATCGCGGGCGCGGATGCCGGACTGATCCCGTTCACCCTTGCCAACGGTGCGCGTGGCCTGTTCGACGGCAACCGGTTGGCCGATCATGCCGCCGACAATCGCCGCCTTGCCACGGGAGAAATGACCGTGGAGGGATCCCGGGGCACCCTGGGCCCGGACGGTTTTGGCGCGGTTTTGACGCGGTACGGTTCGAACAACCGGCAGGATGTCGGCTTTGACTGGCGGGACATAAATTTTGGCGGCGATTGTGTTTACCGGACTCGGCGCCATGCGCGGATTCCCTGCCCGGCGAGGTGGCCGCGGTTGACACCGGGGCGGACTATCCGCGAAACATCGAAATCGAACAGGCAGTCCATGCGTCCGCCACCGCTCACAAACAGATGGCGGCGTGGCGAACAACCCCCTAGCCGTCCCCGAAGCCTCACGCTAGACTATTTCCCCCATGACGGGGTTCAACAAGGGAAGGGTTGGTCCAGTGAAAGCATCTGATCTGTTTGTGAAGTGTCTCGAAGCCGAGGGTGTCGAGCGGATTTTCGGCGTGCCGGGCGAAGAAAACTCCGATTTGATGATCTCGCTGCTCGACTCGCCGATTGAGTTCATCCTGTGCCGGCACGAACAGGCCGCGGCCTTCATGGCCGACACCTATGGCCGGCTGACCGGCAAGGCGGGCGTCTGTCTGGCGACACTCGGCCCTGGAGCAACCAATCTGGTGACCGGGGTGGCCGACGCCAATATGGATCGCGCGCCGCTGGTGGCAATCATCGGCCAGGCATCGACAGGCCGCCTGCACAAGGAAAGCCACCAGAACATGGATGCGCTGGCCATGTTCGATCCGATTTCGAAATGGACCAGCACCATTTCGAACGAGGCAACGGTCCCGGAAATCGTGCGCAAGGCATTCAAACTGGCCCAGGCTGAAAAGCCCGGCGCCACGGTGATCGAACTGCCCGAGGATGTCGCCAAGCGCGATGTCCATCTTCTCCCGATGTCTGTCGCGACCACGCGGCGACCGGCCGCGGACTGGAAGGCGGTCAAACTGGCCACCGACATGATTGCGGAGGCGAAATCCCCGCTGATCCTGGCCGGCAACGGTACGGTGCGCAAGCGCGCCGCCCGGCAATTGCTGCGCCTGGCCAAAAAGACCGGAATCCCCGTGGTCAACACCTTCATGGGCAAGGGGGCGGTGCCCCTGGACGACCCGCACTGCCTGTTCACCATCGGCCTGCAGGGCAAGGATCACATTCTGAGAGCCTTTGCCGAAGCCGATCTGGTGATCTCGATCGGATATGATCTTGTGGAGTATGCGCCGAATTTCTGGAACAAGAAGCGCGACAAGAAAATCATCCATATCGATTTCGAACCGGCCGAGATCGACGAGGCCTATCCGGTCAATGTCGATATTTCCGCCGACACGGCCGATGCCATCTGGCAGGTCAATGAAGCCCTGAACAACCGCCATGAAGACCGTCTGCCGCTGCACGATATCGGGCGCTGGGGCGATCTGCGCCAAACCATCCAGGACGATCTGGCGGCAGAGGAGAACGATCTGTCCTATCCGATGAAGCCCCAGCGGGTGATTTCGGACATCCGCAAGGCCATGGGCCCCAGCGATATCGCCCTATCCGATGTTGGCGCGCACAAGATGTGGATGAGCCGCTATTTTCAGTGTTATGAACCCAACACCTGTCTGATTTCCAACGGTTTTTGCACCATGGGCTTTGCCCTGCCGGGCGCAATCGGCGCAAAATACGCTCATCCGGAATCGAAGGTTGTGGCGGTTTGCGGCGATGCCGGATTCTTGATGAACGTTCAGGATCTGGAAACGGCGGTGCGAATGAAAATTCCATTCGTCTGTATCGTCTGGCTGGATGGTGAATACGGCCTGATCAAGTGGAAACAGCAGAACCATTTCGACGGCAGGCATTCCGAACTGTCCTTCACCAATCCGGACATGGAAATGCTGGCCAAGGCCTTTGGCATGTGGGGCAAGCATGTGAAGAATGCCGAGGACTTCGCGCCCAGCCTGGCCGAGGCCCTGGCCCAGGACGGCCCGGCATTGCTTAGTGTTGACATCGACTATGCCGAGAACCTGAAAATGAGCGCCCGCCTGGGTGAGATCGATCTGCCAATTTAACGCCACGAAACCTTGCGCAATGGTGACGCTCCCGGTTGTGTGCGTGTGGGGATCGGGTAATTCGCTGGCGACGATTTCCTGGCATACCCAACCCCCTCCAGAACCCGAAAAAGTTCTGGCCATTTTGCCTTGGATGGCTTCTTCCCGGGCATGATTCAGGGTGGATTTCCAGGCGCGAAGGACTGCCCGGCCTTGCGGGTGGTAATGCGGCGCCCGAGCGAAAGCCACGGTGTGGCGCGCCGCCCGTCCCGCCCGGCGCAGAGGGCTGGCCCCGGAAGGGCGACAAGGGGGCGTTGAAGCGGACTGCGGGACGTCCGCGCCTCAACCTCCACGCCGCGCTCAACCCGGAAAACTGACCTTGCCCCCGGTCGCGGCCGAGCGGGTCGACGCCGCTTCCACCATCGCGCTGCTTGAGAAGCTGAAGGCCAGCAATCCCGGCAACAAGCGGATCCATGTCATCGCGGACAACGCCCGCCACCATGGTCCGGCACAGCGGACCGTCGCATCAGGTTGGTCTTCTTGCCCGCCCATGCGCCGGGAAGTGGCGCACAACACGTTCCATGCGGGCTTCGCGCTCTTCGCCGGAACCATCTTCGATTTCTTCCGCCGATGATTGCCACAAGAGTGGACGACATGGCGCGACACCGTCACCGATAACTTCAAGATCATGTCCCGCAAGGAGTTTCGGGGGCTGGAGTGAGTGTGGTATATAAACGCCCATGGACTTTTTTCTCGCCGCGGCATTGCTGACGGCCCTTGCGATCTTTGCCATCGTGCTGCCTCTGTGGCGGACCGATCCTGGTGGTAGTGGCGTGGGCAGCGACCGTGTCTATCGCGACCAGTTGTCCCAGGTGGACAAGGATCTGGCCGCCGGTCTGGTATCCGAAAGCGAGGCGACGGAAGCACGGGCCGAGATTGGCCGCCGCCTGATCGCCGCCGCCGATGAAGCCGACGCGGAACCGGGCGTACGGACCGGCCAGCATCCGATCCTCGCATTGACCCTGGCGCTCGGCGTGCCGATCCTGGTGGGCGGTGTCTATCTGGGTATCGGCAGCCCCGGCACGCCGGATGCGCCCCTGGCGGCCCGCGACATTCCCGAAGCGGCGCAGGATTCGCAAATGTCCAACCGGTCGATGCCGGATGCGGAAATGCCCGAACTGATCGAGCGGCTGATCGCCCGGCTGGAAGAAACCCCGGAAGATGAGGAAGGTTGGGCCCTGCTGGCGCGCAGCTATTTCTCCGTGGACAGGATGGACGACGCCGTTGCCGCCTATGAAAGGGCGATTCGGATCAATGGCCGCACCGATGCCGCCCTGCTGGGCGAATATGGCGAGATTCTGGTGGTCGCGCGGGGTGGCCAGGTAGTGCCGGACGCTGCCGCGGCCTTCCGCGACGTCCTGGCGCGCTGGCCCGATGATCCCCGGGCCTCCTTTTTTCTGGCGCTGGCCAGGGCGCAAGCCGGCGACATCAGCGCCGCCATGACCGACTGGGCGCAATTGTTGCACAGTGCGCCCGCCGATTCGCCCTGGCACGCACAGGTTCTGGAGCGGGTAACATCGATTGCCCGCGATGCCGGCGTGGATCCGGCCGATTTCGGGATTGATGAGGGCGGCCCCACCGCCGAACAGGTTGCCGAGGCCGGCCAGATGGCGGCGGGGGATCGTCGGGCCATGATTGCCAATATGGTCGCCGGTCTGCGTGAACGGCTGGAGATCGAAGAACCGGACAATCTGGATGGATGGAAGCGGCTGGCGCGCGCCTATGGCGTTCTGAACCGGGCGGAAGACGAGCTTTATGCCCTGGAAAACGCCGCCCGGCTGGCGCCGGAAGACGGCGAACTGCGTGTCCGGATAAGGGCGCTGAAGAATGTCGGCGCGACGGCTTCCCCCAGGGGGCCTTCCACCGAAGATATTCAGGCAATGGCGGAAGAAACGCCCGCGGATCGCCAGGCCATGATCGCCACGATGGTTGCCGGTCTGCGCGAGCGCCTCGAAACCGAGGAACCGGAAAATCTCAATGGCTGGCTGCAACTCGCCCGCTCCTACAATGTGCTGAGCCAGACCGAAAACGAGGTTTATGCCCTGCGAAAGGCCGCCGCCCTGGCCCCGGGTAACCCCGCAGTCGAATTACCCCTGGCCGAAATCCTGATGGAACAAACGGATGGCGCCGTGTCACCGGAAATAAGGGCCGGCCTGATCCGCACCTTGGAAACCGATCCCGCCAGCCGGCCGGCCCTGTGGCATCTCGGCCGCGCGGCGATCACCGAAGGTGACATGGACGGCGCCCGGGATCTGTGGACCCGTTTGCTGGCGACCCTGGAACCCGGCAGTTCGGACCATCAGGCGGTCAGCGAAGCGCTGCAAAATCTTTCGCCATAGTTTTCGCCATAGGATGTGCCCGTTTCGGCTCGCCAATTGGCCAAAGTCCGTCTATATCACTCCGTGAACAAACAAGGCGGGCGGGAGAGGAATTCCATGAGCGAGTTGTGGCGGAAGACGGCGGTTGAAGCGAAGGCTCTGCTGGATGCGGGCGAAGTATCGCCGCTGGATCTGATCGACGCGGCCGAGGCGCGAATTGCCGAAGTTGATGGCAAGATCAATGCGACACCCACTTTGTGCTTCGACCGGGCCCGCGACCACGCGCGCCGAATCATGGACGGGGCCGCCACGGCCGGCGTGCTGGGCGGGATGCCGGTGGCGATCAAGGATTTGAACGCGGTCGCCGGTGTGCGGACCACCTGGGGATCGCTGATTTTCAAGGATCATGTGCCCGAGGTCAGTGATTTCCTGGTGCAGGTGGTCGAGCAGCAGGGCGGCGTGGTGATCGGCAAGACCAACACACCGGAGTTCGGCGCCGGCGCCAGCACCTTCAATGAGGTGTTCGGTGTGACGCGCAACCCCTGGAACCTGGAAAAATCGGTGGCGGGATCGTCCGGCGGCGCGGCCGCGGCCCTGGCGGCGGGTGAGGTGTGGCTGGCCACGGGTTCGGACCTGGGCGGCTCACTGCGCACACCGGCGGGCTTCAACGGCATTTTCGGCCTGCGCCCGACCCCGGGCCGGGCGCCGATCGGTCCGGTACCGATGCCGTTCAACTATCTTGGGGTCAACGGGCCCATGGGGCGGACGGCGGAAGACGTGGCCTTCTTCCTCGATGCGCTGTCAATCGGTCATCCGCGAGATCCGGTAAGGCTGCCGCCGCCCGAGACGCCCTATCTGGAAACCACTCGCGCCGCCGGGGTTCCGAAGCGTATCGCCTGGGCGCCCGACCTTGGCGGCATCACGCCGGTGGATCCGGAAGTCAGGGCGATTTGCGAGGCGGCCGTGCGCCAGCTTGCCGATGCCGGCGCTGAAGTGGTCGAGACCTGTCCGGATTTCTCCAACGCCTATCGTGCCTTCCAGACCCTGCGCGCGGTGATGTTCGCAAACGCCCAATGGGACAACTACAATGATCCGGAACGATGCAAGCTGCTGAAACCCGAGGTGATCTGGAACGTCGAGGCGGGCCTGAAGCTGACCGCCGAGGATATTGTTCAGGCGGAGATGGACCGTACCGCCCTGATCGCATCGGTGATGGATCTGTTCGAAGACGTGGACATTCTGATCGCGCCGACGGCGATCGTGCCGCCCTATCCGGCCGAGGATCGCTATGTGGAAGAGGCCTGCGGCGTGAAGTTCGAGTCCTATATCGACTGGATCCAGATCACCTTTGCCCTGACCCTGACCACCTGTCCGGTGATTTCCTGTCCGGCGGGACTGGCGAACGGCCTGCCGGTGGGCCTTCAGATCGTCGCGGCGCCACGCCGGGAAGATATCGTGCTGGGGGCCGCCCATGTGCTTGACGGGCTGACGGGATTGTCGGGGAAACTGCCGATCACCCCGACATGAAGGCTCTTCGGATCAGGTTCAGGCCGATGACGGCAAAGGCGACAAGAAGCAATTTGCGAAAACTGTCCTGCTCAATCCGGTCGCGAACCCGTTCGCCGAGCCAAAACCCTGCAATGGCCGGAACAATGGTCAGGGCCGACAGAGGGACAATCGACGCGGTCAGAATGCCGTTGGCGATATAGCCGCCGACCAGGGGAAACCCGCCGATAAACCACATCAGGCCGGCGGCTTGGACAAATGTGTTCCTGGGCAGCCGCAAGGCGATGAAATACATCATCAATGGCGGCCCCCAAACGGTCGAGATGCCGCCGACAACCCCGGATAATGCCCCGGCCACGATGCCGACCGGCCGGACCGCACGGCCGGGCAGTTCCGGCAATTGCCGCCACAGGCTGGTGATCGCAAAGATCACCACCGCCGCGCCGAGAATGGCCAGGATCGTATTGCTGTCGAGATCGGGCACCAGGCCGGTCGAAAACCAAAGCGCGGTCAGAAAGACCAGGGCAATGGGCCAGAAACGCCGGCACATTTCCACCAGCCCGCCGGCGCGCCAGACCTGGAAGGTATTGGAGGCAAACAGCGGCAACGTAATGATGCCCAGCGCCAGCTTGGGGTCGATGAAATTGACCATGATGGCCAGGGCGATGATCGGCAGGCCGACCCCCAGCAAGCCTTTCACCACGCCTCCGGTCAGCATTGCCAGACAGGCGATTGCCACCGTTGCCGTCTCGAACCCGGTTCCCATGAATCCGTCTTATCGATTGACGCCCCCCGGCGCCACCACTCGATTGTTCCCCGGACAGGGTGACAGACCGGCCCGATCATGGCATGACGCCTCGACAACGGGACCTGTCGCGGTTTGATGCCGCTCCAAGTGCTCGTTTAAGCCACCTTCCGCTCGAATGCGGCGTATCCGTCCGGTCAGGCCGCGTTTTTGAGGTCTTGGGGCTTCCAGTTCCACGGCATAAGTTCGTCGATGGGGTTAATCTGTGATCAGCAATGCGTTCCAGCACCCATGTGAGCCAGGCTCGGGATCGACATTGTTCATTTTAGCGGTCTCAATGAGGGCGTAGGCGATAGCGGCAGCCTCGCCGCCACCAACGGAGCTCGGGAAGAGACAATTTTTTCGACCAGGGGCGACGGGACGGATTGATCTCTCACAGATATTGTTGTCGAGCTCCAGACGTCCGTCGCCGAGATAAGCACGCGCTTCGGGCATCGGCTTCAGGGCGTAGCGGATCGCCTCGGCCAGTTTGGTCTTGCCCGAGAGCCTGGGCAGTTGGGCCTGTAGCCATACTTCCAGGTCATCGAAGACAGGCCTGGCCTTCTCCTGCCGCAGGGCGGCCCTTTCGTAGCCGTCCGTTAGAGCCGTATTTTTCGGTTATTCCGGCATCCAATTCCACGGCATGAGTTCCTCGATGCGGTTGATCTTGTGATCTGGCAGGCGCTCCAACACCCAGGTGAGCCAGGCTTCCGGATCAACGCCGTTCATCCTGGCGGTCTCGACCAGGGTGTAAGCGATAGCGGCGGCTTTACCGCCACCGACGGAGCCCATGAAGAGATAGTTCTTGCGGCCCAGTGCGATGGGGCGGATCGAGCGTTCACAGATGTTGTTGTCGAGTTCCAGACGTCCGTCGCCGAGACAGGCACGCGCCTTTGGCATGCGGTTCAGCGCATAGCGAATGGCCCCTGCCAGTTTGGTCTTGCCCGAGAGCCTGGGAAGCTGGGCCTGTAACCATGCTTCCAGCTCATCGAAGACGGGCTTTGCCTTCTCTTGCCGAATGGCGACCCGCTCTTCGGGGGATTTGCCTCTGGCTTCCTCTTCGACAGCGTAAAGTACGGCGATCTGCTTGATTGTGCCTTTGGCGATGGCCGACCCTGTGCGCTCAAACTCTTCCACAAACTTGCGGCGCACATGCACCATGCAGGCCTGTTCGTCGGCCTTGCCCTCCCCAAAGAGGCCATTGAAGCCCGCAAAGCCATCGGCATGCACGGTCCCGGTATAGCCGGAAAGATGATTGACCGGGTGTGCACCCTTGCGGTCTGTACTGAACTGATACCAGGCACAGGGTGGGGCCTCGCCGCACCACGGGCGCTCGTCGCGCACGTAACTCCACAGCCGCGCGGTTTTAGTCTTCTTTATCATGGTGCGGGTTTGTAGTTTGACCGGTGTGTCATCGGCAAAAAGTGCAGGCCCTGCCCTGACCAGCTTGCCGATATGATCGGCCAATGGCTCCAGCAGCGCCGTGCTGCGGCCCACCCGGTCGGTCAACGTGGTGCGATGCAGATTAACCTTCTCACGGGCGAAGATTTTTGATTGCCGGTCAAGCGGCAGGTGATCGCAGTATTTGCCAATCAGGACGTGGGCCAGCAGACCCGGACCGGGGCGGCCACGTTCGATGGGGCGCGACGGCAATGGGGCCTGGGCAAAGGTTTCACAACAGGTGCAGGCCATGCGGGGGCGGAGAATCCGGCGTACCACAAAGCGGCCCGGGACATATTCCAGTTCCTCGGTAACGTCCTCACCGATCTGGCGCAAGCTCCCACCGCAGTCAGTGCAGTCCTCACCCGGCGACAGCACCTCATCCTGCCGATCCAGATGATCTGGCAACGGGTTGCGGCTGTGCTTGCGCCTGGCAGGTTTGTCCGTCTCATCGACATCAGTGCCGTTGGAGCCAGCTTCGTTCTTCTGCTCGTTTGCTGCCGCCTCGATCTCTTCGTCTTCCTGTAGGTCGAGGGCCAGTTGATCCATGCTCTCTGATCTGGAGCCAAACCGTGCCTTGCGGTGGCCATGCAGTTCAGCCTTCAGCTTCTCGTTTTGATACGTCAGCGACTGAACCTCGGCCATCAAAAGCTCGCTGACAGCCCGCAGTTCGGCGGGGTCTTCAGGCAGGAATTCAAGGGCGTCCAACATGTGTAACCCATATCAAACTGCCCCATGGGATGGAACGACAAACCGCGTTAAACTTCATGTTTTTTTGGCTTTCTCTATCCCGCCTGCAAAGGACGCCAGGTCTTTTGCGGGGTGCGCCAGTCAATCCCCTCTAACAGCATCGACAGCTGTGAGGGACTCAGGCTGACCTTGCCCTCCCTGGCCGCAGGCCAGACAAACCGCCCCCGTTCCAGTCGTTTGGAGAACAGGCAAGCGCCTTGGCCGTCCCACCATATGATCTTGAGCAGATCACCGCGCCTGCCGCGAAACACAAACATGTGCCCCGAATACGGGTCTTCAGCCAGAACCTGTTCGGCCTGAGCCGCCAGTGTGTTGAACCCGCGCCGCATATCCGTCACCCCAGCGGCCAGCCACACCCGCGTATTGCCCGGCACCGGGATCATGTCAGCAGCCCCTCAACCAGAGCCAGCACCGCCGACAATCCCGTCGCTCCCTCAACCAGGATACGCCGACCATCAGACAGGGTGAGGTCTGCACGGTGAGCCGAAAGAGGATCGTCCATACAGGGCGCTGTGATCGGCACGTGGGGGGCGGTTGGCCCTGCAATCTCTACAGGCAGAAATGTGGTCACTTCCCGGCGAAATCATCACCGTCAGTACATGACGGCGCGAAACGGGGATCACGCAACCATGTGTAGATCAGATTGGCGTTCATCGCGTAACGTCGTGCAACCTGCGCTACCGAAACCCCAGGCGCGCGCGTTTGTCCGCAGATCGAAACCTTCTCATCGTCTGACCAGAACCGCTTCTTCTGACCCTTCTTCCCAGACATGTCCGCCCTCAAGATGTCCACTATCAATGGTGGACACTATCAGCGCACGCTATAACGCGTCAGAGCACCAACACCGGACGCTTACAATGCGGCCGGACTTTTCCGTTGTTTTCGAGGGTCATGCGGGACGAGCCGAGCACCGCCTCCAGCGCCGGGGGGCCGAAAGCGTCTCTCCGGGCCGAAATTCTCCGGGCCTGTTGCCCGCGCCAATTTGGTGAATTTTTCAAACCACTGAAAACATGCGAGTTTTCGACGGGTGCAGCCGGGCGCTTCGATGTCAGCGGCGTTCGCCAAAAGGCATCGAAATCGAATGTTCGCTGGGCTCGGGTCAGTCGGGCGCCGGCAATGGGGATAGTCCAAGCTCCTTCAGAAACGCATTGTGCTTCGCCGTGGACTCCCGAATTTGCTGCTCGATCCCGACCAACTCCGCGTGTGTGGTCGACAGATCGATTTCGACTTCTGGCTCGGCGGTGCTGACATAGCGCGAGATGTTCAGATTGAAGTCGTTGGCCTCGATCTCGTCCATCCCCACGCGTCTGGCATACCGCTCGATGCTCTCCGGACGCTGCCGGTAGGTGTCGATAATCCTTTCGATATGCCCGTCGGACAAATGGTTCTGCCGTTTGCCCTTCTCGAAATGCTCGGACGCGTTGATGAACAGGACGTCATCGGGCCTCTTGCACTTCTTCAGAACGAGGATGCAGACCGGGATGCCGGTCGAGTAGAACAGTTTCGCCGGCAGGCCGATGACCGTGTCCATGTGCCCGTCGCCAAGCAGCTTGCGACGGATCTTCGCCTCGCCGCCGCGGAACAGCACGCCGTGCGGCAGGATGATGGCCATCACACCGTCGCCCTTGAGGTAGTGAAATCCATGCAGCAGGAACGCGAAATCCGCCGCCGACTTCGGGGCCAGCCCGTAGTTCTTGAACCGCACATCCTCGCCCAACGCCTCGTTCGGGTCCCAGCGGTAGCTGAACGGCGGGTTGGCGACCACGGCGTCGAAACAGGGTTTCTTCGTCGGGTTGATCTCGCGGAGCATGTCCCAGTCATTGGTCAGCGTATCGCCGTGGTGGATCTCGAACTCCGTATCCTTCACCCCGTGCAGCAGCATGTTCATGCGCGCGAGA
This sequence comes from Alphaproteobacteria bacterium, assembly GCA_965204825.1. Taxonomy (GTDB): domain Bacteria; phylum Pseudomonadota; class Alphaproteobacteria; order Futianiales; family Futianiaceae. Next base: position 2,612,501 of record OZ242016.1, on the reverse strand, counting down.
TTGTACGTGGTGATGTTCTTCTCCTGCCCGTAGATCCTGCCGATGCCGCCGCCCGACTTCTGCATGCGCTTTCGGACGTTCAGCAGCAGTGAGCCGGAACCGCAGGCAAAGTCCATCACACCGGCGAGGTGTTTGCGCTTGCCGGTCTTCGGTTCCTGGCTGTCGAGCGCGACGATCTCGGAGAGGATGTCCGAGATCCGCTGGGGCGTGTAGAACTCACCGGCCTTCTTGCCCGAGCCCGCGGCGAACTGACCGATCAGATACTCGTAAGCATCGCCCAGGGTATCGCTGTCGGTCGAAAACTCCGCCAGACCCTCGGCAATGCTGGTGATGATCGTGCAGAGCTTCGCGTTCCGGTCCGCATAGGTCTTGCCGAGCTTTTCGGAGCCGAGATTGATCTCCGAAAACAGACCCGAAAACGTGCTCTCGAATGACTCGGTCTCGATGTATTTGAATCCGGCCTGGAGCGTGTTGAGCAACTCGCGATCCTGGGTACGGGCCATGCGGGCGATACTGGCCCAGAGATGCGCGGGGCGGATGACATAGTGCGCCTTGCGCCGCATCTGCATCTCGAACGCCGGCACATCGTCGGGGTTCTCCTCGTACCAGACAGACAGGGAGGATTGCCCGTCATTGCCGATGGCGTCGGGGTAGTCGCGCCCGAGTTCCTTCTTCGCAGCCTGCTCGTAATTGTCCGAAAGGTAGCGGAGGAACAGGAACGCCAGCATGTAGTCGCGAAAATCGTCCGCGTTCATCGCCCCGCGGAGCTGATCGGCGATGGCCCAGAGCGTCTTGCCGAGTTGTTTCTGGTCTTGATCAGTCATGGATCAGCTTTCGGTTGGGGGCGACAGGAGCAAGCTCGGGTACTGCAAACCCAAATTTATTGACAACATCAGTGAGAATTCTTTTGAACAGATCTTTGTTGTCTTCCACCATTTCGACCGGTTCGGTGATAGCGTATTTGCCGTGGCTCAACTTTGTGGCTCTTCGGCGTATTGCTCACGACGTAATACGCTCCGGCGAGGGAAAGAGTTGCTGCATCAGGCCCTGCTTGTGCTGGCGCAGGGTTTCGATCTTCCGGCCCTGCGCCGCGATCAGACCGTCCAGCGAGCCGAGGCAGTCGGCGATCTTCTGCTGCTCCTTTTTGCGTTCAGGAAAGACAAATAAGAATGGGGAGAAGCCGGCGCGCGTAATTTGAGGTTGAGCGGAGCCGCTAACTACAGACTTCAAGCCATCACTCTTCAACGAATAAAAGACGAAGTCTTGGCTAATCCGGTCGTCCTTGGGTCTGACCACCATTGCATTCCCGGTTATCCAAGATTTGGGTTGCGTTCGGTTCACTTCGCCACACGTCGCGCCTCGGCACGTGACGACAACTTCGCTATCCTCGTGATTATACCGGTCGTGCTTGCCGATAACGCCGTTTGCGCCATAAACGAGATAGGGGCCGTCCTGCTTCAGTTCTGATGCTGCCAAGGTCTCAGGTTGGTAGAGTTCGCAAACAGACCTTAACGTCCTAACCTCCCACCCCTCACTGTCCCCGAACTCCGGAAACCGCAGTCGGGGCACGGTCACGCCGGGTTGGGGGAAGAGTTGTTGCATCAGGCCCTGCTTGTGCTGGCGCAGGGCTTCGAGCGTCCGGCCCTGCGCCGCGATCAGACCGTCCAGCGAACCGAGGCAGTCGGCGACCTTCTGCTGCTCGGCCTCCGTCGGCGGGACAGGGACCGGAACAGCCGAAATGCGGTTTGCCGATATGCCGTAGACCTTCGCGCCCTGAGCTTCTTTCTTGATCCCAGCGCGAACAACGGCAGACTGGAATAATTGCCCGCCGAAGCCAATGATCGGAACGCTCCCGCGCCGGGTCGCGAGAATGGTGTGCGTCCCGGCGACGACGCGTTCACCGTCTAGCGAAACAATTTCGATTGCTTTTCCGACGTCATCAAGATCCTCGGACGCATCGGCAAGTGCGATGTCGCCTTCCTCACAGAATGCGTCATCATCGAAGCCGTTAGCTGAAGCATCCGGATTGATATAGGGCACATGCTCATTGCCCACTCGGAACAGAGGTTTGAACTTGGTGTGGATGTCGCCGTAATGAATGTTCCTGATCGTTCCGGTTTCGTAGTTCAGCTTGTCTCTCGACAGTGTGTTGGTGCGCCTGAAGTCGTACAGATCATCGAGTTGCGGGGCCAACCAGGTCGGACCATCTCGAAACTCCGGAAACCGCAGCTTTGGCGCCAACGGCGTGTCGGCGGTCATCGCGCGTGCTCATAGGCATTGAGGCCCGAAATGTCCCGGCCGTGGACCCGCTTGTTCAGGAGCGGCACGAGATCGGCCATCAGGTCGAGTTCACGCTCGCGGCGTTCACGCCAGCCGAGATCGAGCGGCTCCATCAGGTCGGTGAGTTGCTCGCCGTCGAAGATCATGCGCCGGAGGATGACATCAACAAAGGCCGCGAGGGACTCAGGCGTCAGGCCGTTGGCCCGAGCAAGGCTCTCGATCTCCCCGGCCTGCCTTGCGGCCTTGAACCGCTCGTAGCCGGCGCGGATGGCGGCCTCGTCGAGGCCTTCGCCTTCCGTCAGTGAGCGCACATATTCGGTGATCTCCTCCCGTTCGTCGAGGAACCTGGCGTCGGACCGGATCAGGTCGATCAGCTGCGCGCGGCTGATCTCGACCTTCTTCGGGTCCTGACCCGAGTATTTCGCAATCAACTTCATGATGTAGTCATGGTCGATGAGGGCGGAGGCGAAGAGGACGAACTCGAAGTCGAGCAGGTCGACCTCGGGGTTGGTTGCCTCACCATCCCCACCGGGCTTGCCCTGTTGTTCTTTCAGCCGCCGGGCGGTTTCAAGATAGACGCCGCGGAAGGCGTGGAGGTCGTCCTCGGGGAGGATCTGTTTGATCTGTCTGCGCTGCTCGTCGGTGAGGTCGGTGTACTGGTCAAGCTGCGTCCGGAGGCGCTGCACCTCCTTGAACCGATTGATGAACAGGGCGCGCGCGTCGTCGCCCTCCAGATTGTTGACCTGGTCGGGCCTGGCTTCGAGGCCCTGCAACCGCATGAACGCGTCGAGGTCGGCGACGGCCTGTTTGTAGTTCCCGATGACGACGGGCGCCTTGTCGACCAGCCAGATCTCCCGCGCCCGGTCGGACTGGACGCCGGAAAACATCGCTATGGCGGCGTCGACCTTGTCCTGCTGATTGCGGAAATCGAGAATGTGGCCGTAGGGCTTGGTCGCGTTGAGCACGCGGTTGGTGCGGGAAAAGGCCTGGATCAGGCCGTGGTGCCTGAGATTCTTGTCGACATAGAGCGTGTTGAGGAACCTGGCGTCGAAGCCGGTGAGAAGCATGTCGACGACGATGGTGATGTCGATCTTCTCCCCGCCCTTGCCGGGCAGGTCGCGATTGGGGAACTGCTGATCCTTGATGCGTTTCTGGACGTCCTGATAGTAGAGGTCGAAGTCGTTGATGTCGTGGTGCGTGCCATACCGCGTGTTGTAGTCGGCGATAATGTCCCCGAGCGCGGTCTTCTTGCCCTCGGGATCGCGCCGGTTGTCCTCCTTCTCCTGGGGAAGGTCCTCCTGAATCTGTCGAACGTCCTTGTTGCCCTGGGCAGGCGGCGAGAAGACGGCGGCGATCTTGAGAGGGACGAACCCGGAATCGGCTGCCTGGCGCTCGGCCTGGAGCTCCTTGAAGACCGCATAGTACCCGATGGCGTCGTTGATCGAGGCGGTGGCCAGCAGTGCGTTGAAGCGTCGGTCTCCGGTCGCGGCAGCGTGCTTGTCGAGAATGGCCTGCGCGACCGCCTGCTTCGTGAGCGTCTGCTGCGTGAGCGCCTGGCCGGGCTTGAGGGCGGCGGTGTCCCCGGGCTTGAAGTAATCGATGTGGAAGCGCAGGACGTTCCGGTCCTCGATCGCGTGCATGATGGTGTAGGCGTGGAGTTCTTGCTGGAACAGGTCCGCGGTGGTTCGAAGGCTGGCGGCGTCTCCATCGACCTGCCTGACTGTCGCGTTGTCCTCGAAGATCGGGGTGCCGGTGAAGCCGAAGAGCTGGGATTTCGGGAAGAACTCCTTGATGGCCTTGTGGTTCTCGCCGAACTGCGAGCGGTGGCATTCGTCGAAGATGAAGACCATCCGCTTGTCGCGGAGGTGCTCCAGCCGCTGTTTGAACGTTGATCGCCCCCGGGCGATGTTCCGCTTGTTGTGTTTGCTGTTTCCGTCGAGGGCGAGCCCCAGCTTCTGGATGGTGGTGACGATGACCTTGTCCGCGTAGTCGTCGGACCGGAGGCGGCGGACAAGCGCCGCGGTGTTGGTGTTTTCCTCGACGCAGTTTTCCTGAAACCGGTTGAACTCCTCGCGGGTCTGGCGGTCGAGGTCCTTGCGGTCGACGACGAAGAGGCATTTGTGAATGTTCTCGTTGGTCTTGAGCAGCGTCGCGGCCTTGAAGGAGGTGAGCGTCTTGCCCGAGCCGGTCGTGTGCCAGATATATCCGTTGCCGCAGTTCTGATCGATGCAGTCGACAATGGCCTTGACGGCGTAGATCTGGTACGGGCGCATCATCAGGAGCTTCTGCTCGCTGGCGACAAGGACCATGTATTTGCTGATCATCTGGCCAAGCGTGCACTTGGCGAGGAATCGATCGGCAAAATCGTCGAAGTGGGTTATCTGCGCATTGTCCTCGGCCGCGAACCGGTAGATCGGAAGGAATCGCTCGTCCGCGTCGAAGGCGAAGTGGCGGACGTCGTTGTTGGCGAAATACCACGTGTCGGTGCGGTTGCTGACAATGAAGAGCTGGACGAAGCACAGAAGCGTCCTGGCATATCCGTTGCCCGGGTCGTTCTTGTAGTCGACGATCTGCTCCATCGCCCGCCGGGGGCTGATCCCGGGCGTCTTCAGCTCGATCTGAACGACGGGGACGCCGTTGATCAGAAGCATGACGTCGTAGCGGTGATGGCTGTTGTCGGTATTGATGCGGAGCTGATTGACGACTTCGAAGGAATTCTTGCACCAATCCTTGATGTTGACGAGGGTGTAGTTGAGTGGTGTGCCGTCGTCGCGGCTGAATGCTTCGCGGTTCCGGAGGGAACGGGCAGCTTTGTATACGTCCAGCGTGACGATCTCATCAAGGAGTCGCTGGAATTCGCCGTCCGTGAGGGTGACACGATTGAGGGCTTCGAACTTTTCCCTGAAGTTTGCTTCAAGCGTGGCTCGATCACGGATATCGGGGCGATATTCGTACTTGAGGTCCCGCAGCCTGGTGACCAGGGCCTCTTCAAGATCGCGTTCGGGTCTGGTCATCGCCATCGCCGGCCTCATTGCTTCCTTGCATCTACTGAACGGGGCCAATTGCCCGGCATGAAATGCGAAGGCGGGCCGAGGGCATCTTCGGTGCCGCGGAGGTGGGAGATGATCCGGTTGTCAATGGCCTGATCCATTATTCTGCCGTCCCTTGCGTGCCTGAATGGCTATCCACGTGGCCCGTTTCAATCCCCTTCAACCGCTCGAACTCCCCTACCGACATCACCACCACAACTGGCCGCCCATGCCTGGCGACCGTAACCGGTTCGGCGCGGGCCAGGTAGATCAATCGTCCGAAGCCGTACTTCGCGTCTTTCGCGCGCGGGATATTCCCCCGCCCTAGAGTTTTTTGAGACACTGATCAAGACCTGAGACGAGGGGATTATTGAGGTGCTCCATGATGGAACAGAAGAAGGTTGATCGGGCCGGAGCCGGAACTGCGGAGACTTCACATATCGCAGCAGATCTCCGGCTCCGGCCCGACGTCGCAGACAGACGTCGGCGCGCAGGCAGAAGGCCATTCTGCGGGTGTTGCGGGGCGAGGACATCGAGTTGGTGGCTCGTGGTATCGATGCGACGGCGGCACCGATTTCCTGCCGCAAAAGACCTGAAGGCACGCAAGCTCACGGGCATTGTGAAAGCCGGAAAGGTGCACGAAACCTTGAGCGCAAGGCGCGACGCAGGGGAGGCAGGGCCAGCAAGCGGGGCCTGTCAGATGAACAGATTCCGGTACTGGTTGCCGCTGATCGCAGCGGCGCGACAGTCAGTGCGGTTCTGCCTGCGGTCAACGCCGGTCCCTTGCGAGAGGTGATCCGCCGGTTGTGGACGAGGATATCGTTTTGGTGACCGATGGACTCGCGCTTGTCCGCGATGCGTGGCAGCAATCGGTGCGCATCACGAAGCATTGAACCTGTCACGAAGTGAGCGGATACGAGGTGCCTTTCACATTCAGATCGCAGCAGATCCGGCGGTCAACAACCGACACAGCCGGTTGCAGGATTTCCTGCGGCGCTACCGAGGCGTCGCGACCAGATATCCCGACAACTACCTGCGATGGTTCCAGTGGCTTGAACTGGAGAACGCCTCACCCCGGGCTTGCCTCGCAACCGCCATCGCACGTCCATGCATGCAATTTGAAACTGAGCCGATAAATTACACCACCTTGACGGACGTGACCATTACGGGGTCCGGATTAACCTCGCCAACTGCGCACCGGCCCCACATCAATATGAACCGTGCTGCGCCGTGAATAAGACCCAACGCCGCCCTGCTTCAGGGACTTGGCACATTTACTGAGGCCCGAAAGGGAATACCCCTGCAGGCGACAATCGGCGGCCAGCCCATTGAGATGCAGACTGTTGCGGGCGGCGCCTGACTCCCGCATCAGGCGCCTGTTGGTCTCAAGCGATCGAAAACCGCTGGTAATTTCGAAAGCGGCATCCGTGTCCAGCGTGACCCGAATCCGGTTCAGCAGGTTCAGCAGATGCGTTGAAATCTCGCCTGTCTGGTCATTGTTGTGATCACGCATCACCCAATTGATCCGTTCCAGTGTTTCAGGAACGAACGAACCGTCCTGCCAATAGATGTCGTTGATGGATTCCCCGGTATTGCGGTTCATGACCGCCAACCGCCGCTCCCATTGCTGGATCCCCGGCTCGTTGCCCTCGGCATGGATAACGGCAGTGTCCCAAGCTGCCGAAGCCACTTGCGGTGCGGCCGTCGCGGCCGCAAGTGTCGAGATCCCAGCCAGAACCGATCGTCGGTTCGGCCGAAGCGCGTCAATTTTCATCATCAAGATGCGTACCCTCAGTTGCCTTTGTGACGTAATCATCGGTCCAGGCATTGAGTCGCGATCCCCCATTACCCAAAACCGGCGGCACAATAACCGCATGTGGTTGACAATTTCTAGAGAAATATTATGGCTCAGTCTACAAATCGCATGTATTCATGCTATGTTCTTGGTTCAGTTTACAAATCGCATGTATTCATGCTATGTTCTTGGCTCAGTCTGCAAATCGCATGTATTCATGTCATGTTCTTTGTGAAATCAGAGGGATGGACTGGCTATCGGGAATAGACCACCTCAGCCCGGCGCGGCGGCAGCAAACCGAAGCCGTGTTCCCGGGGACACGGAGACGTCAGCGTCGCTGGCTGCCATTGAAGCGGCCGTGGTGGGTGAAGATTGCCAGTGCCCGCATTGTGGCGCGCCAGGAGCCATATCGCGTGGCAAGGCAAGGGGTCTGCGACGGTACCAGTGCAAGGGATGCAGGAAGACATTCGATGCCGCGACCGGCACCCCCTTGTCGGATCTGCACCGCAAGGACAAGTGGCTTTCCTTCGGAGCCTGTCTTGCCGATGGGCTGACGGTTCGCGCTTCAGCAGAACGTTGCGGACTTGCCGTCAACACCGCGTTGCGTTGGCGGCACCGATTTCCTGCCGCAAAAGACCTGAAGGCACGCAAGCTCACGGGCATTGTGGAAGCCGATGAAACCTGTGTGCCGGAAAGCCGGAAAGGCGCACGAAACCTTGAGCGCAAGGCGCGACGCAGGGGAGGCAGGGCCAGCAGGCGGGACCTGTCAGATGAACAGGTTCCGGTACTGGTGCCGCTGATCGCAGCGGCGCGACAGTCAGTGCGGTTCTGCCTGCGGTCAACGCCGATCCCTTGCGGGAGGTAATCGCGCCGGTTGTGGACGAGGATATCGTTTTGGTGACCGATGGACATCGCGCTTGTCCGCGATGCGCGGCGGCAATCGGTGCGCATCACGAAGCATTGAACCTGTCACGAAGGGAGCGGGTGCGAGGTGCCCTTCACATTCAGATCGCAGCAGATCCGGCGGTCAACAACCGACACAGCCGGTTGAAGGATTTCCTGCGGCGCTACCGAGGCGTCGCGACCAGATATCCCGACAACTACCTGCGATGGTTCCAGCCGGCTTGAACCGGAGAACGCCTCACCCCGGGCTTGCCTCGCAACCGCCATCGCACGTCCATGCATACAATTTGCAAACTGAGTCATTGAAATACACCGGATTTCCTGCGTTGGACCTCTATTCTTCCGCCGGTGGGAACGGCATCATGATGGTACGATTGACCGGCCCGGTTTCAAACTCCCTGACCACACGCGCACCATCTTTCAGCCGCACGACTTCGACCCGGTAGACGCCGGGGAAGAGTGTAACTTCCGGTGTGCCATTGGGTGCGTGGTGCAGGAAGCGCTTACCGTCATTGAGTCGGATCAGGGTCCACTCAATGTCGCGCCGTACGGGTTTCCCGCCCTCCCCGTCGCGCGCCAGAAAGGCGATTATGACGGGCTCTTGCGGTTCTTCCCCCGCCGAACCGGCACCTGACCAAAAAACTAGAAACGCCAGAACGACGGGGAAGAAACGCATTGCTAGTTCTTTTCTTTGTCGACCAGCTGGTTGGCCTTGATCCATGGCATCATGCCGCGCAGACGCTCACCAACTTCTTCGATCTGGTGGGCATCATTGTTGCGGCGGGTCGCCTTGAAAGACGGCTGTCCGGCCTTGCATTCCAGCATCCAGTCGCGGGTGAAACGGCCTTGCTGGATATCGTCCAGAACCCGTTTCATTTCAGCCTTGGTCTCGACGGTCACAATCCGTGGACCGGTAGCGTATTCGCCATATTCCGCCGTGTTCGAGATTGAATAGTTCATGTTGGCGATGCCGCCTTCATAAATCAGGTCGACGATCAGCTTCACTTCGTGGAGGCACTCGAAATACGCCATCTCCGGCGCATAACCAGCCTCGACCAGGGTTTCAAAACCGGCCCGGATCAGTTCAACCAGACCGCCGCACAACACAACCTGTTCGCCGAATAGATCGGTTTCGCATTCTTCGCGGAAGGTCGTCTCGATGATGCCGGAACGGCCGCCACCAATGGCGCAGGCATAGGACAGGCCCAGATCGTGGGCGTTGCCGGTTGCGTCCTGGTCCACCGCGATCAGGCAGGGCACACCACCGCCGCGCTGATATTCGCTGCGCACCGTGTGGCCCGGGCCCTTTGGGGCGACCATCAACACGTCGATGGTATCCTTCGGCTCGATCAGGCTGAAATGCACGTTCAAACCATGGGCAAAGGAAATCGCCGCGCCATCGCGAATGTTGGGGGCAATTTCGTCGCGCCAGATGTCGGCCTGCAATTCGTCAGGCGTCGCCATCATCATCAAGTCGGCCCAGACGGCGGCCTCGGCAACCGTCATTACCTTCAGCCCGGCGGCTTCTGCCTTCTTGGCCGAAGCGGATCCGGGACGCAGCGCAACAGCCACGTCTTTCACGCCACTGTCTGCCAGGTTCATGGCATGGGCATGGCCCTGGCTGCCAAAGCCGATAATGCAGACTTTCTTGGTCTTGATCAGGTTTACGTCCGCGTCGCGGTCATAATAAACACGCATGTCCCAGGTCCCTTCCCCGTTGGTTCCTACCGCCCTGAATGTCAGATGCCCGGAACCGGATCCGGGCAGTTTCTTCATCGGCGATTGTTCAGATGAAAACTTGGACGGTGTGTTAACGAGCCCGGCCGGATTTGTCCATATTGGCCTTTGCCCGGATTACATGGGCTCCGAACCGCGGGCGATGGCCGCGACACCGGTCCGCGAGACATCCACCAGCCCCAGCGGTCGCATCAGGCCGACAAAGGCATTGAGCTTGTCCGGCGAGCCGGTGAGCTCAAATACAAAGCTCTTGTGGGTGGCATCCACGACGCGGGCGCGGAAGGCATCGGCCAGGCGCAGCGCCTCAACCCGTTTTTCGCCTTCCGAGGCGATCTTGACCAGGGCCAGTTCGCGTTCCAGCGAATTGCCCTCAACCGTCAGGTCATGGACCTTGTAGACCGGCACCATGCGGTCGAGTTGCGCCTTGATCTGCTCAATCACCATTTCAGTGCCGCTGGTGACAATGGTGATGCGCGAGCGGTGCTTGGTCTCATCCACCTCGGCCACGGTCAGGCTTTCGATGTTATAGCCGCGACCGGAGAAAAGACCGATCACCCGGGCCAGGACACCAGCTTCGTTCGCCACCAGAACCGACAGGGTGTGATAGCGCACCGGATCGCGGTGCTCCTCGATGAAATAGGCCGATTTGGGCTGGTTCATAGCGTTCATTCCTTCCTCCGCAGGCCCCTTAAACGAGGACTGCGCCTTTTTCGCCGATCGCGCCTTCTTCGTCCGATTTGGACAGGATCATTTCGTGATGCGCCGCTCCCGACGGGATCATCGGGAAACAGTTTTCGACCGGATCGACGACACAATCAAAGATCACAGGCTTGTCACTTTCCAGCATGGCAATGATGGCGTCGTCCAGCTCCTCGGGCTTGGATGCGCGGATACCGATCGCGCCATACGCCTCGGCCAGCTTCACGAAATCGGGCAGCGCGTCCAAATAGGAATGGGAATACCGCCCGCCATGCAGCAATTCCTGCCACTGGCGCACCATGCCCATATATTCGTTATTCAGAATGAAGGTCTTTACCGGCGCATTGTGCTGAATGGCGGTCGACAGTTCCTGAATATTCATCTGGATCGAGGCTTCCCCGGCGACACAGATCACCAGATCGTCCGGATGGGCAATCTGGGTGCCGATCGCCGCCGGAAAGCCATAGCCCATGGTCCCCAACCCGCCCGAAGTCATCCATTTGTTAGGTTCCTCAAAGCCGAAATACTGGGCGGCCCACATCTGGTGCTGGCCAACTTCGGTGGTGATGTAGGGATTGCGGTCCCGGCTCAGTTCGAACAGGCGTTTTACGGCCTGCTGGGGTTTGATCATCTCGCCGGATTGCGAAAATTTCAGGCAATCGAGCGCCCGCCATTCTTCGATCCGTGCCCACCATTCCTTCATCGCTGCCGCATCGGGCCGTACCCCGTCGGATTTGTAGACCCGGATCATATCTTCCAACACATGGGCGACATCGCCGATGATCGGAATATCGACCTTCACGTTCTTGTTGATCGATGATGGGTCGATGTCGATGTGGATCTTGCGGGACTCCGGCGCAAAGGCATCCAGACGTCCGGTGATCCGGTCGTCAAAGCGCGCGCCGATGCAGATCATGACATCGCATTTGTGCATGACATGATTGGCCTCGTAGGTTCCGTGCATGCCCAGCATGCCCAGCCAGTTGTCGCCGCTGGCCGGATAGGCGCCCAGTCCCATCAGGGTGGAAGTGATCGGAAAACCGGTGATCCTGGCCAGTTCACGCAGCAGGTGCGTCGCCTCCAACCCCGAATTGATCACGCCGCCGCCCGAGTAAATCACCGGCTTTTTCGCCGATGCGATCAGGGTGACCGCGGCACGGATGGCTTCCATATCGCCCTGCGTGCGCGGATTGTAGGAGGCATGCTTGACGTTTTGGGGTCCCTGATACACCACCGTGGCAAATTGAATATCCTTGGGCAGGTCGATCACAACCGGTCCGGGTCGGCCGTTGGTGGCGACATAAAACGCCTCGTGAATGGTGCGCGCCAGTACATCGCCATCCTTCACCAGCCAGTTATGCTTGGTGCACGGCCGGGTAATGCCGACGGTGTCGGCTTCCTGGAAAGCATCATTGCCGATCAGATGAGTTGGCACCTGGCCGGTCAGGCAGATGATGGGAATGGAATCCATCAGCGCATCGGTCAGACCGGTAACGGCGTTGGTCGCGCCGGGACCAGACGTCACCAGAACCACGCCCGGCTTGCCGGTTGAACGGGCATAACCCTCGGCGGCATGGACCGCGCCCTGTTCGTGGCGCACCAGGATATGCCGGATCTGGTTCTGCCTGAAAATTTCATCATAGATCGGGAGAACCGCACCACCGGGATATCCGAAAATGGTATCCACACCCTGATCCTTCAGGGCTGCGATGATCGCTTGCGCGCCGGTCATTTCCTTCGACATCGTCTCTACTCCGCTTTGGGCATTTGCCCCGTTCCATCTTTTCCGCGTTGCGCGGACAATAAAAAAGGGCCCGTTCAGGCCCTGGATCGCGTACCACCGTTCGGTGTGATCGTCAGATCACGCCGGTGGCACGCCCGACAAGCACGATAACAAAACGCATTTTCAGCGCCCTTCTTGTAATGTCGCTCGGAACCTAAACCACGGTTCAGCGCGTGGTCAAGTCTATTTCGCGAATAATCGAAAAGATTTGAGAGGTTTTTATTTCCGAATCTTACTCAAAAATCACATTCCACGCAATCATCTGATTTCGAAACCAGGTGGACTGGCGCTTGGCGTATTGCCGCGAAGCAGTGACCGCCCGTTCCATTGCCTCCTCTTGCGTAGTATTTCCCGCGAGAAAATCCAGCAATTGCGGCAATCCGAGCGCCTTCATTGCAGGCAAAGCGGGATCAGGCGCCAGCGCGGTCACAGCTTGAGCTTCTTCAAGTGCACCATGCAATATCATTTCCTTGAAGCGATCCCCAATTCTGCGTTGAAGCACCTCGCGGCGCGGCGCCAGAAGGAAAGCTGCTGTCTGGCCCAGCGGCAATTCGGGCGGCGGCGTTTTGTCCTGCCAGTACAGGATAGACCGCCCGGTCCCCAGTTTGACCTCCAGGGCCCGGGCCATCCGGTGAGGGTTATCAGGATCGATCCGGTTCAGCACGGCCGGATCCTCGCGTCGCAGCGCTTCCCGCAACGCCGGGGTTCCTCTGCACGCCAGGGCACGGGCCTGGTTTCGAGCCAACTCCGGAATCTCCGGAATTTCCGCAAACCCTTCAGTCAGCGCCTTGAAATAGAGACCGGTACCGCCAACGATAACGGGCAAGCTGCCGGCCTGCTCTGCTTCGGCGATGGCGACACGAACTTCGGCCAGCCAACGTCCCGTCGAATAATCCGGATCCGTGATCCGTATGTGTCCATAGAGGGCATGTGGAACCTTTGCTTCGTCGGCCGCGTCCGGACGGGCGGTGAGAACGCGCAAGGTGTCATAGACTTGCATTGAATCGGCATTGATGATGGTTCCGCCGAAAGCTTCGGCCACACCAATCGCCACCGACGACTTGCCGCTGGCGGTTGGCCCTGCAATAAGCACGGCGCGAATCTTCTTGGGGTTATCCGACATGACACTGGTTCTTAGCCTGATTGGCGGCAATGGCGAAGGCAGCCTTTCACCAACGGCCGTTTCCGAAGCGGTCGAGGCGGCCGAAGGGATCGGCGCCCGTGTCGTCTATGCCCGCTGGCTGGCCACAGGTGAGGCCTGGGAAGCCCATTTCGAGAAGCTGCAGGCCGAACCGGTTCTGCAGGCCGTTCGGCCCGCGGTCGAAAAGCACTGGGTCGATGTCAATGTGGTCAGCGCGGACGCGCGCGAAAAGAAGCTGCTGATCGCCGACATGGATTCCACCATCATCACCGTCGAGTGCATCGACGAAGTTGCCCGTGAAATCGGTGTCGAGGAAAAGGTCATCAAGGTGACCGAACACGCCATGCGTGGCGAACTGGAATTCGAAGATGCCCTGCGCGAACGGGTCTCGCATTTTGCGGGAGTGGACGAAAACGTCTTGCAGCGAACCTGGGAAACCCGTGTCACAATCACGCCCGGCGCGGAAACGCTGGTCCGCACCATGAATACCCGCGGCGCTCAAACAGCGCTGATCTCCGGCGGCTTCACGTTCTTTACCCAGCGTGTCGCGGAGAAACTCGGCTTTGGCGAAAATCGGGCGAATGTGCTGAACGTCGAAGGTGGCAAGCTGGCCGGAACCATGGCGGAACCCATCCTGGGCCGCGCCGCCAAATCGGAGGCATTGCAACGGCTCTCCGAAAAACTGGATATCCTGCCATCCGACACTCTCGCCGTTGGTGACGGGGCCAATGATCTGGAGATGATCAATGCCGCGGGCCTGGGTGTCGCCTTCAGGGCCAAACCTGTGGTGGCCGAAGCCGCCGCCGCACGTATCGATCACGGCAATCTGGAAGCCCTGCTTTTTCTGCAGGGTATCAAGCGCCGCGAGTTCGTCCTCGCCTGAAAACAAGGGGCCCCGTTCCCGGAGCCCTTTGCATCTGTTCAATTGTGCAGGATCGTCAGCTCTTCTGAAGCTTGACCGCCACGAAGCGCAGATCACCGCCCCGATTGAGCAGCAAGAGGACCGATTTGCGATCGGTTTTCTCGATCTCGCCGACCAACTCAGCCACGTCGCGGGGGTTGGCAACCTCTTCCTGGGCCACTTCAACGATCACGTCGCCAGGGCGGATGCCCTTTTGGGCCGCCGACGATTCCGCCGCGACTTCCTCCACAAGCACACCATTGATGTCCTCGCCGATGTCGAACTGATCACGGGCTTCTGTATTCAGGCCCGACAATGTCAGGCCAAGACTGTCGATCTTCGCCCCAGTGGACCCGTCAGGTTCATCCCCGGTCATGGTGGCAAAAGCGGCCGCTCGGGTTTCGTCGAGCCGGCCAATGGTGACCGGGACGGTTTGACGCTTGCCGTTCCGCCAGAACACCACATCAATGGCTCTGCCGATTTCGGTCTCCGCCACAATGCGCGGCAAATTGTGCATCTCATCGACCTTCTTGCCGCCGAATTCCAGGATGATGTCACCCTGCTCAATGCCTGACTTTGCGGCTGGTCCCTCGGGACTGAGGCCGGCGACCAGCGCGCCCGAAGCATCGTCAAGACCGAGGCTCTCGGCAATCTCTTCGGTGACCGTCTGGATCTTCACGCCCAGCCAGCCGCGGCGGGTTTCACCATACTGGCGCAACTGATTGGTGATGTTCAGTGCCAGCGCCGAGGGAATGGAAAAGCCGATGCCGACCGATCCGCCCGATGGCGAAATGATCGCCGAGTTCACACCGATCACATCGCCGTCCATATTGAACAGCGGCCCACCGGAATTGCCCCGATTGATGGCGGCATCGGTCTGAATGAAATCGTCGTAAGGCCCGGTATTGATGTTGCGGTTGCGGGCCGAAATAATGCCGACGGACACGGATCCGCCAAGCCCGAACGGATTGCCGATGGCCATGACCCATTCGCCGACCCGGGCCTTGTCCGAATCCGCGAAATTCACGAACGGCAGGTCTACGGTGCTCTCAACTTTCAACACGGCCAAGTCAGTCTTGGCATCCCGGCCCAGCAGTTTTGCCGGCAGCACGGTACCATCGGCAAATTTCACCTCAATCTCGTCGGCGTCCTCGATCACGTGATTATTGGTGACAACGGTGCCGGTCGGATCAATGACAAATCCTGATCCCTGCGTGCGGGGCGGCCCGTCACCCCGGCGCTGGCGATCGAAGAATTCCTTGAAGAACTCCTCGAACGGCGTGCCCCCGGGGATTTGCGGCATCGGCGACTTGCCCTGCGACCGACTGACTATCCGAGAGGTTGAGATGTTGACCACCGCCGGGCTGAGACGCGCCGCCAGGTCGGCAAAGTTCTCGGGAACGCCGCGGGCAAGTGCCTCGCCCGGTATCGCAAGCACGGCGATCACCACGGCCACAACGGCAGCCATGAATCGCGTCTGAACCACGAGAAGAGAGGATGTGAGAGAGGTTGTCATGTCTATGGATGCTCCTTTGTCCGGCCCGTTGCCGGAACCCCTTTGATATAGTGCGCACCGATTCAGGCAGAAAGATGGGCCGACTTGCCTGTGAAATCAACCTAAGACCGGTTGTGTGAGTGCCGAGCTAGGCCCGGACTAAGGCAAAATCGAGGAAACCGTATGTCAGCTTGCGGATTATCCACGCACCAGCCAGACAATCACCAGCCCGGCGACCGCCACCGCCAGACCCGCGCCCCGGATTGCCCCTGGTTCGGTTTCCAGGACCAGTTTAATCGCCCGTTTCATCTGTTCCGGGAACAGCGCATAGATCATGCCTTCCAGAACGAGCGCCAAACCCAGGGCAGTGATCAGATCGATCACAATTGCGAGACCTATTCGGCGGGCGCCGCGACCTTGCTTTTGCCGAAATAGTCGAAGAATTCGGAATCCGGGCTCAGCACCATTGTCGTGCCCTCACCTTCCAGCGCGGCCCGATAGGCCTTCATGGACCGGTAGAATTCGAAGAATTCGGGATCCTTGGTGTAGACCTCGGCAAAGATCCGGTTGCGCTCGCCTTCGCCTTCACCGCGGGTAATTTCAGACTGCTTTTGCGCCTGGGCTACCAAAACCGTCGCTTCCCGATCTGCTTCAGCCTCGATCCGAAGTTTTTGCTGAATGCCTTCGGCACGCAACTGTTCGGCTTCGGCCAGGCGCTCTTCCTTCATCCGGTTATAGGTCTGGGTCAGAACGTCCTCCGCCAGATCTGTCCGTTTGATCCGCACATCGGCCACCTGGATGCCCAGGCCGCTGGCATCGAACCGCATGGCATCGCGAATTTCGCGCATCATCTCTGCACGCTCTTTCGACAAAGCCGCTTCATAGGCGCGCCGGCCATATGTGCTGCGCAAGGCAGCATCAAGCCGTGTTTCCAGACGATCGCGTACCCGGCGCAGGTCGGCGTTGACGGTTTCCCGGAATTTTTGCGCATCATCAATGCGGAAGATCACGATAGCATCGACCAGATAGCGCTTGCCGTCGCGCACTTGAACCGTCTTGTCCGTGCTTTCAAACGTCAAAAGCCGGTCTTCGATTTTGATCACTTTTTCAAAGTCGATCATGCTCAGCGGCCATTTAAAGTGCAGGCCCGGCTCCGTAATCACCCGTTGAATTTCGCCAAATTGGGTCACGATGGCCTGCTCGCGCTCGTTAACAACGTATGTGCAGGAATAAAATGCAATCAGCGCAGCCGCGGCACTGACCAATGAAATAGGTATCATTTTGGCGTTCATGTTCTTGTCCACCTATTTCTTGCGCTGCTTGTCGAGTTCGGGAAGTGGAAGATAGGGAACAACGCCCTGCCCTCCACCGCCTTGCTCGATAATGACTTTATTGGAGTCGCCAAGAACACCTTCCATGGTCTCCAGGAACAACCGTTTGCGGGTTACGTCCTTTGCCACCGCATATTCGTCATAGACCGAAACAAACCGGGCGGCCTCACCCTGAGCCTCGGCAACGACACGTTCCTTATAGGCGATCGCCCGTTCCGTAATCTGGGCCGCTTCACCGCGCGCGGCGCCAAGCCGTTTGTTGCGATACTTGTAAGCTTCCTGGATGAAGCGGTCCTGGTCCTGCTGGGCTCGCTGAACTTCTTCAAAGGCATCGGCCACGGCTGGTGGCGGGTCGGCGTCTTCCAGTTTTACACCTGTAACAATGATCCCGGCATCATAATCATCCATCGCGGTCTGGATCAGTTCCTGGACCGCTTCCTGGGCTGCAATCCGGCCTTCGGTCCGGATCGTTTCGGCTTTGGATCGACCGACATATTCACGCATGGCGCTTTCTGAAATCACCCGCAGGACCGCGCGTGGCTGGGACACGTTGAACAGATACTTTTCAACATCATTGATCTTGAACAGCACCGTGAACTGGATATCGACGATGTTCTGGTCACCGGCCAGCATCAAACGTTCCCGCTCACCGGCCTGAACCTTGTCGCTGGGACCGTCGCGCGATGTGTTGATGCGAAAACCGATGTTTTCTTTCTTTTCTTCCAGCACCGTCTCGAATTCGACGGTTTCAATAGGCCAGAAGATAAAATTAATGCCGGGGTTCTGGACGGCGCTGACTTTGCCGAGCCTTAATTCCACGGCGACTTGGTCCGCCTCGACCGTGTAGACACATTTCAGGATATAGCCAACAAGTGCGATCGCCAATATGGCGCCCAAAAAGACCTTGTTGCCGCCTAGGCCCGGCGGCATTACATCCTTCAGGCGCTCCTGGCTCTGGCGCAGCAGATCGTCCAGATTGGGCGGCTGGGGCCCGCGACCGCCGCCACCGCCGCCGCCCCAGGGGCCGCCACCGCCACCGCCACCATTGCCGCCGCCGCCCCAAGGGCCACCGCCGCCGCCTTCGCTGCCGCCATTATTTTGGTTCCAGGGCATAGATGCTCATTCCATTGCTTCGGGTTGATCGATTGGGTCGCCTTATAGGCCGCCGGAAGGCAAGCCGCAACGCATCATATGATGACCATTTGTATCGGCCAGGATTGCTTTTCAAGCCATTGGCGGAAACTCATGGCCGCCCACCGACTCGGTCCAGGGTTTCAAACGTCAGATTCGGCCCGGATCCATCGACCTCCACCGTCTCGATTTTTACCAGGTTCCAGTTATCGGCGACTATTGCGGGCAACCATGTGTCGCCTTCAATAGTATCGTGGATGCGCGTCAGATAGAGCCGGTCGGCACGTGCGATTGTGTCCGCATAGATCTTGCCGCCGCCCACGATCATCACTTCATCGGTTCCGGTTTCAGTGGCCAATCGGACGGCCTCATCGAACGCGTCCGCAATCGAGCGGCGGACCACGACGCCCGGCACATCCAGGTCCGCCCGGGTTACCACGATGGTCGTTCGCCCCGGCAAGGCCCTGCCGATGCTTTCAAAGGTCCGCCGTCCCATGATCATCGGCTTGCCCATGGTCATGCGCTTGAAGTGCTTCATATCTTCAGGCAGATGCCATGGCATACCGCCATCACGACCGATAACATGATTTTCGCTCACGGCCACGATCAGGGCGATCCGGGGCCGCGTCATCAAACCGCCACGGGAGCGGAGATGTGCGCCTGGGCCTCATATCCCAGCAATTCGAAATCCTCATAACTGAAGTCGAAGAGCGATGTGACCGCCGGGTTGATCTTCATCTTCGGTAGCCTGCCAGGCTTGCGCGCCAGTTGGGCGTCGGCCTCGTCCAGGTGATTGAGATATAGATGGGCATCACCGAATGTATGGATGAATTCCCCCGGCTTCAGCCCGGTTACCTGGGCCACCATCATGGTCAGCAGCGCGTAAGAGGCAATATTGAACGGCACCCCCAGAAACACATCCGCCGAGCGCTGGTAGAGCTGGCACGACAGGCGGCCATCGGCGCATAGAACTGGAACAGGCAATGGCACGGCGCCAGCGCCATGGCGTCCAGATCCGCGACGTTCCAGGCGCTGACAATGATCCGGCGCGAATTGGGATTGGTCTTCAGATCTTCGACTATGCGCACAATCTGATCAATCTTTTCACCGTCCGGCGTTGGCCAAGAGCGCCATTGCTTGCCATAGATCGGCCCCAGATCGCCGTTCTCGTCGGCCCATTTATCCCAGATGCGCACGCCGTTGCGGGACAGATAGTCGGTATTGGTATCGCCGGCCAGGAACCACAGCAGCTCATGCACAATCGATTTCAGATGCAGCTTCTTGGTGGTGATCATCGGAAAGCCATCAGCCAAGTCGAACCGCATCTGGTGTCCGAAGACGCTCAGCGTGCCAGTTCCCGTCCGGTCGCCCTTCCGGGTGCCCTCGGTCCGGATTCGCCGCATCAGATCAAGATATTGCTGCATCTGCCTGCTTCCCGATCCCATCGTCACCCAAACGGCCACGGGGTCAATAGATTAGGCTCAGTTTGCAAATCGTGTGCGTTCATGTCATGTTTTTGTGAAATCAGAGGGATGGACTGGCATGGATCACAAGCGGTTTCAGTAAAGGATTTCTTGCGGCGCTACCGAGGCGTCGCGACCAGATATCTCGACAACTACCAGCGATGGTTCCAGCGGCTTGAACTGGAGAACGCCTCACCCCGGGCTTGCCTCGCAACCGCCATCGCACGCCCATGCATACAATTTGAAACTGAGCCAATGGCAAGGATCGTCTTCGGGCGCCCACTCACGAAGATCATGGGGCAATACAAGCGCTTGCGAGCGGTCGTGGGAGATGAAATTGGCCATGTGGATCTTATACACTGGAGTGCCTGTAAGTCCGAAAGACTGCTAGCGCGGAATTCTCACACAGACAGGGTCAGGAACTGGGTCCGGCGTCGAACCCGGTCCGGTCAACCAGCTTTGAGGCGGTGGCGCGGTGCCGGGCAATTTCGCTCAGCGGCAATTCGTCCGGGCGGAAGGTGCCCCAATCCGCAACCGTCGGTGACCAAGGTGCCCCCTCAACCACTGGATACTCGAAATTGAGTTCGGCATAGGCGCGCTGGGCCTTGGACGAGACCATGTATTCCAGCAGGGCCAGCGCATTATCTGCATTGGGGGCATTCCGGGTTATCGCGATGCCGGAGATATTCATGTGCGCGCCATAGGTGCCCTGTGCCGGATAGACCAGATTGACCGCCTCGGCCCAGACCCGCTGGTCGTCCTTTTCCAGCATCTTGCCAAAATAATATGTGTTGCCGATGGCCAGATCGCATTCGCCGGCCCACACCGCCTTGACCTGGGCCCGGTCATTGCCGCTGGGCTTGCGCGCCAGATTGGCCTTCAGACCCTTCAGCCAGGTTTCGGCGGCGGCCTCGCCATTGCGCGCGATGACCGATGCAATCAGGGCATTATTATAGGGGTGCTTGCCGGACCGTGTACAAATCCGGCCGCGCCATTTGGGATCGGCCAGATCCTCGTAGGTGCCGATCTCGGCGGGATCGACCCGGTCCCTGGCGGCAAAGACTACTCGAGACCGCACGGTCAGCCCGAACCAGTGTCCCGCCGGATCGCGGTATCGTGCGGGCACCGCAACCTCCAAAGCTTCGGATGTTACCGGGCGCAGGACGCCGGCTTCCTGGGCATTGATCAGCCGCCCCACATCGGCGGTCAATAAAATATCCGCCGGGCTGTTACGCCCTTCCGCCTTCAACCGTTCCAACAAACCCTTCTTGGCGAAGATCACATTGACCCTGATCCCGGTCCGCGCCGTGAAGTCATCCAGCAGCGATTGGATCAACTGAGGCTGGCGATAGGAATAGACATTGATTTCCCCGTCCGAGCGGGCAGTACCGGTGCCGACAGCGATCGCCAACAGGGCGACGGCGGCGATGATCACGGTTATCAAGCGCATTGGAAGCGACCTCGTCTCTATTGCAATTGATTATCATTTACAAGTTTCGGCGGGTTATTGCAAATGATTTTCAATAGCAGAATATTGGACATCGTGATCCAGATCAAGGCTGGTTGGCGGGTCAAGCCTAGGGTCTGTTGACAATCATCGGGCAGCGTTGAGCATTGCGCAGAGGTGCCAGTTGGCTGCGTAGCTGGTATCAGTCTTGTCGTATCGCGTTGCCATCCCCCTGAATTCCCTGATCCTTGCGAAGCAGTTTTCAATCAGGTGACGCCACTTGTACATGTGAGTATCGTCGTCTCGTTGCCCTTTCCGGTTCGATTTGGGTGGAATAACCGCAGTTGCGCCGCGCTCATCAAGGTCTTGCAGGAGCCAATCGGCGTCGAAGGCCTTGTCGGCCGGCAACGCTGCGAAGGAGACATCGTGGATCAGGGGGGCAACCCCCTTCATGTCGTGCGCTTGCCCCGGCAGAAGCAGAAAGCGGAACAAGTTGCCGAGCGCATCGACCAGGGCAACGATTTTGGTCGTCAGCCCGCCGCGAGAGCGTCCAATGGCTTGATGCCGTGTCCCCCTTTTGCGCCCGAAGCCTTCTGATGGGCCTGGACAATCGTTCCGTCGATGAGAGCATGTTCAAGGTCTGGCTCGTCGCTCATGGCGTTGAAAAGTCTGTCAAACACACCGGCCTTTGCCCATCGACGAAATCGTTTGAAAACCGAATTCCAGTTGCCGAAATCCTGGGGCAGGTCACGCTAGGGAGACCCTGTTCGCACACGCCAAAGTACGGCCTCCATGAACCGACGGTTATCCCGACCGGTTGCTCCCGGGTCCCCGGCCTTACCGGGCAACAGGGGCGCAATCTTCGCCCAAAGTTCATCTGAAATCACCAAACGATCTTCGTCCATCCCAACCTCCATTTTCGAAGCTTGAATAACAGTTCAGGCCAAATCGCAACCCCGAATGTCAACAGGCCCTAGCTCATGCCAAATAATCAATGATAGGAGTTTCTTCTTCTTAATAATTGTTTTCATTACAATTTATCCGTCATTCCAGTGAAATCCGAAATCTCATGGAGCCGCTCAAATGGATTCCAGCTTTCGCTGGAATGACCTACAAAAGGGCCTTGTGCGTTAATGTCGCAGGCTCATCCGGACGCCAATATCCGTTCGGCCAGGCGCAAATGCGGGCGGTCGATCATCTCGCCATTCATCGACAGCACCCCGGCTTCGGGCTCGGCCGCGAAGGCCGCGACCACAGCTTTTGCCCAGGCGACCTCCTGATCGCTGACGGCATAGACCTCGTTGATAATCGGCACCTGAACCGGATGAATGGCCGCCTTGGCGCCATAGCCCATGGCCTTGCCCTCGCGGGTTTCGCGGGCAAAACCCTGGTCGTCGCGAAAATCGGGATAGACGGTATCCACCGGCAGCACCCCCAATGCCCTGGCCGCCAACAGGCACTGAACCCGGGCATGGACAAAGACTGGCAGATAATTCCCCTGCTCGTCCCGCTTGGCCGTCGCGCCGATATCGGCGGACAGATCCTCCGCACCCCACATCATTGCCGATAGACGCAAAGAACGGGGCGGATCAGCCAGGCCGATCAGCGCGGCGGCGGTTTCACTGACCACCGTGGCGATCGCGGTTACGCCCTTTTCGATGCCGGCTTCCTCCTCGGCGGCCGTCAGGGCCAGATGCAGATCGTCCCATCCCTCTCGGGACGCCTTTGGGATCAAGAGGCCATCCGGCCGGGCCGCAACCACCACCGCCAGATCGCCAGGTGTCAGCCCGGTGTCCCAGGCATTGACCCGGACATAGATCGTTTGCTCCGTGCCATTCTCGGCCTGCACGAATTCGGCCGTCATCTCGCGGGCAATTTCCTTGCGCACGCCGGCGACCGAATCCTCAAGATCGATGACCAGGACATCGGCGCCGGCGCCCAGGCTCTTGGCCAGTTTGCGCTCACTGTCGCCGGGAACGAACAACCAGGACTTCATGCCACCTCCGGCCGGCAACGGATCATGGCCGAACGGACGCACTCGGCGACCATTTCATCGCGCTGGTTCCAGGCCTCGTGCCGAAACTCGACAATACCCCGATCCGGCCGCGACTTTGATGATCTTACCGACAGGACCTTGGTGACCGCCCGGATGGTGTCGCCGTGAAAGACCGGCTTGGGAAACTTCGCCTCGCTGAACCCCAGATTGCCGATTGTGGTACCCAGCGTGGTGTCCTGCACCGTCAGGCCGATCATCAAACCGAACGTGTACATCGAATTGACCAGCGGCTGACCCCATTCGGTCTTTGCAGCAAAATCGGCGTCGATATGCAGTGGCTGCGGATTCATGGTCAGGTTTGAAAACCAGACATTATCGGTCTCGGTCACCGTGCGGCGCAGTTCATGGGTGAACTCCATGCCCACCTCAAACTCTTCCAGCCACAGGCCCGCCATCAGGTCACCCTCCCCGCTTCACCGACGCCGGGCGGTGTCTCGTCATGAATGCCATAGCGGCCCTCGGCCAGGATCGCATCGGCGCGCCAGGCACCGGCTTCGCGCTGAAACTGCATGGGCAGGGCATTGCCCCGCGCCCAGTCGGCAATCGTGATGCCCAGCGCCGCGGCGATCACGAACATCACCCCGCCATGGGCCGTGATCAGCGTGTCCTCCACATCCGTATGGGCCAGAGTGCCTTCCAGCACGCGGGCGACGAAGTCAGGTATCAATTCAACGCCGCGATCGGTCCTGGCCCACAGATCACCGGAATAGGGTCCGGTCTCATAGCTGCCGAACGCCTTTTCACGCAACCGCTCGTCAAACACCGTCGGCAAAGCCCGATGGCTCATCGGCTCGATGGTCTGGCGCACGCGCCGTGTATCGCTGGAGGCAATGCGGACGATCGGTTCGTCCGCCAGCAATCCGGCAGCGATGTCCGCCTGTTTCAGGCCGGTCTCGCTGAGACCGTTGCAGTTCTGGCCCTGGCAAATCCGAGCTTCGTTCCAGATGGTC
Organism: Alphaproteobacteria bacterium; assembly: GCA_965204825.1. Taxonomy (GTDB): domain Bacteria; phylum Pseudomonadota; class Alphaproteobacteria; order Futianiales; family Futianiaceae. The sequence continues at coordinate 2,588,360 of OZ242016.1, read as the reverse complement.
GAGCCATGGCGCAGGAAATAGAACCGGTCACTGGCCGGTTGAAACGCGTGGGCCGCCACAGCCTCACGCACCAGAACACGGGGGTCTGCCTCGCTCATGCGGCCCGGCCCGTGGCTGTGGCGCGACGGTCTTCCCGGATCATATCGGCGGCCCTTTCGGCAATCATGATGGTGGGAGAATTGGTGTTGCCGGACGTGATGGTCGGCATGATCGAGGCATCGGCAACCCACAACCCTTCGATCCCGTGCACCCGCAGCCGGTCATCGACCACGGCCATGGCGTCGCTGCCCATCCTGCAGGTGCCGACGGGGTGGAAAATCGTGGCGGCAATATTGCCGGCCTCGCGCGCCAGATCCTCGTCGGCGGCAAAATCAGGCCCGGGCTTGAACTCTTCCGGCCGGTATTTCCGCAGGGGCGTCTGATCTACAATCCGCCGGGTCAGCCGAATGGCGTCCGCGGCCACCTTGCGATCGGCATTCGCGGACAGATAGTTCGGCCGGATCGCCGGCGCCGCCTTCGGGTCGGCGGACTTGATATGAATGGTGCCACGGCTTTCGGGCCGCAAATTGCAGACGCTGGCGGTGAAGGCAGGAAACGGATGTAACGGCTCGCCGAACTTTTCCAAGGTCAGGGGTTGCACGTGATATTGCAGATTGGGCGTGTCGAAGCTCGGATTGGACTTGGCAAAGGCGCCGAACTGCGACGGGGCCATGGTCATCGGCCCCCGCTTGAACAGGGCATATTCCAACCCGATCCCCATCTTGCCGATCAGGCTGCTGGCCCGCTCGTTCAGAGTCTTGACGCCGTGCACCTTGTAGGCACAGCGCACTTGCAAATGATCCTGCAGGTTTTCCCCGACGCCCTTCAGTTCATGACGCACATCGATGCCGTGATCCGACAGCACCTCGCCCGCGCCGATTCCGGACAGTTCCATCAGCTGGGGCGAATTGACCGACCCGGCGGCCAGAACCACATTTCCGGCCGCAATCCTAGCATCCACGCCGTTGTGCCACAACTCCAGGCCATTGATCTGCTTGCCGTCCAAAGTAAGCCGCTTTGCCTGGGCATGGGTCAAAACGGTCAGGTTCTGCCGTCCCCGGGCCGGGCGCAAAAACGCCTTTGACGTGTTCCAGCGCACGCCGTTCTTCTGGTTCACCTGGAAATAGGCGCAACCTTCATTGTTGCCGCGGTTGAAATCTTCGATTTTCGGGATGCCGGCTTCGACCGCTGCATCGCGAAAGGCATCGAGGATTTCCCAGGTCAGGCGCATTTCCTCGACCCGCCATTCGCCGCCGGCGCCGTGCATGTCGTCAGCGCCGTGAACCTGATCTTCCGAACGCTTGAAAAAGGGCAGGATATCGTCCCAGCCCCAGCCGACATTTCCCATCTGGCGCCAGCCGTCATAGTCGCGCGCCTGGCCGCGCATATAGATCATGCCGTTGATGGACGAACACCCGCCCAGCACCCGGCCGCGCGGATAGCCGAGCTTGCGCCCGTTCAGACCGTCATCTTCTTCGGTCTCATAGCACCAGTCGGTGCGCGGATTGCCCATGCAATACAGATAGCCGACCGGAATATGGATCCAGACATAATTGTCCTTGCCCCCGGCCTCGAGCAGGCAAACGCTGATATCGGGATCGGCCGACAGCCGGTTGGCCAGCACACAACCGGCGGTACCGGCCCCGACAATCACATAATCAAACGAACCCAGATATTTCATAACAGTCGGCCCGGCCCGGCCTATTTGGCAAACCCTGCGGATGCCTTGGAATCCAGTGTCATGCGCTCCAGGCAATTATCGACCGCGCCGCCATCCACGGAGCACTGGCTAATATCGTTCAGGACGATCTTGCTGAAATCGGCACAGTCCACGCCCTGGACATCAAACACCTTTATTGTCATCTTGTTGGGGCGCAGCGGCGCGACATTGATCTTAAGATATTTCTGGATGATCCCGTCATTGTCGAAGGCGAACAGCTCCATCACGAAGGCGGTGTATCTCTCCGATCCACCATTTTCGAAAATCATGTAGACCCGGCACAGGCCCGCATCGGATTCCAACTTGTTCAGTTCGACCCGCATGCCGGACTGTTGCGCCGATGCCGTGGTGGCGATTATCGCCAGGCACACAGCCGCGGCACACGCCCGCAATTTTATCCCGAATAACTTCATTGTCGTTCCCTTCATGTCAGGCCCCCGCGTCGCGGACGGTTCTTATCCTTGCGCGTCAGGATCGACTACGCCAATGCATGGATCAAGGTCAAATGCACGATCCGGTCCATGATGGACAACAACACACCCCATAAGGCAGAAAGAGGGCATGATCAGCGCTGAATCCTTCCTGCCGGACACTCTTCCCGTCTGGTCCGCGCTGATCCTGATCGCCACCAGTTTTTTTACATCGGCGCTGACCGCGGCCGTTGGCTTGGGTGGCGGGGTGGCGCTGATCGCGGTGATGGGCGCATTTCTGCCGGTGGCCCTGCTCATTCCGGTGCATGGAGTTGTCCAGCTCGGCTCGAATGCCGGCCGTGCCATTGTCCAGCGGGCCCATATGGATTGGTCTTTTGTCCTGTATGCCTCGCTCGGCGGACTGGTCGGAGCTTTGATCGGCGGCAAGATGGTCATAGCCCTGCCCGACGCGCCGATGAGAGCGGCGCTGGGCCTGTTCATCCTGTTCATGGTCTGGGGTCCGAAGCCGACGGCGTTTGGCGCCGGCACGCCCGGGGTCATTCTGGGCAGCGGGATCGCAACCTTCCTGACCATGTTCTTCGGTGCAACCGGTCCCTTTATCGGCGCGCTCCTGGCGATGCGCAAGATGACCCGGCACCGTATCGTCGCGACCCATGCCGGCACGATGGTCGTGCAGCACCTGTTGAAAGTTGCCGTTTTCGGATTTCTGGGATTTCAGTTTGGCGTCTGGCTGCCGCTGATGATCGCCATGATCGCGGTAGGTTTCGCCGGAACGCTGGCCGGCACGCTTCTGCTCGACCGCTTGCCTGAGAGGTCGTTCCAGATTGCCTTTCGCGGAACCCTGACGCTGCTGGCGCTCAATCTGATTGTGCAGGCATTCCGTTGATGCCGGGTGGCAAGCTGTATCTGGCATCGGCCTGGTTTCTGATCGCGCTCAGCAGCCTGGCCCTGGCAAATATCTTCACCGGCCAGACCTGGACCGGCCCCGCCTCGGCGGCGTGCCTTCTTGCTTTTATCATCACTGGTTGCCGGATCTATGGCCGGCGTGAGCGCCTGTTGATCACTGCCGGTCTGGGCGCCGCCAGCGTGGCGCTGGCGATCCGTGACGATGCCTTCGCTCTGCTTGTCGATACGGGTGAACGGGCGGCATTCCTGGCCGCCTTCATGATTCTGCTGTCGATGTTGCGCGAGGCGGCATCCTCGTCCCGGTCAGTGCTGGAGATCGGCAGCTATCTGACGCGACAACCGCCGGGGCGGCGCTATGTCTCGCTGCATGCCGGCAGCCACCTGATCGGCATCGTTCTCAATTTCGGTTCGCTCAGCCTGCTCGGCCCCCTGGTCCAGCGCGGCGTCCGGGCCAACGCCGCCGAGGACGGCGAAGCGCTGGCGCGCATTCGGGAGCGGCGTCAGATCAGCGCGCTCTTTCGCGGCTTCTCCTGGGTGATTTCCTGGACCCCCACCGCGATTACACAGGCGATCATCCCGACGGTGATCATCGGTGCGGTCCAGACCCGAGTCGCCCTGTGCGGCCTCGGCTTTGCCATCGCCATGTTCTTTCTTGGCTGGCTGGAGGACAAATGGCGCTGGCGCAATATCCGGGCACAACTGGGCTTGAGCGAGGTTCGGCCGGACGTCCCGGCGGCCGCCTTCCCGCGCCGTGCCGCGGTCAACTTCGGCCTTGTCTGTGCGGTTCTCGCCGGCCTGACCGTGTTATTTGTCATGACATCGTCGGCGGCCATGGTCATGGCCCTGATGCTGGCGGCACCGTTGGTGACGGTCGGTTGGCTGATCGCGCAAGGTTCAGGACCGGAAGGGACCGGCCAGACGGTCCGCACCCGCCTCAACGATCTGTTTTTCCGAGCGGTTCCGGAGTCCTCGCCCGAGGCCATTACCCTGTCGGCGGCAGGCTTTGCCGGGATTGTCGCCGGGCAGCTTGCCCCCGCCGATGCCCTGACCCGGCTGGTTGATGTGACCCAACTCCCGCACCTGGCGCTCTATGCCTTGCTGGTGGCGATCATCCCGCTGGCCTCGAACATTTCGATCCCGCCGATCGTTACCCTGACGTTTTTCGGAACGTTGTTGATGGGCGTGCCGGGCCTGACGGCAAACCCGACCATGCTCGGCGTTTCCTTCGCCGCCGGCTGGGCCATCAACCTCACCGGTTCGCCCTTCGGCGCCAGCGCCCTGGTCCTGTCTCGCGCCACCGGCATCCCCGGCACCACGCTGGCCTGGCGCTGGAACATGGGATTTTCGCTGATGGCCTATGTCGTCGCGGTCACGGTGATCGCAGGATATATGCGGCTGTAGGGTGCATGCAACGCACCAGTTCAGCCATCAAGGATCGGTGCATTGCATGCACCCTACGGGCTGTACCGGGATACCCCGCCCAAATTCACCAGCACGTTCGCACGGCACTTCCACTCACGCCGCCAGTTGAAAGACCAGGTCCTGATCGCCGACCAAGTCCCGGTCGATCTGCTGCTGTACATAACCACAGATTCGTGGGCATCGCCCAGATTGTTAAAGGCCTGGAACGGGACCGCAATGGCTGTTTTTGACGCCAGCATCAGCAGAATACCATGCGGCGCTTCGTGCGCGGATTGAATAGCCAGCCATTTGCAAGTCGTGCGAGACCGGGTCTGACGAATGATCAGGTTTTCAGGGCTTGCAGTCAGACGATGCTCGCCACGATTGACACCGTCCCGCCGGCGAAAATGCCTTTGCCCCTGCCCAGATATCGCGAATGGACACCGCAGATAAAATTCCCGAACAGCACCGTCAGGAAGAACCCGAAAAAATGGCTTATGGCGAGCAAAAGGGTAAACGCCGCCGGCGCACTATTGAACAGGAGATCCGGCGGTCTGTCCGTCAGCCAATCGTACGCTGAAAACCGATGACAAAATAAAATAGGATTTGAACCGGAATTGCCGAGAAAAACCTGGCCAACATCCCCGAAGGCAATTGCTCGACATAGGTGGAGGTTTAAATGAACTCCCTGCCTGAAATGTTGTACGACAATTCGATGGATTGGGGGTCATGACGTAGCTCCGATCCGGCCTGCCGCAAATGCCTTGAAATTCTCCAACTCGATATCAGTTTGGAAAGCCCGCTTTGGGATTATCAGAACATTGGCCGGATCGATCCTGAACATGATCGTATTTTCAGTATCTTCCACTTCCTGGAAAGCGTCCCGGCGATATTCTTCCTCAACCAGTTCGTGCGTCGATATGACGCCCTCTTCAGTCACATCGATCTGCATAGCACCGATATTGACACCGTCTCGGACCCAGCGGATCACGCAGCCCTGACGATATGGTCAAGGCGGATCTGATGATATCCGCGAAGAATAAAGTATGCCGCGCCACCAAGGCCAATCAGGAAAATCGAGACCAAGGCAATATGGACCGGCGTCGCTCTGGATGACCTCTATCCTGTCGGGAACCTGCAACAATTTCCATACGAAATAAAGCAACCCGTCAAGCACTACGACCAAAAATACCGGAAAATATATAGGCGATCAAGGCCGCCAGCGTGGTTTCCCCAACATCCGATGGGCGGAAAGAAATTCACGGTAGTCATTCGCCGACAATTCCGTCGAATACTGCATGTGATTTCACCGCCCTAAATATCCTCCGCAATTACAATTCCAGATTGTTACTCCGATATGACTGACAAATCGTTAAAACTGGCCGCAGCCGAATCATCTGCTTTTACGGGAACAACGGCAGTTGCATGAGGCCTTCGGTTTCGTCATAGCCAAGCATCAGGTTCATGTTCTGGATGGCTTGGCCGCTGGCCCCCTTCACGAGATTGTCGAGCACGGTAACGACGATGACCCGACCAGGCCGGCGGTCGGGCGCAATGCCGATCAGGCAGTGGTTCGAGCCGCGCACGTGCCGGGTGGCCGGAGTCTGGCACATGGGCAGGACATGCACGAAGGGTTCATCGGTATACTTTGACGCCAGGGCGGCGTGGACCGCGCTTGCTTCCCCTTTCAGATAACAGGTGGCCAGGATGCCGCGGTTCTGCGGCAGAAGGTGCGGTGTAAAGGCACAAATCACCTGTGTTCCAGCAGCCCTTGAGAACTCCTGGTCCAGTTCGGCCATGTGCCGGTGCTTACCAACGCCGTAGGCGTGGAATCCCTCGGCCACCTCGGTGTGCAAATTGCCTTCCTTGGGCGACCGGCCGGCACCTGAAACGCCGGATTTTGCATCAATCACGATGTCGTCGGGATCGATCACGCCGGCTTCGAGCAGCGGCACAATGGGCAGCAGCCCCGTCGCCACATAGCAGCCGGTATTCGCGGTCAGCCGGGCGGATTTGATCTCTTCGCGGTAGAACTCGGGCAGGCCATAGACCGCCTCTTTCTGCAGATTCGGAGCCTGGTGTTCGCCGCCGTACCATTCGGCATATTTGGCGACATCCCGCAGCCGGAAATCCGCCGACAAATCGACGATCTTCAGCCGAGAGTCCAAACTGGCCAGTATCGCCTGCGTCGTCGCGTGCGGCAAGGCACAGAATACGGCGTCAACACCCGACCAGTCCATATCGGCAATTGCCGTTAGCTGTGGCAAAGGGATCATCGCCAGATGGGGAAAGACGTCCGCCATGGACTGGCCTGCCTTGCGGTCGGCGGTCAGGGCGGCAATCTCCATGCGCGGATGGGCGGCCAGCAGACGGACCAACTCCGCCCCCGTATAGCCCGATGCTCCCAATATCGCGATCCGTGCGGTGTCCATTTTCATCTCCTCCTCGGCATATTTCTCTTTGTAATTCCACTCTCAAGCAGGCGATAGCCGGTAGAGTAAATAAAGAATCCAAATAAAAAAGGCGACCATTGCTGACCGCCTTTTGTCTCGTGACTCGTGTGAGCCTGAAGCGTTAGCGCTTCGAGAATTGCGGTGATTTACGTGCCTTGTGTCGGCCGTACTTCTTACGCTCAACCACACGGCTGTCGCGGGTCAGGAAGCCCGCCAATTTCAGCACAGGGCGTAGTTCAGGCTCAAACAGGGTCAGCGCCTTGGAGATACCGTGCTTGACCGCGCCGGCCTGGCCCGAAAGCCCGCCACCCTTGACGGTGCAGATAACATCGAACTGGCCTTCCCGGTCGGAGACCGCGAACGGCTGGTTCAGGATCATGCGCAGCACGGGCCGGGCGAAATACCGCTCAACCTCGCGGCCATTGACCGTGATGGTGCCGTTGCCGCGCTTGACCCAGACGCGGGCGACCGCGTCCTTGCGCTTGCCGGTGGCATAGGACCGGCCGTGAGCATCAACTTTCGACTCGGCCTGAACCGCAGCCTCGGCCACAACACCGGTCGCCTCGCCCAGATCGCCCATATCAGACAGGATGCGGGGTCCTTCAGCCATTATCCGAGCCTCGTATTCTTGGAGTTCATTGATTTAACATCCAGCACAGTCGGCTTTTGCGCCTCGTGGCTGTGTTCGCCGCCCGCGAATATCCGCAGATTGGTCATTTGTTGCCGGGTCAGCGGACCGCCGGGCATCATCCGTTCCACGGCCTTCATCAGAACCCGCTCGGGATGGGCGCCGGCCAACACCTTTTCGGCCGTGATCGACTTGATACCGCCGGGATGGCCGGTGTGCCGGTAATAGGTCTTGTCGGTCCGCTTGTTGCCGGTCAACCGCACCTTTTCCGCATTGATGACGACAACATTGTCACCGCAATCCATGTGGGGTGCGAAGGTCGGCTTGTGCTTGCCGCGCAGCCGCTTGGCAATGATCGAGGCCAGCCGGCCAACAACCAGTCCCTCGGCATTGATCAGGATCCAGTCCTTCTGGATTTCCGATGCCTTGGGCGAATAGGTTTTCATGTCACGCTCGCAAATAACAGAGGGCGCACCACGCGCCCGACTTCGAGGGGTGTTCTAAGGATGCCGGTCAACCATGTCAACTCGTCGATGGAATTTTTAGGCTCAGTTTACAAGCCGTGTGCGTCCATGTTATGTTTTTTGTGAAATCAGAAGGATGGATTGACATGGATCACAAGCAGTTTCAGGAATGGTTATCGGGGATAGACCACCTCAGCCCGGCGCAGCGGCAGCAAACCGAAGCCGTGTTCCTGGGGGACACGGAGACGTCAGCGTCGCTGGCTGCCATTGAAGCGGCCGTGGGTGGAGATCGCCAGTGCCCGCATTGTGGCACGCCAGGCGCCATATCGCGTGGCAAGGCAAGGGGTCTGCGACGGTACCAGTGCAAAGAATGCAGGAAGACATTCAATGCCGCGACCGGCACCCCCTTGTCGGGTCTGCACCACAAGGACAAGTGGCTTTCCTTCGGAGCCTGTCTTGCTGATGGGCTGACGGTTCGCGCTTCAGCAGAACGTTGCGGACTTGCCGTCAACACCGCCTTCCGTTGGCGGCACCGATTTCTTGCCGCAAAAGACCTGAAGGCACGCAAGCTCACGGGCATTGTGGAAGCCGATGAAACCTATGTGCTGGAAAGCCGGAAAGGTGCACGAAACCTTGAGCGCAAGGCGCGACGCAGGGGAGGCAAGGCCAGCAAGCGGGGCCTGTCAGATGAACAGATTCCGGTACTGGTTGTCGCTGATCGCAGCGGCGCGACAGTCAGTGCGGTTCTGCCCGCGGTCAACGCAGATACCTTGCGAGAGGTAATCGCGCCGGTTGTGGACGAGGATATCGTTTTGGTGACCGATGGACACCGCGCTTATCCGCGATGCGCGGCGGCAATCGGTGCGCATCACGAAGCATTGAACCTGTCACGAAGTGAACGGGTGCGAGGTGCCTTTCACATTCAGACGGTCAACAACCGACACAGCCGGTTGAAGGATTTCTTGCGGCGCTACCGAGGCGTCGCGACCAGATATCTCGACAACTACCTGCGATGGTTCCAACGGCTTGAACTGGAGAACGCCTCACCCCGGGCTTGCCTCGCAACCGCCATCGCACGTCCATGCATACAATTCGTAAACTGAGCCAATTTTTATTCCAGCAAATTCAATGATTTAAATTATTGGTAATTATATACCCTATTTTGTTTGGCGGGATCGCATAGGTACAGGTCGCATGGGCCACCGGATCGGACTGCCCGTCGGGATAAAGCGTGATGTCGCCGGTCGCCAACAGTTTTCCCAGTTTCAGGATGCGGGCTTCGGCGATTGTATCTCCCGTCGCGGGTTTGCACAGAAAATTGATGTTCAGATTGGTCGTCACGGCCATCGCCACGGACCCCAGCTGACCCAGGATCGCCGCATACATGGCTGAATCCGCCAGGGCCATCAGGGTCGGACCCGACACCGTCCCGCCAAGGCGCAGTTGGCCGGGATCGAACGAACAGCGGACGCGGGCGGACATGTGACCGACCGCCTCAACCTTCGAATAGGCTTCGCCCCCTGGAAAAATGCTCGCGGTAAAATTGATTGATTTCATCGACAGTCATCACGGCCATGGCATAATCCCCGCGGGACAAAACGGTCAGCACTTGCTAATTTACCTGCCGAACAAAGAGGAGTTTTTGCCATGACGCAAGCCGCACTTGCCACCGGCGATGTGCCCGCGGTGTTGATGGAACGGTCGGACCGCATTGCGACAATCACCCTGAACGCCCCGGACCGGCGCAATCCGCTGTCGTCGGCAACGATAAGCGATCTGCGGGGCAAAATTGCAGAGATCGGCATCAACGAGGACATCCATGTGGCGGTGCTGCGTTCCACCGGGCCAGTGTTCTGTTCCGGCCACGACCTGAAAGAAATGCAATCTCATCGCGGCGACAATGACAATGGCAAAGCCTTCTTCGACCAGTTGTTCGGCCATTGCGCGGAGATGATGCAGTCCATCACCGCCAACCCGGTTCCCTTCATTGCCCATGTGGACGGGGTCGCGACGGCGGCCGGCTGCCAGCTCGTCTCGGTATGTGATCTGGCCTATGCCAGCACGGGATCCAGGTTCTGTGCCCCCGGCGTCAATTTCGGCCATTTCTGCCATACGCCAATGGTCGGCATCAGCCGGAACATCAGCCGAAAGCACGCCATGGAAATTGCCCTGCTTGGTGAGATGATGGAGGCCGAGGACGCCATGCGGTTCGGCCTGGTCAACCGTATCCTGCCCGATGCCGAGGCGTTGGAGGCTGAGGTCGCCCGGGTCGCAGACCGGATTGCCTCCAACTCGCGCACGGGCACCAGCGCCGGCAAACAGGCCTATTACAACCACATGGAGATGGGATTGAAGGAAGCCTATTCCTATGCCTCCGAGGTCATGGTGGACACCCTGCTGAGCCAGGTCTCGACCGAGGGCTATATGGCCTTTCTGGAAAAGCGAAAGGCCAGCTGGCGCCAGGAAGATTAGAGCCTTCCCATCCGCTGCCGGGCAACGTAGTCACACGCCATGAACCACGATCAATATGATGACACCTATATCAAGGGCATTCTGAATGATGTCAAAACCGTCGCCATGGTGGGCGCGTCGGCCAACATCATGCGGCCGAGCTATTTCGTCCTGACTTATCTGTTGGACAAGGGCTATGACGTCTATCCGATCAATCCCGGCCATGCCGGCGGCGAAATCGCCGGTCGCCAGGTGTTCGCCAGTCTGGCCGACGTGCCGGTCCTGATCGACATGGTGGATATTTTTCGCAATTCCGAAGCCGCCGCCGGCGTTGTTGACGACCTCCTGACCATCGCGCCCTTGCCAAAGGTAGCCTGGATGCAATTGCAGGTACGCAATGACATCGCCGCCGAAAAGGCCGAAGCCGCCGGCCTGAAAGTTGTCATGAACCGCTGCCCCAAGATTGAGTATGGCCGGCTTAGCCGGGAAATCAATTGGATCGGCGTCAATTCGCGCCGCATCTCTTCAAAAAGAAAACCGGCTGTGGGTCGATATGGACCTGTCGCGGTTTGATGCCGCTCCTTTGATAGCATTTATTGCGGCAAGGGAGATGAACCATTGGACTGAAACGGACGAACGCATTCCGCCAAGACGCGGTGCGTATCGCGTTGACCAGTGGGCTGACACGCAAGCAGGTGGCGGATGATCTGGGTGTTGGGCCATCGACGCTGAACAAGTGGATCACGGCATACCACGACACGGATGTGTTGTCGAAAGAGGATTTGAGCCTCGCCCAAGAGAATGACCGGCTTCGACGCGAGAACCGCATTCTCATAGGAGGAGAGAGATATATATGCTAAAAAAGCAACGCAGTTCTTCGCGGGCCAAAAGCCACGAGGTTCAGGTTCATCGAGGAACATTGCGCCAGCTTCCCAGCCACCGACTTTGCGATGTGATGGTAGCGGGCGTTGTCCGCGATGACATGGATCCGCTTGTTGCCGGGATTGCTGGCCTCCAGCTTCTCAAGCAGCGCGATGGTGGAAGCGGCGTCGACCCGCTCGGCCGCGACCGGGGCAAGGTCAGTTTTCCAGCTTGGGCGCGGCGTGGAGGTTGAGACGCTGGCGCCCCGAGGTCCGCTTCAACGCCCCCTTGTCGCCCTTCCGGATCCAGCCATGCGCCGGGCGGGACTGGCATTCCGGGTGCACGGCATCGGCGAAGCAAACCGCCTCGTCCGCCGCCAGGCCGCCCCGCAACTGGTCATGGGTCGCGATAAAGGCGGTCTGCATGGACCTCATCGGCCCGGGCCGGCGGGCTTTCCGGGCGCTTTATTCGAAGCCCAGGTGATGCGGCAGCTTCAGACAGCCCGAACGACCGTAAATCACCGCCCAGGTCGCCGCGATACAGGCCGCCACCTCTCCCCTGTCGCGCATCAACCGTTCGCTCAGCCAGGTTGAAAGCGCCGTCTCTTGCCACCGGCCCAAATAGCCGCACCGCCCCTGCCCGTCGAACAGCATCATCTCATCCAGGCCGCCAGCCCCGATAGCCTGATCTGGCAGCGCTTGAACCATGTCCGTATCGTATCGTCGTCGGGGTACAGCGCCGCCGCGACCCCGGCGCAACTCCAGTCATCGTCAAGCAGCAAGATCGCGTTTTCCCGGCGCGCCACACCGTGGCTCTCGCTCGGGCACCGCATCACCGCCCGCAAGGCCGGGCGATCTTTCGCGCTTGGAAATCCACCCCGAGTCAGACCCAGGGAAGAATCCATCCGGAGCAAAATGGCCAGAACTTTTTCGGGTTTTGGAGTGAGTTTGGTATAATTCGCTTGTCAGCGGGCCTGTCCGGGCGTTCCCTGCGATCTGATAAGGGTTGAACAGGTTTTCCGTGGCATGGCCGAAGCTGCCGTCATCGACGCACCCATCGCAGGATACCGCCGGGGGCTACTGCTGGTCCTTGCGGCGGGCGTCTGCTGGTCGACCATGGGCCTGTGCATTCGCCTGATGCAGGAGGCACAGGTCTGGCAGATATTGTTCTTCCGCTCCTGTGCCCTGGCACCTTTTTTGTTCATCGTCATTTCAGTACGCTCCAGGGGAAATCCTTTCAGCGTGATCCGGGCCGCCGGGCTGTCGGGTGTGATCGGTGCATTCGGTCTGGTGCTGGCCTATTCCGGCGGCATCTATGCGGTACAGACGACCAGCGTCGCCAACGCCATGTTCCTGTTTGCCACCGCTCCCTTTTTTGCGGCAATCTTGGGCAAGATCATCCTGGCTGAACCCGTACGCCGGGGTACCTGGATCGCCATGGCCGTGGCCACGGTGGGCATCTGCATTATGGTAATCGAGGGGGTCTCGATCGGTGCCGCCGCGGGTAACATCGCCGCCATTGCCTCCGCCCTCGGATTTGCCGTCTTCACCGTGGCCCTGCGCTGGAAGAAGATCTACGACATGACACCGGCCGTGTTTCTGTCGGGGGTCTTTGCCATCGGGATTTCGGCGATGGTTATCCCGGCTACCGGGCTGACATTTTCCATACCGGCCAGCGACATCGGCATCGCGCTTGCCATGGGCGTGTTCCAGCTGGGCACCGGGCTGATCATCTACACCGCCGGATCAAAGGTTGTTCCGGCCGCCGAACTGACCCTGATCTCGATGACCGAAGTTGTCCTGGGACCTCTTTGGGTCTGGATGGTACTGGGCGAGACAGCGGGTCTGCTGACCTTGCTCGGTGGCTTTATCCTGCTCGCCGGTATTGCCGGGAACGCGATCTCGGGCCTGCGGCGGCGACCGTTTCCGGTGGCCATGCGGTGAGGATAATTACCGCTTGACACGAACTCATATTTACTTATCTTTATATCCGGCGCCGGATTTGAGGTTCAGCTTGCGGGGCGCCTAATAAGTGCCTGCTAAAGCGAGGTGGTGGACCGCCAGGTAAACGGTCACTCCCCCAAGCCGAAATTGAGCCTCTCTTGATCCGGTGCGCTGGTGCACCGGCTTTATGAAGGAGAGATCTGATGAGTGATAAACCTTTGGGATTTGAGACCCTGGCCGTCCACGCCGGCGCGACACCCGATCCGGCAACCGGCGCACGGGCAACACCTGTGTACCAGACCATATCCTATGTCTTTGACGATGCCGATCACGCGGCCAGCCTGTTCAATCTGCAGGCTTTCGGCAACATCTATACCCGGATCGGCAATCCCACCGTCAATGTCCTGGAAGAAAAGGTCGCAGCACTGGAGGGCGGCACCGCCGGCCTCGCCGTCGCCTCGGGCCATGCGGCCCAGCTGCTGACATTCCACACGTTGATGGAAACCGGCGACGATTTCGTTGCCACGCGCCAGCTTTACGGCGGATCGATCAACCAGTTCACCCATGGCTTCAAGAAATTCGGCTGGAACGTCAACTGGGCCGATGCCACCGATCCCGAAACCGTCAAGACCGCCATCACCGAGAAAACCAAGTTGATCTGGATCGAAAGCTTGGCGAACCCCGGCGGCGTTGTCTCGGACATTGAGGGGATCGCAAAGGTCGCGCACGAGGCCGGCGTTCCACTGGCCGTGGATAATACCCTGGCCACGCCCTATCTCTGCCGGCCGATCGAATGGGGCGCCGATATTGTCGTGCATTCCCTGACCAAATTCCTTGGCGGGCACGGCAATTCCATCGGCGGCATTCTGGTCGACGGCGGCAAGTTCGACTGGCTCGCCAATGCGGCCAAGTTCCCGACATTGACCCAACCCAGCGAGAGCTATCACGGGCTGAACTTTGCCGAGACCTTCGGCGATTTCGGGTTTGCCCTGGCAGCCCGGGCACTGGGCCTGCGCGATCTTGGCCCTGCGCTGTCACCGCACAATGCGTTCCTGCTGCTGACCGGCATAGAGACGCTGTCGTTGCGGATGGAACGGCACGTAGCCAATGCGGCGAAAGTTGCCGACTGGCTGAAAACGCATCCGGATGTCAGCTGGGTCAATTATGCTGGCCATACCGACAACCCGTCCCATGCCCTGGCCGAGAAATATGTCCCGGCCGGCGCCGGGTCTGTCTTTACCTTCGGCGTCAAGGGCGGCTATGAGGCCGGCGTCAAGATTGTCGACAGCGTGGAGATATTCTCCCACGTGGCCAATATCGGCGACACCCGCTCGCTGATCATCCACCCGGCCTCGACCACCCACCGGCAACTGACCGAAGAGCAACAAACCGCCGCCGGCGTTGGGCCGGATGTGGTACGTCTGTCGATCGGCATTGAAACGGCTGACGACCTGATCGCCGATCTGGAGCAGGCGCTGGACGCAACTGGAAAGGGACGGAAGGCCGCCTAAAATTACGCTGTCGTTCCGGGTTCACCTTCGGTGCCCGGAACGACAATTATTGCCCCTACCCGTAACGGGTCTTGTGCATCAAGGTCACGGCAAGCCCCAAAACCACCAGTGCACCCATCTGATGAGCGGCCGCCAGCCAGAGATGCTGAACCGACGCGGTCGATACCAGGGTAACGATGCCCAGACCGGCCTGCAGCAGAATGACGGCCAACGCCAGCGCCGCAACCGGTCGTCGCGGCGCATCCACCCGCCACAGCGCAACCAGTCCGGCCAGCACCAGCAGATACGCCCCCAACCGGTGTAAAAATTGAACTTTCATCGGGTCAGACAGTCCAGCAATGCCAGGCACCGAATCCGCCGGCACCCACTGTCCATCCATCAGCGGCCAGCTCGTAAAGACAATCCCGGCATCCAGGCCGGCGACAAGCGCCCCGGCAATGATCTGGCAAAAGGAAAGCATCACCAGCAGAAAGGCAAAGATCAGTCCGGTTTGCTTTTCCTTGGGCCCGGCCTGTAGCCATACCGACATCGCCGTCCACAACAACAGGGCAAAAATGAAAACGGCCAATCCCATATGCATGGCCAGCTTGAAATGACTGACATTGATCCGCTCGCCATCCAGACCGGAGGCGACCATGATCCAGCCGACAAAGCCTTGCGCCCCGCCCAACAGCAACAAGAAGAGCAGCCAGGCCGCAAGCCCGCCCCGCACCCGGCCCGAGGCAACGAACCACAACAGGGGGACGGCAAAGATCACGCCGATTGCCCGACCCAGGAACCGGTGACCCCATTCCCACCAATAGATCGTCTTGAACTCTCCCAGTGTCATGCCGGCATTCTGCAACCGGAATTCCGGGATCTGTTTGTACTTATCGAAGGCGATCATCCAGTCGGCTTGGGACAATGGCGGAATTGCGCCCGCAATCGGTGCCCATTCGGTGATCGAAAGCCCGGAATCCGTCAGCCGGGTCAATCCGCCGATCAGGACCATCAAGCCCACCAGAAACCAGACAAAGAACAGCCAGTTTGCCACCGGCCGCATTTCGGTCTGCGCCCGCGCCGGACCGGCAAAGATATTTTCCAGCGGCACGGAAACGAATCTCCCTTGGGTTTACCATCGTCGCCCACTATAGCCTGTCGAACAAGAAACATACAACTGGCAGTGTGCCGCATGAATCCACGCGTCCGAAAACTGATTGGCCTGATGATCCTGCTTGCGGGATTGATCACCTATGCCCTGTTGATGATGCGGCTGGCGATTGCCCTCGACCCGCTGCCAAAATGGGCCGAGATTCCGTTCTATCTGGGATGCGGCATCGGCTGGATCATCTGGGCCGCACCGCTGATCAGCTGGATGAACCGTCCGGCGGATTAGAGAGGTCGGACATGCTCTCCGACATTGATCGAAAATTCCTGCGTCTTGCCTGTGATGAGGCCAAGGACGGTTTGACGAGGGTGGCTGTCCCATCGGCTCTATCTTGGCTCGTGGCGCTGAACTTGCCTCTCAAGGCCGCAATCAGCGCGTCCAGAAAGGCGATCCGAGACTGTGTGAAATTTTGTGCCCTGACATGGTAATCATCTGATGAGGAGACCCACGTATGAGCATCGACAAAGATATTTTGGACCGACTGATGGAAGACCGGGCGCCAGAATATCTATCGCGACATCTCGCTCAACCTTCTTCTGTTCCCTCATGAGGCAATTCGATAATCCCCTCGTCTCAGATCTTGATCAGTGTCTCAAAAAACTCTAGGGTGGGGGATCCTTTAATGAAATCGGATGCATGGCCGAGGTGCCGGGCTGTCAAGCTGGCACCCGGCTGCGGAGTGGTAGTGCTTGCAGACCATGACCGCGATGGTTACATCTGTCGCCGAACAAACGTGCGGGGAACCATGGCGGCTTTCTACTATCTCTTCAACAAGGTGATCGGCCTTTATATCTGGGTGGTTATTGCGGCCGTAATCGTCAATCTGTTGATCGCGTTCAATGTGATCAGCGCGTACAATCCGTATGTCAAAGCCCTGGCCCGCGGGCTCTATTCGGTCACAGAACCGGCATTGCAGCCCATACGCAAGTTCATGCCAAATCTGGGCGGGCTCGATTTTTCGCCAGTGGTCCTGATCATCGGTCTGCAGTTTTTCCAGATCCTGATCAATGACTGGGTGTTTCATCCCATCCTGTCCGGTTAACGCACCGGGCCGTGGCTGAATTCTTTCGCCGCCCTGATCCAACTGCTGTCAAAGACGTGGCGACTGCCCAAAACGTCGCTTACGGTCGTTTCGGGCGTGCGGGAAAACCATTCGCATCGACGGGGACAAGGCGGTCATCGCGGCCGCGCTGATCGATTGGGCAAAACATCAGGGAGACGCCGAAACATGAGCGCGAAACGGATCGACGGAAAGGCATTTGCCGAAGGACTACGCGCGCGCATCGGTGCCGCGGTGACGGATATGAAGGCCGCGCACGGTCTGACCCCCGGTCTGGCGGTGGTGATCGTCGGCGACGATCCGGCGTCGCACGTCTATGTCTCCTCCAAGGCAAAACAGACGGCCGAGGCCGGCATGGCTTCGTTCAAATTCCAGATGGACGCGGACACGCCCGAAGCCGTCCTGCTGGCCAAGGTTAACGAGTTCAACAACGACCCCGCCGTCCACGGTATTCTGGTTCAACTGCCGCTGCCGGGCCACATCAACGATGTAAAGGTCATCAACACGATCAATCCGGACAAGGACGTGGACGGTTTCCACGTCATCAATGCCGGGCGTCTGGCGACCGGCCAGGACTCCATGGTGCCCTGCACGCCGTTCGGCTGCATCCTGATGGCGCGCGAGACCCTGGGCAGCCTGTCCGGGCTCAATGCGGTCGTGATCGGCCGGTCGAACATTGTCGGCAAGCCGATGGCGCAGCTTCTGCTGGCGGAAAGCTGCACCGTGACCATCGCCCACAGTCGGACAAAGGATCTGCAGACGGTCTGCCGCGAAGCGGACATTCTGGTCGCCGCCATCGGCCGGCCGGAAATGATCAGGGGCGACTGGATCAAACCGGGCGCAACGGTGCTCGATGTTGGTATCAACCGGATTGATGCGCCAGAACGGGGCGAGGACAAAACGCGCCTGATTGGCGACGTGGCCTATGACGAGGCCGCCGAGATTGCCGGCGCGATCACACCGGTGCCGGGCGGTGTCGGGCCGATGACGATCGCCTGCCTCTTGCGCAATACGCTGGTTGCCGCCTGCCGCCAGGCCGGCCTGCCCGAACCCCAGGTCGATATTTCAGCATAACTGATTTCCGAGATCGAAAAAGACTCTATGTTGATGCGCTCGCTGGCGCGCATGCTCCCTCTCCCCCGCCCCCTCGCCCCACTATGCGCGGGAGGGGGGAGATTTACTGTCGCTGGTTGCGGGCGGCGAGCAGGCGCAGGCGCAGAGCGTTCAGTTTGATGAAGCCTTCGGCGTCTTTCTGGTCATAGGCGCCGGCGTCTTCCTCGAACGTTACGATGTTCTCCGAATAGAGTGAGTTCGGCGAGGTCCGGCCGACCACGTCGGCACGGCCCTTATACAGTTTAAGGGTTACGCTGCCGGTTACATGTTCCTGGCTCTTGTCGATGGCGGCCTGCAGCATTTCGCGCTCGGGGCTGAACCAGAAACCGTAATAGACCAGTTCGGCATATTTCGGCATCAACTCGTCCTTCAGATGTGCCGCGCCGCGGTCCAGCGTGATCGATTCAATACCGCGATGGGCGGCCAGCAGGATGGTGCCACCGGGGGTTTCATAAATGCCGCGCGACTTCATGCCGACAAACCGGTTTTCCACCAGGTCGAGCCGGCCAATACCGTGCTTGCGGCCATATTCATTCAGTTCCGTCAGGACCGTCGCCGGGCTCATCGCCACGCCGTTGATCGAGACGGCATCGCCACGCTCGAATCCGATCTTGATATGTGCTGGCGTATCGGGCGCGTCCTGGGGACTAACCGTGCGTTGATAGATGTATTCGGGCGCTTCGACCGCCGGGTCTTCCAGTGCCTTGCCCTCGCTGGATGTGTGCAACAGGTTGGCATCGACCGAAAACGGCGCCTCGCCGCGCTTGTCCTTGGCGATCGGGATCTGGTGCTGTTCGGCGAAATCGATCAGCTTGGTGCGGCTCGTCAGATCCCATTCGCGCCAGGGGGCGATCACTTTGATGTCCGGGTTCAGGGCGTAATATCCCAGTTCGAAGCGAACCTGATCGTTGCCCTTGCCGGTGGCGCCGTGGCACACCGCGTCGGCGCCGGTTTCGGCGGCGATCTCGATCTGGCGCTTGGAGATCAGCGGCCGGGCGATGGAGGTGCCGAGCAGATAGCTCCCTTCATAGAGCGCATTCGTCCGGAACATCGGGAAGACGAAATCGCGCACGAACTCATCGCGCAGATCTTCGATATAGATCTCGTTGATCCCCAGCATTTCTGCTTTCGCGCGGGCCGTCTCCAGTTCCTCGCCCTGGCCGAGATCGGCGGTAAAGGTTACCACCTCGCACGCGTAAGTCGTCTGTAGCCATTTCAGGATGATCGAGGTGTCGAGCCCGCCTGAATAGGCGAGCACCACCTTGTTGATATCGGACATGTTTCGTGCGCTCCGGCGTTTATGTTGCGGCGCACTATAGGCATCGCACTGCGACGGGCAAGCGTTCACACATTGTTAGGTCTGCAATCACATTATCAGGTGAACTCTCGAGTCAGTTGTATAATTCAGGAGAGCACCATGAGTATTTCGCGTAAGCTGGCAGGTGCCGCCGGCATTGTTTTTGGCTCAGTTTACAAGCCGTGTGCGTCCATGTTATGTTTTTTGTGAAATCAGAGGGATGGATTGACATGGATCACAAGCAGTTTCAGGAATGGTTATCGGGGATAGACCACCTCAGCCCGGCGCAGCGGCAGCAAACCGAAGCCGTGTTCCTGGGGGACACGGAGACGTCAGCGTCGCTGGCTGCCATTGAAGCGGCCGTGGGTGAGGATCGCCAGTGCCCGCATTGTGGCACGCCAGGCGCCATATCGCGTGGCAAGGCAAGGGGTCTGCGACGGTACCAGTGCAAAGAATGCAGGAAGACATTCAATGCCGCGACCGGCACCCCTTTGTCGGGTCTGCACCGCAAGGACAAGTAGCTTTCCTTCGGAGCCTGTCTTGCTGATGGGCTGACGGTTCGCGCTTCAGCAGAACGTTGCGGACTTGCCGTCAACACCGCCTTGCGTTGGCGGCACCGATTTCTTGCCGCAAAAGACCTGAAGGCACGCAAGCTCACGGGCATTGTGGAAGCCGATGAAACCTATGTGCTGGAAAGCCGGAAAGGTGCACGAAACCTTGAGCGCAAGGCGCGACGCAGGGGAGGCAAGGCCAGCAAGCGGGGCCTGTCAGATGAACAGGTTCCGGTACTGGTTGTCGCTGATCGCAGCGGCGCGACAGTCAGTGCGGTTCTGCCCGAGGTCAACGCAGATACCTTGCGAGAGGTAATCGCGCCGGTTGTGGACGAGGATATCGTTTTGGTGACCGATGGACACCGCGCTTATCCGCGATGCGCGGCGGCAATCGGTGCGCATCACGAAGCATTGAACCTGTCACGAAGTGAACGGGTGCGAGGTGCCTTTCACATTCAGATCGCAGCAGATCCGGCGGTCAACAACCGACACAGCCGGTTGAAGGATTTCCTGCGGCGCTACCGAGGCGTCGCGACCAGATATCTCGATAACTACCTGCGATGGTTCCAACGGCTTGAACTGGAGAACGCCTCACCCCGGGCTTGCCTCGCAACCGCCATCGCACGTCCATGCATACAATTCGTAAACTGAGCCTATCGTTTTGGTGACCGATGGACACCGCGCTTGTCCGCGATGCGCGGCGGCAATCGGTGCGCCTCACGAAGCATTGAACCTGTCACGAAGTGAACGGGTGCGAGGTGCCTTTCACATTCAGATCGCAGCAGATCCGGCGGTCAACAACCGACATGGCCGGTTGAAGGATTTCCTGCGGCGCTACCGAGGCGTCGCGACCAGATATCTCGACAACTACCAGCGATGGTTCCAGCGGCTTGAACTGGAGAACGCCTCACCCCGGGCTTGCCTCGCAACCGCCATCGCACGTCCATGCATACAATTCGTAAACTGAGCCTTTTTCAATCCTCACCATTTTAGTCCTGGGAACGTTGAACGCCGACGCGCACTACACCCGTACCGATGAGTCAGGCTGCCACACGCCACTTTTGACCGGAATACGGCATTGTCATGCCGATGGCGACTGGAACCGGGAAGTCCCCGCCGACTCTGGCCAGTACGACCGGAACCGCGAGAACCGCAAAGATGAGCATGCACACGATCACGATGATGACGATGAACTGAGCAAAGAAGAAAAGGCCGAGCACAAACAGCACGGCCGCAACCTGAAGTTCACAATGTCAGGTCGGCCCTTCCGCAACCTGTTTCATAGAACTTGACCAACTGAGGAACGAAAATGACCCTTCTGCGTAATCTGGCGGCGCTCGCCGGTGTTCTGTTGATCTCGATTACCTTTTCGCTGTCCTCCGTAAGCGGCGGCGCGGCTCATCCCGGCGGTCTGAACGCTGAAGGTTGCCACGCCAAGAAGGCGACCAATAAATACCATTGCCACAATGCCAGCGGCAAAAGCGGCAAGATCACATCCCGTTCGGGCGAGGCCAAGGCAAGCAACAGGACCACCAGGGGACACGGACGACAAGCGCAGTTCGACGAAAAAGATCACCAAAAAATCCGACAGGACCGTGAAGAAAGACACCAAGAAAACGGCCAAGGCGGATACAAAAACCACCAAGAAAACCGCCAAGGATGACAAGAAGAGCCCCAGAAGTCGACGAAGAAAACCACCACCAAAAAAAGAAAAAGACATTCTGACCCGCCCGCACATCAGTTAGAAATGAAAGGGGCTGCCGAAGGAGCCCCTTTTATCTTACCAGTTGCAGCAGCGTCAGGCCTGTACTGGGCCGGTACCGGTTGATTGATGTCAGGTCCGGCAGAACCAGATAACCCTCGATCAGTTCGCGCGCCGCCTGAATCTCGTTCTCATCGACCCGCCAGGAATACCGTTTTCCGGTGCGGGTCCAAGCAATCTCCTGGCCGTGGCGCAGGCTGACATCGTGGATCATGTCCACGGTCGGTACCGGCGCCACGCCGGTGGCGTAAAGCTGGGTGACCGGCAGATTATCATCCATCAGCAGGATGCGAAATCCGCGCTCATAGGCTTCGATAATACGCTTTGAATGGCTGATATGGTCGTCGAAGAAGGCCAGCGTTTCCATGCCGCCGGCATTTACCTCGACCTTCATCCAGTCGCTTTCGATATAGGCGATGTCGGGTTCGCGGTGCAGCAGCATCTTGTGGCTGACATCGAAGGTGGCGATTTCGGCTTCAGGGCAGGCCTTGCGGAAAACCCAGGACGAATGACCGCGATGGGTGCCGCTTTCGATGATCCTGTCGGGCCTGATCAGCCAAGCCAATACGAACAGCCACAGGCTGTCATTGAAGCCGCTGCCGCCGCTGTTATTGGCGACCGGCCGGGTGGCATAGGCATCCTCGAACTCGACCACCATGCGCGCGGCATTATGCAGGTCCATCTTCTTGCCCATGATCGACGACATCACCGGCAGCATGGCATTGGCCAGTTCGCACCGCATACGGGCCGCCTCGCGCCCGCTGAGCATGGTGCGGGCGATTTCGTCGTTCTCGCCACGCCAGTCGTCGGGCGGCAGGGTGGAGATCGCAATCGTCATGGGCCTGATTTATCGCTGAGTCGGCTTTCAATGCAACAGCGTGGCGCGGGTTATCCTCAACCTGTCAGTATCTTCCATCCGTCATAGCGTCGCATTCGCTTGGCGATGGCCAGGTCGCCAACGGCGAAGAACACCGGAACACCGGCTTTGGTAAAGGCTCAGTTTACGAATTGTATGCATGGACGTGCGATGGCGGTTGCGAGGCAAGCCCGGGGTGAGGCGTTCTCCAGTTCAAGCCGTTGGAACCATCGCAGGTAGTTGTCGAGATATCTGGTCGCGACGCCTCGGTAGCGCCGCAAGAAATCCTTCAACCGGCTGTGTCGGTTGTTGACCGTCTGAATGTGAAAGGCACCCCGCACCCGTTCACTTCGTGACAGGTTCAATGCTTCGTGATGCGCACCGATTGCCGCCGCGCATCGCGGATAAGCGCGGTGTCCATCGGTCACCAAAACGATATCCTCGTCCACAACCGGCGCGATTACCTCTCGCAAGGTATCTGCGTTGACCGCGGGCAGAACCGCACTGACTGTCGCGCCGCTGCGATCAGCGACAACCAGTACCGGAACCTGTTCATCTGACAGGCCCCGCTTGCTGGCCTTGCCTCCCCTGCGTCGCGCCTTGCGCTCAAGGTTTCGTGCACCTTTCCGGCTTTCCAGCACATAGGTTTCATCGGCTTCCACAATGCCCGTGAGCTTGCGTGCCTTCAGGTCTTTTGCGGCAAGAAATTCGGTGCCGCCAACGGAAGGCGGTGTTGACGGCAAGTCCGCAACATTCTGCTGAAGCGCGAACCGTCAGCCCATCAGCAAGACAGGCTCCGAAGGAAAGCCACTTGTCCTTGTGGTGCAGACCCGACAAGGGGGTGCCGGTCGCGGCATTGAATGTCTTCCTGCACTCTTTGCACTGGTACCGTCGCAGACCCCTTGCCTTGCCACGCGATATGGCGCCTAGCGTGCCACAATGCGGGCACTGGCGATCTCCACCCACGGCCGCTTCAATGGCAGCCAGCGACGCTGACGTCTCCGTGTCCCCCAGGAACACGGCTTCGGTTTGCTGCCGCTGCGCCGGGCTGAGGTGGTCTATCCCCGATAACCATTCCTGAAACTGCTTGTGATCCATGTCAATCCATCCTTCTGATTTCACAAAAAACATAACATGAACGCACACGGCTTGTAAACTGAGCCTTGGTAAACTTTCGGGCAAACGACCTGGGATCCAGCAAGGGCTCATCGACGGTGAGGGTGTCCGGATCTCGCAGGAAAAAGGCATCGGCCCGCTGAATCAGCAAAGCCGCGCCGCCGGTCCGTGAAATCTCTACCTGCTGGTCCACCAGGCGCAGGATTTCGCCCGGACCAGGCGACAGGATGTCCCGGGCGGCAGCGATATAGAGCGGGCGGCCGTGTTCGGTTGCCTTTTCCTCGGCAATGCGGCGTTCCTGGCCGGTTTCCGCCACGATACAGGCTGTCATAATCACCATGCCGCCACCTCGCGGGCGATCGGACTGTGCCATTTCCGCACGGCGATAAACCAGAACGCGGATCCCGCCGCTATCCCGGCGCCGCTCATCAGGACCAGATATGCCAACTCGCCAAAATTGGGGCCCAACCAGACCTTTGAACTGATCAATGCCGCAAGGACGGACAGCGCGACATAGACGGACAGCCACCGCCAGCGCATGAATTCAACCAATATGATCAGCACAGGCGTGGCCGGAACAGCCAGTACCATCTTATACATGGTCAGCACCAGAAACATGCCGCCGGTTTTCGTCGATCCGCCGGTCGCGCCGGGGAACAGAGAAGCCCACAGACCACCGGTCAGGCTGCCGGCGATATAGCCGAGCAGGCAGCGGCCGAGGTGTACGCCGAAGCGCTTCAGGGACTGGGGATCAACGGTCATCCGGCGCCTTTTCCGGCCGTTGTCCCCGGACCCCCACCAACCAGAACGCCAGCCCGCTGAACAGGCCGGCACCGCCAACCAGAGCCGTATCCGACAGGCTGGGTAAAGTGATTTCGATCCAGCTGACATAGCTGATAAATGCGGCCAGAACCGCCAAGCCAACATAGACCAGCGAGGACCGCCATTTGAAGATCTCTCCGACCAGGATCAAAACCGGGGCGGAATGGGAGGCAAACAGTCCGGTCATCAAAAAGACCGCAAAATAGGTCTCCAGGGCGATGCCGATGCCGGGCGGTGTGGGCGATTGCATGATCAATAAAGTGCCGACCCAGAACGAAC
Organism: Alphaproteobacteria bacterium; assembly: GCA_965204825.1. Taxonomy (GTDB): domain Bacteria; phylum Pseudomonadota; class Alphaproteobacteria; order Futianiales; family Futianiaceae. The sequence continues at coordinate 2,563,549 of OZ242016.1, read as the reverse complement.
TGGCCAGACACCCGGCAAAGTAGCCGATGAGGCACAGGGCAAACCGGCGCGTAAACCGACTCGGCGGCGGGGACCGTTCCCGGACCGGCGCGTGTTCGCCCATGGCGGTCATGGGCTGGCCGCGGCCTCGGCCCGTTTCTTCCAGGCGGGGATGCGTTCGCTGGCCGATTTCAACTGGCCGCAGGCGGCCATGATGTCGCGGCCGCGCGGCGTGCGCACCGGCGATGCATAGCCGGCCCGGTTGACGATCTCGGCAAAGCCTTCGATCCGTTCCCAGTCGGAACACTCATAGGGACTGCCGGGCCAGGGATTGAAAGGGATCAGGTTGACCTTGGCCGGAATGCCCGCAATCAGTTTCAAGAGCTCACTCGCCTCGGCATCGGAATCATTGATGCCCTTCAGCATGACGTATTCGAAGGTGATGCGGCGCGAGTTCTTCAGGCCCGGGTAAGTGCGACACGCGTCCAAAATCTCCGCGATCGGGTATTTCTTGTTCAGCGGCACCAGCTTGTTGCGCACCTCGTCGCGGGTGGCGTGCAGGGAAATGGCCAGATTGACCTCCATCTCCTCTCCAGCCCGGGCAATCATCGGCACCACGCCCGAGGTCGACAGCGTAACCCGGCGGCGGCTGAGCGAAATGCCGTCGCCGTCCATGACGATGGCCATGGCATCGCGCACGTTCTCGTAATTATACAGCGGCTCGCCCATGCCCATCAGCACGATATTGGAGATCAGACGGGTGCCGTCGGTCGGCGAAGGCCATTCCCCCAGATCGTCGCGGGCGATCATGATCTGGACCACGATGTCATGGGGCGTCAGGTTGCGCACCAGCTGCTGAGTCCCGGTATGGCAGAACGAACAGGTCAGTGTACAGCCAACCTGGCTGGAAATGCACAAGGCGCCCCGGTTCTCCCCGGGAATATAGACGGTCTCCACCAGATTGCCGTCGTGCAGCCGGATCAGATATTTGCGGGTGCCGTCCTCGGATACCTGGCGGGTGACGATTTCCGGCCGGGCCAGGGTAAAGGCCTCGGCCATCCGCGCCCTCAGGTCTTTCGAGATATTGATCATGGCGTCAAAGTCGGTGACGCCGCGGTTATAGATCCAGTGGAAAAGCTGGCGTCCGCGCATGCACTGTTGACGCTCGGGCACGCCCAGACGTGCTGTCACCGCGCCGAGCCCTGCCTGACCCAGTCCGATCAGATTCAGGGGCGCGGTGTCCGGCGCCGTTTCAGTCGCGATTTCCATTCAAGCCCGTTCCCGTCGCCATGCGAACGGCCAAGCATGTGCATCTTACCGCACGCCGCAGGCCGTCGAAATTGTCTTATGAGCCTTCGTGAAGCCATTCAGAGAGTATTTGTCAACTGTTGTCGTGTTCCGGCTGGACAATCCCTTGATCACCGCTTCGCGTCCGGCGCGCATCGCCTTGATCATCCGACTCTCGTCATCGGCCGTTTTCAGCCAGGCGCCATCGCCTTGCGTGAACAGCAAAAATTTCTTGGAACCGTCGATATTTGCCTCGACATCCGATCCGGCGCTGTAGGTATAGCCGGTCACTATACTGATCTCGTTCTTGATCGGTTGGGTCGGATGGTTCGGGCGGTGGGTGACGAACATGTAGATGTCGCCGCGTTTCACATTGGTCGGTTTGGAATCCTTCGGCTTGGTGACCATCCAGCATACCTTCTGGCCACCGTCCGACAGGGCAAACGCCTTCCAGTCGGTAAAATCGCCCAGTTCCTCGGGCGCCGCCGCGAAGGCACTTCCCACTGCCAGCGCCACGAAGGCAACCGCCAAAATCGATGTTTTCAGCATGGAATAAATCATACTTGTACTCGGTCCCTGTTTCCAGTGATGCTCACACTCTCCAAGAATCGTTCGTAACGAACAGCAAGGTAATGGCCGTTTCTGGACGCAATCGAAAGCCTTGCCAATGACAAATACCCACAGCCCGAATCCGGTGCTGGTCGAAATCACCCGCCGGGGGGTGTCGAGTCGCGGCATCGTGGTGCGATTTCGGTATTTTCTTTTGATGGAACAATGGCTTATCAGGCCGGAGATGTGGATCGGCCGGTGTTCCCGCGGTCGGCTTACAAGATGCTGCAGGCGCTGCCCCTGATCGAAACCGGGGCGGCCGACGCCTATGGTCTGGCGAATCACCAACTCGCTTTGGCCTGCGCCTCGCACAATTCCGAACCCGGTCATGTGGACGCGGTCACCGATTGGCTGGAAACCATCGGCTGCATGCCGGACCATCTCGCCTGCGGTGCCCACCGGCCCTATCACCTGCCGTCCGCCGACGCATTGTTGCTCGGCGGCGATGATCCGGACCAGCGCCACAACAATTGTTCGGGCAAGCATTCCGGATTTCTGACCGTCGCCCGCCATCTGGGCGTTGATCCGGAGGGGTATCACCAGCCCGATCACCCGGTTCAGCGCCATGCCATCGGCGCAATTTGCGATATGACCGGGATCAGTGAAGGCGACATGACCGTCGGCATCGATGGCTGTTCGGCGCCGGCCCTGGCCTTTCCACTGACCGGGATGGCGCGGGCGCTGGCGCGGCTGTCCCGGCCGGACGTCCTGCCGGGTGCACGGGGTGATGCCGCGCGCCGGCTTTTCACGGCTGTGACGAAAGAGCCCTGGTATGTGGCGGGGACGGACCGGGCCTGTACGGTGCTGATGCAGGCCGCCGGCGGACGTGCCTCGCTGAAAACCGGGGCCGAGGCGGTCTACACCGCCGTGATCCCGGAAAAAGGACTGGGTATTGCGCTCAAGATCGATGACGGCAACGGACGCGGATCGGAATGCGCTATCGCCTCTGTGCTCTGCCAGCTGGGCGTGCTCGATCCAGCAAATCCGAGGGTTGCGAAATTCGCAAACCCGGTTCTGAAAAATGTCGGCGGGATCGAGGTTGGCGCCATCCGGCCGGCCCCGGCCCTGGCCGAATTCATCGTGTAGGCTGGCTCAGCCCAGCGGTTTGCCCGCTTTCTTTTCCAGCGCTTCGCGGGCCAGTTCGCGGTGCTCCGGTTTCAGATGGCTGCGGATCATCATCAGGACCGCGGCCAGCACCGTGGCGTCGTCGGAAAAACCAACCAGCATAAACAGGTCCGGCAACACGTCCGCCGGAAAGATGAAGTAGGCCAGCGCGGCCAGCAGCAGCCCCTTGACCCGGCGCGGGGTCGCGGGATCGAAGGCACAGTAATAGGCCGCCACCAGATCCTCGGCAAAGGGCAGGCGCGCAGCATAGCGCGTCAGCTTGTCCCAGAACCCGTCCCGGACATATTCTTCCCGCTTGCCCGGGGCGACCGGAACCGGATAGCCTGCAATTTCATCTGGCGTCCCGCCGTCACTCATGCTTTTCCCTTCGAACATTCGCTCTGGATATGGGAATTCGGGGCAAAAGGTACAAGATCGCAGCGAAAAGGGCAAACTCATGGAGTTGAACGGAACGATTTCGGCGGTTGTCACCGGCGGGGCCTCGGGTCTGGGCGAAGCAACCGCGCGCGCCCTGGCCGCCAGGGATGTCAAAGTTGCCATCTTCGACATGAGCGCCGACGCCGGCGAGGCTATCGCCGCCGATATCGGCGGGATATTCTGCGAGGTTGATGTGACAGATGAGGCATCGGTGGACGCCGGTTTCGACTTGGCGCGGGCGGCGCAAGGACAGGAACGCATCCTGATCAACTGTGCCGGCATCGGCCCGGCGATGAAAACCGTGTCCAGGGGCCGGGCGCACGACATGGCGCAATATCGCAAGGTGATCGGGATCAATATGATCGGAACCTTTCAGTGCCTGGCCAAATCCGCGGCCGGCATGGTCGAAGCCGATCCGCTGGGCGCCGACAGCGAACGCGGCGTGATCATCAACACCGCCTCGGTTGCCGCCTATGACGGTCAGATCGGCCAGGTGGCCTATGCTTCGTCAAAGGCCGGCATTGTCGGCATGACCCTGCCTGTGGCGCGCGATCTGGCACAGGACGGAGTGCGCTGTTGCACCATCGCGCCGGGCCTGTTCCTGACCCCGCTGATGATGACCCTGCCGGAAGAGGTGCGCGACAGTCTGGGCAAGCAGGTGCCGTTCCCCTCGCGCCTGGGCGATCCGTCGGAGTTTGCCGATATGGCGCTGCATATCGCGGAAAACATCATGCTGAACGGCGAAGTGATCCGCCTGGACGGCGCCATCCGCATGGCGCCGCGCTGAACCGGTTCCCAGATTGATCCACATAGGGACATTTACCTGTACTAGGGCCTGTTGACATTCGGGTTTCCGATTTGGCCTGAACTGTTATTCAAGCTTCGAAAATGGAGGTTTGGATGGACGAAGATCGTTTGGTGATTTCAGATGAACTCTGGGCGAAGATTGCGCCCCTGTTACCCGGTAAGGCCGGGGACCCGGGAGCAACCGGTCGGGATAATCGTCGGTTCGTGGAGGCCGTACTTTGGCGTGTGCGAACAGGTTCTCCCTGGCGTGACCTGCCCCGGGATTTCGGCAACTGGAATTCGGTTTTCAAACGATTTCATCGATGGGCAAAGGCCGGTGTGTTCGAGAGACTTTTCAACGCCATGAGCGGCGAGCCAGACCTTGAACATGCTCTCATCGACGGGACGATTGTCCAGGCCCGTCAGAAGGCTTCGGGCGCAAAAGGGGAACACGGCATCAAGCCATCGGACGCTCTCGCGGCGGGCTGACGACCAAAATCGTTGCCCTGGTCGATGCGCTCGGCAACTTGTTTCGCTTTCTGCTTCTGCCGGGGCAAGCGCACGACATGAAGGGGGTTGCTCCCCTGTGATCCACGATGTCTCCTTCGCAGCGTTGCCGGCCGACAAGGCCTTCGACGCCGATTGGCTCCTGCAAGACCTTGATGAGCGCGGCGCAACTGCGGTTGTTCCACCCAAATCGAACCGGGAAGGGCTACGAGACGACGATACTCACATGTACAAGTGGTGTCACCTGATTGAAAACTGCTTCGCAAGGCTCAAGGAATTCAGGGGGATAGCAACGCGATACGACAAAACCGATACCAGCTACGCAGCCAACTGGCACCTCTGCGCAAGGCTCAACGCTGCTCGGTGATTGTCAACAGACCCTGATACACTTTCACGCTTCGTGCCGATTTCGCCATTTTTCCCAAGCAATCATTGCGCGGGCGCCGACGGCCATAACAGGCGGTGATGGCAGGTCATCGGGCGTGCCCAGGCTCTGCATATCAGCGATCAGCGGATTGTCCCGGCCGGAGGCGAGATCGGCGGCCAGCAGACCATTGATCGTGCCGATGGTAATGCCGATCCCGTTCTGACAGGCTGCGGCCCAGACATTGTTGGCGATCTGCCCAAAGGCCGGCGCACCGTTGCGGGACAGGTTAAGATAGCCGGTCCAGGTGTGCTCCAGCTGCACATCCGGCAACATCGGGAAACGGGCGTCGAACAGCCTCTTGTGTCGTTGTTTGAGCGCCGCCTGTTCGGTCCGGGTTACGTCCTGTTTCGGGCAATAATCGATTTTCTCGCGAATCAGGATACGCCTGTCCGGAGTGTAGCGCATGGTGATGCCGACCACGCTGTTGGCCGGGATCAGGCCCCAGGGCTCCGTCACGCCATAGGTCGCCTGTTCGTCTTCCGTCAAAGGACGGGTAATGCTGGCATGGGCGGCCAGGTGGACGAACTTGCCGGTCAGGAAACCGAAACGTTCCGAAAAGCCGTTTGCGGCCAGGATCATCTTCGGCGCCCGGACCGACCCGCCGGGCACGGTCACCTGGACACCGTTCTGATAACCCACTTCTGTGATCGGCGAGTTTTCATTGAGCGTCACATTGTCCGGCAGGCTGCCCGCCAGCCCCCGCACCAGGGCCGCGGGGTTCAACAGAACACAACCCTCGGTGCGAATGGCGCGGTGGAAGTGCGTTGAACCGATCTTTTCTACAAGTTCGTCCTTTTCGACCCAGCGATAGGGCTCGCCCAACTGGTCCAGTTCACCGGCGAAGGGTTCCAGCAAGTCGCGTGAACCACGCGCGGTCACCGCTGCCTGGTATTTCCCGGCGACGGACCAGTCACAGTCGAACTCGGCGGTGTCCATACGATCCTTCAGATAGGCGAGCGCGCCGCGCGCCAGACGCATATAGCGGTGGGCTCCTTCCAGCTGTTCCAGGTTCGAGCTGACCGTATGAGGCAAATCAATGCCGAAACCGGAATTGCGCCCGGAGGCATTCTCGCCAACCGCCCCGGCCTCGACCAGGGCAATGCGCTCGTCCGGGCAATTTTCGGCCAGACGTGCAGCAGCGGCAAGGCCGGCATATCCCGCGCCGACCACAATCCAGTCGGCAGTCACGTCGCCGTCGACCGCTGCTTCGGCCGTACGGGCCGGCAGCATCAGGTTCCAGCCATTGGTCTTGTCGTTATGCGGTAGCCGGGTGATTTTCATAAGTTCTATCCCTTTGGCATCGCCCAGTCGGCGGGATGGATCGCATAGAACACCAGCGCCGAGCGCGCCTCGTATACCAGCCCGGTCCCGGCCGGCAGAAAGATCGTCTCCATCGGGCCGGCCTCGAACCTGTCCTCACCCACCACAATGGTCAGGTGGCCCTCCAGAACCAGCACCACCTCGTCATATTGGATGGTCCAGGGGATCGCGGCATCGCGCAGGCGGACAAAACCGGTGCCCAGGGCTGTACCGTCTCCGGCACCTGACACCTCGGCAATCTCGGCCTGGTTGCCATAGGCAAAGCGCGGCGTAAATCCAAGGCTTGTCAAGCCTGCTTGTTTCGGTCCGGAACTCATCACATCACCTCGCAAAATTCGATCCGCTTGACTTGACATCAGGCGCACCTTCTGTTCCATCCATATATCCAATAATGCTGCGCGAGAACCCGCTGAATGTCCGACCATATTCCCGAAACCCAAGGCGGCACAACTGCTGGCAAGACCCGGAAACGACGGCGTTCAGGCGGTCGGGCCAGGGGCCGCGATCCGGCCAAGGCGCGGGTCGTCAACTATCGACAACTGACGCATCCCTTCACTCCCCAGAAAATGTTCTCTGACGACGCCGTCGCGACCATCCACCAGATGGCGCTGAAACTGCTGGAAGAGCTTGGCATCAAGATCCTGTTGCCCGAGGCATGCGACATTCTGGCCTCCGCCGGTGCCCGGACAAATCCGGAAGACGAGATGGTCTTCATCGGCCGCGACATCGTCGACGCCGCGCTGGCCAGGGCACCCCGGTCAGTGCGGATCAGGGCGGCATCCAGGTCGCGCGAACTGCAATATGAAGCCGGCTCAATGATTTTTACCGCGGGGGCCGGCTGTCCCAATGCCACGGATCTGGTCCGAGGCCGGCGATCGGGCAGTCTGAGGGACTATGAAGAGACCCTCAAACTGCAACAGAACTTTGACGTCATCCACATCTTCGGACCATCGGCGGAGCCGCAGGACGTCCTGACCCAGAACCGGCACTATGCCCAGATGCGGGCCCAGATGGCCCTTGGCGACAAGCCGATGTTCATCTATGCGCGCGGCCGCAAACAGATCGCCGAAGCCTTCGAAATGATCCGCCTGGGCCTGAACCTCACCGAGGATGAGTTTCGCGACGGTGCCTGGGCCATCACCGTGATCAACACCAATTCGCCGCGCCAGATCGATATTCCCATGGCGCAAGGGCTGATCGATTTCGCCCGCGCCGGCCAGCTCAGCATCGTCACCCCGTTTTGCCTGGCGGGCGCCATGGCGCCAATTTCGATTGAAGGCGCGCTGACCCTGCAGCATGCCGAAGCGCTGGCGGCGATCGCGCTGGTCCAGTTGGCCGGTCCCGGCGCGCCGGTTTCCTATGGCGGGTTCAGTTCCAATGTGGACATGAAATCCGGCGCACCGGCCTTCGGCACGCCCGAGCATATCAAGATGTCGATCGGGTCCGGGCAACTGGCCAGGCATATCGATCTGCCCTGGCGGTCCGCCGCCGGTTCGGCCGGTAATGCCGCCGACATGCAATCGGCTGGAGAAAACCATATGGGCTTGTGGGGAGCTTTGATGGCCAATGCGACCCTGACCGTGCATGCCGCCGGTTGGCTGGAGGGCGGACTGACCTTCGGCTATGAAAAGTTCATAAATGATGTTGAGGCGCTGCAAACCATTGCCGAGCTGTGCACGCCGCCAGCCGCGCAAGAAGATGATCTGGCATGGCGGGCACTGGCCAACGTTGCGCCCGGCGGTCATTTCTTCGCCACCGAACACACGATGGAACGGTATGAGTGCGCGTTCTATGAACCCTTGGTTGCGGATCTGTCTAATTTCGGCGCGTGGACGAAATCGGGTGCAAAGACGTCGACGGAGCGCGCCACCGGAATCTGGCAATCAATTTTGGAAAATTTCACCCCCCCTGAAACCGGCGAGGAAGCCGGCGCGCGGATCGCGCAATATATCGCGGATCACCAAGCCGCCGGCGGCGCACCGCCAGCCAGCTGATCTGTTTATCTCAGCCGGACCGCCGTGCCAAAAGCCAGGATTTCCGCCCCGCCCTGAGCGATGGTCGAGGTGGTAAAGCGCATGCCGACGACAGCGTCCGCGCCCATCCGGCGGGCATCCTCCAGCATCCGGTCCAATGCCTGTTCGCGTGCGACCGCCATCAGTTGGGTGTATTCATTAACCTCACTGCCGACAATGTTGCGCAAGGACTCAATAATGTCCGCACCCACATGTTTCGCGCGGATGACATTGCCCTTCGCCAGGCCCAGAACCTCGGCTAAGTCACGACCGGCAACGGTTTTGGTTGTCGTTGAAAGCATGTCCATTTTTCCACAGATCCATTCATTAAATTAGGCCAGGGTATTGAAAATATTCTGAAAATATGAATTTCTTTTGCCGAGTTTCAGCGACAGAGGTGGCCAGGCATGGTATCCGTTCAATCCGTATTGCGACAGGTTCCCGATCCGAGAGGAAAGCAAGTCCCCCACCCTAGAGTTTTTTGAGACACTGATCAAGACCTGAGACGAGGGGATGAATGAGGTGTTTCATGACGGAACAGAAGAAGGTTGATCGGGCCGGAGCCGGAGCTGCGGAGACTTCACATATCGCAGCAGATCCGGCTCCGGCCCGACGTCGCAGACAGACAGCGGCGCGCAAGCGGGAGGCCGTTCTGCGGGTGTTGCGGGGCGAGGATGTGGAACTGGTGGCCCGGTCGCTTGATGCGACGGCGGCCGATGTCAGCGGCTGGCGGGATGCCTTTCTCACGGGCGGCGCGTCGAACCTGAAGCATCGCCCGCGCGATGCCCGCGATAAGGAGATTGATCGGCTTCGCGCCAAGGTGGGCGAGATCACCATGGATAACGAGCTTCTCGTCGAGAAAATCGCGAAGATGGAGGCGGGCCACCCTTTCGGGCGCCGGAGGTCGAAGCGATGAGCGCCGTCCTCTCGATCTCCACGGGCAAGGCTTACGGCGTCTCCCGGGTGTGCCGGGCCTGGAGTCCGAGCCGGGCCAGCGTGTACCGGGACCTGCAACCGGCCCGGACCGAGGCCGCGCCGCCCCGCCGCCCGGGACCACAAGGCCCCATGTCGGATGCCGATCTGGTCGGGGAGATCAGACAGGTCATCACCAACAGCAGGTTCCATGGCGAGGGCTATCGCAAGGTGTGGGCGCGCCTGCGTTACAAGGGCATCCGCACCTCGAAAGTGCGGGTTCTGCGGCTGCTGCGTGAGACGGGGCTCTGTGCGAAGCCATGTCAGGGGGCGGCACACGGGCCAAGGGCTCATGACGGAACCATCATCCCGGACAACATTGACGAAAGGCCAAGGGATGTGGGGCACCGACATGACCGCCACCCTCCTGAGCACAGGGCGTCAAGTTGCTGTCCTTGTCGCGGTCGATCATTGTTCGGCGGGCTGCGTGGGCATTCATGCAGCCATCCGGGGCACACGCTTCGGGGCGTTGCAGCCGATCCGCCGGGGCGTGCGGGACTGCTTCGGGGCGTGCGCCACGGACGTGGCCGCTGGCCTGACGATCCGCCATGACAACAGCTCGCAGTACATCAGCCACGACTTCCAGAACGAGATCGCCTGGCTGGGCGCGAAATCCTCACCGTCCCTTGTCCGAGCGCAATGGCTGTGCCGAGCGCTTCATCCGGACACCCAGGGAAAATCTCCTCTGGATCACGACATCCAACACCATGGAGGAACTGCAAGCAGCCCTCCAGAAGTTCAAGGATGACGACAACGAACACTGGCTCATCCAGAGCCATGGCCATCTCTCGCCAAACCAGTTCAGACGCGACGCAATGGACAAAATCCCGACCGCCGCGTAAAAGCTTCAAGATTGTCTCAATAACCCTAGGGCGCTACAAATGGAACAACCGCCGCAATCTGAACCCAGGGGGTCCTTCTTGGCACCAAGCGAAGCGTAACGGTTGCTGACATCGAAAAAGCCCATCTGACCCATCGCCGATTCCTTACAAAATTGAAGCTTCCATCGATTATATTTCGAGAGAATCAAACGTCATCCATAAACTCAAAATCAGGCCGATTTTTCGAGATGCCCCTATGTCCATCCTGGTCTTGCTGGTCATTGCGACGGCCATCGTGATCGTCCTTGCAATCTGGTCCAGCACCGCCGCGAACCGGGAAATCGTCGAAGTCCTGCACATGATCGGCGCGGATGACCGCTTCGTTACCAGAAAGTTCGACCGGCATTTTTGTCTGCTGGGCGTTCTGGGTGGCCTGTTCGGCGCGGTGATCGCCGCCATTGTCCTGCACATCGCCCTGATTGTTCTGCCGGGTGAAGGCGCCTCGCACATTTTGCCGACGCTCAATGTCAATCTGGGCGATGTTCCGCTGTTATATCTCCTGCCGCCGCTGGCCGCCCTCCTTTTCTGGGCCGCTGCCCGCATGGCTGTGTTCCGCAATCTGGCGAACGTGGTTTAGGTCACCTGATGAATTCGATCCGATCGCTGATTTTCCAGATCCTTTTCATCGGCTGGACTGCCCTGATGATCCTGACTCACGTGCCGGCGATTTTTCTGGACGGCAGGCACATGCGCCGCGGATTTCGCTGGTGGGGCAAGGGATCGGTGTGGCTGATGGACAAGATTGCCGGCGTCAAGCTGGTGCTGCGCGGCTTGGAAAACATCCCCGAAAACGGTGCCTACATCATCTCGTCGAAACACCAGTCAACATTGGAAACCCAAGCCCTGTTCTGGATGTTTCCGGAACCTTCGGTGGTGCTGAAAGCCGAACTGACCTGGATCCCCTTTGCCGGCCCGATTGTCCGGCGCGCCGGCCTGGTGATCATTGACCGCTCCGGCGGACGCGATGCCGTGCGCGGCATGATCAAGCAGGCCAGGGAACAAATCGCCGGCGGCCGGCCGCTGGCGATCTATCACGAAGGCACCAGGCGGCCCGTTGGCGCGCCGCCTGCCTATAAACGTGGAGTTGCCATCCTGTACGATTCGCTGGAAATTCCGGTCGTCCCGGTGGCCGTGAATTCCGGCCTGACCTGGCCGCGCCAGGCGATCTTCACCGGCAAACCCGGCAATGCCATTGTCGAGGTTTTGCCGCCGATCCGTCCTGGCCGCACGCGGGGTGAATTCCTGGAGCACCTGGAAGACGTGGTTGAAACAGCCACGAACAGACTGGTCGAAGAAGGCAGGTAGCGCTGATGTGCAAATTCTGGAACGTCAGATAAGATAGGTTCAGTTTCAAATTGTATGCATGGACGTGCGATGGCGGTTGCGAGGCAAGCCCGGGGTGAGGCGTTCTCCAGTTCAAGCCGTTGGAACCATCGCAGGTAGTTGTCGAGATATCTGGTCGCGACGCCTCGGTAGCGCCGCAAGAAATCCTTCAACCGGCTGTGTCGGTTGTTGACCGTCTGAATGTGAAAGGCACCCCGCACCCGTTCACTTCGTGACAGGTTCAATGCTTCGTGATGCGCACCGATTGCCGCCGCGCATCGCGGATAAGCGCGGTGTCCATCGGTCACCAAAACGATATCCTCGTCCACAACCGGCGCGATTACCTCTCGCAAGGTATCTGCGTTGACCGCGGGCAGAACCGCACTGACTGTCGCGCCGCTGCGATCAGCGACAACCAGTACCGGAACCTGTTCATCTGACAGGCCCCGCTTGCTGGCCTTGCCTCCCCTGCGTCGCGCCTTGCGCTCAAGGTTTCGTGCACCTTTCCGGCTTTCCGGCACACAGGTTTCATCGGCTTCCACAATGCCCGTGAGCTTGCGTGCCTTCAGGTCTTTCGCGGCAGGAAATCGGTGCCGCCAACGGAAGGCGGTGTTGACGGCAAGTCCGCAACGTTCTGCTGAAGCGCGAACCGTCAGCCCATCAGCAAGACAGGCTCCAAAGGAAAGCCACTTGTCCTTGCGGTGCAGACCCGACAAGGGGGTGCCGGTCGCGGCCTTGAATGTCTTATTGAATGTCTTCCTGCATCCTTTGCACTGGTACCGTCGCAGACCCCTTGCCTTGCCACGCGATATGGCTCCTGGCGTGCCACAATGCGGGCACTGGCGATCTTCACCCACGGCCGCTTCAATGGCAGCCAGCGACGCTGACGTCTCCGTGTCCCCCGGGAACACGGCTTCGGTTTGCTGCCGCTGCGCCGGGCTGAGGTGGTCTATCCCCGATAACCATTCCTGAAACTGCTCGTGATCCATACCAATCTATCCTTCTGATTGGCTCAGTTTACGAATTGTATGCATGGACGTGCGATGGCGGTTGCGAGGCAAGCCCGGGGTGAGGCGTTCTCCAGTTCAAGCCGCTGGAACCATCGCAGATAGTTGTCGAGATATCTGGTCGCGACGCCTCGGTAGCGCCGCAGGAAATCCTTCAACCGGCTGTGTCGGTTGTTGACCGTCTGAATGTGAAAGGCACCTCGCACCCGTTCACTTCGTGACAGGTTCAATGCTTCGTGATGCGCACCGATTGCCGCCGCGCATCGCGGACAAGCGCGGTGTCCATCGGTCACCAAAACGATATCCTCGTCCACAACCGGCGCGATTACCTCTCGCAAGGTATCTGCGTTGACCGCGGGCAGAACCGCACTGACTGTTGCGCCGCTGCGATCAGCGACAACCAGTACCGGAACCTGTTCATCTGACAGGCCTCGCTTGCTGGCTTTGCCTCCCCTGCGTCGCGCCTTGCGCTCAAGGTTTCGTGCACCTTTCCGGCTTTCCAGCACACAGGTTTCATCGGCTTCCACAATGCCCGTGAGCTTGCGTGCCTTCAGGTCTTTTGCGGCAAGAAATCGGTGCCGCCAACGGAAGGCGGTGTTGACGGCAAGTCCGCAACGTTCTGCTGAAGCGCGAACCGTCAGCCCATCAGCAAGACAGGCTCCGAAGGAAAGCCACTTGTCCTTGTGGTGCAGACCCGACAAGGGGGTGCCGGTCGCGGCATTGAATGTCTTCCTGCATTCTTTGCACTGGTACCGTCGCAGACCCCTTGCCTTGCCACGCGATATGGCGCCTGGCGTGCCACAATGCGGGCACTGGCGATCTCCACCCACGGCCGCTTCAATGGCAGCCAGCGACGCTGACGTCTCCGTGTCCCCCGGGAACACGGCTTCGGTTTGCTGCCGCTGCGCCGGGCTGAGGTGGTCTATCCCCGACAACCATTCCTGAAACTGCTTGTGATCCATGTCAATCCATCCTTCTGATTTCACAAAAAACATAACATGAACGCACACGACTTGCAAACTGAGCCTTCTGAATTGTCCGGTTTAGGTAACATGCCAATCCCCCGCCTCAGGGCAATCGCATTTCAAAAGTCTTTGATTGGCGTGCGTAGAAAATCGTCCTTCCATCCTGCGCGTTTGAATTTGACGCGGTTTGATCCTTTGTCTGTGTTTGCCTTCATGATGGTAAGCGTCCGGTGTTGGTGCTCTGACGCGTTATGGAGTGCGCTGATAGTGTCCACCATTGCTAGTGGACATCTTGAGGGCGGACATGTCTGGGAAGAAGGGTCAGAAGAAGCGGTTCCGGTCAGACGATGAGAAGATTTCGATCTGCGGACAAACGCGCGCACCTGGGGTTTCGGTAGCGCAGGTTGCACGACGTTACGCGATGAACGCCAATCTGATCTACACATGGTTGCGTGATCCCCGTTTCGCGCCGGCATGTACTGACGGTGATGATTTCGCCGGGGAAGTGACCACATTTCTGCCTGTAGAGATTGCAGGGCCAACCGCCCCCCACGTGCCGATCACAGCGCCCTGTATGGACGATCCTCTTTCGGCTCACCGTGCAGACATCACCCTGTCTGATGGTCGGCGTATCCTGGTTGAGGGAGCGACGGGATTGTCGGCGGTGCCGGCTCTGGTTGAGGGGCTGATGACATGATCCCGGTGCCGGGCAATACGCGAGTGTGGCTGGTTGCCGGGGTGACGGATATGCGGCGCGGGTTCAACACACTGGCGGCTCAGGCCGAGCAGGTTCTGGCTGAAGACCCGTATTCGGGGCACATGTTTGTGTTTCGCGGCAGGCGCGGTGATCTGCTCAAGATCATATGGTGGGACGGCCAGGGCGCTTGCCTGTTCTCCAAACGACTGGAACGGGGCGGTTTGTCTGGCCTGCGGCCAGGGAGGGCAAGGTCAGCCTGAGTCCCTCACAGCTGTCGATGCTGCTGGAGGGGATTGACTGGCGCACCCCGCAAAAGACCTGGCGTCCTTTGCAGGCGGGATAGAGAAAGCCCAAAAAACATTAGACTCAGTTTACAAGCCGTGTGTGTTCATGTTATGTTTTTTGTGAAATCAGAAGGATGGATTGACATGGATCACAAGCAGTTTCAGGAATACCACCTCAGCCCGGCGCAGCGGCAGCAAACCGAAGCCGTGTTCCTGGGGGACACGGAGACGTCAGCGTCGCTGGCTGCCATTGAAGCGGCCGTGGGTGGAGATCGCCAGTGCCCGCATTGTGGCACGCCAGGCGCCATATCGCGTGGCAAGGCAAGGGGTCTGCGACGGTACCAGTGCAAAGAATGCAGGAAGACATTCAATGCCGCGACCGGCACCCCCTTGTCGGGTCTGCACCGCAAGGACAAGTGGCTTTCCTTCGGAGCCTGTCTTGCTGATGGGCTGACGGTTCGCGCTTCAGCAGAACGTTGCGGACTTGCCGTCAACACCGCCTTCCGTTGGCGGCACCGATTTCTTGCCGCAAAAGACCTGAAGGCACGCAAGCTCACGGGCATTGTGGAAGCCGATGAAACCTATGTGCTGGAAAGCCGGAAAGGTGCACGAAACCTTGAGCGCAAGGCGCGACGCAGGGGAGGCAAGGCCAGCAAGCGGGGCCTGTCAGATGAACAGGTTCCGGTACTGGTTGTCGCTGATCGCAGCGGCGCAACAGTCAGTGCGGTTCTGCCCGCGGTCAACGCAGATACCTTGCGAGAGGTAATCGCGCCGGTTGTGGACGAGGATATCGTTTTGGTGACCGATGGACACCGCGCTTATCCGCGATGCGCGGCGGCAATCGGTGCGCATCACGAAGCATTGAACCTGTCACGAAGTGAACGGGTGCGAGGTGCCTTTCACATTCAGACGGTCAACAACCGACACAGCCGGTTGAAGGATTTCTTGCGGCGCTACCGAGGCGTCGCGACCAGATATCTCGACAACTACCTGCGATGGTTCCAGCGGCTTGAACTGGAGAACGCCTCACCCCGGGCTTGCCTCGCAACCACCATCGCACGTCCATGCATACAATTCGTAAACTGAGCCTTTCGGTTATTCCGGCCTCCAATTCCACGGCATGAGTTCCTCGATGCGGTTGATCTTGTGATCTGGCAGGCGCTCCCTCAACCAGGATACGCCGACCATCAGACAGGGTGATGTCTGCACGGTGAGCCGAAAGAGGACCGTCCATACAGGGCGCTGTGATCGGCACGTGGGGGGCGGTTGGCCCTGCAATCTCTACAGGCAGAAATGTGGTCACTTCCCCGGCGAAATCATCACCGTCAGTACATGCCGGCGCGAAACGGGGATCACGCAACCATGTGTAGATCAGATTGGCGTTCATCGCGTAACGTCGTGCAAGCAGCGCTACCGAAACCCTAGGTGCGCGCGTTTGTCCGCAGATCGAAACCTTCTCATCGTCTGACCAGAACCGCTTCTTCTGACCCTTCTTCCCAGACATATCCGCCCTCGAGATGTCCACTATCAATGGTGGACACTATCAGCGCACGCTATAACGCGTCAGAGCACCAACACCGGACGCTTACGCCATCACGCCAGTTGTAGAAATAGTATCGAACCGTTGAAACCGGTGGAAAGTCCTTTGGCAAAGGAGACCACGCGCACCCGGCGGCAGCGATGTAGCCAATCCCATCCCGAACTTCGCGCAACTCAACTTCCCGAGGGCGCCCCAATTTGTTGGGGCCGGGCAAAAGCGGAAAATGACCGCCCATTCTGCATCGGTTACATCGCTTGAGTAACGCTCGTTATTCCGCTCATACTGGCAGCGAGTGGTTTCAGTCCAGGGCATCGTGACCTCCGTTTTCTTGTTTCCTATTCAAACAAACAGAAGCACAACCCACTGATATCACTCAACTCATTTTCGATCAGGCTCTGAGGGTCTGTTGACAATCACCGAGCAGCGTTGAGCATTGCGCAGAGGTGCCGGTTGGCTGCGTAGCTGGTATCTGTTTTGTCGTATCGCGTTGCTATCCCCCTGAATTCCTTGATCTTTGCAAAGTAGTTTTCAATCAGGTGACGCCACTTGTACATGTGAGTATCGTCGTCTCGTAGCACTTTCCGGTTCGATTTGGGCGGGATAACCGCAGTTGCGCCGCGCTCATCAAGGTCTTGCAGGAGCCAATCGGCGTCGAAGGCCTTGTCGGCCGGCAACGCTGCGAAGGAGACATCGTGGATCAGGGGGGCAACCCCCTTCATGTCGTGCGCCTGCCCCGGCAGAAGCAGAAAGCGGAACAAGTTGCCGAGCGCATCGACCAGAGCAACGATTTTGGTCGTCAGCCCGCCGCGAGAGCGTCCAATGGCTTGATTCCGTGTCCCCCTTTTGCGCCCGAAGCCTTCTGATGGGCCTGGACAATCGTTCCGTCGATGAGAGCATGTTCAAGGTCTGGCTCGTCGCTTATGGCGTTGAAAAGTCTCTCAAACACACCGGCCTTTGCCCATCGACGAAATCGTTTGAAAACCGAATTCCAGTTGCCGAAATCCTAGGGCAGGTCACGCCAGGGAGACCCTGTTCGCACACGCCAAAGTACGGCCTCCATGAACCGACGGTTATCCCGACCGGTTGCTCCCGGGTCCCCGGCTTTACCGGGTAACAGGGGCGCAATCTTCGCCCAGAGTTCATCTGAAATCACCAAACGATCTTCGTCCATCCAAACCTCCATTTTCGAAGCTTGAATAACAGTTCAGGCCAAATCGCAACCCCAAATGTCAACAGGCCCTAAAACCGCGCGGCTGTGGAGTTACGTGCGCGACGAGCGCCCGTGGTGCGGCGAGGCCCCACCCTGTGCCTGGTATCAGTTCAGTACAGACCGCAAGGGTGCACACCCGGTCAATCATCTTTCCGGCTATACCGGGACCGTGCATGCCGATGGCTTTGCGGGCTTCAATGGCCTCTTTGGGGAGGGCAAGGCCGACGAACAGGCCTGCATGGTGCATGTGCGCCGCAAGTTTGTGGAAGAGTTTGAGCGCACAGGGTCGGCCATCGCCAAAGGCACAATCAAGCAGATCGCCGTACTTTACGCTGTCGAAGAGGAAGCCAGAGGCAAATCCCCCGAAGAGCGGGTCGCCATTCGGCAAGAGAAGGCAAAGCCCGTCTTCGATGAGCTGGAAGCATGGTTACAGGCCCAGCTTCCCAAGCTCTCGGGCAAGACCAAACTGGCAGGGGCCATTCGCCATGCGCTGAACCGCATGCCAAAGGCGCGTGCCTGTCTCGGCGACGGACGGCTGGAACTTGACAACAACATCTGTGAACGCTCGATCCGCCCCATCGCACTGGGCCGCAAGAACCATCTCTTCATGGGCTCCGTCGGTGGCGGTAAAGCCGCCGCTATCGCTTGCACCCTCGTCGAGACCGCCAGGATGAACGGCGTTGATCCGGAAGCCTGGCTCACCTGGGTGTTGGAGCGCCTGCCAGATCACAAAATCAACCGCATTGAGGAACTCATGCCGTGGAATTGGATGCCGGAATAACCGAAAAATACGGCTCTAACGGACGGATACGAAAGGCTCAGTTTGCAAGTCGTGTGCGTTCATGTCATGTTTTTGTGAAATCAGAAGGATGGATTGACATGGATCACAAGCAGTTTCAGGAATGGTTATCGGGGATAGACCACCTCAGCCCGGCGCAGCGGCAGCAAACCGAAGCCGTGTTCCTGGGGGACACGGAGACGTCAGCGTCGCTGGCTGCCATTGAAGCGGCCGTGGGTGGAGATCGCCAGTGCCCGCATTGTGGCACGCCAGGCGCCATATCGCGTGGCAAGGCAAGGGGTCTGCGACGGTACCAGTGCAAAGAATGCAGGAAGACATTCAATGCCGCGACCGGCCCCCCCTTGTCGGGTCTGCACCGCAAGGACAAGTGGCTTTCCTTCGGAGCCTGTCTTGCTGATGGGCTGACGGTTCGCGCTTCAGCAGAACGTTGCGGACTTGCCGTCAACACCGCCTTCCGTTGGCGGCACCGATTTCTTGCCGCAAAAGACCTGAAGGCACGCAAGCTCACGGGCATTGTGGAAGCCGATGAAACCTATGTGCTGGAAAGCCGGAAAGGTGCACGAAACCTTGAGCGCAAGGCGCGACGCAGGGGAGGCAAGGCCAGCAAGCGGGGCCTGTCAGATGAACAGGTTCCGGTACTGGTTGTCGCTGATCGCAGCGGCGCGACAGTCAGTGCGGTTCTGCCCGCGGTCAACGCAGATACCTTGCGAGAGGTAATCGCGCCGGTTGTGGACGAGGATATCGTTTTGGTGACCGATGGACACCGCGCTTATCCGCGATGCGCGGCGGCAATCGGTGCGCATCACGAAGCATTGAACCTGTCACGAAGTGAACGGGTGCGAGGTGCCTTTCACATTCAGACGGTCAACAACCGACACAGCCGGTTGAAGGATTTCTTGCGGCGCTACCGAGGCGTCGCGACCAGATATCTCGACAACTACCTGCGATGGTTCCAACGGCTTGAACTGGAGAACGCCTCACCCCGGGCTTGCCTCGCAACCGCCATCGCACGTCCATGCATACAATTCGTGAACTGAGCCATACGAAAGGGCCGCCCTGCGGCAGGAGAGGGCCAGGCCTGTCTTCGATGACCTGGAAGTATGGCTACAGGTCCAACTGCCCAGGCTCTCGGGCAAGACCAAACTGGCCGAGGCGATCCGCTACGCCCTGAAGCCGATGCCCGAAGCGCGTGCTTATCTCGGCGACGGACGTCTGAAGCTCGACAACAATATCTGTGAGCGATCAATCCGTCCCGTCGCCCCTGGTCGAAAAAATTGTCTCTTCCCGGGCTCCGTTGGTGGCGGCGAGGCTGCCGCTATCGCCTACGCCCTCATTGAGACCGCTGAAATGAACAATGTCGATCCCGAGGCCTGGCTCACATGGGTGCTGGAACGCGTTGCTGATCACGGATTAACCCCATCGACGAACTTATGCCGTGGAACTGGAAGCCCAAGACCTCAAAAACGCGGCCTGACCGGACGGATACTCATGATGTTGAGTGCGATGCGTCCAAGGACTGCAAAATTGATGGGAGCATTGTCTTTTCGGGCGCGGTGCTGATCATCGTTCAGGATCACATCCAGCGACCAATGGAGATTGTTTTCAATCTGCCAATGACCTCGGATCATGGCGGCGACCTCACGAGCAGAGGGCAGTTGGACATGAGGCAGACCCGCTCGGACTGGCGTGCTTTTCCGCTCAATTCGCGCGTTGAGATGGCATGCACGAAAGCCTTGAGACTTGGCCACTTGTGGGTGTCGTCGAGATGTTTCGGGGCTGTGCAGACGCGAGTGCAGCGCGTTTCAACAATGTAATCCGTCTCTTGATCATCAATGAAAGCGCGCACATCAGCTTTCATATCCCCTTGATTGCCTTTCAGTTGCAAGCAGTAGCTGCCGCCCTCCTGCACGATCAGATCGCATGTTTCGCGTTGGCAGTGCAGTGCGTCCGCTGTAATTGTCACACCCTCAATGTCGAGCATTTTGATCAACTCGCGCAACGCCGGAATCTCGCCGCCCCTTTGAACTCCGAGTGATGCCAAGGCTCAAACGCGCGCCATGGGCAAAGGCCGTCACCACGTTCAGGTCGGACTTGTCGGCGGCCCGGTCAAAGGCGCGGCGCATCTCCTTGCCATCGACAGCGATGGCAGACCGGACATCACGTTCCTGCGCGAAATCAGCGCGGAATTTGTCAAGAAGCTGCTGGAAGCTCGCGGGGGTGATCAAACCAAACAACCGCGAAAATGTATCGTGACAAGGCGGTCCATGTGGCAATTCGAGAAATTCGCGCAGAAAATCCTCTTTCGCCGACGCAAAATCCGCCATGTCAACAGCCGTTTCTCCGCCGCACAGGACGCACAAAAGGCTGATGGTCATGATGTCACAAAATTCATGGCGACGCGCTTTGCCCGTGCGATGATCGTCCATATCATTGAAATAGCCCATGATTGTTGACATTTCGAAGCTCCTTTGGATGACGGAGTCTCAAGAAGCCATTCATACCGATTTGTCAAAATCCAAATGCAATTCCCCTGTGAGGTGATGAAAACGGTCTTGCACGACCGCGACAGACCGGTTACGTTCGGCTTGATGGGGGATTCAAACAGATTGCCGCCCGCGACCGCCACGTATCTTCCGCAATATCGCCCAATCCCAACGAAAACTCATCCTCAATCCACGCAACCTTGAACAGGTAAGCCGCCTTGGCCCGGTTCACAAGCGCAAGGACGCGCAATTTCCGCTATCGCGCCGAGGCGTTGACCGGTTAGAATAAGTTGGGTGGATCAATTCATGCAGGGCCTGAGCCGCTATTTCGACCGGTTTGACGCGTATCTCGGCCGGGCGGTTGCTTGGCTGGTGCTGCCCATGGTGCTGATCCAGTTCGCCCTGGTGCTGTCCCGCTATGTTTTCGGCATCAGCACGATCTGGATGCAGGAATCCGTGCTCTATCTGCATGCTTTTTCCTTCATGCTGGGGGCGGCGGCGGTGCTGCTGCGTGACCGTCATGTGCGCATCGATCTATTCTATGGCGGCATGTCGAACCGACAGCGGGCGTTGGTCGATCTGGCGGGAATTGCGGTCTTTCTGCTGCCGGCCATGGGGCTGGTCCTGGCCGTCAATCTGCCGACGGCAATCGATGCCTGGGCTGTTCTGCAAGGTTCGGCGGAAAGCGGGGGCATTCCAGGCATATTCCTTCTGAAAAGCTTGCCGGTCGTGATGGCCCTGCTGCTGATCCTGCAAGGACTTTCGATCACAGTGCGGGCGGTTCTGGCGCTGCGCGGCGATCTGGATTGCCATATCTCGGGTGAGGCGTCGGCCAAGCCATGAGCCCTGCCGATTTCCTGAATCTGGCCATGGTGGCCTGCCTGATCGGCGCGCTGATGCTGGGCTTTCCGGTGGCCTTCACCATCCCGGGAATTGCCCTGATCTTCGGTCTTCTGGGCACGGCATTCGGGGCATTCGATGTGTCCTTCCTGAAGGCGCTCTCGGCTCGGATGGACGCGGTGATCGAGCCGGGCAGCGGCCAGTCCGAACTGTTGCTGGCCGTGCCGATGTTCGTCTTCATGGGCGTGATGCTGGAACGCTCCCGCGTGGCCGAGGACATGCTGGAAGCCATGGGCCGGCTGTTCGGCGCACGGCCCGGCGGTCTCGGCCTGTCAGTCATCCTGGTCGGCATGCTGATGGCGGCATCGACCGGCATTGTCGGCGCGACGGTGGTGACCATGACGCTGTTGTCGCTGCCGGTAATGCTGAAGAACGGCTATGATCCGAAGCTGGCGACCGGCACGATCGCGGCGGCAGGCACCCTGGGCCAGGTCATTCCGCCGTCGATTGTCCTGGTCCTGCTGGGTCAGCAACTCTCCGCCACCTATCAGAACGCCCGGATGGAATTGGGCGACTTTGCACCGGATCCGGTGTCGGTCGCGGACCTGTTCGCCGGCGCCCTGCTGCCCGGACTGGTCCTGGTGGTTTTCTTTCTGCTGTTTCAGATCGCTATCGCGATGTTTCGCCCCACAGCCGCGCCGGCTGTATCCTTCAACGAGCCGGGGTCGAGATCGATGGCTGGGCTGATTTCCCTGTTGGCGCCACCACTGGTGCTGATCGTCGCGGTATTGGGTTCGATCCTGGCGGGTGTTGCCACACCGACCGAAGCGGCCTCAATCGGGGCCGCCGGGGCGATCCTGCTGGCGGGATACCGCCAAACCAGAGAGCACGGCCTGCTTGTCATCGGAGCGGGTTTATCCGTCCCGGCCATGTTGATCGCCTCGGCGCTGTTCGATGTTCGTATTTCGAAGTCTGCCTATGCCGTCACCGACTGGGCGGGTATCGCGCTGTGCGGCACGCTGGGACCGATCCTGTGTGCCGGGATGGCGGTCAGCCTGATCCGGCTGTGGCGTGACGGCATTCTGAGCGGGGTGGTCAATACGACCCTAGAGATCACGGCCATGGTGTTCCTGATCCTGTTCGGCGCGATAGTGTTCACCCTGGTGTTTCGCGGTCTTGGCGGTGAAGCAGCCGTGCATCACCTGCTGACGAACATGCCTGGCGGCGCCCCTGGAGCCATGGTTGTGGTCATGCTGACCATGTTCATTTTGGGCTTCGTGCTGGATTTCATCGAAATCGTGTTCATCGTCGTGCCCATCGTCTCGGCCATCCTGTTCCGCATGGATATCTATCCATTTTCGAACCCGGTCTGGCTGGGTGTGATGTTCGCAATCAATCTGCAAACCTCGTTCCTGACCCCACCCTTCGGTTTTGCCTTGTTTTATCTACGCGGCTCCGCGCCGCCGGAGGTCATGACCAGCGATATTTACCGTGGTGTGATCCCGTTTGTGGTGCTCCAGATCGTCATGCTGTTTGTGCTGTTCGCCTTCCCGGAACTCGCTATCTGGCTCCCGAAGGCGTTATTTGGCTGATCGTCTCGACATGGATATGATGGAGTCTTTATAGGTCAGCAATCAGGGGAATTGCATTTGGATTTTGACAAATCGGTATGAATGGATTCTTGAGGCTCCGTCATCCAAAGGAGCTTCGGAATGTCAACAATCATGGGCTATTTCAATGATATGGACGATCCTCGCACGGGCAACGCGCGCCGCCATGAATTTTGTGACATCATGACCATCAGCCTTTTGTGCGTTCTGTGCGGCGGAGAAACGGCTGTTGACATGGCGGATTTTGCGTCGGCGAAAGAGGATTTTCTGCGCGAATTTCTCGAATTGCCATATGGACCGCCTTGTCACGATACATTTTCGCGGTTGTTTGGTTTGATCACCCCCG
The DNA here is from genome assembly GCA_965204825.1 of Alphaproteobacteria bacterium. Lineage (GTDB taxonomy): Bacteria > Pseudomonadota > Alphaproteobacteria > Futianiales > Futianiaceae. Next base: position 2,540,123 of record OZ242016.1, on the reverse strand, counting down.
CGAGCTTCCAGCAGCTTCTTGACAAATTCCGCGCTGATTTCGCGGAGGAACGTGATGCCCGGTCTGCCATCGCTGTCGATGGCAAGGAGATGCGCCGCGCCTTTGACCGGGCCGCCGACAAGTCCGGCCTGAACGTGGTGACAGCCTTTGCCCATGGCGCGCGTCTGAGCCTTGGCATCACTCGGAGTTCAAAGGGGGGCGGCGAGATTCCGGCGTTGCGCGAGTTGATCAAAATGCTCGACATTGAGGGTGTGACAATTACAGCAGACGCACTGCACTGCCAACGCGAAACATGCGATCTGATCGTGCAGGAGGGCGGCAGCTACTGCTTGCAACTGAAAGACAATCAAGGGGATATGAAAGCTGATGTGCGCGCCTTCATTGATGATCAAGAGACGGATTACATTGACGAACACACCTCAACGGATGCGGATCATGGCCGCGTTGAAACGCGCTGCACTCGCGTCTATAGTATCCGTCCGGTCAGGCCGCGTTTTTGAGGTCTTGGGCTTCCAGTTCCACGGCATGAGTTCGTCGATGGGGTTGATCTGTGATCAGCAACGCGTTCCAGTATCCATGTGAGCTAGGCCTCGGGATCGACATTGTTCATTTCAGCGGTCTCAATGAGGGCGTAGGCGATAGCGGCAGCCTCGCCGTCACCAACGGAGCCCATGAAGAGACAATTTTTTCGACCAGGGGCGACGGGACGGATTGATCGCTCACAGATATTGTTGTCGAGCTCCAGACGTCCGTCGCCGAGATAAGCACGCGCTTCGGGCATCGGCTTCAGGGCGTAGCGGATCGCCTCGGCCAGTTTGGTCTTGCCCGAGAGCCTGGGCAGTCGAGCTTGTAGCCATACTTCCAGGTCATCGAAGACGGGGCCTGGCCTTCTCCTGCGTATCCGTCCGGTCAGGCCGCGTTTTTGAGGTCTTGGGGCTTCCAGTTCCACGGCATGAGTTCGTCGATGGGGTTAATCTGTGATCAGCAATGCGTTCCAGCACCCATGTGAGCCAGGCCTCGGGATCGACATTGTTCATTTCAGCGGTCTCAATGAGGGCGTAGGCGATAGCGGCAGCCTCGCCGCCACCAACGGAGCCCGGGAAGAGACAATTTTTTCGACCAGGGGCGACGGGACGGATTGATCGCTCACAGATATTGTTGTCGAGCTCCAGACGTCCGTCGCCGAGATAAGCACGCGCTTCGGGCATCGGCTTCAGGGCGTAGCGGATCGCCTCGGCCAGTTTGGTCTTGCCCGAGAGCCTGGGCAGTTGGGCCTGTAGCCATACTTCCAGGTCATCGAAGACAGGCCTGGCCTTCTCCTGCCGCAGGGCGGCCCTTTCGTAGCCGTCCGTTAGAGCCGTATTTTTCGGTTATTCCGGCATCCAATTCCACGGCATGAGTTCCTCGATGCGGTTGATCTTGTGATCTGGCAGGCGCTCCAACACCCAGGTGAGCCAGGCTTCCGGATCAACGCCGTTCATCCTGGCGGTCTCGACCAGGGTGTAAGCGATAGCGGCGGCTTTACCGCCACCGACGGAGCCCATGAAGAGATAGTTCTTGCGGCCCAGTGCGATGGGGCGGATCGAGCGTTCACAGATGTTGTTGTCGAGTTCCAGCCGTCCGTCGCCGAGACAGGCACGCGCCTTTGGCATGCGGTTCAGCGCATAGCGAATGGCCCCTGCCAGTTTGGTCTTGCCCGAGAGCTTGGGAAGCTGGGCCTGTAACCATGCTTCCAGCTCATCGAAGACGGGCTTTGCCTTCTCTTGCCGAATGGCGACCCGCTCTTCGGGGGATTTGCCTCTGGCTTCCTCTTCGACAGCGTAAAGTACGGCGATCTGCTTGATTGTGCCTTTGGCGATGGCCGACCCTGTGCGCTCAAACTCTTCCACAAACTTGCGGCGCACATGCACCATGCAGGCCTGTTCGTCGGCCTTGCCCTCCCCAAAGAGGCCATTGAAGCCCGCAAAGCCATCGGCGTGCACGGTCCCGGTATAGCCAGAAAGATGATTGACCGGATGTTCGCCCTTGCGATCCACGCTGAACTGATACCAGGCACAGGGTGGGGCCTCGCCGCACCACGGGCGCTCGTCGCGCACGTAACTCCACAGCCGCGCAGTTTTAGTCTTCTTTATCCTGGTGCGGGTTTGTAGTTTGACCGGTGTGTCATCGGCAAAAAGTGCAGGCCCTGCCCTGACCAGCTTGCCGATATGATCGGCCAATGGCTCCAGCAGCGCCGTGCTGCGGCCCACCCAGTCGGTCAACGTGGTGCGATGCAGATTAACCTTCTCGCGGGCGAAGATTTTGGCTCAGTTCACGAATTGTATGCATGGACGTGCGATGGCGGTTGCGAGGCAGGCCCGGGGTGAGGCGTTCTCCAGTTCAAGCCGCTGGAACCATCGCAGGTAGTTGTCGAGATATCTGGTCGCGACGCCTCGGTAGCGCCGCAAGAAATCCTTCAACCGGCTGTGTCGGTTGTTGACCGTCTGAATGTGAAAGGCACCTCGCACCCGTTCACTTCGTGACAGGTTCAATGCTTCGTGATGCGCACCGATTGCCGCCGCGCATCGCGGACAAGCGCGGTGTCCATCGGTCACCAAAACGATATCCTCGTCCACAACCGGCGCGATTACCTCTCGCAAGGTATCTGCGTTGACCGCGGGCAGAACCGCACTGACTGTCGCGCCGCTGCGATCAGCGACAACCAGTACCGGAACCTGTTCATCTGACAGGCCCCGCTTGCTGGCCTTGCCTCCCCTGCGTCGCGCCTTGCGCTCAAGGTTTCGTGCACCTTTCCGGCTTTCCAGCACATAGGTTTCATCGGCTTCCACAATGCCCGTGAGCTTGCGTGCCTTCAGGTCTTTTGCGGCAAGAAATCGGTGCCGCCAACGGAAGGCGGTGTTGACGGCAAGTCCGCAACGTTCTGCTGAAGCGCGAACCGTCAGCCCATCAGCAAGACAGGCTCCGAAGGAAAGCCACTTGTCCTTGCGGTGCAGACCCGACAAGGGGGTGCCGGTCGCGGCATTGAATGTCTTCCTGCATTCTTTGCACTGGTACCGTCGCAGACCCCTTGCCTTGCCACGCGATATGGCGCCTGGCGTGCCACAATGCGGGCACTGGCGATCTCCACCCACGGCCGCTTCAATGGCAGCCAGCGACGCTGCCGTCTCCGTGTCCCCCAGGAACACGGCTTCGGTTTGCTGCCGCTGCGCCGGGCTGAGGTGGTCTATCCCCGATAACCATTCCTGAAACTGCTTGTGATCCATGTCAATCCATCCTTCTGATTTCACAAAAAACATGACATGAACGCACACGGCTTGTAAACTGAGCCAAGATTTTTGATTGCCGGTCAAGCGGCAGGTGATCGCAGTATTTGCCAATCAGGACGTGGGCCAGCAGACCCGGACCGGGGCGGCCACGCTCAACAGGGCGCGACGGCAATGGGGCCTGGGCAAAGGTTTCACAACAGGTGCAGGCCATGCGGGGGCGGAGAATCCGGCGTACCACAAAGCGGCCCGGGACATATTCCAGTTCCTCGGTAACGTCCTCACCGATCTGGCGCAGGCTCCCACCGCAGTCAGTGCAGTCCTCACCCGGCGACAGCACCTCATCCTGCCGATCCAGATGATCTGGCAAGGGGTTGCGGCTGTGCTTGCGCCTGGCAGGTTTGTCCGTCTCATCGACATCAGTGCCGTTGGAGCCAGCTTCGTTCTTCTGCTCGTTTGCTGCCGCCTCGATCTCTTCGTCTTCCTGAAGATCAAAAGCCAGTTGATCCATGCTCTCTGATCTGGAGCCAAACCGTGCCTTGCGGTGGCCATGCAGTTCAGCCTTCAGCTTCTCGTTTTGATACGTCAGCGACTGAACCTCGGCCATCAAAAGCTCGCTGACAGCCCGCAGTTCGGCGGGGTCTTCAGGCAGGGACTCAAGGGCGTTCAACACGTGTTATCCATATCAAACTGCCCCATGGGATGGAACGACAAACCGCGTTAAACTTCATGTTTTTTGGGCTTTCTCTATCCCGCCTGCAAAGGACGCCAGGTCTTTTGCGGGGTGCGCCAGTCAATCCCCTCTAACAGCATCGACAGCTGTGAGGGACTCAGGCTGACCTTGCCCTCCCCTGGCCGCAGGCCAGACAAACCGCCCCCGTTCCAGTCGTTTGGAGAACAGGCAAGCGCCTTGGCCGTCCCACCATATGATCTTGAGCAGATCACCGCGCCTGCCGCGAAACACAAACATGTGCCCCGAATACGGGTCTTCAGCCAGAACCTGTTCGGCCTGAGTCGCCAGTGTGTTGAACCCGCGCCGCATATCCGTCACCCCAGCGGCCAGCCACACCCGCGTATTGCCCGGCACCGGGATCATGTCATCAGCCCCTCAACCAGAGCCAGCACCGCCGGCAATCCCGTCGCTCCTTCAACCAGGATACGCCGACCATCAGACAGGGTGATGTCTACACGGTGAGCCGAAAGAGGAACGTCCATACAGGGCGCTGTGATCGGCACGTGGGGGGCGGTTGGCCCTGCAATCTCTACAGGCAGAAATGTGGTCACTTCCCCGGCGAAATCATCACCGTCAGTACATGACGGCGCGAAACGGGGATCACGCAACCATGTGTAGATCAGATTGGCGTTCATCGCGTAACGTCGTGCAACCTGCGCTACCGAAACCCCAGGCGCGCGCGTTTGTCCGCAGATCGAAACCTTCTCATCGTCTGACCAAAACCGCTTCTTCTGACCCTTCTTCCCAGACATATCCGCCCTCAAAATGTCCACTATCAATGGTGGACACTATCAGCGCACGCTATAACGCGTCAGAGCACCAACACCGGACGCTTACCGACCAGAAACGCTTCCTGCCAACCTTCTTCCCAGTCATCACGCACCTCGCAATGTCCACTATCGATAGTGGACACTATCAGCGCACGCTATAACGCGTCAGAGCACCAACACCGGACGCTTACGAACAAGCTCAACTTACGAGTGGCCCTGAAAACAGGGGCAGGTCAAATGCTGAAGCCGATATAGCCCAGATCCGAGGATTGTTCACCCAGATCCCGACCGTTATGAGGCGCGGGAAGGGCGACGGTCGAGTAGCAGTCGAACGTCGTCGGGGTTGGCTGGCCTTCTGTGAGCAAGGGCATTTCGCATTCGTGCCAACGTGGAAAGCCGGTCGGCTTCTCTTCGGTTGAGGCTCCGCGAAAGCTGCCAATCGAGAGCGCCGAATTCCAGCTCCTCCACCGAATTCACACCGAGGCGCCGTGCGTGATCGTCAACGCGAAGCAGCTCTCGGTGCCGCCGGACGAAGTATTGCCGATCTTCCTCTAGCAGCGGAAAAAGTGAGCTCAGCTGAGCCCGCCAAACTCGCGCGGTGACTTTCTCACCCCTTCCATTCCTTAAGAGCGCCAGAGGGCAATGATCATCAATGTTTACGTTGTCCTCCGGAGCAGCGTTCCAATCTAGGTTACAACGTTCAAGCCATGCCATCGGATCCGAAAGATCGTCGAGCCCTGCCTGTGCCAACGTCGCCGCAAGGTCGAGACGCCACCGACATACCTCTGTTGCCAGAGCGACAGCGAGCTCCTCTGCGGCTCCACCACGATTTTTCGGTAGGTGTTCTTCGGCCCAGATTACCCGATCTCCGCGGCGAAGTGCTGCTCTCCAGGACCGAACGACATCGACTTCAGCGATATTAACCCTGTTCGGCAGATCAAGGACAAGGATGTGTACCCCATGGTTGCCGCCAATCCGCTTCTTCGCAAAGCGCCGAAGAAAGAGCTTCCACTGATCGCGATAACTGACAGGTATTGTTCCAAACCGCAGTATGGCGCATTGATCATCTACGATATCTGATAACAGATCCTCTAATCGTGGTCCCGTTCCGAATACGGCTGCGAGTGCCTCGGCTGGCGTCCGAGAAGTGCAGTCAACAGGATTGTCGATGAGCCTCGGTGCTTTTTGAAGAATCGCGTCCTCATGCTCCGCGGGAATGGCGTCATCACTGCGAACAAGTGCGATCCCGCCCTCGAGCTGGGTCGCCACTTGCTCGGCCCAGAATGCAAGACCTGGCAATGACCAAGCGTTGATAGCCATCCATCATTCCACGAGGAGTAGTCCAAGAGCCGAAACCGTCGGGATTTGGTCCCGCAAACCACTGTCGTGCAGAAGCCCTAGTTTGGCGAGTTTTAAGATCCTTACTTCGGACGCAAGATCCAATTCTCTTTGCATTTCGTCTCGCGAGGTAATCGCTTCTCCTAACTCGGAGAGGTCGCGCAGGAATTCACTATCCTCTGCATTTACTCCAAAGTCATCCAATGAAATAGGGGTTTCCTCAGTCCATTCGTGGAGTTGATCACCGACATTGGTTTCCGGACGAGCCACAATCTCCTTCAGGAGAGGGAGCAGCAAGTCTAGTCGCGCTGGAGCACCGCCGGAAGCCTTGAGAATCGCCCAGAGGCACTCGGATTCGTCGAGAATTGGGGCTAGGCTTTCGTCCACCAACCAGTGCCTCACCATTCCATCAGACCACGTCTGAGAATGGTAGACTGGAACATTCTCGGGCAGAGCATCCGGCTCTTGCTCCAGACACCACACCGGCAGGACCTGGCCACTAACGATTGATTGCTGTCGCGCGAGGTTTTCGGCGATCTTCGCATTCCAATCACCATCTATTACTAGAACTGCGGGATGTTTCCCGAAACCATCGATTGCGTGACGAAGCTCTCTTTCGTTGGGCGAAACTAGTGTGTTGTTTAAGTCGCGGTTGTTTAAGTCGCGCCAAATATCTGCAGCCACCTTGATACGTTTGCCAATATCCGGTCCGGCCAACGCTGACCGGCCGACAACCAGTCGCAAACCGGGATTCTCAGAATCAAACAATCGCTCAAGTTTTCTGTCCGCAAGTGGCGCCCGCTCGGTCGGTCGATAAGGACGCAGTAAAGAATGAAACTCGGCTGCGTCGTAAGCGGGTTCCATTTCCCGTTCGTTGAGCAAAAGCAGATCGTTTTCAAGCCGATCTCTTGTCCCGAGCATTTGTGCTACAAGCGCACTTCGCAATCCATAGCAGTTTCGTCCGAAGTCGCTTAGCACCCCAAGATCGACCATCTCCTTCAAGAGCTCTTCGATATCAGACACACTGGGCTGCCCGAGTGACCTAGGCCAAAAGGCGTGAGTGAGTTCGAGTTCGAGCAGTTCTCTCGCGCTCAAACCCTTTGAGAGAACTTCTGTGTCCCCACTGGAAGTTTGCAGCCGATGCAGAGCAAGGGACTTGGCGATGCATTCATATCGAACGTCCAGGTTCAAAGTAAGTTGGAAACGTTCGCGGATCTGCTCGGCCGCCTGTTCAGCCGCCCAGCCTTCGAAAAGCTCCTTTCTGGACAAACGCCGTCGCGGACCTTTCTTCCCTGTGAATGCCTTTCTCCCGATGGTTTCGACGATTTGGCGGCAGAAAACCTGCACCAGCGACGGGTAGTAGTTCATCCTCGCGATCATATCCGAAGCGAGACCCGGATCGCCGTAGTCGAGCCCAGCAGCATGCATTGGTTCTGTCGCGAGCCTACGCAGCGCTGCGCGGTTTTCGCGTGTTTGGTTCATCGGACCTATACAGATCGGTTCTCCAAGATGAGGTAGCGGCGAATTGGGGGCTTGGGCCATCCGCCTTACATTGTGAAGACCCGCGAAGACGGCCTTGAAGCGCATACCGGTACGCTCCATGAGTCCCTTGAGTTTTTGAAGATTGAGGTAGCCTCCAGCATGTTCAGCCCGCAAGAAATTGTCGGCCTCGTCGAACATCGCCAGAAGTCGTCGCGATGGATCTTCCTTCAGCCATGCCTCGATCGCTCGTACTAAACCGCTGGCGTCCTGCGGCACGGACCCAATATCAGGATTGGTCTCCAATTCGTGATACAGTTCGTTCCAAATGCGTTCCGGCGCCATCCCGATACCGCCGACCGGTTTGATATCGAGATAGATCGCGAGTACTCCGGAATTCGGTCGGTGCCGTTCTGTATGATGGATGTGATTCAGCAGCGCCGACTTGCCAAGTTGCCTTCCGCCATAGATCAGGCATCCTCCACCGTCCCGGGCCAAGATACGTGAGATCTCTTCCTGACGACCAAAGAACATTTCGGTTGGAATCGCGCCGGCACGAGTGACATAGGGCTGAACCCAGCCAAACGGTAAGGCGCAGGCGAACAGCCCCGCTAACGGATCCTCACCTTTTACAGCAAGGTGGTAAAGCAGTGTCTCGTCCAGAAACAAGACCTGCCGGGCATCTTGGTGTGCCTTTTGCGCGAACTCCTGGCGCTCTTGCAAGTTCAGTTTGCGGAGGAACACGACTACCCAAGGTTGGTCGGGCGCATTGCCCCCAATTACGCTCAGAATCCGCCCTGTGCTGATATCGCTACGGACAACAGCGCCCCGATAGTGCCCCTCAGCCACGCTGCCAAAAGCTGGCGGGAGGAACCACCCGTCAGGCCGCACTTGATTGCACTTGATTTTGAGTTGACACAACTTACCAGGAGTGTCCTCCTGCATGTCCGCTAGACGTACGCCGGTGAAGCCGAGATCGGAAAAAAGATCTTCCAGAGCCATCTGTATCCGCTGTATCCGGTCAGTTCTGATCTGCTTCATTGCATTATCTAGAGTTCCCCAAATCTCGAGAAGCCGGCGCGCACGGCGATGCTCCGTATCCTCGAGGTTGGAGAAGTCGATTGGACCTGTGGATGTGCCCTCTTGCAACGCATTAATGACTCGCCCACGTGCCAACTCATCGTTGTTCGCATCATCAAGGCTCTTAACGAAATCAGGGAAGAAACTCTCAAACTCATCGGAAGCATCAACTTCAGGTAGGGGCACATCGCGGTCCGCTGATAGTTCGGCGATCGCATCGTCAACGGTCACCGGATCCAGCCTTTCCATCTCCGCGAGTATCGCTTTTGCCGATCTGCCAAGCGGGCCTTCGCATAGGGCCTCAAGCGAAAGCTTCTGTCGATCCGCTATCGTTGCGGTGAGCCGCACCCGTTGATTCTCGAATTCTTCGAGTACTTCGTCGAGTTCGGGGAAATCTGGTGGTACTGTCGCCATTCTCGCTCCCGACAGCGCAGGCAAGGTGATGTCTCCCATGTTAATGTCCACCGACAATGCGTCAGTTATCGCCGATAGCTGTGTCAGGATATCACGCACTTCATCTGCGCTCTCGAGATCGAGGTAGGAGATGGTTGCAAAGGCCTGCCTAAGTCGCTCGGCTTTATCACGCGCCGTATGTCGGGCGGCCGCGGATTCCTCTTCTAGCGTCTGTCTGTATTCTTCTAGCGTCTGTCTGTATTCGTCGCACTCTTCGTCGCTTGTCAGGCCGGCACCCTGCATCAAATCCACGATTGATTTCGATGCCAGAATTGCGCGTTCTTTGAGGCGATGCTGGAAAGCTTCCCGGTAGTTCTCTGCGATACGTTCACTCTGCGAAAGCGCAAGTAGCAACCGACGGTCGCGACGTTTCCTCTCTTCGGCAAATGCGAGATCGTCGACATCTGTCCAATCCTGACACCCCCCTGGCAGACGCAGGAGCGGCGTTTCTGATATTTCTCTTAGCCGCCGTGGGGCCTCCACTTTGCCGGATCCATCCAGCAGACCGCGAAGGTCTTCGTAGCTCTGCCACAGCACTGAATTGGCCGCGTCTTCGAGGTGTCCTGCGGTCGATGTGCCATTTGCGCGTTGCTCTGGGATCGCCCCTCGGATCGCGCCGATAGCACGCGTTAACACGTCCCGTTGCCGATCTTGAGCTACGATTGCTTGCTCGTTTCGAGCATTTGACCACTCACGGAGCAGGTCGCAGGCCTCCTGAAGGTATCGGCAGAACCATGCCAGAGCCATGCCCTTGATGCGATCTCTTCTCGGGCGGCCGCTACGACTTTCGGCCTCGGTAACGAATGCCACCTGTTCCAGGCCGTTGTTGTCCAGTTTCTTGAGAAAAGCATCTACACTTCGATTTGCCTGCGGAGCATTGGCGATCGCCGCCTCGAGGACATTTCCGACCCTCCCGTCAGAACTGAGTTCGCGGTGGAAGATGGTGAAGGTCGGCTGGTGGACCGTCTTTCGGCGGCGCGCATTTTCCAGCCAATGTTTCAATTTCTCGCACATTTCCTGCGATCGGTCGTGGCACCTGGCACCGGCGAGATATGACAGTGTCTCTTCGGAAAAGCTGATCTCATGTCCAAGAGCTGCCAAGGCATCGATCAGTGGCGCCGCATCATCCAAACCGTTCTCGCGGGGCAAGTTCTGAAGCTGGTTTCTTGCGCCATAGAAGGGGTCGAAGAGAGCTGGCCGCAGAAGTGCAGCAAGAGCGAGCCGGCATGCCGCGGTCTTGTCGAACGCTGCCGGGAGCGCAGCCATCATATCTGCCATGGCGCCGCTTCGCAGTTTGTCCGCAACATCCTCTGCTGAACGTACGCTTCGGAGCAACATCAGCGCCCACAATACCGCAGCCGGCACCGCAGCCGGCGTCTTGCTTCTCTCTTCTTGCAATCGGGCGTAGTGCCACGCAAAGCTTAGCTCTCCTCGCTCAAGAAATCGGGCGAGAACCTTAGACATTTCATCCGCGTTCGCCTCCAGAAGGGGATCCGAAATTCCCTCCTCTAGGAAAGCATGAGATGAATGATCGGAGGACTGAGCGCTTTGATCGCCGAGTTCACACTCTGTTGTCCTATCTTTGCCCTCGACTTCCTCGCCAAGCTGGACACTTACCGTTTCTTCTTCATTCTCGCTTTCTTTATTGAGCTCAGTCGAAACCCGTTCCGTTTCGCGATCAGTTGCCCCCTTCTCTTCCACCACGGGTTTCTGTTCAGATTCTTGGACCAACTCGGTCGAATGAGGCAAACGGGCTTCCGCAGACCCACCTTTCTGACTTGGCTCTTCGTCCTGCGTAACTGCTTCGGGCCCGGATGGAGACCCAAGAGGTGGCTCGACCAGTTGAGGGGGTTCTCGTTCGAGTTGCGCGTCCGCAACTTCCACCCTTTTGGCTTGGTCGACACATTCGACGATCGCGAACTGAAGGAGTTCTTCGAGAGCAGTTCTGGCAGCAGCCGAACGGTCCGAGAGTTCCGTCACGTGGGAACGAGCCGCTCGACGCAACTTCATCAACCGAGCCTCGGCGTCCAAGTCGTCACCCTCCAGGGCGTCCCGTGCCTTATTTCTCAGTAGTTGAAGCTCGGACTCGGCTTTCTCGAGTTCTTCCTTTGCGCCCTCAAGCTTGGTCAGGCGATATAGGATTTTGTCAAGCTGTTCGTTGTCAAGGTTTTCGCCAAGGCGCCCGCCGCGATCACCATCCAGAGCCGAAAGTCTCTGGAATAGGTCTTGCCGACGCATAGTCAGTGCAGCCCGCTCCTCCTCAGCGCGAGCATCTCTTTCACACTCTGAGACAAGCCACTCAGCAAGTTCCAATATCTGTCTCGCAAGCTCTGGATCCGGCGCTGTCAGGGCGTTCGACTGTGTGGCGATTGATCTTGCGAGGGTTTTCCAATCCTCGGGTTCCTTTGCATCGATACACTTCTCTGCAGCAGAAGTGTCAGCTTCACAGTCCGTCACGTCGCCTTCGCCACAAAGCGAATATATCAGGGTTTGGATCATGTTCTCGAATGAAGCCGGTGGAAAATCGTGTGAAAGAACTTCATCTTCCGAAATCCTGTTTTCATTCGCGTAATTATTCAAGCTTCTACAGGCGCGGTACAAAAATGTCTTTCTTTCGTTCCTGTTATTTCTTTCCAAAAGCCGTCGGTCAAATTCTTGAATTGCGCTAATGCCCTTACCGCTTACCATTTGAGCCAGTGCAGGGTAGAACGCGTTATCTTCGCGCAATTGACCATTTCTGATGAACTTCTGGAAGAGATCAGAGTTCTTCCGCCGTAAGCTTCGAGCGACAGGGAAAACCCTTTTCACATCGTCGGTGATGTTCGCGAAATCCATTTCAATGGCAGCTTGCTGCCGCTGCGCCGGGCTGAGGTGATCTATCCCCGATAACCATTCCTGAAACTGCTCGTGATCCATGCCAATCCATCCTTCTGATTTCACAAAAAACATAACATGAATGTACACGACTTGTAAACTGAGCCAAAGAAAACATGTGTCTGTTCGATCCAAATTTCAACGCCAGGAAATAATCGTGAGGCCCGTTCTGCGCAGGTAAGATTCGTCTTGTGGTTCACAAAATTTCCGTCAATTTCTCATGATTGGACATGCAATTGCCGATTTGAGGGTTCTGGCGATGGCGAATTTCGACACCCCCGAAGACACCCCGACCAGCCGCGACTGGAACTGGCACCCCGATGTGCCGATCACGATCGGGCCGTTGTTCCACTGGCCGCCCCGGCCGCGCATCATCCTGGCCTGGCTGGCCCGGTCCTGGCTGACATTCGGCACCACGACGATTCTGCTGGCGCTGACGCTGATCGTCTGGTTCTTCTTCCAGCCCGTGATCAAGCGGTGCGCCACGCTTGAGTTGGACTGGATCGCCCAGATCTGGCTGCGGAACCTGGTGCTGGCCCTCGGCTTTATCAGCAGCCTGCACCTTTATTTCCATATCTTCCGCAAGGAGGGCATTCACCACAAATTCGAAAAACGCGAACTGGCGCGCAAGAACCGGACATTTTTGTTCGGCAACCAAGTCTGGGACAATATGTTCTGGACGCTCGGCAGCGGGGTCGGATTCTGGACGGCGTGGGAGGTTCTCTACTGGTGGGCCCTGGCCAACGGCCATGCGCCCGGCATGAACTTCTCGGACAATCCGGTATGGTTCTTTGCCATGTTCCTGATCGTGGTGGTGTGGAATTCAGGACACTTCTATTTTGTCCACCGCTGGATGCATTACCCGAAAATCTATCCGATTGTGCACGCCCTGCATCACCGCAATATCAATGTCGGGCCGTGGTCGGGATATCGATGCATCCGTTGGAACACCTGCCCTATTTCAGCACGATTGCAATCCATTTCGTCCTTGCCTCGCACCCGATCCACGTCATCTTCCACATGTTGATCCAGGGTTGAGCCCGGCCCCGTCCCATTCGGGATACGAGGGCGTCTGGCGCGGCGACCGGCGTCTGCTGGTTACAGGCGATTTTTTCCACCAACTGCACCACCGGTTTTTCGAATGCAATTACGGCACATATATTATGCCCTGGGGTCGCTGGTTCGGCAGCTTTCATGATGGTACCGAAGAAGCAACGGAAATGTTCCGAGAGCGCCAGCGACAGATGGCAAAGAGCGGCTAACCGCCAAACGGGAGAACCGGCATGGATCTGAGGCTGCAAGGCAAATGCGCGGTAATCACCGGCGCGTCCAAGGGGAGGGAGATCGGGTGCGCGGTGGCCGAAGTATTGGCCGAGGAAGGCTGTGATCTGGTTTTGGTGTCCCGGACACAAGACACCCGGGAGGCAGCGGTCGAGGAAATCCGCGGGCGGCATCAGGTTGCTGTCGCCGTTCACGCTCCGGATATGTGTAAGCGTCCGGTGTGCCCGCTCTGACGGTTCGTTTGAGTGCCTGATAGTGTCCACTATCGATAGTGGACATTGCGAGGTGCGTGATGACTGGGAAGAAGGTTGGCAGGAAGCGTTTCTGGTCGGATGATGAGAAGCGTTCGATCTGCGTGCAGACGCAGGCTCCGGGAGTTTCTGTTGCGCAAGTTGCGCGGCGTTACGCAATGAACGCCAATCTGATCCACAAATGGCTGCGCGATCCTCTCTTTGTACCGGTTCGTGCTGACGATGATGAGAGAGGTGAAGAAAACACGACCCTCTTTCTGCCAGTGTAAGCGTCCGGTGTTGGTGCTCTGACGCGTTATAGCGTGCGCTGATAGTGTCCACCATTGATAGTGGACATCTTGAGGGCGGATATGTCTGGGAAGAAGGGTCAGAAGAAGCGGTTTTGGTCAGACGATGAGAAGGTTTCGATCTGCGGACAAAGCACGCGCGCCTGGGGTTTCGGTAGCGCAGGTTGCGCGACGTTACGCGATGAACGCCAATCTGATCCACAAATGGCTGCGTGATCCCCGTTTCGCGCCGGCATGTACTGACGGTGATGATTTCGCCGAGAAAGTGACCACATTCCTGCCTGTAGAGATTGCAGGGCCAACCGCCCCCCACGTGCCGATCACAGCGCCCTGTATGGACGGTCCTCTTTCGGCTCACCGTGCAGACATCACCCTGTCTGATGGTCGGCGTATCCTGGTTGAAGGAGCGACGGGATTGTCGGCGGTGCTGGCTCTGGTTGAGGGGCTGATGACATGATCCCGGTGCCGGGCAATACGCGGGTGTGGCTGGCCGCTGGGGTGAGGGATATGCGGTGCGGGTTCAACACACTGGCGGCTCGGGCAGAACAGGTTCTGGCTGAGGACCCGTATTCGGGGTACATGTTCGTGTTCCGTGGCAGGCGCGGTGATCTGCTCAAGATCATATGGTGGGACAGCCAGGGCGCTTGCCTGTTCTCCAGACGACTGGAACGGGGGCGGTTTGTCTGGCCTGCGGCCAGGGAGGGCCCAGGGAGGGCAAGGTCAGCCTGAGTCCCTCACAGCTGTCGATGCTGTTAGAGGGGATTGACTGGCGCACCCCGCAAAAGACCTGGCGTCCCTTGCAGGCGGGATAGAGAAAGCCAAAAAAACATCAAGTTTAACGCGGTTTGTCGTTCCATCCCATGGGGCAGTTTGATATGGATTTCACATATTGAACGCCCTTGAAGCCCTGCCTGAAAACCCCGCCGAACTGCGGGCTGTCAGCGAGCTTTTGATGGCCGAGGTTCAGTCGCTGACGTATCAAGACGAGAAGCTGAAGGCTGAACTGCATGGCCACCGCAAGGCACGGTCTGGCTCCAGATCAGAGAGCATGGATCAACTGGCCCTCGACCTACAGGAAGACGAAGAGATCGAGGCGGCAGCAAACGAGCAGAAGAACGAAGCTGGCTCCAATGGCACTGATGTCGATGAGACGGACAAACCTGCCAGGCGCAAGCACAACCGCACCCCCTTGCCAGATCATCTGGATCGGCAGGATGAGGTGCTGTCGCCGGGTAAGGACTGCACTGACTGCGGTGGGAGCCTGCGCCAGATCGGTGAGGACGTTACCGAGGAACTGGAATATGTCCCGGGCCGCTTTGTGGTACGCCGGATCCTCCGCCCCCGCATGGCCTGCACCTGTTGTGAAACCTTTGCCCAGGCCCCATTGCCGTCGCGCCCTGTTGAGCGTGGCCGCCCCGGTCCGGGTCTGCTGGCCCATGTGCTGATTGGCAAATACTGCGATCACCTGCCGCTTGACCGGCAATCAGAAATCTTCGCCCGCGAGAAGGTTGATCTGCATCGCACCACGTTGACCGACCGGGTGGGCCGCAGCACGGCGCTGCTGGAGCCATTGGCCGATCATATCGGCAAGCTGGTCAGGGCAGGGCCTGCACTTTTTGCCGATGACACACCGGTCAAACGACAAACCCGCACCAGGATAAAGAAGACTAGAACCGCGCGGCTGTGGAGTTACGTGCGCGACGAGCGCCCGTGGTGCGGCGAGGCCCCACCCTGTGCCTGGTATCAGTTCAGCGTGGATCGCAAGGGCGAACATCCGGTCAATCATCTTTCTGGCTATACCGGGACCGTGCATGCCGATGGCTTTGCGGGCTTCAATAGCCTCTTTGGAGAGGGCAAGGCCGACGAACAGGCCTGCATGGTGCATGTGCGCCGTATCCGTCCGGTCAGGCCGCGTTTTTGAGGTCTTGGGGCTTCCAGTTCCACGGCATAAGTTCGTCGATGGGGTTAATCCGTGATCAGCAACGCGTTCCAGCACCCATGTGAGCCAGGCCTCGGGATCGACATTGTTCATTTTAGCGGTCTCAATGAGAGCGTAGGCGATAGCGGCAGCCTCGCCGCCACCAACGGAGCCCATGAAGAGACAATTTTTTCGACCAGGGGCGACGGGACGGATTGATCGCTCACAGATATTGTTGTCGAGTTCCAGACGTCCGTCGCCGAGATAAGCACGCGCTTCGGGCATCGGCTTCAGGGCGTAGCGGATCGCCTCGGCCAGTTTGGTCTTGCCCGAGAGCCTGGGCAGTTGGGCCTGTAGCCATGCTTCCAGGTCATCGAAGACAGGCCTGGCCTTCTCCTGCCGCAGGGCGGCCCTTTCGTAGCCGTCCGTTAGAGCCGTATTTTTCGGTTATTCCGGCATCCAATTCCACGGCATGAGTTCCTCGATGCGGTTGATCTTGTGATCTGGCAGGCGCTCCAGCACCCATGTGAGCCAGGCTTCCGGATCAACGCCGTTCATCCTGGCGGTCTCGACCAGGGTGTAAGCGATAGCGGCGGCTTTACCGCCACCGACGGAGCCCATGAAGAGATAGTTCTTGCGGCCCAGTGCGATGGGGCGGATCGAGCGTTCACAGATGTTGTTGTCGAGTTCCAGCCGTCCGTCGCTGAGACAGGCACGCGCCTTTGGCATGCGGTTCAGCGCATAGCGAATGGCCCCTGCCAGTCTGGTCTTGCCCGAGAGCCTGGGAAGCTGGGCCTGTAACCATGCTTCCAGCTCATCGAAGACGGGCTTTGCCTTCTCTTGCCGAATGGCGACCCGCTCTTCGGGGGATTTGCCTCTGGCTTCCTCTTCGACAGCGTAAAGCACGGCGATCTGCTTGATTGTGCCTTTGGCGATGGCCGACCCTGTGCGCTCAAACTCTTCCACAAACTTGCGGCGCACATGCACCATGCAGGCCTGTTCGTCGGCCTTGCCTTCCCCAAAGAGGCCATTGAAGCCCGCAAAGCCATCGGCATGCACGGTCCCGGTATAGCCGGAAAGATGATTGACCGGGTGTGCACCCTTGCGGTCTGTACTGAACTGATACCAGGCACAGGGTGGGGCCTCGCCACACCACGAGCGCTCGTCGCGCACGTAACTCCACAGCCGCGCGGTTTTAGTCTTCTTTATCCTGGTGCGGGTTTGTAGTTTGACCGGTGTGTCATCGGCAAAAAGGGCAGGCCCTGCCCTGACCAGCTTGCCGATATGATTGGCCAATGGCTCCAGCAGCGCCGTGCTGCGGCCCACCCAGTCGGTCAACGTGGTGCGATGCAGATTAACCTTCTCGCGGGCGAAGATTTTTGATTGCCGGTCAAGCGGCAGGTGATCGCAGTATTTGCCAATCAGGACGTGGGCCAGCAGACCCGGACCGGGGCGGCCACGTTCGATGGGGCGCGACGGCAATGGGGCCTGGGCAAAGGTTTCACAACAGGTGCAGGCCATGCGGGGGCGGAGGATCCGGCGTACCACAAAGCGGCCCGGGACATATTCCAGTTCCTCGGTAACGTCCTCACCGATCTGGCGCAGGCTCCCACCGCAGTCAGTGCAGTCCTCACCCGGCGACAGCACCTCATCCTGCCGATCCAGATGATCTGGCAAGGGGTTGCGGCTGTGCTTGCGCCTGGCAGATTTGTCCGTCTCATCGACATCAGTGCCGTTGGAGCCAGCTTCGTTCTTCTGCTCGTTTGCTGCCGCCTCAATCTCTTGGTCATCCTGTAGGTCGAGGGCCAGTTGATCCATGCTCTCTGATCTGGAGCCAAACCGTGCCTTGCGGTGGCCATGCAGTTCAGCCTTCAGCTTCTCGTTTTGATACGTCAGCGACTGAACCTCGGCCATCAAAAGCTCGCTGACAGCCCGCAGTTTGGCGGGGTCATCAGGCAGGGCTTCAAGGGCATTCAACATGTATAATCCATATCAAACTGCCCCATGGGATGGAACGACAAACCGCGTTAAACTTCATGTTTTTTGGGCTTTCTCTATCCCGCCTGCAAAGGACGCCAGGTCTTTTGCGGGGTGCGCCAGTCAATCCCCTCTAACAGCATCGATAGCTGTGAGGGACTCAGGCTGACCTTGCCCTCCCTGGCCGCAGGCCAGACAAACCGCCCCCGTTCCAGTCGTTTGGAGAACAGGCAAGCGCCTTGGCTGTCCCACCATATGATCTTGAGCAGATCACCGCGCCTGCCGCGAAACACAAACATGTGCCCCGAATACGGGTCCTCAGCCAGAACCTGTTCGGCCTGAGCCGCCAGTGTGTTGAACCCGCGCCGCATATCCGTCACCCCGGCGGCCAGCCACACCCGCGTATTGCCCGGCATCGGGATCATGTCATCAGCCCCTCAACCAGAGCCAGCACCGCCGACAATCCCGTCGCTCCTTCAACCAGGATACGCCGACCATCAGACAGGGTGATGTCTACACGGTGAGCCGAAAGAGGATCGTCCATACAGGGCGCTGTGATCGGCACGTGGGGGGCGGTTGGCCCTGCAATCTCTACAGGCAGAAATGTGGTCACTTCCCCGGCGAAATCATCACCGTCAGTACATGCCGGCGCGAAACGGGGATCACGCAGCCATTTGTGGATCAGATTGGCGTTCATCGCGTAACGTCGCGCAACCTGCGCTACCGAAACCCCAGGCGCGCGTGCTTTGTCCGCAGATCGAAACCTTCTCATCGTCTGACCAAAACCGCTTCTTCTGACCCTTCTTCCCAGACATATCCGCCCTCAAGATGTCCACTATCAATGGTGGACACTATCAGCGCACTCTATAACGCGTCAGAGCACCAACACCGGACGCTTACTGTGCGCCGCAAGTTTGTGGAAGAGTTTGAGCGCACAGGGTCGGCCATCGCCAAAGGCACAATCAAGCAGATCGCCATGCTTTACGCTGTCGAAGAGGAAGCCAGAGGCAAATCCCCCGAAGAGCGGGTCGCCATTCGGCAAGAGAAGGCAAAGCCCGTCTTCGATGAGCTGGAAGCATGGTTACAGGCCCGGCTTCCCAGGCTCTCGGGCAAGACCAAGCTGGCAGGGGCCATTCGCCATGCGCTGAACCGCATGCCAAAGGCGCGTGCCTGTCTCGGCGACGGACGGCTGGAACTCGACAACAACATCTGTGAACGCTCGATCCGCCCCATCGCACTGGGCCGCAAGAACCATCTCTTCATGGGCTCCGTCGGCGGCGGCAAGGCCGCCGCTATCGCTTGCACCCTCGTCGAGACCGCCAGGATGAACGGCGTTGATCCGGAAGCCTGGCTCACCTGGGTGTTGGAGCGCCTGCCAGATCACAAGATCAACCGCATCGAGGAACTCATGCCGTGGAATTGGATGCCGGAATAACCGAAAAATACGGCTCTAACGGACGGCTACGAAAGGGCCGCCCTGCGGCAGGAGAAGGCCAGGCCTGTCTTCGATGACCTGGAAGTATGGCTACAGGCCCAACTGCCCAGGTTCTCGGGCAAGACCAAACTGGCCGAGGCGATCCGCTACGCCCTGAAGCCGATGCCCGAAGCGCGTGCTTATCTCGGCGACGGACGTCTGGAGCTCGACAACAATATCTGTGAGCGATCAATCCGTCCCGTCGCCCCTGGCCGAAAAAATTGTCTCTTCATGGGCTCCGTTGGTGGCGGCGAGGCTGCCGCTATCGCCTACGCCCTCATTGAGACCGCTGAAATGAACAATGTCGATCCCGAGGCCTGGCTCACATGGGTGCTGGAACGCATTGCTGATAACGGATTAACCCCATCGACGAACTCATGCCGTGGAACTGGAAGCCCCAAGACCTCAAAAACGCGGCCTGACCGGACGGATACCATCTGAAAGCACCAAACGATCTTCGTCCATCCAAACCTCCATTTGGGAAGCTTGAATCAAGGTTCAGGTCAAATGGGAAGCCCGAATGTCAACAGGCCCTGGCCATCGGCTCAAAACTTTCGGAAAGGATATTTCCATCCTCAATCGGATCGTCGGGAGATCTGAACCCTTAATATGGGGGCAGGCAATATTTTACGGCCGGATATACGTGTAGCCCTGCTCCTGCAGTGTCATCAACTGGACCACGCCGGCGGGAACCATATTGGCCTCGGGCAGCAGAGATACGTCCTTGCCGGCTTTTTCCGACATTTTACGATGGGTATTGCCGCAGGCCGAAAAGGTCAGATTGTCCAGCGCCAGACTCATTTGCGCAATTCGATCCTTCACCGGCGAGGTGTCGGCCCGCATCATGTGCAGGCCGGGGCCATAGGTAACGATCTCGATCACCACGTCATCACCGATAGACTTGTAGTATTGCTCCACATTGGCGGCATTGTTCAGCGCCATGTTCATCCGCTTGGGGTCGTTCTCGTCCACGTGGATCGCGACCTTGTGCGTCATGCCCTCGGCCCAGACCGACTCGGCCGTTGCGACGGATCCCAGCCCCAGCACCAGAGCCATCAAGACGGATTTGAGTTTAAACATTCTTCTTCCTCCAGAATTGCGCCATTCCAGCGTGCGGGAAGTGTGCAACATCCTCCCGGTTCCGTCACACACAAATTCGTGAAGAAAGATATATGAATTCAGGAATGTTTCGACGCGGCGCGCGGATGGGCGGAGTCATAGACCTTCAGCAATCTGGCTTCGTCCACGCCGGTATAGCGCTGGGTGGTCGACAGTGAAGCATGGCCAAGAAGTTGCTGGATCGTCCTGAGGTCACCGCCGGCGCTGAGCAGATGGGTGGCAAAGGAGTGACGCAAGGCATGTGGTGTGGCGGTGGCCGGCAGGCCCAGCGCACCGCGCACCTTCTGCATCACACCCTGGACCACTCTTGCCGACAGCCGGCCACCCTTGGCGCCGTAAAACAGCGGCGCATCGCCCGCCACCGGATAGGGGCAAATCTCGCGGTAGGCCTCGACCACCTGATGCACTACGGGCAGTACCGGCACGATGCGTTCCTTGCCGCCCTTGCCGGCAATTTTCAGCACGCCGGCCAAAGGCACGGCATTGCCGTTCAGGGACAGCGCTTCCGAAATTCGCAGGCCGCAACCATACAGCAACGAGACCACCGCGGCGTCCCGCGCCGCAATCCACGGCTCGGCCGCCATGTCCTCGGCGACCTCTACCGCGAGCTTTGCCGAGTTTTCGGTCAAGGGATGCGGCAGGTGCCGTTCTTTTTTGGGCGTGCGCACGGCGTGGATGGCGGCGTTCGCCAGACCATGGCGTGTTTCCAGATACCGGAAATAAGATTTCAGGGCAGAGAACCCCCGCCCGACTGTGGCCGCCCCGGCGCCGGATGCCCGCCGGGCCGCCAGAAAGGCCCGGAAATCGGCCGGTTGCAAATCGCGAAGCCCCGTAAATCCGGTTTCACCGCCCAGATGATCGCTCAAAAAAGCGAAGAACTGCGCCACATCGCGGCCATAGGCCTTGATCGTGTGTTCCGAAACCTGACGTTCGCCTTCCAGATGTGCGAGCCAGCCGGCATAGGCAGCGGCGGCGTCCCTGTCTGCAAATCCGGCAATCCCGGTCATGGCGGTCCGATCAATCCTTCAAAATGGTTTGTCCGGTCTTGTCCCAATCGGCCAGGAAGGCGGCCAGCCCCTTGTCCGTCAGCGGGTGGGCGACCAGCTTGCGCAAAACATCTGGCGGAATGGTTGCCACATCGGCCCCGATCAGCGCGGATTCCTGTAAATGGTTCACACTGCGGATCGACGCGACCAGAACCTCGGTACCGAACTCGTAATTGTCATAGATTTGCACAATGTCCCGAATCAGCGCCATCCCGTCCAGGGCCAGATCGTCCAGCCGCCCGACAAAGGGCGAGATGAAGGTGGCGCCCGCCTTGGCCGCCAGCAGCGCCTGGTTCGCCGAGAAGCACAATGTGACATTGACCATGGTACCTTCGTCCGTGAGCGTCTTGCAGGCCTTCAGACCGTCCCAGGTCAGCGGCGCCTTTACAGCGACATTATCCGCGATTTTGGCCAGATGCCGGCCCTGTTTGATCATGGTTTCAGCGTCGGTCGCGGTAACCTCGGCCGAAACGGGGCCGTCGACGGCCTTGCAGATCTCCGCGATCACTTCGAGGAAATCGCGGCCCGACCTGGCGACCAGAGACGGGTTCGTGGTGACCCCGTCAACCAGACCTGTCGTGGCCAGTTCCTCGATTTCGCCGATGTCCGCGGTATCGATGAAGAATTTCATCTTCTTTCTCCTGAATTTGCTTTGCGCCCAGGATAGCCGCGCGGCGGCCAGAAGTCCAGTCGATGCCTGAGCACATCGAAACCGTGCAAGTCATGCTGACCCTGCCGCTGGGCAGTCCCTATGACTATTCGGTACGCGAAGGACTAACGCTTGCGCCCGGCGATTTTGTCGAAGTGCCGCTGGGCTCGCGTTCGGTCGCCGGTGTCGTCTGGGGAGCCGAACCGCCGACAGCGGATCCCGCCCGGCTGAAACCGGTCATCGGTCGCATCGATCGGACGCCACTGCCCCCCGCCAGTTTCGATTTTGTCAGCTGGGTCGCCGGATACACCCTGTCCGATCCGGGAAATGTCTTGCGCATGGTCGTGCGCGGCCTGGGCGATGGCGCCGAGCCCAAACCCCGCACGGCCTTCACGACCGCCGACTCCGTCGATCCTGCAATTCGCATGACACCGGCTCGCCAGCGGGTGATTGAGGTTTTGGCCGATGGCCCGCCCCGCCCCGCATCCCAGATTGCCGAAATTGCCGGCGTCTCGTCCGGTGTGGTCAAGTCGCTGGCCGATGCCGGCGGACTGGCCCGGGTGATGCTGGCTCGGGATCTGCCGTTCGACCCGCCGGTTCTTGAATTGCCGGGGGTGGCCCTGTCCGCGGAGCAGAAGGTGGCATCAGCCGCCGTGGGCGCGGCGGTCAAATCATCGACGCCAGATGTTTTCCTCCTGGACGGCGTTACCGGGTCCGGCAAGACGGAAGTTTATTTTGAGGCCGCCGCCGAGACATTCGCGCGCGGACGTCAGGTTTTGATCCTGTTGCCTGAAATTGCCCTGACCCTGCAAATGATCGCCCGGTTCGAGGTGCGGTTCGGGGTGCGGCCGGCGGTCTGGCATTCGGGTATGAAACCACGCGTCCGCAAGCATACCTGGCGAGCGATCCAGTCGGGCGAGGCGAAGGTGCTGATCGGCGCGCGGTCGGCGCTGTTCCTGCCGTTTCCAGATCTCGGTCTGATCGTTGTCGATGAAGAACACGACGTGGCCTATAAACAGGAAGACGGTGTGCGATACCATGCCCGGGACATGGCGGTGGTGCGCGGCCGGCTGTCCGGTGCCCCGGTTGTACTGGCGTCAGCCACGCCCTCCCTGGAAAGCCATGTCAATGCAAACCGGGACAGGTATCGCCGCCTGGTGCTGACCTCGCGCCACGGCCCGGCCCGCTTGCCCGAAATCCGGGCACTCGACATTCGCGAAACACCGCCCGAAAGCCAGCAATGGATCGCCCCGCCGCTGCGCCAGGCCCTGGCCGACAATCTGGTCGCGGGTGAACAGTCGCTGTTGTTCCTGAACCGGCGCGGCTATGCGCCGCTGACCCTGTGCCGGACCTGCGGTCACCGCTTTACGTGTCCGGAGTGTTCGACATGGCTGGTCGAGCACCGGTTTCGCGGCTCGCTCAACTGTCACCATTGCGGTTTTCGCATGCCGATGCCGGCGGCTTGCCCGGAATGCGCCTCGACCGGCACACTAACGCCGTGCGGCCCCGGCGTCGAACGCCTGGCCGAGGAGGCAACCAACCTGTTTCCCCGGGCGAAGATCGAGATCCTGTCCTCCGATCACCTGGAATCCCTCGACGCCGTCCAGACCCTGATCACCCGTGCCGAGGAAGGCGACATCGACATCATGATCGGCACCCAGCTGGTGGCGAAGGGGCATCACTTCCCCAATTTGACCCTGGTCGGCGTGGTCGATGCCGACCTGGGGCTTCAGGGCGGCGATTTGCGCGCCGGTGAGCGGACATTTCAGTTGATGGACCAGGTGTCGGGCCGTGCCGGCCGCGCGGACAAGCCGGGCTGTGTCTTTCTGCAGACATGCATGCCCGAACATCCGGTCCTGCGGGCCCTGGTCCAGGGCGACCGGGACGGTTTTCTGGAATCTGAGCTGGCGGCCCGCGAGACCCTCGCTCTGCCACCCTTCGGCAGGTTGGCCGGCATTATCCTGTCCGGGCCTGATGAGGGTGCGCTTGGCCGGTTCGCCCGCGACGTTGCGGCCGCGATCCCATCAGGGTTCAGGGCACAGGTTCTGGGTCCCGCGCCGGCCCCGATTGCCCTGTTGCGCGGCAGGTGGCGCATGCGGTTTCTGGTCAAGGCACGCAAGGCAGCGGAATTACAGGCTTTTTTACGGGCCTGGCTGGCCGAGGTGAAGGTGCCGGGCGCTTTCCGCCTGGGCGTCGATATGGACCCCTACAGCTTCCTGTAAAATTGACAGATTGGGCCTGTTACAAGACTTAAGTGGAAGCTTTGTCGCACGGTGTTGCGCCGCGAAAAACCTTGTGTTAAGTCCCGCCGCGACATTGCGGGAAACCGCTTTTTTCGTGCCTTTTTGACAGAGGCAAAAGCCGGAAATATCAGCGATTTAGCGCTGGGGACGGATCATCGTCCGGGGAGAGTGACAACGTGTCAGACGGCAAATCGATTGTGCCCGGTGTAGGTGGGCGCTATGCAACCGCACTTTTTGATCTCGCACTGGACAATTCCTCGACGGAAACCGTTGAAAATGACCTGAACGCGCTGGCCGGCATGCTGGCCGACAGCGACGAACTGAACCGCATGGTGCAATCACCTGCCCGCAGTCGTGAAGAACAGGGCGCTGCCATGGGCGCGCTGGCCGACACGGCCGGATTTGACGCCCTGACCAAGAATTTCCTGGGTCTGGTGGCATCGAACCGCCGCCTGCTCGCACTCAGCGACATGATCAATGATTTTCGCACCCTGGCCCGCGATCATCGCGGCGAAATCAGTGCCGAGGTGACTTCGGCGCACGCGCTGAACGATAAACAACTCGACGCTATCAAGGCGCACCTGAAAGCGGCCATGGGCCGGGACGTTCAGGTTGATGCCAGTGTCGACGAAGATCTTCTGGGCGGCCTGATCGTCAAGGTCGGCAGCCGGATGATCGACAACTCCATCCGAACGAAACTGGAAAATGTGCAGCTCGCCATGAGAGAGGCTCCTTAGATGAGTATCCAAGCAGCGGAAATTTCCGCAATCCTGAAAGAACAGATCAAGAATTTCGGCCAGGAAGCGCAAGTTTCCGAAATCGGACAGGTTCTGTCCGTCGGTGACGGCATCGCCCGCGTCTATGGCCTGGACAATGTCCAGGCTGGCGAAATGGTCGAATTTCCCGGCGGTGTCAAGGGCATGGCCCTGAACCTGGAAAGCGACAATGTCGGTATCGTGATCTTCGGCGACGACCGGGACATCAAGGAAGGCGACACGGTCAAGCGGACCGGCGACATCGTCGACGTGCCCGTCGGCAAGGAACTGCTGGGCCGCGTTATGGACGCGCTTGGCAACCCGATCGACGGCAAGGGCCCGATCAATTCGGCCGCCCGTTCACGGATCGAGGTCAAGGCGCCGGGCATCATTCCGCGCAAATCGGTGCATGAACCGATGTCGACCGGCCTGAAGGCTGTTGACGCGCTGATCCCGATCGGCCGCGGCCAGCGCGAACTGATCATCGGCGACCGCCAGACCGGCAAGACCGCGATCATCCTGGACGCCATGCTGAACCAGAAACCGATGCACGCCGGCGACGACGAAAACGCCAAGCTGTATTGTGTTTATGTCGCCGTCGGCCAGAAGCGGTCCACGGTTGCCCAGTTCGTGAAGCAACTGGAAGACAATGGCGCCATGGAATATTCCATCGTCATCGCCGCCACGGCCTCCGACCCGGCCCCGATGCAGTTCCTGGCGCCCTATGCCGGCTGCACCATGGGCGAATATTTCCGCGACAATGGCATGCACGCCGTGATCGGCTATGACGACCTGTCGAAACAGGCCGTGTCCTATCGCCAGATGTCCCTGCTGCTGCGCCGCCCGCCGGGCCGCGAAGCTTACCCCGGCGACGTTTTCTATCTCCATTCCCGTCTGCTGGAACGTTCCTGCAAATTGGGCGACGACGCCGGAAACGGCTCGCTGACGGCGCTGCCGGTCATCGAGACGCAAGGCGGCGACGTGTCGGCCTTTATTCCCACCAACGTGATCTCGATCACCGACGGCCAGATCTTCCTGGAGACCGATCTGTTCTATCAGGGCATCCGCCCGGCCGTGAACGTTGGCCTGTCCGTGTCCCGTGTGGGATCCTCGGCTCAGATCAAGGCGATGAAACAGGTTGCCGGCACGATTAAGCTGGAATTGGCCCAGTACCGTGAAATGGCCGCCTTTGCCCAGTTCGGTTCCGATCTGGACGCCGCAACCCAGCAATTGCTGAACCGGGGCGCCCGCCTGACCGAGCTTTTGAAACAGCCGCAATATTCGCCGCTGAAGACCGAGGAACAAGTTGTTTCCATCTTCGCCGGCGTGAACGGCTATCTCGACAAGATCGAAGTGAGCGCCGTGGGCCGGTTCGAGGAGCAATTCCTGGCCGAGATGCGCGGCAAGCATGCCGACATCTTGAGCACGATTGCTTCGGAGGGCACCCTGTCCGACGACACGACCGAAAAGCTCAAGTCGATCCTTGACGAATTCGCCAAGACATTTGCCTGAAACTGATCTCGCAGCAAGGGAACGGGCCTGATGGCAAACCTCAAGGATCTACGTATCCGGATCGACAGCGTGAAATCCACGCAAAAGATCACCAAGGCCATGCAGATGGTGGCCGCGGCCAAATTGCGCCGGGCGCAGGAAGCTGCTGAATCCGCGCGGCCCTATGCCGCGCGCATGGGTGCGGTGCTGGCCAATCTCAACGCCTCAATGGGCGAAGGTGCCGGTGGGCCGACCCTGTTGGTGGGTAACGGTAACGATCAGACGCATTTGCTGGTGGTTTGCACCGCCGAACGCGGTCTGTGCGGGGGGTTCAACTCGTCAATCGCGCGCCTGGCGCGGGAACACGCTGGTGCCCTGAAAGACCAAGGCAAGATCGTCAAGATCCTGTGCATCGGCCGCAAGGGTCGCGATGCCCTGCGCCGTGGCCTTGGTCAGGATATCGTTGACCTGATCGAGATGGTCGGCATCAAGAATGTTGGTTTTGAACAGGCCAATCAGATATCGACCCGCGTTCTGGAAATGTTCGGGGCCGGCGAATTCGACGTCGCGACCCTGTTCTTTTCCGCCTTCCAGTCGGTCATCAGACAGCTCCCGACGGCCAGGCAGATCATTCCGGCGGCGCTGGATGCAAACGAAGACGAGGATGAAGGCGAAATTGCGGGCCTTGGCGGCGGCGCCTATGAGTACGAACCCGATGCTGAAACCATCCTGGCCGATCTGTTGCCGCGCAACATCACGACACAGATCCTGAACGCGCTGCTGGAAAATGCCGCTTCGGAGCAGGGCGCGCGGATGTCCGCCATGGACAACGCCACCCGCAATGCTGGCGAAATGATCGACAAGCTGACGCTGACCTATAACCGGACGCGCCAGGCCCAGATTACCAGTGAACTGATTGAAATCATTTCGGGCGCGGAAGCGCTTTAAGAAGACGAAAGCTCGAGAGGAAGAGCGATGAGCACAAATATTGTAGGGCGCATCACCCAGGTCATGGGAGCCGTCGTGGACGTGCAGTTCACCGACGATCTGCCGCCCATTCTGAATGCGCTTGAAACCGACAATAACGGCCAGCGCCTAGTGCTGGAAGTCGCCCAGCACCTGGGCGAAAGCACGGTTCGGACCATTGCCATGGACGCCACCGAAGGCCTGCAGCGCGGCGCTGAAGTGAAAGACACCGGCGAGGCAATCTCGATGCCGGTCGGCCCCGAAACCCTGGGCCGCATCATGAATGTCATCGGCGAGCCGATCGACGAGCGCGGCCCGGTCAAGACCAGGGCATCCTGGCCGATCCACCGCGAAGCTCCGGACTACATCGATCAGTCGACGGATTCGGAAATCCTGGTCACCGGCATCAAGGTGGTCGACCTGCTGGCGCCATACGCCAAGGGCGGCAAGATCGGCCTGTTTGGCGGTGCCGGTGTGGGCAAGACGGTCCTGATCATGGAACTGATCAACAGCATCGCCAAGGCGCATGGCGGTTATTCGGTGTTTGCCGGTGTAGGTGAGCGGACCCGGGAAGGCAACGATCTCTATCACGAAATGATTGAATCCAAAGTTATCCAGCTTGAAGGTGAATCCAAGGTGGCGTTGGTGTACGGGCAGATGAACGAGCCGCCGGGCGCCCGCGCCCGGGTCGCCCTGTCAGGCCTGACCTTGGCAGAATATTTCCGGGATGAGGAAGGCCAGGACGTGCTGTTCTTCGTCGACAACATCTTCCGCTTTACCCAGGCCGGTTCCGAAGTGTCGGCCCTGCTGGGCCGGATCCCGTCTGCCGTGGGCTACCAGCCGACACTGGCGACCGATATGGGCACGCTGCAGGAGCGCATCACCTCCACCAAGAAAGGTTCGATCACCTCGGTTCAGGCCATTTACGTGCCGGCCGACGATCTGACCGACCCGGCGCCCGCGACATCGTTTGCCCACCTTGATGCCACGACCGTGCTGTCGCGGCAGATCGCCGAGCTTGGTATCTACCCTGCCGTGGATCCGCTGGATTCCACCTCGCGCATGCTCGACCCGCGCATCGTCGGCGATAAACACTATGAGGTTGCCCGCCGGGTGCAGGAAACGCTTCAGCGCTACAAGGCACTGCAGGACATCATCGCCATTCTGGGCATGGACGAGTTGTCGGAAGAAGACAAGCTGACCGTCGCCCGTGCCCGCAAGATCCAGCGCTTCCTGAGCCAGCCGTTCTTTGTGGCCCAGGTATTCACCGGCGCGGAGGGCAAGCTGGTTGCCCTGGAAGACACCATCAATGATTTCCGCGATCTGGTCGATGGCAAATACGATCATCTACCCGAGGCTGCCTTCTATATGATCGGCAACATGGCCGAAGCCCGGGAGAAGGCACAGCGGATGGCGGCGGAAGCAGCCTGACGACAATGGTCGCGGACTTGAAACTCGACGATTGCATCAACGAGACCTGTCCGTGGTCAGGCAAACCCGTGGTTGCCGATTCCCTGACCCTGTACAAAGGCAAAGTCGTGGGGTTCTGCAACACTGGCTGCCGGGACAAATTTGACGCGGCGGTTTCCCACTTCGAAGCCAGCTTGACCGAAAAATAAGAGAAGATCACGCCATGGCCGACAAATTGCATTTCGACCTCGTGTCGCCCGAACGCCAACTGATGTCGGCGGACGTCGATATGGTCACTGTTCCGGGCAACGAGGGCGACTTCGGCGTCCTGACCGGCCACGCACCGTTCATGTCGACGGTGCGACCGGGATTTGTCTCGATCGACAATGACGGCTCCAAGGAGCGGATCTTCGTGCGCGGCGGCTTTGCCGAGGTAAATGCGTCGGGTCTTACGATCCTGGCCGAACAGGCCGTTCCGGAGGCGGAGATCAACCGCGATGCCCTAGGCCAGGACATCAAGGATGCCGAGGAAGACGTTGCCGACGCCAAGGACGCCGATGCCAGGGCTCAGGCACGGGAAACCCTGGAGCACCTGCGTCAGATCCGGAACGGTCTTTAAGTTTTCCGAGCGCTGCTGTCCGATTTTCTTCTTATACCCCGAATCACTGAATACCCGAGGAATGGGTTGACGATTCGAGCGGAATGGATTGTTCTCGGCGCCATGCATTGGCCCGAACCTGGACAACGCCGCCCGCCACCGCGGGCCGGATGTACGGGCGTTTCTCGCGCCGGCCGAGTGCCGCATCCATCTGGTCCAACCGCCGCCCCGCCGCCCGCACCTCAACCCGATCAACCTTCTTCTGTTCCATCATGAAATACCTCAATAATCCCCTCGTCTCAGGTCTTGATCAGTGTCTCAAAAAACTCCAGGGCGGGGGAGGGCAAGTTTGCCCGGCGGATCGAGGCGGTGTTGGCCGAGCGCCCTGATCTTGCGGCGATCTTCGAACCGTTCCTGATCGAGATTGACCGGCCTTCGACACATTGCCCAACTCCCTGGCAAGGTTCAGCAAGCCGGTTTTGTGTTTGATGATCTTGTCGGTCGTATTCAACATTGTGGGTTCCTCGTTTTGTGGTTGATGTGCTCCACCATCAAAACGGACAACCACCATCTCCTTCAAGAGATGTGCCGTCTCCTGTTCAGCTTGCTGTGAAGGGGGCGGTGTCAGATCACATCGAGCCTAGGGCCTGTTGACATTCGGGGTTGCGATTTGGCCTGAACTGTTATTCAAGCTTCGAAAATGGAGGTTTGGATGGACGAAGATCGTTTGGTGATTTCAGATGAACTCTGGGCGAAGATTGCACCCCTGTTACCCGGTAAGGCCGGGGACCCGGGAGCAACCGGTCGGGATAACCGTCGGTTCGTGGAGGCCGTACTTTGGCGTGTGCGAACAGGGTCTCCCTGGCGTGACCTGCCCCAGGATTTCGGCAACTGGAATTCGGTTTTCAAACGATTTCGTCGATGGGCAAAGGCCGGTGTGTTTGAGAGACTTTTCAACGCCATAAGCGGCGAGCCAGACCTTGAACATGCTCTTATCGACGGAACGATTGTCCAGGCCCATCAGAAGGCTTCGGGCGCAAAAGGGGGACACGGCATCAAGCCATCGGACGCTCTCGCGGTGGGCTGACGACCAAAATCGTTGCCCTGGTCGGTGTGCTCGGCAACTTGTTTCGCTTTCTGCTTCTGCCGGGGCAAGCGCACGACATGAAGGGGTTGCTCCCCTGTGATCCACGATGTCTCCTTCGCAGCGTTGCTGGCCGACAAGGCCTTCGACACCGATTGGCTCCTGCAAGACCTTGATGAGCGCGGCGCAACTGCGGTTATTCCACCCAAATCGAACCGGAAAGGGCTACGAGACGACGACACTCACATGTACAAGTGGCGTCATCTGATTGAAAACTGCTTCGCAAAGATCAAGGAATTCAGGGGGATAGCAACGCGATACGACAAAACCGATACCAGCTACGCAGCCAACTGGCACCTCTGCGCAATGCTCGTTGCTGCTCGGTGATTGTCAACAGACCCTAATTCATATTATGGAATGTGGGGCGCCAACTCCGCGACGATCCGGTGATAGAGATCGCGTTTGAACGGCACGATCATGTCGGGCAACTGATCCGCCGCCAGCCATTTCCAGGACTGGAATTCAGGGTGCTCGGTTTCGATGTCGATATCGGCATCGGTGCCGGTAAAGCGCATCAGAAACCATTTCTGGGTCTGGCCGCGATAGCGCCCCTTCCACAGGCGATCGGCAATGTCCCGGGGGACGTCGTAATCGAACCAGCCGTTGGTTTCGGTGATGATTTCCGCCAAGTCGGTGCCGATTTCTTCCTTCATCTCGCGAAAGGCGGCTGTGAGCGGGGCTTCACCATCATCAATCCCGCCCTGGGGCATTTGCCAGGCCTTGACGCTGGTATCCAGCCGGCGGCCGGCAAAGACCAGGCCATCGCCATTGATCAGCATGATCCCGACACAAGGCCGATAGGTGCGTTCTTCAAAAGGCAGCAGCGATTTGGTGTTTTGGCCCATCAGGGAAAAACCGACGAAATCGGCGCCAGAACCACACCGCGCGATTCCAGGGTCTGCGACCATTGAACGACCGTATTGATGGTCACCGGCGTCGCCAGGCCGACGCCGATGGCCGACCCCTCGGCCTTGGCGACTTCGATCAGAGCCTCCAATCGGCGCAATACCGTATCGGGATCGGTCGCCGCACCTTTGGGATCGATGATCTGAGTGGAACGGGCATGGGGCAAGCCAATTTCCTTGGACAACTCACCGATTTTGGACCGGCGACCGGTGCCGGTTTCCAGAAACAGCAGGCCGCGCTGGCCAACTTCCTGCAAAACCGGGCGAATTTTTTCCGGTTCCAGCGCCAGCCGATCACCGAGATAATTGGTCACCCCGACATATCCGGGAAACCGGGCCAGCAGCCATTTCAGCCGATCGAGATTTTCCCGGTCATCAAGCCCGGTCAGCAGAGCCTTGTCGCCGGGATTTATCCGGGGAAAATCGAAAGGCTCCATGGGCAGTTCCACCAGGATCTCGTGCCCCGCCGCCCGCGCCGCCCTGGTCCAGCCGGCAAGTGTGACCGGATAGGGCACGAACGACAGGGCAACCGGTCCCGGTAACTGTTCGATCGCATGGGCCGAAGCACGGCGCTTCAACCCCATCCCACCCAGAACCAGCACGATCTTCGGCTTGTTCCCGGCAACCGCAAAGGGGCGGGCATATTTCTTTCGCGGACTGGCGCCATCCGCGCCGATCTTCGGCAGCGGCCCGTAGGGGCCAGCTTCGGTCAGATCCGCAATCGGGGCTGATCCAAGCGACGTCACCGGACCGAAACCGGCAACAACCACGGGGGTAATATCCGGTACGTCGCCGGCATCACCGCGCAGCGAGGGTTGCCTGGATGCGGTGGGCTCGATCTTTGTCAGATTCTGCCGGCTGCCGCGCGGCAGCACAATGACCAATTCCCCGGGCGCATCAAACCCGGTTGCATCCGGTTCAATCCCGCCGGCGGCGGCATCCCGGGTCAGCGGTTTATCCGGCGGCCGGCGCGACTCTAGCACCGTGGGCAGATCACCGAAATCGGGCGGAATGAAGTTTCCTTCCTGCGGCGCCAATACCGCCACCACTTCTTCTTCCGGCGCGGAATCGATCAACGGCAACACCGCGACCTGCTTTCCGCGCTCGGTTTCGGGCGCTTCGCCCTGAATCCAGCCCGCGGCAAGCCCGCTGGCCGTCAGGACCGCGAAAACCGAAACCGACAACAGCGAACTGGAAAAGGTTACACGGGCCATCATCGGACGCCTTTATCTTAACCCAATTTTACCGGTCAAGCAATCAGTTGCTGGCCCGCGACTGTTCGATCAATGCCAGCCCCCGGATCAGATCCAGCGCATAGGACAATTGATAGTCAGCGCGTGTTTCACTGTTAGACGAGGCACCCGCCTCGCCTTCGGAATCCTCGGCATCGCCATTCTTCAGATGGCCGCGCAGATCGCCTTCCGTGACACCCTTGCGCTGTTCGATCGGCTCGACCTTGGCCTGCTCCACCTCGATATCCGGGGTGATGCCCTTGGCCTGGATCGACCGGCCGGACGGGGTATAATAGCGCGACGTGGTCAGGCGCAGCGCGCCGGCATTGCCGTTTTCCAGCGGAATGATGGTCTGGACCGACCCCTTGCCGAAGGACTTGGTGCCCAGCACGACGGCACGGCGGTGATCCTGCAGCGCGCCCGCCACGATTTCCGAGGCACTGGCCGAACCGCCATTGATCAGCGCGATCACCGGTTTGCCATCGGTCAGATCGCCCGGTTTGGCACTGAACCGCTGGCCATCGTTCGCCCGCCGACCGCGGGTGGAGACGACCTCGCCCCGCTCCAGGAATGCATCGGACACGCTGACCGCCTGGTCCAGCAAGCCGCCGGGATTGTTGCGCAGGTCCAGGATATATCCGGACAGGTCCGCGCCGATCTCTTCCTTCAGCCTGGAGATCGCCTGTTGCAGATTTTCTGTCGTGTGTTCGTTAAACTGCGTCACCCGCAAATAAGCGACATCTTCCTCGGACCGGCTGCGGACCGCGCGAATTTGCACGACGGCGCGGATGATGGTCACCTGGATCAGCTCGTCGGCGCCCTCACGCGCAATGGTCAAATTGATCTCGGTGTCGATCGGGCCGCGCATTTTCTTCACGGCTTCCGACAGGGTCAGGCCCAGCACGGGTTCACCGTCCAGATGGGTTATCAGGTCGCCGGACTGGATATCGACCTTGGAGGCGGGAGAATCGTCGATCGGCGAGACAACCTTCACATGGCCGTTTTCCATGGTCACTTCGATGCCCAGGCCGCCAAATTCGCCCTTGGTCTGGACCCGCATGGCCTTGTAGCTGTCGCGGTTCATGAAGCTGGAATGGGGATCAAGCGAGGACAACATGCCGTTCAGGGCATTTTCGATCAATTCCTGATCGTCAACCTCCTCGACATAATCGACCCGCACCCGCTCCAGGACCTCACCAAACAGGTCGAGGTGCCGGTATACGTCTCCTTCCGCGGCATTCGCACCGGGCCAATTCGTTACGAATGTGACGGCGGAGAAGCCGATGACAGCACCTACGGCTGCGGCGAATAGTACCTTTTTCATTATCCCGTGACCTTTCCTCTTATCCCACGCATCCAGGAAATGGGATTGATGGGCTGTCCCTTGTTTCCGAGTTCAATATAGACCGATGTTTCTGATCCTGAAATCTCGGCTTTTTTTTGACCGGATTGCGCCACCCGGCCTACCGGTTCTCCCGCCAACAGCCATTGCCCGGTGCTGACATCCAGTGATCCGGGCCCCGCGAGCAGCACATGGTAGTCCTCGGCCGGGGCAACAATCAGCAAGGCTCAGTTTGCGAATTGTATGCATGGACGTGCGATGGCGGTTGCGAGGCAAGCCCGGGGTGAGGCGTTCTCCAGTTCAAGCCGCTGGAACCATCGCAGGTAGCTGTCGGGATATCTGGTCGCGACGCCTCGGTAGCGCCGCAGGAAATCCTTCAACCGGCTGTGCCGGTTGTTGACCGCCGGATCTGCTGCGATCTGAATGTGAAAGGCACCCCGCACCCGTTCACTTCGTGACAGGTTCAATGCTTCGTGATGCGCACCGATTGCCGCCGCGCATCGCGGACAAGCGCGGTGTCCAGCGGTCACCAAAACGATATCCTCGTCCACAACCGGCGCGATCACCTCTCGCAAGGGATCGGCGTTGACCGCGGGCAGAACCGCACTGACTGTCGCGCCGCCGCGATCAGCGACAACCAGTACCGGAACCTGTTCATCTGACAGGCCCCGCTTGCTGGCCTTGCCTCCCCTGCGTCGCGCCTTGCGCTCAAGGTTTCGTGCACCTTTCCGGCTTTCCAACACACAGGTTTCATCGGCTTCCACAATGCCCGTGAGCTTGCGTGCCTTCAGGTCTTTTGCGGCAGGAAATCGGTGCCGCCAACGGAAGGCGGTGTTGACGGCAAGTCCGCAACGTTCTGCTGAAGCGCGAACCGTCAGCCCATCAGCAAGACAGGCTCCGAAGGAAAGCCACTTGTCCTTGCGGTGCAGACCCGACAAGGGGGTGCCGGTCGCGGCATTAAATGTCTTCCTGCATCCCTTGCACTGGTACCGTCGCAGACCCCTTGCCTTGCCACGCGATATGGCGCCTGGCGTGCCAAAATGCGGGCACTGGCGATCTTCACCCACGGCCGCTTCAATGGCAGCCAGCGACGCTGTCGTCTCCGTGTCCCCCAGGAACACGGCTTCGGTTTGCTGCCGCTGCGCCGGGCTGAGGTGGTCTGTCCCCGATAACCATTCCTGAAACTGCTTGTTATTCATGTCAATCCATCCCTCTGATTTCACAAAAACATAACATGAACGCACACGGCTTGTAAACTGAGCCATCAGCAATGTATCATAAGAACGAAAGGATCCGGCGAACAAAACTTCGCCGCCCACGGGCGATACAACCTCGGATCCCGGGCGGGCCTTGATGGTAATACCATATCGCGGCTGTCCGCCATCGTTCAGATCACCATATCTGTCGGAAATCCGGCCCGATACGGGCGATTTCGGGTTTCCCTTCAACTGGGCAAATACGCGGGACGAGGCCCGCACGGCATCGTCAGCGAATTTTGCGCAAGGACGGGCGTTCCCGCCAAGAGAGCGGCCGCGACAAAGGCATGACGGATCGCCCTATTCAGCAGCGGTTTGCACGTCATTGGCGCCCTCCACATTGGCCAGCATCCGGCCGGTCATTTCAGCCGGCACCGGCACATTCATCAGTCCCAGCAATGTCGGCGCCACATCGGCCAAACGTCCATCGGTCAATTGGCCAGCGTCCCCGGCACGACCGTCCACGAGGACCAGCGGCACCCGCAGGGTGGTATGGGCAGTATGGGCCTGACCGGTTGTCAAGTCCTGAAGCATTTCCACATTTCCGTGATCGGCCGTGATCAGCATGACGCCGCCGGCATCGCGCACCGCCTCCTCCAACCGGCCGACACAGGCGTCCACAGCTTCGACAGCCTGGACGGCGGCGATGAAAATACCGGTGTGTCCCACCATGTCCGGATTGGCGAAATTGACAATGATCAGATCAAATGTGCCATCTTCAATGGCATCGACCAAGCACTCGGTTACCTCGGGCGCCGACATTTCCGGCTTCAGATCATAGGTCGCGATCTTCGGAGAGGGGATCAGAATGCGTTCCTCGCCCTCGAACGGGTCTTCGTGCCCGCCATTCAGGAAAAAGGTCACATGGGCGTATTTCTCGGTTTCGGCGATGCGCAGCTGTTTGAGGCCCAGCCGGGCGGCATGTTCGCCCAGCGTGTTGACCAGGTTTTCCGGCGGAAACATCGTCGTCATGAAGGCCGCATGCGCGGAAGAGTATTCCACCAGACCGGTGCCCCCGGTCAGAGTTGGCATGGTCCCGCGATCAAATCCGTCAAAAGCCGGATCAAGCAATGCCGACAGTATCTCGCGGGCGCGGTCCGCCCGAAAATTGCCCATCAGGATACCGTCGCCATCGGCCATGCCCATATAGCCGGCGAGCGCCATCGGCAGGATGAATTCATCCGTTTTATCGGCCGCGTAAGAAACCTCGATCGCCTGTCCGGCCGATGAGGCTCTCTCCCCCCGGCCATGTACCATCGCGGCAAAGGCAAGCCCGACCCGATCCCAGCGATTGTCGCGGTCCATCGCATAATATCGACCCGAAACAGTCGCGATCGCCACGTCCGGCAAGCCGTTGATCTGTTCCTCGAACGCCGCCAGATATTCCAGCGCGCTTTTGGGCGGCGTATCGCGGCCATCGAAGAAGGCATGGATCCGAACCGGCACACCGGCCGCAGAGATGATGTCCGCCAAGGCGGCCAAGTGATCCTGGTGGGAATGAACGCCGCCGGGCGACAAAAGCCCCAGCAGATGACAGGCCCCGCCCGATTTGCGCAGGGTTTCGATCAAATCCTGCAATACCGAATTTCGCGCCAGACTGCCGTCGGCGATGGCCGCATTGATGCGCGGCAGATCCTGCATCACCACGCGGCCGGCGCCGATGTTCATGTGACCGACCTCGGAATTGCCCATCTGGCCGGCGGGCAGACCCACATGCACCCCGTCGGTGTCCAGCGCCGCGTGGGGGCATGTCCGCATCAACCGGTCCCAGACCGGTGTGTTGCCCTGGGCAATGGCATTGCTGTCGGTATCTTCCCTGAGGCCCCATCCATCCAGGATGCACAGGACCGCCGGGCGCGGTGGTTCAGAAGTTTTCATGGCGCTCCATATAGCTGATTTGAACAAAAAAGCGCCCGGCAATTTTATCCCTCAACCGGCTTTGCCGGCTCGGTAATAAGGGTGCCCGGACAGGATTGTCGCGGTCCGGAAGATTTGTTCGGCGGCCATGATCCGAACCAGCATGTGCGGCCAGGTCATCCGGCCGAAAGCCACGCTCTGGCGGGCGGCCTGGCGCCGTCGGGCCCGTGCCCGTCGGCCCCGCCAATGGCCAGGACCAGATCCCGTCATCGCGGTGACACTCGACCAAGGTGACAAATTGCCAGCTGTCCAGTTCCTTGCTCCGCTCATCAAGCAGAATCAAGAGCCCGTTGCCGGCGGCGCGCAGGACCGCCTTGCCCTCATCAGCGGTATTGGCGCCTTCAACTTCCACCAATTCAATCGGATTGAGGCCGATCTGGCGGCCGAACGCCTCGGCCCGTGTCAGATAATCACTGCACAGATCGCGTTCGGGTCCGGCCTTGGCGCGGCCCACCGCCACAAGCTTCATGCGCATGGTGGCAATCGTGCCCGATCAGGACGCGCCGGAGGTTGTCGCCGGCGCGGCAGACGACCACATTTTCTCCAGATCATAAAAATCGCGCACTTCGGGTCGGAAGATGTGGACGATCACGTCGCCCGCATCGATCAGCGCCCAGTCGCCCTGGTCCTTGCCTTCGGCCGGCCGGCGGCCCTGGCCGGCTTCCTTCAGCCGGTTGAGCAGCTTTTCGGCGATTGACGATACCTGGCGCGCCGAACGCCCGGAGGCAATGACCATGTAATCGGCCATGGCCGTCTTCCCGATGAGGTCAATCGTGACCACATCCTCAGCCTTGTCCTGGCTCAGGGAATGCAGGGCCAGTTGCAATAGCTGTTCCGGGGGAATCGTGCCGGCCACATTTGTCGCCGGCGCGGTTGCGGTCGTGCCTGTTTCGGGACCGCTCAAGTCGATGATCAGAATACTCTCTCCTCTGCCATAAGAATCAGGGGAGCCACCAAACCGCCATCGATCTTGAATTCGAAGCCAGGTTGTCACTCCCAAGGGTTACGTCGTCAAGAATGCCTGATTCCTGTGACGGAACTTTGACATCCACCACGCAACCTAGCCATTTGGCCCCTTTCCCGCAAGGCCCGTGCGGATTGGTGTCGCTAGCATTGATTATTCATGAGTGGCGCGGTTTGAGGGGTTGGCGCGCAGGGTTTGCCGCGTGAAGCGGTTCCGTGATTTCTGGCTTTGCGTCTGCGTTGGAGTTCGGTTTTCGGGTTCAAGGCGGCGCAACTGCCGCGCGGTTTATGGGGCTTGGGCGGCCAGTTTTCCGAGCATGGCGTTGATAACGGCAATGCTGGGTGTCGCGGTTGGGAACGAGACGCGGATGCGGGTTTTCATCTGTACGCCGCGGGCTGCGATCTTGATGAAGGTCTTGCGAATGGTCTCGAAGGTGGCATTGCGCCATTGGGATTTCTTCGGCGTGGCCCCTCTCCGCCGAAGCATGAGCCCGTAGGCCGCGGTATGGAGAAAGATCCCGAACCGGTTTGCCTCCCGGCGATGGCATGAGGTTCGGTCGGAGCGCAGATCAAGCTTGTGCTCCTTGACAAGGTTCTCCATGCGCCCGCGCGCGCAGTAGACCGTCTCGCAGAGATGTTTGGCCCTGCCGCCCGGGATGCTGGTGACGATGAAGCGGGTGTCCGAGCCGAGGGTTGGTCGCCCAGGCGCAGGCGATGACACGCCGCTCGCTGCGCCAGCTTTTGGCCTGGAAGAACCGCCGGATCTTGTCTTTGCCACCAGGCGCGCGCCGGGTCGCCACGTCATCACGCCAGGGCGCGCTGATCCCGGCCAGGCGTTTGTTGCCGGAGAGGCCGAAGATGTAGAAGCAGCCCAGATCCTCCAGCACATCCATGACCTCGGGCGTCCCATAATGCGCATCACCGCGGACGGTGATCGCGACGCGCGGCCAGTGCGCTCTGACCTGGCGGACGACATGGCGCAGCACCTGCGCGGCCTCCTCTCCCGACGGACGCTTGCCGGGGCGCAGGATGGCGGCGACAGGCTTTTGCGTTGCCGCCTCGAAGATCAGGGATCGACTGGAAGCAATACCCACCCGCAGGCGTGCTGAAGAGGCTGAGTTGCTGCCCGCCGTGCACAAGGTCTGTCGTGTCGTCGATGTCCAGCACGATCTGGCGCGGCGGTCGCTCGAAGCTGTCGCAAAAGGTGGCGATCATGGCCAGGCCCATCCGGGCCAGCGTCCGCCAGCTGACCGTGTTCTCCAGCCGCGACAACGTCGGCTGCGAGGCAGGACCCACCGCTGCCTCCGGGGCCTTGTCGCATGTCATCATCAAGACCGGGTCATGACGCAGAACATCAAGATCGTCACAATCTTCAGGGCACCTCTAAAAATGCTTGGACTTGCGAAGGTTCATATTTTGTCCCAGCCTATAGCTGGGGGTTGAGGGGAAAGTCGGCAGGTCAGATTTGATTCCTGGGTCTGCCTTGTGATTTATCTCCTGTTTTTTTCTTGTGGTTTGGGCAGACTCATCCCCTGAAGGTGGTCAACCCGGTGCTGCATCCAGGTGATCCATCTGCACGGCGCGGCGCATGTTGCAGGCAAGGTTCCGGAGACCGATCCGTGCCTTTGCCCGGACCAGACCGATGGATCGGATCAGCGGTCCGCCCATGTCGTTGCTCTGGGCGCCAAAGGCATGCTCGACCCGGACGCGCACCCTGGAACGGGTCTTGTTGCCCTTCTTCTCTCGGTCGCTCAGTGGCTTGTTGCGCTTGCCTTGCGGTGGATCCGGCTCCTCAGCCCCTTGTCCTTCAGCTTCTCCTCGATCTCGGCCGAGCGACAGGCGCTGTCGGCCCGGACATCCGAGGCGGTGTTGTCACCATCGAGGATCTGATCCGGCACCTGACTGTCGTGCACCGCGGCATCGCTCACGTCATGGTCACGCACCAGCTTGTGACGGCGGTCGACGTTGATGTGGTTCTTGTCGCCGTAATGGCTTTGGCCGTTTTTCCGGTCCAGCGGGCATCGCAATCTTTCCGGCGCAGCCCTGGCCGGCTTTTCCTTCCACGCCTCTGGCGTGTCACCGGCCTTGATGGTCGCGTTCTCCTCGCGCTTGTTGCGCTGCCTGGGCACCGGGACGATCGACGCATAATGATCTGTCCGCCCATTGCCAAGTAGGGTCTGTTGACAATCACCGGGCAGCAACGAGCATTGCGCAGAGGTGCCAGTTGGCTGCATAGCTGGTATCTGTTTTGTCGTATCGCGTTGCTATCCCCCTGAATTCCTTGATCTTTGCAAAGTAGTTTTCAATCAGGTGACGCCACTTGTACATGTGAGTATCGTAGTCTCGTTGCACTTTCCGGTTCGATTTGGGTGGAATAACCGCAGTTGCGCCGCGCTCATCAAGGTCTTGCAGGAGCCAATCGGCGTCGAAGGCCTTGTCGGCCAGCAACGCTGCGAAGGAGACATCGTGGATCAGGGGGGCAACCCCCTTCATGTCGTGCGCTTGCCCCGGCAGAAGCAGAAAGCGGAACAAGTTGCCGAGCGCATCGACCAGGGCAACGATTTTGGTCGTCAGCCCGCCGCGAGAGCGTCCGATGGCTTGATTCCGTGTCCCCCTTTTGCGCCCGAAGCCTTCTGATGGGCTTGGACAATCGTTCCGTCGATGAGAGCATATTCAAGGTCTGGCTCGTCGCTTATGGCGTTGAAAAGTCTCTCAAACACACCGGCCTTTGCCCATCGACGAAATCGTTTGAAAACCGAATTCCAGTTGCCGAAATCCTGGGGCAGGTCACGCTAGGGAGACCCTGTTCGCACACGCCAAAGTACGGCCTCCATGAACCGACGGTTATCCCGACCGGTTGCTCCCGGGTCCCCGGCCTTACCGGGTAACAGGGGCGCAATCTTCGCCCAGAGTTCATCTGAAATCACCAAACGATCTTCGTCCATCCAAACCTCCATTTTCGAAGCTTGAATAACAGTTCAGGCCAAATCGCAACCCCAAATGTCAACAGGCCCTAGCCCCGGCCCTTCAAATGATCGTCAAAAGCTGAAAAAAGCGGTTTTACTTCGCCCGCCTGAGCCAGCTGCTCGCGATAAGGCCGGATCGTCCTGGCATCGGGCACCGGATCCTCAAGGCCCAGGCCTGGGAACCGCATGAAGGAAAGACGATTGCGAACCTGATACTCGACCTGCTCGTCGGAAAGATTGTAAGGTTCGCAGAGAATGATCGCCTTGAGCATGACCACCGCGTCCCACGGCTTGCGACCCGCCGCCGACTTGCGCTTTTCACCCGGTTTGCGCCAAACCGCCTCCAAACGCGACCGAAACGCCTCGAATGGAACAACCGCCGCAATCTGAACCAGGGGGTCCTTCCTGGCATCAAGCGAAGCGTAACGGTTGCTGACATCGAAAAAGCCCGGCTGACCCATCGCCGATTCCTTACAAAATTGAAGCTTCCATCGATTATATTTCGAGAGAATCAAACGTCATCCATAAACTCAAAATCAGGCCGATTGTTCGAGATGCCCTTCATGACCGCAGGCTTCATGACCACAGGCGATGGCAACAATCCGGGCCTGGATCATTGGGTCGTAGCTGTGTGTGGTTTTCGCAGGATCGCGGCGATCTTCGATGCGGGACGCCAGCATCTCGGCAAGATCCAGGCCGCGACCGGCCTCACGCAACATGAGCGCCCCGCCGTTCGAGGAAATCCGGCCGCCATCGAACCGCGCGTGAACGTCAAGCCCGCAGACTGGTGACAAACCGGGGAGAATGGAGGTATTGTCGGACATGGCGGGCTGGAAACTCGGCTGTGTCGGGCAGGTGCTCGTGTGGAAAAGAATACATAAACGATCTCAAATGTTTACACCACGCTCGACAGAAAGTTCACGCCGCATTGTGAATGATCCGGGTTAAACTGCCAGATGGCTATCTTTGGGACTCGACGTGAAATTTGTCCTGCAAACCTTTTTACGTGTCCTCTGACCCGGATCACCCCGCCGCCAGTTTCTCCATCACCGCGTCGTCCACCTCGAAATTCGAATAGACGTTCTGGACGTCGTCATCGTCTTCCAAAACGTCGATCAGTTTCATCAGGGTGGCAGCCTTGGTTTCGTCCACCGGCGTGCCGTTTTGCGGTTTCCAAACCACGTTGACGCTGCCGGATTCGCCGAGCGAGGCGATCAGGGCGTCGGACACTTCGCCAATGTCCTCGAAGGCGCAGACGATGGTGTGGGCTTCTTCGTCCGAGGTAACGTCTTCAGCGCCGGCTTCAAGGGCGGCTTCCATGATGGTGTCGGCATCACCGGCCTCGGGTTTGAAGACGATCTCGCCGACCCGGTCGAACATGAAGGAGACCGAGCCGGTCTCGCCCAGATTGCCGCCGTTCTTGGTGAAGGCCGTGCGGACCGAACCGGCGGTGCGGTTGCGGTTATCGGTCAGCGCCTCGACAATCACCGCGACGCCGCCGGGGCCATAGCCCTCATAGCGCACCTCTTCATAATTATCTTCGTCCCCGCCGGAACCCTTTTTGACGGCGCGGTCGATATTGTCCTTGGGCATCGACAGGGAGCGAGCATTTTTCATGGCCAGGCGCAGGCGTGGATTGGCGTCCGGATCCTCGCCGCCCATCTTGGCCGCGATGGTGATTTCCTTGCTGAGCCTGGAGAACATCTTCGAGCGTTTTTTGTCTTGGGCGCCCTTGCGGAACATGATGTTCTTGAATTTGGAATGGCCGGCCATGGTGCCACCTCGTAACCTGGAATGTTGATTTTCCGCCTTATAGAAGCGCTGCCCGCGAAAATCCAGATGGACGCGCCAAGGCGGTGGCGTTCACCTTTTCTTCCACCGAATCCCGATCCGCGCTAGGCAAAAGCCATGGCGGTGGAAACGATTCGGATCCTGGGGCTGGACCCCGGCTTGCAGCGGACGGGGTGGGGGCTGGTTGCCATCTCCGGGTCCAATCTGCGCCATGTGGCCAACGGAGTGGTCAAGTCCACCGCCAAGGCCGATCTGGCGACCCGGCTTTTGGAGCTGCATGAGGGACTGTCGGATGTGCTTGCGACGATGGCGCCGGACGAGGCGGCCGTGGAACATACGTTCGTGAACAAGGATTCGGTGGGCACGCTGAAGCTGGGGCAGGCGCGGGCGATGTCGCTGCTGGTGCCGAAACAGGCCGGGTTGGACGTTGCCGAATATGCGCCCAACCAGGTTAAGAAGTCTGTGATCGGCGTCGGCCATGCCGCCAAGGAACAGATCAATCACATGGTGCGCCTGCTGTTGCCGGGCGTGGAAATCGCTGGTCCGGACGCCGCCGATGCACTGGCCGTCGCAATCTGTCATGCGCATCACCGCAATGCCCGCACCCTGGTCGCGATGGTGGCGGGATGATCGGAAAACTGCGCGGCATTGTCGATGAGGTGGGCGAAGGGCACCTGATTATCGATGTGAACGGTGTCGGCTATATCATTCAAACATCTAGCAGAACCATGGCCGAATTGCCGGCAGTCGGCGAACCTCTGACCATGATGATCGAAACCCAGGTGCGCGAGGACGCGATCACCCTGTTTGGCTTCATGGTGGCCGGCGAACGGGACTGGTTCCGCACGCTGCTGTCGGTCCAGGGAGTCGGCGCCAAGGTTGCACTGTCGATCCTGACCGTGTTGCGGGTCGATGAACTCGCGCTGGCCGTGTCGGCCAAGGACAAGGCGGCGGTGTCGCGGGCCAATGGGGTGGGGCCGAAGCTGGCCTTGCGGATTGTGAATGAACTGGCGGACAAGGCGCCGGTTGCGGCGTTCCATGCGGCGGCAGTGCCGAAGACGGCTGGATCGTCCGGGAGCAGCGCCATTGCGGACGCGGTATCCGCGTTGACCAATCTTGGCTACAGCGCCAGCGAAGCCTCCCGGGCGGTCTCGGCCGTGCACGGTGAGGCCGGGGATCAGGTCGAGGCGCTGATCGCGGCAGCATTGAAGGAACTGGCACAGTGAGTTGGTCTTGTTCGATGAACTCGCGACATGCGCGCACCAAATTCCCTCATCCCGCTGGGCGCGGGAGAGGGAAGGAGTGCGGTTGTGCGGTCTGGGGCTTGCCATGACCGACGAAGACCGCATGATCAGCCTTGAGCAGGGTGAGGAGGACCGTGGCGAGACCTCGCTTAGGC
This sequence comes from Alphaproteobacteria bacterium, assembly GCA_965204825.1. Lineage (GTDB taxonomy): Bacteria > Pseudomonadota > Alphaproteobacteria > Futianiales > Futianiaceae. Next base: position 2,495,753 of record OZ242016.1, on the reverse strand, counting down.
CCCAGACTCTGGGCGAGTTTGTCGGCCAGGCGCGGGCGCGGGAAAACCTGAAAGTTTTTATCGATGCCGCGCGCGGACGGGGCGATGCGCTGGACCATGTGCTGCTCTACGGGCCGCCGGGGCTGGGCAAGACCACCCTGGCCCGGATCGTCAGCCGCGAGTTGGGGGTGAACTTCCGGGCAACCTCCGGTCCGGTGATTGCCAAGGCGGGGGACCTGGCCGCGATCCTCACCAATCTGCAACCTTATGACGTTCTTTTTATAGATGAAATCCACAGGTTAAATCCGACGGTTGAGGAAATACTTTATCCGGCGATGGAAGACTTCCAGCTTGATCTGATCATCGGTGAGGGGCCGGCGGCGCGCACCGTGCGGATTGATCTGCCGCCCTTTACGCTGGTCGGCGCAACGACCCGGTCAGGTCTGATCACAACGCCGCTGCGCGACCGCTTCGGGATTCCGGTGCGGCTGAATTTTTACGAGGTGGCCGAGTTGGTCCGGATCGTCACACGCGGCGCGGCGTTGCTTGAAGCGGCGATGACCGAGGACGGCGCCATGGAAATCGCCCGCCGCTCCCGCGGCACCCCGCGCATTGCCGGGCGGCTGTTGCGCCGGGTGCGTGACTTCGCCGGTAACCAACCGATCGACCGGAAGGTGGCCGACGATGCTCTGACCAGATTGGAGGTCGATACCCTCGGCCTCGATGCGCTCGACCGGCGCTATCTGCTTGCCATTGGCGAAAAGTTCACCGGCGGACCGGTCGGAGTCGAGACCTTGGCCGCCGCTCTGTCGGAGGCCCGCGACGGGATCGAGGATGTCATCGAGCCCTATCTGATCCAGCAAGGCTTTATCCAGCGCACCCCGCGCGGCCGCGTCCTGACCGGTCATGCCCATGCCCATCTGGGTCTGCCGACACCGAAAGCCCGCGCGGAACCAAGCGATCTGTTCGAGGGCGGCAAATGACCGATCTGCCCCATGGCGGGGCGTTGGCGGACGGTCTCCACCGTTTGCCGGTGCGTGTCTATTACGAGGACACCGACACCGCGCAGATTGTCTATCATGTCAATTACCTGCGGTTTCGGAACGCGGCCGGTCTGAAGCCGGTCTGAATATGTCCGGGCGCCGGGCGTGGATCAAAGCGGCGACATGACATGGCGCTTGCGGCCCGCAATCTTCCGCCACTGACAGCCGCTGGAAGCGATATGCAAGATCCCATCCATCACATGACGCAGCTTGATCGAGCGGGGCCGACCGCCGGGCCTTGCAGGCAGCAAGAGCGGCCCAATCAACGCCCATTCTTCATTCGTCAGATCGCCTGGATAGCGGGCAGGGGCGCGCCTGTATTCAACGCGAGTGATATTGGTCCATGGCATGGTCATTCTCCATCCTCTTCGATAAAGACGGTGAAGCACACCCCACTGATATCACTCAACTACTTTTTAGAGCATGTTGCGGTCTTTCAGATTCAAGCTTCCCAGATTACTGGTAATGTGATTGCCTGCTGTTGAGGCAGATATTGGGGGTCATAGATGGGCAAACCACATCCGATGGAGCTACGATCGCGGGTTGTCGCGTATGTCGACGAAGTTCACGGGCACCGCGAGGCGGCGCGGCATTTCCGCGTGTCGCCGAAATTCGTCAATGAACTGGTGAAACTGCGCCGCGAAACTGGGTCATTGGTGCCGCGCCCACAAGGCAACGGCGTCGGGCATGGCAAACTGGCGGGCGTGACTGATTGGATCGCGGCCCGTGTTGCGGCCCGAGGCGAGATCACGCTTGATGAACTGGTCGCGGAACTGGCCGAGACGCATGGCATCAAGGTTCATCGCGGCACCGTCTGGCGAGGTCTTCGTGGCCTCGGGCTGACGCATAAAAAAGACCTTCAGGCGCTTGAGCAGAAGCGCAAGGATGTCGCCGCGAAGCGCCGCATCTGGATCACCAAACGCCAGCTCTTCATGGTCAACCATCTGGAAAGGCTGGCCTTCATCGACGAGACCTCCGTCAAAACCAACATGGCCAAAACCACGGGATGGGCTCCGTGCGGGCAGCGCCTGGTTGATCACGCACCATTCGGTCATTGGCGAACGCAGACATTCATTGGAGCCTTGCGGCACGACAGGCTGGACGCGCCGTGGGTCATCGACGGGGCGATGAACGCCGAGATGTTCGATCTCTACATCGAGACCCAACTGGTGCCGACGCTGCGTGACGGCGATGTGGTCATTCTCGACAACCTGTCAAGCCACAAGAGCCCGGATGCAGCCGAAATCCTGCGCAGCGTTGGCGCCTGGTTCCTCTTCCTCCCGCCCTACAGCCCGGACCTGAACCCCATTGAGATGGCGTTCTCAAAGCTGAAAGCTTTGATCAGAAAGGCCGCAGCCCGGACCTGCGACGAGCTTTGGGAGGCAGTCGGGCACGTTTGCAACCGCTTCTCCGAAGAAGAGTGCTACAATTTCTTCAGAGCAGCAGGGTATGAGGCAAATTGACCGCGACAGGCTCTAAACGGGCTTTAAGGGCGAGGACTGGCGCGCCTTTGTCGTGCGCCGGGTCGAGATCGATTATCTCATCCCCGCCAGGCTGAACGACGTGCTGGAAATACGCACGACCGTTTCGAATTTGCGCCGTGCCAGCAGATCTGGCGCGGAGAAGATCTGTTGATCCGGGCCGAGGTGACCATTGCCTGCCTTGACCGCGCCGGCAAATCGAGGCAGCTGCCGGCCGCCCTGGACGGAATTGTTGTGGTCAATCTTCAACCCGCCCAAAAACGGTCAAATTCCTTGCGCTTGTGGGGCGTATGAACTGGTTCGCGGGGGCGAGCATGCGAAAGCCCATGGCGGAATGCATCGCCGAGGCGGCGTGAGAAAGAGGGTGAAAATGGAAGCTGATCTGGCAACGGCCGCGGGCGAGGCCGATCTCACGATTTGGGGGCTAATCTGGCGGGCGGATCCGATCATTAAGGCCGTCATGGTGATCTTGGTGATCGCGTCGCTGTGGAGCTGGGCAATTATCTTCGACAAGCTTCTCACCATCCGGCGGATGTCGGCCCGAGCCAAGGATTTTGAGGGCAAGTTCTGGTCCGGCGGTGCGATGGATGATTTTTACAGCAAGATCGACGGCTATGCCGACCACCCCATGGCCGCGATCTTTATCGCCGGCATGCGCGAATGGCGGCGCTCGAAACACCAGGGCGCGGCGGCGGCCGGTCTGCGCGACCGGGTCGAACAGACCATGTCGGTGTCCTATTCGCGTGAAATGGAATATCTGGAAAAGCGGCTGTCGTTTCTGGCCACCGTCGGATCGGTGGCGCCTTTTATCGGCCTGCTGGGCACGGTCTGGGGCATCATGAACAGCTTTCAGGCCATCGCCACCAGCCAAAACACCAGCCTGGTCGTCGTCGCTCCCGGTATTGCGGAAGCCCTGTTCGCCACGGCACTGGGCCTGCTGGCCGCGATCCCGGCGGTGATCTTCTACAACAAGATCAGCGCCGATATCGGTCGTTATGGCAACCGGGTGGAAATGTTCGCCGGTGAGTTCCTGGCCATCGTGTCGCGCCAGATCGACAGGCAGGCCGCCTGATGGGCATGCAATTGAAAGGCAGCAATGGCGGCGGCAGGGGTCGCGGTTTTCGGCTGCACCGGCAATTGTCCTACACCCCGATGAGTGAGATCAATGTCACCCCGATGGTCGATGTCATGCTGGTGCTGCTGATTGTCTTCATGGTGGCGGCGCCGTTGTTGACCGTCGGCGTGCCGGTGCAGTTGCCCAAGACCGATGCCACCTCCCTACCGTTCGATCCCGAAGAACCGTTGACTGTCACCGTAGCGGCCGAGGGCCGGGTTTTCATCCAGAAAACGGAAGTAACGCTTGACGCGTTGATCGACAAGCTGCGGGCTATCGCGGCGACGCGGGAGAACGACCGGATCTATCTGAAAGCGGACGAGGCGGTGGATTATGGCCAAGTGATGGTTGTCATGGGCCATCTCAATGCAGGGGGTTTTCGCGGATCGGTCTGGTGACCGACCCGGCGACTTGAACGAACAGCGAAGGCTCCGGAACGATCATGCGTGCTGGTTTCACCCTGTCGGTCATATTCCACGCGCTTGTCGTGCTGGCGACCTTGTCGAGCTTGCCGCATCTATCGCGCACCACACCTGCGGGTGGATCGGCGATTGCGGTGGATCTGGTGATGGAATCCAGCCGTCAGATCGACGCCCGAACCCGTACCGTCATCGAGCCCGGCAATCCAATCGCGGAGGAGGTGGAAGAGGCAGCGGGCGCGCCTGAACAGTTCGATGTAGCCGAGCCGGAAGCGGTGGCGCAGGCGGCCCCAGACCCGGTTGAGCCCACTGAGACAATTGAGGTTACCGACCTGCCGCAAACCATATTACCGCAGCAGGTCACGACCGCCGAGCCGGAGCCATTGGAAGACGCCGTCGTGATTGCGGCGCTGCCGCCGCGCCTCGGCGATGTGGTGCGGACCCAGGCCCCTGAACCGGAAGACCTGACACCAGCGCCGCCGGAACAGCTTGACGCCGCCGAACCGGAAGTAACCAGACCAGAGGTCCATGAGCCCGAGACTGTCGTGGCCCAGGAGGTTCAGCCCGACGTGCCCCAGGTGAAGGATGTCCCACCACCGACTCCAGTGCCCCGGGAGAAGCCAATCGAACTGGCGGCGCGGATCGCCAAGGAGGAAGAGGCAAAGGTCGCAACCAAATCTGCGAAAAGGGAAGACAAGCCGCCAAAGAAGAAATTCAATGTGGCGGACATTGGCAGGGCCATCCAAGGCGGTAATTCTGGCAGCGGTCGCGGCACGCCGCTCAGCCGGGGCGAAACCGGCCGCCTTGAAGCCACCATATCCAAGTGTTGGAAAGAAGACAAGAGCATGCCGTCCCGCATACGCAACAAACTTGCGGTGCAGGTGCGGGTCAATTTTCTGGAATCAGGCAAGCTGAAAGGAAAGCCAACCGTGATGACCGCCAGACCGCGTGGGAATAAATACACCAATGCAGCCGTCAGGAGCATCTTGACGGGTTTGTCTCGTTGTGACCTTTCCAGATTACTGCCCAAGGATAAGTTCGATGCATGGAATACCATGGTAGTTACCTTCGGAAAGGGAGGCGCGCGACTGTAATGACACCCCACAAACTGGAAATCGGATTCATTTTACCGCTGTTGGCGGCGACCCTTCTGGCCCATGCCGCGCTGGCGCAAAGTTCGAATCTATACATCGAAGAAGGTGTTGCCGAACCCATCCCCATCGCGATTTCTCCGTTCGAGGCCAATGACCAGCGCGCGATCAGCGTTGCGCGCGACGTGGTGTCCGTGGTCAAGGCGGATCTGGAGCGGTCCGGCCTGTTCAAAGCGATCGATGAAAATGCCTTCATCCAGACCGGTCTGGGGTTCTCGACCGTGCCGCGTTATGCCGACTGGAAAGTGATCAATGCCGATGCGCTGGTCACCGGTGCGGCGGAAATCGGCGCCGATGGTCTGTTGGCGGTCAAGTTCCGGCTGTGGGATGTCTTCGGCGAACAGCCGGTCGATGGCTTCGTCATGCGGGCAACCACAGATTCCTGGCGCCGCATTGCCCACAAGGTGTCGGACTTCATCTATCAGAAGTTGACCGGCGATCCGGGCTATTTCGATACCCGTGTGGTCTATGTGGCCGAGAACGGACCGAAGAACGGTCGTACCAAGCGATTGGCGATCATGGATTACGATGGCGCCAATCATTCCTTCCTGACCAACGGATCCAGCTTGGTGCTGACGCCGCGGTTCAGTCCGGAGGCCGATGTCATCACCTTCCTGTCCTATGAACAGGGGCGGCCGCTGGTCTATCTCTACAACATCATAACCCGGCGCAAGGAAGTACTGGGCAATTTTCCGGGCATGTCTTTCGCGCCGTCCTTTTCCCCTGACGGCGAACTGGTGGTGATGAGCCTGGCCAGCAGCGGTAATTCCGACATCTACAAGATGGACTTGCGGACTCGGCGCAAGGCCAGGCTGACGGATCATCCAGCGATCGACACATCGCCGTCGTTTTCTCCCGACGCCCGCCAGATCGTGTTCAATTCGGATCGGGGCGGATCGCAGCAGCTTTATGTTATGAATGCCGATGGATCGGGTGTAAATCGGATCAGTTTCGGCAAGGGGCGCTATGCCACGCCGGTTTGGTCGCCGCGCGGCGATCTGATCTCATTCACTAAACTGTCGGGCGGCCGATTCTCGATCGGCGTCATGGAGCCGGATGGGTCGAACGAGCGCATCATGACGGAAAGTTTTCTGGACGAGGGGCCGACCTGGGCGCCGAACGGACGGTCCCTGATGTTCTTCCGTCAGCAAAGCGGTGCGCGCGGAAGAACACAATTGTGGTCGATCGATCTGACCGGGCGAAACCTGCGGCCGGTACCGACACCGCAGGACGCGTCCGACCCGTCATGGTCTCCAACATTGAATTGACAGACCGAGGGGCGTGTGACATCTGAAATCTCCGAAAAAGGGGGCCATCTCAAATTCTTGATTCAGAAAAACACACAAATGTCAGCAATCTATTCAGTCGATTGCCCTGCGATAACCGCAGACGTAGGTGGTAACGCGGCCACTGCCCAGAACATCCAGGCCGGCGTCGCAAAACGTGCAGTTGATGGATTTGATCCCATCCGCCCGGGTCAAGGGTGTACGACCTTTCTGACATCAAATGGATCGACCCATTCACCGATGTGCCAGGCACCATTGCCGCCCCAGAATTCATCCCACCAGCCGCGGCCCGTAACTGAACCGCGCCCGGCCCACCAGATGGAAAGTGTGTCCCAACAGTTCGACATGATCGCTCAGCGCCATCAGCATGGGCACATCGTGCATTTCGCCCTGTTCGCCGACCTTGCGGGAAACGCTGTGCTCCAGAAAAAGCGTGGTACCGCAGGACGTGTAATTGGCCATTCGGGTCGAGGCAAACAAATCACCGAGACTGTCACCGCAATTGGGACATTGATGTTGGGATGGTGCGTCGGGCATAGGACCGATTTGCTGAAGTGACAAGGGAATCTAACATTCTCAACAGGGCAATCGAATTTCAAAAGTCGTAAGCGTCCGGTGTTGGTGCTCTGACGCGTTATAGCGTGCGCTGATAGTGTCCACCATTGATGGTGGACATCTTGAGGGTGGATATGGCTGGTAAGAAGGGTCAGAAGAAGCGGTTCCGGTCAGACGATGAGAAGGTTTCGATCTGCGGACAAACGCGCGCACCTGGGGTTTCGGTAGCGCAGGTTGCACGACGTTACGCGATGAACGCTAATCTGATCCACAAATGGTTGCGTGATCCCCGTTTCGCGCCGGCATGTACTGACGGTGATGATTTCGCCGAGGAAGTGACCACATTTCTGCCTGTAGAGATTGCAGGGCCAACCGCAGCCCACGTGCCGATCACAGCGCCCTGTATGGACGGTCCTCTTTCGGCTCACCGTGTAGACATCACCCTGTCTGATGGCCGGCGTATCCTGGTTGAAGGAGCGACGGGATTGTCGGCGGTGCCGGCTCTGGTTGAGGGGCTGCTGACATGATTCCGGTGCCGGGCAATACGCGGGGGTGGCTGGCTGCCGGGGTGACGGATATGCGGCGCGGGTTCAACACACTGGCGACTCAGGCAGAACAGGTTCTGGCTGAAGACCCGTATTCGGGGCACATGTTCGTGTTTCGCGGCAGGCGCGGTGATCTGCTCAAGATCATATGGTGGGACAGCCAGGGCGCTTGCCTGTTCTCCAGACGACTGGAACGGGGGCGGTTTGTCTGGCCTGCGGCCAGGGAGGGCAAGGTCAGCCTGAGTCCCTCACAGCTGTCGATGCTGCTGGAAGGGATTGACTGGCGCACCCCGCAAAAGACCTGGCGTCCTTTGCAGGCGGGATAGAGAAAGCCCGACAAAACATGAAGTTTAACGCGGTTTGTCGTTCCATCCCATGAGGCAGTTTGATATGGATTTCACATGTTGAACGCCCTTGAATTCCTGCCTGAAGACCCTGCCGAACTGCGGGCTGTCAGCGAGCTTTTGATGGCCGAGGTTCAGTCGCTGACGTATCAAGACGAGAAGCTGAAGCTGAACTGCATGGCCACCGCAAGGCACGGTCTGGCTCCAGATCAGAGAGCATGGATCAACTGGCTTTTGATCTTCAGGAAGACGAAGAGATCGAGGCGGCAGCAAACGAGCAGAAGAACGAAGCTGGCTCCAACGGCACTGATGTCGATGAGACGGACAAACCTGCCAGGCGCAAGCACAGCCGCAACCCCTTGCCAGATCATCTGGATCGGCAGGATGAGGTGCTGTCGCCGGGTAAGGACTGCACTGACTGCGGTGGGAGCCTGCGCCAGATCGGTGAGGACGTTACCGAGGAACTGGAATATGTCCCGGGCCGCTTTGTGGTACGCCGGATCCTCCGCCCCCTCATGGCCTGCACCTGTTGTGAAACCTTTGCCCAGGCCCCATTGCCGTCGCGCCCTGTTGAGCGTGGCCGCCCCGGTCCGGGTCTGCTGGCCCACGTCCTGATTGGCAAAGGCTCAGTTTACAAGCCGTGTGCGTTCATGTCATGTTTTTTGTGAAATCAGAAGGATGGATTGACATGGATCACAAGCAGTTTCAGGAATGGTTATCGGGGATAGACCACCTCAGCCCGGCGCAGCGGCAGCAAACCGAAGCCGTGTTCCTGGGGGACACGGAGACGTCAGCGTCGCTGGCTGCCATTGAAGCGGCCGTGGGTGGAGATCGCCAGTGCCCGCATTGTGGCACGCCAGGTGCCATATCGCGTGGCGAGGCAAGGGGCCTGCGACGGTACCAGTGCAAAGAATGCAGGAAGACATTCAATGCCGCGACCGGCACCCCCTTGTCGGGTCTGCACCGCAAGGACAAGTGGCTTTCCTTCGGAGCCTTTCTTGCTGATGGGCTGACGGTTCGCGCTTCAGCAGAACGTTGCGGACTTGCCGTTAACACCGCCTTCCGTTGGCGACACCGATTTCTTGCCGCAAAAGACCTGAAGGCACGCAAGCTCACGGGCATTGTGGAAGCCGATGAAACCTATGTGCTGGAAAGCCGGAAAGGTGCACGAAACCTTGAGCGCAAGGCGCGACGCAGGGGAGGCAAGGCCAGCAAGCGGGGCCTGTCAGATGAACAGGTTCCGGTACTGGTTGTCGCTGATCGCAGCGGCGCAACAGTCAGTGCGGTTCTGCCCGCGGTCAACGCAGATACCTTGCGAGAGGTAATCGCGCCGGTTGTGGACGAGGATATCGTTTTGGTGACCGATGGACACCGCGCTTATCCGCGATGCGCGGCGGCAATCGGTGCGCATCACGAAGCATTGAACCTGTCACGAAGTGAACGGGTGCGAGGTGCCTTTCACATTCAGACGGTCAACAACCGACACAGCCGGTTGAAGGATTTCCTGCGGCGCTACCGAGGCGTCGCGACCAGATATCTCGACAACTACCTGCGATGGTTCCAACGGCTTGAACTGGAGAACGCCTCACCCCGGGCTTGCCTCGCAACCGCCATCGCACGTCCATGCATACAATTCGTAAACTGAGCCAAAATCTATCCAAAAGGCGCACTAAAGTGCAAGAAAAGGGTAAGCGTCCGGTGTTGGTGCTCTGACGCGTTATAGCGTGCGCTGATAGTGTCCACCATTGATAGTGGACATCTTGAGGGCGGATATGGCTGGCAAGAAGGGTCAGAAGAAGCGGTTCCGGTCAGACGATGAGAAGGTTTCGATCTGCGGACAAACGCGCGCGCCCGGGGTTTCGGTAGCGCAGGTTGCACGACGTTACGCGATGAACGCCAATCTGATCCACACATGGTTGCGTGATCCCCGTTTCGCGCCGGCATGTACTGACGGTGATGATTTCGCCGGGGAAGTGACCACATTTCTGCCTGTAGAGATTGAAGGGCCAACCGCCCTCCACGTGCCGGTCACAGCGCCCTGTATGGACGATCCTCTTTCGGCTCACCGTGTAGACATCACCCTGTCTGATGGTCGGCGTATCCTGGTTGAAGGAGCGATGGGATTGTCGGCGGTGCCGGCTCTGGTTGAGGGGCTGATGACATGATCCCGGTGCCGGGCAATACGCGGGTGTGGCTGGCTGCCGGGGTGAGGGATATGCGGCGCGGGTTCAACACACTGGCGGCTCGGGCAGAACAGGTTCTGGCTGAGGACCCGTATTCGGGGCACATGTCTGTATTTCGCGGCAGGCGCGGTGATCTGCTCAAGATCATATGGTGGGACAGCCAGGGCGCTTGCCTGTTCTCCAGACGACTGGAACGGGGGCGGTTTGTCTGGCCTGCGACCAGGGAGGGCAAGGTCGGCCTGAGCCCCTCTCCCCCGCCCTGGAGTTTTTTGAGACACTGATCAAGACCTGAGACGAGGGGATGAATGAGGTGTTTCATGACGGAACAGAAGAAGGTTGATCGGGCCGGAGCCGGAGCTGCGGAGACTTCACATATCGCAGCAGATCCGGCTCCGGCCCGACGTCGCAGACAGACGTCGGCGCGCAAGCAGGAGGCCGTTCTGCGGGTGTTGCGGGGCGAGGATGTGGCACTGGTGGCCCGGTCGCTTGATGCGACGGCGGCCGATGTCAGCGGCTGGCGGGACGTTTTCCTGGCGACGGGCGCATCCGGGCTGAAGCATCGCCCGCGCGATGCCCGCGATGAGGAGATTGATCGGCTGCGCGCCAGGGTGGGCGAGATCACCATGGATAACGAGCTTCTCGTCGAGAAGATCGCGAAGATGGAGGCGGGCCACCCTTTCGGGCGCCGGAGGTCGAAGCGATGAGCGCTGTCATCTCGATCTCCACGGGCAAGGCTTACGGCATCTCCCGGGTGTGCCGGGTCTGGGGGCTGAGCCGCGCCAGTGTGTACCGGGATTTGCAACCGGCATCGACTAACGCAACGCCGCGCTGCCGCCCGGGTCCGCAGGTTACCGTACGCACACATCTTTTTCCTCCGCCGCATCTGCGTCCTTTTCATTTTCGTCTGTTGCTGATTCCATATGCAGAGATCGCGCAACATCGGGAGCAGAGCTATGGATGTCGGTTCGCATTTTGGGGATTACCGTTTGGATCAAACCGAGAGCTTTATACATGGCTCAGTTTACGAATTGTATGCATGGACGTGCGATGGCGGTTGCGAGGCAAGCCCGGGGTGAGGCGTTCTCCAGTTCAAGCCGTTGGAACCATCGCAGGTAGTTGTCGAGATATCTGGTCGCGACGCCTCGGTAGCGCCGCAGGAAATCCTTCAACCGGCTGTGTCGGTTGTTGACCGTCTGAATGTGAAAGGCACCTCGCACCCGTTCACTTCGTGACAGGTTCAATGCTTCGTGATGCGCACCGATTGCCGCCGCGCATCGCGGATAAGCGCGGTGTCCATCGGTCACCAAAACGATATCCTCGTCCACAACCGGCGCGATTACCTCTCGCAAGGTATCTGCGTTGACCGCGGGCAGAACCGCACTGACTGTTGCGCCGCTGCGATCAGCGACAACCAGTACCGGAACCTGTTCATCTGACAGGCCCCGCTTGCTGGCCTTGCCTCCCCTGCGTCGCGCCTTGCGCTCAAGGTTTCGTGCACCTTTCCGGCTTTCCAGCACATAGGTTTCATCGGCTTCCACAATGCCCGTGAGCTTGCGTGCCTTCAGGTCTTTTGCGGCAAGAAATCGGTGTCGCCAACGGAAGGCGGTGTTAACGGCAAGTCCGCAACGTTCTGCTGAAGCGCGAACCGTCAGCCCATCAGCAAGACAGGCTCCGAAGGAAAGCCACTTGTCCTTGCGGTGCAGACCCGACAAGGGGGTGCCGGTCGCGGCATTGAATGTCTTCCTGCATTCTTTGCACTGGTACCGTCGCAGACCCCTTGCCTTGCCACGCGATATGGCGCCTGGCGTGCCACAATGCGGGCACTGGCGATCTCCACCCACGGCCGCTTCAATGGCAGCCAGCGACGCTGACGTCTCCGTGTCCCCCAGGAACACGGCTTCGGTTTGCTGCCGCTGCGCCGGGCTGAGGTGGTCTATCCCCGATAACCATTCCTGAAACTGCTTGTGATCCATGTCAATCCATCCTTCTGATTTCACAAAAAACATAACATGAACGCACACGGCTTGTAAACTGAGCCTTATACATACGCGTCTCGTCGAGGTCGGTCCTCATGGTATTTCGGTTCGAAGCGTCGGTGGTAACCGAACTGGTGAGGTCCGGATGGGACGGTTTCTGAGGAACGAGAAAGTGACGGTGAACAAGATTGTAGAAAAGGCCGCAAGTAATACGGTTTCGCGCGTTGACGGTATGCACATATTAGCGATCCAGGACACAACCAGCTTTCGGGGTGATGGGTCGGGCAACAGCATTAATGGTCATGTGACAATTGCCGTTGAGGCCGAGCAAGGGGCCTTGCTTGGATTGGTGGATACGCAACTGATTGAGCGCTCCGGTGGAGGCAAGAAGCCCTCCCAAAACCGACTTCTTTGCGAAAATAGAGAGTCAGCGCTGGATTGACGGCATGCAGGCGAGTGCAACTGTTTGTCAATCGGCACCGAAAGTAACGACCGTGACCGACCGTGAAGGCGACATCTTCGAGATGTTTGCCTGTCGCCCTGAAGGCATGTAGATCCTGATCCGGGCCTCTCATAATCGCAATCTTGCCGGTGATGCTGGCAAGCTCTTTTCCAGTCTTGAAGGCCAACCGGAGCAAGCCCATACGATCGAGTTGCCAGCCCGATCCTGACAGAAGAAGCGCAAGGCCCGGATTTCCGTGCGTTTTAAGCGCATTACCCTTAAGCAGTCGAAGACGAAACGTTTGGCTCAGTTTACAAGCCGTGTGCGTTCATGTTATGTTTTTTGTGAAATCAGAAGGATGGATTGACATGGATCACAAGCAGTTTCAGGAATGGTTATCGGGGATAGACCACCTCAGCCCGGCGCAGCGGCAGCAAACCGAAGCCGTGTTCCTGGGGGACACGGAGACGTCAGCGTCGCTGGCTGCCATTGAAGCGGCCGTGGGTGGAGATCGCCAGTGCCCGCATTGTGGCACGCTAGGCGCCATATCGCGTGGCAAGGCAAGGGGTCTGCGACGGTACCAGTGCAAGGGATGCAGGAAGACATTACAATGCCGCGACCGGCACCCCCTTGTCGGGTCTGCACCGCAAGGACAAGTGGCTTTCCTTCGGAGCCTGTCTTGCTGATCGGCTGACGGTTCGCGCTTCAGCAGAACGTTGCGGACTTGCCGTCAACACCGCCTTCCGTTGGCGGCACCGATTTCTTGCCGCAAAAGACCTGAAGGCACGCAAGCTCACGGGCATTGTGGAAGCCGATGAAACCTATGTGCTGGAAAGCCGGAAAGGTGCACGAAACCTTGAGCGCAAGGCGCGACGCAGGGGAGGCAAGGCCAGCAAGCGGGGCCTGTCAGATGAACAGGTTCCGGTACTGGTTGTCGCTGATCGCAGCGGCGCGACAGTCAGTGCGGTTCTGCCCGCGGTCAACGCAGATACCTTGCGAGAGGTGATCGCACCGGTTGTGGACGAGGATATCGTTTTGGTGACCGATGGACACCGCGCTTATCCGCGATGCGCGGCGGCAATCGGTGCGCATCACGAAGCATTGAACCTGTCACGAAGTGAACGGGTGCGAGGTGCCTTTCACATTCAGACGGTCAACAACCGACACAGCCGGTTGAAGGATTTCTTGCGGCGCTACCGAGGCGTCGCGACCAGATATCTCGACAACTACCTGCGATGGTTCCAGCGGCTTGAACTGGAGAACGCCTCACCCCGGGCCTGCCTCGCAACCGCCATCGCACGTCCATGCATACAATTCGTGAACTGAGCCATATGTTCTTTGTCATTACCCCACCCGACGCCACGGTCGAACGGGCCTGGCAGCGGGGCCTTAAGTTCGGCCGCTACAAGGCGGTCGACGACCTGCTGGACCACAATGTCGAAGCCTTCACCGGCATGCCCAACCTGTCCTTCACCTGGGCGCTGAGGACACGCAAGCTCACGGGCATTGTGGAAGCCGATGAAACCTGTGTGCCGGAAAGCCGGAAAGGTGCACGAAACCTTGAACGCAATGCGCGACGCAGGGGAGGCAAGGCCAGCAAGCGGGGCCTGTCAGATGAACAGGTTCCGGTACTGGTTGTCGCTGATCGCAGCGGCGCGACAGTCAGTGCGGTTCTGCCCGCGGTCAACGCAGATGCCTTGCGAGAGGTGATCGCGCCGGTTGTGGACGAGGATATCGTTTTGGTGATCGATGGACACCGCGCTTGTCCGCGATGCGCGGCGGCAATCGGTGCGCATCACGAAGCATTGAACTGTCACGAAGTGAACGGGTGCGAGGTGCCTTTCACATTCAGACGGTCAACAACCGACACAGCCGGTTGAAGGATTTCCTGCGGCGCTACCGAGGCGTCGCGACCAGATATCTCGCCAACTACCTGCGATGGTTCCAACGGCTTGAACTGGAGAACGCCTCACCCCGGGCTTGCCTCGCAACCGCCATCGCACGTCCATGCATACAATTCGTAAACTGAGCCAAACGTTTTAAACTGATGTACCGGCCACCCAGCCCATCGACATCGTTGAGGCGATAGAGACAGCCCCTCCGGAAGGTGTGAAACCTGCACATTGGCGCCTGCTGACCAGCCACCGGATTGAAACTTTCGAGCAGGCGCGATGGATCACTCAACTCTATCGTCGCCGCTGGGTGATCGAGGGTAAGCGTCCGGTGTTGGTGCTCTGACGCATTATAGCGTGCGCTGATAGTGTCCACCATTGATAGTGGACATCTTGAGGGCGGATATGTCTGGGAAGAAGGGTCAGAAGAAGCGGTTCTGGTCAGACGATGAGAAGGTTTCGATCTGCGGACAAACGCGCGCACCTGGGGTTTCGGTAGCGCAGGTTGCGCGACGTTACGCGATGAACGCCAATCTGATCCACACATGGTTGCGTGATCCCCGTTTCGCGCCGGCATGTACTGACGGTGATGATTTCGCCGGGGAAGTGACCACATTTCTGCCTGTAGAGATTGTAGGGCCAACCGCCCCCCACGTGCCGATCACAGCGCCCTGTATGGACGTTCCTCTTTCGGTTCACCGTGCAGACATCACCCTGTCTGATGGTCGGCGTATCCTGGTTGAAGGAGCGACGGGATTGTCGGCGGTGCCGGCTCTGGTTGAGGGGCTGATGACATGATCCCGGTGCCGGGCAATACGCGGGTGTGGCTGGCCGCTGGGGTGACGGATATGCGGCGCGGGTTCAACACACTGGCGACTCAGGCCGAACAGGTTCTGGCTGAAGACCCGTATTCGGGGCACATGTTTGTGTTTCGCGGCAGGCGCGGTGATCTGCTCAAGATCATATGGTGGGACGGCCAAGGCGCTTGCCTGTTCTCCAAACGACTGGAACGGGGGCGGTTTGTCTGGCCTGCGGCCAGGGAGGGCAAGGTCAGCCTGAGTCCCTCACAGCTGTCGATGCTGTTAGAGGGGATTGACTGGCGCACCCCGCAAAAGACCTGGCGTCCTTTGCAGGCGGGATAGAGAAAGCCCAAAAAAACATTAAGTTTAACGCGGTTTGTCGTTCCATCCCATGGGGCAGTTTGATATGGATTTCACATGTTCAACGCCCTTGAATCCCTGCTTGAAGACCCCGCCGAACTGCGGGCTGTCAGCGAGCTTTTGATGGCCGAGGTTCAGTCGCTGACGTATCAAAACGAGAAGCTGAAGGCTGAACTGCATGGCCACCGCAAGGCACGGTTTGGCTCCAGATCAGAGAGCATGGATCAACTGGCTTTTGATCTTCAGGAAGACGAAGAGATCGAGGCGGCAGCAAACGAGCAGAAGAACGAAGCTGGCTCCAACGGCACTGATGTCGATGAGACGGACAAACCTGCCAGGCGCAAGCACAACCGCAACCCCTTGCCAGATCATCTGGATCGGCAGGATGAGGTGCTGTCGCCGGGTGAGGACTGCACTGACTGCGGTGGGAGCCTGCGCCAGATCGGTGAGGACGTTACCGAGGAACTGGAATATGTCCCGGGCCGCTTTGTGGTACGCCGGATCCTCCGCCCCCGCATGGCCTGCACCTGTTGTGAAACCTTTGCCCAGGCCCCATTGCCGTCGCGCCCCATCGAACGTGGCCGCCCCGGTCCGGGTCTGCTGGCCCACGTCCTGATTGGCAAATACTGCGATCACCTGCCGCTTGACCGGCAATCAAAAATCTTCGCCCGCGAGAAGGTTAATCTGCATCGCACCACGTTGACCGACTGGGTGGGCCGCAGCACGGCGCTGCTGGAGCCATTGGCCGATCATATCGGCAAGCTGGTCAGGGCAGGGCCTGCACTTTTTGCCGATGACACACCGGTCAAACGACAAACCCGCACCAGGATAAAGAAGACTAAAACCGCGCGGCTGTGGAGTTACGTGCGCGACGAGCGCCCGTGGTGCGGCGAGGCCCCACCCTGTGCCTGGTATCAGTTCAGTACAGACCGCAAGGGTGCACACCCGGTCAATCATCTTTCCGGCTATACCGGGACCGTGCATGCCGATGGCTTTGCGGGCTTCAATGGCCTCTTTGGGGAGGGCAAGGCCGACGAACAGGCCTGCATGGTGCATGTGCGCCGCAAGTTTGTGGAAGAGTTTGAGCGCACAGGGTCGGCCATCGCCAAAGGCACAATCAAGCAGATCGCCGTACTTTACGCTGTCGAAGAGGAAGCCAGAGGCAAATCCCCCGAAGAGCGGGTCGCCATTCGGCAAGAGAAGGCAAAGCCCGTCTTCGATGAGCTGGAAGCATGGTTACAGGCCCAGCTTCCCAAGCTCTCGGGCAAGACCAAACTGGCAGGGGCCATTCGCTATGCGCTGAACCGCATGCCAAAGGCGCGTGCCTGTCTCGGCGACGGACGGCTGGAACTCGACAACAACATCTGTGAACGCTCGATCCGCCCCATCGCACTGGGCCGCAAGAACTATCTCTTCATGGGCTCCGTCGGTGGCGGTAAAGCCGCCGCTATCGCTTACACCCTGGTCGAGACCGCCAGGATGAACGGCGTTGATCCGGAAGCCTGGCTCACATGGGTGTTGGAGCGCCTGCCAGATCACAAGATCAACCGCATCGAGGAACTCATGCCGTGGAATTGGATGCCGGAATAACCGAAAAATACGGCTCTAACGGACGGCTACGAAAGGGCCGCCCTGCGGCAGGAGAAGGCCAGGCCTGTCTTCGATGACCTGGAAGTATGGCTACAGGCCCAACTGCCCAGGCTCTCGGGCAAGACCAAACTGGCCGAGGCGATCCGCTACGCCCTGAAGCCGATGCCCGAAGCGCGTGCTTATCTCGGCGACGGACGTCTGGAGCTCGACAACAATATCTGTGAGCGATCAATCCGTCCCGTCGCCCCTGGTCGAAAAAATTGTCTCTTCCCGGGCTCCGTTGGTGGCGGCGAGGCTGCCGCTATCGCCTACGCCCTCATTGAGACCGCTGAAATGAACAATGTCGATCCCGAGGCCTGGCTCACATGGGTGCTGGAACGCATTGCTGATCACAGATTAACCCCATCGACGAACTCATGCCGTGGAACTGGAAGCCCCAAGACCTCAAAAACGCGGCCTGACCGGACGGATACGATCGAGCAACTTTTTCGCACCACCAGGACGAAGGGCTTCGACGTCGAAAACGTGTCCATGGAGACCGCGCCCTTCAAAACACCATGCGCAATGACGCTTGTCGCGGGTATATCCTGCATGCAACTCGTGCAGGGTCGCGACGGTGCAGGTAAACGCTCCCTCCAGGACGTATTCGAGGCGGAGGATCAGCCGATCCTTGAGGCTGTATCCACCTCGCTTGAGAGAAAGACTGAAAAGCAGAAAAACCCACATTCGAAGGGATCACTTGCCTTTGCTGCATGGGGTTGTGCCCGGCTCGGCGGCTGGACGGGATACTACGGCAAACCTGGTCCCGTGGTTATGCTGCGAGGTCTGTACCGATTCCGGTCCATTCAATTAGGATACGGGATCGTTGGAAATGCGTGACTCTGGTAGCCTGCGGACCCGGCCCGTGGGCCGCCCGTCGCAGACCAGGGTCAAACGCTTCTACGAGGATTTCCAGTATCGGGCCCAGAGCCGGGAAGAAGAGCGCCGGGTGATTGCCAGGATCGAATGGTATCCGGGCAAGTTGTTCAACCGCGTCGGCTTCATCGTCACCAACCTGCCGATGGAACCTGACCGGGTGGTGCGCTTCCATAACCAGCGGGGCGTCGCCGGGCAGCACATCAAGGAAGGCAGATATGCCTTCCGCTGGACGCGGCTGTCCTGCGAGCGGTTCCGAGACAACGAGGTGCGACTGCGGTTGCACGCATTGGCCTGCAATCTGGCGACGCTCCCGCGCGGCATCAAGTTGCCCGAGACCATGGCCGACGGGTCGCTCACCAGCCCCTCCAACTCAAGCTGATCAGGATCGGCGCCCGCGTGGGGCGCCACGCCCGCGCGATCCCCTTCCAACTGGCCGAGGTCGCGGTCACCGGTACGATGGTCCGCGCGGGCCGATCGCCCCGGTTCGAGCGCCCTCGCAGCCGCGGAGCACCAGACGAACCACAAAAAAACTTGATCCGCGGGCAAGATCAGGCCAGATTGCCGTCACAATGGCACATCACTTGGAGAATGTAGGTTTAGACTTGGCTGCTTTAGTATGCGGCAGGTAAAGGAGAAAGACGAATGAAGCGGCTCTTTTCGATCATTATCTGTTTCATTTTGTTCGAATTTTCGGCAAATCAGGCGCTGGCGGGTTCAACCAAATCGGATCGCCCATTCCGGCCTTCGGCGTCCAAATCGCTGCTCGGTTCCTATCTGGCGGGCCGCGCGGCACGTCGAGCCAGCGATACCGAGGCGGCGGCGTCCTATTACTACCGCGCTCATCGTTTTGCGCCGGAAAGCGCGATGTTGCGGTCAAATACCCTGCTTCTGCTGATGAGCGACGGGCGGATTGACGATGCCCTGCCGCTGGCGCCCGATGTTCTGAACGACGATCCGAAAAACGGGTTTGCCAATATCGCCTTGGCCGTGCAGGCGGTTCGCGAACAACGCTTCAGCGACGTGATCACCATGGTCGAGGATGCGCCGGCGGGGGCTTACAATACCATTATCGGCACCATATTGCGGGCCTGGGCCTATCACGGATCTGGTGACAGCAATGCCGCCCTGGCGTCACTTGCCGAGTTCAAGGGTTCGACGGTGTTTGAATTCCTGCGGGATTATCATTCCGGACTGATCGCTCAGCAAGCCGGCCGGATTGAAGAGGCGTATGCTTATTTCGGCGATGCTCTGGCGGTCAACAGTTCAATGACATCGCGCCCGGCAATTTCGTTTGCCGCCGTTCTGACGATGATGGAAGAATTCGACAAGGCTGGCGCGATGGTCGACAGCGCGCTGGATCGCACGCCGAACGAACCCATGCTGCTCGCGGCCAAGAAAAACTTGGACCAGAACAAGCGGATCGACATACCGGTAATTACGATCTCGGACGGGATCGCCGAGGCATTTTATATGATCGGCGCCATTCTGGCGAGCAACCGTGCGCGGGGGCAACAGCTGGAACTGGCTTCAGCCTATCTGAACATTGCCCGCTGTTTAAAGCCGGGTTTCTCCGACGCTCAGATGATCCAGGCGGTAGTGATGGAAATGACCGGTCGCTGGGGTCGAGCGCTCGCGCTCTATGAAAGTATTGCACCGGATTCGGCTTATATGCGCCAGGCTCAAGTGTTCAAGGCCGAGACGCTGGAAAATCTCGACCGGTCGGACGAGGCGGTCGCTTTACTGACCGAACTTTCCGCCGCCGATCCAAGCGACCGTACCACGCTGATGCTGCTGGGGTCGATGCTGCGAGGGCTGGAGCGGTTTAACGAGGCCGCCGGCGTTTACGCCCGAGCGGTCGCCCTGATCAACACCCCAGTCAAGAACGATTGGCGGGTCTTTTACCAGCACGGCGTGGCGCTGGAGCGGGCCGGCGACTGGGAAGCGGCCGAGCCGCAATTCCTCAAGGCACTGGAACTCAACCCGAAACAGCCGCTGGTCCTGAATTATCTCGGTTACAGCTGGGTCGACAAGGGGCTCAATCTGGAACGCGCGCTGGAGATGGTTCAGGAGGCTGTCGATCAGCGTCCCGACGATGGCTATATCATCGACAGCCTGGGCTGGGCCTATTACCGGATCGGCGATTACGAGAAGGCGGTTCAGCATCTGGAAAGATCAATCGCGATCTACGCGCTGGACCCGACGATCAACGATCATCTCGGCGATGCCTATTGGAAGATCGGACGCAAACGCGAAGCTTATTTCCAATGGAAGCATGCGCTGACCTTCAAGCCGGAGGAACAATTCCTGGCAATGATCAAACGCAAGATCGAGGTTGGCCTGGACGTTGCGGAGGCCGAGCAGGAGGGCGGTAACAATACGGCGCAAAACGGTACCCAGTCGACCGAATGAACCTGGTTACGGTGCAGGCGCCGGCAAAGGTCAATCTGGCGCTGCACGTTCTGGGCCGCCGCCCGGACGGCCATCATGATATTGACAGCCTGGCGGTTTTTCCGCGCCTGTTCGACCGGCTAGTGCTGGAACCGGCGAACAACCGGCTGACGCTGACGGTTCAGGGGCCCTGGGCGGACGGTGTTCCCGCGGACACTACCAATCTGGTTGTGAAGGCGGCCCGCCTTTTGCAGGACGATATCGGGCGCCCTGACCTGGGCACCGGCATCATTCTGACAAAGGATATTCCCCATCCCTCAGGCCTTGGCGGCGGGTCGGCGGATGCGGCCGCCACATTGCGCGGGCTGTGCGATCTGTGGTCTCTTAACATGTCGGATGAGGCGTTGATGCCAATTGCCGAGAAAGTGGGCGCGGACGTTCCGGTGTGCCTGAAGGGCTGTCCGTCCCGTATGGAGGGCAAAGGCAACCGAATCACGACGGTTGATTGGCCGATGGCGACGGAGCCGGTGCTGGCCCTAATCAACCCGCGCGTGCCGATCCCCACCGATCCGGTCTTCGCCGAGCTGCGCCACCGCAAAAACGACCCTCTGCCGGATTTGCCGCCCAGCGGGTTCGACTCGATCAAGACCCTGCTTCAGTGGCTGGAGGAGACCCGAAACGATCTCGAGGAACCGGCCCAGCGTTTCGCACCAGTGATCGGTGATGTGTTAACCGCCTTGCGAAACACCAGCCAATGCGCCTTGGCCCGCATGTCCGGCTCCGGTGCGACGTGTTTCGGCCTCTACCCCGAACCACGCTTTGCCTGGAAGGCCACTCACACCATTCGCGATGCCCACCCCGACTGGTGGTTCGCCTGGGCGCCTCTGTCGGGCGAAGATGCCATTGTGATGAGCTGAGAGACCATTTAAAAAGTAATTGAGTGATATCAGTGGGTTGTGATTGACCATCTTTGCCGAAGAAGATGGATAATGACCATGCCATGGACCAATATCACTCGAGTTGAATACAAGCGCAGCCCTGCCCGCTATCCAGGCGATTTGACGGATGAAGAATGGGCGTTGATTGGGCCACTCTTGCCGCCTGCAAAGCCCGGCGGTCGGCCCCGCTCAACCAAGCTGCGTGATATGATGGATGGGATATTGTATATCGCTTCCAGCGGCTGTCAGGGGCACATGCTGCCAAAGTGTTTTCCGCCACTCTCCACGGTGCAGCACTATTTCCACGATTGGCATGAAAGCGGGTTGTGGCTGTCGATCAACCGTATCCGTCCGGTCAGGTCGCGTTTTTGAGGTCTTGAGGCTTCCAGTTCCACGGCATAAGTTCGTCGATGGGGTTAATCTGTGATCAGCAACGCGTTCCAGCACCCATGTGAGCCAGGCCTCGGAATCGACATTGTTCATTTCAGCGGTCTCAATGAGGGCGTAGGCGATAGCGGAGGCTTTACCGCCACCAACGGAGCCCATGAAGAGACAATTTTTTCGACCAGGGGCGACGGGACGGATTGATCGCTCACAGATATTGTTGTCGAGTTCCAGACGTCCGTCGCCGAGATAAGCACGCGCTTCAGGCATCGGCTTCAGGGCGTAGCGGATCGCCTCGGCCAGTTTGGTCTTATCCGAGAGCCTGGGTAGTTGGGCCTGTAGCGTATCCGTCCGTTAGAGCCGTATTTTTCGGTTATTCCGGCATCCAATTCCACGGCATGAGTTCCTCGATGCGGTTGATCTTGTGATCTGGCAGGCGCTCCAACACCCAGGTGAGCCAGGCTTCCGGATCAACGCCATTCATCCTGGCGGTCTCGACCAGGGTGTAAGCGATAGCGGCGGCTTTACCGCCACCGACGGAGCCCATGAAGAGATTCCCCCGCCCTGGAGTTTTTTGAGACACTGATCAAGAGTATCCGTCCGGTCAGGCCGCGTTTTTGGTGTCTTGGGGCTTCCAGTTCCACGGCATGAGTTCGTCGATGGGGTTAATCTGTGATCAGCAATGCGTTCCAGCACCCATGTGAGCCAGGCCTCGGGATCGACATTGTTCATTTCAGCGGTCTCAATGAGGGCGTAGGCGATAGCGGCAGCCTCGCCGCCACCAACGGAGCCCGGGAAGAGACAATTTTTTCGACCAGGGGCGACGGGACGGATTGATCGCTCACAGATATTGTTGTCGAGCTCCAGACGTCCGTCGCCGAGATAAGCACGCGCTTCGGGCATCGGCTTCAGGGCGTAGCGGATCGCCTCGGCCAGTTTGGTCTTGCCCGAGAGCCTGGGCAGTTGGGCCTGTAGCCATACTTCCAGGTCATCGAAGACAGGCCTGGCCTTCTCCTGCCGCAGGGCGGCCCTTTCGTAGCCGTCCGTTAGAGCCGTATTTTTCGGTTATTCCGGCATCCAATTCCACGGCATGAGTTCCTCGATGCGGTTGATCTTGTGATCTGGCAGGCGCTCCAACACCCAGGTGAGCCAGGCTTCCGGATCAACGCCGTTCATCCTGGCGGTCTCGACCAGGGTGTAAGCGATAGCGGCGGCTTTACCGCCACCGACGGAGCCCATGAAGAGATAGTTCTTGCGGCCCAGTGCGATGGGGCGGATCGAGCGTTCACAGATGTTGTTGTCGAGTTCCAGCCGTCCGTCGCCGAGACAGGCACGCGCCTTTGGCATGCGGTTCAGCGCATAGCGAATGGCCCCTGCCAGTTTGGTCTTGCCCGAGAGCCTGGGAAGCTGGGCCTGTAACCATGCTTCCAGCTCATCGAAGACGGGCTTTGCCTTCTCTTGCCGAATGGCGACCCGCTCTTCGGGGGATTTGCCTCTGGCTTCCTCTTCGACAGCGTAAAGTACGGCGATCTGCTTGATTGTGCCTTTGGCGATGGCCGACCCTGTGCGCTCAAACTCTTCCACAAACTTGCGGCGCACATGCACCATGCAGGCCTGTTCGTCGGCCTTGCCCTCCCCAAAGAGGCCATTGAAGCCCGCAAAGCCATCGGCATGCACGGTCCCAGTATAGCCGGAAAGATGATTGACCGGGTGTGCACCCTTGCGGTCTGTACTGAACTGATACCAGGCACAGGGTGGGGCCTCGCCGCACCACGGGCGCTCGTCGCGCACGTAACTCCACAGCCGCGCGGTTTTAGTCTTCTTTATCATGGTGCGGGTTTGTAGTTTGACCGGTGTGTCATCGGCAAAAAGTGCAGGCCCTGCCCTGACCAGCTTGCCGATATGATCGGCCAATGGCTCCAGCAGCGCCGTGCTGCGGCCCACCCAGTCGGTCAACGTGGTGCGATGCAGATTAACCTTCTCGCGGGCGAAGATTTTTGATTGCCGGTCAAGCGGCAGGTGATCGCAGTATTTGCCAATCAGGACGTGGGCCAGCAGACCCGGACCGGGGCGGCCACGTTCGATGGGGCGCGACGGCAATGGGGCTTGGGTAAAGGTTTCACAACAGGTGCAGGCCATGCGGGGGCGGAGAATCCGGCGTACCACAAAGCGGCCCGGGACATATTCCAGTTCCTCGGTAACGTCCTCACCGATCTGGCGCAGGCTCCCACCGCAGTCAGTGCAGTCCTCACCCGGCGACAGCACCTCATCCTGCCGATCCAGATGATCTGGCAAGGGGTTGCGGCTGTGCTTGCGCCTGGCAGGTTTGTCCGTCTCATCGACATCAGTGCCGTTAGAGCCAGCTTCGTTCTTCTGCTCGTTTGCTGCCGCCTCGATCTCTTCGTCTTCCTGTAGGTCGAGGGCCAGTTGATCCATGCTCTCTGATCTGGAGCCAAACCGTGCCTTGCGGTGGCCATGCAGTTCAGCCTTCAGCTTCTCGTTTTGATACGTCAGCGACTGAACCTCGGCCATCAAAAGCTCGCTGACAGCCCGCAGTTCGGCGGGGTCTTCAGGCAGGGATTCAAGGGCGTTGAACATGTGAAATCCATATCAAACTGCCCCATGGGATGGAACGACAAACCGCGTTAAACTTCATGTTTTTTTGGCTTTCTCTATCCCGCCTGCAAAGGACGCCAGGTCTTTTGCGGGGTGCGCCAGTCAATCCCCTCTAACAGCATCGACAGCTGTGAGGGACTCAGGCTGACCTTGCCCTCCCTGGCCGCAGGCCAGACAAACCGCCCCCGTTCCAGTCGTTTGGAGAACAGGCAAGCGCCTTGGCCGTCCCACCATATGATCTTGAGCAGATCACCGCGCCTGCCGCGAAACACAAACATGTGCCCCGAATACGGGTCTTCAGCCAGAACCTGTTCGGCCTGAGTCGCCAGTGTGTTGAACCCGCGCCGCATATCCGTCACCCCAGCGGCCAGCCACACTCGCGTATTGCCCGGCACCGGGATCATGTCAGCAGCCCCTCAACCAGAGCCAGCACCGCCGACAATTCCGTCGCTCCCTCAACCAGGATACGCCGACCATCAGACAGGGTGAGGTCTGCACGGTGAGCCGAAAGAGGATCGTCCATACAGGGCGCTGTGATCGGCACGTGGGGGGCGGTTGGCCCTGCAATCTCTACAGGCAGAAATGTGGTCACTTCCCCGGCGAAATCATCACCGTCAGTACATGCCGGCGCGAAACGGGGATCACGCAACCATGTGTAGATCAGATTGGCGTTCATCGCGTAACGTCGTGCAACCTGCGCTACCGAAACCCCAGGCGCGCGCGTTTGTCCGCAGATCGAAACCTTCTCATCGTCTGACCAGAACCGCTTCTTCTGACCCTTCTTCCCAGACATATCCGCCCTCAAGATGTCCACTATCAATGGTGGACACTATCAGCGCACGCTATAACGCGTCAGAGCACCAACACCGGACGCTTACGATCAAGACCTGAGACGAGGGGATGAATGAGGTGTTTCATGACGGAACAGAAAAAGGTTGATCGGGCCGGAGCCGGAGCTGCGGAGACTTCACATATCGCAGCAGATCCGGGCTCCGGCCCGACGTCGCAGACAGACGTCGGCGCGCAAGCAGGAGGCCGTTCTGCGGGTGTTGCGGGGCGAGGACATCGAGTTGGTGGCTCGTGGTATCGACGCGACGGCGGCCGATGTCAGCGGCTGGCGGGACGTTTTCCTGGCGACGGGCGCATCCGGGCTGAAGCATCGCCCGCGCGATGCCCGCGATGAGGAGATTGATCGGCTTCGCGCCAGGGTGGGCGAGATCACCATGGATAACGAGCTTCTCGTCGAGAAGATCGCGAAGATGGAGGCGGGCCAGCGTGTACCGGGACCTGCAACCGGCCCGGACCGAGGCCGCGCCGCGCCGCCGCCCGGGACCACAAGGCCCCATGTCGGATGCCGATCTGGTCGGGGAGATCAGACAGGTCATCACCAACGGCAGGTTCCATGGCGAGGGCTATCGCAAGGTGTGGGCGCGCCTGCGTTACAAGGGCATCCGCACCTCGAAAGTGCGGGTTCTGCGGCTGATCTGCGAGATGATTGACCGGGTGTGCACCCTTGCGGTCTTCTGTACTGAACTGATACCAGGCACAGGGTGGGGCCTCGCCGCACCACGGGCGCTCGTCGCGCACGTAACTCCACAGCCGCGCGGTTCTAGTCTTCTTTATCCTGGTGCGGGTTTGCAGTTTGACCGGTGTGTCATCGGCAAAAAGTGCAGGCCCTGCCCTGACCAGCTTGCCGATATGATCGGCCAATGGCTCCAGCAGCGCCGTGCTGCGGCCCACCCGGTCGGTCAACGTGGTGCGATGCAGATCAACCTTCTCGCGGGCGAAGATTTCTGATTGCCGGTCAAGCGGCAGGTGATCGCAGTACTTGCCGATCAGGACGTGGGCCAGCAGACCCGGACCGGGGCGGCCACACTCAACAGGGCGCGACGGCAATGGGACCTGGGCAAAGGTTTCACAGCAGGTGCAGGCCATGCGGGGGCGGAGGATCCGGCGCACCACAAAGCGGCCCGGGACATATTCCAGTTCCCCGGTAACGTCCTCACCGATCTGGCGCAGGCTCCCACCGCAGTCAGTGCAGTCCTCACCCGGCGACAGCACCTCATCCTGCCGATCCAGATGATCGGGCAGCGGGGTGCGGTTGTGCTTGCGTTTGGCACGCGGCTTGTTCGAAGCGGCCTCTTCATCATCGCCAGAGGATTGTTCGGCCTGCTGCGCCTCAGCGGCAGCCTCGATCTCTTCGTCATCCTGTAGGTCGAGGGCCAGTTGATCCACGCTCTCTGATCTGGAGCCAAACCGCGCCTTGCGGTGTCCGGCCAGCTCAGCCTTCAGTTTCTCAACCTGATAGGTGAGAGACGTAATCTCCTGGTCCATCCGAGAGACCAGCCCCTTCAGTTTGGCGGGGTCATCAGGCAGGGATTCAAGGGCATTTAACATGTGTAATCCATATCAAACTGCTCCATGGGATGGTACGACAAACCGCGTTAAACTTGATGTCTTGTCGGGCTTTCTCTATCCCGCCTGCAAAGGACGCCAGGTCTTTTGCGGGGTGCGCCAGTCAATCCCTTCCAGTAGCATCGACAGCTGTGAGGGACTCAGGCTGACCTTGCCCTCCCTGGCCGTAGGCCAGACAAACCGCCCCGTTCCAGTCGTTTGGAGAACAGGCAAGCGCCCTGGCTGTCCCACCATATGATCTTGAGCAGATCACCGCGCCTGCCGCGAAACACGAACATGTACCCCGAATACGGGTCCTCAGCCAGAACCTGCTCGGCCTGAGCCGCCAGTGTGTTGAACCCGCGCCGCATATCCGTCACCCCGGCAGCCAGCCACACCCGCGTATTGCCCGGCACCGGGATCATGTCATCAGCCCCTCAACCAGAGCCGGCACCGCCGACAATCCCGTCGCTCCCTCAACCAGGATACGCCGACCATCAGACAGGGTGATGTCTGCACGGTGAGCCGAAAGAGGACCGTCCATACAGGGCGCTGTGATCGGCACGTGGGCTGCGGTTGGCCCTGCAATCTCTACAGGCAGAAATGTGGTCACTTCCCCGGCGAAATCATCACCGTCAGTACATGACGGCGCGAAACGGGGATCACGCAACCATGTGTGGATCAGATTGGGGTTCATCGCGTAACGTCGCGCAACCTGCGCTACCGAAACCCCAGGTGCGTGCGTTTGTCCGCAGATCGAAACCTTCTCATCGTCTGACCGGAACCGCTTCTTCTGACCCTTCTTACCAGCCATATCCGCCCTCAAGATGCCCACTATCAATGGTGGACACTATCAGCGCACTCTATAACGCGTCAGAGCACCAACACCGGACGCTTACCGTCTACACAGCCCCGAAATATCTCGACGACACCCACAAGTGGCCAAGTCTCAAGGTTTTCGTTCATGTCATCTCAACGCGCGAATTGAACGGAAAATCACGCCAGTCCGAACGGGTCTGCCTCATGTCCAACTGCCCCTCTGCTCGTGAGGTCGCCGCCATGATCCGAGGTCATTGGCAGATTGAAAACAATCTCCATTGGTCGCTGGATGTGATCCTGAACGATGATCAGCACCGCGCCCGAAAAGACAATGCTCCCATCAATTTTGCAGCCCTCGGACGCATCGCACTCAACATCATGAAGGCAAACACAGACAAAGGATCAAACCGCGTCAAATTCAAACGCGCAGGATGGAAGGACGATTTTCTACGCACGCTAATCAAAGACTTTTGAAATGCGATTGCCCTGTTTGCCGAATATGCCGCCGTGCCTTTTGCCGAACCGGATACTAACGTAAGGTCTCGTGTCAAACGTCAATCTGATTCGAATTCAGCGCTGATTTCGAAAGAAGAGCAAATTCGGATTAATACGGAACCAACTGCGGTAACTTGAACATGGCGGGAATCCAACGGAACAAGCGTAAGGAATGCCGGATGCGCAATACGGTTCTCATCTTGGCGGTTCCGATTCTCTTGTCTGCGTGTGCGGCACTGCCGTTTCAGGATGAGACTGTCCCAACTGCACATACCCTTCCGCCAGAACCGGTACCGACTGAAATTGTCTTGCCGTCATCTCTGGCGCTGGTCGTTCCTGTTGAACACACTGCAAGCATCGCGCGATTTATTTCTCGAACGCTGGAAACCGCACCAAACGGGCAGGCCCGTCGCTGGCCATCTCCTGACAAGGATCTGGCTGTCTCGGTCCGTCCTGAAGCAACTGAAATTTCAAGCGACCGGTCCTTGTGCCGCCGCGCAACCATGACCGTCGGTCTGAACGTAAACCGCCGCGACTATCCCTTCCGGGTTTGCCGCAATACCACCGGCGTCTGGGAACCCTGAAATCTGAATTTTCTTTCGGCGAGCCTTATACGAAGATGAAATCGTCGGCGGACAGACCGGTATCCGCCACGCCGTCGAGCGTGATTGAATAGGCACTGTCGGTTATCATTGCATCGCCCGCGACATTTACCGACAAGTGATTGGTCTGAGAGCCTAGGGTCTGTTGACAATCACCGGGCAGCAACGAGCATTGCGCAGAGGTGCCAGTTGGCTGCGCAGCTGGTATCTGTTTTGTCGTATCGCGTTGCTATCCCCCTGAATTCCTTGATCTTTGCAAAGCAGTTTTCAATCAGGTGACGCCACTTATACATGTGAGTATCGTAGTCTCGTTGCACTTTCCGGTTCGATTTGGGTGGAATAACCGCAGTTGCGCCGCGCTCATCAAGGTCTTGCAGGAGCCAATCGGCGTCGAAGGCCTTGTCGGCCAGCAACGCTGCGAAGGAGACATCGTGGATCAGGGGAGCAACCCCCTTCATGTCGTGCGCCTGCCCCGGCAGAAGCAGAAAGCGGAACAAGTTGCCGAGCGCATCGACCAGGGCAACGATTTTGGTCGTCAGCCCGCCGCGAGAGCGTCCGATGGCTTGATGCCGTGTCCCCCTTTTGCGCCCGAAGCCTTCTGATGGGCCTGGACAATCGTCCCGTCGATGAGAGCATGTTCAAGGTCTGGCTCGCCGCTTATGGCGTTGAAAAGTCTGTCAAACACACCGGCCTTTGCCCATCGACGAAATCGTTTGAAAATCGAATTCCAGTTGCCGAAATCCTGGGGCAGGTCACGCTAGGGAGACCCTGTTCGCACACGCCAAAGTACGGCCTCCATGAACCGACGGTTATCCCGACCGGTTGCTCCCGGGTCCCCGGCTTTACCGGGTAACAGGGGCGCAATCTTCGCCCAAAGTTCATCTGAAATCACCAAACGATCTTCGTCCATCCAAACCTCCATTTTCGAAGCTTGAATAACAGTTCAGGCCAAATCGCAACCCCAAATGTCAACAGGCCCTAGCTGAAAAGTTATTCAGACATAACAATATCTTGCCAACCGTCTTGTCAGGATGCGGATGTGGGCGATTGTTGCCCATGCGGTGGCACTTTCGATGGACCTCTCCCAATCCCTGGCCAATCCTCGACATCTGCCGAGCAAGGCGAAGGTGCGTTCCACGACCCGTCCGCAGGGTAGAACCTCAAGGCCTTCGGCAGTGTCGGAGCGCCTGGTGATCTCGATGATCCATTGGCCGTGTCCCGACAATGCATCCTTCAGCTTGTCGCTCCCCCACCCTAGAGTTTTTGAGACACTGATCAAGACCTGAGACGAGGGGATGAATGAGGTGTTTCATGACGGAACAGAAGAAGGTTGATCGGGCCGGAGCCGGAGCTGCGGAGACTTCACATATCGCAGCAGATCCGGCTCCGGCCCGACGTCGCAGACAGACGTCGGCGCGCAAGCAGGAGGCCGTTCTGCGGGTGTTGCGGGGCGAGGACATTGAGTTGGTGGCTCGTGGTATCGACGCGACGACGGCCGATGTCAGCGGCTGGCGGGACGTTTTCCTGGAAGACGGGCGCATCCGGACTGAAGCACCGCCCTCGCGATGTGCGTGACGAAGAGATTGATCGGCTGCGCGCCAAGGTGGGCGAGGTCATCATGGACAACGAACTTCTCGTTGAGAAGATGAAGATCGCGAAGATGGAGGCGGGCCACCCTTTCGGGCGCCAGAGGTCGAAGCGATGAGCGCCGTCCTCTCGATCTCCACGGGCAAGACCTGTGGTGTATCACGGGTGTGTCGGGTCTGGGGTCTGAGCCGCGCCAGTGTGTACCGGGATTTGCAACCGGCATCGACTAACGCAACGCCGCGCTGCCGCCCGGGTCCGCAGGGGCCCATGTCTGATGCGGAACTGACCCGTGGGATCAGGCAGGTCATCACCGATAGCAGGTTCCATGGCGAGGGCTATCGCAAGGTGTGGGCGCGCCTGCGTTACAAGGGCATCCGCACCTCAAAGGTGCGGGTTCTGCGGCTGATGCGTGAGACGGGCTCTGTGCGAAGCCATGTCAGGGGGCGGCACACGGGCCAAGGGCTCATGACGGAACCATCATCCCGGACAACATTGACGAAAGGCCAAGGGATGTGGGGCACCGACATGACCGCCACCCTCCTGAGCACAGGGCGTCAGGTTGCGGTCCTTGTCGCGGTCGATCATTGTTCGGCGGGCTGCGTGGGCATTCATGCAGCCATCCGGGGCACACGCTTCGAGGCGTTGCAGCCGATCCGCCAGGGCGTGCGGGAATGCTTCGGGGCGTGCGCCACGGACGTGGCCGCTGGCCTGACGATCCGCCATGACAACGGCTCGCAGTACATCAGCCACGACTTCCAGAACGAGATCGCCTGGTTGGGCGCGAAATCCTCACCGTCCCTTGTCCGAGCGCCCGAGGGCAACGGCTGTGCCGAGCGCTTCATCCGGACACTCAAGGAAAATCTCCTCTGGATCACGACATTCAACACCATGGAGGAACTGCAAGCAGCCCTCCAGAAGTGTATCCGTCCGGTCAGGCCGCGTTTTTGAGGTCTTGGGGCTTCCAATTCCACGGCATGAGTTCGTCGATGGGGTTAATCTGTGATCAGCAATGCGTTCCAGCACCCATGTGAGCCAGGCTCGGGATCGACATTGTTCATTTCAGCGGTCTCAATGAGGGCGTAGGCGATAGCGGCAGCCTCGCCGCCACCAACGGAGCCCGGGAAGAGACAATTTTTTCGACCAGGGGCGACGGGACGGATTGATCGCTCACAGATATTGTTGTCGAGCTCCAGACGTCCGTCGCCGAGATAAGCACGCGCTTCGGGCATCGGCTTCAGGGCGTAGCGGATCGCCTCGGCCAGTTTGGTCTTGCCCGAGAGCCTGGGCAGTTGGGCCTGTAGCCATACTTCCAGGTCATCAAAGACAGGCCTGGCCTTCTCCTGCCGCAGGGCGGCCCTTTCGTAGCCGTCCGTTAGAGCCGTATTTTTCGGTTATTCCGGCATCCAATTCCACGGCATGAGTTCCTCGATGCGGTTGATCTTGTGATCTGGCAGGCGCTCCAACACCCATGTGAGCCAGGCTTCCGGATCAACGCCGTTCATCCTGGCGGTCTCGACCAGGGTGTAAGCGATAGCGGCGGCTTTACCGCCACCGACGGAGCCCATGAAGAGATAGTTCTTGCGGCCCAGTGCGATGGGGCGGATCGAGCGTTCACAGATGTTGTTGTCGAGTTCCAGCCGTCCGTCGCCGAGACAGGCACGCGCCTTTGGCATGCGGTTCAGCGCATGGCGAATGGCCCCTGCCAGTTTGGTCTTGCCCGAGAGCTTGGGAAGCTGGGCCTGTAACCATGCTTCCAGCTCATCGAAGACGGGCTTTGCCTTCTCTTGCCGAATGGCGACCCGCTCTTCGGGGGATTTGCCTCTGGCTTCCTCTTCGACAGCGTAAAGTACGGCGATCTGCTTGATTGTGCCTTTGGCGATGGCCGACCCTGTGCGCTCAAACTCTTCCACAAACTTGCGGCGCACATGCACCATGCAGGCCTGTTCGTCGGCCTTGCCCTCCCCAAAGAGGCCATTGAAGCCCGCAAAGCCATCGGCATGCACGGTCCCAGTATAGCCGGAAAGATGATTGACCGGGTGTGCACCCTTGCGGTCTGTACTGAACTGATACCAGGCACAGGGTGGGGCCTCGCCGCACCACGGGCGCTCGTCGCGCACGTAACTCCACAGCCGCGCGGTTTTAGTCTTCTTTATCATGGTGCGGGTTTGTAGTTTGACCGGTGTGTCATCGGCAAAAAGTGCAGGCCCTGCCCTGACCAGCTTGCCGATATGATCGGCCAATGGCTCCAGCAGCGCCGTGCTGCGGCCCACCCGGTCGGTCAACGTGGTGCGATGCAGATTAACCTTCTCGCGGGCGAAGATTTTTGATTGCCGGTCAAGCGGCAGGTGATCGCAGTATTTGCCAATCAGGACGTGGGCCAGCAGACCCGGACCGGGGCGGCCACGTTCGATGGGGCGCGACGGCAATGGGGCCTGGGCAAAGGTTTCACAACAGGTGCAGGCCATGCGGGGGCGGAGAATCCGGCGTACCACAAAGCGGCCCGGGACATATTCCAGTTCCTCGGTAACGTCCTCACCGATCTGGCGCAGGCTCCCACCGCAGTCAGTGCAGTCCTCACCCGGCGACAGCACCTCATCCTGCCGATCCAGATGATCTGGCAAGGGGTTGCGGCTGTGCTTGCGCCTGGCAGGTTTGTCCGTCTCATCGACATCAGTGCCGTTGGAGCCAGCTTCGTTCTTCTGCTCGTTTGCTGCCGCCTCGATCTCTTCGTCTTCCTGTAGGTCGAGGGCCAGTTGATCCATGCTCTCTGATCTGGAGCCAGACCGTGCCTTGCGGTGGCCATGCAGTTCAAGCTTTCAGCTTCTCGTCTTGATACGTCAGCGACTGAACCTCGGCCATCAAAAGCTCGCTGACAGTCCGCAGTTCGGCGGGGTCTTCAGGCAGGGATTCAAGGACGTTCAACATGTGAAATCCATATCAAACTGCCCCATGGGATGGAACGACAAACCGCGTTAAACCTCATGTTTTTTTGGGCTTTCTCTATCCCGCCTGCAAAGGACGCCAGGTCTTTTGCGGGGTGCGCCAGTCAATCCCCTCCAGCAGCATCGACAGCTGTGAGGGACTCAGGCTGACCTTGCCCTCCCTGGCCGCAGGCCAGACAAACCGCCCCCGTTCCAGTTGTCTGGAGAACAGGCAAGCGCCTTGGCCGTCCCACCATATGATCTTGAGCAGATCACCGCGCCTGCCGCGAAACACGAACATGTGCCCCGAATACGGGTCTTCAGCCAGAACCTGTTCGGCCTGAGTCGCCAGTGTGTTGAAACCGCGCCGCATATCCGTCACCCCAGCGGCCAGCCACACCCGCGTATTGCCCGGCACCGGGATCATGTCATCAGCCCCTCAACCAGAGCCGGCACTGCCGACAATCCCGTCGCTCCTTCAACCAGGATACGCCGACCATCAGACAGGGTGATGTCTGCACGGTGAGCCGAAAGAGGATCGTCCATACAGGGCGCTGTGATCGGCACGTGGGGGCGGTTGGCCCTGCAATCTCTACAGGCAGGAATGTGGTCACTTCCCCGGCGAAATCATCACCGTCAGTACATGCCGGCGCGAAACGGGGATCACGCAACCATGTGTGGATCAGATTAGCGTTCATCGCGTAACGTCGTGCAACCTGCGCTACCGAAACTCCAGGTGCGCGCGTTTGTCCGCAGATCGAAATCTTCTCATCGTCTGACCAGAACCGCTTCTTCTGACCCTTCTTCCCAGACATGTCCGCCCTCAAAATGTCCACTATCAATGGTGGACACTATCAGCGCACGCTACAACGCGTCAGAGCACCAACACCGGACGCTTACCCAGAAGTTCAAGGATGACGACAACGAACACTGGCTCATCCAGAGCCATGGCCATCGCTCGCCAAACCAGTTCAGACGCGACGGCATGGACAAAATCTAGGCCGCCGCGTAAGCTTCAAGAGTGTCTCAATAACCTTGGGGCGATACAAGGTCCGCCTACCCGGTACCAAATAACCGGTCACCGGCATCGCCGAGCCCGGGAACGATATAAGACTTCTCGTTCAGCCGCTCGTCCATCGCGGCGGTGAAGACTTTCACGTCCGGGTGGGCGACCTCAAAGGCGCTGACGCCCTCGGGCGCCGCCACAAGGGCAAGAAAGCGAATTTCGCGGGCGCCGACCTGCTTGACCTTGTTCACTGCCTCGATCCCTGATTCGCCGGTGGCCAGCATGGGATCGATTACCACGGTCAGGCAATCGGGCATATCCTTGGGAAACTTCAGATAATATTCGACGGGCGTCATGGCTACTTCGTCGCGGTAGACGCCGACATGGCCGACCACGGCCGTCGGCACAACGTCCAGCAACCCATCCAGGAACCCACCGCCGGCACGTAATACCGGAACCAGGCAAATTCCATCGACCAGCTTGCTGCCGGTCGTCGAGCAGACGGGCGTTTCGATATCGATGCTGGTCAGGTCGAGATCCCGGAAAACCTCAAACGCCAACAGGACGCTGATCTCGCGCAGCAATTGCCGAAACAGCGGCGACGGCGTGTTGACATCCCGCATCAGGGTCAGCTTGTGCGCAATCAGAGGATGGTCCACGACGGTTGCCATCGGCGTCTCCATTCATTCACTAAAAAATGCCCGGCGCATTGCGTCGCGCCGGGCAAATGATCTGTTCGGCTGTTCGGATTAGGATCTGTTGACAATCACCGGGCAGCAACGATCATTGCGCAGAGGTGCCAGTTGGCTGCGTAGCTGGTATCTGTTTTGTCGTATCGCGTTGCTATCCCCCTGAATTCCTTGATCTTTGCAAAGTAGTTTGCAATCAGGTGACGCCACTTGTACATGTGAGTATCGTCGTCTCGTTGCACTTTCCGGTTCGATTTGGGTGGAATAACCGCAGTTGCGCCGCGCTCATCAAGGTCTTGCAGGAGCCAATCGGCGTCGAAGGCCTTGTCGGCCAGCAACGCTGCGAAGGAGACATCGTGGATCAGGGGGGCAACCCCCTTCATGTCGTGCGCTTGCCCCGGCAGAAGCAGAAAGCAGAACAAGTTGCCGAGCGCATCGACCAGGGCAACGATTTTGGTCGTCAGCCCGCCGCGAGAGCGTCCGATGGCTTGATGCCGTGTCCCCCTTTTGCGCCCGAAGCCTTCTGATGGGCCTGGACAATCGTCCCGTCGATGAGAGCATGTTCAAGGTCTGGCTCGCCGCTTATGGCGTTGAAAAGTCTCTCGAACACACCGGCCTTTGCCCATCGACGAAATCGTTTGAAAACCGAATTCCAGTTGCCGAAATCCTGGGGCAGGTCACGCCGGGGAGACCCTGTTCGCACACGCCAAAGTACGGCCTCCATGAACCGACGGTTATCCCGGGTCCCCGGCTTTACCGGGTAACAGGGGCGCAATCTTCGCCCAAAGTTCATCTGAAATCACCAGACGATCTTCGTTCATCCAGACCTCCATTTTCGAAGCTTGAATAACAGTTCAGGCCAAATCGCAACCCCAAATGTCAACAGGCCCTAGTGGAATTTCACCACTTCAAACTTTCCGCCTTTGACTTCCTGTTCCGTATAGGTGCCGGATACTTCGCCGACCGGCAGGAATTCAACATTGGTCGCACCGACATAATCAATGTCGCCGCCATCGGCCAAAATTTTCAGGCCCTTGGCAAGCTCTCCGGGCAGGATTTTTTCACCCGGCGCATTGCCGACCATCATCAATTTCGACTGGATCGCGGCACGGTCCGATGACCCGGCGGCCTGCATGGCAAGGGCCAACAGTGCTCCGGCATCATAGGATTCGCCCCGGAACGGGCCGTCGCCATCGCCGCCTGCTGCCTTGGCCAGTTCCACGAACATCGCCGCTCCGTCGCTGTCATTGCCTGGCAATGTACCGAAGGATCCGTTCAGATCAGTTCCGATAGCGTCCGGAAGCGACTGGCCGATCAT
Source organism: Alphaproteobacteria bacterium (assembly GCA_965204825.1). Lineage (GTDB taxonomy): Bacteria > Pseudomonadota > Alphaproteobacteria > Futianiales > Futianiaceae. Next base: position 2,459,518 of record OZ242016.1, on the reverse strand, counting down.
GCCGTCCGCCAGGATGAAGCGTTCGAAGGCACCTGAATCCAGAGCGGCCTGAATGATCCCCTTGCCGCCTTGGTCGAGGTAACCGAACACGGCGACTTCATCGGCACCCGACGCATCCAGTGCGGCAACTTCAGCTGAATAGTCCGCCTTGCCGTCCTCATGCGCGGCAACGATTGCAACGGCGCCATCCATGCCCTTGAAGGCATTGGCGAACGAATCCGCCAATGCCTTGCCATAGTCGTTGTTTGTGTAGGTGATCGCCACATTCGTGATGCCGCGGCTTTTGACGATGCCGGCAAGAATCTCGCCCTGACGCGCATCCGATGGCGCTGTGCGGAAGAAATAGCCGTTGTCTTCGATGGTTGACAGGGCCGGTGAAGTTGCTGACGGCGAAACCATGACAACACCGTTGGGCACGGCGACATTGTTTGCGATGGCCGTGGTCACACCGGAACAATCTGCCCCCATGATGGCTGCCACGTTATCGGAAGTGATCAACCGTTCGGCCGCCGAGGTGGCCGCCCCGGCGTCAAGACAGGTTGAATCGGCGCGTACAGACACAATCTTGCTGCCGCCCAGCAGAATGCCGGAATCGGACGCTTCTTTCCAGGCGAGTTCCGCACCTTCAGCCATGTCTGGCGTCAAAGATTCAATCGGTCCGGTAAAGCCCAGGATCAGGCCCATCTTGATGTCCTCGGCCAGAGCCGGCGCGGACATGCCCGCCAGTACCGCCGATGCCAAAATCAGTTTCTTCATGATAAAACTCCCTCGTCAGATTTGGTTGTCGGTTTTGCTTTTTCCTTGGGCCGCAGCAAACGGCCTTTTGTGAAATCTTCAATGCCAGTTCGGGCATCGGAAAACAAGGTGATCTTGCGTCCGACCCGAGACCCTTGCCGTACTCTAATGGCCTAATGCCGTTTTGTCTGCTCAGGCAATATACCGCCTGGTGCGAACCGCATGACCAGCAGAAGGACCAGCCCCATGACCAGAACCCGCATATGCTGAGCGCTGTTGATCAAGCGCAGTTTGACGGGACTTGCATCGTCCATCCACGCCGTCGCGACATCCATCAGCAAACGCCCCATAGGTTCAGCTTCAATCCAGACAAACCAGATTAGAAATCCACCAATGACCGCGCCCAGATTGTTGCCCGACCCGCCAACCACGACCATCACCCAGATCAGAAAGGTAAAGCGCAAAGGGTTATAGGTTCCCGGTGTGAACTGGCCGTCCAGCGTCGTCAGCATGGCCCCGGCCATTCCGACTACGGCCGACCCAAGGACAAAAATCTGCAGGTGACGGCCGGTAACGTCCTTGCCCATCGCATCGGCGGCAACTTCGCGGTCCCGGATCGCGCGAACCATCCGGCCCCAGGGCGAATCCAGCGCCAGGACACACAGGGTCAGGATAAACACCAGCACCGCTGCAAACAGACCAGCATAGCAGATCTTCACAAACAAGCCCGATGCCTCAATGGTCAACCTGGTCAGCGCGCTTGCACGATCTGCATCCGCCAGAGACGCCAGACCGGCCTCGTTCCACCAGGACACCCATCCGATGAACCAGTCGCTTTGCTGTAAATTAACCTCGTAAGGCACCGGGCGGCTGAGACCGGTAATGTTTTTCACGCCCCGGGTCAGCCAGTCCTCGTTCTTTAGGATGGCGACGATGATCTCGGAAATGCCCAGGGTGGCAATCGCAAGATAGTCGGCTCGCAAGCCTAGGGCCAATTTGCCGATCAGCCAGGCGCCGCCCGCCACAAACAATCCCCCGACAGCCCAGGAAAAGATAATCGGCAATCCCATTCCGCCCAGATAGCCGGTCTTACCCGGATTAACCGCTTCGATAGCGATGACCGCGGGATCGAAGAACGACCGCAAGACCATATATCCGGCCGCTGCCACAATCAGCATAACCGGCAGGCGGAAGACGCTTCTCCTCATGCGCCGATAGACGAAGATCACGATTGCCGTGATGGCTACCAAGATTACCGCGGCAAATGCCAGGTTGATACCGCCCGCCGCCCAGGCCTCCCCCACCGGTGCCTTGGAAACCAGCGCCGCCGCGACGCCGCCCAGGGCGGCAAATCCCATGATCCCGACATTGAACAGGCCCGCATACCCCCACTGAATGTTCACGCCCAGGGCCATAACGGCCGAAATCAGGCACAGATTCAGAATGGCCAGGGCGAGGGACCAGGACTGCCCCATACCCACGGCAATCAGCAGACCTGCCATCAGCGAAAACGAAATAATGACCCGGGGTGTCTGGCTCATATCACGCGCCCCCGGAAGATGCCGGTGGGGCGGACCAGCAGGACGATCACAAGAATGAAGAACGAGACGGCAAATTTGTAATCGGTCGACAACAACTGAACCAGGCCGTCCGGCTCCCAGTTTTCGGGCAGCAGATATTTGAAAACCTTCTTGTAGGCATACGTCACGGTCACTTCGGAAAAGGCAATGATGAAACCGCCGGCAATGGCCCCGATGGGTTTGCCCAGTCCGCCAACAATCGCGGACGCAAAGATCGGTAGCAGCAGCTGAAAATAGGTGAAGGGCTTGAAGCTCTTGTCGAGGCCATAGAGAACGCCGGCAATCGTCGCTAGGGCGGCCGCCAGGATCCAGGTGACTTTCACGATCCGGTCAGGATCGATGCCGGAGAGCAGCGCCAGATATTCATTGTCCGAATAGGCCCGCATCGCCTTGCCGGTCCGGGTTTTTTGCAGGAACCAGAACAGGGCCGCCACCAGCAATATGGCGACCACCACCGTTAAGACCTGTGACGTTCGAATGGCGAGCCCTTCGCTGAGACCGGTCATCTGCTTGAAGGCGCGCGCCTTGATCAGAAACCGTTCGCCATCGGCAAAGCGCTGGTCATCCGGGCCGATGATGAAACGGACCAGACCGTTCATCACGAACATCACCCCGACCGATGCCATCAGGAAAGTAATCGGCGTGCTGCGCTGTGCACGGTAATACCGATACACCGCCCGGTCCGTTGCCAACAGCAGCACCGCCGTGGCGGCAATGCCGAACGGCAGCGCCAGCAAGGCCGTGGGCAGCGGTCCCAGCCCGATTCCCATCGATTTGAACCACCAGGTGACCAAGATGGTGGCCATGGTCCCGAAGGCCATCGTGTCACCATGGGCAAAGTTCGAAAACCGCAAGATCCCGAAAACCAGGGTCACACCCAGAGCGCCGAGTGCCAGTTGCGAGCCATGGGCCAGCCCCGGCACGATTATGAAATTGCATAGCAAAACTAGAGTGTTGATGATATCGACGGCTTCCGGCAACCTACCCTCCCAGAAACGATTTGCGGACTTCCGGATTGGCCAGCAGCGCCTCTCCCGTGTCGGTATAACGATTTTCACCCAGCACCAGCACATAGCCGGTGTCGGCAATCTCCAATGCCTGGCGCGCGTTCTGTTCCACCATCAAGACGGCAACCCCGATATTGCGCACCTCGATGATCCGGTCGAACAGCTCATCCATCACAGCAGGCGAAACACCGGCAGTCGGTTCATCCAGCATCAGAACCGACGGCTGGGTCATCAGGGCCCGGCCGACAGCGACCTGCTGGCGCTGACCACCGGACAGCTCACCCGCAGACTGGCGGCGCTTATCTTTCAAAATTGGGAACAGTTCATAGACCTGGTCCATCGTCCCGGTAATGTCGTCTTCGCGCAGGAAGGCACCCATTTCCAGATTTTCTTCCACCGTCATCCCGGCAAAGACATTCTCGGTCTGGGGAACGAATGCCATCCCCTCGGCCACTCGGTCCTGAGGCGAAAGCCCCGTAATATCCCTGTCGCCCAGCACGACCCGGCCTTCGCGCAAGGACAGCATCCCCAGCAGGGCCTTCATTGCGGTCGATTTGCCGGCGCCATTGGGGCCGACAATCACGGCGATCTCGCCCTTGTCGACGCTGATCGTACAGTTTTTCAGGATGTCCGCGCCGCTATAACCACCGGTTAGACCTTCGCCCACCAGATAGGTCATGACGTGACCTTCTCGGGTTTGTTTTTCAGGCCACGGCCGAGATAGGCCTCGATCACGTCTTCATTGTTGCGCACTTCGTCGGCGCTGCCTCTGGCCAGCACACTTCCTTCGGCCATTACGATAACCGGGTCGCACATGCGGCCGATGAAATCCATGTCGTGCTCGATCATGCAGAACGTATAGCCGTGCTCCTCATTGAGATTCACAATGGCGTCGCCGATCTCGGCCAGCAGGGTGCGGTTCACGCCGGCGCCAACCTCGTCGAGCAGCACCACCTTGGCATCGACCATCATTGTCCGGCCAAGCTCCAGCAGCTTTTTCTGACCGCCCGACAGGTTGCCGGCGCGTTCGCCGGTCAGATGCGGAATTTTCAGAAATTCGATGACCTCTTCGGCCTTTTCCCGGATTTCGCGTTCCTGCTCACGTATTCGGCCTCGGCTGATCCAGGCATGCAGAATGCTTTCACCCAGTTGACTGTCCGGCACCACCATCAGGTTTTCCAGAACCGTCATGCTGGAAAACTCGTGGGCAATCTGGAACGTGCGCAGCAGGCCCTTGTGGAACAACTCGTGCGGGCTCAGCCCCGTCACATCCTCGCCATCCAGAAATACCCGTCCGGTTGAAGGTGGAAAAAGCCCGGCAATGATATTGAACAGCGTGGTCTTGCCGGCGCCGTTGGGACCGATCAGGCCGGTTATCGATCCGCGCGCGATATCGATCGACGTGTGATTGACCGCCCGAACCCCGCCGAAATTCTTCGAGACGTCCTCAACCCGGATCATTCAGACAGGCTTTCGCACGGCAATTTCCGAAATTCTCTCTATGAGCATTGGTCGTCACAGTATTTTTATTTTTGTTCTTCCCTCGGGGCGCCTACGTCTTACCTTCCGCTTGAGCGAGAACCAAGTGGTGTTTTGGGACGGTTTGGCGCGATGGGAAAGTTGGCCCATGGCAACTCAAGCACCGAATAATCGAGAGGTTTGCGCTGCGCACGATAGATCCGCAAAATGTACAGGGTATTTTGGCGGATCGTGTAAGAGCCTGATTCAAAATGATCTGATGTTTTTCAAGCCCTTGCGAGACAGCGTGTCATGCGCCTGATATGGGCGATGAGACCCCAAGCCTCTGCATTTTCGATGGTTTTCTCCCAATCCTTTGCCAATCGGCGGCAACGTCCCAGCCAGGCGAAGGTGCGTTCGACGACCCATCTGCGGGGCAGGACCTCAAAACCTTCGGCGGTGTCGGAACGCTTCACGATCTGGATAGTCCAGCGGCCAATGGTTATCAGGGCTGAACGAAGTTTTGGCCCCCGATAACCGCAGTCGGCAAAAACGTGGCGCAGTTTTGGGGCATCCCGCTTGAGCTTTTGAAAGACGCCCACTGCCCCGTCGCGATCCTGAATGTTGGCAGCGTGAACGCATGATGCCAACAGATGGCCACAGGTGTCTGTCATGATGTGGCGCTTGCGGCCTTTGATCTTCTTTCCTGCGTCGTAGCCAGAAATGCCGCCGTTTTCAGTGGTTTTCACGCTTTGACTGTCAATAACGCCTGCCGTGGGTTGATGATCCCGAGCCTCCCATTCACCCGCCAGAGCGACCAGAGCGTGATTGATCTCCGCCAGTTGTAGAAATAGTATCGAACCGTTGAAACCGGCGGAAAGTCCTTTGGCAAAAGAGACCACGCGCACCCGGCGGCAGCGATGTAGCCAATCCCATCCCGAACTTCGCGCAACTCAAATTCCCGAGGGCGCCCCAATTTGTTGGGGCCGGGCAAAAGCGGAAAAATGACCGCCCATTCTGCATCGGTTACATCGCTTGAGTAACGCTCGTTATTCCGCTCATACTGGCAGCGAGTGGTTTCAGTCCAGGGCATCGTGACCTCCGTTTTCTTGTTCCCTATTCAAACAAACAGAATCACAACCCACTGATATCACTCAACTCATTTTCGTTCAGGCTCTTACGTCGTTGCATTGGGGCCTCCCGACCTGTCGTAGCGCGCGCAATCGGCGACCGGCTCCACCCTCAAGCCCAGATGCGCCGGGGGCTCAATCGCTTTTGGCGGGGGTGGACTGGTGCGCCGCGAGACAATGTTCAGGATCGCATCCGCACGACGCAACCCCGCCTCCAGAGCTTGTGCGCAGGCCGCCTCGACCACATCAATGCTGTGTTCATGCGCGGCGAAGAGGATATCGACCATTTGCCGGTCCCCATCAGATACGTCCGAGAGGTGTGTCCAGAGCTGTGACATCGCCGATGGCAGGGTCCAGTCGCGGAAACGCGGTCCCCTACCCTAGAGTTTTTTGAGACACTGATCAAGAGTGTCCGTCCGGTCAGGCCGCGTTTTTGAGGTCTTGGGGCTTCCAGTTCCACGGCATGAGTTCGTCGATGGGGTTAATCCGTGATCAGCAACGCGTTCCAGCACCCATGTGAGCCAGGCCTCGGGATCGACATTGTGTATCCGTCCGGTCAGGCCGCGTTTTTGAGGTCTTGGGGCTTCCAGTTCCACGGCATGAGTTCGTCGATGGGGTTAATCTGTGATCAGCAATGCGTTCCAGCACCCATGTGAGCCAGGCCTCGGGATCGACATTGTTCATTTCAGCGGTCTCAATGAGGGCGTAGGCGATAGCGGCAGCCTCGCCGCCACCAACGGAGCCCGGGAAGAGACAATTTTTTCGACCAGGGGCGACGGGACGGATTGATCGCTCGCAGATATTGTTGTCGAGCTTCAGACGTCCGTCGCCGAGATAAGCACGCGCTTCGGGCATCGGCTTCAGGGCGTAGCGGATCCCCTCGGCCAGTTTGGTCTTGCCCGAGAACCTGGGCAGTTGGGCCTGTAGCCATACTTCCAGGTCATCGAAGACAGGCCTAGCCTTCTCCTGCCGCAGGGCGGCCCTTTCGTAGCCGTCCGTTAGAGCCGTATTTTTCGGTTATTTCGGCATCCAATTCCACGGCATGAGTTCCTCGATGCGGTTGATTTTGTGATCTGGCAGGCGCTCCAACACCCATGTGAGCCAAGCTTCCGGATCAACGCCATTCATCCTGGTGGTCTCGACGAGGGTGCAAGCGATAGCGGCGGCTTTACCGGCCACCGACGGAGCCCATGAAGAGATAGTTCTTGCGGCCCAGTGCGATGGGGCGGATCGAGCGTTCACAGATGTTGTTGTCGAGTTCCAGCCGTCCGTCGCCGAGACAGGCACGCACCTTTGGCATGCGGTTCAGCGCATAGCGAATGGCCCCTGCCAGTTTGGTCTTGCCCGAGAGCCTGGGAAGCTGGGCCTGTAACCATGCTTCCAGCTCATCGAAGACGGGCTTTGCCTTCTCTTGCCGAATGGCGACCCGCTCTTCGGGGGATTTGCCTCTGGCTTCCTCTTCGACAGCGTAAAGCACGGCGGTCTGCTTGATTGTGCCTTTGGCGATGGCCGACCCGGTGCGCTCAAACTCTTCCACAAACTTGCGGCGCACATGCACCATGCAGGCCTGTTCGTCGGCCTTGCCCTCCCCGAAGAGGCCATTGAAGCCCGCAAAGCCATCGGCATGCACGGTCCCGGTATAGCCGGAAAGATGATTGACCGGGTGTGCACCCTTGCGGTCTGTACTGAACTGATACCAGGCACAGGGTGGGGCCTGGCCGCACCACGGGCGCTCGTCGCGCACGTAACTCCACAGCCGCGCGGTTTTAGTCTTCTTTATCCTGGTGCGGGTTTGTCGTTTGACCGGTGTGTCATCGGCAAAAAGTGCAGGCCCTGCCCTGACCAGCTTGCCGATATGATTGGCCAATGGCTCCAGCAGCGCCGTGCTGCGGCCCACCCGGTCGGTCAACGTGGTGCGATGCAGCTCAACCTTCTCGCGGGCGAAGATTTCTGATTGCCGGTCAAGCGGCAGGTGATCGCAGTACTTGCCGATCAGGACGTGGGCCAGCAGACCCGGACCGGGGCGGCCACGCTCAACAGGGCGCGACGGCAATGGGACCTGGGCAAAGGTTTCACAGCAGGTGCAGGCCATGCGGGGGCGGAGGATCCGGCGCACCACAAAGCGGCCCGGGACATATTCCAGTTCCCCGGTAACGTCCTCACCGATCTGGCGCAGGCTCCCACCGCAGTCAGTGCAGTCCTCACCCGGCGACAGCACCTCATCCTGCCGATCCAGATGATCTGGCAAGGGGTTGCGGCTGTGCTTGCGCCTGGCAGGTTTGTCCGTCTCATCGACATCAGTGCCGTTGGAGCCAGCTTCGTTCTTCTGCTCGTTTGCTACCGCCTCGATCTCTTCGTCTTCCTGTAGGTCGAGGGCCAGTTGATCCATGCTCTCTGATCTGGAGCCAGACCGTGCCTTGCGGTGGCCATGCAGTTCAGCCTTCAGCTTCTCGTCTTGATACGTCAGCGACTGAACCTCGGCCATCAAAAGCTCGCTGACAGCCCGCAGTTCGGCGGGGTTTTCAGGCAGGGATTCAAGGGCGTCCAACATGTGAAATCCATATCAAACTGCCCCATGGGATGGAACGACAAACCGCGTTAAACTTCATGTTTTTTTGGCTTTCCCTATCCCGCCTGCAAAGGACGCCAGGTCTTTTGCGGGGTGCGCCAGTCAATCCCCTCCAGCAGCATCGACAGCTGTGAGGGCCTCAGGCTGACCTTGCCCTCCCTGGCCGCAGGCCAGACAAACCGCCCCCGTTCCAGTCGTTTGGAGAACAGGCAAGCGCCTTGGCCGTCCCACCATATGATCTTGAGCAGATCACCGCGCCTGCCGCGAAACACAAACATGTGCCCCGAATACGGGTCTTCAGCCAGAACCTGTTCGGCCTGAGTCGCCAGTGTGTTGAACCCGCGCCGCATATCCGTCACCCCAGCGGCCAGCCACACCCGCGTATTGCCCGGCACCGGGATCATGTCATCAGCCCCTCAACCAGAGCCAGCACCGCCGACAATCCCGTCGCTCCTTCAACCAGGATACGCCGACCATCAGACAGGGTGATGTCTGCACGGTGAGCCGAAAGAGGAACGTCCATACAGGGCGCTGTGATCGGCACGTGGGCTGCGGTTGGCCCTGCAATCTCTACAGGCAGAAATGTGGTCACTTCCCCGGCGAAATCATCACCGTCAGTACATGCCGGCGCGAAACGGGGATCACGCAACCATGTGTAGATCAGAGTGGCGTTCATCGCGTAACGTCGTGCAACCTGCGCTACCGAAACCCCAGGTGCGCGCGTTTGTCCGCAGATCGAAACCTTCTCATCGTCTGACCGGAACCGCTTCTTCTGACCCTTCTTCCCAGACATGTCCGCCCTCAAGATGTCCACTAGCAATGGTGGACACTATCAGCGCACGCTATAACGCGTCAGAGCACCAACACCGGACGCTTACGCCCAGGGCGGCACCGAACCGCATCATGTCTGTGAACCGCGGCCACTGGCGGATCGAGGCGATGCACCGCGACAGGGACGTAACCCCTGGTGAGGATCGCCATACCAATCGCCTTGATCACGTCCCGCAAAACATCTTCACGCTGACAAGCGCCACACGTACTGTGCTCAAGCGCATCAGCAACTCGCCCACAAGGGCTATCGAGACGTTCCAGACCAGCCGAACAACGGCGATCCGCTTCCTGGCCAAAGACCACAACAATTTTTACTGAATCGCCCTGTCTCAATGATAAATCTGTTTTGCAACGGTAGCTTGTCGAGTATCGGCCTCAGGTGATTCTTCATGTTCCCGCGACTGCCGGTGATTGGATGCAGGCCCTTTTCCGGAGCCGTGCGAAGAGGTCTTTTGAGATATCGCCCTTGTCGGCCAACAGCTTCCTCTCCGGCCCCGCGACCCTGTTCTCCGGTGGCCTCCGATCATCGGCGTCGCCCGGTGTGATCGTGATCGCCACCAACGCGCCCTTGTGGTTCATCACCACATGCAGTTTGACCCCGAAGACCCATCCCATCGTCGAACGCCCGCGCGCGGCCAGGTCCTTGAACACCCGATTGCGGCTGATGCACGGGTTGGCGCGGACCGCCAGTCTGGTGTTGTCGGCGATATGGATGCCAGTCTCTTCGCCGGAAAGCGAATGGATCAGGACGCGGAACGGAGCGAAAAGTCGGGGCGTCAATGTGACGAACCGCCCGTACGAGGGTAAGCGTCCGGTGTTGGTGCTCTGACGCGTTATAGCGTGCGCTGATAGTGTCCACCATTGATAGTGGACATTTTGAGGGCGGATATGTCTGGGAAGAAGGGTCAGAAGAAGCGGTTCTGGTCAGACGATAAGAAGATTTCGATCTGCGGACAAACTCGCGCACCTGGGGTTTCGGTAGCGCAGGTTGCGCGACGTTACGCGATGAACGCCAATCTGATCCACAAATGGTTGCGTGATCCCCGTTTCGCGCCGGCATGTACTGACGGTGATGATTTCGCCGGGGAAGTGACCACATTTCTGCCTGTAGAGATTGCAGGGCCAACCGCAGCCCACGTGCCGATCACAGCGCCCTGTATGGACGTTCCTCTTTCGGCTCACCGTGTAGACATCACCCTGTCTGATGGTCGGCGTATCCTGGTTGAAGGAGCGACGGGATTGTCGGCGGTGCCGGCTCTGGTTGAGGGGCTGATGACATGACATGATCCCGGTGCCGGGCAATACGCGGGTGTGGCTGGCCGCTGGGGTGACGGATATGCGGCGCGGTTTCAACACACTGGCGACTCAGGCCGAACAGGTTCTGGCTGAAGACCCGTATTCGGGGCACATGTTTGTGTTTCGCGGCAGGCGCGGTGATCTGCTCAAGATCATATGGTGGGACGGCCAAGGCGCTTGCCTGTTCTCCAAACGACTGGAACGGGGGCGGTTTGTCTGGCCTGCGGCCAGGGAGGGCAAGGTCAGCCTGAGTCCCTCACAGCTGTCGATGCTGTTAGAGGGGATTGACTGGCGCACCCCGCAAAAGACCTGGCGTCCTTTGCAGGCGGGATAGAGAAAGCCCAAAAAAACATGAAGTTTAACGCGGTTTGTCGTTCCATCCCATGGGGCAGTTTGATATGGATTTCACATGTTGGACGCCCTTGAATTCCTGCCTGAAGACCCCGCCGAACTGCGGGCTGTCAGCGAGCTTTTGATGGCCGAGGTTCAGTCGCTAACGTATCAAAACGAGAAGCTGAAGGCTGAACTGCATGGCCACCGCAAGGCACGGTTTGGCTCCAGATCAGAGAGCATGGATCAACTGGCCCTCGACCTACAGGAAGACGAAGAGATCGAGGCGGCAGCAAACGAGCAGAAGAACGAAGCTGGCTCCAACGGCACTGATGTCGATGAGACGGACAAACCTGCCAGGCGCAAGCACAGCCGCAACCCCTTGCCAGATCATCTGGATCGGCAGGATGAGGTGCTGTCGCCGGGTGAGGACTGCACTGACTGCGGTGGGAGCCTGCGCCAGATCGGTGAGGACGTTACCGAGGAACTGGAATATGTCCCGGGCCGCTTTGTGGTACGCCGGATCCTCCGCCCCCGCATGGCCTGCACCTGTTGTGAAACCTTTGCCCAGGCCCCATTGCCGTCGCGCCCTGTTGAGCGTGGCCGCCCCGGTCCGGGTCTGCTGGCCCACGTCCTGATTGGCAAATACTGCGATCACCTGCCGCTTGACCGGCAATCAAAAATCTTCGCCCGCGAGAAGGTTAATCTGCATCGCACCACGTTGACCGACTGGGTGGGCCGCAGCACGGCGCTGCTGGAGCCATTGGCCGATCATATCGGCAAGCTGGTCAGGGCAGGGCCTGCACTTTTTGCCGATGACACACCGGTCAAACTACAAACCCGCACCAGGATAAAGAAGACTAAAACTGCGCGGCTGTGGAGTTACGTGCGCGACGAGCGCCCGTGGTGCGGCGAGGCCCCACCCTGTGCCTGGTATCAGTTCAGTACAGACCGCAAGGGTGCACACCCGGTCAATCATCTTTCCGGCTATACCGGGACCGTGCATGCCGATGGCTTTGCGGGCTTCAATGGCCTCTTTGGGGAGGGCAAGGCCGACGAACAGGCCTGCATGGTGCATGTGCGCCGCAAGTTTGTGGAAGAGTTTGAGCGCACAGGGTCGGCCATCGCCAAAGGCACAATCAAGCAGATCGCCGTGCTTTACGCTGTCGAAGAGGAAGCCAGAGGCAAATCCCCCGAAGAGCGGGTCGCCATTCGGCAAGAGAAGGCAAAGCCCGTCTTCGATGAGCTGGAAGCATGGTTACAGACCCAGCTTCCCAGGCTCTCGGGCAAGACCAAACTGGCAGGGGCCATTCGCTATGCGCTGAACCGCACGCCAAAGGTGCGTGCCTGTCTCAGCGACGGACGGCTGGAACTCGACAACAACATCTGTGAACGCTCGATCCGCCCCATCGCACTGGGCCGCAAGAACTATCTCTTCATGGGCTCCGTCGGTGGCGGTAAAGCCGCCGCTATCGCTTACACCCTCGTCGAGACCGCCAGGATGAATGGCGTTGATCCGGAAGCCTGGCTCACATGGGTGTTGGAGCGCCTGCCAGATCACAAAATCAACCGCATCGAGGAACTCATGCCGTGGAATTGGATGCCGGAATAACCGAAAAATACGGCTCTAACGGACGGCTACGAAAGGGCCTCCCTGCGGCAGGAGAAGGCCAGGCCTGTCTTCGATGACCTGGAAGTATGGCTACAGGCCCAACTGCCCAGGCTCTCGGGCAAGACCAAACTGGCCGAGGCGATCCGCTACGCCCTGAAGCCGATGCCCGAAGCGCGTGCTTATCTCGGCGACGGACGTCTGGAGCTCGACAACAATATCTGTGAGCGATCAATCCGTCCCGTCGCCCCGGGTCGAAAAAATTGTCTCTTCCCGGGCTCCGTTGGTGGCGGCGAGGCTGCCGCTATCGCCTACGCTCTCATTGAGACCGCTAAAATGAACAATGTCGATCCCGAGGCCTGGCTCACATGGGTGCTGGAACGCGTTGCTGATCACGGATTAACCCCATCGACGAACTTATGCCGTGGAACTGGAAGCCCCAAGACCTCAAAAACGCGGCCTGACCGGACGGATACCCATCGACGAACTCATGCCGTGGAACTGGAAGCCCCAAGACACCAAAAACGCGGCCTGACCGGACGGATACGTACGAGGGCAACTCGCCAAAGCAGTCGCGATACTTCCATTCCACGCCATGCAGCCAGAAGTGTTTGAAATCCTTGAAGGGAGACAGGTGGAGCAACACCATGACGAACAGCGTCTCGCCCAAGAAAAGCTTGCCGGATCGTTGCTGTTTGCGCGCTGTCGGGATCAGCCGATGCTGTTCCTATTCCCCAAAGGTTCCAGCAAAATCATCAAGACAGCAATAGAGCGCGGTGGTAGACAAGCGCATGAGAGGATCGCTCGTGTTGTGACAGATACGATATTGGATCACGCCGAACGCGGTTTGTGAATCCCTCTCGCCTTATTCATAACTCGGGTTATTTTGGGCCCAGCTTCGCGCGCCAAAGCGGATCGTCCACGATGGCCGGGTTCACCAGACCGCGTGGGACCTCTCCGTCGATCACGGCGAGCACCGCGGCGATATCGGCGGCGCCAATGCCGGCGAAGCACTGGTCGGTCCAGCACAGGGCATGGGGCGTCAGGATGACATTGTCGAGTTTCAGGATCGGGTCGTCGGGATCGGGGGGTTCTTTTTCCAGCACGTCGAGGCCGGCACCGGCGATACGCTCTTCCTGCAGAACTTTGGTCAGGGCCGCCTGGTTTACGACAGGGCCACGCGCGGTATTGATCAGATAGGCTGTCGGCTTCATCAGCGCCAGGCGCTCGGCATTGACCAGCTTCTCGGTTTCCGGGGACAAGGGGCAATTGATCGCCACCACATCGGCGCGGCAGAACACCTCGTCCATGGTGACCAGTTCCACGTCCAGTTCCCTGGCGACCGCCGGATCGGCAAGGGGATCATGGGCGATGAAATTCATATCAAGCGGCTTTGCCAGGCGAAACATTTCCGCGCCGATATTACCGATGCCAACAGACCCCAACGTCAGGCCAACGACGCCGACACCCATATGATCGACCCGCTGGTTGAACCGTTCCGGCCCCTCCCGCGTCAGTCGATTCTTGATCATCAGCTTGCCGGTCAATGCCAGCATCAGGGTCAGGATCGCGGCCGCCACGGGCCGGCGCACCCCATCGGGTGTGATTACCACCGCCACATGGGCCGCGTCACAGGCCGCCACATCCACATTGTCGTAGCCGACGCCGAACCGGGCGACCATGGCCAGCTGGTCATTGCCCTCCAGGCTCGCCGCGGTAATCCTGGGCATCAACAGGATCAGGACATCGACCCCGCGCAGTTGCTCGGCGCTGATCTCGTCGATCTTGTCCAGAACCACCAGTTCCACATCCGGCCGGTCCTTCAAGGGCGCCAGATCGAACATCGGAAATACCGGCGCGCCCGCATCGTTGAAGAAATCCCCGCTCAGCGCGATCCGCTTTGTCATGCCGCTCTCCTTCGTCAGACCCGGCCGCGCAGATCGGCCAGTGCGGCCGCCAGGGCATCGCCCAGCATCCAGGCATCGGCACCGACTGCAATGAAATCGAAACCCTGTTCGCGCAGCGCAGCGCCGCTGGCGGCATCAGGTACCAGACGGCCCAGAGACTTGCCGGCGGCAAGCGTGGCATCAACCACTTTCTGGTTGGCTTCAATATATTTGGGATGATCGAACTGGGCCGGAATGCCGAGCGAACAGGACAGATCGAAGTGCCCGATCCAGAGGCAGTCGACCCCGTCGGTCGCGGCAATCTCGGCGGCATTTTCCACGCCTTTGGCGGTTTCAATCTGGGCAAACAACGTTGTGCGCTCGTTCGCGGCGGCCAGCTTTTCCATCGTGTCGCCGACGGTATAATCATCCAGCGCCGCCCGCACGATCACGCCGCGCCCGCCGCGCGGGGTGTATTTCATTGACTGAACAATGGCTTCGGCCTGGGCCGGTGTTGAGACCATCGGCAGCATCAGACCTTCGGCGCCGGCATCCAGCGCCCGGGCAATGTCCTTATAGTCCGATGACGGTACGCGAAAGATCGCCGGCAGGTCCGCCGCCTTGAAGTATTGTACCAGGTTTTTCATGATCTCGATCCCGAACCCGCTGTGTTCGGTGTCCAGCAGCACGAACTCGCTGCCGGCCTGTTTGAGGATATGACCGATGCCCGGGGTGGCAAATTCAAAGATGAAGTGACCAGCCTTCATGTCACGGGTCCGCGCCATGGCTTTGAGGTTGTTGGATGGCATGTTCCTTCTCCCCTATGATTGCGGTGTGGCAGTAATCTTGGCAACCGCGTAAGGACCCAGTTTCAGTGGTCCGTCCGGGTGAGTCTCAGTTTGCGCCAACGCATCCCGATTGCCCGCACACTTTTCGAAGCTGTCGGCGTCCAGCGTCTGGACGGCACTAGTTGCTATTCCCTCCAGTTCGACGGCCAGGCTGTCACCGGTCAGATTACCAAGCCACAACTCGGTCCCCTCGGCGGTTTCAAAGGCCAGCGCCTGCAGATCGCGCGGCGCGGTGCCGGTGGTCCCAAGCCTCGGGGCGCCCGATGCCTGATAGAGCGCGCGCATCACGTGATAGGCGGGATAGAGGCCGCCGGCATCGTCAAACCAGGGCTGGGCATGGTCCGCCTTTGAATGGATCAGACCGAAGGGCCCGGTGGGCGCCCCGATGGTGAGGGAGTGTACGCCCGATTCCGCGGCGCGGGCCACATAGCCAAGATGCCATGCCGCGCCCAGCAGACCACGCTGGCGCGGATCGGCCCAGGTCATGGTGACCCGAATTGCATCGGGATTTGGCGTCGGGTCATTGCCGAAGGGGCTGAGCCGTGATCCGATGCCCGCCGGGCTGACCCGGTAGGGAACGCCGGGATACTGGTCCTGCATGGATTTGAAGATGTAGGGCAGGCATTCCAACGTTTCGGTCACTGACCGGTCGTCGCAGGCATGAACCAAGGCAGATGTGCCATGGGTCACGAAATCCAGATCCGCGGTCGGCACCGGCTTGCGATTCAGTTCGGTAAAATAGACGAAATTCCCGCCGCCGATACAGGTGCCGCGCCCGAAAGTTCGTGCCGCGGCGAACAGATCGTCGAATTCCTTGGTGTCGGGGAAAACCGTACCGGGCGTAACAAACCCCAGATCGGTATCGAGCGAAACCGACAGATCGACAATCTTGATGCCGGCGGCGTCGGCACTGGCCATGACATTTGCTATATCCTCATCGACCTTGTTTTGCCGCACGATTAATTCAAGCGCCAGTGGAGCGCCGATGGTTTCGCCAATACCGCGCAGATCGGTCCAGAAGCTGTCCGGTACCTGGTCAGCGGCATTCATAAAGCAGGTGATGAATTTCGGGGATAGCGCGGCCAGATCGGTGCCCAGAGTACCTGCGGCTTTCACATGGGGTACGTCCAGGGACATGCCGATAGACGGTATCTGGCCATCGGGTTTGCCGACGGTAACGACAACGCTTTGTACACCGTCGCCGGCCGCCACGGGTGCGGGTCCGGCGAACGAGAGTTCCACAGATTGGCTAAGTTCTTCACCGGCCGCCAACGTGTAGGGCATCGGCAAGGCCAGGGGCCGCACATAGGTCTTGTAGGAAGCGTCGGTCCAATTGCGCTGATCCTCCATTTCGAATGTGCCACCGTTCATGGCGCAGGTCACCTTCAGACCCGGCGCAACCTGATGAGTCAGGGCGCGAATGTCCATGATGGGCTGCTTGGGATCGATCAGTTCGGGGAAAACGATCTCTTCGATGTCGCCGCTCACGTGCAGCACGCTCACGGGTTGGCCTGCGATCCCTTCAATCCCGTGCAGCACCACGAATCCGGTCCGGTTGGTGAGAAAATCCGTATCGCCGGCGCCGGTGGCGAAAAAACCGAGATCGCCATTTGCCGTTCCGGTGATCCGAGCCTGGTAGGTAAAGCTTTGCCCCACGCCGGAACAGTTGCCGGTATAGGAAACAGTGAAACTGTCGCCGGTTTCCTCAACCTCGAAATCAGTGATCGTCAGGCCATAGGTGCCCCAGAACTGATCCCGCACCACATAGGAAATCGCCCGGATCGCCTCGCGCCCGCCAAAGCGGATATAGCGCAGATTGCCGGCATCCAGTTCCGCGGTCAGGGGCCCGGCGCGCAACAGGCGGGTGTCCGCCGGCGGCTCGTTCGTTCCAAAAAGCTTGATCGCGAGCGAAGGTGAAACGGCCATGTTTCTGTCCTTTATGCTTGTAGCGGCGAACCGATTTGCGAAATGACCCGGTCATTTTCGAGTTCGATCAGGACCACCCGATTCATGTCGATCAACAAAGTCAACTGTTCGCCAGGCTGTTCGACATCGTGAACGGCCAGTTCCGCGACAGTTTCAACCCCGCCCAACTGAAATGTACCATAGATACGCGAGCCGGTGGGCTGTACCAGATCAATAGTCACATCGAGCGAAGCGTCCTGTGTCCGGCGGGCACCGTCGCCAGCCTTTGAAATATGCTCCGGCCGGACGCCGAAGACAATCGGCTTGCCAGTGTACGGCGCCAGGTTCGCTGCATTATCTTCGAACAGCGGCAAAGTCGTGTCTCCGTCAAAGACGACCGCCATCGAACTGCCGGATTTTTGCAAGGTCGCCGGGATGAAATTCATCGCTGGTGATCCCAGGAACCCGGCCACGAAACGCGTGGCCGGCCGGTCGAACAATTCCAGCGGTGCGCCCTGCTGTTCGATCAGGCCGTCCTTGAGAAGGACGATCCGGTCGGCCAGAGTCATCGCCTCGATCTGGTCGTGGGTGACATAGACCATGGTCTTGCCGATCTCCTGATGCAGACGCTTGATCTCGCCGCGCATTTCATCGCGCAATTGGGCATCGAGATTGGAAAGCGGTTCGTCGAAGAGAAAAAGCCGGGCGTCGCGCACAATCGCGCGGCCGATGGCGACACGCTGGCGCTGGCCGCCCGACAGTTCGCGCGGCAACCGATTCAACAGCGCATCGATGCCCAACATGTCGGCGGCCCGATGAACCTGCTTCTTGATCTCGGCGTCCGGGGTCTTGCGGGCGCGCAGGCCGAAGGCGATGTTTTCAAAGACATTCATATAGGGGTAGAGCGCGTAATTCTGAAACACCATGGCGATGTTGCGGTCGCGCGGCCGCATGGCGTTCACCACCTCACCGTCGATCTCGATCAGACCGTCATCGGCTTCCTCCAGCCCGGCAATGATGCGCAACAGCGTGGACTTGCCACAGCCTGACGGGCCGACCAGAACCGTGAACTCGCCCTCGGGTATGTCCAGATCGACGCTCCGCACCGCCGGGACATTGCCGTATGATTTTTTCAGCCCGGTGATTTTCAGTCGCGCCATGCCCCTACCCCTTGACCGCGCCCATGGAAATGCCGCGCACCAGATAGCGCTGCAGGAAGGCTACCGCGACGAACACCGGTGCCGCGCCCAGCACACTCATCGCCGCGATCTTGGCCCAGAAATTCGATTGGCCGCCAAAATAATGCGTCACCTGCACCGGATAGGTCGTAACCTCGCTGCGGGTCATGACCAGGGCAAAGATGAAATCGTTCCAGGCAAACACGAACGTGAATACGGCCGTCGCGAACAGGCCGGTGCGGGCCATCGGGAAGATCACCTTGACCAGAACCTGCCACCGGGTGCAGCCGTCGATCAGTGCGCTCTCTTCCAGTTCAGCCGGAATATCCTCGATATAGCCGCGCATCATCCAGATCACATAGGGCAGGTTGAACGCAGTATAGAGCAGGATCAGTCCATGATAGGTATCGACCCAGCCAAGCCAGACATAGAGCAGGAACAATGGGAAGACGACCACGATCGGTGGGATCATGCGCTGGGATATGATCCAGATCGCCAGATTGTCACCGCCGGTGCGGAACCGCACCAAGGAATAAGCGCACAGCGTGCCGAAAAACATGGCCAGGACTGTGGATACCGTGGCGATAAACAAGCTGTTCCAGACGGTGGCCGCATCGCCATCCTTGAACAGAACCCGAAAATTGTCGAACTGGATCGAAGCCGGATACCAGATTGGAGGCGAGGCGAAAATTTCCTCGGGCGTCTTCATCGATATGGAAAACAGCCAGTAGATCGGAAACAGAAAGATCACGGTCAACAGCACAGCTATGGTGTAGCGCACGGCAAGACGCGTGACGCGCCGGCGGGCCAGTTGTCGCCGGGCCTGGTCGGCGGCGCTCATCGGGCAAACTCCATGCGTTTTAGCGTCATGATCACCGCGACCGTCAGCAGGAAGATGACCAGGAAGGCAATTGCCGCTGTATAGCTGGTCTCGAACTGGCGGAAGCCCTGAACATAGGTGTAGATCGATATGGTTTCGGTCCGGGTGCCGGGACCTCCTTGGGTCAGCGCCCAGATAACATCGAAAATCCGAAACAGATCGAGGCCGCGGATCAAAAGGGCGATGGTTATAACCGGCCAGATGGCAGGCAGGACGATTTTCCAGAAGATCCGAAGGGCCGATGCCCCGTCGATCTCCGCCGCTTCGGTCTGGCTGCTGTCCACATTGGACAGGGCCGCCAGCAGGACCAGGAACATGAACGGCGTCCACTGCCAGACTTCGGCGATCAGGATCGCCGGGTAGACGTATTCCGGCCTGATCGTCCACAGGATCGCCTGGGGTTCGCCAGTGATCCAGCCCAGGATCTGGTTGATCGGACCGAACCGATTGTCGAACAACAGCCGCCAGGTTGCCCCGGCGACGATCGGCGCGATCATGGTCGGCAATACCAGCAATGCCACGAACACCTGGCGCCCCGGCATTCGGTCCAGAAACAGCATTGCCATTGCCAGACCCGCGATCAGTTCGATCGGCAAAGCAACCGCCGCAATGAACAGGGTATGACCGAGAGATTCCCACAACCGTGCGTCGGCAAATAACTGGCGATAATTGAGCAAGCCGCTGAAGGATTTGTCGACGCCCAGCATGTTGATGTTCTGGAAGCTGACGATTAGGGTGTAGATCAGCGGAAAGATGCCGAACAATAACAGGATAAAAACCGCCGGCGCGATTACCAGATACTTAAAATTACGATCGGAAAACCGGCCCAGCGCGCCGTCCCCCGGGCTGGCAAGAGTGCTCATCAATATGCCGCCCCTATCCTGTCGCTACCGGATGGGCGGCGGAAGTCGCCCGCCGCCCAGAACCGGTTTCAGTTCGGATATGCGTTGGGTTTTGAGGCCCAATCGCTATAGGCCGCCCTTTGCTTGTCGACGCCGATCCGGTCGGTCAGCGCATCCCACTGTGCCGCCGCATCGTCAAGGATCGACTTGGCGTCTTCGCCGCCCCACAGGCGCGACGTGGCCTGGCGCAATACCTCTTCGTACTTGTCGATTTGCAGGACTGACAGATCGAGCAGACCCGAATCCGCGCCCGCCCGCAAAGTCTCCAGATAGGCCGGTGCATCCTTCCACCGGGACAGATATTCGACATTGGTGAAGTGGGATTCGCGGAACGGATCGCGCAGGGCGAAGGGCAACTGAACCCGCTGCAGGCTGACTTCCTCACTGTTCAGCCACTGGATGAACAGATAGGCGGCCTCCTTGTCGGGGCTCGACGAGGAAACCGACAGCGAGAAGCCGGCGGCAAGCTGGGGCGAACCACCCGGCGGCAGGGCATAACCCACCTTGTCGGCGATTGTGGTCTTGGGCACCCAGGACAGCGCATCGTCATCGGTGCCGTAACCGGCGGCCCAGCGCCCGAAAGGCGGCCATGAAATCGTCATGGCGATATCGCCTGCCAGGAACGAGCTGAGTGCTTCGACAAAACCCCAGCTTTCAACGCCGGGCGGCATGAACTTGTTGTCGTTCCGCATGCCTTCAAACGCGGCAATGCCGATGTCGTTGTTGATGGTGGCCCGCATGGTATCGGGATCGAAGAACCTGCCGCCGGTATTGCGGAACCGCTCCTCGAACATCCAGATGCCGTAGGCGGCCTGACGGAACTGACCCGCGCCATAGACTTCGGGCGCCATTTTGTCGGTGAAGAACTGTCCAATATCGGCATACTGTTCCCAGGTCGCCGGCGCCGCGAGATCGTAGCCGTGCTTGGCCTTGAATTCGGCCATGTTCGTCGGATCCTCAAACAGGTCCTTGCGGTAATACAGGACAAACAGATCGCCGTCGTCCGGGAAGCCATAGATCTTGCCATCGACTTTCATCTGGTTGTCGCGATAGGTTGGCGCGATGGTATCCAGTTCGCCACGGTATCCGTATTTGTCGACGTAAGGATCGAGCACTTCCAGGGCACCGGCATTGACCAGATCGGGCATCCAGCTGGGGATCACGTTCAGGGCGTCATAGGCGCCGGTGCCTGCGCGGTGTTCCTGCAGGATCTTGGTGAACATTTCCGCGGTCGGCACCTCGATCACCTTGACCTTGATGCCGGTCAGTTCTTCCCATTTGGGTCCGGAAAAATTCAAGGGGTCGAGCGATTGCAGCCCGGCCTCCCACACGATGCTGATTTCCGATCCCGAATATTCCTTTGCGGCTTCCACCGCCCGATCGGCGGCTGATTGCGCGCCGGCCATGGTGGCCGTTGCAATCATCGACAAGCCCACCAGTACGGATGCTAACGTCTTCATCGGCGTTTCCTCCAAGGCGGGTCGTTGGTTGGATTCTCTCCCTCAGCACACAAAAACGAAGATCGAATGCCCGCAAATAACAACCTTCGCTCAACACAGAAATTCATGGTATCTTGGCGTTATATAGGCGCAAAAGGTGTTTATTTGACCGCTGGTGGATATCCCATCCGTGTTGTCCGGGCCGCCAGTTCCAAAGAAGCCTTTTCATTGAATCTGCTCCTTTCCCAAGAGCCAAAGGGATGGCATCAAGAGGCCGGTGTTCCTGTCTGCCAAGCGTGCCGCTTCCTCTTCAGGTTTTCGATGAATTTCACGCTTCTCGTTATTCTGCTCGGCGGCTTTTGTCAATGCGGCGTTCGCAACCGGCGGGATCTATATTCTGCTCGCATCCAGTTCCGCGGTGCTGCCGCTGACCGCTGCAGTCGGTGCTGGCGTTCAGTTCGCTGGTCGCGCGGGTTTATTATTTCCGGTGCGAGATCCGCTGGGCGATTGTGCTGGCATTTGCCCTGGGGTCGGTTATCGGCGTTGCCCTTGGCGCACGGGTTTTCGCCGGCATGAACGAGGGCAGCATTGCCCTGTTGCTGGGGATCCTGCTGCTGATCCTGATCTGGTACCCGATCACCCAATGGCGGATCCCGCTGAAACATCCATTCTTTCCGGTCGGGATCGCCCATTCGTTCATCGACACCATTTTCGGGGCCGGCGCGCTGTTGCAGCCGGCGATCCTGCGCACCGGCCTGACAAAGCTGGAAATCACCGGCACCCTGGCGGCCTGTCTGATTCTGATGGATGTGATGAAGATGACCGGCTATGTCGGCTTCGGTTTTAATTACCTGGATTATCTGCCCCACATCATCACCGGCATGCTGGCCGGGATCGCCGGCACCTGGGCCGGCAAACGCATCACTCACCGGATGTCCGACGCTGTCTTCCGCCGGGTTTTCAAATTGCTGATCATGGCGGTGGCCATCCGGTTTATCGTAAAGGGATTGGCCGCCTGACCGGTCTGAGTGCCAATCACAAGGATCAAACATGACCGACAATCTGCTGTACGAACAGGACGGGCACGTGGTGACCCTGCCCCTCAACCAGCCGGAGATGTGCAAGTCATGGCCAACAATCCGCTTCATCGCTCGCCTGGAGCGCAGGCGAGACCATGTCCGAAGGGGATGCGTCACCCGAACCGAAAGGAAGACGATTTATCTGATCACGAGCCTGCCCAGGGCGACACCGAAACGCATCGTGTCTGTGAACCGCAGCCACAGGCGGATCGAGACGATGCACCGCGACAAGGACGTAACCTTTGGTGAGGATCGCCATACCAATCGCCTCGATCACGCCCCGCAAGACATCTTCACGCTGACAAGCGCCACACGTACTGTGCCCAAGCGCATCAGCAACTCGCCCACAAGGGCTATCGAGACGTTCCAGACCAGCAGAACAACGGCGATCCGCTTCCTGGCCAAAGGCCACAACAATTTTTGGGCACCTCTAAAAACGCGCGGACTTGCGAAGGTTCATATTTTGTCCCAGCCTATAGCTGGGGGTTGAGGGGAAAGTCGGCGGGTCAGATTTGATTCCTGGGTCTGCTCTGCCTTGTGATTTATCTCCTGTTTTCTTGTGGTTTGGGCAGACTCATCCCCTGAAGGTGGTCAACCCGGTGCTGCATCCAGGTGATCCAGTTGCACGGCGCGGCGCATGTTGCAGGCAAGGTTCCGGAGACCGACCCGTGCCTTTGCCCGGACCAGACCGATGGATCGGATCAGCGGTCCGCCCATGTCGTTGCTCCGGGCGCCAAAGACATGCTCGACCCGGACGCGCACCCTGGAGCGGGTCTTGTTGCCCTTCTTCTCCCGGTCGCTCAGCGGCTTGTTGCGCTTGCCTTGCGGTGGATCCGGCTCCTCAGCCCCTTGTCCTTCAGCTTCTCCTCGATCTCGGACGAGCGACAGGCGCTGTCGGCCCGGACATCCGAGGCGGTGTTGTCATCATCGAGGATCTGATCCGGCACCTGACTGTCGTGCACCGCGGCATCGCTCACGTCATGGTCACGCACCAGCTTGTGACGGCGGTCGACATTGATGTGGTTCTTGTCGCCGTAATGGCTTTGACCGTTTTTCCGGTCCAGCGGGCATCGCAATCTTTCCGGCGCAGCCCTGGCCGGCTTTTCCTTCCACGCCTCTGGCGTGTCACCGGCCTTGATGGTCGCGTTCTCCTCGCGCTTGTTGCGCTGCCCGGGCACCGGGACGATCGACGCATCAATGATCTGTCCGCCCATTGCCAAAGAGCCCCGGCCCTTCAAATGATCGTCAAAAGCTGAAAAAAGCGGTTTTACTTCGCCCGCCTGGGCCAGCTGCTCGCGATAAAGCCGGATCGTCCTGGCATCGGGCACCGGATCCTCAAGGCCTAGGCCCAGGCCCGGGAACCGCATGAAGGAAAGACGATCGCGAACCTGATACTCGACCTGCCCGTCGGAAAGAGTGTAAAGCTCGCCGAGAATGATCGCCTTGAGCATGACCACCGCGTCCCACGGCTTGCGACCCGCCGCCGACTTGCGCTTTTCACCCGGTTTGCGCCAAACCGCCTCCAAACGCGACCGAAACTCCTCGAATGGAACAACCGCCGCAATCTGAACCAGGGGGTCCTTCCTGGCATCAAGCGAAGCGTAACGGTTGCTGACATCGAAAAAGCCCGTCTGACCCATCGCCGTTTCCTTGCAAAATTGAAGCTTCCATCGATTATATTTCGAGAGAATCAAACGTCATCCATAAACTCAAAATCAGGCCGATTTTTCGAGATGCCCAGATGAAGAATGGGTGTTGATTGGGCCACTCTTGCCGCCTGCAAAGCCCGGCGGTCGGCCCCGCTCGACCAACCTGCGTGATGTGATGGATGGGATATTCCATATCGCTTCCAGCGGCTGTCAGTGGCGCATGCTGCCAAAGTGTTTTCCGCCACTCTCCACGGTGCGGCACCATTTCCACGATTGGCGTGACAGCGGGCTGTGGCTGTCGACCAACCATCTTCTGGCAACCATCTTCTGGCAACCATCTTCTGGTGGACCGCGGACCGGTAAACAGGCGTCTCCCGGTGCCGGTGTGATCGACAGCCAGTCGATCAAAACCACCGAAGGCGGTGGCGTTTATGGCCATGACGCGGGCAAGAAGATTGCGGGCCGCAAGCGCCATGTCATCACCGACACGCTGGGCTGCGTGCTGTTCATCATCGTCCACAGCGCCGCCATTCAGGACCGTGACGGGGCTGTCGATCTCATGAAGGTCATTCGATACGAGATCGAGATGGTGAAAGACCTCGCCTATTGTCTTTACGACATCGCCGCCAACAAGCGGCTGGAATCGCAGGTCAGGGGACACTGGCGGGTAGAGGTTGTTAAGCGGGTCTCCGGGCTAAAAACTGGTTCGGGGAACCTTTCGTGGGATCAACAAGCGTTGCTTAAGACCATGATGGCTTTTTGGAAGGACGCCTTCTCTACAGTTTTGGGGCATCCCGAGCGTTCATACGTCTCCGAACTACTGGACGTTCGCAACAAGCTCTCGCACAATTAGATCTTTACCTATGACGACGCCGAGCGGGCGCTAGACACCATGCGGCGATTGCTGGAAGCCGTGAGCGCCAGGGATGTGGCCAAGAAGATCAGCGCGGCGCGCGACACGATCCTGCACACCAAATACGCCGAACTTGCCCGGAACGAGGAGCGGCGGAAAACGCAACGCTCCGACATCTCGGTCGATACGGTGGCAGGGCTCGGGAATGGGAACTGTTCACCGGCTCAAGTCCGGGCAGTTGTTTCTGCAAATGACCTCAGCGCTTTAACCGGGGAGGGCACCCCACGTGTCATCTGGGTTAACGGATCACATGATCCTGTCTCACAGAGGGTAAAGGCGGCGCGTACTGGGGACGCGCGACGGTCGAACGTCATTCAGGAAGCCGTGTATGAAAATGCGCGGATTGTTCAGTATAATTGCAGCAGCATTGATGTTTTTGTGGACGGAAAATTGCAGAGCAATGCAATCAAGAGTTTGCGAAGTATCGCTAAGCCCTTGGATGTTTCGGAATACAACTCGGCGAGAGGGGTGCGAAATACCCGATCGCTTGGAAAGGCCATTATTGAAGCAATCAGGGATCGCGGGCGACCGTCATGAGGGGGAGCCGAACGCTACCGAATTACAGCGGCGGTCAATCATCGAGACAATGATCCACAGATTGGCCAGCGCGATGCCGCACGCCCAGGAGCCGCAAGGTAGTTCTTCGAACAGGTCCTGGGTCTCGTCGAACAGTGCCCGGAGGGCGGCGTCGGACAGATTGTGCAGCTTGGGGTCCTGCAGCAGGCACCGCACGATTTCGTCTCGCTGGCGCTCGCCCATCGACAGGTCTGCAATGTGGGCATCCGGGTCCAGGGCAAGCCTGTACTTCTCGCCCAAATCACGCACCCGCGTCTTCAGTTCGGGCGTGGCGATGTCGCTGGAGAGGCCCAGCGAGATGTTTTCCGCCACGGTCAGATTGTCGAACAGGGAAAAGTGCTGGAACACCATGGCGATGCCCAATTGACGGGCAAAGTCCGGCGACAGGATCGTGACCCGTTCACCCTTCCCATACGATCTGGCCGGCATCGGGCTGAAGAACACCATAAAGGGTTTTGACGAGCGTCGATTTGCCCGCGCCGTTCTCTCCCAGCAGGGCATGAACTTCGCCGGGCGCAACGTGAAAATCGATGGCGAGATTGGCAACCACCGAACCAAATGTCCTGGAGATGCCGGTTACCTTGAGACCGGTCGTTTCCTGATCCAAATTTGGCTTGTTTTCAGGCTCCATGAACACTTTGGTAGCCGGAATCGAACGGCTCTGTATAGTGCCGAAAATGCAATAGGCGAGGCTCTGTGGATGGCTATTCTTTATGACGGGTTCGATTTCAACGCACCGCAATGGATCGACGGAATCAAAAAAGATTTCGCGGGCAGGGATATTCGTATTGCGCCCGATATCGGCAATATTGATGAGGTCGAATACATCATTTTGGGTGGTATGGGTTTTGCCCCTCTTGGCGGCTATCCAAACTTAAGGGCGGTGCTTTCACAATGGGCCGGCGTCAATCACATTCTGGCCGATGATACCTTGCCGGCCCACGTGCCGATCTACCGCATGTCGGATCTGTCTTTACGCACCGGCATGACCGAATACGTTGTCTATCACACGCTGCGGCACCATTTGCGTGCGCGCGATTATGAACAACAGCAGGTCGCCGGCCTGTGGAGCGAATTGAGTGCGCCGATGGCGCACCAGCGCGGTGTCGGCATTCTGGGCCTGGGCGAACTTGGCCAGGAGGTCGCGACATCGCTCGCGGCGCTGCGGTTCCGGGTGCGCGGCTGGAGCCGGTCGCGTAAAACGCTGATTGGCGTTGAAAGCTTTGCCGGGGCTGACGAAATGGATGCTTTTCTGGGCAGGTCAGAAATCTTGGTCAATTTGTTGCCGCTGACACCGGAGACCACAGGTACCCTGAACGCAAGACTGTTCGCCACCTTGCCGAAGGGAGCTTATGTCATCCAGGTCGGGCGCGGTCCACACGTGGTGGAGGGCGATCTGCTGAACGCACTGGCGTCCGGACAGGTGTCCGGCATCACCATGGACGTGTTCGAGGAAGAACCCCTGCCCCTGGAACATTCCTATTGGAAACATCCCCGGATCACGATGACACCGCATATGGCCAGCTATACAAGGCCGGAAACCGGTGTTCCGTTCCTGCGCGAACTGCTGGATGCAATCGGACGCGGTGAAACACCGGCAACACTGGTCGATCGTTCGGCGGGATATTGAGCCTGCGCTGCTGACATTAGGGTCTGTTGACAATCACCGAGCAGCAACGAGCATTGCGCAGAGGTGCCAGTTGGCTGCATAGCTGGTATCCGTTTTGTCGTATCGAGTTGCTATCCCCCTGAATTCCTTGATCCTTGCGAAGCAGTTTTCAATCAGGTGACGCCACTTGTACATGTGAGTATCGTTGTCTCGTTGCACTTTCCGGTTCGATTTGGGTGGAAGAACCGCAGTTGCGCCGCGCTCATCAAGGTCTTGCAGGAGCCAATCGGCGTCGAAGGCCTTGTCGGCCGGCAACGCTGCGAAGGAGACATCATGGATCCGGGGAGCAACCCCCTTCATGTCGTGCGCCTGCCCCGGCAGAAGCAGAAAGCGGAACAAGTTGCCGAGCGCATCGACCAGGGCAACGATTTTGGTCGTCAGCCCGCCGCGAGAGCGGCCGATGGCTTGATGCCGTGTCCCCCTTTTGCGCCCGAAGCCTTCTGATGGGCCTGGACAATCGTCCCGTCGATGAGAGCATGTTCAAGGTCTGGCTCGTCGCTTATGGCGTTGAAAAGTCTCTCGAACACACCGGCCTTTGCCCATCGACGAAATCGTTTGAAAACCGAATTCCAGTTGCCGAAATCCCGGGGCAGGTCACGCCAGGGAGACCCTGTTCGCACACGCCAGGGAACGGTCTCCACGAACCGACGGTTATCCCGACCGGTTGCTCCCGGGTCCCCGGCCTTACCGGGTAACAGGGGCGCAATCTTCGCCCAGAGTTCATCTGAAATCACCAAACGATCTTCGTCCATCCAAACCTCCATTTTCGAAGCTTGAATAACAGTTCAGGCCAAATCGCAACCCCGAATGTCAACAGGCCCTAGGAAATAGCACCCGGTGACATCGTCCCCGTCACAACTCTTGCGAAACAGCCACACCGCCGATTCAGCATCGCGGACAATGCCGCCGCCGTCTTCGAAATATCCCATCCATCCAAGCGCCGTGCAGCTTTGCGCGATGTCGTCATTGCACGCACGGCGAAAGAAGCCGGCCGCCTAGCTGTTGCTCCGTCCCCCGCCCCAGAGTTTTTTGAGACACTGATCAAGACCTGAGATAGAGGGGATTATTGAAATGTTTCATGACGGAACAGAAGAAGGTTGATCGGGCCGGAGCCGGAACTGCGGAGACTTCACATATCGCGGCAGATCCAGGGCTCCGGCCCGACGTCGCAGACAGACGGCGGCGCGCAGGCAGGAGGCCGTTCTGCGGGTGGTGCGGGGCGAGGATATTGAGTTGATGGCCCGTAGTATCGACGCGACGGCGGCCGATGTCAGCGGTTGGCGGGACGTTTTCCTGTTCTCGACATCAGGGTCTTATGAATCGCTGACAATTACCGAAGAAGGCCAAACCGAAGCACCGGTCCAGTCCGCGGAACAGCCAGCACCCGCTGCCGAGCCGGAAGTGATGGATTCCGCGGCCCAACCGGCATCGGCGGCACCCGCCGAATAGACGCATTCAGCATTGGGCCTGAAGCCCGGTGCAGTGGAAACACTGCTCCTGGTCTGTGAATTTGCGATTGCCAATCACCGGACAACGTCCCAGACTCCTTTGGATCAATCGGGAGACTGGTGCGTTGGCGCAAAACATCACAAAGGGCTTTCTGCAACTGGTTGCCGAGGCCGAGGAAATTATTGAAACCGTCAGCGTTGATGCTGTCGTTCTGTTGTTGGAGGATGAAAGCGTCCAGGTCATCGATATTCGCGACATCCGCGAATTGAAACGCGAGGGCAAGATGCCGGGTGCCTATCACTGTCCGCGCGGCATGCTGGAATTCTGGATCGACCCGGAAAGTCCCTATCACAGGGACATCTTTGCAGCCGACAAGAAATTCATCTTCTTCTGTGGCGGTGGCTGGCGGTCTGCCCTGGCCGCACGATCGGCCCATGAAATGGGTCTCGAACCCGTGGCCCACATGGCGGGCGGCTGGGCCGAATGGAAGAAGGTGGGCGCGCCAATCGAAGAGGACTGATACTGAACTATCTTTTATTGACTCGGCGCGTGGGCCATAATTCTTCTGTAACTATGGATTCGGAAGGGGGCGGTCGATGCCGGTCCTGCAGAGCGCGGTAAGCCCGCGCAGTGAGAGTTTTCGCGCCAATGTCGCGGCCATGAACGCCCTGGTTGCCGACTTGCAGGGCAAGATGGCGGTTGCGGCGCTCGGCGGTACCGAAAAATCGCGCAAGCGTCATCTGTCGCGCGGCAAGCTATTGCCACGGGACCGGGTGGAACGTCTGCTTGATCCCGGCACGCCGTTTTTGGAATTGTCACCGCTTGCCGCCTTCAACATGTACGACGGCGCGATCAACGGGGCAGGGGTCATAACCGGGGTCGGCCGGGTGTCGGGCCAAGAATGCGTGATTGTCTGCAATGACGCCACGATCAAGGGCGGCACCTATTATCCGATGACCGTGAAGAAGCATTTGCGGGCCCAGGAAGTGGCGATGGCGAACAGCCTGCCGTGCATCTACCTGGTGGACTCAGGCGGCGCAAACCTGCCGCACCAGACCGAGGTGTTCCCCGACCGCACTCATTTTGGTCGTATCTTCTATAATCAGGCCAACATGTCGGCTCAGGGCATCCCCCAGATCGCCGTCGTCATGGGCAGTTGCACGGCGGGCGGCGCCTATGTGCCGGCAATGTCCGACGAGACGGTGATCGTCAGAAACCAGGCAACTATATTTCTGGGTGGTCCGCCGCTGGTGAAGGCGGCAACCGGCGAAGAGGTTTCGGCCGAGGATCTGGGCGGTGCCGATGTACATTCGCGCCGGTCCGGTGTCACCGACCAAATGGCCGAAAACGACACCCATGCACTGGCCATTGCCCGCGATATCGTTGCCAACCTCAACCGGCGCAAGCCGGAAACTGTTGCGATCAAACCGGCAATGCCGCCCGGCTTCGCCCCCGGCGAACTGAATGGTGTGGTGCCCGGCGACCTGAAGACCCAATACGATGCACGCGAAGTCATTGCCCGGATCGTCGATGGATCAGAATTCCATGAATTCAAGGCGCTTTATGGTACGACCCTGGTAACCGGCTTTGGCCATATCGAGGGCATGCCCGTTGGCGTGATCGCCAATAACGGCATCCTCTATTCCGAAAGCGCCCTGAAAGGGGCCCATTTCATCGAACTGTGCTGTCAACGCAAGGTGCCGCTGTTGTTTCTGCAGAACATCACCGGCTTTATGGTCGGGGAAAAGTACGAGTCCGGCGGTATTGCCAAGGACGGCGCCAAGATGGTGACCGCGGTTGCCTGTGCCCAGGTGCCGAAGATCACAGTCGTTACCGGCGGGTCCTTCGGCGCTGGTAATTATGCCATGAACGGCCGTGCCTATGGTCCGCGCTTCATGTTTTCCTGGCCCAATGCACGGCTGTCGGTGATGGGGGCGGAACAGGCCGCCAGCGTTCTGGCCACCGTACACCATGACCGGGACAGTTGGTCGCCGGAAGACGAAGAGGCCTTCAAGGCGCCGATCCGAGACAAGATCGAAAGCGAAGGACATCCCTATTACGGGACCGCGAGGATCTGGGACGACGGAATTATCGCACCCGCCGATACGCGGCGCGTTGTCGCCCTGGCCTTGTCGGCAAGTCTCAATCGGTCGATCCCCGATGCAAAGTTCGGTGTTTTCAGGATGTAGATCTGCGGCATTGCGAAACAGGGGCGGCTGACCATGTGGCCATTTTGTCTGGAGGTGCCGTGACATGAAAGACGACAAACGCCTTTCCGCGGCCCGCGCCCTGCTGGAACATCTCCATGAAAAAGTGCCGCTTGAACTTGTCTACAAGCTTTGGGACGGCAGCACCGTTCCCGCCTCGTCGAGCGAACGGCCGTTGACCCTGACGATCGCTGATGCGGGTGTTGTCGGCCGCCTCATTCGCAAACCCAAGCTGGCGACGCTGGTCGAGTTGTGGTGCGACAAGCGGATCGATATCGAGAATGGGAATTTGTTCGACATTGCCGCCGCCCGGCCGCAAGGCAAGGGGTCGAAATTGCTGAAGAAACTCAGCAAATCGGTCATTGCCAGGAACGCGTGGCCTTTCCTTGTTGCCGGCGATACACAGGCGCGAAAGGTAGCCGGGAGCCTCGCTGCGGAAGGAGCTGATGCCAGCGGCTCAACCGCCGAGGCGATCCAGCATCATTACGATGTCTCCAATGATTTCTACCGGCTCTTCCTGGACCGGCGCATGGTCTATTCCTGCGGCTATTTCCGCGACTGGACGAACGGCATCGACCAGGCTCAGGAGGACAAATTGGACATGATCTGCCGCAAGCTTAGGTTGAAGGAGGGCGAACGGTTGCTGGATATCGGATCAGGTTGGGGTTCCCTGGTCATTCATGCAGCACAAACCTATGGCGTCAACGCCCATGGCGTGACCTTGTCCAGGGAACAGTTCAAACTGGCCAACGAACGTATTGCCGGGGCCGGTCTGCAGGATAGGATCACCATTGAGCTGAAGCCCTTTCAGGAACTGAAGGGCCAGTTTGACAAGATCTCCTCGGTCGGCATGTTCGAACATGTCGGTTTTGCCCATCACAAGGAATATTTCCGGACGGTGAACCGGCTGTTGCGACCACGCGGTCTTTACCTGCACCACGCAATCACCCGGCGGGCCCGGGAGAACGACAAGGAATTTCACAAGCGCCCCCCCGAATACGAAGCGCTGGTAAAATACATCTTTCCTGGCGGTGAACTGGATTACATCGGCTGGTCCGCGAAAATGCTCGAAGCCCACGGGTTCGAGGTGCACGATATGGAAAACTGGCGTGAACATTATGCGCGGACCTGCCGATTGTGGACCGAGAGGCTGGGAGCAAACATGGAAGCGGCGATTGCCGAGGCGGGCGAACCCCGCGCCCGCCTGTGGCTGCTTTATCTGACTGGCTGTGCCATGGCGTTTGAACGCTCCGGCGCCTTGATATTCCAGACCCTGGCCAGCAAGCGGGATAAGGGGCCGAGCGATCTGCCGCCGACCCGTGCGGACCTCTACGAATAGCCAGATCTCGCCCGAAATCGGGGTTGAGCCATCTCAAGGCACCAGATGCGTGGAAACCGTTCAATTCCATCAGACCTATGGTGGAAAAAGGAACGGTTCGATGGCTTTCAAGGATATTCTGGTGCGGCTTGGCAATGATGAAACCGCCAGCGCGCGGGCCGATTACGCGCTGGCCCTGGCCGAGACTCACGATGCGCATGTTGCGGGTGTCGCGACGGCTACCTGGTGGATATACGGCGCCGTCGCCATGGGCCCGGTTCCTCTTGAAGTCGTCGTGTCAATCCAGGACGCGGCCCAGCAAGAGGCCGAAGCCGCGGAGAAAATTTTTACGGATCATGCCGCAAAGACGAGCATTTCTCACGAAACACGGGTTATTTCTGGAACAGTGGGCGAAATTCTCGGAGGACTCGTGCGCCATGCCCGGCACACAGATCTGACAATTCTGCCGCAACCGAAAGAAGACCAGGGCCGCGCGGCGGCGGAATCCCTGATGTTCGAATCCGGCGGACCGGTAATGTTTGTTCCCTATGTCGGTGTGCCGGCAAAACATCCGGCCCATGTGCTGGTCGGGTGGGACGGAGGCCAACAGGCGGCACGTGCCATTCACGATGCGATGCCGTTGTTGGAGAAAGCAGAAAGGATCACGCTGCTGACCATCGATCCGCAAAAGCGGCCCGAGAATCATGGTGAAGAACCCGGCGCCGATATCGGCGCCCATCTTGCCCGCCATGGTTTGAAGGTGGAGGTGGATAGTGTCGTTGCACCCGATATCGATGCCGGCAATACCATCCTGTCCTATGCGGCAGATCTCAGCGCCGATGCTCTGGTCATGGGTGGATACGGGCATTCTCGGATGCGGGAACTGGTTCTGGGCGGCGTAACGCGGACCATTCTGAGTTCCATGACCATCCCGGTGCTCATGTCACACTGAACCGGGCTGGAAAGAGGCGGTGACAAGCCAGGAACCCGGTTCTAAAACCGGTGTATGATTCAGTCATTGCTTATCGCGAACCGGGGCGAGATCGCCTGCCGTGTAATCCGCACGGCCTGCGCCATGGGGATCCGAACCGTTGCCGTCTATTCCGACGCCGATGCGGATGCATTGCACGTTGCCATGGCGAACGAGGCGCACGCCATCGGACCGGCGCC
The DNA here is from genome assembly GCA_965204825.1 of Alphaproteobacteria bacterium. Taxonomy (GTDB): domain Bacteria; phylum Pseudomonadota; class Alphaproteobacteria; order Futianiales; family Futianiaceae. The sequence goes on along the minus strand of OZ242016.1, from coordinate 2,425,905 downwards.
GGCAGCCCAAAGCTATTTACGCGGTGATGCAATTCTCGAGGTTGCGGCGCGATCAGGCGCGGACGCCATTCATCCCGGATACGGATTTTTGTCGGAGAATGCCGGCTTCGCCCGAGCCTGTGCCAAAGCTGGTGTGATCTTTGTCGGTCCGCCCGCGGACGCCATCAACGCCATGGGATCAAAGGATGCCGCCAAGAAGCTGATGGAAGCCGCCGGTGTGCCGGTGGTGCCCGGCTATCACGGCGATGATCAATCGTCGGGCAAATTGAATAAGGAAGCAGACCGGATTGGCTTCCCTGTCTTGATCAAGGCCGTCGCAGGGGGCGGTGGCAAGGGGATGAAGCTTGCCTCGACCCCCGATGAATTCGCCGCACAGCTTGAAAGCGCCCGCCGGGAAGCCGAGGCCGCCTTCGGTAATGGCGCCGTCCTGTTGGAGAAATATCTTACCCGGGCTCGCCATATCGAGGTTCAGGTGTTTGGCGACACGCACGGCAATGTGGTGCATCTGTTTGAGCGGGATTGTTCGATCCAGCGCCGCCACCAGAAAGTCATCGAAGAGGCGCCCGCACCGCACATGCCCGAAGCGGTGCGCCAGGCCATGGGGCAGACGGCCGTCGCGGCTGCCCAAGCGGTGAATTATACCGGTGCCGGGACCGTGGAATTTATCGCGGATAGCAGCGATGAACTGGATGAAAATTCATTCTATTTCATGGAGATGAATACACGCCTTCAAGTGGAACATCCAGTAACCGAAGCAGTCACCGGGGTTGATCTGGTCGAATGGCAAATGCGCGTTGCCATGGGGGAGCCATTGCCTTTGCGGCAAGATCAGATCGGGTTATCCGGTCACGCGGTGGAAGCCCGGCTTTATGCCGAAGACCCCGCCCGGAAATTCCTGCCCGCAACCGGGACACTTCGCTGCCTGCGCTTTGCACCCGGCGTGCGCGTCGATACCGGAATCGCTGCAGGCGGTAAAGTGACGCCATTTTACGATTCGATGATTGCCAAGGTCGTTGCCCATGGCGCAACCCGGGATCAGGCTATCAGCACGCTTTCCCTGGCGATGAAATCGACGGCTATTTCCGGGGTTACCACCAATCTGGCCTTTTTGAGCCGAATAGCCGATGCCGCTGCCTTTCGGGCCGGGGAGGTGGAAACCAGATTTATCGACCATCACAAGGACACGCTATTCCGGCCGGATGATGTTCCCCACGACCAGGTCATGGCGCTTGCCGCTATGGCGACCATACTGTCCCGGCCGCCCGCCGGTTCGGATCCGTGGGATCGGCGTGACGGTTTCCGGGTGCAGGGTATATACCGAGACCGGGTCCAGTTTGCTGGCGAGGGGGGAGTGCTTATTGATATTCCGGTCGCCACGGAAAGGGACACATACACACTGGAATTGACTGACGGACCGATGATCGTGCGGCATTGCACGCTGACCCAGGACGGTATCGTGTCGACGGAGATAGACGGTCACCGGATTCAGGCCACCATCGTACGAGACAGTCAGGGAATCGATGTCATGCTGGAAGGGCAAGCGTATCGTTTTGCGGCATTCGACCCATTCCTGCTGGCTGCCGCCGGGCACGGCAGCGCCGGTGATCTGGCGGCGCCAATGTCGGGCAAGGTGACAAAAGTATATGTTGCGGAAGGCGAGGCTGTCTCTGCCGGGCAGGAGTTGATGGTGCTGGAAGCGATGAAGATGGAGCATGTCATCCGCGCACCCGCAAAAGGCACGGTCACCACGGTTCAGGCGGCCGATGGTCAGCAGGTAAATGAAGGCGAAATTCTCGCCATTGTGGATGCCGGCCCGGAGCAGGCCGCAACCGGATGATTGCTGCCCGTTTGGCGGATCCGTCTTTCAGGATAAAGGTCACCATCAATCCGATGCGGTATTCCTTGATCTTGCCGTCCTCGACAACGACTTTATGGTCCTTGACCCAGGCACCGGTGATATTTTTCAACGTTTTATTGGCTCTTTTGATGCCATCGGCCGTGGCCGCCTCGAAACCTTTGTTCGAGGAAGAAATAATTTCAGTTACGCGTGCCACAGCCATGTTGAGTCAGGGGAATTGCATTTGGATTGTGACAAATCGGTATGAATAGATTCTTGAGGCTCCGTCATCCAAAGGAGCTTCGGAATGTCAACAATCATACGCTATTTCAATGATATGGACGATCCTCGCACGGGCAACGCGCGCCGCCATGAATTTTGTGACATCATGACCATCAGCCTTTTGTGCGTCCTGTGCGGCGGAGAAACGGCTGTTGACATGGCGGATTTTGCGTCGGCGAAAGAGGATTTTCTGCGCGAATTTCTCGAATTGCCACATGGACCGCCTTGTCACGATAGGGCATCTCTAAAAATGCTCGGACTTGCCAAGGTTCATATTTTGTCCCAGCTTGTAGCTGGAGGTTGAGGGGAAAGTCGGCAGGTCAGATTTGATTCCTGGGTCTGCCTTGTGATTTATCTCCTGTTTTCCTGTGGTTTGGGCAGACTCATCCCCTGAAGGTGGTCAACCCGGTGCTGCGTCCAGGTGATCCAGTTGCACGGCGCGGCGCATGTTGCAGGCAAGGTTCCGGAGACCGATCCGTGCCTTTGCCCGGACCAGACCGATGGATCGGATCAGCGGTCCGCCCATGTCGTTGCTCCGGGCGCCAAAGACATGCTCGACCCGGACGCGCACCCTGGAGCGGGTCTTGTTGACCTTCTTCTCCCGGTCGCTCAGCGGCTTGTTGCGCTGCCTGGGCACCGGGACGATCGACGCATCAATGATCTGTCCGCCCATTGCCAAATAGCCCCGGCCCTTCAAATGATCGTCAAAAGCTGAAAAAAGCGGTTTTACTTCGCCCGCCCGGGCCAGCTGCTCGCGATAAGGCCGGATCGTCCTGGCATCGGGCACCGGATCCTCAAGGCCCGGGCCCGGGAACCGCATGAAGGAAAGACGATCGCGAACCTGATACTCGACCTGCTCGTCGGAAAGATTGTAAAGCTCGCAGAGAATGATCTCCCCCGCGAGCTTCCAGCAGCTTTTTGACAAATTCCGCGCTGATTTCGCGCAGGAACGTGATGCCCGGTCTGCCATCGCTGTCGATGGCAAGGAGATGCGCCGCGCCTTTGACCGGGCCGCCGACAAGTCCGGCCTGAACGTGGTGACGGCCTTTGCCCATGGCGCGCGTCTGAGCCTTGGCATCACTCGGAGTTCAAAGGGGGCGGCGAGATTCCGGCGTTGCGCGAGTTGATCAAAATGCTCGACATTGAGGGTGTGACAATTACAGCGGACGCACTGCACTGCCAACGCGAAACATGCGATCTGATCGTGCAGGAGGGCGGCAGCTGCTGCTTGCAACTGAAAGGCAATCAAGGGGATATGAAAGCTGATGTGCGCGCCTTCATTGATGATCAAGAGACGGATTACATTGACGAATACACCTCAACGGATGCGGATCATGGCCGCGTTGAAACGCGCTGCACTCGCGTCTGCACAGCCCTGAAACATCTCGACGACACCCACAAGTGGCCAAGTCTCAAGGCTTTCGTTCATGCCATCCCAACGCGCGAATTGAACGGAAAATCACGCCAGTCCGAACAGGTCTGCCTCATGTCCAACTGCCCCTCTGCTCGTGAGGCCGCCGCCATGATCCGAGGTCATTGGCAGATTGAAAACAATCTCCATTGGTCACTGGATGTGATCCTGAACGATGATCAGCACCGCGCCCGAAAAGACAATGCTCCCATCAATTTTGCAGCCCTCGGACGCATCGCACTCAACATCATGAAGGCAAACACAGACAAAGGATCAAACCGCGTCAAATTCGAACGCGCAGGATGGAAGGACGATTTTCTACGCACGCTAACCAAAGACTTTTGAAATGCGATTGCCCTGCATGTTGAGTACTCCTTTTTGCAAATCGCATCCGTGCAAGGGCAGAATGCGATTACACGCTAGGAACGTGACCCCACACGGGTTAAGCCGGGACATCCACAAGCCGAACCGCGGCACCTTTGCCCAGAGTCGGGAATCGTTCTAGAATTTCAGCCATGGCATTGAACCTTGTAAAACTGTGCGTTGGCTCTGAATCGATCGAAAGCCTGGCTGAATGGCAGGCGGAGAAATGCACCACCCTGTCTATCGAAAAGGGCTATTCACTGCCCTTTCACACAACCAGAATGGTACCAAAACGGGCGGACGAACTGTTGAGTGGCGGTTCTTTATATTGGGTGATCAAAGGATTCGTTCGCGTTCGCCAGCGTCTGGCAGGAATTGAAATCTTCAAGGGGGAGGACGGAATCCGGCGGTGCGATCTGATGCTGGATCACGAACTTGTGCCCGTGGTTCCCCAGCCAAGGCGTCCGTTTCAAGGCTGGCGATATCTCACAGCCACGGATGCGCCGCTCGATCTGACGGGGCTTTCGGAGGATGGCGCCGGCTTTGACGCCTTTCCGCCGCAGCTTCAGGAAGATCTTGCTGAACTGGGGCTGCTATAGATTCAGGAGATGCCGCTGAACAGGATCATCATATTATTGATGACAACCAGGCCATTTATGACGACCACGGGTGTAAACATCATCAGCACGATGCGATGCGGAAACCAGATGATCATGAAACTGGCCAGCAACTGCAACAGCAGTTTGGTAATGATCCACTGACCAAGCTTCCCGTCCATCAGGTAACGCACATAGGGATTTGCTTCCTGGGCATTCTCGACAAGAAGCCAATGTCAGGCCTGTCGACATGATGTCCAGAAATCCGATGACGTTATGGATGGTCGCAACACAAACCGCTGTCCAGAACAGACGGCTGTTGGTACGCACGAGGTGCGCGTACTTTACCAGATGGCGTTTGCGAAGTGCGCCGTTACTCGTCATTCCGGAGGAGTTCTTGATTTGATTGATGGAATACATCGACCGGTCGAACCGGCAATACGCAGGAATATGACCTGGCTCAGTTTACAAGTCGTATGTATTCGTGTTATGTTTTTTGTGAAATCAGGGGGATGGATTGACATGGATCACAAGCAGTTTCAGGAATGGTTATCGGGGATAGACCACCTCAGCCCGGCGCAGCGGCAGCAAACCGAAGCCATGTTCCCGGGGGACACGGAGACGTCAGCGTCGCTGGCTGCCATTGTGGAAGCCGATGAACCCTGTGTGCCGGAAAGTCGGAAAGGTGCACGAAACCTTGAGCGCAAGGCGCGACGCAGGGGAGGCAAGGCCAGCAAGCGGGGCCTGTCAGATGAACAGGTTCCGGTACTGGGTACTGGTTGTCGCTGATCGCGGCGGCGCGACAGTCAGTGCGGTTCTGCCTGCGGTCAACGCAGATACCTTGCGAGAGGTGATCGCGCCGGTTGTGGACGAGGATATCGTTTTGGTGACCGATGGACACCGCGCTTGTCCGCGATGCACGGCGGCAATCGGTGCGCATCACGAAGCATTGAACCTGTCACGAAGTGAGCGGGTGCGAGGTGCCCTTTCACATTCAGGTCGCAGCAGATCCGGCGGTCAACAACCGACACAGTCGGTTGAAGGATTTCCTGCGGCGCTACCGAGGCGTCGCGACCAGATATCCCGACAACTACCTGCGATGGTTCCAACGGCCTGAACTGGAGAACGCCTCACCCAGGGCTTGCCTCGCAACCGTCATCGCACGTCCATGCATACAATTCGTAAACTGAGCCTTCCTTTATCTGGCGGCTACGCCCGCAATGTGGCCTGCAAACTCAGTGACGAAAGTTCGAAGTGAAGTGAGATCGCTGATATGACGATATGCGCCGTCTGCAGCAGCCTCACATGGTGAAGTGAGGAAAGTTGCGCTCGTATAGAGCCCTTCTTGTATCAGACGCTTACAGAGAATGTCGCATCGCTGCGCATAGGATGCGCCGCGAAAAGCGGCATCGACCGGGAAATGCGGTTGCTTGTCCGAGACCGGGGCGTTCGATTTCGGGCAATCCTCGAGCAGCATGATCCAAGCCAAGAAAGGGCGCGGTACATCGTCCCCAAAGGCCCCTTCTCTGTAGGCGGTCCAAAGATCGTGGGCGGTTCCAATGGCCTCTTCACAGCGGTTATTGAAGTTGTTGCCGAAAGATGGGCCGACTTGGGATTTGAATTCAAGCGCGGCCACGAGCTGGCCGCGATGCATCACCAGCATGTCCCATAGCTTCGTCGGACGATAGAAACCTGGCAGGGTAAGGGTGCGTTGCTGGACGCAAATCTGAGCATCGTGAAGGCCATTGGCCTTGATGAGGCTTTGCACGATGACCAGGAAGCCATCCATATTTTTGCCGGCGGTGACAGCGCCCCTTGTGCCGGCATCGACGTTGCCGGCTTCAACCTGCCGCGCGAGTGCGGCTTCGCGGTTGCCCCAAAAGAGTTTGACCGCCTCACGGGCCTGGTCTTCGTAGTTTGCAAGATCGAGGGTCATGCCTTTGCACCTCCCTCGATAAGTTTCATGTCCACGCTCGACAGCCCGTAAAGCTCTGCCACGGCGGCATTGCGTTCCGCAGGATTGTCGATTTCCGCCAAAGTTCTGAGCTTGGCCCGCAGCTCTGCGCTGACCGTATCCCAGGCTGGAAGGCGGATGCGGCGCAGGTATTGCGCTTGGAAGCGCAGGAACCCACCGCGCATCTTGGTCGAGTAGAGCGAAACGAACAGCCGCGCGATACCCGATTTCATGACCGTTTGCAGGGCGCGAACGTCCCAGGCGCTGGAGGTGATAAAGTATAGATTGTGGTGTGGGTAGAGCTGGCCCGGTTCATAGACGATGGCAGCATCCCCTTTGATATCAGGGATCAGCAGCTTTTCTTGGCTGGTTATCGCAGGATGGATTCGGTCGATTGTCCGATACCAATTTTCCGGAGCTTTAGTTGCCACGTGCCGACCGGCAATTACATCGCGCCTTTCTTCGAGATACCGCGCCAAGCGTGGATAGTCCTCGAAACGGACAAGCTTTCCGTCCTCCTTGAATGGGTTGATGACCCCCCGGCCCTGCCATTGCACTTCGCCCGTCAGGATGTCTTTCGTCGTGACCAACGGCAGCTTGCGCGAGGGTTCCACATCAAGCGTTTCGAAGTCTCCGATAAAGGCTTTGTCCGCGCCTGTGGCAACGCCGATACCGACCTTGCATCCGACTGCCTCAAGCTTTGGAAACTTGGCCTCGAGGCGGCGCACTAGGGCCAGTTCATCGAACCCGCTCAAGACCCAAGGCTCTGCCCCTGCGGCCACATCACGGATTTCTCGAACGATGCTATTTTCGCTCAATTCCTGCACCGTCAGATCGCGGCTCAGCGAACGCAGCGCATCCTTGTCGATGTCAGGCCGCGCAAAAACGCGCGTCCGGTTCTGGCTCGACCTTTCAATGACAGTGATCGCCGGATAAGCCGTCACATCACTGTGGAAAGCAGGTGTCTCTACCATGTCCACATAGATGGACAGCGAATAGTCCCGGCTGACCATATCGCGCAGTTTCCGACCGTAGCGATTTTTCATCCAACGATCCGCGCAGATAAAGCTGAGTCGCCCGCCCTGCTCGAGCGCGCTCAACGACTTTTCGATGAACGGTATGTAGATATCTGCGCGGTCGAAGATAGTCTCATAGCGTTGTCGATACTCAGCCATGAGAATGTTCGGTATGATCTCTTGCCGAATGTAAGGCGGATTGCCGACGACATGAGTAAAATCATGGTCAAGATCACAGAGCAGGAAATCGCCCTGGATAAGCCAAGTTGAGACGAGCTCTTCGGCTTCAGCCGAAGAAAATCTGAATTCCTGAAGTTTGGCCGCAATGCTCGACCGGTGCTTCATGTAGGTTTCGCGGTGCAGCTCGACGGCACGGAGCGCAGGCTTGAGGCGCTTAACCGTCAAACCGCCAAGCTCCCGCTGTGCAGCAGCTAGTAGTCGGTCGAGGATCGGATGAATGAAATCGCCATCCCCGAAGGAAGGTTCGAGGATGCGATATGTCATGAGAGCCTTGTCAGCCTCGTAGCCCACCAGATCGAGGATGAAATCCACGACCTCGCGCTTAGTGCAGATCGCTCCACGCTCTTCAAGGCCGGACGCACTCGCCAGCCGCTCAACTGCTTCGGTTACAGGACAGAACCCATCAAACCGGGGTTGTATCGAAAGGGGTGTATTCATGCGGCCTGCATCTTGAGTCGAACATGGTCGTGTCTCGAGTTTGGTGGAAATTCCCTAGCGGTGTGGCGTCCTCCGAGCGGTGTGAATTGCGCCTGATCAGGCGGCGAAGTCAAGGGGCATAGGCAGGGCAGGCTGCGTGAGCGTTTCCCAGCCATCGACTTTTCGCATCCGGATCTGTCCGGAGGCCAGGAGCGCCCACAGCAACATCGGCACTGTTTCCGCGCAGGGCAGCACGGTTTGCGTCTTCATGCGGCGGCGGAACTCCTCGTTCAGGCGTTCGATGGCGTTGGTTGTCCTGGCGGATTTCCATTGCGATGGGGCGAGCCGGATAAAGGTGAACAGGCGGTCTGCGGCCTCCTCCAGGCTGTCAGCGACCGCACGACATTTCAGGCGCCATTTACGCAGGAAGGCCTTGCGCCTCTTCTCGACCTCCCTGGCTGTCTCAGCGTAGATCATGTCGCGATAATCCGCGGTGAGTTCCTCGTGCATATGCCTGGGAGCATGGCCGGGAAGATTGCAGTGCTTGTGCACCGTGCGGCGCTGGATGGCCAATCCGTTGCCCCGGAGGGCCGCGAGCATCGAGATGTTCGTGGCCTTCCTGTCGACCCGCGTCTTGATGACGGTGCCGTCCAGGATGAGCCGGATGATGTCCTCATCGGCCAGGCTGCGGGTGCACCAGGCATCCCGGTCGGCCTTCACCCTGCGCCAGGCCCGGCTCACCACATCCTTGCTGACCGCCCCCTTGAAGAGCGCGAAAAGCGCACGTTTCACCCGCCGCATATTCGTCCCCGAAAGGTAAACCGATGCGATCAACGCTTCGGCTGTCCTGGTCAGCCGCTGGTAACGCGGCAGAGCCTTTGATCGCCACTCGCCATCTTCGATCCGGGCGCGGGGCACGCTGACCGTCCCGATGCCAAAGGTTCCCGTGATCTGGCGTCCTCGGGTTCCGTTGCGATAGCCCTTTACGCCGCCGCCATGGCGGCTGTCGCGAAGGCGACCGGGAAAGCTGTCGAGTTCCTCCTCAAATACGGGTTCAATCGTCGAGCGGATGTTCGCTCGCAGACGGTCTTCGATCGGGTCGAAACCCTCTTCAAATGCCCGTAGCGAAAGAGTGCTCGTGTCTGTAACCTGGTTCATGGCGTGATCTCCTTTTGGCGGTACCTGCCGCCGGTTGGGTGGTTCTGGTTCACCCGGAGGGGACGCCACCTTCAGATTTCCACCACTTTCGAGACACGACCGTCGCGGCAATGGAAGAGCCTGAAAATTTCGAGCCCAGGCTTCATGTCGCTCATGAGGAAAAGCTTTCCTGGTTGAAGATCGGAGACGAACTACCGACGCGAAACGGGCCGAAATACCTGCGACCTGCTTCGCTATTCCTACCAATCCCGCTTGATCCCGCACCCCGCTGGGTTACGCTTCACCGGTAGCGGAGGGTAAAATTCGGGCATGATCGGGACGCCGGATATCACCATGTGGATCACGCTGGCGATCATCGCCGCGACGGTGTGTTTGTATGCTTGGGAACGGCTGTCGATCGAGTTGATCTCGTTGCTGGCGATCGGGGCACTGCTGGTGCTGTTTCAGATCAGGCCGCTGCCTGACGACCGACTTGGCCCGGAGGCTTTGCTGGCCGGGCTTGCCAATCCGGCCCTGATCACCATCGTTTCGCTGTTGATCATCGGTCAGGGCCTGTTTCAGACCGGCAGCTTCAACGAACCGACCCGGTATCTGCTGGCGGTGAGCGAACGGCGGCCGAAGCTGGTACTCGCAATGACACTGTTGCTGGTTATGGGCGTCTCGGCGTTTTTGAACAACACGCCGGTGGTCGTGATGTTCATTCCGGTGCTTGCGGCCATGGCAGCCCGTTTGCGCCTGGCGCCCGGCAAGCTGATGATCCCGCTCAGCTTCATTTCGGTTCTGGGCGGGATGACGACATTGATCGGGTCATCGACCAACCTGCTGGTCGCCGATGCGGCGGTCGGCGCCGGGCTGCCCCGATTGCATTTTTTCGATTTCACCATTCCGGCGCTGGTGCTGGCGATGACCGGCGCAATCTATGTCATCCTTATTGCCCCCTATTTGCTGCCGGACCGGGCAGGCGACGAAGACGATGGCCCGGTCCGGCAGGGCATCCAGTTCGTCGCCGATATCACGGTGGACGAAGACAGCCCGTTGAACGGCACTCGGTCCGCCGGCGGATTCTTTCCCGAATTGAAGAACATCACCATCCGCGTTATCAGGCGCGGCGATACTCAGCATCTGCCACCATTCGACGATCTGACGCTGCAGCCCGGTGACGTGGTGGCGCTCACCACCTCGCGGCGGGCGCTGACCGAAATGCTGATGACCCAGCCCGATCTGCTGATCGATGAAGAAAACGGTGATGCCGGCGACCCGCCGGCCGCCAGTGGCCAGATGTTTGCAGAAGCAATGGTGCCGCCGGGATCGCGGATGATCGGCAATACCATTGACCAGATGGCAAGCCTGACCGGCTCGCCGACCCGGATTGTCGGTATTCAGCGCCGCAACCGGATGTCGCGCGCACCGATGAGCCGGATTCTGCTGGAACCTGGCGACACGGTACTGATGGTGGTACCCGCCGACGATCTGCCCGGGCTCAGCCAGACCCGGCACATCGTCGTACTGGAGGGAACCTCGCGCGACATGCCGATGCTGGCGGCCGCCCGGCGGGCGTTGATCATATTTGCGGCGGTGATAATTCTGGCGGCGACCAGCCTGTTGCCGATCGTGGTGGCGGTCTTTGCCGGTGCGACAGCGATGATCGGCCTCGGTTGTCTTAACGTGCGCCAAGCCTTCCGAGCCGTGGATATGCGCATTGTCCTGCTGGTGGCAACGTCCCTGGCCCTGGGCACCGCCTTACAGGAAACCGGCGGCGCTGCCTTCATCGCCATGGGCATCGTTTCGACCTTCTCGCCCTATGGAATTGCCGCGACCCTGTCGGCGCTGTTCCTGATGATTGCCATCCTGACCAACATCCTGTCGAACAATGCGACCGCGGTTCTGTTCACCCCGATCGCGGTCAGCGCCGCCAGCCAGCTGGGCACGGATCCCCTGCCCTTCGTCTTCGCCGTGATCTTTGCCGCAAACATGTGTTTTGCGACGCCGATGGCCTATCAGACCAATCTGCTGGTCATGGGACCGGGGCGATATGCCTTTGCAGACTATCTCAGGGTCGGAACCCCTTTGATTTTGATCCTCTGGGTATTATTTTCCCTTTTCGCGCCGGTCTATTTTGCGCTTTGATGGGGCGGCATTGAAAGTGGTGTATGAATGACTGTCGATCCTCAACTGAAAATGTTGCGTTTCTATCTGACCTCGCCGGGGCCGTGCCCCTATTTGCCGGGCCGGGAAGAGCGGAAGGTGTTCACCCCGCTGATTGGCGAGATGTCGACAGACCTGAACGGCATGCTCAGTCAGCTCGGATTTCGCCGCAGCCAGTCGATCGCCTATCGCCCGGCGTGCGAGGGATGCAGCGCCTGTATCTCGGTTCGCATCCGGGTCGACGATTTCACGCCGTCAAGGTCCATGCGGCGGGTGCGCAATCGCAACGCCACCATACATCGGGATGTGGTGCCGCCCGTCACCACATCCGAACAGTACTCCCTGTTCTCACGCTATCTAAACACGCGCCATGCCGGCGGCGGGATGAGCGAGATGGACATGCACGATTTCGCTGGCATGGTCGAAGATACCACCGTCGATACCGTCATCGTCGAATACCGCGAACCGGTCGAGGAGGGCCGGATGCTGCGCGCGTTCTGCCTGATCGACCGGCTGGAAGACGGCTTGTCGATGGTCTATTCGGTGTTTGAACCGGACGCAGCGAGCGAAGGCCCGGGCGTCTACATGGTACTGGACCAGATCGACCTCGCCCTGGAATTGGGCCTGCCGTACGTCTATCTGGGATACTGGATCGCCGGCTGCCAGAAGATGGAATACAAAAGACGGTTCAAGCCACTGGAAGCACTGACTCCCGACGGCTGGATGCCGATCGAGGATGCCAGCGAACAAATCCTATCCCAGGGTCACGGATACTGATCCCAATTCGCCGAAATCACCGCTGATCTTGTCGCCCCTGGCTGCCGGGACAATCCCCACCGTCGAACCGGTGGTGGCCCACTGACCCTCATGCAGCCCGCGCCCGCGCGACGCCGCCTTCGTTGCCATCCAGGCCAGGGCCTCCAGCGGATCATCCAGCACCGCCGCGCCACTGCCGATCACCTTGATCTCGCCATTGATGATAGCCGACACAGGCGTATTGACGATATCGAACTTTTCCCAATCGGTATGCATGGCTCCGTTGATGAAGGCGACATTGCCGCCGAAATCGGCAATCAGCCGGCCAACATGATCAATCCCCGACACGTTCTGGCGCAGCCCGACAATCTCGATCGCCGGGAAACCCGCGGCGATGGCCATCTTGACATCTTCAGCGGTAAAGGGCGCCTTGTGAACGGGCAGATCCTGCCTCAACAGAAAGGCATATTCGCATTCAATGCCCAGCAGGCCTGGCGGCGTTGGTACCGTCGCACCGTCATTGTGGCAAAACGAGGCCGGTATGGTGGCGTAGAACGGCTCTTTGGCTTTCAGGATCGGCCAGGTTGCCTTGCCGGTCGCGCCGGCCTTCCAGACTTTCAGGGTGCTCCCGCAGCGAGCATTGGCGGCATCGCAAATCGCATAGGCGGTTTCGATATTGGAGATGATGTCCAGGTCGAATGGATCACAGCGCACGCCCGCCGCACGTGCCTGATAAAGCGTTTCCGCCGCTCCGCCAATATCGATCACGCCTTGTCTCCGGTAATCTGTTTCGTGCGGACATAGAACATTCGCCGACGGTTCGGGTAAAGACGTTATTGGCGCGTCGAACCGGTGAGCGCTGACATGCCGCACCAAATCATGTCCCGGATGGGATCTTATGCCAAAGGAACTAAATATTGACCCATCCGACCATCTTTTCGCGCCCGCTGGGCGGCGTTATGGCTCACTTGCGGTCAGGCAGACCGAGGCGTGGACAATGCCTGGCCAGCAGACGCGAAAAGGCGGGCGGTGACTTCTTGCGCCAACATCCAAAGGCGCGGGTTTGGCTTCGGCCAGGCGTCCCGGCGGGACACCTCGCCCGCCTTTGCGGGCAGAGCGATTCTCATGATCCTTTATGTTGGCTCAGTTTACAAGACGTGTGCGTCCATGTTACGTTTTTTGTGAAATCAGAAGGATGGATTGGCATGGATCACAAGCAGTTTCAGGAATGGTTATCGGGGATAGACCACCTCAGCCCGGCGCAGCGGCAGCAAACCGAAGCCGTGTTCCTGGGGGACACGGAGACGGCAGCGTCGCTGGCTGCCATTGAAGCGGCCGTGGGTGGAGATCGTCAGTGCCCGCATTGTGGCACGCCAGGCGCCATATCGCGTGGCAAGGCAAGGGGTCTGCGACGGTACCAGTGCAAAGAATGCAGGAAGACATTCAATGCCGCGACCGGCACCCCCTTGTCGGGTCTGCACCGCAAGGACAAGTGGCTTGCCTTCGGAGCCTGTCTTGCTGATGGGCTGACAGTTCGCGCTTCAGCAGAACGTTGCGGACTTGCCGTCAACACCGCCTTGCGTTGGCGGCACCGATTTCCTGCCGCGAAAGACCTGAAGGCACGCAAGCTCACGGGCATTGTGGAAGCCGATGAAACCTGTGTGCCGGAAAGGCGCACGAAACCTTGAGCGCAAGGCGCGACGCAGGGGAGGCAAGGCCAGCAAGCGGGACCTGTCAGATGAACAGGTTCCGGTACTGGTTGCCGCTGATCGCAGCGGCGCGACAGTCAGTGCGGTTCTGCCTGCGGTCAACGCCGATCCCTTGCGAGAGGTGATCGCGCCGGTTGTGGACGAGGATATCGTTTTGGTGACCGATGGACACCGCGCTGATCCGCGATGCGCGGCGGCAATCGGTGCGCATCACGAAGCATTGAACCTGTCACGAAGTGAACGGGTGCGAGGTGCCTTTCACATCCAGATCGCAGCAGATCCGGCGGTCAACAACCGACACAGCCGGTTGAAGGATTTCCTGCGGCGCTACCGAGGCGTCGCGACCAGATATCTCGACAACTACCTGCGATGGTTCCAGCGGCTTGAACTGGAGAACGCCTCACCCCGGGCTTGCCTCGCAACCGCCATCGCACGTCCATGCATACAATTCGTAAACTGAGCCTTTCCGTTTGCTTCGCGAGAGCCCGGAAGGACGGTTATTTCGGCGCATTGATCGGCCGGTCGGCGGTCCAGTCATAGGCGCCCAGATCGCGTTCGCGGACGGCCTGTTTCCAGCCGACATCCTCGGCGCGCTTTTTGAAGTTGAGGCCTTCGGGGGAATGCCGCGTTATGCCGTCAAAGAGCGTGGCGAACATTTGGGTCTGGCTCAGGCCCATGGCGTCGATCGCCTGGTTGATCATCAATTTTTGCATCATCAACTGGTTCACCGGCACGCCGCAGATCCGTTCGGCCAGAGATTCGACCTCGCTGTCCAGCACGTCGTCCGGCACGGATTTGTGCACCAGACCGATGCGTTGTGCCTCAACGCCTTTGATCTTGTCGCCGGTGAACAGCATGCGCTTGGCGCCCTCGGCGCCGAGTCGATAAACCCACATGGCGGTTGTTGGACAACCCCAGACCCGCGCGGGCATATAGCCGATCTCGGCCTCTTCCCCCATGACGATCAGATCGGCGCACATGGCGATGTCCGACCCGCCGGCCAGGGCAAAACCGTGCACCTTGCAGATCACGGGCCGATAGCTGCGCCAGACCGACATGAACAGCTCGGTATTGCGCATCATGAAGGCGTAATCCTTCATCGAATCCCAGGGCATGTCCTGGGTCAGGCTTTCGGGGCCTTCGGTCTCGGCAAAGGCTTTCAGGTCATAGCCCGCGCAAAACGCCCGGCCGGCGCCGCTCAGCACGATGACGTGAACACCGTCATCGGCATTGGCTTCAGCGATGCAAGCGGCCAGTTCCGCCGGCAGATCCATGTCGATGGCATTCAGAACATCGGGACGGTTCAGCGTGACACGGCCGATCCGGCCCTCCTTTTCATAGGTTACTTTTGGCATTTCGGGCCCCTCGCTGCGCAATTTTCGCCGCAATCGGGCCTATGCCGACGCACGCGTCTTGGCAAGTATTTCGCTGCCGGGCGCGCTTCAGTCCCTGTCCTATTCGGCGAATGTCCTTGCTTGTGAAACCCAGTTATCCTGTTCGATACGGCCTTTGAAGCCGAGATAGCCATCGACCCAGTCGCATTCGGCTTTTGTCCAGGTGGCGATCTGGTGGAACTTGTAAATGCCCAACTCGTGCAGGATGCCTTCGATCTTGGGGCCGATGCCCTTGATTTTCGTCAGATCGTCCGGGTCGGCCGGGGCGTCCATGCGGGACGGGGCAGTGCCGGTTTCGCCGGCGGGCACGTCCTCCTCGGGCATTGTCGAAGCCGTCTCTTCCGGAGCCTGTTGGGCGGCGGTCTGCGAATGGGAAACCCCCATCAGGATGTCATCATCATCCGCGGTGCGGCCGTTTCCTGTCAACGGGCTCTCGGAGGCAACTGCGACGGGGCGCTTCGATTTCCTTCTTGTGGGCGCCCCAGCACGATGACCGGTTCCATGGACTGCAGAATGTCTTCGGACAGATGACACTTCACGTTGTGGCCATTGCCCAGATCCCGCATCGGCGGCACCTCGGTGTCGCACAGGTCGCCGGGCACTTGCGATTTGCGCGGACAGCGTGTCTGGAACGGACAGCCCGTTGGCGGGTTCAGCGCCGAAGGGATATCGCCTTCCAGCACAATGTGTTTCTTCTCGACGCTGGTGTCGGCAATTGGGATCGCCGACAACAATGCTTCGGTATAGGGGTGATAGGGCGGCGAGAAGATATCGTCGGTTGAGCCCTGCTCGACGATATGTCCCAGATACATCACCACCACCCGGTCGGCGATATAGCGCACCACGGACAGATCGTGGCTGATGAACAACATGGTGGTCTTGGCTTCGCGCTGGATCTCCATCAGCAGTTCGGTCACCGCCGCCTGAACTGACACGTCGAGGGCCGAGACAGGTTCGTCCGCCACAACGACCCGGGGTTGGCCGGCAAAGGCACGGGCAACGCCGATGCGCTGTTTCTGGCCGCCGGACAACTGGCGCGGCATGCGTTCGGCAAAGGCGCGTGGCAGTTTCACCAGATCCAGCAATTCCAGCATCCGGTTGTGGCGGTCTTCCTGACTGTCGCCGATGTCGAACTTTTCCAGGGTCCGCATGATTTGCGATCCGACCGAATGGCTGGGATTGAGCGTGTCGAATGGATTCTGGAAGACCATCTGGACCGAGGCCACGGTTTCGGTTTGTCGATCATTGACTTCCGTCTGGCCGATCTCCTGGTTGCCCAGCAACACCTGGCCTTCGGTAGCGGTTTCCAGGCCCAGCAAAACTTTTGCCAGGGTGGACTTGCCGCATCCGGATTCCCCCACAATTGCCACGGTTTCAGATTCGCGGGCGTGGAAGGTGATCTCTTCGTTGGCTTTCACCGTTCTGGTATCGCCGCCGCCAAAAATCTTGTTTGCCGCGACGTCGTAGTATTTTTTCAGATTCTGGATATCCAGGACCACGTCGCCCGGCACGGCCGGTTCGGTGACCACGGGACGCTCGGGCTCGGCATACCAGTCAATTTCGTCGATTCGCACGCAGCGGGACATATGATCCCGTTCGCCGGACACTGGCTGCATGTGGATCTCGCCCACATTGCAAACGCCGGCCTTGAAATAGGAACAGCGCGGTCCGAAATTACAACCCGTCGGCCGTTCGTGCGGTAACGGCAATTGACCCGGTATGGACAGCAGGGGGCGCGAGTTCTTGTCGGCGCCCGGCAAGGGGATCGAATTGAACAGGCCTTGCGTATAGGGGTGGCGCATCCGGTCGAACACCTCGTGGACGGTACCGGTTTCTACCGCCTCGCCGGAATACATCACCGTGATCTTGTCGCAGGTTTCCAGGATCAGACCCAGATTGTGGCTGATGAACAGCATTGATGTTCCGGTCTCGCGCCCCAATTCCTTGACCAGTTCGACAATGCCGGCCTCGACCGTCACGTCCAGCGCGGTGGTTGGTTCATCCAGCAATAGCAGATCGGGCTTCGACAGCAGCGCCATGGCAATGACGATGCGCTGTTGCTGGCCGCCCGAGATCTGGTGCGGATAAGCTTCCATGACCCGGGCCGGGTCAGGCAGGTGAACCGATTCCAGCATGGCAAGCGAACGCGAATAGGCCTCTTCCCTGGATACTTTCTCGTGGATGAGCGGCACTTCCATCAACTGTTTGCCGATTTTCATTGCCGGGTTCAGGCTGGCCATCGGCTCCTGATAGATCATCGCGATTTTTGAGCCGCGCAGATCGCGCAGTTCTTCGGCCGACATCTCGCCCATGTCGCGGCCATGGTATTTGATCGTACCTTTGGTGATGTCACCCCGGTTCGACAGATCCCGCATGATGCCCAGGGCCACGGTGGATTTGCCACAGCCGGATTCGCCGACCAGACCCATGGCCTCGCCCGGCATGACGGTGCAGGAGAAATCCATCACCGCCGGGATCTCGCCTGCCCGCACAAAGAAGGAAATGTTGAGGTCTTCAATTTCCAGAATGGATTCAGTCATGATGCTTTCCCTCAATCCTTGAGCGATTCTTCGCGCAGGCCGTCGGCCAGCAGGTTCAATCCCAGCACCAGCGACATCAGCGCCAGAGCCGGCGGCAGCGCCATATGCGGAAAGATCGCCAGAAGCTTGCGCCCCTCGTTAATCGTCATGCCCCAGTCCGGGCTTTCCGGGCTGACGCCCAGGCCGAAGAAACCAAGGGTTCCGAGCAGAATGGTCGTATAGCCGATGCGCAGGCAAAAATCGACAATCAGGGGCCCGCGTGCATTGGGCAGCACTTCCCACAGCATGATGTACCAGGGTCGTTCACCGCGTGTCTGGGCCGCGGCGACATAGTCCCTCGTTTGTATGTCGATGGTCAGGCCGCGCACGATCCGAAAAACGGTGGGCGAGTTGACGAACACCACCGAGACAAAAATGTTCAGCAGATTCGGGTCCATATAGAAGACGCCAAGCGGATCGGCATTGAAGGCGAGGCCCGAATAGGCCCAGCCGCCGATAACCGCCGTGATACCAATCAGAACCCACATCTTCTGGGGTTGAGTATCGTACCGGGACCAAAACAGCATCACGAAGAAGATGATCGGGAACAGGAACAATACCCCGGCCAGGACCAGCGGCACACCGGTTGAGCGGATTTCCGGCGTCACCAGCAGGTAGAACAGCAGGATCACCGGGAAGGCCAGGACAAGGTTGGACAGGAAGCTGAGCAGCGTATCCAGCCGACCGCCATAATATCCGGCCGGCAGGCCCAGGGTGATGCCGACCATGAAGGCAAATATGGTCGCCGCCGGGGCGATCGACAGCACGGTTCGGCTGCCCTGTACCATTCGACTGAAGATGTCGCGAGCGATATGATCGCCGCCCAGCAGGTAATAAGCGCCTTCCATGTCACGCACCGGCCAACCCGGCTTCTTGTTCTTCATGCCGGAGATCTGGCTGAGCGGATCCATGGTGATAATCAGGTCGGCGAACAGGGCGGTCAGGACCCAGAACAGAACGAGGACGAGGCCGACCATGCCGATCGGGCTGCCATAGAGTTTGCCCAGAAGTCCCAGATTCTTGCGGAAGTAACAGGTGATGCCCAGGATCAGGATCATGGCGATCCAGACGGGCGTGAAATGGACAAGAATGTATCCGGTGATCTCGAGGCCGGTTAAGCGTTCCATCGTTCTCTCCTCAATTCACACGGACACGGGGGTTGAGGAAGACGTAGCCGATATCAGAGATCAGCTGGGTCACCAGAACGACGAGGACGGCGACCACCGAACACGCCATCAGAAGTTCGATGTCGTTATTGCCGGCCGCACTCACCAGCGTCCAACCGAAGCCCTTGTAGTTGAAGAGGGACTCAACGATGACCACGCCGGTCAGCAGCCACGGGAATTGCAGCATGATCACCGTGAACGGGGCGATCAGCGCATTGCGCAAGGCGTGTCTCAAAACTACCGAGTAGAAAGACAGACCTTTCAGACGTGCAGTGCGGATATATTGCGCGGTCATCACCTCGGCCATCGAGGCCCGGGTCATGCGCGCGATATAGCCCATGCCGTAAAGCGCCATGGTCATCACCGGCAGGGTGAAATTCGCGAAGGTCAGGCCGTCCATGGCCGATGCGGCGGTGCCCTTGAACCATTTGAGGCCGCCGAGGTTACTGGCAAACACCACGATCAAAATCACACCGGAAACATATTCGGGTGTCGATGTCGTCATGATCGAAAATGTCGACAGCGATCGATCAGTTCGCGAACCCTCGCGCATCCCGGCCAAGATGCCAATGACGAGGGCCGATGGCACCATCACGACCATGACCCAGAACATCAGTGCGCCGGTCGCGCCCAGTTTGCGGACGATGATACCGCCAATGGGCTCCTTGAAAACGCTGGAGAAACCGAAGTTACCCTCCAAAACACCGCAGAAAGTGGGTGCGGTCTCGGCGGTGAGACCATTACGGATGCAGCGACCTCTGACCGTCCCGTCAGGATCTGTCCGGGTCCAGCCGGGCATCACGCCGAGCCATTCGCCATATCGCTTTATCAGCGGCTGGCGATATCCATTGTTCTGAAGCCAGGATTCAACCTGCGCATCTGTCATGCGCATATTGCCCTCGCTCTTGGTCAGCTTTTCAAGATTGGGGTCCAGATTGGTCAGGAAAAAGACCACGAAGGTGAGGCAAAGCGCGGTGAGTACCATCACCCCGCTTCGTCTTAGTAAAAAGCTTGCCATGATGCTCCCCGGTATCCTGTCGGATAAGGCGGCCGATTATCGGCGATGGATCGCGCTCGGCCTGTGCCTGGAATTATTCAAAAAACGGGGGCCGCGAATGCGGCCCCGAATGTCGTCAGTTCCGATCAACTCCAGTACAGTTCCTGGGGCTTGATCTCGAACGTGATATGGTGGGCGCCACCATGCAGGTTCGACCTGGTGTGGTTGGTGAGCGAACGCCAGTACGGCTGGATGATCACGCCCTCGTCCTGCATGATCTTTTCGATCTTGGCCATGACCGCGCGGCGGCCTTCCAGATCGGCGGTCGCCAGAGCTTCTTTCAACAGGCTGTCGAACTCTTCATTGGCAAAGCCTGCCTCGTTCCACGCTTCGCCGGTCCGATAGGCCAGCGCCAGAACCTGAACGCCCAGCGGACGGTGGTTCCAGTTGGTGGATGAGAACGGATACTTGGCCCAGTCGTTCCAGAACGTTGAACCCGGCAGCACTGTCCGCTTGACCTTGATACCGGCCTTGCGCAGTTGGTCGGCCACGGCGTCGGTGGTATCCTTGCGGTAACCGGAATCGAGCGATATCAGTTCGTGCTCGTAATCGCCCATCCCGGCTTCGTCCATCAGCGCCTTGGCGCCGGCCGGATCGACCTTCTGCGCCGGCAGTTTGGCGTATTCCGGGTGCATCGGGCCGACATGATGGTTCTCGGCCGGGATGCCGAGACCGGCAATGCCCAGTTCAAGGCAGACATTGTTGTCGGTCGCCATGGCGAAGGCCCGGCGGATGCGGCGGTCGGCATAGATCTTCTTGCCGTCGACTTCCGCGTTCTGGTTCGGGCGGATCACGATGGTGGCCGCGGTCACGATGTCGTTCCGGGTCCAGCCGTCAATGCCGTCATACAATTCGATGAACTCGCCCTCGATCGAATAGGTCATGTCGAATTCATCGGATTCGCCGCCCGCGACCCAGGCTGCCGGCTCGGTACCGTAATCCAGCATTTCGATCCGGTCCATCCAGGCGCCGTTGCCGGCATTCCACCAGGTGTGGCCGGTGTTGCGGACCAGAACGGCCTTTTCACCCACGGCCAGCGATTCCGGCAGATAGGCACCAGTTCCGATCGGGTTGGCCAACATGGACGCGCCGTCGCCCGTGTGGGTGCTGTGGACAATGGCGGCCGGATAATCCGCCATGCCCGGAATCAGAGAAATGTCCGGACGCGGCAGGTTCAAGCGGACCGTGTGGCCATCGACCACTTCGATGGCGCCTGCCAGCGCCTTGCCCGATGCTTCGTCGATCAAAGTCGCCATGCGGCCGGCCATGGAGTTGCCTTCCACGGACTTGTCACACCAGGCTGCAATATTAAGCGCAACATCGCCAGCGGTGAAATCGTCGCCATTGTTCCACTTCACGCCCTTGCGCACGTGCAGGGTATAGGTCTTGGCATCGTCGCTGATGTCCCAGCCTTCCAGCAGCTTGCCCTCGAAAGTGGCGTCGTTGTTGTACTGGACCAGATATTCCAGCCAGCCACGGGCGAAGTTTGCGATTTGGCTCCAGTCATAGGTTTTCGGATCTTTCAGTGCCCGAACCTCGGTCTGAATGCGGACCGTGCCGCCTGGTTTGGGATGTGCCGCGGCGTTTGCCGGAGTCGGCGCCACCATGCCCAGCATGCCGTAGGCGGTTGCCGTGGTCGCACCAAAGGCACTGGCCAGGGCCAGAAATTCCCGCCGATCAACGGAGGTGCTGGACTTGCGAAGGCTTTTCGCCATGTCCGTTACAAATTCCGGCAACGGTTGTCCATTGCGTTTGAAAAACTTCATCATTTTCTCCCTGTCGAAGTAGTTCTTGAGTTTTTTAGATTACCAGAAGGCTTCATGTTGCCTCGTAAGATTACCGGCCAATATGACCAAACCGGCCCGTTATTGGCTGTTTCCACCTCCTCATGTAATCAGTCTAACAGCCACAAACCCGATTGTTGAGTCATGTTGTCAGAAAATTTTTCGTGAATGTTGGTGCCAGAATTCCTGGTCCCTTTCAGGGCCAGATTGTTGTGGGGCACTGTTTTGCAACCACTGGAGTGTTTTGCATTCAAAGTTTTCCAGCGCTGGCATGAGATGTTGTGAAATTGGCATTGCTTGACGAAATTTCTGTCTCGGTTGATTTTCAGCCGACACATTGAGAATGCCGATGGAGGCGACCTGATGCAAAAGACCGCCACCATCACTACCCGGTCCGTTAATCGTATGGACATTGCCCCGTGGAAGAAATTGTTCCTGAATGTCCAGTGACACAACGCAGTTCGTTATCTTCGATTGCGACGGCGTATTGATCGATAGCGAGATTTTGAGCGCCGCCACTCTGACTGACCTGTTGCGGCCGCTGGGAGTGTCGATCAACGTGGCTTATGTTCAGTATCACTTCCTGGGGAAAAGCTTTCCCACCGTGGCTGAACTTATCCGGCGACGTTTTGAAACAGATCTTCCCGCCGATTTTGAAATGGCCTATCGGCGCAAACTGCTCGAACGGTTCGAAACCGATTTACAGACGACCAAGGGGGTCGAGAACATTCTGGCTCAACTTGAAGTCCGGTCGTGCGTTGCAACCAGCAGCAGTCCGCAGCGGGCCGGACGATCCCTGGAAATCACCGGCCTTGCCGGGCACTTTGCCGGCCGCGTTTATACAGCCTCGGAAGTAAAACGTGGAAAGCCTGCGCCGGATCTGTTTTTGCACGTGGCCAGGCAAGAGAGCTTCAAACCTGAAGATTGCCTGGTGATCGAGGACAGCATTCCCGGACTGCGGGCCGCCAGGGCGGCGGGAATGACCGTCTGGTGGTATACCGGCGGCAGCCATCTGGCCGGCGGTGAAATGGCGCTGCCGGAAGATATCGCTGACCTGCCAGCCTTTGACTCCTGGGCGCAATTCTATGAAATGGCTCCGTCATTCAAAGCAGGACCGGGCCAATCAACAAGATGATGGGCAAAAATGAACAGGAATCCAGCCGTCTTGACGATGCCGCCCGTGCGGGATGGCTCTACTATGTCGCGGGAAAAACTCAGGACGAGATTGCACGTAAACTCGGCGTATCCCGACAGTCCGCCCAGCGCCTGGTGTCGCTGGCGGTCAATGAAAAACTGATCAAGGTGCGTCTGGACCACCCCATTGCCCACTGCATGGAACTGGCCCATCGTCTGAAGGAACGCTTCAACCTGTTTGCGTGTGAGGTGGTACCCAGCGATCCGGAAAGTCTTAACTCGATTGTCGGTCTCGCCCAGGCTGGCGCGGCGGAAATCGAGCGGCATCTGAAGCCAAGCAGCCCCCGAATTCTGGCTTTGGGAACCGGACGGGCGCTCCGGGCCTGTGTCGATCAGTTGCCGCCAATGGATTGCCCCCAGCACCGCATCGTCTCACTGCTCGGCAATATGACATCCGATGGGTCCGCCACGGCCTATAATGTGGTGATCCGTCTGGCCGAACGGGTGCACGCGCCGCATTTTCCGATGCCGTTGCCGGTCCTGGCGCGATCCGTTGAAGAAAAACGCCTGTTGCACAATCAGGAACCGGTTCACAACATTCTGGAACTGGCCAGTCAGGCCGACGTCACCTTCGTTGGCATAGGCGGTCTTAGCGAGGAAGCACCGCTGCTGTTGGACGGTTTTGTAACCCGTGACGAAATCCGGGCTCTGCTGCGCGCCGGTGCCGTCGGCGAAATCACCAGTTGGGTCTATGACAGGAACGGGCAGTTGATTGAGGGTCTGATCAATGACCGGGTCGCCAGCACGCCTTTGGTTGCCGGCGCCACGAAACCTGTGTTCGGCATCGCCGCCGGCGAAGCAAAGGTCAGCGCGATATTCGGCGCTCTGCGCGGCAAATTGATCAATTCCCTGATTACAAACGAGATAACCGCTAAGCAATTGCTCGCCAGGTGAGCAAGCTGGATTCCTAAATCGCCGGGTTTTCAACGTAACTTTTTGCGCAACCGCCTTTCAAATTCAAGATCATGCCTGCACTGTTGACTCTCGCTGGCGGCTTGACGATATATTTGCCCGCACAATAAGCAAATGCCCAAATGGGCCTAGGGAGAAACACCATGAATAGATTTGTCCGTGCCCTGATGGGTGCAACCGCCGTTTCGTTGATGGCATCGGTGGCTGTGGCTGAAAAGCTCACCATCGCGACAGTCAACAATGGCGACATGATCCGGATGCAGAAGCTGACGGACGATTTTACCGCCAAAAACCCCGGTATCGAACTGGAATGGGTCACGCTGGAAGAAAACGTCCTGCGTCAGCGGGTCACCACCGACATCGCCACCAAGGGTGGCCAGTACGACATCATGACCATCGGCACTTACGAGGTTCCGATCTGGGGTAAACAGGGATGGCTGGTTTCCCTGAATGACCTGCCGGCTTCCTATGATATCGACGATCTGTTGCCGGCCATTCGCGGCGGCCTGACCGTGGACGGCAATCTCTATGCCGCGCCGTTCTATGGCGAAAGCTCGATGGTCATGTACCGCAAAGACCTGATGGCCAAGGCCGGCATGGAAATGCCGGCGGCCCCAAGCTGGACATTCATCCGCCGGGCCGCCCGCGCCATGACCGACAAGGACAATGGCATCTATGGCATCTGCCTGCGCGGCAAGGCCGGCTGGGGCGAGAACGTGGCCTTCCTGACGGCCACGGCCAACTCATTCGGCGCGAAGTGGTTCGATATGGACTGGACCCCCCAGTTCGACAGTCCCGAGTGGAAAGAGGCTCTGAGCTTCTATATCGGCATGATGACCGAATCCGGTCCTCCGGGCGCATCTTCCAACGGCTTCAACGAAAACCTTGCCCTGACCCAGACCGGCAAATGCGGCATGTGGATCGATGCCACGGTGGCGGCGTCCTTCGTGACCAATCCGAAGGATTCGACCGTTGCGGATCAGATGGGTTTCGCCCTGGCGCCGGACAATGGCCTTGGCAAGCGCGGCAACTGGCTGTGGGCATGGTCGCTGGCGGTTCCCGCCGGTACTCAAAAGAAAGAGGCAGCGCTGAAATTCATCAACTGGGCGACGTCGAAAGACTACCTTGCTCTGGTCGCGGCCAAGGAAGGCTGGGCAAATGTTCCGCCGGGCACCCGGACCTCGCTCTATGCCCATCCGGAATATGCCAAGGTGCCATTTGCCCAGATGACCCTGGACAGCATCAACGCGGCTGATCCGCAGAACCCGACGGTGGACAACGTGCCTTATGTCGGCATTCAGTTCGTTGCCATACCTGAGTTTCAGGGCATTGCAACCTCGGTTGGCCAGCAATTCTCGGCTGCCTTGGCCGGGACGGTAACGGTCGATCAGGCGCTCGACAATGCGCAGAAGCTGACGTCGCGTGAAATGACGAAAGCGGGCTACATCAAGTAGCACTGCCTTTGATTGAAGAGCCGGCGCTCCCCTGTCCGGCCCTTCAATCGCCATCGATTTCAGTTCAAAAGTGCACAAATGGCGACCGCCCATTCCCGAACCGCTGCCCGCGCCATGGTCTCGCCAGCTGTCGTGCTGTTGCTGGCCTGGATGGCCGTGCCGCTGTCGATGACGCTGTATTTTTCGTTTCTGCATTACAATCTGCTCATGCCGGGATCGGAGAACTGGATCGGTTTTCTGAACTATCAGTATTTTTTGACCGACCCGGCTTTTTTTGCCGCGTTGAAGAACACGCTGCAGCTTGTCGCCGGCGTCCTGATGATCACAATCATCGGCGGCACTCTGCTGGCGCTGTTGCTGGACCAACCGATCTGGGGGCAGGGAGTTGTGCGCATTCTGGTCATTGCGCCGTTCTTCGTGATGCCGACGGTGTCTGCCCTGGTCTGGAAGAACATGTTCATGAATCCGGTCAATGGCCTCTTTGCCCATCTGGCCGTTCTGCTGGGTATTGAGCCGTTCGATTTCCTGGCACACGCGCCGCTTCTGTCAGTCATTCTGATCGTTGCTTGGCAATGGTTGCCGTTCGCAACGCTTATCCTGCTAACGGCGCTGCAATCACTGGATCAGGATCAGCTGGAGGCCGCGGAGATTGACGGTGCGGGTTCGTTGAACCGGTTCATTCATATCGTTCTACCGCATCTGGCGCGGGCCATCACGGTCGTCATCCTGATCCAGACGATTTTTCTGTTATCGATTTTCGCGGAAATTCTGGTCACCACAAATGGCGGGCCAGGCTATGCCTCGACCAACATCACCTATCTTGTTTACGCCCAGTCGCTGTTGCAGTTCGACGTAGGCGGCGGGTCGGCCGGCGGCATCATTGCGGTTATTCTGGCCAACATCGTTGCGGTCTTCCTGCTCAGGATGATCGGCAAGAACTTGGACGCCTGAGCAGATGGCCCGCGCAATCTCCATCCGCCGCAAGATCGTCGTCACAGGCATCGCCTGGACCATCGGCGCGGCGATCTTCTTTCCGATCCTGTGGACGATCCTGACCAGTTTCAAGTCCGAGGCCGAGGCAATCGCCTCGCCACCATCGTTTCTGTTTTTCGATTGGACGCTGGAAAACTATGGCGAGGTCCAGTCGCGATCGGACTATTTCCGTCACTTCTGGAACTCAGTCGTGATCTCCGTCGGCTCCACCCTATTAGGCCTGGTCATTGCAATTCCGGCGGCCTGGTCGATGGCATTTGTCCCGGCCCGGCGGACCAAAGACGTGATGATGTGGATGCTGTCTACCAAGATGCTGCCGCCCGTCGGCGTGCTGATCCCGATCTATCTGATCTTCCGCGATACCGGCTTGCTCGATACCCGCACCGGATTGGTCATTGTGCTGACCCTGATCAATCTGCCGATCATCATCTGGATGCTGTTCACCTATTTCAAGGAGATCCCGGGAGAGATACTTGAAGCGGCACGGATGGATGGCGCCGCGCTGTGGGCGGAAATCGTCCATGTTCTGACGCCCATGGCCGTGCCCGGTATCGCCTCGACGCTGCTCCTCAACATCATTCTGGCGTGGAACGAGGCGTTCTGGACTCTCAACCTGACGGCGGCGAAAGCGGCACCGCTGACGGCCTTCATCGCCAGCTATTCCAGCCCCGAGGGGCTCTTCTATGCAAAATTGTCTGCGGCTTCGACCATGGCCATTGCCCCGATTGTTGTCCTCGGCTGGTTCAGTCAGAAACAACTGGTGCGCGGCCTGACCTTCGGCGCGGTCAAATAGGATCAATCATGGGACGCATCGCTCTCAAACAAGTGACCAAGAGCTTCGGCGACGTCGACGTGATCCAGCCGCTTGATCTGGAAATCGACGATGGAGAATTCGTGGTTTTCGTTGGGCCGTCAGGTTGCGGAAAATCCACCTTGCTGCGCCTGATCGCCGGTCTGGAAGACGTTTCGAGCGGGTCGATCGAGATCGATGGCCAGAACGCAACCGGGATCCCGCCGGCGGGTCGCAAACTGGCAATGGTTTTCCAGTCCTATGCGCTCTATCCTCACATGAGCGTGCGCAAGAACATCGCCTTCCCTCTGAAAATGGCGGGAATGTCGAAGGCCGAACAGAACGACAGAGTCGATGCCGCGGCCGAAGTGCTGAACCTGACGGACTATCTGGACCGAAAGCCCAGCCAGTTGTCGGGTGGACAGCGTCAGCGGGTTGCAATTGGCCGGGCCATTGTGCGCGAACCGGCCGCCTTTTTGTTCGATGAGCCATTGTCAAATCTCGATGCGGCCCTGAGGGTCAACATGCGGCTTGAAATTTCCGAACTGCATCAGAGCCTGGAAACGACCATGGTCTATGTGACTCATGACCAGGTCGAAGCCATGACGATGGCTGACAAGATCGTGGTGCTGAATGCCGGGCGGATCGAACAGGTCGGATCACCGCTGGAGCTCTATCGCAATCCCCGAAATTTATTTGTCGCCGGCTTCATCGGCTCTCCGAAAATGAACTTCATCACCGGCGAGATCGCGACGGGCCACGGTGCCCACACGCTGGGCGTCCGGCCGGAACACCTCGTGGTCTCCAAAGCCGCCGGCGACTGGAAGGGCACCGTCGGTGTTTCCGAACATCTGGGTTCGGACACCTATTTGCACATCGACGTTGCGGACATCGGCATTGTGACGGTGCGGGCGGAGGGCGAGATTGATCTGCACCATGGCAACGACGTCTATCTTACCGCCGATCCCGCCAAACTGCACCGGTTCAATGAAAACGGCCAGGCCGTCCAGTGACCAGATTGTCCGGAAAATCGGCACTGATCACGGGCGCCGGGCGCGGTATCGGCCGCGGCTTTGCCCACGCCTATACCAGAGAAGGCGCACGGGTTGCGGTGTCGGACATTGATCTGGATCGGGCGCAGGCAGTTGCGGCCGAAATCGGTGATGGCGCGATTGCCGTCCACCTCGACGTAAGCGATCAGGCGTCGATCGATGCGGCGGTGGCGCGGGTGGAGGAAGCATTCGGCGGGATCGATATTCTGGTGAACAATGCCGCCCTGTTCGATCTGGCCCCGATTGTCGATATTTCCCGCGAGAGCCTTGATCGCCTGTTTTCGACCAATGTGGCTGGCACGCTGTTTACGCTTCAGGCCGTGGCAAAATCCATGATTGCGCGAGGCGGCGGCGGCAAGATCATCAATATGGCCAGCCAGGCGGGCCGCCGCGGTGAACCGTTGGTCGCGATCTATTGCGCTACCAAGGCCGCGATCATCAGCCTGACCCAGTCGGCCGGCCTCGACCTCATTCAATATGGCATCAACGTCAATGCGATCGCTCCCGGTGTGGTTGACGGCGAGCATTGGGACGGCGTTGATGCCCTGTTCGCCAAACATGAAGGTCGGCGCCCAGGTGAAAAGAAAGGACTGGTCGGCAAGGAAGTCCCGATTGGCCGCATGGCAACGCCGGACGATCTGGCCGGCATGGCCATTTTCCTGGCCAGCGCGGAGAGCGATTATATCATCGCGCAAACCTACAATGTCGATGGTGGAAACTGGATGAGCTGATGCCGATAAATCTCACCCAATCCGCCCTTGGCTGCCTTCCGGCCGATGTCCAACTGCCCGGCTATGATCGCGCCTCTCTGTCGCCGGGCATCGTTCACATCGGTGTCGGCAATTTTCACCGGGCTCACCAGGCGATCTTTCTGGACCGGTTGTTTGCCCAGGGCATGGATCATGACTGGGGACTGATCGGCGCCGGTGTTACCGATTATGACGCGGCAATGCGCACCGATCTCTCGGCCCAGGACTGGCTGACCACGGTGGTGGATCTGGACCCCCAGGGGCTGACGGCCCGGATAAGCGGCGCAATGATAGATTTCACCGAGGTCGTTCCCGAAACCCTGATTGAGAACCTGTCCGATCCGCAAATCCGGATTGTATCGCTGACTGTGACCGAGGGCGGGTACTTCGTCGATGCCGCCACTGGCGGTTTCCAGATCGATCATGCTGACATTCAGCGCGACATTGAAAACCCGGGTGCACCCCGGACCGTTTTCGGTATCCTGATCGCCGCGCTGACGGCGCGGCGTGCTGACGGTACGCCGCCCTTCACTATTCTATCGTGTGATAATCTGCCCGAAAACGGTATGGTGACGCGCCGGGCGGTGTGTGAACTGGCACAGGCGGTTTCTCCCGAAATCGCGGCCTGGATAAGTAAGAATGTAGCCTTTCCCAACACCATGGTGGACTGCATAACGCCGGTGACATCGGATCGGGAACGGGCGCTGGTGTCGGACAGGTTCGGGATCACCGATGCACGGCCCGTGATCTGCGAACCGTTCCGTCAATGGATTCTGGAGGATAATTTTCCGACCGGTCGCCCGGGCTTGGAAAAAGCCGGCGCGGAATTTGTCGAGGACGTCGCGCCCTATGAATTGATGAAGCTGCGCATTCTGAACGGTGGGCATGCGGCGATCGCCTATCCGGCCGCATTACTCGGCATCCATTTTGTTCATGACGCGATGGCGGACACTTTGATTTCCGGGTTCCTGAACAAGCTCATCACCGACGAGGTAATCCCCACTGTCCCGGCTATACCGGGGATCGACTTTGCCGCCTATTTCGAAAATGTCGTGGAGCGATTTTCCAATGCCGTCGTCGGCGACACTGTACCCCGGCTGTGTCTGGACGGTTCCAACCGCCAACCGAAATTCATCCTGCCGACAATTTCTGCCAGATTGGAAAGTGGTCTCAGCATTGATGGCCTGGCTCTGGAAGTCGCCCTGTGGTGCCGGTATTGCGCCGCCATTGATGAAACCGGCAGTCCCATAAGTCTGGAAGATGAACGCGCCGGCCAGTTGACCGAGTGCGCCTTGCTGGCACGCAATGACCCGTCAGTATTTCTGGCCCTGGCCGATATCCTTGGTGATTTGGGCACGAACGAAGACTTCGCGGACGCGTTCGCCAAGGCGCTTGATGCGCTTTGGTCGGACGGTGTCCGGGAAACGCTCTCGAATTACATAAAACCCTGAAGGCCCTCACTCGCCCTTGAAGCTGGGTGTCTTCTTGTTGAGGAACGAGTCCAGGCCATGCGGGCCGTCATGGGTCTGCATCATGGCGGAGATTGAGCGGGTTTCGCGATCAAGCTGGGTTTCCACCGTGTCGGAATAGGCCGTCAGCAATAATTGCTTCAGGCCACCATGGGCCTTGGTCGGACCCGACGCGAAGGTCAGCGCCAGTTTGCGGGCTTCCGCCTGCAGATCGTCCGGTGGAACCACCCGATTGACGATGCCCCAATTGCAGGCTTCCTCGGCGGTCAACAAACGGTTGGTCAGCAACAACTCCTTGGCGCGCAGCAGGCCGACATGCTTGGCGAGAAAATAAGTGGACGAACCGTCCGGCGTAAGGCCCGATGCGGTATAGGCCGAAATGAATTTTGCTTTTTTCGAGGCCATCACGTAATCGCCGCTCAGCGCCAGCGAGAAGCCGCCACCCGCCGCCGTGCCGTTGACCGCCATGATCACCGGGGCGTCCATATGCTGGAATCGGATGATCGAATTGTGCAGATCGGTGGCCATGCGGGTCAGGAATTCGGGCTTGCCGTCGCCCTGGTCGCTCATATCCTGCAAGTCGCCGCCGACGCAGAACATCTTGCCGATGCCGGTGATGACGACGGCCCGCACTTCGGCGTCGACGCCGCACCGGACCGAGGCATCAAACATTTCCGCCGCCATGCGCGAATCCAGGGCATTGGCATCATCCGGGCGGTTCAGCGTGATGGTCGCGACATTGTCGGCAACTTCGAAAAGGATGGTTTCATACGACATTTCGGGTTCCTCGGGTCTTTATCACTCTTCTTGTATATTATCCCCGTCATTCCGGGCTCTCGCTGCGCGAGCCCCGGAATGACGGATAAACTCAGACCGTGCGCATGCCTTCCAGCCGCTGGGCAATCAGGGCATCGGCCTCGGACATGATGGTGTCGACCAGTTCCTGGCAGGTTGGAATATCGTGGATCAGGCCGGCGACCATGCCGCACGACCAGGCGCCGATGTCCATGTCGCCGTCGATCATCACCTTGGGATAGACCCCGGCGACCTCGTCCATGATGTCCTCGAACTTGATGTCCTTGCCGAGCCGGGTTTCCTTCTCCATCAGCCGCTCGACCGCCTCATTGTTCAGCACCCGTTCGGTATTGCGCAAAGGCCGCATGATCAGACGGGTGTCCAGCTCGCTGGCATTGACGATGGCCTGTTTCACATTGTCGTGGATCGGGGCTTCCCTGGTAGCCATGAAGCGGGTGCCCATGTTCATGCCTTCCGCGCCCATGGCCAGCGAGGCCACCAGGCTGCGGGCATCGGCCATGCCGCCGGACGATACGAACGGGATTTTCAACTCGTCGGCGGCGCGCGGCAGCAGGATCATGTTGGGAATGTCGTCTTCGCCCGGATGGCCGCCACACTCGAACCCGTCGACCGATACGGCGTCGCAGCCGATGGCCTCAGCCTTCAGCGAATGGCGGACGGAGGTGCATTTGTGGATAATCTTGATCCCGGCATCCTTCAGCCGCGGCAAATGTTCCTGCGGATTGCGGCCGGCGGTCTCAACCACGGTCACGCCGCCGTCGATGATGGCGCTGATATAGCCGGGATAGTCGGGCGATGAGACTGTTGGCAGGAAGGTCAGGTTCACGCCGAACGGTTTGTCGGTCAGGGCGCGGCACTTGGCGATTTCGTTTTCCAGATCCTTCGGTGTCTTCTGAGTCAGGCCGGTAATGATGCCCAGACCACCTGTGTTCGATACCGCCGAAGCCAACTCGGCAAATCCGACATAGTGCATGCCGCCCTGGATGATTGGATGCTTGATGCCCAGCATCTCGGTAATGCGTGTTTTCATAGTCTGAATCTTCCCATGTTGGCTGGTGCCGAAGGCGTTTTACCTACTTTGTAGCGGTGTCAGCCATTCAGTAAAGCCCAAGCCTTGGGATTACGCACCTTTACGCAGGGCGAGCCGGGGAGATATCCGAATAATGATGCATGGCCTGTGTGACAGGCGCGCGCGCAGCCGTATGATGTCAGGCGGTTGGATCAGGAAAGGACGCGTCGATGAAACTCTATAATTTTGCGCCGGCCGTCAATGGCCAGCGGGTGCGGATCTTCCTCGATGAAAAAGGGCTTGATGTGCCGAGCGAGGAATTGAACGTGCGCGACGACCACCAGTTCGCCGAGCCATTCCCCTCGATGAACCCGTTCCACTGTGTGCCGTTTCTGGAACTCGATGATGGCACGGTGATCGCGGAATCCATTTCCATCTGCCGCTATCTGGAAGAACTAAATCCCGAACCCTCCCTGTTCGGCCGCACACCGCAGGGTCGGGCCATCATCGACATGTGGAATCGCCGGGTGGAACTGGACGGATTCATGCCGCTGCTGCACACGGTGCGCAACAGCGTGCCGATGTTCGAAGGCCGGGTGGTGCCGGGTACCCGAACCGATCTGGCGCAATTGCCGGCCATGGTCAGTCGGGGCAAGGAGATGGCAAACATCTTCCTTGGCCGGTTGGAACCTCACATGGCAGAAAACGAATTCATCGCCGGGGAAGAATTCAGTGTCGCTGACATTACGGCGTGGTTCGTGGTCCGGATGGCCAAGACCCTGCAAATGGATATCGAAGGCAAGTTCTCCCACATCCAGCGCTGGTACCGGGAAATTTCCGTGCGGCCCAGCTTTCAGATTTAGAGGCGGATAATGGATGCTCCCGTTTGTCTCGTCACAGGCGTAGGTCCCGACACCGGAACCGGCGCCGAGATCGCCAAGCGCTTTGCGTCGAGCGGCTACCGGGTCGCCATGCTGGCCCGCAACGCAGATAATCTCGGCAAACTTTCCGGCAAATATGATGGCACCAAGGCCTATCCGTGCGATGTCGGAGATCTGGAGGCGCTGACCGAAACGATCGGACTCGTCCGCGCTGAAATGGGTGCTCCGGCAATCGTGGCGCACAATGCCCCGCGTGCGACTGGCGGGCCGTTGCTGGAGCTCGATCCGGAAGATCTGGAGCGCAATTTTCGCATCAATACGACCGCGCTTTTGTATCTCGCCCGTGAAACCGTTCCGGCCATGCTGGAAGCCGGCAAGGGCGCAATACTGGTTACCGGCAACACCTCGGCGACCCGAGGCAAGGCCCATTGGGGATTCTTTGCCTCCACCAGGGCCGCCCAGCGCGTCCTCGCCGAATCCATGGCCCGCGAGTTCGGGCCGCAGGGAATTCATGTCGCCTGTTTCATCATTGATGCGTCGATCGACACGCCGCGGACCCGGCCGGTCATGGCCGCGGGCAAACCCGACGGCTTTTTTGCCAAGCCGGCCGCCATCGCCGAGGAAATGTACCACGTCGCCCATCAGGACCGCTCGACCTGGTCCTTCACGGTGGAACTGCGGCCGTTCGGCGAAACCTGGTAGTTTCGAAACAAAGGAAATCTCGTGAAGGTCTATTACGCCCCGAATACCCGCGCCGTCCGTATTGTCTGGTTGCTGAACGAGCTTGGGCTCAACTACGAGCTTGAACGCTTCAAGCTGGGTGATCCGGCCATGCGCGATGCCAGCTATCTCAGGCTGCATCCCATGGGCCGCGTCCCGACCCTGGAAGACGGCGAGGTCACAATCTTTGAGTCAGGCGCCATTGTGCAATATGTGCTCGCCAAATATGGCCAGGGCCGGATGATGCCGGATGTCTCCTCGCCCGACTTCGCCGACTATCTGCAATGGCTGCATTATGCCGAGGGCATGATCATGCCGCCGATCAACACCATCGTGGTCGAGACTATCCTGTTGCCGCCGGAACGGCGCAATCAGATCAATGTGGACCGGGCCACCAAGCTGCTGTCGAAGATGCTGGCGGCGGTCGAGGCGGGACTGGAAGGCAAGGAATATCTGGCCGGCGATTTCAGCGGCGCCGATATCATGACCGGCCATGCCTGCATCGTCGCTGCCCGTCTGGGCGCGGATGTCAGCGACAAACCGAACGTCGCGGCCTATATCGAGCGGCTGAAGGCGCGGCCCGGCCTGCAAGGTGCCTGGGACGCTTGACCCGGTCGTCAGTTGCTCCCCTGCGGGGTGCGAGAAGCCATGTCCAGCCAGGGACCATGCTTGAGGAGCGTCTGAATCCGCTTCCAGACACCGGCATCGACACGCGATTGCCTCCAAATGCCCGACAGAAGGTGTCAGACACTGTCATTCCCGGCGGCTTCCCTTTCCAGCCTGTCGATGAGATCGGACCCGTGTTTCTCCACCAGATCTTCCATCGGTCCGGCGGTCAGGACCGCGACGTCTTTATCTCTGTTGAACAGTGGCAAGGCGAATTGCGCCGCCCGCTGGCCGGCACAAACATCATCGAAGCCATGAACGGCAGCATCCGGCAGGTCCGCCGCAACGTGAAGCGATGGCAGGATGCCCGGATGGCGCTGCGCTGGACCGCCGCCGGAATGCCCGAAGCAGGCAAGGGCTTCCGCCGTCTCAACGCCTGCAAGCAGTTGCCCGTCCTGAAGGCCGCGCTCGAAAAGCAACGCGCCCCACAGGCCGGTGCACCTGTTGACCCGATGGCTCAGGCCGCGTAACCATGCAACCCGCAACGTCGACCGGCGCGAATTTCAACATCGGACGGGACATTCCCGGTGAAAACCGGCATTTCGTCATCGCGGCCTTGGCTGATGACCTGAAGGATCTCGCGAGTTGCAGCCCCGCGCTCGCGCATGCGATCAGCTTCAGCGCGCAAGCTGACCAATTCGCCTTCTGTGGTTTGGCCCTGCATCCGAGATGTTCCGAATTCATCCCCTGATGGAGGAACAAACGATCAGGCGTTGCGTGACCATATTGCTTGGGATGCCGAAATCAACGGGACATGGTGGCAATCGAGGCGAGCTGGATCCTAGCGGCGCAGGGCACGCGCGAATTTGCGAATGTCAGCCAGAAGCAATTCGGGCTCTTCCATCGCGGCGAAATGGCCGCCGCGGGGCATCTCGGTCCAGTGCCGGACGTTGTAGATGCGTTCGGCATAGGACCGGGGGGGCCAGTTGAGCATTTCAGCTGGAAAAACCGCGCAGCCGGTTGGCACTTCGACGCGCTGTCCCTCGGGCGACAGAATGCGACCGCCTTCCTCGCGCCGCCCATAATAGATCCACGAGGCCGTGTTGAACGTCCGGGTGGTGATATAGATCATGATATTGGTTAGCAGCTCATCTCTGGTGTGGGCGGCCTCGATGCCGCCAACCGGGACATCAGACCAATCATGAAATTTCTCGATCAACCAGGCGGCGATCCCGACGGGGCTGTCCATCATTGCATAGCTGAGCGTCTGGGGGCGGGTTGCCTGTTGTGTGCGGTAGCCATCTTGCATGATCTGGTCGCGGTCAAACCGTGCTTCCCAGGCTTCTTCCTCGGGGGTCCGCGGGCCATCCGGGTGGCGCATGGTGAGCACGTTGATATGGATCGCCGAACAGGGGGGCGCATGCTCAAATCCCAGCCAGGAACAGATTGCACCGCCCCAGTCGCCGCCCTGTGCCAGATAGCTGTCGAAGCCCAGCGTGTCTGTCATCAGCGAATTGATCACCGCGGCCATCCTGCGTGGACCATAGGGGCGCGGCGGCCGCCCGGAAAATCCAAATCCGGGCAATGAAGGCGCGACGACCGTAAAGGCGTCCGCGACATCTCCACCAAACCGTTCCGGATGGGCCAGCGGTTCGATCAGATCGAAAAATTCGGCCACGGATCCCGGCCAGCCGTGGCTTATCATCAGGGGTGTCGGATTGGCGCCGCTGCCCGCTTCATGAATGAAATGCATGTCAATGCCGTCTACCGGCGCTTTGAAATGCGAAAAGCTGTTGATCCGCGCCTCCTGTACGCGCCAATCGAAACCATCCACCCAATGGGCGCAAAGCTCTTTCATGTAATCCATATTGGCGCCGTAAGCCCAGCCGCCGTCATCGGGCATCTCGTGCCAAGGGTAGTCGGCAACCCGTTGCCGGATGTTTTCAAGCTCGTTGTCGGAAACGTGAAACTGGAACGGAGTTACATGCGGGTTGATTTCAATACGATCTTCCAAAAAGCCGGTTCCCTGATTTGAATGATAGGTGCCAAAGCTGTTTGGCAGAGACAGTTCAGGCTTCTGATAGCTGAATTTTTGAGAATGCGGCGAGAGACAGGCATAGTATTTCGAAGGGACAGATGGCTGTTTGCCAGTCTTTGGCATCACAATAATGAACGGATTTCTTCGGCGATTATCCTGATGCCATCTTCCAGTCTGGACACCGGTACATAGGCGAACCCAAGGCGGAAGCTTCGGTTGTCATTGTAATTCAGGTAATAGTCCCGACCCCTGTCGATCAGTACCCCCTTGCACTGTAGCCGCGCGGCGAGTTCAGAGCCGTCGAACCCCTCTGGCCCGGTCAACCAGAAAGACGTGCCGCCTTCAGAACTGGTCCGCTTCAGCATGCCAAGGTGTTTGGTCAGGGCGGCATTCATCGCGTGCCAGCGCTTTTTGTAACGCCGTTCGATGTTGCGAAGATGCACATCGTAATGGCCCAGTTGAAAAAACAGCGCCACAATCTCCTGCACGATCGTGGGCGGGTGGCGCATCATCACCCCGCGAGCAATACGCGCCTCGCGGATAATATCGCGGTGAGCAACGATAAAGCCAAGTCGAATACCCGGCGACACGGTTTTCGACAGACTGCCCACATAGATCACGCGGCCGGTATTATCCATCGAATACATCGACGGCGAAGATTTGGCAATATAGTTCATCTCCGCTTCATAATCATCCTCGATGATCAGGAAATCCCTGGCGATAGCCGCATCAAGCAACTCTTCGCGGCGCGACTGGCTCATGGTGACCATGGTTGGAAACTGGTGGCTGGGTGTGGTGAAAACCAATTGGCACTCCCGGGGAATTGCCGCGGATATGATTCCATCTCCATCAATCGGCACGCCGATCATCTCGCTTCCGGCAAGGCGGAATGCATTGCGGGCGCCGAAAAACCCGGGGTCTTCAAGCGCAACCGGATTGCCCGACCGGACAAAGATCGTTCCGAGGACAAACAGGGCATTTTGCGAACCGAGTGTAATCAGAATTTCGTCTTCTTCGGCATAGATGCCGCGGGTATTCAACAAGCGCTGACGCAATTGTTGGACCAGTTGGCGGCTGTCGCTTTCAACGGAATCGCTAGCCCAGACCTGCATTTTCTTTCGTCCCAATACCTGTCTGGTGCATTCACGCCAGCCGTCCACCGGAAACAAATCCGGATCAATCTGATTGTAAATGAATGGATAAGGATAGGCATTCCAGTCCAGCGGATTGACCACAGGCACAAGATCGTTGGGCGGGAAACTGACAGGGCACGGAACTGAAGCCATGTCCGAGGCATTGCTTTCCTGCCTCTGCAACGCAGCCATCTGTGGGTTTACAAAATAACCCGACCTGTCGCGCGCGATTAAAAATTCGAGATCCACCAAACGATTATAGGCTGCAAAAACGGTATTTCGGGAGACGCCGAACTGATCCGCCAGTTCCCTGCACGAAGGCAGCGGACGATCATAAGCCAGTGATTCGGACATGACAGCGGCACTTACGACTTCGCAAATCTGGTCCCGCAAGCTCAGACCCGAGGTTTCGGGCAGTTCAAGAAATCGTGGTGTCGTCAGTCTCACCCGTGCCCTCCTGCCCGTTGAACCTCAGATTTCAGGCCAAATTCCAATGGTTCGGCCTGATGGTGTCAGACACAATCCTAACTGTCCCCTTCATTCGAGTCATCTGTCACTTTCTTTGGGGTAATGCGCGGTAAAAGATGCCTCACAACAACAAGCATTCAACGGGAGATCAAATCGATGAAGATGAAATCCATATGCAAGGCGCTTTGCATTGCCTCGGCCGCTGTATTGTTCGCTCAGGCCGCCGCGGCTGGAAAAGTTTTGAAACTGGGCACGGTTGGCTTTATCGGGATGCCGATTGGCGATGCCATCGATCAGGCTTTGATACCAACACTGAATGAATTGTCCGGCGGGAAGATGACGATTGAACCGCATTACCGGAAGTCGCTGTGCAGCGAACAATCCTGCGGCGAGCAGGCAAACCAGGGGCTGATACAGCTTTGGACAAGTTCAACCGCGAACTTCGGCAATTTCGGCACCGCCCTGGCAATCTTCGATCTGCCCTATATCTTCAAAAGCATTGAAGACGCAGATCGCATTTCATCAGCATGGCTGGCCAAAAAGCAATGCGACATCGCTGCCGAAGAGGCCGGCCATATCTGCCTGACAGTGTACTCCAGCGGTGGCTTCCGGCAACTTGGCAATGCCAGTGGCCCCGTGCATGTTCCCTCGGACATGAAGGGCATCAAATGGCGTGTCACAAAAAGTCCGATCGAATACACCCTGATCAAAAACTGGGGCGCGGTGCCAGTCCCCTATGACTGGTCGCAGCTTTATCAGGGCCTGCAAACCGGCGTTGTCTCGGGCCAATATGTTGCGACACCATGGCAGCATGTCGCCAAGCTGCATGAGGTCGCGAAATATTTCACCGAGATTGGTGGTTCCTGGTCGGGCAACCAACTGTCGATGGACAAGCGACAGTATGATGCACTGACCGATCAGGAAAAAGAATGGCTGCATGCCGCCGCGCAAGCCTTTGGCCAAAAGGTGCAGGAACTTGATCGGGCATGGGTCGAAGCCGGCGAGGTCGCCATCAAGGCCGAGATAACGGAATGGTATGTCCCGACCGAAGAAGAGCTTGTCCAATGGCGCGCCGGCGCCATTGACGCATGGCTCAACGCCAAAGGCACCTTTGACCCGGCGACGGCCGAGCGCGTATTGGAAGAACAGGGTATGACCAATTTCATCGCTCAGCTAAAGGAAGCTGGCGCACTGTAATCCTCGGCGATACTGTTGAACTGAAGGTGGCGCGGCTCCGTTTCCGCGCCACCTGTTTTTTATGACCAAACTCGCCATTGAAGTCACGAATAGGACTGCCCTCCATGGAAAGCGTTGTGCTTCTGATCATTCTGGTGGTGCTGATCATGCTCGGCGCTCCGGTTGGCTTCACCATGATCCTGATCCCTGTGGTCTATATCCTGATCACCGACGCTGCACCGATGATCCTGATCCCCAGCCAGATGTTCAGCGCCATCGACTCGGTTCCGTTAACGGCAATTCCATTCTTCATGCTGACCGGCGAATTGATGACCAGCGCCACCATCACTGACAGGCTGGTCGAACTCAGCCAGCGCCTGATCGGCCGGATGCGGGGCAGCATGGCGCAGGCCAATGTGCTGGTCAGCATGTTCTTTGCCGGGATGAATGGATCGGTGGTGGCGGATACGGCCACGGTCGGATCGTTGCTCGTTCCGGCAATGAAGAAAGCTGGTTACCCACCTGCCTTTGCCGCGGCGATCACTGCTGTCAGTTCGACCATTGGCGGGATTATTCCACCCTCGATCATGATGATTGTCTTGGCGAATGCAGGCGGCATTTCCGTGGGCGCACTGTTTGCAGCCGGTATCGTGCCGGGCATTATGATCGGCATACTGCTGATGATCATCAACTATATTATTGCTCGCCGTAACAATTTCGAACGCAGCGAAGAGCCCTTCAGCCTTAAACAAATCGCCATCGTTGGGTACAAATCCTCCTTTGCGCTTCTCATTCCCATCGTGCTGGTGGGCTCGGTCGTGTTCGGCATTGCAGGCGTGGTTGAGGCGGGTGCTCTGACTGCCACCATCGCGCTGTTTGTCGGGCTTTTCATCTATCGCACCATCACCTGGACCAATTGCAAAGGCGCCTTTGTGCGCGCGTTTCGAAATTCGGCCATGGTATTTGTCATCATTGCGGCCGCGGGGCCGTTCAGCTGGTTACTGACATCGCTGGGCGCGATTAATCAGCTGGAGGAGTGGCTGCTGAGTTATACCTACAATCCTCTTCTATTCGCTCTGGTTCTGGTGCTGTTCATCTGCTTGCTGGGAATGGTCATGGACTCGGCGGCAAACATCATCGTGGTCGGGCCGGTACTGGTCGATGTGATGGTCAAAGCGGGCTATTCTGATGTACAGGCCGCCCTTGTTGTGGTCGTGGGGTTCCTGATCGGGTCCGTCACCCCACCGGTTGGCGTGGCGTTCTTTACGGCGGGCGCAATTGCAAAAGTGCGGCTGGAAAAAGTGGCGGTGGCCATGCTGCCCTACCTTGTTGCTCTTTTTGCCCTGCTCTTCTTGCTCATCGTTGTACCGGATATCACGATGTACCTCCCGCGTGCTTTCGGGTTTGTGAAGTGATGCGGCTACTTTTCCCTAAACCGTCTACGGCAACAAAACGGAGACCGCCTCGATGTTAGCCGTCGCCAAATTCATCGACCGCGCCGTCAAGACGGCACTGACCGCGTTTTGTGCGATCCTTCTTCTGATGATGGTGGCGTTCACCGTCTATTCCGTGGTGATGCGGTATGTCTTTGAAAACCCGCCCGTTTGGGGAGACCTCCTGACCGTTCTCAGCAATATCTGGCTGGTCTTCTTCGCTCTGGCCCTGACTGTGCGTGACAAAGACCACATCGCGCTGGATATTGTCTATTCGTGGCTCCCCAGGAAAGCCGAGTTCTACATCCAGCAATTCTGGTCACTGGTCATATTCGGTTTGGGCCTCATCATGATCATCTATGGAATTGAGGCGGTTTCCACCATGGGCGGTAAATACTGGGAGATGTGGTACTTTGCCTGGGAGGACGGCGGTTTCGTCTTCAAACCGAATTATATGCCCAAGAAATATGCCGTCACCATCGTTCCGATTTCAGGCTTCCTCGTCAGCGTTGCAGCGCTCGCGTCGATTATCGAAGATAGCATGCGCCTGAGGGCGGGCACTTATCAGCAAGCCAAAGACCCGGATATTCAAATCGAGGCGGATCAGGCCTGATCGACGGTGTTGACAAGCCCCGCGATCGTGCACCCCGTTCAAGCCTTGTTCTCCCAACGCCCCTCGGGCGTTTGCTGCCAATAGGTGCAGTCAAAGCCAGCGTCCTTGACCTGTTTCCAGTCACGACGGGCGGCGTCAACGGCCATCTCGTCCCCGCCATCATACATCAGGACGGTGCGATCATAGCCATCCACCCCTTCGACCGCGGCACCGTCCACCAGAAAAAGGACATTGGCGCCGTTCGGGTTTTCGGGCGTGTGGGTCAGATATATCGGTTGCATGTCTGCGTCGCCATCCGCGGCATTACCATGTGGCAGAAAGGCGTCGTCGCGAAAATTCCAGAGGTGGGCGTTCAGCGCGGCGGCCCGTTCTTCACTGCCGGTCTGAACGATTGCCCGCCAGCCCCGGCTGAGGGTGACTTCCAGCAATTTGGGAAGCACCTGTTCCAGGGGTTGGCGTTGCAGATGATAAAAAAGGACCTCCATCACTTCTCGTAATGATCGGCGACCAGACGGTTCAGGACGCGCACACCGTATCCGGTGGCGTATTTGGGCGTCGTCGGACGATCTTCCTTGCGATAAACGACGCCGGCAATGTCCATATGCACCCAGGGCACATTATTGACATGGCGCTGCAGGAACTGGGCAGCGGTGATCGAACCAGCATCCCGGCCGCCAATATTAGCCATGTCCGCCACGCGCGATTTCAGCTTCTTGTCATAGACATCGCCCATCGGCAGGCGCCAGACCTCCTCGCCTTCCGCCTTGCCCGCCGCCGACAAACGGTCGCACAGTTCGTCATTATTGGAGAATATGCCGGCATATTCATGCCCAAGCGCCACGATGATGGCGCCGGTCAGCGTGGCCAGATCGATCATGAATTTCGGATTGTAGCGCTTTTGCGTGTACCAAAGCGCATCGGCCAGAACCAGGCGGCCCTCGGCATCGGTATTAAGCACCTCGATGGTCTGGCCGGACATGGACTTGACGACATCGCCAGGACGCTGGGCATTACCGCCCGGCATGTTTTCCACCAGGCCGACGACGCCGACCGCGTTCACCTTGGCCTTGCGCCGGGCAAGCGTGTGCATCAACCCGGTGACGGTTCCAGCACCGCCCATGTCAAAGGTCATTTCCTCCATACCGCTGGCGGGCTTGATCGAAATGCCGCCGGTATCGAAACAGACACCTTTGCCGACAAAGGCAACCGGTTGGTCGTCTTCCTTGCCGCCGTTCCAGCGCATGATCGCCAGCTTGGATTCATGGACGGACCCCTGGCCGACGCCCAGCAGCGATCCCATGCCCAGATGTGTCATGGCCTTTTCGCCCAGAACCTCGACCTGAACGTCGACTTTTTTCAGCTTTCGGATACGCTCTGCGAATTCGGGCGGATGCAGGACATTGGCCGGTTCCATCACCAGGTCCCGGGTCAGAAAAACACCTTCGGCAACCGCCTTAAGCTGAGTATAGGCAGCCCGGGCCTTGCGGGCATCGGCACAGGCAACGGTAATCCCGTTCAGGACCGTCTTGTCCTCATCCTTCAGGGTGGTGCGGTAGTCATCGAACCGATAGCTGCGCAAAACCGCCCCGAAGGCATGCCGGGCCGCGGCCTCGGTCGTCGATGTCTTGGACTCCGGGATTGCCTCGACCACGAATGTGGCCTCGTCTTCCCCGATCGATGCCAGATTGGCCATCAACCGGCCGCCATTCGCCTCGGCCGACAGGTTATCAAACTCCTTGCCGGCACCAGTGCCGATCATGAGAACGCGTGAGGCGCCCAGTCCCTGTGGCGCCAGAACCTGGGTAATCTTTCCGATCTTGCTGGCGCCCCTGGTCGCCTTCAAAGCCCGGCCCAGATTGCCGCTGGCCCTGTTGTCCAGAATTCGTGCCGTCTGCCCCAGATTGCCGTCGCCACCGACGGACAGAATCAGAGCGCCCTTTGTCTTGATGAGTTTATTGGCATCAATGTTGGTGAATCGGATATCCATTAATTTGATCTTTCCCTTTCCGGCTCAGTGCGTTCTCAGTGTGTTGCCGGGTGTTTGCTGGTCGTGTCTCGAGTTTGGTGGAAATTCTCTGGCGGTGTGGTATCCTCCGAGCGGTGTGAATTGCGCCTGATCAGGCGGCGAAGTCAAGGGTCACCGGCAGAGGGTAGGCTGCGTGAGCGTTTCCCAGTCATCGACACACGATGAAAAGGATGTTGTACAACCATAGGGAGGGGCAAAATCGGATGCCGATCAACATACCAGGCGCGTCAGGAAAACTTCGAGTCGGTGGCCTTTGTAACCGTTCGCCTCAAGCGCATCATGCAAGCGCCCCAACAGTTCGGACGACTCGATAGTTTACCGGGTCTTGGTCTTTGAAACTCCGCTTTTCCATCCCCGTGATGAAGCCGAATTTCTCGATGTGATCCGGCAGGTCGGCCAGGGCAAAGGCCGTTTCTTCGCGGGTATCCCTGTCCAGCAGTCCGAAGATCTGGAAGTCGCAAAGAAGCTGGAAGCGGGGGCGCTCCGTCTCTTTCAGCGCATCGAATTATTCACCGGCTTGGCTGGCCGCTTTGGTCAGATCGCGTCCTGCGGACTTCCGTTCGACCAAAAGGACGCGAGGCCAAGACAGGTCAATGAAGCCGGATCTGTTGTTCAGTTTGCGGACGTATTCTTCATAGCGGGCAACAGATCGGCGTTCGACGCCAAAGATTGCAAAAAAGTCATTGTAGAAGGTTTGCGTCTCGCCCTTTTCATATGTGGCGTCTGCATATGTTCGCGCAAAGGCTGTGGC
Source organism: Alphaproteobacteria bacterium (assembly GCA_965204825.1). Classification (GTDB taxonomy): domain Bacteria; phylum Pseudomonadota; class Alphaproteobacteria; order Futianiales; family Futianiaceae. The sequence continues at coordinate 2,381,758 of OZ242016.1, read as the reverse complement.
GCGCGCACGGATTTCGTTAAAGCCAAGGCGCACTCGTAATTCCTTATTTACGTGAACGCATAATCATGCACCTGCGTGCTTGAGGTATTCCGCAAGGGCGGTTTCCAGAATAGCTTGGTGCGTCTGGTCGGTTTCGGCGGCGTGCATTCTCAGGCGATGGTAGGTTTCACCATCGAGAGCCAGCGTCAGGCGTTTTTCGCCTTCGCGCTTTGGCTTCTTTTCCTGAGGTGGTTGCCCCGCCCCGCGTTGCGATATGCCGGGTATCCGGTCGGGCGGCTTTCGGTGTTCAACAGGCCATCGAGGGTCACGGGTTTCCTAGCCATCCAGAATCCCTTTCACGTAATCCCACACGGCGGCAATCTCTGCCCCCGCTTTTTGGTCGGTTGTTTCAGACACCCCCTGGTCGCACCGGTTTCGGCGTAGGCGACACGTTGCGCGATGTTCACCGGGGTAACTCGGCCAGGGCAGCCATAATGAATGGGCCTTCGACTATCTGCCGCCCGCCGGCGATGGCGGATAATTAAGGCTTCCCGAATTCAGCCACCTTCCAGGCGGGGGAGGATGTAGACGTCGCTGTCAGGCTCCAGGGGATGGAACAGGGCATCGTTATGGATCATGCCATCGATCGAGATGCTGATGCCGCGGTCGAGCGCCGGCTGAAGGCCGGGATGGCGTTCCGTCAGCCGGGCCAGCAGATCGCGGATGTTCCTGGCGTCCAGCTCCAGTTCCCCCTCGCCGCCCGCAAGCGGTTTGAGGGAGCCCCAGAGCGTGACGTGCGCCATTGCTCTTCGCTCACCTGTCCAGTGCCTTGAGGACGCGGGGCGGCGACATGGGCAGTTCGGTCATGCGCACGCCGCAACTGGCCGACACCGCATTGGCAATGGCCGCCAGCGGCGGGACGATCGAGGTTTCACCGACCCCGCGCACGCCGTAGGGATGGCCCGGATTGGGGATTTCCAGAATGACCGTATCGATCATCGGCAGATCCGAGGCGACCGGAATACGGTAGTCGAGGAACCCGGCGTTCTGAAGCCTACCGTCCTCGCCATAGATGTATTCCTCGTTGATCGCCCAGCCGATCCCCTGGACGGCGCCGCCCTGGAACTGGCCCTCGACATAAGACGGGTGCACCGCCTTGCCGGCGTCCTGAAACACGGTGTAGCGCTTGACCTTGGCCCGGCCGGTTTCCGGGTCGGTTTCCACGTCTGCCAGATGGGTCGAGAAACTGACCCCGGCGCCGCCGGCATTGACCTCGGAATGTCCCGCAACCGGGCCGCCGGTGCTTTCGGCATTGGCGGCAATCTCGGCCAGGGACAAGGGCTCGAATTCGCCGGCATTGGGACCGGCGGGGCGGGCCGCGCCATCGACCCATTCCACTGCATCCTCGGGAATGTCCCAGGTCTTGGCGGCGCGGGCGCACAGTTCCTTGATCGCATTGCGGCCGGCATTGATGATGGCCACACCGCTGGCGAAGGTCGCCCGGCTGCCATCGGTCACATCATTGTAGCCGAGCGCGCTGGTATCCGCGACAATGGTGCGGACCTGTTCGAACGGAATGCCGAGTTCCTCCGCCGCCATCATGCACATCGACGCGCGCGAGCCGCCGATATCCGGCGTGCCGACGGAAACCCCGACGGTGCCGTCTTCACTGACATTGAGCGAGACGCACGTCTGGCCGCCGAAATTGAACCAGAAACCGCTGGCGATGCCGCGTCCCTGATTGGGGCCGAGCGGCGCTGAATAATGATCGTGCGCCTTGGCAGCTTCCAATGTGGCGCTGAGGCCGATCTGTTTCATGCGCGGGCCGTAAGAGGCCTTGTCGCCTTCCTTGACCGCGTTCATCAGGCGCAGTTCGATCGGATCGATGGCCAGTTCCGTTGCCAGTTCGTCCATGGCGCTTTCGACCGCGAAGGCGGCCATCGGCGCACCCGGCGCCCGGTAGGCGGCCTGCTTGGGCCGGTTGGCCACCACGTCATAACCAACCGCCCTGACGTTTTTGAGCCCGTAACAGGCAAAGGCCGACATGGCGCCGAACTGAACCGGTGAGCCGGCATAGGCGCCGCCCTGATAGCGAAGCTCGGCCTCGCACGCCGTCAGTCTGCCGCCCCTGGTGGCGCCGATCTTGACGTCCATGCTGGTGCTGGAGGTCGGGCCGGTGGCCTTGAACACCTCGTCCCGGGTCATGGTCATACGCACGGGCTTGCCGGATTTCTTCGACAGCATCAGTGCCACGGGTTCCAGGAACACCGTGGTCTTGCCGCCAAAGCCGCCGCCGATTTCAGAAGCGGTAACCCGCAGCCTGGAAATATCCATGCCCATGATCGCCGCGCAGATCGCGCGCACCATGTAATGGCCCTGGGTACAGACCCACAGCTCACCCTGGCCGTCCTGAACCATATTGGCGAGGCAGGCATGGGGCTCGATATAGCCCTGGTGGGTGGCTTCGGTCTTGTAGCTGCGCTCGATAATCACATCCGCCTTGGCAAATCCGGCGTCGACATCGCCATGACCGAACTCGAAACGCTCGGCGACATTTGACGGGGTGGTCGGTGCGGGCTCGACCCCGGCGGTGATCATGCCGTCATGCAACAGCGGCGCATCGGCGGCCATGGCCGCGTCCACATCCGTGACATGGGGTAGGATCTCATAATTGATATCGATCAGCTTCAGCGCCTTGCGGGCGATCAAGGCACTGGTCGCCGCGACGGCGGCTACCGCGTGGCCCTCATAAAGCGCCTTGCCGCGGGCCATGCAATTGTCCAGCACATCGCCATGATCTTCGTTCAGATCGAAGTCGGCGGCGGTGACCACACCCTTGACGCCGGCCAGTGCCTCGGCCCTGGACGTATCGATCGATTTGATCCGAGCGTGAGGGTGCGGGCTGCGCAGGATCTGGCCGATCAGCATGCCCGGCGCCTTCATGTCGGCGCCGAAGCGGGCACGGCCGGTGACCTTGTCGATGCCGTCGGGCCGATCGGGCCTTGTGCCGACGACCTTGAACGCGCGTTCTCCGATGTCCTTTTCCTGAATACCCATGGGTCAGGCTCCTCTCATGTCGGCGGCCGTGTCGAGGACGGCGCGGATGATTTTGTCATAACCGGTGCAGCGGCACAGATTGCCGGCCAGCCAGTAGCGCACTTCGGTCTCGGTCGGATCCGGATTTTTCTCCAGCAGCGCCTTGGCGGCGATCAGAAAGCCCGGCGTACAGATGCCGCATTGCAGGGCGGCGCCTTCGACGAATTTTTGTTGCAGGGGATGTAAGGTTTCACCATCGGCCATACCTTCGATTGTCTCGACGCGGCAGCCCTCGACCTCGGCGCCCAGAATCAGACAGGAACAGACCAGCCGCCCATCCAGCATGACCGAACACGCGCCGCAATCGCCGGTGCCGCAGCCTTCCTTGCTGCCGGTCAGGGACAGGTGATCGCGCAGAACATCCAGTAAAGTTTCGTCCGGTTCGCACAGATATTCCGTGGCGTCGCCATTGACGGTGGTGGTGACGTGAATTTGCGACATCTACAATTCTCCCTTTGCCCGGGCGAGCGCAATGGCGCCGGCGCGTTTGGCCAGCACACCGGCGACCTTCTTGCGGAACTCGACGGTGCCGCGTTTATCGTCGACCGGGGTGGCGGCGGCCGATGCCGCCGCGGCCAAAGCGTCAAGCGCGGTTCCATCCACCGGCGTGCCGATCAACGCATTGGCGCATTCTTCGACCAGTAAAACCCGGGGCGCAACGGCGCCGAGCGATACCCGCGCGGCGGTGCAGGTGCCGTCATCATCCAGGGTCAGGCTGACACCGCAGCCAACCACTGCAATGTCCATTTCGGTACGTGGAATGAAGCGCAGGTACGCATCGCCAGAATTTGCCGGCCGGGCGGGGAGGAAAACCGATTCCACGATCTCGCCCTTGGCAAGGGACGTCTGGCCCGGGTCGGTGGCGATATCTTCGGCGGCAACCTCGCGCCGGCCATCGGGGCCGACCACGGCGGCGATGGCGCCCGCGGCAACCATGGCCGGGACGGCGTCGGCGGCGGGTGAGGCATTGCATAGATTGCCGACCATGGTGGCGCGGCCCTGGATCTGGGTCGATCCGATCAGATCCGTGGCCTCCACCACGCCGGGCCACAGGGCCTTGACGCTGGCATGCTCGTTCAGCACCGCGCCGGGGACGGCGGCGCCAATGCGGTAGCCGCCCGCTTCCTCGGTGATGGCATGCATGGCGTCGATCCGCTTGATGTCGACGACCAGATCTGGCTCGACGAGCCCTGATTTCAACTGAACCAGCACATCTGTGCCGCCGGCCAGAACCCGAGTCGGCCCGGACGCCGCGTTGAGAAGCGCAACGGCATCCTCAACGGTAGTGGGTGCTTCAAATCTCATGAGTTTTTCCACTTTTAGTGCCGGGCACCGCGCCCGGAATGAAATTGAGGGCCATATTTGTCCTCCCAATTTGCGTCCTTGACAAGCGGCTGGACTGGAGATCTGGCCCTGAATTGTCGGGGAGACAAAGCGCCAAGCGAAGCTACCCCCGGCCGATGAACGGCATGGTCGTCGACATGATGGTGATGAACTGGACATTGGCGTCCAGTGGCAGCTTCGCCATGTTGACGATGGCGTCGCCGACATGTTCCACATCCATGCGCGGTTCGACCATCATGCTGCCATCGGCCTGGGGCACGCCTTTCGTCATGCGTTCGGTCATCGGCGTGACCGCATTGCCGATGTCGATCTGACCGCAGGCAATGTTGTACTTGCGCCCGTCGAGAGAGGTTGACCGGGTCAGGCCGGTAATCGCGTGCTTGGTTGACGTATAAGGCGCTGAATAGAGGCGCGGCACATGGGCCGAGATCGAACCGTTATTGATAATCCGGCCGCCCTGCGGATCCTGGTGGCGCATGATGCCGAAGGCGGCTCTGGTGCACAGGAACGGGCCGGTCAGATTGACGCTGACCACGTCGAGCCAATCCTGAACATCCAGCTCGTCCATCGGAACCGCCGGAGCACCCATGCCGGCATTGTTGAACAACAAGTCGATCCGGCCGAATTTTTCCACCGTGGCAGCAAACAGCGCATCGACTGCGGCCGGATCGCTGACATCGGTCGGCACCGGCAAGGCGCGCGGGGCATCGTCGCCGGCCAATTCAGCCGTCCCGGCCAGGGGATCGGCGCGGCGTCCCGCCAGCGCCACGGACCAGCCGGCCTTCAACAGCGCCAGGGCGGCAGCTCGGCCAACACCGGTGCCGGCTCCTGTGACAATTGCTATTCTGCCGCACTCGGCCATGTGGATATCCCCTTTGATAAATTCGAGGCGGCAAAGGATAACGGACTAGGGGCGCGACGTCCATGGGCCGTAATGTTCAATCGATTGCCCTGCCATTTTCGAAGCTTGAAGAACGGTTCAGGCCAAATCGGAAGCCCGAATGTCAACAGGCCCTGGAATCTGTGGACAATCATCGTGATGGGATCAGAGCTGCCGCCAGGTTCCAGTTTGCGGCGGAACTGCAATCGGTTTTATCGTAGCGTGTGGCCATGCCTCTGAATTCCTTTATCTTCGCGAAATGATTTTCGACCAGATGACGTCCCTTGCAGGCGTCGGCGTCAGCGTCGCGCTGATGTCTCCGGTTCGATGCCGGCGGGATCACAGCGGTCACACCGCGCTCATCCAGTTCTTCCGGGAGCCAATTCACATCAAATGCCTTGTCTGCAGCGCGCCGTCTGGTCCGCCCTGCATCCAGGGGAGCCGCGCCCTTCATGTCGCGCGCCTGCCCGGGCAGCAGCGGGAAGCCGGTGAGATTGCCGAGCGCATCGACCAGGGCGACAATCCTGGTCGTCAGGCCGCCGTGCGCCGCGCCCTGAAACAGGCCCGGGAACCCAACGAAGCCGAACGCCTGATGTGCAACCTGGCACAGCGCTTCGGGCAGGAGGCGTCGGACGTATCCGGATCGATACTGGAAGGTCCCGACGAAATCCTGACCGTGGCCGGGCTGGGCTGGCCCCTCGAATTGCGCCGCTCGCTGGCCAGCACAAACATCATCGCATCCACGAACGGCAGCATCCGGCAGGTCTGCCGCAACGTAAAGCGCTGGCGGGACGCCGGCCGGTATCAAGGCAGCCTCAACCGCGAGGGCGCCGGTGTTTTCCGTCCAATAGGCCTGTGGTTCACGCGGCGTCGTCGCCGTAGAGCCAGGGCTGGCTGGTCTTCTGTCCGGCCTCAAAGCCGTCGATTGCTTCACCCTTTTGCATCGACTGGCCGATATCGTCGAGACCTTCCATCAGGCACTGCTTGCGGAAAGGGTCGATGTCGAAACTGATTGTGCCGCCGTCGGGTCGCTCGATCGTCTGGGCTTCCAGATCAACGGTCATGGTGGCATTGGCACCGCGTTCGGCATCGCCCATCAACTGTTCCACGTCCGCCGCTGGCAGCACGATCGGCAGGATGCCGTTCTTGAAACAATTGTTGAAAAAGATGTCGGCATAGGACGTGGCGATCACCACCTTGATGCCGAAATCAAGCAGTGCCCACGGGGCATGCTCACGGCTGGATCCGCAGCCGAAATTGTCCCCGACGATCAGAACCTGTGCCTTGCGATAGGCCGACCGGTTCAGCACGAAATCCGGTTTTTCCGATCCGTCCTGATTATAGCGCATCTCGTCGAACAGGTTCTTGCCCAGACCCGTCCGCTTGATGGTTTTCAGGAACTGTTTGGGAATGATCATGTCGGTATCGACGTTGATCATGTTGAGAGGCGCGGCAACGCCGGTAACGGTCGTGAACTTTTCCATGGCCAATCTTTCCGGATGGTTTCGACGCGTGTCTTATCGTGCCTGACGCGCCGGGCCAAGCACATCGTTCCAAATTCGAGGCATCTTCGATTATTTACTGGCGGCGGCGTATCGGCATGGTTATCTGGTCAATAAATCTGATTCGATGGAGGAATCCCATGAAACCAACGCTCCCCATCGTGGCGACATTTGCGGCCCTTGCCGCCCTGCCAGCCATTGCCCAGACTACCGCCCCACCGCCGCCACCCGAACCGGCGACGACCGATGGCACAATCACCGGCGCTCGGGAAAACGGCGGCCCGTTGCAGAATTTTACCGACTTTCTGCAGGGCGGCAGCAATCAGCCGCTGGTGTCGCGGCGCCAACTGGACGACCTGGAACGAGAGAAATTCGGTGGATCGACCATCGATCCGGCCGGCCGCAACGACGATTTCTACAGTCCGCCGGTCCCGGCGCCGAATTCACGGCTGAAACGATATTAGCGCAAGGCTCAGTTTGCAAGTCGTGTGCGTTCATGTCATGTTTTTTGTGAAATCAGAGGGATGGATTGACATGGATCACAAGCAGTTTCAGGAATGGTTATCGGGGACAGACCACCTCACCCCGGGCTTGCCCCGCAACCGCCATCGCACGTCCATGCAGACAATTTGAAACCGAGCCAGGATCTTCTGGACCGACTGATGGAAGGCCGTGCGCCCGTCGGTGTTGGTCGCAACGGCGATCATGGCGGCCACGCTGACGATCCGCCCACCCTGGCGGACCTTGAGGCAGGTTGCGTCCAGCCAGACAAGCGAAATCGAAAGCGACAGAGCCTGGCGATGTCTTTGTCGGCTGCCGGGCATAGCCCCCCGCGACACTACTTCCTTGGACGAAAAGGTCGCGCTGGTAGTCTTGTCCTGTACCCGTCCATTAGCCGGGCTGCCTGACTGCCCCTCATGGGGGTGGAAGACGACGGCGGTCATGTGCCTGGCGGTACGGGCCGCCGTCGTCGGATCGGGATGTGCAGGGAGCGTCAAAGCCCGGCCGTGTTGTGGTTTTCGTGTTTCGCATGGGAAACGCCATGCGCGCGGTTTGGAAAACAATCTGCATCAAAGAGTTGAGGGAGTTCTGCGTAGCCGCGCGGACCCGACAGGAACCGACGGGCAGCGCTCTTGCAGACGCTTGTGGGCCTTGGACGACCGCTCCCCTGCCCGTTGAATGATATTGTGAATAATTTGGGGTTGTTTATGTAAATCGGCGTCGCTATCGTGCACGCAAACGAATGAGGTCCGAGCATGCCGATTCCCAACGAAGCCGCCGTGCGGCCCGTACTCGACGAAATCCGCAACCAGATCGTCTCGGCGATCCGTAAGGCATGGGGCGACTGGTTGGCGAGCGGCCATGTCGGTGTCTGGCGATACAAACGCAGTCGCGCCAATTTCGTCTGGGAGCAGATAATCGAACACGCCCACGCCGCGCTGCTGGACCATGATGCCGTCCACATTATCGACCGCAACGAAACGATGAAGTTCCTGGTTCGGGATGAAGTGTTGTTTCGGTTCAAGAAAGCCGATAACGCGGGCCGGACGTCGAACGTTGCAACGCAACTTGCGCTCGACTTCCACAATCATGAACGGAACCTGTTCGAGCTGCCGGAAGTGCAGCGTGTCGAGGTCGTCTACAAGCTGGACCATCTCGAAATGGAGATCGAGGATGTGTGCGTCGTCGCGCGCAATGGCGATGTCATCGCCTGGGAGTACAGCCTTCCGGATGTGTCCGATGCGGTGGTGCCGTTGCCGATGCCCGAGCCGGAGCCCGAGCGTCCCGCCGCAACCATCGTCAAGCTTAAGGGCGCCGCGGACGACCGCAAGAAGCCGCAAGACTGATGCCGACCGAATTCAATCAGGACCTGCTGCGAATTGCGCGGCAGGCGCGGGGGTGGAGTCAGACCGAACTGTCGAGGCGCTCAGGCGTTTCTCAGGCCAACCTATCAAAGCTCGAAAATGGACTGATCAATCCCACGGAAGATGTGATGACCAGTGTCGGCACGGCGCTGGGTTTCCCCGTCGAGTTCTTCTTCCAGAACGACCGGGTTATCGGCTTGCCGATGAGCGTGCAGTACAGGAAGCGGGCGAGCGTCGGTCAGAAGGCGATCGAGCGTCTGGAAGCAGAACTGAACATCAGGATTCTTCACATCCGTCGGCTGCTCAATGCTGCCGAACTGGAACCGGAGCTGTCGCTTCCGCGCCGCCTCGACGTGGACGAGGACGGCGGCGACCCGGAACGCATTGCCGATCTCGTCCGGCGCACCTGGCTCGTTCCATCGGGACCGATCCGCGACCTGGTGGCGCGGGTGGAGCGAGCGGGGTGCATCATCGTCCATTGCGACTTCGCCGCCCTCAAGGTGGATGGCTTCACCGTTCAGATACCGGACATGCCACCGTGCATTTTCCTCAATCGTAACATGCCTGCGGATCGCCAGCGATTCAGCCTGGCACACGAACTCGGACATGTGGTGATGCATCAGGTCCCGTCTCCTGAAATGGAAGACGAGGCCAACGAGTTCGCGTCGGCGCTGCTGATGCCCGCGCGAGACATTCGCCCTCACCTTGCCGGCCGGCGCCTCACCCTACAGCGGCTCGCTGCCTTGAAGCCGGTTTGGCGCGTCTCCATGGCGGCGCTTCTCTACCGGGCAAGACAAATCGGCGCAATTACCGATAACCAGAGCCAGTACCTTTGGCGGCAGATGAGCTCGATGGGCTACCGTCCAACGGAGCCGCCCGAGCTCGACCTCAAGGTTGAGATGCCGACGGTCCTGCTGGAGATCGTACGGCTACATCTGGAAGATCTTGGCTATGGCTTGTCCGACCTCGCCAAGGCGTTACGCTCAAGCGAGGAAGACCTGCGGGCGCTGCACCCGCTGCCGGGAACAACATCTCATCTGCGAGTGGTGAAGTAGGTTTGGCAGGCAGGGCACGCAATCGCCGCGCAATGCGCGGATCAGATTTCCCGCGCGAACCAGCGGATGCGGCCGGACTTTTCCGTTGTTTTCGAGGGTCATGCGGGACGAGCCGAGCACCGCCTCCAGCGCCGGGGGGCCGAAATTCTCCGGGCCTGTTGCCCGCGCCAATTTGGTGAGTTTTTTCAAATCACTGAAAACATGCGAGTTTTAGACGGGTGCAGCCGGGCGCTTCGATGTCAGCGGCGTTCGCCAAAAGGCACCGAAATCGAATGTTCGCCGGGCTCCGGTCAGTCGGACGCCGGCAATGGGGATAGTCCAAGCTCCTTCAGAAACGCATTGTGCTTCGCCGTGGACTCCCGAATTTGCTGCTCGATCCCGACCAACTCCGCGTGTGTGGTCGACAGATCGATTTCGACTTCTGGCTCGGCGGTGCTGACATAGCGCGAGATGTTCAGATTGAAGTCGTTGGCCTCGATCTCGTCCATCCCCACGCGTCTGGCATACCGCTCGATGCTCTCCGGACGCTGCCGGTAGGTGTCGATAATCCTTTCGATATGCCCGTCGGACAAATGGTTCTGCCGTTTGCCCTTCTCGAAATGCTCGGACGCGTTGATGAACAGGACGTCATCGGGCCTCTTGCACTTCTTCAGAACGAGGATGCAGACCGGGATGCCGGTCGAGTAGAACAGTTTCGCCGGCAGGCCGATGACCGTGTCCATGTGCCCGTCGCCAAGCAGCTTGCGACGGATCTTCGCCTCGCCGCCGCGGAACAGCACGCCGTGCGGCAGGATGATGGCCATCACACCGTCGCCCTTGAGGTAGTGAAATCCATGCAGCAGGAACGCGAAATCCGCCGCCGACTTCGGGGCCAGCCCGTAGTTCTTGAACCGCACATCCTCGCCCAACGCCTCGTTCGGGTCCCAGCGGTAGCTGAACGGCGGGTTGGCGACCACGGCGTCGAAACAGGGTTTCTTCGTCGGGTTGATCTCGCGGAGCATGTCCCAGTCATTGGTCAGCGTATCGCCGTGGTGGATCTCGAACTCCGTATCCTTCACCCCGTGCAGCAGCATGTTCATGCGCGCGAGATTGTACGTGGTGATGTTCTTCTCCTGCCCGTAGATCCTGCCGATGCCGCCGCCCGACTTCTGCATGCGCTTTCGGACGTTCAGCAGCAGTGAGCCGGAACCGCAGGCAAAGTCCATCACACCGGCGAGGTGTTTGCGCTTGCCGGTCTTCGGTTCCTGGCTGTCGAGCGCGACGATCTCGGAGAGGATGTCCGAGATCCGCTGGGGCGTGTAGAACTCACCGGCCTTCTTGCCCGAGCCCGCGGCGAACTGACCGATCAGATACTCGTAAGCATCGCCCAGGGTATCGCTGTCGGTCGAAAACTCCGCCAGACCCTCGGCAATGCTGGTGATGATCGTGCAGAGCTTCGCGTTCCGGTCCGCATAGGTCTTGCCGAGCTTTTCGGAGCCGAGATTGATCTCCGAAAACAGACCCGAAAACGTGCTCTCGAATGACTCGGTCTCGATGTATTTGAATCCGGCCTGGAGCGTGTTGAGCAACTCGCGATCCTGGGTACGGGCCATGCGGGCGATACTGGCCCAGAGATGCGCGGGGCGGATGACATAGTGCGCCTTGCGCCGCATCTGCATCTCGAACGCCGGCACATCGTCGGGGTTCTCCTCGTACCAGACAGACAGGGAGGATTGCCCGTCATTGCCGATGGCGTCGGGGTAGTCGCGCCCGAGTTCCTTCTTCGCAGCCTGCTCGTAATTGTCCGAAAGGTAGCGGAGGAACAGGAACGCCAGCATGTAGTCGCGAAAATCGTCCGCGTTCATCGCCCCGCGGAGCTGATCGGCGATGGCCCAGAGCGTCTTGCCGAGCTGTTTCTGGTCTTGATCAGTCATGGATCAGCTTTCGGTTGGGGGCGACAGGAGCAAGCTCGGGAACTGCAAACCCAAATTTATTGACAACATCAGTGAGAATTCTTTTGAACAGATCTTTGTTGTCTTCCACCATTTCGACCGGTTCGGTGATAGCGTATTTGCCGTGGCTCAACTTTGTGGCTCTTCGGCGTATTGCTCACGACGTAATACGCTCCGGCGAAGGAAAGAGCTGCTGCATCAGGCCCTGCTTGTGCTGGCGCAGGGTTTCAAGCTTCCGGCCCTGCGCCGCGATCAGACCGTCCAGCGAGCCGAGGCAGTCGGCTATTCGCTGCTGCTCAACCGAGTCCCCTGGTACGGAGAGAGCCACCTCATTGAGAACGCGAACTGACAAGCCGGGCTGTGCTTGGCCGGTGGCAAAGCGATTGAGCCGGAGCACGTCAAGCGCGTATAGTAGCCACTCTACATTGACGCCAGTGCTTGACGTGGCGACCAGCGCGTGCTCCGTCGCGTGGAAGCATCCATCGCATAGCAAAACGTTGCCGCATAACGCGCCCTGACGTCCGATAAGGACGTACCGTCCATCGTGGGTGTATGACGCCACATAGCCACGAAGCCCATTGCCTCCGTAGCATGGATACAGGCCCTTCCGATGGCTTTCCGCGATTATGGGCGCTGGCACGAAGTCTCCCATCTTGAGATCGCAAACAGACCTTAACGTCCTAACCTCCCACTCCTCTGCGTCGCGAAACTCCGGAAACCGCAGTCGGGGCACGGTCACGCCGGGTTGGGGGAAGAGTTGTTGCATCAGGCCCTGCTTGTGCTGGCGCAGGGCTTCCAGCTTCCGGCCCTGCACCGCGATCAGACCGTCCAGCGAACCGAGGCAATCGGCGACCTTCTGCTGCTCCGGCTCGGATGGAGTATAGATTGGGCACTCCAGAAACGTGTCTACCTGGATGCGCTTCGCCTTCCTGCCGCCGTCTGCGATTTCTCCGTGGGTTTTATAAAACTGCTCACGCTGAACGCACTCCAGCAGGAACTTCGGGTTCATCTCTGAAGCAATGTCAAAGCACGGAAGGTCAACGGTTGACTCGAAGCCGTCCAGATGCACAGGGATGATGCCGAAGGCTTGGTTCAGAAAGTCAAGTTTGCTGTAGATTAGCTGTCCGGCGCGACGGCGATAGTATTGGGTGTTTGCGCTACCCTGCATACTCTCGTGTTTCTTGAAAACGCCTTTCCCCCACAACCTCACAGTTAATTTCTTTGCTTCATGTCCTCCACTCCCCTTGATCCGACTTTCGCTCAGGTAACGGCCCATCAAGCTACATGGCCATCCGGGTTTGTCCCGAAACTCCGGAAACCGCAGCTTTGGCGCCAACGGCGTGTCGGCGGTCATCGCGCGTGCTCATAGGCATTGAGGCCCGAAATGTCCCGGCCGTGGGCCCGCTTGTTCAGGAGCGGCACGAGATCGGCCATCAGGTCGAGTTCACGCTCGCGGCGTTCACGCCAGCCGAGATCGAGCGGCTCCATCAGGTCGGTGAGCTGCTCGCCGTCGAAGATCATGCGCCGGAGGATGACATCAACAAAGGCCGCGAGGGACTCAGGCGTCAGGCCGTTGGCCCGAGCAAGGCTCTCGATCTCCCCGGCCTGCCTTGCGGCCTTGAACCGCTCGTAGCCGGCGCGGATGGCGGCCTCGTCGAGGCCTTCGCCTTCCGTCAGTGAGCGCACATATTCGGTGATCTCCTCCCGTTCGTCGAGGAACCTGGCGTCGGACCGGATCAGGTCGATCAGCTGCGCGCGGCTGATCTCGACCTTCTTCGGGTCCTGACCCGAGTATTTCGCAATCAACTTCATGATGTAGTCATGGTCGATGAGGGCGGAGGCGAAGAGGACGAACTCGAAGTCGAGCAGGTCGACCTCGGGGTTGGTTGCCTCACCATCCCCACCGGGCTTGCCCTGTTGTTCTTTCAGCCGCCGGGCGGTTTCAAGATAGACGCCGCGGAAGGCGTGGAGGTCGTCCTCGGGGAGGATCTGTTTGATCTGTCTGCGCTGCTCGTCGGTGAGGTCGGTGTACTGGTCAAGCTGCGTCCGGAGGCGCTGCACCTCCTTGAACCGATTGATGAACAGGGCGCGCGCGTCGTCGCCCTCCAGATTGTTGACCTGGTCGGGCCTGGCTTCGAGGCCCTGCAACCGCATGAACGCGTCGAGGTCGGCGACGGCCTGTTTGTAGTTCCCGATGACGACGGGCGCCTTGTCGACCAGCCAGATCTCCCGCGCCCGGTCGGACTGGACGCCGGAAAACATCGCTATGGCGGCGTCGACCTTGTCCTGCTGATTGCGGAAATCGAGAATGTGGCCGTAGGGCTTGGTCGCGTTGAGCACGCGGTTGGTGCGGGAAAAGGCCTGGATCAGGCCGTGGTGCCTGAGATTCTTGTCGACATAGAGCGTGTTGAGGAACCTGGCGTCGAAGCCGGTGAGAAGCATGTCGACGACGATGGTGATGTCGATCTTCTCCCCGCCCTTGCCGGGCAGGTCGCGATTGGGGAACTGCTGATTCTTGATGCGTTTCTGGACGTCCTGATAGTAGAGGTCGAAGTCGTTGATGTCGTGGTGCGTGCCATACCGCGTGTTGTAGTCGGCGATAATGTCCCCGAGCGCGGTCTTCTTGCCCTCGGGATCGCGCCGGTTGTCCTCCTTCTCCTGGGGAAGGTCCTCCTGAATCTGTCGAACGTCCTTGTTGCCCTGGGCAGGCGGCGAGAAGACGGCGGCGATCTTGAGAGGGACGAACCTGGAATCGGCTGCCTGGCACTCGGCCTGGAGTTCCTTGAAAACCGCATAGTACCCGATGGCATCGTTGATCGAGGCGGTGGCCAGCAGCGCGTTGAAGCGTCGGCCTCCGGTCGCGGCGTCGTGCTTTTTGATAATGGCCTGCGCGACCGCCTGCTGCGTAAGCACCTGGCCGGGCTTGAGGGCGGCGGCGTCCCCGGGCTTGAAGTAATCGATGTGGAAGCGCAGGACGTTCCGGTCCTCGATCGCGTGCGTGATGGTGTAGGCGTGGAGTTCCTTCTGGAACAGGTCCGCGGTGGTTCGAAGGCTGGCGGCGTCTCCATCGACCTGCCTGACTGTCGCGTTGTCCTCGAAGATCGGGGTGCCGGTGAAGCCGAAGAGCTGGGATTTCGGGAAGAACTCCTCGATGGCCTTGTGGTTCTCGCCGAACTGCGAGCGGTGGCATTCGTCGAAGATGAAGACCATCCGCTTGTCGCGGAGGTGCTCCAGCCGCTGTTTGAACGTTGATCGCTCCCCGGCGATGTTCCGCTTGTTGTGTTTGCTGTTTCCGTCGAGGGCGAGCCCCAGCTTCTGGATGGTGGTGACGATGACCTTGTCCGCGTAGTCGTCGGACTCGAGGCGGCGGACAAGCACCTCGGTGTTGGTGTTTTCCTCGACGCAGTTTTCCTGAAACCGGTTGAACTCCTCGCGGGTCTGGCGGTCGAGGTCCTTGCGGTCGACGACGAAGAGGCATTTGTGAATGTTCTCGTTGGTCTTGAGCAGCGTCGCGGCCTTGAAGGAGGTGAGCGTCTTGCCCGAGCCGGTCGTGTGCCAGATATATCCGTTGCCGCAGTTCTGATCGATGCAGTCGACAATGGCCTTGACGGCGTAGATCTGGTACGGGCGCATCATCAGGAGCTTCTGCTCGCTGGCGACAAGGACCATGTATTTGCTGATCATCTGGCCAAGCGTGCACTTGGCGAGGAACCGATCGGCAAAATCGTCGAAGTGGGTTATCTGCGCATTGTCCTCGGCCGCGAACCGGTAGATCGGAAGGAATCGCTCGTCCGCGTCGAAGGCGAAGTGGCGGACGTCGTTGTTGGCGAAATACCACGTGTCGGTGCGGTTGCTGACAATGAAGAGCTGGACGAAGCACAGAAGCGTCTTGGCATATCCGTTGCCCGGGTCGTTCTTGTAGTCGACGATCTGCTCCATCGCCCGCCGGGGGCTGATCCCGGGCGTCTTCAGCTCGATCTGAACGACGGGGACGCCGTTGATCAGAAGCATGACGTCGTAGCGGTGATGGCTGTTGTCGGTATTGATGCGGAGCTGATTGACGACTTCGAAGGAATTCTTGCACCAATCCTTGATGTTGACGAGGGTGTAGTTGAGTGGTGTGCCGTCGTCGCGGCTGAATGCTTCGCGGTTCCGGAGGGAACGGGCAGCTTCGTATACGTCCGAAGTGACGATCTCATCAAGGAGTCGCTGGAATTCGCCGTCCGTGAGGGTGACACGATTGAGGGCTTCGAACTTTTCCCTGAAGTTTGCTTCAAGCGTGGTTCGATCACGGATATCGGGGCGATATTCGTACTTGAGGTCCCGCAGCCTGGTGACCAGGGCCTCTTCAAGATCGCGTTCGGGTCTAATCATCGCCATCGCCGGCCTCATTGCTTCCTTGCATCTACTGAACGGGGCCAATTGCCCGGCATGAAATGCGAAGGCGGGCCGAGGGCATCTTCGGTGCCGCGGAGGTAGGAGATGATCCGGTTGTCAATGGCCTGATCCATTATTCTGCCGTCCCTTGCGTGCCTGAATGGCTATCCACGTGGCCCGTTTCAATCCCCTTCAACCGCTCGAACTCCCCTACCGACATCACCACCACAACTGGCCGCCCATGCCTGGCGACCGTAACCGGTTCGGCGCGGGCCAGATCGATCAATCGTCCGAAGCCGTACTTCGCGTCTTTCGCGCGCGGGATCCGCATCCGAACTGCCCGCCCATGCCTTGAACACTTTTGGTCAATCTGGCCCAATGAAGCAATAGTAGCGGTTGCGCGCCATGTACGAAGCGACGTGGTCAGGTGCCGGAGAAGTTTTTTCCCTGTTCGTTCCAGCTGAGTGGGAACGGCCCCATAAGTCGAGCGAGCGTAACGGCCGCCCCGGCGGGCCTTCGATCGGCTCCTGGCCCGGTAGTGGAAGCTGTAGTGGAAGCTGGCGTACTGGCGCACGACATGGTTCGGCGGCCGCCGGCCGGGGCGGCGCTTCATCAGCCCTGCGATCTGTTCGTGCGGCCCGGGATTGCCCTTGATGGGGATCGCATAATCCCGGCCCCCCGGTCTCCCGCGGATCGAACAGCGCCGGAACGGCAAAGGCGGCGTCAGCATCGTTGACGTCCTCGTACCCGCCGGGATGCTTGCCGCCGGCATCGGCGATATCACCCGGTTCGACAGCCCGCGCCAGTTGATGAGCCATCTCGGCTTGACCCCGTCCAGATACACCAGTGGCGGGATCGCGCGCCGCGGCGGAATCGCCAAGGCCGGGAACAGGGAAGCACGCCGAATACCGATTGAGGCATCCCGTGGTTATCGCTTCCCGGCGGAAGGCAATTGCCGCGTCTGCTGCCCGTACGGCACCGCCTCCTGCCCGCCAATCCAGACCGGGACATGCTGTTGGCCACCCGGTGAATAAATTCGAGCTCCGGCCATGCCGGCCCCGGAATGACCGAACGTCTTCCCCTGCTGAAAATTCCGCGCTAAACTGCGAGTATCAAAGGCAAGGCAGAGCAACCTGAATGGATGACGGCGCACCTCTGACCGACCGGTTGTCGGACGCCATCGCGGCGCGGCGCGAGGATCTGATCGCGCTGACCCGGGATCTGGTGCGGATGCCGACGCTCAATCCGCCCGGCGACAATTATCTGGAGATTTGCGAGTATCTGGCCAGGCGTTTGAAGGAGCGGAATTTTTCCATCGAAATGGTCCGGGCCGAAGGGGCGCTGGGGGACAGCGATCAATATCCGCGCTGGAACATGGTGGCGCGGCGCGAAGGGACGCGGCCCGGAGAATGCGTGCATTTCAATTCACACATCGACGTGGTCGAGGTCGGGCGCGGCTGGACCACCGACCCGTTCGGCGCGGAACTGAAGAACGACAGGATCCATGGCCGCGGCGCCTGCGACATGAAGGGCGGGCTTGCCGCCTCGATCATCGCCGCCGAAGCGTTTATCGACCTTTATCCGGAATTCAGCGGGGCGGTGGAAATTTCCAGCACGGCGGATGAGGAATCCGGTGGCTTTGGCGGCGTCGCCTATCTGGCCGAGAAGGGATTTTTTTCACCCGAACGGGTGCAGCACGTGATCATCCCCGAACCGTTGAACAAGGATCGAATTTGCCTCGGTCATCGCGGAGTGTGGTGGGCCGAGATCGAAACCCTTGGCGAGATCGCCCATGGTTCGATGCCGTTTCTGGGCGACTGTGCCGTGCGCCATATGGGCGCGGTGCTGGAGGAAATGGAAGAAACCCTCTTCCCCGCGCTGAAGCAGAAGACGACCGACATGCCGGTGGTGCCGGACGGGGCAAGGGAGTCCACGCTCAATATCAATTCCCTGCATGGCGGTCAGATCGAGTTGCCGGCGAATTTCACCGGCCTGCCCGCCCCCGTGGTGCCCGACAGTTGCCGGATGATCATCGACCGACGCTTCCTGCTGGAAGAAAACATCGAGGATGTCGAGCGCGAAATCGGCGATCTGCTGGAGACGGTCAAATCCAGGCGTGAGGATTTCCGCTACGATATTCGGGAACTGCACAAGGTGCTGCCGGTCATGACCGACCGGAATGCGCCGGTGGTGACCACCGTGTCAAAAGCCATTGAAGAGGTGCTGGGCGCGCCGCCCGAATATGTGGTCTCGCCCGGAACCTACGACCAGAAACATATCGACCGGATCGGCCGGATGAAAAACTGTATCGCCTATGGTCCGGGCATTCTGGACCTGGCGCACAAGCCCGATGAATATGTCGGCGTCGACGATATGATTGACTCGGCCAAGGTCATGGGGCGCACTTTGGTCAGCCTGTTGACCGATCCAGATTAGACAGACCACGAGGGAGGAATAACCGATGAAACATGCCATGCCGAAATGGGCCCTGGCGGGCGCGCTGGCCCTGTCGCTGAGCGCCGGCACCGCACTTGCGGCGCAATCCGATATCACCATCGGCCTGCAGCTGGAGCCACCGCATCTGGACCCGACCAGCGCCGCGGCCGGCGCCATCGACCAGGTTCTGTATTCGAATATTTTCGAGGGGCTGACCCGGTTTGCCTCGGATGGATCGATCGTGCCGGGCCTGGCCAAAAGCTGGGACATTTCCGATGACGGCCTGACCTATACGTTCAACCTGCGCGCGGGCGTGAAATTCCATGACGGTACGGCGATGGACGCCGAAGATGTCAAATTCTCGCTCGACCGCGCCCGCGCCGAAGATTCGGCAAATGCGCAAAAGGCCCTGTTTGCCGGCATCGCCTCGGTTGATGTCGTCAATCCGCAAACGGTCAAGGTGAAGCTGTCCCGGCAGAACGGCAGCCTGCTGTTCAACCTGGCCTGGGGCGATGCGGTCATCGTGGCGCCCGAGAGCATCGAGAACATCAAGACCGATCCGGTCGGTACCGGCGCGTTCGAATTTGCCAACTGGGTCCAGGGAGACAAGATCGAGATCAAGCGCAATCCCGATTACTGGGGCCCGCCGGCCAAGCTGGAAAAGGCGACCTTCAAGTTCATTTCCGATCCCACCGCCGCCTTTGCCGCCGTGATGGCCGAGGACGTGGACGCCTTCCCGGGATTTCCCGCGCCGGAAAATCTGCCCCAGTTCGATGCCGATCCGCGCTTTACGGTGATGGTCGGATCGTCGGAGGGTGAAACCATTCTGTCGACCAACAACAAGCAGAAGCCGTTCGACAATGTGCTGGTGCGCAAGGCCCTGGCCCATGCCATCGACCGTCAGGCAATCATCGACGGCGCCATGTTCGGCTACGGCACGCCGATCGGCAGCCACTTTGCGCCCCACAATCCGGCTTACATGGATCTGACCGGCAATTCGCGGCACGATCCGGCCCTGGCGAGGGCCCTGCTGGCCGAGGCCGGTTTTCCCGATGGCTTCACCACGACGCTGAAACTGCCGCCGCCATCCTATGCCCGGCGCGGCGGCGAGATCATTGCGGCCCAGCTGCGCGAGGTCGGCATTCAAACCGAGATTTCAAACCTTGAATGGGCCCAGTGGCTGGAACAGGTCTTTCGCGGCAAGGATTTCGGCCTGACCATCGTCAGTCACACCGAACCGATGGACATCGGCATCTATGCCCGGCCGGAATATTATTTCCAGTATGACCGGGCCGCCTTCCAGGCCCTGATGACGGGCCTGAACGCCGAGACCGATCCGGCCCGGCGTGAAGACATTCTGCACGCGGCGCAAAAGATGATCGCGGACGATTACGTCAACGGCTATCTGTTCCAGTTGGCCGCGACCGGTGTCGCCAACGCCGGGATTGTCGGTCTGTGGAAAAACGCTCCGACCCAGGCAACCGACCTGACGGCGGTCTACTGGCAGGATTGATTCCGTGACAGATTCCCCGGCGCCCTGGTTCCCCGGCGCCCTGGCGCCGGGGCTTCCTTGATCCGGAATGATCCCGACATGTTGCGGTACACGCTGAAACGATTGCTGTCCCTGGGGGTCAGCCTGCTGGTCGCCAGCGTGATCATCTTCGTGGCGATCGAGATCGTACCGGGCGATCCGGCCTCCTACATGCTGGGCATCAATGCCCAGGAGGATACGGTTGCTGCCCTGCGCGAACAGCTGGGCCTGAATGTTCCGGTGGTTCAGCGCTATGTCGGCTGGGTCGGCGGCATGGTGACCGGGGATTTCGGGACCTCATACACGTATCGCACGCCGGTTGCCGACATGATTGGCGAGCGGATGTGGATTTCCCTGCCATTGGCTCTTTATGCGCTGACATTATCGACCCTGATCGCCTTTCCCGCCGGCATTCTGGCGGCGGCGCGGCGCGGATCGGCGGCCGATGTGTCGATCATGGGTGTGACCCAGTTGGGCGTGGCAATCCCCAATTTCTGGTTCGCCATGCTGATGGTTCTGATCTTCGCCATCAATCTGCGCTGGTTTTCGGCAGGCGGATTTCCGGGCTGGGACGCAGGTCTGTTCGCCGGCCTGAAGGCGCTGACCCTGCCGGCGATTTCGCTGGCCCTGCCCCAGGCCTCGATCCTCGCACGGGTCATGCGCTCGTCCCTGCTCGACACCCTGGGTGAAGATTTTGTGCGCACGGCCCGAGCCAAGGGGCTGAGCCGGCGCCAGGCCCTGTGGCGGCACGCTTTGCGCAATGCCCTGATCCCAGTGCTGACGATCATCGGCCTTCAGTTTTCCTTCCTGCTGGCCGGTGCGATCATCATCGAGAATGTCTTCTTTCTGCCGGGTCTCGGTCGACTGGTGTTTCAAGGCATCTCCCAGCGCGATCTGATCGTGGTGGAAAGCGTGGTCATGTTGCTGGTCCTTGCGGTGGTTGCCGTGAATTTCGCCGTCGATATCGCCTATGCGGTTGTCGATCCCCGACTCAGGCGGCGGACATGAACATGGAAGCAGGCAATCGCCTGCTGGCCCGGGCCGCGCAATCCCGAAATTTGGTCATTGGCGCGGTACTGACCCTCATCTTTGTCGGAGCGGCCCTGATCTCATTCCTGTGGACACCGTTCGATGTCCAGGCCCTGGAGATCGGCGACAAGCTGAAGACGCCGTCGCCGGTGCACTGGTTCGGCACCGATCATTTCGGCCGCGATATTCTTTCGATGATCATGGTCGGCGCCCGGACGTCGATTTCGGTGGCGCTGGTGGCGGTCGGGATCGGCATCGGCCTCGGCGTGCCCCTGGGGCTGGCGGCGGCGGCCACGCGCGAATCCCTGCTGGATGAAATTATCATGCGGGCCAATGACATGGTGTTTGCCTTTCCCGCCCTGCTGATCGCGATCATGATTACCGCCGTTTTCGGGCCGAGCGCGCTGAACGCCATCATCGCCATCGGCATTTTCAACATCCCGGTCTTTGCCCGGCTGACCCGCGGGTCGGCACTGTCCCTGTGGACGCGGGATTTCATCCTGTCGGCGCGGGTGGCGGGCAAGGGCGCCGTGGCGATCTCGGCCGAACATATTCTGCCCAATATCGCCAATCTGCTGATCGTCCAGGGCACCATCCAGTTCTCACTCGGCATTCTGGCCGAGGCGGGACTGTCCTATGTCGGGCTCGGTGCCCAGCCGCCGACACCCAGCTGGGGCCGCATGCTGGCCGACAGCCAGACCATGATCGGTTTTGCGCCCCATCTGACACTGTTCCCCGGATTTGCCATTCTGCTGACGGTGCTGGGGCTCAATCTGATGGGCGACGGCCTGCGCGACATCCTCGACCCGAAAATCCGGAACGACGCGCGATGAGTCTGCTCGAGATCAGGAACCTCGACCTGGATATCCATGCCAGTCCGATCCTGCGCGGCGTATCGCTGGCCATCGAGGAGAGTCACATCGTCGGGATCATCGGTGAATCCGGATCGGGCAAATCCCTGACCGCCTATTCGGTCATGCAATTGCTGCCCGACGGCGCCCGGGCACGGGGCAGTATCTCTCTGCAAGGCCGCGATATCCTGAAGGCGCCCGAAACCGAAATGTGCGCGGTGCGCGGCAAGGCGATCGGCATGGTGTTTCAGGAGCCGATGACCGCCCTTAACCCGGTCCAGACCATTGGCGCGCAAGTTGCCGAGACAGTTCGGATCCATGGCAAGGTCACCCGGCAGGAGGCCCGCCAGATCGCCCGCGAGACGCTGGACCGGGTCGGCCTGCCGGCGGCACGGTTTCCGCTAAACCGGTATCCGCACGAGTTGTCCGGCGGCCAGCGCCAGCGGGTGGTGATCGCCATGGCGATTGCCCCGCGCCCGAAACTGCTGATCGCGGACGAACCGACCACGGCGCTGGACGTCACCACCCAGGCCCAGATCATCGATCTGCTGAAACGCCTGGTGCGCGAGGACGGCATGGGCCTGATGATGATCACCCATGATCTGGCGGTGGTCTCCGGCATGGCCGACGACATCGTTATCATGAAGTCGGGCGAAGTGGTCGAAACCGGCGCCGCCCGAACCTTGTTCCAAAACATGCATCATCCCTGTACCAGGGCACTTTTCGAGGCGTCTGGTCATGTGCCGAACCGCGCCGATGATGTGATCGAGGCCGAGGCGCCGCTGCTGGCGGTCGAAAATGTCAGCCGTGACCATGTCTTGCCGCGTGTCTCGCTGTTTGGCCGTCCTGGGCAGTTCCGTGCGGTCAGCAATGTCAGTTTTACGATTCGCCGGGGCGAGAGCCTGGGCCTGGTCGGCGAAAGCGGCTGCGGCAAATCGACCCTGACCCGGGCGATTCTGGGTCTTGAGGCCGTGCAGGAAGGCGAAATCCGAATCGATGGTGAACCCGTTCTGGCCGGAACGGGAGTCGATCGAGATGTGCGGCGCAAGATGCAGGTGGTGTTCCAGGATCCCTACGGCTCGTTCAATCCGCGCCACACGGTTGCCCGCCTGATCACCGAACCGTTTCATCTGCTCGAAACACCGCCGACGGGTCGAGGCCGAACCGATGCCGTCACCGAGGTGCTGGAAAGCGTCGGGCTTACGGCGGACGATGCCGACCGATACATTCACGAATTCTCCGGCGGGCAGCGCCAGCGCATTGCCATTGCGCGGGCGCTAATCATCAAGCCGGAATTGATTATTCTGGACGAGGCCGTCTCGGCCCTCGACGTTTCAATCCGGGCCCAGATCCTGGATCTGCTGGCCGACCTGTCGAAGCGGTTCGGTCTGACCTATCTCTTCATCAGTCATGACCTGGCGGTTGTGCGGTCGATAACGAATCGGGTGCTGGTCATGAAATCCGGCGAGATCGTCGAACAGGGAGCAACCGATGTCGTCTTCGATACGCCGAGCCATCCTTATACAAGATCACTGATCGCAGCGGCTCCGACATTGCCGCGTATCGCCGCTTAAGCTTTTGTAATAAATAAAAACCCCGGCGCAAAGGCCGGGGTTTCATATTCGTCATTTCTGCCGGATCAGCAGGTCATCACCGGCTCAAGCTGCTTGGCCTGGACGATCCAGCACTCAACCATCTTCTGCGATGGAATCTGGCGGCACAGCTTTTTCCTGGCGTTCACCTCGGCCACCTTGGCAGCCAGATTGTCAGCGCGGCGATCACGCAATTCCTTGATGGTATCGATGCCGGCGGCTTCCAGAAGCTCGGAATATCCCTCGCCCACACCCTTGATCCGCATCAGGTCCGACATGTTGCACCAGTCGCGAATCCTGTCTTCGGCAATGTCTGAGTCGGCGGCGATTTTTGCGCGGCCCTTCTTGCTGGCACCGGCCTTGAGCAGGGCGCCGGTTGTCTTGATGCCTGCCTTGCGCAGTTTCTTGCCCATGTCAGGGCCGATACGCTCAATCGTTTCAATGCTGTAGGATGTCATAAGCTGGTTCTCTGCCCGTGTGACGTTCCATCCGTTTGATCGTAAATGTCCGGTATGATGTGCCCCGAATTCGCGTGCCCCTCCCTTATGACGGATGGCAGTTGTGACGATGCGGGAGATTATTGCAAGGTCTGCCGCGAAATAATTTCAATCACTCGTGGACTTGAAGTCACACACCGTTAGTGTGCGTGCTTGGCTTGATTTTGGAGACCCCCATGCGCAATCTGCACATCCCCGGCCGATCCACCGTTCATGCCCTCAACGGCATGGCGGCGACGTCACATCCCCTGGCGGCCGCCGCAGCAATCGACATGCTGAAGCGTGGCGGAAATGCCGTCGATGCGGCCATCGCCGCCAGCGCGGTCTTGTGTGTGGTCGAGCCGATGTCGACGGGGATGGGCGGAGACTGTTTCGCGATCTATGCGCCGCGCGCCGGCGACAAGCTGATCGGTCTCAACGGATCGGGACGGTCGGCAAAGGCGGCCTCGGCCGCGGCTTTGCGTGATCAGGGCATGGATGAAATTTCGGTGGACTCGGTGCATTCGATCACCGCGCCGGGCGCGGTGGACGCCTGGTGCCGACTGGCGGGCGATCACGGAACCATGGGCATCAATGCCCTGCTGGCGCCGGCAATTGCCTATGCCGAGGACGGATTTGCCGTCAGCCCACGTGTCGCGCGGGACTGGAATGCCGGTGTCGAACGCCTGTCTGCCCATGAAGGGTCCAAACAGGTCTATCTGCCCGGCGGCCGCGCCCCGGTGGCGAGCGAAGTGTTCAAGAGCCCGGCGCTGGCCAAAACCCTGCGGGCTGTGGCCGAGCGTGGACGCGCCGGCTTCTATGAGGGCCAGATCCCGGAGACCATGGTAAACTTTCTGGCGTCCCAGGGCTCCCTGCTGACCCTGGACGATCTGGCGGCAACCGCCTGTACCTATGTCGACCCGATCCGCACCGGGTATCGCGGATACGAACTGGCTGAGTTGCCCCCCAATGGTCATGGTCTGACCGCCCTGATCATGATGAACATTCTTGAGGACCATGATCTGTCCTCGATGGACCCCTGCGGCGCCGAACGCCTTCATCTGGAAGCCGAAGCCTCCCGGCTGGCCTATGAGTTGCGCGATCAATTTGTCGCCGATCCGGATTTTTCCGATGTTCCGGTCGACCGGCTGATTTCCAGGGAACTGGCCGACGGTCTGCGCGGCCGCATCAGCCCGGACCGGGCGATGATCGATATCGCCGCTTCGGCCGGCCCGATTTATCGCGACACGATCTATCTGACCGTGATCGACCGGGACCAGAACGCCTGCTCGTTCATCAATTCGATTTATTTTTCATTCGGCGCGGCCATAACCGACCCGGCAACCGGCATCCTGTTCCAGAACCGGGGCGCGGGTTTCCGGCTGGAAGAAAATCATCCCAATTGCCTGGCAGGTGGTAAACGCCCGCTGCATACAATTATTCCGGCGATGCTGATGAAGGACGGTCGGGCTCAGTGTTCTTTCGGCGTGATGGGCGGCTCTTTTCAGCCGGTCGGCCATGTCCATGTGGCGACCAACATGATCGATTACGGCATGGATCCCCAGGCCGCCCTCGATTTCCCAAGAGCGTTCCATGTAGAAGGTGTTCTTGATCTGGAACAAGGGGTTAGCGACTCGGTCGCGGCAGAGCTGGCGGCCAAGGGTCACTCGATCGGACGCCCGGACATGCCCTGGGGCGGCGGCCAGGCGATCTGGATTGACCATCAAAACGGCACGCTGGTCGGCGGGTCCGATCCACGCAAGGACGGCGCGGCCATAGGTTGGTAAAGAATTAACTTCAACCTGTCAAAGGTTCAGGGTTTCTCAGGACACAGATCGTGTCAATTCCCTTCAAATTGTTCAGAATGTCCGTACGTGACGATTGCGTCGGCATTCCCGGGAAGCGCGGATTGACGGCAACAGGTCCCGGTCTGGTGCAAATGCTGGACCAGCGCATTTCCGAACTGGCCATCGAAACCCTGGCACGGCATCCCGAGGTCCGGCTGACACTGAATGTCTCGGGCATGACCGCCAGCGAGCCGCAATGGTTGCGCAATTTCCCGCGTCTGATTCAGATGAACGTCGAAGTTGCCGAACGGCTGGACGTCGAGACCACCGGGACTGTCGCAATCCGCGATATCGAAGAATCCATGCGCTTCGTTTCGACCCTGCGCGATCCGGGCTGCCGGATCGCGGTTGACGATTTCGGCGCCGGCTACCCCTCGTTCAGCAACCTGAAATCCCCGACCATGGATATGGTGAAGCTGGACGGCGCCCATATTCAGGGCATCGATACCAGCCAGGACAACAGGTTCTTTAGGTTCTTTGTTCAGACACCGATGAACCTGGCCAGGAACTTCAATCTCGCGACAGTTGCCGAAATGGTCGGAACCGAGGAAGAGGCAGATATTCTGCGCTCATATGGGGTCGAGTATTTCCAGGCTATTATTACGGCAAGCCATCGCTCGCCGAGCCGTGGCTGATTCAGTCTGACGTGAAAACCGCCGAATCCGAAAATCTACTTCTTTCCGATCAGCTCGCTGAGTTGACGCTGCATCGCGGCGACCTGTTCCTTCAAGTTATCCAGGCTATCATCCGGCGCGCCATTCTCCGCGCTCGCCTGCCGGGCCGAGAACGGATTGAACATCGATACGGCCTTTTGATGCATCGCCAGGTTCTGCCGGATCATTTCCTCGAACTGATTGAATGCCGCATTGCCGCCGAAAGCATCGCTCACGGATTTGTGGAATTGATCCTGGTTCCGGGTAAAGGCATCCATGCTCATTTCCAGATAGCCGGGCACCAGGGTTTGCATGTTGTCGCCGTAAAAGCTGATCAGTTGCCGCAGGAAGGCGACCGGCAACAGATTCTCACCCTTTGCCTCTTCCTCGAAGATGATCTGGGTCAGAACCGAGCGGGTAATATCTTCGGACGTCTTGGCGTCATAGACGATGAATTCGGTGCCGTTTTTCACCATTTGCGCCAGATGATCGAGCGTCACATAGCTGGACGATGCCGTATTATAGAGCCGCCGGTTGGCGTATTTCTTGATGATGACCGGTTCGTCGCCGATCTTTGCCTTCTTGGTCACGCCGTGCAATCCTTCGCGAATGTTCCGGCACGATAGGGCGATGCGGCATTTCTCGCAAGCGCAGCATGTGCAGCGCCAAATATTTTTGTGCAGGTGCGAAGCCCATGGCTGAAACCCGTGATCCGCAGATCGACGAAGAAACAGTGCTTGCGGAGCGATACATCGACCTGTTTCTGCAAAATTTGACCCTATGGGCCCAGGAACACGACATGGTCAATGCCGGTCGTTTTCTGCCCGGCAAGCCGGACGAGCCGCAATGAGCGGTTCTCGCAAATTTCCCACCGCCGCCGCCTTCGGCCTGACCGCGCCCGGTCTTGCCGCCACGGCGCGCCGCACAGTGCAGTCGGGTCTGTTCCCATGGCACCCGTCGCTGGCGGTTGAGGGAAAGGCGATTGCCCGGGCAATGGCGGAGGCGGACCAGGATCGCCTGACGGCGGCCCTGGCCGATCTTGCCCGAAACCGCGGCACGGCGGTCAAGGCCGGCATCGATCGGTATCTGACATCATCCGTCCCGACGCCGAAACTTGGCGGCGCCGAGGTTTGGTCCGCGGGAACAACGCGGCTGATGGATTTTGGCGAAAACGGTCGGCCGCTCCTGATGATCCCGTCGCTGATCAACCGGGCGACGATCCTGGATATCACCCCGGGCCGCAGCATTGCCGAGTTTCTGGCCGGTCACGGTGTTCGGCCATTTGTTCTGGATTGGCAGCTTCCAGGTCCGGAAGAGACTGGCTTCAGCATCGCCGATTACGTGCGCGAAAGGGTGGTCCCGGCGATTGACCGGATAGGCCGTGAAACCGGGCAAAAGCCGTCGGTCCTGGGCCACTGCACGGGCGGTCTGGTAGCGCTGGCAACGGCCTGTGCCGTGCCGAGCCAGATTGTCGGCCTGGCAATGATTTCGACCCCGTGGGATTTCCATGCCGGTGGGCCGGTCTGGTTGACCAGGGCGGCGGGATCGTTCGCTGGAACCCTGGGTGCGGAATATCCCGAACGCGCCAGGTTCGGCGAGTTGCCGCCGGCTCTGTTCGACATGTTCTTTGCCAGTGTCGATCCGATCCGGCCGGCCGACAAATTTCGCCGTTTCGCCAACGACGAGATCAGCACCGTTGACGAAGCTGCCTTTGTCGCGATCGAGGACTGGGCGAATGACGGCGTGCCGGTCGCCATGCCGGTGGCGATGGAATTCCTGACCAGCTGGTACGGCCGGAATGCGACGGCCGGGGGAGACTGGGCACCGGCAACCGCGAGTTTGATTGCCGCATTGACCTGTCCGGTCATGATTGCCTTTGGCACACACGACCGGATCGTGCCGTCCGCCAGTGCGCACGGTCTGACGGCCAGATTCGCCGACGCCGACGTGATCGAAGCCCCGACCGGGCATGTCGGTCTGGTCGCCGGGCGCCGGGCGGAAACGCTTCTTTGGCGACCCTTATTGAACTGGATCAAGGCGGAGCGGGATTAGACGAATTACCGATCTGCCGCATTGCGAAAAGCAACTATGCTGCATTGCAACATAAATAAAAAGACGCTATAGGACCGCGCATCGGATTGAAGCGGCAGACCCTACGGGGGCAGAACCGGACCGCAAATCAACGGAGAGATATCATGTCAGACATCGTCATTGCTTCCGCCGCCCGCACCTCGGTCGGCTCGTTCGGTGGAACTTTCGCCGCCACCGCGGCACATGAACTGGGCGCAACCGCCATCCGCGGCGCACTGGAACGCGCGGGCGTCGATGCCGGCGAAGTAAACGAGGTCATTATGGGCCAGGTGCTGACCGCGGCCCAGGGCCAGAACCCGGCCCGCCAGGCCTCGATGGCCGCCGGCGTTCCCCAGGAAGCCTCCGCCTGGGGATTGAACCAGGTGTGCGGTTCGGGCCTGCGCGCCGTTGCCGTCGGCATGCAGCAGATCGCCGGCGGCGATGCCGACATCGTTGTGGCGGGTGGACAGGAAAGCATGTCACTGTCCGCCCATGCCGCTTATCTGCGGGCCGGCCGGAAAATGGGGGATCTGGACATGATCGACACCATGATCAAGGACGGATTGTGGGATGCCTTCAACGGCTATCACATGGGCCAGACAGCCGAGAACGTCGCCGAAAAATTCCAGATTACCCGCAACCAGCAGGATGAATTTGCACTTGCCAGCCAGAACAAGGCCGAGGCGGCCCAGAAGGCCGGCAGGTTCGCCGATGAAATCGTTCCCTTCACGGTTTCGACCCGCAAGGGCGACACGGTGGTCGATGCGGACGAGTACATCCGTCATGGCGCCACGATCGAGGGCATGCAGAAGCTGAATCCGGCCTTCACCAAGAAAGGAACGGTCACCGCGGCCAATGCGTCCGGCATCAATGACGGCGCGGCCGCTCTGGTATTGATGCGTGCTGATGAGGCCGCCAGACGCGACATCACGCCGATGGCCCGGATCGCCTCCTGGGCGACCGCCGGTGTCGATCCGTCGATCATGGGCACTGGCCCGATCCCGGCCAGCCGCAGGGCGCTGGAAAAGGCCGGTTGGTCCAGGGACGATCTGGACCTGATCGAAGCCAACGAGGCGTTCGCCGCCCAGGCTTGTGCCGTCAACAAGGATCTGGGCTGGGACACCGACAAGGTCAACGTCAATGGCGGCGCCATTGCCATCGGCCACCCGATCGGTGCCTCGGGCGCGCGCATCCTCAACACGCTGCTGTTCGAGATGCAGCGCCGCGATGCCAGGAAGGGCCTTGCCACCTTGTGCATCGGCGGCGGCATGGGCGTTGCCATGTGCGTCGAGCGCGGCTGATTCAGATCTGATACCACCTGTCCGGCGCGGGCCGGGTGCCATTGGATATTTAAAACGAGCGGGCTTCAGCACACCGTGCCGCAAACGGCCGTCCTGACGCTCCATCAACAAAGGATCGAAAAATGAGCAAAGTTGCAGTCGTTACCGGCGGCACGCGGGGCATCGGCGCCGCCATTTCCACCGAATTGAAGGCCGCCGGATATACCGTCGCCGCCACCTATGCCGGTAACGAGGAAAAGGCGGCGGCGTTTTCCGCCGAAACCGGCATCACCACCTGCAAATGGGATGTGGCGGACGAGGAAGCCTGCGCCGACGGCCTGGCCAGGATCGAAAGCGATCTGGGACCGATTGAGGTTCTGGTCAACAATGCCGGCATCACCCGGGACGGACAACTTTACAAGATGGACAGCGACAAATGGGACGCGGTCATCAACACCGATCTCAATTCGCTCTACTACATGACCAAGCCTGTCCTGGCCGGCATGCGCGAGCGCGGCTGGGGCCGGATCATCTCGATCTCCTCGATCAACGGCCAGAAGGGCCAGTTCGGCCAGGTCAATTATTCCACCGCAAAAGCCGGTGTAATCGGCTTCACCAAGGCGCTGGCCCAGGAAGTGGCCGCCAAGGGCATTACCGTGAACTGCATCTGCCCGGGATACATTGATACCGACATGGTCGCCGCCGTGCCTGAAAAAGTGCTGGAAGGAATTATCGCGACGATCCCGGTCGGCCGTCTGGGCAAGGCAGAAGAGATCGGCGGCACGGTCGCTTTCCTGTGTTCCGATACCGCGGCCTTCTTCACCGGCTCGATCCTGACCGTGAACGGCGGTCAGTACATCGCCAACGGCTGATCCTTTTTTCGCCGCACTCGGCTGCCAGACAGGCGGCAGAGTGACAGGCGGCGGAGTGACAGGCGAAACGGGGGCGTATGGACAATTTTCGGCGTTTTGCCGGCCTGTGCGGCCTGGCAGCATTCCTGATGATCGGGATCGGTCTTCTGGGGCGCCATCACACGGCCCTTGACTCATCCGCCCATTTTCGAATGCATCTGGGTGTTGCGGCTGCCGCAATTGCCGTCGCCCTCCTGTTGCTACGCGGCTTTGTCATCGCCTTCCCGAGCTTGGGGGCGGTCGTGGTGCATTCCGGGGGATGGGGAACGCCACACCGCTGGATAAAATGATCGTCCACACCGTGGACCGGCGAGGCGGTCCAGGCACGCCCGGTCGTCGTCCAGCACAATTTGAGGTTTGACAATCGTACGCCGGATCGTCTCGCCGGTGATTTTCCCCATCGCGCCATCTGCCCATTTGCCAGCGTTGGAGCCGTGGCGACCGTGTCCCGTCACCCGCTGGTCGACGGCGAGGGGGATTGCGCCGAACGTGAAGGCCTGGTCTGGGCGCGGACAAATTTCGGCACCGCGTCTGTGACACCGTACAGCCGGCCGGGGTCCATGCGCCAAGGCTCTCCGCCGTTTGCCAGGCATGGGAAGGCACAACAATTTGCGGTCGTTGACCGGTTTCCAGATGTTGCCCCGGATGCCGTGCCCCTGCGTACCAGTGCCACGCCTCTGCCGCATCGACCCGGTGCCAGGCGCTGACCTCGCCGGCGGCGAGCAGGAAATAGATCGCCGTGCCGGCGGCGCGTTCACCCGGCATTGCCGGCGCCCGCAATGTCTCGCGATAATAGCCGCCTTCGGGATGTGGGTTCAGATCGAGCAGGCGAATGATGTCTTCGGCATCAGTCAAGACGGCGGCTCGGCATCCGGATAGCGGAACAGCCAGACTTTCACGCCATTAGGGTCGCGAACGATCAGCTGGTGATGGTGAGGCTTGATCAACGGGCCTTCTGCTTCAATCCCCTTTGCCGTCAGTTCGCTGTGCCAGTGGTCGATGTCATCAACCTCGACCATGATTTCGAAACTGTCGGGCGGGGGCGGTACCAGGGGTTTTGCGCCGTGCGGCGCCGCGAATACTTCGACCACCGTATTCTCGTTCAGCTCGATCAGCGCACCACGGCTTGCCGCGTCGTCCCAACCGCGCTGGAACGTCAGGCCCAGTGTTTCGGTCCAGAAGGCGACCGTCTCGTCAAAGCGATCTGTATTGTAGGCAATTTGAACGCTGGGCCGCATGGATCAGAAACTGTCCTTGCGGGCGCGGGTTTCGGCAAACACGTCCACCAGATCAGCGCCGGCCAGGCCGATCGTTGCCTGCAGGTCCGTGCTCATCGGGCGCAGGAAGGGATTGGTGGCCTTTTCCAGGCCCATCGTCGTTGGCACGGTTGGTTCATCTGCGGCGCGCGCCGCCTCGACCTGGTTCATCCGGTCCCTCAGGCTTTCGTTCCGCGGCTCGACGCTCAGAGCAAACCTGCCATTCGCCATGGTGTATTCGTGGGCGCAATAAATCCGGGTATCGTCCGGCATCCGCATCAGTTTTTGCAGCGAATTCCACATCTGCGCCGGCGTGCCCTCGAACAGGCGGCCGCAGCCCATGGCGAACAGCGTATCGCCGACAAAGGCAGCCTTGTCTTCGCCAAACCAATAGGCGATGTGGCCGCGCGTATGGCCGGGCACGTCGAACACCGTGGCCACGTGGCCGCCGAAGTCATAGGTATCGCCATCGCCGACCTGGATATCAATGCCGGGAATGCGGCCGGCATCGGCGCGCGGGCCGACAATCGTGCAGCCATAGCGTTCCTTCAGCGCCCGGTTGCCGCCCACATGGTCGGCATGGTGATGGGTGTTCAGAATATGAGTCAGCGTCAGCCCGCGTTCTTCCAGCCGCTTGACCACGGGTATCGGATCGGCGGGGTCGACGATTGCCGTTTGCCCGCTGTCCGGCTCATGGACCAGAAAGATGTAATTGTCGGCAAAAGCGGGGATCAGTTCGATATCGAGTGCGGTCATGGGAATTCTCCTTTGCGGTCGAGGATAGCGGGCTTGCCCGACAATTCAAACGGGTCAAATCCGAATCCTTTGATATAGGGTCCGCCCATGCATCTGGACGTGATCGATTTGATGGCCTTTTACAAGACGCCGCTGGGGCATCTTGCCCGCATGTCCATACAGCGCGCCTTGCGCCAACTGTGGCCGGACCTGAAGGGGTATTCCCTGATGGCATATGGGTTTTCGACGCCGTTCCTGCGCCCGTTCCATGGCGAGGCTGAAAGGGTGCTGGCGATCATGCCGGCCGAACAGGGTGTCTGTCACTGGCCGCCTGAGGGGCCCTGGTGCAGCGCGCTCAGCGAAGACATGGCCTTGCCCTTTCAAGATGCGTCCCTTGATCGGGTGTTGCTGGTGCACGGGCTGGAAAACTCCGAATCCGCCCGCGTGCTGATGGACGAGGTCTGGCGTGTCCTGGCCGGGTCGGGCGAAGTGATCGTCGCGGTGCCAAATCGGCGGTCCTTGTGGACCCTGACCGAGGCGACGCCCTTCGGGTTCGGCCGGCCGTACAGCGGGGGCCAGCTGGAATCCCTGATGCGCAATGCCCGTCTGATGCCCCAGGACTGGTCCAGCGCCCTGCACATGCCGCCTTCAAAGCATCGCTTGTTTTTGCGCGCGGCGAGCACCTGGGACCGGATCGGCCAGCGCTGGTGGCCGGGATTTGCCGGTTTGCTGCTGGCGCGTGCCCGAAAGCAGGTCTACGTCACCGGTTCGGGCGCGCGGGTAACCGGGCCGGCGCGGGGCGTGGCACCCGTTCCCGAACTGAAGCCGGTTTCCTGTTCCGGTCGCGAGAATCCCCAATAGCGCAAGTTTTCTTTGATTTCAGACCGTTGACACCTTACCAATCACGCGAACTTTCTTGAGGGGCCGGAAACGGCAGTGAATATGACCGACGGGGTTTCAGAACTTGCCGATACGCGCCGGGAGATCGACCGGATCGACGATCAATTGCACGATCTGCTGATGGAACGTGCGGCGCTGGTCGACAAGGTGATCGCCGGCAAGCGGCAGTCCGGCGACAGCCGCCAGTCCGGCCTGCGATCGGCTCGGGAGGCCCAGATTTTGCGACGCCTGCTGGGCCGTCACCATGGGAAACTGCCGTCCGAAGTGATTGTGCGCATCTGGCGCGAGCTGATCTCCGCCTTCACCCGGATGCAAGGCCCCCTGTCGATCGCGATCTGCGGCGGCGGGGATGCCGGTGATTTTGCCGATCTGGCGCGTTTCTATTACGGATCGGCAACGCCGATCACGACAGTCAACAGCGAGGCCCAGGTGCTGGGCGCCATGGACAAGACGCCCGGGACAATCGGGATCGTGCCCGCCCTTTCCGGCAATGATCCTTCCAAGACCTGGTGGACGACCCTGGCGGCATCGGCCGATGCGCCGGTGATCATTGCCCAGTTGCCTTTCGTCGTGACGGGTTTGGGCGATATTCCGAGAGTTGAAGCCTATGTGCTGGGTCGGGGCCCACTGGAAGACAGCGGCGACGATGTCAGTCTGCTGGCGATTTCGGTCGATGGCGGTCTCAGCCGGGCCGGCGTGATCAATGCGCTGGAACGCGAAGGTCTGGAGGCGGAAGTTCTGGGCGATGCGCCATTTGCCGATGGCAATGGCCGCGACATTTTGTGCCAGGTGGACGGTTTTGTGGCCACGGTCGATGATCGTCGGCTGGTTGCCGTGTCCGAAGCCAGAGGCGGCCATATCCGGGCCATTCGCATCGTGGGCGTGCACGCCCGTGCCGTTCGATTGACCAAGAGTTAAGGAATCCGATCCGTGACCAATCCATCTCCGCGAAACTCCGTTTTGGCGATAAAGGCTTATCAGGGTGGCAAGAGTCAGGCCGTCGAAGGAATTGAGCTCGTCAAGCTGTCCTCGAACGAATGCGCCTGGGGCCCCAGCCCGAAGGCGATCTCCGCTTATCAGGCCATGGCCGGGGAACTGCACCGGTATCCCGAAGGCGGGGCGACCGATTTACGCGGGGCGATTGCCCGGAAATATGGCCTGAACGGCGATCACATTGTCTGCGGATCCGGGTCGGATGAGCTGATCGCCCTGCTCTGCCAGGCCTATGTGAACCCGGGCGACGAGGTGGTTTATTCGGCCCATGGATTCTTGATGTATCCGCTTTCGACGCTGGCCGCGGGCGGCGTCCCCGTGCCGGCGCCGGAAACCAATCTGACATCGGATGTCGATGCCTTGCTGGCGGCTGTCACGGACCGGACAAGGATTGTCTTTATCGCCAATCCGAACAACCCGACAGGTACCCATATTTCCGGGGCGGAAGTGCGCCGCCTGCGCGACGGCCTGCGCGACGACATCCTGCTGGTGCTGGATGCCGCCTATGCCGAGTTTGTGCGCAGCAATGAATACGAGGCCGGCGTGGAACTGGTCGCGACCCACGACAATGTGGTGATGACCCGAACGTTCTCGAAGCTTTACGGGCTGGCCGCGTTGCGGCTCGGCTGGGCCTATTGTCCGGCCGGCGTGGCCGACGTCCTGAACCGCGTCCGCGGACCCTTCAATGTCAATGCCGCCGCCCAGGCCGCCGGTGTCACGGCGCTGGAGGACCAGGCATGGGCCGATCAGATCGTCGCCGACACCATCGCCCAGCGCACCCGGTTTCAGGCGGCGTGCGAGGGGTTGGGGTTGACGGTAACGCCCAGCGAGGCCAACTTTCTGCTGGTCCACTTTCCCTCCAATGCGGGCCGCACCGCGGCCGATGCCGACGCGTTCCTGATGACCCGGGGGGTGATATTCCGCCGGATGGAAGGCTACGGTCTGCCCGGCGCCCTGCGCATGTCGATCGGCACCGAAGCCGAAAATGACACGGCAATCGCCACCCTGACTGCCTTCATTGAGCCGGCGGATGGCTGAGTCAGAAGTGCTTTTCCAGCGTGTCGCCCTCATCGGTCTTGGCCTGATTGGTTCCTCGATCGGTCATGCCATCAGGCGCAGCGGCGTGGCCGCGCATATCGCAGGCCATGCCCGCTCGCCCGAATCTCGCGCCAAATCGCTGGAGATCGGGTTTATAGACAGCGCATATGAAAGCCCGGACGCGGCAGCCGCCGATGCCGATCTGGTGATCCTGTGCACGCCGGTGGGCACCTTTGGCGATCTGGCCGCGGAGATTGCCGGCGATCTGAAACCTGGCGCAATTCTCAGCGATGTCGGTTCTGTCAAGGAAGCGGTGATCCACGCAATCGGGCCCCATGTGCCGGAAGGCATTCACCTCATCCCGGCCCATCCGGTCGCCGGAACCGAACAGTCCGGACCAGAGGCGGGCTTTGCCGATCTCTTTGACGGACGCTGGTGCATCCTGACACCGCCGGCGGGCACCGACGGGGACGCGGTGAACCGGTTGGCGGCCTTTTGGGAAGCCTTCGGCAGTACGGTCGACAAGATGGACCCGGTTCACCACGATATGGTGCTGGCGGTGACCAGTCACCTGCCTCACTTGATTGCCTATAATATCGTTGGAACCGCGGCCCACCTGGAAACCGTCAGCAAGTCCGAGGTGATCAAATATTCCGCCAGCGGCTTTCGCGATTTCACCCGGATCGCCGCGTCGGACCCGACCATGTGGCGCGATGTCTTTCTGCATAACCGCGACGCCGTGCTGGAAATGCTCGGCCGGTTCTCCGAAGACCTCAGCGCCCTGCAACGGGCCATCCGGTTTGGCGATGGTGATGCGTTGTTTTCGCACTTTACCGACACCCGCAAAATCCGCCGCGAGATTATCGAGGCCGGCCAGGACATCGCTGCCCCGGACTTTGGCCGCCAGGCCGTGGACGGGGAAGACTGATACTCAGCGCAAGACACCGGTGGCGAATACCCGCACCGGACCGAGATAGGCGAAGCCGCCGCGCAGGACCAGATTGACCGACACCCGTCCGTCCGCGTCGCCGGACAAGACCCCCATCACACCAAGTGCCGTGTTCAGCGTGGCTGCAAATCCCGCTTCGATGGCACCGTTGGCGCGTGCCTCGGCAATGGCGCCCTCATGACCGTCAATAACCAGTTGGATGGCGCCCTCGGGCTGATTGCTGGCATTAAGGCTGATTTGCCCCATGCCGGTAACGGTCAACGGACCCCAGACCAGGCCCGATTGCTCGATGTCGATCTGGCGGACGTATCGCGGCCAGCGACCCTGGGCAAACGGCTCCAGCATCGGCAGGTCCGCCACGCCGTCGAAGCGCAACACTATTTGGGCAAGCGTAACCTCGCCGCCGATCGGGGCGCCCCGCAGGGCGCTGCCCGACACGTTGCGGACGATGGCGGCGGCCTGGGTGGCGCCCGCCACATCCGGATGAGGCCGGGCATGCAGTTCGATACGGCCGACGTTCAGGGTTTCGCCGGTGCTGGCGATGGCGGCGGCGCCCTCGACACTGGCGTCGATCCGGCTTGGCCCGTTTTCCGAGGCCAGCAGGCTGGCCCGTGCGGTTTCGGTGGTGACATTGAAGGTTTGACGCGGCGCCAGCGGCGGGGCCACGTTGAAGGTATGTGGTCCGGGCGCGGAGATGACCAGATGGCCCAGATTGTAGGGCTGGGCGAAAATTTCAAGTTCCGGCGCGGTCCAGCGCCACGTGCCGTCGCGCGCCGTGGCCCGGGGCTCGGAAATCAAGCCGGTGATCCGGTAGGGGTATCCCGACATCACCATGTTGTCGGCGGCCAGGGCGACATCCGGTGTCCCCTCGACAATGACATTCTTGACGGCGAGCTCCGCCTGGTTCGCCACCGTGAACCAATAGGCGGTATAGGCTCCGATGGCGGCGGCGATACCCAGAAGGATCAGGAGATAACGCATGATGTACGATCGACCCGCGAAAGGTGGGTGAAACGAATTCGATGACCCGTTATAGGTCTGACAGCTGCCATCGGCCAGAGCGGACACGCAGACGGGTGACGATACAGGACGATCTTTGGGTATTTGGCTATGGTTCGCTGATGTGGCGGCCGGGTTTTTCCTTTGCCGAACGTCATCTGGCCCGGCTCAAGGGGTATTCGCGCCGGTTCTGCCTGCTGTCCATGCGCTATCGCGGCACGCCGGAACGGCCGGGCCTGGTATTGGGGCTGCAGGCGGGCGGCGGGTGCACAGGCGTCGCCTACCGGGTGCCAACCAAAGCCGTTTCTGAAACCCGTGCCTATCTGACCGAACGCGAAATGGTGTCCTATGCCTATGACGAGGGCTTCCAGCCCGTCACGCTGCAGTCCGGCGGCAAAATCGTAGATGCGCTGTGCTATATTCCGCAAACCGATCATCGGCAATTCGCCGACGATCTCAGCCCCGAGATACAGGCCGACCGGATTGCCACCTGTGTTGGCCCGGCCGGAACCAATGCCGAATATCTGTTCAACACCATGGCCCACCTGCGCGAATTACAGGTGGACGAACCGGTGCTTGAGCGTAAGCGTCCGGTGTTGGTGCTCTGACGCGTTATAGCGTGCGCTGATAGTGTCCACCATTGATAGTGGACATCTTGAGGGCGGATATGGCTGGTAAGAAGGGTCAGAAGAAGCGGTTTTGGTCAGACGATGAGAAGGTCTCGATCTGCGGACAAACGCGCGCACCTGGGGTTTCGGTAGCGCAGGTTGCGCGACGTTACGCGATGAACGCCAATCTGATTCACACATGGTTGCGTGATCCCCGTTTCGCGCCGGCATGTACTGACGGTGATGATTTCGCCGGGGAAGTGACCACATTTCTGCCTGTAGAGATTGCAGGGCCAACCGCCCCCCACGTGCCGATCACAGCGCCCTGTATGGACGTTCCTCTTTCGGCTCACCGTGTAGACATCACCCTGTCTGATGGTCGGCGTATCCTGGTTGAAGGAGCGACGGGATTGCCGGCGGTGCTGGCTCTGGTTGAGGGGCTGATGACATGATCCCGGTGCCGGGCAATACGCGGGTGTGGCTGGCCGCTGGGGTGACGGATATGCGGCGCGGGTTCAACACACTGGCGACTCAGGCCGAACAGGTTCTGGCTGAAGACCCGTATTCGGGGCACATGTTTGTGTTTCGCGGCAGGCGCGGTGATCTGCTCAAGATCATATGGTGGGACGGCCAAGGCGCTTGCCTGTTCTCCAAACGACTGGAACGGGGGCGGTTTGTCTGGCCTGCGGCCAGGGAGGGCAAGGTCAGCCTGAGTCCCTCACAGCTGTCGATGCTGTTAGAGGGGATTGACTGGCGCACCCCGCAAAAGACCTGGCGTCCTTTGCAGGCGGGATAGAGAAAGCCCAAAAAAACATCAAGTTTAACGCGGTTTGTCGTTTCATCCCATGGGGCAGTTTGGTATGGATTACACATGTTGAACACCCTTGAAGCCCTGCCTGAAAACCCCGCCGAACTGCGGGCTGTCAGCGAGCTTTTGATGGCCGAGGTTCAGTCGCTGACGTATCAAAACGAGAAGCTGAAGGCTGAACTGCATGGCCACCGCAAGGCACGGTTTGGCTCCAGATCAGAGAGCATGGATCAACTGGCCCTCGACCTACAGGATGACCAAGAGATCGAGGCGGCAGCAAACGAGCAGAAGAACGAAGCTGGCTCCAACGGCACTGATGTCGATGAGACGGACAAATCTGCCAGGCGCAAGCACAGCCGCAACCCCTTGCCAGATCATCTGGATCGGCAGGATGAGGTGCTGTCGCCGGGTGAGGACTGCACTGACTGCGGTGGGAGCCTGCGCCAGATCGGTGAGGACGTTACCGAGGAACTGGAATATGTCCCGGGCCGCTTTGTGGTACGCCGGATCCTCCGCCCCCGCATGGCCTGCACCTGTTGTGAAACCTTTGCCCAGGCCCCATTGCCGTCGCGCCCTGTTGAGCGTGGCCGCCCCGGTCCGGGTCTGCTGGCCCACGTCCTGATTGGCAAATACTGCGATCACCTGCCGCTTGACCGGCAATCAAAAATCTTCGCCCGCGAGAAGGTTAATCTGCATCGCACCACGTTGACCGACTGGGTGGGCCGCAGCACGGCGCTGCTGGAGCCATTGGCCAATCATATCGGCAAGCTGGTCAGGGCAGGGCCTGCCCTTTTTGCCGATGACACACCGGTCAAACTACAAACCCGCACCAGGATAAAGAAGACTAAAACCGCGCGGCTGTGGAGTTACGTGCGCGACGAGCGCCCGTGGTGCGGCGAGGCCCCACCCTGTGCCTG
The DNA here is from genome assembly GCA_965204825.1 of Alphaproteobacteria bacterium. Classification (GTDB taxonomy): domain Bacteria; phylum Pseudomonadota; class Alphaproteobacteria; order Futianiales; family Futianiaceae. The sequence goes on along the minus strand of OZ242016.1, from coordinate 2,341,850 downwards.
GTATCAGTTCAGCGTGGATCGCAAGGGCGAACATCCGGTCAATCATCTTTCTGGCTATACCGGCACGGTGCACGCCGATGGCTTTGCGGGCTTCAATGGCCTCTTTGGGGAGGGCAAGGCCGACGAACAGGCCTGCATGGTGCATGTGCGCCGCAAGTTTGTGGAAGAGTTTGAGCGCACAGGGTCGGCCATCGCCAAAGGCACAATCAAGCAGATCGCTGTGCTTTACGCTGTCGAAGAGGAAGCCAGAGGCAAATCCCCCGAAGAGCGGGTCGCCATTCGGCAAGAGAAGGCAAAGCCCGTCTTCGATGAGCTGGAAGCATGGTTACAGGCCCAGCTTCCCAGGCTCTCGGGCAAGACCAGACTGGCAGGGGCCATTCGCTATGCGCTGAACCGCATGCCAAAGGCGCGTGCCTGTCTCAGCGACGGACGGCTGGAACTCGACAACAACATCTGTGAACGCTCGATCCGCCCCATCGCACTGGGCCGCAAGAACTATCTCTTCATGGGCTCCGTCGGTGGCGGTAAAGCCGCCGCTATCGCTTACACCCTGGTCGAGACCGCCAGGATGAACGGCGTTGATCCGGAAGCCTGGCTCACATGGGTGTTGGAGCGCCTGCCAGATCACAAGATCAACCGCATCGAGGAACTCATGCCGTGGAATTGGATGCCGGAATAACCGAAAAATACGGCTCTAACGGACGGCTACGAAAGGGCCGCCCTGCGGCAGGAGAAGGCTAGGCCTGTCTTCGATGACCTGGAAGCATGGCTACAGGCCCAACTGCCCAGGCTCTCGGGCAAGACCAAACTGGCCGAGGCGATCCGCTACGCCCTGAAGCCGATGCCCGAAGCGCGTGCTTATCTCGGCGACGGACGTCTGGAACTCGACAACAATATCTGTGAGCGATCAATCCGTCCCGTCGCCCCTGGTCGAAAAAATTGTCTCTTCCTAGGCTCCGTTGGTGGCGGCGAGGCTGCCGCTATCGCCTACGCTCTCATTGAGACCGCTAAAATGAACAATGTCGATCCCGAGGCCTGGCTCACATGGGTGCTGGAACGCGTTGCTGATCACGGATTAACCCCATCGACGAACTTATGCCGTGGAACTGGAAGCCCCAAGACCTCAAAAACGCGGCCTGACCGGACGGATACGCTTGAGCAACTGGAAACCATGGTCCGCGAACGATTGGCGGCGATGTCATAGCAAAGGGAGAGTTCCGCATCTGAGGAAGAGACCCTGGTCGAGATGGATGTAGCGGAGACCGCGGAAGAAGAACCCAACGATCGCCCATCCGGCGCGGAACTGGCAGCCGCTGCCAGTGCGCACAGCACCCGGCATATGGTGGACGGACTTCATGCCTTGTCGATCGATATCAGCCGGGCACTGGACATCGACCCACCGGTCGATTTGTGGCGTCCTTACAGGGGCGGCGAACGTCAGGTATTCATCGATTCCATTCTCGACTGGTTCGAAAGCACGGACGAGGACGCATGGAGCGGCGCTTTCATGAATTCAACAGATCCGCGCAAATACGCAGACCGCTACCGGGCTCGGTTCGATGCCTTGCTGGAACGTTCCGAGGAAGAGGCCGATGGCGCGCCGCTGGATCAGTTCCCGCAATCAGACATTGGCCGGCTGACGGCTATCTGGCGAGCGAGGAAGAAGCAGCCTGACACCGGCGAGCCTGATCCGCACCTTATGTCTTACGTCATGTCTTACGTCGCCGGATCGTCCGGGGCGATTTCGTTGATTGTCTCCAGCGTCCAGATGACGGATCGCTTGATAACCTTGCCCAAGGCGTCGTCGAACGCCTGAATGATCTGGGCCAGATCGTCCTCGGCCACCAATTTGATGTATCCGAAATTGCGCGATGCGATGATCAGCCCTTCGGGCTCGCGAACGATCTTGGCATTGATCTGGATATAGACCCTTGGTCCTTCAGTATCCGTTTTGTAATATTCCGCCTGAAACTCGCGCAGTTCGGTTTTCATGTTGAAATCCGCGGTCAGGCCGATGGCCTGCCGCCCCACGGCGACGATCTTGCCTGTGTTTTCGAACGATTCAATCAGCAAGGTCTGGACCAGTAAAGGCGCACGGTCCACCCAGCGCGCCCGCGAATAGTATTTGATCGAGGTTGGATCCGGCTTCATCGCGATCCGGTTGTTGTTCACCGCGCTGGTCGCCTCCGGCAATTCGATCACCAACTGCCAGTTGACCTGCGGCAGATCATCGTCGAACGAGCTTTTCGGCGTCAGGTCATAGAGGTCGATTTCCTCGGTTGCCGACGCCAGCGTGTCCAGACCCGCACAACCCGACAGAGCCAGTGACAAGGCCGCAAGGACAACACCCAAATATCGTGAAAGATTCAAATTACCGCTCCCCACTGCCTGTTCCCGCCGAATATTCAGGCGATTGCGTCCCCAACAAGAACCGCACCGGATCGCTTTCCACCCGTGTGGTCAAACGGTCCAGATTCTGGATCAGCGCGCGCGCCTCATGAATGAACCGTAACAATTGCGGCAGACCGGCTCGGGTAAAGCGCAACAGTTCCGGTCTGGCTTCTGCCACCGCGCCGTCAAGATTGACCAACAGCGAATTCGCGGCCCCGACCGCCAGTCTCAGATCGCGCGCCACAACCGGCACATCCGTGGCGAGGAACGTTGCCGCATCTTCGGCGGCCACATTAACGTTTGCCGCCGCGGAACTCAGATCAGACAGCATCGGCGCCACGTCCCGGTCGACCAGGGTCTGGGTCGATCCCATCAGCTTTTCGATACTTGCCAGCGTGGCATTGGCATTGGCGAATGTTGTCGTCGCCGTATCCAGGGCCAGTTCGACCTTGGGCACCATCGCGTCCAGATTGCCCGTCAGGCTGGTCAGATTCTGACCCGCGCCCTCGATCACCTCCCTGGCCGATCCAACCGCCAGGCGGACATCGGTCAAAGCCAATTCCAGGTCGGTCGCCATCTTGCCATTGAACCGGATCAGCAATTCGTTCGCCGTACCGGTTACCTGTCGCAGATCGCCGACCAGGGCGACGGCTTCGCCGCGCATCAGCGTGTCGGTTGATGCCGCCGCCGCACCGATCTGGTCCAACGTTGTATTGGCGCCGGTCAAGGTGGTATCCAGATTTGCCAGCGTGGTGCCCGCTGACCGGGCAAGCCCGGTTGCTTCATCCAGGACGGCAACCGCCCTGGGTTCCATCGTATCGATCATCCGGTTGGCGGCCAGAGTCGCGGCATCAAGATCGGCAACCAGCCTTGGCACTTCTTCATCCAGCACCACACTGGCCGAGGCAAAGGTTTTTTGAGCTTCGCCCAGGGTCTTTGTGGCCGCGTCGATTGCGACCTTGATATTGCCGGCAAGAGCATCCATCCGCGCGGCCAATTGGGTGCCCTGTTCGTTCAACCCGGTTTCGACCGATCCCGCGGCGGAACGGATCTGTTCCATGGTGGCCATGGCGCCGGCCAGGGTGGTGTCCAGATTTGCCAGCGTGGTGCCCGCTGACCGGGCAAGCCCGGTTGCTTCATCCAGGACGGCAACCGCCCTGGGTTCCATCGTATCGATCATCCGGTTGGCGGCCAGAGTCGCGGCATCAAGATCGGCAACCAGCCTTGGCACTTCTTCATCCAGCACCACATTGGCCGAGGCAAAGGTTTTTCGAGCTTCGCCCAGGGTCTTTGTGGCCGCGTCGATTGCGACCTTGATATTGCCGGCAAGAGCATCCATCCGCGCGGCCAATTGAGTGCCCTGTTCGTTCAACCCGGTTTCGACCGATCCCGCGGCGGAACGGATCTGTTCCATGGTGGCCATGGCGCCGGCCAGGGTGGTGTCCAGATTTGCCAGCGTGGTGCCCGCTGACCGGGCAAGCCCGGTTGCTTCATCCAGGACGGCAACCGCCCTGGGTTCCATCGTATCGATCATCCGGTTGGCGGCCAGAGTCGCGGCATCAAGATCGGCAACCAGCCTTGGCATTTCTTCATCCAGCACCACATTGGCCGAGGCAAAGGTTTTTCGAGCTTCGCCCAGGGTCTTTGTGGCCGCGTCGATTGCGACCTTGATATTGCCGGCAAGAGCATCCATCCGCGCGGCCAATTGAGTGCCCTGTTCGTTCAACCCGGTTTCGACCGATCCCGCGGCGGAACGGATCTGTTCCATGGTGGCCATGGCGCCGGCCAGGGTGGTGTCCAGATTTGCCAGCGTGGTGCCCGCTGACCGGGCAAGCCCGGTTGCTTCATCCAGGACAGCAACCGCCCTGGGTTCCATCGTATCGATCATCCGGTTGGCGGCCAGAGTCGCGGCATCAAGGTCGGCAACCAGCCTTGGCACTTCTTCATCCAGCACCACATTGGCCGAGGCAAAGGTTTTTTGAGCTTCGCCCAGGGTCTTTGTGGCCGCGTCGATTGCGACCTTGATATTGCCGGCAAGAGCATCCATCCGCGCGGCCAATTGAGTGCCCTGTTCGTTCAACCCGGTTTCGACCGATCCCGCGGCGGAACGGATCTGTTCCATGGTGGCCATGGCGCCGGCCAGGGTAGTGTCCAGATTTGCCAGCGTGGTGCCCGCTGACCGGGCAAGCCCGGTTGCTTCATCCAGGACGGCAACCGCCCTGGGTTCCATCGTATCGATCATCCGGTTGGCGGCCAGAGTCGCGGCATCAAGGTCGGCAACCAGCCTTGGCACTTCTTCATCCAGCACCACATTGGCCGAGGCAAAGGTTTTTCGAGCTTCGCCCAGGGTCTTTGTGGCCGCGTCGATTGCGACCTCGACCTTGCCGGCAAGAGCATCCATCCGCGCGGCCAATTGGGTGCCCTGTTCGTTCAACCCGGTTTCGACCGATCCCGCGGCGGAACGGATCTGTTCCATGGTGGCCATGGCGCCGGCCAGGGTGGTGTCCAGATTTACCAGGGTGGTGTCCAGATTTGCCAGCGTGGTGCCCGCTGACCGGGCAAGCCCGGTTGCTTCATCCAGGACGGCAACCGCCCTGGGTTCCATCGTATCGATCATCCGGTTGGCGGCCAGAGTCGCGGCATCAAGGTCGGCAACCAGCCTTGGCACTTCTTCATCCAGCACCACATTGGCCGAGGCAAAGGTTTTTCGAGCTTCGCCCAAGGTCTTTGTGGCCGCGTCGATTACGACCTTGATATTGCCGGCAAGAGCATCCATCCGCGCGGCCAATTGAGTGCCCTGTTCGTTCAACCCGGTTTCGACCGATCCCGCGGCGGACCGGATCTGTTCCATGGTGGCCATGGCGCCGGCCAGGGTAGTGTCCAGATTTGCCAGCGTGGTGCCCGCTGACCGGGCAAGCCCGGTTGCTTCATCCAGGACGGCAACCGCCCTGGGTTCCATCGTATCGATCATCCGGTTGGCGGCCAGAGTCGCGGCATCAAGGTCGGCAACCAGCCTTGGCACTTCTTCATCCAGCACCACATTGGCCGAGGCAAAGGTTTTTCGAGCTTCGCCCAGGGTCTTTGTGGCCGCGTCGATTGCGACCTCGACCTTGCCGGCAAGAGCATCCATCCGCGCGGCCAATTGGGTGCCCTGTTCGTTCAACCCGGTTTCGACCGACCCCGCGGCGGAACGGATCTGTTCCATGGTGGCCATGGCGCCGGCCAGGGTAGTGTCCAGATTTGCCAGCGTGGCCGCCCGCTGACCGGGCAAGCCCGGTTGCTTCATCCAGGACAGCAACCGCCCTGGGTTCCATCGTATCGATCATCCGGTTGGCGGCCAGAGTCGCGGCATCAAGGTCGGCAACCAGCCTTGGCACTTCTTCATCCAGCACCACATTGGCCGAGGCAAAGGTTTTTCGAGCTTCGCCCAAGGTCTTTGTGGCCGCGTCGATTGCGACCTTGATATTGCCGGCAAGAGCATCCATCCGCGCGGCCAATTGAGTGCCCTGTTCGTTCAACCCGGTTTCGACCGATCCCGCGGCGGAACGGATCTGTTCCATGGTGGCCATGGCGCCGGCCAGGGTGGTGTCCAGATTTGCCAGCGTGGTGCCCGCTGACCGGGCAAGCCCGGTTGCTTCATCCAGGACGGCAACCGCCCTGGGTTCCATCGTATCGATCATCCGGTTGGCGGCCAGAGTCGCGGCATCAAGGTCGGCAACCAGCCTTGGCACTTCTTCATCCAGCACCACATTGGCCGAGGCAAAGGTTTTTCGAGCTTCGCCCAGGGTCTTTGTGGCCGCGTCGATTGCGACCTCGACCTTGCCGGCAAGAGCATCCATCCGCGCGGCCAATTGGGTGCCCTGTTCGTTCAACCCAGTTTCGACCGACCCCGCGGCGGAACGGATCTGTTCCATGGTGGCCATGGCGCCGGCCAGGGTAGTGTCCAGATTTGCCAGCGTGGTGCCCGCTGACCGGGCAAGCCCGGTTGCTTCATCCAGGACAGCAACCGCCCTGGGTTCCATCGTATCGATCATCCGGTTGGCGGCCAGAGTCGCGGCATCAAGGTCGGCAACCAGCCTTGGCACTTCTTCATCCAGCACCACATTGGCCGAGGCAAAGGTTTTTCGAGCTTCGCCCAGGGTCTTTGTGGCCGCATCGATTGCGACCTTGATATTGCCGGCAAGAGCATCCATCCGCGCGGCCAATTGGGTGCCCTGTTCGTTCAATCCGGTTTCGACCGACCCCGCGGCGGAACGGATCTGTTCCATGGTGGCCATGGCGCCGGCCAGGGTGGTGTCCAGATTTACCAGGGTGGTGTCCAGATTTGCCAGCGTGGTGCCCGCTGACCGGGCAAGCCCGGTTGCTTCATCCAGGACAGCAACCGCCCTGGGTTCCATCGTATCGATCATCCGGTTGGCGGCCAGAGTCGCGGCATCAAGATCGGCAACCAGCCTTGGCACTTCTTCATCCAGCACCACATTGGCCGAGGCAAAGGTTTTTCGAGCTTCGCCCAGGGTCTTTGTGGCCGCATCGATTGCGACCTTGATATTGCCGGCAAGAGCATCCATCCGCGCGGCCAATTGGGTGCCCTGTTCGTTCAACCCGGTTTCGACCGACCCCGCGGCGGAACGGATCTGTTCCATGGTGGCCATGGCGCCGGCCAGGGTGGTGTCCAGATTTGCCAGCGTGGTGCCCGCTGACCGGGCAAGCCCGGTTGCTTCATCCAGGACAGCAACCGCCCTGGGTTCCATCGTATCGATCATCCGGTTGGCGGCCAGAGTCGCGGCATCAAGGTCGGCAACCAGCCTTGGCACTTCTTCATCCAGCACCACATTGGCCGAGGCAAAGGTTTTTCGAGCTTCGCCCAGGGTCTTTGTGGCCGCGTCGATTACGACCTTGATATTGCCGGCAAGAGCATCCATCCGCGCGGCCAATTGGGTGCCCTGTTCGTTCAACCCGGTTTCGACCGACCCCGCGGCGGAACGGATCTGTTCCATGGTGGCCATGGCGCCGGCCAGGGTGGTGTCCAGATTTACCAGGGTGGTGTCCAGATTTGCCAGCGTGGTGCCCGCTGACCGGGCAAGCCCGGTTGCTTCATCCAGGACAGCAACCGCCCTGGGTTCCATCGTATCGATCATCCGGTTGGCGGCCAGAGTCGCGGCATCAAGATCGGCAACCAGCCTTGGCACTTCTTCATCCAGCACCACATTGGCCGAGGCAAAGGTTTTTCGAGCTTCGCCCAGGGTCTTTGTGGCCGCATCGATTGCGACCTTGATATTGCCGGCAAGAGCATCCATCCGCGCGGCCAATTGGGTGCCCTGTTCGTTCAACCCGGTTTCGACCGACCCCGCGGCGGAACGGATCTGTTCCATGGTGGCCATGGCGCCGGCCAGGGTGGTGTCCAGATTTGCCAGCGTGGTGCCCGCTGACCGGGCAAGCCCGGTTGCTTCATCCAGGACAGCAACCGCCCTGGGTTCCATCGTATCGATCATCCGGTTGGCGGCCAGAGTCGCGGCATCAAGGTCGGCAACCAGCCTTGGCACTTCTTCATCCAGCACCACATTGGCCGAGGCAAAGGTTTTTCGAGCTTCGCCCAGGGTCTTTGTGGCCGCGTCGATTACGACCTTGATATTGCCGACAAGAGCATCCATCCGCGCGGCCAATTGGGTGCCCTGTTCGTTCAACCCGGTTTCGACCGACCCCGCGGCGGAACGGATCTGTTCCATGGTGGCCATGGCGCCGGCCAGGGTGGTGTCCAGATTTGCCAGCGTGGTGCCCGCTGACCGGGCAAGCCCGGTTGCTTCATCTAGGACAGCAACCGCCCTGGGTTCCATCGTATCGATCATCCGGTTGGCGGCCAGAGTCGCGGCATCAAGGTCGGCAACCAGCCTTGGCACTTCTTCATCCAGCACCGCATTGGCCGAGGCAAAGGTTTTTTGAGCTTCGCCCAGGGTCTTTGTGGCCGCGTCGATTGCGACCTCGACCTTGCCGGCAAGAACGTCCATCCGCGCGGCCAATTGAGTGCCCTGTTCGTTCAACCCGGTTTCGGCCGCCCTCGCGGCGGAACGGATCTGTTCCATGGTGGCCATGGCGCCGGCCAAAATCTCTTCCAGCGCCTCGAAACGCCTGGTTGCCGTCGCGCTCAGTTCGGTAATGCCGGCCAGCATGGAATCAACAGCCGGGCTGGCGCTGTCGATCGCCCTGCCAACCATCACCACCGTCTGGTTGAGATTGGCGACCAGTTGCGGCACCGCCTCGTCCAACAGGGCGCCGGCTTCGTTGAAGGCGGTTTCCGCCGATTTCAGGGTCACCGTGGTCTGTTCAATGGTGGTCTCGGCCTTGGTGATCGCGCCGGCGGCGGTTTTCATTGTTTCGTCGGCGGTGGCCAGGGCTGTGTTGGCGTTCGTAGCAACGGTTTCCAGCGTCCCGGTGAACGCGGCGATTTCCCTGGTCGCGGTCGACAAATCCGCGGACAAGATCGAGAAGTCCTCCAATGTGCTGTTGAGATTGCCGGAAGCGCTTTCCAGATTGCTCAGGATGTTATCGACCTTGGTCCGGTTTTCGTCGCTGAGAAACCCCTGAACATTCCCCAGCAAGCCAATGGCCTTGTTCAATAATTCCGGGGCGCTGTTGAAGACATCCTGAATCGCGGAACTCTCGGACCGGATCACCGCAATCTCCTCACCCGCCGACGGAAGCAGTGATTGAGATTCCGGCGTTCCACCTGACAAAGAAACAAAAGAAACACCTGTAATACCTTGATATTCCAAAGTTGCTATTGTTTCCATGTTGACCGGAGTGTTTTCGGCGACCTCTATCCGGACCCGCACCTTGCCGGGGTTTTTATCGTCAAGACCGATACGCACAACCTGGCCAACCTGGACGCCATTATAGCGCACGTCGCCGGCATTCGAGAGGCTGGACGAACTGTCGAACAGGACATCGTAATAGGTGTATTGCTGATCAACCTCGACCTTGGCCAGCCACAACAAGGCCACCGCGATACCGAACAGGCCGAGAAGTGTGAACAAGCCGACGATGAAATAATTGGCGCGCGTTTCCATTTATCCGGTTTGTCCCCTGCCCTTATTCCGCCGCCTGGGCGGCACGCGCCCTCGGCCCGTGGAAGTATTCATGAATCCACGGGTGATCATGGGCCAGCATATCCTGCATCGTGCCGACCACCAGCACCCTTTTCTCGGCCAGCACCGCGACCCGGTCACAGATTGCATGCAGCGAATCCAGGTCATGGGTGACCATGAAGACGGTCAGCCCAAGGGCCTTTTGCAGATCCCGAATCAGATTGTCGAAAGCCGCCGCGCCGACCGGGTCGAGACCGGCCGTCGGCTCGTCCAGAAAAACAATCTCTGGATCCCGTGCCAGCGCTCGTGCCAACCCGGCCCGCTTGCGCATCCCGCCGGAAAGCTCCGACGGCAGTTTTGTGTTTGCCAGCGGCGGCAGTCCGACCATGGACACCTTTAATTCAGCCAGTTCGTGCATCAGATCCGGCGACAGATCGAGATGCTCGCGCATCGGCGCCTCGACATTCTGGCGCACGGTCAGCGATGAAAACAGGGCGCCGTCCTGGAACAGAACCCCCCAGCGTTTTTCCACGCTCTCGCGTTCCTCGGGCGAAGCGTTCAGGACATCGACACCCAACACTTCGATCTTGCCCGCCCGGGGCCGGGTAAGTCCGACGATCGAACGCAGCAGCACTGACTTGCCTGTACCCGACCCGCCGACAATGCCGATCACTTCACCGCGCCGCACATCCAGATCCAGATCATGGTGCACTACTTGCGATCCGAACTGATTGTGAATCCCGCGAATCGAGATGATGATGTCGCCGTCGCTCGGGCCCGTCATATCTTCAGCTCCACAAAGAGAATGGCGAAAAAGGCGTCCAGAACAATCACCATGAAGATTGCCTGAACCACGGACTTCGTGGTCTGACGGCCCACCGAATCCGCGCTGCCGCCAACGCGAAAACCCTGGAAACACCCGATCAGGGCAATGACGAGTGCAAAGAACGGCGCCTTGATGATCCCCACACCATAATGCCAGACATCGGTGTTCTCATAGAGCCGGGTCAGGAACATTCCGGGCGACACCCCCAGTTCAATCCAGCTCATCAACAGACCGCCCAGAATCCCGGCAACATCGGACAGCAGCCCCAGAATGGGCAGCATTGCAATTAACGCCAGCACCCGCGGAATCACCAGAACATCGATCGGCTCCAATCCGAGGGTGCGCATGGCATCGACTTCTTCGCGAACCTTCATCGAGCCGATGGCCGCCGTGAAGGCGCTGCCTGACCGGCCGGCAACAATGATCGCCGTCAGCACGATGCCGAGCTCGCGCAAGACGGCGATTGCGACCAGATCGACGACAAAGACCTCTGCTCCGAAAGCACGAAGCTGGATCGAGCCCATATAGGCCAGGACCACGCCGATGAGAAAAGCCATCAGCGCGACGATTGGCACAGCCGAAATGCCGGCTTCGTACATATGATGGACCATTGAGGTAAAGCGGAACCGGCCGGGATCCGGAATGCTGCCAACCAGGCGAACCAAAATCTGACCAAAAAAGGAGACGATTGCCAAAAATTCGTCGATTCCACGCGATACGGCTTCGCCGACATGCTCGATCGCAATCCGGATGCCCTTGCGATCATCCACCGGCGCGGGTTCAACCGGTTCACTGGCCGCTATCCGGGCCAGCAGATCGGCGTGGATTTGGCTCACCCCCGCCAGTGACGTTTCAATACCCTGGTCGGCCAGGGATGTGCGCAAACGATTGATCAGGTGGGCGCCACCGGTATCCAGTTCCGTCAGACCCGACAGGTTGATCGACAGCGATCCGGAACCCGGCCGCATGTCCTTCACCACCCGATCCACCCGCGACAGGGTCTCCATGACAAAAGCACCCGACAAGCGAACGCTGTGATCGTCCTGTACGATCTCAGGCATTACGGGTGCGGTGGCGGATGGCTTCATGGGCGATTCCCGACAAAACATGGCGAAACCAGCATGCAACCCCTTCGCCCGGCCCGCAAGCACGCATGTAATCCTGCATTCCCCGGATGAACGGCGCTTCAGATCGCCAACCGCATATGGTCGTATTGGCAAATCAATGGCGTGACCATGATGGAGTCGGGATCTGGCGGTCAACGCAAAGGGGGAACCCCGGTGGTGCATTTGGAATCTGAATTCACAAAACACCGAACTCGAAGGCGGATTTCTGTGAGTGCGGTGTCCAGGAAAAGAGAGAGTCTCAGACCTCAGGGTCGGCAACCGCCGATGGTGGACGCCAGGGCCGCCGCCGGCGAACGCTGGCTCTTTTGAACCTGTGGACGCCTTACTGTTCCACCAGTTCTGCCTGATGCGCCCTGACCAGATCCGCCATGCTGTCGAAACGGAAATCATAGTGCGGCAGTTCTCCGGGATCCATGGTGGCGCCGAAACCTTCCTTGTCATGGCGGCGGTAAATCCAGCAATTCTTCAGACCGTGCCCGTTGGCGGGTCCATGGTCGTGGAACATGCTCTCGGCCGTGTGCAGGATTTCGTCTTTCTGAACACCCTGGCGCGCGAGCGTTTCCAGCATGTAATCGAAGTTCCTGTCGGCGGGTTTGTAACTTCCAACGTCCTCGGCGGTATAAACGCCGTCAAAGTGCACATCCAGACGCGCGTTCGAACCGGAAAAGCTGACATTGTCCGTGTTTGTCAGAACAACCAGCTTGTAGTGCTGCTTGAGGTAGGCCAACGCCGCCCGGCTGTCGTCAAACGCGGGCCACTGGCGTACCGACAGGCCGTAGGCTTGGCATTCTTCCCAGGTGACCTTGACCCCCCATTCTTCCGCCAGACGGCGATACACGACCCCCAGAAGGTCTGAATATTTCTTTGATGGCGTCCAGCGTTGTGTGCTGGATTCATAATGGGCGTGCGCTTCGAGGATTTCATCACGCGACAGGTCGCGGCCCGCCACGTCGACCAGCGGCTTCAAACCGGTGACCATTCCGCTTTCCCAGTCAATCAGCGTGCCATAAACGTCAAATGCCAGAACCTTGAAGTCACCGAGTTTCATTGTTGTTTCCTTTTTCGAATTTCAGGTCGATTCGTCATGGCGCCCGGGATGTCCCGGTCTCTCGAGAGTTCGATCACTGGGCCGGTGTTCCGATTGTCATTTCACGGTCTAAAGCTGTCATATCCGGGCGAGCCTGTATCTGAAAGACCTGAAACAGAGGCGTTACGGGCTCTGCTTGCGACCGCAACCCAGGACGGCGTGATACGGGCCACCAGGCCGGCGACCACCGGTGGACACCGAGGCCTTCGCCGGATAATCCTGACAGCGCATGCAAAACCCAGGACGCCGCCAATGACACGGGACATATTCTCTTCCGACCTGAAGACCGATCCGTGGTGGTGGGAGGCGGCGCCGCGGCCAAGGATCGAGCGGCCGCTGGTGCCCGGCAGCGCGGATGTGGTGATCGTCGGGGCCGGGTTTACGGGGCTGGGCGCCGCATTGACCCTAGCCCGCGCCGGCAAGGATGTGGTGGTGCTGGAAGCCAGGCGCCTCGGCGAAGGGGCCAGTTCGCGCAATGGCGGCATGATCGGGTCGGGCCATCATCTGACCCTGGCCGGACTGACCAGATCCCATGGGAGGGAACTGGGCCTCGATATCCTGCGCGAGGGCCTGGCCGCGCTGTCCCACACCACCGGCCTGATCGAGCGTGAACAGATCAGTTGTCACTATCGCCAGTCGGGCCGGTTCCGCGCCGCCTGTACGCCGCAGGCCTATGACGCCAGCGGCCACGAGATGGATATCCTGATCCGGGAGATTGGTCTGGAAGCGGAGATGCTGCCGAAATCGGAACAGCACCGGGAAACAAACACGGACTTCTATTTCGGCGGCTGCATCTTCAGGCGCCATGGATCCGTGCACCCGGCCCTGTTGCATCAGGGCTTGCTGGACCGGGTTCTCTCGGCGGGGGTACAGGTTCTGGACCACACAGGCGTGGTCGGCATCGGGCGCGGCCGGACAGAATTTACCGTGGTGACCCGGCGCGGCAAGATCAGGGCCGGCGATGTCATCTCGGCGACCAATGGCTACACCGGCCCCGAGAACAGGTTTCCCAGGCGCCGCATCGTCCCGGCCTTCAGTTACATCATCGCGACCGAGGAAAAGGACGAGGATTTCATCGCCTCGGTCATTCCGGGCAAGAAGATGATCGTCGAAACCCGGGCCGAACATTCCTATTATCGCCCCTCACCCGATGGCCGGCGTATCCTGTTTGGCGCCCGCGCCGCCTTGCGGGGATTGGACGAACGGGTTTCAGGCACCCGGAATTTTGCCATCATGACCGAAGTCTATCCGCAGCTTAAGGACGTGAAGATCAGCCACAGCTGGAAGGGCCAGATTGCCTTTACGCGTGATTGGATGCCCCATATGGGCGTACACGGCGGCGTTCATTACGCGCTCGGCTATTCCGGTTCCGGTGTCGCCATGGCTCCCTATCTGGGTCACCGGGTCGCGCAAAAAGTGCTGGGGGAAGATGTCAAGCCGAGCGCTTTTGAACGGGTGCCGCTGCCGTCAATTCCTTTCTATTGGGGACGGCCCTGGTTCCTGCCGCTGATGGATGGTTGGCGCGGCGCAAAAAAGCGGTTCGGGCGATAACCCTTTGCCGACGGAACCCGGTCCATTGCAAAACGGGAAAAATACCTTATGATTATAATACGTTACCAAGTTGGAAACTTAAGATGAAACAAAAATGGATGCCAAGTTCCTTGCAATGCTTCTGGCCATTCTAACGACCATCGTCATATTGATTCAGTCATTTGCACCGGGAGGATTGGTCAAGGAATTCCATCCCGTTTCCGATGGCGACAGGATGACGGCAGAATAATTTTTCGCGCGACTGCGCTCGATACCTCCCTTCTGTTGGGACAGCACATGTGTGTTGAATGGCATTTGGCCGGAGCGATTTTGCACAATTCGCGATACGATCATTATCGATGGCGGACCACGTTTCGGCACGGGTCGGAATTCGCCGATACTCGCAGATCAATTTCCTAGATGATGCCGCGATGTTGAAGTCTGTTCATGCTGAAATTGAGGGGGCCGTTCATGCCAAAGTGTATGAACGGCTGCGCTACGCCCTGATGATCGGCTATTTCAAACCCGGGCAGCAACTCTCCATTCGATATCTCAGCACGGAGATGGGAATCAGTGCCACGCCGGCGCGCGAGGCCCTGAAACGGCTTCAGGCCGAACAGGCTCTTTTCATCGGCACAAACCGCACGCCCACTGTCCCTGAACTGAGCAAGCTCGCTCTGCGGGAGATCACTGATATCAGGACCTCGCTGGAAGGGATGGCAGCGGAGCGGGCGGTTAACAAAATCACCGGCGTGGAGCTGGAACGGCTTAGAGTCTATTGCCGGGAAATGGACCGGGCGGTCGATGCCGGCGATATCGGCCAGTATCTGGTGGGAAACTGGGCATTTCACCGGACCATTTATGAGTTGGGCGCCAACACTTTGCTGATGAATATTATCGAAGGGCTGTGGATGCGAATCGGGCCATATTTCTGGCTGGTCGGGCCGACGGCGCAAAACCTTGATCAATTTGTGTCCAGCCATCGGGCCGCGATTGAAGCCCTGTCCCGCCGTGACGGTCCAGGTGCCTGGGCGGCAATTGTTGCCGATATCACCGGATGCGCCTCGGAGTTGATGCCCCTTCTGCCGGACAACACCTGAGTTCAGGATTGCCTAGGCCGATATGCACCCGGCGGGATATTGCCGGGTTCAACATAGGCATGGAAGAGCGCATCAAGCTGGGCCCACAGCACATCGCACTTGAATTCCAGGGCATTGATCACCGCCTGTTGCTGGTCCGGGCGTTCGGCATGCTTTTTTACATAGTCCAGCGCGAAATCGGAATCGCGCGTTGCCTGGGGCGGGCGCTTGTCGAAATAGGCCAGGATTTCCGGGGTGATGTAGTCATAGTTTTCCAGCATCCCCTTCACCCGCGCGCCGATCGCCAGCGGCGAGAACAACTCGGTCAATGACGAGGCGATGGCTTCCAGCAGGGTGCGATCACGGGTGAAATGGACATAAGCCTGGACCGCAAATTTGGTGGCCGGCAACACGCCTTGTGTGGAAACGACATGAGCCCGGTCGATGCCCAGCCCGTCAGTCAGCGCCAGCCAGCGGCGAATGCCGCCTTCGTCATCATTGGCGCCGTCATGGTCCAGGATTCGCTGACGCCATTCCCGACGCAAGGCAGGCTCGATCATCCGGGACAGGATTGTGGCATCCTTCACCGGGATCATGCTCTGGTAATAGTAGCGGTTCAGTGCCCAGGCCCGAACCTGGTCCATGGTCAGTTCGCCATCATTCAGTTTCAACTGGAAAGGATGCAGATGGTGATACCGGGTCGCGCCGATCTCGCGCAGCCTGTCTTCCAGTTTGCCTTGGCTTAACAATGTGGCCATCGTGCGCGTTTTTAGTCCGGTCAAACGAGATGGACTCAAGTCATAGAAACGGGCGGCTCTGATCCTCAGAACCGCCCGTATCAGGTAGCATCGAAACTAGAACTCGGCGGGGAAGTACCCGTTGATTTCCATGCCGACGCAGATCTCCTCGATCTTAGGTGTTGCCCAAACCATTATAAATCTCCCTTGCAAAGCAGATCTATCTGACCATGAGGCTTTGCAATAAGCAACCCGAAATCTTTGCGGGAAGACCGAATTTTCGAACCGTAAAGTGCCTGAATTGACTGATTATCTCAGATGTGATGAAGTGGGACCATCAGCCCGGGATACGCCACGGAACTGGATCAACCCTGAAAAATGGGGAAACCTGACCCCGACGACGGCAAAAGATTGGCACAAGGGGACCTGGGATGAGAAATTGTTGGATTGGATTGCCCCTTTTGGGGGCGATACTGGCAACGCCGGCCCTTGCCGAGGGTAATCTGGCGAAGCGGGCGGAGCGCCTGGAACCTTTGGAACTGGACGCAGCAAAGGGATTTTCGGTCCGGGAGTACCAACTGGAAACCGGCAAATATTACCGCTGGCGCATCGTCAGTGATGGCCGCGACGCCTACGAAATCGAGGTCGAAGGCCTGTTCGAGAATGCCTGGATCGACAAGGTGGTGGTTGAAGGTATGGCGATGTCTGTTTCCGGCCTCGGCGAACTGGAGATGGAAGACGAAGGCGAGGTTGATGTCTGGTTCATTCCGATCCGGCCCGGGGAGTACGAATTCGCCGTTGAAAATCTGGGTGAACAAGGGTTCAGCGGCGTTTTCAAGGTGAGATGAATTGAAATCCTGACCGCCGCCATGATCACCCGCGGCATCCTTGAAGCCCTCATGCCAGTCAGAACGACCAGGGCCGGCCGCCTGGCAGGCCGGGACAACCTCCGATCCATCCTCAAATGGTCAAGGCGTTTGTTGGCGTTTGTTGTACCTGATTATCAGAAACAGCATCGAAACCCGCTTGACGATCAGGATGAAAAAAGCGGCGTCTTCACAGACGACTAGGGCCTGTTGACATTCGGGGGCCTGTTGACATTCGGGGTTGCGATTTGGCCTGAACTGTTATTCAAGCTTCGAAAATGGAGGTCTGGATGGACGAAGATCGTTTGGTGATTTCAGATGAACTCTGGGCGAAGATTGCGCCCCTGTGACCCGGTAAAGCCGGGGACCCGGGAGCAACCGGTCGGGATAACCGTCGGTTCGTGGAGGCCGTACTTTGGCGTGTGCGAACAGGGTCTCCCTGGCGTGACCTGCCCCAGGATTTCGGCAACTGGAATTCGGTTTTCAAACGATTTCGTCGATGGGCAAGGGCCGGTGTGTTTGAAAGGCTTTTCAACGCCATAAGCGACGAGCCAGACCTTGAACATGCTCTCATCGACGGGACGATTGTCCAGGCCCATCAGAAGGCTTCGGGCGCAAAAGGGGAACACGGAATCAAGCCATCGGACGCTCTCGCGGCGGGCTGACGACCAGGACCCGTTGCCCTGATCGATGCGCTCGGCAACTTGTTCCGCTTTCTGCTTCTGCCGGGGCAAGCGCACGACATGAAGGGGGTTGCTCCCCTGATCCACGATGTCTCCTTCGCAGCGTTGCTGGCCGACAAGGCCTTCGACGCCGATTGGTTCCTGCAAGACCTTGATGAGCGCGGCGCAACTGCGGTTATTCCACCCAAATCGAACCGGAAAGTGCAACGAGACGACGATACTCACATGTACAAGTGGCGTCACCTGATCGAAAACGACTTCGCAAAGATCAAGGAATTCAGGGGGATAGCAACTCGATACGACAAAACGGATACCAGCTATGCAGCCAACTGGCACCTCTGCGCAATGCTCAACGCTGCCCGGTGATTGTCAACAGACCCTAAAGGGCGACGATCTCCGACAGGCGATCAAAGACGCCGTGTCTCGTGGCGTCGCTTGAGACGTGCTACGCTCGCCTCACCGTCCGCTCGCCTCACCGTCCGCTCGCCGACCCTGAATAGCCGTGCGATTCCCGAGAACGCCGCCTTTTCGTTGTCCACAAGCGCCTGCACGGTTGCCGTGTTTTCGGTGGCCCCTTCGATCACGCCAGGCGGGTGCTTGTGCCCTTCAACGTCAATGCCTGCAGCGCCGACCATCAGCAGCTTGTCGGTCATATGGAGCCCGTCGATCCGGATCACCAAAAGGTCGAACTGCGACAGATCCGAAGCCATCCACTCGGCCAACCGCGCCTCCGTCAGCGCCTTGAAACGCCGGGAGACGGCCGATTTGGAAAGGCCAGAGCCGGTTTCGGACGGCACACCGGCCTCGGCCAGGCGCACGGCCCGCCCGAACCTGCGCGTGGCCACGTTCATCAGCATCAGGCTCATCGCCCATTCTTCCAACCATCCGGCTTCGGCAGCCTCCCGCCAACCGGGCAGGGCAAGTTCCTTCCCAATAACCTTAAAGCCGGTGACTTTCGAGCGCACCCGCGGGCGCTCCATCTCCACCTTGCCGCCGTGAAAGCCGAGACGACCACGGGTCCGGCCCCATCGGTATCCGGGCTTGTGTCCGTGTCGCGGGCATGCGCTTCTCCAGCCAGCGTCGTCACATCGGCCTCCATCATCTCGCCCGGCGCCGAAAATCCGGCCAGCGGGCAGAACAACTGATCAAAGCTTTGGCCGACCATCTCCCAGGCCCCGGCTACGGCCGAAATCAGAGCGCTTTGGGCAGGGCCGCTGCAGATGTTGTCGTCGTCTTCATGGTGTTGCTTCCCTTCGGTTTGAACGCCCCGGGCCTATGGCTCAGGCGAAGCAACGCCACCCTTCAAACTCTGCAATGCCTTTGGCGACATGGCCGTGGACCATGTCAACGACCTGATTGCAGGCATTGCGCCCGCCAGGCATTGGGCGGGAGCCGTCGACATTGCCTGAAAACGAAGATTGATGCATCCGAGCCAGACAAGACTCCCGGGCAGACCGACCCTTGGTTGGCCTGCCCGGATCACATCCCGGCGAACCTGACGCTTTCACCGCAGCCGCAGGCATCGATCACATTGGGGTTCTTGAAGGTAAAGCCGGCCTGCAGCTTGTCTTCCTCCCAATCCATTTCGGTACCGAGCAGAAACAAGATGGCCATCGGATCGATCAGCACGCGCACGCCCTTGTCCTCCACAACCTCGTCATGGGGACCGGCCTCGGCGGCGTAGTCCAGGGTATAGGCCATGCCGGCGCAGCCCGCATTCTTGACGCCCAGTTTTACACCATAAATCGGCGCGTCGGACGCAGACATAATGGCCTGGATCCGTTCCGCCGCGCGGTCGGTCAGTTTGATGGCCTTGGGCCGTTCACGAACTTCACTCATGGATCTAATATAGGGCTTTCGGGTTAACGGAACAATGACGCGGTCAAACGGCGCTAGAACATGCCCAGTTCGATGCGGGCAATCTCGGACATCCGGTCCATGGTCCAGGGTGGCTCCCAGACAATCTCGACCTTAACTTCCTTCAGCCGATCGGTCATATAATCCAGCGCGCCGCCGACCATGCCGGGCATTTCCTCGGCCACCGGACAGCCCGGCGCGGTCAGGGTCATATCAATCTCGACAGTGTTGTCCGGTGAAATATCGACCCGGTAAATCAGACCCAGATCATGCACATTGACCGGGATCTCCGGGTCATAGACGGTTTTGAGGGCGGTAATGATTGCCAGTCCCATCGGATGAGTGTCCCAGTTTCCATCACAGGGCGGGCCCTGCGTCAGGATGTCGTCATCGTTATCTTCGATCGTTGCGGCTGCATCGCTCATGCAAAGAATTCCCGGCATTTGATCAACGCGTCGACCAGCCGGTCGGCGTCATCGGTGGTGTTGTATAGGGCAAAGCTTGCCCGGGCGGTAGCGGGCACGCCGAGCCGCTTCATCAGTGGCTGGCAGCAATGGTGTCCGGCACGGATCGCGACGCCCGATCGGTCGATGACCGTCGAGATGTCATGCGGGTGTGCACCCTCCATGGTGAAGGACAGGATCGCCCCCTTGCGCGGCGATTGCCCGTGAATGGTGATCCAGTTGAACTCGCGCAGACGTTCGGTGGCATAGGCGAGAACGACTTCCTCGTGGGCTTGAGCCGCCGGCCAGTCGAGGCTCATCATGAATTCGGTGGCCGCGCCCAGACCGATGGCCTGGACGATGGGCGGGGTGCCGGCCTCGAACCGGTGCGGCGGGTCGGCACAGGTAACGAAATCCTCGTCCACCTCACGGATCATCTCGCCGCCGCCACGATAGGGCCGCATGACGTTCAGATATTCCCTTTTGGCATAGAGCGCACCGATGCCGGTGGGACCATAAAGCTTGTGCCCGGTGACGGCGTAGAAATCGACATTGAGCTCCTGGACATCAACCTTCATGTGAACCGCCGCCTGGCTGCCGTCCAGCATGACCGGAATGCCGCGGCCGTGGGCCAGTTTGATTATTTCCTCGGCCGGCGTGATGGTGCCGAGGGAATTCGACATGTGGGTGATGGCGACCAGCCTGGTCCGATCCGACAATGCATCTTCAAAGGCGGCCATATCGAGCGAGCCGTCCTCGATGATCGGCACCCATTTCAGGACCGCGCCCCTGGTTTCACGCAAGAAATGCCAGGGAACGATATTGGAATGATGCTCCATCACCGACAGCACGATCTCGTCGCCCTCACCAATGATCGGACCGGCATAGGAATGGGCGACCAGGTTCATCGCATCGGTCGATCCGGACGCAAAGATGATCTGATCGGCCGACGGTGCGTTCAGGAAAGTCGCGATCGATTTGCGCGCGGTCTCGTAGCGTTCGGTCGACAGGTTCGACAGGAAATGCAAGCCGCGGTGGACGTTGGAATATTCTTCGCCATAGGCCCGCTGGACCGTGTCCAGAACCATCCGAGGTTTTTGGGCCGATGCGGCATTGTCCAGATAGGTCAGCGGTCGCCCATGGATCTCGCGCGACAGGATCGGGAAGTCGGCGCGAATGGCGTCAACATCGAATCTGGTGGTCATGGTCTGAACTTCGGAATTCATGGGGCATCCCTCCCGGCCCGGGCCGCCAGCCAGCCATTGATGGCGGACAACAGACATTCCTGAACGGTTTCGTTCTTCAAACCGTCCAGGGTTTCGGCCAGAAAGGCCCGGATCATCATGGCGCGGGCCTCGGCCAGTGGCACGCCGCGCGAGCGCAGATAAAACAGTGCCTGTTGGTCCAGTTGCCCGATAGTTGCGCCGTGGCTGCAGGTCACATCGTCATTATATATTTCAAGTTCAGGCTTGATGTCCTGTTCGGCCCGGTCCGACAGCAGCAGAGCCTGGATGCGCTGGTTGCCGTCGGTCTGGCTGGCCCCCTCGGCAACGATGATCTTGTCCTGCACGACGCCGCGCGCCTGGTCGGCCAGCACCCCCCTGAACGTCTGGTTCGACGTGCCGTGGGGCACAGCGTGATTGATCACGACAGTGTTGTCGCAGTGTTCGCGGTCTTGCAGCAGATAGGCATCATCAATGGATACCTCGGCATTTTCGCCCGTCAGGCGCAGACCGGTGTCAATTCGTGACAGCCCACCGGTCGTGAAGAAAGTGCCGGCATAGCGCGCGTCCCGGTCCAGCGTGCCGGTCAGATTGCCAACATGGACACTGCCGTCTGTATTCCTGTTGGCCCGAATGTGGTCGAGCCGTGTGTTCCGACCCAGACTGATCGACAGCGCTGTGTTGACCACGCCCTCGCCAGCACCAAGGTGTTCCTCGATCAGGGTTAACTCGCTGCCTTGATCCAGAACCACAGCGGATCTTGTATAGGCGGCCGCTGCGGGGCCTTCATTTACGATGATCAGATGGAGCGGCCTGGCCGGTGCCATGTTCCGCTTCACTTTCAGGATCACGCCATCCTGCAGGAACGCCGCATTCATCCGGGAAAACACATTGCTGGTGTCATCCGCCAGCAGACCGCGAGCCCAATCCGGTCCCTCGGTCAGTGCGGCGGCGGCGGAAACGAGGTCAATACCGTCTGGCACGGTATCGGAAAGATCAGGCCGGTAACAACCATTGGCGATGATCAGACGAGCGACCTTCAGACCGGCGAACAGAGTGTCTTCGTGGGTGGTGGGATGATCAACCGGAGCGGCAAGCGGCAGAGGCGCTTCGGCCAGCGTCCGCAGATCGGTCCACTTCCAGCCCTCGACCCGGCGTGACGGGACGCCGGTTTCCAGCAGGGCATCGAGTGCCTGCCGGCGCAACGCGACCTCGCCCGGTAGCGCGGCGTCGTCAAACAGCGCTCGATAGGCCGTGGCGGCATAATGGCGGGTATCGGCCATCAGGCGGCGGCCTCCTCAAATTCGGCATAACCTGACTTTTCAAGCTCATGCGCCAGTTCCTTGCCGCCGCTCTTGTGAATCCGGCCCCGGGCCATCACGTGGATGACATCGGGCACGATATGGTCGAGCAAGCGCTGGTAATGGGTGATGACCAGCATGGCCCGGGTCTCGGACCGCAGCGCATTCACACCCTCGGCCACGGTTTTCAGGGCATCGATGTCGAGGCCGGAATCCGTTTCGTCCAGGATCGCCAATTGCGGTTCCAGCACCGCCATCTGCAGGATTTCGTTGCGCTTCTTCTCGCCGCCCGAGAAGCCGACATTCAGCGGCCGCTTCAGCATCTCGTCGGTGATCTTCAGTTCCCGGGCTTTCCGTTTGACGAATTTCATGAATTGAACGGTATCCAGTTCATCCTCATCGCGCGCCTTGCGCTGAGCATTTAAGGCAGTCTTCAGGAAGGTCAGATTGGCGACGCCGGGAATTTCGATCGGATACTGAAAGGCCAGGAAGACGCCGGTTGCCGCGCGCTCTTCCGGATCCATCCCTGTCAGATCCTGGCCGTTGTAAACGACCGACCCGGCCGTGACCTCATAGCCCTCGCGGCCGGCCAGAACATAGGACAGTGTGGACTTGCCCGATCCATTGGGGCCCATGATCGCGTGCACTTCGCCCGCCGGGATGATCAGGGACAGACCCTTGAGGATTTCAGTGCCGCCGACGCTGGCGTGCAGATCCGTGATTTCAAGCATTCGTGTTTTTCCTTGCATGCCATCTGCTTCGAGCCGGACCAGAACACCGATAGGGGTGACAATGTTCAGGTTCAGCGTTCAGGTTCAGCTCGGTTAGATTTTCGACCTTCAGGACTTCGTCGTGCAGGTCGATTTTCAATTGATCCGCAAATTCCTTTTTCATTTCGAAATCAAGGATACAGGACTGTTTCATCCCAAGCCGGTTCATCATGTTCTCGGTCAGTCGCCGGGCCTGGGCTTCATCATGGGTCGGATCGGAATAAGGATATGTCTCACGCCGGGGCGGGAAGGCCCGGAACCGCAGTTCGTCGATCACGGCGATTTCGTGCTCGCGGACCGCGCGGTACAGCGTGACGGTTTCCTCGGGCATTTATCCCACACTCCCCTCCAGGCTGATGCCGACCAGCTTCTGGGCCTCGACGGCAAATTCCATGGGCAGTTCCTGCAGCACTTCCTTGCAGAAACCGTTGACCAGCAGAGTGACGGCCTCTTCCTCGCCGAGGCCACGCTGGCGACAGTAGAACAGCTGATCTTCCGACAGCTTGGTGGTCGTCGCCTCGTGCTCGACCACGGCGGTCGGGGTTTTGGATTCGATGTACGGCACGGTGTGGGCGGCACAATCGGCGCCGATCAACAGGCTGTCGCACTGGGTATAGTTCCGCGCGCCCTTCGCTTTGGGATGAACCGAAACCAGGCCGCGATAGGTCTGTTGCGAGCGGCCGGCACTGATCCCCTTGGAAATGATCCGGCTGCGGGTGTTGCGGCCCAAATGCAGCATCTTGGTGCCGGTATCAGCCTGTTGCCGGTTATTGGTGATGGCGATCGAATAGAACTCGCCCACCGAGCCGTCGCCCTTCAGAATGCAGGACGGGTATTTCCAGGTGATCGCCGATCCGGTCTCCACTTGCGTCCACGATACTTTCGAGTTCTCGCCGGCGCACAGGGCCCGCTTGGTGACGAAATTATAGATCCCGCCCTTGCCTTCGGCATCGCCCGGATACCAGTTCTGGACCGTGGAATATTTGATCTCCGCATCGCCCAGGGCGACCAGTTCGACCACCGCGGCGTGCAGCTGGTTCTTGTCACGCATCGGTGCGGTGCAACCCTCCAGATAGCTGACATAGGAGCCGGCATCGGCGATGATCAGCGTGCGCTCGAACTGACCGGTATTGGCCGCATTGATACGGAAATAGGTCGACAGTTCCATCGGACAGCGGGTTTCGGGCGGGATGTATACGAACGTACCGTCTGAAAACACTGCTGCGTTCAGCGTGGCGTGCCGGTTGTCGGTCAGCGGCACAACCGATCCCAGATATTTCTTCACCAGATCGGGATGGTCCCGCACGGCTTCTGAAATTGAACAGAAGATCACGCCGGCCTCGGCCAACTTGTCGCGGAATGTGGTGGCGACGGACACGCTGTCGAACACCGCATCAACGGCGACCATTTTTTCCGTGCCCTGGACACCCGCCAGAATTTCCTGCTCGCGAAGGGAAATGCCGAGCTTTTCGTAGGTGGCGAGAATTTCCGGATCGACATCGTCCAGCGACATCGGGCCATCGCCTGCCTTCTTCGGCGCCGAGAAATACGACACGGCCTGGTAGTCAATCGGTGGGAAGTCGACCTTGGCCCAGTCGGGCTCGTCCATTTCCTGCCAGCGGGCCAGCGCTTTCAACCGGTATTCGAGAAGCCATTCCGGTTCGTTCTTTTTGGCCGAGATGAAACGCACCACACCCTCGTCGAGACCGGGCGGCAATGTGTCCGCCTCGATATCGCTCGAAAAGCCGTATTTGTACTTCTCTAAACCTTCGACCTGGTCGATTGTGTCTTGTACTGCCATGCCTGCGTCACTTCCCGATTGCCGACTAATTCAGTCGGATATCTCATTCTATCTAGCCGTCGCCCTGCCCGGTTTCAACCAATTGTCGCCGTGTGCGCCGGATTGCCGCGGAACAACCGGCCAGCCATATCGCGCCAGGCCGCCGTCAATCGGGCGGTATCTTCCGGTGTCGTTGCCCAGCCCCAGCTGATGCGGATCGCCGCGCCGGCGATATCGCCGTCATACCCCATGGCGTCCAGCACACGGGACCGGGAGACCTTGCCGGACGAGCACGCGCTGCCGGCGCTGACGGCAACGCCGGCCAGATCCATCGCCATCACCTGTGTCTCTGCCTTGACGCCGGGCAAGGCGATGCACGCCGTGTTGCCGGTACGTACTGCGTCCGCGCCGATTACCAGCGCGCCCGGCACGGCGTCGGTCAGTGCCGCCTCAATCTCCAGGCCGATCCGGTGTACGCGTTTCTGCTCGGCGCGCAAATCGATCTCGAGCAGTGCTCCGAAACCGGCAATCGCCGGCACGTTTTCGGTGCCGGACCGCCGGCCCATCTCCTGACCGCCACCGGTGATCATCGGCGTCAGCTCGATTCCGTCGCGTACGATCAGGGCGCCGGCGCCCTTTGCCCCGCCGACCTTGTGCGCCGACAGGGTGATCAGGTCGCACGCATGGCCGAGCGATCCCAGATCGATCTTGCCCAGGGCCTGGACCGCGTCGGTGTGAAACAACGCGCCGGCTTCACGCGCGATGGCGGCGGCCTCGGCAACGGGCTGGATCACCCCGGTTTCGTTGTTCACCGCCATGATCGATACCAGCGTATCCGCCCCGGCGTCCCGCAGCAGGTCGCCCAGATGGTCCAGATCGACCGTACCATTGGCCAAGACTTTGACCATGCTGACCCGTTTGCCGGAGGCCAGCGCCGCGGCAGTGACGCAATCATGTTCGATCGCCGAGATGATCAGATGACCGGTCGCACAGCCGCGCAGGGCCAGATTATTGGCCTCGGTACCACCGCCGGTCAGGATCACATTGCGCGGCGTCGCGCCGGAGACATCGGCCATCCTGTCGCGCACCTCCTCGACCAGCCGCCGTGCGACGCGGCCTGCCCGGTGCACCGAGGACGGATTGCCGGCCAGGTCGAGCCCGGCAAGGATCGCCTCGCGCACCCTGGGTCGGACCGGCGCAGTGGCGTTATAGTCGAAATAGGTCAGCATGGTTCTTCAGGTTACACGGGCGGGCGGTGTCTCTTCACCCGCCCTGCCGGCCAGCGGGGCCAGGCCACAGGGGCTGAGGTTTCGCCGATTGACGACATCGTCCAGCGACACCGATGCCAGGAACATCTCGACCATATGGCCCAACTCGGCCCACAGATCATGGGTCAGACAGCGGGCCGAATTGGCCATGCAGCCGTCGGTCTCCACATTGGCGCATCTTGTCGTGCGCAGCGGCTCGTCCACCGCGCGCATGATGTCCAGCACCCGGGTTTCCCCGGCGCCCTGGGCCAGCCGGTAGCCGCCGCCGGGTCCGCGCAGGCTTTCGAGCAGGCCCGATCGGCGCAATTTTCCGAACAACTGTTCCAGATAGGTCTGCGAGATGCCCTGGCGCAGAGCGATATCGGCCAGCGCCACGTGCGCGCCCGATTCGCCGTGGCGGGCCAGATCGGTCATCGCCATCACGGCATAACGGCCCTTTGTGCTGAGCTTCATGGGGTCTCTCCCATCACCATTTGTGACACCGGGTCACGGAATTCTTGCAGTTTGGCAATCGTTTTCGCTATGTAACGCGTTCGCGGAACATGATCCGGTTCGCCGGACCGGATTTCCGGAACCTATGAATCTCGACCTGAACAGTCAAGAATAATGATGAATGGAGCGGTTTGCACATGCCTGAAGTGATTATCCCCGGACCCGAAGGACGTCTTGAGGGGCGCTATCAGCAAGGCACCGAGCCCAATGCACCGCTGGCAATCATTCTGCATCCGCACCCGCAATATGGCGGGACGATGAACAACAAGATCGTCTATAATCTGTTCTATCTGTTCAAGCGTCGCGGATTTGCCGTGCTGCGCTTCAATTTCCGCGGCGTCGGCCGGAGCCAGGGCGAGTTTGACCAGGGTATTGGCGAGTTGTCCGATGCCGCATCGGCGCTCGACTGGGTGCAGGGCTTCAACAAGAACGCCAGCGAATGCTGGGTCGCCGGTTTCTCGTTCGGCGCCTGGATTGGCATGCAGTTGTTGATGCGCCGGCCCGAGATTGCCGGTTTCATCTCGGCCTCGCCGCCGGCCAACATGTACGATTTCACCTTCCTGGCCCCCTGCCCCTCGTCCGGCCTGATCATCAATGGCCTGGGCGACAAGGTTGCCCCGTCCGAAGACACCACCAGGCTGGTCGAAAAGCTTCGTACCCAGAAAGGCATCACCATCGATCACGAAGAAATCGACGGCGCCAACCATTTCTTTGACAACGAAATGGACGTGCTGATGGGCAAGGTCGACGGCTATCTGGAAATGCGCGGCGCCGGGATTGCCGGGTCGGGGGTGGATTGAGGGGCCCTGCTTCTGCTGGCGGACAGGCTTGTCTGTCAGGCGTGGGAGAAATCAAACTGGACATTTATCTGGTGCCGGACACGGAGTTTTTGCGCGGAAACAAATAAGCTGTCCCCGAACCATCAATTATGAATGATGGATTACACATCGAAATGCACCAGAAGCCTTGATGATGGGAGAGACATGACGACCGGCTTCGGTAAGCTGAGGTTGCAAGACCTGACAGCGACCGAGGAGCTGCCATGTCTCACACGCACCTTGCCGCATGCGAACGGTATGCCATCGCACAATTGACACTTTATGGGCTGAGTGATCGCGAGATCGGCCGTCGTCTTGGCCGATCCCATGCCACGATTGGTCCGGAGCAGGTCCGTAACGGTCCCAACACCCCTTATCCGGCGCCATCAGCCCCGCCATGCGCGCCATCGCCATGATGAACGCGTTCAGGCCTATGTCCACCGGGAGCCTGCGCGGGGCTGGTGGCCGGAACGATCAATGGGCGGATGCGCCGGGATCATCCCCGAAGTGCCCGTATGCGCATCGCACCGGAGACGATCCATCAGTGGATTTACCGGGATGCCGCGGGCGGCGGCGAGTTCTACAGGCATTTGCGCAGGCGGCACAAAAAGCGTCGTAGACAAGGGCGTTACGGGATCGGGCGCGGTCTCATTCCGGGCCGCGTGAGCATTATTCATGGGCGGCCCGCCCGGGTCGGAAACCGGCCGGCATCCCGGCGACGGGAAGGGCGACACGGTTGCAGGGAAGAAGGGGACCGGCACCCTGGTCACCCTGATTGACCGCAAGAGCCGGTATCTGCTGTCCGACAGGCCCGAGGCCGCGACAGGTCCAAACAGCATCGAAACCCGCTTGACGATCAGAAGGAAAAAAGCGGCGTCTTCACAGACGACTATTCAGCGTGGTAATGATACGAGAATGGGGATCGAAGGGAATCGAGGGGTCGATAGGATGAGACGTGCGCCATATTATCGGCAAGTGCTGACGATGATGTTTGTACTTGGCTTGGGGGCTTGCGCCACCCATGAGGGTACGGACGCTGCGCTGAACGGTGGCATCAACGATCCGCATGAGGAAACAAACCGGGCGATTTTCGCCTTTAATGACGGCGTCGATCAGGCGATTCTTCGCCCAGCCTCATCAGCCTATAAGGCAGTCGTGCCGCCGCCTGTTCGCCTGGTCGCACGGAATTTTGCCGGCCACCTGGGCGAACCGGTCACGCTCTTGAACGAGGTTATGCAGGGCGAATTCAAGCAGGCCGAGGGAACTTTCTGGCGGTTCATGGTCAACACGACACTGGGCGGGCTCGGCGCACTGGATCCGGCCACCGAATTGGGCCTGCCGGCGCATTATGAAGATTTCGGACAGACGCTGGCCAGATACGGTGCCAGCAGCGGGCCGTATATCGTACTGCCCCTGATAGGTCCCAGCAGCGTGCGGCATACGGGCGGCCGGGTCGTCGATGCATTTTCGAATCCATTTTCCTATGTCGGCGGCGGATCAGCGCCATTTGTGGCCGGCGTCACGAGGCGTAGCGTCAGAGTGGTGGATTCCCGGGCCCAAAATGGATCCACCATTGATTCATTGCGCAAGACCAGTCCGGACTATTACGCGGCGGTCCGCAGCGCCTATTACCAGCAACGCAAGGCGGCGATTGCCAATGGCAAGCTAGATGCAGATTCCTTGCCTGACATCGGAATTGAATGATCCGTCATGACGTCCATTGACAAAACTTGCGGAGATCGACGATGCGCCGACTACGCCGACTAGCATTCTTGGTGCTATTGATCCTGCCCCTGACCGGCTGGTCCGGGACGGCATGGGCCGAGGCCGATGCACGAACCTTTGTTCAGGAAATCGCAGATCAGGTAATTGATATCCTGAACACGTCGAATGGCGACAGGTCGGCGCGCAAGAGTGCCTATCAGGCTCTGCTGAGCGAGCGAGCGGATCTGGCGGCGATCGGGCGATTTGCCGCCGGCGGCGCCTGGCGCCGGGCCAGCGCAGTCGAACAGGCCGAATACCTGGCGGCGTTCGAGGACTATGTGGCCAGCACATTTGCCGAACAGCTTCATTCTTATTCCGACGAACAACTCATGCTTGGCCGGGTCGTCGATCTCGGCAAGAAGGGCATCATCGTCTATTCAAAAATCGAATCCGCTGGCCGCCAACCTCTGGCCATCGGCTGGCGGGTTAAGGATCGGTCCGGCATGCTGAAGATCATCGACATTACGGTTGGCAACGTATCCATGGCCCTGACCCAGCGGTCCGAATTCAAGGCAGTGCTGGACCGCAACAGCGGCAAATTGGCGTCTGTAACGGCGGAATTAAAGGCCAGGACGGGAGTCTGACGCTCCCGTCCCGTTTTATTATCGACTGAACTTCTTGAATTTGATCCGGGTTGGTTCGACGGCCGCATCGCCCAGCCGTCTGCGCTTGTCTTCCTCATAGTCCTCGAAATTGCCCTCGAACCATTCCACATGGCTGTCGCCTTCGAATGCCAGGATATGGGTCGCCAACCGATCCAGGAACCAGCGGTCGTGACTGATGATCACGGCGCAGCCGGCATAGTCTTCCAGCGCGACTTCCAGGGCCTGAAGGGTTTCCACGTCCAGATCGTTGGTCGGCTCGTCAAGCAGCAGCAGGTTGTGCCCGCCCTTGAGCAGTTTTGCCATGTGAACCCGGTTGCGTTCACCGCCGGAAAGCTGGCCCACTTTCTTTTGCTGGTCGGCGCCCCTGAAGTTGAAGGCGCTGACATAGGCCCGGCTGTTCATTTCGGTATTGCCGAGTTCGACGACGTTCGTCCCACCTGAAATCTCCTCCCAAATCGTCTTGTCACCGGCCAGGTGATCCCGGGTCTGATCGACAGCACCGATATGGACGGTCTCGCCGATCTCGATGGTTCCGCTGTCGGGCTCTTCCTGCCTCATCAGCATTTTGAACAGGGTGGTCTTGCCGGCGCCGTTAGGGCCGATAACCCCGACTATGCCGCCGGGCGGCAGGCTGAAATTCAGATCCTCGATCAGCAACTGGTCGCCAAATCCCTTGTTCAAATGTTCGATCTCGACCACCCGGTTGCCCAGGCGTTCGGCGACGGGAATGATGATCTGGACCCGGCCTGCCTGAACATTGCCGGCTCGGTTGAGCAGATCTTCATAGGCATTGATCCGCGCCCTGGATTTTGCCTGCCGGGCCTTTGGTGAAGAGCGCACCCATTCAAGTTCCCGACTTAGCGTGCGTTGGCGGGATTCCTCGCTCCTTGACTCATTCTCCAGACGTTTTTGCTTTTGTTCCAGCCAGCTGGAATAGTTCCCCTTCCACGGAATACCGCGCCCGCGATCCAGTTCCAGAATCCAGCTCGTCACATTGTCCAGAAAGTAACGGTCGTGCGTGACCAGCAGAATTGCGCCATCGTATTCGCGCAAATATTTCTCCAGCCAGGCCACCGTCTCCGCATCCAGATGGTTGGTCGGTTCGTCCAGCAACAACAGGTCGGGGCGTTCCAGCAACAGTTTGCAAAGGGCGACCCGGCGCTTTTCACCGCCTGACAGCACCTTGGAATCGGCATCGCCCGGCGGGCAGCGCAGTGCATCCATTGCCATCTCGACCCGGCCGTCCAGATCCCACAGGTTTTCCGCGTCGATTTCATCCTGTAACCGCGCCATTTCGTCAGCGGTTTTATCGGAATAATTCATCGCGATTTCATTATAGCGGTCGAGCTTGGCCTGTTGTCTGGCCACACCCAACATGACATTGCCCAGAACGTCCAGATCCTCATCGAGTTGTGGCTCCTGGGGCAGATAGCCGACAGTGGCGCCGTTTGCCAGCCGGGCTTCGCCGGTAAACCCGGTGTCCTGGCCCGCCATGATCCGAAGAATAGTTGACTTTCCCGCGCCGTTTACACCGATGATGCCAATCTTGGCGTCGGGGTAAAACGACAGGTTGACGTTTTCCACGATCTTCCTGGATCCATGAACTTTGGTCATGCCGTGCATGTGATAGATGAATTCGCGTGCCATCGCGTTCTTGTGCCCTGCTTGATCGATCAACCGGGGCTATCTATCGCTTTCAAACGCCAGTGGCCACCGGTTTTCCGCTAAAAAAACCGCCCGGCAAAAACAATGGTCGATATTGGATCTACCCAATACCGCCCAATATCTCAAGACACGCCATTGATCAGCACGTGCCAATTTAGATCCAATACTTAGATCCTGACCTGAGTTAGTCTGCCGAAGAAAAGCCTGCTTTCTCCGCACGATGGCGTCCTCGCCCCAGGCCCATCTTCTTGGCCAATGCAGAACGCGCCTTTGCGTAGTTCGGCGCCACCATTGGATAATCGGGGGCAAGCCCCCATTTCTGGCGATATTCTTCCGGCGACATTTCATATTTCGTGCTCAAGTGCCGCTTCAGCGACTTGAACTTCAATCCGTCTTCCAGACAAATGATGTAATCCGGGTTGATGGATTTCTTGACCGAGATCGCCGGCTTGGGCGGCCCGGCATCCGCGGCGCCTACACCGTGAGCAGCACCATCAAGCGCGGAGTATACATCCCGAATCAATCTGGGAACATCCACGGCCTCAATATCATTACTGCCGACATATGCCGCAACAATCTCGGTGGTCATTCCAATCAGATATTGTCTGTCTTCCATGCTGCATCTCGTCCTAAATTGGTTTGTGGTAACCAATGCTGCCATTCCTTTAAAATCCAGCATTAGCACAAGTTTTCATGCAGTCAAAACTTTTTGACCACTTCATTCAAAAACTTTCAATGGCAATTCTGCAATAATCACGGATTGGCGATAATTGAAATCTTATACCCCAATCACTGC
Organism: Alphaproteobacteria bacterium; assembly: GCA_965204825.1. Classification (GTDB taxonomy): domain Bacteria; phylum Pseudomonadota; class Alphaproteobacteria; order Futianiales; family Futianiaceae. Next base: position 2,309,660 of record OZ242016.1, on the reverse strand, counting down.
AAGACCCGAAGATTTTGATATGAGATGACACGGAAGTTGTCGATGACCTGATCTGGGAATTTGTCTTCCTCTTCGGGGATTGTTTCTCGAAAGAACGTCAAGAGGGCCGCCGCGCATTGCCCCTGGGTCGGGTAATATCGGTTCCGCGTGACGTATCGGCGCATGACGGCCCGGAGCCGCCCGATCCGGGTTGAGGTGCGGGCGGCAGGGATATTCCGGGTGGACGGCATCGGCGAAACAAACAGCCTCGTCCGCCCCGGGAGACCTCGTCCGCCCCGGGAGACCTCGTCCGCCCCGGGAGAATCGAGCAGATTTTCGTAAAATGCGATGAACCCGGCCTGTTTGCCAGCATCCGCCGCCCGCGGCGCCGCCCTGGGCTTGCGATATTCAAGGCCCAGACGCGCCAGCAGCTTCAGACAGCCCGAATGGGAATGGCAGATGCCAGATCCTGCGCGAATATGGGCGCGGATTTCATGGGCCGACCGGCAAATGCGCCCCTCAAGCCAGTTGCAAGGCCCGGCCCCTTGCGCCCCGTCATCCGGGACTGCCCGCCCTTCCAGCCCTCGGCCAGGTACGGCTTGCGCCAGCCACGCACCGTGTCGTCATCAAGGTGGAGAACGCCCGCAATCTCGGCACGGGACTTGCCATCATCCAGCGACAAAAGCGCATTCGCCCGACGCGCAATCCCATGATCCCCGCGCTGGCGCTTCACACAGGCCAGCAATTCGCGGCGATCTTCAGGAGAAAGAGACTTCGGGCCAATCATGGCGCCGAGCAGAATCCATTCCGCTCGAATCGTCAATCCATTCTTCGGGTATTCAGTGACTCGGGGTATAATTTACAGCTTGAAATCCACACCTTCCGAAGAATTTGTGGTCTTCATACGGTTTTCCAGGGCTTCGACTTCATCGTTTAACGCTTTCATAATCTTACGGACATCCGCATCATCGTAATCGTAGGCGTTGCGGTTGCCTAGCTTTCCGATGACCCTAATGGCCTTGATCGCATTAACCGTTCGGCTTTCTGCGAGCTTGACAAACTTTTCGCGCTTGGAAGATACGCTGCTGGCTGTGACTTTGAGGGCAGGTTCGGACATATTTTCGGCTCCATTTACAGGATAGGATATCCTAGATTTGGATATTTTTCGGCTTCCTGCCAAGATAAATCGTGTAATTTGTCGGATGAATGAAAATATGCGGCGTGTTATTCGCTGGAGGAAGATACGGCCAGGACTCTGAAAGTAATCGCTTTCCTCCCCCGAAAAGCCTGATCCATCACAGCGACACAGGCGTCCGGTACGCCTGTGACGAGTATCGCAAACGGCTCGGATTGCATGGCATGACGGCGTCCATGAGCCGAAAGGGGAATTGCCTGGACAATGCTCCGATGGCAAGCTTCTTCGGCGCGCTCCAAACCGGGATGGTCCACCGGACGCGTTTGCGAACGCGGCGCAAGGCAAGGGCCGCGCTCTTCGAGTAAATCGAGACCTTCCACAACCGAAAGCGTCGGCATTCGAGCGTCGGATACCGCACACCGGCACAGGCAAGGACAGACATGACGGTCAAGATCGCGGCTTGACCGAATAGCCCCCTGGTCCGGGATCACGAGGCAAGGTCAATCGAATGGCTTCCGGCTTTAGGCCCGTCCAACATGACTTACCTTCCCGAGCTCAACGGAGTATTCCAATGGAGGACAACTGCGGAATATGCATGATGGATTGTGTCATATCGCGGCGAACCTGATTGTAATAATCCACCCACAACCGGCTAATGGCGCAAATGAATAACAAACAATGGCAATTCTGGGTGGATCGGGGCGGCACGTTTACGGACATTGTCGGCTGTGCCCCGAACGGCGACATCCGGACCCACAAACTGCTTTCGGAGAATCCGGAGCAGTATTCCGATGCCGCGATCCAGGGCATCCGGGAACTGCTGGAAGTCGATGCCGACGAACCGATCCCGGCCGACCGTATCGCCGCTGTCAAGATGGGCACAACCGTTGCCACAAATGCGCTGCTGGAACGCAAGGGCGAGCGTACGCTGTTGGTCACCACCAGGGGTTTTCGCGACGGGCTCAGGATCGGCTACCAGAACCGGCCCGATCTGTTCGACCGGCACATTGTGCTGCCGGAACAACTCTATTCTGATATGATTGAGGTCGAGGAACGCCTGACCGCGGACGGCCAGATCGAGACACCGCTGGATCTGGATCAGGCCTCCGCCGACTTAAAGGGGGCATTCGAGGCCGGCTATCGCGCCTGCGCGATCTGCCTTGTGCACGGTTACCGTTACCATGATCATGAGCGCGCCGTCGCAGAGGTAGCTCGCGAGGCGGGCTTTACGCAAGTCAGCGTCAGCCACGAGGTTTCACCGCTGATGAAATATGTCAGCCGCGGCGATACCACCGTCGTCGATGCCTATCTGTCGCCGATCCTGCGCCGGTATGTGGAACAGGTGGAAACCAGCCTGCACGCCGGCAGGTCGGTGGGCGATAAATCCTCCGGTCCAAGATTGATGTTCATGCAATCTTCGGGCGGCCTGGCCGATGCCAGCCTGTTCCAGGGCAAGGATGCGATCCTGTCCGGTCCCGCCGGCGGTGTCGTCGGCATGGTCCAGACGGCCAAACGCGCCGGTTTCGACAAGCTGATCGGCTTCGACATGGGCGGCACATCCACCGATGTCAGCCACTATGACGGCGAATATGAGCGGGCTTTCGAAACGCTGGTTGCCGGTGTCCGCATGCGCGCACCGATGATGGCCATCCACACAGTTGCCGCCGGCGGCGGGTCGATCCTGTCTTTTGATGGCGCGCGGATGCGGGTCGGACCGGACAGCGCCGGGGCCAATCCGGGACCGGCGTGCTATCGGCGCGGCGGCCCGCTGACCGTCACCGATGCCAATCTGATGACTGGCAAGATCAATCCCGGCTTCTTCCCCCATGTCTTCGGTCCCGGCGCGGATGAACCGCTGGACCCGGCGGCCGTCACCGCGAAGTTTGCCGAACTGGCCGATGAAACCGGCAAGACGCCCGAAGAGGTAGCCGATGGCTTCTTGAAAATCGCCGTTGAAAATATGGCCCAGGCAATCAAGAAAATCTCGGTCCAGCGTGGATATGATGTGTCTGAATACACGCTGGTGACATTCGGCGGCGCCGGAGCCCAGCATTCCTGTCTTGTCGCCGATGCCCTGAACATGCGCCGGGTGCTGATCCATCCCCTGGCCGGTATTCTTTCGGCTTATGGCATGGGTCTGGCAGATATTCGCACCAGCCGCGCAAAGGCGATCGAAGCGAATCTGACCGAAGACCTCCTGCAAGTTCTCGAACAGGACCTTCGGGCCCTGGCCAGCGAAGCCGCGAAAGAGGTTCGGGCGCAAGGGATCGACAGTATCGACACGACGCGGCGTGCTTTCCTGAAATATGCCGGCACCGATACGGCGCTGGAGATCAATCTGGCTGATATTGATACCATGCGGCAAGACTTCGCCGGAGCCTATCGCCAGCAATTCGGCTTTGCCGACACCGACAAGACAATCATTGTCGAAAGCCTGATGGCGGAGGCTATCGGTTCCGCGGCCGATGTGACCGAAGCTCTGGTTCAGATTGATCCTGCCGACGATGGCGCGGAGGCGCCAGTTCGGAAAACCCATCGCTTTTTTTCGGCCGGTTCCTGGCGCGATGCGTCCATTGTGGACCGGGCCGGCATGAGACCGGGCATGACGGTAACCGGCCCGGCGATCATTACCGAGCCGCATTCGACCATCGTCGTCGAACCGGAATGGCGTGCCCATTTGACGCCCCGCAATGATATCGCACTTGAGCGAATGGTTGCCGTCAGCCGGGCCCACGCTGTTGGGACGAAAGTCGATCCGGTGATGCTGGAAATCTTCAACAATCTGTTCATGTCGATTGCCGAGCAGATGGGCTTCACCCTGGAAAAAACCGCCTCATCGGTCAACATCAAGGAACGACTGGATTTTTCCTGTGCGGTCTTCGATATCGAGGGAAATCTGATCGCCAATGCGCCGCATATGCCGGTTCATCTGGGATCGATGGCGACGTCGGTTCGAACCGTCATTTCAAAGAACGAGGGCACCGTCCGTCCAGGCAATGTCTATTGCCTGAACGATCCCTATAATGGCGGCACCCATCTGCCTGACATCACCGTTGTCGTGCCGGTCCATGACGAGGCTGAAAGGGACATCCTGTTCTGGGTCGGGGCGCGTGGCCACCATGCCGACGTCGGCGGGATCACGCCGGGTTCCATGCCGCCCGACAGTCACACGGTTGAGGAAGAGGGCGTCCTCATCGACAACCTGCTGCTGGTCGATCAGGGCATCTTTCGTGAAAAAGCCTTGCGCGCGGTGCTGACCGGCGCCGTGCATCCTGCCCGAAACCCGAACCAGAACATCGCCGACCTGAAGGCTCAGATTGCCGCCTGCGAGCGCGGTGTTCAGGAACTGAAGCGAATGGTTGACCATTTCTCGCTGCCGGTGGTCCAAGCCTATATGGGCCACGTCCAGGACAATGCCGAGGAATGCGTGCGTCAGGTGATCGATGCCCTGCACGATGCAGAGTTTTCCTATGAGATGGATCAGGGCACGATGCTGCGGGTCAAGGTCAGCGTCGACCATGCGGCGCGCAAGGCCGTGATCGACCTCACCGGGACCAGCCCTCAGCAAAATACCAACTTCAACACGCCGCGCGCCGTAACACGCGCCGCGGTGATGTATGTTTTCCGCTGTATGGTCGATGATGATATTCCGATGAACGAGGGATGTCTGAAACCGATCGAAATTATCGTGCCGCAAGGCTCGATGCTGGATCCGCTGCCCCCGGCGGCAACAGTGGCCGGCAATGTGGAAACAAGCCAGGCAATTACCGACACTCTGTTCGGCGCCCTCGGCACCCTGGCCGCGGCACAGGGCACGATGAACAATGTCACCTTCGGCAACGCCACTTATCAATATTACGAGACGATCTGCGGCGGGTCGGGCGCGGGCCCGGGATTTGACGGCACGTCCGCCGTCCACACCCACATGACCAACAGCCGGTTGACAGACCCGGAAGTGCTGGAATGGCGCTTTCCGGTACTGTTGGAGGATTTTCACATCCGGCAGGGCTCCGGCGGTGTCGGCAAATGGACCGGCGGCGACGGCACCATTCGGCGCTTGCGATTCCTGGAAGCGATGACCGCGTCTTTACTGACGGGCCACCGGCGCGTGCCGCCCTACGGCCTGAATGGCGGCGGCAATGGTCAATGCGGTGTCAACTCGGTCGAGCGCATCGACGGCCGGACGGAAATCCTGCGGGGCTGTGACAAGACTGAAATGGCCGCCGGTGACGTGCTGATCGTGCAGACACCGACCGGCGGCGGATTCGGCAAGTCGGAAGCCGTAAAGCAGGCCGCCGAATAGGCAAACGTCTTGCACCGACACCCTTTGAGCGAGATCATGCCCCGCCTGTTCGGCGGGGTCGAAAATCATCGGACATCCCCGGGATCGGGAGCGTATTCGATCATCCCGGCTTCGAGCCGCAATTGTTCGATCCGGCGACGGCCCCGGACAAGATCAATGATCTCGGCGAATCCGGTGAATTTTCCGAGGTCGGGGCCATTCGCACCACCAGGCCGCGCGAATTTGTCGATCCGACCAATGCCAATGACAGGGCCTTTGCCGCGATCAGGCCGCAAAGGTGACAGCCCTCGGCGATGCCGGGAAGGCGCTTGCGGCCAGCAAGAGCTTCGGTTTCACACCGGCGGGGTCGTGATGTCATCGTTGCGGGGACGACTGCGCCTGATCCTTTCCATATTGTTCTGGGCGTTGACCGCCGCCTATTTCACGGGGAGCCTTGTTCACGGAGAGCCTTGGCGGCATTGATGCCAGGACAGCCATCGCTGGCCCAGATCGCACTGGTGCTGTTCGCCGCCCCCTGGCTCTCGAAATTGCCGACTGTCACCCGCGTGCCATGCAGAAACAGAATGCTGTGGATGGACCCGCCCCTCGCCGCATTATCCCGGCGACTTATATCCATCATGCGTTTTACACTCTCGCCCTTGGGATCTGTTTGCTGGTGATCGGGTATGGCTTCCTCTGACGACTTTGCGAAAACAGCGCCGGATCAGGCGATGACCGCCGCCCGGATTGCGGAGCGCGAGCATCAGGTTGCCCGTGCGCGGGCGCGCGGGCGCATGTTCATGATTCTGGGCCTGTTTGCCCTGTTTTTCATCATAAAAGCCTGCACGCCGGAGAAGCCCGAGCGCACGGAAACCGGGATGCCGGCAACACCCGTCACCAGTGAATGACTGGCGCGGGCCATGAGGGTCCGCGGAACATCTTCAAACCGGCGCTGTCCAGGGCGGCGCCGGCTCCGCTCCTGAACCCGGGCCGGAAGCCGCGCCAGCGGGGCTGGAAGCTATTCCCGGCAGGCGCCGGAGATCGGGTGCACTGGCGAGGGCAAGGCAGCCAAGCCTTGCGGTTTCGGGACCAGGGTGCCCCTGACCACCATCAACAGGCGCCGCAAGGGCGGCCAGTTCATCGTGCAGGCCAAGGCGTTGCCCGGGAACCCGTATGACGGCCACACCCCGAAGCCGGCGCGGGAGGAGATCGGGAGTTGACCGGCCGCAGGATCGAGCGGGCCGATGTGGACAAGGGCTGTCAGGGTCACGATGCGCCCGGGGCCACCCTGGTCTTCAAGTCAGGCCACAAGCGCGGCGCACAGCGGCCGATGCAAGCGCCTCTGCAACCTCAATGCCGCGAAGGCAGCGGCAGCATGATACATACCTACTTCGGATCACGCGGTGTCAAATCCGACAGACTGACAGGCTGCTTTCTTCAGATCGTCGCTCAACCGGTCCATCGGGCGTCCGCGCAATCCGCGCCGCTTCCTTGCCTCGCCCAAACCATAGGTCCGGTCACGCAAAACCGACATCAATTCAACGCGGTCGCGCACATCCGAGATTTCCTCCGGCGAAATCGGTTCGCCGATTCTGACATCAATCCTGTCACCCATTCGCCGGTATACCTCGCGGAAAACCAGCGACAGACGGGCGACGGGGCTGACCATGCTGGCCATCTGAAACAAGCGGCTATTCTGCCCTTCAAAGAAGATCGGGACGACCGTCGCGCCCGATGCCTGAATCATTTTGGCCGTAAATGGCTTCCATTCATCGTCAATGGCCGTGCCAAGCCCGCGCGGCGCAGTGGAAATGCCGCCAGCAGGGAAAACAATCACCGCGCCGCCCTCTTCCTTCAGATACCTGAGCGCGGTTGCGCGGGTTTCCAGATTGGTTTTGAGTGCATCCTTGGTTTCAGCAAAGTCGATGGGCAGTATGAACGGCTTTGCTTCTTGAGCCTGATAGAGAACAGAATTCGTCAACACTTTGAAATCGGTACGAACTTGCGACATCAGCCAGCAGATCACGATACCGTCCAGCACGCCGAACGGATGATTGGCGACAAACACGACCGGGCCCTGTTTCGGGATCTCGGCCAAGCGTTCCCGATCCAGGTCGATATCAAGCCGCAATAGCCGGACGGCGCCATGCCAGAAGGTTTCATAGGTGCCGGGCCGGCTGCTGTATTGTTCATAAAGCCGCTTCAGACAGGGCTGGCCCGTGGCCAGTTCGACCCAGCGAACCAGCCTCCGCTGCCAGGGACTGACGAAACAGGTCGCGTAGGAAAACATCACGGCGTCATTCTTCGCATCGTCTTTCGCTGCTGGCATTGACCGATTCTTTCCCCAGGGGCGGATTTGATGAAGCACATACAAGCCGACTCGTTCCCTGGAGTCAGGTTAACAAGAACAAGGCTCAGTTTACAAATCGTATCAGTTCATGTCATGTTCCTTGTGAAATCAGAGTGAACCGTCCCGGGTTTACCGGCGAGTAAAACTCTCAGGGGATGAGTCCCATGGAGAAGAAGACCATTCCCCGAAGTACACAGCCGGGTTCCGCGCCCGCGGGTTCGGCGGTGACATCTCCCGTGATCTTGCGGCGCACCCGAAAGGGCGATCAACATTGATCCCGCCGCCGTGAAAGCCAACCTCCGCGAATGGCCCCGACGGCAGCCAGGCATGTCAGGACAATGCCCGTGACGCTCCCCGGCAAGCCGCGCCACATCTTCGTTCATCAACCGGGTCAGGCTTTCGATGCCCGCCATCAGACAGAATTGCCCGAAGCTCTCCGTCAGTTCCACAAGCGAATGCACGTTCGCGGTGGTCGCCAAAGTCAAGGGGGATGTGGTCGTCGTCTTCATGATGTTGCTTCCTTTCGGTTTCAATGCCCCGGGCCCGCGGCTCGGGGGGAAGCAACGCCACCCTGAATCTGAAATCTCGACAGAACCCGGGAACTTCCCGGTAACCTTGGCAAAACACGGTCGACAACCGTTGAATTTCATTCGGCTTGCCGATACAAGCGGATTGTACCATGTTAATGCGTGAATTCCAGCAGATTGATACAAGTGTTCCCATGCGTCCAGAAACTCCCGCTGTCATTCAACTGGCTGATTACACCCCTCCGCGACACCTGGTTGATAGCATCGATCTAACCATTGATCTGGCGGAGACCAGCACAAGGATCACCGCCAGGTCCGGGGTTCGGCTCAATCCCGATGGTCAGGGCCGGGGCGACCTGATACTCGCCGGGCGCAGACTTGAACTGAGGTCAATCAGCATCAATGGACAGGTGCTGGGTGCCGATGATTTCTCGGTCGCCGAAGAAAACCTGACCATTCGCGCAGGTGCCCTGCCCGATACCGGCTCTTTTGAACTTGTCGTTGAAACCGTGATCGATCCCAGGGGCAATACGGCTCTGGAAGGTCTGTATCTGTCCAATGGCACCTATTGCACACAGTGCGAAGCTCAGGGGTTTCGCAAGATCACCTATTTCCCCGACCGCCCCGATGTCCTGTCGATTTATACCACCCGGATTATCGGCGATCCCCAAACCGCGCCGGTCCTGCTGTCAAACGGCAACAAGATTGATGCCGGCATGCTGGACGATGGACGCCACTGGGCCGAATGGCACGACCCTTTCCCAAAACCGTCTTATCTGTTCGCCCTGGTCGCGGGAGATCTGGCACGCGTGTCAGACACATTCACCACCATGTCCGGGCGCGTGGTGAAGCTGCATATCCATGTCGAACACGGCATGGAGGACCGCACCGCTTATGCCATGGATGCCCTGAAACGTTCGATGAAATGGGACGAGGACGTCTTCGGCCTGGAATACGATCTGGACGTCTTCATGATTGTCGCGGTCAGCGACTTCAATATGGGCGCCATGGAGAACAAGGGCCTGAACATCTTCAACGCCAAGTACATTCTGGCCAAGCCCGGCACGGCAACGGATCAGGATTACACGCTGATCGAATCCATCATTGCCCATGAGTATTTTCACAACTGGACCGGCAACCGGGTTACCTGCCGGGACTGGTTCCAGCTGTGCCTGAAGGAAGGCCTGACGGTTTTCCGCGATCAACTGTTTTCCGCTGATCAGCGATCGGCTCCGGTCCGGCGGATTGAAGAGGTGCGGATGTTGCGGCTGCGCCAGTTTTCCGAAGATGCCGGTCCGCTGGCTCATCCGGTTCGCCCGGACAAATATATCGAGATCAATAACTTCTATACCGCCACGGTTTACGAGAAGGGCGCCGAACTCTGCCGGATGCTGCACACCATTTTGGGTCCGGGCGGTTTCCGGCGCGGCATCGATCTTTACTTCAAACGTCATGATGGCACCGCGGCCACGGTAGACGATTTTGTCGCCGCCATGGCAGATGCCAATGACCGGAACCTGGATCAATTCATCATCTGGTATTCCCAGGCAGGCACACCGAAAATCACGGCCAGCGGACGCCATGATCCGATTGCCAGGCAATATGTCCTAGAATTGGTGCAAGTGACCGCGCCGACGCCGAACCAGGAACGAAAAGCGCCGCTTGATATCCCGGTTCGGATTGGCCTGATCGGCGAAGATGGCCGGGCGATGCGGACGACCTGTGACGGCACGACCGCGGACACGCATTTGCTGGCATTGTCCGGCGCCAGCGCCCGCTATGTATTCGAAAATGTTGACCGGCGCCCGATCCCCTCCCTGCTGCGCGGATTTTCGGCGCCCTGCCATCTTGAAGCCGGGCTGGCGGACGAAGACGATCTGATCCTGATGGGCAGCGATACCGATCCTTTCAATCGGTGGGAGGCCGGCCAGCGGCAAGCCAGGAAGGCGATGCATCTGGCGGCCCGCAATGCTGAATTCACCCTCTCTACGGGTTTCATCGATGCGATGTCGAACACGCTCAACGATGACCAGCTTGATCCGGCCTACAAGGCGCTGTTCTTGTCGCTGCCTACCCTGTCGCTTCTGGTTCAGGAATCCGCCGAGGCCGATCCGGAAATTCTGTATCGGGCGCGCACTCATATTCTGACCGAACTGGCCGAAGCGCTCGCGGACCAGATGCATTCGGAATATCAGGCGCTGAACAGCAATGCACCGTTTGACCCCGGCGCCGGCCCGGCCGCGCAACGCTCCTTGCGCAACAGTTTGCTCACATATCTCAATCTCCTGGAAGAACCGCCTTTTGGTGACCTTGCCGCGCGCCAGTATCAGTCGGCGACCAACATGACCGACACCATGGCGGCACTGAATGCAGTCGCCAATGGAAAACATGGCAAGCGCGATGCAATCATTTCCGACTTCTACAACCGCTGGAAGGATGATCAACTGGTAATCGACAAATGGTTCACCGCCCAGGCTCTGTCGACCAGATTATCGACCCTGTCCGACGTTGCCCGGTTGTTGTCGCACCCGGCTTTCACCATCAGGAACCCGAACCGCCTGCGCTCGCTCGTCGGCGCCTTTGCCCACGGCAATACCAGATGCTTCCATGACGCCAGCGGCGATGGGTATCGCCTGACCGCGGATACGATCTTGCAGTTGAACGAGATAAATCCGCAGACCGCTGCCCGGCTGCTGTCCGCGTTCGAAAGCTGGCGCGGGCTGGAACCTGGCCGGCGTGAATTGATGCATGAGCAGATCGAACGGGTCCTGGAGAGCAAAGGATTATCCAGGGACGTCTTCGAGATCGCCAAACGGATTTCAGACAGGCCATGAGCCTTTATCTGGTTACCGGCGGCTGCGGCTTCATCGGCTCGCATCTGGTCGATCGATTGCTGGGGGACGGACATCAGGTGCGAATCCTGGACGATATGTCATCAGGCAAGCTCGCCAACATTCCTTCCCGGCGTGTCGATTTCCATCGCGGCGATGTGGCCGATCCCCTTGTCGTGAAAAACGCGGCGCGCAGGGTCGATGGCTGCTTTCATCTGGCCGCCATCGCATCGGTTCAAAAATGCAATGAAGACTGGCTTGCCGCTCATGCCGTCAATCTGGGGGGCGCGATCAATGTGATGCACGCCGCCGCGGGCCAGCGGACCCCCTGTCCGGTCGTCTATGCCTCTTCAGCCGCGGTCTATGGCGATTGTACCGACCCGCCGATTGCCGAAACCGCACCAACCCGGCCGCTGACCCCTTATGGTGCGGACAAGAAATCTTCGGAGGATCAGGCGTTTGCCTTCGCGTCCGTGAAAGGGCTTCCCAGCACGGGGCTGCGGTTCTTCAATGTCTACGGAACCCGGCAGGATCCGGCATCACCCTACTCCGGCGTGATTGCGAAGTTCACGGATCTGATGATGGCGAAAAGGGCAGTCACGCTTGATGGCGACGGCAGCCAGACCCGCGACTTCATTCACGTTTCCGATGTTGTCGCGGCAATGACATCATCGATGGCCGCACTGGCAGCAAGGAAACTGTCGGGTGCAACTGTCTTCAATGTGTGCACCGGCGAGTCGATCAGCATTTCGGATCTGGCGAATACTCTTGGCGGCATTCTGGATCTGCCTCCAAGCGTTCAAAATGGTCCGGCGCGGCCGGGTGATATCATCCACTCGCTTGGAAATCCGGAAGCGCTGGCTCTGGCAACAGGCTTCAGGGCGAAGACAATGCTCCGCGATGGTCTGGCTGATCTGTTGGCGGAAATCGGCCAGAAAGCCGAAAGACACCACGCATGTTCCTGCGCGGAGACGGTTTGAGCAAACCTGTCGATTTCGGCACGCCTGGTTGCCGCATAAAGCTCCGGGTATCGCGTGGGCAGATAGCCGGATAACGTTGTATCTCCCTTGATGATCGCCAGCGCCTGATCGCCAGTGCCTGATCAGGGGTGCGGGCCAGTGGATGGCCTGCATCACCGTTATTGGCTCCCCGGATCAATCTTGCCGTCGAGGCCGTGAACCATGCCGGCCATGATCGCGGCAAGGACAGGACAGGGGGCTCGCATGCGCCGCGGGCACATGCTGACATGCAAATGCATCCCGCTGCCGGCCACACCCCCTGATGGACCTTGCGACCCGGTTCATGCGCACATATTCCGATTGCAAGACGGCGAAGAGAAGTTAAAATTTCCATCAAGGCCGCTGCATGACCGGCAATCGGTCGCTATTGCGGGCGGCAGTGCAACAGACAGGAAAAACAAAAATGAAAAAATCCATCATTCTCGGCACAAGTCTGGCGGCCATCACCGCCCTTGGACTTGCGGTGGCAACGGCGGCGGAAGAGCCCATCGTAAATGTCTTCAACTGGTCCGATTATATCGATGAAGGAATCCTGGCTGATTTCGAAAAAGAGACCGGAATCAAGGTCGTATACGACGTATTCGATTCGAACGAAGTGCTGGAAACCAAGCTTCTGGCCGGCGGTACCGGATATGATGTTGTGGTGCCGAGCGCCTCGTTCATGGCGCGGCAGATCGAAGCGGGCGCCTTCATGCCGCTCGATACATCAAAGCTTCCCAATGAAAAGAACATGTGGCCGGTCGTCAAAAAGCAGGTCGCCGCTTTCGATCCCGGCAACAAGTTCTCGGTGAACTATATGTGGGGCACCACCGGGATCGGCTTGAACATCGACATGGTCAGGGAGCGGATTGGCGAAGATCTCATGTCGTCCTGGGACATGATTCTCGACCCCGAAGTTGCCTCGAAACTACAGGATTGCGGGATTTTCTGGCTGGATGCCCCCAATGAAATGCTTCCCGTGGTGCTCAACTATGTCGGTCGGAACCCTGCCAGCTTCGAAAAAGAAGACATCAAGACAGCCATGGAAGTGATGTCGGAAGTGCGCAGTACTGTCCGGAAATTCCATTCATCGGAATACATCAACGCCCTGGCCAACGGCGATATCTGCGTCGCGGTCGGCTGGTCCGGTGATGTCTTGCGAGCGCGCCGCGGAAGCCGGCAATGGGGTAAATGTTGATTATGTCATTCCCTGGGAAGGTGCGGTCATGTGGTTCGACCAGCTCACAATCCCGGTCGATGCACCCCATCCGGAAAACGCTCACAAGTTCATCGACTATCTGATGCGCCCCGAGGTCGCGGCCAAGGCATCCAACTATATCTATTTTGCAAACGGCAATCTGGCGTCGCAGCCCATGCTGAATGAAGACGTGATCAATGATGGAGCGATCTATCCCGACGAACGGGCGACGGAAAACCTGTACACTGTCCAGACCCCGCCGCAATCGGCACAGCGGGTGATCACCCGAGAATGGACCCGGCTGAAATCCGGTCAATAGGTTCAGACAGACTCGAGGCAGTTCCGGTTTCGATGCACCGGAACTGCCCGGGGCTGGTGTTCCCGTGACCCCGACAAGTGCAAATCGTACCGCGCCGGGAAATTCACCCTGGAACGATCCCCGGGCAAATCCCTTTGTCAGCCTGCGCGGCGTCACAAAGAAATTCGGGGCGGCAACCGCCGTTGATCACGTGGATCTGGACATCTTCGAGAAGGAATTCTTCGCGCTATTGGGCCCGTCAGGCTGCGGGAAGACCACGATTCTGCGTATGCTGGCGGGCTTTGAAACACCGACGGAGGGTCGGATTCTGCTGGATGGCGAGGATGTGTCCACCATTCCGCCGCACAAGCGCCCGGTCAATATGATGTTTCAATCTTATGCCCTGTTCCCGCACCTGTCGGTCGAACAGAACATCACCTTTGGTCTGAAACAGGACAAACTGCCGGCGCCGCAAATTCGGGATCGGGTTCGGGAAATGCTCGACCTGGTTCAATTGCAAAATCTGGCCCGGCGCAAGCCACACCAATTGTCAGGGGGACAGCGCCAGCGTGTGGCCCTCGCCCGCTCACTGGCCAAACGGCCCAAAATCCTGTTGCTTGACGAACCGCTGGGCGCGCTGGATCGAAAACTGCGGGAAGCCACGCAGTTCGAACTGATGAACATTCAGGAAGAGACCGGCGTTACATTTGTCATCGTCACCCATGATCAGGAAGAAGCGATGACAGTGTCGTCGCGCATCGCCGTCATGGATCAGGGAAAGTTCGTCCAGATCGCCGAACCGACGGAAATTTATGAATCCCCCGCCACACGATATGTCGCCGGATTCATTGGCGACGTGAATGTCATTCCGGGCCGTTTGACAAGTACGTCGACGGACCGGATCGAAGTGGAAAGCGGTCTCACGGGCGGTGTGCTTCATGTTTTGCCAACGCCCGGCCGGCCAGACCATTCGGTCGGCGATGACATCTTCGTTGCCTTGCGCCCCGAAAAGGTCAGGATCAGCCGCGATGCGCCGGCGGACCCGAAAGTGAACACCGTATCCGGTACGGTTTGGGATATCGGCTATTTCGGCGATTTCTCAATGTACCATGTCTGCCTGGAAGACGGCACGATGATCAAGGCTTCGCAACCCAATCTGGTGCGGGCAATCCATCGGGATATCTCCTGGGAGGATCAGGTCTGGCTGACCTGGCCGGAAGACGCCGGCGTGATCCTGGCCGCATGATACAGGTCATGGCCCTGCGCAAGTTCCTGTTGATCGCATTGCCCCATGCCTGGCTGCTGTTCTTCTTCCTGGCGCCTTTTTTCATTGTTGCGATCATGTCCCTGTCAGACACCGCGATCGCCATTCCGCCTTACAAACCGGACATCGATTGGCTGAGCCCGCGGAGCATCGCCGCGGGCTTCGGGGTCTTCGATTTTGAAAACTATGTCTGGGTCTTCAGCGACGATCTGTACTTGAAGGCTTATTTGTCGAGTCTTCGGATCGCGACGTTTTCAACCCTCGGCGCCGTGATGATCGGCCTTCCAATCGCCTATGGCATGGCCCGTGCACCTCGCGCATGGCAGCCGGCCCTGGTCATGCTGGTGATCCTGCCGTTCTGCACCAGCTTTCTGATCCGGGTTTATGCCTGGATCGGAATTCTGAAGACCGAAGGCCTTTTGAATCTTGGCCTGCTGACCCTGGGCGTAATCGACGAGCCGCTGGCCATCCTGCACACCGAAAAAGCAATTCTTGTCGGCATTATCTACACCTATCTGCCGTTTATGATCCTGCCGATTCATGCCAGCTTGCTGAAAGTCGATCCGGCCCTGTTCGAAGCCGCGGCCGATCTGGGATGCCGCCCGTTCAAGACGTTTTGGGTCATTACCCTGCCCCTGTGCGCGCCCGGAATTCTGGCCGGTTGTTTCCTGGTCTTCATTCCGGCGGTCGGTGAATTCGTCATTCCCGATCTGATGGGTGGGTCGAACACCCTGACAATCGGCACGACTTTGTGGACCGAGTTTTTCCTGAACCGCGATTGGCCGGTATCGTCCGCCGTCGCGGTAATTCTCTTGCTGATCCTGATCGTTCCGATCGTTGTTTTCCAGCTGATCCAGCAACGTCAGCAGGGGGGCCCGACATGAACAGGGGTTTGTCCGGCTTCAATCTCGTATCGCTGACAGTCGGCTTCGCCTTCCTGTACATCCCCATCCTGTTGCTGGTGATCTACAGCTTCAATGAGAGTCGTCTGGTGACTGTCTGGGGCGGATTTTCGTTGAAGTGGTACGGTGCACTTCTGGACAACCAGGGGCTGAAGGATGCCGCCTGGAATACATTGCGCATTGCCCTTCTTTCTTCGACAGTCGCGACATTTCTGGGAACGATGATCGCGCTGGTGATGACCAGAGTCGGCAGGTTCAGGGGACGAACCCTGTTTTCCGGCATGATCTACGCGCCGCTGGTGATGCCCGAGGTGATTACCGGCCTGTCCTTGCTGTTGCTGTTTGTCGCCATCGATTTCGATCGGGGGTTCTGGACAGTCTCGATCGCGCACATTACTTTTTCCATGTGTTACGCGGCCGTGGTGGTGCAATCGCGGCTCGTCGGTTTTGATATGTCGATGGAAGAGGCGGCAATGGATCTCGGCTGCCCGCCGGCAAAGGCATTTGTTCTGGTTACCCTGCCATTGATCATGCCGGCGGTGATCGCCGGTTGGCTGTTGGCCTTTACCCTGTCACTGGACGATCTGGTGATCGCCAGCTTCACCACCGGACCGGGGGCAACCACATTGCCGATGAAAATCTACAGCCAGGTCCGTTTGGGCGTCACGCCGGAGATCAACGCGGTGTCAACCATTCTGGTCGGCCTGGTGGCAACCGCTGTCATCGGCGTTTCCCTTGCAACCAAACGCAGCGAAGTGCGGCGCGAACGAGATCGGAGAAACGCCGAGGCCCAGGCTATCGAAAGTGGCTAATTCCGGTTCCGCTCCTTGTCCTGGCGCCGAAATCTGCGGCCTTTCTTCATCACCTCCGACAAGTTCGTTCGTTCTTCAGCCGTCAGGGCAGCGGTGATTTCCAGCATGATGCCCTCGAGTCGTTTGCTGGAGGTCGGCGCTGGCCTCATATCGTTCAGCGCCGCCTCAACCATGGCAGAATCATATGGATCCTGGGCCAATGCCTCGGCATGGGTCTTGCGCGCACCCACAAGTGCCCGTCGTTTGCGTCGAAAATCAGGCCGGCGGGGTTCAAGAATCCTGATCAGTTGTTTCCGCCGTTCTTTTCCGACCGTCTGGCCAGGCTGGCGGATTGAAAACGGCCCTTGCACTCCCCTGGCCACCCAGCCTGTTCAACACATTTCCGCCGATGCCCCCATCGGGACTGTGTTCAACGGGACCGTGACGCGGAATCTGCCGGTCACGATACATCCCGGCAATGGCTTGCCCGACTGTCCGGGTCAGAAGAAATCGAAGTCGCTTATGATTTCCGGAATAGAGGACGACGTGTTGAGCTCGGTCCGGTCGATGGTGCCGTCCCCGTCGTCGTCGAAATTGGTCACGGACAGGTTGCCACTATCGTCATAGACGTAGAACTCGTGCCGGTCGATCCTGCCGTCACCGTTGTCGTCGAACCAGATCCGGTCGAGCCTGCTGTCATTGTTGTCGTCGAAATAGGTCCGGGCCAGGGTGTGACTATAGTCATACGCGTAGGTCTCGACCCGCTCGATGGTGCCGTCATTGTTGTCGTCGAACCGGGTCCGGAACAGGTTGCCATCCGAATCATATTCGTGGCGCGCGGTCCAGTCGGTAACGCCTGTATTGTCGTCGTTGAACTCGGTCCGGTTGAACTCGGTCCGGATTATCCTGCTGCTGTTCCCGTCAAACGTGTAGGACTCGGTCCGTTGGATGCTGCGGGGACGCCCCCCGTCGTCGTTAAACTGGATCTGCACCACCCTGTCGCGCGAGTCATAGACGTAGAACTGCGCCCGGTCGACGTCGAGGTCCCCGTCGAGGTCCCCGTCGTCGTCGAAATCGGTGAGGAACCGCCTACCGCTTGTTGCACTGTAAGAGTGCGTCTCGACCCGGTCGGCGAAGCCGTCCACGTCGTCATCGTAATTGATCCGGAGCAGCCGCCCCTGTGCATCGTATGTGTAGGCCTCGCGCCGGTCGATGGTGCCGTCCCTGTCGTCGTCGAAATCGGTGAGGGAGCGCGTGCCGGCCTCGTGATAGGTGTAGTGCGCGATCCGGTCGAAATTGAAATCCCCGTCGGCATCGAACCCGGCCCGGTCGATGACGCCGTCCGCGTCGTCGTCCAGGTCGGTCCGGATCCGGTTGCCGCTGTCCGCGTTATATATGTAGTGCTCGGCCCGGTCGGTGGCGCCGTCCCCGTCATCGTCGAACTCGGTCCGGTCGATCCCGCCGTCCCTGTCGTCGTCGAACCAGGTCCGGTCGATGATGCCGTCATTGTTGTCGTCGAACTCGTACAAGGTCCGGTCGAAACTTCCGTCCGCGTCATCGTCGACATGGGTTCGGGACCGGGTGATGCGCGAAGCATACTCGTAGGTCTCGATCCGGTCGATACTGTCGTCCGCGTCGTCGTCGAATCGGGTCCGGATCACCCTGCCGGTCGCATCGCGCGTGTAGAACTCGCTCCGGTCGAAATGGGAATCCCCCGCGTCGTCGAACCAGGTCCGGATCACCCTGCCGTTTGCATCGCGCGTGTAGACCTCGGTGCGCTCATGGTTGCCGTCCTTGTCGTCATCGAAATCGGTCCTGAACACGGTGCCGTTCGAATTGAGAATGTACTGCTCTTCCCGCTCATTGGTGCCGTCCGCGTCGTCGTCGAAATCGGTCTGGATCCGGTTGCGACTATCGTCATACGAGTAGGTCTCGATCCGCTCAACGGTGCCGTCCCCGTTGTCGTCGAACCGGGTCCGTAACAGGTTGCCCCGCGCACCATACTGGTAGTTCTCGATCCGCTCAACGGCGCCGTTCGCGTCGTCGTCGAAACGGGTCTGGATCACCCCGCCGTCCGCGTCATATGTGTAGCGCTCGATCCAGTCGAAATTGAAATCCCCGTCGGCGTCGAACCCGGCCCGGTCGATCCGGCCGTCCGCGTCGTCGTCCAGGTCGGTCCGGAACCGGGCGCCGTCCGCGTTATATATGTAGGTCTCGGTCCGGTCAGTCCTGCCGTCCGCGTCGTCGTCGAACGCGCTCCGTTCGATCCTGCCGTCCCCGGTGTCGTCGAACCAGGTCCACTCAATGACGCCGTCTCCGTCGGCGTCGAACCCGATCCGGTCAATGCCGCCGTCTCCGTCGTCGTCGAACCAGGTCCGGGGCCGGGTGAAGCGCGAACCATATTCGTAGGTCTCGGTCCGCTCAACGGT
Organism: Alphaproteobacteria bacterium; assembly: GCA_965204825.1. GTDB lineage: Bacteria > Pseudomonadota > Alphaproteobacteria > Futianiales > Futianiaceae. Next base: position 2,290,676 of record OZ242016.1, on the reverse strand, counting down.
GCCGTCATTGTCGTCGTCGAACCGGGTCTGGATCACCCTGCCGTGCGCATCGTGCGTGTAGGACTCGCTCCGGTCGAAATGGCTGTCAAAGTCGTCGTTGAACCCGGTCCAGGTCACCCTGCCGTGCGCATCGCGCACGTAGGACTCGGCCCGGTCGGAATGGTTGTCAAAGTCGTCGTCGAACCAATTGTAATCAATCCGGTTGCTGTTCGCCAGGTATCCGTGTTGCACGGCCCGGTCGGTTGTGCCGTCCGCGTCGTCGTCGAACTCGGTCCGGGTCCGGTTGCCATTCGAGTACGTGTAGTTCTCGATCCGGTCGATGCTGCCGTCATTGTCGTCGTCGAAGTCGGTCCGGATCCGGTTGCCACTATCATCATACGCGTAGGTCTCGGTCCGGTCGATAAAGCTGTTACCATCGTCGTCGAACGAGACCTGGAACAGGTTGCCATGCGCACCGTACTGGTAGAACTCGATCCAGTCGAAACTGAAATCCCCGTCGTCGTCAAACCCGGCCTGGTCGATCCTGCCATCCGCGTCATTGTCCAGGTCGGTCCGGATCCGGGTGCCGTCCGCGGCATATATGTAGGTCTCGGTCCGGTCAGTGTTGCCGTCCGCGTCGTCGTCGAACGCGCTCCGTTCGATCCTGAAGTCCCCGTCGTCGTCGAACCAGGTCCGCTCAATGACGCCGTCTCCGTCGTCGTCGAACCCGATCCGGTCAATGACGCCGTCCCCGTCGTCGTCGAACCAGGTCAGCTCAAAGGCACCGTCACCGTCGTTGTCGAAATCGGTCCGGGTCCGGACGCCGTTCGCGTCATATGTGTAGGTCGCGGTCCGGTCGGTGCTGCCGTCACCGTCATCGTCGAACGCGCTCCGTTCGATCCTGCCGTCCGCGTCGTCGTCGAAATCGGTCCGGATCAGGTTGCCGTCATATGTGTAGTTCTCGATCCGGTCGGTGCCGCCATCACCGTCGTCATCGAACCAGGTCCGGTCAACGGCGCCGTCCGCGTCGTCGTCGAAGTCGGTCCGGATCCGGTCGCCGTTCGCGTCATACGCGTAGGTCTCGGTGCGATCGGTTGTGCCGTCATTGTCGTCGTCGAACCAGGTCCGGGTCCGGTTGCGACTATCATCATACGCGTAGGTCTCGGTCCGCTCAGTGGCGCCGTCCGCATCGTCATCGAAGTCGGCCCGGAACAGGTTGCCCCGCGCACCGAACGTGTAGGTCTCGGTCCGGTCGGTGCTGCCGTCCGCGTCGTCGTCGAACCAGGTCCGGTCGGTGTTCCCGTCCCCGTCGTCGTCGAACCAGGTCCGGGTCCGATTGCCACTATCATCATACGAGTAGGTCTCGGTCCGGTCGGTGTTCCCGTCCCCGTCGTCGTCGAAGTCGATCCGGGTCCGGTTGCCGTTGGCGTCATATGTGTAGGCCTCACGCCGATCGGTGTTCCCGTCCCCGTCGTCGTCGAACCGGGTGCGATCGATGGCGCCGTCCCCGTCGTCGTCGAAACGGGTCCGCTCAACGGCGCCGTCCGCGTTGGTATCGAACCCGGTCTCGATCACCCTGCCGTTCCCATTTCTTATGTAGTGCTCGATCCGCTCATAGGCGCCGTCCCCGTCGTCATCGAAACGGGTCCGGACCCGGGCGCCGTTCGCATCATATGTGTAGGCCTCGATCCGCTCGGCATTGCCGTCGGCGTCGTCGTCGAAATCGGTCCGGGTCCGGGCGCCGTTCGCGTCATACGCGTAGGCCTCGATCCGGTCGGTGTTCCCGTCCGCGTTGTCATCGAAGTCGGTCCGGTCGGTGTTCCCGTCGGCGTCGTCGTCGAACTCGGTCCGCTCAGTGTTGCCGTCCGCGTCGTCGTCGAACTCGGTCCGGGTCCGGTTGCCTGCCGCGTCATACGTGTAGGCCTCGGCCCGGTCGGTGTTCCCGTCCGCGTCGTCATCGAAATCGGTCCGGGTCCGGGCGCCGTTCGCGTCATACGCGTAGGCCTCGATCCGGTCGGTGTTCCCGTCCGCGTCGTCATCGAAATCGGTCCGGGTCCGGGCGCCGTTCGCGTCATACGCGTAGGCCTCGGTCCGGTCGGTGTTGCCGTCCGCGTCGTCATCGAAGTCTGTCCGGGTCCGGTTGCGACTATCATCATACGCGTAGGTCTCGATGCGGTCGGCATTGCCGTCGGCATCGTCGTCGAATTCGGTCCGGAACAGGTTGCCACGCGCACCGAGCGTGTAGATCTCGGTCCGGTCGGTGCTCCCGTCCGCGTCGTCGTCGAACGCGCTCCGGTCGGTGTTGCCGTCATTGTCGTCGTCGAAATCGGTTTGGGTCCGGTTGCCCGCCGCGTCATATCTGTAGCGCTCGCTCCGCTCGGCGGCGCCGTCGGCGTCGTCGTCGAAACGAGTCCTGAACAGGTTGCCCCGCCCACCATACACATGGGTCTCGAACCGGTCGGTGTTGCCGTCCGCGTCGTCGTCGAAATCGGTCCGGGTTCGGGCGCCGTTCGCGTCATACGCGTAGGCCTCGGTCCGGTCAGTGGCGCCGTCCGCGTCGTCGTCGAACTCGGTCCGGGTTCGGGCGCCGTTCGCGTCATACGCGTAGGCCTCGGTCCGGTCAGTGGCGCCGTCCGCGTCGTCGTCGAAATCGGTCCGATCGGTGTTGCCGTCCGCGTCGTCGTCGAACCAGGTCCGGGTCCGGGCGCCATTGGCGTCATACGAATAGGCCTCGGTCCGGTCGACGGCGCGGTCATTGTCGTCGTCGAAATCGGTTTGGGTCCGGTTGCCCGCCGCGTCATATCTGTAGCGCTCGTTCCGCTCGGCGGCGCCGTCCGCGTCGTCGTCGAATCGGGCACGTAACAGGTTGCCCCGCCCACCATACACATAGGTCTCGATCCGCTCAGTGTTGCCGTCACCGTCGTCATCGAAATCGGTCCGGGTCCGGGCGCCGTTCGCGTCATACGCGTAGGCCTCGGTCCGGTCGGCATTGCCGTCACCGTCGTCATCGAAATCGGTCCGGTCGGTGTTCCCGTCCGCGTCGTCGTCGAACTCGGTCCGCTCAGTGTTGCCGTCCGCATCGTCGTCGAAATCGGTCCGGTCGGTGTTCCCGTCCGCGTCGTCGTCGAACTCGGTCCGCTCAGTGTTGCCGTCCGCGTCGTCGTCGAAATCGGTCCGGATCACCCTGCCGGTCGCATCGCGCGTGTAGTGCTCGACCCGTTCGATGCTGCCGCTGCTCGCGTCGTCATCGAAGTCGGTCCGGGTCCGGGCGCCATCCTCATCATATGTATAGCTCTCGGTGCGGTCGGTGATGAGGTCCGCGTCGTCGTCGAAATCGGTCCGGGTCCGGTTGCCGTCCGCGTCATATGTGTAGCGCTCGGTCCGCTCATGGGCGCCGTCCGCGTCGTCGTCGAACGCGCTGCGCTCAACGGCGCCGTCCGCGTCGTCGTCGAAATCGGTCCGGGTCCGGGCGCCCGCCGCGTCATGGGTGTAGTGCTCGAACCGGTCGATGGCGTCGTCACCATCGTCGTCGAAACCGACCCGGTCGACGGCGCGGTCATTGTCGTCGTCGAAATCGGTCCGGGTCCGGTTGCCGTCCGCGTCATATGTGTAGCGCTCGGTCCGCTCATGGGCGCCGTCCGCGTCGTCATCGAAAAGGGTCGCGGCCAGGGCGCCGTCCGCATGATACGCGTAGGTCTCTCCGCGGTCGGTGATGCCGTCCGCATCGTCGTCGAAATCGGTCCGGGTCCGGGCGCCATCCTCATCATGGGTGTGGCTCTCGGTGCGGTCGGTGATGCCGTCCGCGTCGTCGTCGAAATCGGTCCGGGTCCGGGCGCCATCCTCATCACGGGTGTGGCTCTCGGTGCGGTCGGTGATGCCGTCCGCGTCGTCGTCGAAATCGGTCCGGATCAGCCTGCCCGCCGCGTCACGGGTGTAGGTCTCGGTGCGGTCGGTGTTCCCGTCCGCGTCGTCGTCGAACGCGCTCCGCTCATGGTTGCCGTCACCATCGTCGTCGAAATCGGTCCGGATCAGCCCGCCGTCGGCGTCATATGTGTAGGTCTCGATCCGGTCGCGGCGGCCGTCCGCGTCGTCATCGAAGACGGCCCGGGTCCGGGCGCCGTTCGCGTAGGCCTCGGTCCGGTCGGCATTGCCGTCCGCGTCGTCATCGAAATCGGTCTGGATCAGGTTGCCTGCCGCGTCATACGTGTAGGCCTCGGTCCGGTCGGCATTGCCGTCCGCGTCGTCATCGAAATCGGTCTGGATCAGGTTGCCTGCCGCGTCATACGTGTAGGCTTCGGCCCGGTCAGTGGCGCCGTCCGCATCGTCGTCGAAGTCGGTCCGGTCGGTGTTCCCGTCCGCGTCGTCGTCGAACTCGGTCCGCTCAGTGTTGCCGTCCGCGTCGTCGTCGAAGTCGGTCCGGATCACCCTGCCGGTCGCATCGCGCGTGTAGTGCTCGACCCGTTCGATGCTGCCGCTGCTCGCGTCGTCATCGAAGTCGGTCCGGGTCCGGGCGCCATCCTCATCATATGTATAGCTCTCGGTGCGGTCGGTGATGCCGTCCGCGTCGTCGTCGAAATCGGTCCGGGTCCGGGCGCCATCCTCATCATGGGTGTGGCTCTCGGTGCGGTCGGTGATGCCGTCCGCGTCGTCGTCGAACGCGCTGCGCTCAACGGCGCCGTCCGCGTCGTCGTCGAAATCGGTCCGGGTCCGGGCGCCCGCCGCGTCATGGGTGTAGTGCTCGAACCGGTCGATGGCGTCGTCACCATCGTCGTCGAAACCGACCCGGTCGGTGATGAAGTCCGCGTCGTCGTCGAAATCGGTCCGGGTCCGGTTGCCGTCCGCGTCATATGTGTAGCGCTCGGTCCGCTCATGGGCGCCGTCCGCGTCGTCATCGAAAAGGATCGCGGCCAGGGCGCCGTCCGCATGATACGCGTAGGTCTCTCCGCGGTCGGCGGCGCCGTCCGCATCGTCGTCGAAATCGGTCCGGGTCCGGGCGCCATCCTCATCATATGTATAGCTCTCGGTGCGGTCGGTGATGCCGTCCGCGTCGTCGTCGAAACCGGTCCGGGTCCGGGCGCCATCCTCATCATGGGTGTGGCTCTCGGTGCGGTCGGTGATGCCGTCCGCGTCGTCGTCGAAATCGGTCCGGGTCCGGGCGCCATCCTCATCACGGGTGTGGCTCTCGGTGCGGTCGGTGATGCCGTCCGCGTCGTCGTCGAAATCGGTCCGGGTCCGGGCGCCATCCTCATCACGGGTGTGGCTCTCGGTGCGGTCGGTGATGCCGTCCGCGTCGTCGTCGAACGCGCTCCGCTCATGGTTGCCGTCACCATCGTCGTCGAAATCGGTCCGGATCAGCCCGCCGTCGGCGTCATGGGTGTAGGTCTCGATCCGGTCGCGGCGGCCGTCCGCGTCGTCATCGAAGACGGCCCGGTCAATCGTGCCGTCCCCGTCCCTGTCGACCCGGGTCCGGACCCGGTTGCCATTTTCATCATACGTGTAATCTTCAGTCCGGTCGATCGTGCCGTCCCCGTCCCTGTCGAACCGGGTCTGGACCCGATTGCCGCTGGCGTCATAATACCAGGTCCGCTCGGCGTTGCCGTCCGCGTCATTGTCGAACTCGGTCCGTTCAGTGTTGCCGTCCGCGTCGTCGTCGAAGTCGGTCCGGGTCCGGGCGCCATTCGCGTCACGGGTGTAGGTCTCGGTGCGGTCGGTGTTCCCGTCCGCGTCGTCGTCGAAGTCGGTCCGGGTCCAGGCGCCATTCGCGTCATGGGTGTAAGTCTCGGTCCGATCAGTGGCGCCGTCATTGTCGTCGTCGAAGTCGGTCCGGGTCCGGGCGCCGTTCGCGTCATACGTGTAGGTCTCCATCCGGTCGACGATGGGGTTCCCGTCGATGTTGTGGCCCGTATCGTCGTCGAACACGGCCCGGTCGGTGTTCCCGTCCGCGTCGTCGTCGAAATCGGTCCGGACCCGGTTGCCATTTTCATCAAGCGTGTAGGTCTCGGTCCGGTCATTGGTGCCGTCGGCGTCGTCGTCGAAGTCGGTCCGGTCGATATTGCCGTCCGCGTCGTCGTCGAACTCGGTCCGGGTCCGGTTGCGACTCCCGTCATACGCGTAGGTTTCGATCCGGTCGGTGTTCCCGTCCGCATCGTCGTCGAACTCGGTCCGGGTCCGGTTGCCATCCGCGTCATGGGTGTAGGTCTCGATCCGCTCAATGGCGCCGTCATTGTCGTCGTCGAAGTCGGTCCGGGTCCGGGCGCCCGCCGCGTCATGGGTGTAGGACTCGGTCCGCTCGACGGCGCCGTCATTGTCGTCGTCGAACTCGGTCCGGGTCCGGGCGCCCGCCGCGTCATACCCGTAGCGCTCGTTCCGCTCGGCGACGCCGTCCGCGTCGTCGTCGAAACGGGTCCTGAACACGGTGCCACGACCGTTATACACATAGGTCTCGATCCGCTCAGTGTTGCCGTCACCGTCGTCGTCGAAATCGGTCCGGGTCAGCCGGCCCGCCGCGTCATGGGTGTAGCTCTCGGTGCGGTCGGTGTTCGCGTCCGCGTCGTCGTCGAAATCGGTCCGGGTCAGCCGGCCCGCCGCGTCATGGGTGTAGGTCTCGATGCGGTCGATGGTGCCGTCCGCGTCGAAGTCGGCCTCGGTCCGGTTAGTGGCGCCGTCTCCATCGTCGTCGAACGCGCTCCGGTCAACGGCGCCGTCCGCGTCGTCGTCGAAGTCGGTCCGGTCGATGATGAGGTCCCCATCCCTGTCGACCTCGACCTGGATCCGGTTGCCGTCCGCGTCATGGGTGTAGAACTCGGCCCGGTCGAGGCCGTCCGCGCCGATATAGTAGGCCCGGTCGATGTTGCCGTCCGCGTCGTCGTCGTAATCGATCCGGTTCCGGTCGTTGTTCGCGTCATACGCGTAGGCCTCGGTCCGCTCATGGTTCCCGTCCGCGTCGTCGTCGAAGTCGGTCCGGGTCCGGGCGCCGTTCGCGTCATGGGTGTAGGTCTCGGTCCGATCAGTGGCGCCGTTTCCATCGTCGTCGAAGTCGGTCCGGGTCCGGTTGCCATTCGCGTCATACGTGTAGGCCTCACTCCGGTCGATGCTGAAGTAATGGCTGCTATAGCCGTTATGGGCGTCGTCGAAGTCGGTCCGGGTCAGCCTGCCATTCGCGTCATACGTGTAGGCCTCACTCCGGTCGGGGATGGGGTCCCCCCTCACGTCGTCGTTGAACACCGTCCGGATCAGGTTGCCGTTCGCATCATGCGTGTAGCGCTCGACGCGGTCGGCCCAGCCATCCACGTCGTCGTCGAACGCGGTCTGGAACGGGGCACCATTGTCATCAAGCACGTAGCCCTCGGTCCGATCAGTGATGCCGTCCGCGTCGTCGTCGAACAGCGCCCGGCTCACATCGATGTTGCCGTCCGCGCCGAAGTCGAAATCGATCCGGGTCAGCCTGCCCGCCGCGTCATGGGTGTAGGTCTCGATCCGGTCGATGCGGCCGTCCGCATCTTCGTCGAAATCGGTCCGGGTCCGGTTGCCCGCCGCGTCATGGGTGTAGCGCTCGGTCCGCTCAGTGCTGTCGTCCGCGTCGTCGTCGAACACCGTCCGGATCAGCCGGCCGTCCGCGTCATGGGTGTAGCGCTCGATCCGATCAGTGCTGCCGTCCGCGTCGTCATCGAATTCGGTCCGGACCTGGTTGCCACGCGAACCGTACGCGTAGCCCTCGGTCCGATCAGTGATGCCGTCCGCGTCGTCGTCGAACAGCGCCCGGCTCACATCGATGTTGCCGTCCGCGCCGAAGTCGAAATCGATCCGGGTCAGCCTGCCCGCCGCGTCATGGGTGTAGGTCTCGATCCGGTCGCGGCGGCCGTCCGCGTCGTCATCGAAGACGGCCCGGTCAATCGTGCCGTCCCCGTCCCTGTCGATCCGGGTCTGGACCCGGTTGCCATTCGCATCATAGGTGTAATCCTCAGTCCGGTCGATCGTGCCGTCCCCGTCCCTGTCGAACCGGGTCTGGACCCGGTTGCCGCTGGCGTCATAGTACCAGGTCCGCTCAACGGTGCCATCCGCGTCGTCGTCGAACTCGGTCCGGGTCAGGTTGCCGCCCTCGTCGTAAGTGTAGGCCTCACTCCGCTCATAGGCGCCATCCGCGTCGTCGTCGAACTCGGTCCAGGTCCGGTTGCCGCCCTCGTCGTAAGTGTAGGCCTCACTCCGCTCATAGGCGCCAGCCGCGTCGTCGTTGAAATCGGTCCGGGTCAGGTTGCCGCTGGCGTCATGGGTGTAGGTCTCGATCCGGTCGCGGCGGCCGTCCGCGTCGTCGTCGAAGACGGCCCGGTCGATGGTGCCGTCCCCGTCCCTGTCGACCCGGGTCCGGACCCGGTTGCCATTCGCATCATAGGTGTAATCCTCAGTCCGGTCGATCGTGCCGTCCCCGTCCCTGTCGATCCGGCTCTGGACCCGGTTGCCGCTGGCGTCATGGTACCAAGTCCGCTCAACGGTGCCATCCGCGTCGTCGTCGAACTCGGTCCGGGTCAGATTGCCGCCCTCATCGTAAGTGTAGGCCTCACTCCGCTCATAGGCGCCGTCCGCGTCGTCGTCGAACTCGGTCCGGGTCAGGTTGCCGCCCGCGTCGTAAGTGTAGGCCTCACTCCGCTCATAGGCGCCAGCCGCGTCGTCGTTGAAATCGGTCCGGGTCAGGTTGCCGCTGGCGTCATGGGTGTAGGTCTCGATCCGGTCGCGGCGGCCGTCCGCGTCGTCGTCGAAGACGGCCCGGTCAATCGTGCCGTCCCCGTCCCTGTCGACCCGTGTCCGGACCCGGTTGCCATTCGCATCATAGGTGTAATCCTCAGTCCGGTCGATCGTGCCGTCCCCGTCCCTGTCGATCCGGCTCTGGACCCGGTTGCCGCTGGCGTCATAGTACCAAGTCCGCTCAACGGTGCCATCCGCGTCGTCGTCGAACTCGGTCCGGGTCAGATTGCCGCCCTCGTCGTAAGTGTAGGCCTCACTCCGCTCAGTGGCGCCAGCCGCGTCGTCGTTGAAATCGGTCCGGGTCAGGTTGCCGCTGGCGTCATGGGTGTAGGTCTCGATCCGGTCGCGGCGGCCGTCCGCGTCGTCGTCGAAGACGGCCCGGTCAATCGTGCCGTCCCCGTCCCTGTCGACCCGTGTCCGGACCCGGTTGCCATTCGCATCATAGGTGTAATCCTCAGTCCGGTCGATCGTGCCGTCCCCGTCCCTGTCGATCCGGGTCTGGACCCGGTTGCCGCTGGCGTCATAGTACCAAGTTCGCTCAACGGTGCCATCCGCGTCGTCGTCGAACTCGGTCCGGGTCAGATTGCCGCCCTCGTCGTAAGTGTAGGCCTCACTCCGCTCAACGGTGCCATCCGCGTCGTCGTCGAACTCGGTCCGGGTCCGGTTGCCGCCCGCGTCGTAAGTGTAGGCCTCACTCCGCTCATAGGCGCCAGCCGCGTCGTCGTTGAAATCGGTCCGGGTCAGGTTGCCGCTGGCGTCATGGGTGTAGGTCTCGATCCGGTCGCGGCGGCCGTCCGCGTCATCATCGAAGACGGCCCGGTCAATCGTGCCGTCCCCGTCCCTGTCGATCCGGGTCTGGACCCGGTTGCCATTCGCATCATAGGTGTAATCCTCAGTCCGGTCGATCGTGCCGTCCCCGTCCCTGTCGAACCGGGTCTGGATCCGATTGCCGCTGGCGTCATGGTACCAGGTCCGCTCAACGGCGCCGTCCGCGTCGTCGTCAAAGGCGGTCCGGGTCCGGTTGCCGCCCGCGTCGTAAGTGTAGGCCTCACTCCGCTCAATCGTGCCGTCCGCGTCGTCGTCGAAGGCGGTCCGGGTCAGGTTGCCGCCCTCGTCATGGGTGTAGGTCTCAATCCGGTCGCGGCGGCCGTCCGCGTCGTCATCGAAGACGGCCCGGTCAATCGTGCCGTCCCCGTCCCTGTCGATCCGGGTCTGGACCCGATTGCCATTCGCATCATACGTGTAATCTTCAGTCCGGTCGATCGTGCCGTCCCCGTCCCTGTCGATCCGGGTCTGGACCCGATTGCCGCTGGCGTCATGGTACCAGGTCCGCTCAACGGCGCCATCCGCGTCGTCGTCGAACTCGGTCCGGGTCCGGTTGCCGCCCGCGTCGTAAGTGTAGGCCTCACTCCGCTCATAGGCGCCAGCCGCGTCGTCGTTGAAATCGGTCCGGGTCAGGTTGCCGCTGGCGTCATGGGTGTAGGTCTCGATCCGGTCGCGGCGGCCGTCCGCGTCATCATCGAAGACGGCCCGGTCAATCGTGCCGTCCCCGTCCCTGTCGATCCGGGTCTGGACCCGGTTGCCATTCGCATCATAGGTGTAATCCTCAGTCCGGTCGATCGTGCCGTCCCCGTCCCTGTCGAACCGGGTCTGGATCCGATTGCCGCTGGCGTCATGGTACCAGGTCCGCTCAACGGCGCCATCCGCGTCGTCGTCGAACTCGGTCCGGGTCCGGTTGCCGCCCGCGTCGTAAGTGTAGGCCTCACTCCGCTCAATCGTGCCGTCCGCGTCGTCGTCGAAGGCGGTCCGGGTCAGGTTGCCGCCCTCGTCATGGGTATAGATCTCAATCCGGTCGCGGCGGCCGTCCGCGTCGTCATCGAAGACGGCCCGGTCAATCGTGCCGTCCCCGTCCCTGTCGATCCGGGTCTGGACCCGATTGCCATTCGCATCATACGTGTAATCTTCAGTCCGGTCGATCGTGCCGTCCCCGTCCCTGTCGATCCGGGTCTGGATCCGATTGCCGCTGGCGTCATAGTACCAGGTCCGCTCAACGGCGCCATCCGCGTCGTCGTCGAACTCGGTCCGGGTCAGGTTGCCGCCCGCGTCGTAAGTGTAGGCCTCACTCCGCTCATAGGCGCCAGCCGCGTCGTCGTTGAAATCGGTCCGGGTCAGGTTGCCGCTGGCGTCATGGGTGTAGGTCTCAATCCGGTCGCGGCGGCCGTCCGCGTCGTCGTCGAAGACGGCCCGGTCAATCGTGCCGTCCCCGTCCCTGTCGATCCGGGTCCGGACCCGGTTGCCATTCGCATCATACGTGTAATATTCAATCCGGTCGATCGTGCCGTCCCCGTCCCTGTCGAACCGGGTCTGGATCCGATTGCCGTTGGCGTCATGGTACCAGATCCGATCGATGATGCCGTCATTGTCGTCGTCGAACTCGGTCCGGATCTCTTCGGTGGCCATGGTCTCAATTCCTTCTTCTCTCAAGATCGAAGCTCGAATTCTCATTCAAACGCCAGCTGGACAGAATGCCCCAGTGAACATAATATACAAGGCAATTGTCTTCAAGGACAATAGACCGAATACACTGCTCACATTCATATGTTTTTTTGTGTGTCTTTCCGCAATCGGGATTCTCCCCTGAATGGCCTCCACCGACTGTGCCATTGGCGAGGGTCGCCGGTCAAGACAAGGGGCGCCTGTATGGCCCCGGGCCCGGCCGGCAGTGGAAATTGTCGTGGAAGCTGGCGCATCGGCGCACGACATGGCTCGGCGGCCGGCCGGGGCGGCGCTTCACCGGATCGCGGCATGGCCGCATCAGTATCGTTGACGTCCCCATACCCGCCGGGACGGGGGAAGAGGGACTGGCGTAAAAGACCTGCAAGGCGATGACGCCCATTCCGGCCGGCGCGAGGGTTCTGGATCCCGGACATGCCCGGATTCCGGGCAGCATGGGCGATTTCGGTTGGGGCGGCGGGATGTTGAACCTTGTTTGAAAGGGGCGGTGTCAGATCACATCAAGACTGGTTCGCTTCATCGGATGATTACCACGTCAGGGCGCAAAATTCCGTACAGTCTCGAGTCCTCTCGCACATCCCGCCCGTCACGATACATCCCGGCAAGGCGCTCGAACCCCGCCCCCTTGCCCGGCTGTCCGGGTCAGAGATCGAACAGCAGGACATCCGCATCGACGATGAATGACCAGGTTTCATCGTCGGCCGTGAAACTCCGGTATTCGTCGCCTTCGAAATCGACACGGTCCCCTTCGGTAAAGTCGTCCATATCGAAGCGCAGCCTGTCCACGCCATCGCCTTCAATCCGGACCCGAGACCCCGGAGCGGTATTGCCCGCAAAGACAAAGTTGTCCGGGATGGTCAGATCCGTGCCGCCGTCCCCGCCCAGCTGAACCACCTCCAGCCCGGCATGGTCTGGAAACTCGCCGCTCCCGCCGTCATACCGGACCTGGTCCAGGCTGCCGTCATTGTCGGTGTCTGTATCCCATCGAACCACGCTGTCCCCGTCGCGGTGCGCGACCCGGTCGATGCTCCCGTTCGCGCCGTCGTCGAACCGGTTACCCGCAGCATCAAGCGTGTGGCGCTCGGTCCGGTCGGTGAAGCCGTCCGCGTCGTCGTCGAACCGGGTTTCGGTCCGGTTACCCGCAGCATCAAGCGTGTAGCGCTCGATCCGGTCGATGCTCCCGTTCGCGTCGTCGTCGAACTGGGTCTGTTGCAACCTGCCGTTTCCATCGAATATGTTGATCTCGATCCGGTCGGTGGTGTTGTCCGCGTCATCGTTGTATTCGATCCGGATACGGTTACCCGCCGGGTCATTAAAGTAGCGCTCGATCCGGTCGGCCATGCCGTCCGCGTCGTCGTCGAAATCGGTCCGGATCACATACCCATTTTGATTGAGTGTGTAATTCTCGATCCGGTCATGGGTGCCGTCCGCGTCGTCGTCGAACTGGGTCCGGGTCAGCCTGCCATTCAGGTACGCGTAGTTCTCACGCCGCTCATAGGTGCCGTCCGCGTCGTCGTCGAAATCGGTCCGGAACAGCCTCCCGCTATCATAATACAGATAGGCCTCGATCCGGTCGAAATTGTAATCCCCGTCGGTGTCGAACCCGGCCCGGTCGATGGTGCCGTCCGCGTCGTCGTCCAGGTCGGTCCGGATCCGGGCACCGTCCGCGGCATATATGTAGGTCTCGGTCCGGTCAACGGCGCCGTCCGCGTCGTCGTCGAACGCGCTCCGTTCGATCCTGCCGTCCCCGGTATCGTCGAACCAGGTCCGCTCAACGACGCCGTCTCCGTCGTCGTCGAAATCGAACAAGGTCCGGTCGAAACTTCCGTCCGCGTCGTCGTCGAAATCGGTCCGGGACCGGGTGAAGCGCGAACCATATTCGTACTTCTCGATCCGGTCGATGCTGTTGTCCGCGTCGTCGTCGAACCGGGTCCGGATCACCCTGCCGGTCGCATCGCGCGTGTAGGACTCGCTCCGGTCGAAATTGAAATCCCCCGCGTCGAAGAAACGGGTCCGGATCACCTCGCCGTTTGCATCGCGCGTGTAGACCTCGGTGAGTTGATGGTTGCCGTTCGCGTCGTTGAAATCGACCACGAGCAATCTGCCCGTCGAGCCGCCATACCCGTAGCCCTCGCTCCGCTCATGGGTGCCGTCCGCGTCGTCGTCGAACGCGGTCCGGGTCAGCATGAACTGGAAATTATAGTCGTGTCTCTCGATCCGGTCGATGCTGCCGTCCCCGTCATCGTCGAACTCGGTCCGGGTCCGGTTGCGATCATCGTCATAATAGTAGGTCTCGATCCGCTCAATGGTGCCGTCCGCGTCGTCGTCGAATCGGGTCCGGAACAGGTTGCCCCGCCCACCATACTGATAGGTCTCGATCCGTTCATTGGCGCCGTCATTGTCGTCGTCGAATCGGGTCTGGTTGATGGTGCCGTTCGCGTTATACGTGTAAGTCTCGGTCCACTCGAAATTGAAATCCCCGTCGGCGTCGAACCCGGCCCGGTCGATGGTGCCGTTCGCGTCGTCGTCCAGGTCGGTCCGGAACCGGGCGCCGTTCGCGGCATATATGTAGGTCTCGGTCCGGTCAACGGCGCCGTCCGCGTCGTCGTCGAACGCGCTCCGTTCGATCCTGCCGTCCCCGTCATCGTCGAACCAGGTCCGCTCAATGACGCCGTCTCCGTCGGCGTCGAACCCGATCCGGTCGATGCTGCCGTCCCCGTCGTCGTCAAACTCGGTCCGGGTCCGGGTGACGCGCGAACCATACTCGTACCTCTCGGTCCGCTCAAAGGTGCCGTCATTGTCGTCGTCGAAATCGGCCCGGATCACCCTGCCGTGCGCATCGCGCGTGTAGCTCTCGGTCCGCTCAACGGCGCCGTCATTGTCGTCGTCGAACCAGGTCAGGGTCCGATTGCCACTATCATCATACGCGTAGGTCTCGATCCGGTCGGTGCTGCCGTCATTGTCGTCGTCGAACGTGACCTGGAACAGGTTGCCCCGCGCACCGAACGTGTAGGTCTCGGCCCGGTCGGTACTGCCGTCATTGTCGTCATCGAAATCGGTCCGGGTTCGATTGCCACTATCATCATACGAGTAGGTCTCGATCCGGTCGGTGGTGCCGTCATTGTCGTCGTCGAAATCGGTCCGGGTCCGATTGCCACTATCATCATACGAGTAGGTCTCGATCCGCTCATTGGTGCCGTCATTGTCGTCGTCGAACGCGACCTGGAACAGGTTGCCCCGCGCACCGTACTCGTAGTACTCGATCCAGTCGAAACTGAAATCCCCGTCGGCGTCGAACCCGGCCCGGTCGATCCTGCCATCCGCGTCGTCGTCCAGGTCGGTCCGGATCCGGGCGCCATCCGCGGCATATATGTAGGTCTCGGTCCGGTCATGGTTGCCGTCACCGTCGTCGTCGAACGCGCTCCGTTCGATCCTGCCGTCCCCGGTATCGTCGAACCAGGTCCGGTCGATGACGCCGTCTCCGTCGTCGTCGAAATCGAACAAGGTCCGGTCGATGCTGCCGTCCCCGTCGTCGTCGAAATCGGTCCGGACCCGGTTGCCGTTCGCGTCATATGTGTAGGTCTCACGCCGGTCGGTGCTGCCGTCATTGTCGTCGTCGAACGCAACCTGGAACAGGTTGCCCCGCGCACCGAACGTGTAGGTCTCGGTCCGGTCGATGACGCCGTCATTGTCGTCGTCGAATTCGGTCCGGTCGATGGCGCCATCCGCGTCGTCGTCGAAATCGACCCGGATGCCTCTCTCCAAATATGTGTAGGCCTCGATCCGGTCGGTGTTCCCGTCCGCGTCGTCGTCGAATTCGGTCCGGGTCAGGTTGCCGAAGTCGTCATACGTGTAGGCCTCGGCCCGCTCAGTGGCGCCGTCCGCATCGTCGTCGAAGTCGGTCCGGGTCAGGTTGCCGTTCACGTCATGGGTGTAGGTCTCGATCCGGTCGCGGCGGCCGTCCGCGTCGTCGTCGTCGAAGACGGCCCGGTCGATGGTGCCGTCCGCATCGTCGTCGAAGTCGGTCCGGACCCGGTTGCCATTCGCATCATACGTGTAATCCTCGGTCCGGTCGATCGTGCCGTTATTGCCGTCGTCGAACTCGGTCCGGGTCCGGTTGCCGCCCGCGTCGTAAGTGTAGTCCTCGATCCGGTCGGTGTTCCCGTCGGCGTCATCGTCGAATCGGGTCTGGGTCAGGTTGCCGTTCTCATCGTAGCTGTAGGTCTCGATCCGGTCGGTGTTCCCGTCCGCATCGTCGTCGAAGACAGCCCGGTCGATGGTGCCGTCCCCGTCCCTGTCAATCCGGGTATGGACCCGGTTGCCATTCGCATCATAGGTGTAATCCTCAGTCCGGTCGATCGTGCCGTCCCCGTCCCTGTCGAATTCGGTCCGGGTCCGGTTGCCGCTGGCGTCATGATACCAGGTCCGCTCAACGGTGCCATCCGCGTCATCGTCGAATCGGGTCCGGGTCCGGTTGCCGTTCGCGTCATGGGTGTAGGTCTCGATCCGGTCGCGGCGGCCGTCCGCGTCGTCGTCGAAGACGGCCCCGTCGATGGTGCCGTCCCCGTTCCTGTCAATCCGGGTCCGGACCCGGTTGCCATTCGCATCATACGTGTAATCCTCAGTCCGGTCGATCGTGCCATCCGCGTCGTCGTCGAAATCGGTCCGGGTCAGGTTGCCGTTCTCATCGTAGCTGTAGGTCTCGCTCCGGTTGGCTCTGCCGTTATTACCGTCGTCGAAGTCGGTCTGGGTCAGGTTGCCGTTCTCATCGTAGCTGTAGGTCTCGCTCCGGTTGGCTCTGCCGTTATTGCCGTCGTCGAAGTCGGTCTGGGTCCGGTTGCCCGCCGCGTCATATCTGTAGCGCTCGCTCCGCTCAATCGTGCCGTCCGCGTCGTCGTCGAAACGGGTCCTTAACAGGTTGCCCCGCCCACCATACACATGGGTCTCGGTCCGGTCGGTGTTCCCGTCCGCGTCGTCGTCGAAGTCGGTCTGGGTCCGGTTGCCCGCCGCGTCATATCTGTAGCGCTCGCTCCGCTCAATCGTGCCGTCCGCGTCGTCGTCGAAACGGGTCCTTAACAGGTTGCCCCGCCCACCATACACATGGGTCTCGGTCCGGTCGGTGTTCCCGTCCGCGTCGTCGTCGAAATCGGTCCGGGTCCGGTTGCCGCTGGGGTCATGGGTGTAGGTCTCGATCCGGTCGCGGCGGCCGTCCGCGTCATCATCGAAGACGGCCCGGTCGATCGTGCCGTCCCCATCCCTGTCGATCCGGGTCCGGACCCGATTGCCATTCGCATCATAGGTGTAATCCTCGGTCCGCTCATTGGTGCCGTCCCCGTCCCTGTCGATCCGGGTCCGGACCCGATTGCCGCTGGCGTCATAGTACCAGGTCCGCTCAATCGTGCCATCCGCGTCGTCGTCAAAGGCGGTCCGCTCAACGGTGCCGTCATTGCCGTCGTCGAAGTCGGTCCGGGTCAGGTTGCCGCCCTCGTCGTAAGTGTAGGCCTCACTCCGCTCATAGGCGCCATCCGCGTCGTCGTCAAAGGCGGTCCGGTCGATGCTGCCGTCATTGCCGTCGTCGAAATCGGTCCGGGTCCGGTTGCCCGCCGCGTCATATCTGTAGCGCTCGCTCCGCTCAGCAGTGCCGTCCGCGTCGTCGTCGAAACGGGTCCTTAACAGGTTGCCCCGCCCACCATACACATGGGTCTCGGTCCGGTCGGTGTTCCCGTCCGCGTCGTCGTCGAAATCGGTCCGGGTCAGTTTGCCGTTCGCGTCATGGGTGTAGGTCTCGATCCGGTCGCGGCGGCCGTCCGCGTCATCATCGAAGACGGCCCGGTCGATCGTGCCGTCCCCATCCCTGTCGATCCGGGTCCGGACCCGGTTGCCATTCGCATCATAGGTGTAATCCTCGGTCCGGTCGATCGTGCCGTCCCCGTCCCTGTCGATCCGGGTCTGGACCCGGTTGCCGCTGGCGTCATAGTACCAGGTCCGGTCAATCGTGCCATCCGCGTCGTCGTCAAATTCGGTCCGGGTCGGGTTGCCGTTCGCGTCGTAAGTGTAGGTCTCGATCCGGTCGCGGCGGCCGTCCGCGTCGTCGTCGAAGACGGCCCGGTCGATCGTGCCGTCCCCGTCCCTGTCGACCCGGGTCCGGACCCGGTTGCCATTCGCATCATAGGTGTAATCTTCAGTCCGGTCGATCGTGCCGTCCCCGTCCCTGTCGATCCGGGTCTGGATCCGATTGCCGCTGGCGTCATAGTACCAGATCCGCTCATAGGTGCCATCCGCGTCGTCGTCGAACTTGGTCCGGGTCAGGTTGCCGCTGGCGTCATGGGTGTAGGTCTCGATCCGGTCGCGGCGGCCGTCCGCGTCGTCGTCGAAGACGGCCCGGTCGATCGTGCCGTCTCCATCCCTGTCAATCCGGGTCCGGACCCAGTTGCCATTCGCATCATAGGTGTAATCCTCGGTCCGGTCGATCGTGCCGTCCCCGTCCCTGTCGAACCGGGTCCGGATCCGATTGCCGCTGGCGTCATGGTACCAGATCCGCTCATAGGTGCCGTCATTGTCGTCGTCGAAA
Source organism: Alphaproteobacteria bacterium (assembly GCA_965204825.1). Classification (GTDB taxonomy): domain Bacteria; phylum Pseudomonadota; class Alphaproteobacteria; order Futianiales; family Futianiaceae. The sequence goes on along the minus strand of OZ242016.1, from coordinate 2,272,873 downwards.
TCGGTCCGGGTCAGGTTGCCGCTGGCGTCATGGGTGTAGGTCTCGATCCGGTCGCGGCGGCCGTCCGCGTCGTCGTCGAAGACGGCCCGGTCGATCGTGCCGTCTCCATCCCTGTCAATCCGGGTCCGGACCCGGTTGCCATTCGCATCATAGGTGTAATATTCAATCCGGTCGATCGTGCCGTCCCCGTCCCTGTCGAACCGGGTCTGGATCCGATTGCCGCTGGCGTCATGGTACCAGATCCGGTCGATGATGCCGTCATTGTCGTCGTCGAACTCGGTCCGGATCTCTTCGGTGGCCATGGTCTCAATATCCTTCCTCTCTCAAAATCGAAGTTCGAACTCTCAATTGCAAACCGCTCAGCGCCGGGGCCGGCTTTACAGCAGAATTCCAGATTACCATTAACAGACTTCTCTTTTCAAGGGCAATCGACCGAATACACCGCTCACATTCATGTGTTTTTCGTGTGTCTTTCCGCAATCGGGATTCTCCCCCTGAATGGCCTTCATCGACTGTGCCGTCCGTGCCGTTGGCGAAGGCCGCCGATCAGGACAAGGGGCGCCTGTATGGCCCGGCCGGCAGTGGAAATTGTCGTGGAAGCTGGCGTGCCGGCGCACGACATGGTTCGGCGGCAGGCCGGGGCGGCGCTTCACCGGGTCGCGGCATGGCCGCATCAGTATCGTTGACGTCCCCGTACCCGCCGGGACGGGGAAGAGGGACTGGCGTAAAAGACCTGCAAGGCGATGACGCCCATTCCGGCCGGCACGAGGGTCGGAACAATTCGGATTCCTATTACGATGCCTATACCCGGGTATCGGAATCCCAGTCCAATGACTGGTAACAGGGCGAGATAACCTGTTGGCGTAATCCGAAGTTTTTCTTTAAGCATTTCATGGACAATACCAGAACCGGCCAGAGCCAGAACCACACATAACTGGAACCCAAATGGGAATTTTGATATGATCATAGCCGTCGACCATGTTTGAAGAGTTTTACGGGTTGACCGCCTCGCCCTTCCGGCTGACGCCGGACCAGCGTTTTTTCTACGGGTCTCAAGGTCATCGCAAGGCGCTGTCCTACCTGAAATATGGCATCTTTCAGGGCGAAGGTTTCATCGTCATCACCGGCGATGTTGGTACTGGCAAATCGATGCTTGTCAGCCAGTTAATGGCTGAACTGGATGACAACGAGATCATCGCCGCCCAGATCGGCGCGACACGGATTGATCCGAAAAATGCCATATGCCTGATCATCAGGGCATTCGACATCCCCGTGGACGGGGACAGCAAGGCGGCGTCCCTGGCAGCCTTTCAAAAGTTCCTGACGGATCAGCACAAGGCAGGCCGCCGGGTTTTGCTGGTCGTGGATGAGGCTCAGAGCCTGCCGCACAGCACGCTGGAGGAACTGCGCATGCTGTCCAACTTCCATCTGAAAGGAGAAAACCTGTTTCAGTGCTTTCTGATCGGACAGCATCAGTTCATGAGCATTCTGGCCAATCCCGATCTGACCCAGCTGCAACAAGATGTGATCGCGTCGTATCAGCTGGAGCCGATGACGTTGGCCGAAACCCGGGAATACATGACTCACCGGATGCAATTGGCGGGCTGGACCGGCAATCCGGAAATCACCGATACCGCCATACACGCCATTTTTGCCGAGACCGGCGGTGTTCCGCGCAAAATCAATACCCTGGCAAACCGGGTCTTGCTGCATGGGTCGCTGGAACAATTGACGCGCATTGATGCCTCTCACATTGCCGACGTGCTGGAGGATTTTCGCAATGAACCGCATGCGACCCGTGGACGAAGGATTGGTGAGCATACATCCGACACCGCCCTGAAAGATCGGGCCGCGGCGAATCAGGAAGTCCTGGGCGAGCCTTTCCCCGCGTCGAAAGAGACCGGCATCCCCGGCGAGGGTGTCCCGCTGACCGAGGCAATCCCGAACAACATTATAGATCGGTTGGAAAAGATCGAAGCCACATTGCTAGAGCATGACCGAGCCTTGCGCGAACTGATCGACACGACAGTCAATTATCTGTCAGAAATGCCGTTTACCGAGCCGAGGGAAACGGAAACCAACGCAGAACCGCCCTCGAATGTCTCCCCGCTGGATATAAAACGAACCGCCAGTTAGCGGCCGTCAGGACGGCGGCGGCTTCATGATGTCCTTCATGATGTAAAGATTGAGCGGTTGGGGCGCCGTACGCCGGAACACGCTTTCATAGCGGGTCGCAAGCCGCTCGATCAGCGCCAGCCCGGCGCGATCCTGATGGGCCAGCGGATCGCCAAGCACGACGATCCAGACCAGCGGCAATCCCGTGACATCCAGGTATCCACGAGGTGAAGCGCTTGCCGGAAATGCATCAAAGGGACCGATAACCCGGATCGGGTCGGCGCCATCCTTGAAACGGGCCGGCGGATTTTGCATGACGAGTCTGTTCAAGGTTCCCAGCGAATGTGCCCTGGCGGCCAGGTCACCAATATCGGAATTCAATGCAATAAATGTGTGGGACCGGCCCGTCGTCAGGGCATTCTGGTTCGCGTCCCGCCGCGTAAAATCCAGAACCAGGACCGGTGCATCGCGAACAGGCGCGTCTCTCTCCATCAACTCCGTCAGCGGCAACAGCGCCGTTTCAAGGGGTCTGGAACTCTCATGGGAAGTTATGCGCAGCCCAAACAGAACCGCCGCCATGACGGTAATGACCATCAGGAACGTATACCGCGCCGGCCACCATTCCAGACCGCGTCCTGCCCAGGCCAGGCCGGCTATCATGCCAAGCATTCCAGCGGCAACCCGGTACCGGGTAGAAAGTTCGCCAATCTCGATCTCCGCGACCGGCAGCGCCGCCAGGGCAAGAAGACCGGCCGAGGCGAGCAAAAGCGTATCGGGAAAGATCGCTCGCCGGCCAATCACCCGGAACATGAGTGCCAGTGCACCGCAAGCCGCGGCCGTCAAAATCAGCCCCAGGACAAGGTTGGTGGCCAGCCCGGCACCAATCCCCGGCTCAATGGGCAAGGTTATCGGGCCCGGAGCAATCACGGGAATGAATGCCAGCGCGTCACGTTGCAGAAGATTGTAGTGGTCGGCATAGAACCATCCCGCGCCGGCGGCCGGCAGGAGCAATGCAATCATTCCGGCGAATTGCCAAATGAAGCGGCCCATCGCGCCCGGTTGTCCGCCGCCGGGGAGATTGCCAAGCATCCGCATGATTGCCAGAATGGAAATGACCGCAAACGTCAAAATCCAGAACGGCGGATGCACCATAACCAGCATCGCGGAGGCCAACACCACAAGAAGCAGCGATGCAATATCGCGCTCCCCTGTTCGGGCCAGCCAGTGTGCGATCATCAGGACAGATATCGTCAGCCCGAGCGAAAATCCGGACGGCCAGAATTCCAGCATGCCGATCCCCGCCAGACACACAGGCAGGATCAAGATGGATGACCCCGCCGGGCTGACGATATTGCCCAGCGCACGCGAAGCAACCGCCAGGCCCAGGATCAGGAGAGTGGCGGTAATTTTAACCGCGATCAGCGGGCTTGATGCCGCCGCCAGCGCGGCAAGGAAAAAATAAACCAGGCGTCCCGGCTCCGGATCGGGCAGCACGGTTACCGGCGACGTCGCTGCGACCGGCAGTTCGATCCAGTGTTCCATCAGGTATCGCGCCGATACCATGTCCGAGGCGATGGTTGAAAATCCCGCCGGCCAGATGGTCCAGACAGCGCAGATCATCAGACCCGTCAAGCCCCAAAATACCACATGGTCAAAACTGCCGGCACGGACACGTTCAGGCTCCGCCGCCTGATCTCCCCGCGCGATTTCCCCTGTTTGCGGCCCAGTGGTTTCAGCAGCGGACATGCGACTCACTTGAGATTGAATACCAGTTTGCGATTGTCGCACATACTGATGTCGCGATGCAAAGCCTCTGATTTCATGGCAGATCTATTCATCAAATTTCACCAGGGTATTGAAAATATTATGAAAGTCTGAATCTCTGTTGCTGAGTTTCAGCGACAGAAGTGGCCAGATATGGTATCCGTTCAATCCGTATTGCGACGGATTCCCGATCCGGGGGAAGCAAGGTCTCAAACATCCGCTCCACGCGCTGCCGGGGCTGATGCTGTTATCCATGCCCGGCGGCCGCAAGGGAATGATGGCGGCGGGTCAACAGGGCCGTAGCCTGACTGCACGACAACTCCGGCGACCGGGATTCCGGCGACTGGGATTTCGCCCCGGTCATGCCTCCCCCTGCCATGCAACCTTGACGGAAATCCTTCGGGTTCTGGATTCCACGGCAATGGCGCAGGCTTTTGGCCAGTTGACGGCGGAGACCGGCGCGCGGGCCGACACAGACATCAACCACCTCTCCCTCGACGGCAAAACCCCGCGCGGCGGCAAGGATGCCGACGGCAAGGCCGAATCGAGACGGCCTTCACAGAGCCGGTTTTTCCCCTCGCCGAATGGCATGAGCCGGCGCAATCCGGCCACGGGCGGATTGACCAGCGCCACATTCGTGGAAGCGCTCGGCGAGAAGATGGATGCGCGAGTCATGGCCGACAATCCGCTTCATCGCTCGCCTGGAGCGCAGGCAAGACCATGTCCGAGGGGGACGCGTCATACGAACCGAAAGGGAGACGATTTATCTGATCACGTTATCTGATCACGAGCCTGCCCGGGGCGACACCGAAACGCATCATGTCCGTGAACCGCGGCCACTGGCGGATCAAGGCGATGCACCGCGACAGGGACGTAACCCCTGGCGAGGATCGCCCTACCAATCACCTCGATCACGCCCCGCAAGACATCTTCACGCTGACAAGCGCCACACGTACTGTGCCCAAGCGCGTCAGCAACTCGCCCACAAGGACTATCGAGACGTTCCGGACCAGCAGAACAATGGCGATCCGCTTCCTGGCCAAAGGCCACAACAATTTTTACCGAAGCGCCCTGTTCACAATAGCACAATGCATGCAATTCTCGCAGAGAGGCGATAGTTTGAAAAATCAAGATTTCGGGTTGGTCAACCCCAACAGACGACGCTACATCTTGCTTCAAGCCAGACGCAAAAATGAAGGAACGGTCATCCAATGAATGAACTTTGGGAAGATTTAATCTCACTGAATTCAAATGTTGAGTCAAAATTTTCAACTCTTGAACCGGCAATCCATTATTGGGAGGAAAACAAAAACCGGAAAAAATTTGCTTTTCTTGACTAGGGCCTGTTGACATTTGGGGTTGCGATTTGGCCTGAACTGTTATTCAAGCTTCGAAAATGGAGGTTTGGATGGACGAAGATCGTTTGGTGATTTCAGATGAACTTTGGGAAAAGATTGCGCCCCTGTTACCCGGTAAAGCCGGGGACCCGGGAGCAACCGGTCGGGATAACCGTCGGTTCATGGAGGCCGTACTTTGGCGTGTGCGAACAGGGTCTCCCTGGCGTGACCTGCCCCAGGATTTCGGCAACTGGAATTCGGTTTTCAAACGATTTCGTCGATGGGCAAAGGCCGGTGTGTTCGAGAGACTTTTCAACGCCATAAGCGACGAGCCAGACCTTGAATATGCTCTCATCGACGGAACGATTGTCCAGGCCCATCAGAAGGCTTCGGGCGCAAAAGGGGGACACGGAATCAAGCCATTGGACGCTCTCGCGGCGGGCTGACGACCAAAATCGTTGCCCTGGTCGATGCGCTCGGCAACTTGTTCCGCTTTCTGCTTCTGCCGGGGCAAGCGCACGACATGAAGGGGGTTGCCCCCCTGATCCACGATGTCTCCTTCGCAGCGTTGCTGGCCGACAAGGCCTTCGACGCCGATTGGCTCCTGCAAGACCTTGATGAGCGCGGCGCAACTGCGGTTATTCCACCCAAATCGAACCGGAAAGTGCAACGAGACTACGATACTCACATGTACAAGTGGCGTCACCTGATTGAAAACTACTTTTCAAAGATCAAGGAATTCAGGGGGATAGCAACGCGATACGACAAAACAGATACCAGCTACGCAGCCAACTGGCACCTCTGCGCAATGCTCGTTGCTGCCCGGTGATTGTCAACAGACCCTACAAGACAGCACTTGAAAAAGATAAATACCCACTTCCTGAAACCAAAGACCGTGAAGGATACTATGGAGAAGACCATTTTGGTTACTGGGCAGGCGGATTTCAGGATGCAACCAATCTTTTGGAAGCCTCCAAAAAACATAAAGTTGATATCCGAACCTACTTGGATTTTGGCTGCGCGACAGGACGAGTGATGAGACACATTGCGATTGGGGAAAGTAATATCAGGACGCTTGGGTGCGATATCAATCGTTTACACGTAGAGTGGTGCAACACCTACTTGCCAGTTGAAGCGACTGTTTTTCAGAATCATTCCATACCAAATTTACCTTTGCCAGATGCATCGGTAGATTTAGTCTCCGCCTTTAGCGTCTTTACGTATCCGTCCGGTCAGGCCGCGTTTTTGAGGTCTTGGGGCTTCCAGTTCCACGGCATAAGTTCGTCGATGGGGTTAATCCGTGATCAGCAACGCGTTCCAGCACCCATGTGAGCCAGGCCTCGGGATCGACATTGTTCATTTTAGCGGTCTCAATGAGAGCGTAGGCGATAGCGGCGTATCCGTCCGGTCAGGCCGCGTTTTTGAGGTCTTGGGGCTTCCAGTTCCACGGCATAAGTTCGTCGATGGGGTTAATCCGTGATCAGCAACGCGTTCCAGCACCCATGTGAGCCAGGCCTCGGGATCGACATTGTTCATTTTAGCGGTCTCAATGAGAGCGTAGGCGATAGCGGCAGCCTCGCCGCCACCAACGGAGCCTAGGAAGAGACAATTTTTTCGACCAGGGGCGACGGGACGGATTGATCGCTCACAGATATTGTTGTCGAGTTCCAGACGTCCGTCGCCGAGATAAGCACGCGCTTCGGGCATCGGCTTCAGGGCGTAGCGGATCGCCTCGGCCAGTTTGGTCTTGCCCGAGAGCCTGGGCAGTTGGGCCTGTAGCCATGCTTCCAGGTCATCGAAGACAGGCCTGGCCTTCTCCTGCCGCAGGGCGGCCCTTTCGTAGCCGTCCGTTAGAGCCGTATTTTTCGGTTATTCCGGCATCCAATTCCACGGCATGAGTTCCTCGATGCGGTTGATCTTGTGATCTGGCAGGCGCTCCAACACCCATGTGAGCCAGGCTTCCGGATCAACGCCGTTCATCCTGGCGGTCTCGACGAGGGTGTAAGCGATAGCGGCGGCTTTACCGCCACCGACGGAGCCCATGAAGAGATAGTTCTTGCGGCCCAGTGCGATGGGGCGGATCGAGCGTTCACAGATGTTGTTGTCGAGTTCCAGCCGTCCGTCGCTGAGACAGGCACGCGCCTTTGGCATGCGGTTCAGCGCATAGCGAATGGCCCCTGCCAGTCTGGTCTTGCCCGAGAGCCTGGGAAGCTGGGCCTGTAACCATGCTTCCAGCTCATCGAAGACGGGCTTTGCCTTCTCTTGCCGAATGGCGACCCGCTCTTCGGGGGATTTGCCTCTGGCTTCCTCTTCGACAGCGTAAAGCACAGCGATCTGCTTGATTGTGCCTTTGGCGATGGCCGACCCTGTGCGCTCAAACTCTTCCACAAACTTGCGGCGCACATGCACCATGCAGGCCTGTTCGTCGGCCTTGCCCTCCCCAAAGAGGCCATTGAAGCCCGCAAAGCCATCGGCGTGCACCGTGCCGGTATAGCCAGAAAGATGATTGACCGGATGTTCGCCCTTGCGATCCACGCTGAACTGATACCAGGCACAGGGTGGGGCCTCGCCGCACCACGGGCGCTCGTCGCGCACGTAACTCCACAGCCGCGCGGTTTTAGTCTTCTTTATCCTGGTGCGGGTTTGTAGTTTGACCGGTGTGTCATCGGCAAAAAGGGCAGGCCCTGCCCTGACCAGCTTGCCGATATGATTGGCCAATGGCTCCAGCAGCGCCGTGCTGCGGCCCACCCAGTCGGTCAACGTGGTGCGATGCAGATTAACCTTCTCGCGGGCGAAGATTTTTGATTGCCGGTCAAGCGGCAGGTGATCGCAGTATTTGCCAATCAGGACGTGGGCCAGCAGACCCGGACCGGGGCGGCCACGCTCAACAGGGCGCGACGGCAATGGGGCCTGGGCAAAGGTTTCACAACAGGTGCAGGCCATGCGGGGGCGGAGGATCCGGCGTACCACAAAGCGGCCCGGGACATATTCCAGTTCCTCGGTAACGTCCTCACCGATCTGGCGCAGGCTCCCACCGCAGTCAGTGCAGTCCTCACCCGGCGACAGCACCTCATCCTGCCGATCCAGATGATCTGGCAAGGGGTTGCGGCTGTGCTTGCGCCTGGCAGATTTGTCCGTCTCATCGACATCAGTGCCGTTGGAGCCAGCTTCGTTCTTCTGCTCGTTTGCTGCCGCCTCGATCTCTTGGTCATCCTGTAGGTCGAGGGCCAGTTGATCCATGCTCTCTGATCTGGAGCCAAACCGTGCCTTGCGGTGGCCATGCAGTTCAGCCTTCAGCTTCTCGTTTTGATACGTCAGCGACTGAACCTCGGCCATCAAAAGCTCGCTGACAGCCCGCAGTTCGGCGGGGTTTTCAGGCAGGGCTTCAAGGGTGTTCAACATATGTAACCCATATCAAACTGCCCCATGGGATGAAACGACAAACCGCGTTAAACTTGATGTTTTTTTGGGCTTTCTCTATCCCGCCTGCAAAGGACGCCAGGTCTTTTGCGGGGTGCGCCAGTCAATCCCCTCTAACAGCATCGACAGCTGTGAGGGACTCAGGCTGACCTTGCCCTCCCTGGCCGCAGGCCAGACAAACCGCCCCCGTTCCAGTCGTTTGGAGAACAGGCAAGCGCCTTGGCCGTCCCACCATATGATCTTGAGCAGATCACCGCGCCTGCCGCGAAACACAAACATGTGCCCCGAATACGGGTCTTCAGCCAGAACCTGTTCGGCCTGAGTCGCCAGTGTGTTGAACCCGCGCCGCATATCCGTCACCCCAGCGGCCAGCCACACCCGCGTATTGCCCGGCACCGGGATCATGTCATCAGCCCCTCAACCAGAGCCAGCACCGCCGGCAATCCCGTCGCTCCTTCAACCAGGATACGCCGACCATCAGACAGGGTGATGTCTACACGGTGAGCCGAAAGAGGAACGTCCATACAGGGCGCTGTGATCGGCACGTGGGGGGCGGTTGGCCCTGCAATCTCTACAGGCAGAAATGTGGTCACTTCCCCGGCGAAATCATCACCGTCAGTACATGCCGGCGCGAAACGGGGATCACGCAACCATGTGTGAATCAGATTGGCGTTCATCGCGTAACGTCGCGCAACCTGCGCTACCGAAACCCCAGGTGCGCGCGTTTGTCCGCAGATCGAGACCTTCTCATCGTCTGACCAAAACCGCTTCTTCTGACCCTTCTTACCAGCCATATCCGCCCTCAAGATGTCCACTATCAATGGTGGACACTATCAGCGCACGCTATAACGCGTCAGAGCACCAACACCGGACGCTTACATAGCGGCAGCCTCGCCGCCACCAACGGAGCCTAGGAAGAGACAATTTTTTCGACCAGGGGCGACGGGACGGATTGATCGCTCACAGATATTGTTGTCGAGTTCCAGACGTCCGTCGCCGAGATAAGCACGCGCTTCGGGCATCGGCTTCAGGGCGTAGCGGATCGCCTCGGCCAGTTTGGTCTTGCCCGAGAGCCTGGGCAGTTGGGCCTGTAGCCATGCTTCCAGGTCATCGAAGACAGGCCTGGCCTTCTCCTGCCGCAGGGCGGCCCTTTCGTAGCCGTCCGTTAGAGCCGTATTTTTCGGTTATTCCGGCATCCAATTCCACGGCATGAGTTCCTCGATGCGGTTGATCTTGTGATCTGGCAGGCGCTCCAACACCCATGTGAGCCAGGCTTCCGGATCAACGCCGTTCATCCTGGCGGTCTCGACGAGGGTGTAAGCGATAGCGGCGGCTTTACCGCCACCGACGGAGCCCATGAAGAGATAGTTCTTGCGGCCCAGTGCGATGGGGCGGATCGAGCGTTCACAGATGTTGTTGTCGAGTTCCAGCCGTCCGTCGCTGAGACAGGCACGCGCCTTTGGCATGCGGTTCAGCGCATAGCGAATGGCCCCTGCCAGTCTGGTCTTGCCCGAGAGCCTGGGAAGCTGGGCCTGTAACCATGCTTCCAGCTCATCGAAGACGGGCTTTGCCTTCTCTTGCCGAATGGCGACCCGCTCTTCGGGGGATTTGCCTCTGGCTTCCTCTTCGACAGCGTAAAGCACAGCGATCTGCTTGATTGTGCCTTTGGCGATGGCCGACCCTGTGCGCTCAAACTCTTCCACAAACTTGCGGCGCACATGCACCATGCAGGCCTGTTCGTCGGCCTTGCCCTCCCCAAAGAGGCCATTGAAGCCCGCAAAGCCATCGGCGTGCACCGTGCCGGTATAGCCAGAAAGATGATTGACCGGATGTTCGCCCTTGCGATCCACGCTGAACTGATACCAGGCACAGGGTGGGGCCTCGCCGCACCACGGGCGCTCGTCGCGCACGTAACTCCACAGCCGCGCGGTTTTAGTCTTCTTTATCCTGGTGCGGGTTTGTAGTTTGACCGGTGTGTCATCGGCAAAAAGGGCAGGCCCTGCCCTGACCAGCTTGCCGATATGATTGGCCAATGGCTCCAGCAGCGCCGTGCTGCGGCCCACCCAGTCGGTCAACGTGGTGCGATGCAGATTAACCTTCTCGCGGGCGAAGATTTTTGATTGCCGGTCAAGCGGCAGGTGATCGCAGTATTTGCCAATCAGGACGTGGGCCAGCAGACCCGGACCGGGGCGGCCACGCTCAACAGGGCGCGACGGCAATGGGGCCTGGGCAAAGGTTTCACAACAGGTGCAGGCCATGCGGGGGCGGAGGATCCGGCGTACCACAAAGCGGCCCGGGACATATTCCAGTTCCTCGGTAACGTCCTCACCGATCTGGCGCAGGCTCCCACCGCAGTCAGTGCAGTCCTCACCCGGCGACAGCACCTCATCCTGCCGATCCAGATGATCTGGCAAGGGGTTGCGGCTGTGCTTGCGCCTGGCAGATTTGTCCGTCTCATCGACATCAGTGCCGTTGGAGCCAGCTTCGTTCTTCTGCTCGTTTGCTGCCGCCTCGATCTCTTGGTCATCCTGTAGGTCGAGGGCCAGTTGATCCATGCTCTCTGATCTGGAGCCAAACCGTGCCTTGCGGTGGCCATGCAGTTCAGCCTTCAGCTTCTCGTTTTGATACGTCAGCGACTGAACCTCGGCCATCAAAAGCTCGCTGACAGCCCGCAGTTCGGCGGGGTTTTCAGGCAGGGCTTCAAGGGTGTTCAACATATGTAATTCATATCAAACTGCCCCATGGGATGAAACGACAAACCGCGTTAAACTTGATGTTTTTTTGGGCTTTCTCTATCCCGCCTGCAAAGGACGCCAGGTCTTTTGCGGGGTGCGCCAGTCAATCCCCTCTAACAGCATCGACAGCTGTGAGGGACTCAGGCTGACCTTGCCCTCCCTGGCCGCAGGCCAGACAAACCGCCCCCGTTCCAGTCGTTTGGAGAACAGGCAAGCGCCTTGGCCGTCCCACCATATGATCTTGAGCAGATCACCGCGCCTGCCGCGAAACACAAACATGTGCCCCGAATACGGGTCTTCAGCCAGAACCTGTTCGGCCTGAGTCGCCAGTGTGTTGAACCCGCGCCGCATATCCGTCACCCCAGCGGCCAGCCACACCCGCGTATTGCCCGGCACCGGGATCATGTCATCAGCCCCTCAACCAGAGCCAGCACCGCCGGCAATCCCGTCGCTCCTTCAACCAGGATACGCCGACCATCAGACAGGGTGATGTCTACACGGTGAGCCGAAAGAGGAACGTCCATACAGGGCGCTGTGATCGGCACGTGGGGGGCGGTTGGCCCTGCAATCTCTACAGGCAGAAATGTGGTCACTTCCCCGGCGAAATCATCACCGTCAGTACATGACGGCGCGAAACGGGGATCACGCAACCATGTGTAGATCAGATTGGCGTTCATCGCGTAACGTCGTGCAACCTGCGCTACCGAAACCCCAGGTGCGCGCGTTTGTCCGCAGATCGAAATCTTCTCATCGTCTGACCAGAACCGCTTCTTCTGACCCTTCTTCCCAGACATGTCCGCCCTCAAAATGTCCACTATCAATGGTGGACACTATCAGCGCACGCTATAACGCGTCAGAGCACCAACACCGGACGCTTACCTTGCCAGTTGAAGCGACTGTTTTTCAGAATCATTCCATACCAAATTTACCTTTGCCAGATGCATCGGTAGATTTAGTCTCCGCCTTTAGCGTCTTTACTCATATAGAAGCCCTTGAAACCACTTGGCTCATGGAACTGGAACGCATTCTAAGCCCAGGTGGTTTGGCATGGATTACAGTTCACACGGACAACACTCTCTTCGAAATGAACGAGAGCTGGCCGCTATGGAAGGCTGTAATGAATCACCCAGATCGACATTCGTTCCTGGGAGATGATCGGTCTTTTGATGGGAACCGCCTGGTAATCCGATGGAGAAAAAATCGATCTTACTCCAGTAATGTATTTTACAAACAGAATTACTTGGAAGAATGTTGGGGACGATTTTTTGAAATACTGGAAGTTAGACGTAGATTTCCCAGATTTCAAGATGTGATTCTTTTAAAAAAGAGAGTATGAAATTTGAAATTCCTGCGATACATTGAAATTTTCATCTAGATTGTTCAATTTCATTGCCTATCAATCTGTCGGATTTGAAACTGCGTGATCCGGAGCCAGGTATCATGCCGCCGCTGCCCTTGCGGCATTGAGGTTGCAGAGGCGCTTGAAGTTGCATGCCAGGGCGACCAGGAGCCATTCAGCTTTGACATTTTCGATGCCTCCGAGGTGGAACCGGTTAAATCCGAGATAAATCTCTTTCGCAACAGCAGCTTGTCGAATATTGGCCTCAGGTGGTTTGACCTTGCCCCGTGATCCCGAACCAGGGGTCTATTCAATTAAGCCGAGATTGTATCGCCCCAGGGTATCCGTCCGGTCAGGCCGCGTTTTTGAGGTCTTGGGGCTTCCAGTTCCACGGCATAAGTTCGTCGATGGGGTTAATCCGTGATCAGCAACGCGTTCCAGCACCCATGTGAGCCAGGCCTCGGGATCGACATTGTTCATTTTAGCGGTCTCAATGAGAGCGTAGGCGATAGCGGCAGCCTCGCCGCCACCAACGGAGCCCAGGAAGAGACAATTTTTTCGACCAGGGGCGACGGGACGGATTGATCGCTCACAGATATTGTTGTCAAGTTCCAGACGTCCGTCGCCGAGATAAGCACGCGCTTCGGGCATCGGCTTCAGGGCGTAGCGGATCGCCTCGGCCAGTTTGGTCTTGCCCGAGAGCCTGGGCAGTTGGGCCTGTAGCCATGCTTCCAGGTCATCGAAGACAGGCCTGGCCTTCTCCTGCCGCAGGGCGGCCCTTTCGTAGCCGTCCGTTAGAGCCGTATTTTTCGGTTATTCCGGCATCCAATTCCACGGCATGAGTTCCTCGATGCGGTTGATCTTGTGATCTGGCAGGCGCTCCAACACCCATGTGAGCCAGGCTTCCGGATCAACGCCGTTCATCCTGGCGGTCTCGACGAGGGTGTAAGCGATAGCGGCGGCTTTACCGCCACCGACGGAGCCCATGAAGAGATAGTTCTTGCGGCCCAGTGCGATGGGGCGGATCGAGCGTTCACAGATGTTGTTGTCGAGTTCCAGCCGTCCGTCGCTGAGACAGGCACGCGCCTTTGGCATGCGGTTCAGCGCATAGCGAATGGCCCCTGCCAGTCTGGTCTTGCCCGAGAGCCTGGGAAGCTGGGCCTGTAACCATGCTTCCAGCTCATCGAAGACGGGCTTTGCCTTCTCTTGCCGAATGGCGACCCGCTCTTCGGGGGATTTGCCTCTGGCTTCCTCTTCGACAGCGTAAAGCACGGCGATCTGCTTGATTGTGCCTTTGGCGATGGCCGACCCTGTGCGCTCAAACTCTTCCACAAACTTGCGGCGCACATGCACCATGCAGGCCTGTTCGTCGGCCTTGCCCTCCCCAAAGAGGCCATTGAAGCCCGCAAAGCCATCGGCGTGTACCGTGCCGGTATAGCCAGAAAGATGATTGACCGGATGTTCGCCCTTGCGATCCACGCTGAACTGATACCAGGCACAGGGTGGGGCCTCGCCGCACCACGGGCGCTCGTCGCGCACGTAACTCCACAGCCGCGCGGTTTTAGTCTTCTTTATCCTGGTGCGGGTTTGTAGTTTGACCGGTGTGTCATCGGCAAAAAGTGCAGGCCCTGCCCTGACCAGCTTGCCGATATGATTGGCCAATGGCTCCAGCAGCGCCGTGCTGCGGCCCACCCAGTCGGTCAACGTGGTGCGATGCAGATTAACCTTCTCGCGGGCGAAGATTTTTGATTGCCGGTCAAGCGGCAGGTGATCGCAGTATTTGCCAATCAGGACGTGGGCCAGCAGACCCGGACCGGGGCGGCCACGTTCGATGGGGCGCGACGGCAATGGGGCCTGGGCAAAGGTTTCACAACAGGTGCAGGCCATGCGGGGGCGGAGGATCCGGCGTACCACAAAGCGGCCCGGGACATATTCCAGTTCCTCGGTAACGTCCTCACCGATCTGGCGCAGGCTCCCACCGCAGTCAGTGCAGTCCTCACCCGGCGACAGCACCTCATCCTGCCGATCCAGATGATCTGGCAAGGGGTTGCGGCTGTGCTTGCGCCTGGCAGGTTTATCCGTCTCATCGACATCAGTGCCGTTGGAGCCAGCTTCGTTCTTCTGCTCGTTTGCTGCCGCCTCGATCTCTTGGTCATCCTGTAGGTCGAGGGCCAGTTGATCCATGCTCTCTGATCTGGAACCAAACCGTGCCTTGCGGTGGCCATGCAGTTCAGCCTTCAGCTTCTCAACCTGATAGGTGAGAGACGTAATCTCCTGGTCCATCCGAGAGACCAGCCCCTTCAGTTTGGCGGGGTCATCAGGCAGAGATTCAAGGGCGTTAAACATGTGTAATCCATATCAAACTGCCCCATGGGATGGAACGACAAACCGCGTTAAACCTGATGTTTTTTTGGGCTTTCTCTATCCCGCCTGCAAAGGACGCCAGGTCTTTTGCGGGGTGCGCCAGTCAATCCCCTCTAACAGCATCGACAGCTGTGAGGGACTCAGGCTGACCTTGCCCTCCCTGGCCGCAGGCCAGACAAACCGCCCCCGTTCCAGTCGTTTGGAGAACAGGCAAGCGCCTTGGCCGTCCCACCATATGATCTTGAGCAGATCACCGCGCCTGCCGCGAAACACAAACATGTGCCCCGAATACGGGTCTTCAGCCAGAACCTGTTCGGCCTGAGTCGCCAGTGTGTTGAACCCGCGCCGCATATCCGTCACCCCAGCGGCCAGCCACACCCGCGTATTGCCCGGCACCGGGATCATGTCATCAGCCCCTCAACCAGAGCCAGCACCGCCGGCAATCCCGTCGCTCCTTCAACCAGGATACGCCGACCATCAGACAGGGTGATGTCTACACGGTGAGCCGAAAGAGGAACGTCCATACAGGGCGCTGTGATCGGCACGTGGGGGGCGGTTGGCCCTGCAATCTCTACAGGCAGAAATGTGGTCACTTCCCCGGCGAAATCATCACCGTCAGTACATGACGGCGCGAAACGGGGATCACGCAACCATGTGTAGATCAGATTGGCGTTCATCGCGTAACGTCGTGCAACCTGCGCTACCGAAACCCCAGGCGCGCGCGTTTGTCCGCAGATCGAAACCTTCTCATCGTCTGACCAAAACCGCTTCTTCTGACCCTTCTTCCCAGACATATCCGCCCTCAAGATGTCCACTAGCAATGGTGGACACTATCAGCGCACGCTATAACGCGTCAGAGCACCAACACCGGACGCTTACGCCCCAGGGTTATTGAGACACTTTTGAAGCTTACGCGGCGGCCTGGATTTTGTCCGTGTCGTCGCGTCTGAACTGGTTTGGTGATCGATGCCCAACGCGCTGGATCAGCCAATGCTCGTTGTAATCGTCCTTGAACTCCTGGAGGGCCTTCTGCAGTTCCTCGATTGTCTCGAAGGTTCTGACCCGGAGCAGATTTTCCTTGAGCGTCCGGATGAAGCGCTCGGCACAGCCGTTCCCTTCGGGGGCGCGGACAAGGGACGGCGAGGATGTCGCGCCCAGCCAGGCGATCTCGTTCTGGAAGTCGTGGCTGATGTACCGCGAGCCGTTGTCATGGCGGATGGTCAGGCCAGCGGCCACGTCCGTGGCGCACGCTCCGAAGCATTCCCGCACGCCCTGGCGGATCGGCCGAAGCGCCTCGAAGCGCGTGCCCCGCGTGGCGGCATGGACGCCAAGCCAACGCGGCCCGCCGAGCAATGATCGACCGCGACAAGGACAGCGACCAGACGCCCTGTTCCCGGAAGCGTGGCGGTCATGTCCGCGCTCCACATCCCTTGGCCTTTCGTCGATACCGTGCGGGATGATGGTCCCGTCAGGGGCGCGGGGACCGTGTGCTGGCCCTCGGCAGGGCTTCGCAAACAACCCGTTCTCGCGCATGAGCCGCAGACCCCGCGCCTGTGTGAACCGCGCCGGGTTTACCGGAGAGTTTTTTGTTCAAAACCCAGGCAACTTTATCCCGGCGATTTTCCCTACGGGAAAACGCGAGGATCGACGCGCACGCCTTGGCGTACGCTGGATCAAGGGCATTCATGCTTGCATGGAAGTCGTCCTCCATTTCTTGCGGCGGCCGGTGGCCCATGGCGCTGTGTAGCCGCTCGGAGTTGTACCAGTTGACCCATTGCAGGGTTTCCCACTCGACCTGGCCAGGGCGCTACCCAGCCATCGCGCCGAACTGGCGGCGCGCCTGGAACGAGGTGATCCCCTTCCCCGATCATCCACCCGAGGTGCGCGGGCTGATCCGCACCACAAATGCAATCGGGACGTTCAACTCGAAAATCCGGCGGGCCGTCATGCCCCACGGCCATTTCCCCGGCGATGAGGCGGCGGCCATGTTGATCGATCTCGCGCTCAATGCCACTTCAACGGAAGTGGAAGCGATCAGTGCGCGAATGGCACAGCGTCAAAAGCCGACTTGCCATCATGTTCGAAGAACGCTTCCCGATGACACAACAAAATGCGTCAGGGCACAAAATTCCGCCCAGGCCCGGCTTTTCATCTGGCCCGGCTTTTCATCCGGGCTTGAAGCGTTCTTCGGCCATGGCATCGGCTACTTCGCTGGTCGGCACGCCGGTATCATCCGCACGTCGCAAGATCTCGAGAACGGTATCATAGATCGCTTCACGTTTGGCCGTCGCCTCTGACTCACCATAACCGAGCGCACTGCGCCCGACTTCCACCAGCCCCCCGGCATTCGCCAGATAATCCGGCACATAGGTAATGCCCACCTGTCTCAGCATTTCGCCATGTTTTTCCTCGGCCAGCTGATTGTTGGCGGCGCCGCAGATCGTGCGCGCCCTGATCTGGGGGATGGACTGATTGTTGATGACGCCGCCCAAGGCGCAGGGTGCATAGACGTCAACCTCGGCGGCATGGAGCATTTCCGCATCACCGACCGTGGCGCCGGTTGCCTTCACAACCCGGTTCACGGCTTCGGTATTGAGATCCGCAACGATCAATCTGGCGCCATCGCCCTGGAGCAGATCGCACAGCTTTGCGCCGACACTGCCGACCCCCTGAACCGCGACGGTCAATCCGGCCAGACTGTCCCTGCCCCTCATATGCCTGCATGCGGCGCGCATGGCCAGGAAAACGCCATCGGCGGTTCGCGGGCTTGGATCGCCGACGCCGTCTGAAACACCCGTCACATGCGACGTCTGCGTGGCGATCATGTCCATGTCCCCAACCGTGGTCCCGACATCCTCGGCCACGATATAAGCGCCATTCAAACGATCGACGGCCCGGCCCATGGCCTCAAACATTGCCAGGGATTTGTCGTGGCGCGGATCACCGATGATGACGGACTTGCCGCCGCCCAGGGCCAGTCCCGCCAGGGCCGCCTTGTAGGTCATGCCGCGCGACAGCCGCAGTGCATCGGTCACCGCGTTCTCCTCGTTCGAATAGGGCCACATGCGGCATCCCCCCAAGGCCGGCCCCAGATGTGTATCATGAATGGCGATGATCGCCTTCAGCCGAACCTTGTCATTGGAGGAAAAGACCACTTGTTCGTGGCCGTCGAAGTCGCGTGAATCGAAAACGCTCATGCCGGTCCCTTCTGATCAACGCCCCGCAATACCGAGGATAAATCACCCGATCAGATGCGCAAGGCTCACTCGACAGCGATCAACGCCGCCGCGATCCGCCTTTGCTCGGCCAGAAGCACATTATAGGTTCTGCAGGCCGCCCCGGTATCCATGAACTCCGCGCCAATCCCCTGTTCTTCCAACGCTGCAATAACCGCGGACGGCGGCCGGGCGATCGCCTTTCCGGTCCCGATCAACAACAAGTCGATTTGAGAGGCAATTTCGATCACACTGTCCAGGTCTTCGGCGGAAAGTCCGACTATCTCCGTCACCGGCCAGTCGCGGACGGCATCCGGCAGGATCAGCAGCGAACCTTCATGGCGCCGCCCCGCAAAACGGAAGCCGCCGCCTCCATAGGCATCGATCGGGGGTTGTTCGCCATATTCGATCCGGTTCAGTTTCACGAAACGCCGGTGACAGACTTGTCACCCAGGCCGGACCAGTCCCGGCGTACGCCCAGCCGGTGCAGAACCGGCGATGCGATGAAGATCGACGAATAGGTACCGATCAACACACCAAAGATCATCGCAAGGATGAAGTCGCGGATGACAGGACCACCCAATATATAAAGCGCCATCAGAGCCAGCAAGGTGGTCACCGAGGTCATGATGGTGCGCGACAGGGTCTGGTTGATCGACAGGTCGAGCAATTCCGCCAGTTCAAGCCTTTTGTATTTTCGCAGGTTTTCCCGCACCCGGTCGAACACCACAACCGTATCGTTGATCGAATAACCGGCAATGGTCAGCAAGGCCGCGATAATCGGCAGGCCAAACTCGATTTGGAACAGCGAAAAAACGCCCAAGGTCACCACCATATCGTGTACCAGGGCCATAATTGCGCCGACACCGAACTGGGTGTCAAACCGGAACCAGATATAGAACAGGATCGCCGCGATGGCAGACAGGACGGCAATAATACTGGATTGGATCAACTCACCGCCGACCTTGGGTCCGACGATTTCAACTCTGCGATAGGAAACCGTGTCGCCGAAAGCGGCCAGGAATGCTTCCTTGACCCTGGCGATAACGGCCTGCTGCGCTTCGTCGCCGCCGACCTGCTCCTCGACACGGATCACAATGGCCTTGTCATCGCTGCCAACGCTCTTTGAGATTTCCTGAACCGCCACGTCGCCCAGACCAAGCGCGCTCAAGGTCGATCGGACGTCGGCCACCTTCATGTCCTCGCCAATTGTGGAATGATCGACCTCGATCATGGTTCCGCCCTTGAAATCGATGCCGAAGTTAAGGCCCAAAGTCACCAGCAAGATGATTGATCCGGCCAGAAGCACGGCCGAAAACGGCAGGGAGTATCTGTCGCGCGACATGAACTGGATCGATGTTTTTTCGGGAACGAGACGAAAGGCCATGGATTTATCCTCTTTCCCTTAAAGCGGCAGTTCGGAGGGGCGCACCTTGCGCACCCACAGGGCAATCATCAGGCGGGTAACCACCACGGCGGTAAACACAGATGTCAGGATGCCGATGCCGAGCGTCACCGAGAAGCCCCTGATCGGTCCCGATCCCAGGAAGAACAGAATGGACGCCGCAACCAGCGTGGTGACATTGGCGTCGACAATCGTGGTCAGCGCCCGGCGGTAGCCCGCCTCGATCGCATTGATCGGCGTTTTGCCCGTGGTCACCTCCTCGCGTATACGCTCAAAAATCAAAACGTTGGCATCAACGGCCATGCCGATGGTCAACACGATCCCGGCAATGCCCGGCAGGGTCAGCGTCGCACCCAAAGCGGACAGGGCACCAAAAATCAGGATCAGGTTGATGATCAGCGCAATGTCGGAATAGATACCGAAGCGGCGATAGTAAAATCCCATGAACAGTACCACCAGTATCAGACCGGCCATGGCGGCCAGTTTGCCGGCAGCAACCGCATCGGCACCCATATCCGGGCCGACTGTACGTTCCTCGACAATGGTCAGATCGGCCGGCAAGGCGCCCGAGCGTAGCTGGATCGACAGTTCATTGGCTTCCTTGAAAGTGAAATTGCCTGTGATGATCCCCGATCCGCCGAGAATGGCGGTGCGGATTACCGGCGCCGAAATGACGATGCCGTCCAGGATAATGGCGAAGGGCCGGCCGACATTTGCGGCCGTCGCATCAGCGAAGCGCTTGCCGCCCGGTCCGTCAAAACGGAAGCCAACGGCCGGCTGGCCGTTTTCGTCGATCGTCACCGTGGCACCCGCCAGATCCTCGCCGGTGACGATGGCACGTTTTTCAACTGCATAAGCAGGTACATAATCATCGGTTGACGGCACCACCTTGCACGAAATCTTGACCTTGTTTGCCGCGATATCGGCCTGGGAAACGTCGGTGCACACCATATTGAAAGTCATCTTGGCCGCGCCGATCAGCAGATCCTTCAAGGTGGCAATCTCATCCTGACCGGCACCGGGAAACTGAACCAGAATACGGTCGGCGCCGCTGCGCTGAATGCTGGGTTCCAATGTGCCGAACGCATTGATCCGACGGGTCAGAACCTCGATCGACTGTTCCAGGGCCCGGTTGGCCTGGTAGACTATTTCTTCCCCGGTCAACCGGACGGTAATCCGGTTTCCGTCGGTCACTTCAACGTTCAGATCCGGCCCGCCCGTGCCCAGAACCCCGCTTGAAACCGGATTGACCAGAGTACGGACACGTCTTTCCGCCTCCGCCATATCATCGGGATCCGTGATGATAACCTGGACCGCATTTTCGGCGGCACCGCGGGTGTAACGCAGCAGTTTTTGCCCCGAGGATCGGTCACGCGGGCGAAGCTGCAACTGAACCTCATCGCGAATGCTGTCCAGCCGATCCGCATAAACCTGGTCCATGTCCAGTTCCAGCAGGAGATGGGCCCCGCCCTGCAGGTCCAGTCCCAGAACCAGCTGGTTTTTCGGCAACCAGTCAGGCAGTCCATCCAGCATCTGACGCGACATCATGTTCGGCAGGGTGAACAACAGACCCGACACACAGATGGCAATAATGGAGACGATCTTCCAGCGTTCGAAATACAGCATCTGAAATATGGGGTCCGGATTTGTCTGTCAGGCGATATGGGGTGCGATTAGCCCAATGCCAGAGGGTTGTCAGGATTTATTGGCGGGTTCGCCCTTTGCCGTGACATCGGCGAGCATGGATTTGACGACCTCGACCTTCACATCCCTGGCAATCTGAACCTCCAGACGCTCGTCATCGATTACCCTGGTCACCTTGCCGACAATGCCGCCGCTGGTTACCACATTGTCGCCGCGGCGCACGGCGGAGATCTTGGTCTGGTGTTTGCGCATGCGGGTTTGTTGCGGACGCAACACGATGAAATAGAAGATCGCGAAAATCGCGAACAATGGCAGCATGGAAATCAGAAAGCTGCCCTCTGGTGCGCCGCCGCCTTGGGCATAAGCCTCGGTTATGAACATATTTCGCTCCGTGAACCACTCCCTGCCGGATCAAGGGGCAGCGAAGCAGATTGGCATTCCCGAAAAGTCGCCGAACTATACTGGCGAAGCGGAGTTTTGCAAGCGTAACAGGGTCGTAAAGGTTGCCCGGCCCCTCTTGCAAGCCGGCTTGCCCTCGGCTATCCGGGCAGGAAGACAAACCAGCGGATACCATCCAGATGGCCAAGCCCGAAATTGTGGCCGACAACGCCCTGCTCGCCCGCATCGCGGATGCACTGGAGCGACTGGCCCCCTCCATTCCGCAAACGGGTGATCTCGATGGGACGGATGCCTTTGTCTGGCATGCGGATGAAGATTGGCTGGAACCCGTACCGGAGGTAAACCGGGTTGAAATGATCCTGTTAAAGGGCGTCGACCGGGCACGCGACACGCTGCGGGACAACACGGAGCGCTTCGCCAGGGGTTTTCCGGCAAACAATGCCTTGCTGTGGGGCGCCAGGGGCATGGGTAAAAGCTCGCTGGTCAAGGCCATCCATGCGGCGATCAATGCAGCCACGCCCGGCGCACTGTCCCTGGTGGAAATTCATCGCGAGGACCTGCCCAGCCTGCCCCGACTGATGAAACTGCTGCGCGCATCGGCGCGCCGGTACATCCTGTTCTGCGATGATCTGTCCTTTGATTCCGATGACACCACATACAAATCTCTGAAAGCCGCGCTGGACGGCGGAATCGAGGGCCGGCCGGACAATGTGGTATTCTATGCCACATCCAACCGGCGGCACCTGATGCCGCGCGACATGATGGAGAATGAGCGATCAACCGCCATCAACCCGTCAGAGGCGGTCGAAGAGAAAGTATCCCTGTCCGATCGTTTCGGTCTGTGGCTGGGCTTTCACAATTGCAGCCAGGATGAGTTCTTCGACATGATCGCCGGTTATGTCGATTTCTACGATCTGGGGATCAATGAAGAGATCTGGAAGGTCGAGGCGATCGAATGGTACACGACACGCGGCGCCAGATCAGGCCGCGTGGCGTGGCAGTATATCGTCGACCTGGCGGGACGCCGGGGCAAAACCCTGACCTAGGGCCTGTGGACACCCGGGGTTCACATCGAGTCTGATTTCTGATTCAAACCTCGAAAATGGAGGCTTGAATGAACGCGCAACGTTTCGGGATGGCGGGTCAGGTCTGGCGGCGGCTTGAGCCGCATCTTCCGGACGCAAACGTCCCTGATTGCCTTTCAGGCCGATCACCTAATCGGCCTCCCGATCAATGATCCGCCGGCAAATCCCGCGCCGGCATCCCATCGCATCAATGGTCACGATGGCGCTCCTTATCGTCAAAAGGGCCGGCAATTCGGGAATGCCAGAAATTCGGGAATGCCAGAAATTCGGGAATGGTCGTGGTCTCATTCGATTTGTCCTCGACCTTGCGCTGCCCCGGCACCGGCTTCCGGTCACAGGCCCAGGCCGGGGAATGTCCCGTCCGATGTTGAAATTCGCGCCGGGCGACGTTGCGGGCTGCATGGTTACGCGGCCCGCGCCATCGGGTCAACAGGCGCACCGACCTGTGGATCGCGGTGCCTTTCGAGCGCGCCACGCCGCTTCCCTCCGCCATGACCGCCATCGGCGGGGATGTGGCACAGCCACGGACAGGATATCGCCGTCGAAGCGAGCAGGTCCGGCGCGCCGTCTCGATCCTGAACATCGACACCCTGCACGGCAAGGCCAATCCGCCGCGCTCATGTCGCCGGCGGATGAATTCGGTCCAGGCTATCGTGATCTCCGTTCTGTCTCGCAAACGAACAGAATCACAGGTCCCTGTTTTCACCTGATTCTTTTCGGATCAGACTCCAGGACACACGAGTCGCCAAGGAGAAACAGTGCGCGCCACGTCAACATGGATATCCGCTGAAAATGCCGCGTCGCCAATCACGATTGCATCAGCGTTCGGCGAAGTTTGGAAATTCGACGGCAGGTTCGTCATCCAAACGTGCCGCGGCCGGCCGGAACCGCGGCGTCACTCTCCGACCAGCCGCCACACCTTGCCGGTTTTACCGACCGGGATGCCCTGGGCGGTGGTCAGCACATAAAGCTCGCCGTCGGCGTCCTGGCCGAGGGAGTGGATGCGCTGGTCGATCTCGATGAGGCGTTCAAGGGGCCACAGGCCGCGCCAGTCATCCGGCGGGGTAGCGACAAAGACCTGACCGGACGGGGCCTCGATCCTTGTGCTGAAATCGCCGAAGACCAGCTTGCCGAAAAGGGCCGGGAACATCGCGCCACGATAGACGAAACCGCCGACATTGGCGGTGCCGAGCGGCTCGGCGTCGACCTTCGACCAGGGGCGCTTGACCGACCAGTTGGGGTATTCAACGACCGGGTCGCGCATGATCTCGCCAACTGCGTCGCGCCGGGGACAGTCGACCGGCGGGTCGAAGGCGCGGACGCGCTCGAAGCAATGAGTGCCCTCGCGCACCGCCCAGCCGTAATTGCCCGACCGGTCGACCATATAGATCGTCTCCCACAGGGACTCCGCCACGCCGTTGACGAACAGGTCGCCCGCGCCGGCACGGTCGAAGGCCAGCCGGAACGGATTGCGAAAGCCCCAGGCCCAGATCTCGTCGCGGCCCTCGGACCGGCCGGCAAATGGATTGGTCGGCGGAATTGCATAGGGACGTTCGCCATCGACGCCCAGGCGCAGGATCTTGCCGTGCAGCCGCTTCAGGTCCTGGGCCCAGCCGTCATAATAGTGGAATTCTTCCGGCAGCCGGTAAGGATCTTCCTGGATTTGCTCGGTGTGGCGGGCGGTGTCGTTTTCCAGCGGCGGCGCCACATAGACGTCCGGCACCCCGTGCACGCCGCCGCCATCGCCAAGACCGACATAGAGATAGCCGTCAGGTCCGAAGGCGAGACCGCCGCCATTGTGCTTGCGGTTGATCCAGTCGATCTCCAGCAGCACCCGCTCGCTGGCCGGGTCGGCCCGGTCCGCGCCCGCGGTTACGGTGAATTCGGACAGCCGCCACGTATAGGCGGTCTTGCCGGCATGGGGCGAGGATGCGCGGCGCTTCGCGCTGTAGGCGACAAAGAACCGGCCGTTGCTTTTGTATTCGGGATGGAATGCCAGAGACCACAGCCCGCGCTCGTCAAAGGCCCGCAACAGCGGCGTCATTTTCGCGCGCAGATCCAGAAACGGCTCGTGGCCGGGCCGGCCGTCCCGGTTCAGCATCAGGATGGCGCCGGTCTGGTCGCCGATGAAAAGACGCCCGGAGCCATCGTCCGGGGCGGTTAGAAAGACCGGCGCGTCCAGACCGTCGATGACCGGTTCCAGTTTGACCGTCGGCAGTTCCGACGCCGCGCCCTGCACCATCAGGGCCAGCAGGACAGCGATGATCACGGTAAAACGCGGCATGATACCTCCTCGAAAATTTTGCAGTGCGCCAATGTTACCGTGCGTCCGGCGAGCGTACCAGTGCGCCGCAAGCCCCCTTGTGCCGCATGCGCGGCCGGACGCGCATTTCGACCCGCAAAGAGGACAGGTGTATCGGCGCCATTGCCGTTGGAAAGCCCGGCGCGCTCGACCACGCGATCGATATCGGTGATCGGGACGTCGTGGTGCGTTACCAGGCGGAGGCCAATGGCGGCTTCGGGCAGGAGTGATCAGCGCTGTTCCGTTGCACGCGGCGCCGGTCTCCAGCACGATCTTCTCCGGGCACGGGCAATGCGCGCGTGGCATCTCGAACAGCGCCTTGGGGATCCGGCACCGCCTTGCCGGCCGTCAAAACACGCCCCGTCCGTCCTGCACGCAAAAATGTCCATCTTCCCATGGCCCCATGGGGTGTTTTGTTGCGACCCCGCATTACAGGCCCCGGAGAGTGACCATCGGAATTGGGCTATGTGTTTGCTGGAAACCGGTCACTTGCGGGAGCGCACCACGCATGGTATTATCCCTCGAAGCAGTTGTTTTTAGGGAACCCCCGGGGGGCAATCCGTCCGGCCGCGGCCCGTGCACCTTCCCACTCGAGATATTCGCCAACGGTGAAAGTGCGCCCGGAACTGTCGATCCACTGTACGCCGGTCGCCGCATCGAACGTGGTCAGGTCGGACAGGCCGCCATCCTTGTATCGCTGCAGCCGCACGCCCTTGCCACGCGCCATTTCCGGCAGATCTGTTATCGGGAAGACCAGCATTTTCCGATTCTCCCCCACGGTTGCGATCTTGTCGCCATCGACCAGCACCACTGCCCTGGCTTCCTCGCCCCTGGCAGGCGATAGCACCTGCTTGCCGGTGCGGGTCTGGGCCACCACTTCGTCCTCGTTCACAACAAAGCCGCGCCCATCGGTTGAGGCAACCACCAGCTTGCGCGCGCCCCGATAGGCAAACAGCGCCACGACATTCTGGTCATCGGGCAGTTCGACCACCAGGCGGACGGGATCGCCGTGTCCACGGCCACCGGGAAGTTTCGACGCATCAATGGTGTAAAACCGGCCGCCCGTTGCGAACATCAGGAGCTTGTCCGTGGTCTGGGCATGGAAGCGGAAACGTTCCCGATCCCCGTCCTTGTATTTGAAGACCACGTCCGGCGAGGCATGGCCGCGCACCGCCCGGACCCAGCCCTTTTCGGAACACAGCACCGTTACCGGCTCCTTTTCGACCATGACTTCCATGGGCACATCCTCGATGACCGGCGCAGCCGCAAGGACAGAGCGGCGGGCGCCCAGTTCCGTGGTCTGACCGAATTGCTTCCCGATGTCCTTGATCTGGTCGGCAACCTGGCCCCACTGCTTGTCGGGCGAGGCCATCAGGGCGGTGAGCATTTCCCATTCGGCCCGCAGTTGGTCGCGCTCTTTCCTGAGCTCAAACTCTTCCAGCTTGCGCAAATTGCGCAGGCGCATATTGAGGACAGCCTCGGCCTGGACCTCGGACAGTTTGAAGGCCTGCATCAGATCCTGCCTGGGCTCGTCCTCTTCCCGGATGATCCGGATGACCTCGTCGATATTGAGGAAGACGGTCAGATAGCCGTCCAGGATTTCCAGTCTGTGCTCGATCTTGCCCAGCCGGTGGCGGGTGCGTCGTTGCAATACCTCGCGACGATGCGTCAGGAAGGCTTGCAGCATGTCGCGCAATCCCATGACGCGCGGCACCGTGCCACCATCCAGCACGTTCATGTTCAGAGAGATACGGGATTCAAGCTCGGTCATCTTGAACAGCATTTCCATCAGCATCCGCGGATCCACCGAACGCGACTTCGGTTCCAGCACGACGCGAAGATCTTCGGTGGATTCGTCGCGGACATCATCCAGGATCGGCAGCTTGCGTTCGTTGATCAGTTCGGCGATCCGCGCGATCAACTTGGCTTTCTGAACCTGGTAGGGAATTTCGGTGATGATGATCTGCCATTTGCCGCGGCCGAGATCTTCCTGTTCCCAGCGTGCTCGAACCCGGAATCCTCCGCGCCCGGTCTTGTAGGCCTCGGCAATCGCGCCGCGTGATTCGACAATGATGCCGCCAGTCGGAAAATCCGGCCCCGGGATCAGTTCGACCAGCTTGTCATTGGTCGCCCCGGGAAACTTGATCAGGTGCAACAGCGCATCGCAGATCTCGCCCACATTGTGCGGCGGCACCGATGTCGCCATGCCGACCGCGATGCCCTGGGCGCCATTGGCCAGCAGATTGGGAAATGCCGCGGGCAGGACAACAGGTTCGTCCTTCTCGCCATTGTAGTTGGGCCGAAAATCGACCGTGTCTTCGTCGATCCCTTCCAGCATGGCTTCGGCGATCCTGGTGATCCGTGCTTCGGTATAACGATAGGCAGCAGGAGAATCGCCATCGACATTGCCGAAGTTGCCCTGACCATCGACCATCGGATAACGGACAGCAAAATCCTGGGCCAGACGCACCATGGCGTCATAGATCGCGCTGTCGCCGTGGGGGTGAAAGTCACCCATCACCTCGCCAACCACTTTGGCCGATTTGCGAAACGGTCCCGAGGAGCTGAGGCGCAACTGGCGCATGGCAAACAGGATACGCCGGTGGACCGGTTTCAGGCCGTCGCGCACATCGGGCAGCGCCCGCGAGGTAATCGTCGACAGCGCATAGGCCAGATAACGCTCGCCCAGAAGCTTGGCCAGCGGTTCGTCCCGGATCTCGCCGGGTTCAAGAATCAGATCGTCAGACATGAACTCACCATATCAGGTGCGCAGCAGTTCCACATAACGCGCACGCGCCTCCGGCAGTTGTCCGCGGAAAGGTTTTAGCAGATGCCGCTCGAGAAAATGCCCGGTCAGTTCAAAGCCGTTCAGAATTTCCTCGGGACTGGCGCCCCCGGCCTGTGAACCGAGCAAAAACCTGGGCAACGGCAACAGGCGGTCGGCATAATCGCGGCCGCCTTCCCGGCTGACGGCGCGGCCTGATCGGGGTGACACGAAGATCAGATCTTCCGTCCCCCCGGTTGCCGCGCACTTTGACAGATCGAGGCCATAGCCAAGTTCCGATAATAGTCCCAGTTCCCAGCGCACATGCAGCGCCGGCCAGACTTCCTGATCATTGATCAGGTCCAGCAAAAGCGCGAAACTCTCATACACCGCCGGATGGGGAACCCGTTCGGGCATGCAGGCAAGCGCGGTGGCACAGGCTGCGTTCAGCGCGGCCAGGCGTGCACGATCCGACAACGCAAAGCCGGCATAGGCCCTTGCCGCTTCCAGGGTGAAGGTTCCCAAATGCTCGTCCAGCCGCCCCCGCCAATGAGCGCGCGCGCCATTGCCCGGTTGCAACAGGCCCCGCATGGTTTTTGAGCGCGCGCCCCGCACCAGCCCGCCATGGCGGCCATGTTCCCGCGTCAGCAGATCGGCGATGGCGCCGGATTCGCCAAACGGACGCACGGACAGGATGACCGCATCATCGGTCCAGTCCATCGCCCCTTACCCGCCACCCTTGAAATCGAGGCCCCAGTCCACATAACGCTCGGGATCATTGCCCCAGTTTTCGCGCACCTTCACGAACAGGAACAGGTGCACCTTGCGATCCAGCAGGTCTTGCAGTTCCGCCCGCGCCTCGGCACCAATGGCCTTGATCATCTGGCCGCGTTTGCCCAGAACAATGGACTTCTGGCTGTCACGCTCGACAAAGATCACCTGTTGAATGCGCGCGGAGCCATCCTTGCGCTCCTCGAATGTCTCGGTTTCGACGGTGGACTGATAAGGCAATTCCTGGTGCAGGCGCAGGTACAGTTTTTCCCGGGTTACCTCGGCGGCCAGCAACCGCTCGGTGATATCGGTCAACTGATCCGGCGGATAGAGCCAGGGCCCCGGCGGCATGCGTGCCGCAAGCGTGGATCGAAGATCACCGATCCCGCGGCCCTTGAGGGCCGAGATCATGAACGTATCCGTGAAAACCCCAGATTCATTCAACTCGGCGGCCAGGGCCAACAGATACTCGCGCTTGATCTTATCGATCTTGTTGAGTGCCAGGATCGCCTTGCGGTCAGTCTTCCCGAGGCTTTCGATAATGCTGGCAACCTCGGCATCAACACCCTTTTGCGCATCAACCAGCAGCACAACCTGATCAGCATCCCCGGCACCGGTCCAGGCGGCATGAACCATGGCCCGGTCCAGGCGCCGGCGCGGTTCGAAAATGCCGGGCGTATCGATGAAGATGATCTGTGAGGTCCCCGCCATGCAGACGCCGCGCAGCTGGCTGCGCGTGGTTTGCACCTTGCGGGTGACGATGGCGACCTTCTGGCCCAGCATGCTGTTGAGCAAGGTGGATTTGCCGGCATTGGGCGCTCCGATCAGGGCAACAAACCCTGCTCGGGTGGTTTCCTCATTCATTTCGGTTACTTACCTGCCCCAATAGTATTTTTGCCGCCGACTGTTCTGCTTCGCGCTTGGTCGGTCCAGTCGCTTCCGCCAGGTCCTTGTCGCTGACGCTGACTTCCATGGTGAAGACCGGCGCGTGGTCGGGGCCTTCGCGATTGACCACACGATAACGCGGCAGCCCAAGATTTCTGGCCTGGCTCCATTCCTGCAGCGCCGTCTTTGGATCCGCGATCAGTTTACGCTTGCCATCCAGATAAGGCCGCCAAAGGCGCAAGGTCATGTCGCGGGCTGCCTCCAGCCCGGAATCCAGATACACCCCGGCGATTACCGCTTCCATGGCATCGCCTAGAATGGCCTGTTTTTGCCGGCCGCCGCTGGATGCCTCGGCAACCGACAGATGGATGGCTTCCGGTACGCCCACCTTCACCGCAATCTCGGCGCAGGTCTCCTTGCGCACCAGTGCCGCGAAGAACGGCGCCAGTTCACCTTCGCTCGCATCAGCGCGTTTACGGTACAGCGCTTCGGCGATCACCATGCCCAAGACCCTGTCGCCCAGGAATTCAAGGCGCTGATTGTTATCTTCGCTGATCCGGCTGGCATGGGTCAATGCCAGGCGCAAGAACTCCCGGTCCTGAAATTCATGGCCGATCGCCCTTTGGAGAGCGGCATATGCCTCGACATCGCTCAAGGCAGGACATACCTGATTTGCATTCTCAATCCACGCCCTGCATGAAACGATCATAGCGCAGGCTGATCGGCCATTTCCACAGCTGCCAGAACCGGGCGTTTTCACCCAATGAGAAAAAGATCAGCTGGGCCTTGCCGACCAGGTTTTCTTCCGGGACGAACCCCACATTGGGCGCACGGCTGTCTTGCGAGTTGTCTCGATTGTCTCCCATGGCGAAATAGTGCCTGGGCGGAACAATGAACACCCTGGTATTGTCAGCGCCGCCATGGGATGTTTGATCGAAAGTCAGATAAGTCACGCCATTGGGCAAGGTTTCGCGGAAAGCCTTCGTCTTGACATTATCCCGCCGGCCATTGCCATTGAATCTGACATCGATATCGATCGAGACGAATTCCCGCTGTACCGGTGTGCCATTGATGATCAAGTGACCATTCGTGACCTGGATACGATCGCCGGGCAGGCCGATGATGCGCTTGATATAGTCGGTGCGATTGTCCGCCGGATATTTGAATACCGCCACGTCGCCGCGGGTGACAGGCGCGGACCAGATACGGCCATCGAAAATTCGCGGTCCCCAGGGCATCGAATACCGGCTGTAGCCATAAGAGTATTTCGAAACGAACAGATAGTCGCCCACCAGCAAGGTCGGCTTCATGGATCCCGATGGGATCGAAAAGGGCTGAAACAGGGAAATCCGAATGACCAGCGCGATCACCAGCGCCCAAAGGATTGTCTTCAGCAATTCACCGCTGGTCTTTTCCCTTGATTCAGACTCTTCGGCATCGGTCGCTTCTGCCTCGGATGAGGATCCCTCGGCAGCCTTGTCCGTTTCAACAACCATGTCAGCCGATTCCGCAATGGCATCATCCGTTTCGACCACAGCTTCAACGGTGTCTGCCTCCTGTCCGGCGGCCCTGTCCACGGTCGTTTCGTCTTGCATTTTCCACTCCAAGGAGCCACTGGGCCGCCGGCCCGCAGATCAATAAGCGCTCCCCCGCCCCTGTCAAGACGCGCTATCGGCCAAAGGGACGGCCATGATCATGACGATGGCCTGAGCCAGCGGGTATTCATCGGTAATCGTCAGGTGAATTTCGGCCAACATACCATCGGGCGTGATCTGCGCCAACCGGGCCGCGGCCCCGCCTTTCAGGTGAAATGTCGGTTTTCCGCCGGGCAGGTTCACAACGCCCATATCGCGCCAGAATACCCCGTGCCCGATGCCCGTACCCAAAGCCTTCGCGCAGGCTTCCTTGGAGGCAAAACGCCTGGCATAGGACGCAGCACGGTTGGCGCGGCGGTCCGATTTCGTGCGCTCAATCTCGGTAAAGACCCGGTTGGTAAAACGATCGCCGAAACGTTCCAGCGATTGCTCGATCCGCCGGATATCGCACAGATCATTCCCCAGCCCAATGATCACGCGGACATGGTCCCGGAAATTTCCTGGCGGGCCTGGTCCATCAATAAGCGCATGCGCCTGATGGCGCTGTCGAGGCCGGAGAATATCGCTTCACCCATCAGGAAGTGACCGATGTTCAGCTCTCGAATTTTCGTCATCGCCGCGACGGCTCCGACTGTATCGAAGGTCAGTCCGTGACCGGCATGAACTTCCAGACCCAGGGCGTGGGCTTGCTCCGCCGCCGTCGCGATCCGTCCAAGCTCGCGCTGGACCGCGTTGGTGTCACCGGTCAGAAAGGCCCCGCAATAGGATCCCACATGCAGTTCGACGACCGGCGCGCCCAGGGCCTTGGCAACGGCAAGCTGGACCGGCTCGGGATCGACGAACAGAGAAACCCGTGAACCCGCCTCAACAAGCTTGTCTATATAGGGCGCCACCTGGCGGTGTTCGGCCGCAACGTCCAGGCCGCCCTCGGTGGTTTTCTCCTCTCGCTTCTCCGGAACGATGCAGCAGGCATGCGGGGTATGGCGCAGGGCAATTTCCAGCATTTCCGGGGTGGCCGCCATTTCCAGGTTCAGCGGCAGGTCGATCTCGGCCACCAGGCGATCAATATCGTCGTCCGAAATATGGCGGCGATCCTCGCGCAGATGCGCGGTAATCCCGTCAGCGCCCGCCCTGGCCGCCAGATGCGCAGCGCGCACAGGGTCGGGGTGCGGACCACCGCGGGCGTTTCGGATCGTGGCAACGTGATCAATATTGACGCCAAGGCGCAATGGGGGCGCATCCTGCATGATCTTCATCCTTTTGGGGTGTATATCCACACAATATGGCGTCAAATCGACCTGATTGCGAGGGGGATCACGCTGCGGCACGGTTATCCTTGCGGGCAAGGCGGGCGGCGATCCGGGCACGCCGACGGGCCTGGCAGATTTTCACCAACCCCTTTACCGGCCAGTAGAGCACCAGGGAACACAGGGCACCCAACGGTACACCGCCGATTGTCATTGGCAGGATGAGGGGCGCGAAGGTTTCGACCGGATGATACAATATGTTGGCAAAGCTCAGTTCAACCGGGAATTTGTCGACCCAGCCCCGGCCCAGAATAAAGTTGCCCAGATTGAGCGTGCTGATCCAGATAAACGGAAACGTGAACGAATTGCCCGCGGCGGTGCCCAATGCCGATGCAAGCAGCGAACCTCCGAGAAAATAGGCCAGAATTCCGGCAACAACGAAGTGCATGCCCACAAAGGGCGTAAATGAGGCAAACGAGCCGCAAACGATACCCAAAGCCACTTTGTGGGGCGTATCGTTGATCCGCAGCATCCGTTTCCAGACATAGACGCACCAGCGCAGCCAACCCATGTTGGGCCAGAGAATATTACGCAACCAGTAGAACATATATTGAGGCTTGCGGCGACCGAACATGACTAAATACAGCATCCCGTCCTGGAATCTCGGCGACTCGTCAACGCTTCAAAAACACAAATTACTATCAGTGAATTTACATCAGTCATCTGGTTCAAACTCAATTAGGAGCGTCGCCGCGGTCTCTTTCCAACTTGGTAACGACGGATGTCGCCCTCAATGCGGCTTTTATATGCTCCAAATGCTTAATATCCCTTACCTGAATATCCACTTGCATCAAGAAAATGTCCGCAGCGCGGCTGGTAATCATCAGATTTTCAATATTTCCGTCATGGCGGCCGATAATTGTGGCGATATGGCCCAATGCGCCCTTTTCATTGGTGACTTCCAGGCGCAGCCGGCCGATGCCGGAGGTGTTGAACGAATCGCCCGCATCCCATTTCAGGTCGATCCATTCGATATCTTCATTGATCAGCGTTTGGAGATAACCACAATCGATGGTGTGAATGTCGATTCCCCACCCCGGGTTCGGGAGACCGACAATCCGGTCGCCAGGTATCGGACAACAGCAGTCGGACAGATGAATCGCCTGGCCAGGTTCAAGCCCGAGAATCGGCAAGCCATATTCCTGGCCGCCGCCACCATTGCTCCTGGCTACCCGTTTATCGACAGTTCCCGCACCCGGAAACACTGTCTCGATCAGCTTGACGCCTCGCAGGCTGCCCTGGCCCAGGCGCACATAGACCTCATCGACACTGTCCAGACGCAACCGCCCCAATGCACTCTCGATTGATTTTTCGGCAAACTCGTAGCCGTTATTTACGAATGCACTTTCAGCGATGGTCCGGCCCAGGCGAATATATTGTTCGCGATTGCGATCCCGAACACTTCGCCGGATCGCCGCCCGGGCGCGCCCGGTTCGCACAAACCCTTCCCAGGCCAAAGTCGGGCTTTGGGCGTCCGACAACAGGATCTCGACCTGATCGCCATTGTTCAACCCAGTATTCAGTTTGGATCGGGCCCCGTTGATTTTCACGCCGACCGCCCGGTTCCCCACGTCAGTATGAACCGCATAGGCAAAGTCCAATGCGGTGGCGCCGCGCGGCAGCGAGATCAGGCGTCCTTTCGGCGTAAAGCTGAAAACCTGATCGTGGAACATTTCCAGCTTGGTATGTTCCAGAAAATCCTCCGGCGTATCGCCATGTGCCAGATCGCCGACCAGATCTCTGAGCCAGTTGAAGGCACCGATATCGCTGAGCCCGCTTTGACCGTCCCGGTAATGCCAATGGGCCGCAACGCCCCTTTCGGCGATGGCGTGCATCCGCGCGGTTCGAATCTGGATCTCGGCCCGCTGGCCCTCCGGTCCGATGACGGTCGTATGAATTGACTGATAGCCGTTGCGTTTCGGCGTCGAGATATAGTCCTTGAACCGCCCCGGGATCATCGACCATTTCCGGTGGATGAGACCCAGGGCCGCATAGCAGGCGACCTCGTCCGCCGCGATCACTCGAAACCCGAAGATATCGGCCAGTTGTTCAAAGCCGACACTCTTTTCCTCCATTTTGCGCCAAACGGAATAGGGTCGCTTTTCCCGGCCCACAACGGTTGCCTCGACACCGCCATCGCACACCACGCCTTCGATCGCCTGGCGCACTTTCTTGATCAGGCTTCCACCGCTTTCACGCAGAAACTTATAGCGCACTAGGATCGAATCGCGCGCATCCTCGTTCAAGACGACAAAGGACAGGTCTTCCAATTCATCACGCATGGCCTGCATGCCGATACGGCCGGCCAGCGGCGCATAGATATCGATGGTCTCTTCAGCAATCCTATGGCGTTTATCTTGCCGCGAAATATGATGCAGGGTTCGCATATTGTGCAGCCGGTCGGCCAGCTTGACCAGCAGCACCCTGATGTCATTCGACATGGCAATCATCAGCTTGCGGAAGTTTTCCGCCTGCCTGGATTCTTCCGATGTCAGTTCCAGACGGGTGAGCTTGGTGACCCCGTCGACCAGTTCGGCAATTTCGGGGCCGAAGGCTTCTTCCAGCTCATCCCGGGTTGCATTGGTGTCTTCAAGGGTGTCATGCAACAGCGCGGTGACGATGGTGGCATCATCCAGCTTCAAATCCGTCAGGATGCCGGCAACTTCCAGGGGATGGCTAAAATAGGGATCGCCGCTGGCCCGGGTCTGAGACCCGTGGGCTTTCATCGAATAGACATAGGCCCTGTTTAAAAGACCCTCATTGACGTCGGGGTGATAGGACCGGACCCGGTCAACCAGTTCAAACTGACGGATCATCAACTCCCCCGCATGGGAAACCGACCACTGCCATTGTCCGAAAATGCAGTGTCAGGGAGGCCGGGATGTCAGTCGTTCCGCTCACCCTCTTTGCTTTCCGCGGCGTCGTCGACCTCGCGCGCTGGCGACACCCGGGGCAGTTCGCCGTCTTCCAACTCGCCGCGAAGCACCTTCAGCAACATCTCTTCGGTCAGGCCGTCTTCTTCCGGAGCATCATCACTGCCCATCAAAAGGACCATATTGTCTTCTTCGGGCTCGTCCACTTCGACGTGCTTTTGATGGTTCTCGACCAGATCCTCACGAAGATGCTCGACCCGCATGGTTCCCTCGGCGATCTCGCGCAGCGCGACGACGGGATTTTTGTCCTTGTCGCGGTCCAGTGTCAAAGGCGCACCCGAGGCAATCTGCCGTGCCCGCTGGCCGGCCAACAGAACGAGTTCGAACCGGTTATCAACCTTTTCAATGCAATCTTCGACAGTTACGCGCGCCATGGGCGATCACTCCAGCATCATCTGTAATTCGGGAACCGGCGTGAAATTTGTCGCCAGCCGCGAATTCATTATTATTGCATCGCGGTAATGTCAAGGCCAGACCGAAGGCAAAGGATCACCCGCGCCCGGCTCCGAGCGCGATTTTCCGAACCAGATCCGAGGCAGACCGGCCCAACACCGGATGCACCCAGTTCGGCAATATATCGCACAGCGGCGCCAGAACGAAGGGGCGTTCATGCAGGCGAAGATGCGGCACGACCAGCGGCAGTGACCGCGCCTCCTCCCCGGCTTCCAGACCGGCATCCGCACCTGGCCAATCCTCAGGCACCACCGTCCGGCCGAAGGCCAGTAGATCCAGATCAATCACGCGTGCTTCCCAGCGCTGGCGGCGCGTGCGCCCCAGCGCGCGTTCAACACTGTGCAGGGTCGCCACCGTTTTCGCCGCATCCAGATCGGTTTCCATGGCCGCCACAGCATTGATGAAATCGGGCTGGCCAGACGGCGGCACCGGCGCGGTCTGATGATAATCAGAGAT
This sequence comes from Alphaproteobacteria bacterium, assembly GCA_965204825.1. GTDB lineage: Bacteria > Pseudomonadota > Alphaproteobacteria > Futianiales > Futianiaceae. Next base: position 2,236,585 of record OZ242016.1, on the reverse strand, counting down.
GGCAATCGGCCGCACGCCATGGCGTTCCAGCATCATCAGGGCGGCTCGCAAAGTCTGGCGCGGCGGTCCTGCATGGCTCGGCAGATTTGCGCCCAATGCGACCAGGATAACGTCGTTTTCAAATCTCACTATTGGCCTCTTGTTGCCATCGCATGGATAGTGCTAGACTCCTTCCCTACTGCGGCCATGGGTGCTCTGTCCTGATCCGGTTGATGGCTGGCAGTTTTATATTGCAATGACATTGGATTTTAAAAATGACCGTCTACCCCGAAGAACGCTTGGCCATTTTCATCGATGGCGCCAATCTCTATTCCGCCGCGCGCTCGCTCAATTTCGACATCGACTATAAAAAATTGCGTCAGCACTTCTCCAGGCAAGGCCGTTTGATCCGGATTTTGTACTATACGGCATTGATCGAGGATCAGGAGTTTTCGCCCATTCGCCCGCTTGTCGATTGGCTGGACTATAACGGCTACACCATGGTGACCAAGTCAGCGAAGAAATTCACCGATGCCTCGGGCCGCGACAAGATCAAGGGCAATATGGATATCGAACTGGCAATCGACGTCATGGAGATGTCCGACAATCTGGACCATGTGATGATTTTCTCCGGCGATGGCGACTTTCGCAGCCTGGTGGAAGCGATCCAGCGCAAGGGCGTCCGCGTTTCGATAGCCTCGACGATCAAAACCAACCCGCCCATGGTTGCCGACGAATTGCGGCGCCAGGCCGACGAATTCATCGAATTGATCGATCTGCGCCAGGCCATCGGCCGGGAAGGTCAGCCCCAGCGCCCGCGGCGGGAAGCGCCCGCTCGGCAGGCCAATGATGATGAACTGGATATGCTGGACGACGTGGTCGATCCAGCCGACCTGATCGATTGACAGGTCTGATCCCGGAACCAGGCGCTGACTGTTCCCTGTGCCCGCGTCTGGTTGAATATCGAAGTGAAAACCAGGTCCGGCATCCGAACTGGTTTAATGGTGCGGTTCAATCTTTCGGCAGCCAGGATGCCCGTCTCCTGATCGTCGGCCTGGCGCCCGGTGTTACCGGCGCCAACCAGACAGCCCGCCCCTTTACCGGCGATTTCGCCGGTGACCTTCTGTACGGCACCCTCATCAAGCTCGGCTTTGCCACGGGCGTCTACAAGGCCCGGCCTGACGACGGACTTCAACTGGTCGACACACTGATAACCAATGCGGTGCGCTGTGTACCGCCGCAGAACAAGCCGACAACTGAAGAAATCCGGCAATGCAACCCGTTTCTGGCCGATCGGATCGCGGCCCTGCCCCGGTTGCGGATAATCGTGGCCCTGGGCAAGATTGCACATGATGCGATCCTGCGAGCCACGGGGCAAAAACTCAGCTCGGCAAAATTTGCCCATGGCGCCCGGCACGATCTGCCCGGCGGACTGGCAATTTTCGACAGCTATCATTGTTCGCGCTACAACACCAATACCCGCCGACTGACCCCGGACATGTTTGAAGATGTTTTCGCCGCGGTTCGCGATCAGTTGTCCAGCACACAATAATCATACCCGTACTGGTGTGCAAATCCGGCCTTGTCATAGACACTTTGGGCCGTGGGATTTTCCAGTTCGACCTGCAACATGAGATCCGGCACGCCCTGTTCCAGGGCCCAGCGTGACAGCATGCCCAAGATCGCCGTCGCAGCGCCGCGCCCGCGCGCATTCGGCACCGTGCGCATGCCCTGCAGCACGACCCGGTCGCCGACCAGGACCGCCAGTCCGATGCCCGCAATTCGCCCCGTCAGGGCCACGGTGGCGAAGGCGGTCGGCAGGGAAATTCGCGCCATGATCGAGGCCCGTCCGGTCTGGTCCACCGGATCAGGTGCGCCGTCCAGATAGGCGGCGTGCCAGGCGAGCGACATGCGCGGCAGGATCGAGGTCTTGAAAACACCCGGTGACAGCGCCGCGCCATTTTCAGCCCTGGTTTGCCTGACGGACGTGACACCATCGCTGGAATACCCACGGGCATTCAGTGAACTCGGCAAACCGGATGGCTGTGCCGCCGGGTTCATCATGAAAGCCGGCCGAAACCCGCGCGCACGATAAATCCCTTCAACCGCATCAATGTCGACTGCCAGTTTGGAACCTGTCCATCGGTTCGGGAAAACCGAGTTGGCGCGCCGGGAAAACTCCCGGGTAAACCGCAGGCGCCAGCCGTTCTGATCGACGACTTCGTCCGCCGGCCAAACCTGAAAGAACATCTCCTCCAGCCGGCTGATTTCTACCGGGTCCATCAGCCACGATTCCGTAACAGGCGCTGCTGCTGGCGCTTCCAGTCGCGATCTTTTTCCGTGTCCCGCTTGTCATGCAATTTCTTGCCCCTGGCGACCCCGATCTCGATCTTGGCCCGGCCCCTTTCGTTGAAATAGATCTTCATCGGAACCAGCGTCAGGCCCTGACGGTCGATCGCGGCACTAAGACGCTCGATCTCGCGGGCATGGAGCAACAGTTTGCGCGGCCGGCGCGGCTTGTGATTGTTGCGGTTGCCGTGACCGTATTCAGGGATATGAGCGTTGATCAGCCAAATTGCGCCATTTTCGTTCGAGGCATAGGATTCGGCGATATTGGCCTTGCCCTCGCGCAGTGCCTTTACCTCGGTCCCTTCCAGGACGAGCCCCGCTTCCAGCGTGTCTTCAATGGCGTAATTGAAACGTGCCCGGCGGTTTTCGGCCACGACATTGTCGCCGGACTGCTTTTTCTTCTTGCCCATGCTTGCCCGCCTCGTCCCGGGCGCAATTCATTCAGTTGATCAGACCGGCATGCCGCATGGCGCTGTCGACCCGTGCCCTGGTAGCGTCCGAAACGGTTTGCATCGGCATGCGCACGGTTTCGGGACACTTGCCGATGATCGACATGGCGTATTTCACCGGGCATGGCGACGGTTCGACAAATATTGCCTGATGCAGCGGGAACAACCTGTCCTGGTAAATCAGTGCCTTGCCATAATCACCTGCAAGGCAGGCTTCCTGGAATTCGGCACACAGCTTGGGCGCCACATTCGCGGTCACGGAAATCGCCCCGGTGCCGCCGTGCGCATTGAAGGCCAGGGCTGTCGCATCTTCACCGGACAACATGATGAAATCGTTGCCGCACAGTTCGCGATGTTCCGATACGCGCACCAGGTCCGCGCAGGCATCCTTGATCCCGACCATGTTGGGCACGTCCTTGTAAAGCCGGGCCACTGTATCGGCCTTGATGTCGGCAACCGTGCGACCGGGCACGTTGTAAACGAATACCGGCAAATCCGGCGCTGCCTCGGCCACCGCCCTGAAATGCGCATACAGGCCATCCTGGGTCGGCTTGTTGTAATAGGGCACGACGACCAGCACGGCATCGGCTCCGACGGCCGCGGCATGGCGCGTATAATGAATGGCCTCGGCAGTATTGTTAGATCCGGTGCCGGCGATGACCGGGATCCGGCCGGCGACCTGCTCCACCACGATCTCCGTCACGCGTTCGTGTTCGGCCTCGGACACGGTTGGGCTTTCGCCGGTGGTGCCCATCGGCACCAATCCGTGCGTGCCTTCGCCGACATGCCAATCGACCAGCGCGCACAGTGTTTTCTCGTCAATCGCCCCATCGTCTAGAAACGGAGTTACGAGAGCCGGGAACGATCCCCTGAAAATGGGCACATCGGCCATTATCTGCCTCCAGTTGGCTGACCTGGGAAAAAGAGCGCGGACACTAGCCAAAGCCGCGCTCAACAGCAAGCCGAGCATCCGTAAATAAATTTGCCCTGCGCAAATCAAAGCCAGTCGTATATAGTTGGCAGCGAGAATCAACGGAGACTCAGTATGCGTTTTGTATTCGTGGCCGTCCTCCTTGCCATTGGCCTGTCGACACATCAACAAGCCGGGGCAAATATTCCGGCCCGGCCGAATGACGCCCTGACGCCACAGTCCTTCCCTGTTCCACCGCCGGCCCTGTCACCCAGAGACGTCGCCACCTTGCGCGATGCGATTGCCAAGGCCAAAGACAGCCGGTTTGCCGAAGCAGCGAATGCCGCGCGCGGCGCGTCGGACCAATTGGTTCGTGAAATCGTCTATTGGCTTTGGTACAAGGATCGCGGCGCCCGGCCGGTATTTTCCGAAGTTATCGACTTTGCCAAAGATCACCCAGGCTGGCCGGCGCAGCGGGCTTTACACAATACCGCCGAACGGGCGGCTATCAATGAGGGGCGCGGACCGAACACAAAGGTCTGGTTCGACAAGCACGCCCCGAAAACCTGGGATGGCCGCGAGCTTTACGCCCTGTCGCAAAGTGATGCCGGCGAGCGCGAAAAGGCCACTGAAACCATCCGGCGCGCGTGGATCGAAGGGGACTTCAGTGAGGCAGAGGAACAAACCTTTCTCGGCCGCCATGGGCACATTCTGAGTGCTGGAATTCACGCACAGCGGTTGAACTGGCAACTCTGGACGCGCAAGACAAAGGCGGCAAAACGATTGCTGCCCCGGATTGGCGGCGAAGCGCGACGTGTCGCCGATGCCCGGCTGGATCTGATTGCCGGGTCCGACGTCAAGTTCCAAAGTCTGCCCGCCGATGTTACCGCCCGCTGGCCAGGTCTGCGCAAGGACGCCGTCCGCCACTATCGGCGCGCCGGGCAGTTCGCCAGGGCAAAGGCACTCATCACGTTGCCAAACAGCCGGTCGCCCGCGGGCTTCGACGGGCGCTGGTGGCGGGAACTGCACATTCTGGCGCGAGAACTGCTGGAAATCGGCGACGCCAGGGGCGCCTATGACGTTGCCAGGGTTCACACATCGAAATCGGGCTACAACTTTGCCGATGCGGAATGGTTTCTGGGCTGGGTTGCCTTGCGCCGGCTGAACGACCCGGCCCTGGCGTTTGAACATTTCTCGAACCTTCATCGCAATGTCAGCGCCCCGATCAGCCTGGGCCGTGCCGGGTATTGGGCAGGCCGCGCCGTCGAAGCCCGGAACCAGACCGACGCGGCCATGTTCTGGTACAAAAAGGCGGCCGAGCACCGCCAGACCTATTACGGGCAACTGGCCGCCGGGAAAATCGGACGGACGGAAGATCCGTTCTTTCCGTTCACCGAACCCAGCCTGGTGGATTGGAATGAATTCAATGCCAGACAGATGGTCCGGGCGGTCCGCATGCTGGCCCAGGTCGGCGCCCCGGACCTGACCGACGATTTTCTGTTCGCGCTGGCCCGGTCACTGACCGCCAAACACGATCATTTGATGCTCGGCGTCCTGGCCCACCAGGTCAGCCGTTCCGGGCGGTTGGTGCTGCTCGGCCGGGCTGCCGCTCGCTCCGGCCTGGTCATCCCCGAGATTGCCTATCCGCTTTATCCCTTTCCGCAGCATGAACGCCTGATCCGGCGGCCCGAACTGGCTCTGGTCCATGCCTTGTCCCGTCAGGAAAGCGCCATGGACCCGACCGCTGTCAGTTCGGCGGGCGCCCGCGGGCTGATGCAGTTAATGCCGGCAACGGCCAAGATCGTCGCGAAGCAAATGAAGGTGCCCTTCGACCGCGAAAAACTGATCCTGGACCCTGACTACAATGCAGTTCTGGGGATGTGGCATCTGCAGGACCTGATCGAAAGATACCGCGGATCCTATGTCCTGGCCCTGGCGGCCTACAATGCCGGCCCGAGCCGGGCCAATCAGTGGATTGAGCGCTTCGGCGATCCGCGCAATCCCGCCGTCGACCCCGTCGACTGGGTCGAATTGATCCCCTTTGGCGAAACCCGGAATTACGTTCAGCGGATACTGGAAAACCTTCAGGTCTATCGCACCCGCATTGCCGGTGGCCCAATCCTGTTTCGAACCCTGGGAGACCTGTCACGCGGTGCGACCCAGCGGTGAAAATGTTGCTGCTGTGTTCAAATAATTTTCCTGGTCGACTTGCCGGACATCCAGTGATTGCCTGCATGGGCAGGGCGATAGTTCAGGCGCGAATTCGGCCGGCACCACCAAGCCATTCAGAGGTAAAAATAGGCTCAGTTCACGAATTGTATGCATGGACGTGCGATGGCGGTTGCGAGGCAAGCCCGGGGTGAGGCGTTCTCCAGTTCAAGCCGTTGGAACCATCGCAGGTCGTTGTCGAGATATCTGGTCGCGACGCCTCGGTAGCGCCGCAAGAAATCCTTCAACCGGCTGTGTCGGTTGTTGACCGTCTGAATGTGAAAGGCACCTCGCACCCGTTCACTTCGTGACAGGTTCAATGCTTCGTGATGCGCACCGATTGCCGCCGCGCATCGCGGACAAGAGCGGTGTCCATCGGTCACCAAAACGATATCCTCGTCCACAACCGGCGCGATTACCTCTCGCAAGGTATCTGCGTTGACCGCGGACAGAACCGCACTGACTGTCGCGCCGCTGCGATCAGCGACAACCAGTACCGGAACCTGTTCATCTGACAGGCCTCGCTTGCTGGCCTTGCCTCCCCTGCGTCGCGCCTTGCGTTCAAGGTTTCGTGCACCTTTCCGGCTTTCCAGCACATAGGTTTCATCGGCTTCCACAATGCCCGTGAGCTTGCGTGCCTTCAGGTCTTTTGCGGCAAGAAATCGGTGCCGCCAACGCAAGGCGGTGTTGACGGCAAGTCCGCAACGTTCTGCTGAAGCGCGAACCGTCAGCCCATCAGCAAGACAGGCTCCGAAGGAAAGCCACTTGTCCTTGCGGTGCAGACCCGACAAGGGGGTGCCGGTCGCGGCATTGAATGTCTTCCTGCATCTTTGCACTGGTACCGTCGCAGACCCCTTGCCTTGCCACGCGATATGGCGCCTGGCGTGCCACAATGCGGGCACTGGCGATCTCCACCCACGGCCGCTTCAATGGCAGCCAGCGACGCTGACGTCTCCGTGTCCCCCAGGAACACGGCTTCGGTTTGCTGCCGCTGCGCCGGGCTGAGGTGGTCTATCCCCGATAACCATTCCTGAAACTGCTTGTGATCCATGTCAATCCATCCCTCTGATTTCACAAAAAACATAACATGAACGCACACGGCTTGTAAACTGAGCCTAAAAATATGATTGAATACCAAGGATGGACCAGGGACTGTTGACAATCATCTTGCGGCGATGAGCATTGCGGAGAGGTGCCAGTTGGTGGGGATGTCCCGATTGATGTTGAACTCTGTCTGAAGGATGGCGTTGCTTCGCCCGGGCCGTAGGCTCGGGGCGTTCAAACCGAAAGGAAGCAACACCATGAAGACGACGACAACATCCGCAGCGGCCCTGACCACCAGCCAAGGCGCTCTGACTTCGGCCGTAGCCGGGGCCTGGGAGACGGTCTGCCAAAGCTTCGATCAGTTCGCGCATCAGGCGGCTGCGGTTTTCAAGGGATCCGCCATATTCATCGGTGCGATGATTGGTGGCCCGGGACAGGAAGTGCCGGATGATCCGAAACCGTGGGCGCCGTAAAGGCAGATCAGACCGAATCCGGCTTCCCGGGACCGCCGCGCGGCGTTGCGGTACCGGCGGCGCAGGTCGGCAATGTCGCTCTTGTCCATGACCCGGGCCTGAACCGGGTCGCTGGTAGAACCGGTTCCTGGCGATGACCGATCCAATGTCCACCGGCTCAAACAGGATGTCATGGCGCGGATTGTCCCGCCGTCAGCCATTTTCAAACCCCGTCAGCACATTGACCGTGTTGATGCCGATCTCCGCCACCGCATAACCGCCTTCCATCACAAAGAGGGTCGGCACGCCAAGCGCTGCAATACGTTTCCCATAGCGCTTGAAGTCCTCCTCGGTCAGCTTGAAGAACGAGATCGGATCGTCCTTGAAGGTATCGACGCCGAGCGACACGACCAGCGCGTCCGGCCCGTAATCCACAACCCGCATGCATGCCGCCTCCAGTGCATCGCCCCAGACGTCATAGGCGGTGCCGGGTCCCATCGGGTAATTGCGATTGAAGCCTTCGCCGTCGCCCGCGCCGGTTTCGTCCGCACCGCCGAGGAAATAGGGAAACGACTCCATCGGATCACCGTGCAGCGAGGCAAACAGCACGTCCGACCGATCATAGAAGATCGACTGGGATCCGTTGCCGTGGTGGAAATCCACATCCAGCAGCGCGACGCGGCCCGCGCCCTGGTCGACAAAGGCCTGGGCCGCGATGGCGGCATTGTTGAAGAAGCAATAGCCGCCGAACATGTCAGATGCCGCGTGATGGCCGGGCGGACGGCAGAGCGCAAACGCCGCCCGCTCGCCGCCGGCGACGAGGGCTTGCGCGCCGAGCGCCACATCGACCGCGGCACGGGCCGCCTCGTACGTTCCCTCGCTGATCGAGGTTTCGGACGCCAGACAGTAATAGCCGATCTTGCCGTCAATCTCGTTGGGCGGTGTGTTGCGCGTCATCCGCCGCGACGGCCAGGTGGTGGCAATCGCCTCGCCCTCGTATCCCGCCTTGCGCCAGTCATGCCAGCAGGTCTCGAGGAAGTCGACGAAGCCTTTGTCATGGATCCGCAGGATCGGCACCATCCCGTGCTCGGCCGGGTCAACCACAGCCCCCAGGTTCACTTCCCGGACCCGGTTCAGAATATGTTCGGCCCGCACCGGACATTCGAACGGCGGCACCAGTTGGCCACCATACAGTTCGGTCCTGGCATCGCGCAAGGCATGCTTGGGAGAGTAGACGGTTTGCATCGGGTCCTCGCGGGCATTTGTGTCGCCCGAACGCTAGGCTATTTTTGTTCTTCCTGAAATCCCACTTCGTCATTCCGGGCTCGCCTTCGGCACCCCGGAATGACATGGTGACTTAGATAAAACCGAAACCATGCAGAGGAAACAGCGAGTTTACGCTATTCCGATTCATTCGCATGGTGCGCCCTGGAACCAACTATCGGCGAGGAAGAAGCTCCATGATCCGTACAGGCGAGGAATACCGCGAGTCGATCCGCGATACGCGCAAGGTCTATATGAATGGCGAGCGGGTGAAGGACATCACCGTCCATCCCATGTTCAAGCCCATCGTCGATGTGCGTGCCCGGGTCTATGACATGCAGCACGATCGGGCGACCAGGGGGATCATGACGGTGGAAACCGATGGCGAAATCAATGCCATCGGTAATTCCCTGCCCTACACCCAGGCCGACTGGTGGGCCAAACGCCGCGCCACGGACGCGGTGATGGAGGATATCGGCGGTGTCGTCACCCGGATCGGCGACGAGACAGTGGGCGAGATGTGGTCGCTTTTTGATGGCCAGGACGTGTTGAACGAGGTCGATCCCCAGTTCGCCAAAAACATCGAAACCCATATCCACAAGGTTCTGAAACACGATCCGTTCCATGTGTCGGCAAACACCGATCCCAAGGGCGACCGGTCCAAGGCGCCCCAGGATCAGGACCCGGACATGCTGTTGCACGTGGTCAGGGAAACCGATGAGGGCATCGTGGTGCGCGGCGCCAAATACGAGACCGCCGCGGCCTATGCCAACCAGGCCTTCACCAAGCCGACCATCGCCAACTGGGGCAATCAGGAGCTGAGCGATTATGCCGTCGGCTTTATCTGCGATCTGAACTCGCCCAATCTGAAATTCATCTGCCGGGGCGGGTTCGCCGGCGGCATACGGGCCGATGCGCGCAATTATCCGCTGGCCAACAAGTTCGACGAGGTCGATACGCTGGTGATCTTCGACAATGTGATGATCCCGTGGGAGAACGTGCTGTTCTACCGGCATACGCGCGCGGCGGCGTTTATCCGTTCGACCCTGCACCGTTATTCAGCGTTTGCCTTTGTCCAGCGGACGTTGAAACTGGCGGACATGATGATGGGCGCGGCCCTGTTCAATGTGCGCCAGACCGGCCTGGAAAAGCAGCCCGCCGTACAGGAGAAACTGGCAACCCTGGCGATCTGGCGGGAGAACATCAACGCTCATCTGACGGCCGCCATCGCCATGGCGGAGAAATCGCCGGCGGGTCTTCTGATGCCGAACCAGTCGCTGCTCTATACCGGGCGGTGCACGGCCCTGAACCAGCTGAATGCGATGATGCACATTGCGCGTGAGTTGTGCGGTGGCCAGATCTGCGTCACGCCGGACGCGGCAACCTTCGATGCACCTGATACCAAGCCCTGGATGGACAAATATTACACCATCAATGACGAATGGGGGGCCGACGACCGGCGCAAGCTGCTGGCATTTGCCCGGGATCTGCTGAATTCGGACTATGGCATCCACCGGCTGACGTTCCAGTTGTTCGCCCAATCGGCGCCCTTTGCCCAGATGGGCGCGGTCTACCGCAATTTCGACTGGAAAGGTCCACTGGATCTGGTAAAGAAATCCGCCGATCTGTCCGACCGAGTCATGGAATCGACGGGCCGCCCCGCCGGCGATGGCACCGTGAACCAGTGGTTCCGGGAGAATGCCCCGCTGAAAGAAGCGGAGGAATAACACCGGTGACCGCGGCCCCGTCAGCCGATCTGCGCGAACGCTTTCTGGGCGGGATGAGCCATGCCGCCTGCACCGTCAATGTGGTGACCACCGACGGCAATGCCGGGCGTGGCGGCGTTACCGTGTCGGCCATGTCATCGATCTCCGCCGACACGTCGAAACCGACCCTGCTGGTGTGCGTTCATCACCTCAGCCCCGCAGCCTCGAAGATCCTGGAAAACGGCGTGTTTGCCGTCAATGTGCTGCGGGACGACCAGTCGTTCATCTCCGACACTTTCGCGGGACGGTTCGGCGACAGGATCGGCGACAAGTTCGATTGCGCCGACTGGACGGCGATGTCGACCGGATCGCCGCGGGTGGTCGATCCGCTGGTCACCTTCGACTGCAAGGTAATTTCCAGCGATCTGGTGGGTACTCATTATGTGTTCTTCGGCGAGGTCGAGGATCTGTTCATCGCCGAGCGCGGATCGCCGCTGATCTACGCCAACCGCGCCTATGGATCAGCCTGGCGGATCGACAGGGCGGTGACAATGGAAGCCGGCCGCCGAGCCTCCGGCGAAAAGCTGACCATTGGCTGTTATCACACCTTCGGCCCTTATGTTCTGCCGGCGGTGCTGGCCCAGCTGGAACCAGCCGGTTTTGAGATTGAGTTGTTCGAGGGCGACCAGCGCAAGGTCACCGAATGCCTGGCCACCGGCCAGGCCGAAGTTGCCCTGATCTATGATCTCGATCTGCCCGAAGGTCTGGACATCGAAGTCCTGTCGGAGATCAGACCTTATGTCCTGCTGCCCGAAGGCCACGAACTGGCGCACAGAACCGAATTGACGCCGAACGATCTCGCGGACCTGCCGATGGTGCTGCTGAATTCACCGCCCAGCGCCGAATACTTTCTGGCCATCATGCGCAATGCCGGGGTCGAGCCCGATGTGGCCTATCAGTCAGCCTCGTTCGAGATGGTACGCGGTCTGGTCGGCCATGGTTTGGGATATTCCCTGCTGGCAACCAAGCCGGCCTCGGCAATGACCTATGACGGCAAGTCCGTGATATCGCGGCCGTTGAAATGCGACGCACCGGCCAGCCCGGTGGTGCTCGCCTCGCGTAGCGGCGCTAAACTGTCACCTGCCGCGGCCCGGTTCAGCCGGGTGTGCCGAGACTTCTTTCAGGTCTGACGGCGATGCCGCTGCGCTTTACCCTTCGCCAGCTTGAATATCTCGTGGCCGTGGGTGAAGCCGGCAGCATTGCCCGGGCATCGGACCGGATGAATGTTTCGCCGCCATCGATTTCCGCCGCGATCAGCCAGCTGGAAGACGAATTCGGCATTCAGCTGTTCGTGCGCAAACACAGCCATGGACTGTCTCTGATCCCGGGCGGCCGGGAATTCTTCGGCGCGGCAAAGCGCGTGCTGGAAGATGCCAGCACGCTGCACGATCTGGCCGAGGATTTGGCCGGCCAGGTGCGCGGCACGCTGGCGGTCGGCTGTTTGCTGACATTTGCCCAGGTGGTTCTGCCGGAACTGCGCCGCAAGTTCGAGGGCGCCTGGCCGGATGTGCGGGTCCGCCAATATGAGCGCGACCAGGCCCAGATTCTGGAGATGCTGCACCGGGCCGAGATTGATATCGCGCTGACCCATGATCTGGAAATTTCCCGGGATGTGGCATTCGAACCACTGCTGGCCCTGCCGCCTTACGTGATGCTGCCGGACGATCATCCCCTGGCGGCCCGCAAGAAAGTGACGCTCAATCAACTGGCCGACGTGCCCATGGTGCTGCTCGACCTGCCGATGAGCCGGGATTATTTCCTGTCGATCCTGCAGAGTGGCGCGCGCCAGCCGGTGATCGCCGAACGCACCGGCGATATCGCGATCATGCGGTCGCTGGTCGCCAACGGCTATGGTTTTGCCCTTGCCAATGTTCGCCTGCGCACAAACGGCAAACCGGTCGCCTACGTCCCGCTGGACGGCGACTTCCGCCCGATGACCATGGGGCTGACCACCATCGCCGGCGCGCGAAAGACCCGCACACAGCAGGCGTTCGAAGAACATTGCCGGACGCTGATCACCGCGGACGGCGCACCCGGTCTGGCGGTCCCAGGACCCAAGGCGAGGCGCACATAATGGAATGCGCTTTACATGAAGGGCAGAATTGAATATGGGCGGGAGAGCTCGCGGGGAGGGGCGTTTGACCCAAAGTGGACAAACGGCGATCGACATTCACGACGTGGTGAAGGTGTACGGAACCGGCGCGGGCGCGGTGACCGCGCTGAAAGGCGTATCGTTCGACATCCAGGACAATGAATTTTTCACTCTGCTGGGCCCGTCAGGGTGCGGCAAGACCACCTTGTTGCGGATGATCGCCGGGTTTGAAACCGTCACGGAAGGAGAAATCTTCCTCTATGGCGAGGAGATCGAACGCCTGCCGGCCAATCGCCGGCCGGTCAATACGGTGTTCCAGCAGTATGCCCTGTTTCCGCACATGAGTGTTGCCGAAAACGTCGCGTTCGGCCTGAAGATGCTGAAGAAATCGGCTGCGGAGATTGAGACCCGCACAGCGCAGGTGCTGAAACTGGTGCAGTTGGATGCCCTGGCCGACCGCAAACCGGGACAATTGTCCGGCGGCCAGCAACAGCGCGTTGCCCTGGCCCGGGCGATTGCGCCAGGACCGAAAGTCCTGCTGCTGGATGAACCTCTGTCGGCGCTGGATCTGAAACTGCGCCAGGCCATGCGGGTGGAACTGAAGCAGATCCAGGAAGAAACCGGCATCACCTTCGTTTTCGTGACCCATGACCAGGAAGAAGCCCTGACCATGTCGGACCGGATCGCGGTGATGTCCGAGGGCGAATTGCAACAGATCGGCACGGCCCGCGAGATCTATGAATCGCCGCGCAACCGTTTCGTCGCGGATTTCATTGGCGAGACAAATCTGCTGGAGGTGACCGTCGAGGAGATGCAGGACGGCAAGGTGCGCTGCCGGTTCGAAAACGGCGCCAGCTTGCTCTCCGACCCGATGGGCGATGTCACACCCGGCGCGACCGGTCATGTTTCGATCCGGCCGGAGCGCCTGTCCCTGATCCCGGCAACAGACGGGGAGGACGAGTTGTCCGGTGTGATCGACCGACTGGTCTATCTGGGAACCGATACCCTGTATCTGGTCCGTCTCGATACCGGTGCGGAAATATCCGCGCGCACCCAAAATGCCCATGACGCCGCAATTGCCCTGGGAACAGGCGACCGGGCGGCCTTACGCATCGACGTGGGCGCCGCGCGCCTTTTGGCCGACTGATGGCCGGCGCGATCAATATCGGGGCCGGCGGCGGCCCGAAGGCAGCCGGGAAAATTTCGCGCGGTCAGCTTTTGCTGTTGTCGCCGACCTTCGCGATGATCGGTTTTTTTCTGATCCTGCCGATCTGTCTGATCGCGGTCTATTCGTTTTTGACACCTGGCACCTATGGCGGCGTTGAATGGATATTTTCCACCGCAGCCTATGTCCAGTTCCTGTTTGAAGAAGATTTTCTGACAGAGGAGCTGCAGTTTCAGACGGCCTATCTGCAAATATATTTCAGGTCTTTCGTGCAAGCGGCGGCGGCGACCCTGGCGTGTCTGATTATCGGGTTCCCGACCGCCTATTTCATCGCCACCCGGCCGGCGCACACCCGCACCATGTGGATTTTCCTGATCACCATTCCCTATTGGGTCAATCTTTTGATCCGCACCGTCTCGATGCTGTTCATCATCCGGGACAAGGGGCCGCTCAACGCCATGCTGATCAATATCGGCCTGATTGATGAACCGATCCGCATCGCCTACACCAATTTCGCCATCCTGCTGGGTCTGGTCTACTCTTATCTGCCGTTCATGGTGTTGCCCATCTATACCGCCATAGAACGGTTCAATTTCGCTTTGGTCGAGGCGGCGCATGATCTCTACGCCGACAGGTGGACGGTGTTGCGCCGGATCATTCTGCCAGTAGTTAAACCGGGTGTGATCGCCGGGTGCCTGCTGGTCTTCATTCCCTCGCTCGGTTCATTCATTGCGCCGGATCTTCTGGGCGGCGGCAAGAATCTGATGATCGGCAATATGATCGCACTGCAGTTCCAGGGATCGCGCAACTGGCCATTCGGCGCTGCGGCGGCGGTGATCCTGCTGACCATCGTGCTGTTGGTATTGATGCTGTTTGCCCGGCGCCAGGCGCTGGAGGCCGGCAAATGAGCGCCGGTCTGAAACGCTATCCGGGCTTCCAGCCGATCACCTGGTTTTGCCTGTTCATTCTCTATGCACCCATGCTGGTGATCACGATCTATTCTTTCAATTCGATCCGCTCGATCACCACCTGGGGCGGGTTCAGTTTCAGCTGGTACATCAAGGCCTTCAATAATCCGGCGATCCAGCTGGCCGCCTATAATTCGATGGTTATCGCGATCAGCGCGGCCATCATCTCGACCGCAATTGCCACGGCAGCGGCGCTGGCCACGGCGCGCGGGCGCGGTTTCCGGGGCCAGACGAGTGTCTTCGCGCTGATCAATCTGCCGCTTATGATCCCCGAGATTGTCACGGCGGTCGCCAGCCTGATCTTCTTCATCTCCATCGGGTTCGATCCGGGCCTGATGACCATTCTGGTCGCCCATATCGTGTTCTGCATCCCCTTTGCCTATCTGCCGATCTCGGCCCGGCTGCAGGGGATCGAGGGGTATTTCGAAGAAGCGGCCATGGATCTTTACGCCAGTCGCCGGGCTGCGTTCCGATATGTGCTGCTGCCTTTGATGGCGCCCGGCGTGGTGTCGGGATTTATTCTGGCTTTCATTATTTCGCTGGATGACTTTATCATCACCAATATGGTTGCCGGCCCCGGCGCAACGACGCTGCCGCTGGCAATTTACGGCCTGGTGCGGATCGGGTTTACGCCCGAGATCAATGCGATCTCGACCATCATGCTGCTGATTTCGGTTGTCTTTGTGGCAATCTCCTATTTCATCGGTCGCAAGGGAGGCCGCTGAAACCGACGTCAAAACCAAAACAGGGAGATACAATATGCAGACGTTTTTAAAATTGGGGGCGATGGCACTCGCCGCCTCACTGCTTACCGGGCCGGCAATGGCCGAAGGCAGTTTGCGTATCTATAACTGGTTTGACTACCTGCCCCAGGAACTGGTCGATAAATTCTCGGCTGAACACGGTGTGGAAGTCACCATCGACACCTACGATTCCAACGAGACACTGCTGGCCAAGCTGAAATCGGGCGTCAAGGGCTTCGACGTTGCCGTGCCGGGCGACTATATGGTCGCGATCATGATCGAGGAAGGTCTGCTGGAAGAAGTCAATGCCAGCGAGATGGCAAACTTCAAACACATGAAGCCCGATTTCATTGACGTCTATTACGACAAGGGCCGCAAATATTCTGTTCCCTATCAGTGGGGCACCACCGGCTTCATGGTCGATACCGCCGTTTACAAGGGCGACATCAACACGCTGGATATCGTGTTCAATCCGCCGGCGGAACTCAGCGGCAAGATCAACATGCTGAAGGACGTCAACGACGTCATCAATGCGGGCCTGCGCTATCTCGGCCATGACCGCTGCAACAGCAACAAGGCGGAACTGAAAGAACTGAACGATCTTCTGCTGGCCTCCAAAAAGCATTGGCTGTCGTTCAATTCGGACGGCGCCAAGGAAGTGCTGGTATCAGGCGATGCTGCTTTGGGTCAGATCTGGAATGGTTTCGGAATGCGGGCCCGCGCCGAAAAAGCGTCGTTGATGTACTCCTATCCCAGGCAGGGCCTGACCGCCTGGATGGACAATATCGTCATGTTGAAAGGCGCGCCCAATCCGGAAAACGCCAGGCTGTTCATGAATTTCATGATGGACCCGGAAAATGCCGCGGCATTGACCAACTTCGCCCGGTATACGGCCGGCGTAACGGGTACCGAGCCGTTCCTCGATGCCGAACTGTCGAACGCACTGGAACTGAACCCGCCGGCGGATTCCCCGGCGCCCGAGTTCGTACCACCATGTGCGCCCGAGGTGGTCAAACTATATGACCGCATCTGGACAAACCTGCTGAAGTAAAGCCGAATGCAGGGTTCGAAAACTCGGACCCAACCGTCAATACGGAAACAGCCGGCCTCGCGGGGCCGGCTGTTTTTATCCCGCATTTCCCGGATGAACGGCGCTTCAGATCGCCAACCGCGTATGGCCGTATTGGCAAAACAATAGCGTGACCATGATGGCGCCGGGATTTGGCGATCAACGCAAGGGGAAAGCGCAAACCGGCCCGCCGGGGCTTCAATTCGACCGCTCCGTCAAGCCCGCGTTCCAGGGCCGCTCGATCCGCTCCGACGATGGCCGCTCCGACGATGGCCGCTCCGACGACGTTCCCGACCTGACCGACATGGCGGCGCGCCGCCGGCAAGCGTCATGGGCCGGTTCGAGCCTTCGGCCCGGAGCGCGCGCTTGACGGCTTGCAACTAAAATTGCAGAACCCAGTTCAACGAGGCGGCGGTCCGGATTATCGGGCCGCCGTACCGTTGAATAGGTAACCGACCGGTTGGGGGACGCCCGCCGTGCATCGGTCGCAGGAGAATATGAAGCCATGACCCGCAAGTCCTATCTTTTTACAAGTGAATCCGTATCCGAAGGCCATCCCGACAAGGTGTGCGACCGGATCTCGGACGAGGTTGTCGATGCATTTTTCCGCACGGCGCCGGAAAACGGCCTGAACCCCAAGGACGTGCGTGTCGCCTGCGAAACGCTGACCACGACGAACCGGATCGTGATTGCGGGAGAAACCCGTGGCGCCGCCGTGGTTGATGCCGCCATGGTCGAACATCTGGCGCGCGAGGCGGTCAAGAACATCGGATACGAACAGAACGGCTTCCACTGGAAGAACGCGTCGGTCGATGTCTATCTCCACGGCCAGTCGGCACATATCGCCCAGGGCGTCGATGCCGCCGGCAACAAGGACGAAGGCGCTGGCGACCAGGGCATCATGTTCGGCTATGCCTGCCGCGAGACCGATGTGTTGATGCCGGCGCCGATCCATTTCTCGCACAAGATCCTGCAGAAAATGGCTGAGGCGCGTCACAGTGGCGCGGCGCCGGGCCTGGCCCCCGACAGTAAATCCCAGGTAACCCTGCAATATGAGAACGGCGCTCCGGTCCGCGCGACATCTGTCGTGGTTTCGACCCAGCACGCCGACGGCCTGTCCCAGGACGAAGTCAGGGAAATCATCCGTCCCTATGTGGCGGAAGTCCTGCCCGAGGGCTGGATGTGCCCGGAAGACGAATTCTATGTGAACCCGACCGGCAGCTTCGTCATTGGCGGACCCGACGGTGATGCCGGCCTGACCGGACGCAAGATCGTTGTCGATACCTATGGCGGCGCGGCGTCCCACGGCGGCGGCGCGTTTTCCGGCAAGGACCCGACCAAGGTGGACCGTTCGGCCGCCTATGCCTGCCGCTATCTGGCAAAGAATGTCGTTGCCGCCAACCTTGCCGATCGCTGCACGATCCAGGTCTCCTACGCCATCGGCGTTTCCAAACCGCTGTCGGTCTATGTTGATACCCATGGCAGCGGACAGGTCAGCGACGAAGACATCGAGGCCGCCATTCAAAAGGCTATGGACCTGAGCCCGCGCGGCATTCGCGAACATCTCGGCCTGAACCGGCCGATCTATGCGCGCACATCGGCCTATGGCCATTTTGGCCGCACGCCCGATGCAGATGGCGGCTTTTCCTGGGAAAAGACCGATCTGGTCGACGCGCTGAAGGCCGAGGTCTGACAGCAAGCCATGGGAGACACCTCCCGGCCTGAAATACCCCGTCGGCAGTTGTTCGGCCGCCGGATCGGCAAGCCGCTTAACCCGGCCGAACGCGAACGGCTCGAAACATTATTGCCGGCGATCCGGGTCCCCGTGAGCGGCCCAATCGATCCGCCCACCCTGTTTGATCGCCCGATGAAAGACCTTTGGCTGGAAGTTGGTTTTGGGGCCGGCGAGCACCTGGCGCATCGCGCGGCGGAATATCCCGACATCGGCTTTATCGGTTGCGAGCCGTTTGTGAATGGCGCGGCAAAGCTGTTGCGCCGGATCGAG
The DNA here is from genome assembly GCA_965204825.1 of Alphaproteobacteria bacterium. GTDB lineage: Bacteria > Pseudomonadota > Alphaproteobacteria > Futianiales > Futianiaceae. Next base: position 2,218,123 of record OZ242016.1, on the reverse strand, counting down.
GACGGCAAGCTTTCGAACATCCGGATCCATGATGGCGACGCGTGGGATGTCTTTGACCTGCTGCCGGAAAATTGCCTGGGCCGGGTCTTTGTGCTTTATCCCGACCCTTGGCCAAAGCGCCGGCACTGGAAGCGCCGTTTTATCCAACCGGATACGCTGACGACCCTGGCTCGGTTGACGAGACCCGGCGCGGAGCTGAACATCGCCAGCGACATTCCGGATTATATTCTCTGGTGCCTGCAATGCTTGATGGCCTGCGACGACTTCGACTGGACCGCCGAGAGCTGTGTGGATTGGCGCACGCCTTTTGCCGACTGGTCGGAGACGCGCTATGAGGCCAAGGCCCTGCGCGAAGGCCGGGTTCCGACCTATTTGCGTTTTGCACGAGCGACTCGCGAATCAGCTTGAACTTCATCCCGCGCGGCCTTATGTATGGTGCAACAATTGAGCTTCTGACAGGAAGCGGGTCCCGGCCGGGGCCCGCTTTCTTCTTAGGAGGAGAGGAAAAGTCTGCTCGTGATCGCGCATACATCGCAGGAAAACCAGATTGCCGACCTTGTCGGACCCGTGGCCGAGGCCATGGGACTGGAACTGGTGCGCGTGCGCGTGCTGGGCGGCGACCGCACCACTCTGCAGATCATGGCGGAACGCCCGGACGGCACCATGGATGTCGATGCCTGCGCCGATCTGTCGACGGAAGTATCGGCCATTCTGGATGTGGAAGATCCGATCGACAGCGGGTACTGTCTCGAAGTGTCTTCGCCCGGCATCGATCGGCCATTGACCCGAAAGAAGGATTTTTTGACCTGGATGGGCCATGCCGCGCGGCTTGATATGCTCCGCCCCGTGGGAAGCCGGAAACGTTTTACCGGCACCCTGGTGGGGATTGAGGATGACACCGTTAATCTGGTGTCGCGGGACGGCACCAAGGCAGCGATCCCCTTAGAAGATATAAGGACGGCCAAACTCTTGCTGACCGACGAACTGATTTCCGAGGCCGAAGCCCGCTCGAAAGCGGCCGGGGCCGGATCCGGCCCCGAAACGGAGGACTGAACCATGGCTACCGCAGTTGGCGCCAACCGACTTGAACTTTTGCAGATTGCCGATGCAGTCGCGCGGGAGAAGTCGATCGACAAGGAAATCGTTCTGGAGGCGATGGAAGACGCCGTCCAGCGCGCCGCCAAATCGCGCTATGGCGCCGAACAGAACATTCGCGCGCACATCGAGCGGAACACCGGCGATATCCAGCTGCAACGGCTGATGGAAGTCGTCGAAGAAGTCGAAGAACCCGCCACCCATATCGATCTGAAGACCGCATTGGCCCGCAATCCCGCGGCGCTGGTCGGCGACTTTATCGCCGACCCCCTGCCACCAATTGATTTCGGCCGGATTGCCGCTCAGTCGGCCAAACAGGTCATCGTCCAGAAGGTGCGCGATGCCGAGCGCGAGCGCCAGTACGAGGAGTTCAAGGACCGGGTTGGCGAAATCGTCAACGGTGTCGTCAAGCGTGTTGAATACGGCAATGTGGTGCTGGATCTGGGCTATGGCGAAGCCGTCGTGCGCCGGGATGAGCTTCTGCCGCGCGAAACCTATCGCAGCGGTGATCGCCTGCGCGCCTATATCTTTGATGTTCGCCGCGAGCAGCGCGGACCCCAAGTCTTCCTGTCACGCACCCATCCGCAATTCATGGCCAAACTGTTCGCCATGGAAGTGCCGGAGATCTATGACGGCATCATCGAGATCAAGGCCGTCGCCCGCGACCCGGGCAGCCGCGCCAAGATCGGCGTGATTTCCCATGATGGTTCGATTGATCCCGTCGGCGCCTGTGTCGGCATGCGCGGCAGCCGGGTTCAAGCCGTGGTCGGCGAACTGCAGGGTGAAAAGATCGACCTCATCCCCTGGTCGCCCGATGCGGCCAGTTTCATCGTTAATGCGCTGCAACCGGCCGAGGTCGCCAAGGTCGTTCTGGACGAAGACTCCCAGCGAATTGAAGTGGTTGTGCCGGACGAGCAACTGTCGCTGGCGATCGGCCGCCGCGGCCAGAACGTTCGTCTGGCGTCTCAACTGACCGGATGTGACATCGACATTCTGACCGAGGACGAAGAGTCCGAGCGCCGCCAGAAGGAATTTGCCGAACGCACCGTGTTGTTCGTCGATACCCTGAATGTGGATGAAATGATCGGCCAGTTGCTGGTGTCGGAAGGTTTCACGACGGTCGAGGAAGTCGCCTATGTCCCGGTCGATGAACTGGCCATGATCGACGGCTTTAACGAGGAAACCGCCGAGGCCCTGCAGGAACGGGCAAACGAGCACCTGGAACAGCTCAATGCCGAGTTCGACGGCAAGCGCCGGGAACTGGGCGTCACCGAGGAATTGGTCGGCTTCGCCGGCCTGACCCCGGCAATGCTGGTGGCGCTGGGCGAAAATGATTGTCGCACGATCAAGGATTTCGCCGGCTTCATTCCCGATGAACTGGCCGGTGGCTGGGAACAACTGGCCGATGGCGAGCGCGAGCGCATCGTCGGTGTATTCGAACCGTTCGGCATCGACCACGCCGACGCCGAATCCATGATCGTGGCGGCCCGCATGCATATGGGCTGGATCACCGAAGAAGATCTGGCGATCGAAGAGGAAGAAGAAACCGGTGGCGAGGAGGAGGCCGAAGCCTGACCAAGCGAGACGACACCGAACGGCGCTGTCTGGCAACGTGCGAGCCCAGGCCAAAGCACGAAATGATCCGTTTCATCGTTGGCCCCGGGGACGAATTGGTGCCGGATGTTTCCGGCCGTCTGCCGGGGCGCGGCATGTGGGTGACCGCATCGCGTGACGCGCTGGAAACAGCGACAGGGCGGAAACAGTTTGCTCGTTCGGCCAAGATGCCGGTCAAGATTCCGGCCGGACTGGCCGATCAGGTCGAGAACCTGCTGAAAGTCCGCTGTCTCGACTTTTTGGGCATGGCTCGCCGGGCCGGCGACCTGGTGATGGGATTGTTCAAGGTTGAACAGGCCATCGAAGCGCCGAAAGGGCGTCCAGCCGCGGCTCTGATCCTGGCGTCGGATGCGAAGAACGAGGGCCGTCGGAAGACGGCGAAACTGTCAGGCGGGTTGCCTGTGATCGACCTTTTTTCGGGTCCTGAATTGGACTTGGCATTAGGTAAGGTAAATGTGGTACACGCTGCGCTAATTGACGGCGGGCTCGCGCGGATCATCCTGGATGAGACGGCACGCCTGTCGGGTTTCCATAGCGAAACCGAAGACACGTTAAGGTAAGAAAGACGGTATGAGCGAAGAAAACAGCACCGACGAGAAGGCATCGTCCCCTCTGACGAAAAAGATGTTGAGCCTGAAGCGCTCCGTCGAAACGGGATCGGTCCGCCAAAATTTCTCCCACGGACGGACCAAGTCCGTTGTGGTCGAAACCAAGCGCAAGCGGGTGTCGTCACCCGGCGGCCCCAAGCTGACCGAAACGGTCGTGCGCAAGACGGTTGCCAAGAAGCCGACCGCGACCCCGGAGCCTGAGGCGCCCAAGGAAAAGCCACGCAAGTCCAGCAGCATGGTTCTGCAATCCCTGTCCGAGAACGAAAAGGATGCGCGGGCCAAGGCTCTGATCCAGGCGCGTGAGAGGGAAAAACAGGAAAAAATCCAGGCCGAGGAAGACGCCAGGCACCGGGCGGAAGAAGAAATCAACGCCGTCAAAGAAAGTGAAAAAGCTGCAAGGCGGAAAGTAGAGGAGGCTGCCCGGCGCAAGGCCGATGAAGCGGCCAAAGCACGCGAAGCCGAAGAGGCTGCTGCAGTGGCTGCGGCCATGCCGGTTGAAGCTGGCCGCAGCAACAAACCAACGGCCTCTTCGCAGGCGCCCGCACCCCGCCGTGAAGAAAACGACGACCGCCGCAAATCCAAGGGGAAGTCGGCGGCACGCAACCGCGGCGAACCGCGCCAGCGCCAGCAGAAGCTGACCATTACGGCGGCATTGGAAGGGAACGAGGAACGCGTCCGTTCGCTCGCATCTTTCAAGCGCCAGAAGGAACGCGAAAAGCGTGAGCATGAAGAGTTTCTGAAAAGCCGCGAAAAGGTCGCGCGCGAAGTTCAGATCCCTGAAGCCATTACCGTTGGCGAACTGGCCAACCGCATGGCCGAACGCGGCGCCGACGTGGTCAAGGAACTGATGAAGATGGACGTGATGGCCACCATCACCCAGACCGTCGATGCCGACACCGCGCAATTGGTTGCGGAGGCCATGGGCCACACCGTGCGCCGGGTTGCCGAATCCGATGTGGAAGAAGGCATCGGCGGCAAGAAAGACGATCCGGTCAACCTGCAGCCGCGTCCGCCGGTGGTGACCGTGATGGGCCATGTCGATCACGGCAAGACGTCTTTGCTGGACGCACTGCGCAAGGCCGATGTCGTGTCGGGCGAAGCCGGCGGCATCACCCAGCACATAGGCGCCTATCAGGTCCGTATGGATGATGGCGAAGCGATCAGCTTTCTGGATACACCGGGCCATGCTGCCTTTACCGCCATGCGCCAGCGCGGCGCCCGGGCCACCGATATTGTCATTTTGGTGGTTGCCGCCGATGACGGCGTGATGCCCCAGACGATCGAAGCCATCAATCATTCCAAGGCCGCCGGCGTGCCGATGATCATCGCGATCAACAAGATCGACAAGGAAGGCTCTGATGCCAGCCGCGTGCGCAATGAATTGCTGCAGCACGAGGTGGTGGTCGAAAGCATGGGCGGCGACGTCCAGGAGGTCGAAGTCTCGGCCCTTAAGAAAATGGGCCTGGACAAGCTGTTGGAAGCCATCGCGCTGCAGGCTGAAATCCTAGAACTGACAGCCAATCCCGATCGTTCCGCCGAAGGCGTCGTGATCGAGGCCAAACTGGACAAGGGCCGCGGCGCGGTCGGTACACTGCTTGTCCAGCGCGGCACGCTCAATGTCGGTGACATCGTCGTTGGCGGTGCCGAATGGGGCAAGGTCCGCGCCTTGATGAATGATCGCGGCGAACGGGTCGATCAAGCCGGCCCGTCCGTGCCGGTCGAGGTTCTGGGTCTGGGCGGCGTGCCCAATGCCGGTGATGATTTCGCCGTGGTTGAAAGCGAGGGCCGGGCCCGCGAAATTACCGAATACCGCATTCGCAAGCGCAAGGAAGCCCAGGTGGCCCCGGCGATTGTGTCGCTGGATCAGTTGATGTCCCAGATGAAAGAGGGCGAACTGCATACCTTGCCCATCGTCCTGAAGGCGGATGTGCATGGTTCGGTCGAGGCGATTACGGCTGCACTTGAAAAACTTGGCACCGAGGAGGTTCAGGTTCGTGTTCTGCACGGCGCGGTCGGCGGTATCGCCGAAAGCGATATCCAACTGGCCGGCGCGTCCAATGCCCCCGTCATCGGCTTCAATGTGCGCGCCAACAAGCAGGCGCGTGATATGTCGGAGGTTGAAAACGTCGAAATCCGTTATTATTCAATAATCTACGATCTGGTGGATGACATCAAGGCTGCCATGGAAGGCATGCTGTCACCGGAACGGCGCGAAACCTTCATCGGCTATGCCGAAATCCTGGAGATATTCAACATCACCAAGGTGGGCAAGATTGCCGGCTGCAAGATGACCGAAGGCGTGGCCCGGCGCGAAGCCGGTGTACGCCTTTTACGCGACGATACCGTCATTTACGACGGCAAGTTGAAAACCCTGAAGCGCTTCAAGGGTGAAGTGAAGGAAGTACAGACCGGCCAGGAATGCGGCATGGCGTTCGAGCGCTATGAAGGCATCCAGGTCGGCGATGTGATCGAAATCTTCGAGGTGGAGGAAGTTCAGCGTAAGCTGGAGGGCTAATTCGCCCTTTCCCACTGATGACCGCCAAAGCAGTACTGCGTGATGCCCCGTCGACACGGAAATGACAAAGGTCCGTCCCGGCGCCAGTTGCGCGTTGGCGAACTGGTGCGCCGCGCCCTGTCGGAAATTCTGACCCGGGGCGATGTGCACGGTCTGGATCCAGCGGCGATCACCATTACCGAAGTTCGACCAGGTCCGGATCTGCGCCATGGCACTGTGTATTATGCGCCATTGACCGGCAAGGCACGGCCGAAAGACGAAACCGCTCTGAAACAGGCCGCCCCCTATCTGCGCGGCCAGGTGTCCAAGGTGGTGTCGCTGAAGTTTTCCATGGACTTCAGATTTGTGCCGGATGAATCCTTCGATGAAGGCTCCCACATCGACGCCATTTTGCATTCGCCCCGGGTCGTCGCTGACGTGGCCGCTCCTGACGCCGGCGAAGACGTGGAATAGCGATTTGGGACGCCGCCGTAAAAAGGGCAATCCGGTCCATGGCTGGATTGTTCTGGACAAGCCGACCGGCATGACGTCCACGCAAGGCGTCGCCGTTGTGCGCCGGCTGTTCAATGCGCAAAAGGCCGGCCATGCCGGCACGCTTGATCCGCTGGCGACGGGACTTCTGGGCATCGCGCTGGGCGAGGCAACCAAAACCGTTCCCTGGTTGATGGAAGCCGGCAAGACCTATCGCTTTACCGTGCGTTGGGGCATCGCCACCACCACCGGCGATGCAGAGGGCGAAATTGTCGAAACATCGGGTCATCGGCCCGAAAAAGACGCGCTTATCGAAGCTCTCCCCGCCTTCACCGGCGATATCCTGCAGATACCGCCGGCCTATTCGGCGATCAAGGTCAATGGCCAGCGAGCCTATGATCTGGCCCGGGACGGCCAGGAAGTGGTCCTTCAGCCGCGTTCGGTTCACATTGAAAGCCTGACGCTGGATGCCTGTTCGGATGCAGACACGGCGACCCTGACCATGGCCTGCGGCAAGGGCACCTATGTGCGCTCGCTGGCGCGGGATCTGGCCCGGCATCTGGGGACGTGCGGACATGTCATTGACTTGCGGCGCATCGCCTCGGGACCGTTTGACGAATCCGATGCGATTTCGCTGGAAAAGCTGGAAGACCTGGTCAATAATGCGCACGCGCAAGACGTGTTGTTACCGATCGAGACCGTGCTGGACGACATCCCGGCTCTGGCCCTGACCGGAAACATGGCTGATCTGATTGAAAACGGACAGCCGATCAGCGTTGGAGGATACGACCCGCTAACCCCGATCGAAGCCTATGCAATTGCCGACAACCGGTTGATTGCCATGGGGGTGATTGAGGGCGGCAAGTTCAACCCCCGACGTGTTTTGAAAATGAACCCGATGTCGAAGGAAGTATGATTCATGTCGATTACGCCAGAGCGTAAAGCAGAACTCATTGAAGAATATGGCTTGAAATCCGGTGACACAGGTTCCCCGGAAGTTCAGGTCGCGGTCCTGTCGGAGCGCATCTCGAACCTGACCGACCATTTCAAGGATCACAAGAAAGACAACCATTCCCGGCGCGGCTTGATCAAGATGGTCAACCAGCGTCGTCGCCTTCTGGACTATGTGAAGGCAAAGGACGAAGCCCGTTACACCGATCTAATTAAACGGCTGGGCTTGCGCCGCTAATTTTATAAAGAGCTTCTTTTGCGATAGGGCGGGAGTGGCTCTTCCGATTCAGGGCGTGTCGATGACACGCGGGGCCAGCGGTGCGCTCCAACCCTGATAAAAAGCATCCCTAATTCAAGAAACCCGGGATGCGAACGTTACGGGCATTGGCAATTCGGCCATGACCTCTGAAAGGTAAGACACATGTTTGATACGAACACTAAAACTCTCGAATGGGGTGGGCGCACGCTGACCCTGGAAACCGGCCATGTGGCCCGTCAGGCCGATGGCGCCGTGATGGCGATCTATGGCGAAACCACCGTGCTGGCCACCGCCGTGGCCGCGCGCAAGCCCAAACCGGGCCTCGACTTCTTCCCTTTGACTGTGAACTATCAGGAAAAATATTTCGCGGCCGGCAAGATTCCCGGCGGCTTTTTCAAGCGTGAAGGCCGCCCGACCGAAAAAGAAACCCTGACATCGCGCCTGATCGACCGGCCGATCCGTCCGCTGTTCTTTCCCGGTTTCAAGAATGAAACCCAGGTCATCGTCACCGTCCTGTCCCACGACATGGAAAACGATCCCGACGTTCTGGCCATGGTCGCCGCCTCTGCCGCGCTGACGATTTCCGGCGTGCCCTTCATGGGCCCGATCGGTTGTTCGCGCGTCGGTTTCATCGACGGTGAATATGTCCTGAATCCGACCCTGGACCAGATGACGGATACCCGCCTGGACCTGATCCTGGCCGGCACCGCCGACGCGGTAATGATGGTCGAATCCGAAGCCAAGGAGCTCAGCGAAGACGAAATGCTGGGCGCGGTGACCTTCGGGCATGAGCAGATGCAGCCCGTGATCGATGCGATCATCGATCTGGCCGAGGAGGTCGGCAACGAGCCGTGGCCGCTGCCGGAAGGCAAGGACGAAGATCTGATCGGCCGCGTACGCGATCTGACGGGCGATGCCCTGAAGGCCGCCTTCGCCATCGCCGACAAGCAGGAACGCCAGGATGCGATTTCAGACGCCAAGAGCATCATGATGGAGGCCCTGGCCGCAGAGATCGAAGACGGCAGCTTGGAATCGGCCGCTGTTTCAGGCGCCTTCAAGAACGTTGAGGCTGAGATCGTGCGAGGCAACATCCTGGATACCGGCAAGCGGATCGACGGACGTGACCTGGTCACCGTGCGCCCGATCCTGGCCGAAACCGGCATCCTGCCACGGACTCACGGGTCGGCGCTGTTCACCCGCGGCGAAACCCAGGCGATCTGTGTCGCCACCCTGGGCACCGGCGAGGACGAGCAGTTTATCGATGCGCTGGAGGGCACCTTCAAGGAGCGCTTCATGCTGCATTATAACTTTCCGCCCTATTCGGTGGGCGAGACCGGCCGAATGGGCGGCGCGGGCCGTCGTGAAATCGGCCACGGCAAGCTGGCCTGGCGCGCGACCAAGGCGATCATGCCATCCGCCGAAGAGTTCCCCTACACATTGCGGATCGTCTCTGAGATCACCGAATCCAACGGTTCATCGTCGATGGCCACGGTGTGTGGCACCTCGCTGGCGCTGATGGATGCCGGTGTGCCGATCAAGCGCCCGGTGGCGGGCATTGCCATGGGCTTGATCCTGGAAGGCGAAAAGTTTGCCGTCCTGTCGGACATTCTGGGCGATGAAGATCACCTGGGCGACATGGACTTCAAGGTGGCCGGAACCGAGGAAGGTGTCACATCACTGCAGATGGACATCAAGATCGCCGGCATCACCAAGGACATCATGGGCCAGGCTCTAGAACAGGCCAAGGGCGGCCGGCTCCATATCCTGGGCGAGATGGCCAAGGGTCTGAACGAGACCGGCGAAATGTCGGCCTATGCGCCGCGCATCGAGGTGATGAACATCCCGGTCGACAAGATCCGGAACGTCATTGGCACCGGCGGCAAGATCATCCGCGACATTGTCGAAACCTCGGGCGCCAAAGTCAGCGTCGAGGATGACGGCACGATCAAGATCGCCTCGCCCGATGGCGCGTCGATCGAGGCGGCACGCAAGCGTATCCACGAAATCGTCGGCGAGCCGGAGGTTGGCCATATCTATGACGGCACCGTCGTCAAGGTGGTGGACTTTGGCGCCTTCGTGAACTTCTTCGGACCGAAGGACGGTTTGGTGCATGTCAGCCAGATGGCGCCGCACCGAGTCAACCACCCGTCCGACATGGTCAAGGAAGGTGACATCGTGAAGGTCAAGCTTCTGGGCTTTGACAATCGCGGCAAGGTTCGCCTGTCCATGAAAGTCGTCGATCAGGAAAGTGGTGAGGAGATCACTGAAGAGAAGAAAGAAAACGCATAAGCGCCACTTCTTCTCACGTTGTGTGGCAGGCCCCGGCGGAAACGCCGGGGCTTTTTTTGTTAGGGTCTGTTGACAATCACCGGGCAGCGTTGAGCATTGCGCAGAGGTGCCAGTTGGCCGCGTAGCTGGTATCTGTTTTGTCGTATCGCGTTGCTATCCCCCTGAATTCCTTGATCTTTGCAAAGTAGTTTTCAATCAGGTGACGCCACTTGTACATGTGAGTATCGTAGTCTCGTTGCACTTTCCGGTTCGATTTGGGTGGAATAACCGCAGTTGCGCCGCGCTCATCAAGGTCTTGCAGGAGCCAATCGGCGTCGAAGGCCTTGTCGGCCAGCAACGCTCCGAAGGAGACATCGTGGATCAGGGGGGCAACCCCCTTCATGTCGTGCGCTTGCCCCGGCAGAAGCAGAAAGCGGAACAAGTTGCCGAGCGCATCGACCAAGGCAACGATTTTGGTCGTCAGCCCGCCGCGAGAGCGTCCGATGGCTTGATGCCGTGTCCCCCTTTTGCGCCCGAAGCCTTCTGATGGGCCTGGACAATCGTTCCGTCGATGAGAGCATATTCAAGGTCTGGCTCGTCGCTCATGGCGTTGAAAAGTCTCTCAAACACACCGGCCTTTGCCCATCGACGAAATCGTTTGAAAACCGAATTCCAGTTGCCGAAATCCTGGGGCAGGTCACGCCAGGGAGACCCTGTTCGCACACGCCAAGGTACGGCCTCCATGAACCGACGGTTATCCCGACCGGTTGCTCCCGGGTCCCCGGCCTTACCGGGTAACAGGGGCGCAATCTTCGCCCAGAGTTCATCTGAAATCGCCAAACGATCTTCGTCCATCCAGACCTCCATTTTCGAAGCTTGAATAATAGTTCAGACCAAATCGCAACCCCGAATGTCAACAGGGCCTAGGCCCGATAATCCAGAAGTTCCCGAAACTGCCCATTCGGATTGCGCGCATTCCCTTCCCGGATGTAATGACCGATTTCCGGAGCATACCAAAAGTGCCACACGAAATTCCGATTCCGTCCGGAATGTCTCAGCCGCAGTGTCTCGAATGTGCCTGCGGGAACGGTCACGGTTTCAAGGGCCTGCACGGAGACCGATGATCGAACGGACCGTGTTTGTCCCCTTTCATGGTCGGTATGGCCATACAGGACGTTGTATCTCTTGCCGACAAAAAGCGGAAAATCGAGAAGGCCCTTATAAGGCTTGAATTCCCACCCGATTGCTTCCCCCGACAGGTCCGTACTGCCCATATAATTCATCGTTTCGACGTCAACGAACCTGTAACCCTGTACAGTCGCGCCGCCATCCCGACCCCACTCGGCCCGGTAGCGATAGGCCGGCCTGCCGCGAAACGTGGACGTATCCAGAAGCCGATATGAATTCACGCGGGTCGTTCCATTTGGGTTTCGATACCGATCGCTGTATCGTTCTCCGGCCCGCCTCGTCGGCAGGTTCCAACTGCTTGCGCCTTCCGGCGGCGTGTCACCCGTGTCCGTGATGCTCTCGCATCCCCCAAGCAGCACCCCGGCCGAAAGCCCAATGATAAAGTTCCGCCGATTTTCCATTTCTTACTCCAATTTCAATGTTGCCGACCCAAAGTAAAAACGTAAGCGTCCGGTGTTGGTGCTCTGACGCGTGATAAAGTACGCTGATAGTATCCACCATTGGCTGATAGTGTCCACCATTGACAGTGGACATCCTGAGGGCGGATATGGCTGGGAAGAAGGGTCAGAAGAAGCGGTTCCGGTCAGACGATGAGAAGGTTTCGATCTGCGGACAAACGCGCGCCCCTGGGGTTTCGGTAGCGCAGGTTGCACGACGTTACGCGATGAACGCCAATCTGATCCACACATGGTTGCGTGATCCCCGTTTCGCGCCGTCATGTACTGACGGTGATGATTTCGCCGGGGAAGTGACCACATTTCTGCCTGTAGAGATTAAAGGGCCAACCGCCCCCACGTGCCGATCACAGCGCCCTGTATGGACGGTCCTCTTTCGGCTCATCGTGCAGACATCACCCTGTCTGATGGTCGGCGTATCCTGGTTGAAGGAGCGACGGGATTGTCTGCGGTGCCGGCTCTGGTTGAGGGGCTGCTGACATGATCCCGGTGCCGGGCAATACGCGGGTGTGGCTGGCTGCCGGGGTGACGGATATGCGGCGCGGGTTCAACACACTGGCGACTCAGGCCGAACAGGTTCTGGCTGAAGACCCGTATTCGGGGCACATGTTTGTGTTTCGCGGCAGGCGCGGTGATCTGCTCAGGATCATATGGTGGGACAGCCAGGGCGTGCGGGAATGCTTCGGGGCGATCGGCACGGACGTGGCCGCTGGCCTGACCATCCGCCATGACAACGGCTCGCAGTACATCAGCCACGACTTCCGGAACGAGATTGCCTGGTTGGGAGAGCCATCCTCGCCGTCCCTGTCCGCGCCCCCGAAGGGAACGGCTGTGCCGAGCGCTTCATCCGGACGCTCAGGGAAAATCTGCTCCGGGTCAGAACCTTCGAGACAATCGAGGAACTGCAGAAGGCCCTCCAGAAGTTCAAGGACGATTACAACGAGCATTGGTTGATCCAGCGCGTTGGGCATCGATCACCAAACCAGTTCAGACGCGACGACATGGACAAAATCCAGGCCGCCGCGTAAGCTTCAAAAGTGTCTCAATAACCCTAGGGCGATACAAGTCGCAATCATGGATGCAAATGAGGCGCCGCCAAAGAAGCGCGGCCCCTACAAAAACGATTTTCAAACTGACCCACTACCGCCGGCCGGGGCGATCGACCCCGGCCGTTTGCGTTTCAGACGATCGCGATCACTACGGCGATGACGACGCTGACCAGGCTGAACAACACGGTGGCGGCGGTGATCCATGCGCTGGCGACAAGCAGCGCCAAGCCCAGCAATTCCCCGGGAATTGACCTTCTGTCCGACGACGGTGGACCCGTAACCTGTTGATCCTCAACACTAAGAATTTTATTATCCGATAACCACCATATGGCAGGTTGCGCCCGTATCTTGAAGGCCAAAGATGATGATGACCGATTCGAACGACATTCTCGATATGGAAACTCTTGGCATGTTGCAGTCGCTGCAACAGCCCGGCATGCCCAGCGTTCTGGGCAAAATTGTTGAGGCGCGTTTTGCCGTTTCAGCGAGACCCTGGTCGAGGTAATGACCAGCGTCATGGCCGCCGGCAATGCCGGCGGTGTGATGGATGCGGCCCACAGCCTGAAATCAGGCAGTGCGAACGCAGGCACTTTCCGCTGTTGCCGCGGAGGCTGAGGAAGCGGCGCGCAACGGTGACCTGGAAACCGCCGCGGTTCACGTCGAAAAAATCAAGACGCTGTTCCCCGAATCCGCGACGGCTCTTAACGCGCTGATGTAAGCGCTCAAAAGCGACGCCTTAAATCCTTTAATTGTCGTTTCTCTGCCAGTTGATCCGGCGGATTTCGGATCAATCTGACTTTTGCGGCCAATGTTCAGGACAAGGACAGGCACCGGATTTTCAGGTGGGCCCGGCCGCTGGTTCGATTGAATTTGGATTGCGGCGATGTTTGTGGTCGTCAAGGCAACTTGGGCACTTCTCCTGGGGTTGTTACTGATCATGGTGGGGAATGGTCTGCAGGGTAGCCTGTTGGGCGTGCGCGCCGAAATCGAATCTTTTCCAACCCAGATCACCGGCCTGATCATGTCGTGTTATTTCGTCGGAATTCTGATCGGTTCGACCATGACGCCGCGCATGGTCTCATCTGTCGGCCATATCCGTGTCTTTGCCGCGCTTGCCGCAATTGCCTCGGCCGCCGTGCTGATCCATTCGATTTTTGTTGATCCGATTACCTGGGGCCTGATGCGGCTGATTACAGGTTTCAGTTTTGCCGGCCTTTATATCGTGGTCGAAAGTTGGCTCAACGATGCGGCCAGCAATGAATCCCGGGGTGAATTGCTGTCGGTCTACATGTTCCTGTCCTATGGCGGCATTGTTCTTGGCCAAGTTCTGCTGAATGCCGCCGATCCGGCAGGCGTGAAATTGTTCATCCTGACCTCGGTGCTGGTTTCGATCGCGGTAGTGCCGATTCTGCTGACCGCCTCGCGTGCGCCGGATTTCGCGACTCCGCAAAAGCTCGACATGCTCGAGCTTTATGATCTTTCGCCGCTAGGCGTGGCCGGCTCTATTCTGGTCGGGGTCGGCATGGGATCGATCTTCGGCTTTGGCGCGGTCTACGGCAAGGCGGCGGGTCTCGACGTGCAATCCATTTCGATTTTGCTGTCGGTCTGCTTCATCGCCGGAACCTTGGCGCAGATCCCGGTGGGCCGGATTTCCGACCGGTTGGACCGGCGGACGATCATTGCGGTGTGTGCGGGCATCGCCGCGGTCGCGGGCTATGCCGCCTCGATCTTTACCGCCGATAAGGGATTGGCTCTGTTTATCAGCTTCGGCGTGATGGGAGCGTTCGCCCTGCCGCTTTATTCACTGTTGATTGCCCACACCAATGACATGCTGGACCCAAAGCAGATGGTGCCGGCGTCCGGCGTGCTGGTCATGGCCGGCGGCATCGGCGCGATTGTCGGCCCGATTCTCAGCGGCTGGGCGATGGAAAACTTCGGTGCGTCGGCCTTTCTGGTCAGCATTGCCACGATCTTCGGCACAACGGCTGCCTATACGGTCTGGCGAATGACCCGCCGCGCCCCGACGCCGGAAGATGAACGCTCCACCTACGCGCCGGTCCCGCCACGGGCCACGACCTATACCAGTGTCATCACCCAGCGCGCGGTTCGCGATTCCATGGATCAGGATTTCGGCAAGATGGCCGGTCCGCGCCAATCGCGCCGGTGACAATATTGCCGGACATAGCCCCCATGATTTGCTATAAGATCGCTCTCGATATCTCAACCCCAAGGATCACTTCATGACCGGAACGCTGCTCGGCATTGCCTGCAAGCCCAAGACCCGCGCCCCGATGGCAGAACTGGAAAACGCCGAAATCAATGTCGAAACCGGGATTGCCGGCGACTGGCGCGGCGGCATGACCGATCGGCAGATCACGATCCTGTTCGAGGATGACTGGGACACCGTGGCCAAGGTGACCGGCGGAAAGCTGCCCTGGACCCGGCGCCGGGCCAATTTGTTTGTTGCCGGTGTCAAGAACCCGCAAGGTCCAGGCGGCATCATCAAGGTCGGCGATGTGGTTTTGCAGGTGATGGAAGAAACCGAACCCTGCTCGCGCATGGACCAGTCCTTTCCGGGTCTGCGCACGGCCCTGCAGCCAAATTGGCGCGGCGGCGTCTGCTGCAATATCCTCGAAGGCGGCACGATCAGCGTCGGAGACGCCGTGTCGATCAGCACATGAACCGGGAACCTTCCCCCCGGCCGGTCCTGACCTTCTGGTTCGAGGAACTGACCCGCAAGGACTGGTTCAATGGCGATGACAAGGTCGATGAACAAATTCATACCCGGTTCCATGACCTGTGGGTTCAGGGCGCGGAAGGGCAGCTCGATCACTGGTTGGCCGATGCCAAAGGGGCACTGGCCCTGGCCTTGATGCTGGATCAATTTCCGCGCAACATGTTTCGCGGCAAGGCTAGGGCGTTTTCGTCCGATGCCAAGGCGCGCGAGGTTGCCGAATATGCAATTCGGCAAGGGTTTGATCTGGAGTTGGATGACCCTTCGCAACGCATGTTCTTCTATCTGCCGCTGGAACATGCCGAGGATATGACCCTGCAGGACAGGTGCATCGATCTTGTGCGCGAGCGGGTCGGCAGCGACAGCGAGATCAGGCACGCCATTGCCCACCGCGATGTCATCGCCCGCTTCGGCCGGTTCCCGTTTCGCAATGATGCACTGGGCCGCGCCTGGACCGAAGAAGAGCGGGCTTATATGGAAAATGGTGGCTACAAACCCTAGTCGGACCGGATCGTCCGCACCGCGCTCTCGAAATCTTCGCGATTGTGGTAGCAGCCGTAAAAGACCCGCTTGCCGGTATAGCTCATGCGGCCGTGCAGACAGCGCCAATTGTCGAAGATCATGGCCATGCCGGGCCGCAGCGGGATTTTCAGCCAGTTGGCGGGATTGATCACCCGGGCGTGCAGGGCGCCATACGCGGCGTAAAACGCGCGCATGTCATCCGGCCGGCAACATGAAAGGCGCTCGGTCGTAATTGTTGATGCTGACCTGAGCCAGGCCCCCGTCCGGGCCAAGCCGCAAGGGCGGGCGCTCGGCGCGCAAGTGAACACCGGGTTCGATATAGCGGCCCGGCACGTTTACCTGGGTCAGGGTCCGATAGTGATCAGGTTCCTCCCGGCGCATGATTTCGGCAACCGCAAAACCGTCGACAAGGATGGATTCGCCGCCGGTGCCGTCAAATTCAAAACACAGGAACGATTGCAGCCCGGGCGCGTCATAGCTGTAAGTGCCATCGGTGTGCGGCTCCAGATAGGCGGTGGAATAGGCGGTATCCTTATGCTCTTTGACCTCCGAGGACAGGGTCCACCCGCCGCCGAAGATCGACTCACGGATATAGCCGATCCGCTCGTACAGGCGCCGACCGGATGTCTCGTCTGTCGGCACACCTTCGATCACGGCAAAACCGTTGACGTGAATGCGTTCCAGCACCGTCCGGTGGCCGGCGCCGGTTTCCATGAAATCGCCGAAGGCCACGGGATCGGGGAGCGACAGCGGTGCTTCGGCCGACCAAAGGCATTGGTTTGTTTCTGGCGCCAGATCTGCATTATCCGGCGCCAGACCCGCCTGGCTTGCCAGCGCGGCGGCGGAATGCAGGCCGGGCTCGCCCTTACCGGGCCAGGAAATTTGCAGCGTCCGGCCATTGTCGGCGACGCTGCAGGCTTCGGGCCGGATACCGGTATCCAGCGCAAAGGTATCGACCCGGCGCTGCAGGGTGTCGGGATCCAGGCTGCCCTCATCCTCGCCATGGTCGCGCAGCCAGAACCAGTCGAAATTCGTTTCGCCGCCATCGCTCCAGCGCACGGTCAGACGATCGTCATAGGAGGTGATGTCGGATATGATCATCGAACTATTTAGGGTGTGGTGACCTTCGGTTTCAAGCTCCGATTTTCCCGGGCGACGACACTTTCGCGATAGGCCAGATACAGACTGCTGACAAAGATGATCGCACCGCCAAGGAAGATGAAAATGCCGGGGATCTCACCGAACACCAGGTAGCCGAGCACGCTGGCCCAGATCAGCTTCAGAAAATCGAAGGGCATGACCGCGCTTGCTTCAGCCTCCTTCAGGGACTGGGCGATCGCGACCTGGGCAACAGTGCCGGTCACGGCAATCGCGAACAGCCAACCCCATTCCGCCGCCGTCGGCCAGGTCCAGACGAAGAATGCGGGGATGGCGGCGAACAATGACATGAACAGGCTCATATAAAGCGTGATGGTCAGGCTGGATTCGGTGCGGCCCAGCATGCGGATGACAATCAGCGTCGCGCCCCAGATCATCGCCGATGTCAGGATCAGCATCGGTCCCAGCTCAAGCGGCACCAGGCCCGGCCGTAGAATAATCAGCGTGCCGATGAAGCCGACGATGATTGCGCTCCACCGGCGCAGATGAAACCGCTCCCCCAGAAAAATCACCGCCAGCACGCCGGCGAAGATCGGCGAGGTGAATGTCAGCGAGGTCGTCAGGGCCAGCGGCGTCATGCTTATCCCCATGAAGAAGGCGAACATGGCGACAATGTTCATGGCCGAGCGGATTACATGGGCCTTTATGCGGGTGGTCCGGAACACGGTGAAACCGCTCCGCAGGATCCATGGTGCCATCACAATCAGACCCATGCCGGTCCGCAGGAAGGCGAGCTGGAGCGGATGCAGGCTGAACGACAGGCCGCGCACCATGGCATGCATCAGGGAGAAAAAGACGGTCGATATGATCATCATGGCGATGCCGCGCACGACCGGCGACGCCGATGTCCAGAACCCCATCACCGCCGCACCCCGTTCAGCCGGTCCGGGCCAGATCGGCGGGCAGTTCGTCCACGGCGATGCCGGCACCGTCCAGGCCGCCATAGGCCAGCGCCGCCAGATAGACCTCGCGGGTCAGATCGCGAAATGTCTGTTCGGGCCGTTTGGCGAATTTGGTGCAGGAGGCGGCAAGGATGCAAGCTTCGGTCATGTAGTCCCCCTAGTTAGATCTTAAGGGCAGCCGTTTCAGGCCGCGCGTGATCAGGGCGTTGCGCCAATCTAGGCGGGTTGCAGATTCGACGGAACCGGTTTTCGACGTACCCATGTGTGGTGTCTTGGAGCCTTTGCCACGAATTTTGCGTGCGGACAAGTGGCGCGGATCAGCCAGAAAATGTCGCTGAGATCACCTCCGGAAAGAAGCAATCGGCAAAGACTGCCTATCTTTCAAGGAGGAATGGCATGACCCACGAACGGTTCAGAAAATTCAACACCAGAGACACCTATCCAAACCAAAAACTGGACAATGATCTGTGCCAGGTGGTGAAGGCGCGCGGTACCATGGTGTTTGTGCGCGGCCAGGTCGGGCAACATGTCGATGGCTTCGAAAGCATCGAGGATTTAAGTCCCTACGCCCAGGCCGACCAGGCCATGCTTAACGTCAAGCAGTTGCTGGAAGAGGCCGGATCGGAGCTCAGCCACATCTGCCGCATCCAGGTTTACCTCACCGATCGAGCCTATCGCGACGACGTTTATCAGGCGATCGGCAAATGGTTGAAGGGCGTCTACCCGGTCTCCACCGGTCTGATCATCAATGGTCTGGCCCGCCCGGAATGGGTGATGGAGATCGAGGCGACGGCCGTCATTCCCGACGCCTGACCCGTGGCTGTGCCGTCCGACATCGACGCCGTTCTGACCGTGCTGTCGACGCGGGCCGGTGGCACATTGGAGCAGGCGAGCGCGCCGCCCCCGGGCATGTATACGTCCGAAGATATTCTGATCCGGGAACAGGCCGGCATTTTCGCGCGCGACTGGCTGTGTCCGGGCCTGGCCGCGGAAATCCCCGATGCGGGCGATTACCTGACCTTTTCGATCGGAAGACAGCCCGTCGCCGTGATACGCGGGGCCGATGGCGCCATACGCAGCTTTGCCAATGTCTGCCGCCATCGGATGATGCAGTTGCTGGAGGGGCGCGGCCGGACCCGCCGGATCGTCTGTCCCTATCATGCCTGGACTTATGATCTGACCGGCCAGTTGATCGGCGCGCGGCACATGGAATGGACCGAAGGCTTCAACAAGAAGGCCATCTGCCTGCCGGAAATTCGAACCGAGATTTGGGAAGGGTGGATCTATATTACCCTGAATGCGGATGCTGAACCCGTTGCGGACCGGTTGGCGCCCTTGCAAAAGACTGTTGCCCGGTACGGAATGGAAAACTACATCCCCGTGATTTCCCAGGACCATGTCTGGCAGACCAACTGGAAGCTGATCTGCGAGAACTTCATGGAAGGCTACCATCTGCCCGTGGCGCACAAACAAACGGTTGGTGCCTGGTTTCCGGCGGAAAAAACGGTCTTTCCCAGAAAATCTTTCGACGGCTTCACCTATCAATCTTTCGTCAAAACCGCTGGCGCGACCTATGGCCGAGCCCACAGATCCAACAAGCGGTTGCACGGCAAATGGCGCGGCACTTCCATATTACCCGGCATTTTCCCGGCGCACATGTATGTGCTGGCCCCGGATCATTTGTGGTACCTGTCGCTCCGGCCGCGCGGGCCGGGCCAGACCGACATCCGGTTCGGCATTGCCCTGGCGCCGGAAGTGCATGAAAATCTGGAAGACGTGGACGCCTATGTGGCCGAGATGGCAACCTTCTTTGCCGCCGTGAACGAGGAAGACCGGATCGTCACCGAGGGGATTTATCGCGGTGCCCAGGCGCCGCTCAGCCAGGCTGGACCGTTGTCGTGGCTGGAGCGGGAGTTGCACGATTTCATGAAATATCTGGCAAGCCGTTTGGCCGACACCGGCAAGGGAGAAACAACCACATGACCTTTTCACTGATTGGCCGGTGCGAGCGTACGGGCATGTTCGGCGTTGCGATCACCACGTCCAGCATCTGTGTCGGCGCCCGCTGTCCCCATGCCCGGGCCGGTGTCGGCGCGGTGGCGACCCAGAACGTGACCGATCCGGCCCTGGGACCGGCAATCCTGGACCGGCTGGAAGCGGACCTTGGTGCCGAGGCGGCTCTGGCGGCAGCCATGGAAGATCAGGAAAACCTCAGCTATCGCCAGTTGACCGTGGTCGACAACACCGGTGCGACCGCCAGCTTCACCGGCGACAATATCCTCGGCACCCATGCGGTGGCTGAAGGCAGGGGTTGTTTCGCGGCCGGCAATCTGCTCAGCAATGACGGTGTCGCCGCGGCCATGGCGGCGGGTTTTGATGCCAATGCCGATTGCCATCTGGCCGAACGCCTGTTGCGCGGGCTGGAAGCCGGCAGCGCCGCCGGCGGCGAGGAAGGCCCCACACACTCCGCCGCCCTGCTGGTGGTCGACAAGATGTCCTTCCCTCTGGTCGATCTGCGCATGGACTGGGACGATGAATATCCCATCGCCCGCCTGCGCGCCCTGTGGCAGGCCTATGAGCCCGAAATGATCACCTATCTCAACCGCGCCATCAATCCCGCCGCCGCCCCCAGCTATGGTGTGCCGGGGGATGAATAGCAATTGGTCTCCGCGCGCGGGTCAAGATGACTTCCCTCTCCCGCGCCAGCGGGACGAGGGGAGGAATTTGACGCTCCCATGCAGACCTAGGCCACCAGCCGGTCCAGCAGGGCGGCGAGGAAGCGGTCGCATTTTTCCATTTCGCTCAAGGCCACGAATTCGTCGGGCTTGTGGCCCTGGTCCATCGATCCGGGGCCGCAGACCACGGTTGGCAGGCCCAGTTTTTCCTGGAACAAGCCGCCCTCGGTGCCGAAGGCAACCTTGGTGTGGCCATTGGCGCCGATCAGGGATTTGACGAAAGCGGCGATTTCGTCTTCGGGTGAGGTATCGAGGGCCGGATAGGCATTGAATATCTCGATCCCGGCTTCGGGGAACCGGTTCTTATGCCGCCCGGCAATCTCGGTGGCAGCCGCGTGGATACGGTCCATGAAAACCGCGGGGTCGTCGGCGGCGATATTGCGGATCTCGAACTTGAAGGTGCAGAACTTCGGAACGATGTTGAGTGCCGTGCCACCCTCGATCGTGCCCACGTGCAGGGTGGTGTAAGGCACGCCATAATCATTGTCGCGTGCGCCGGTGGCTTCCAGTTCCGCCTGGATGGTGCGAATGGCGCCGATCATCTCGGTCGCCCGATAGATCGCGTTCAGACCGTTGAGCACCAGTGCGGAATGGGATTCGGCCCCGTGACAGGTACAGATTGCCCCGGTCTTGCCCTTGTGGGCGATGGCGACCTGCATTTCGGTTGGTTCGCCGATGATGCAGAAGGCAGGTTTGACCGGCGCATCCTGCAGAACGTCGATCATTCGGCGCACGCCGATACAGCCGATCTCCTCGTCGTAGGAAAGCGCGATGTGGACCGGGCGGGCGAGGGGGCGGCGGGTCGCCTCGGGTACAATTGCCAGAACCGCCGCGATGAACCCCTTCATGTCGGCGGCGCCCCGGCCATAGAGCCGGCCATCCTCGCTGCGCATCGTGAACGGATCGGTGTTCCATTCCTGGCCGTCGATCGGGACCACATCGGTATGCCCCGACAGCATGACGCCGGGCACGTCCGCCACGCTTCCGGGAACAGGGCGTCAGGTCGCTGTCCTTGTCGCGGTCGATCATTGTTCGGCGGGCTGCGTGGGCATTCATGCAGCCATCCGGAGCACACGCTTCGAGGCGTTGCAGCCGATCCGCCAGGACGTGCAGGACTGCTTCGGGGCGTGCGCCACGGACGTGGCCGCTGGCCTGACGATCCGCCATGACAACGGCTCGCAGTACATCAGCCACGACTTCCGGAACGAGATTGCCTGGCTGGGAGCGACATCCTCGCCGTCCCTTGTCCGCGCCCCCGAAGGGAACGGCTGTGCCGAGCGCTTCATCCGGACGCTCAAGGAAAATCTGCTCCGGGTCAGAACCTTCGAGACAATCGAGGAACTGCAGAAGGCCCTCCAGGAGTTCAAGGACGATTACAACGAGCATTGGCTGATCCAGCGCGTTGGGCATCGATCACCAAACCAGTTCGGACGCGACGACATGGACAAAATCCAGGTCGCCGCGTAAGCTTCAAAAGTGTCTCAATAACCCTAGGGCGATACAGATATAAAGTGTACTTTGGACCGAACTTGTGGACCCGGAAAAATCAAGCAGTGAAAATTTTCTCTTTCCGCTTCGAATATCCTTGGCGTTGGGACCCACGCCTTCAGCATCGGTTTCGCCGAGCGATTTGGAATTTTCTGTACCAAGCATGCCTATGGTCCATCCGCGAAAAGAAAAAGCACCATATTTCCATATTGGAGTTTGGTTAAGAGAGTTTGGTTAAGAGCCTGCTTCAAAATGATCTGATGTTTTTCAAGCCCTTGCGAGACAGCGTGTCATGCGTCTGATATGGGCGATGAGAACCCAAGCCTCTGCACTTTCGATGGTTTTCTCCCAATCCTTTGCCAATCGGCGGCAACGTCCCAGCCAGGCGAAGGTGCGTTCGACGACCCACCTGCGGGGCAGGACCTCAAAACCTTCGGCGGTGTCGGAACGCTTCACAATCTGGATAGTCCAGCGGCCAATGGTTATCAGGGCTGAACGAAGTTTTGGCCCCCGATAACCGCAGTCGGCAAAAACGTGGCGCAGTTTTGGGGCATCCCGCTTGAGCTTTTGAAAGACGCCCACTGCCCCATCGCGATCTTGAATGTTGGCAGCGTGAACGCATAATGCCAACAGATGGCCACAGGTGTCTGTCATGATGTGGCGCTTGCGGCCTTTGATCTTCTTTCCTGCGTCGTAGCCAGAAATGCCGCCGTTTTCAGTGGTTTTCACGCTTTGACTGTCAATAACGCCTGCCGTGGGTTGATGATCCCGAGCCTCCCATTCACGCGCCAAAGCGACCAGAGCGTGGTTGATCTCCGCCAGTAACCCGCTATCACGCCAGTTGTAGAAATAGTATCGAACCGTTGAAACCGGCGGAAAGTCCTTTGGCAAAAGAGACCACGCGCACCCAGCGGCAGCGATGTAGCCAATCCCATCCCAAACTTCGCGCAACTCAACTTCCCGAGGGCGCCCCAATTTGTCGGGGCCGGGCAAAAGCGGAAAAATGACCGCCCATTCTGCATCGGTTACATCGCTTGAGTAACGCTCGTTATTCCGCTCATACTGGCAGCGAGTGGTTTCAGTCCAGGGCATCGTGACCTCCGTTTTCTTGTTTCTTGTTCAAACAAACAGAATCACAACCCACTGATATCACTCAACTCATTTTCGTTCAGGCTCTAAGAGGATGTAGCCAATCTCCGGCATTTCATCAGCAAAGTACAATGCTGAAAACCCGGTCGCACACCGTGGGCTTGACCCGGCGCGGCGCCTGTGGAATGGCAGTTTCATGACCTTTCAAGCCAGCCTTCCGATGTATGATTTCCCGGCAATCCGCCAGGCACACAACACTTGGTGGCAATGCATCGTGCGCAACATGAATACCGCGGAGATATCCGCCCCCAACGCTCTTTCTCATGATCTCCCCGACCTCATGTCCCACTGGGTGTCAGAGGAAACGCTGATCAGCCAGACCTGTGGCTGGCCGGCAACGATCCTGGGGGATCGCATCGAACTTGTCGCGGCGCCGGTCTATGCGGTCGACGGCTGTCGGGCAGCGGAATACTCAAGCTGGATCATTGCGCGCGCCCAGGATGGTCCGGCAGATCTGGCGACCGCGCACGGCAGGACCGTTTGCTATAATGCCGATGACAGCCTGTCGGGTTATCACCTGCTGCGCCGGGCCATTGCACCATTTTCAAAGGATGGAAACTTCTTCGCCGCGGCCCGGCAGTCCGGATCGCACCGGGATAGCCTGGTAATGGTGCGCAGCCGGCAGGCGGATATTGCCGCCGTGGATTGTGTGAGTTGGGCCCTGCTGAAAACTCACGCACCCGAGACAGTCGAAGGGCTGGAAATCATCGGACAGACGCCTTTTGCCAAGAGCTTGCCCTATATCACATCGACGGCAAACCAGACGCTGGCACCTGCACTCTTTGAATGTTTGCAAATGGCCGTTACCGATCCCGCCTCCACACTGACCCGCGCGGCCTTGTTTCTGGAAGGATTTGCGCCGGTCACGAAAGTCGACTATGCTGATCTGCCAGGCCTGTCGGCACAGGCCGAAGGTTGTGCCAGCCTGCCCTTTGTTTACCCGGATCGCGTTTTATGAATCTTCCGCCCCGTTTCCGCGGAAATCACCCGCCGGCATTTACCGGTCCACCTGTGGTCTTCATTTTTGCCTTGGTCCTCGTTGGCATTCATACCGTGCGCCAGGTCCTGCCGGCGGGCTTCGATCAGGAACTGTTGTCGTCCTACAGCTTTATCCCGATGGCGTATTCCGCGGGTGCCGGGGACGAAGGGATCCCGCAGTCCATTTTGCGCTTCGTGACATATGCATTTTTGCACGCATCCTGGAGCCATGTCCTGATGAATGGATTCTGGTTACTAATATTTGGGACACCCATCGCGCGCCGTGTCGGCAGTTACGATTTCTTGGTGATTTGCCCGGTGACGGCGGTCGGTGGTTCGGCCACCTACCTGGCCGCCAATTTGGGCGATCCGGTCAGCATGATCGGTGCATCGGGCATCACCGCCGGCATGCTGGGGGCATTGACCGGCCTGCTGTATCTTCAATGCCGCGGAAACATCGTATCCCTTCACCACGAAAAGATCGACGAACGGATATTGTTTTTCGCCATCCTTTGGCTGGCCGGCGATGTAATGAATTCGATGAATCAGAATACGAATATCGCCTGGGAAGCGCATATCGGCGGGTTCGCCAGCGGATTGGTTCTGGGATTGATCTACGGCCGCAAGCCCCGGGCCTGACGCTCGGGTCGAACACACAGCCGGCGATTGGAATCCGGCCTTATTGTCCCCGATATCCACATATGGGCACCAATTGGCGTCCAGCCCTTCAAGTTCCTCAAGATATTGCTGTCGAGGATATTCTGAATGGCTCAGCTTACAAATCGTATGTATTCGTGTCATGTTTTTGTGAAATCAGAAGGATGGATTGGCATGGATCACCAAACCAGTTCAGACGCGACGACATGGACAAAATCCAGGCCGCCGCGTAAGCTTCAAGAGTGTCTCAATAACCCTAGGGCGATACAACATTCAGACGGTCAACAACCGACATGGCCGGTTGAAGGATTTCCTGCGGCGCTACCGAGACATCGCGACCAGATATCTCGACAACTACCTGCGATGGTTCCAGCGGCTTGAACTGGAGAACGCCTCACCCCGGGCTTGCCCCGCAACTGCCATCGCACATCCATGCATGCGATTTGTGAAACTAAGCTCAAATCTTTCTTCAAACGACCGCAAATACGCGGATGTACCTAAAACACGACGCTCAGAGCTACCAGTCCGAGGCAACTTATGATTCCGCCCACAGGTACCCACAAAGGCACCGTGAACCCGGCGGAGGGCTCCAGCTGACCGGACAGCTTCAAGACGGCAAGCGATAAATTGACCAAGGCGAATATCCCCAGGATTATCCGGGATGTCCATTCTGCCAGCGCATCGATGGGAAAACTGACGGCCAGGAAGACAATCACGGCCACCACCGTCACCGTTGCCACGGTCGGTGTGCGGGTGGTCCGGTTGACCCGCCCGAAAATGGCCGGCAGACTGCCCTGCTCCGCCAAACCGTAAAGCACGCGCGATGCCATGATCATCTGAATGATGATCCCGTTCAGCGTGGCAAATACCGCAATCAAACCGATGACATCGGCCCGGCCCCCGGTCAAGGTTTCAAAGACCAGAGATAACGGCGCCTTCGAAGCCGCCAGATCTGCTGCCGGAACGGCCAATACAGCCACCGCAATGACTAGAAAATAGATCAGGGTCGTCAGCAAGAGCGTCAGGAAAATCGCTTGGGGCATGTTGCGGCCGGGATCCTTGACCTCTTCGGCCAGGTTCACCATGTCCTCGAAACCGATGAAGGCGAAAAATGCCAACAGACTGGTGCCGAAAACCCGCTCCACACCGCCAGATCGGATGTCAGGAGGATCGTCTCGGTCAGCCTCAAAGGCAATGCCGGTATGTTCCAGAATCCCGCAACAATAATCGCGCCCAGGCCGGCAATTTCGATCAACGTCAATACGCCGGCCACCAGAACCGATTCAAAAATTCCCCAAACGGCAATCGCACCCATGGCCAGGATCAGGACGGGAACAAGGATGCCGGACGGCAGTCCCGTCAGATCGTGCAGATATCCTGCACTGCCAAGCGCAATTGCCGACGACGACACAATTCCCGCCCCGGCGACCAGCAACCCCACCAGCAGGGAGAGCGCAGGCGAACGCAAGCCCTCGCGAACATAAGCGGCTTCACCGGCGCTGACGGGGAAACGGCGCGACAGTTCAGCAAAGGAAGAACCCGAGAAGGCCATGACGATGGCCGCCACGACAAACGCGGCTGGTGCAAATATTCCGGCTCTGCCCGCTGCGATGCCGACCAGTACATAAATCCCGGCACCGATGGTGACGCCCAGACCGTACAAAACCAGCAGGGGGAGCGATAAGGCACGCTTCAGGCCGGGGCCGGGAGGCAGAGTGCCGGGTACCGCAGATCCTGGAGCATCAAATTCTACATTGTTCGCCATCGCCTACATTTGCGATGATGACGGCTGAAGTCTTTTGATCCTGCTCAATCCACCCGGTCCGAGTTACCGGTTAACGTCAGATGACCACGTACCGAAAAGCAGCGTTTTACGATCTCGCCATGGACAAACCCGTTCGAAATTCGCCAGTCAACACTGCACAGCATTCGTGCTCGGGACATGCCGGAGAACGGCATGAACCGGTTGCATTGCAATTCGGCGATGCAATCGAAACTGCCTGCCCTGAATGCGGACGGGTTTATCGGCGTGAGGAAAAATGTATCCCGACCAACATCAAACCGGCTTCGTGGCCCAAACGCTTATAAAGAGACCCGTGCCAGGGAGGGGCGAGGGCCGTCGCCATTACGATCGAAGCGTCTGTCAAGTCGGCGTTGCGAGGGATTCAGGGCAATCGCATTTCAAATTCAAGGCGGGATTGCACCCACCGCGCGATAGCCCTCGATAGTAAGTTTACACACCAGCCAATCCGGTTTTGTCGGATTGGCAAACCATGGCTCGGCCCAACTGGCCTCCACACAGGACCGAATAGTGCGAACAGGATAGGACTGTCCGTGGTCATCGAACAAGGGCGGTTTGCCGCCCGGTTCATGAATACCCATGAATACCGCGCTCAAGATAGCGCCGCTGCGCATCCGTTTACCGCTTTGCCTTAGCTTCGGCAACATCGGCAACTGTGGTATTTGTGTCCTTATCCACGCCCTTTGCCCCCGGAAAAGTCAAAATTCCTTAACCATGATATGATCCGTCAAGGGAATGTCCCGGGTTCTGTTGAAACTTTGATTCAGGGTAGCGTTGCTTCCCCCGAGGGTCACTTTTGAATGCCGATTGACAGCGAGACCATGTCCGAAGGGGACGCGTCACCCGAACCGAAAGGGAGACGATTTATCTGATCACGAGCCTGCCCACGGCGACACCGAGATGCATCGTGTCTGTGAACCGCAGCCACTGGCGGATCGGGGCGATGCATCGTGACAAGGACGTAACCCCTGGTGAGGATCGCCATACCAATCGCCTTGATCACGCCCCTCAAAACATCTTCACGCTGACAAGCGCCACACGTACTGTGCTCAAGCGCATCAACAGCTCGCCCACAAGGGCTATCGAGGCATTCCAGACCAGCAGAACAACGGCGATCCGCTTCCTGGCCAAAGGCCACAACAATTTTTACTGAATTGCCCTGTCCCCTTGCCGCGCGACGATACAGGGCCCACACTCTGGTCCAGGGTGACGCAAAAGGCCGAGAGCACATGTTCGGCCTTGCTGCCGCGCAGGGTTTTGCCGTCAACTGCCAAAAGCCTGCGCCATTGCCGTGGGATCCAGAACCCGAAGGATTTCCGTCAAGGTTGGGCAGGGGGAGGCGAGCCCGGGGCGAAATCCCGGTCGCCGGAGCTGTCGTGCAGTCAGGCCACGGCCCTGTTGCCCCGCCGCCATCATTCCTTTACGGCCGCTGAGCATGGATAACAGCATCAGCCCCGGCAGCGCGTGGAGCGGATGTTTGAGACCTCGCTTTCTCCTCGGATCGGGAACCTGTCGCAATACGGATTGAACGGATACCATATCTGGCCATCTCTGTCGCTGAAATTCAGCAACATATATTCTGATTTTCATAATATTTTCAATCCCTTGGTCCAATTTGGTGAATAGACTTACCGGGTAATCTGTTAAAGATAGAAGGCCTCGCGCAGTTCCGTACAGTCTCCTTGCGGGCTGACGCCATAGCGTTTCGCGATTATGACATCGCTCTGTCCGCTCAGCACCAGTTTTCCATACAGGTTTCGTTGATCGGCCAATGTGTAGTGAAACACCGGTCTGCCTAAGCTTGCGCGATCTGAACCATTGATCTTGTCTCCAAACACTGAACCCCGGATATATCAGAGCTCGAATTTACAACTGACGCCGAGTTTCAGCCTGAAACCCAGAACTTTCAGTAGCCATAACAACAACATCCCAGCAAATATGGATATCTAAGTAACAAAACCGTCACACATTTACGTTCCAGCGCCATTTCCGCTGCGATGTTATTGATATTATGGTGGATCACGGCGGTTGCGAGGCCGGATCAAGGACAATCGAGTTTTTTGGTAAACTGGTGATTCGACGCGGCCCATGCGCTTTGCGCACATCTGCCTTGTCCGTTAACCGTTATGGCCAAATCCAGTGGTGACATAAGGTCAGTCCCCATTCGTTTAGTGCACCTATCATGAAAACCCGTCTGTCGGATCTAATCCCGATCCTGCTCTCTGCCGGCATTCTGCTGGCGGGGACGGGCCTGCTTGGCACCTTCATTCCGGTTCGCGCCGGCATTGAAGGGTTCCCGCCGCTGTTGATCGGGCTTTTTGGGTCGGCATTTTTTGCCGGATTCCTGACGGGCTGTGTTTTGGGGGCGCGGCTGATCCGACGGGCTGGCCACATCCGCGTCTTCGCGGCGCTGGCCGCGGTCGGTGCGATTGCCGTTTTGTTGCACGGTCTGTTCCTGGATCCGGTTGTCTGGCTGATCGCCAGGATCGCCATCGGATTCTGTATGGCGGTCCAGGCCATGGTCATCGAAAGCTGGTTGAACGACCAGGCGTACGGGGCTGAGCGCGGAAGTATTCTGGGCATCTACCGGACCGTGGATTTGTCCTTTGTCACCGTGGCCCAGTTGCTGTTGCCGGCGGTAGGCCCCCATGGATTTGAGCTCTTCGCGGTGATCGGCATTCTTTTCTGCGCGGCGTTGATTCCGGTCTCACTCACCCGAGTTCGGGCGCCAGAGCCTCCCGCGAACGTCTCGATCAATCTTGGCCGGATCTGGACCATATCTCCTTTGGCCGCCTTTGGTGCAGTCACGATCGGGATGACAAATTCTGCTTTTCGGGCAGTTGGGCCGCTCTATGCCACAACCACCGGAATGAATGTCAGCCAGGTCGCCAGTTTCATGATTGCCGGCATCGTTGGCGGCGCCATAGCGCCGATCCCGCTGGGCTGGCTGTCGGACCGTTTCGACCGGCGCTGGGTGATGATCATCACGACGGGCTGCGCGGCCCTTGCCGGACTGGTTCTCAGCTATCTGACCGGGGCGACGCCCGAACTGCTCTATGTTGGAGCATTTGCCTTTGGAGCGACGGCGTTGCCGCTGTGGTCCCTGTCCGTGGCACATGCGGCGGACCGCTCCGATCCCAGCGAATTCGTCGAACTGTCAGCTTCGCTGATGCTGCTGTTCGGCATAGGCGCGGTGATCGGGCCTTTCGCCTCTACGCTGGTACTGGAGGTTTTTGGACCCGCGCAGTTCTTCAACTACACCACAGTGGTTCATGCCAGCGTCGTTGCTTTTGCCTTCTACCGGATTGCGCAGCGCGCCGCGCCGCGCGCCAAGAGACGCTTTCAGATCTATACCCGCACCAGCCCGGGGATATTCCGGCTGGGTCGCAAGGATTAGGCAGGCGGCGGTTTGATCTCGCCAAAGGCCGGTATGGCGGCCGCAAATTCGTCCAGCCAGGCCACCAGTTTTGGATGGGACCCACGCCAGTCGACAACCTCGCGGAAATCGAGATAGGCTAGGGTGCACGCTAGGCCGATCTGGCCAATCCAGATCGGTGACACTGCGGGCGTGTCGGCTTCCAGGATGTCCAGCCCCCGGTTGATCTTATCCTTTTGGTAATCCACCCAGGGCTCGTGGCGCAGTTCCGTCGGCCTGTAGCGGCCCTCATAGACGGTCAGGATAGCGGCATCCATCATACCGTCCGTCAGAGCGCCCAGGGTTTTGGCGGCGAATTTAGCATCGGGGTCCGCCGGCACGATCTTGCCACCGCCGGCCAGATGGTCGAGATATTCCAGGCACACGGCGCTGTCATAGATCGGCCCGCCGCCGTCGGGGATCAGGACCGGGATCTTGCCCAGCGGATTTTGGTTCCGAATGGTATCGTTCGGGTCCGCGATATTGGTCTCTTGCATATCAATACGGTCCATCAGGCCCAGCATTTTGGCGGCAATCTTGACTTTTCGTCCAAACGGGGACGCTGCGGAAGAACGAAGAACGATATCGGACATGGCGGGCGGGCCTTTCTGCATATGGTTTGTGTTGCAGGCAGGCTAAAGCAGATAGGCGCGGCGATGAAAGCGGATTGTGCCTATCCGCGTACCGGCGGCAGGATAAGCTGTTTTGCCCGGCACTGGCGGTTTTCATTGGCGCCGCAGGCACGCGGCGCACCTTCCCGATCATAACAGAAGCGGAGTTCCTTGAGCCGTGCGCGGTCCCGGGCATTGCCGCACTGCACTGAAACGCCGCTGATGGGAAATTGCGGATTGGATTCCAGGAATGCCTTTTTCAGATCGCCGGGGCTGGTCTGGATCCAGTCATTGGGCCGGGTGAATCGGGCTGGTACGACGATCAAGCGGAACAGCGCCTCGGTCGCGTCGAAATAGACTTCCGGATAACGCGAATAGCAGGTGCCGTGTTTCTTCCATTCGTGAATGATCAGCCGCCGCGAGGGCATGTATTCCTGTGCCTGGTCGGTCACCTCATCGTCGATCCAGGGGGTCTTTTCGCCGGCGCAATAGTCCGGCCAACCTTTTTCGTATTGCGGCCACAGGCCGTGCACCACAAAGGCGTAGGACCGCCGGGCCTGGCACTGTTGGGGTCGCTCTTACCGGCGTCCGACAGGCAATAGGTCGGCGACCAGGACAAGAGTCAGATAGTCGCCCTCAATCGGCGGCGCGATCACCACCTGACGGGTGGCGGCGGTGCCGTCGGAAGTCCCACTTGCCACAGGCTTTTCCTGATCGTGGAAACAGCCAGCCAGCGCCAACAGGGCCAGCAAGACAAACAAGCGGCCCTTCATCGGGATCAGTGGCCCAGGCGCACCGGATCGATGATGGCCAATTCACCGCCGTCCGGCCCCGACGTCAACAAACGCAGGGTCGAGGTGTTCCTGCGCTCGAAATACAGGATCTCGACCGGATACCAGCCGGGTTCGGGCACTTCCACATCGACAATCTCGGAAAACCGGTCGGGATGCACATCCGGATCTTCCAGGATCAACTGACCGCCCAGGGTAATTCGCGTACCGTCATTGGTTTCCATGGCAAAGCGGTGGGTGCCTTCGGTCTCAAACTGGATGAAGCCGTTGATGATCGCTCCGACGCCATCATAGCTATCACTGGTCAGCACTTTGTCCGCGCCGGTCTTCCAGTCGAGATGAAGCAGTGGCGGCCCGTCCTTGCCGCGCTTCTTCTTGGCGAAATAATTCAACGCACCGACATCGCGCATCATCTTGGGCACATATTTTACGCCAAGGCCTTCATTATCCACACTGTCCTGCTGGCCGGAAATCGTCATGCCGGCGAAGGCGGCATTTGCGCCAGTAACAAGTCCTACGGCCACCAGTGCGGCGGTCAATGCGATGCTGTTCATGTGAAGTTTCCCGTTTTTGCCATTAATCAACCCCGTTCGTTTCTATCCTGAACCAGGATTATGGCAAAACCATTATCAAAAAGCAGAGAAAATTTGCCGATCACGCCTATCGCCCCCGCCGTCCCTTGAGCGCCCTCGTGCCCGGTCGTCCCGTCGTTGATCGCCCCTTGGCGCGACCAGGGGCATTGGCGGCGGCGACCTGTTGTTCAATGTCGCCCTGGCGGGCGAAGGGATCGTTGGCGATCAACAGCTCAGTGGCTTCCAGGCGCTTGACTTCGTCGCGCAGGCGGGCGGCTTCCTCGAATTCCAGGTCGGCGGCAGCCTCGCGCATGCGCTTTTCCATGTCTTCTATATGGGTGCGCAGATTGTGGCCGATGCCCTTCTTGCCTTTGCCGCCCTTTTTGCCCTTCAGATCGTCAAGGGGCAGATCGACCTGGACATGGTCGCCCTCGTGGGCGCTTTCCAGAATATCGCTGATGGATTTCTTGATGCTGGCCGGTGTGATGCCGTGTTCGGTGTTATAGGCGGTCTGCTTTTCGCGCCGCCGGTCGGTTTCGGCGATGGCACGTTCCATCGATCCGGTAATCTTGTCGGCATACATGATGACCCGGCCTTCCAGGTTCCGCGCCGCCCGGCCAATGGTCTGGATCAGCGAGGTTTCGGACCGCAGGAAGCCTTCCTTGTCCGCGTCCAGAATCGCGACCAGCGTGCATTCGGGAATGTCGAGGCCTTCGCGTAACAGATTGATCCCGACCAGTACGTCAAAGGTGCCAAGCCGCAGGTCGCGCATGATCTCGATCCGTTCCAGCGTGTCGATGTCCGAATGCATGTAGCGCACACGCACGTTTTGTTCGTGCAGGTATTCGGTCAGGTCCTCGGCCATCCGTTTGGTCAGGGTGGTGACCAGGATACGGCCGGCCCTGGCGGTGACCTGTTTGCATTCATCGACCAAATCGTCGACCTGGGTTTCAACCGGGCGAATGATCACCGGCGGATCGATCAGGCCGGTGGGTCGGATCACCTGTTCGGTAAAAATGCCGCCGGTGCGTTCCAGCTCCCACCCGCCCGGGGTGGCGCTGACATAGACCGATCGCGGTCGCATGGCGTCCCATTCCTCGAACTTCAGGGGCCGATTGTCCATGCAGCTCGGCAGGCGGAAGCCGTGTTCGGCCAGGGTTGACTTGCGCCGGAAGTCGCCCCGGTACATGGCGCCAATCTGCGGAATGGTGACATGGCTTTCGTCGGCAAAGATGATGGCCTCGTCCGGCAAATATTCGAACAGGGTCGGCGGCGGTTCGCCCGGCTTTCGGCCTGTCAGATAGCGCGAATAGTTCTCGATCCCGGCGCACGAACCGGCCGCCTCCAGCATTTCCAGATCGAACCGGGTGCGCTGTTCCAGGCGCTGGGCCTCCAGCAGCCGGCCTTCGGCATTCAGTATCTTCAGGGTTTCCTGCAGTTCGACCTTGATTGACTGAACCGCCTGCCGCAGCGTCGGGCGCGGGGTGACATAATGGCTGTTGGCGTAGATCCGTGCCTTTTCCATCTTGGCGACGATCTGACCGGTCAATGGGTCGAATTCGACGATCTGCTCGATTTCCTCGCCCCACAGGGCGATACGCCAGGCCCGGTCTTCCAGGTGGGCGGGCCACAGCTCGATGGTGTCGCCGGCGACCCGGAACGTGCCCCGGCCAAACGCCTGGTCATTGCGGCGGTATTGCAGGGCGACGAATCCGGCCAGAAGATCGCGCTGGTCGATGGTCTGGCCGATACTGAGATCGAGGGTCATGGCGGTATAGGTTTCGACCGACCCGATGCCGTAAATACAGCTGACCGAGGCAACGATGATCACATCGTCCCGCTCCAGCAGGGCCCGGGTGGCCGAATGGCGCATCCGATCGATCTGCTCGTTGATTGAGCTTTCCTTGGCGATATAGGTGTCGGTGCGCGGGACATACGCCTCGGGCTGGTAATAGTCGTAATAGCTGACGAAATATTCCACCGCATTGTCGGGGAAGAAGCTCTTGAACTCGCCGTATAGCTGGGCCGCCAGGGTCTTGTTGGGCGCCAGGATCAGCGCCGGGCGCTGGGTCGCCTCGATCACCTTGGCCATAGTGAACGTCTTGCCCGATCCGGTGACGCCCAGCAGGACCTGGTCGCGTTCAGCCGTGTTAACGCCCTCGACCAGTTCGGCAATCGCCGTCGGCTGGTCGCCGGAGGGTTGGAATTCGGTCTCCATCCGGATGGCGATACCACCCTCGGATTTTGCCGGCCGATCGGGTCTGTGGGGGATCCACGGAGCGGCGGCTTCAGACAGTTCGGATGCTTCGGTTGCCATGGGGCGAATATGGCGCGGTCCGGGCCGTTATGGAAGGGGTGGGGACCGGGATCATTGGTCGGCGCGCGGGAATTTTTCGTCCAGGGCGGCGATCCAGCGGTTCAGGCGCTTGCCGTTTTCATCCTGGTCGCTGTAGCCGATCAGAGACCTGCTGTAAGCGGCCATGGTTGTTGTCGCCTCGCCGGCAGGCAGGAATTCGACCACGACCGTGTCGGGATACCGCATCAGCGGCGTGCGCTGGACGAAGCGATCCCTGGCCATATCCGCCGCGCTTCCGACCAGTTCGGTCATCGGCTCCGCCAGTGCGATCTCGCGCAAAGCGGCGCGCAGATCGGCGGCGAGCGCGACATAAACCGGGCCGGCCGCATCGGCAAGGCCGGCCTGGCAAAGGTCCGCCGGACAGATAATATACTGATTCGGCTTGGGTCCCCGTTCCAGGGTGGCGAAGTTCACATCGCCCTGATCCGCCGGGCCGGCCAGTTCCCAGGTATTTTCGCGCCCGTACAAAAAGATTCCGGCGACCAGGATCGCGAAGATCAATCCTGTATAGAGAACAAAATAGAGAACAAATTTAATGCGTCTGCGCATGGAGGGTCAGCCTTTCAGGGCGCGGGCAATTACGGTTTCGCGCGTTGCACGGTACTGCGCTTCCGAATAGCCTAGGAACAGAGCGGCCCGCGTGGCGCCCGATTGCAGATCGGCGATGCCGTAGATGCGACCTTCGCGGAATCCTTCAATATTCAGCCTGCCGGTCAGGCCACCGCCGATACCGTCACAGTCCAGACTGACATCTGCGCGCGGCAAGGCCAGATCGTCCAGCTTTCCGCTGCACAGGCTGCGGCCATCCGCGGTGGCCAGGTTCACCGGCCGCGCCGATCCAGAATCGGCCAGGTCGGCGAAGACCACCTGTCGACGCACATCGCCGCGCGCATCAACCCAGATCAGATGCGCCGGCAATCGCGGCCGGAAGGGCAGGTCGGACGGCTTGACCAGCAACGACCGATTGACCGCAACGACCCTGCAGGCGCATGGCTCCCTTCCGGTGGCGGCCCTCGAAAGGCCGTCCAGGCATTTGCCCAAGACGGATCGAACGGCGCCTGCGGCGGACGATCCACTGGATACCTGATACCAGGGACAGTTTTCAGGCGGCGTACCGATTGCCAGCGCCTTTGGCGCCGCGCCATTGATGAACGATTTTCCAATGCTGCTGGTCAGGAAAAGATCAACATCATTGACCCAAACCCGTCGATTGCCGTCCGGATCCGCGGCCTGAAACCGGCGGACAATGCCTGGGATTTCCGAGGCGTTCTTGGCGGTCAGCGGGGCAATCTGCATCAGCGTCATGCGCCCGGATTGCGCCAGCCCCCGGTCCGATGAAGGACTGCCGCCCACGGACCGGGTGTCAGCTTCACAGCCGGCCAGGATCACCGCGAGAAACAGGGGGAGGAAAACTCTACGCATAAAACCAAGTATCATTTGTCTGAACATAGGGCGCTGAAGCCCACTTGTCATTGTTTCGGTTGCGGGCGGCAAAAGTAATGTCATTCTGCCTCCTTGTGGCCACCCATCCGCGCCTTCAGTTCGGCGCAATAATCGCGTTCGTTGGCGCGTGGCGTGAACCAGACATAATCGAAGGGCAGGGCGCCGTCGAAGGCCTTGGCATAGTCTGTCAGGGCCGGGGCATCGACCTGCACTTCCAGCAAGGCGATCGTCCGGATGGCCGCTGCGGGCGCCAGGCGTCGCAAGGACATGGGAACGCCGTGGTCCGCCCGGACATGACCATTGCCGGCAATCAGAATCGCGCTGGCGCCATCGGCCGAGGCGCGGATCAGATTTTCGGCCATGACTGCATCCCGGACCCTTTGAACATGCACCATGCCGGCCAGGTTTTCCCGGGGCATCAGTTTGCAGTGCCCTTCGAACACATCGTCGAGCATTGCCAGGGCCACCGGGGCGGGAAGATCGACATTTAGCCCGGTCCGGCTGGCCCGTTCCGAGCCAAGAGCTTCAGGGCCTTCTCCATAGACCTTGCGCACCAGGCTTCGAGGCAAATTAGCGGCGATGACGGGAAGATATTCACGCCTGGCGCTTTCCGCCATCGGTTGATATTGTGACCAGTCGGGCCAGCCGGTTTTGTCCCAGTTCAGTGCCGCGCCCAGCCCGTCCAGATTGCCCAGCGATTTGGCCAGATATGCATCGATCGTTTCCTGCTGGTCTTCGCCCATCATCTCATAGGCCAGGCCGGGCCGGGTCACCGGCAGAACGGCCCGATAAATCCAGGACTGCAGAATATGATGATCGGGATTGTCGTGTTTTTCGCCGATCAGCAGATAGCCCGGCTTTCCCAGCGCCTGTGTCAGTTCGGAAGGTGTAATTGGATTGCCCGTGGCCACGTCGAAGATTTTTCCGACCAGCGGATGCCCGGCATCAATCGTAGTGGAGAATGCCGGAATCGGCATGTTTTCGACCGGCGTCAACGGCCAGGCCGGGCGCACCCAGAAAATGCTGCCGATGGCCAAGATTAGATAGGCGACCGTCAACAGACTGTCCACTAAGTTGATTGTCCGCCCGTTTCGCCGATTTGGTGCCATGCGGTTTCCTCAATCTCGATTGTGCGCAGCACGGGCCTTTACGGCCTGCTTGTCAAGGTATCAGGCAACTGCCAGGAACGGAAAGTGCCGGGACGAAAGCAAGGCTTGTGCGAGGGATGGATCGCGTCGGCCTTAAGCCTTAAGGGGAGAACTGCCTCGCCCCAGCATTCCTGATATCAGGCCAAGAATGCGGCGTGATTGCCGGTCGATTGTGTCGGGCTTGCGATCATTCGCGGCAAAATTCGGGCGGGCTTGTCATGGAAGCAATTTTCGCCTTTGACGGACGGGTTCGCCCGGCTAGCTTCGCCGCTATGATCCAGAGAACAAATCAATATGGCTTGCACATCGGTGATCCGGTTCCCGATTGGGAACCCCGTGAACGGCCGCCACGTGCGCCGATGCACGGGCGATTTTGCCGGTTGGAAATGCTTGATCCTGCGCGCCACGGCGAAGATCTGTTTGCCGCCAATCGATCTGGCGCCGATGATCGCAACTGGTCCTATCTGCCCTATGGCCCATTCGATGCATTGGAAGATTATCTCACCTGGCTGGAGAATGACTGCATGAGCGACGATCCGCTGTTCCATGCCATCATCGATGAAAATACCGGCAAGGCCGTCGGTGTCGCAACTTATCTGCGCATCGACCCTGTCAACGGCGTGATTGAAACCGGACACATAAACTATTCGCCGTTAATGCAAGGGACACCGGCGGCGACCGAGGCGATGTATCTGATGATGGCCCGGGTTTTCGACGGGTTGGGTTATCGCCGCTATGAGTGGAAATGCGATTCTCTGAATGGTCCGTCGAACGCCGCGGCAAGGCGCCTGGGGTTCACCTATGAGGGGCTGTTCCGGCAGGCGGTGATGTACAAGGGCCGCAACCGGGACACTGCCTGGTATTCGATACTCGACACAGAATGGCCGGTGGCCAAGGCTATCTTTCAAGCTTGGCTGGCCCCGGAAAACTTCGATGGCGACGGACGCCAGATCCGGCGGCTGGCCGAGTTGAGAGGTGAGGCAGGCTGATGTACACACCCCCGCATTATGTGGTGGAAGATTCCGTTGAGATCGAGGAGATCGTCCGCGCCAACGCCTTTGCTGCGCTGATCAGCGCGGGCGATGACGGCACGCCCACGGCCACGCCTTTGCCGTCGGTTCTGGAGGGTGGCGTCAACGGCCGGTTGACCGGGCACTTTGCCCGCGCCAATCCCCATTGAAAACTGTTCGACGGGACCCGCCCGGCGCTGGCGGTATTTCTGGCCGAACATGGCTATATTTCGCCGCGCTGGTATCCCGGCATGTCGCGTACCGGCCGGTGTGTACCGACCTGGAACTGCCGGGCCGTTCATGTCACCGGCGTTCCGCGCCTGTTGTACCGGCGCGGTGACC
Source organism: Alphaproteobacteria bacterium (assembly GCA_965204825.1). Lineage (GTDB taxonomy): Bacteria > Pseudomonadota > Alphaproteobacteria > Futianiales > Futianiaceae. The sequence continues at coordinate 2,179,838 of OZ242016.1, read as the reverse complement.
AGGACGACATGCTCGACCGGCTGGCGGCGGATAATGAAGGCGAGGACGGGTGTCGCCCGTCCGACACCGGGCCCCAGCTCTATGAAAACCTGATTCGCGGGATCGTCTGTTTCGAACTGCCGGTCGCCATGATCGAAGCCAAGGCCAGGCTGGCCCAGGACAAGCCGGAGGAAGATCGCGAAGGTGTACGCGAGCACGCCCTGTATTTGATCCGCTGACCAGATGCAAGCCGAAATGAAGGGGTAACATTTTCGCGCCTTGCGCAAGCCCGTCCACGCGCGTAGAATACGTTTCCGGACCCCCTTTATTCTGGAGCATTTCCAATGGCCTTCATTTCCGACACGCTGTCCCGCGTCAAGCCTTCCGCCACAATTGCCGTTGCCCAGAAGGCGCGAGAGTTGAAGGCCGCCGGGCGGGACGTCGTCGGCTTGGGTGCCGGCGAACCGGATTTCGATACACCGTCGAACATCAAGCAGGCCGCCGTCGAGGCGATCATGCGGGGCGAGACCAAATACACCCCCGTGCCCGGCATTCCCGAACTGCGCGAAGCCATCGCTGCAAAGTTCAAGCGCGAGAATGGTCTGGACTACGCCCCTGAGCAGACCATTACCGGTACCGGCGGCAAGCAGATCCTCTATAATGCTTTCACCGCTACCCTGAACCCCGGCGACGAGGTGCTGATCCCGGCGCCGTTCTGGGTCAGCTATCCGGATATGGTCCTGCTGAACGGCGGTGAACCGCGCTATATCGAGACGACGCTGGAAGAAAACTTCAAGCTGGTCCCGGCTGCGCTGGAGGCCGCGATCACGCCGAAAACGAAGTGGCTGGTGTTCAATTCGCCGTCGAATCCGTCGGGCGCGGCCTACAGCCATGACGAGTTGAAGGGGCTGACCGATGTCCTGATGCGCCATCCCCAGGTCTGGATACTGACCGACGATATGTACGAGCACTTGTGCTATGGCGATTTCGAGTTTGTCACGCTGGCCCAGGTTGAACCCGGACTCTACGATCGCACCCTGACCATGAACGGCGTGTCCAAGGCCTATGCCATGACCGGCTGGCGTATCGGCTATGCGGCCGGACCGATTGAACTGATCAAGGCGATGACCACGATCCAGAGCCAACAGACCTCCGGTCCGTGCTCGATCGCCCAGTGGGCCTCGGTCGAAGCGCTGAACGGGCCTCAGGACTTCATCGCCGAACGCCGCCAGGTCTTCAACAACCGGCGCGATCTTGTGGTGTCGATGCTGAACCAGGCAAACGGGCTGACCTGCCCACTGCCGGAGGGGGCATTTTACGTCTATCCGTCCTGTGCCGACCTGATCGGCAAGGTCGGCCCATCGGGCAAAACCATGGAAACGGATGAAGATTTCGTCACTGAACTGCTGGAGGCCGAAGGCGTGGCGGTGGTGCACGGGTCGGCCTTCGGGCTGGGACCGAACTTCCGGATTTCCTATGCGACGGATACCGACTCCCTGACCGAGGCCTGTCAGCGGATCCAGCGTTTCTGCGGGAATCTACCCTAAACTGTCTGGACCGCTAAGCTTAGCTGTCCCGTTCGGTCGGCTTGTTGGGGAAGTCCGCCCGGGCCGCTTCCATCTGTTGCAGCTGCCTGTTCAGAACCCGCACCGAAGCATCGACTACCTCGCGCATTTCCTCACGCGTCGACTGGTTGTATTTTGGCCGGTTCAGCAGACGTTCTTTTACCCTAAACCGGCCAGCGAGGCCGGGCAAGCTTAATTTTTTGCGAGTCATCGGATTTCCACAATGATCTGATCCATTAGGGTCTGTTGACAATCACCGGGCAGCAAGGAGCATTGCGCAGAGGTGCCAGTTGGCTGCATAGCTGGTATCTGTTTTGTCGTATCGCGTTGCTATCCCCCTGAATTCCTTGATCTTTGCAAAGTAGTTTTCAATCAGGTGACGCCACTTGTACATGTGAGTATCGTAGTCTCGTTGCACTTTCCGGTTCGATTTGGGTGGAATAACCGCAGTTGCGCCGCGCTCATCAAGGTCTTGCAGGAGCCAATCGGTGTCGAAGGCCTTGTCGGCCAGCAACGCTGCGAAGGAGACATCGTGGATCAGGGGGGCAACCCCCTTCATGTCGTGCGCTTGCCCCGGCAGAAGCAGAAAGCGGAACAAGTTGCCGAGCGCATCGACCAGGGCAACGATTTTGGTCGTCAGCCCGCCGCGAGAGCGTCCGATGGCTTGATTCCGTGTCCCCCTTTTGCGCCCGAAGCCTTCTGATGGGCCTGGACAATCGTTCCGTCGATGAGAGCATATTCAAGGTCTGGCTCGTCGCTTATGGCGTTGAAAAGTCTCTCAAACACACCGGCCTTTGCCCATCGACGAAATCGTTTGAAAACCGAATTCCAGTTGCCGAAATCCTGGGGCAGGTCACGCCAGGGAGACCCTGTTCGCACACGCCAAAGTACGGCCTCCATGAACCGACGGTTATCCCGACCGGTTGCTCCCGGGTCCCCGGCTTTACCGGGTAACAGGGGCGCAATCTTCGCCCAGAGTTCATCTGAAATCACCAAACGATCTTCGTCCATCCAAACCTCCATTTTCGAAGCTTGAATAACAGTTCAGGCCAAATCGCAACCCCAAATGTCAACAGGCCCTAGGCCGCTCGCGAAAATGTCAGGTTTTGAGAATAGCCGGTTCAAGAACCTTGCGATAATCTGAGGCGGTTCCCGTACAAAGGAGAAATAGGTTGCGCGCGATATTTGCAGTTTTGATTTTTCTGGTAACCGCGCTGTCGGTGGCGGCGGTCGAACCCCTGAAAATGACGGCCAAAGAAGCACACGAAAAGGCCCTGGCCGGCGAGGTCGTGCTACTGGATATCCGCCGGCCGAAGGAATGGCTCGAGACCGGCGTGGGCGAGGGCGCGGTGCCCTTGACCATGCACCAGCCGGGCCGGGATCTGCTGGCTGCGCTTGAGGAACAGGTCGGCGGGGACACCGACAAGCCAGTGGCTCTGATTTGTGCGACCGGAGGCCGTTCCGCCTGGCTCCAGATCCAGTTGACCTCTGTCGGCTACACCCAAATTATCGATGTTTCCGAAGGAATGCTGGGGCGTCCGGACGCCGGACCTGGCTGGATCAAGCAGGGCCTGCCGGTCAGCCGCCCGGCAAACTGACCTAGATTGCCGTGGCCAAGGGTGGCAAGAATAGCTGGAAGTCGGGGGTAACGATGTTCCCGTTTCAAGCGGCAAAAAGTTCCGTGGAAGCGGCCCAAATAACTTCCCTCTCCCGCACTAGCGGGAGAGGGAAGTTATTTGGTCGAGCCGTGGGAGTTCCCTAAATGACCAGGTGAAGACCAGCTCCCACCATTGCGCGGACCAGCAGCGTTATAGGCACGCCCCTGTGCAATACCGGCAGCATGGCGAAGGCTACAGCGGTCAGCACCAATGCATAAGGATCGACGCTCGACAGGGCCGGAAAGTCGACCCCGGCGACCTGGATTATGTCGCTGAACAGGACCCGGATGCCGAACCACGGGGTCAGATTGGCGATGCCCCCGACCATGGCGGCGGTAATCGCGGCCAATGCAGTTGACAATGCCCGGTTCGACCGAAGCCGCTCCATATAAGACGCGCCGGCGAAGATCCACAGAAACGACGGCGTGAAGGTGGCCCACAGTGTCATCAACGCGCCAAGGCATCCGGCCACGATCCGGGTCCAGGGATCCGTGGAACCTCCAGGCGCCCAGGAAGCCGACAAACTGGGTCACGATGATCAGCGGCCCCGGGGTGGTCCTGGCCAGACCCAGCCCATCGACCATTTCACCGGCGGCCAGTCAGCCATGGATCTCGACCGCTGCCTGCGCCATCAGGCAGTTTTCCCATGACTCGAACCTCAGGGTGATCGAGCAGTGCCTGGGTGCTCTTTTGGATATTCGCCTGACCAGGGCGGCTGAGGGTTTGATGGAATCAACCCCCTGCCCCGGGGCTTTGTTTTTTCGCGTATCCGGACGGAAACCCGTTTCCACTTTTTTGGATACGCTCTCGCCCCAGCCTGTAGAATCTAACAGAAAATGTTATACTTTCGCAATAATTCTCACACGGCATTGATTTGGGGCCGAACGGCTTAAATCCTATTTGTCTGACACCTTTTGAACGTTGGAGCATGAGTGATGTTGATCCGTAACCCGAAGCGTTGGGAAATTGCAGAGCGCGAGGCGACGCCCGAGAGGGTCTTCCTCAACCGCCGCCAGCTTGTGGCAGCCATGGGCCTGGGCGCGATCGCCACGGGCGTGCCGAGCGTCGCTTCAGCAGGCCTTTATGACAAGATCTTCGGTAAAAAGGGTGAACCCATCCAGGTGCCCGAGACCCCGACCGACAATCTCTATCCGGCCCAGCGCAATTTAAAATACGCCACCCTGGACCGCGATCTGACGCCGGAAGACGTCAACGCCAAATACAACAACTTCTATGAATTCGGATCCGACAAGGGGATCTGGGACCGCGCCCAGGCCTTGCAGGTCCGCCCCTGGATGGTGACCTTCGACGGCATGGTCGAGGCCGAAAAGACCGTGGACATCGACGATCTCATGCACGCCTTGCCGCTGGAGGAGCGGCTCTACCGCCACCGCTGTGTCGAGGCTTGGTCAATGACCATTCCGTGGACCGGCTTCCCGATGCGTGCCCTGCTGGACTATGCCAAACCGCTCAGTGGGACAAAATTCGTGCGGATGGAGACTTTCAATGATCCGCATGTGGCCGCCGGCCAGAACCAGAGCTGGTATCCTTGGCCCTATGTCGAAGGTGTGACCATGGCCGAGGCCGCCAATGATCTGGCATTCCTGGCCACCGGCACCTATGGCCATCCCATGCTGAAACAGCACGGCGCCCCCCTGCGTCTGGCCCTGCCATGGAAATACGGTTTCAAGTCGGTCAAATCGATCGTCCGGTTCACCTTCACCGACGAACAGCCCGTCGGCTATTGGCAACAATTGCAGTCCAAGGAGTACGGCTTCTGGGCCAATGTGAACCCGAAGGTTCACCATCCACGCTGGTCCCAGGCGACCGAAAGGGTCCTGCAAACCGGCAACCGCGTCGAAACGCTGCTCTATAACGGCTATGGCGAAGAAGTTGCCGGGCTCTACAAGGACATGGAGAACGCGGGCGGACGGGCGCTGTTTTTCTAGGGCGCGGTTCGCGAGCTTCCTTAAAATTCGAAGGCGCGGTTCGCGAATTATATGCATGGACGTGCGATGGTGGTTCCGTTTTCCGATATGGGCAAAATGGTGGAGATGCTGGGGCCATAGGGAATGAGAAATGTCGACTTGGTGATCAGCCGTCCCTGTCCTCCTGCCGGTAGCGCTGATTTTCCATCATCTTGGCAATGCGCAACCAACGCTGAAAGCCATAGATCATGGCCGAGACGATCCCGTAAAAACCGCCAAGCGCATATCGCCGCCAGATCAGGCCCTTGAAAAAGAACACCGGAAACTCGGTGAAGAGCCGGATCCACAACAGCCAAACGGGTTTTGCGCCCTGGGTATCGGCTTCCAGGGTGGTTGTGTAATTGGTCTTGTCGATGTGGTGCTTCAAATCGCGGATTGAGCGGTGGATGATCCGGCCGGTCAACTGGCCGACCTGCTGGCCCGCCGGCACCTGGACGGCATCCCAACTCGGCGCATCGGTCGATCGTCCCTGGCGGCGGTCGTACAGTCGAACCAGATTGTAGTGGTTGTTGAGCGCCATGGTTGGTTTTTCGTGAAACGGAAAGACCGACATGATCCAAGTCTTATAGAAGCTGAGCGGCGGCGTCCCATCGCCAAACAACGCCCGGATTTCCGACACCAGTTCCGGGGTCGCGGCCTCGTCGGCATCCAGATAGAGCAGCCAGTCATGGGCGGCGGTTTCCTCGCCAAAGCGCTTTTGCGGCCCGTAGCCAGCCCAGGCATTCAGAATCACCTCGGCACCGTGGGTTCTGGCCACCTTGATCGTTTTGTCTGTCGAGCCGGAATCGATCACCAAAACCTGCCGGGCCAGCCCGGCGACGCTGTTGATCGTGCGCCCGATGCGATCTTCCTCGTTCATCGAGCGGATAAAGACAGTCAGGGGCAGCGGGCCAGACGCACTCATATGCAGTTTCCTTGACGAATGGTGGATGCATATTCACCGTGGCGGAGGTGCTTCGCAACGTCATTCACAGGCTCGTGTGAAATCAGCCGGCCACAACCCTTGGCGAGCCCAATTCGGATCGTTAACCCGGATACGTCATGAAACAGGCACCGCCGATCCCCTTTTTGTGTCATGATTCATTTGCTTAAAAGGGATCAAACACAGGAGACCGGCGGTGGCGGATCGTACCCTTTCCCAGATTGAATTGCCACGTTGTTGTGGGCGGCTCAGGGTGATTCAGAGAAAGGTTGTCTTTAGCCCTTGAGCCAAGGTCCGGATGGCTCGATTTCGATCATTCCGGATGATTTCCGTGATCCTTGTGGGTGATGCGTCGATGCGTTTGAGCAGCAGGGGCCGGGCGGCGCTCGTCAGCGTGAATATGTTTCTCGGGGCGTTGTCGAGGCGATTGGCGCCGCCATCCTCGCCAAGGCAGACATCTTCGTGTATCGCCCTAGGGTTATTGAGACACTTTTGAAGCTTACGCAGTGGCCTGGATTTTGTCCATGTCGTCGCGTCCGAACTGGTTTGGTGATCAATGCCCAACGCGCTGGATCAGCCAATGCTCGTTGTAATCGTCCTTGAACTCCTGGAGGGCCTTCTGCAGTTCCTCGATTGTCTCGAAGGTTCTGACCCGGAGCAGATTTTCCCTGAGCGTCCGGATGAAGCGCTCGGCACAGCCGTTCCCTTCGGGGGCGCGGACAGGGATGGCGAGGAGGTCGCTCCCAACCAGGCGATCTCGTTCCGGAAGTCGTGGCTGATGTACTGCGAGCCGTTGTCATGGCGCGGATGGTCAGGCCAGCGGCCACCGTCCGTGCCGATCGCCCCGAAGCATTCCCGCACGCCCTGGCGGATCGGCTGAAGCGCCTCGAAGCGCGTGCCCCGCGTGGCGGCATGGACGCCAACGCAACCTGCCGGGCAATGATCGACCACGACAAGGACGGCCACCTGACGCCCTGTTCCCGGAAGTGTGGCGGTCATGCCCGTGCCCCACATCCCTTGGCCTTTCGTCGATACCGTCCGGGATGATGGTCCCGTCATGGGCGCGGGGACCGTGTGCTGGCCCTCGGCATGGCTTTGCACACAGCCCGTTCTCGCGCATGAGCCTCAGAACCCGTGCCTGTGAGGTGCCGATCCCCTTGTAGCGCAGGCGCGCCCACACCTTGCGATAGCCCTCGCCATGGAACCTGCTGTCGGTGATGACCTGCCTGATCTCACGGGCCAGGTCCGCATCCGACAGGGGGCCTTGTGGTTCCGGGCGGCGGCGCGGCGAGGGCTCGGCCTGGGCTGGTTGCAAGTCCCGGTACACGCTGGCCCGGCTCGGACCCCGGACCCGGCACACCCGTGATACACCACAGGTCTTGCCCGTGGAGATCGAGAGGACGGCGCTCATCGCTTCGACCTCCGGCGCCCAGGGTGGCCCGCCTCCATCTTCGCGATCTTCTCAACGAGAAGCTCGTTGTCCATGGTGACCTCGCCCACCCTGGTGCGCAGCCGATCAATCTCTTCGTCACGCACATCGCGAGGGCGGTGCTTCAGCCCGGATGCGCCCGTCGACAGGAAAACGTCCCGCCAGCCGCTGACATCGGCCGCCGTCGCGTCGATACTACGAGCCTCAATGTCCTCGCCCCGCAACACCCGCTGCAGGTGTTCTTCCCATACCGGATAACCGGCGTCCGAGGGGATGGTCAGCCATGGGCCGTCTTCGCGTTTTTCCACCATGGGTTCGATCTTGCGGAAGGTTTCGGCCCGGGTCCGCATCATCGCGCCGGAGACGGTTTCAGCCATCCCCAGCTTCATCAGGTTGAGCCGGGTCGGGAAGATTACCTGAGCTTCGCCCCTCTCCCACTGGTCGATCAGATCGCCGGGTCGGACCCAGTCGCTGTCGACCGATTCATAGCCGTCGTGAACCGGCATCTGGTCACCCGGCTGGCGCACCAGATAGAACATGGTGTCGAAGCGCTTGGGCGCCATTTCCGGGGCGACCCAGCGGGAAAACGGCGCCAGGGCGTCCATGGCCAGCTTCACGCCGAGATTGTCGACCACGTCGATGAAGCCGAAATCGCCGGCATTGAGATGCTTTTGGGCATGCGCCAGCTTGTCGTCCACCCCGACCATCGCACCGTCCTCGGCATAGGCCAGCAGAACGCCGGTTTCCTCGAACGTTTCGCGGATGGCGCAGGCGCGAAAGGCAACCTCCTCATCGCCCAGATCCGTTGCCCCGACAGAAACTTCGCGCATCACCGCGTTGCGGTCGGCCGCGTCCACCTTGCCGCCGGGAAACACCAGCGTGTTGGAAAACGTGTCGATCTCCTGCGCGCGCCGGACCATGAATACTTCCAGCGCGGGTTTGGCGGGACCGTCCCGCAGGATCAGAACAGTCGCGGCGGGACGGATGGGTTTACGCATGGTAATTCCCGATTGCCCGTTTGCCATCCTCAGATGGCTTCATCAAGCCATCACGCCGAAGCCCCCTGGCAGCCCATCTCATTTCATATTGCCACGAAAAGAAGAGCTTCTCATCGGCCTCCAAATCAGACCCGTGAGCCTTCCATATGCTTTTGGCGATGTCATGTATCCCAGCGCTACCGCCACTGGACCTTGATGCTTCAACAATCCAGGGCTTGGGAATATCGCGGCTCGCCACTACTCCGCCGCCTTCTTCAGCGGTTCCATATGCTTGCCGAGTTCCAGTCGTGCGATGGTGCGGCGGTGCACCTCGTCCGGGCCATCGGCCAGGCGCAGGGTGCGCTGGTGGGCATAGGCCGCGGCCAGGCCCGGATCGGTGGTGACACCGGCGGCGCCGAAGGCCTGGATCGCGTCGTCAATGATTTTGCAGGCCATGATCGGGGCCTTCACCTTGATCATGGCGATCTCGGCCTTGGCGACCTTGTTGCCGACCGTGTCCATCATGTGGGCCGCCTTGAGGGTCAACAGCCGGGCGCATTCAATGTCGATACGGGCATCGGCGATGCGTTCTTCCCAGACATTGTGGTCGGCAATGCGCTTGCCGAACGCCTCCCGGCTCATCAGGCGCTTGCACATTTTTTCCAGCGCGCGTTCGGCCGCGCCGATCGAGCGCATGCAGTGGTGGATCCGGCCCGGGCCAAGGCGTCCCTGCGCGATCTCAAAGCCGCGGCCTTCGCCCAGCAACAGGTTTTCGGCCGGTACGCGCGCGTCCTTGAACTCAATCTCGCCATGACCGTGGGGCGCGTCGGAAAAGCCGAACACCGGCAGATGGCGGATATGGTTGATGCCCGGCGTGTCGCGCGGCACCAGAATCTGAGACTGCTGGGTATAGCGGCTTTCGGAGTCCGGATTGGTTTTGCCCATCAGGATATAGATCTCGCAGCGCGGGTCCGGCGCGCCCGTTGACCACCATTTGCGCCCGTTGATGACGTAATCATCCCCGTCACGCACGATCGAGGTCTGGATATTTGTGGCGTCGGATGAGGCCACGTCCGGCTCGGTCATCAGGAAGGCCGAGCGGATCTTGCCCTCCAGCAACGGGGTCAGCCAGCGTTCCTGCTGGGCCGGCGTGCCATAGCGCACCATGACTTCCATATTGCCGGTATCGGGCGCGGCACAATTGAACACTTCCGGCGCCCAGTGGACCCGGCCCATCAGTTCGCACAGCGGGGCATATTCCAGATTGTTCAGCCCGGCGCCGCGATCGTCATGGGGCAGGAACATGTTCCACAGGCCGGCCTCGCGCGCCTTGACCTTGGTTTCCTCGACAATCGCCGGGATCTGCCACATGCCGTCCGGACCAAATGCGGCGTGCTGTTCGTCATGGATATGCTCGACCGGGTAGATGTGGCGGTCCATGAAGTTCTGGACATTCTCGATCCACATTTTCGTCTTGTCGGAAAAATTGAAGTTCATCGGGCCGTCTCCTTCGGGATGTGCTGTTTGGGCGCAAGTTAGCCTGCCTTGCCCGTCCGGTCACGGGGGTACGGCAAGTTTGCTGAAAAACACATGGCGGATAATGGAAAGCGGTGGTTTATGCGGGATCAATGGGGTGTTCCAGGACTCACCCAAGCCACCGTTCCAACCCTTCGCTGTCGTTCCGGGGCCACCATCAGGTGGAATCCGGAACCTCACCGCCCTCACGGCTGATCCCGCCCCAGGGCAAAGAAACCCTGCAGCAGGGCGGCCGATTCTGTTTCGCCGATACCGCCATAAACCTCGGGACTGTGGTGACAGGTGGGCTGGTGGAAGAACCGGGGGCCATGGTCCACCGCGCCGCCCTTTTGGTCCTCGGCCCCATAATAGACCCGGGCGATGCGGGCAAAGCTGATCGCCGCGGCGCACAGAGCGCACGGTTCCAGCGTGACATGGAGATTGAGCCCGGTCAGACGCTCCGACTTGGTCTTGCGGCACGCCTCGCGGATCGCCAGAACTTCGGCATGGGCGGTGGGGTCCTTCAGCTCCAGAGTCCGGTTGCCGGCCTTGGCGATGATCTTGTTCTTCTTGGGGTCGACGATCACGGCGCCTACCGGGACCTCGCCGCGGGCGGCTGCCGCACGGGCTTCGGCGAAAGCGGCGGCCATCAAAGGATCGGGGCTTTTCATCAGCGCTAGTCAACCCTAACCTAGGTGATCAATTCAAGGAGACTTTCAGCATGCGCTATCTGCACACGATGATCCGGGTCAAGGATCTGGATGACACGATCAAGTTTTTCAATCTGATGGGCATGGTGGAAACCCGCCGGGTTGACAGCGAGCAGGGCCGGTTCACGCTGGTTTTCCTGGCCGCCGACGAGGACGAGGAGGCAGCCCGCGACAGCAAGGCCCCGGTGGTCGAACTGACCCATAACTGGGATCCGGAAGACTATGACGGCGGGCGCAATTTCGGCCATCTGGCCTATGAGGTCGAGGACATCTATGGCCTGTGCCAGAAGCTGATGGAGAATGGCGTCACCATCAACCGGCCGCCGCGCGACGGACGCATGGCGTTTATCCGCACACCCGACAATATTTCGATTGAATTGCTGCAGCAGGGCGAGGCGCAAGGCCCGGCTGAGCCTTGGGCCAGCATGGAAAACACCGGAAGCTGGTAACGTTCGCCGGGGCGGAGTAGATACCGCCCCATGACAGAGCAAAAACCCAAACGCATCGCCAAGGTACTGGCCCGCGCCGGGGTCGCTTCACGTCGCGAAGTGGAACGGATGATCGAGGCCGGCCGCGTCAAGCTGAACGGCCGCAAGCTGGACACGCCCGCCGTCACGGTTACGGCACGCGATGCCATTACGGTGGATGGCAAACCGGTCGGCGAACCGGAGCGGACCCGGGTCTGGCGCTATCACAAGCCTGTTGGTCTGGTCACATCGGCCCGGGACGAAAAGGGCCGCAAGACCGTTTTCGATGCCCTGCCGGGCGACATGCCGCGGGTAATCTCTATCGGGCGGCTGGACATCACGTCCGAAGGGCTGTTGCTGCTGACCAATGACGGCGAACTGGCCCGGTTGCTGGAACTGCCGAAGACCGGCTGGTCGCGGCGCTACCGGGTCCGGCTTTACGGCCGGATTGCCCAGGACGATCTCTACAAGCTGAAAAACGGCGTCACCATTGACGGGTTCCGCTACGGCCCGATCGCGGCAATCCAGGACCGGATCCAGAAGGAAATTTCCTGGGCCACGGTGACCCTGAAAGAGGGCAAGAACCGCGAAATTCGCAAAGTCATGGAGCATCTGGGGTGCCAGGTGACACGCCTGATCCGGCTGTCCTATGGACCGTTCCAACTCGGCAATCTGGAAGCCGGAAAGGTCGAACAAGTGCCTGCGCGGGTCCTGCGCGAACAGGCAGGTGTGATCTATCCGCCATTGAACGATGGGCAATGACGGAAATAATCAGGCTATGTATTAGGGTTCGTGGGCACTCATCGTGATGCGATCAGAACTGCCGCCAGGTTCCAGTTTGCGGCAGAGCTGGTATCTGTTTTGTCGTATCGCGTTGCTATCCCCCTGAATTCCTTGATCTTTGCAAAGTAGTTTTCAATCAGGTGACGCCACTTGTACATGTGAGTATCGTCGTCTCGTTGCACTTTCCGGTTCGATTTGGGTGGAATAACCGCAGTTGCGCCGCGCTCATCAAGGTCTTGCAGGAGCCAATCGGCGTCGAAGGCCTTGTCGGCCAGCAACGCTGCGAAGGAGACATCGTGGATCAGGGGGGCAACCCCCTTCATGTCGTGCGCTTGCCCCGGCAGAAGCAGAAAGCGGAACAAGTTGCCGAGCACATCGACCAGGGCAACGATCCTAGTCGTCAGCCCGCCGCGAGAGCGTCCGATGGCTTGATGCCGTGTCCCCTTTTGCGCCCGAAGCCTTCTGATGGGCCTGGACAATCGTTCCGTCGATGAGGCATGTTCAAGGTCTGGCTCGCCGCTTGTGGCGTTGAAAAGTCTCTCAAACACACCGGCCTTTGCCCATCGACGAAATCGTTTGAAAACCGAATTCCAGTTGCCGAAATCCTGGGGCAGATCACGCCAGGGAGCCCCTGTTCGCACACGCCAGAGTACGGCCTCCATGAACCGACGGTTATCCCGACCGGTTGGGTTGCCCGGGTCCCCGGCTTTACCGGGTAACAGGGGCGCAATCTTCGCCCAGAGTTCATCTGAAATCACCAGACGATCTTCGTCCATCCAGACCTCCATTTTCGAAGCTTGAATAACAGTTCAGGCCAAATCGCAACCCCGAATGTCAACAGGCCCTAGGGATCGTGGGCACTCATCGTGATGCGATCAGAACTGCCGCCAGGTTCCAGTTTGCGGCAGAGCTGCAATCGGTTTTGTCGTAACGTGTGGCGATACTTCCGAATTCCCTTATCTTCGCGAAATGATTTTCGACCAGATGCCGCCCCTTGCAGGCGTCAGCGTCATCGTCGCGCTGATGTCTCTGGTTCGATGTCGTCCCCCGCCCTAGAGTTTTTTGAGACACTGATCAAGACCTGAAACGAGGGGATGAATGAGGTGTTTCATGACGGAACAGAAGAAGGTTGATCGGGCCGGAGCCGGAGCTGCGGAGACTTCACATATCGCAGTAGCGCCGGCTCCGGCCCGACGTCGCAGACAGACGTCGGCGCGCAAGCAGGAGGCCGTTCTGCGGGTGTTGCGGGGGCGAGGATGTGGAACTGGTGGCCCGCCGGTCGCTTGATGCGACGGCGGCCGATATCAGCGGCTGGCGGGACGTTTTCCTGGCGACGGGCGCATCCGGGCTGAAGCATCGCCCGCGCGATGCCCGCGATGAGGAGATTGATCGGCTTCGCGCCAGGGTGGGTGAGGTCACCATGGATAACGAGCTTCTCGTTGAGAAGATCGCGAAGATGGAGGCGGGCCATGGATAATCCTCCTTGGCTCTGAATGAATCGCATGCAAACTGATTTGGGAATCCTGATCAACTGTTTATGCGTTTACGGCCCAGGGCTTCCTCTGGTCCAGCGGCTTGTCGAACTGCACAACGGTCACAACGGTCAGTTTCAACTGGAAAGCCAGATTGATATTGGTACCGTTGCAACCATTACGTTCCCCAGCGAACAGGTGCTGCCGCGGCACGAACTTGATTTAGTGGAAGTCAGGCAGGCCTGATACCCTTGATCAGTCTGCTGTGCTCATCCGTTCGAAGCCGGCTTCCAGATCTGCGATCAGATCTTCGGGATCTTCCAGGCCGATATGGATGCGCATGGTTCGGCCGGCGGCAGCCCAGGGCACGGTCGAACGCAGCTTTTCCGGGTGACTTGGGATCAACAGGCTTTCATAGCCGCCCCAGGAATAGCCCATGCCGAACAGTTTCATGCCGTTCAGCATGGCGGCGATGGCCTCTCTTGAAACCGGGTTCAGAATGATACCGAACAGGCCGGACGCGCCGAGGAAATCACGCTTCCAGATTTCATGGCCGGAATCGCCGGGCAGGGCCGGGTGCAAGACGCGCTCGACTTCGGGCCGGGCGGCCAGCCAGCTGGCGACTGCCAGGCCCCCCGCCATATGCTGGTCCAGGCGGACCTTCAGCGTGCGCAGGCCACGCTGGGCCAGATAGATATCGTCAGGGGCGGCACAAAACCCGATCTGATCCCAGGCCGCCAGCATTGGCTTGAAGTGTTCCTCGTTGAAGGTGGCGGTGCCCAACATGGCGTCCGAGTGCCCGACGATATATTTCGTCGCCGCCTGGACCGAAACATCGATGCCGTGATCGAAGGGCCTGAAGAAGAGCCCGCCCGACCAGGTATTGTCCAATATCGCGATTGCACCGGCGTCATGGGCGGCCCTGGCAATGGCCGGCACGTCCATCACCTCGAAAGTCAGCGAACCTGGCGCCTCCAGCATGACAACTCTGGTGTTGGGCCGCATCAAGGAAGCGATATCCGCCCCGATCAAGGGATCATAATAGGTTGTTTCCACGCCCAAGCGCGTCAGGATGCCATCGGCGAATTTTCGGCCCGGGCCATAACCATTGTCCATCAGCAACAAATGATCGCCGCTGTTAAGGAATGCCATCAGGGTTCCGGTTATAGCCGCCAGCCCCGATGGATAGGTCAGGCACCGGCCGGCACCTTCGTGAATGGCCATCGCTTCCTGGAAGGCAAATGTGCCGGGGGTGCCGCGGCGGCCATAAATCACGTTCTGTTGCGGATCTCCGCCGCGATCATGGAACTGTTCCACCGTGTCGAACAGGATCGTTGAGGCATGGTAGACGGGCGGATTCACCACACCGTGATTGGATTTAGGATCGCGCCCCGCATGGGTCAGCTTGGTGGCATGTTTCATTGATGTGTTCCGACTACCTGTAAAATTGGCAAGATTACCTTGCGTCACGGCCCGATCTTTGCCGCACGTGCACATAAATGCGCAGAAATTGATTGCGCACAAGCACTTGAAATTCCGGGTCAAGGAAGGGCATGGTGTGTGGGATTGTCACGGTGTCATCACGAACGGTGCCGGTCAACAAAACGAGGGGCAGGGCATTAAACCCAGCTCGAAGTTCAACAGGTAATGAGGACTATCATGAAATATGCAACTCTTATGGGCGCCGTTGCCGGTGCGACCCTTCTGGCCGGTGCGGCCACGGCGGGTACGCTGGATGACGTGAAAGCCAAGGGCCACATCCAGTGCGGCATCTCAACCGGTCTTGCCGGTTTTGCCTTCACGGATGACGCCGGTGCCTGGCAGGGCTTTGACCCGGCTGTTTGCCGCGCGATGGCTGCCGCCATATTTGGCGATTCCACGGCCGTGAAATTCACTCCGACCACGGGCAAGACGCGCTTCACCGCGCTGGCTTCGGGCGAGGTTGATGTGCTGGCCCGGAACACCACCTGGACCTTCAGCCGCGACGTGGACCTGAAGTTCGAATTTGTCGGTGTGAACTATTACGATGGTCAGGGCTTCATGATCCGCAAGGATATGGGGGTGACCAGCGCAAAGGAACTGGACGGCGCCACCGTGTGCATCCAGACCGGCACCACGACCGAGCTGAACCTGGCCGACTACTTCCGCGCCAACAACATGTCGTACGAGCCGGTGCCGATCGAGACCAACTCGGAAGCCCGCCAGAATTATCTGGCCGGCGCCTGCGACGTCTACACAACCGACGCATCCGGCCTTGCCGCGACGCGCGCTACTTTCGACGACGCCGCCAACCATATCGTGTTGCCGGAAATTATCTCGAAGGAGCCTCTGGGCCCGCTGGTCCGCCACGGCGATCATGACTGGGGCGACATTGTCCGCTGGACCCTGAACGCGCTGATCATTGCCGAGGAAAAAGGTATCACCCAGGGCAACGTCATGGATATGGCCAAGGCCGGCAACGACCCGGAGATCAACCGTCTTCTGGGTTCTGAAGGCAGCTACGGCGACATGATGGGTCTTTCCAGTGACTGGGCCGTCAAGGCGATTTCCGCTGGTGGCAACTATGCCGAAATCTTCGAGCGTTACATCGGCAGTTCCACGCCAATCGGTCTGGAGCGTGGCCTGAACGCGCTCTACAAGGACGGCGGCATTCTGTACGCAGCCCCGTTCCGGTAATCGACAATATGTATCGCCCCGCCAAATTGGTGGCGGGGCGATACGCCGTCGATCCAAAACAATAAAAACGGGAGGGCAGAATGGCGGCTATTACGGGCGAACCGCCCAAGGATCAATTCCGCCTTGAGATGCTCTGGACGGACTCGCGATACCGGTCCGTCACCATTCAGATCATCGCCCTGATGCTGATCATGCTGGGTTTTGCGTTTCTGGTGAACAATGCCATCGAGAACCTATCGGCATTGGGCAAGGATTTTAAGTTTACCTTCCTTGGCGAACCTGCTTCATACGATATCAATCAAAGACTTATTGAATATACCTCGCGCTCGACCCATCTGCGCGCTGCATTTGTCGGCATTCTGAACACCTTATTTTTGGCCGCCATGGGCATTGTGACGGCGACGGTCATCGGTGTCCTTGCCGGAATTCTGCGGTTGTCGCACAACTGGCTCGTTTCCAAGCTGATGCTGGTCTATATCGAAGGCATCCGAAACGTCCCCCTGCTCTTGCAGATATTGTTGTGGTTCGGTCTTTTCGTTGAACTGTTACCGAAGGTAAAGCAGGCAGAACCTGTTTTGGGTGGCGCGTTCGTTGCAACAAACCGGGGCTTCTATTTCATGAAGCCGGTTGCTGAAGACGGTTTCGGCATCATTGCCTTCGTTTTCCTGATCGCGATCTTTGTCACCATCGGTTTCAAACGCTACGCGAAGAAAATTCAGGAAGAAACTGGTTATCACTACCCGGTTTTCCTCATCAATCTGGGCATTCTGATTGTTCCGGCGGCGTTGGTGTTTCTGGTCATGGGAATGCCCATGAGCTTCCAATACCCCGAACTTAAGGGCTTCAATTACCAGGGCGGAATTTATGCCCGGAACTCGCTTATGGCGATGTGGTTTGCCTTGTCGCTTTACACTGGCGCCTTCATTGCCGAGACGGTTCGCGCGGGCATCCAGTCGGTCAGCCACGGCCAGACAGAAGCTTCCCATGCTTTGGGCTTGCGCCCCAGCAGGACGATGAGCCTGATCATCCTGCCCCAGGCGCTGCGGGTGATCGTGCCGCCACTGATCAGCCAATATCTGAACTTGACCAAGAATACGTCGTTGGCGATTGCCGTGGGATATATGGATGCGACGGGAACACTGGGTGGGATCACCTTGAACCAAACCGGTCGCGAGATGGAATGCATCATGTTGCTTCTGTCATTTTATCTGATCGTGTCGCTCAGCATTTCGTCGGTGATGAATTGGTACAATAACCGTGTCAAGTTGCAGGAGCGATGAGATGACCGATCCGTCAAATCAGCAAACGCCCGCTGTCTTCGTCCCCCTGCCATCCGAGCCACCGCCTGTTTCGACCCATGGACCGATTGCCTGGGCCCGAGCAAACCTGTTTGGTTCGGTGATGGATGCATTCCTGACCATTTTCGCGGTCGGATTGCTGATCTATCTGATCCCGGGCTTGATCCAATGGGGCATTATTGACGCAACGATTGACGCCAAATCTCGCCAGGAATGCGCGGCAAACAACGCCCATGGCGCCTGTTGGGCAGTCGTTGCCAACCGGTTCGATTTCTTTATATACGGCTTCTACCCGTCAGAGCTGCGCTGGCGACCGAATTTGGCATTCGGTTTGATGATCGTCGCCCTGGCGCCGATTTTGTTCGACAACATACCCCACCGTGCGAGATGGTTATTGTTTTCGCTGATCTATCCGGTAATCGCCTATTTTCTGCTAGTCGGCGGTATGGGGCTGGAGCCGGTGGAAACAGCTAAATTTGGCGGATTCATGCTGACTCTGGTCATTGGAATGACCGGCATTGCGGCATCGTTTCCGTTGGGTGTTCTGCTGGCGCTCGGCCGTCAGTCAAACCTGCCGGTGCTGCATTTCTCCAGTGTCGTCTTTATCGAATTTATTCGCGGCGTGCCGTTGATCACGCTGTTGTTCGTTGCCTCGACCCTGCTGAACTATTTTCTGCCACCGGGAACCAACTTCGATCTCTTATTGCGCGTGATCATCATGGTCACACTGTTTTCCGCAGCCTATATGGCCGAGGTCATCAGGGGCGGCCTGGCCGCCATTCCACTTGGCCAGTATGAGGCGGCGGACGCCATGGGGCTAGCCTATTGGAATAAGATGCGGCTGATTATTTTACCCCAGGCCCTGAAGATTTCTATTCCGGGGATCGTGAATTCGTTTATCGGCCTGTTCAAGGATACCACACTGGTTCTGATCATTGGCTTGCTGGATCCGCTGGGGATCGTTCAGCCGATCCTGGGAGACACCGCCTGGAACGGTCTGTCGCGCGAATTGTATATCTTCGTGGCGGTCTTCTTCTTCATCTGCTGTTTCGCGATGTCGCGTTATTCCATGTATCTGGAACGCAAGCTCGACACCGGTCACAAGCGCTAGGAGTTAGGAATTTATCATGAGCACGGCGGAAGAACTTGATGGTCGCGTCATCGACCGATCCAAGATGCAGGTCTCTGACGAGATTGCTATTCAGATTGACGGCATGCACAAATGGTATGGCGATTTCCATGTGCTGAGGGATATCAATCTGACCGTCAACCAGGGCGAACGGATCGTGGTATGCGGACCGTCCGGGTCCGGCAAATCAACTTTGATCCGCTGCATCAATCGGCTGGAAGAACATCAGCGCGGCGATATCGTTGTTGATGGCGTGGAATTGACTCACGATCTGAAGAACATCGACCACGTCCGGCGCGAGGTTGGCATGGTGTTCCAGCATTTCAATCTTTTTCCACATCTGAGCATTCTGGAGAACTGCACACTGGCGCCAATCTGGGTGAAGAAAACGCCGAAGGCCGAGGCCGAAGAAATCGCGATGGAATATCTGACCCGGGTCAAGATCCCGGAGCAGGCGCTGAAGTATCCCGGTCAGCTTTCCGGCGGCCAGCAGCAGCGTGTGGCAATCGCCCGGTCCCTGTGCATGAAACCGCGCATCATGCTGTTTGACGAACCGACCTCGGCGCTCGACCCCGAGATGATCAAGGAGGTGCTCGACACCATGATCGACCTTGCCGAAGAGGGCATGACAATGATTTGCGTAACCCACGAAATGGGCTTTGCGCGCAAGGTGGCCAACCGGGTGATCTTCATGGACGAGGGCCAGATCGTCGAACAGAACGAACCGGAACCCTTCTTCACCAATCCGCAGTCCGACCGCACCAAACTGTTCCTGAGTCAGATCCTGGGTCATTAGCCACCCGATAGGTATCGAGTGCAAGCACAGGGAGAAATTCTGTCTGAATGTTCGTTGATCACAGACGGACCATCTCACATACGTAAGACTGTAAGTACGGCAACAGACCAGATGCGGGAAATTTCAATGAAGTTCGCGAAAGAAAAATCGTAAGCGTCCGGTGTTGGTGCTCTGACGCGTTATAGCGTGCGCTGATAGTGTCCACCATTGACAGTGGACATCTTGAGGGCGGATATGGCTGGTAAGAAGGGTCAGAAGAAGCGGTTCCGGTCAGACGATGAGAAGGTTTCGATCTGCGGACAAACGCGCGCGCCTAGGGTTTCGGTAGCGCAGGTTGCACGACGTTACGCGATGAACGCCAATCTGATCCACACATGGTTGCGTGATCCCCGTTTCGCGCCGTCATGTACTGACGGTGATGATTTCGCCGGGGAAGTGATCACATTTCTGCCTGTAGAGATTGCAGGGCCAACCGCCCCCCACGTGCCGATCACAGCGCCCTGTATGGACGGTCCTCTTTCGGCTCACCGTGCCAGACATCACCCTGTCTGATGGTCGGCGTATCCTGGTTGAAGGAGCGACGGGATTGTCGGCGGTGCCGGCTCTGGTTGAGGGGCTGATGACATGATCCCGGTGCCGGGCAATACGCGGGTGTGGCCGGCTGCCGGGGTGACGGATATGCGGCGCGGGTTCAACACACTGGCGGCTCAGGCCGAGCAGGTTCTGGCTGAGGACCCGTATTCGGGGCACATGTTCGTGTTTCGCGGCAGGCGCGGTGATCTGCTCAAGATCATATGGTGGGACAGCCAAGGCGCTTGCCCGTTCTCCAGACGACTGGAACGGGGGCGGTTTGTCTGGCCTGCGGCCAGGGAGGGCAAGGTCAGCCTGAGGCCCTCACAGCTGTCGATGCTGCTGGAAGGGATTGACTGGTGCACCCCGCAAAAGACCTGGCGTCCCTTGCAGGCGGGATAGGGAAAGCCCGACAAGACATCAGGTTTAACGCGGTTTGTCGTTCCATCCCATGGGGCAGTTTGATATGGATTACACATGTTGAACCCCCTTGAATCCCTGCCTGAAGACCCCGCCGAACTGCGGGCTGTCAGCGAGTTTTTGATGGCCGGGGTTCAGTCGCTGACGTATCAAGACGAGAAGCTGAAGGCTGAACTGCATGGCCACCGCAAGGCACGGTCTGGCTCCAGATCAGAGAGCATGGATCAACCGGCTTTTGATCTTCAGGAAGACGAAGAGATCGAGGCGGCAGCAAACGAGCAGAAGAACGAAGCTGGCTCCAACGGCACTGATGTCGATGAGACGGACAAACCTGCCAGGCGCAGGCACAGCCGCAACCCCTTGCCCGATCATCTGGATCGGCAGGACGCGGTGCTGTCGCCGGGTGAGGACTGCACTGACTGCGGTGGTAGCCTGTGCCAGATCGGTGAGGACGTTACCGAGGAACTGGAATATGTCCCGGGCCGCTTTGTGGTACGCCGGATCCTCCACCCCCGCATGGCCTGCACCTGTTGTGAAACCTTTGCCCAGGCCCCACTGCCGTCGCGCCCCATCGTCCGCGCGATGCCCGCGATGAGGAGATTGATCGGCTTCGCGCCAGGGTGGGCGAGATCACCATGGATAACGAGCTTCTCGTCGAGAAGATCGCGAAGATGGAGGCGGGCCACCCTTTCGGGCGCCGGAGGTCGAAGCGATGAGCGCCGTCATCTCGATCTCCACGGGCAAGGCTTACGGCGTCTCCCGGGTGTGCCGGGCCTGGAGTCTGAGCCGGGCCAGCGTGTACCGGGACCTGCAACCGGCCCGGACCGAGGCCGCGCCGCCCCGCCGCCCGGGACCACAAGGCCCCTGTCGGATGCCGATCTGGTCGGGGAGATCAGACAGGTCATCACCAACAGCAGGTTCCATGGCGAGGGCTATCGCAAGGTGTGGGCGCGCCTGCGTTACAAGGGCATCCGCACCTCGAAAGTGCGGGTTCTGCGGCTGATGCGCGAGAACGGGCTCTGTGCGAAGCCATGTCAGGGGCGGCACACGGGCCAAGGGCTCATGACGGAACCATCATCCCGGGCAACATTGACGAAAGGCCAAGGGATGTGGGGCACCGACATGACCGCCACCCTCCTGAGCACAGGGCGTCAGGTCGCGGTCGATCATTGTTCGGCGGGCTGCGTGGGCATTCATGCAGCCATCCGGGGCACACGCTTCGAGGCGTTGCAGCCGATCCGCCAGGGCGTGCGGGACTGCTTCGGAGCGTGCGCCACGGACGTGGCCGCTGGCCTGACGATCCGCCATGACAACGGCTCGCAGTACATCAGCCACGACTTCCAGAACGAGATCGCCTGGCTGGGCGCGAAATCCTCACCGTCCCTTGTCCGAGCGCCCGAGGGCAACGGCTGTGCCGAGCGCTTCATCCGGACACTCAAGGAAAATCTCCTCTGGATCACGACATTCAACACCATGGAGGAACTGCAAGCAGCCCTCCAGAAGTTCAAGGATGACGACAACGAACACTGGCTCATCCAGAGCCATGGTCATCGCTCGCCAAACCAGTTCAGACGCGACGCAATGGACAAAATCCCGACCGCCGCGTAAGCTTCAAGAGTGTCTCAATAACCCTAGGGCGCTACAAACGGAAGGCGGTATTGACGGCAAGCCCGCAACGTTCTGCTGAAGCGCGAACCGTCAGCCCATCAGCAAGACAGGCTCCGAAGGAAAGCCACTTGTCCTTGCGGTGCAGACCCGACAAGGGGGTGCCGGTCGCGGCATTGAATGTCTTCCTGCATCCCTTAGCACTGGTACCGTCGCAGACCCCTTGCCTTGCCACACGATATGGCGCTTGGCGTGCCACAATGCGGGCACTGGCGATCTTCACCCACGGCCGCTTCAATGGCAGCCAGCGACGCTGACGTCTCCGTGTCCCCCGGGAACACGGCTTCGGTTTGCTGCCGCTGCGCCGGGCTGAGGTGGTCTATCCCCGATAACCATTCCTGAAACTGCTTGTGGTCCATGCCAATCCATCCCTCTGGTTTCACAAAAAACATGACATGGACACACACGACCTGTAAACTGAGCCAAACGATATCCTCGTCCACAACCGGCGCGATCACCTCTCGCAAGGGATCGGCGTTGACCGCGGGCAGAACCGCACTGACTGTCGCGCCGCCGCGATCAGCGACAACCAGTACCGGAACCTGTTCATCTGACAGGCCCCGCCTGCTGGCCCTGCCTCCCCTGCGTCACGCCTTGCGCTCAAGGTTTCGTGCACCTTTCCGGCTTTCCAGCACACAGGTTTCATCGGCTTCCACAATGCCCGTGAGCTTGCGTGCCTTCAGGTCTTTTGCGGCAGGAAATCGGTGCCGCCAACGCAAGGCGGTGTTGACGGCAAGTCCGCAACGTTCTGCTGAAGCGCGAACCGTCAGCCCATCGGCAAGACAGGCTCCGAAGGAAAGCCACTTGTCCTTGCGGTGCAGACCCGACAAGGGGGTGCCGGTCGCGGCATTGAATGTCTTCCTGCATCCCTTAGCACTGGTACCGTCGCAGACCCCTTGCCTTGCCACACGATATGGCGCTTGGCGTGCCACAATGCGGGCACTGGCGATCTTCACCCACGGCCGCTTCAATGGCAGCCAGCGACGCTGACGTCTCCGTGTCCCCCGGGAACACGGCTTCGGTTTGCTGCCGCTGCGCCGGGCTGAGGTGGTCTATCCCCGATAACCATTCCTGAAACTGCTTGTGGTCCATGCCAATCCATCCCTCTGGTTTCACAAAAAACATGACATGGACACACACGACCTGTAAACTGAGCCAAACGATATCCTCGTCCACAACCGGCGCGATCACCTCTCGCAAGGGATCGGCGTTGACCGCGGGCAGAACCGCACTGACTGTCGCGCCGCCGCGATCAGCGACAACCAGTACCGGAACCTGTTCATCTGACAGGCCCCGCCTGCTGGCCCTGCCTCCCCTGCGTCACGCCTTGCGCTCAAGGTTTCGTGCACCTTTCCGGCTTTCCAGCACACAGGTTTCATCGGCTTCCACAATGCCCGTGAGCTTGCGTGCCTTCAGGTCTTTTGCGGCAGGAAATCGGTGCCGCCAACGCAAGGCGGTGTTGACGGCAAGTCCGCAACGTTCTGCTGAAGCGCGAACCGTCAGCCCATCGGCAAGACAGGCTCCGAAGGAAAGCCACTTGTCCTTGCGGTGCAGACCCGACAAGGGGGTGCCGGTCGCGGCATTGATTTGCCAATACGACCATATGTGGTTGGCGATCTGAAGCGCCGTTCATCTGGGGAATGCGGGATAAACACAGTTGCCGACTCTTCGGCCGGGACATTCCATAGGTTTAATTTGGGGCCGTATAAAACAAACCCGCTGCAACAATCCCTGATTATCCAGCCAAGGCGCGATCCAGAAAATCCAGACGATCCTGGCCCCAAAACATCTCGCCATTATACAGATAGGTGGGAGCGCCGAAAACGCCTGAATCCAGCGCAATCTGTGCCAAATCGGTATATTTCGCCCTGATTTGTGGATCATTTGCCCGTTCCAGCAGAGCAGCGCCGTCCAGGCCGACACTGTCCGCAATCGCCTTCAGGGTGGCGTCATCGCTGAAATCCTTTTCCTCGCACCACTGGGCCAAGCCGATGGCATTGGCCAGAGCGAGTGCATCGCCGCCGGCTTCCTTGGCGGCATAAACCACGGTCGAGGCTGTCTGGTCATTGGCCGGGAAATGGGCCGGAGTCTTGTTCAGCGGAATGCCCAGTTCGGAGCGCCAGCGCTCCAGTTCCTGCATCCGGTAGGCCTGGCGTTGAGGGGAGCGCTTGGGCAGTGGCAGACCGCCGGAGTTCTCGAACACGATGCCGAAATGCACCGGATAGATATCAACCTCGGCGCCATGTTTTTTCGCAATGTCGGCCAGCCGTTGCCCGCCGAGAAAGGACCAGGGAGAGTTCAGCGTCATGTAATAGGTGATGGTTTTGGTCATGGGGGGCCTTCCTGATCGCGATGGGGGATATCAGCACACTGGCGGCGGTGTTGACAGCCAAATCGCCGCGCCATCACAATTGTACCCGGCAGCGCAAGGGCGGTTGCCTCACAGTCGCTAAACGGGGCAAATGGGCGAGCGGATTCGCCGCGCTTCAGGAGACAAGATTGACCCACGTCTACACGTCCATCCTCGACATGATCGGCGATACGCCGGTGCTGAAAACCTCGAAACTGGATACCGGCCCGTGCGAGCTTTATCTGAAGCTGGAAAGCCAGAACCCGGCCGGATCGATCAAGGACCGGATCGGCCTGAACATGATCCGTGAGGCCGAAGCCAAGGGTGATCTGAAACCGGGCCAGACGATAATCGAAGCCACCGCCGGCAATACCGGGCTCGGCCTGGCGCTGATGGCCTGCCAGTCCGGATATCCGATCAAGATCGTCATGCCCGACAAGATGAGCCGTGAGAAGATCCTGCACCTTCAGGCGCTGGGCGCCGAAGTCGTGCTGACCCGGTCGGACGTCGAAAAAGGCCACCCGGAATATTACCAGGATCTGGCCCTGAAGATCGCCGCGGAGGAGGGGGCCTGGTTCGTCAACCAGTTCGCCAACCCGGACAATCCGAACACCCATTTCAAGACCACCGGGCCGGAAAGCTGGCAGGCGATGGAAGGCCGCATTGATGCGGCGGTGTTCGGCGTCGGCTCGGGCGGGACGATCACCGGGATCGGCAGATACCTCAAGGATCAGAACCCGGACTGCAAGATCATCGTCGCCGATCCAGTCGGCAGCGTCGTGGCCGAGGTTGTGCGCACGGGCGTGGTGCCGACCGAGATCGGCTCATGGCTGGCCGAGGGGATCGGCGAGGATTTCATTCCGCCCAATCTCGACCTGTCAGTGATCGACGAAGCTGAAATTGTCTCCGACGAGGAAGCTTTCGCCGCTATCCGCGAACTGGCCCTGGCCGAAGGCGTCATCGGCGGCTCGTCTACCGGCACGCTGCTCGCTGGCGCGCTCAGTTGGTGCCGCAAGCAGACCAAGCCCAAACGCGTGCTGACCCTGGTCCCCGATACCGGCAACAAGTATCTCGGCAAGGCGTTCAACGAGGGCTGGCTGATCGACAATAACCTTTTACCGCGCGAACACACCGGCACCATTCTGGACCTTGTCACCCGCCGGGCGGATAAGGGCGGGGTGGTCTCGGTTACTTCAACTGATACATTGGATACGGCCTATAAATGAATGCGGATGTTTGATATTTCTCAATTGCCGGTCATGGACGATGGCACCCTGTCCGGGATCATCGATGAAAGCGATGTGTTGGTGAATATCGGCGAGGGCACGTTGGGTTTCGATGCGCCGGTATCGGAGATCATGGTCACCCGCCTCGAAATCCTGCCGCCCGATGCCTCCTTCGACAAGGTCATCGGCTTGCTGCGCGCCGAAAAGGTCGCCATTGTCGCCGACGTCACTACATTTTTCGGCCTGATCACCAAGGTTGACGTGATCAGCCATCTCCGCCAGCAACTGGATAGCTAGATGTTCATCGGCGTGGATTCCAGCTTTCGAGCCTGTGAGGAAATTCCAGAGTTGAGGCAATTGTCTTTCCCGAACTTCCCGGCCAAGCCGCTCAAGCGGCGAAGAGCCGGGATGCTCACGGTCTCTCTTACTGGAATGACGAAAAATTTCACAAAAACCGCCTGTCAAACCAATCAAATCTGGATACCTGATGACCAAAGGCAGAAACCAACCCGGCTTCGGCACACGCGCCATTCACGCCGGCCAGTCGCCCGATCCCACCACCGGCGCCATCATGACGCCGATCTATGCGACCAGCACCTACGTTCAGGAAAGCCCGGGCGCTCATAAAGGGTTTGAATATTCCCGCAGCCACAACCCGACCCGGTTCGCTCTGGAAGATTGCCTTGCCAGCCTGGAGGGCGGCGGGAAAGGTTTCTGCTTCGGTTCAGGCCTTGCCGCCATGGGCACAGTGCTGGAACTGTTGCAGCCCGGTGATCATGTGGTGGCGATGGACGACCTTTATGGCGGCTCCTACCGGATCTTTGAAAATGTCCGCAAGCGCAGCCAGGGGCTTGATTTCTCCTTCGTCGATCTGACCGATCCGGCGAATCTTGAGGCTGCGATCATCCCTGCAACGAAAATGGTCTGGGTCGAAACCCCGACCAATCCAACCCTGAAGCTGGTGGATCTTTCGGCCATTGCCGCCATCACAAAAAAGCACGGCCTGATCGCGGTCTGCGACAATACCTTTGCGACGCCCTGGTGCCAGCGTCCGATCGAACACGGCTTCGACATCGTGGTGCATTCCCTGACCAAATACCTCAACGGCCATTCGGACATGGTCGGCGGCGTTGCGGTCCTGCGCGACGAGTTCGAATACAGCGACCAGATCGCCTATCTGCAGAACGCCGTTGGTTCGGTCCTTGGCCCCTTCGACTGTTTCCTGTGCCTGCGCGGGCTTAAAACCCTGCATGTCCGGATGAAGGCCCACGCGACAGCCGCCCAGACCATCGCCAAATACTTGGAAGCCCACCCTAAAGTCGAAAGCGTCCTCTATCCCGGCCTCGCCAGCCACCCGCAGCACGATCTGGCGGCGCGGCAGATGGATGCCTTCGGCGGCATGATCACCATGTTCATCAAGGGCGGCTTGGACGAGGCCCGCCAGTTCCTCGAACGCTGCGAGATCTTCGCCCTCGCTGAAAGCCTCGGCGGCGTCGAAAGCCTCATCGAACACCCCGCCATCATGACCCACGCCTCCGTCCCCCCGGCCGAACGGGAAAAACTCGGCATCAGCGACACATTGATCCGGTTGTCCGTGGGGATCGAGGACGTTGAGGATCTGATCGGGGAGTTGGAGCGGGCGTTGGGGTAGGGCGTAATCGCGGACGTCACAAACTACCGCCTCGATCCTGAAAACAACCACACATTCCCGAAGGCTCAGTTTGCAAGTCGTGTGCATTCATGTCATGTTTTTTGTGAAATCAGAGGGATGGATTGACATGGATCACAAGCAGTTTCAGGAATGGTTATCGGGGCCAGACCACCTCAGCCCGGCGCAGCGGCAGCAAACCGAAACCGTGTTCCCGGGGACACGGAGACGTCAGCGTCGCTGGCTGCCATTGAAGCGGCCGTGGGTGAAGATCGCCAGTGCCCGCATTGTGGCACGCCGGGCGCCATATCGCGTGGCAAGGCAAGGGGTCTGCGACGGTACCAGTGCAAGGGATGCAGGAAGACATTCAATGCCGCGACCGGCACCCCCTTGTCGGGTCTGCACCGCAAGGACAGGTGGCTTTCCTTCGGAGCCTGTCTTGCTGATGGGCTGACGGTTCGCGCTTCAGCAGAACGTTGCGGACTTGCCGTCAACACCGCCTTGCGTTGGCGGCACCGATTTCCTGCCTGCAAAAGACCTGAAGGCACGCAAGCTCACGGGCATTGTGGAAGCCGATGAAACCTGTGTGCCGGAAAGCCGGAAAGGCGCACGAAACCTTGAGCGCAAGGCGCGACGCAGGGGAGGCAAGGCCAGCAAACGGGGTCTGTCAGATGAACAGGTTCCGGTACTGGTTGCCGCTGATCGCAGCGGCGCGACAGTCAGTGCGGTTCTGCCCGCGGTCAACGCCGATCCCTTGCGAGAGGTGATCGCGCCGGTTGTGGACGAGGATATCGTTTTGGTGACCGATGGACACCGCGCTTGTCCGCGATGCGCGGCGGCAATCGGTGCGCATCACGAAGCATTGAACCTGTCACGAAGTGAGCGGGTGCGAGGTGCCTTTCACATTCAGAAGGTCAACAACCGACACAGCCGGTTGAAGGATTTCTTGCGGCGCTACCGAGGCGTCGCGACCAGATATCTCGACAACTATCTGCGATGGTTCCAGCGGCTTGAACTGGAGAACGCCTCACCCCGGGCTTGCCTCGCAACCGCTATCGCACGTCCATGCATACAATTTGAAACTGAGTCAATACTTTTAAACGATCTCTCAGAGCCTGATCGAAAATGAGTTGAGTGATATCAGTGGGTTGTGATTCTGTTTGTTTGAACAGGAAACAAGAAATCAGTGGGTTGTGATTCTGTTTGTTTGAACAGGAAACAAGAAAACGGAGGTCACGATGCCTTGGACTGAAACCACTCGCTGCCAGTATGAGCGGAATAACGAGCGCTACTCAAGCGATGTAACCGATGCAGAATGGGCGGTCATTTTTCCGCTTTTGCCCGGCCCCAACAAATTGGGGCGCCCTCGGGAAGTTGAGTTGCGCGAAGTTCGGGATGGGATTGGCTACATCGCTGCCGCCGGGTGCGCGTGGTCTCCTTTGCCAAAGGACTTTCCACCGGTTTCAACGGTTCGATACTATTTCTACAACTGGCGTGATGGCGGGTTACTGGCGGAGATCAACCACGCTCTGGTCGCTCTGGCGGGTGAACGGGAGGCTCGGGATCATCAACCCACAGCAGGCGTTATTGACAGTCAAAGCGTGAAAACCACTGAAAACGGCGGCATTTCTGGCTACGACGCAGGAAAGAAGATCAAAGGCCGCAAGCGCCACATCATGACAGACACCTGTGGCCATCTGTTGGCATCATGCGTTCACGCTGCCAACATTCAGGATCGCGACGGGGCAGTGGGCGTCTTTCAAAAGCTCAAGCGGGATGCCCCAAAACTGCGCCACGTTTTTGCCGACTGCGGTTATCGGGGGCCAAAACTTCGTTCAGCCCTGATAACCATTGGC
This sequence comes from Alphaproteobacteria bacterium, assembly GCA_965204825.1. Classification (GTDB taxonomy): domain Bacteria; phylum Pseudomonadota; class Alphaproteobacteria; order Futianiales; family Futianiaceae. The sequence goes on along the minus strand of OZ242016.1, from coordinate 2,150,739 downwards.
CGCTGGACTATCCAGATCGTGAAGCGTTCCGACACCGCCGAAGGTTTTGAGGTCCTGCCCCGCAGATGGGTCGTCGAACGCACCTTCGCCTGGCTGGGACGTTGCCGCCGATTGGCAAAGGATTGGGAGAAAACCATCGAAAGTGCAGAGGCTTGGGGTCTCATCGCCCATATCAGGCGCATGACACGCTGTCTCGCAAGGGCTTGAAAAACCATCAGATCATTTTGAATCAGGCTCTAAGTCCCAATTTATACCCTACTGCGAACCTTGGCTCGTCTCGCCTGACTTGTTGTTCCCGGTCTGCCCCACCATGTAACCCAGCGCTGCAACCGCCGGGAGAAGACCTTCTTCGAGGATGAGTATTATGCGCTCTATCTGGTAAAAGGGACAAAGTAAACTGTCACCGAATTCTGCGCTTCTGTTCGGCGTCATCCCAGGTGGTTAGAGCCTGAAAGTCTGGGACGAAACCCAACCCCTTGGTTGCGTCGGATGACACGGCATCCTGCGATGTGGCCACATCGATCACGGCTGGGGCGTTGGCCAGGGCCTCGCGCAGGGCGTCCGCCAGGTCCGAGGGATCTTCCACGCGGATGCCGTGGGCGCCCAGCGCACGGGCCATGCCGGCATAGTCGCTGTCCCGCAGCATCGTGCCGACGACCCGGCCGCCATAGTTTATGTCCTGATCGTGCCGCTCGATGTTCCAGGCCGTGTTGTTCGACACGATGAAGACTGCCTTGCAGCCATGGCGCACGGCGGTGTCGATTTCCATGGCGTTGATGCCATAGGCGCCATCGCCGGTAACGCAGATCACCTGCCGGTCAGGGCAGGCAAGGGCGGCGGCGTTCGCAAACGGTACGCCGACCCCAAGGCAACCAAAGATGCCGGCATCAAGGTAGGTCGAGGTTTCCAGCCCGATCCGCGCAAAGCTGAGGAAATCACCGCCATCGGCAATACCGATATAATCAGGCGCCGCCACCTGCCCGATGGCCTCGAACACCGCCATCGGATGAATGCGGCCATCTGCGCCGGTCCGCGGCGCGGTATGGGCCGCACCCCTTTTGATTCGCTCGCTGTGTTTGGCCTGCAAGCCCGTGGCCCAGCCATCGTCACGCCCGCCGGCGTCATTGCCGAGCAGATCGGTCATCGCACCCAGCGCCAGATCGACCGATGCCAGAATTTCGGGCGTCCCGCGCCGGTTGTCGATCAACTCTCCGGGGGTGTCGGCCACGCGCAGGAACCGGGCATCGGAAAAGACCGCCGGCGAACCAAAGCCCAACTGGTAGTCCAGCTTTCGCCCCAGCGTGATCACCAGGTCGGCCTCGGCCATCGCCGCAGCGCGGACGGCCCCGACGACCGACGGATGATCACCCGGCACCAGGCCCCGGCTTTCCTGTGTATCGAGGTAGCGTGCGCCCGAACAATCGAGAAATTTCACCAGCGCATCACCGGCACCGGCCGCGCCGCGCCCGGTCACGACAAGCGGCCGTTTGGCGGCTCGGATTTCGGCAACGGCCGCGGCTACATCGCCCGCATCAGGCGCAATGCGGCGGCGCGGTTTGGCGGTCAGCCAGTCCTCGATAATCAGGGCGGGCGGCACGGTGGTTCGCAGCACATCGGTCGGGAATTCGATATAGGATGGCCCTGCCTCACCCAGGTCGCCCGAGGCGCGCGCGATCGCCTCGTCCATTTCCCTCAGGGCCTGTTCCGGCACCCTGGCGGTGCGGGAATAACGGGCGACCGGCGCCATGATGGCGACATGCGGAATATCCTGCAAAGGTCCCATATTTGCCTGCGGGCGCGGTGGACAGCCACCGATCAACAGGACCGGCACCCGTGCCAGATCGGCATTGGCAATCCCCGACACGCAATTGGTCACGCCCGGGCCGGCGGTGGCGAGACAGACTCCCAACTCCCCCGTCAACTCGGCGTGGGCGTGGGCCATGTGGACGGCGGCGCCTTCGTCGCGCACGTCGATGATCTCGATCCCCTCCTGGGCGATGAAATCCCAGATTGGCTGGATATGTCCGCCCTGCAGGCCAAACACGCGGCTGACCCCGCGCTGGGTCAGCGATTTTACGATCCAGGCTGCAACGCTGTGCCGGTCGGTGTTGAGGTCTTCGTGCAGCTTGGGGTCGGGATTCTTCATGGGGCGGCTCCAGTCTGGGGCTTATGGACTATCTGTTCGGGTTTGCGAACATTTCGCGCAGGGTACGGTGCAGGATCTTGCCGGTTGCGTTGCGGGGCATCTCGTCGGGTGCCAGAAACACAACCTCGCGCGGGCGTTTGAAGCCGGCGAGATGCCCGCGCGACCAGTCGATCAATGCCTCGGCGGTCAGGTCGGCACCCTCATGGGGCACAATGGCGGCCACAACCCGCTCGCTCCATTTCGGGTCGGCCACCCCGACCACGGCGACATCACGGACACCGGGATGAGCGACCAGGGCCTGTTCGACCTCCGATGGATAAATGTTCTCGCCGCCCGAAATGATCAGGTTCTTTTTACGATCGATCAGCCGGATAAACCCGTCGCGATCGCGCAGCGCCACATCGCCGACAGAGAGATAGTCTCCCCGCATCGCCTCAATGGTCTTTTCCGGCAAGTTCCAGTAGCCGTCGAACTGATAGGGGCTGCAGGAGAACAGCTCACCGGACTGGCCATCGGCTACCTCGTTGCCGTCATTGTCCAGCAGGCGGATGGGATCAGAGCCGACCACTTCGCGCCCTACGGTGCCCAGATGGTCGAATTGCTCGTCCGGGTGCAACATGGTGACCCAGCCGGCCTCGGTGGATCCGTAAAGCTCATACAATCCCGAATTGGGAAACATTTCCATGATTCGCCACTTTGTCTCGGTGAAGGCCGGCGCCGAAGACACCAGCAGTTTTTCAACCGACGCGGTGTCGCTGCGCCGGGCGGCGGACACATCCAGCATCATCGAATAGTGAGTCGGCACCAGCGACGAAAACGTCGACCGCGACAGCGCGCGCAAGCACAACTCGGGATCGAAGGACGCCCGTGAAAAGATCGTCGACGTCGCGCCGCTATAGAGAAACGCTGAAAAGAAATTCAGCGAATTGGCATGGCACATCGGCATGACCAGCAGCGCATTGTCGTGGCGGTTCAGGCGAAATTCGATCGCCGTCATCATCGCCAGCATGGTCATGCCCCGATGGCTGCGGATCGCGCCCTTGGGATTGCCGGTAGTGCCGGATGTGTACATCAGACACCAAGGATCGCCGGGCAGCACCTCGATCTCCGGTTCGGAATCGGACGCCGCCGAGAGCAGATCCTCCCAGTCCCGATATCCCGGCGGCACCGGCCCCGCGAAATGCATAAACCGATCATCGGGTAGATCCAGCTTGCCACGCACGTCGTCGATGGTGGCAATCAGGGCATTTTCGACCACCACCGCGGCCGCGCCGGAATCATTGATAATGAAGGCAGCCTCCGGCCCCGTCAGACGGAAGTTGATGGGGACGGTAACCAGTCCTGCCTTTGCGACGCCGGCATAGATCTCGGCCCATTCCAACCGGTTATAGGCCAGCACGCCGACGCGGTCGCCCTTGGTCAATCCAAGACCGGACAGCGCGTTGGCAATTCGGCAGGCCCTGCGATTCCATTCGGCAAAAGTCAGGCTGCGTTCCAGATCCCGGGCGCCCATTGCCTCCGGCAACAGCCGTGCATGGGCGCTGAGGATCTCCCCGGCGGTTGGCAATACCTCTCTCACACCGGCCTCGTGGCGCCACGCGAATCTTGTGCGCTGCACGTGTCCAAAGCTTTTGACAACAGATCAGACGCGACGGTGGCATGTGCCTCCGCCAACCCTCCGGCCAGTTCGGCGTCACCCGCACCGACCGCATCGGCAATTTCAGCGTGCTGCTCCCAAATCGCATCGGCCGGCTCTGCGTGGCGCAACACACCGGCCATGGCCCGCCGCAGGAAACGCCAGTGCGGTTCGGCGATCGATTTGAGCAGTGAATTTCCCGAAAATCCATAGATCAGCGTGTGAAACGCTTCATCGTGTCGGATCTGATCGCGTGTCGAGCCTCTCGCGATTGCCGCCGTTCCGGCGGACAGTATTTCTTGCGCCTGTCCCATAAATATTTCGGCTGGGAGGTCACCGGACTGAACCCGGTCCGCCGCATGGCGCGCACCGAAGCCATCCAACACCGCGCGCAGATCATAGTGGTTCTGCATTCGGGTAAGATCGAGGTCGGCAACCCTCAGTCCCCTTGTCCCGATCTCCTCGACCAGACCGTCGGATTTCAGCAATGCCATGGCCTGCTGAACCGGCTGACGGGACACCCGTAACTCCGCAGCCAATTGCTCCTGTTTCAGATGTTTGCCCGGTGCAAACACGCCGTCCAGAATATCGTCGAGAATGGCCCCGTACACCCGTTCGGTCAGGCTGGTCCCAGGATCAAGTGGTTTCATTAGCCGAACTCCGAATTCTGAATATCATATAGCTCAACACGGCAAGGGTCAAATTGACTCTGCATAACCTCCCGTTTCGGGGGATTGACCGCCCCAGGCTGTTATTTTTCGCGTATCCTAACGGAAAACCGTTTCCACTTTTCCTGGGTATTCTAGCCGTCGTTCTTGACCACCGAGATATCTGGAGCATCCTCGGCCTTCATGCCGACGACGTGATAGCCGCAATCCACATGGTGGACCTCGCCGGTGACGCCGCTGCCCATGCCGGACAACAGATAAAGGCCGGTCTGGCCGACCTCGTCCAGGCCGACATTGCGGCGGAGCGGCGAGTTGTATTCGTTCCATTTCAGAATATAGCGGAAATCACCGATTCCCGAAGCGGCCAGGGTCTTGATCGGGCCGGCCGAGATGGCATTGACGCGGATTGCCTTGGGGCCTAGGTCCATGGCCATATAGCGGACCGAGGCTTCGAGCGCCGCCTTGGCGACACCCATGATATTGTAGTGGGGCATGACCTTTTCGGCGCCGTAATAGGTCAGCGTCGCCATCGAGCCGCCGTCGGTCATCATCTTTTCGGCGCGCTGGACCAAGGCCGTGAAACTGTAGCAGCTGATGTTCAGCGACATCTGGAAGTTTTCGAACGAAGTGTCGACATAGCGACCCTTCAGTTCGGCCTTGTCGGCGTAGGCGATCGCATGCAGAAAAAAGTCCAGCTTGCCCCATTTGCTTTCAAGCTCGGCAAAGACGGCATTCATGCTGTCGGTATCGGTCACATCGCAAGGCAATACGATGTCAGAACCGACGCTTTCAGCCAGCGGGGTCACCCGCTTTTTCAGGGCATCGCCCTGATAAGTGAAGGCAAGCTCCGCCCCCGCCTCGGCACACGCCTTGGCAATGGCCCAGGCAATCGACCGGTCATTCGCGACCCCCATGATCAGACCGCGCTTGCCAGCCATCAAACCAGTGCTCATTTCAAGCCCCCCAAAGGTTCAGAACTTTCATCCCGGGAACGAATCAACCATGCCGGTAACGAGAGTCTAATACAGTTTGGGAGGGCGCATCAAAGCAACAGGCGCGCTTGATCGATCATGTGATCAGCCTGAAACCAGTGTTTCCGACGCGTGATCGCGGGCGTCGGAGGTCAGGATCGAATCCTAGGGCCTGTTGACATTCGGGGTTGCGGTTTGGCCTGAACTGTTATTCAAGCTTCGAAAATGGAGGTCTGGATGGACGAAGATCGTTTGGTGATTGCAGATGAACTCTGGGCGAAGATTGCGCCCCTGTTACCCGGTAAGGCCGGGGACCCGGGAGCAACCGGTCGGGATAACCGTCGGTTCATGGAGGCCGTACCTTGGCGTGTGCGAACAGGGTCTCCCTAGCGTCACCTGATTGAAAACTGCTTCTCAAAGATCAAGGAATTCAGGGGGGATAGCAACGCGATACGGCAAAACCGATACCAGCTACGCAGCCAACTGGCACCTCTGCGCAATGCTCAACGCTGCTCGGTGATTGTCAACTGACCCTAATACGTCCATATCTGTCGTATCCATGCGCGATCTCTGTCGAAACGGATGGAGACAACAGCATGAGCCAAGAACAATACCTCACCCTTGATCTGATCACCCGGCTGGCTGATCGCTTCGGCCCGACAAGCCGTATTGCCAAAGAGCTTCCCGGCTGGCTGGAATACCTGACCGAGGTCGAATGCCCCGAACGACCGCGCACTCGTCCCAGCGCTATCTGGTGGGAAAAGGTTCGAGTGCTCGCCCGCAATCTCGTCCCCGCTGCAGGTGGGGGTGAGGGCGAGACCCTGCAACGCAATGCCGCCCTGCTCGGCGATCACTTCGGGCTGTCTTCGGTCGAAACCTGCATTCTGACCTTCATCGCCCTCTACAAGACCTTTGACGGGTTCGAACATGTTGTCGATGGCGCGCTGGAGACGCGGGAAGTCACCATGCCGCTGCTACTGTCGTGGTTCAGCAAAGCGACTGAACCAGAAATCCGCATTGCGCTGCGTCCGAATGGCCGGCTGACTGTCTCGGGGCTGATGCAACGGCAGGGGGGCAATCGTAGCTTCAACCAGATGCCTTTCGAACTGACGGACAGACTGAGCCATGCACTTCTGTCCGAGGTCCGTAGCATTACAGACCTCATCAACCTCATGTTTCCTTTGGCACCTTTACCCGAGGCGGAATGGCAGGATTTCGAGGGGCTGGGGCGCGACGCCGATCTGATGCGCGATATGCTGTCTCATGCACTGGTCCGCGGAACCCCGGGCGTGAACATCCTGCTATATGGCCCGCCTGGCACCGGCAAGACCGAGTTCGCCAAGGTGCTTGCGCGCGAGGTCGGTGCCGAACTGCGTGCGGTGGGCGAAAGTGATGATGATGGTGGTGAGCCCTCGCGACGCGAGAGGCTGGCAGAGATGGGCATGGCATGCCGGATGCTGGGCACCCGGTCGGATACGGTCCTGCTTTTCGATGAAATGGAGGATCTGTTCGGTGCGACCACACTGTTCTTCGGCCATGATCGCCCTTCCAAGGTTCATGCCAATCGCATGCTGGAAACCAACCCGATCCCGGTGATCTGGACAACGAACTCGGTCGAGACCTGCGATCCGGCCTTCCTGCGGCGCATGAACTATTCCGCCTTGATGCGTCCCCCCTCGGGTCGAGTGCGGGCGCGGATCTGGCAACGGCTGGAGGCGCGGCATGCTGCCGGCATTCCGGATGCGGAACTGTCGGTTCTGGCCGAAAGGCACGATCAGGCCCCGGCGCTGGTGTCGGACGCGATGCGGGTGGCACGGCTCTGCAATGGCGGTGACGCGATGGTGTCGCAGGTGCTCGACGCCGCCGCCCGGCTGGCGAAGGGCGGGGCAGATACCGCGCCGCGCCATCACTCCGAAGTGCCCTGGCAGCCGAGTCTGGCCCGTGCAGACATCGACCTCGGCCGGATCGAGGCGCGACTGGCGGCATCGGGTGCGCCCCGGCGGGTCAGCTTCTGCCTGGAAGGTCCGACCGGCACCGGCAAAAGCGCATGGGCGCGGCATCTGGCCCGCACGATCGACCTTCCGGTTCACGAGAAGAGCGCCTCGGACCTGATCTCGAAATGGGTCGGCGAAAGCGAACAGAACATCGCCCGCGCCTTCGCCGAGGCTCGCGCCGATGGAGCCATGCTGATCTTCGATGAAGCCGATAGCCTGCTGGCCGACCGGCGTGGGGCCGAGCGCAGTTGGGAGGTCTCTCAGGTCAACGAAATGCTGGCTTGGATGGGAAGTCACCCGCTGCCTTTCATCTGCACCACGAACTTCGTTGAAAAGCTCGACCCCGCCACGCAGCGCCGGTTCACCTTCCGCATCCGTTTCGACTTTCTGTCAGCCAATCAGCTTCCGCTGGCCTGGACCGCGCACTTCCCCAATCCGGCGCCAACCGGACTGTTTACGTTCGATCGGCTGGCTCCTGGCGATTTCGCCAATGTTGCCCGGCGGATGCGGGCGCTCGGCGAAACCGATCCGCTGGAAATCCTGCGCGAACTGAGCCGCGAAGCTGCTGCAAAAGAGGGCGCGGCGCGCCCGATCGGCTTTGGCCGTTGACAACCCGAGGCCACATCGCAAGGGTGGCGTTACCCGGAGGTCCCATGCGTTACGCCCGTCAGGAACAACTGCAGAAATTGGCGCTCATGATGCAGGGAACGGCCGAGGGGATTTGCCTTACCGATATCGAACGTGAATTCGAGGTATCGCGCCGTACGGCAGAGAGAATGCGCGATGCCCTGCGCAACACATACCCGCAGATTGAGGAGATTTCCGGAGAGAGTGGCCGGAAGTACTGGCGTTTCCCGCCGGGGTCTTTGGGTCGGATGGTTGAGCCGACGCTCGACGAACTGACAGCCGGGCACCGCGCGGCAGCCATTGCGCGGCGCGAGGGGGATCACCTGACAGCAGAAACGCTTGAGCGCCTTTTGTCCAAGGTGCAGGCCATGTTCCGCGCGGATCGCCGCCGCACCATCGCCGCTGACCTCGAGGTCCAACTGATGGCAGACGCAGTCGCCTTCCGCCCCGGCCCGCGCGAGATCATTGCACCCGAGATCCTCTCTTCCCTGCGCGAGGCGATTCTGGCCGGGGTGATGATCTCTGCCGATCACCGTGCGCGCAGAACGGCCAAACTCTCGCGCAATACCCGCCTTGGTCCGATCGCGATGCTGTTCGGCCAAGGTCGGCAATATCTGCTGGCATGGAGCGAATATCAGGAAGATTTGCGTCTGTTTGCCTTGGCCGGGTTCGAGCGTGTTGCGCTTGAGCCCGATGTCTATGAACGCCCCGAAGGCTTCGATCTGCAGGAATGGCTGTCAGAAAGCTTCGGCATCTGGCGCGAAGAGCCGCAGGATGTGGAATGGCGATTTCTGCCCGATGTGGCGGACGAGGCGGCGGGATATGTCTTCCATCCCAAACAGCGGATGGAACGGCTGGAGGATGGATCGCTTGTGGTGCGGTTCCGGGCTGGTGGGCGACAGGAGATGACCTGGTATCTGGCACGGTGGGGGGATAATGTTGAGGTGTCGATGCCCAATTCATGAAAGCGGCGTTTCATCTGTCCAAATTTGACGTGCGGCGGACTTGTTCCTTGGGGCAAGACGATTCACATCGATACGGTGAATTCGTCTGTGCCGCCAAGGAGATCATGGATTGGAAAAATTTGGCTCAGTTTACAAATCGTATGCATGGACGTGCGATGGCGGTTGCGAGACAAGCCCGGGATGAGGCGTTCTCCAGTTCAAGCCGCTGGAACCATCTCAGATAGTTGTCGAGATATCTGGTCGCGACGCCTCGGTAGCGCCGCAAGAAATCCTTCAACCGGCTGTGTCGGTTATTGACCGTCTGAATGTGAAAGGCACCTCGCACCCGCTCCCTTCGTGACAGGTTCAATGGACATTGATTGTGGCGCGCTATATTGCGAACTGGGTGGAAACGAGGCTTTGACCAGACGCGAAACCATCCTCGCTGCACTGCATGCGCGATTGTTAGCGCTTCCCGCCACCGCCTTGCGCGGCGAAATCCTACCCGAGCGCGTGCCGGCGGCTGGCCTGTTGATCCTCCGCGACGGCGAACCCGGTGAACTGGAGATCACGCTGTCGCCTTTGCGCTACCACTACCAGCATCGCGCTGAAATCGAGGCGACCGTGCAGGGTGGCGAGCGTGATGCTGCCTTCGACACGCTCCGCGTCAGCATCGGCGCGGCGCTTGCCGCCGACCGTACGCTCGGCGGGCTCTGCGATTGGGTAGAGGCCGAAGCGCCGCATCCGGTCGATCTGCCCATCGAAGGGGCGGCGAGCCTGAAGGCGGCTGTGATCCCGACCGTTCTGCACTGTTCTATGGCCGACGCACTCGCGTGAAACTTGAAGATCACTCGTTGAACGCGCTGCGGTTTGGATCATTGCCCGACAGCCAGAGCAGCAGGCACGCCAATATCGGAGAAAACAGCAGGCTCAACAGGACCCAGCCGAACGCACTGCGTCCTCGTTTGGCTGCCATTCCGGCCGGCAGCAAAATATAGAACCAGACAACCACGTAGTGGCACAGCAAGCCCAAGGCAGGGTGATTCAGTAAAAATTATCGTGGCCTTTGGTCAGGAAGCGGATCGCCGTTGTTCTGCTGGTCTGGAACGCCTCGATAGCCCTTGTGGGCGAGTTGCTGATGCGTCTGAGCACAGTACGTGTGGCGCTTGTCAGCGTGAAGATGTCTTGCGGGGCATGATCGAGGCGATTGGTATGGCGATACTCACCAGGGGTTACGTCCTTGTCGCGGTGCATTGCCTCGATCCGCCAGTGGCCGCGGTTCACAGACACGATGCGTTTCGGTGTCGCCCCGGGCAGGCTCGTGATCAGATAAATCGTCTCCCTTTCGGTTCGGGTGACGCGTCCCCTTCGGACATGGTCTCGCCTGCGCTCCAGGCGAGCGATGAAGCGGATTGTTGGCCATGACTTGCGCATCTCCTCGCCGAGCGCTTCCACGAATGTGGCGCCGGTCAATCCGCCCGTGGCCGGATTGCAGCGGCTCATGCCATTCGGCGAGGGGGAAAACCGGCTCCGTGAAGGCCGTCTCGATCTCGTCGCGCAGGTCTTTCCGGTTTCCCTTCATCGGCAGGACATCATCGCCGCCCTTCCCCACGACCTTTGAAGTGATTGTTTCCTGACAGAAGCGACAATCTTGTCCGTCAGGTCAAGCTGATCAATGAGCCGCAAGGCATCGGGGATCTCCCTCCCCTTGCCGCGCGACGATACAGGGCCCACACTCTGGTCCAGGGCGACGCAAAAGGCCGAGAGCACATGTTCGGCCTTGCCGTCGGCATCCTTGCTGCCGCGCAGGGCTTTGCCGTCGAGGGAGAGGTGGTTGATGTCTGTGTCGGCCCGCGCGCCGGTCTCCGCTGTCAACTGGCCAGGAACCTGCGCCATTGCCGTGGGATCCGGAACCCGAAGGGTTTTCGTCAGGGTTGCATGGCAGGGGAGGCATGACCGGGGCGAAATCCCGGTCGCCGGAGTTGTCGTGCAGTCAAGCCACGGCCCTGTTGACCCGCCGCCATCATTCCTTTACGGCCGCTGAGCATGGATAACAGCATCAGCCCCGGCAGCGCGTGGAGCGGATGTTCGAGACCTTGCTTTCCCCCCGGATCGGGAACCTGTCGCAATACGGATTGAACGGATACCTCTATCGCTGAAACCAAGCAACACAGATTCAGACTTTCATAATATTTTCAATACTCTGGTTCAATTTGATGAACAGATCTGCCACGTGGTGACTTTTGTGGTGCGTTGCAGGCAGCCCGTCTGGTTGGTATAGGCCGTTGACCAGTCGAGGAATCTCCGCAGATGAGCGATACCGCAACCACAGACGGGAAGAACCAGGACGAACGCCGGCCTGTGTCGGCGTTGCGGGGTTTGTGGCCCTTTGTGAGGCCTCATGCCTGGCTGATCATTTGGGTAATGCTGGCGCTTGTCTTGGCCGCCGCGATAACGCTTTCGGTGCCAACCGCCTTCAGACGGATGATCGACGACGGCTTTGCCGGTGATAATGCCAGTTTCATCGATAAATATTTCCTGAGCCTGATCATCATTGCCCTGGCTCTGGCGGTGGCGACCGCGGCCAGGTTCTATTTCGTGTCCCGTCTGGGCGAACGGGTCGTCACGGATCTGCGCAAGGCGGTCTATTCCCATGTCCTGGACCTCGGTCCGTCGTTTTTCGAAGTAACGCGTACCGGAGAGGTCCTGTCGCGGCTGACCACGGACACCACGGTGATCCAAGGCGTAGTGGGATCTTCGGCATCCATTGCGCTCAGAAATATCCTGCTGTTTTCCGGCGGTATCTTCATGCTGGTTCAGACCGCACCGAAACTCACACTCTTTGTCGGCCTGCTGGTGCCCCTGGTCGTGGGTCCCATTCTGGTGCTTGGCCGCAAGGTCCGGAAACTGTCGCGCGAGGCGCAGGACAGGATCGCCGACACCAGTGCCTACGCGGACGAAAGCCTTAATGCGATCCAGACCCTGCAGGCATTTACCCATGAAGAAGCCGACCGGACCGCCTATGGCGATGCGGCCGAGGCCGCCTATGACGTTTCGCTGGCACGGGTGCGTGCCCGCTCGCTGCTGACGGTGATAGTGATCTTTCTGATCTTCTCCGGCGTCGTCGGCATTTTATGGGTGGGTGCCCAGGATGTGCTGGCTGGCCGGATGAGCGGCGGCGAACTGGCTCAGTTCGTTCTTTATGCGATGTTTGTTGCAGGCGCTGTCGGAGCGCTCAGCGAGATCTGGGGTGAATTGATGCGCGCCGCCGGTGCGACCGAGCGGCTGATGGAATTGCTGTCGGTAAAATCCGACATCGTCTCGCCGCCAGATCCGATCCAATTGCCGGTTCCGGTTAAGGGCCGGGTAACCTTCGACGACGTCCATTTCGATTATCCTACCCGGCCCGGAGATCGGGCACTGAACGGGATTTCCCTGGACATCAGTCCAGGGGATACCGTGGCCCTGGTTGGTCCGTCCGGTGCGGGCAAGACGACAATGCTGCAATTACTGCTCCGGTTCTATGATCCGGTTGAAGGCGCGGTGAAGATCGACGGGGTCGATGTTTCGGCCGGCACACCCGACGATGTCCGCCGTGCAATCAGCCTTGTTCCGCAAACCAGCGTCATTTTCGGCGCTGATGCCCTGACCAATATCCGATACGGCCGGCCGGAGGCCAGTGAGGACGAAGTGATCGTCGCCACCAAGGCCGCGGCGGTCCATGATTTCATTTCTGCTTTGCCGAACGGTTACCGCACACACCTGGGTGAAAAGGGTATCGCGCTGTCGGGGGGACAGCGCCAGCGGATCGCCATTGCCCGGGCCATCCTGCGGGATGCGCCGATCCTGTTGTTGGACGAAGCGACCAGCGCGCTGGATGCTGAATCCGAACGCGCCGTGCAGACTGCCCTTGGCCATCTGATGGAAGGGCGCACGACGCTGGTGATTGCCCACCGCTTGGCCACGGTTTTGAAAGCGGATCGGATCATCGTTTTGGATGAAGGGCGGATCGTGGAAGAGGGCACCCATGCCAGCCTGAGCGAGAACGGCGGTCTTTACGCCAAACTGGCCCGCCTGCAGTTTACGTCCGAAGCGGCGTGATAAGGACGGGTGTTTGATTCCATCTAACCCGGACTCGCCCTATCGCTCGGTAAACTTCAGTTCGATCCGGCGGTTGCGGGAATAGGCGTCGGCGTCCGAGTTCTGGTCCAAAGGCTGGTATTGGCCAAAACCGGTAGCCGCCAGGCGCCGTTGCGGAATGCCGCGATCGCGCAGGAACTTGACCACCGAGATGGCCCGTGCCGCCGACAACTCCCAGTTCGACGGAAACTCCGGTGTATTGATCGGCGCCCGGTCGGTGTGCCCGTCGATCCGCAGTATCCAATCCACGTCGCTTGGGATCTCGCCTGAAAGCTCGACGAGGATGTCGGCCAGTTGATCCAACTGGTTCTGGCCGGCTGGTCCGAGATCCGCGGAACCTGAGGCAAACAGAACCTCCGACTGAAACACAAACCGGTCGCCGCGCACTTCAATGCCCTGTCGGTTGCCGAGAATGTCCCGCAATCGGCCGAAGAATTCGGACCGGTATTTTTCCAGTTCGCCAACCTTGGTGGCGAGGGCTGCATTCAGGCGCCGGCCGAGATCCTCGATTTTCAACTGGGCATCGGACCCCTCGGATTCGGAAATTTCAAGTGCATCCTGAATGCCGGCCAGTTGCTGGCGCAGGGCCGCTACCTGCTGGTTCAACAGCAGAATCAGGTTCTGGGCCTCGGAGGAAATCTCCTTTTCAGCGACCAGCGCTGCTTCCGCGGCGGCGGCGGCATCTGATTGACTGTTAAGCTTGGCTGTCAGGCCGGACAGGTCCTTGTTGCCCTTGGCCAGCAGGGCTTCCAGGCGTCGGCGCGCCTCAACCTCAACCAGCGCCGTGCGCTCGGCATCGGTCAGGGCTCCGGTCAACTGGTCACGTTCCGCTTGGGCCAGGCGTTCGCGCATCTGTGCCTCGCGCAATGCCTGGGCCATTTCCGCGCGCTCCTCGTCCGACAGGGCCTGTTGTTCGGCCAGTTTCTGTTCCTCGGCAAGACGTTGCAGCCTCAGATCCTCCAGCGCCTTGACCATGCGTTCGCGTTCTTCCTCGGCCAGTTCGGCCTGGTTTTCGATCTCGTTCTGAACCGCCAGGGCGCGCAGGCGGACATCCTCGATCTTGCGCAGCAACTCATCGCGTTCCTGCTTGGATAACTCGATTTCCTGTTCCAGGGCTGCCAACTGGGCAGCAATTTTCTGGCGCTCGTCCTCGCTGACCTTTTGCCGGGTGGTGGCAGCAGTCAGCGCGGCCGACAGGCTGGCAATCTCCGAACTGGCGATCGTATTACGCTCCTCAAGCCCGGTGATCACCGACAGCAAGCGCTCGCGTTCCACCGACAATGTATCGGCTTTATCAGAAACAGCGGCGAGTTCCGCCCCGGTCTCGTCCAGCAATCTTGCAACGCGCAACCTTTCGTTTTCAGCCTGCTGGAACGAAGTAATCGCCCGGTCCCGTTCGGTTGAAACGGCAGCCAGGGAAGCCGTCAGATCAGAAAGCTGGTTGGTCAGATCATCGGATGTGTCCTGTTCGATTGCCAGCAGGTCGGACAGTTCGGCGATCTCGCGGCTCAGTTTCTGCAGTTCCGTGTCCCGCCCGCTGATCGCCTCCGACAAGAAAAACTGCGCCAGCATGAACACCGACAGCATGAACATGGTCACCAGCAACAGGCCCGTCAGGGCATCGACGAAGCCGGGCCAGTAATCGCCCTGCAGGCGTCGCGACCGATTGGACCGGAGCGCCATGGAACGCTAGCTCCGATGTTCCGTCAGGTTGGCCAGCATGCGTGACACCATTTTCAGTTCCGAGCGCAATTCCGACAGCATCTCGTTGCGGCCTGAAGCGTTCTCTTCCAGCATGCGCATGACATAGATATCCAGATTGCGGATGTGGTTGCGCGTCGCCTCGTCAATGCCGGTTTCCTGGTCGACGGCAACTGCATGCTCTGCCAGCCGCGACAAAGCGGCCTGTTGGTTGGTCACCGCATCGGTCAAGGTGCTGAGCTGATCGGAAACCGTATGCAACGCCGCATTGGACGATCCGCGTCCCTCCCCGGACGCGGTAATCGAGCGCTGTAGCGAATTCAGGGACTCGGCAATCTGTTCCAGCAACACCCCCAGATAGGCCGGCGTGGATTGTTCAGTATCGCCCAGGCTGCCGCCGGACGACAGTTTGGTCTGGCCCGACAACCATTCTTCCAGATCGTTGTAAAACCGGTTCTGGGCCTGGCCCAACTGGATATCCAGAAAGCCCAATACCAGCGAACTCGCCAAACCCAGCAACGACGAGGCAAAGGCGGTACTCATGCCGATCAGCGGTGCCTCCAGCCCCTGTTTGAGATCTTCGAATATATCGGCGATCTCTCCGGCGCCAACCTGGAGCGCCGAGATAACGCCGACAATATCGCGGATGGTCTGCAACAGCCCCCAGAACGTGCCGAGCAGGCCGAGGAAAATCAGAAGTCCGATCATATACCGGGCAATCTCTCGCCCCTCGTCGAGCCGTGAATAGACCGAATCCAGGATCGACCGGGTAGAGGAGGCCGACAGGCTCATCCGCCCGGAAGAACGTTTGCGCAGCATCGCCGCCATCGGCGCCAGCATCGCCGGTGGTACGATTACATGGGCGCCTGACCGGTTCTGCATATGGGCTTCGATCCAGTCGATGTTTCGGCCCAGCACCCAGACCTGACGAGCGATGTAAAGAACACCCGACACGGCAACGAACAGGATTAATCCGTTGATCACCCAGTTGGCCCAGAAGATGAACCAGAGTTGTTGTGAAAGCGCGCCGCAAACCATGGCCACGATGGCCATGAAGGTACCCATCCGCCACAGGTATCGGGTCGGCCTGGTCAGTTCCTGCAACTGGACAAACGAATCGGACATATGTCTTCCCAAATGCAAACGTTGTTTATAGAATCAAGACATTAACTTGAGCATTCGTTGAAAGCGAGAACGGTCTGATTTGCATCACAATTTCAACTCTTCACGGACCCGACCCTGGAACCAGACGGCATCGGCTTCGTGCCGCGAGCTCAGCGGACCGGGCTGGTACCCGCCGCTTGCATGGTTCTTGCGGGTTTCGAGGCCGATTTCGAAATCCCGTACGATCACCGCAAGGTTCCGGTCGATAATTTCCTGGAGAGCGGTTTCTGTGTCTGCCCCGGTGTCAGCAAAATAGAAATGATGGATCGGCTCCGTCCGGTCCGGCGCCAGCGGATTAATGCATGAGGTGTTCATGCCGCCCTCGAACAGTGACAGTGTCCAGTTCGGCCACATCCACAGCCACTTGCCGCGAGAGAACAGACTTTCGCGTGGCGTGGCGGTCATCCGCACCAGATTGTCGTGGGCGGTAGTTTCGAATTGATAGAAGTCGATGGCTGCGGCTAATTCGGGATGAATACCGGGGATGTGGTGGCCCTCGACAAAATTGTCGGTATAGATATTCCAATTGGCATCGAAGGTCATCCGGTGTTCGGCGACGCAAGTAAAGCTCTCGATCGACTCGTCCTTCAGTTCCGGGACGGTGGCCGCCAATTGGGCCTGCAGCGGACCGGCCGGCTCAATCGCAATAAACACAAGTCCGCGCCATGTCTCGACATGGATCTGGTGCAGCGGCCAGTCGGCTGGATCCAGATCTTCTGTTTCGCCGAAAGCCGGTGCCCGGCGCAGAGAGCCGTCCAGGCCGTAGACCCAATTGTGATACGGACAGCGGATGGAATTGCACCGGACCGTTCCCTCGGCCAACAACCGCGCATCGCGATGGCGACAGATATTGCGGAACGCGCGCAAGACACCGTCTTCGCCCCGAACGACGATGACCCTTGCGCCGGCAATTTCGTCCGCGATGTAGGCGCCGGATTCTTCCAGACGGCCAACCGGGCCCAACAATTGCCAGCTTGACCAGAAGATATGGTTCTGTTCCCGGCGGTACGCCGCCGGTCCGACATAGAATTGGGGGTCATGATCGCGCAACGGCAATATCCTGTTCCGCCTGGCCTGCGCGCGCCGCCGCCATCTGCCTGTCATGGTCTTCCCGCAGACTCGCAAGCTGTTCGGGCGCACTGCGATCGGGATTGGCGTAGTCCAGTTTCCAGGCCGGATCCTCGCTCCACCGCAGCGGTGATTGAACCGTGGTCCGGGGCGCGATGGCCGATGCCAGCACCTCCAGCGCCAGGTTCAGTGTCTGTTCCTTCGACGCCGGATCATGGGGCCGGCCGGCGGCATTGCCCAATGGAAAATCGCTGAACAGGAACCGGGGCACACCGCAATATTCGACGATGTCCCGGGCACAGCCCATGACGACGGTCGGCAAGCCACGGGTTTCGAGATGTCGGGCAACCAGGCTGACGGTCTGGTGGCAGACGGGACAATTGGCGACCAGCATCGCGGCCTCGGCGCCGTCGGCCCGCAGCCGGTCCAGCAGGTCCGGGGCGTGTTCGTTGATCGTCAGGCGCTGGCTGCGCGTGGTCGGCGCTCCGTGGAGGCGCGGTGCAATACTGCCGATCCGGCCCGCGGCGGCGGCCCGCTTCAGTTGTTCCAGCGGCAGCCAGGTCCCCGGATCCTCGGCGCTGGTATGGGTCCGGTCATAGGCGATGTGGGAAATACGAACATCCACCGGCCCGTCAATGGACAGCGAATAGACATGATGGAATTTCGCCGCGCCGTTGTAAGTTGCACCCGGTCCCTGGTCACCCTTCTCAGCCTGGACCGGGGCGGCGGTTGTAATCAGGGCGATGGTGGTTTCCGCCAACGGTCTTGCCAACCGGGCAAACGGCACTTCGGTGTAGTGTGCCCATTCATAGGGCTGATCAAAGCCGAGCGCCTTATAATAGTCGCGGGTCCGGTCCATATAGGCGATTGTCTGATCCGGTCGCAGCACGGGGATCCCCTTTGGCCTGGTCATCCAGCGCAGGATATCAAAATACCGGCCGAGCGAAAGGTGAAAGACCGGCTGGGACGTATTGCCAGCCCTCGCCTGAAAGTGATCGGCGAACCAGGGGCGCGATCATGTATGATCCTGTCGACGGGGCAACGGAAGGAAAAAGAAGGCGCATGCAGCGAGGCCCCCTGGGATCACTGCTGGTTTTCGCTCCCTCACGTCAATTCATTAATCCGGCGCCGGCATGCCATGAACGCAATTTCTCTTCCTGAACATGCCAGTGAGGTTGTCATTGGCGGCGGCGTGATGGGGTGTTCAACCCGCACGGCAAACGCATGCGGGTGGGCGGCTGACTCAAGGGAACTTCAAGACATGGGACACGTCTTTCCCCGGCACACCAAGATCACGCCGCCCGTGGCCGTGGGCGGCAAGGGCTGCTATCTGGTCGACAGCGCGGGCAAGCAATATCTCGATGGATCCGGTGGGGCGGCGGTGTCATGCCTGGGCCACGGCGATGAAGATGTCATTGCCGCGATCAAGGATCAGCTGGACAAGGTTGCCTTTGCCCATACGGGTTTTTTCACTTCCGAGCCGGCCGAGGAACTGGCCGATCTGCTGATCGCCCATGCGCCGGCGGGGATCGACCGAGTCTATTTCGTGTCGGGCGGATCGGAAGCGGTGGAGGCCTCGATCAAGCTGGCCCGGCAGTACTGTATCGAGAAGGGCGAACCTGGGCGCAGCAGGCTGATCGCGCGCAAGCAGAGTTATCACGGCAACACGCTGGGGGCGCTGGCTGCCGGTGGCAATGTCTGGCGGCGCGAACCTTACGCCCCTCTATTGGCTGATATGACCCACATCCCGCCTTGTTACGCCTATCGCGAACAGGCCGGGGGCGAGAGCGCGGAAGACTACGGTCTGCGGGCTGCTGGTGAACTGGAAGCCGAAATCCTGCGGCTCGGCCCGGAGACCGTGATGGCATTTCTGGCTGAACCGGTTGTGGGCGCAACCTTGGGTGCGGTGCCGCCGGCCCCGGGCTATTTCAAACGCATCCGCGAGATTTGCGACCAGTATGGCGTGCTGCTGATCCTGGACGAGGTGATGTGCGGCATGGGCCGGACCGGCTCTCTGTTTGCCTGTGAACAGGATGGCGTGGCTCCGGACATCGCCGCCATCGCCAAGGGCCTCGGAGCAGGATATCAACCGATCGGCGCCATGCTGTGCTCGGCCGCGATCCATGATGCCATCGAATCCGGGTCGGGATTTTTCCAGCACGGCCACACTTATCTCGGCCACCCGGCCGCCTGTGCCGGATCGCTGGCGGTCCTGAAGGCGATCCTCGGCCGCGCGCTCTTGCCCCGCGTTCAGACCCAGGGGGACAGGCTTCAGGCTGCGCTGGAAGCCCGGTTCGGCCAGCACCCCCATATCGGCGACATCAGGGGGCGCGGTCTGTTTCGTGGGCTGGAAATTGTCGAGAACCGCGAAACCAGAACGCCGTTCGACCCGGCCCGCGGCATCAACAGGACCGTCAAGCAGGCGGCTTTCGCGGCCGGCCTGATCTGTTATCCCATGGGCGGCACCATCGATGGCAAACGGGGCGACCATGTCCTGCTCGCCCCGCCCTTCATCATTGAAGATGCCCAGATCGACGAACTCGTCGACAAGCTGGCGATTGCCATCGAGGCGGCGGTGGGCGCCGCCTGAAACCGGTGTCCACGCCTCATCCCGTCATTGCCCCCGTCATTGCCCCCCGTCATTGCCCCGTAGGCGCATCCCCGATCGATGTCGACGGCGACCGGGCGGATCATGCGGGAACGCGGATGCGGAGAGCAATGGCGCAGCATCGTTCCAACGTCCATGGCGGAAACGGCTGAACTCGACCCCCGCCAGTGGAAGTTCGCGGTTCCTTCCGGGTGGCATTCGTATGCTGGCGGGCAAAGCGCGCCATTTCGCCAGCGACCCGCTTCCTGTTTGGGTATCCGCCGGAATCCGGAATCCACTTGCAATGCAGCTTGATGGCAATGTAATCATTGCCTGATCCCGAGAGCACTCAATGGGGGCGCCATGGTCAGCATCTCGATTCGCAATCTCGACAACGATCTGAAGCGCCGCCCGCGCTTCCGCGAGGCCGGGTTGCGCCGCGGTGCGGCGCTCCCGTCCCTACGTTGCCAATTGCTCGCGGTTCATCGCGCTGGCAATGCAGACTTTCGCGCCCGAGATCGACGCGAAAGCGCCGGGCACGACCTTCAAGGAAGTTTCGGGGAAGATCGTCGCCGGCGTTCCCGTCCCCCTCCCGCCCCTCGCCGAACAACACCGCATCGTGGCGAAGGTGGACGAGCTGATGGCGCTGCTGGACCGGCTGGAGGCGGCCCTCACCGCCGCCGACACCACCCGCGCCCGCCTCTTCGAGGCCCTCCTCTGTGAGACCCTCGCCCCCACCGCCGACCCCGATATGGCGGCGGCGGAATGACAGCCCTTTCCCCGCAATCACCAAATTTCATCGCATGGCCACCGGCCCGCGCTTCCGGACCCGAGCAGCACATCAAGGAGGCCCCCATTGGCAGACAAGGATAGACGATACTTCTTCGCGGTCGGACAGAAGAGTTTCGAGGCCGGCACAAGCAAGAACTACTTCTCCACTGTCGTGCCGATCGCGGACGCGAGCGGCGAAATCATCGACGACCGGCAGACCGAGTTTCCCAACCGCGGCCGGGCCTGGTGGATGCTGCGCGGCGAAGCCCGTGTCACCCATGCGCCACCGGGGTGCCTCATCATGTCAGGGATCAGGGATGCAGCGAAGCTGCCGTCCTCGTCCGAAGATGACCACTACCAGCTTCTGCAACCCAAGCTTCCCGGTCCGAAGGAGCTGTTGGAGATCCTGACACCGGATGCTGGGATCACCGATCCAAACGAACTGCTCGACGACTTCTCGATGCGCTGCGACCATGAGCCGACGCGGCATGTCCTCGTGCGGATCGGCGATGATCTCTACGGGCCGCTGAAGGTCGAACTCATGCAGCCCGAAAACGACCGTCTGATTGAGCCGGAAATCCGCTTCAGAAAGCCGGTCGCGCCGCCCACCGTCTATCGGATCGCGGCGACCGAGATCGCGGCGACCGAGGCGGCAGGACGCCGCCCCGGCCATATCCGGTGCGAGGTCGTCGTGCAGCGCGATGCCAGCAGGACGAGCCAACAGTCCGGGTACACCGTGTGCTACGACGCGCTGACAGGCGCGCTCTATGAAGAACTGCGGGAGGGGGCAGAGGAGGTTGATATCGTCTCACTGCAGGCGGCGGTTCGCCAAGTTTCCAGGGATTTAATGAGCCGGAACCAACGGCGCGAGTTCCTCAAGCACTTGGACCGATATGCCAACGAGGCGCAGTCATCACCGACCGCGATAAGGCGAGTCCAGCACTTCCTGGGTGAGAAGAGTAATAAGCTTGATATGGTGGATCAGATCTACGATACACTCGTCTCGGACGAAAGATTCAAGCCAAAGATCGATCAGGCCGTCGCCGCAGAGGTCGAGAAACGCGTGGATGTGCAGGCCGCCCAAATTAAAGCCCGCGCGAATGAGAAAGTGGCCACGCTGAATGCCAAGCTCTCAAATTTGGAGGAGGAATACAGGACGAAGCGTGATGACTTCAAAAGGACGGCAGAGCGCGAGCGAGAGGCCCTGGAACAGGAAAACTCGGCGAAGATCAAGGAGGCCAATGAGCAGATCAAGAAGGACAAGGAGAATTTGCGCTGGCAGGAGAGAGCCTTGGAAAGGAGACTGAATAAAAATGCGGACAAGCTTTCCAAAGATCATCTGGGCATGGTGACCGATTTCCTGGCACTCCAACCACTTCTGGAGCGATTGGGCCTAGGCGGATCGTCTCGGTCAGATGAACGAGGGAAATCAACGTCAGCAACCGACAGATCAGCGCCAGCATTGAATCTGCCCAAGTTCCCGGTTGTTGCGGAGAAGAGGGCCACACTGCCCGAAGAAGAGTCCTTCTTCAAGCGGTTTGTGTCGCATGTCGAAGAATGCGGCTTCGTTTTCAACCACGATGACCTTTTAGCTTTCCACCTTTCGGCGAAGGAACGAGCGCCGGTCATTCTTGGTGGCGTGTCCGGTTCCGGCAAATCCTCTCTGCCAGTCCTCTACGCGGAAGCTCTTGCAGGTGATGCCACTGACAAAGGCTTCCTGGCAGTGGATGTGAACCCATCCTGGACCAGTTCTTCGGACTTATTTGGCTATACCGACGCGCTGGAACACAGGTTCGTTCCGGCGGCCTCTGGTATGCTGAACCAGATGATCCTCGCATACCACGCGCGCACGGTACTCGGACCTTCCGCGCCCACTTATTTGGTGTGTCTCGAGGAACTCAATCTCGCTCAGCCCGAGCACTACCTCGCAGATATCATTCAGGCGATATCACGTGCGCCGGGAAATCAGCTCATCAACATCTTCGATCCGCGTGCGGTGCGGACCGACGATCCGTTCCGGCCCTACGCGCACCTCGAACTCTCACCAAACCTGATCATCGTGGGGACGGTGAACTTCGATGAAACGACGCGACGATTGTCGACGCGCCTTCTCGATCGATGCAACCTGATCGAGTTCGCCGTCGACGATCAGCTGCCGGTTCTCGGCATGAGGATGGCGAAGACCGGAGCCAATCAGGTCGAGGGCTCGCCAGTGCTTCAGTCCAACCGAGATCGTTGGACGCGGAACACCAACGTGCCCACCCGCGCGATCGAGGTGTTGGCCGGAATGCAACCGGAACTCAACACGCTTGGTTGCGGACTGACGCCCCGCCGCCTAAGCTCGATTTACCGTTTCGTGGCCAATGCTGAGAGCCTTTGCAGCTTCAACGAAGCGCTCGACATGCAACTGCGTCAGCGCATTCTGCCTCAGATCCGAGGGCGGCTTTACCGGCCGGGTGCCATGGAGGCGTTGCACAGTCTGTACGACAATCTGGAAAAGGCTTGCGACGTTCCCGGGACCCTTAAAGCCCTCAACCGTCTGGAGGCTGATGCGCACGCTGACGACGATATGTTCCTCGGGAAAGCAGAAGCATGACACATTTCACCATCTTC
The DNA here is from genome assembly GCA_965204825.1 of Alphaproteobacteria bacterium. Classification (GTDB taxonomy): domain Bacteria; phylum Pseudomonadota; class Alphaproteobacteria; order Futianiales; family Futianiaceae. The sequence continues at coordinate 2,127,709 of OZ242016.1, read as the reverse complement.
CCTACTGGAACTGGACCCCCTCTGCTCGAACTGCCTCTCGGCCCCTATCGGGGTAAAAAACCCAGCTTCGAGGTGCAAGAGACTATGCGTATCGGCTTTAGGGTCGATGAATGTGACAGGGACGTGGACTATCAGATTAAGATCGGTGACAATTCGTTGGAGGAACCACAAGATCTTTACAGTAGCCGTGTGTGGCCGACGTCGTCTTGTCTGGATGGCGCTTCTGGCATTACGCCCATCAGACTTCTCGATAGACAAAACGGCAAAATCCTCGCGGAATTGCGCGCGCTGGTCGAGCCCAGCAAACTGTCCGCAGAGGCCTATGTATCCATGTTCGATGACATGAGGCGCATCAGCGTCGAGCTGTTGCTGGACCTGATTTCCAAATCGCGCCTGGCGCTCTCGCAGGGCACACCAGCGCGACATGGCCGCGTGCAACCGCTGACCCCGCGCCTCGAGCTCAGCCAGATCCGGGACTGCTGGCAACGGTTCTCGTCGACCCTCGCGCAGATTCTCGAGGAGCCGCACGTGGAATTGCGGAACCGCACCGCGATCCGCCGGCCGAAACCCGGAGAAAGGCTGAACGCCCGCGTTTTGCGCCGATTTTCTCAACAGGGCCAAAGAGCCCGCGACGCTATTCGTTCGGGTGAATTGCTTGAGCTTCCGACGGTGATGCCAACCCGCGATACTCGGGAAAACAGGGTCATCGTCGGATTTATTGACCTTCTCCGACGCCGCGCCGAGCGAAGACTTATGTACGCCAAGAAAGACCGCGACATGCGCCTTGGCAAATTGCGCGGCTACGGACCCGACGATGCCGAGTTGAGGAATTTCTACCATCGTAGCGAAGAGCCCAAAATCGGGAAATTGGATCAGATCGTCGAGGAGTTCGAGGAGGTGGTGACCGAGATGCGCAGAGCGATTCGTAGTTTCGGGGTACCGGTCCAGCGCATTGCGCGGCAGTATTTCCTGGAGAGCTTCGAATCTCCGATATTTCGCAACCATCCGCAGTACTCGCGCGCTGCGAGGCTTATGCGCAAGTTTTTGAACAACAACTCGATCGTGGTGGAGCAAGGCGACACCGAGGACGCCAAGCCCATCGAGACAATCTTCGAACAATGGTTCTTCTTCCAGGTTTCCGCCGGGCTCCAGGCGGCTGGACTATCCTGCATTTCACACAATTCGATTTTCGAGCCGATAGCGCGGGACCGGTTTTCGGTCGATCTTGATCGGAACGCGTCGATTGATTTCAAGGCGCCGGACGAGCGCCTGGTTCGTCTCCGCTATGAGCCCACGATCCTTCCATTCCAAGCTGCAAAGGGTTTCGACACAATCTACCGGGGTGTATCAGACAAGCCTTGGACCCCCGATACTGTGATCGAAATTTTTGAACCACTCGCACGCGAAGATCCGCGCGAATACCACCTCGTTTATGCTGCGGTGATTGACGCAAAGTACACTTCCCAAAATAATGTTCGGGCAAAACATAATGTTTGGACAAAACTCGATTATACTGCTCGCTACACAGAGATCCGGAACGTCGACACAGACAAACAGATTGCACGGCAGGTCTGGGTAGCGGCGCCGATAGAAGCATCGCTGCGGCCGTACGACGAAGCTGTCACCTGGTCCGAAGAGGGTGAGTTAGACGCCGATCCATCCGACGTGATCCTCGGTGTTATTGGTGCGGACCCCAAAGATCCTGATCAAACTGGTGCGATCCTTAAGGCATTTATTCTGGGCATGCTCAACCATGCCGAAGCGTATGCTGTTTCGAACAGCCGCGCGATGTCCCGACGCGCTTGATGATCAGTATGTCTAGTGGTAACTGAACACCATGCCAGCCATGCGGACGAGCGCCGCGACACGAGGAAGAAATCAGGCGCCTTCAGGCCGAGCACAGGCAGCTCGGCAAGCGCATCAGCGCCATGTATATCGACAAGCTCGACGGCAAGACCGGCGGCAATTTCCTCGACAGGATGGCCGGGCAGTGGCGCGCGGAGCAGCGGCGCTTGCAGCACGACATCGACCGCCAGCCCGCCCGCGAAAAACGCCGCCTGCTCAACTTCGTGCTTTCGAACTGCTCCCGGGAGGATGGTGAAGTGGTCGCCACCTTCCGCCAACCTTTTGATCTCCTGGCGGAAACGACGGCCCTTGCTGCCCGTTCGAGTATGGGCAGCGGCGGCAATTCGTCGAAAAACGAGATCTGGCTGGACGCGGCGCGCCAGATCCGCGACGTGATGAAGCGAACCGCCAACAAGACCATACGGCCGGAAACCATCCACGAGATCATCCGGCTGACCGACACAAGAAGCCCTCTTATGTGAGCCCCCCGCCACCGAGGCCGATATGGCGGCGGCGGAATGACCGGAACGACCCTGACATGACCAATCGATTTTCCCTGATCCCGTTTCTGGCCCTGGTGATCGGCGGCGGCCTTGCCATCGGCTATCTGACGGCGCCGGGTGAATGGTACGCGACGCTCGCCAAGCCGTCCTTCAATCCGCCCGGCTGGATTTTCGGCCCCGTCTGGACCGTGTTGTATGTCCTGATCGCCATTGCCGGTTGGCGCACCTGGCGGCAAGGACGAACCGGCCGGCTCATGACACTATGGTGGATGCAGCTTGGCCTCAATTTTCTGTGGTCGCCCGTCTTCTTCGCGGCGCGGCAGATTGGTCTGGCGCTGATTGTCATTCTGTTTTTGCTGGCGTCCATCCTGGCCTTTATCGCCGCAGCGTGGCGGTGCGATCGTGTGTCCGCGTGGCTGTTCATGCTCTACGCCGTCTGGGTGGCATTCGCTTCGTTGCTGAACGCGTCGATCCTTTTGCTGAACTGACCGGAGGCCGCATGCACCGCCGTACTGTCATCGTCAGCGACAAGATGCAGCAAGGGTATCGATACGAGTTGTCCGTTCAGGCTGGTTCCCACTTCGATCCCGGGTTTCGTCCGGACCTGACACCCGGGGAGATGCTCGAATTCGGCGTTTTCTGCGGCAAATATCTCACGGATTGCCGTGATGAATTTCCAGCGAGATGGTTTGCGCGGGCGAAGCTGTCTCCGTCCCGCCGCGATTGTTCGCTCAATTACTTCGGCGTGGACGCCAGCCAGCCCTTGTCGGAATGGCGCCGGAAAGGCTGGATTCATCCCGACGATCCACGCGGCTGGTTTCAGTGGTATTGCCGTTATCATATGGGCCGACGCATTGATGAGGAGGACGCCCGCCAGATCGGGCGATGGAAGGCGATGAAGCGGCACCTGGCGCAGATCAGGAAGAATTGCGACCCAGGCGATCCTTTTTGTCGGCCGCGTCAGCGGCAGGCGCTCTTGCATTGGGCTTATGACAGCCTGCGCCGATGAAGGCGCAAACCACCGCATTCTTGCCAAATGGCATCGCCCAGTTTACACTGGACATTTTGCCAGACCCCGCACCAAGGCCCGCCGCCGAGCAAGCGTGCGGTGATCTGCGCCCGTGTCTCCTCGAAGGAACAGCAGAAGGAGGGCTGCCTGATCCCCGGGCAACTGAAGCCGCTCAAGGACTGTGCCGCCGCCGAGGGAGGCACTGTGGCGCGGGAATATGTGGACGTCGAGGCCGCCAGGCAGACAGGCCGCGGCGCTTTCGGCGAAATGGTCACGTGGCTGCGGGCGCATCCGGATGCGCTGGCCAAGCCGGATCCAGCCGGCGGGATGACGGTGGGTGGCTTGGACTGGCCGCTGATCCTCGGCTGGCGCCGGATTGCGGCTTTGAAGGAACAAGCAGAGCGCCGGTCACCGGCAGGCACTGGCGGCACTGACCGATCAACGCGAGAGAGCCACAGAGCCGCCCAAGCGCGGCCTCTGGTCGGGTAGGGGCTGGAGGTTGGCTACGCGTGAAGATGTTTCTTGCAAGTTCGGCCGAGCCGCAGAGGCAGGTCAGCTTTTCGAGACGGAACTCGCAACGCTACTTCGTAAGCGTCCGGCGTGGGTGCTCTGACGCGTTATAGCGTGCGCCGATAGTGTCCACCATTGATAGTGGACATCTTGAGGGCGGATATGTCTGGGAAGAAGGGTCAGGGCAGGGCCTGCACTTTTTGCCGATGACACACCGGTCAAACTGCAAACCCGCACCAGGATAAAGAAGACTAAAACCGCGCGGCTGTGGAGTTACGTGCGCGACGAGCGCCCGTGGTGCGGCGAGGCCCCACCCTGTGCCTGGTATCAGTTCAGTACAGACCGCAAGGGTGCACACCCGGTCAATCATCTCGCAGACTATACCGGGACCGTGCATGCCGATGGCTTTGCGGGCTTCAATGGCCTCTTTGGGGAGGGCAAGGCCGACGAACAGGCCTGCATGGTGCATGTGCGCCGCAAGTTTGTGGAAGAGTTTGAGCGCACCGGGTCGGCCATCGCCAAAGGCACAATCAAGCAGATCGCCGTGCTTTACGCTGTCGAAGAGGAAGCCAGAGGCAAATCCCCCGAAGAGCGGGTCGCCATTCGGCAAGAGAAGGCAAAGCCCGTCTTCGATGAGCTGGAAGCATGGTTACAGGCCCGGCTTCCCAGGCTCTCGGGCAAGACCAGACTGGCAGGGGTCATTCGCCATGCGCTGAACCGCATGCCAAAGGTGCGTGCCTGTCTCGGCGACGGACGGCTGGAACTCGACAACAACATCTGTGAACGCTCGATCCGCCCCATCGCACTGGGCCGCAAGAACCATCTCTTCATGGGCTCCGCCGCTATCGCTTGCACCCTCGTCGAGACCGCCAGGATGAACGGCGTTGATCCGGAAGCCTGGCTCACCTGGGTGTTGGAGCGCCTGCCAGATCACAAGATCAACCGCATCGAGGAACTCATGCCGTGGAATTGGATGCCGGAATAACCGAAAAATACGGCTCTAACGGACGGCTACGAAAGGGCCGCCCTGCGGCAGGAGAAGGCCAGGCCTTGTCTTCGATGACCTGGAAGTATGGCTACAGGCCCAACTGCCCAGGCTCTCGGGCAAGACCAAACTGGCCGAGGCGATCCGCTACGCCCTGAAGCCGATGCCCGAAGCGCGTGCTTATCTCGGCGACGGACGTCTGGAGCTCGACAACAATATCTGTGAGCGATCAATCCGTCCCGTCGCCCCTGGTCGAAAAAATTGTCTCTTCCCGGGCTCCGTTGGTGGCGGCGAGGCTGCCGCTATCGCCTACGCCCTCATTGAGACCGCTGAAATGAACAATGTCGATCCCGAGGCCTGGCTCACATGGGTGCTGGAACGCGTTGCTGATCACGGATTAACCCCATCGACGAACTCATGCCGTGGAACTGGAAGCCCCAAGACCTCAAAAACGCGGCCTGACCGGACGGATACGAAAAAGAAACACCGCTGAAGATCGTCAATTCATAAATCGGACGCCTCAGACGGACGGATACGATCAGTGTTCACAAAGATGGCTTGTCACAAACGGCGAACGAGATTGAAGAATTGATAACAATCGCCATTGCGGTCGGCGATGCGCTTGATACGCGGCTGGAAGATCATGCCGTCAAAACCTGATGGACGATCTCGTCAATCTGATTTTCAGGATAATGGTGTGCGGGCACCAACAACCGAAATTGGGCCGTGACCTGTTCCCACGGATACGCCGCACGCACGGAACCTTCGGCGCGGCACTGGCGTGTTCGCCGTTCCGCCCTGATAATCGCTTCTATTCAGCCGGCTTGATCGATCAGACATTGCGCGACTCTTTCGAAATCCGATGGCAACAGCGTGTGTCATTGCCGTCATTTTCCTAACCTTCTGAAATCAGGCGATGAATCGTGCCCAGAATTCACGAGGTTAACAAAGCGTTAATGGGTTCCTTGCCGGCAAAAACACCAGCAATCATGCCGATTTGGCGATGGCAGGGACGGAATGGCGAAAAATGCTTCTATTCGAAATAGCATCATTTTTCTGATTGATTCGGGGCAAAATCCACCGAGCGATACTCCTGTGAGCGGTAGGGCGCCAACCAGCCAAGCCCGTCTTCCGTCCGGCCCACCGGGATGTATTCGCACCCGACCGACAGGCCTGGCGTGTAAGCCTCGGCGGCGGCGAGAATTTCGGCGAGAGGCAATTCACCTATATCGGGCTCGTGGCGATCGGGAATACCGGCGATCTGATAATGGGCGATATGCGGAGCACACCGTTCGATCCAGGCCGGTATGTCTCCATGAATGCGGGCGCAGTGATAGATGTCGAACTGCAGTTTCGGAGCTTGATCGCCCACGGTCGCGACCTCTTCGATCATCTCCAGTGCCAGACCGAAATCGCCGAGAAAATAGCCCGGCGCATTGTGGGGGTTCAACGGTTCGATCAACAGATCAATGCCCGCGTCCGCCGCGCGCGCGGTCCCCCAGATCAGGTTGGCGACAAGCGCCGCACGCTGGTCCGCCTCACTAACACCGTTCAGTCGCAGGCCGGTCATGGCGTGAATGCGCGGCGTCTTCAACGTGGCGGCATAGGACAGCGCGGTTTCGAAGGTGCCGCGAAATTCCGCCTTGCGGCCCGGGTGGCAGGCAACGCCGCGCTCTCCCGCCTCCCAGTCGCCGGGCGACTGGTTGAACAATACCTGACGCAGGTCCGCATCGGCCAGCCAGTGCGCGATATCATCCGCCGGCCATTCATAGGGAAACAGGAATTCGACCTCGTCAAATCCGGCGGCTCGCGCGGCTGCGAAGCGTTCGGGGAAAGGATACTCATTAAACAATGTGGTCAGATTGGCGGCAAATCGCAGCATGGGGATGGTTCCGTTACGAAGCTCGGATACCCCCCTTGATAGCCGAAGTCCGGCCGCCGGTAAAATTATCGGCGCAAGAAGGGCGAAACATCCTGGTCCGGATTTTTGTCGTTCTTGCCGGCGTTTCCATGCGCGAGCTTGCCGGTCATCGCCCCGGACACCAGAACCAGCGCCTGCATCCGGATCGAACTCCCCGCGAACAGGGCAGAGGCGGCCATTCGGGTGCCAATAATTCGGGAAGCGTACAGGCCCAGGCATCGCCAACCAGCGGTGCGCAAGTGCCGGAATATATCAGGGGAGAAAGGAGGACCGGCGCGGCGGCCAGACCGACCAGGGCGATCACCAGCCAAGCCGCACCGAGACTGACCTTCTCAATCCGCGACCGCCGTCTGCTGGCCACAACCGGAAGCCGCTGACGAACAGAATTGCCGCGGCGACGCCTGCTACAAGTGCATTAAGGTCATTTCCCATACGCTACAAACCGATATGCGACACGGAAAACGCAACCAGACAATGCATGGGTGCTTGTGGGGATGCAATAACTGACACGAGGGGTACACTACTGTCTGGAAGGGAATCGAACTGTTCCAACGCTACGATTCATGATGAAACAGGGAAGTGTTATCGAAACCTGAATCCGCCGCCGTTAACTCATTGAGAGTTGATGTTTCTCCGCAGCCTGGATCAATGGACCGATACAAGGAAACGGCGTAAATGTATGGAATTACGGGAATTTCAAACATGTTTAAAACGGTTGCCGATCTTGATCGGTTGCGTGAAGAAAATGCCTTTGCCGTGCTGGCGCGGGCTACCGAATTGGCCGCGCAGGGGCGCGACATCATCAATCTGGGCATCGGACAGCCGGATTTCCCCACACCGAATCATATTGTCGAGGCCGGCATCAAGGCGCTGCGCGACGGTCACCATGGCTATACGCCAGCTACCGGCATCGCGCCGTTGCGGGTGGCAGTCGCCGCCGACCTGCACCGTCGCCATGGTCAAGAGGTCGACCCCGGCAACATCGTGATCCAGCCCGGCGGCAAGCCGACCATGTTCTTCGCCATTTTGATGTTCGGCGAACCCGGTTCCGAGATCGTGTATGTCGATCCGGGATTTCCGGTCTATCGCTCGATGATCGAATATCGCGGTGCGACCCCTGTTCCGATTCCCTTGCGCGAAGAAAATGCCTTCGGCTTTACCGCCGACGATGTCCTGTCGCGGATCACACCGGCAACCCGCCTGATCGTGCTCAACAGCCCCGGCAATCCGTGTGGCGGCGTTACGCCGAAAGCCGAGATGGACAAGCTGGCCGTTGGCCTGGCCGATCACCCCGGTGTCGCCATTCTATCGGACGAGATCTATTCGTGCATGACTTATGACGGGCTGGAACATGCGACACTGCTTGCCTATCCGCACCTGCGCGATCAGCTTATTTTGCTGGACGGCTGGTCGAAGACCTATGCCATGACCGGCTGGCGAATTGGATATGGCATCTGGCCCGATCAACTGGTTGATAAAGTGCGCAAGCTGGTGGTCAACGCCCATTCCTGTGTCAACGCGCCGACCCAGTACGCCGCGATCGCGGCCCTGGAAGGATCGCAGGAACCGGTGCTTGACATGGTTGCCGAGTTTGACCGCCGGCGTCAGGCGGTGGTCGGCTGGCTGAACAATCTGCCCAATATATACTGCGCCACGCCCAAGGGCGCATTCTATGCCTTCCCCAATATTTCGGCGACCGGCTGGCAGTCCAAACCGCTGGCGACGGCCCTGCTGGAAGACGCCGGCATCGCGGTGATCGGCGGTCCCGACTTCGGCGCCAACGGAGAAGGATTCATCCGCATTTCCTATGCCAACAGCGTGGAAAATATTGAACGCGCCATGCAGCGGATCGGTACTTTTTTGACGGACAATACAAAATAGCGATAAGAGAAATCCATGGACGGCAATCTTGAAATCGATGCGGACACGATCCGCGACTTTCGCGAAGAGGGCGCAACCGTGCTGCGCGGCATTTTCCGGGATTGGGTGGAAACCTTGCGCACTGGTATTGCCGAAAACATGGAACACCCGGGTCCGGATGCGAAAATCTACCGGGATGAGGAGACCGGCGGCCGGTTCCTGAGCGATTACTGCAATTGGGACCGGATTCCGGAATACCGCGAATTCATTTTCAATTCGGCGGCGGCCAAGGTCGGCGCGGCGCTGATGGACAGCCCGTCGGTGCGTCTCTTCCACGAACATGTGCTGGTGAAGGAAGCCGACACGGATATTGCGACGCCGTGGCACCAGGATCTGCCCTATTACTGTGTCGATGGTCATCAGACCCTCAGCCTGTGGATACCGCTGGACGAGGTGCCGAAGGAACGCTGCCCGGAATTCATTGCCGGATCGCACCGGTGGGACCGGTTTTTCCGGCCACAGCGGTTCAATGGCCAACCCTTGAACGAGGGCGATACCCAGGAGGCAGTACCTGATATCGATGCCAACCGCGATGATTACGATATCCTCAGTTGGTCGATGGCGCCGGGCGATGTCATCGCCTTCGATTACCGCACCCTGCACGGCGCGCCGGCCAACCGGTCCAGGACGACCCAGCGCCGGGCATTTTCCCTGCGCCTGGTCGGTGCCGATGCAGTTTATATCAGGCGCGAGGGTGTCGATACTTCTCCGCCGTTCCGGGACGTCACGCTGGACAGCGGTGTTCCTCTTGACGGGCCGGAGTTTCCGGTGATCAGCCAGGCCTAGTGCGACAACGTTTTTCCATGTCTCAGTTTCAAATTATATGCATGGACGTGCGATGGCGGTTGCGAGGCAAGCCCGGGGTGAGGCGCTCTCCAGTTCAAGCCGCTGGAACCATCGCAGGTAGTTGTCGAGATATCTGGTCGCGACGCCTCGGTAGCGCCGCAAGAAATCCTTCAACCGGTACCGGAACCTGTTCATCTGACAGGCCCCGCTTGCTGGCCTTGCCTCCCCTGCGTCGCGCCTTGCGCTCAAGGTTTCGTGCACCTTTCCGGCACACAGGTTTCATCGGCCTCCACAATGCCCGTGAGCCTGCGCGCCGCCGTCTGTCTGCGACGTCGGGCCGGAGCCGGATCTGCTGCGATATGTGAAGTCTCCGCAGTTCCGGCTCCGGCCCGATCAACCTTCTTCTGTCCCATCATGAAATACCTCAATAATCCCCTCGTCTCAGGTCTTGATCAGTGTCTCAAAAAACTCTAGGGTGGGGGAGTGACAAGGTGGTCCATGTGGCAATTCGAGAAATTCGCGCAGAAAATCCTCTTTCGCCGACCCAAAATCCGCCATGTCAACAGCCGATTCTCCGCCGCACAGGACGCACAAAAGGCTGATGGTCATGATGTCACAAAATTTATGGCGACGCGCATTGCCCGTGCGAGGATCGTCCATATCATTGAAATAGCCTATAGATTGGGCATCTCGAACAATCGGCCTGATTTTGCGTTTATGGATGACGTGTGATTCTCTCGGGATATAATCAATGGAAGCTTCAATTTTGTAAGGAATCGGCGATGGGTCAGCCGGGCTTTTTCGATGTCAGCAACCGTTACGATTCGCTTGATGCCAGGAAGGACCCCCTGGTTCAGATTGCGGCGGTTGTTCCATTCGAGGAGTTTCGGTCGCGTTTGGAGGCGGTTTGGCGCAAACCGGGTGAAAGGCGCAAGTCGGCGGCGGGTCGCAAGCCGTGGGACGCGGTGGTCATGCTTAAGGCGATCGTTCTCTGCGAGCTTTACACTCTTTCCGACGAGCAGGTCGAGTATCAGGTTCTCGATCGTCTTTCCTTCATGCGGTTCCCGGGCCTGGGCCTTGAGGATCCGGTGCCCGATGCCAGGACGATCCGGCTTTATCGCGAGCAGCTGGCCCGGGCGGGCGAAGTAAAACCGCTTTTTTCAGCTTTTGACGATCATTTGAAGGGCCGGGGCTCTTTGGCAATGGGCGGACAGATCATTGATGCGTCGATCGTCCCGGTGCCCGGGCAGCGCAACAAGCGCGAGGAGAACGCGACCATCAAGGCCGGTGACACGCCAGAGGCGTGGAAGGAAAAGCCGGCCAGGGCTGCGCCGGAAAGATTGCGATGCCCGCTGGACCGGAAAAACGGTCAAAGCCATTACGGCGACAAGAACCACATCAACGTCGACCGCCGTCACAAGCTGGTGCGTGACCATGACGTGAGCGATGCCGCGGTGCACGACAGTCAGGTGCCGGATCAGATCCTCGATGGTGACAACACCGCCTCGGATGTCCGGGCCGACAGCGCCTGTCGCTCGGCCGAGATCGAGGAGAAGCTGAAGGACAAGGGGCTGAGGAGCCGGATCCACCGCAAGGGCAAGCGCAACAAGCCGCTGAGCGACCGAGAGAAGAAGGGCAACAAGACCCGCTCCAGGGTGCGCGTCCGGGTCGAGCATGTCTTTGGCGCCCGGAGCAACGACATGGGCGGACCGCTGATCCGATCCATCGGTCTGGTCCGGGCAAAGGCACGGATCGGTCTCCGGAACCTTGCCTGCAACATGCGCCGCGCCGTGCAACTGGATCACCTGGATGCAGCACCGGGTTGACCACCTTCAGGGGATGAGTCTGCCCAAACCACAAGAAAACAGGAGATAAATCACAAGGCAGACCCAGGAATCAAATCTGACCCGCCGACTTTCCCCTCAACCCCCAGCTACAAGCTGGGACAAAATATGAACCTTCGCAAGTCCGCGCGTTTTTAGAGGTGCCCGATTGTTGACATTCCGAAGCTCCTTTGGATGACGGAGCCTCAAGAATCTATTCATACCGATTTGTCACAATCCAAATGAAATTCCCCTGATTCGGCAAATAATCTGGCCATACACCGAACAACCTGCGGCACAAAATCTTCTATTACACGGGTCCGATAGAAGTTGCCATTCACCTGGCATGCGTCTACCAGTTCATTCATGAATATCTCTACCAAATCAGGATCAACTTTGCCGGGGTTGTTCCAAAAGTTATTCAGAGAGCATTCCGGGGTTAATCCCGGGCGGTCATAAATTGCACGCCCCATGGGCTTGACTGGTGTCTCGTGAACCAGCGATGACAAACCAACCGTACTGTTTATGGTCACGGTGCCGCAGGCGTGTTTCAACAGAGTCGGCAAATGGGCGTCGCGCGCATAAGAGACGCGTGTCTGGCAGCCCAATTTTTCCGACACACTTTTTAACAGGGCTGTGTAGTCAGTGTGGCCGCGATCAAGCGGGTGGTGTTTGAACAGCAGGTAGTGGTCTGCCGGAGCATGTTCAGCGAAGGATTGCAAAATTTCGTGGATGAAGTGTCCGACGCTTGGATAAGGGGAGTCTCGAATTATCTGACTATCTCGATGAACCTGTAACGGCACCAGAAAATAGGGTCTATCGTTTTTCAAAAGGCGCTCAACAACCGACCGATCGACTGCGGCATGTTTCAGCTTTCTGTAAGCCGACACAATCCATGGCCGAAACTCGCTGAATGAGGTCGGCTTGTGATGCTTGTAATGGGGAAAGAAAACTTTGCCAAAATCGACCAGAATCCAATATTGTATTGATTTGAGCATCATCGCGTAGAATGTATTGCCAACCGGTCGTGCAGCGATCCGTGCTGGGCTTTTCCCGTTCTCATAATTCTGACATCTGATGTGGGCCAAGGGCTGATCCATCAATCTCGATTTTCCGTTTACGCCGCCAATTTCGATCGTGACATAATCGGGCCGTACATATCCTTCCTCGAACACGAAGATGGGTATTCCCCGAGAGCTTGCGATCTCGATCGCCCGGTGGTGGTAAGGCCGCGTTTCCCCAAACAATGCAATAGAATCAATGTTTTCACGATCCAGTTGCGCGATTAGAAATTCAGACCAGTTTTCAAATCGATCGCGAAAGTAAACGGCATTCGGCCGGGGAAAAAATCTTGTATCCCCTAAATTCAGATTGATCTTGCGGACCGCAACGCCTTGCGTTACCAGTTCAGCGGCAAGCTGCCTGAAAAACGGACTGCCCGGCCCCTGCAACATCAGTAGGTTCCTAAAGGGGATATCGGACGGTACAGGATCAGCCATTCATAATTCCCGCCACATAACGACCGACACGAGATACGATTTTGCCCAGTCGCTTCAGGGGTGGGACATCTACCGGTGCCGGACCCAAGGCAGCCTCTTTCGAAATACGCCCAGCAATGCCTTCAACGTCGCAGACAATGCCAGACTGCCAGTCATAGTAGCGGGGATATCGTACCAAAACGCCGGCAATCAATTCGTCAAGCGATAGCGCGCGGGAACGGCGCGGGAATTCCATGCGATCAGTGGTCAGGGACCAGCCTGCAAAGAACGGACCACCGTAAGTCACAACTTTCTTTTTGCGCAACAAGGCCTCGAAACCGGTCAATGAAGTCAGGACGTGAACTTCATCGGCTAAATTCAGACAGTCATGGATATGGACCCCAGTCCAGACCGTATCGCACAGTTCTTCAATTTCAACGTGATTTCGCCCGCCGCGCCGATTGCCCGCAACAACGTCAGGGTGGGGCTTCCATGCGATGAATGCATCGGGTTCAGTTTCGCGTACCTCTCTAACCAGGGCCAAATTGCTTTGGATCGTGCCGCCACCAAGGCGCACGGACGCATCGTTTTCAACCTGACCTGGAACCAAGATTATTTTTCGGCTTTTGGCGGCGGAAGGTAGATCAGGTGGCGAAGCTCCGACATTATATTTGCTGAGTTTCGCATCGACAATTTGCCGGTGCAATCTGGCGGCTCGCTCGAGTTCCTCCGGCGCAAACTTTCCAAATTCCAGCAATGTCTCCAGGTCGCTTGACAGGGATGGATTGAAATGTGCGCCTTGCCAATCGATGGACAGAGAGCAGGGCTCGATAAAATCCGACCCCAGTCCAACTGATCGAAGGAAACCGTCTTCGACCCGGCCGAGCGGCGCGCCAAGCTGGGAGACCAACGGTTGCAAGCCCGCCGGATTGGAGTCGCCCCAGATTAGAATTCGGTCGCCAGGGCGCGCCCCTCGGCGAATAGCCTGGCCCCCGGTCCGCGCAAATATGGTTTTGCCGCCCGTGCTTGCCAGGAAAGGGCGAAGATGCCGTCGTTTCCAACGCGGCATGCCCAGGCAAATGGTCGTTCCACGATTAATTTCGTTGATTCTTTTTGCCTCGATCAGTAGGTCGATTATTCGTTCGATATCGCACTCGGAACATGTTGTCGGATCGACATAGCGAGCGTATTGGAGCCAAGCGGCGGCAAATATCTCCAACGCCGAGCGCGACTGTGTCCGCCTGGGACAATTCAATCGGTCCCTGGTTGCGCCCCAGCCCGCATAAAATGGGATCCCGTGGCAGGTGACCGGCAACCCTGCAAGCAAGGCTTCCATGCCAAGTTGACTGGTGACCGTATAGACATGGTCGCACCGTTCAAGCAGGCTGCCGGGATTAACGTCGATATCGATGACGCGAGTACCCTGCGGCAGATCCATCTCGGAAAGATATCCGCGCTTCGTCCCGTTTGCGGTGTCTGGGTGTAGTTTGACGACCAATTCGGCCTGGGGGTTTTCCTCTTGAGCACATTCAAGCATGTATCGAAATGCGGCTTCGCTGCCATTACCCAATTGAACCGACATATCGCCGAGGGTTTGATCGGCGATCAGTATTCTGCGGCGATTGGTAGGCGGTAGCAGACCGACAGGCAATTCAGGCGCTGAGTTGTATTTGCTGAGCCGGTGTTCAAGGAGCCTGTCAACGGCATTTTGAGCACGATCAAGTAGCTCCGGCCTGAATTTATCTGTTCCATTCAAGAGTTCTTCCAGCCGGGAGGGTCGGGTACTATCGTAATAAATTCCAATATCGTCAACAACCAAGGATAGCGGCGCGACGCCATTGACGCCCAGGTCCAGGGAACGAAGGAAGCCGTCCTCGACCGCCCAATACGGTATTGAATTCTTGTCGGCAAAACGTCGCGCCTTGTCCGCGGTTGGTTTATGCCCCCAACCTGCAGAAACATTCGGAATTGTGTTTGCGGCATATTGTTGCGCGAAACCAAAACCTGTCCGAAGATTGACATTTTCCGCCCGCAAAAAGGCTGGGAGATTGGGAATTCGCGCCAAGGTTCTTGAGAAAACCGCAACATGGCCGATGTTCGGCTTGTCCGGTCTATTCTCTGATACCGGCTGTTTGTCAGCCCCCGACTTTGGCGCAATCTGCATCCGTAACCCTTTGCCCTAATCAACCTCCACACCCAACCAGATACCGATCAACGCCCATGAAACGAAGGATTGGGTCAGCGTTCAGAGTCTGATTCAAAATTGTGTGTTCAATTTCAATTTCTTGCAAGATGTCTTGTGACGCGTCGAAACTGCACTTCGACCATACACCTTGATTGCCACCAGATTCTACCCGACATTTCCCAAGTCAGGGTGATTTAGTAAAAATTATTGTGGTCTTTGGTCAGGAAGCGGATCGCCGTTGTTCTGCTGGTCTGGAACGCCTCGATAGCCCTTGTGGGCGAGTTGCTGATGCGCTTGAGCACAGTACGCGTGGCGCTTGTCAGCGTGAAGATGTCTTGCGGGGCGTGATCAAGGCGATTGGTATGGCGATCCTCACCAAGGGTTACTCCCCCACCCTGGAGTTTTTTTGAGACACTGATCAAGACCTGAGACGAGGGGATTATTGAGGTGTTTCGTGACGGAACGGAAGAAGGTTGATCGGGCCGGAGCCGGAGCTGCTGCGATATGTGAAGTCTCCGCAGCTCAGATTCCGGCCCGACGTCGCAGACAGAAGGCGGCATCCGGCAGGTCCGCCGCAACGTGAAGCGCTGGCGGGACGCCAGAATGGCCCCGCGCTGGACAGCAGCTGGAATGTTCGAGGCCGGGAAAGGCTTCCGCCCGCATCAAGGCCCGCAGGCAGTTCCCCATTCTCAGGCAAGCTCTCATCAAGCACCGCCAAAAGCGCCAGCTTGACCGGATCAAGGGCGCCGCATAATCTCCCATCAGGCAGCGCCTCTCAGGCGAGTTTCAACATCAAACGGGACATTCCCGCGTGAGACATATGGAAAGACTCAAGTTTACAAGTCGCGTTCGTTCATGTTATGTTTTTTGTAAAATCAGAGGGATGGATTGGCATGGATCACAAGCAGTTTCAGGAATGGTTATCGGGGACAGACCACCTCAGCCCGGCGCAGCGGCAGCAAACCGAAGCCGTGTTCCCCGGGGACACGGAGACGTCAGTGTCGCTGGCTGCCATTGAAGCGGCCGTGGGTGAAGATCGCCAGTGCCCGCATTGTGGCACGCCAGGAGCCATATCGCGTGGCAAGGCAAGGGGTCTGCACCGCAAGGACAAGTGGCTTTCCTCCGGAGCCTGTCTTGCTGATGGGCTGACGGTTCGCGCTTCAGCAGAACGTTGCGGACTTGCCGTCAACACCGCGTTGCGTTGGCGGCACCGATTTCCTGCCGCGAAAGACCTGAAGGCACGCAAGCTCACGGGCATTGTGGAAGCCGATGAAACCTGTGTGCCGGAAAGCCGGAAAGGCGCACGAAACCTTGAGCGCAAGGCGCGACGCAGGGGAGGCAAGGCCAGCAGGCGGGACCTGTCAGATGAACAGGTTCCGGTACTGGTTGTCGCTGATCGCAGCGGCGCGACAGTCAGTGCGGTTCTGCCTGCGGTCAACGCCAATACCTTGCGAGAGGTGATCGCGCCGGTTGTGGACGAGGATATCGTTTGGGTGACAGATGGACACCGCGCTTGTCCGCGATGCGCGGCGGCAATCGGTGCGCATCACGAAGCATTGAACCTGTCACGAAGGGAGCGGGTGCGAGGTGCCTTTCACATTCAGATCGCAGCAGATCCGGCGGTCAACAACCGACACAGCCGGTTGAAGGATTTCCTGCGGCGCTACCGAGGCGCCGCGACCAGATATCTCGACAACTGCCTGCGATGGTTCCAGCGGCTTGAACTGGAGAACGCCTCACCCCGGGCTTGCCTCGCAACCGCTGCATGTCCATGCATACAATTTGCAAACTGAACCTATGGAAATGTCATCGGACATCACCCAACTGAAACGTGCCTGCGTCGCCGTGTCTCAATCCGTTCGAGGGGTTCTGGACTGGGTGCGGGATCCCGAAAACTCCGAGCGGTTGGAGGACGCGCCTCCTGATTTGGACCGCGAGCTTCGGCGCACCGCGCGGCGTATCCAACGGTTGGAACAAGCCACGCAGCGCAATGCCGCCATTTCCGTTTATGGCCCCAGCCAAGCGGGAAAGAGCTTTCTGGTCAGCCAACTTGGACGCCCAAGAAGCGGTGTGTTGCAGGCCGCCTACAGCGGCGAAGGCAATGCGCTGAATTACCTAAAGGAAGTGAACCCCGAAGGCGAAGGCGAAAGCACCGGGCTGGTGACCCGCTTTACAATGCAGCGGCCCCAAACCCCGGCCGGTTTTCCGATCCCGCTGCAACTGCTGAGCGAAGCGGACGTCATCATGATCCTGATCAACAGCTTCTTTGAGGACGGCGACGTTTCCGAGGACCCTCCCAACAAGGGAGATGCTCTAGGAGCCCATGTTACAAACGCCCGTGCGAAAGTGGGGCCGGCAATGCCCGGACTTCAGCAAGAGGATCTTTGGGACATCGCGGATTACGTCCGCCGCAAATTCGGTCAATTCAATTACAGCGAAGCGCTGGAAGCGTTCTGGGACGAGGCAGGAGATATCGCGCCACGTCTAGACCTGGAAGCCAGGGGAGAGTTCCTGTCCATCCTGTGGGGAGGATATGCTGAATTCACCAATCTTTATCTCTCGCTGGCGTCTGCACTCGCGCAGCTTGGTCATGACCGGACACTCTTTGCGGGGCGCTACGCATTGGTGCCAAAAGCAACATCAATCATTGATGTCGCGATGCTGCACCAACTTTACGCCTTGGACGGGGCGGAACGGATCGACGTGTCGACGGCCACCGGGCGGCCCGTGGGAATCCCAAAGCCTGTCTTGAGCGCACTGACGGCCGAGCTTGTGTTCCCGATGACCGAATGTTCGCACGACTTTCTTTCCCACACGGATCTGCTGGATTTTCCAGGCGCTCGAAACCGCTTCCAGAAACCGCTGAGCGTTCAGTTTGAAGAGGAGCGCAGCCCTCTTGGAGAACTCTTCCTGCGGGGCAAAGTCGCCTACCTGTTCGACAAATACGTTGAAGATCAGGATATTACATCCATGCTGCTCTGCATCCCGGGTTCGAACATGGAAACGACGAGCCTGCCGGCCCTGATCGACCGGTGGATCGTCGAAACGATGGGCGGCGACCCCGAGACACGGAAGCATCGTGACAACCTGCTTATGTTCGTTCTCACGAAGTTCGACGAGCAACTCACGGATTCTGGCGCCAGCGACGGTGAAACGACGCGCTTTGAACGTCGTATAAAGTATTCGCTCCTGGAGCGGTTTGGTCGGGGAAGAGACAAATGGGTGTTTGACTGGGGTCCCGGGCAACCGTTCAACAACTGCTTCCTGGCCCGAAACCCTGCCTACCCCGCGCATGGGTATTTCACATACGACGATGCAGGCCTGGAAACGCCACGACCAGAAACCGCGAAGCGCCTGGCGGAGTTGCGCCAGGGCTTTTTGTCGGCTGCGGCCGTAAAGGCCCACATAGTCGACCCGCAAGGCACCTGGGACAGCGCGTTGACCGCGAATGACGGCGGCATTGCGCACATTGTCGAAGGTATCAACAAGATTTGCCGCCCGGATACAAAACCGCGGCAGGTCCACGACCAAATATCGGATCAAGTCGGTCGGCTCATGTCCCTCATCGAGCCTTTCCATGTGAGCGACGACCTTGAAAAGAGGCGAAGCGAGAAGCAGCGGGAGATCGACGCCCTCATTGGTAATCTCGAACAGGTGCTGGAGTCCGACCGTTTCGGGGCGCTGATCCATGCATTGTGCGTGCCCCAGGACAAGTTGCGCGGACAGATCGCCTCGCTATCTCCGGATGTTCGAGTGTCAGCCTCGAGCGCAGCGTCGACGGCGGAAGAAATCGACGGAGTGCGTCGCCAAAGGTGGAAAGCCCGTGGCACGCCCGCGCAGGAGGATCCCGCAGACACTACCCCAGATCAAACAGTACCGCAGCGCTTCCCCGCAGAGGTGATACTCGCCCGGAAAGCGCTGGGCAGTTGGCTTGAGAACCTCGACACAGCCCGGGACGTCGCAGGGCCAGCGTTGGGCTTGGCGCCTGAGCAGGCGCGGGTTCTTGTGGGTGAATTGCGCGCGGCCTCAGCACGCCTTCGGCTGCAAGACACGCTTGCGTCACTCATCCGCGAGATGGATTTCGTGATGACCACGGAACAGCAAGCCTCGGAAGCCGCGCTGATCTGTGCCCAGATGATAAACCGATTTATTCACGATTTGGGCGCACCAGACCTGCCGCAAGAAACTCGCCCAAGATACGAGGACCAAGACGGCAATGTGATCAAGGTGTTCACCGCGCGAGCGCAAACCGACGACGTGATTTCCTTGCCGCTGAACCCGGTCGATACCGCTGAACGCTATTGGATGAACTGGGTATACGCGCTTGATGATTTGGCCATGCGTAACGTTATGGAACAATCCGGCAGCACAGTAAACGCGGAACAAAATCAAAAGCTTGGAACGCTCCTCAGACAAGCACAAGAGGCGGTTCAATGACCTTTGTTCTAAGTCCCACCGGCACTGCGGGCCAAGCCCGGCTGTCGCCGGGTACTGGCTCGGTTGGGTTCACAGACCCGTGCTTTATCACCGTCCAGGATACCTACAGCGAGCGGTTCCTTGTGGGACCTGGCCACTGGCATCCCGAGAGACATTGGTTTGGTCCCTACAGTGTAGAAGACAACGGTTCGATCCTACTGAGCACAGAAATTGTCAATGAGATCGAAGAATACGCCGCGATTCGCATCAGCATCGGCGCGCAAACCGCAACGGTTGAATGGCCAGATACAATTGTTCCATCCCCGGGAGGAAAGGTCGCAGCGACGGTTCACACGCAGAATCCGATCACTGCGCGGCCGGCACGGGTAAAGCCCGAATCCGAGCCGGAACCAGAACAAGCACACGCCGATGCAACCGCTGCGGTGGACGCCGCTCTGGCAAAGCAAGACGACGTGGGGTCCAGCGGCGGTAAAAGCCTCGAAGAGATCCCCTGGCTGAAATGGTTCCTCATCCTGCTCATTGTGTCCGCACTCGCATTGGTGGCGCTTTGGCATTTTCGATATCGACAACCTGCGCCAGAACCGCCTGTTGCGGAGATCTCCTGCGATTTCGATGGGCTCACCGGGACACAACAATCCATGGCCGATCTTCGCGCGGCGCTGACAGGGTGTGGAGCGCAGGCGGACCTCGACGGTGCATTTGTCGCTCTTGAGGATCGTGAGCGTGCCGGTGATCCCGAGGCGCTTTTGGTGTTTGGCCATCTTTACAACGCGGATCACACCGATGCCCTTTTCGAAGACACCCTGGGCATTGCACTTCCAAACGACCCCGCCGACGCCCTGAGGTATTATGCACGTGCCGCGGACGCCGGACATCCCGAAGCCTCGCAATTCGTCGAGACCATGTGCGCAAGCCTGTATGCTCAGCCCGTTCGGTCCGACACTGACGCCGCTGCCCTGCAAAGTCATTGTACAACGCCGTAGGAGACCATCCGATGATGCACCGCTTCTTGCTGATCATAGCGCTCTTTCTTGTGTCGGTGACGACTTCGATGACAGCAGCGCAAGACCGGCCACTCTTGGTGCCGGGAAAGCAGACCGTCTTTCAGCGGGTGCTCACGCGAGGCACCGTTGAGGGCGTGAGCGAACCAGGTGGGGCGGAGGTCCAAAGCTTGCCCCCGTTCACGCCGCTGTACGTCTACGCGCACAATGGGGCATGGATACACGCTGGTCGCGGCCCTGTTGAGGCGGAGTTCTTCGTCGAGGCCGAGCGCACAGTGGATTGGCGTCAAAACATTGTTGCCGCGTTTACCCCGCCGGTGGAGCGGAACCGACAACTGCTGATGGAAAGTGAAGAGGCTTTAATCGGGCTTCTGAACCATGAACGCGTTCTTCCGGAGCAGCAACGCCGTCTTGATGCCGCCGACGGCGGGAGAGTTGACCCCGACATGGGGATGAACGCCGTAGAACCTCGCCAACATGTTGATATAAGGCAGCAATTTTACGTGATGCCAATACTCGACTTCCAAGAGAATATGCATCCGATGAGCCTTGCGGAAAATCTTCTCCTCAACGTGGCATCGCTTCCAGAGGAAGCCAATGATCCGGAGGATCAATCGACAAAATTTGAAGCAGGCGTCGTCCTTGTGATCGACACCACCCAATCGATGCAACCCTATATCGACCGCACGCGCGATATGCTCCGTCGTGTGATCGGCGAAGTGGGCGCAAGCGATATCGGCAAGCGCATTCATTTCGGAATCGTGGCCTTCCGGGATGACACGCGACCAAATCCGGCCTTGGAATACCGCACCAGGGTTGTGCTACCCCTCGAGCGTCGGCAAGACAACGCGGCGGTGATCGCAGCGCTTGATGGGCTGCGGGCGGCTCGGGTCCCTTCGCCGGGGTATAATGAAGACAGTTTTGCCGGTCTGCGCGTGGCGATTGATGACACGGACTGGGCGCCTGGCGGGAATGGGTATGCAGGCCGATATGTGATCTTGGTCACCGATGCCGGTCCAAAACTTTCTGACAGCCCCAACTTGCCACCAGGTACGGAAAATAACGCAGGGACGCTGCGCATCGCGGCCAAGGAAAAGAGTGTGGGCATTCTGACCTTGCACCTGCAAACGCCGGAAGGTGCGGGCAACCATGCCTTTGCGTTGTCCAAATATGGCCCGCTGTCGAAATTCAGTGGAAATCGGTACGTGTTCGAGGTGCCAGACGGGACACCGCAAGCCTATGAACAGGCTGCCTCCGGCTTGTTGTCAGGCCTTCTTGGCCATGTTCGCGGGGAATTTACCGCTGCGGAAGCTGCAACCGACGAGGAGCGCGCGATCGCAAACCTTGGGCGTGCGATGAAATTGGCGTGGCTGGGGCGCACCACAGGCGCCCGCGCGCCAGACGTCATTTCAAGCTGGGTGTCGGAGCTTGCCGTCGAAAACGGAACACGCGTAGCCTTTGAACCGCGCCTTATGGTGAACAAGAACGAACTGGCGACCATGGCAGAAATCGTCGCGGAGTTTGTCCAGAAAGGCGAACAGATCAGAAGCGGGCGCGATGCAGAAAACTTCCGAGCGCAGATCAGAGAGGCGGTCTTGCGTATGGCCGCCAATCCGGCGCGGCTGACCAATGCCCAGGCCGAAGAGCCAGGCGATGTCATGGAGTTTCTGACCGACCTGCCATACCGGAGCCGCGTTCTGCAAATCAGCGATCAGCGCTGGGTCGAGAACGCCATGGAGCGCCGCGCTGTGCTGGATGATTTGCGTCCCAAGTTGCGTCAGTATCGCACCTGGCTGCAGGACCCCGCGGTTTGGACAGCGCTCTACGACGGAGCACCAGATGGTGAATTGGTATATGCCATGCCGTTCGGGATGCTGCCGTGAGCGAAACGTGTCTGATAGCACGTGACGTTAGCATGTCCCTGTCGAGCCATGAGCGCCGGTTTTGCCTTCGCGTCCCGAACTTCGTCCTGAAAAGGGGGCAAGCACGCGCCTTGACCGGCGAAAGCGGCAGTGGAAAGACACTTTTTCTGGAAACCCTTGCGCTGTTGAGAGCCTGTGGGCCTGGGTCAAAACTGCTGCTGAAACAAGATGGCGTAGCGCAGGACCTCACGCCCCTTTGGCAACCTGCAGCAGCCGTTGACCTGCAATATATGCGCGCGCGCCTGTATGGGGTCGTGCCGCAGGTCGGGGGGCTGCTTCCCGCCCTATCGGCGCGCGAAAATATCCTCTTGCCCCAGCGCATCATCGGAGTGCTGGATCACGGGTTTGCCGATCATCTGATGCAAAGGTTGGGGCTTGAAACTCTCGCGACTGCGTTACCACAGGACTTGTCGATCGGCCAGCGACAGCGTGTGGCCATCGCACGCGCGTTTGCCCACAAGCCGACATTCGTCATCGCAGACGAACCCACCGCCGCTCTTGATCCGGGCCTCTCGATCAATGTGCTCACCCTGCTCTTGAAGCTTGTGAAAACCCACAATGTGGGGCTGCTGTTATCGTCCCACGATCAGGCGGCGCTGGTGCAAGTTGGCATTCCCGCCGTTCGGGTCCGCCCCGCTGCTGAGGCCAGCCCACAGGAAATCGAAATGATGGTCCCGGCCGACACGGAACAACCCCTGGTCGTGGACGCGTTCCCGTCATGAAGCTCGTGTTGCAAATAGCCCTGAGCGACCTCTTCAAAGATCGGTTGGCGCTGTTGTGCAATGTGGCGGTGATATGCGGGATCATGTTGCCGCTCATGGTGTTGCTCGGAGCCAAGTCCGGTGTTGGCAATTACCTGATCGCTCAGCTCGAAACTGATCCTGAGATTCTTAGCATCCGTTCCGCAGGCAGTGTGCCACTGCCTGAGGATGCGCTCGATAATATCCTCTCTTGGCCAGGTGTGGAATTCGCGGTACCCAGTCCCCGAGCCTTTACCGACAGTGTCACCCTGATGCGCAAAGACCCGCGCGAGATCCGAAGCACAATCGCTCTGACTTCGGGCACCGGGGATCCGCTGTTGGGAGCGGCCGACCTGGCCCTTCCCCCGATGGGAATGGCCGTCACATCCGACCTCGCACAAGAGCTTTCGCTGTCGCCTGGTATGGAGGTGTCGATCGTGTCTCAGCTTCCGGAACGGCCGAGGCAACTGCTGATTCCGATGGTTGTCAGCGTGGTGCTCCCCCCAACTGGCCTGCGCGGCGATACAATCCTCGTAAATCCATCTGTTCTGGACACGATGGAAGCATTTATCGACAACTACGCCTTGCCCAACCACGGTTTTCCAGAAGGCCGCGACCCTGCAAAGCGCGTCGTTCAATGGGAAAAGGTCCGTGTGCAGGCCGCGACCCTGCGCGATGTGGCCAGCATCGAGGCGCGCATGCGCACCGAACTTGGGCTGCGTACACGTGCCGAAACAGGTCAAATCGAAGGGACCCTCGGTTTGATCTCCGGGCTGAACGGCGCATTTCGGATGCTGGCCATTGTCTCCCTTATGGGATTGGTTGCGGCCTTGTCCTTTGCGTTTTGGGCATCAGTGAACGCCAGGCGAGTGGTCCTGGCAATGCTCAGCGTGATGGGCTTGGGTCATCGCCACCTCATGCTGTTTCCGGTGATTCAGGCTTTGACCACCATGGGAATGGGCCTCGTAGCCTCGATCATCCTTTATCTTTTGGCCAAGATGTCGGCTGATTGGATCCTTGGACGGGCCCTGGGAATCGACGGGCTTCTACAACTTGGAATCACTGGAACTGCCGGAATGGTCGGAATGGGGCTCTTCATTGCGGTTTTCGCGGCCGTCGGTGCAGTCTGGCAGACCCGGCGCACAGATCCCGCAATTGTTCTAC
The DNA here is from genome assembly GCA_965204825.1 of Alphaproteobacteria bacterium. Taxonomy (GTDB): domain Bacteria; phylum Pseudomonadota; class Alphaproteobacteria; order Futianiales; family Futianiaceae. Next base: position 2,103,480 of record OZ242016.1, on the reverse strand, counting down.
GTGCAGGAGTCTAACACAATGCAATACCGTGTAATGTCCATTTGTCTGAGCCTGCTGGCCCCTGTCATGGCCACAGCGGCAGAGATCACCTGGGACAGCGCCCTTTACGATCCAGCAGCCGAACGTCATGGCGAAACCTATTTGCTGCTGCCAATGCCCTGCGGCGGTGCGATGGCCTTCGAGAAGATTGATGTTCCGGTCGATTTTGAATCGCCTTTGAGTGACCGTAAGTTCCGCATGGGCACCGGGAATTCCAGTCAAGGGCACGCTGATTATCTGCGGGTCTCCTATCTGCGCGGTGCGTTTGACGGTGGAGATGCTACCTCGACATCCACGCACTACTACATGGCCCGCTACGAACTGACGACCGGCCAACAACGCGCGTTGCTGGGGGACTGCGAACGGTCCTTCGCGACGCGAGATCGCCTGGTGGCCGGTGGGATATCCTGGTTTGACGCGGTGGATCTCGCGCGTCGTTACAGCGAATGGCTTGCCCAGGAAGCCGCCGATTCTGTTCCGCGCAATGGCGAGAGCCTCGGGTTTGTGCGCGTCCCGACAGAAGCGGAATGGGAATTCGCCGCACGTGGCGGAAATGCCGTGCGAGATGTAGAATTCGGTGCATTGCGGCACCCAATGGATGGTGCATTATCCGACTATGCACGCTTTCAGGGAGGTGGTGCCAGGATCACGCGGCTGAACGTGGCAGGAGCAGGAAAGCCCAACCCTTTGGGGCTGTTTGACATGCTGGGCCACGCCGAAGAGGTTGTTCTTGAACCTTTCCGACTCAATGCGCTTGGTCGAGCACACGGCCAGGCGGGCGGCCTCGTTTCACGTGGCGGCTCGTACCTGTCAACGGAGGCCGAACTGTATTCAGCGCGACGTGTCGAATGGCCTTTGTACTCGACCTCTACCGGCAGAGCCACGGCACCCGAAACGCTTGGGGTGCGGTTCGTTTTGGCTGGCCATGTGGTGGAGACCACGCGAGAAGCCGACATCCTGGATGCCTGGGAGGACCGGGACAAGCAGACCTCGCCTGGAGCCTCCTCCCCCGTCTCAGATCCCGAACGTGAACTGCGCGCGCTCATCGAGGACGAGCTGGACCCGGCGCGGCGCGCGCTACTCGAAGAGTTTGAACAATCAATCCGCCGGGCGTCGCAAGCCGAGGAAGAGGCACGTCGAGATGTGTTGCGGGCGCTGCTGTATGCCGGTGCTGTTGCGATCACCACGATCCGGGATGACCTGATTCAATTGCCCCTTCAAGATCAGTTGATTGACGATATTGAGGCATATCTTGAAATCTCGAATGAAAGTGACCCCAATTGGGGCCCGTTTCAGAGCACCCTGGAAGACACCAGAATCAGGCGCGAATTTCGCGCTGAACGGTTGGACCGGTCTGTTGATACGTATCATGCCGTTCTAACCCAAATGATTTCCGTAGACATGCAAGACACAGCCACAGATGTTGTGCCAGGATTTCTGACCGATTTATCCGCAAGCGGCCAAAATGCGCTCATTCCATTTGTTGAAGCGCTCCTGGTTGACGTCGACGAATTTGCACGTAGACCCGATTTGGATCGCTCGGCGCTAAGAGATCTGGCCCAGACGATATAACCCCGCATTCCCCAGGTAGTCCGTTGATTTTTCTGTCATTTTGGTGGTGTTTTTGTGATATGCCGCACTCACTTCAGAACCCGAAACTCCTTGTGGAATATGATTTTGAAGTTATCGGTGACAGTGTCGCGCCATGTCGTCCACTCTTGTGGCAATCGTCGGCGTGTAGCGCCCTGGGGTTATTGAGACCCTTTTGAAGCTTACGCAGCGTAAGCGTCCGGTGTTGGTGCTCTGACGCGTTATAGTGTGCGCTGAGAGTGTCCACCATTGATAGTGGACATCTTGAGGGCGGATATGGCTGGCAAGAAGGGTCAGAAGAAGCGGTTCCGGTCAGACGATGAGAAGGTTTCGATCTGCGGACAAACGCGCGCGCCTGGGGTTTCGGTAGCGCAGGTTGCACGACGTTACGCGATGAACGCCAATCTGATCCACACATGGTTGCGTGATCCCCGTTTCGCGCCGGCATGTACCGACGGTGATGATTTCGCCGGGGAAGTGACCACATTTCTGCCTGTAGAGATTGCAGGGCCAACCGCCCCCCACGTGCCGATCACAGCGCCCTGTATGGACGGTCCTCTTTCGGCTCACCGTGCAGACATCACCCTGTCTGATGGTCGGCGTATCCTGGTTGAAGGAGCGACGGGATTGTCGGCGGTGCCGGCTCTGGTTGAGGGGCTGATGACATGATCCCGGTGCCGGGCAATACGCGGGTGTGGCTGGCTGCCGGGGTGAGGGATATGCGGCGCGGGTTCAACACACTGGCGGCTCAGGCCGAGCAGGTTCTGGCTGAGGACCCGTATTCGGAGCACATGTCTGTGTTTCGCGGCAGGCGCGGTGATCTGCTCAAGATCATATGGTGGGACAGCCAGGGCGCTTGCCTGTTCTCCAGAAGAGCGGGTCGCCATTCGGCAAGAGAAGGCAAAGCCCGTCTTCGATGAGCTGGAGGCATGGTTACAGGCCCGGCTTCCCAGGCTCTCGGGCAAGACCAAACTGGCCGGGGCGATCGGCTACGCCCTGAAGCCGATGCCCGAAGCGCGTGCTTATCTCGGCGACGGACGTCTGGAGCTCGACAACAATATCTGTGAGCGATCAATCCGTCCCGTCGCCCCGGGTCGAAAAAATTGTCTCTTCCCGGGCTCCGTTGGTGGCGGCGAGGCTGCCGCTATGTAAGCGTCCGGTGTTGGTGCTCTGACGCGTTATAGCGTGCGCTGATAGTGTCCACCATTGATAGTGGACATCTTGAGGGCGGATATGTCTGGGAAGAAGGGTCAGAAGAAGCGGTTCTGGTCAGACGATGAGAAGGTTTCGATCTGCGGACAAACGCGCGCGCCTGGGGTTTCGGTAGCGCAGGTTGCACGACGTTACGCGATGAACGCCAATCTGATCTACACATGGTTGCGTGATCCCCGTTTCGCGCCGGCATGTACTGACGGTGATGATTTCGCCGGGGAAGTGACCACATTTCTGCCTGTAGAGATTGCAGGGCCAACCGCCCCCCACGTGCCGATCACAGCGCCCTGTATGGACGATCCTCTTTCGGCTCACCGTGCAGACCTCACCCTGTCTGATGGTCGGCGTATCCTGGTTGAGGGAGCGACGGAATTGTCGGCGGTGCTGGCTCTGGTTGAGGGGCTGCTGACATGATCCCGGTGCCGGGCAATACGCGAGTGTGGCTGGCCGCTGGGGTGACGGATATGCGGCGCGGGTTCAACACACTGGCGACTCAGGCCGAACAGGTTCTGGCTGAAGACCCGTATTCGGGGCACATGTTTGTGTTTCGCGGCAGGCGCGGTGATCTGCTCAAGATCATATGGTGGGACGGCCAAGGCGCTTGCCTGTTCTCCAAACGACTGGAACGGGGGCGGTTTGTCTGGCCTGCGGCCAGGGAGGGCAAGGTCAGCCTGAGTCCCTCACAGCTGTCGATGCTGTTAGAGGGGATTGACTGGCGCACCCCGCAAAAGACCTGGCGTCCTTTGCAGGCGGGATAGAGAAAGCCAAAAAAACATGAAGTTTAACGCGGTTTGTCGTTCCATCCCATGGGGCAGTTTGATATGGATTTCACATGTTGAACGCCCTTGAATCCCTGCCTGAAGACCCCGCCGAACTGCGGGCTGTCAGCGAGCTTTTGATGGCCGAGGTTCAGTCGCTGACGTATCAAAACGAGAAGCTGAAGGCTGAACTGCATGGCCACCGCAAGGCACGGTTTGGCTCCAGATCAGAGAGCATGGATCAACTGGCCCTCGACCTACAGGAAGACGAAGAGATCGAGGCGGCAGCAAACGAGCAGAAGAACGAAGCTGGCTCCAACGGCACTGATGTCGATGAGACGGACAAACCTGCCAGGCGCAAGCACAGCCGCAACCCCTTGCCAGATCATCTGGATCGGCAGGATGAGGTGCTGTCGCCGGGTGAGGACTGCACTGACTGCGGTGGGAGCCTGCGCCAGATCGGTGAGGACGTTACCGAGGAACTGGAATATGTCCCGGGCCGCTTTGTGGTACGCCGGATTCTCCGCCCCCGCATGGCCTGCACCTGTTGTGAAACCTTTACCCAAGCCCCATTGCCGTCGCGCCCCATCGAACGTGGCCGCCCCGGTCCGGGTCTGCTGGCCCACGTCCTGATTGGCAAATACTGCGATCACCTGCCGCTTGACCGGCAATCAAAAATCTTCGCCCGCGAGAAGGTTAATCTGCATCGCACCACGTTGACCGACTGGGTGGGCCGCAGCACGGCGCTGCTGGAGCCATTGGCCGATCATATCGGCAAGCTGGTCAGGGCAGGGCCTGCACTTTTTGCCGATGACACACCGGTCAAACTACAAACCCGCACCATGATAAAGAAGACTAAAACCGCGCGGCTGTGGAGTTACGTGCGCGACGAGCGCCCGTGGTGCGGCGAGGCCCCACCCTGTGCCTGGTATCAGTTCAGTACAGACCGCAAGGGTGCACACCCGGTCAATCATCTTTCCGGCTATACCGGGACCGTGCATGCCGATGGCTTTGCGGGCTTCAATGGCCTCTTCGGGGAGGGCAAGGCCGACGAACAGGCCTGCATGGTGCATGTGCGCCGCAAGTTTGTGGAAGAGTTTGAGCGCACAGGGTCGGCCATCGCCAAAGGCACAATCAAGCAGATCGCCGTACTTTACGCTGTCGAAGAGGAAGCCAGAGGCAAATCCCCCGAAGAGCGGGTCGCCATTCGGCAAGAGAAGGCAAAGCCCGTCTTCGATGAGCTGGAAGCATGGTTACAGGCCCAGCTTCCCAAGCTCTCGGGCAAGACCAAACTGGCAGGGGCCATTCGCTATGCGCTGAACCGCATGCCAAAGGCGCGTGCCTGTCTCGGCGACGGACGGCTGGAACTCGACAACAACATCTGTGAACGCTCGATCCGCCCCATCGCACTGGGCCGCAAGAACTATCTCTTCATGGGCTCCGTCGGTGGCGGTAAAGCCGCCGCTATCGCTTACACCCTGGTCGAGACCGCCAGGATGAACGGCGTTGATCCGGAAGCCTGGCTCACATGGGTGCTGGAACGCATTGCTGATCACAGATTAACCCCATCGACGAACTCATGCCGTGGAACTGGAAGCCCCAAGACCTCAAAAACGCGGCCTGACCGGACGGATACGATCAGGACGGCGAGGTTCCCGGGCCGCGTCAGCATCGTTGACGTCCCCGTACCCGCCGGGACGGGAGAAGAAGGACCGGCGTAAAATATCTGCAAGGCGATGACGCCCATTCCGGCCGGTGCGAGGGGCGGCGACAAGCTGCGCCGCCATGTCGGTCAAGCCGGGAGCGTCGTCGAGTTCGCGATGGAGCGGCAAACCACCGTCGGAACGGATCGAGCAGCCCTGGAACGCGAACTTGACGGAGCGGTCGAAGTCAGGCTGTCGAAGTCAGGCTTATTGATTTGCCAATACGACCATACGCGGTTGGCGATCTGAACGCCGTTCATCTGGGGAATGTGGGCTTATACTCAGATCAGTCTCCACCAATCCGCCGATAAATAAAGGGCGGCGCCGGACTTGCCGCCTCAGTCGACGCCAGTGCGGCAATCTCGGCATGACGGTCGGAGCGGGAGCAGGCCGGGTCGGTGGCTTCGGCGCGGCCGGCCAGGGCAAAGGCCTGGCAACGGCAACCGCCCCAATCCACTTCGCGCCGTTCGCAGCCGCGGCAAGGTTCCTCCATCCAGCCCGTGCCGCGATAGGCGGTAAAGGCGGAAGAGGTTTCCCAGATTTCGGTCAGGGATTTGTCACGCACATTGTCAAATTCAAGGCCCGGAATACTGTCGGCCGCGTGGCACGGCATGACCTTGCCCGAGGGGGCGACAGCCAGCGAAGTTCGGCCCCAGCCGCCCATGCAGGGCTTGGGAAACCGGGCATAATAGTCGGGCAGGACCGCGTCGATCACCAGGAGTCCTTTCAATTCCTCATGCCGGCGCACCACCAGGTCATGGGCCGCACGGGCCTGTTTCTCGGTCGGGATGAGGGCGGCCCGATTTTTCAGCGCCCAGCCGTAATATTGGGTATGGGCGATTTCGATCCGGGCGGCATCCAGTTCCAGCGCCAGGTCTATGAAGGCGTTCACATGGCCGATATTGTGGCGATGAATGACGGCATTGACGGTCAGCGGCGCCTGGCGCGCGCGCACGGCGCGGGCGAGAGCGATCTTCTTCTCAAACCCACCCTTGTAATTGCCGATCCGGTCATTTTCGCCCGGCTCGACATCTTCCAGACTGATCTGGACGTGATCGAGGCCGGCATCCAGTACCGCATCCAGCCTTGCCTCCTCCATCATCACGCCCGAGGTGATCAGATTGGTATAAAGACCGGCATCAAAGGCGGCCTTGACCAGGTCAACGATGTCCTTGCGCGCGGTCGGCTCGCCGCCCGACAGATGAATCTGCAAAATGCCCAGCTTTGCCGCCTCGCCGAAAACCCGCGCCCATTCCGCGGTCGTCAGTTCGTCCGAGCGGCGCGCAAGATCAATCGGGTTCGAGCAATAGGGGCATTGCAGCGGACACCGGTGCGTCAGCTCGGCCAGCATGGCGGTCGGCTTGCCGAGGGCTGTCACAATTCTAACAGCCGCTTGTCGGCGATGGTGCGCAACAGTGTTTCCACATCGCCGCGCACCTGTGCCTGATCCGTCTTGAACGTCGTCGCCAGGTCCTCGACGATCGCGCCGAGACTGGCCGTGCCGTCAACCCGTTCCATGATCGCCTTGGCGATGTCGTCCAGTTTGAAAATCCGTTCCGGGGCCAGCAGGACCCAGGCATCCATCGGCTCGTGAAAGCGCAAACGTACGCCGCGGGGAAAACGGGGAACGACAGCATTATCCAGGGGTTCGGTGCTCAAAGTTCAATCTCCATTCCGTCCTGGGCGATGGTCCAGCCGCGCGCGTCCACCTGTTTCCGCGCCGCCGAGGCCGGATCCCAGACCGGGTTTGTATTGTTGATGTGGATGAAAACCTTGCGGTGGACGTTCAGGGCTTCAAAGGCCGCCATTGACCCCTCCGGACCGTTCATCGACATGTGGCCCATGCGGGCACCGGATTTGTGGCCAACGCCCTTCGCCTTCATCTCTTCGTTTTCCCACATCGTGCCGTCGAACAATACCAGTTCGGCACCGCGTAAACGATCGGCAACCGCATCTGAAACCCGAGCGCAGCCGGGCACGTAGAAAAATTTCGAACCGGTGGCCGGCGCGCGCACATGGATACCAACAGTGTCTTCGCCTTCGGCATCGGTTACAATCGTACCGTCGGCGACAGCATCCGGGTTCTCCAGGAACAGGGCAACCTTGCCGGGAACAGGAAACAGGGTCGCCTCGACACCTGGCGCGGGTGAGAACGTTTCGCCTGGTGCAATCGGCACCTGCTTTACGAAAGCCGGGTCCAGCACGTTGAAAATCGGGTTGGCCTGGATCACATTGATCACTTTCGGCGTCGCGAAAACCGTAAATGCCTGTTTTTCGCGCAGGATCACCAGGCCGGCCAGATGATCGACATCGGCATTGGTCAGCACGACGCTGTGAATGGCCGTATCGCGGGGGCCGTGGCGGGCCGGATCGCGGGGGTGCAATGCAGGGGTTGCCTGGATCTGTTGGCGTATATCGGGGGAGCAGTTGAAGACCGCCCAGTTTGTCCGGTCGCTGCTGACGGCAATCGAAGACTGGGTTTGCGGGCGGACGCCTCCTTTGCCGCGCCAGGCGGCCCGGCACATGTCACAATTACAGTTCCATTGAGGCAGGCCGCCGCCGGCGGCCGCGCCTAGTACAATCACTTTCAAACTGTCCGCGGTCACGTCTTTTTCCGGTCTTTCATGCTGGAGTCGCGCATACTTGTGGTTAGCGGATTACCATCGGCAAATTAACCCCGTAATAATATCTGAAAGTGCGCGGTCAGGCTCCGCCCGGACCGCCCCGGCGGGCTATCAGACCCTTGCCCGGATCATAGGCTTGGAACGCCGCGCCCAAGAAAACCACCAGGCATCCAACGACCACTGCCAGCGCTAACCAGTCCATCTTTGCGTACAGGGAAAAACGTATAACCTCAACAGCATATGTAAAGGGGTTCAGAATGCAGATCTGGTAAAGCCAGGGGCTGGCTTCGGCCATCCGCCACAGGGGGTAAAGAGCAGAGGACGCAAAAAACATTGGGAAAATAACAAAATTCATCACGCCGGCGAAGTTCTCGAGCTGTTTGATGAGCGATGAAAGCAGCATGCCCAGGGACCCAAGCATCAGACCTGTGATCACCAGCGCCGGCAGCGCCATCAGATAGCCGGTCGGGGGCGGCCGGACTTCCCAAAACCAGGCGATGAACAAGAAGACATAGACCTGCATGATGCCGATGGCGGTCCCGGCCAGCAGTTTGGAGGTCAGCAGCCACCAGCGCGGAAATGGACTGACCAGGAGGGTTCGCATATTACCCATTTCACGATCATAAACCATCGAAAGAGATGACTGCATCCCATTGAATAGCTGAATCATTCCGATCAATCCAGGAGTGATGTAAACCTCGTATGACACGTAGGTCTCATAGGGCGGCACAATCGAAACGCCGAGGACGGATCGCAGACCCGCGGCAAAGATAAACAGCCAGACGAGAGGCCGCACCAAAGCCGCGATGAACCGACCGCGCTGGTGGAGAAATCGCAGCGCCTCGCGCCAAACCACACCCTTCAGGCAGATCAGATAGTCGCGGACGCCGAAATTCGGCAGGGATGGCGTGCTGCTGTCACTCATGTTGCCTTGCCCTCGGCACCGGCGCCGGTCAGAATTTCAAAGGCCTGACCGATGCCGGCGGCGTCGACATTGGTCACGACATCCGCCGTCCTGTCATTGGCCAGCACCCGGCCGCGATGCAGAACGACGACCGTGCTGTCCCGTGCCACCTCATCGATCAGATGGGTGGCCCACAGGACACCGATATTCTGATCGGCACACAATTTCTGTACATGTTCGATGATCGATTTCCGCGAACCGATATCCAGCCCCACCGTCGGTTCGTCCAGGAGCAACAGTTTCGGCTTGTGCAGCAGGCACCGGGCAATTTCCAGCCGGCGCATCTGTCCGCCCGACAGGGTTCGGGTTGTCGCCGAAGCCCGGTCCGTCAGGTCGACCGCCGCCAGCATCTCTTCAATCCGCTCGCGGGCGAGGTGGTTGGGCAGGCCGTAGAGCGCAGCATGATATTTCAGGTTCTGGGCCACCGACAGGTCCAGATCCAGGGTTCTCTGCTGAAACACGACGCCCAATCGACGCATGGCCTGGGAGGTATCATGGCGAACGCCGTGCCCAAAAACCCGGATCGATCCGCTGGTGCTGTGATAGAGACGCGTGATCAGAGAAAACAATGTTGTTTTGCCCGCGCCGTTCAGGCCCAGCAGGACACAGAACTGGCCACCATCGATCGAAAATTCCACATCCTTCAGCACGACGCTGGCGCCGAAGGCATGGCTGAGACCGGACACCTCAAGCGCCGGAGCGGAATGATCGGAAGCTGACATGACGCGACACTATTTCAGCACGCCTGTGCCCGCCAGTGTCGAATTGCCATTTGGCCGGCTATTGAACGGATATCGACCCGTCGATAGACTCGGCGGCCTGAAATGGTGATGGACCGAGAACGGAATGCCTGATCAAACCTATAGCGAAGCAGAAATTGCCGAGCGATTGGCCCGTGATTTGCCGTCCTGGGAATTTGTCGGCGGGCACATTCGCCGGACGTTCCGTACCGCCGGCTGGAAAGCTTCGATGATGGTGGCGAATGCTGTTGGGCATCTGGCCGAAGTGGCCTGGCATCATCCCGACCTGAAAGTGTCCTTTTCCGCGGTCGAAGTGGTTTTGCAGACCCATGATGCCGGCGGCATCACCGACAAGGATTTTGCCCTGGCGATCAAAATTGATGAATTTTTGCTGTGGCGGCCGGCCGCGGAAGGGGGACCCCTGGACGGTATCCCCGCCGGTGAGCCCGGATTTGCCTATCTTCGGGATGACTCCTGAAAATCGAGGCATTTCATTTTGGCTCAGTTTACAAATCGTGTGCGTTCATGTCATGTTTTTGTGAAATCAGAGGGATGGATTGGCATGGATCACAAGCAGTTTCTGGAAGCTGGACGACGCAGACAAGGCCGAACGCCTTCCACGCAATCTTGCGCGGCGGCTCGAACTGGAGGCGCCAGGCGTGTCCAGGGCGATCCTGGAAGGGGTGGACGAGATCCTGACCGTCATCCGTCCTGGCATCCCGCCCCTGTTGCGACGGTCTCTGGCGTCGACGCATATCATCGAGTCGATGAATGCCGTGATCCATCAGGTCTGCCGGAATGTGAAGCGCTGGCGTGATGCCCGTATGGCGCTGCGCTGGACCGCCGCCGGAATGCTCGAAGCAGGCAAGGGCTTCCGCCGTCTCAAGGCCTGCAAGCAGTTGCCCGTCCTGAAGGCCGCGCTCGAAAAGCACCACGGCCCACAGGCCGGTGCGCCTGTTGACCCGATGGCTCGGGCCGCGTAACCATGCAACCCGCAACGTCGCCGGCGCGAATTTCGACATCGGACGGGACATTCCCCAAATTCAGCCTCTGGCTGTTTGGCAAAATCGGCATCCGGTGGCACACTCAGGCGATCAGGAATCAGTAAGGAGTAGCAATAATGAAGGCCGATGCGCATTTGGCTCAATTGAGCCGTCGTCATGCTGAAATCGACACATTGATTCATGAAGAGCAAATCAGACCCGGTTCTGACGAGATCAGACTGACAGAACTGAAGCGCAAAAAGCTTCGATTAAAGGACGAAATGGAACGAATGCAGCACTGAACTCCTTTCGGATGTTTGCTGCCGCCATGGCGTGTTCTGATATCCCTTGTCGGGCTCATCAGATTAAGGATGCTGTAAGGCAAAGGTTCGGGGCGCTCTTGAGGGCTGAAAAACAATGACGTTAAGCGGATACGTGTCGGTCATAACCGGTGCGGCGAACGGGATTGGCCGGGCCTGCGCCCTGAAATTCGCAAACACCGGATCGGCCGTGGTCATCGCCGACATTGATGATGAACAAGGCCATGCGGTTGAACAGGACATAATCGGTCGAGGTGGCAAGGCGCTGTATGTCCGATGCGATGTTGCCGACCGGCTGGACGTCAAGAACCTGATTTCATTGACGGTCGATAGCTTTGGTCACATCGATACCCTGATCAACAATGCTGGCATAATCTTCGGCGCGGATTTTCTGGATCTCAAGGAAGCCAATTTCGACCGGGTCCTGGGGGTAAATCTCAAGGGCGCTTTTCTAACCAGTCAGGCGGTGGCGCGGCAAATGGTCAAACAGATCGAGGCCAACGGCCGCCCGAGCGAAGATGTCCACGAATCCATCATCAATATGTCGTCGATCAACGGTGTGCTGGCCATTCCAAACCAGCTTGCCTGTGTGGTGTCCAAGGGCGGCATGAACCAATTGACCAAGGCGATGGCATTGTCGCTTGCGCCCATGGGAATTCGCGTCAACGGAATTGGTCCCGGCAGCACCATGACGGACTCCTTGAAACAGTTGATGACCGACGACGATGCGCGCCAGCGCATTCTGTCCCGGACGCCGATCGGACGGATTTGCGAACCAGGCGAGATCGCCGAGATTGCGGCTTTCCTCGCCTCGTCAAACGCCAGCTATCTGACCGGTCAGACGATTTACGCCGACGGTGGGCGGCTCAGCCAGAATTATGCGGTTTCGGTCGATTAGTCTTACTGTTTGCCGGATTTTGGCAGATTGAACAGGGCGTCCGGATCCGAAATGTCCGTTTTCAGCGAGGGTTCCTCGACCATCGGTTCCGGCGCCGGTTCTTCGGCGAGCGTTTCCGAGGTCGGCAGAACGGTCTGACCGGTCTCACGGGCCAGTTTTGCGTCTTCGCGGGCCTTTTTTCCCGCCGCCTTGGTGACAATGGCGTCCAGTTCGATCTGGGTGCAAAGCCCCATCGATACAGGATCTTTCAACTGAAGGTTCGTCGAATTCCAATGTGTCCGGTTGCGAACTGCCTGGACGGTGGTCTTGGTCGTTCCCAGCAGGTGGCAAATCTGCGCATCGGTTAATTCGGGATGGTATCGCACCAGCCAATTGATGCCATCGGGCCGGTCCTGACGTTTTGAAATCGGGGTGTAACGCGGGCCCTTCCGCTTTTCTTCAGGCAGGACGATCTGCGATTTTTTCAGAACCAGGCGGCCGCTCTCATCAGCCTCGCATCTTTCGATATCGCCGCGTTCGAGCTGACCGTTGGCAATCGGGTCGGCACCCTTTAGGCCCGTGGCCACATCGCCGTCGGCAATGCCCTGGACTTCCAGTGGATGAAGGCTGCAGAATGCGGCAATCTGGTCAAAGGTCAAGGTGGTGTTGTCCACCAGCCAGACGGCGGTTGCCATTGGCATCAGAAGTTGCGTCATGTTGGCTCTCCAGTACAGCTTGCTCGTTTGCGCGGCCCGTTCCCGGGGCCGCACCGTCAAGTCGCCAATTTTACGGGAATGATTCCTATATAGGGTCAGCGCCTCCCTCTGTCAAAGCCCGTAACGCCCGTGCGGCACCTAATTACAGGTCAGGATTACCTTGCCCACATGCTCGCCGGCTTCCAGATGACGATGCGCCCCGGCGGCATCGGTCAATGGGAATGTGGCATCGACGAGCGGCTTGATCCGCCCGGAAGACAAAAGCGGCCAGACACATTCCTCCAACTCCTCGGCAATGACCGCCTTTTGTTCAACGCTGCGGGGCCGCAGGGTAGAACCCATGATTGTCAACCGTTTCAGCATGACGGGCAGAAAATTGAGCTCGATCTTGGATCCATTCAGATAGGCGACATTTACAAGGCGCCCCTCCAGCGCCAGGCAGGCGATGTTCTTGGCCATGTAATCGCCGCCCACCATGTCCAAAATAACATCAACGCCGCGTTTGCCGGTCAATTCGGTTATGACTGCCTTGAAGTCCTCTTCCCGGTAATTGATCGCGCGCTTGGCGCCCAGTTCCTGAACTTTGGCGCATTTGTTCGCCGTCCCGGCGGTGGCGAAAACACATGCCCCCAACGCCGAAGCCAGCATGACCGCAGTGGTGCCGATGCCACTGGCGCCGCCGTGAACCAGCAGGGTTTCCCCGGGCACCAGGCGCGCACGCTGGAACACATTGGTCCAGACAGTAAAAAAGGTTTCGGGAATCCCGGCCGCCGCTTCCATGTCCATATCGCCGGGGACCGGCAGTGTCTGGGGCTCGGGCGCCACACAGTATTCGGCGTAGCCACCGCCGGGCACCAGTGCGCAAACCCGGTCGCCAACGGAATATCGCGTTGCGCCGGGGCCGGTTGCAACGACAGTGCCGGCGACCTCCAGCCCCGGGGTATCTGGTGCGCCGGGCGGTGGCGGATAATTGCCCAGGCGTTGCAAGATGTCCGGCCGGTTGACGCCGGCTGCCGCGACCTTGATCAGAACTTCACCAGTTTGCGGGGCAGGCACCGGAATTTCCCAGGGCACTAGTGCTTCGGGTCCGCCTGGCGGATCGATGGCGATTGCCGTCATGGTTTCTGGCAAAGACATGGGGAACAATTCCTCTTGATGGGGTGCGAAGGCCGCCTTGTAGCGCTAAACTGGAAGCGAAACAAAACCCTTTGAACGCGGGGGGCGCCAGGTGGGATGAAGACGAAACGAACAAGCCCGCCGCAATTGTTGTGGGTGAAAACCTGGCGATTCTTTTTGTTGAGGAATTGATGGAACGCATCAAGGCATTGCGGGCGGAGATCGTTTGTTGCGAGGCTGACATGAAAACAAAAAAGGGCAGTATTTCCGCCGCTGATGCAGCGTTCAATATCTGAGAGTCTGACTCATAAAGACTGCCCTGATATCAAGCTCTTGCCAACCGCCTGACCATGAGGCGGGTGCTGGCGATGATCATCCAGGCAACGGCGCTTTCGATGGTCGCCTCGGCATCCTTTGCCAGACGGCGGCGGCGTCCCAGCCAGGCGAAGGTACGCTCCACCCCCCGGCGGCGGGGCAACAACTCGAACCCCCTGGCTGTATCCGGGCGCTTGATGATTTCGATGGTCCACTCGCCGGTCTTGTCGAGCGCGCCGCGCAGCTTCCCTCCGCCATAACCGCCATCGGCAAGGATGTGGCAAAGCCACGGACAGGATATCGCCGTCTAGGCAAGCAGGTGCGGCGCCCCGTCGCGGTTCTGAATGTCGGCCTCATGCACCTGACCGCGACCGGCACCCCCCTTGTCGGGTCTGCACCGCAAGGACAAGTGGCTTTCCTTCGGAGCCTGTCTTGCCGATGGGCTGACGGTTCGCGCTTCAGCAGAACGTTGCGGACTTGCCGTCAACACCGCCTTCCGTTGGCGGCACCGATTTCCTGCCGCGAAAGACCTGAAGGCACGCAAGCTCACGGGCATTGTGGAAGCCGATGAAACCTGTGTGCCGGAAAGCCGGAAAGGGGCACGAAACCTTGAGCGCAAGGCGCGACGCAGGGGAGGCAAGGCCAGCAGGCGGGGCCTGTCAGATGAACAGGTTCCGGTACTGGTCGCCCTGGCAGACAACTGCAAGCGCCTCTGCAACCTCAATGCCGCAAAGGCAGCGGCAGCATGATACCTACTCCGGATCACGCAGTGTTAAATCCGACAGGCTGCTAAATCACCGGCTATGGACGACAAGGATGCAATTCTCGCCAGACTGGAAATCCTTCGCCAGGAACATCGCGACTTGGACGAAGCCATTCTGGCGCTGGAGACCGCCGCGCACCGCGATGAGCTTCAGCTTCGCCGGCTCAAGAAGCGCAAGCTGACGCTGAAAGACAGAATCATCACAATCAGTGACAAATTCGATCCGGACATCATTGCGTGAAAATGCCGGAAAACCCGTGATTGACCGGCCATCTTGCATCCCTATACTCCCGCGCTTTCCGTTATCGAGGAACAGATATGGCCGATCCGGCAGTAGGCATCATCATGGGCAGCAAGTCCGATTGGGCGACCATGCAGGGCGCCGCCGAAATTCTCGACAAACTGGGGGTTGCCTATGAGGCCAAGGTGGTTTCAGCCCACCGGACACCCGACCGGATGGTCGCCTATGCCAAACAGGCACGCGAACGTGGGCTTCGGGTCATCATCGCCGGCGCGGGCGGTGCGGCTCACCTGCCGGGCATGATGGCAAGCCTGACGACCCTGCCTGTACTGGGCGTCCCGGTCCAGTCAAAGGCTCTGTCGGGCCTCGACAGTCTTTTGTCCATCGTCTCGATGCCCGCCGGCGTTCCGGTCGGCACACTGGCGATCGGCGAGGCCGGCGCAAGAAATGCCGGCCTTCTGGCCGCGGCAATCCTGTCCAATGGCGATACGGCCCTGGCGAAACGGCTGGAGGATTGGCGGGCGGCACAGACCGCGGCGGTAATGGAGTCGCCCGAAGATGACTGAACCGGTGGAACCGGGCGGTGTGGTTGGAATTATCGGTGGCGGTCAGCTTGGCCGCATGCTGGCACTGGCGGCCGCACGGCTAGGCCTGAAGTGCGTCGTGCTGGAGCCCGGGGAAGATTGCCCCGCGGCCCAGGTCGCGTGGCGCCATCTCGACGCCGCCTATGACGATCCGGGATGCCTGACCACGCTGGCTGAATTGTCGGACGTGGTGACCTATGAGTTCGAGAATGTTCTGACCGCCGCACTGGACGCCCTGGAGGGCAAGGTGCCGGTCCATCCCAACCGCGCCGCCCTGAGTACGGCTCAGGACAGGCTGTCGGAAAAACTGATGTTGACTCGGCTCGGCATTCGCACTGCACCCTTTCACGCGGTTGAATCGCATGATGACCTGAACCAGGCCATTTCCGATATTGGTGTGCCGGCCGTCCTGAAGATCCGGCGACTGGGCTATGACGGCAAGGGACAGGTGCGCATCGACAGTTCCGGGCAGACAGACGATGCCCTTCATGAAATCGGCCATGTTCCGGCCATCCTTGAAGGCTTCGTAATTTTCGACAGGGAAATTTCGGTCCTGATTGCCCGGGGCAGCGACGGATCAATGGCCGAATTTGATATTTCGGAGAACGTTCATCGAAACCACATTCTGCACACGTCCACCATACCAGCCGATATAGCTGGCCAGACCAAAAAATGGGCGGTTGATGCCGCCCGCAAAATTGTTACCGAACTTGATTATGTCGGGGTCATGGCGCTGGAACTGTTTGTCACACCGAGCGGCAGTATCGTGGCCAACGAGATTGCACCAAGGGTGCACAATTCGGGGCACTGGACACAGAACGCCTGTGCTGTAGACCAGTTCGAGCAACACATCAGAGCGATCTGTGGCTGGCCGCTTGGCAGCCCGGCACGCCATTCAGATGTCGTGATGACCAATTTGATCGGGCGTGAAGCCGGCACCTGGCAGGAACTTGCCCGCCAGCCCGGCACGTCGGTGCACCTCTATGGCAAATCCAGAGCCCGTCCCGGCCGCAAGATGGGCCACGTCAATGTCATCGGGCCGAAAACCTGAGAATATTTCAATATCGACGCCTCGGACGGCGGAACGGGTCGGAATGGCGCAGGTGCCCCATTGCTCGAAAGGGCGCTTCCAGAATTTTTGCGATGTCGGGCAACCGGGCCTTGAATTTTTCGAACTGCATGACGTTCTCGATACGTCGGTACAGGAAGGTCCAGGTTTCGGCGTGTTCCTCGCTCTCATCGTTCAGCCAGTACATTAGGACCGACGTGTAAAGCGCCGCGAGGATCGCCCGCTTTGAATAAAAATTCAGGTCCGTCGAGGTATCGCCCGCTGCCCGCCACATGGCGTCCACCGTTCGATAGAGCGACCGGGTGGCCACCGTTCCGTGGATCGGCAGGGCCAAGGTATGAACCGCCCGCCGCACTGCCTCGCGATGGGCCTCGTTCTGTTCCAGACGGGTTCGAACCGCCAAGGCGATTTTCTCGCGAATTTTCAGCGATTCCATGTCAGCGGCATGCAGCGCCTCTTCCATCCGGGCATCCGCATCCGCCGAGAAATACTCCAGTAAATCTGTCACCCCGTCCGGAAAAGCCAAACGCGCCATGCCGGCATCGACGCCGGCGGTATTCGCGGCCGCCAGCAATCCCGACAACGTCCAGCCATCGAACGGCACATCCGGCAGCATGGTCGCGAGGACCTTTGCCCGCACGGCGGCAATGTGATCGTCAAATTCGGTATTCATTACCCTTAAATGGGACTGTCCGCCTTAAAAGTCAAAGGCTAGGGAAAACAGGCTTGCGGCGGCAGGGCAATCGACTGAATATCATTGGCGGATGATTTGTTCCATGCAGTCGTCATCCCGGGCTGCCGAGTGCCGTTTTCGCGGCCGGCTCATTTTACCGGGCGCCCCGCGCAACAGGTCCATTGCCGCATGTTTGAGGGTGGCGAAATTCGCGGCGGCATGGCCGGCCCCGATGCGACTCCCGCCTGAAGGTTGCGTCCAGGACCCGGTGCAGGCTGTTTTCGACTTGCCGGTGATCGCGTCAGTGATCTCGAATGTATAGTGATCACGAATGCATTTCGATATGTTCTTGGGACTGTCATCGAGCGATGCGAGGTAAAACGACCGGACCGTTTCGGCTTCATCACTGATTTCAGGCCTGGCCAATGGCGGCGGTCCCCGAGCCATCCAGTCTTGGTGCGGACCGTATGGCGGCGCGTCTCAATTCGCCCGTGATCTCCAGCAATGGTCCCGCCTTGCCTGATGCAATCGCCCCCGGTCCCGCGCTCAAGGTGCGCGTCGAGGAACAGTTTCACATCCCCGCGCAAACATCCCTGATTGCCTTTCAGGCCGATCACGTAACCGGCCTCCCAAGCAATGATCCGCCGGCAAATCCCGCGCCGGCATCCCATCGCATCAATGGTCACGATGGCACCCTTGATCGTCAAAAGGGCCGGCAATTCGATTTGTCCTCGACCTTGCGCTGCTTCGGCACCGGAAGGAGAATTTCTTCCGGCGGACAGATGACTTTTGCCGCCCGACGAGGCTCCTCCATCTCCTCGAAACGGGCCGGAAAAACAGTTGAATTGACAGACCGGGGTGCGTGTGACAATCAAGGTGTACAGTTCGGAAAGCGGCCCGCGCTCACAGTTGACCAGATCGCGGAGTTCCGCGAAAAACCTGGACAGGGCACCCTGATTTGTGATCTCATGGCTGTCTACGGCCTCTCGAAAGCAACAATCTACCCTTATCTCTGTCTTGCCTTATCTCTGTCCTGGCCAGAAAGATGCCCGAGGACAATGTCCTGAAACAGAAACGGCCTTGACGCCCTATTTGGCACTCGGTCTGAATCGACCCCCTTCTGGCACAAGGAGTCATGAAAATGAACATCGTCACCATGTGGAGCCTTCGTTCGGCCAGGCGCCTGGGTATGGCGACTGCAATGGCAGCCGGATTGCTTGGCGGCCCTTCCTCAGGCCTGGCGCGGGATGTCTGCGCGGGGTGGGGTGAGCGCGACTACTTCGAGGCAGCCACGATCGAGGACATACGCACATGTCTCGCCGCCGGGGCCGATCCGGGCGCACGGGGCAAGGATGGCTTCACCCCACTGCACGGGGCGGCCCGTGAGGGCCATGCGGAGGCCATCGGGGCGCTTGTCAAAGGCGGGGCCGATCCGGCCGCACGGGACAGGAATGGCAACACCCCGCTGCACTGGGCAGCCGGTGAGGGCCCGGAGGCCGTCGGGGCGCTTGTCAAAGCCGGGGCCGATCCCAACGCAAGAGACATTTTCGGCAACACCCCGCTGCACAAGGCGGCCCCTAACGACCATGCGGAGGCCATCGGGGCGCTTCTCAAAGGCGGGGCCGATCCGGCCGCACGGGACAAGAATGGCTACACCCCGCTGCACGGGGCGGCCGGTCGAGGCCATGCGGAGGCCATCGGGGCGCTTGTCAAAGGCGGGGCCGATCCGGCCGCACGGGACAGGAATGGCAACACCCCGCTGCACTGGGCAGCCGGTGAGGGCCCGGAGGCCATCGGGGCGCTTGTCAAAGGCGGGGCCGATCCGGGCGCACGGGACAAGGATGGCAAAACCCCGCTGCACCTGGCGGCCAATCAAGGCCATGCGGAGGCCATCGGGGCGCTTGTCAAAGGTGGGGCCGATCCGGGCGCACGGGACAAGGATGGCGACACCCCGCTGCACCTGGCGGCCGGTCGAGGCCATGCGGAGGCCATCGGGGCGCTTGTCAAAGGCGGGGCCGATCCGGTCGCACGGGGCAAGGATGGCTTCACCCCGCTGCATTGGGCGACCCGTAGCGGCCATGCCGATGCCATCGGGACGCTTCTCGCCGTCGGGGCCGATCCGGACCTACGGGACAAGGATGGCGAAACCTCGCTGCACCGGGCGGCCCGTGAGGGCCATGCGGAGGCCATCGGGGCGCTTCTCAAAGGCGGGGCCGATCCGGACCTACGGGACGAGGATGGCGACACCCCGCTGCACTGGGCGGCCTATAGAGGCGATGCCGATGCCATCGGGGCGCTTGTCAAAGCCGGGGCCGATCCGGACCTACGGGACAAGGATGGCGACACCCCGCTGCACCAGGCGGCCTATTCAGGCCATGCGGAGGCCATCGGGGCGCTTGTCAAAGGCGGGGCCGATCCGGCCGCACGGAATGATAATGGCGACACAGCCTTCGACCTGATCCCGGGCGACTCTCCGCTTGTCGGAACAGCGCTCTACTGGCGTCTGAACGATGCCCGCTGGGACTGAAGCCGAACACGACAGCTTGTTCGGCGCCAGCGAGATACCGGTGGCGCCCGTCGGAATCAGCTACAGCGCAAACGAGTCCTGGGATTTTTCCGCGGCTCTGCAGATTGCCCTTCAGGCCGATGTTCCGAATGCCGCCGACGAAGGTGGCAGACCGGTCGCACCGATGGGAGATTATCTTGTCGGCGATGATTTTCCGGACACACCGCCAAGGCTGACGGTCCGGGAAATTCCCGAACGATTTCCGGGCGTGACTTGTTCGGAAGCCGCATTCAAAATGACATGGCGAAAATTCTGATCGTGCAGCCTGATGTCCGAGGGATTGATGATCCAGACAATGTGCCCGATGAATTGCCACCCGACCCTCTGCGGAATGAAGGTCGAGACCGGGAACGGTGCGCTGATCGCCATCACCGGTGATGAATCCAACCCGGACAGCCGGGGCTTCCTGTGCATGCGCGGAGCAGCGGCGCACGAAATTGTCGGCAATCCGAAACGCCTGTTGAAACCGCTGATTCGAACCCGGCGCGGCAATGACGACTGGCGCGAGGCAAGCTGGGATGAAGCGCTGGACCTGATGGCCAGCAAGATGCGTTTGGCCGGGCGTGAGGCGGTTGGAATCTGGCAAGGTCACGGCAACGCCGTGAACGATTACGGTGTCGGCGTAAAGCGCAGTCAGATGGAGCGCTTTGCCAACCTGTATGGTTGCCAGCACTGGAATCCGGCCATGATCTGTTGGGGACTTGGCGGCTTCGGTCTCGGCCTGACCGGCGCGCTGGAGACGTCGACCAAGGAAGACATGGGCGCCCATTCCGACATGATCCTGCTGTGGGGCGCAAATACGGTTAGCCAGGCGAATACGATCAGGCACGTCGATGCGGCCAAGCGGCGCGGCGCCCGGATCATTGTCATCGATGTCCGGCGGACAGAGGCCGGTGCGCTGGCCGATGAGGTCATACTTGTTCGGCCTGGAACGGACGCGGCCCTGGCATTGGCCATGATGCATGTCATCATTGCCGAGGGATTGTGGGACGGAGCCTTTGTGGCGTCGCACACAATCGGCTTCGACGCGTTGAGGGATCACCTGAAGACCAGGTCGCCTGATTGGGCCGAAGAACCAACGGGCGTTCCCGCAGCGCAGATAACCGCTCTTGCACGTGATTACGCGGCATCACGGCCCGCCATGATCGTCATTGGCGGATCGTCGATTCACAAGGGTCAAAATGAGTGGCAGGCGGCACGTGCAATCTCGTGCCTGCCGGCATTGACCGGCAATTTCGGGCGCCCCGGCGGTGGTATCGGACCGCGTCATGGCGCGCGCAGCCATGGCGCCGGTTTCGCCGATATTACCGCAGGGGATCGGCGCCCTCCGGATGACCGGATCCCAAACCAGATGGAAGCGATTGTCGAGGCACTGGAATCCCGGCAGGTCAAGGTCCTCCTTTCGCTGGGTTCCAACATCCTGTCGTCGTTCCCTGACACCAACAGAATGCGTGCCGCGCTGGATCGGACCGACCTTGTCGTCGCCTATGATATCTTCATGAACCAAACCGCGCGTGAGGCCGCGGATATTATCCTGCCCGGCACGATCTGGCTTGAAGAGATTGGTGTGAAGGCAACCAACACCCATGTCTATCTTTGCGACAGGGCGCTGGCTCCGGCCGAGGAAGCACTACCGCTCCATGAGCTTTACAAGGGTCTGGCGGCGCGGCTTGGCGTCGAGGATATCTACCCATGGGAGAGTCAGGCGGCGGCGATCAATGCGGTGCTCGATCATCCCGCGACGGGCCATGCCCGCGTCGCAACCATGCGCGCGAATGGCGGCCGCGCGCCGCTTGAAATTTCGCATGTGGCTTATCCCACGTTCGAGTTTCATACGCCGTCGGGCAAGGTTGAATTTTATTCCGAGCGGGCGGAAATGATGGGTTTGCCGCCACTGCCCGAGGCACCTGATCCGCCCTCCCGGACCGGCGGGCTGATCTTCGCCCATGGTCGAACCTTTGCACATTTCCATTCATTCTATGATCATGCCCGCGCCTTGCCGAGCCTGGCCGCCCGCGAACCCGGGCCTGAACTGTGGCTGGCGCCGGCGGACGCAATAGTTCGCGGTGTTGCCGACGGCGATGCTGTTCACATCCGCAACGATCGCGGTGGGTTCCACGCGCGGGCAAAGGTGACCAGTCGCATGCCGGAGGGCGCGGTCTGGATGCATGATGGCTGGCCGGGCCTGAATGCGCTGATGAACGCGGCATCGGTTTTACCCGAAGCGGCCCTGACAGCCTTCCCTTTTTCAGTCGGCCAGGCCGAATTCGGGGCCCGTGTCGAAGTTGAGCGGGCCTGAGCGTTTAGTGGTTGCGAACAACACAAACCGGCGTGCGGGTATTCTGTTCACCGGCCCTGAAAGACGACATGATTGCCGGATTTACCCATGCGCCCGGGCCAGGCTGGGGCGTGATGATCCCGCAGCCGCTGGCGGAACTGCGCGAAGCGGCAAGCGAAATCCAGGTGTTCGCGCTGTCAGTCTTCGGCATCGGCATCTTGATTGCCCTGGTGGTTTCGGTTCTGGCCACAATTCCGATCCCGGGTCCACTGGCTGCCATGGCGCAGGGTGCAAGGCGGGCAGGGTGCAAGGCGGATGGAAAGTGGCGAAACCCGTTCGCCACCAGCTTCGGCACCAGGCCGCAATGATCGATATGGGCATGGGGCAGCAGCAGATAGTCGATATCCTTGCCCGGTCGGAACGGGAAGGACCGGCTGTCGAGGTCGCGCACTGTCTTGTTGCCCTGGAACAATCCGCCCTCGACCAGGAAGGTGCCCCTGGCGTGTTCAACCCGGTAGCAGGAGCCGGTAACCGTTCCCGCCGCGTCGTGAAAGGTGATTTTCGCAACCATTTTCCTGATCGCTCCGTTATCGGGCTTTGTGAATCGTCGACGAGATGGCACCATCCGGCCGGCAGATGCAAGCAACGGAGGAGCACGAAGATGTCAAAGGGCGCAATCCTGGTAATCGGCGCGGGAGAAGGAACCGGCGCTGAAGTAGGCAAACGGTTTGCCCGCGAAGGGTATACAGCCTGTGTCGCCCGCCGAAGTGGCGACAAGCTGGCGCCGCTGGTCGCGGAAATTGAATCGGACGGCGGTATCGCGCATGGCTTCAGTGTCGATGGCGCCGACGAAAAAGCAGTGACGGATCTCGTCAGCCGGATCGAAGCGGACTTCGCGCCGATTGATGTTGCGGTTTACAACTCCGCCGCCATGTTGCGCGCGCCGGCAGCCGAGGTTTCCGGCGATCAATTCCGCGATATGTGGGAAACCATCTGTTTTGGCGGGTTTGTCATGGGGCGGGAGGTCGGCAATCGCATGACGACGCGCGGGGCCGGGACGATCCTGTTCACCGGCGCGACGGCCAGCATCAAGGCCAGCGCGAATTACATCGCTTTCGCGTCGGCGAAATTCGGTCTGCGTGCCGTCGCCCAGGCGATGGCCAAGGATTATGGCCCAAAGGGCGTGCACGTCGCACATGTGGTGATCGACGGGATCATCGACGTTCCCCGGTCGCGTGAACGCATGCCGGATTATCTGGCCGAATTGACCGGCCGGGACGCTGCCCTGTCCGCCCAAGCGATCGCTGAAACGTATTGGCAGTTACATGTACAGCCGCGAACAGCCCGGACCTGGGAGATCGATGTTCGGCCCTGGTCGGAAACCTGGTAAGCGATCCATAACTGTTTTGAGAAGGAGTTGCCCAGAATGGCAAAGACGATTGAGTTCCTGTTCGATGTGGTCAGTCCCACCGCCTACCTGGCCTACACTCAGATGGACGGTGTGGCGGCGCGGGCGGGGGCGCAGATCGACTTCGTTCCGGTCTTTCTGGGCGGCGTGATGCAAGGGGCCGGAAACCAGCCGCCGGGAACGGTCGAAAACAAGGGTAAATGGATGCGCCAGGATTTGCAGCTTTGGGCCGCCAGGTACGACGTACCGTTGAATCACAATCCGTTCTTTCCGGTAAACACCGTAAATCTTCAGCGCGCGGCTCTCGCCCTGAAGGGGACCGACCAATTCCGACTCTTGCTGGATGCACTGTTCAAGGCGATGTGGGTGGATGAAAAAAATCTCGGCGAAGCGGAGGTGGCCGCCGAGGTGTTGACGACCGCGGGCCTTGATGCCGGGGACGTGTTCTCAAAAACCCAGGATCCGGCCATCAAGGATGCCCTGAAAGACGCCACGGTCGGCGCCGTCGGCCGCGGCGTATTTGGCGCGCCAACTTTCTTCGTCGGCGACCAGATGTTCTTTGGCCAGGACCGGCTCGAATTCGTTGAGGCGGCGGCAAGGAGTTAACCCGGATTATGTCATGAAATGTTGGTGAGGGTAGCATAACCCTTTGAAAAATTGCCGGTCAAGCGGCAGGTGATCGCAGTTACGACAAGGGCCGCAAATATTCTGTTCCCTATCAGTGGGGCACCACCGGCTTCATGGTCGATACCGCCGTTTACAAGGGCGACATCAACACGCTGGATATCGTGTTCAATCCGCCGGCGGAACTCAGCGGCAAGATCAACATGCTGAAGGACGTCAACGACGTCATCAATGCGGGCCTGCGCTATCTCGGCCATGACCGCTGCAACGCAACAAGGCGGAACTGAAAGAACTGAACGATCTTCTGCTGGCCTCCAAAAAGCATTGGCTGTCGTTCAATTCGGACGGCGCCAAGGAAGTGCTGGTATCAGGCGATGCTGCTTTGGGTCAGATCTGGAATGGTTTCGGAATGCGGGCCCGCGCCGAAAAAGCGTCGTTGATGTACTCCTATCCCAGGCAGGGCCTGACCGCCTGGATGGTATCCGTCCGGTCAGGCCGCGTTTTTGAGGTCTTGGGGCTTCCAGTTCCACGGCATGAGTTCGTCGATGGGGTTAATCCGTGATCAGCAACGCGTTCCAGCACCCATGTGAGCCAGGCCTCGGGATCGACATTGTTCATTTCAGCGGTCTCGATGAGGGCGCAGGCGATAGCGGCAGCCTCGCCGCCACCAACGGAGCCCGGGAAGAGACAATTTTTTTCGACCAGGGGCGACGGGACGGATTGATCGCTCACAGATATTGTTGTCGAGTTCCAGACGTCCGTCGCCGAGATAAGCACGCGCTTCGGGCATCGGCTTCAGGGCGTAGCGGATCGCCTCGGCCAGTTTGGTCTTGCCCGAGAGCCTGGGCAGTTGGGCCTGTAGCCATGCTTCCAGGTCATCGAAGACAGGCCTGGCCTTCTCCTGCCGCAGGGCGGCCCTTTCGTAGCCGTCCGTTAGAGCCGTATTTTTCGGTTATTCCGGCATCCAATTCCACGGCATGAGTTCCTTGATGCGGTTGATCTTGTGATCTGGCAGGCGCTCCAACACCCATGTGAGCCAGGCTTCCGGATCAACGCCGTTCATCCTGGCGGTCTCGACGAGGGTGCAAGCGATAGCGGCGGCTTTACCGCCACCGACGGAGCCCATGAAGAGATAGTTCTTGCGGCCCAGTGCGATGGGGCGTATCCGTCCGGTCAGGCCGCGTTTTTGAGGTCTTGGGGCTTCCAGTTCCACGGCATGAGTTCGTCGATGGGGTTAATCCGTAATCAGCAACGCGTTCCAGCACCCATGTGAGCCAGGCCTCGGGATCGACATTGTTCATTTCAGCGGTCTCAATGAGGGCGTAGGCGATAGCGGCAGCCTCGCCGCCACCAACTGAGCCCGGGAAGAGACAATTTTTTCGACCAGGGGCGACGGGACGGATTGATCGCTCACAGATATTGTTGTCGAGCTCCAGACGTCCGTCGCCGAGATAAGCACGCGCTTCGGGCATCGGCTTCAGGGCGTAGCGGATCGCCTCGGCCAGTTTGGTCTTGCCCGAGAGCCTGGGCAGTTGGGCCTGTAGCCATACTTCCAGGTCATCGAAGACAGGCCTGGCCTTCTCCTGCCGCAGGGCGGCCCTTTCGTAGCCGTCCGTTAGAGCCGTATTTTTCGGTTATTCCGGCATCCAATTCCACGGCATGAGTTCCTCGATGCGGTTGATCTTGTGATCTGGCAGGCGCTCCAACACCCATGTGAGCCAGGCTTCCGGATCAACGCCGTTCATCCTGGCGGTCTCGACGAGGGTGCAAGCGATAGCGGCGGCTTTACCGCCACCGACGGAGCCCATGAAGAGATGGTTCTTGCGGCCCAGTGCGATGGGGCGGATCGAGCGTTCACAGATGTTGTTGTCGAGTTCCAGCCGTCCGTCGCCGAGACAGGCACGCGCCTTTGGCATGCGGTTCAGCGCATAGCGAATGGCCCCTGCCAGTTTGGTCTTGCCCGAGAACTTGGGAAGCTGGGCCTGTAACCATGCTTCCAGCTCATCGAAGACGGGCTTTGCCTTCTCTTGCCGAATGGCGACCCGCTCTTCGGGGGATTTGCCTCTGGCTTCCTCTTCGACAGCGTAAAGTACGGCGATCTGCTTGATTGTGCCTTTGGCGATGGCCGACCCTGTGCGCTCAAACTCTTCCACAAACTTGCGGCGCACATGCACCATGCAGGCCTGTTCGTCGGCCTTGCCCTCCCCGAAGAGGCCATTGAAGCCCGCAAAGCCATCGGCATGCACGGTCCCGGTATAGCCGGAAAGATGATTGACCGGGTGTGCACCCTTGTGGTCTGTACTGAACTGATACTAGGCACAGGGTGGGGCCTCGCCGCACCACGGGCGCTCGTCGCGCACGTAACTCCACAGCCGCGCGGTTCTAGGGTCTGTTGACAATCACCGGGCAGCAACGAGCATTGCGCAGAGGTGCCAGTTGGCTGCGCAGCTGGTATCTGTTTTGTCGTATCGCGTTGCTATCCCCCTGAATTCCTTGATCTTTGCAAAGTAGTTTTCAATCAGGTGACGCCACTTGTACATGTGAGTATCGTCGTCTCGTTGCACTTTCCGGTTCGATTTGGGTGGAATAACCGCAGTTGCGCCGCGCTCATCAAGGTCTTGCAGGAGCCAATCGGCGTCGAAGGCCTTGTCGGCCAGCAACGCTGCGAAGGAGACATCGTGGATCAGGGGGGCAACCCCCTTCATGTCGTGCGCTTGCCCCGGCAGAAGCAGAAAGCGGAACAAGTTGCCGAGCGCATCGACCAAGGCAACAATTTTGGTCGTCAGCCCGCCGCGAGAGCGTCCGATGGCTTGATGCCGTGTCCCCCTTTTGCGCCCGAAGCCTTCTGATGGGCCTGGACAATCGTTCCGTCGATGAGAGCATATTCAAGGTCTGGCTCGTCGCTTATGGCGTTGAAAAGTCTGTCAAACACACCGGCCTTTGCCCATCGACGAAATCGTTGGCTCAGTTTACAAGCCGTGTGCGTCCATGTTATGTTTTTTGTGAAATCAGAAGGATGGATTGACATGGATTACAAGCAGTTTCAGGAATGGTTATCGGGGATAGACCACCTCAGCCCGGCGCAGCGGCAGCAAACCGAAGCCGTGTTCCTGGGGGACACGGAGACGTCAGCGTCGCTGGCTGCCATTGAAGCGGCCGTGGGTGGAGATCGCCAGTGCCCGCATTGTGGCACGCTAGGCGCCATATCGCGTGGCAAGGCAAGGGGTCTGCGACGGTACCAGTGCAAAGAATGCAGGAAGACATTCAATGCCGCGACCGGCACCCCCTTGTCGGGTCTGCATCGCAAGGACAAGTGGCTTGCCTTCGGAGCCTGTCTTGCTGATGGGCTGACGGTTCGCGCTTCAGCAGAACGTTGCGGACTTGCCGTCAACCCCGCCTTGCGTTGGCGGCACCGATTTCCTGCCGCAAAAGACCTGAAGGCACGCAAGCTCACGGGCATTGTGGAAGCCGATGAAACCTGTGTGCCGGAAAGCCGGAAAGGTGCACGAAACCTTGAGCGCAAGGCGCGACGCAGGGGAGGCAAGGCCAGCAAGCGGGGCCTGTCAGATGAACAGGTTCCGGTACTGGTTGCCGCTGATCGCGGCGGCGCGACAGTCAGTGCGGTTCTGCCCGCTGTCAACGCAGATCCCTTGCGAGAGGTGATCGCGCCGGTTGTGGACGAGGATATCGTTTTGGTGACCGATGGACACCGCGCTTGTCCGCGATGCGCGGCGGCAATCGGTGCGCATCACGAAGCATTGAACCTGTCACGAAGTGCCTTTCACATTCAGATCGCAGCAGATCCGGCGGTCAACAACCGACACAGCCGGTTGAAGGATTTCTTGCGGCGCTACCGAGGCGTCGCGACCAGATATCTCGACAACTACCTGCGATGGTTCCAGCGGCTTGAACTGGAGAACGCCTCACCCCGGGCTTGCCTCGCAACCGCCATCGCACGTCCATGCATACAATTCGTGAACTGAGCCTTTTCAATCAGGCTCTCAACGATCGACCGAATGGATCCGCCGCATCAATTCGATCAGAAAGGCCGTGGAAACGCCGAAGGCGATCAGGCCGTTGGTTGCGGCAAAGCCGGTCAGCAGGCGCCATTCCGGTGCCCCCAGAATGTCGCCAAAGCCGAGGGTTGTATAGCAGACCAGCGTAAAATAGACCGCCGGCTCCCACCCTTCGACAATGTTCAGGCCGACAAAGGCGCCGGCCCAGATGAAGACCGAGATCGTGTTGAGTAACAAAACCAGCATGATCGCGGCGAAGATCGCGCCAAGGCGCCGCAAGGGTGGCGGGCGGCTTTCCAGCCCGTGGAACAGGTGCTGTATTGTATCGATGGCGAACGCCACGCCGCTGGCATTGATCAGCAGCGACATGGTGATCAAAAGGGCGCCTGTAACGATCTGATCGGTCATCAACGGTTCTCGCGTTTACTCCGGCAGGGAAATTCCCGGTCCGTTGCCGCCGGACCGGGATTGAACTATTCGGCGGCTTCGCTGGTTTGCAGATAGGATTCCAGTGAATCGTCCAGCGCATCTTTCCAGGGCGTATGGTGCGTCGGCGCCATATTGCCGGTCATGACCGACTTGTACCCATTGTCGCGGAAGGTCATGATATTCTTCTTCTTGTGCTCCTTCCACTGGAAGAACGCCTCGTTGGCGCCGGCAATGTCGAAGCTGGGATAGTCGGTCAGCGCGATCAGATCGCCGGTATAGGCGCCCTGATATTCGATCGCGCCGTAATCGTCCGGGATCGCCGCCTCGGCCGCCATGCGTTTGGCGGTATCGGCCTTCATCTCATCCAGTGAAGGTAACTCGATCCGGCTCATGATCACGTCCCTTGCATACCAAGCCTGGGCGTCGAACATGTTGAACGTGTACCATTGGTCCTGCATGCCGAGATAGAACAGCTTGGGATTGGGCTGCCAGGCAATGCCCATAAACAGATTGTCAGGATAGAGGATATTTCCTGTCTGCAGGCGCAGTTCGTCCGGCATGAAAGGGAAGTGGTGCAGATATCCCGTGCACAGGATAATAGCGTCGACATCCTTTGTGGAGCCGTCCTTGAACGTCGCGATATTGCACTCGACCTTTTGCAGCAGGGGAACTTCCTGCCAGTTGTCCGGCCAGTCATAACCCATGGGCGCGGTACGATGGCTGACGGTCACCGATTTGCAGCCGTACTTCCAGCACTGGGACCCGACATCTTCGGCCGAATAGCTGGTGCCAATGATCAGGATATCCTTGTCCTTGAATTCCATCGCGTCGCGGAAATCGTGGGCATGCAGAACCCGGCCGTTGAAGGTTTCAAAGCCGGGAAACTCCGGCACGTTCGGAGTTGAGAAATGGCCCGTGGCGACGATGACATTGTCGAATTCCTCGGTATATTCATGATCATTTTCCAGATCATGTGCAGTGACCGAAAACTTGCCGGATCCGTCGTCGTAATTGACCATTCGCACAGGGGTGCGAAAGCGGATATTGTCGCGGACGCCGGCCTTTTTTACCCGGCCTTCGATATAATCGAACAACACGGCGCGGGGCGGGTAGGAGGCAATCGGCTTGCCGAAATGCTCTTCAAAAGAATAGTCCGCGAATTCAAGACCTTCCTTTGGACCGTTCGACCAAAGATAGCGGTACATGGAAGCGTGTATCGGCTCGCCAAATTCGTCGAGCCCGGTACGCCAGGTATAGTTCCACAGACCACCCCAATTGTCCTGTTTCTCGAAACAGACGACCTCGGGCACCTTTGCGCCCTTGTCGGCGGCAGACTGGAATGCCCGCAATTGAGCGAGGCCCGATGGCCCCGCGCCGATGATTGCTACCCGCTTGTTCATTGATCCCTCCACTAAAGCATTGTCGTTCCTTGCGGCAACCTTAGCCCCATGGCACACAAGATCAACGTCAAGATTGCCGACTTGGTCTAGAGCCCGTTTAAAAAGTAGTTGAGTGATATCAGTGGGTTGTGATTCACCGTCTTTGTCAAGGAAGATGGAGAAGGCTCAGTTTGCAAGTCGTGTGCGTTCATGTCATGTTTTTTGTGAAATCAGAGGGATGGATTGACATGGATCACAAGCAGTTTCAGGAATGGTTATCGGGGATAGACCACCTCAGCCCAGCGCAGCGGCAGCAAACCGAAGCCGTGTTCCCGGGGGGACACGGAGACGTCAGCGTCGCTGGCTGCCATTGAAGCGGCCGTGGGTGAAGATCGCCAGTGCCCGCATTGTGGCACGCCAGGCGCCATATCGCGTGGCAAGGCAAGGGGTCTGCGACGGTACCAGTGCAAGGGATGCAGGAAGACATTCAATGCCGCGACCGGCACCCCCTTGTCGGGTCTGCACCGCAAGGACAAGTGGCTTTCCTTCGGAGCCTGTCTTGCTGATGGGCTGACGGTTCGCGCTTCAGCAGAACGTTGCAGACTTGCCGTCAACACCGCCTTCCGTTGGCGGCACCGATTTCCTGCCGCGAAAGACCTGAAGGCACGCAAGCTCACGGGCATTGTGGAAGCCGATGAAACCTATGTGCTGGAAAGCCGGAAAGGTGCACGAAACCTTGAGCGCAAGGCGCGACGCAGGGGAGGCAAGGCCAGCAAGCGGGGCCTGTCAGATGAACAGGTTCCGGTACTGGTTGTCGCTGATCGCAGCGGCGCGACAGTCAGTGCGGTTCTGCCTGCGGTCAACGCCGATCCCTTGCGAGAGGTAATCGCGCCGGTTGTGGACGAGGATATCGTTTTGGTGACCGATGGACACCGCGCTTGTCCGCGATGCGCGGCGGCAATCGGTGCGCATCACGAAGCATTGAACCTGTCACGAAGTGAACGGGTGCGGGGTGCCTTTCACATTCAGATCGCAGCAGATCCGGCGGTCAACAACCGACACAGCCGGTTGAAGGATTTCTTGCGGCGCTACCGAGGCGTCACGACCAGATATCTCGACAACTACCTGCGATGGTTCCAGCGGCTTGAACTGGAGAACGCCTCACCCCGGGCTTGCCTCGCAACCGCCATCGCACGTCCATGCATACAATTCGTGAACTGAGCCTACCGATTTGTCAAAATCCAAATGCAATTCCCCTGTGACGTATCCGGGCTAAGGTCCAAATTACCGTCACCTTTACGTGGCACCGATCAGTATTCATCAGGAAAGGCTTCAATATGCTGAAATTTTCCGGATCAATTATCGTGGGGACATTCGCCGTCATGTTGGTTGGTTCGTCCGCCATTGCACAAAGCGAGGACGAGGGCTGGTTTGCTTGGATTGGCCGCTCGATCGACGAGGCTGTCGATGCCACCGGCAGGGTGGCAGGCAGCGCCTATGAGACAAGCCGCGACGTGACCAGCGAAGTCTATGCCGCTGGCAAGGAAGCCATCATCGGCGCCTTGGATACGACCCAGGATCGACCCGTCGCCGCATTGCCTGCCGGGTCGCAACGAGCCTCCCAGGTGATCGGTCGCAAGGTCAAGATGCCGGGTGTCGAAGGCTGGCTCAACATTCGTGATGTCATTATCGACCGTGACGGTCGCGCGACCCATGTCCTGATCGCGGTGTCGGGCATTCCGATCATCAACGAAACTGTTGTGCTGGTGTCGGCCGATGCGCTGTTCCAGTTGCCCGATGGAAACTATGCCGTCGAGATGACCGCCGAGGAAGCGGCCGCATTGCCCTATCTGGGCGGATGACTTCGATTTCGCACATAAAAGGGCACGCGTGTTTAATGTGGCCCGGATTTCCGCTATAAAGCGACCGCCGATTTCCCTCAGCAAGCAGGAAGCATGCGACTAGGGTCTGTTGACAATCACCGGGCAGCAACGAGCATTGCGCAGAGGTGCCAGTTGGCTGCGTAGCTGGTATCTGTTTGGCTCAGTTTACGAATTGTATGCATGGACGTGCGATGGCGGTTGCGAGGCAAGCCCGGGGTGAGGCGTTCTCCAGTTCAAGCCGTTGGAACCATCGCAGGTAGTTGTCGAGATATCTGGTCGCGACGCCTCGGTAGCGCCGCAGGAAATCCTTCAACCGGCTGTGTCGGTTGTTGACCGTCTGAATGTGAAAGGCACCTCGCACCCGTTCACTTCGTGACAGGTTCAATGCTTCGTGATGCGCACCGATTGCCGCCGCGCATCGCGGATAAGCGCGGTGTCCATCGGTCACCAAAACGATATCCTCGTCCACAACCGGCGCGATTACCTCTCGCAAGGTATCTGCGTTGACCGCGGGCAGAACCGCACTGACTGTTGCGCCGCTGCGATCAGCGACAACCAGTACCGGAACCTGTTCATCTGACAGGCCCCGCTTGCTGGCCCTGCCTCCCCTGCGTCGCGCCTTGCGCTCAAGGTTTCGTGCACCTTTCCGGCTTTCCAGCACATAGGTTTCATCGGCTTCCACAATGCCCGTGAGCTTGCGTGCCTTCAGGTCTTTTGCGGCAAGAAATCGGTGCCGCCAACGGAAGGCGGTGTTGACGGCAAGTCCGCAACGTTCTGCTGAAGCGCGAACCGTCAGCCCATCAGCAAGACAGGCTCCGAAGGAAAGCCACTTGTCCTTGTGGTGCAGACCCGACAAGGGGGTGCCGGTCGTGGCATTGAATGTCTTCCTGCATTCTTTGCACTGGTACCGTCGCAGACCCCTTGCCTTGCCACGCGATATGGCGCCTAGCGTGCCACAATGCGGGCACTGGCGATCTCCACCCACGGCCGCTTCAATGGCAGCCAGCGACGCTGACGTCTCCGTGTCCCCCAGGAACACGGCTTCGGTTTGCTGCCGCTGCGCCGGGCTGAGGTGGTCTATCCCCGATAACCATTCCTGAAACTGCTTGTGATCCATGTCAATCCATCCTTCTGATTTCACAAAAAACATAACATGAACACACACGGCTTGTAAACTGAGCCATCTGTTTTGTCGTATCGCGTTGCCATCCCCCTGAATTCCTTGATCTTTGCGAAGCAGTTTTCAATCAGGTGATGCCACTTGTACATGTGAGTATCGTCGTCTCGTAGCCCTTTCCGGTTCGATTTGGGCGGGATAACCGCGGCTGCGCCGCGCTCATCAAGGTCTTGCAGGAGCCAATCGGCGTCGAAGGCCTTGTCGGCCAGCAACGCTGCGAAGGAGACATCGTGGATCAGGGGAGCAACCCCCTTCATGTCGTGCGCTTGCCCCGGCAGAAGCAGAAAGCGGAACAAGTTGCCGAGCGCATCGACCAGGGCAACGATTTTGGTCGTCAGCCCTCCGCGAGAGCGTCCAATGGCTTGATGCCGTGTCCCCCTTTTGCGCCCGAAGCCTTCTGATGGGCCTGGACAATCGTTCCGTCGATGAGAGCATGTTCAGGTCTGGCTCGCCGCTCATGGCGTTGAAAAGTCTCTCGAACACACCGGCCCTTGCCCATCGACGAAATCGTTTGAAAACCGAATTCCAGTTGCCGAAATCCTGGGGCAGGTCACGCCAGGGAGACCCTGTTCGCACACGCCAAGGTACGGCCTCCATGAACCGACGGTTATCCCGACCGGTTGCTCCCGGGTCCCCGGCTTTACCGGGTAACAGGGGCGCAATCTTCGCCCAAAGTTCATCTGAAATCACCAAACGATCTTCGTCCATCCAAACCTCCATTTTCGAAGCTTGAATAACAGTTCAGGCCAAATCGGAAACCCGAATGTCAACAACCTTGTGGGCAGCTCAGGTAGGAATTGGTTTCCTTGTAGCTTCTTGCGAATGGCCTGTGCTACCATAGCTCGCATAAGTAAAAGATTGGCTCAGTTTACGAATTGTATGCATGGGCGTGCGATGGCGGTTGCGAGGCAAGCCCGGGGTGAGGCGTTCTCCAGTTCAAGCCGCTGGAACCATCGCAGGTAGTTGTCGAGATATCTGGTCGCGACGCCTCGGTAGCGCCGCAAGAAATCCTTCAACCGGCTGTGTCGGTTGTTGACCGTCTGAATGTGAAAGGCACCTCGCACCCGTTCACTTCGTGACAGGTTCAATGCTTCGTGATGCGCACCGATTGCCGCCGCGCATCGCGGATAAGCGCGGTGTCCATCGGTCACCAAAACGATATCCTCGTCCACAACCGGCGCGATCACCTCTCGCAAGGGATCGGCGTTGACCGCGGGCAGAACCGCACTGACTGTCGCGCCGCTGCGATCAGCGACAACCAGTACCGGAACCTGTTCATCTGACAGGCCCCGCTTGCTGGCCTTGCCTCCCCTGCGTCGCGCCTTGCGCTCAAGGTTTCGTGCACCTTTCCGGCTTTCCAGCACATAGGTTTCATCGGCTTCCACAATGCCCGTGAGCTTGCGTGCCTTCAGGTCTTTTGCGGCAAGAAATCGGTGCCGCCAACGGAAGGCGGTGTTGACGGCAAGTCCGCAACGTTCTGCTGAAGCGCGAACCGTCAGCCCATCAGCAAGACAGGCTCCGAAGGAAAGCCACTTGTCCTTGCGGTGCAGACCCGACAAGGGGGTGCCGGTCGCGGCATTGAATGTCTTCCTGCATTCTTTGCACTGGTACCGTCGCAGACCCCTTGCCTTGCCACGCGATATGGCGCCTGGCGTGCCACAATGCGGGCACTGGTGATCTCCCCACGGCCGCTTCAATGGCAGCCAGCGACGCTGACGTCTCCGTGTCCCCCAGGAACACGGCTTCGGTTTGCTGCCGCTGCGCCGGGCTGAGGTGGTCTATCCCCGATAACCATTCCTGAAACTGCTTGTGATCCATGTCAATCCATCCTTCTGATTTCACAAAAAACATGACATGAACGCACACGGCTTGTAAACTGAGCCAAAAGATTTTCAGATTTACAGCGTTTTTATGAGCTTATGTCTGCCCTTGAAAGGCGCATCGGCGGCAAGCGCTTGCTTCGAGATTGCCAGGGGCGGATGGACTGGCCACTACGCGGGGTCTACTTCTTTTTTGCGGATGGGGAAACGCGCAAGCAGTCGGACGGCGGGCCGCGCGTGGTACGCGTCGGCACCCATGCCTTGAAGGCTGGTTCTCGTGCAACCCTCTGGAAGCGGCTCTCACAGCACAAAGGCATGGCGCGGTCTGGCGGGGGCGATCATCGCGGTTCGATGGTTTCCGATTGATCGTTGGCACCGCGCTCCTCAACCGTGATGGCCTTGCATCCGAACGGCTGTGGAGTTATGTGCGCGATGAACGCCCCTGGTGCGGGGACGCCCCGCCCTGTGCGTGGTATCAGTTCAGCGTGGATCGCAAGGGTGCACATCCGGTCAATCATCTTTCCGGCTATACCGGCACGGTGCACGCCGATGGCTTTGCGGGCTTCAATGGCCTCTTTGGGGAGGGCAAGGCCGACGAACAGGCCTGCATGGTGCATGTGCGCCGCAAGTTTGTGGAAGGGTTTGAGCGCACAGGGTCGGCCATCGCCAAAGGCACAATCAAGCAGATCGCCGTGCTTTACGCTGTCGAAGAGGAAGCCAGAGGCAAATCCCCCGAAGAGCGGGTCGCCATTCGGCAAGAGAAGGCAAAGCCCGTCTTCGATGAGCTGGAAGCATGGTTACAGGCCCGGCTTCCCAAGCTCTCGGGCAAGAACAAGCTGGCAGGGGCCATTCGCCATGCGCTGAACCGCATGCCAAAGGCGCGTGCCTGTCTCGGCGACGGACGTCTGGAACTCGACAACAATATCTGTGAACGCTCGATCCGCCCCATCGCACTGGGCCGCAAGAACCATCTCTTCATGGGCTCCGTCGGTGGCGGTAAAGCCGCCGCTATCGCTTGCACCCTCGTCGAGACCGCCAGGATGAACGGCGTTGATCCGGAAGCCTGGCTCACATGGGTGTTGGAGCGCCTGCCAGATCACAAGATCAACCGCATCGAGGAACTCATGCCGTGGAATTGGAGGCCGGAATAACCGAAAAATACGGCTCTAACGGACGGCTACGAAAGGGCCGCCCTGCGGCAGGAGAAGGCCAGGCCTGTCTTCGATGACCTGGAAGTATGGCTACAGGCCCAACTGCCCAGGCTCTCGGGCAAGACCAAACTGGCCGAGGCGATCCGCTACGCCCTGAAGCCGATGCCCGAAGCGCGTGCTTATCTCGGCGACGGACGTCTGGAGCTCGACAACAATATCTGTGAGCGATCAATCCGTCCCGTCGCCCCTGGTCGAAAAAATTGTCTCTTCCCGGGCTCAGTTGGTGGCGGCGAGGCTGCCGCTATGTAAGCGTCCGGTGTTGGTGCTCTGACGCGTTATAGAGTGCGCTGATAGTGTCCACCATTGATAGTGGACATCTTGAGGGCGGATATGGCTGGCAAGAAGGGTCAGAAGAAGCGGTTCCGGTCAGACGATGAGAAGGTTTCGATCTGCGGACAAACGCGCGCCCCTGGGGTTTCGGTAGCGCAGGTTGCGCGACGTTACGCGATGAACCCCAATCTGATCCACACATGGTTGCGTGATCCCCGTTTCGCGCCGGCATGTACTGACGGTGATGATTTCGCCGGGGAAGTAACCACATTTCTGCCTGTAGAGATTGCAGGGCCAACCGCCCCCCACGTGCCGATCACAGCGCCCTGTATGGACGGTCCTCTTTCGGCTCACCGTGCAGACATCACCCTGTCTGATGGTCGGCGTATCCTGGTTGAAGGAGCGACGGGATTGTCGGCGGTGCCGGCTCTGGTTGAGGGGCTGATGACATGATCCCGGTGCCGGGCAATACGCGGGTGTGGCTGGCTGCCGGGGTGACGGATATGCGGCGCGGTTTCAACACACTGGCGGCTCAGGCCGAGCAGGTTCTGGCTGAGGACCCGTATTCGGGGCACATGTCTGTGTTTCGCGGCAGGCGCGGTGATCTGCTCAAGATCATATGGTGGGACAGCCAGGGCGCTTGCCTGTTCTCCAGAAGAGCGGGTCGCCATTCGGCAAGAGAAGGCAAAGCCCGTCTTCGATGAGCTGGAGGCATGGTTACAGGCCCGGCTTCCCAAGCTCTCGGACAAGACCAAACTGGCCGGGGCAATTCGCTACGCACTGAACCGCATGCCCGAAGCACGGGCCTGTCCCGGCGACGGGCGGCTCGAACTCGACAACAACATCTGTGAACGCTCGATCCACCCCATCGCCCCTGGCCGCAAGAACCATCTCTTCATGGGCTCCGTCGGTGGCGGCAAGGCCGCCGCTATCGCTTGCACCCTCGTCGAGACAGCCAGGATGAACGGCGTTGATCCGGAAGCCTGGCTCACCTGGATGTTGGAGCGCCTGCCAGATCACAAGATCAATCGCATCGAGGAACTCATGCCGTGGAATTGGATGCCGGAATAACCGAAAAATACGGCTCTAACGGACGGCTACGAAAGGGCCGCCCTGCGGCAGGAGAAGGCCAGGCCTGTCTTCAATGACCTGGAAGTATGGCTACAGGCCCAACTGCCCAGGCTCTCGGGCAAGACCAAACTGGCCGAGGCGATCCGCTACGCCCTGAAGCCGATGCCCGAAGCGCGTGCTTATCTCGGCGACGGACGTCTGGAACTCGACAACAATATCTGTGAGCGATCAATCCGTCCCGTCGCCCCGGGTCGAAAAATATTGTCTCTTCCCGGGCTCCGTTGGTGGCGGCGAGGCTGCCGCTATCGCCTACGCCCTCATTGAGACCGCTAAAATGAACAATGTCGATCCCGAGGCCTGGCTCACATGGGTGCTGGAACGCATTGCTGATCACAGATTAACCCCATCGACGAACTTATGCCGTGGAACTGGAAGCCCCAAGACCTCAAAAACGCGGCCTGACCGGACGGATACCTTCGTCGAGCCGGTCGCGCGCATCCTTGTGGCCTTAATGATCGGGGTTGTTGAAGGCGTCGAGGAACTGCCGATAGCCCCATCCTCGGGCGGGCAGCGCGCCCCGTGACCTCCAGAAGACGCGGACAGTTGAGTTCTTCCGATATGCCCGACCTTGACCGTATGTAAGCGTCCGGTGTTGGTGCTCTGACGCGTTATAGCGTGCGCTGATAGTGTCCACCATTGCTAGTGGACATCTTGAGGGCGGATATGTCTGGGAAGAAGGGTCAGAAGAAGCGGTTCTGGTCAGACGATGAGAAGGTTTCGATCTGCGGACAAACGCGCGCGCCTGGGGTTTCGGTAGCGCAGGTTGCACGACGTTACGCGATGAACGCCAATCTGATCTACACATGGTTGCGTGATCCCCGTTTCGCGCCGGCATGTACTGACGGTGATGATTTCGCCGGGGAAGTGACCACATTTCTGCCTGTAGAGATTGCAGGGCCAACCGCCCCCCACGTGCCGATCACAGCGCCCTGTATGGACGATCCTCTTTCGGCTCACCGTGCAGACCTCACCCTGTCTGATGGTCGGCGTATCCTGGTTGAGGGAGCGACGGGATTGTCGGCGGTGCTGGCTCTGGTTGAGGGGCTGCTGACATGATCCCGGTGCCGGGCAATACGCGAGTGTGGCTGGCCGCTGGGGTGACGGATATGCGGCGCGGGTTCAACACACTGGCGACTCAGGCCGAACAGGTTCTGGCTGAAGACCCGTATTCGGGGCACATGTTTGTGTTTCGCGGCAGGCGCGGTGATCTGCTCAAGATCATATGGTGGGACGGCCAAGGCGCTTGCCTGTTCTCCAAACGACTGGAACGAGGGCGCTTTGTCTGGCCTGCGGCCAGGGAGGGCAAGGTCAGCCTGAGTCCCTCACAGCTATCGATGCTGTTAGAGGGGATTGACTGGCGCACCCCGCAAAAGACCTGGCGTCCTTTGCAGGCGGGATAGAGAAAGCCCAAAAAAACATGAAGTTTAACGCGGTTTATCGTTCCATCCCATGGGGCAGTTTGATATGGATTATACATGTTGAATGCCCTTGAATCCCTGCCTGATGACCCCGCCAAACTGAAGGGGTTGGTCTCTCGGATGGACCAGGAGATTACGTCTCTCACCTATCAGGTTGAGAAGCTGAAGGCTGAACTGCATGGCCACCGCAAGGCACGGTTTGGTTCCAGATCAGAGAGCATGGATCAACTGGCCCTCGACCTACAGGAAGACGAAGAGATCGAGGCGGCAGCAAACGAGCAGAAGAACGAAGCTGGCTCCAACGGCACTGATGTCGATGAGACGGATAAACCTGCCAGGCGCAAGCACAACCGCAACCCCTTGCCAGATCATCTGGATCGGCAGGATGAGGTGCTGTCGCCGGGTGAGGACTGCACTGACTGCGGTGGGAGCCTGCGCCAGATCGGTGAGGACGTTACCGAGGAACTGGAATATGTCCCGGGCCGCTTTGTGGTACGCCGGATCCTCCGCCCCCGCATGGCCTGCACCTGTTGTGAAACCTTTGCCCAGGCCCCATTGCCGTCGCGCCCCATCGAACGTGGCCGCCCCGGTCCGGGTCTGCTGGCCCACGTCCTGATTGGCAAATACTGCGATCACCTGCCGCTTGACCGGCAATCAAAAATCTTCGCCCGCGAGAAGGTTAATCTGCATCGCACCACGTTGACCGACTGGGTGGGCCGCAGCACGGCGCTGCTGGAGCCATTGGCCAATCATATCGGCAAGCTGGTCAGGGCAGGGCCTGCACTTTTTGCCGATGACACACCGGTCAAACTACAAACCCGCACCAGGATAAAGAAGACTAAAACCGCGCGGCTGTGGAGTTACGTGCGCGACGAGCGCCCGTGGTGCGGCGAGGCCCCACCCTGTGCCTGGTATCAGTTCAGCGTGGATCGCAAGGGCGAACATCCGGTCAATCATCTTTCTGGCTATACCGGCACGGTGCACGCCGATGGCTTTGCGGGCTTCAATGGCCTCTTTGGGGAGGGCAAGGCCGACGAACAGGCCTGCATGGTGCATGTGCGCCGCAAGTTTGTGGAAGAGTTTGAACGCACAGGGTCGGCCATCGCCAAAGGCACAATCAAGCAGATCGCCGTGCTTTACGCTGTCGAAGAGGAAGCCAGAGGCAAATCCCCCGAAGAGCGGGTCGCCATTCGGCAAGAGAAGGCAAAGCCCGTCTTCGATGAGCTGGAAGCATGGTTACAGGCCCAGCTTCCCAGGCTCTCGGGCAAGACCAGACTGGCAGGGGCCATTCGCTATGCGCTGAACCGCATGCCAAAGGCGCGTGCCTGTCTCAGCGACGGACGGCTGGAACTCGACAACAACATCTGTGAACGCTCGATCCGCCCCATCGCACTGGGCCGCAAGAACTATCTCTTCATGGGCTCCGTCGGTGGCGGTAAAGCCGCCGCTATCGCTTACACCCTCGTCGAGACCGCCAGGATGAACGGCGTTGATCCGGAAGCCTGGCTCACATGGGTGTTGGAGCGCCTGCCAAATCACAAGATCAACCGCATCGAGGAACTCATGCCGTGGAATTGGATGCCGGAATAACCGAAAAATACGGCTCTAACGGACGGCTACGAAAGGGCCGCCCTGCGGCAGGAGAAGGCCAGGCCTGTCTTCGATGACCTGGAAGCATGGCTACAGGCCCAACTGCCCAGGCTCTCGGGCAAGACCAAACTGGCCGAGGCGATCCGCTACGCCCTGAAGCCGATGCCCGAAGCGCGTGCTTATCTCGGCGACGGACGTCTGGAACTCGACAACAATATCTGTGAGCGATCAATCCGTCCCGTCGCCCCGGGTCGAAAAATATTGTCTCTTCCCGGGCTCCGTTGGTGGCGGCGAGGCTGCCGCTATCGCCTACGCCCTCATTGAGACCGCTGAAATGAACAATGTCGATCCCGAGGCTTGGCTCACATGGGTGCTGGAACGCATTGCTGATCACAGATTAACCCCATCGACGAACTCATGCCGTGGAACTGGAAGCCCCAAGACCTCAAAAACGCGGCCTGACCGGACGGATACGATCAAAAGCCAGTTGATCCATGCTCTCTGATCTGGAGCCAAACCGTGCCTTGCGGTGGCCATGCAGTTCAGCCTTCAGCTTCTCGTCTTGATACGTCAGCGACTGAACCCCGGCCATCAAAAGCTCGCTGACAGCCCGCAGTTCGGCGGGGTCTTCAGAATTCACTTGGAACTGCAGCATTCAGTGCAGTTGATCCTTCAGTGCGGCGATGGCGTTATCGACCATAGCGGTCTGGGCGGTATCGGTCATGGTGTCCGAGATCACCGAGCGGGCGGCCGTGACGGCAATGCTGGCGGCCTGGTTGCGCACGTCACGGGCGGCTTCAGCTTCGGCCTGGGCGATTTTGTCACCGACAGCCTTCATCCGGCGTTCGATCTGGGCCTTGAGATTGGCTTCGGCCTGAACGCGCAGTTCCTCGGCCTCTTCCTTGGCGCGCTCGACGATGGCTTCGGCTTCTTTTTCCGCCTCGGCCTTCTTGCGCTGATAGGAGGCGAGCATGGCCTGTGCCTCTTCGCGCAGCTTGCGGGCTTTATCGATCTCCTTGGAAATTCGGTCGGCCCGGTCGTCCAGGCCGCCCGTAATCATCATCGGCACGCCCAGATAGACAATCAGTGCGATGAACAGGATGAATGATACGGCAACCCAGGTTTCTGCTTCACCCAGCATTTCAATCTCCTCAGGCTTTGAGAACGGCTGAAACCGCTTTGGCGACCGCGTCGTTCTGCGCATTGCCGGTCAGACCGGTCACGATCTGTTCGGCCGCGTCGCGGGCGATGATGTCCAGATTGGACATGGCTGCATCCCGCATCTTGGCGATGCCAGCCTCAGCCTCGGCCATCTTGGCGTCGATCTCGTCCTGGGCCTTGGCTTCTTCCTTGGTTGCCTTGGCCGCGATCTTCTCGCGGGTTTCGGCGGCTGTGCCCTGCGCGCTGGCGCGGGCTTCGGCCAGGACGGTCTCGTATTCGCTTATTACGGTTTCGCTCTCTTCACGGAACTGGCGCGCCTTGTCCAGATCATTGTCGATCGCATTGCGCCGCTGTTCCAGAACCCGGTTGATGCGCGGCAGAGCCACGCGCGCCAGGAACAGACACAGAAATACAAAGACGATCGCCAGCCAGGTCAGTTGCGGCGCGAAGTCATGTGGATTCAACTGGGGCATAACAACACCGTATCCAAGCTTGCTCAGA
Organism: Alphaproteobacteria bacterium; assembly: GCA_965204825.1. Taxonomy (GTDB): domain Bacteria; phylum Pseudomonadota; class Alphaproteobacteria; order Futianiales; family Futianiaceae. The sequence continues at coordinate 2,061,331 of OZ242016.1, read as the reverse complement.
TATGGCGGGCCAAACAAGCAGCCCACCGGAATGATATCTTGCTTGCTGTTGTCCTAGAAGATGAACAGCAGCATGAAAGCGATAACCAGACCGAACAGGCCGGTTGCTTCGGCCAGAGCGAAGCCCAGCAGCAGGTTCGTGAACTGGCCCGGCGCGGCGGCCGGATTGCGGATCGCGGCTGACAGATAGTTGCCGAAAATCGTGCCGATGCCGACGCCGGCACCTGCCAGGGCGATGGCGGCCAGACCGGCACCAATGAGTTTGCCAAGCTGTGTTGCGGCTTCAGCTTCCATTTTATTTCTCCTCAGGTTTTCGAAGGGTTTGGATTGATTGGGTTTGATAAGAGATTCAGTGCAGATGCAGCGCATCATTCAGGTAGATGCAAGTCAGCATCGCGAAAACATAGGCCTGCAGAAAAGCGACCAAGAACTCCAGGCCGGTAAATGCGACCATGAAGCCCAGTGGCAACCAGCCGCCCAGGGCACCGAGGCCGACGACAAAGTAAGCGAACACCTTCAGCATGGTGTGTCCGGCCATCATGTTGGCGAACAAACGAACCGACAGGCTGATCGGACGCGACAGGTACGAGATCAACTCGATCACTACCAGCAGTGGCATCATAATCATTGGAATACCTGACGGTACGAACAGTTTCAGATAGTCGGGGCCGTGCTTGATGAAGCCCAGGACGGTCACAAATGTGAACACTGACATCGCCAAGGCAAAGGTGACGATGATGTGGCTGGTTACCGTGAAGGCATAAGGGATCATGCCCAACATATTGCTGAACAGGATAAACATGAAGAGTGTGAAGATCAGCGGGAAGAACTTCATGCCCTCCGCGCCGCAGGTATCGTGGATCATCTTGGCGACGAATTCATAGGCCAGTTCGGCGACTGACTGCAGCCTGCCCGGGACCAGATCCCGGCCCGACGATCCGACCAGCATCAGCGCTCCGATGCAGATCGCGGCGATTACCATCCACAGCGATGAGTTGGTGAACGAGAAGGGGCCCATGTCGATCAGGCGCACGATTTCGAACTGATGCATCGGGTCGATGTGCAGTCCGCCGCCTTCGGCGCCGTGGGCTGCGTCTTCGGGTTTGCTTGCCATGCGTGACTAGCCCTGTTTGTTCGTTTCGTCTCTGGCCCGCATTTGGGCCTTGTTCATTTCTTCGGCCGAAGCCACCACGTTCTTGATGCCCGCGGCGGCTCCTAGGAAGAAAAAGATCAGCATGAACAAGGGCGAAAGCCCGGTCATGTAATCAATTCCCCATCCGGTGGCCGCCCCCACACACACCGCGACAACCATTTCGGTTGCCAGCTTGAAGGCCATTCCCAACCCGCTTGGTCCGCGTCCCTGGCCCGCCTCGCGCGCCGCCAGATCCGCTTCCGCCAGTGCCAGGCGCTGGTTGAAATCGTCCAGGTTGGTCTCATTGTCAGGTGTTTTGGGCATATTAAGCGCTGCTCGTCCCGCCGCACGTCGATCTATTCAACGCCAAGGGTCTTTCGCGGCCAGTCCCCCAACCTGTCAGGAAGTCCAATTTATCCCGTCTCTGGTCTCTCGCTCATGTCCCATCGAAGTCGCGCGGACCATAGTGAGGCGCATATGTCGTGTCAAGCAGATGAAAGGCTTGTGCGACCTTCTGTCAAATCTTTGTAAAAAATGAGAAAAACGAGATTATTTTCGATCAGGCGGCGGTCATTTGTTCCGCACCCTCCAAATCTACCGAAACCAGTTGGCTGACACCCTTTTCCATCATGGTGACCCCGAACAAACGCGACATGCGCGACATCGTCAGCGCGTGGTGCGTGATGATCAGGAATCGGGTGTCGGTCAGGCGCGCCATTTCATCCAGCAGGTTGCAATAGCGGTCCACATTGGCGTCATCGAGCGGGGCATCGACCTCGTCCAGCACACAGATCGGCGCCGGATTGGTCAGGAACACCGCGAAGATCAGCGACAAGGCTGTCAGGGCCTGTTCTCCGCCTGACAACAGCGACATGGATTTGGTCTTCTTACCTGGCGGCTGAGCCATGATTTCCAGGCCGGCTTCCAGTGGATCGTCCGATTCCACCAGTTCCAGCGCGGCAGTGCCGCCTCCAAACAGATGGGTGAAAAGCTTCTGGAAGTGTTCGTTGACCTCGTCAAAGGCGGCCAGCATGCGCTTGCGGCCTTCCTTGTTGAGGCTGGCAATTCCCGACCGCAGACGCTGGATCGCGCCGATCAGATCGTCGCGATCGGATCCCAGGGCGTCCATCTGCTGTTGAAGTTCAGCCATTTCTTCTTCGGCGCGCAGGTTGACCGCGCCCATATTATCGCGCTCGCGCTTCAGCTTTTCGGCGCGGGATTCAGCATCGGCCGGTGGCGGCATCTTTTCGTCCGGATTGACGCCGCCGCGTTCGAGAACTTCTTCGGGGGCGCATTCCATGGCCTCGTGAATGCGGTTTGCAACTTCACCCTGCTGGGTGTTGGCGCCTTCCAGCACCGCTTCACCGCGCGCAAGAACTTCGCGGGCCTCGGCCCGGATCGCCTCGGCGGCGCGCGCCGCGCGGGCCGCTTCGTCATGGGTGGTTTCCGACGTGGTCAGAATTTCCGCGGCTTCGGCGGCGCGGGTTTCAGCCTCGATCAGCTTGCTGGCCAGGATCTTGCGCCGTTCCTCAAAATCGGTCGGGGCATTGCGTGCATCGTTCAAAGACTTGTCCATGGTGGTTTTGCGGGTTTCCAGCGCACCGATACGGGTCTTGGCCTGATCCGCCCGTTCGTTCCAGGCAACCCGGTCGCGCCCGATGGCGGCGCGGCGATTTTCCATCTGCAACCGATCACGCTTCAAGGCGTCGCGCACGGCGTGGGCTTCGCTGAGCGTCGCGCGGTTTTCCTCAACTCCGGTGCGTGCTCCGGCAATCCGGTCGGCAAGGCCGCCTTCGTCCTCGCGTCCGGACAGTGACTGACCGGCCGCTTCAAGTGTTTTGGCGGTTTCCTCCAGATCAGCGTCGATCCGGGTCAGGGTCTCGCGCAGGGCGCCCAGCCGGGCATTTTGCTCCGTGACGGCGCGTTCGCGGGCGGCTCCGGCCCGTTCGGTGTTTCGCAGGGCTTCTTCCGCCCGTCGGACGAGCGCGCGCTTGGTGGTATCGGCTTCGGCGGCAGCCTTTGCCGCGTCGCATGCGGCATTTGCTTTCTGGCGCAGTTCTGTCAGCGTTGCCGTGGCCTGCTCGATTTGTGGTTCGATATCGGCCAGCCGGTTCTTCTGTTCCAAGCGAACCGCCGCGGCCGAAGGCGCATCGGCACTGACCCGGAAGCCGTCCCAGCGCCAAAGGGCACCGGCCTTGTCGACCAGACGCTGGCCTGGTGCCAAGTCGATCTGCAGGCGCCCTCCATCGCCCGTTTCGACGATTCCGACCTGCCGCAACCGTCGCGACAGAACATCCGGCGCATTGACCACATTCGATAGCGGCGTACATCCCGACGGCAATTCGGTTGAATCCGCCCCGGCACCCAAGCTGTGCCAGTGGCGCGGGGCATCGGCATCGACCGGGGCATCCAGATCGTCGCCCAGCGCGGTCGCCAGAGCTCGCTCATAGCCCTTGTCGACCGAGATTGCTTCGGCCACCGGTGGCCACAGACCACTGGTGTCCTTGCCGAGAATATTTGTCAGGGCAGCGGCTTCGGCCTTCAGCTTGCCGGATTCCCGGTCGCTTTCCTGGGCTGCGTCGTGGGCTTCGACCTCCAGCCGGTGTGTCCTTGTGCGCTCATTGTCAGCGGCTTCGGCATCTTCGACGGCATTGTCGAGGGCAGTGCGGGCGGTTTCTACCATCGCGGAGTCTTCGGCCAGCGCCGTGTTTTGAACCGCCTCGACAAGGCCGGTTTCTTCGGCGAGCAGGCCTTCGCGTTGTCCGGTCAGCCGGGCGTGGCGGGTTTTTGCCTCCTCCGCGCCGCGTTCCAGCGCCTGATTTCGTGCGCGCAGATCGGCCAGGGCATGGGTCAGTTCATCCAGCGCCGTTTCGCTGGCCTGCAGTTTCTCCGTCGCTTCGGTTACCGATTGATTGGCCAGGGTTTCGCCCTCGTCACCCTCGGCAGGCAGGACGATGCCGGCGTCTTCTCCATCCAGATTGGCCAGGGCCTGGTTGGCGTCCGCAACCAGCGCGCCTTCGCGTTCCAGATCGGCGACGATTTCGCGCAGTTGGGTTTCCAGTCCTTCGATCCGGCTTTGTGCTTCGCGTTCTTTCTCGTCGAGGGATTCAGCTTCCAGCTTTAACCGCTGAACAATGGCATCGACGACGGCGCGCCCGTCACGCGGGGGCAACAGAGCCTCCTCGGCGGTGGCTTCTGCCCGGGCAGCTTCCGAGGCGCGCGTTGTCGCCTCGACAACGGCGGTACGAGCCTCGCCCAGCTGGCTTTCCGCCTTCAGCACCGCCTCGGCGGCATCGCGATAGCGCAGATGCAACAGGATCGCCTCGGTCCGGCGGATATGGCCGGACAGGTTCTTGTAACGGGTTGCCTGGCGGGCTTGGCGGCGCAGCGAACCGACCTGCTGTTCCAACTGGGCAGTGATGTCATCCAGCCGCTCCAAATTGGTTTCGGCGGCGCGCAGTCGCAGTTCGGCTTCGTACCGGCGGGAATATAGCCCGCCTATCCCGGCGGCCTCTTCCAGGAAAGTGCGGCGCGCCTTGGGCTTGGCATTGATCAGCTGGCCAATCTGCCCCTGACGCACCAGAGCCGGCGAATTGGCGCCGGTCGAGGCATCGGCGAACATGGTCTGAACGTCGCGTGCCCGGGTTTCCTTGCCGTTGACCCGGTAGGATGAGCCGGCTTCACGCTTGATGCGGCGGCTGATCTCCAGCGTGTCGTCATCATTGAAGCCCGTCGGCGCGCTGCGGTCTGCATTGTCCATCAACAGGGCCACTTCAGCATGGGCCCGGGGCTGGCGGGTATCGGTGCCGGCGAAGATCACGTCTTCCATACCGGTGCCACGCATGGATTTGGGACTGGTGTCGCCCATAACCCAGCGAATGGCTTCCAGCAGATTAGATTTGCCACAACCATTGGGGCCGACGACGCCGGTCAGGCCCGGTTCGATATGAAGCTCGGTTGCATCGACGAAAGACTTGAAGCCTGAGAGTCTGAGCCTGGAAAACTTCACTTTACGTTTTCAACCTTTCCTGGCGCCCTATTGGTTCGGCAATAGCGGATCGATCAACGCCGCCATGGCCTCAATGGTCATCGAGCCGGAATGTAGCTTGCCATTGATTATGAAGCTGGGTGTCGATTGGATTTTGAATTCGTTCTGACCTTTCAGCCGCGCTTCGATAATCGAGGTCTGCAGGACCTTGTCGGCCATGCAGGCCTGATAGGCTTCCTCGCCGATGCCGCCGAATTTGGCGACACGGCCCAGTCTTTCATCGAGTTCGCTGATGGTTTTGGCGGTGCCCCAGTCATTCTGCTGCTGGAACAGCACATCGATAAAGGCGCCGTGACGATCCTTGCCGCCGCAACGAGCCAACATCGAAGCACGCAAGGCAGACCCATCGAACGGAAAATCCCGGAAGATGAACTTGACCTTGCCGGTGTCCACATAGCGCTCTTTCAGATCGGGCCAAGTGTTGATGTGGAAATTGGCACAATGGGGACAGGTCATGGACGCGTATTCGATGACCGTCACCGGCGCGTCTTCTGCGCCTTCGATAATATCGCCGGTCAGATGGGGCGATTCGGCTGCTTCTTCGGTTTCGGCGGCAAAGGCGCGATGGCCCGGCGGACGAATCAAGGCGCCGGCTGCGCCCAATCCTGTCAGCGCCAGCAACCTGCGCCGGTTCAACGCGGCGTTGCCAAAAGGCAGATGATAATCATTCTTCATAACTGTCTCCAATAAATGGGATTTCAACCGATTCTCAAAGCACGTCAATCCGGGGTTGTGAGTATCCCGTGCCCCAGGTCGGTCAGGGCGGATTTAAGACGGTTCGATCGGACATTGGTCAGCATTTCAGCCAGTTCAGTGGCCTCGACCGGGTTCAGGGCGCGGCGACGCCGCGAACGCCGCTTTGGTCGTTGGGGAATCGGCCCCTGGACGAAGTGCAGACGTGCGACGGCCCGGAACCCGAAATAGGTATTGATCCGCTCGATCAGTTGCGGGGTCAGATAGGTCAGTTCCAGCGCGGCCGCCCCGCTGACGCGTAACGTCAGCGTGCCGCCGTCGCGACCGCGGCTCAGTTTTTCCGGCAAGGTCTGGCCCGCCAGGTTCTCCCCAACAATTTCAGGCCAGCGTGTTGCGACCCGAACTTCGGCAAAACCTCGTTTTTTCAAGGCTTTGGTCGCCGCGGTGCGGGCGGACAGGCCGATACGGCGCGGGCGGCTAAAGCGCCGCCGCTGCTGATCCGGGTCTGTCTTGTCGTTCTGGCTTGCCATGGCAGATAGATATAGGCCTTCATTCGATAATGCACACTCAGACTTTCGTGACGGATAATTGTGACAAAACCGGGCTGTGAATTGGGAGAACGAATGTGGGCCGACATACCGCCATTCGTGCCATAGACCTGTTGGATTGGTACGACCGCCATGCCCGCACCATGCCCTGGCGCATCGGACCGGCGGCGCGGGCCGGCGGAACGGTGCCCGATCCCTATTTCGTCTGGCTATCGGAGATCATGCTGCAACAGACCACGGTGGCGACGGTCGGAGACTATTTTCCGCGTTTCACCGCGGCGTGGCCGACCGTGGCGGATCTGGCCGCCGCCGACCTGGACCAGGTACTGCAGGCTTGGGCCGGGCTTGGTTATTACGCCCGGGCGCGCAATCTGCACAAATGCGCACGGATTGTTTCCGGGGAGCTGGGCGGCCGGTTTCCGGACACCGAGGAAGCATTGATGGCCCTGCCGGGCATCGGCCCCTATACTGCCGCCGTGATCGCAGCTATTGCCTTTGACCGCCCGGCGACGGTGGTTGACGGCAATGTGGAGCGGGTGATCGCCCGGCTTCGCAGGATCGAGACCCCGCTGCCCGGCGCCAAGCCTGAGATCGGGGCGGCGGCGGCGGCGCTGACGCCGGACCTGCGGCCGGGGGACTATGCCCAGGCGATCATGGATCTGGGCGCGACGATATGTACGCCGCGCAATCCGGCCTGCGCACTGTGTCCGTGGCAAAAAGGCTGTGCGGCCCAAGCCGCCAGCGTCCAAGCCGACCTGCCGCGCAAGGCGCCGAAGAAATCCAAGCCGGTCCGGCGCGGTGTGGTGTTCTGGCTCAATCGTTCTGACGGTGCTGTCCTGTTGCGGCGACGGCCGGAAAAGGGATTGCTAGGCGGGATGATGGAATTCCCCTCGACCCCGTGGGAAACCATGCTGCCCGCTGATCCGGAGCGCCACGCTCCGGTTGCGGCCAACTGGGTGCCCCTGCCGGGCCTGGTTCGCCACACGTTTACGCATTTTCACCTGGAGTTGGAGGTGCTGACCGGCGGTGTTGCCGAAGCGGTTGAGGGGGTCTGGGCCCACGGCCCGAATTTTGATGATCTGGCTTTGCCGACTCTGATGAAGAAGGTTGCCGCCCATGTTGAAGCGCAGCGGCCGTGACCGGATTTACCTTGCGGACGGCCATTCCCGACGACACGTCGGGCCTGATCGCCCTCTTCCGGGAAACCGTCTATACGGTAAGCGCGGCTGATTACACCGCCGACCAGCATGCCGCCTGGGCGCCAGCCCGGATCGGCACAAAAACCCGGCCCGAGACTGAGACTATTGCCCCGCCAATGAATCACCGGCCCGTCGCGTTCGGCCAGCTTTTGCAGAAGCTGCGGCTCGGGCATGGCCCGGATCTCTGACAGGAAGTTTCGGCTGGTCGCCTCCGCTTCGGCATCAATTTTGTCGCCCTGTTGGCTGGCGCATTGGCGAAGCGTGTCGAGCTGCTCCACCGCCCTCTCGCTTGCCTCGTTGGCCGACAGCCGAACAGGTTCATTGGCATCCCGAAGCTGGAGCAAGCGTTGTTCCAATCGGTCCAACACCGCGAGTGCGGCATTGCGCAGGTCCATGAAGGCCGCCCCTGCACGCAGATCGGACCAGTGGTCGAATGCTATCCCCTTCAGCGATTCCAAAGCATCGAGTTGGCTTGCACCGGGCCCAGCCCCAAGGGCCACGAGGTTACGGCGACGGTCATCACCCTCGACAAAGCGGGTGCGGAGCAGCTTACGAACTTCGTGCGGCATGGCAGCAGTCGGTGAGAGGTTTGAAATAAGCGTGTTCAAACCATGAGGGTTTTCGCCATGTTCCCCCGCCCCAGAGTTTTTTGAAGGCTCAGTTTACGAATTGTATGCATGGATGTGCGATGGTGGTTGCGAGGCAAGCCCGGGGTGAGGCGTTCTCCAGTTCAAGCCGCTGGAACCATCGCAGGTAGTTGTCGAGATATCTGGTCGCGACGCCTCGGTAGCGCCGCAAGAAATCCTTCAACCGGCTGTGTCGGTTGTTGACCGCCGGATCTGCTGCGATCTGAATGTGAAAGGCACCTCGCACCCGCTCACTTCGCGACAGGTTCAATGCTTCGTGATGCGCACCGATTGCCGCCGCGCATCGCGGACAAGCCCGGTGCCCATCGGTCACCAAAACGATATCCTCGTCCACAACCGGCGCGATTACCTCTCGCAAGGGATCTGCGTTGACCGCGGGCAGAACCGCACTGACTGTCGCGCCGCTGCGATCAGCGACAACCAGTACCGGAAGAACCTGTTCATCTGACAGGCCCCGCTTGCTGGCCTTGCCTCCCCTGCGTCGCGCCTTGCGCTCAAGGTTTCGTGCACCTTTCCGGCTTTCCGGCACACAGGTTTCATCGGCTTCCACAATGCCCGTGAGCTTGCGTGCCTTCAGGTCTTTTGCGGCAGGAAATCGGTGCCGCCAACGCAAGGCGGTATTGACGGCAAGTCCGCAACGTTCTGCTGAAGCGCGAACCGTCAGCCCATCAGCAAGACAGGCTCCGAAGGCAAGTCACTTGTCCTTGTGGTGCAGACCCGACAAGGGGTGCCGGTCGCGGCATTGAATGTCTTCCTGCATCCTTTGCACTGGTACCGTCGCAGACCCCCTTGCCTTGCCACGCGATATGGCGCCTGGCGTGCCACAATGCGGGCACTGGCGATCTTCACCCACGGCTGCTTCAATGGCAGCCAGCGACGCCGATGTCTCCGTGTCTCCCAGGAACACGGCTTCGGTTTGCTGCCGCAGTGCTGGGCTGAGGTGGTCTATCCCCGATAACCATTCCTGAAACTGCTTGTGATCCATGCCAATCTATTCTTCCGATTTCACAAAAAACATGACATGGACGCACACGGCTTGTAAACTGAGCCTTTTTGAAACACCTCATTCATCCCCTCGTCTCAGGTCTTGATCAGTGTCTCAAAAAACTCTAGGGCGGGGGACAAGTTTACCCACGACCCTGAAGTTGTACTCGTGGAAGCTGGAAAAAATTCAAGGGCAAATAACAACCATTACTCGAGCAGATTCTCGCGGATGCGAACTTCTCTATCCGTGAGGCAGATTTAAAGGCTCACAATTTTTCGGACGTCCATTATTTGTTCGATAGCAGCGAGGAGGTGCTTATATGCCGCTCCCGGTAGAATGTGAACAATCCCGCGACGACAATGATCGCGGCACTCGTCAGGATCAGCCCGTCCGGGATGTCGCCGAAGACGTCATGGCCCAGAATCAGCGCCCAGATCAGGATCGTGTAGCGGAACGGCGAGACGAAGCTCATCTCGCCGAACCGCATGGTCAGGACCGAGCAGAGATAGCCGACGAACAGGAAACAGGCCGAGCCGGCCATCACCGCCACGGACGCGGCGGCAACCGGTGTCCAGCTTCCGCTGGCGATCACCAGGGCGCCGAGGCAGGTGATCGAGATCGCCGTGGTCAGGGTGATGAACAGAGACGGGGTCGCCGGCGACAGCCGCTTGGTGGCGAGGTCGCGCACGACCACGAAGCAGACTGCCGACAGGGCGTAGAGGGCTGGCAGATCGAAACCTTCGGCGCCGGGGCGGACGATCATCAGCATGCCGCTAAACCCCGCCGCCACCGCGACCCAGCACCGCCAGCCCACCGTTTCGCGCAGGAACAGCGCCGCGGCGAAGGTCAGCATCAGCGGCGAGGTCTGCATGATCGCGGTCGCATTGGCCAGCGGCATGGAAAATAGCGCCGAGAGGAAACAGGTCGTCACCCCGACCTCGGCCGCCACCCGGACCGCCGTGGCTCGTCGGTCAACGGGCGCGAGGGCATGCGGTGTCAGCATACCGCGGCGCCAGGCCAGAAACGCGACCAACGCACTGGCGAACAGCCCCCGGATGAAGATCGCCTGGAACAGCGGCACCTCCCCCGACAGCGATTTCATCATCGTATCGTTGACCACAAAGGCGGCCATGGCAGCCATCATAAAGACTGCGCCTTTCATATTGCCGGACAGGTTCATGAGGTCAGCAGTCGCCCGGGAGCGCGGCGAAAGTCAAAGGCTCAGTTTACAGGCCATGTGCGTTCATGTCATGTTTTTTGTGAAATCAGAGGGATGGATTGACATGGATCACAAGCAGTTTCAGGAATGGTTATCGGGGCCAGACCACCTCAGCCCGGCGCAGCGGCAGCAAACCGAAGCCGTGTTCCCGGGGGACACGGAGACGTCAACGTCGCTGTCGGCCATTGAAGCGGCCGTGGGTGCAGATCGCCAGTGCCCGCATTGTGGCACGCCAGGAGCCATATCGCGTGGCAAGGCAAGGGGTCTGCGACGGTACCAGTGCAAAGAATGCAGGAAGACATTCAATGCCGCGACCGGCACCCCCTTGTCGGGTCTGCACCGCAAGGACAAGTGGCTTTCCTTCGGAGCCTGTCTTGCTGATGGGCTGACGGTTCGCGCTTCAGCAGAACGTTGCGGACTTGCCGTCAACACCGCCTTCCGTTGGCGGCACCGATTTCCTGCCGCAAAAGACCTGAAGGCACGCAAGCTCACGGGCATTGTGGAGGCCGATGAAACCTGTGTGCCGGAAAGCCGGAAAGGTGCACGAAACCTTGAGCGCAGGGCGCGACGCAGGGGAGGCAAGGCCAGCAAGCGGGGCCTGTCAGATGAACAGGTTCCGGTACTGGTTGTCGCTGATCGCGGCGACGCGACAGTCAGTGCGGTTCTGCCCGCGGTCAACGCAGATACCTTGCGAGAGGTGATCGCGCTGGTTGTGGACGAGGATATCGTTTTGGTGACCGATGGACACCGCGCTTGTCCGCGATGCGCGGCGGCAATCGGTGCGCATCACGAAGCATTGAACCTGTCACGAAGGGAGCGGGTGCGAGGTGCCTTTCACATTCAGATCGCAGCAGATCCGGCGGTCAACAACCGACATGGCCGGTTGAAGGATTTCCTGCGGCGCTACCGAGGCGTCGCGACCAGATATCTCGACAACGACCTGCGATGGTTCCAGCGGCTTGAACTGGAGAACGCCTCACCCCGGGCTTGCCTCGCAACCGCCATCGCACGTCCATGCATACAATTCGTGAACTGAGCCTATTGTATATAATCACATGATAATAATCGGCGGTCCTCAAAATGATTCCTGAATGGTTTGTAAAAGAATTTAATCAGAAAACTTCGTGGTTGGAATTCAATCAAAGTATTGAAATTAATTTAGTTAAACGCTATGTGTATGTCATGATCCCAAAAGTAGCGTCTAGCACAATAAGGCACCGTTTAACAGATGATGCGACCAGAAAATTACCCAAATTTAGCAAAAATCGTGCATTAGTTTATGCCACAGCCAACATAAGGCCGTTCCAACTTCCCGATGATATACTGCTCACCATCTTAATGAAAGGTGATTATTTTCGATTTACTTTCATGCGTGAACCTGTCGAACGGTTTTTATCGGCCTATCTAGATAAAATTGTAGGAGGCAAGCCTCAGATGCAAATGTTTTTGAAAAATTATGCACCCGACCATAACCCAAAAATTCAGTTGAGCATAAATGATTTCGTTGACCATCTGATAAAAATTAAGAAAACTCAAAATTTCGACAAACACTGGAGACCGCAATCCCAATTACTCTTTTGTGACCTAATAGATTACGATTTCATTGGATGTTTTTCGCGGTTCGAAGAGGATTGGAAAATTGTTTCAGATAGGATAAATTTAACAAATCCAGGAGCGTTTTATAATATTGCTGGGCACGCAACCGATGCGGCTTCTCAAATTGATGAGTACATAAATGACGATATTAGATCCAAATTAAATATAATTTATAAGGAAGATTTTGAGATTTACGAAAAAATACTTGAAAATCGCCGCTTATAAATACTCGAGAATTGACCATGTGGAGTCGTCCGTTAGGTGTTTAGAGGTGCCCGATTGACCGGATGTTCGCCCTTGCGACCCACGCTGAACTGATACCACGCACAGGGCGGGGCGTCCCCGCACCAGGGGCGTTCATCGCGCACATAACTCCACAGCCGTGCGGTCCGGGTCTTCTTTGCCTTGAACCTGGTTTGCAGTTTGACAGGTGTGTCATCAGCAAAAAGCGCGGGACCTGCCCTGACCAACTTGCCGATATGATCGGTCAGAGGTTCCAGCAAAGCCGTGCTGCGCCCCACCCGGTCTGTGAGTGTGGAACGGTGCAGATCAACCTTCTCGCGGGCGAAGATTTTGGCTCAGTTTACAAGCCGTGTGCGTCCATGTCATGTTTTTTGTGAAATCGGAAGAATAGATTGGCATGGATCACAAGCAGTTTCAGGAAGGCTCAGTTTACAAGCCGTGTGCGTTCATGTCATGTTTTTTGTGAAATCAGAGGGATGGATTGACATGGATCACAAGCAGTTTCAGGAATGGTTATCGGGGCCAGACCACCTCAGCCCAGCACTGCGGCAGCAAACCGAAGCCGTGTTCATGGGAGACACGGAGACATCGGCGTCGCTGGCTGCCATTGAAGCGGCCGTGGGTGAAGATCGCCAGTGCCCGCATTGTGGCACGCTAGGCGCCATATCGCGTGGCAAGGCAAGGGGTCTGCGACGGTACCAGTGCAAAGAATGCAGGAAGACATTCAATGCCGCGACCGGCACCCCTTGTCGGGTCTGCACCGCAAGGACAAGTGGTTTGCCTTCGGAGCCTGTCTTGCTGATGGGCTGACGGTTCGCGCTTCAGCAGAACGTTGCGGACTTGCCGTCACTACCGCCTTCCGTTGGCGGCACCGATTTCTTGCCGCAAAAGACCTGAAGGCACGCAAGCTCACGGGCACTGTGGAAGCCGATGAAACCTGTGTGCTGGAAAGCCGGAAAGGTGCACGAAACCTTGAGCGCAAGGCGCGACGCAGGGGAGGCAAGACCAGCAAGCGGGGCCTGTCAGATGAACAGGTTCCGGTACTGGTTGTCGCTGATCGCGGCGGCGCGACAGTCAGTGCGGTTCTGCCCGCGGTCAACGCCGATCCCTTGCGAGAGGTGATCGCGCCGGTTGTGGACGAGGATATCGTTTTGGTGACCGATGGACACCGCGCTTGTCAGCGATGCGCGGCGGCAATCGGTGCGCATCACGAAGCATTGAACCTGTCACGAAGTGAACGGGTGCGGGGTGCCTTTCACATTCAGATCGCAGCAGATCCGGCGGTCAACAACCGACACAGCCGGTTGAAGGATTTCTTGCCGCGCTACCGAGGCGTCGCGACCAGATATCTCGACAACTACCTGCGATGGTTCCAGCGGCTTGAACTGGAGAACGCCTCACCCCGGGCTTGCCTCGCAACCGCCATCGCACGTCCATGCATACAATTTGAAACTGAGCCATGCTGTTTTTACCATCGAACGACGGCCGAACCCCAAGTTAGCCCCCCGCCCATAGCCTCCATCAGCACCAGATCGCCGAGTTTGATCCGACCGTCGCACACCGCCAAGTCAAGGGCAAGCGGAATGGAAGCCGCCGATGTATTGCCGTGTTCTGCCACCGTCAAGACCACCTTTTCGGGCGAAATCCCCAGCTTGTTCACCGTTGCATCAATGATCCGCTTGTTGGCCTGGTGTGGTACGACCCAGTCGATGGCATTCATCGGCAGGCCGACCTTCTCCATGGCTTCAACCACCCCGGCGGTGAGATTTGTCACCGCATGTTTGAAAATCTCTCGCCCCTGCATGCGCAAATGACCCGCTGTCTGGGTGCTTGACGGCCCTCCATCCACATAGAGCAGATCGTGGTGGCGGCCGTCGGAATGTAGTGCCGTGGCCAGCAGTCCCCGATCTTCGGGCCCGCCGGTTCCCTCGCCTGCCACCAGGACCACCGCGCCGGCGCCATCGCCGAACAGGACACACGTTCCCCGGTCTTCCCAGTCCAGGATGCGGCTAAAGGTTTCCGCGCCGATCACTAGCGCCTTGCTGGCTGATCCGGTAACAATGAATTTTTCCGCAACAGAAAGCGCATAGATAAAACCGGAACATACCGCCTGAACATCAAAGACGGCCCCGCCGGCCATGCCCAGAGCAGCCTGAACCTTGGTCGCGGTGGCCGGGAAAGTATTGTCAGGCGTTGCTGTCGCCAGGACGATCAGGTCCAGGTCATTGCCGCCGATCCCCGCCATCTCCAGGGCGGGACGCGCGGCGGCAATCGCCAGATCCGAGGTCAACTCGTCCGGCGCGGCGCGGCGCCGTTCCTTGATCCCGGAGCGCGATGTAATCCATTCATCGGTAGTATCGACCATATTGGCCAGATCGTCATTGGTCAAAATATCTGCCGGGAGATAGGCTCCTGACCCCATCATCACCGCGCGGCGTACGCTCATTCAGACATTTCCCCCTCTAGCATCCCATCCCCGAACGCAATTAATTGCACGTCCCGGGCAATATGTTCGATCACATCCGCGCGGGCCATATCGATGGCCAGATCGGCCGCACTGGCAAATCCGATGGCATCGGTTCCGCCGTGGCTTTTGACAACCAGACCATTCAGCCCAAGGAACACACCGCCATTGACCCGCCGGGGATCAACCTTTTCACGGAACGTGTCCAAGGCCCCTTGTGCAAACAGATATCCGATTCGAGCCAAAAACGAGCGTGAAAAGGCTGCCCTGAGATAGCCGGCAACCTGCCGTGCGGTTCCCTCGGCCGTTTTCAGGGCGACATTTCCGGTAAACCCATCGGTAACGACGACGTCCACGGTTCCCTTGCCGATATCGTCCCCTTCGACAAATCCGTAAAATTCGAGCGCCAGACCGTGCGCCTCGCGCAGGGTCTGTGCCGCCGCCTTAACGCTTTCATTACCCTTCAATTCCTCGGCGCCGATATTCAGCAAGCCGACAATCGGACGCTGTTGGCCCATGGCGGCCCGGGCGAACTCGGCACCCATAATGGCAAAATCGACCAATTGCTTGTCATCGGCATCCACGTTCGCGCCGACATCCAGAACAATGCTTTCCGCTCGCTCGTTCGGCCAGATCGCGGCAATCGCCGGCCGGTCGACACCGGGAATGGTTCGCAATTGGAACTGCGACATCGCCATTAGCGCGCCTGTATTTCCGGCGCTAACCGTGGCCTGGGCATTCTTCTTGCGGACGGCATCGATCGCCAGCCACATACTGGTCTTGCGTCCCCGCCGCAGCGCCTGGCTCGGCCTGTCTTCCATCCCGACGGCATCGGATGTGTGCAATATCTCGCAGGCTTGGCCCAGATCTGACTTTGCAGCCAGCAACGGCTTGACCCGTGCTTCGTCACCGACCAGCAGAAAACGCACATCGGGGTGGCGTTCGCGTGAAATTGCCACACCGTCAATGACAATATCAGGTGCCGCGTCGCCGCCCATGGCGTCGATCGAGATTAGGATTTTACTGGTCATGCGCCACCGGGCCGATTGATCCCGAGTGGAAACAACGTCGGATCACGCCGTTTCCGCAGGCTCCAGAACTTCACGCCCGTTATAGTGCCCGCATGATCCGCACACGTGGTGGGGCTGGCGCAATTCGCCGCAGTTCGGGCATTCATTATAGGCATTTGCCGAAATGGCATCGTGTGAACGACGCTGGTTCCGCTTCATGCGGGTGACTTTATTTCTTGGAACAGCCATGTCTGATCTCTCTTAGCGTTGGCCCGCACAAAACCCTCTCGCGAGGGGCGGCTCGCAAACAGGCGTGCAACATACTCATTTAGCTTCGCGAAACAACCTCAATTTTCGGCTTTTTTCGAGCGCAGGGCTTCCAGCGCGGCAAAGGGAGATACCCGTTCGTCTCCGCAGGCTGCGTCTTCATCGATTTCGGCCCTTGGCGCCCTTGGATAGGGATCAAGGCTGATCGCGAATTGCTCGACGACGATCTCACCCAAATCGATCGCCCGCATGGTCAAGGGTTCCGGTGGGTCATCACCTTCCAGATCAATCAGGAAGTCATCGCCGTCTCGCACCGGTTCGGGCACCGCACCTGATGGCAAGAAGGTCAGCCGAAAGCTTTCCTTCATCACCGACGGGACCGGTTCCAGCGTGGTAACGCATGCTTGGACGAGGTCGGCCTCGATCTCGCCCTCGACGACAAAGCCCGGGCCTCTCTTGACCGGAAAGTTGAAAACCGCTTTGAAACCGTTCAGTTCCAGCAGGCCGAACTCGCCGGCAAGCCGAGCCCGCTGATCGGGGTTTGCATCCACATTCCGGATTGTCCCGCCCGCAGGAATATCATCCAGCAGGATCCGCAGATCGAAAATATTGTCGGTCATCGCCCTTGCTCCGGATCTGGAAAACTCACTGTCCCGTGTTCCAATGCTTCATTAGCCTGCGCGGCCAGGAATTGATCGGCGGTGCGAACATAGGCCGCAAGGCCCCCGACCACATCGCCCTCGGCGTCGGAATTGCGGTAAATGCGCTCCTTCAGCGCTTTCGCCAGCGCCTCATCTCCGGTGTCCAGACCGGCGAGATAGGCACGGCCACGTGAATAATAGGCCTCCCCCATCTTGCGGACGCGCTTGCCCATCGAAACATCACCAACGCTCATTTCACGTAAAGACCGATCCATGTCCGCGAACATGGTGTTCATGACGGCTTCGCTCAACGGAGTGTTTCCCAGCCGCCGCACCACCAGATGGACATGAAGGACAATCAGATCGAACCTGCCATCCAATGTGTCGGGAACCTGCAATGCCTCATAAAAGTGCGGCCGCCGGGCCTGGGCAACGCCGGCAAGATAGAGCGCATGGGCGCTGCGATTTCTTTCCCGGATAGCCGGCGAGAAAGCGTCGCGAACATTCAAAACCAGATTTTCAAGAACGCGGTACAGCATGCGTTGACTTTCGTCGCTTTGTTCGATAAATTCGGCGGCGAGTCGTCGCAGAATCGTCAATCTCAGGAGATCGTTGTATGTCAGGAAGCAGAACGATCGTGAAGGGCTTTGGCAGGGCGTTATGTATCTCCGCGCTGGCTTTGGCCCCCGTCATATCGGGTTGCAGCCCGGTTGTTTCCCAACGTGGATATGTCCCGACGGCCCAGTCTCTGGAGCAGGTCGCTGTCGGCAGCGATACGCGCCAAACCGTCGCACGTCGCCTGGGTTCGCCCTCAACCATCGGAACCTTTGAAAGCGATGTCTGGTACTACATTTCCCAGAAGGAAGAGCGGAAGGGCTTCTACAAGCCCAAGGTCGCCGACCGCAAGGTTGTTGCCGTCGCTTTCAATCCGAAAGGAACGGTGGACCGGATCGACCGGTATGGCATGGAAGACGGCCAGGTGATCGATCTGGTAACCCGGGAGACGCCGACTCGCGGCAGGGATCTGAGCATTCTGCGCGAGCTGTTCGGCAATATCGGCCGGTTCAACGAGAACCTGACCAACGGCGTGTTCGGCTCGTCTACACCCAGCCGCCCCGGACAGTAACTCCGCACACAAAAAAGCCCGCCCGGAGCGATCCGGGCGGGTTTTGTCTTGTCTGAATTGCCGTTAGTGGGCCATCGAGGCCAACAGCAGCAGGGCCACGATGTTCGTGATCTTGATCATCGGGTTAACAGCCGGACCGGCGGTGTCCTTATAGGGATCACCGACCGTGTCGCCGGTCACAGCAGCCTTGTGGGCTTCGGAGCCCTTGCCGCCATGATTACCGTCTTCAATGTACTTCTTGGCATTGTCCCAGGCACCACCGCCGGCGGTCATGGACAGCGCCACGAAGAGGCCGGTGATGATCACGCCCATCAGCATCGCCCCCAGTGCGGAGAACGCCGCTGACGTGTCAGCCACAGCCTGGATTACCCAGAACAGCACCAGCGGCGAAAACAGCGGCAGCGCTGAAGGGATCATCATTTCCTTGATTGCCGTTTTTGTCAGCATATCGACACAGCGGGCATAGTCAGGCTTCGATGTGCCAGCCATGATGCCGTTATCTTCGCGGAACTGGCGACGTACTTCTTCCACGACCGAACCACCGGCCCGACCAACGGCCATCATGCCCATGGCGCCGAAGAGATACGGCAGCATGCCGCCGACCAGCAGACCGACCACGACGTAAGGGTTGGACAGCGAGAAATCGACATCCACGTCTTCGAACGCTGACAAACCTTCGGAAACGAACAATTCCAAGTCTTTGGTATAGGCTGCGAAAAGCACCAGGGCGCCCAGACCGGCAGAACCAATGGCATAGCCCTTGGTCACCGCCTTGGTGGTGTTGCCCACGGCGTCCAGAGCATCCGTCGTGTTGCGAACCGAATCGTCCAGTTCGGCCATTTCAGCGATACCACCGGCATTATCCGTGACCGGGCCAAAGGCATCGAGCGCCACGACCATGCCGGCCAGGGACAGCATCGACGTCACAGCAATCGCAATGCCGAACAGATCGCCCAGGCTGTGACAGATGATGATACCGGCAATGATGACCAGGGCCGGCAGCGCCGTGGCCTCCATGGAAACCGCAAGGCCCTGGATCACATTGGTGCCATGCCCGGTCTCGGAGGCCGACGCAACCGACTTTACCGGCCGAAAATTCGTGCCGGTATAGTATTCGGTGATCACGATGATCAGCCCGGTAATGACCAGGCCGGCAATCGCACACAGATACAGATCCCAGCCACTGAACGTTGCGCCATCACCAGTGCCAAACTCGGCGCCCATCCCGATCGTCATCGCCGTGATCGGCAAGATGATGATTGCCGAGAGAACCGCACTGGCCCCGAACCCCTTATAAAGGGCGCCCATCACGTTTTTCGATGGGCCGAGTTTCACGAAATGGGATCCGGCGACCGATGTCAGCACCCCAACACCGGCGATCATCAACGGGTACAGCATCATCGAGCTGGAAATTTCGGTTCCCGCAAACAGGATGGAGGCCAGAACCATGGTGGCGCCAACAGTGACCACATAGGTTTCAAAGAGATCGGCTGCCATGCCGGCACAATCGCCAACATTGTCGCCGACATTGTCGGCAATCACGGCCGGGTTCCGGGGATCGTCCTCGGGAATACCAGCTTCCACCTTGCCGACCAGGTCGGCGCCCACATCCGCACCCTTTGTGAAGATGCCGCCACCAAGACGGGCAAAGATCGAAATCAGCGATGCACCGAAGGCCAGCCCGATCAGGCCCGAGACAATTTCACGCGCGTCAACACCCAATATTAACAGAATGGCGTAATAGCCGGCGATCGCCAACAGCGCCAGACCCGCCACCAGCATGCCTGTAACCGCGCCAGCCTTGAAGGCAACGTTCAGGCCCTGTGCCAGTCCGCCAATCGCCGAAGCCTGGGTCGTGCGCACATTGGCGCGAACCGAGACATTCATACCGATATAGCCTGCCAGACCGGACAGTGCCGCACCGATCAGGAAGCCGAAGGCAACCGTGAAACCGAACACGGTGAAGACGACAACAAAAATTACCGCGCCGACAACTCCGATAGAGGTATACTGGCGGTTCAGGAAGGCCGTCGCGCCCTCCTGGATCGCACCGGCGATTTCTTGCATCCGCTCGTTTCCGGCGTCAGCTTCCAGCACCGCCTTACTTGTCACGTAGCCATAGGCGCACGCAGCAAGACCGCACAAGATCACGAAAAACAGACCCATTTAGATGTCCCTATTCTTGAATTCCCCCGGATGGGCAGGCTTAGGTTTCTGAAACCGCGCCCGCCCCCCGCTCGGACCGTGCGCATTGGTGTTTTGGCGGTTACGGGCAACTTGACCCGGTTTCCGCAACTCACTTGGCGCGCGTTCTAGCGAAGTCGGAGGAAAACCTCAAGCGGGCTGCTTGTTGGTCAGGGTGATTCAGTAAAAATTAGGCTCAGTTTACGAATTGTATGCATGGACGTGCGATGGCGGTTGCGAGGCAAGCCCGGGGTGAGGCGTTCTCCAGTTCAAGCCGTTGGAACCATCGCAGGTAGTTGTCGAGATATCTGGTCGCGACGCCTCGGTAGCGCCCCTCCCCCACCCTGGAGTTTTTTGAGACACTGATCAAGACCTGAGACGAGGGGATGAATGAGGTGTTTCATGACGGAACAGGAGAAGGTTGATCGGGCCGGAGCCGGAGCTGCGGAGACTTCACATATCGCAGCAGATCCGGCTCCGGCCCGACGTCGCAGACAGACGTCGGCGCGCAAGCAGGAGGCCGTTCTGCAGGTGTTGCGGGGCGAGGACATCGAGTTGGTGGCTCGTGGTATCGACGCGACGGCGGCCGATGTCAGCGGCTGGCGGGACGTTTTCCTGGCGACGGGCGCATCCGCGTATTGCCCGGCACCGGGATCATGTCATCAGCCCCTCAACCAGAGCCAGCACCGCCGACAATCCCGTCGCTCCTTCAACCAGGATACGCCGACCATCAGACAGGGTGATGTCTGCACGGTGAGCCGAAAGAGGACCGTCCATACAGGGCGCTGTGATCGGCACGTGGGCTGCGGTTGGCCCTGCAATCTCTACAGGCAGAAATGTGGTCACTTCCCCGGCGAAATCATCACCGTCAGTACATGCCGGCGCGAAACGGGGATCACGCAACCATGTGTAGATCAGATTGGCGTTCATCGCGTAACCTGCGCTACCGAAACCCCAGGTGCGCGCGTTTGTCCGCAGATCGAAACCTTCTCATCGTCTGACCGGAACCGCTTCTTCTGACCCTTCTTACCAGCCATATCCGCCCTCAAGATGTCCACTGTCAATGGTGGACACTATCAGCGCACTCTATAACGCGTCAGAGCACCAACACCGGACGCTTACACTCAAGTCGCCTGATCATGACCTCGGGCCATCAGACAAATTACACCACCTTGACGGACACTAACCCTATGCCGGCACGGCAATGGAACACGCCGATGTCGCTCTGGTGATCAAGGTCAGGGATCCCAACAATCGGTTGCTGATAAAAGTCACGGCGGATCGAACGAATTGCGGCACCTTCGGCAAATCATAGGGCTGCCGGCGCATCTGCCCCTTCATCGCAACAATGTTTTCAGATCTATGCCCGTGTCGGTGACCTGCTCGGCGGCGACCGTTTTGCGCGCTTCGATCAACCGCTTTCCGACCATATAGGCCCGTGGATCGTTCATGGCATCGACCGCCAATAATTCACCGCCGCGATAATACCAGTGGGAAACGGAATGGTCGCGTTCGCCGGCTCGGACGGCTACCCGGTCGGATCCGATGTTCAACCCGGCAATCTGCAGCTTCACATCGTACTGATCCGACCAGAACCAAGGTTTCGGATCATAAGCTTCATTCGCGCCGGCAATGTTCGCCGCCACGGCTGCGGCCTGATCAATGGCATTTTGCACACTTTCCAGCCGAACACGGCCGCCGCGATAGGGCAGCGATGTGCAATCGCCGGCGGCCCAGATTGACGGGTCCGACGTGCGGCCCATCTCGTCCACCCTGATCCCGATCTCCAATGCCAGGCCCGCCTGCCAAGCCAGGTCGGTATTGGGCGTAACGCCGATCCCGACGATCACGAAATCCACGTCAATCGCCCGGCCATTGGCCAGAACGGCGCGCGTGACACGATCTGTGCCCACCAGACGTTCCAGGCCCGCACCTTCAAGTATTTCGACGCCGTGCCCCGAATGTAGATCGCGAAACCAGGCGCTGGTTTTGGGGGCCGCGACCCGCTGCAAAATCCGGTCGGCGGCTTCGACCAGTGTCACTTTCAATCCAAGCTTCGAGGCTACCGCGGCAGCTTCCAGTCCGATATAACCACCACCGACGATCAATACCCGCGCACCGGCCTGGAAAGCTGACACCATGGCGTCCACATCCGCCAGCGACCGCACCGTAAAGACGCCGTCCAAGTCCCCGCCGATGCTTGCCGGCAACCGGCGCGGTGCTGCCCCCGAGGCCAATACAAGAGTGTCGTATTGCGTCCGGTCACCGCCGATATTGATCGACTTTCCGGCTGGGTCGATGGCCGTAACCGGTTGACCCAGGCGCAAGGTAATTTCGTTCTCCGAATAAAACGCATCGGGATGCAGATAGAGCCGCTCCCGGTCCATTTGCCCCATCAGATAGGCCTTTGACAGTGGCGGACGCTGATAGGGCGGGGCCGGCTCATCGCCGATCATGGTGATCGGATCATCGAACCCCTCGGCCCGCAATCTTGCTGCAGTGGATACGCCCGCCTGGCCCGAGCCTATGATCACTACTCCGGCCATTTTCATATACCACTGAACCTCCGCCGATGATGATCCATCACCCATACGAGGTCAACTGTAAAGATTGAAAAATGTGTACACAAGCCGCCAGCAGATGGTGACCTACGACCCGCGAGCCTCGATCAGCCGCGTCAGCCAGTCCGGATCCATCTCCGGAACCGATGACAGCAGAAGCTCTGTATAGTCGGGATAGGGCGGATTAAGGATTTCGCTCTTCAGCCCCTGTTCCACCACTTCGCCCTGAAACATAACCACAATCTCGTCCGAGATCGCCTGCACCGTGGCGATGTCGTGGGTAATAAAGAGATAGGTGATGTTGAATTCCTTTTGCAGGCGCAGCAGCAGCTTCAGAATGCCTTCCTGCACAATCTGGTCCAGGGCTGAGGTGACCTCGTCACAGATGATCAGTTCGGGTTCGGCCGCCAGCGCACGCGCGATGCAGATGCGCTGTTTCTGGCCGCCCGACATCTCGCTGGGAAGACGGTCCATGAAGTTGTCGTCCAGCTCGATCATTGTCAGCAGTTCCGATATCCGATCGTCGAGTTTTCTGCCCGACATGCCGTGATAGAATTCCAGCGGGCGGCCGATAATGTCGTGCACGGTCTGGCGTGGGTTCATCGCAGTGTCGGCCATCTGGTAAATCATCTGGATCTGGCGCAGTTGATCCTTCGAGCGATCCTTCAGGGCGGGCGGCAGGGGCTGGCCGTTGAAAATTGTCTCGCCCGACATTGGTGGCAACAGGCCGGTGATCACGCGCGCGGTCGTGGATTTGCCCGAACCGGATTCGCCGACCACAGCGACAGTACGGCCGCGTGGCACATCGATTTTTACATCGTGCAAGACCTTCACCGAGTTGCCATAGGCGGCATCGACGTTCTTGATCGACAGCACGATGTCTTCGCTCTTGTCTTCGGGTTTTTCAAGCGACCGCACCGACCACAGGGATTTGGTGTATTCCATTTCCGGGTGGGTCAGCATCTGGCGGGTTTCGGCCTCTTCGACCTCCTCGCCATAGCGCAACACCTTGATGAAATCGGCCATCTGGGCCACGACCGCCAGGTCATGGGTAATATAGATCGCGGCGGCGTGGAATTTTTCGACAATGTCGCGCATGGCGACCAGCACTTCGACCTGGGTAGTCACATCCAGGGCGGTGGTCGGCTCATCGAAAATAATCAGATCAGGCCGTGGTGACATGCCCATGGCAGTCATGATCCGCTGCAACTGGCCACCGGAAATCTGATGTGGATAACGGGTGCCGATATTGTCCGGGTCTGGCAGTTGCAGCGCCTCGTACAGATCGCGCGCATCGGTCTTTGCGTCGCCTTCACCGCGAATATTGTGACCTACCGTCGCCTCGACCGTCTGGTCGATCAACCGATGCGCCGGGTTGAAAGATGCCGCCGCCGACTGGGCCACATAGGCGATGCGCGAGCCCCATAATTTACGCTTTTTGGTTTCCGATGCGGCCATCAGATCAATGCCGTTGAAGTTTATGGTGCCGCCCTTGATCCGGCAGCCCGGCCGGGCAAATCCCATGGCAGCCAGACCATAGGTCGACTTTCCGGCGCCGGATTCGCCGATCAGGCCCACGATCTTGCCCCGGCGCAGGGTCAGACCGACGCCCTTGATGATGCTGTGCCAGCGCTCGTCACTGAAGCCATCGATTTCGATGTCCCGCATCTCCAGCAGGATATCGCCCTTCTGGCCACGGTCTGAAGTATCAATGCTCATCACGCAGGCCACTTGTCTTGTGCAGGAACCAGTCGACCACGAAGTTCACGGCTACGGTCAGCAGGGCGATGCAACTGGCTGGTAGCAGAGAGGGCAGGGCAAACTGCAGACCATAGGGGACGAACTGAATTTGATTGGAGCCGTCGCGCACCATCGAACCCCAGTCGGCCGTTGGCGGCTGGATGCCGACGCCGAGGAAGGACAATGCGGCGATGGAAAGAAAAACGAAACAGAAACGCAAACCGAATTCGGCAACCAGCGGCGGCATGATATTGGGCAGGATTTCCTTGCGCATGACCCATCCAAGGCCTTCGCCGCGCAACCGCGCCGCCTCGACATAATCCATCACCACGACATTGATCGCCACGGCCCGGGTCAGGCGGAAGACCCTGGTGGAATCGAGTACCGCGATAATCAGAATGATGCTCCAGATCGAAGAACCGGTGATCGACAACAGCATCAGCGCGAAAATCAGACCGGGAATGGCCATCAGCACATCGACGCCGCGGCTCAGCAATTGATCCACCCAGTTGCGTGTAATCGCGGCGACAAGTCCCAACCCGCCACCGATCAGAAATGACAGAAGTGTAGTGGCAAGGGCGATACCAATCGTATTGCGGGCACCATAGATCAATCGGGTCAAAACATCGCGGCCAATCTGGTCAGTTCCGAATATGTGATCACTGCCAAAGTCCCAGGGCAGGTTGGACTTTGAAAAGATGTCAGCCTCGCCATAGGGTGCCAGAAGTGGCGCGAACAGGGCGACCACAAAATAGATCGAGATCACGATCATTCCGAACCAGGCCGACATCGGCGCCTTTTTTAGGCCGATCCACATGCGCTGGGCCCGGGTGCGCCGCTGGCGCACCATGCCAACCTCGGCGGCGGCGGAATATGTCTGATCTGTGTCGCTCATCTCGGGTGCAGTAATCTGGGATTGGTCACAATGCCAATAATGTCCGCCAGCAGGTTCAAGAGGATATAGGTCGCCGCGAAAATCAGGGCACAACCCTGCACCACCGGAATGTCACGGCTGGTCACTGCATCCACCATCAACTGGCCAACGCCGGGATAGACAAACACCACCTCGACGACCACCACGCCGACCACCAGATAGGCCAGGTTAAAGGCAATCACGGTAGCGATCGGCGCCCAGGCATTCGGCAGGGCGTGCTTCAGGATGACCTGGGTCTTTGAGACACCCTTCAATTGCGCCATCTCGATATAGGGACAGGCCAGCAAGTTGATGATCGCTGCCCGGGTCATGCGCATCATGTGCGCGACAATAACCAGTGTCAGGGTCAGCGCGGGCAGGGCCGTCTTGTATATTCGTTCGCCCATCGACATCGTTTCGGTGACATTTGCCAGAGTCGGAAAGATTGGCCACAGATTTGCCAGATGCGTAAGCCACTGCGAGTTTTCCAGAGGCGGAAGCCACTGCGAGCAGAAAATGATCACCAGTACATAGGCAACGAAGAATTCGGGAAATGAGATGGTCGTCAAGGTCGTCGCATTGGCTATTCGATCATAGGCCGTATTGCGCATGAGCGCGGTCGTTATGCCGAGAAACAGGGAAACTGGCACCGCGATGATTGCCGTCATGCCGGCCAGAAAGAGCGTATTCCACAGGCGCGGGCCGATCAGATCGACAACGGCGCGAGACCGGTCAATTCCCGAAGCCGCCCGACCGGAAAAAGATTGCCCCAGATCGCCCTGGGCCGCCGCGCCGACCCAATTCAGATAACGTTTCCAAGCAGGCTGATCGAGCCCCAGTTCCTTGCGAAAGGCGGCAACGGTTTCCTTTGTCGCGGCCTGTCCCAGAACCGCTTCACCGAAATCACCTGGCAGGAACTGGATCGAACTAAAAATAATGACCGAAACCATAAACAGGGTCACAACGCCGAGAATCAGGCGCTGCAGGACCGTTTTGATTACCGGATGCAACTTTTCTTCCCCTGTCCCCTAGCCTGTTTTCCGGCCGATCCGGTTCGTCATGAAATTGACATGCGGCCGGATCATTCTCGTAAAATCAAGCCTACACAAACCGGACGGTCTGTGTAAACAGCGGTAATCGTTGTCCAAAAAGAAGGCTCAGTTTACGAATTGTATGCATGGACGTGCGATGGCGGTTGCGAGGCAAGCCCGGGGTGAGGCGTTCTCCAGTTCAAGCCGTTGGAACCATCGCAGGTAGTTGTCGAGATATCTGGTCGCGACGCCTCGATAGCGCCGCAGGAAATCCTTCAACCGGCTGTGTCGGTTGTTGACCGCCGGATCTGCTGCGATCTGAATGTGAAAGGCACCTCGCACCCGTTCACTTCGTGACAGGTTCAATGCTTCGTGATGCGCACCGATTGCCGCCGCGCATCGCGGATCAGCGCGGTGTCCATCGGTCACCAAAACGATATCCTCGTCCACAACCGGCGCGATTACCTCTCGCAAGGTATCTGCGTTGACCGCGGGCAGAACCGCACTGACTGTTGCGCCGCTGCGATCAGCGACAACCAGTACCGGAACCTGTTCATCTGACAGGCCCCGCTTGCTGGCCTTGCCTCCCCTGCGTCGCGCCTTGCGCTCAAGGTTTCGTGCACCTTTCCGGCTTTCCAGCACATAGGTTTCATCGGCTTCCACAATGCCCGTGAGCTTGCGTGCCTTCAGGTCTTTTGCGGCAAGAAATCGGTGCCGCCAACGGAAGGCGGTGTTGACGGCAAGTCCGCAACGTTCTGCTGAAGCGCGAACCGTCAGCCCATCAGCAAGACAGGCTCCGAAGGAAAGCCACTTGTCCTTGTGGTGCAGACCCGACAAGGGGGTGCCGGTCGCGGCATTGAATGTCTTCCTGCATTCTTTGCACTGGTACCGTCGCAGACCCCTTGCCTTGCCACGCGATGTGGCGCCTGGCGTGCCACAATGCGGGCACTGGCGATCTCCACCCACGGCCGCTTCAATGGCAGCCAGCGACGCTGACGTCTCCGTGTCCCCCAGGAACACGGCTTCGGTTTGCTGCCGCTGCGCCGGGCTGAGGTGGTCTATCCCCGATAACCATTCCTGAAACTGCTTGTGATCCATGCCAATCCATCCTTCTGATTTCACAAAAAACATAACATGAACGCACACGGCTTGTAAACTGAGCCAAAAAGAAAGTGAGACCTCCAAACCCCCAAGGCTATTCATCAAATTGAACCAGGGTATTGAAAAGCTGCTAAAATTCTGAATCTCTGTTGCTGAGTTTCAGCGACAGAGGTGGCAGACATGGTATCCGTTCAATCCGTATTGCGACAGGTTCCCGATCCGGGGGAAAGCAAGGTCTCAAACATCCGCTCCACGCGCTGCCGGGGCTGATGCTGTTAGCCATGCTCAGCGGCCGTAAAGGAATGATGGCGGCGGGTCAACAGAGCCGTGGCCTGACCGCACGACAACTCCGGCGACCGGGATTTCGCCCCGGGCTTGCCTCCCCCTGCCATGCAACCTTGACGGAAACCCTTCGGGTTCTGGATCCCATGGCAATGGCACGGGCTTTTGGCCAGTTGACGGCGGAGACCGGCGCGCGGGCCGACACAGACACCAACCACCTCTCCCTCGACGGCAAAACCCCGCGCGGCGGCAAGGCCGAGCATGTGCTCTCGGCCTTTTGCGTCGCCCCGGACCAGAGTGTGGGTCCTGTATCGTCGCGCGGCAAGGGGATGGAGATCCCGGATGCCCCGCGGCTCATTGAGCAGCTTGACCTGATGAAGGCGCTCATCGCTTCGACCTCCGGCGCCCGAAAGGGTGGCCCGTCGCCAGGAAAACGTCCCGCCAACCGCTGACATCGGCCGCCGTCGCGTCGATACCACGAGCCACCAACTCGATGTCCTCGCCCCGCAATACCCGCAGAACGGCCTCCTGCTTGCGCGCCGCCGTCTGTCTGCGACGTCGGGCCGGAGCCGGATCTACCTTTTGATGGCCGAGGTTCAGTCGCTGACGTATCAAGACGAGAAGCTGAAGGCTGAGTTGCATGGCCACCGCAAGGCGCGGTTTGGCTCCAGATCAGAGAGCATGGATCAACTGGCTTTTGATCTTCAGGAAGATGAAGAGATCGAGGCGGCAGCGAACGAGCAGAAGAACGAAGCTGGCTCCAACGGCACTGATGTCGATGAGACGGACAAACCTGCCAGGCGCAAGCACAGCCGCAACCCCTTGCCAGATCATCTGGATCGACAGGATGAGGTGCTGTCGCCGGGTGAGGACTGCACTGACTGCAGTGGGAGCCTGCGCCAGATCGGCGAGGATATCACCGAGGAACTGGAATATGTCCCGGGCCGCTTTGTGGTACGCCGGATCCTCCGCCCCCGCATGGCCTGCACCTGTTGTGAAACCTTTGCCCAGGCCCCATTGCCGTCGCGCCCCATCGAACGTGGTCGTCCCGGACCCGGCCTTCTCGCCCATGTGCTGATCGGCAAATACTGCGATCACCTGCCGCTTGACCGGCAATCAGAAATCTTCGCCCGCGAGAAGGTTGATCTGCACCGTTCCACACTCACAGACCGGGTGGGGCGCAGCACGGCTTTGCTGGAACCTCTGACCAATCATATCGGCAAGCTGGTCAGGGCAGGGCCCGCGCTTTTTGCTGATGACACACCTGTCAAACTGCAAACCAGGCTCAAGGCAAAGAAGACCCGGACCGCACGGCAGTGGAGTTATGTGCGCGATGAACGCCCCTGGTGCGGGGACGCCCCGCCCCGTGCCTGGTATCAGTTCAGTACAGACCGCAAGGGTGCACACCCGGTCAATCATCTTTCCGGCTATACCGGCACGGTGCACGCCGATGGCTTTGCGGGCTTCAATGGCCTCTTCGGGGAGGGCAAGGCCGACGAACAGGCCTGCATGGTGCATGTGCGCCGCAAGTTTGTGGAAGAGTTTGAGCGCACCGGGGCGGCCATCGCCAAAGAAGCGATCAAGCAGGTGGGCAAGCTCCATGCCGTGGAGAAGGAAGCAAGGAGCAAATCCCCCGAAGAGCGGGTCGCCATTCGGCAAGAGAAGGCAAAGCCCGTCTTCGATGAGCTGGAAGCATGGCTACAGGCCCGGCTTCCCAGGCTCTCGGGCAAGACCAAACTGGCCGAGGCAATTCGCTACGCACTGAACCGCATGCCCAAAGCACGGGCCTGTCTCGGCGACGGGCGGCTCGAACTCGACAACAACATCTGTGAACGCTCGATCCGCCCCATCGCCCCTGGCCGCAAGAACCATCTCTTCATGGGCTCCGTCGGTGGCGGTAAAGCCGCCGCTATCGCTTGCACCCTCGTCGAGACCGCCAGGATGAACGGCGTTGATCCGGAAGCCTGGCTCACATGGGTGTTGGAGCGCCTGCCAGATCGCTCATCACCCCCATGGCAAAGGGCAGCTGCACCTTTTTCTCTGCGCCATAAAGCTCGACGTCATATTCGATCTGAACCCGTGGGCGCGATGAATTTCTGCGAACTGTCAGCCATTGTCCTGTCCTTTTAGTTCGGCCACTTCGCGACGCAGGGCCTTGACCTCTTCCAGCAGCACCAGAACGTGTTCATCAAAGCTGTCCGTTTCGCTGCGAACAAGATCACGGAGGTGCGAGAATTGCTCTACAGACTCGTCCTCGACGGCCGATTGCAGGGTGTTGACCAGCAGGCCGATGAACAGGTTCAGCACTGAAAACGCCGTGATCACGATGAAGGGCACGAAGAAAATCCAGGCCGTTGGATGCACCTCCATCACTGGGCGCACGATACCCATGGACCAGCTTTCCAACGTCATGATCTGGAACAGCGAATAAAGCGACCGGCCCAGCGTGCCGAACCACTCCGGGAAATCGGGGCCATACATCAAGGTCGCCATGACCGCGAAAACATAGAACACGATCAAAATCACGATGATCACTGCGCCCATTCCCGGTAAAGCATTGAGCAGCGCCTGTACCACCGTGCGCATCTGCGGGATGACGGACAACAGGCGCATGGCCCGAATGACACGCAGCCCGCGCAAGGCCGAGAGGCCGTCACGATTGGGCAGCAGGCCCAGTGTGACGACCACAAGGTCGAAGATATTCCAAGCGTTGTTAAAGAAACTCAACCGATAGGCGAAAAATTTCAACAGCAGTTCAGCAACGAAAATTCCCAGAACGATCTTGTCGGTCGTGGTCAGGACGTGACCGATATTTTGCTGAATAGAAGGGAACGTCGACAGACCCAGCGTGACGGCGTTGAAAATGATCACGCCCAGGATGGTGTTGGTCACGGCCCTGCGCTCGACAAACTCGCGCACGGTGTCGCGGAGCGTTTCGCTCTTCTCGATACCGGTTTCCAACAGAACCTCCTGTCGTCTTAGGTATGGTCGTGTCTCGAGTTTGGTGTCCCCCGCCCTAGAGTTTTTTGAGACACGGATCAAGACCTGAGACGAGGGGATTATTGAGGTATTTCATGATGGAACAGAAGAAGGTTGATCGGGCCGGAGCCGGAGCTGCGGAGACTTCATATATCGCAGCAGATCCGGCTCCGGCCCGACGTCGCAGACAGACGGCGGCGCGCAAGCAGGAGGCCGTTCTGCGAGTGTTGCGGGGCGAGGACATCGAGTTGGTGGCTCGTAGTATCGACGCGACGGCGGCCGATGTCAGCGGTTGGCGGGACGTTTTCCTGGCGACGGGCGCATCCGCTTGAGTTGTCATGCCGAGAATTGGATCGGTCTCCTCATGATCGATCCGTGCGAAGGACTCGACCTGCATGTCGTGGCTGGCGATCTGCCATCCATCGCATCGCTTGAACGGCACGGCGCCGATGAGGCGCATGATGGAAGCCTCGTTCGGGAATATCCCGACGACATCGGCACGGCGCTTCACCTCACTTGTGCAAACATTCAATAGGGGCACCTCTAAAAATGCTCGGACTTGCGAAGGTTCATATTTTGTCCCAGCTTGTAGCTGGGGGTTGAGGGGAAAGTCGGCGGGTCAGATCTGATTCCTGGGTCTGCCTTGTGATTTATCTCCTGTTTTCTTGTGGTTTGGGCAGACTCATCCCCTGAAGTTGGTCAACCCGGTGCTGCATCCAGGTGATCCAGCTGCACGGCGCGGCGCATGTTGCAGGCAAGGTTCCGGAGACCGACCCGTGCCTTTGCCCGGACCAGACCGATGGATCGGATCAGCGGTCCGCCCATGTCGTTGCTCTGGGCGCCAAAGACATGCTCGACCCGGACGCGCACCCTGGAGCGGGTCTTGTTGCCCTTCTTCTCCCGGTCGCTCAGCGGCTTGTTGCGCTTGCCCTTGCGGTGGATCCGGCTCCTCAGCCCCTTGTCCTTCAGCTTCTCCTTGATCTCGGCCGAGCGACAGGCGCTGTCGGCCCGGACATCCGAGGCGGTGTTGTCACCATCGAGGATCTGATCCGGCACCTGACTGTCGTGCACCGCGGCATCGCTCACGTCATGGTCACGCACCAGCTTGTGACGGCGGTCGACGTTGATGTGGTTCTTGTCGCCGTAATGGCTTTGGCCGTTTTTCCGGTCCAGCGGGCATCGCAATCTTTCCGGCGCAGCCTAGCCGGCTTTTCCTTCCACGCCTCTGGCGTGTCACCGGCCTTGATGGTCGCGTTCTCCTCGCGCTTGTTGCGCTGCCCGGGCACCGGGACGATCGACGCATCAATGATCTGTCCGCCCATTGCCAAAGAGCCCCGGCCCTTCAAATGATCGTCAAAAGCTGAAAAAAGCGGTTTTACTTCGCCCGCCCGGGCCAGCTGCTCGCGATAAAGCCGGATCGTCCTGGCATCGGGCACCGGATCCTCAAGGCCCGGGTCCGGGAACCGCATGAAGGAAAGACGATCGCGAACCTGATACTCGACCTGCTCGTCGGAAAGAGTGTAAAGCTCGCAGAGAATGATCGCCTTGAGCATGACCACCGCGTCCCACGGCTTGCGACCCGCCGCCGACTTGCGCTTTTCACCCGGTTTGCGCCAGACCGCCTCCAAACGCGACCGAAACTCCTCGAATGGAACAACCGCCGCAATCCGAACCAGGGGGTCCTTCCTGGCATCAAGCGAAGCGTAACGGTTGCTGACATCGAAAAAGCCCATCTGACCCATCGCCGATTCCTTACAAAATTGAAACTTCCATCAATTATATTCTATATTCCGAGAGAATCAAACGTCATCCATAAATTCAAAATCAGGCCGATTTTTCGAGATGCCCTTTAGGGTCTGTTGACAATCATCGAGCAGCAACGAGCATTGCGCAGAGGTGCCAGTTGGCTGCGCAGCTGATATCTGTTTTGTCGTATCGCGTTGCTATCCCCCTGAATTCCTTGATCCTTGCGAAGCAGTTTTCAATCAGGTGACGCCACTTGTACATGTGAGTATCGTCGTCTCGTTGCACTTTCCGGTTCGATTTGGGTGGAATAACCGCAGTTGCGCCGCGCTCATCAAGGTCTTGCAGGAGCCAATCGGCGTCGAAGGCCTTGTCGGCCAGCAACGCTGCGAAGGAGACATCGTGGATCAGGGGGCAACCCCCTTCATGTCGTGCGCCTGTCCCGGCAGAAGCAGAAAGCGGAACAAGTTGCCGGGCGCATCGACCATGGCAACGATTTTGGTCGTCAGCCCGCCGCGAGAGCGTCCAATGGCTTGATGCCGTGTCCCCCTTTTGCACCCGAAGCCTTCTGATGGGCCTGGACAATCGTTCCGTCGATGAGAGTATGTTCAAGGTCTGGCTCGCCGCTTATGGCGTTGAAAAGTCTCTCAAACACACCGGCCTTTGCCCGTCGACGAAATCGTTTGAAAACCGAATTCCAGTTGCCGAAATCCTGGGGCTGGTCACGCCAGGGAGACCCTGTTCGCACACGCCAAAGTACGGCCTCCATGAACCGACGGTTATCCCGACCGGTTGCTCCCGGGTCCCCGGCTTTACCGGGTAACAGGGGCGCAATCTTCGCCCGGAGTTCATCTGAAATCACCAAACGGTCTTCGTCCATCCCAAACTCCATTTTCGAAGCTTGAATAACAGTTCAGGCCAAATCGCAACCCCGAATGTCAACAGGCCCTAGTTACATAGTCCCTTAGCTGAGTGTGCTTGATCATTTGGGGGATGGCCTGCAACGTGAAGACCTTTCCCTGTGTGGCTTCCAAGAGCTTTTTCATATCCTGGCGGCGCTGCTTGAAACCGCGTCCTGCGATGCACGCGATAACCTGGTAGCGGGGTCCTTGTTCGGGCGAACGGTCCCGCATGCTCATGGTGCGCAGGTGCTGAACGCGGGTGACCTTGTCCCGCGCCGTGCCATCATCTTCAGCAAGTTTAGCCTCAATAACGATCTTGGGGTTGAACTCATTGGGAATAATGAAATCCGGCGCCTGCTCGAAGCCTTCGATGCGCTCGGCACGCTTGGTTTTTCGCCCGCTGATCCCATGCTTTGCCAACAGGCCTTCGATGGCCGTCTCTACAATATCGCCCACGATCTCGCTGACGGAGTCACGATGGCTGGCAAAAGGACGGCCCAGAAAGCGCTCATAGAGCAGAATCGGATACGGCACGCCAAGATTTGCCATAGGCGCGATGCTGGAGAGGCCGGAAGCGGTGTCCGCTTTGTTCAGGCGGTGGATCAGGTTTCCATCAACGGGCTCAGGTCCTTCGGTCAGAAGCTGGCAGGCAGAAAGCACAAGAGCGCGAACACGTTCACCGGTGACGCCTTTGAGTTTGAGCGGCGTTCTTGGGGCAAGTCGAATCTTGCGGTCGATGATACGGGCAGCACTTTGCGGCACCTCGATATTGGTTTGCGCCGTAGCGGCTTCAGCCCATTCGGACGGCGTGAAGCCAAGCATTGTGCGCAAGACAATAAGTACGATCGGTTGTTGAACGGCCAATATTACAACGGGCTCCGACCTCAGATCAGTTAAGCCTTTGGTTACCTTTTTGAGCGCTTCATAGCCGTCCTCAAATGTTGGGTATTCAATGAAGCCTTCGCCTTTCGGCAAGGTCATGAAGCCGGACTTCAACGTAGAAAATACTTCATCCACATGGCCTTCGATATTGGCTTCGATCTCGGCGTAGGGAACCTCAAAAGGCGACGGCATTTTTATCTCGCTTAAAAAGCTGGTCATGATCGAAAAGGCCGCCAGGTAGTGATTCCGGCATCTCAATGGACTCGATCATGTGGGTAATGTCTTCCGGATTGCCGAAGGCAAGCAAAGCCTTGGCCATTGCTGCAAGCTTGTCTGCCGTCGGCACCCCATTGTCCCAGGTCGCGCGCAGGTTCCAGACGGCAAGACGCGCAAGGTGACCGAAGGTGATGCAGCGAGTGTCACCTCGGCGCGGGGTCATGCCTGCGGCCCTGAGTTGAGCCAACTCACCAGCAATCAAGCTCGCCAGTTCCTCCGGCGTATTCGGCAACGTTGCTTTAGCTACGTTCCCAGTTGAGCGGCAAACAAAGACGGTATCAACAATGGAAGAATTCGTTCCGTGGATGTGGATCGAGCCGCCCATCTCTGCCGGACATGGCAATGATGCGGAGCAAGCCAGGCCCGCATCAAGGATGGCTACGGCGATGGCCTCATAGGCTTCCAACTTGTTGTGGTGATAGGTGAAGGAAAGTGGTGCACCGGGCTTCAAGGCGGTGGCCATCTTCGAATAAACAGCAGCCAGCCCTTCGGTGAAGTGCTCGAGCGTTCGGCCTTCGGTCTGGTTGCCGGTAAGCTCACCCGCATCACGTGAGGAAACTTTCTCAAAGCCTTCAGCTTTTTCGCTCAATACGGAGCGCAGCCAAACGTAGCAGAAATCCATCAACTCGCCGTATTGAACATTTCCGAAATACGGTGGGTCAGTGAAGACTGCATCCAATGTGCCTGGCTCTATTTCTATATCGGTGGAACTGGAGCAATGAATGGCAATGTTCCGGTGCCTGTGGCCGTTCAAACACTCCCCGATCCATTCCCCAATTATAGGGACGACGGTTTTTTTCTTGCCATGACGGCGGATTTCAAAAGGCTCATCGCAGTAGCGCTTGGCCTTAGCGTACTTCTCAATGATATTCGACCAGCCGCCGGAGCCCACATTGATGCCCCCACCATTGATGATGCCGAGAAGATTGGATTCGACTTGTATAAGGCCTACTGGGAAGCCGTGGACTGAGAAGATGTCGAGGGACTTGAGCGCCATGGTGTCATAGCGACAGAGCATGTTCTGGTAGCGTAGGAGGTCAGACAAGTTCGTCGCAAGCGCATGTCGAATGCGTGTGTTTTCGATTGATGCGATCAGCTTCGCACTATTCTCCAACCCGTAGAGTTGGCGCTCGTTGAATAGGTCGCGATAATGCATGTAGCCCCAGCGGTGCAGGCGCTTAGTCTCGTCACCCGGCAGGATGGGTTGTTTCGGCACAAATTGCGGGTTCTGCTGCTCCCAGAGCTGCCGAGTCTCTTCAAAGCGGGCAATGTCCTTTTCATCAGGCGCTTTAAAGAAACGACCCTTATGGTCCCTTTTCCGTTCGGGGTTATAGTATTCGAGAGCTACCAGACGGTGGCGTGGTGGTCCTTCATCGGGCCGTGGATACTTGTTGATGTGGCCGCAGGATGGGCAAGCACATTTGTTACGTTTTGCCGGCCCTTCGTAGACCAGGGCTTCACTGCAATACTTGCAAGTGCATCTCTCCTTCGTAGACGACACTTCATTCAACTGATTGCATCGTGAGCAGATGATGACGTGCGCAGGATGGCGCGTATCATCAGCGATGCGGTATCCTGGAAAGAGCGGGACACCTCCCCCGCAGTCACTGCAGGTAACTTCCTTCACCCAAATGAAATACTTTACTGGCACATCCTGATCACCATATAGTGGGCAATCGGTTAGATAGAAGCGCCCAAGATCAGACCTGAGGGTCTCCACAAGAGCGCCAGCGGCCTTCTGATAGGCCGGAACATCAAGGTGCTCGATCTCTTCGCGGACTATCCAAGCAGCCATCGGATTGATGTCATAGCCTTGCACATCGCATCCGACACGGTTGGCTTCGATGAGCGGTGTACCCCCGCCCATGAAGGGATCGGCAACCTTCTTGCCAGGAAAAACATTGGCTATGAAGAAGGTTTCGGCCACAGGCTGGCCCGAGAACTCGGACAATGTGAGTGCGCGGAACAACGTGCCAGGTCTGCGCGCAAACCATTTGTGTACAGCAATTATCGGGCGATAATTCTGCTGGATCTGCTTCTCCCTAAGAGCAAGCTCCGCGACAAAGGCAATATCATAATTTTGCTCGATGGTCATGGACTGCCTTTGAACCGTGTATACCACAAGGTATAGTGGATTCGTGGGATGTAGGCAACGAGGTGTAGAGGGGCCCTTACGTAACCACACTGGGGGATAGTCTTCTTCTCCATAGGGCTCATCCTTTGAGAGCCCGTTTAAAAAGTAGTTGAGTGATATCAATGGGTTGTGATTCACCGTCTTTGTCAAAGAAGATGGAGAATGACCATGCCATGGACGTATCCGTCCGTTAGAGCCGTATTTTTCGGTTGACTCAGTTCACGAATTGTATGCATGGACGTGCGATGGCGGTTGCGAGGCAAGCTCGGGGTGAGGCGTTCTCCAGTTCAAGCCGTTGGAACCATCGCAGGTAGTTGTCGAGATATCCGGTCCCGACGCCTCGGTAGCGCCGCAGGAAATCCTTCAACCGGCTGTGTCGGTTGTTGGGCATCTCGAACAATCGGCCTGATTTTGAGTTTATGGATGACGTTTGATTCTCTCGAAATATAAGGCTCAGTTTACAAGCCGTGTGCGTCCATGTTATGTTTTTTGTGAAATCAGAAGGCTCAGTTCACGAATTGTATGCATGGACGTGCGATGGCGGTTGCGAGGCAAGCCCGGGGTGAGGCGTTCTCCAGTTCAAGCCGTTGGAACCATCGCAGGTAGTTGTCGAGATATCTGGTCGCGACGCCTCGGTAGCGCCGCAGGAAATCCTTCAACCGGCTGTGTCGGTTGTTGACCGTCTGAATGTGAAAGGCACTTCGCACCCGTTCACTTCGTGACAGGTTCAATGCTTCGTGATGCGCACCGATTGCCGCCGCGCATCGCGGATAAGCGCGGTGTCCATCGGTCACCAAAACGATATCCTCGTCCACAACCGGCGCGATTACCTCTCGCAAGGTATCTGCGTTGACCGCGGGCAGAACCGCACTGACTGTTGCGCCGCTGCGATCAGCGACAACCAGTACCCAGTACCGGAACCTGTTCATCTGACAGGCCCCGCTTGCTGGCCTTGCCTCCCCTGCGTCGCGCCTTGCGCTCAAGGTTTCGTGCACCTTTCCGGCTTTCCAGCACATAGGTTTCATCGGCTTCCACAATGCCCGTGAGCTTGCGTGCCTTCAGGTCTTTTGCGGCAAGAAATCGGTGCCGCCAACGGAAGGCGGTGTTGACGGCAAGTCCGCAACGTTCTGCTGAAGCGCGAACCGTCAGCCCATCAGCAAGACAGGCTCCGAAGGAAAGCCACTTGTCCTTGCGGTGCAGACCCGACAAGGGGGTGCCGGTCGCGGCATTGAATGTCTTCCTGCATTCTTTGCACTGGTACCGTCGCAGACCCCTTGCCTTGCCACGCGATATGGCGCCTGGCGTGCCACAATGCGGGCACTGGCGATCTCCACCCACGGCCGCTTCAATGGCAGCCAGCGACGCTGACGTCTCCGTGTACCCCAGGAACACGGCTTCGGTTTGCTGCCGCTGCGCCGGGCTGAGGTGGTCTATCCCCGATAACCATTCCTGAAACTGCTTGTGATCCATGTCAATCCATCCTTCTGATTTCACAAAAACATGACATGAACGCACACGACTTGCAAACTGAGCCTTTCGTATCCGTCCGTTAGAGCCGTATTTTTCGGTTATTCCGGCATCCAATTCCACGGCATGAGTTCCTCAATGCGGTTGATTTTGTGATCTGGCAGGCGCTCCAACACCCATGTGAGCCAGGCTTCCGGATCAACGCCATTCATCCTGGCGGTCTCGACGAGGGTGCAAGCGATAGCGGCGGCTTTACCGCCACCGACGGAGCCCATGAAGAGATGGTTCTTGCGGCCCAGTGCGATGGGGCGGATCGAGCGTTCACAGATGTTGTTGTCAAGTTCCAGCCGTCCGTCGCCGAGACAGGCACGCGCCTTTGGCATGCGGTTCAGCGCATGGCGAATGGCCCCTGCCAGTTTGGTCTTGCCCGAGAGCTTGGGAAGCTGGGCCTGTAACCATGCTTCCAGCTCATCGAAGACGGGCTTTGCCTTCTCTTGCCGAATGGCGACCCGCTCTTCGGGGGATTTGCCTCTGGCTTCCTCTTCGACAGCGTAAAGTACGGCGATCTGCTTGATTGTGCCTTTGGCGATGGCCGACCCTGTGCGCTCAAACTCTTCCACAAACTTGCGGCGCACATGCACCATGCAGGCCTGTTCGTCGGCCTTGCCCTCCCCGAAGAGGCCATTGAAGCCCGCAAAGCCATCGGCATGCACGGTCCCGGTATAGCCGGAAAGATGATTGACCGGGTGTGCACCCTTGCGGTCTGTACTGAACTGATACCAGGCACAGGGTGAGGCCTCGCCTCACCCCGGGCTTGCCTCGCAACCGCCATCGCACGTCCATGCATACAATTCGTAAACTGAGCCAATCAGAAGGATGGATTGACATGGATCACAAGCAGTTTCAGGAATGGTTATCGGGGCCAGACCACCTCAGCCCGGCGCAGCGGCAGCAAACCGAAGCCGTGTTCCTGGGGGACACGGAGACGTCAGCGTCGCTGGCTGCCATTGAAGCGGCCGTGGGTGGAGATCGCCAGTGCCCGCATTGTGGCACGCCAGGCGCCATATCGCGTGGCAAGGCAAGGGGTCTGCGACGGTACCAGTGCAAAGAATGCAGGAAGACATTCAATGCCGCGACCGGCACCCCCTTGTCGGGTCTGCACCGCAAGGACAAGTGGCTTTCCTTCGGAGCCTGTCTTGCTGATGGGCTGACGGTTCGCGCTTCAGCAGAACGTTGCGGACTTGCCGTTAACACCGCCTTCCGTTGGCGGCACCGATTTCTTGCCGCAAAAGACCTGAAGGCACGCAAGCTCACGGGCATTGTGGAAGCCGATGAAACCTATGTGCTGGAAAGCCGGAAAGGTGCACGAAACCTTGAGCGCAAGGCGCGACGCAGGGGAGGCAAGGCCAGCAAGCGGGGCCTGTCAGATGAACAGGTTCCGGTACTGGTTGTCGCTGATCGCAGCGGCGCAACAGTCAGTGCGGTTCTGCCCGCGGTCAACGCAGATACCTTGCGAGAGGTAATCGCGCCGGTTGTGGACGAGGATATCGTTTTGGTGACCGATGGACACCGCGCTTATCCGCGATGCGCGGCGGCAATCGGTGCGCATCACGAAGCATTGAACCTGTCACGAAGTGAACGGGTGCGAGGTGCCTTTCACATTCAGACGGTCAACAACCGACACAGCCGGTTGAAGGATTTCCTGCGGCGCTACCGAGGCGTCGCGACCAGATATCTCGACAACTACCTGCGATGGTTCCAACGGCTTGAACTGGAGAACGCCTCACCCCGGGCTTGCCTCGCAACCGCCATCGCACGTCCATGCATACAATTCGTAAACTGAGCCAAATATAATCGATGGAAGCTTCAATTTTGCAAGGAATCGGCGATGGGTCAGCCGGGCTTTTTCGATGTCAGCAACCGTTACGCTTCGCTTGATGCCAGGAAGGCCCCCCTGGTTCAGATTGCGGCGGTTGTTCCATTCGAGGAGTTTCGGTCGCGTTTGGAGGCGGTTTGGCGCAAACCGGGTGAAAAGCGCAAGTCGGCGGCGGGTCGCAAGCCGTGGGACGCGGTGGTCATGCTCAAGGCGATCATTCTCTGCGAGCTTTGCACTCTTTCCGACGAGCAGGTCGAGTATCAGGTTCGCGATCGTCTTTCCTTCATGCGGTTCCCGGGCCCGGGCCTTGAGGATCCGGTGCCCGATGCCAGGACGATCCGGCCTTATCGCGAGCAGCTGGCCCAGGCGGGCGAGGTAAAACCGCTTTTTTCAGCTTTTGACGATCATTTGAAGGGCCGGGGCTCTTTGGCAATGGGCGGACAGATCATTGATGCGTCGATCGTCCCGGTGCCCGGGCAGCGCAACAAGCGCGAGGAGAACGCGACCATCAAGGCCGGTGACACGCCAGAGGCGTGGAAGGAAAAGCCGGCTAGGCTGCGCCGGAAAGATTGCGATGCCCGCTGGACCGGAAAAACGGCCAAAGCCATTACAGCTACAAGAACCACATCAACGTCGACCGCCGTCACAAGCCGGTGCGTGACCATGACGTGAGCGATGCCGCGGTGCACGACAGTCAGGTGCCGGATCAGATCCTCGATGATGACAACACCGCCTCGGATGTCCGGGCCGACAGCGCCCATCGCTCGGCCGAGATCGAGGAGAAGCTGAAGGACAAGGGGCTGAGGAGCCGGATCCACCGCAAGGGCAAGCGCAACAAGCCGCTGAGCGACCGAGAGAAGAAGGGCAACAAGACCCGCTCCAGGGTGCGCGTCCGGGTCGAGCATGTCTTTGGCGCCCGGAGCAACGACATGGGCGGACCGCTGATCCGATCCATCGGTCTGGTCCGGGCAAAGGCACGGATCGGTCTCCGGAACCTTGCCTGCAACATGCGCCGCGCCGTGCAACTGGATCACCTGGATGCAGCACCGGGTTGACCACCTTCAGGGGATGAGTCTGCCCAAACCACAAGAAAACAGGAGATGAATCACAAGGCAGACCCAGGAATCAGATCTGACCCGCCGACTTCCCCTCAAACCCCAGCTACAAGCTGGGACAAAGTATGAACCTTCGCAAGTCCGAGCATTTTTAGAGGTGCCCCCATGAAACCCGCCATGCGCAACCGCCAACTCAATGAGTTATAACCAAAATACTGCGATCAGAACGGCAAAACCAGCGGATCACTTGGGGAATGCGGGTTCACGCCTCTTTCGTTTGACCTTGCCGCTCATGAAGATGGCACTGGCAGAGGACATTTCCATATGCCAAAAAGCAGCAGTCATGCGTCGCCTTTACCATATTCCTATTTCGCCGTTCTGCCGGAAAATCCGGCTGATGCTTGCTGAAAAATCCATTGAGCACAAACTGGTGGTCGAAAAGGTGTGGGAACGGCGGGTAAACTTCGTGAAGCTCAATCCGGCTTGCACAGTGCCGGTTCTGATCGATGAAGACGGCACCAGTGTGGCCGATTCCATGGCCATTGCCGAGTATCTGGAAGAGGTTTATCCTGAAATGCCGTTGCTTCCGGCCACGCCCGCGGAACGGGCGGAGACCCGGCGGCTGGTGGCCTGGTTCGACGGGAAATTCCATGCCGAGGTAACGACAAACCTAGTCTATGAGCGAGTACATCGCTGCTTGGCCGGTGGTGGCGTCCCGGATTCGGTGGCAATACGCGCCGGTCACGGTAATATCAAGTTGCACTTGGAATACATTGCCCATCTGGCGGACCGG
This sequence comes from Alphaproteobacteria bacterium, assembly GCA_965204825.1. GTDB lineage: Bacteria > Pseudomonadota > Alphaproteobacteria > Futianiales > Futianiaceae. Next base: position 2,019,595 of record OZ242016.1, on the reverse strand, counting down.
CACAGCTGGCTGGCGGGGCCATCGCTGACCGTGGCGGATCTCGCGGCCGCGGCGCACCTGTCGTGTATCGACTACATAGATGCGGTGCCATGGGACCATTCACCGGTGGCGCGTGAATGGTATGCCCGTATCAAGTCACGCCCGGCCTTCCGATCGCTGCTGGCTGATTACGTACCCGGCATGCCGCCACCGCCGAGTTACGCCGACCTCGATTTTTAAAAGCGATGGACAAGGAAACGATCCGGCAGCGCCTTCTCGACGAAGGCTTCGACGCTGTCGGCTTTACCGTGCCGGCTGCGGTTGGCGATGCGGCTGCCGGCCTGTCCACCTATCTGGCATCGGGGCACCACGGCGACATGGCGTGGATGGTGCGGCCGGAGCGGGACGGGCCTGAAAAGCTGTGGCCCGAGGTCCGGTCGATCATCATGGCGGCGATGAATTACGGACCGGACCATGATCCGATGGACAATCTGAAGAACCGGATGTCGGGGAATATCTCGATCTATGCCCGCAACAGGAATTATCACGATGTCATCAAGGGCCGACTGAAGACAGTGGCGGGCTGGATGGCAGCTAGGACCGGGAAACCGGTCAAGGTCTTCACCGATACCGCACCGATCATGGAAAAGCCCCTGGCCCACGCCGCCGGGGTCGGCTGGCAGGGAAAGCACACCAATCTGGTCAGCCGGACCTACGGTTCCTGGCTGTTCCTGGGCGAGATCTTTACCACACTGGATCTGTCGCCCGACTCGTCGGAAGTGGATCATTGCGGATCGTGCCGGGCATGCCTGGACATCTGTCCAACGAATGCCTTCCCGGCGCCCTATCGGTTCGATGCCCGGCGCTGTATTTCCTATCTGACGATCGAGCTGAAAACCCAGATCCCGGTTGAGTTTCGCGAACCAATGGGCAACCGGATTTATGGCTGTGACGATTGTCTTGCCGTTTGTCCGTGGAACAAATTTGCCGCGACGGCGCGAGAGTCCAGGTTTCAGGCGCGCGCTGACCTGTCCAGCCCGGCCTTGGCGGATCTGGCGCGGCTGGACGATGGCGCGTTCCGGAGACTGTTCGCCGGATCGCCGGTCAAGCGCACCGGCCGTGACCGCTTTGTCCGCAATGTGCTGGTCGCAATCGGAAATTCAGGCGATGCCGCGCTGGTCCCTTTGGTCAAGGACCTGCTGTTGGACGATTCCGCCCTGGTGCGCGGCATGGCCGTATGGGCTCTGGCACAGTTGGCAAGCGGGGAAGAATTCAACCGGCTGCGGGCGGATAGATTGGACAAGGAGCAGGATCCAGATGTCCAGGCCGAATGGACAACGTCCTGACAACTCACAGCTAATTAGATAATCCCGCCAGGGCATCCAGCGCTGCCATGGCTTCGACACCCGCGGGGTTTCGAGGCCTGCTTGACTTAACAGCCGTTGCAGGTCCGCCCGGGCACCGTCCACATCGCCGGTTCTCGCCCGCACTTCTGCCCGTGCCAGCAAGGCTTCGGTGTGCCGTGCATTCAGGTTCAGGCATTGGTCCAGATCGGCACGGGCTCATTCAAGATTGCCGGGGACCCGGCGCGCCTGGGACCGGAACATATAGCCATCCACATGCGGGCCGGACGGCTCAATGGTGCGGGTAAAGTCCCGTTCGGTCGCCTGGGCATCGCCTTTCATTAAATGGGCCCGGCCCCGGTCGATCAGAATCTCCCCATTGGCGGGTTGCAGCTTGAACACCTCGTCCAACGCCGCTTTCAGTGCTGCTCCATCACGCGCGCGATGCACAATTCATAGTCCTGTGTCCATCCCGGCCAACAAGGCTGCCAGAACAGCAATACCACTCTTGCACTTCATGGAGCATAGCCTTACCCAGCGGCACCACTGGTGCAAGTTTGAGATTAATCCCGGGAACAATCCATGCCGCGACTGTTCTGTTTTGGCTACGGTTATTCAGCCCGGGCCCTGGCTAAGGGCCTGGGCGCGAGGGGCTGGACCGTGGCGGGCACCTGCCGGACGCCGGAGAAGGCAGAAAAACTCGGCCGAGACGGCATTGATTCGGTGATTTTTTCTCCCGGGCATCCAATCGCGGACATTGATGCGGTAATGGCCGGCGTCACCCATTTGCTGATCTCGGTGCCGCCGAGTGAAGACGGCGATCCGGTTCTGGTGGCCCATGGCGCCGATCTGGCGCGGCTGGCAAAACAATTCGACTGGGCCGGTTATCTGTCAACGACCGGCGTTTATGGCGATCGCGGCGGAGCCTGGGTCGGTGAAAGCAGCGCCCTGACGCCGACCACAGAACGGGGGCGGCGCCGGCTGGCGGCAGAGCAAGCGTGGCTGGCGTTGCACCAAGCGCATGGCCTGCCGGTCCATCTGTTTCGTCTGGCCGGAATTTACGGGCCGGGACGCAATGCGCTGGAGACGTTGAAGGCCGGAACCGCCAGGCGGATCGACAAACCGGGCCAGATCTTCTCGCGGATCCATGTGGCCGATATCGCCGGCGCCCTGGCGGCGTCGATCGACTGGCCCAATCCGGGCCAGGCCTATAATCTGTGTGACAACGAACCGGCGCCGCCGGCAAAGGTCATCGAATATGCCGCCGACCTGCTGGACATCGATCCACCGCCGCTGGTCCCGTTCGACAAAGCGAACCTCAGCCCTATGGCACGCAGTTTCTATGCCGACTCCAAGAAGGTATCTAACACGCGAATCAAGGATGAGTTGGGCTACACACTTGAATATCCCGGCTTTCGAGACGGATTGCAGGCGCTGCTAGCCGGCTGAGTCCGCCTCGACACACACCTCGTCCAGGGTCGCGGCCAGGAAGGCGAGATCCGCCTCGGTCGACAGGCGGTGGTCGCCGTCTTTCATCAGATGAATGCGCACGTCGCCGCCGGTAGCATGGTCGGAGATTTTGAGCGCTGTCTGCCAGGGGACATCGGGATCCTGCATGCCCTGAATCAATCGTACGGGACAGGTCAGATTCAGGGCGTCTTGCAACAACAGGTGATTTCGGCCCTCCTCGATGAGTTTCAGGGAGATCTCGTATGATTCATCGTCATATTCGGACGGTTGGCGATAGACCCCGTCGCGGGTCAGCGTGTCGCGAATTTCCGGCGAGAACTTTTTCCACATCAGCGTTTCGGTAAAGTCCGGTGCCGCCGCGATACCGACCAGTCCGGCGATGCGGTCAGGCCGCGCCAGGGCGGTTAACAGGGCGATCCAGCCGCCCATGGAAGATCCAACAAGGATTTGCGGGCCTTGGCATACGGTGTCGAGAACGTGCATCGCGTCCGATGCCCACTCGCCGATGGTGCCGTCGATGAAGGCGCCTTCGGACTGGCCGTGGCCGGAATAATCGAACCGGACAAAGGGCCGACCGGCCCCGGTCGCCCAGTCTTGCAGAAAGGTCGCCTTGGTGCCGGTCATGTCAGATTTGAAGCCGCCAAGGAAAATCACTCCCGTCCGTTCCCCGCCGCCGGATTTGTGATAGGCAAGCCTGTGGCCCGCGGGTCCGGTAGTGTAGATTGGCGCCGACATGAATAACCTCACCGATGCAGTTTCCCCGTCCCCTCTAGCGGGCGGGCGAAGCTGGGGCAAGATGCCGACCGTGATCCAGGTAATCCCCGAACTGTCCGCTGGCGGCGCCGAGCGCGGCTGTGTCGATGTCGCCGCGGCGATTGTGCTGGCGGGCGGGCGGTCGATCATCGTGTCGCAAGGCGGGCGTCTGGTCCAGGAACTGCAAATGAAGGGCGCCGAGTTCGTCGAAATGCCTGTCGCCTCGAAAAACCCGCTGCGCTGGCGTTCCAACACAAAGGCTTTGGTCAATCTGATCGGCGAAACCGGCGCGAAGGTGATCCACGTTCGCAGCCGGGCGCCGGCCCGGTCGGCGATGACGGCGGCAAAAAAGACCGGCATATCCTTCGTGACCACCTATCACGGCACCTATAATGCCGGCTCGGCTGCCAAGCGGCGCTATAACAGCGTGATGGCCAAAGGTGACCGGGTGATCGCGATCTCCGATTTTATCGCCGCCCATATCGTCGAACAGCACGGGCCCAATGACCGGATCATCACCATTCCGCGCGGCATCGACCTGGCACGCTTCAGCCAGGAAACCGTGGCCGAAGTGCGTAAGGTGCAGTTGCTGTACCAATGGGGGATCAAGGACGATCCCCGCAAGATCATCCTGCTGCCGGGCCGTCTGACCCGCTGGAAGGGCCAGGGCCCGCTGGTCGAGGCTGCCGCAATCCTGGCCAGGAAGCGCGATGATTTTGTCTGTGTCCTTCCCGGCGACGCGCAAGGAAGGGACCGGTTCGTCAAGGAACTGCACCAGCGCATCGACGCTTTGGGGCTGCGCAATTTTGTGCGCCTGCCCGGTCATGTGATCGATGTGTCGGCAGCTTATGCCCTGAGCGATATCGTCGTCTGTCCGTCATTGGAACCCGAGGCGTTCGGCCGAGTCCCGGTCGAGGCCCAGGCCATGGAGCGGCCGATCGTCGCCGCCGACCATGGCGGGGCTTCCGAAACCATTCTGCAGGGACAAAGCGGCTTCCTGGTGCCGCCCGGTAATCCGGAAGTGCTGGCGGCCGGTCTGGACGACGTTCTGGACCTGGATCGGGAGGAGCGGGCGCAGATGGGCCGGGACGGCCGGGCATGGGTTCTGGAGCGCTATGCGGTAGACCGAATGTGCGCGGATACACTTGATGTCTACCGCGCCCTTGCCGGTGCTTGACGCCGCGCCGATCCTCCGGCATCACCTCTCTCGATTGGATTTGTGAAGTACGGGATGAACGCGCAATGAGCGCCGCTAACGGGCACGTAACGCTGACTTTGCCGGATGGATCGGAACGGTCCTACGCATCCGGCATCACGGGGACGGAGATTGCCGCCGATATCGGTCCCGGCCTCGCCAGGGCGGCGCTGGCCGTCAAGATTGATGGCGCGCTGAGCGATCTGGACCTGCCCATCACCGAAAATGCCGCCCTGGCGATTGTCACGATGAAGGATGAGGCCGACGCGTTGGACCTGATCCGGCATGACGCCGCCCACATCATGGCAATGGCGGTACAGGAGCTTTATCCCGGCACCCAGGTCATCATAGGTCCGTCGATCGAGTACGGCTTTTACTACGATTTTGCGCGGTCGGAGCCCTTCACGCCGGATGATCTGGAAAAGATCGAGGTGCGGATGAAGGAGATCGTCGACCGCGACGTACCGACCCGGCGCGAGGTGATGGAGCGCGATGCCGCCGTCGCCCATTTCCGCGATATGGGCGAGATCTACAAGGCAGAGCTGATCAAGGCGATCCCGAACGGTGAAGATGTGCGGATCTATCATCACGACGAATGGCACGACCTGTGCCGCGGTCCGCACCTGATGTCGTCTGGCAAAATCGGCAAGGCATTCAAGCTGACCAAGCTGGCCGGCGCCTATTGGCGAGGGGACAGCAGCAATGAGCAACTGCAGCGAATCTACGGCACCGCCTGGCGCGACGACAAGGAGCTAAAGGTCTATCTCCAAATGGTGGAGGAAGCCGAAAAGCGCGACCACCGGCGTCTGGGCCGTGAGATGGAACTCTTCCATATGCAGGAAGAGGCCGTCGGCATGATCTTCTGGCACCCCCATGGCTGGACCCTGTGGCAGGTGATCGAGCAGTACATGCGCCGCCGCCTGGACGATGCCGGCTATGTCGAGGTCAAGACACCGCAGTTGGTCGACCGCCGCCTGTGGGAGGAAAGCGGTCACTGGGACAAGTTCCGCGAGCACATGTTCGTGGCCAAGGTAGACGAGGATCATGCCCGGGAAAAGCGCACTTCGGCCCTGAAACCGATGAACTGTCCCTGCCACGTGCAGATCTTCAATACGGGGATCAAATCCTATCGCGATCTGCCATTACGCATGGCCGAATTCGGCTCGTGTCACCGTTATGAACCCTCGGGCGCGCTGTACGGCATCATGCGGGTGCGCGGCTTTACCCAGGACGATGCCCATATCTTCTGTGATGAAAACGATATATCCGTCGAGACCGAAAAATTCATCGATCTGCTGTCATCGATCTATGCCGATCTCGGCTTTCCCGAATTCAGCATCAAGTTTTCCGACCGGCCCGAAACCCATTCCGGCGAGGACGCGGTCTGGGACAAGGCGGAAACGGCACTGATTGAGGCAACCAGGGCAACGGGCCGCGAATTCACCCTGAACCCGGGCGAGGGCGCATTTTACGGGCCGAAGCTGGAGTTCGTGCTGCGCGATGCCATCGGCCGCCACTGGCAGTGCGGTACCCTGCAGGTCGATTTCGTGCTGCCCGAGCGGCTGAATGCCGAATTTGTCGGCGAGGACGGGGCCAAGCAGCGTCCGGTCATGCTGCACCGGGCCATTCTGGGCTCGTTCGAGCGGTTCATCGGCATTCTGATCGAGCAATATGCCGGACGCTTCCCTCTTTGGCTGGCACCCAAGCAGATCGTCATCGCGACCATTGTCAGCGAGGCGGACGGGTTTGCGGAGAAAGCGGCGGAGGCCATGCGCGCCACCGGATTGCGGGTTGATACGGACTTTCGGAATGAGAAAATCAACTACAAGATCCGCGAACATTCCCATGCCCACGTGCCGGTGATCGCCATTATCGGCAAGCGCGAGGCTGAACAGGGTTCCATGACGCTGCGCCGTCTTGGATCGAAGGAGCAACAAACGCTTGCGCTTGACGAAGCAATTTCTATCCTAGGGAAGGAAGCCGCCGCGCCGGACCAGGCGCGGGCTTTGAAACAATGAATGGGCCCGATACCGGGTCGTTACAAAGGGAGAGACTCGAATAGCACGCAGACCACACCACGCGCCGCCGCCGAAATATGTCGGCCCGCGCGTAAACGAGATGATCGACGCATCGACTGTGCGCCTCATCGACGAGGATGGCGAAAATGTCGGTGTCGTCAAAACGGGCGATGCGATCGAACGCGCCGCGGATGTCGGGCTGGACCTGGTGGAGATTTCACCCAATGCAGACCCGCCCGTCGCCAAGATCCTTGATTTCGGCAAATACAAATACGAGACCCAGAAAAAGGCTTCCGAAGCGCGCAAGAAGCAGAAGACCGTCGAGGTCAAGGAAATCAAGATGCGCCCCAACATCGACACCCACGATTACGATGTGAAGATGCGTTCGATTGTGCGGTTCTTCGAAGAGGGCGACAAGGTCAAGGTGACATTGCGCTTCCGTGGCCGCGAAATGGCCCACCAGGAGCTGGGCCGCGCCGTTCTGGAACGGGTCCAGGTCGATACCGAGGAAATCGCCAAGGTCGAAGCCTTCCCGAAGATGGAAGGCCGCCAGATGGTTATGGTGATGGCCCCGAAATAGGGGCAAACCATTCGTGATTTTAAAAAGCCGGTGCCTTTCGCCGGCTTTTTCATTGCTCAATTGTGCGACGAATTGGAAGTATCTGGAGACCTCGAACAACGCGGCTTTGGTTCTGGATTGAGTGGTGACGGTTCCGTGATTTTCGGCTTTCTGCGCGCAACACGCGGCAATTGGTGCGATTTGGCTGCTTTTTGCGTGCCTTTTGGTTCGTAGGGTTGGGCGTTCCGCGATTTTGGCCGGATTCAGGCTATGGCCCGTCGTCTTTCGTGGAAGATGAGCCGGCGGAAATTGTAGCTCAGATTGGCCATCGTCATCCGACCGACAGCCCTGGTTTTTCCGATTGAGCGGATCGTGAGGGCCATCGGCCCGTTTTGATGTCCAAAGACATGTTCAATGCAGGCGCGGATGGCAGATCGTGTCGCGTTGCCGCTGCGAATATGCTTGGGCATTGGCTTGCCACGCGGCTTCTTGCGGTGGATGTGTGAGCGATAGCCCTGCGCTTTCAGCCAGGCTTCGTTCCTGGCCGATCGGTATCGGGTGTCTGCCCAAACAGACTTTGAGCTGTTGATTGGTATCCGTCCGGTCAGGCCGCGTTTTTGAGGTCTTGGGGCTTCCAGTTCCACGGCATAAGTTCGTCGATGGGGTTAATCTGTGATCAGCAACGCGTTCCAGCACCCATGTGAGCCAGACCTCGGGATCGACATTGTTCATTTTAGCGGTCTCGATGAGGGCGTAGGCGATAGCGGCAGCCTCGCCGCCACCAACGGAGCCCGGGAAGAGACAATTTTTTCGACCAGGGGCGACGGGACGGATTGATCGCTCACAGATATTGTTGTCGAGCTCCAGACGTCCGTCGCCGAGATAAGCACGCGCTTCGGGCATCGGCTTCAGGGCGTAGCGGATCGCCTCGGCCAGTTTGGTCTTGCCCGAGAGCCTGGGCAGTTGGGCCTGTAGCCATGCTTCCAGGTCATCGAAGACAGGCCTGGCCTTCTCCTGCCGCAGGGCGGCCCTTTCGTAGCCGTCCGTTAGAGCCGTATTTTTCGGTTATTCCGGCCTCCAATTCCACGGCATGGTAAGCGTCCGGTGTTGGTGCTCTGACGCGTTATAGCGTGCGCTGATAGTGTCCACCATTGCTAGTGGACATCTTGAGGGCGGATATGTCTGGGAAGAAGGGTCAGAAGAAGCGGTTTTGGTCAGACGATGAGAAGGTTTCGATCTGCGGACAAACGCGCGCGCCTGGGGTTTCGGTAGCGCAGGTTGCACGACGTTACGCGATGAACGCCAATCTGATCTACACATGGTTGCGTGATCCCCGTTTCGCGCCGTCATGTACTGACGGTGATGATTTCGCCGGGGAAGTGACCACATTTCTGCCTGTAGAGATTGCAGGGCCAACCGCAGCCCACGTGCCGATCACAGCGCCCTGTATGGACGTTCCTCTTTCGGCTCACCGTGTAGACATCACCCTGTCTGATGGTCGGCGTATCCTGGTTGAAGGAGCGACGGGATTGCCGGCGGTGCTGGCTCTGGTTGAGGGGCTGATGACATGATCCCGGTGCCGGGCAATACGCGGGTGTGGCTGGCCGCTGGGGTGACGGATATGCGGCGCGGGTTCAACACACTGGCGACTCAGGCCGAACAGGTTCTGGCTGAAGACCCGTATTCGGGGCACATGTTTGTGTTTCGCGGCAGGCGCGGTGATCTGCTCAAGATCATATGGTGGGACGGCCAAGGCGCTTGCCTGTTCTCCAAACGACTGGAACGGGGGCGGTTTGTCTGGCCTGCGGCCAGGGAGGGCAAGGTCAGCCTGAGTCCCTCACAGCTGTCGATGCTGTTAGAGGGGATTGACTGGCGCACCCCGCAAAAGACCTGGCGTCCTTTGCAGGCGGGATAGAGAAAGCCCAAAAAACATCAGGTTTAACGCGGTTTGTCGTTTCATCCCATGGGGCAGTTTGATATGGATTTCACATGTTGCACACCCTTGAAGCCCTGCCTGAAAACCCCGCCGAACTGCGGGCTGTCAGCGAGCTTTTGATGGCCGAGGTTCAGTCGCTGACGTATCAAAACGAGAAGCTGAAGGCTGAACTGCATGGCCACCGCAAGGCACGGTTTGGCTCCAGATCAGAGAGCATGGATCAACTGGCCCTCGACCTACAGGATGACCAAGAGATCGAGGCGGCAGCAAACGAGCAGAAGAACGAAGCTGGCTCCAACGGCACTGATGTCGATGAGACGGACAAATCTGCCAGGCGCAAGCACAGCCGCAACCCCTTGCCAGATCATCTGGACCGGCAGGATGAGGTGCTGTCGCCGGGTGAGGACTGCACTGACTGCGGTGGGAGCCTGCGCCAGATCGGTGAGGACGTTACCGAGGAACTGGAATATGTCCCGGGCCGCTTTGTGGTACGCCGGATCCTCCGCCCCCGCATGGCCTGCACCTGTTGTGAAACCTTTGCCCAGGCCCCATTGCCGTCGCGCCCCATCGAACGTGGCCGCCCCGGTCCGGGTCTGCTGGCCACGTCCTGATTGGCAAATACTGCGATCACCTGCCGCTTGACCGGCAATCAAAAATCTTCGCCCGCGAGAAGGTTAATCTGCATCGCACCACGTTGACCGACTGGGTGGGCCGCAGCACGGCGCTGCTGGAGCCATTGGCCGATCATATCGGCAAGCTGGTCAGGGCAGGGCCTGCACTTTTTGCCGATGACACACCGGTCAAACGACAAACCCGCACCATGATAAAGAAGACTAAAACCGCGCGGCTGTGGAGTTACGTGCGCGACGAGCGCCCGTGGTGCGGCGAGGCCCCACCCTGTGCCTGGTATCAGTTCAGTACAGACCGCAAGGGTGCACACCCGGTCAATCATCTTTCCGGCTATACCGGGACCGTGCATGCCGATGGCTTTGCGGGCTTCAATGGCCTCTTTGGGGAGGGCAAGGCCGACGAACAGGCCTGCATGGTGCATGTGCGCCGCAAGTTTGTGGAAGAGTTTGAGCGCACAGGGTCGGCCATCGCCAAAGGCACAATCAAGCAGATCGCCGTACTTTACGCTGTCGAAGAGGAAGCCAGAGGCAAATCCCCCGAAGAGCGGGTCGCCATTCGGCAAGAGAAGGCAAAGCCCGTCTTCGATGAGCTGGAAGCATGGTTACAGGCCCAGCTTCCCAAGCTCTCGGGCAAGACCAAACTGGCAGGGGCCATTCGCCATGCGCTGAACCGCATGCCAAAGGCGCGTGCCTGTCTCGGCGACGGACGGCTGGAACTCGACAACAACATCTGTGAACGCTCGATCCGCCCCATCGCACTGGGCCGCAAGAACTATCTCTTCATGGGCTCCGTCGGTGGCGGTAAAGCCGCCGCTATCGCTTACACCCTCGTCGAGACCGCCAGGATGAATGGCGTTGATCCGGAAGCCTGGCTCACCTGGGTGTTGGAGCGCCTGCCAGATCACAAGATCAACCGCATCGAGGAACTCATGCCGTGGAATTGGATGCCGGAATAACCGAAAAATACGGCTCTAACGGACGGCTACGAAAGGGCCGCCCTGCGGCAGGAGAAGGCCAGGCCTGTCTTCGATGACCTGGAAGCATGGCTACAGGCCCAACTGCCCAGGCTCTCGGGCAAGACCAAACTGGCCGAGGCGATCCGCTACGCCCTGAAGCCGATGCCCGAAGCGCGTGCTTATCTCGGCGACGGACGTCTGGAGCTCGACAACAATATCTGTGAGCGATCAATCCGTCCCGTCGCCCGCCCCTGGTCGAAAAAATTGTCTCTTCCCGGGCTCCGTTGGTGGCGGCGAGGCTGCCGCTATCGCCTACGCCCTCATTGAGACCGCTGAAATGAACAATGTCGATCCCGAGGCCTGGCTCACATGGGTGCTGGAACGCGTTGCTGATCACGGATTAACCCCATCGACGAACTCATGCCGTGGAACTGGAAGCCCCAAGACACCAAAAACGCGGCCTGACCGGACGGATACCATGCCGTGGAATTGGATGCCAGAATAACCGAAAGATACGGCCCTAACGGACGGCTACGAAAGGGCCTCCCTGCGGCAGGAGAAGGCCAGGCCTCTGTCTTCGATGACCTGGAAGCATGGCTACAGGCCCAACTGCCCAGGCTCTCGGGCAAGACCAAACTGGCCGAGGCGATCCGCTACGCCCTGAAGCCGATGCCCGAAGCGCGTGCTTATCTCGGCGACGGACGTCTGAAGCTCGACAACAATATCTGTGAGCGATCAATCCGTCCCGTCGCCCCTGGTCGAAAAAATTGTCTCTTCCCGGGCTCCGTTGGTGGCGGCGAGGCTGCCGCTATCGTCTACGCCCTCATTGAGACCGCTGAAATGAGCAATGCCGATCCCGAGGCCTGGCTCACATGGGTGCTGGAACGCGTTGCTGATCACGGATCAACCCCATCGACGAACTCATGCCGTGGAACTGGAAGCCCCAAGACCTCAAAAACGCGGCCTGACCGGACGATGGAACCCTCATTGCCGGTCCGTGGGGATTGCATTCGCCAGAACGGCCCGAGCAACGATTGCGACGTTTCCGTCTGCCCGCCATCGCCATTGTTCAGCAGGCACACCAATGATGAGACGCCCAGCGAGCCTGCCATCAGCACCGCCTCGTTATGGCTGTCGGTCGAGTACTGGCCAATCTCGTTCAGGATCGCGGCGGCGCCGCGGAATTCTTCCTCGGTCAGGCGCACGTCTCTAAGAGCCTGCTTCAAAATGATCTGATGTTTTTCAAGCCCTTGCGAGACAGCGTGTCATGCGTCTGATATGGGCGATGAGAACCCAAGCCTCTGCACTTTCGATGGTTTTCTCCCAATCCTTTGCCAATCGGCGGCAACGTCCCAGCCAGGCGAAGGTGCGTTCGACGACCCACCTGCGGGGCAGGACCTCAAAACCTTCGGCGGTGTCGGAACGCTTCACAATCTGGATAGTCCAGCGGCCAATGGTTATCAGGGCTGAACGAAGTTTTGGCCCCCGATAACCGCAGTCGGCAAAAACGTGGCGCAGTTTTGGGGCATCCCGCTTGAGCTTTTGAAAGACGCCCACTGCCCCATCGCGATCTTGAATGTTGGCAGCGTGAACGCATAATGCCAACAGATGGCCACAGGTGTCTGTCATGATGTGGCGCTTGCGGCCTTTGATCTTCTTTCCTGCGTCGTAGCCAGAAATGCCGCCGTTTTCAGTGGTTTTCACGCTTTGACTGTCAATAACGCCTGCCGTGGGTTGATGATCCCGAGCCTCCCATTCACGCGCCAAAGCGACCAGAGCGTGGTTGATCTCCGCCAGTAACCCGCTATCACGCCAGTTGTAGAAATAGTATCGAACCGTTGAAACCGGCGGAAAGTCCTTTGGCAAAAGAGACCACGCGCACCCAGCGGCAGCGATGTAGCCAATCCCATCCCAAACTTCGCGCAACTCAACTTCCCGAGGGCGCCCCAATTTGTTGGGGCCGGGCAAAAGCGGAAAAATGACCGCCCATTCTGCATCGGTTACATCGCTTGAGTAACGCTCGTTATTCCGCTCATACTGGCAGCGAGTGGTTTCAGTCCAGGGCATCGTGACCTCCGTTTTCTTGTTTCTTGTTCAAACAAACAGAATCACAACCCACTGATATCACTCAACTCATTTTCGTTCAGGCTCTAACGAAGCTGTGCAGATGAGTGACCAATGAAACCATGATCTCGCGCAGCCGCGGATCATTGGTCTGCGCCATCACCCGCAAGACGGCGTCGGTCACTTCCTGTTCATTGTCCAGGATCATGGCTCAATCGATGCTCATGGCCAGCACCCGGCTGATTTCCTTCAGCGAGCGACCGGACTGGTGCATCCACGTGTTGAAGGCTTCCTGAACCGCGGCCATGGCCGACCTTGAAGACGCCGGCTTATCGATCACGCCCTCTGCCATCAGCCGGGTAGTCACGTCACGGGACAGGATGAAGCTGTCCTTGCCGGAAAAGCGCAGAAAATATTGCCCGGTGTTTCCGCCAAGACGCATCCCGCGTTTTTTTATCATGTCCAGCAAGCCGATATAGTCTTCCGGCGGCCAGTCCGCGAAGGCCTTGGCGGCTGTCCCGTGCTCCTTTGCCAGTTCGGATAGGAAGGCGGCATTTTGCTGTACGGCCGAAATCTTGGCTCCGTGACGGACAATGCGCTTGTCAGAGACCAGTCGGGCGATGTCGTCGTCGTTCATCATCAGACAGCGGCCGATGTCGAAACCGTTAAAGGCCTCTTCGAAACCCGGCCACATGCTCTCGACCACTTTCCAGTTGAAGCCGGCCTGGAAGATGCATTTGGTCATGTTGGCCAGCCAGCGATCATCCTTGACCCGGCGCAACTGGGCCGGTGTCTTGGGCGGCTCCAGCAGCTTGTTCAGCGCCGGCTTGCCGCCGTGGCGTTTTGCTGAAATTTCAAACAACTCATCGAAAGTATGCATGGTGCGCTCCCGCAAGTGACCGGTTTCCAGCAAACACATAGCCTAATTCCGGTGCTCACTCTCCGGGGTCTACAATGAGGGGTCGCAACAAAACACCCATGGGGCCATGAAAGGAGAGTGAGCACGATGGAGTATGCCGGATGGGATGTTTCGAAGGAAGATAGACATTTTTACGTGAAGGACGGACGGGGGCGTGTTTTGGTGGCCGGCAAGGCGGTGACGGCTCCTCAGCCCCTTGTCCTTCAGCCCCTCCTCGATCTCGGCCGAGCGACAGGCGCTGTCGGCCCGAACATCCGAGGCGGTGTTGTCATCATCGAGGATCTGATCCGGCACCTGACTGTCGTGCACCGCGGCATCGCTCACGTCATGGTCACGCACCAGCTTGTGACAGCGGTCGACGTTGATGTGGTTCTTGTCGCCGTAATGGCTTTGGCTGTTTTTCCGGTCCAGCGGGCATCGCAATCTTTCCGGCGCAGCTTGGCCGGCTTTTCCTTCCACGCCTCTGGCGTGTCACCGGCCTTGATGGTCGCGTTCTCCTCGCGCTTGTTGCGCTACTTGGGCACCGGGACGATCGACGCATCAATGATCTGTCCGCCCATTGCCAAATAGCCTCGGCCCTTCAAATGATCGTCAAAAGCTGAAAAAAGCGGTTTTACTTCGCCCGCCTGGGCCAGCTGCTCGCGATAAGGCCAGATCGTCCTGGCATCGGGCACCGGATCCTCAAGGCCAAGGCCCGGGAACCGCATGAAGGAAAGACGATCGCGAACCTGATACTCGACCTGCTCGTCGGAAAGATTGTAAGGTTCGCAGAGAATGATCGCCTTAAGCATGACCACCGCGTCCCACGGCTTGCGACCCGCCGCCGACTTGCGCTTTTCACCCGGTTTGCGCCAAACCGCCTCCAAACGCGACCGAAACTCCTCGAATGGAACAACCGCCGCAATCTGAACCAAGGGGGTCCTTCCTGGCATCAAGCGAAACGTAACGGTTGCTGACATCGAAAAAGCCCATCTGACCCATCGCCGATTCCTTGCAAAATTGAAGCTTCCATCGATTATATTTCGAGAGAATCAAACGTCATCCATAAACTCAAAATCAGGCCGATTGTTCGAGATGCCCATCTGTCTGACCCGGTCAGCATCACAGGCCTTGTCGCCCAGCAGCATGTGACCTTCCCCATGCCAGTGATCAGATGCGGTGCGGCGAAGATCCGGAGGAAACCTCGAAACTGCCAAAGCATCCTCGAACCATTCGGCCCAGCCCCTAAAAATCCGTCTGAACACCGCCCTCTTCAATCCGCCGGGCAACCAAGGCGTCGAGTTCTTCCTTGATGGCGGGATCGAGCGGCGGGGCTTCGTATTCTTCCAGGGCCTGTTTATAGAGCATGTTGGCCTTGGCCATGGCTTCGGGGCGGCCGGCTTCTTCCCAGGATTCGAAATTGCGCCAGTCGGACACCAGGGGGGAATAGAACGCATTGGTGTAGCGCTCCTGGGTGTGCTTGCAGCCGAAGAAATGGCCGCCCGGACCGACCTCGCGCATGGCGTCCAGCGCAAGGGTGTCGTCGTCCACCACCAGCGGTTCCATGAATTCCTGTGCGAGGTCCACGTTGATGATGAATTTCTCGAACGAGGCGCACAGGCCCCCTTCCAGCCAGCCGGTCGAGTGTTTGATGAGATTGCCGCCCCCCTGAAGCGCGCCCCACAGGGAATAGACGGTTTCCCAAGCCGCCTGGGCATCCACCGTATTGGCAGCGCAGACGGCCGATGTGCGGTAAGGAAAACCGTAGCGGCGCGCAAGCTGGCCGCCCGCCAGAGCGGCCTTCATATATTCCGGGGTGCCGAAGGCCGGGGCGCCTGATTTCATGTCCACGTTGGAGGTGAACCCGCCATAGACAATAGGGGCGCCGGGTTTGACCAACTGACTGAGCGCGACCGCGGCGAGGGCTTCGGCGTTCTGCTGGACCAGCGCACCGACCACGGTCACCGGTGCCATGGCGCCGGCCAGTGTGAACGGCGTGATCACCGTCGGCTGGCCCCGTTTGGCCATTTCGATCACACCCTGCAGCATCGGGATATCCAGCTTCAGCGGTGAATTGGTATTGATCGTCGAAATGATTGACGGCTGCCGGTCCAGCTCCTCGTCGCTGACACCGCGAATGATCCGGGCCATTTCCAGGGCATCGAGATTACGTTCCCGGCCGAGGGAATAGCAGTACGGTACCTTGTCGGTCAGGGTCGCCATATCGCGAATGCATTCCAGATGGCGGACCGAGGCGTGAATATCCACCGGCTCCACCGGATACCCGCCGATCACATGCAGCACGTCGAAATGCTGGATCAGGCGCAGGAAATTGCGGTAATCGACCAGGTTGCCGGTTCGCCGGCCGCCGTCCATATCCGAGGAATTCGGCGCCGAGGAGACCTGGGCAAACGTCACATAATTATCCCCCATGACAACATCATGGGCCGGGTTGCGGGCATGCAGGGTGAAAGATTTCGGCGCGGTTGCGATCACGTCCACAATCATTTCACGCGGGCAACGGATGCGGTCAGCGCCAGGTTCCAGCTCCGCCCCGGCCTGGCGGTAATATTCCTTCGCTTCCAGGTTCAGAACGTCAATGCCGATCTCTTCCAGGACCTGGAGAGAGGCGTTATGGATCGCCTCTATATGATCGTCGGACAGGATCTTTGTCGGCTCGAAAGGCAGGCGCGGCTGTTTGAACGTGCCGCGCGGGATCGGTGGGCGAACGCCGCCACCTCCGCGCCGGCCCCGTGTCCTCTTTTCCGCCACTTCGGCCGCCATGGTGATCTTCCCGCCCTTTTGGAAGACCATCATGACAGGTAAAGCGTCGGAACGCCGTCAAAAACCGACGCACATCTGACGGATGCGTCCAGCCCTTTCTGCGAAACTGGCCTTTGGCGGCACGAGGGCGCCGTGCCAGAGGTGGTCAACTGAGGGCAGGAATTTGCGGGACCGGAGCTGAATGGACGAGTTTGACTATGTGGTCGTCGGCGCGGGCAGCGCCGGCTGCGCCATTGCCGCACGTCTCAGCGAGGACGGGCGCCATTCGGTGTGCCTGTTGGAATATGGCGGCTCCGACTGGTCGATGTTCGTCCAGATGCCATCCGCCCTGGCAATCCCGATGAATTCGGACAAATACAATTGGGGCTACTGGTCCGAACCCGAACCACATCTCGGCGGGCGCCGGCTGAAAACCCCGCGCGGCAAGGTGCTGGGCGGATCGTCCTCGATCAACGGCATGGTCTATGTGCGAGGCCATGCCGGTGATTACGACACCTGGGAAGACATGGGCGCGGCCGGATGGGGCTATCGCCATGTGCTGCCCTATTTCCAGCGCATGGAAACCTCCCATGGCGGCCAGGACGGCTGGCGCGGCACCGACGGCCCGTTGCATATCACTCGGGGGTCAATGGCAAATCCACTCTATGCCTCGTTCGTCGAGGCGGGGCGCGAGGCCGGTTATCAGGGCACCGCCGACTATAACGGCCAACAGCAGGAAGGCTTCGGCCCGATGGAAATGACTGTCTGGCGCGGCCGGCGCTGGTCGGCGGCCAACGCCTATCTGAAGCCTGCGCGGCAGCGGCCCAATCTGGAAATTCGCACCGGCGCTTTCACCACCAGGATCCTGACCGAAGGCAAAAGGGCCGCAGGCGTTGAATACGACAAGGGCGACAAACGGACCCGGGTCCGGGCACGGCGCGAAGTGATCGTCTCCGCCGGGTCGATCAATTCACCGAAATTGCTGCTTTTGTCCGGCATCGGCGACGACGCCCAATTGGCCGAACACGGGATCGAACCCGTGCATCACCTGCCCGGCGTCGGGCGCAACCTTCAGGATCATCTGGAGTTTTACTTCCAGCAGGAATGCACCCAGCGCATTGGCCTCTATTCCAAGCTGAATCTGATCTCCAAGGGATTGATCGGCGCCCGCTGGCTGCTCACCAAAACCGGCCTCGGCGCGACCAATCATTTCGAATCCTGCGCCTTTGTCCGCTCGAAAGCCGGCATCCGCTACCCGGATATCCAGTATCATTTCTTCCCCGTAGCGGTGTCCTATGACGGCAAGAGCATGCATGTGGGCGAAGGTTTCCAGGCTCATGCCGGGCCGATGCGCTCTAAATCCCGCGGCGCGGTCACGCTGAAATCCGCCGATCCGTTCGTGCATCCCGCAGTGCTGTTCAACTATATGAGCCACGAGGACGACTGGACCGAGATGCGCACGTGCGTCCGCCTGACCCGCGAAATCTTCGCCCAGGATGCCTTTGCACCCTATCGCGGCAAAGAGATCGCGCCCGGCGCCGATGTCACCAGCGACGCGGATATCGACGCCTTCATCACCCGGGTGGCCGAAAGCGCCTATCACCCCTGTGGCACCTGCAAGATGGGCGCGGCGGACGATCCCGCCGCCGTCGTCGATCCCGAATGCCGGGTCATCGGCATGGAAGCCTTGCGGGTCGCCGACAGTTCGATCTTCCCGCAGATCACAAATGGCAATCTCAACGGCCCCTCGATCATGACCGGGGAAAAGGCCGCCGATCACATCCTCGGCCGCGCGCCCCTGCCCGCGTCAAATCTGGAACCGTGGGTCCATCCGGACTGGGAAACCGCGCAGCGTTAAGCGGGCCGCTTGAACCGGGTGCGTTCCTTCTCGCACGCGGCGCGCATCGGACAGCCATCCAGATGATCATTGACCAATCCCATGGACTGCATGAAGGCATAGGCGGTCGTCGGGCCGACAAAAGACCAGCCGCGCTTTTTCAACTCTTTGGACATGGCGGTTGATTCTTCCGTTTTGCCCGGAATCGATCCCTTCGTAATCGAACCGGGCCGACTAGCTGGATCCGGTTCATAGCGCCAGAAAAAAGTGCTCAGCGAGCCTTCCGCCTTGACCATTTCGCAAGCCCGTTTGGCATTGTTGATCGTGCTCTCGATCTTGCCGCGATGGCGGACAATTCCGGCATCCTGTAGCAACCGGTCGATGTCGCTATTGCCAAATTTGGCAACTTTCCGGAAAGCGAACCTGGCAAAGCCGGCACGAAAATTGTCGCGCTTTCGCAGAATGGTCAGCCAGGACAGGCCGGATTGAAAGCCCTCCAGACAGATTTTTTCAAACAGATGTTGGTCATCGGCCACGGGGCGGCCCCATTCGGTATCATGATAGGCGCGGTAATCTTCGTGCCCGCCATGCCACCAGCAACTGCCGTCCATCTGTTCATCCGTCATGGCGATTCCTCGTTTCTGAAATGTGTCATGGCATGTTTATCTCAGAGCCTGACTGAAAAAGAGTTGAGTGGCATCAGCCGCTTGTGATTCCGTTGCTGTGTCCAATCAGCAATTGAGGCACAAAATGTGAACTGACCGCAAGCAATATGAGCGTAACACAGGGTGATTCAGTAAAAATTGTTGTGGTCTTTGGCCAGGAAGCGGATCGCCGCTGTTCTGCTGGTCCGAAACGCCTCGATAGCCCTTGTGGGCGAGTTGCTAATGCGCTTGAGCACAGTATGTGTGGCGCTTGTCAGCGTGAAGATGTTTTGCGGGGCGTGATCAAGGCGATTGGTATGGCGATCCTCACCAGGGGTTACGTCCTTGTCGCGATGCATCGCCTCGATCCGCCAGTGGCC
Organism: Alphaproteobacteria bacterium; assembly: GCA_965204825.1. GTDB lineage: Bacteria > Pseudomonadota > Alphaproteobacteria > Futianiales > Futianiaceae. Next base: position 2,000,171 of record OZ242016.1, on the reverse strand, counting down.
GCGGTTCACGGACACGATGCGTTTCGGTGTCGCCCCGGGCAGGCTCGTGATCAGATAAATCTTCTCCCTTTCGGTTCGGATGACGCGTCCCCCTCGGACATGGTATCGCCTGCGCTCCAGGCGAGCGATGAAGCGGATTGTCGGCCATGACTTGCGCATCCATCCATCTTCTCGCCGAGCGCTTCCACGAATGTGGCGCTGGTCAATCCGCCCGTGGCCGGATTGCGCCGGCTCATGCCATTCGGCGAGGGGAAAAACCGGCTCCGTGAAGGCCGTCTCGATTCGGCCTTGCCGTCGGCATCCTTGCCGCCGCGCGGGGTTTTGCCGTCGAGGAAGAGGTGGTTGATGTCTGTGTCGGCCCGCGCGCCGGTCTCCGCTGTCAACTGGCCAAAAGCCTGCGCCATTGCCGTGGAATCCAGAACCCGAAGGGTTTTCGTCAGGATTGCATGGCAGGGGGAGGCAAGCCCGGGGCGAAATCCCGGTCGCCGGAGTTGTCGTGCAGTCAGGCTACGGCCCAGTTGACCCGCCGCCATCATTCCCTTGCGGCCGCCGGGCATGGATAACAGCATCAGCCCCGGCAGCGCGTGGAGCGGATGTTTGAGATCTTGCTTTCCCCCGGATCGGGAACCTGTCGCAATACGGATTGAACGGATACCATATCTGGCCACTTCTGTCGCTGAAACTCGGCAAAAGAGATTCATATTTTCTGAATACTTTCAATACCCTGGTTCAATTTGATGAATAGACCTGGGGTCTTCCATCTGTCTCTTCCTTTGGCTCAGTTTCAAATTGTATGCATGGACGTGCGATGGCGGCTGCGAGGCAAGCCCGGGGTGAGGCGTTCTCCAGTTCAAGCCGCTGGAACCATCGCAGGTAGTTGTCGAGATATCTGGTCGCGACGCCTCGGTAGCGCCGCAAGAAATCCTTCAACCGGCCATGTCGGTTGTTGATCGCCGGATCTGCTGCGATCTGAATGTGAAAGGCACCTCGCACCCGTTCACTTCGTGACAGGTTCAATGCTTCGTGATGCGCACCGATTGCCGCCGCGCATCGCGGACAAGCGCGGTGTCCATCGGTCACCAAAACGATATCCTCGTCCACAACCGGCGCGATTACCTCTCGCAAGGTATCTGCGTTGACCGCGGGCAGAACCGCACTGACTGTCGCGCCGCTGCGATCAGCGACAACCAGTACCGGAACCTGTTCATCTGACAGGCCCCGCTTGCTGGCCTTGCCTCCCCTGCGTCACGCCTTGCGCTCAAGGTTTCGTGCGCCTTTCCGGCTTTCCAGCACACAGGTTTCATCGGCTTCCACAATGCCCGTGAGCTTGCGTGCCTTCAGGTCTTTCGCGGCAGGAAATCGGTGCCGCCAACGGAAGGCGGTGTTGACGGCAAGTCCGCAACGTTCTGCTGAAGCGCGAACCGTCAGCCCATCGGCAAGACAGGCTCCGAAGGAAAGCCACTTGTCCTTGCGGTGCAGACCCGACAAGGGGGTGCCGGTCGCGGCATTGAATGTCTTCCTGCATTCTTTGCACTGGTACCGTCGCAGACCCCCTTGCCTTGCCACGCGATATGGCGCCTGGCGTGCCACAATACGGGCACTGGCGATCTTCACCCACGGCCGCTTCAATGGCAGCCAGCGACGCTGACGTCTCCGTGTCCCCCGGGAACACGGCTTCGGTTTGCTGCCGCTGCGCCGGGCTGAGGTGGTCTGTCCCCGATAACCATTCCTGAAACTGCTTGTGATCCATGTCAATCCATCCCTCTGATTTCACAAAAAACATGACATGGACGCACACGGCTTGTAAACTGAGCCCTTCCTTTTGACGGGGCGCAGTGGGAGAGACGCTTCCGGGGCTGCCCTCAAAACAGTGCGTTCAAGTCAGCCCCCTGGCTCGACACGACCGAGATATAGCCGGGTGAAAATTCTTCGGCGGATAACAACACAAATGTATAATTTAAATTACAAACTGCTCCAGTTGACCGTGCCGCCGCGCCGATATTGCGCTGGGGTCAATCTGAAGGTTCGCTTGAAAGCGCACCGATCAAGCCAGCGCCACGACGACACCGCCCGTTGCATCCCGCAGGGCGCCGGGTGCGACCGAAAACACAGCATTCGGCTCGCCGGCGGCGGCCCAGACGACGTCGAAGTCCAACAGGATTTCATCGACCCAGGTCTCCAGCGCCGCCAAATGCCCCAGGGGCGCCACCCCGCCGACCGCAAAGCCCGTCTCCGCCCGTACCCTGTCCGGATTGGCGCGTTTCAATGGTTCGCCGCAAGCCGAACCGGCCAGATCCATGTCCGCCTGGTGACGCCCGGACACCAGGAACAGCTTCAAGGCACCACTCTCCCGCCCCTCAAAAATCATCGACTTGACGATCTGCGCCACATCGCATCCACAGGCCGCCGCGGCCTCCCCGGCCGTACGCGTCGATGCCGTCATCTGAACAATCTCGATGTCCAAACCCACAATGCCAGCAGTTGCCCTCACGCGTTCTATACTTTCCGACATGATTAATTCTTCCTGATTGAGATGTCCGCAAAACTGGGTTCTGTTGGCAAGCATGGATATCCCCCGCCCTAGAGTTTTTTGAGACACTCTTGAAGCTTACGCGGCGGTCGGGATTTTGTCCATTGCGTCGCGTCTGAACTGGTTTGGCGAGCGATGGCCATGCCTCTGGATGAGCCAGTGTTCGTTGTCGTCATCCTTGAACTTCTGGAGGGCTGCTTGCAGTTCCTCTATGGTGTTGAATGTCGTGATCCAGAGGAGATTTTCCTTGAGTGTCCGGATGAAGCGCTCGGCACAGCCGTTGCCCTCGGGCGCTCGGACAAGGGACGGTGAGGATTTCGCCGAGGAAGTGACCACATTTCTGCCTGTAAAGATTGCAGGGCCCACCGCCCCCCACGTGCCGATCACAGCGCCCTGTATGGACGGTCCTCTTTCGGCTCACCGTGTAGACATCATCCTGTCTGATGGTCGGCGTATCCTGGTTGAAGGAGCGACGGGATTGTCGGCGGTGCCGGCTCTGGTTGAGGGGCTGATGACATGATCCCGGTGCCGGGCAATACGCAGGTGTGGCTGGCCGCCGGGGTGACGGATATGCGGCGCGGGTTCAACACACTGGCGGCTCAGGCCGAGCAGGTTCTGGCTGAGGACCCGTATTCGGGGCACATGTTCGTGTTCCATGGCCGTCGAGGTGATCTCTTGAAGATCATCTGGTGGGATACGCAAGGGGCGTGTCTGTTCTCCAAGCGTTTGGATCGGGGTCGCTTTGTCTGGCCTTCTGCGAAGGAAGGCAAGGTCAGTCTGAGCCCCTCACAACTGTCGATGCTGCTGGAGGGGATTGACTGGCGCACCCCGCAGAAGACCTGGCGTCCTTTGCAGGCGGGATAGGGAAAGCCCGACAAAACACGCGTTTTGGGAGGTTTTGCGTTCCATCTGTATAGGGATTCCGCTATAAGTCGCCCATGCTGGATGCCTTCAAATCTCTGCCTGATGACCCCGCCAGACTGAAGGGGCTGGTCTCTCGGATGGACCCGGAGATTACGTCTCTCACCTATCAGGTCGAGAAGCTGAAGGCTGAGCTGGCCGGACACCGCAAGGCGCGGTTTGGTTCCAGATCCGAGAGTCTGGATCAACTGGCCCTCGACCTACAGGATGACGAAGAGATCGAGGCCGCCGCTGAGGCGCAGCAGGCCGAACAATCCTCTGGCGATGATGAAGAGGCCGCTTCGAACAAACCGCGTGCCAAACGCAAGCACAACCGCACCCCGCTGCCCGATCACCTGGATCGGCAGGATGAGGTGCTGTCGACGGGTGAGGACTGCAGCGCGTGCGGTGGTTCCCTGCGCCAGATCGGTGAGGACGTTACCGAGGAACTGGAATATGTCCCGGGCCGCTTTGTGGTACGCCGGATCCTCCGCCCCGCATGGCCTGCACCTGCTGTGAAACCTTTGCCCAGGCCCCACTGCCGTCGCGCCCATCGAACGTGGCCGCCCCGGTCCGGGTCTGCTGGCCCACGTCCTGATTGGCAAATACTGCGATCACCTGCCGCTTGACCGGCAACCAGAAATCTTCGCCCGCAAGAAGGTTGATCTGCACCGTTCCACACTCACAGACCGGGTGGGGCGCAGCACGGCCTTGCTGGAACCTCTGACCGATCATATCGGCAAGCTGGTCAGGGCAGGTCCCACGCTTTTTGCTGATGACACACCGGTCAAACTGCAAACCAGGCTCAAGGCAAAGAAGACTAGAACCGCGCGGCTGTGGAGTTACGTGCGCGACGAGCGCCCGTGGTGCGGCGAGGCCCCACCCTGTGCCTGGTATCAGTTCAGTACAGACAGCAAGGGTTCACATCCGGTCAATCATCTCGCAGACTATACTGGGACCGTGCATGCCGATGGCTTTGCGGGCTTCAATGGCCTCTTTGGGGAGGGTAAGGCCGACGAACAGGTCTGCATGGTGCATGTGCGCCGCAAGTTTTTGGAAGGCTCAGTTTACAAGCCGTGTGCGTCCATGTTATGTTTTTTGTGAAATCAGAAGGATGGATTGACATGGATCACCAGCAGTTTCAGGAATGGTTATCGGGGATAGACCACCTCAGCCCGGCGCAGCGGCAGCAAACCGAAGCCGTGTGCCTGGGGGACACGGAGACGTCAGCGTCGCTGGCTGCCATTGAAGCGGCCGTGGGTGGAGATCGCCAGTGCCCGCATTGTGGCACGCTAGGCGCCATATCGCGTGGCAAGGCAATGGGTCTGCGACGGTACCAGTGCAAAGAATGCAGGAAGACATTCAATGCCGCGACCGGCACCCTCTTGTCGGGTCTGCACCGCAAGGACAAGTGGCTTTCCTTCGGAGCCTGTCTTGCTGATGGGCTGACGGTTCGCGCTTCAGCAGAACGTTGCGGACTTGCCGTCAACACCGCCTTCCGTTGGCGACACCGATTTCTTGCCGCAAAAGACCTGAAGGCACGCAAGCTCACGGGCATTGTGGAAGCCGATGAAACCTATGTGCTGGAAAGCCGGAAAGGTGCACGAAACCTTGAGCGCAAGGCGCGACGCAGGGGAGGCAAGGCCAGCAAGCGGGGCCTGTCAGATGAACAGGTTCCGGTACTGGTTGTCGCTGATCGCAGCGGCGCAACAGTCAGTGCGGTTCTGCCCGCGGTCAACGCAGATACCTTGCGAGAGGTAATCGCGCCGGTTGTGGACGAGGATATCGTTTTGGTGACCGATGGACACCGCGCTTATCCGCGATGCGCGGCGGCAATCGGTGCGCATCACGAAGCATTGAACCTGTCACGAAGTGAACGGGTGCGAGGTGCCTTTCACATTCAGACGGTCAACAACCGACACAGCCGGTTGAAGGATTTCCTGCGGCGCTACCGAGGCGTCGCGACCAGATATCTCGACAACTACCAGCGATGGTTCCAACGGCTTGAACTGGAGAACGCCTCACCCCGGGCTTGCCTCGCAGCCGCCATCGCACGTCCATGCATACAATTCGTAAACTGAGCCTTTTGGAAGAGTTTGAGCGCACAGGGTCGGCCATCGCCAAAGGCACAATCAAGCAGATCGCCGTGCTTTACGCTGTCGAAGAGGAAGCCAGGGGCAAATCCCCCGAAGAGCGGGTCGCCATTCGGCAAGAGAAGGCAAAGCCCGTCTTCGATGAGCTGGAAGCATGGTTACAGCCCCGGCTTCCCAGGCTCTCGGGCAAGAACAAGCTGGCAGGGGCCATTCGCTATGCGCTGAACCGCATGCCAAAGGCGCGTGCCTGTCTCGGCGACGGACGGCTGGAACTCGACAACAACATCTGTGAACGCTTGATCCGCCCCATCGCACTGGGCCGCAAGAACTATCTCTTCATGGGCTCCGTCGGTGGCGGTAAAGCCGCCGCTATCGCTTGCACCCTCGTCGAGACCGCCAGGATGAACGGCGTTGATCCAGAAGCCTGGCTCACCTGGGTGTTGGAGCGCCTGCCAGATCACAAAATCAACCGCATCGAGGAACTCATGCCGTGGAATTGGAGGCCGGAATAACCGAAAAATACGGCTCTAACGGACGGATACGCTACAGGCCCAACTACCCAGGCTCTCGGATAAGACCAAACTGGCCGAGGCGATCCGCTACGCCCTGAAGCCCATGCCTGAAGCGCGTGCTTATCTCGGCGACGGACGTCTGGAGCTCGACAACAATATCTGTGAGCGATCAATCCGTCCCGTCGCCCCTGGTCGAAAAAATTGTCTCTTCCCGGACTCCATTGGTGGCGGCGAGGCTGCCGCTATCGCCTACGCCCTCATTGAGACCGCTAAAATGAAGGCTCAGTTCACGAATTGTATGCATGGACGTGCGATGGCGGTTGCGAGGCAAGCCCGGGGTGAGGCGTTCTCCAGTTCAAGCCGTTGGAACCATCGCAGGTAGTTGTCGAGATATCTGGTCGCGACGCCTCGGTAGCGCCGCAGGAAATCCTTCAACCGGCTGTGTCGGTTGTTGACCGCCGGATCTGCTGCGATCTGAATGTGAAAGGCACCTCGCACCCGTTCACTTCGTGACAGGTTCAATGCTTCGTGATGCGCACCGATTGCCGCCGCGCATCGCGGACAAGCGCGGTGTCCATCGGTCACCAAAACGATATCCTCGTCCACAACCGGCGCGATCACCTCTCGCAAGGTATTGGCGTTGACCGCAGGCAGAACCGCACTGACTGTCGCGCCGCTGCGGTCAGCAACAACCAGTACCGGAACCTGTTCATCTGACAGGTCCCGCTTGCTGGCCTTGCCTCCCCTGCGTCGCGCCTTGCGCTCAAGGTTTCGTGCACCTTTCCGGCTTTCCGGCACACAGGTTTCATCGGCTTCCACAATGCCCGTGAGCTTGCGTGCCTTCAGGTCTTTCGCGGCAGGAAATCGGTGCCGCCAACGGAAGGCGGTGTTGACGGCAAGTCCGCAACGTTCTGCTGAAGCGCGAACCGTCAGCCCATCAGCAAGACAGGCTCCGAAGGAAAGCCACTTGTCCTTGCGGTGCAGACCCGACAAGGGGGTGCCGGCCGGTCGCGGCATTGAATGTCTTCCTGCATCCTTTGCACTGGTACCGTCGCAGACCCCTTGCCCTGCCACGCGATATGGCGCCTGGCGTGCCACAATGCGGGCACTGGCGATCTCCACCCACGGCCGCTTCAATGGCAGCCAGCGACGCTGACGTCTCCCCCGGGAACACGGCTTCGGTTTGCTGCCGCTGCGCCGGGCTGAGGTGGTCTATCCCCGATAACCATTCCTGAAACTGCTTGTGATCCATGTCAATCTATCCTTCTGATTTCACAAAAAACATAACATGAACGCACACGGCTTGTAAACTGAGCCAAAATGAACAATGTCGATCCCGAGGCTTGGCTCACATGGGTGCTGGAACGCGTTGCTGATCACAGATTAACCCCATCGACGAACTTATGCCGTGGAACTGGAAGCCCCAAGACCTCAAAAACGCGGCCTGACCGGACGGATACGTGGCATGCTGCCAGCTCCGATTTCGGCGACAGCCCCGAAACCGGTCGGTTGATCCAAATCCTGTTCTTCCAAGCGGCAAAGAAAGGGCCAAAGTCCGTCGGTTTGCCGGTAAGCTAGGGTTGTAGCCCTAAGCCTAAACCACTTCGCCGCCGAACTGGGCGGCGCTTTCCAGCAACATCTCCCACAGGGAGAGGGCAAAGCCGCGCGGCAAGAAGAGTTCAAAGCCGGTTTCGGAATGCCACAGGGTGACACCGACGTGGTGGAAGGCGGTGGAGGCGACAGATCCGACCGGGAAAGCAGCTTCGCGCAGGTTCAGGGGCAAATGTCGGTTGAGTAAAGTTACCGCCTCGGGTCCGGTAATGCGGACGTGGGTGCGGGAATGGGAGAGATCCAGCGTCGCACCGTCTTCCGGTGTCAGAGCCGGAGGCGGTGCGGCGAAGATCCACCATTTCAGGGGTTCGATCCTGAGCAGGGTACCGCTTGTCCCGGTGGTTGCCCGGGTCGGACCCGGGGCGTCGTCGGCACTGATCGCCTGAGCCGCCATTGCGCCGACCGTGGCCAGCTTATCCGGCCAGCCGGCGATCTGGTACAGGGACAGATCACGGATTTCGGTCAGGGTAACGCCTCGGGCGCCTTCTGCCCCGAACACGCCGGTTGGATAGTGGCCCGCAAGGGCCGAAACACGATCAGCCATGCATCCGCTCCCCTGATGGGTCGACCATATGCGGTGAAACGATCTCAACCTCGATATCGCCCTTGCGGACCGGATCGGCGGCAATCACCGTCTTGCCTGTCCAGGCCTCATGGCCACTTGAGATAAAGCCGATCCCGATCCAGTGGCTGAGTTCGGGCGAATGGGTGACTGCTGTGATCCAGCCCTCGCCGAGCCCTTCTATCTTGTTCTTGGCACACAGAATCGCACCGGCATTGAAGGTATCCGAACGGTTCTTCGGATAGATGCCGACCAGCCGGGGTCGATCCTCGCGCATCATTTCCGGGCGATTGCGCAGAGCGCTGCCGATGAAGGATTTTGTCGGTGAGGCCATCTTGCCGAGCCCGGCATCGTCAATCGTCACCCGGCCATCCAGTTCCGCGCCGGTCACGTGGCCCTTTTCGATCCGCAAGGCGCCGAGCGCTTCCAGACCATACAGGCATCCGTCCATTGGTTCGGCTGTACCCCAGAGTAAATCCATCATCGCCGGCGCGTAATCAGATGGCACATAGGCCTCGTAGGCCATTTCGCCGGAGAAACTGATCCGCGCGATACGGCAGGGAATGCCACCCTTCAGGGTGGTCTCGATAACGCCCATAAACGGGAAGGCTTCATTTGTCATTACGGCAGAATCTTCAACGCACGCCTCAAGCACGGCGCGGGACATTGGTCCGGTGACTGCGCAGCCGGCCCATTGTTCCGACACCGTTGTCACGTGCACCCTCAAGTCGGTCCAGCGGGTCTGGAGCAGTTCTTCCAGCCAGACCATCACCTTGGCGGCATGGGCCGTGGTGGTGGTCATGAAATAATCGGTTTCAGTCAGGCGCCAGGTGGTGCCATCGTCCATCACGAACCCATCGTCGCGCAGCATGATGCCGTAGCGCGCCTTGCCGACCGCCAATTTGGCAAACGGGTTGGTGTAGATCCGGTTGAGGAACTCCGTGGCATCCGGGCCCTGTATCGCGATCTTGCCGAGTGAGGTGACATCGCACAGGGCGACGGTTTTGCGGGCGGTTTCGGCTTCGCGCACATAGGCTTCGGATATCCGCTCGCCCGCCCGGGCAAAGTACCACGGACGGTGCCACAGGCCGGCCATGGTCATGGTCGCGCCGTGAATCAGGTTCCAGTCGTGCATTGGTGTCCGGCGCAAGGATCGGAAATGATCGCCGATGCCGCGTCCGGTCAGGGCACCGATGCTAACGGGCGTATAGGGCGGACGGAAAGTGGTGGTACCAACCTCGGGCACGTCCTTGCCCATTGCCTCGGCCATCAGGGCGATGCCGATAATGTTGCCCATCTTGCCCTGGTCGGTTGCCATGCCCAGCGTGGTGTAGCGCTTCAGATGCTCGACCGAGACGAAACCTTCCTGATGGGCCAGGCGGACATCGTCGGTGGTTACATCGTGCTGGGGATCGACAAAACTCTTCATCTTGCGCTTGGGAACTTTGACTTCATAGAGCGGCTGGATCGGGTTCTCCCAACCACCGACCGCCGACACAGGCATATCAGGCGCCGACTTGCCCAAGGCCCGCGCGGCCCGCGCGCCCGCGGCGTGGCCCGAGGCCACACAGTCGCCCGTGTTCCAGATCCCTGCGGCCGAGCCCGCCATGGACAATGGTTCATCCGTGGTGGACGGCACGAAACAGGCGTTCTCGGCATCCCACACCGGTTTGACGCCGCGATGGGATTGCAGGCTCACGATGGGCGACCAACCGCCGGAAACCAGAACCAGGTCGCAAACCTCGGTATTGTCGGCACGCCAGCCATTTCCATCGGCGACAGCCACTTCCAGTTTTCGAATTCCTCTGGCGCCACAGGCCTTTTTCGGCGCGGCATTCATCCGCACAGCGACGCCACCGGCCTCGGCCGCCGCTGAAAGCGTACCGGAAATTCTCTCTCGCGCATCCAACAGGCGAACTGACGCCCCTGCCCCGGCCAGATCAATTGCGGCGGCATAGGCGGAATCGTTGTTGGTTGTAACGACGATGTCCTGGCCCGGCAGCACGCCGAACCGATTGAGATAGGTTCGTGCCGCCGCCGCGGTCATCACACCCGGCCGGTCATTATTGCCAAACGCGACGGATCGTTCCAGCGCACCCGATGCCACAACGGTATACCGCGCCCGTACCGTCCAGAATCGTTGCCTCGGCAGATGATCAGGCAATCCGGGCAGATGGTCCGTCACACGCTCCAACAGGCCTGCGACGCCGCAATCATACAGGCCGAAAACAGTGGTCCGGTTCATGATCCGGACGCCCGCCGCCCTTAATGCCTTAATCGCCGCCAGGCGGTCGGCATCGGTTCCGGCTTGCGAGAGATAATCGCCGCCGAGTTTGCCGTCCTGTTCCACCAACAGGACTTCCAATCCGGCTTCTGCCGCCGTGAAGGCTGCCGTCAATCCAGCAGGACCGGAGCCGACGACAAGCACGTCGCAGAAATCATGGGCATGCTCATAAGTGTCTGGATCCGGTTCGCGCGAGGCGGTACCCATGCCGGCGGCCTTGCGGATAATCTTTTCATACAGCATCCACATGCCGGTACCGCCGCCCCACTCGAACGGCGGAATGCCCATGAAGGTCTTGTAATAGAACCCGGCCGAGAAAAACCGGCCGAACAGGCTGTTCACCGCACCGGCATCGAAACGCACGCTGGGCCAGGCGTTCTGACCTGTGGCAACCAGGGCGTCATAGAGCTCCTGCGTCGTTGCCTTGACATTCGGATCTCGCCGGGCGCCGGTGCCGACGGTGACAATGGCGCCGGATTCCTCGACCCCCGCCGACATAATCCCGCGCGGGCGATGATACTTGAAACTGCGGCCCAGAACCGTGCGGTCGTTCGCCATCAGGGCGGACGCCAGCGTATCGCCGGGATGTCCGGTCAGGGTCTTGCCGTCCCAAGTGAATTTCAGGGTTTGGGAGCGATCAATGATGCCGCCTTCGCTCAGGCGCCGGGCGGTCATGATCCATCCTCCAGCGCCCTGGCCATGCCGTCGTGCACCAGGCGAACCGAATGAATTTCATGGGTCATGGTATCGCGTTCAACCATCAGCCAGGCGCGGCAACCGCTGGTATGCTGCCAGGTCTCGAACTGGCGGCCGCGAATGTTTTCACGCTCAAAGATGGCCTTGACCCAGTCTTCCGCCGGGGCATCAATGGCCGGGTATTCGATCGTGCCGTCACCACCATAGCCAAACTCGCTGTGGTCGCGTTCACCGCAAAAGGGGCAGTTGATCCGGATCATTGTCTGGCCCCTATCCGTGCAGTTTCGGGTCGGGACCCGCGCCGCGTTCGTCGATATTCACGCCGCGCTCGAACCGGGTCAGATCATGATTGGCGATGCACGGGGCCGGCCGGTCATTGGCGATCAGATCGGCGAAATACCAACCCGATGCCGGGCTGGCCTTGAACCCGCCATAGTTCCAGCCGGCATTGAGATAGAGATTGTCGACCGGTGTCTTGCAGATAAAGAACGAACCGTCCATCGACATGTCCATGACGCCCGACCAGTGGCGCAACAGCCGCACCCGGCCCAGGCATGGCAGGATCGAGGTCGCGCATTCCGCGACATCCTGGACAATCGGCAGATTGCCGCGCTGGGCATAGGATTTATACCAGTCGAGATCGCCGCCGAACACCATGCCGCCCTTGTCGGATTGAGAGATGTAGAAATGGGCGCCGCCGACGCCGAACACCACCACCTGGTCCAGCAGCGGCTTCAGGGGCTCGGAAACAAAGGCCTGCAGTTTATGGGTCTCGATCGGCAGATTTCCAAGCTCCGCCATCTGCCACAGCCGCGAGGTGTGGCCCGCCACGGCAAAGCCAACCTTCTTGCCCTTTATGGCGCCGCGTGAGGTTTCCAGCCCGGTCACCCGGCCGTTTTCGCGGGTGACACCGGTCACCTCACAGTTTTGCAGGATATCAACGCCCAGTTGGTCTGCGCCCCGGGCATAGCCCCAGGCCACCGCATCGTGCCGGGCGGTGCCGGCGCGTCGCTGAACTGCGGCACCGATGATGGGGAAGCGTGCATTGGGCCCGTAATTCAGATGCGGAACCTTTTTTTTCAGCATCGGCAGATCCCACAGCTCACCATCGCTATCGGTCAGGCGCATGGTATTGTAACGCCGCGCCGCGCCGTCGCGGGCGGCCGGGCCGTGAAACAGCGAAATATGGGCGCGCTGGCTGAACATCACATTATAGTTCAGGTCATGGCTGAGGTTTTCCCACAGCTTCAGCGAATGTTCATAAAAGTCCCGGTTGCCGGGCATCATATAGTTCGAGCGGACAATGGTGGTGTTGCGCCCGGCATTGCCGCCGCCGAGCCAGCCTTTTTCCACCACGGCCACATTCTTGATTCCGTGGTTCCTGGCCAGGTAATAGGCCGTTGCCAGCCCGTGCAGGCCGCCGCCGATGATCACCACATCGTATTCGGCCTTGGGCTCGGGATCCCGCCAGGCCCGGTCCCAGCCCCTCTGACCGGTCAGCCCGTTCCACAAAACGTTCCAGGCATTATAGCGGGTCATCTGACGGCAATCCCTCGAAATTCCGACCGAAACGATAGCGATCTCGACGTGCCCCAGGCAACGTCCGGATACAGGCAGTCGCTGTGGTAACGGCGACGTGGTCTAATGCAACAGCGACGTCGGGCCAATTGGCTCTATTCCAGCAGCCATCATCCGCCTACCGCCCCTTCCGATGCCACGACCAGGCAGCGGCTATTCGGCCCAATGCCAAGATCCCGGCCAAATACCAGAGCGGCAAAGCCCGCAGCACCGCTGGGCGTTGTTGGAAAGCCTGCCTGGCCTAGAATTTCGGAAGCTTCGCGTGCCTGTGCATCCGAGGTGGTCACAAACATATTCGCGTCCTGGCGCAGCGCCTCGAACGCCAGCAACGAGGCATCCTTGCAGTCGAGCCTGCCCATATTCGAATCAGGCCCTTCGACACGCACCAGTTCGCCGGCCTCGACCGAGCGCATCAGACAGGGCGCGGCGTCAGGTTCGACAACGATGATTTCCGGCTGGGAAGCCCAGTGGTCCCGGACATGAACAGCGACCGCACTGGCCAGGCCGCCAACACCGGCCTGCAGGAAAACATGGGTCGGCCATCTCGCGGTACCGGTATCAAAGGCCTGACGGCATTCTTCCGCCAGCACGGTGTATCCTTCCAGGATATGGGCCGGGCGCTGGGTATAGCCCGGCCAGGAGCCGTCCGCGAGTAACAACCAGCCACGTTCATCGGCCAGTTTCATTGCTTCGTCCACGCTGCCATCATAGGAACCTGCCGTCCAAACGACTTCCGCGCCCTTATCCTCGATCCGGCGTGCGAACGCTTCCGGCACGGTTTGCGACAGCACGATGACGGCGTTGGCGCCGAACACATCGCAGCCCGCCGCAACCGACAGACCATGATTGCCGGCACTGGCTGTGATGAAAGTCATGGGGGCGGCTATCTCGCGAACCGTCTCAGATAGTATTTCCGGCGCGATGACCGGCCGACCAAGCCTCTTCCCTGCCTCTTCCGTGATCATTTGCGCGACCGCGAAAGCACCACCCAAGGCCTTGAAGCTGCCCAGCTTCATACGGCTCGATTCATCCTTGATATAGAGCGTGTCGACGCCGCAGCCGTCCGCCAGAACAGCCTGATTGCTGAGGTGGGTCGGTGTATAGGCCGGAGCCGGATCTGCTGCGATATGTGAAGTCTCCGCAGCTCCGGCTCCGGCCCGATCAACCTTCTTCTGTTCCATCATGAAATACCTCAATAATCCCCTCGTCTCAGGTCTTGATCAGTGTCTCAAAAAACTCTAGGGTGGGGAGCTCGGAGAGAGCCGCTTGAATTTCTTCAAGCGAGCCTTTCCGGTTTCGTTTCACCGGGAACACATCGTCGCCTCCCTTGTCCACAATTTTGAAATGATTGTTTTCTGGCGGAAAACCGCATCGCCGGTCCCCCTTTCCCAGTCAGATCCATCTTGTCCAGAAGGCGCGGCGCGTCAGGGATTTCAACGCCCTTGCCGCGAGACGCGACAGGCCCACGGATGGCTCCAGGGCCACACAGAAAGCACAAGGCACGTGCTCGGCCATCCCCGGCAGCCACGGAGCATCAACGGCAAGATCAGGTCGAGCAGGGCCTCCAGAGGGGATGACGCCCTTTCTTCCCACGCGGGTCGGGAACCTGACGCAAAACCAATCGAACTGAAGCCATGACAGTCACCTCCAAATTGGCCTGCACCGGCCATGGAGCCAGATAATCATGCAGCAAGCAATTGCTTTTCGATTGGCTCAGTTTACGAATTGTATGCATGGACGTGCGATGGCGGTTGCGAGGCAAGCCCGGGGTGAGGCGTTCTCCAGTTCAAGCCGTTGGAACCATCGCAGGTAGTTGTCGAGATATCTGGTCGCGACGCCTCGGTAGCGCCGCAGGAAATCCTTCAACCGGCTGTGTCGGTTGTTGACCGTCTGAATGTGAAAGGCACCTCGCACCCGTTCACTTCGTGACAGGTTCAATGCTTCGTGATGCGCACCGATTGCCGCCGCGCATCGCGGATAAGCGCGGTGTCCATCGGTCACCAAAACGATATCCTCGTCCACAACCGGCGCGATTACCTCTCGCAAGGTATCGGCGTTGACCGCGGGCAGAACCGCACTAACTGTCGCGCCGCTGCGATCAGCGACAACCAGTACCGGAACCTGTTCATCTGACAGGCCCCGCTTGCTGGCCTTGCCTCCCCTGCGTCGCGCCTTGCGCTCAAGGTTTCGTGCACCTTTCCGGCTTTCCAGCACATAGGTTTCATCGGCTTCCACAATGCCCGTGAGCTTGCGTGCCTTCAGGTCTTTTGCGGCAGGAAATCGGTGCCGCCAACGGAAGGCGGTGTTGACGGCAAGTCCGCAACGTTCTGCTGAAGCGCGAACCGTCAGCCCATCAGCAAGACAGGCTCCGAAGGAAAGCCACTTGTCCTTGCGGTGCAGACCCGACAAGGGGGTGCCGGTCGCGGCATTGAATGTCTTCCTGCATTCTTTGCACTGGTACCGTCGCAGACCCCTTGCCTTGCCACGCGATATGGCGCCTAGCGTGCCACAATGCGGGCACTGGCGATCTCCACCCACGGCCGCTTCAATGGCAGCCAGCGACGCTGACGTCTCCGTGTCCCCCAGGAACACAGCTTCGGTTTGCTGCCGCTGCGCCGGGCTGAGGTGGTCTATCCCCGATAACCATTCCTGAAACTGCTGGTGATCCATGTCAATCCATCCTTCTGATTTCACAAAAAACATAACATGGACGCACACGGCTTGTAAACTGAGCCTTTCGATTTATGCTAGGGTCTGTTGACAATCACCGGGCAGCAACGAGCATTGCGCAGAGGTGCCAGTTGGCTGCATAGCTGGTATCTGTTTTGTCGTATCGCGTTGCTATCCTCCTGAATTCCTTGATCTTTGCGAAGCAGTTTTCAATCAGGTGACGCCACTTGTACATGTGAGTATAGTAGTCTCGTTGCACTTTCCGGTTCGATTTGGGTGGAATAACCGCAGTTGCGCCGCGCTCATCAAGGTCTTGCAGGAGCCAATCGGCGTCGAAGGCCTTGTCGGCCAGCAACGCTGCGAAGGAGACATCGTGGATCAGGGGGCAACCCCCTTCATGTCGTGCGCTTGCCCCGGCAGAAGCAGAAAGCGGAACAAGTTGCCGAGCGCATCGACCAAGGCAACGATTTTGGTCGTCAGCCCGCCGCGAGAGCGTCCGATGGCTTGATGCCGTGTCCCCCTTTTGTGCCCGAAGCCTTCTGATGGGCCTGGACAATCGTTCCGTCGATGAGAGCATGTTCAAGGTCTGGCTCGTCGCTTATGGCGTTGAAAAGTCTGTCAAACACACCGGCCTTTGCCCATCGACGAAATCGTTTGAAAATCGAATTCCAGTTGCCGAAATCCTGGGGCAGGTCACGCTAGGGAGACCCTGTTCGCACACGCCAAGGTACGGCCTCCATGAACCGACGGTTATCCCGACCGGTTGCTCCCGGGTCCCCGGCCTTACCGGGTAACAGGGGCGCAATCTTCGCCCAAAGTTCATGTGAAATCACCAAACGATCTTCGTCCATCCAAACCTCCATTTTCGAAGCTTGAATAACAGTTCAGGCCAAATCGCAACCCCAAATGTCAACAGGCCCTAAATAGCCCTGAGTATGTTATAATCTTACCTGTCAACTTCTTCACGTATCAATTCGAGATCCAACCACTCCTCTTCTGCGGATGTCAGTGCCGCTTGCGCATCGACCAACGACTTGGACAAAGCGGCAAATTTGTCGGGCTTCCCTGAATACAGCATGGGATCGGCGAGACCGGATTCCAGATCCTGGATCTCCCTCGCCAACTGATCCATCCGCGCGGGAAGCGTGTCCAGCGCATGTTTCTGTTTGAAGGACAGCTTCGCCGTGCGCGTCCTGGGCGCGCGTTCCTTTTCGGGCTTTACCCTGGTCGATGGCTCTATGGCCGGGCCGGCGGCATCCTGATCTACTCGCTGTGCCAGCATATCGGAATAACCTCCTGCATATTCGCGCCACAGGCCCTTGCCTTCGAAGATCACGACGCTCGCCACAACCCGGTCGAGAAAATCCCGGTCATGGGAAACCAGGATTACGGTGCCCGAATAGTCGTTCAGGATTTCCTGCAACAGGTCCAGGGTTTCCAGATCCAGATCATTGGTCGGTTCATCCAGCACCAGCAGGTTGGAGGGCCTTGCCAGAGCCCGGGCCAGCATCAGCCGGCCGCGTTCACCACCCGACAGGGCATTGATCGGCGTGCGGGCCTGTTCCGGCGCGAACAGAAAATCCTTCATGTATCCGATGACATGACGCGGGCTGTCGCCGACTGTCACCTGGTCGATGTCGTCGCCGGTCATGGCCCGCTTCAGGGTCCAGTCGGGGTTCAGGTCTTCGCGCTTCTGATCCAGGCTGAACATTTCCAGATTGGTGCCGAGGCGTAACGTGCCGGAATCAGGTTCCAGGGCACCGGTCAGCATGTTCAGCAGGGTGGTCTTGCCCGTACCGTTGGGTCCGATCAGGCCGATCCGATCGCCGCGCCTGATGCGAATGGAAAAATCGCGCACCACGGTCAGATCGTCCCAGGCCTTGGCCAGGCCCTTGGCCTCGATCACCAGCGAACCGGACTTTTCCGCCTCGGCGGCCTTGGCATCGACCCGGCCGGTGGGGCCGCGCGCCTCGCGCCGTTTGGTGCGCAAATCGGCCAGATCGCGCATCCGGCCCATATTGCGCTTGCGCCGGGCGGTGACGCCATGGCGGACCCAGTGTTCTTCGCGAACAATTTGGCGGTCCAGCTTGTGCCGGTCCAGTTCTTCTTCGGCCAGGGTCTTGTCGCGCCAGTCCTCGAACGCGCCAAAGCCCTTCTCGATGCGCCGGGTCCGGCCCCTGTCCAGCCAGACCGTCGCGCGGCTGAGGCGTTCCAGAAAGCGCCGGTCGTGGCTGATCAGCACCAGGGCGCCGCGCATGCGTGCCAGTTCGGCTTCCAGCCATTCGATGGCCGGCAGGTCAAGATGGTTGGTCGGCTCGTCGATCAGCAACAGGTCCGGGTCCGGCGCCAGCGCCTGGGCCAGCGCCGCGCGCCGCCCCTGACCGCCGGAGAGCGTCCTCGTGTCCTGATCCGGATCGATGCCGAGTTCACCGATCAGATAGCTGGCGCGGTGGGCATCCTGCCCCGGCCCCAAACCGGCTTCGACATAGTCGAGGACGGTCTTATGGACGGTCAGATCGGGTTCCTGGGCGAGATAGCGCACGGTCGCGCCTGGTTGCAGGAACACCTCGCCGCTGTCCGGGTCGATCATGCCGGCGGCGATCTTCATCAAGGTCGACTTGCCGGACCCGTTGCGCCCGACCAAGCACAACCGGTCGCCGGGCGATACGAAGAGTTCCGCACCGCTTAGTAACGGACTCCCGCCAAAAGTCAGATGAATATCGCGCAGGGTCAGGAGAGGAGGGGCCATGTTGACCCGTGTTCTACCCTAAGGCCTGGCGGCGTCAATCGGCGCCTGTCGGCAGATCGGGAATCGTGTAAACTCCGCCCATGCGCATCAATGAGCAAATCGACATCGATGAAGGCCTGATCGAGGAGCACTTCGTGCGTGCGTCCGGTCCTGGCGGCCAGAATGTCAACAAGGTCGCTTCGGCGGTACAACTGCACTTCAATGTGCGGGCATGCGCCCAATTGCCGGCTTTTGCCAAGACCAAGCTGATCCGTCTGGCCGGATCGCGTGCCACAAGCGAGGGCGTTATTGTGATCGAGGCCAAGGAATTTCGCGATCAGCCGCGCAACCGGATTGCGGCGCGAGATCGTCTGAAGGCGCTGATCGTTCAATCCCTGGAACGTCCCGAACGGCGCGTACCGACCCGACCGACGCTGGCGTCGAAAAAACGCCGCGTCGAAGCAAAGCAGAAGCGATCCCGATTAAAATCAACGCGCGGGCGCGTTCGCTCCGATGACTGAGGCGTCGCCCGCCCTGGCTGAAGCGGAAGATCATCTGCATTCGGTTTTCGGATTCAAGCGGTTCCGGCCGGGCCAGGCCGATGTGGTTGAAGCCGTCCTGGCCGGCGAAGATGTCATGGTCATCATGCCGACCGGTGGCGGCAAATCGCTGTGCTATCAGTTGCCGGCCCTGGTGCGTGACGGATTGACCGTGGTGGTTTCGCCGTTGATCGCCCTGATGCGCGATCAGGTGGCACAGCTTCGGGAATTTGGCGTGTCGGCGGCGGCTTTGAATTCCCAGAACACACCGGAAGAAAATGCAAGGATTGCCATGCGGGCGCGCCAAGGCGAACTGAAGCTTCTTTATGTGGCGCCGGAGCGTCTGGCGCGGAGCCACATGCAAAGCTTTCTGAGCCAGGTCAATGTCAAGCTGATCGCCGTGGATGAAGCTCATTGCGTTAGCCAGTGGGGGCACGACTTCCGGCCGGAATATCTCGAAATCGGTCGTCTAAGGGAGAACTTGCCCGGTGTGCAAGTCATCGCTCTGACCGCGACGGCGGACGAGGCGACGCGGGCCGACATCGCGGGCAAACTGTTTGCCGCGTGGCCACGCGGATTCATGTTTGGTTTCGATCGGCCGAACCTCTCACTGGCGATGGCGCCGAAAGCCAATGCCAAGAACCAGATCCTGCGGTTCATCAAGGCCCATCGCGGCGACAGCGGCATTGTCTATTGCCTGTCCCGCAAGGGGACAGAGGCAATGGCCGAATTTCTGGCCGGCAAAGGCCATCGGGCGCTGGTCTATCATGCAGGGCTGGAAGGTGGGGCGCGGGCCGCGGTTCAGGATGCGTTCCTGAAGGAAGACGGCGTTGTGATCTGCGCCACCATTGCCTTCGGCATGGGAATCGACAAACCCGATGTACGTTTTGTCGCTCATGCCGACCTGCCCAGGAACATTGAAAGCTACTATCAGGAAATCGGCCGGGCCGGGCGGGACGGTCTGCCCGCCGACACGTTGACTCTGTTCGGCATGTCCGATGTGGCGTTGCGCGGGCGGCAGATCGCCGAGGGCGATGCGTCGGCCGAGCAAAAACGGGTCGAGAACCAGAAGCTGAATACGTTGGTTGCCTTGTGCGAAGCGCCCATTTGCCGGCGCCAGACACTGCTTGCCTATTTCGGTGAAAAGATCGAACCGTGCGGGAACTGCGATCTGTGCGCCAGCGATGTTGAATTGCGGGACGGCACGGTTCCGGCGCGCAAGGCCTTGTCCGCCGTCGTCCGCACCGGCCAGAGGTTCGGCACCGAACATCTGGTCGCCATCCTGACTGGCAAGCCGACCAAAGCCATTCAGCGCTGGCACCATGACGATTTGCCGACCTTCGGCATTGGTATCGAATTCGACGTCAAGGGCTGGCGCACGGTCTATCGCCAGCTTTATGCCGCTGGGCATTTGTCGCTGGATCCCGAAGTGCGGGGACGCTGGTTGCTGACGGAAAGTGGTACGCGGGTATTGAGGGGGGAGGAAACCTTCCAAATGCGTCCGGACGTTGCCAAGCCGGCCAGGGCAGGGCGGTAGCGATCCGCGCCGGTTGTGGTTGAGGGCGCTGATCCCGAATTGCTGGAGGCATTGAAGATCAAGCGACGCGAACTGGCCAAAGCGATGAACGTGCCAGCTTATGTGACGAAATCTTAATTCGATCATCAGAGACCGTATTCTTGATCCCTTTGGCCAGGGTCAAGGCGCGCAAAACATGAGGTTGAGTTCATGATTGATCCCTGGTTGGCCATCGCCGAACAACTGGTGGCGCACCATGGTTTCACTGTCGCTCGGGGGCAGGGCACAGATATGCCCGACCACATGCTGCCTGGCCAAATAATCTCAATTGCCGCGATCGCCGAACTGAATCGATTTTAGCTAGGGTTTGTGAACAATCCTAGTGATGCGATCAGAACTGCCGCCAGGTTCCAGTTTGCGGGCGCCCCGCGCAACAGGCCCATTGCCGCATGTTTGATGGTGGCGAAATTCGCGGCGACATGGCCGGCTCCGATGCGACACCCGTCCCGCCTGAAGGTTGCGTCCAGGATCCGGTGCGGGCTGTTTTCGACTTGCCAGTGATCGCGAATGCATTTCGAGATCGTGTTTCGAGTTTGGTTGAAATTTGAAGATGGCGTCATCTCCGGGTGAACCACAACCACCCAACCGGCGGCAGGTAACACCAAAAGGAGATCACGCCATGAACCAGATTACAGACGCAAGCCCTCTTTCGCTACGGGCATTTGCAGAGGGTTTCGACCCGATCGAAGACCGGCTGCGAGCGAACATCCGCTCGACGATTGAATCCGTATTTGAGGAGGAACTCGACAGCTTTCCCGGTCGCCTTCGCGACAGCCGCCATGGCGGCGGCGTAAAGGGCTATCGCCACGGAACCCGAGGACGCCAGATCACGGGAACCTTTGGCACCGAGACGGTCAGCGTGCCCGCGCCCGGATCGAAGATGGCGAGTGGCGATCAAAGGCTTTGCCGCGTTACCAGCGGCTGACCAGGACAGCCGAAGCGTTGATCGCATCGGTTGACCTTTCGGGGACGAATACGCGGCGGGTGAAACGCGCGCTTTTCGCGCTCTTCAAGGGGGCGGTCCGCAAGGATGTGGTGAGCCGGGCCTGGCGCAAGGTGAAGGCCGACCGGGATGCCTGGTGCACCCGCAGCCTGGCCGATGAGGACATCATCCGGCTCATCCTGGACGGCACCGTCATCAAGACGCGGACCGACAGGAAGGCCACGAACATCTCGGTGCTCGCGGCCATCGGCGTGCGTCGAGATGGCCAGAAGGTGCTGCTTTCCATCACAAATATGGGCGGCGAAAGCACGGCGGCCTGGCGGCAGTTTCTCCAGCACCTCGATGCGCGTGGGCTGAAGCGGCCAGAATTCGTGATCGCTGATGGGGCGCCTGGTCTGGAGGCCGCGCTCGTGGCCCTCCGGGGCAACGAGTTGGCGATCCAACGCTGCACGGTGCACAAGCACCGCAATCTTCTCGGCCATGCTCCCAGGCATATGCACGAGGAACTCACCGCGGATTATCGCGACATGATCGACGCTGACACAGCCAAAGAGGTTGAGAAGAGGCGCAAAGCCTCCCTGCGTAAATGGCGCCTGAAATGTCGTGCGGTCGCTGACAGCCTGGAGGAGGCCGCAGACCGCCTGTTCACCTTCACCCGGTTCGCCCCATCGCAATGGAAATCCGCCAGGACAACCAACGCCATCGAACGCTTGAACGAGGAGTTCCGCCGCCGCATGAAGACGCAAACCGTGCTGCCCTGCGCGGAAACAGTGCCGATGTTGCTGTGGGCGCTCATGGCCTCCGGACAGATCCGGATGCGAAAAGTCGATGGCTAGGAAACGCTCACGCAGCCTGCCCTGCCTATGACCCTTGACTTCGCCGCCTGATCAGGCGCAATTCACACCGCTCGGAGGACACCGCCAGAGAATTTCCACCAGACTCGAGACACGACCGATCCCCGTTGCGCCCTGCGTTCGGGCGTCCGGCCCCCAAACACTCGCCGATGCCGCGCCGCCGTCAAGTCCCTTTCGGCGCTTTCCTGACGCGCCGCAACCGCGCCCACGGCTTGCCAAGGGCGCGAAAGCATGTCCGAGTGTCGCTCTGGGCGTTTGTGTTGCGCGCCGAACTGACGTAGGCCTTTGGTTGTCAAAAAATCAGCCGCCTCGCGGCCAAGAGATCAACAACGGGAGACTACGAATGAAACTCAAGACCAAACTTTGGGGCGCCGTGGCCGGCGTCGCCATGCTGGCCGGCGGCGCCGTGAATGCCGGGGGCCACCTCGAAGAGATCACCGTCGCCTACTTCCAGGAATGGCCGATGCCGTTCCAGTTCGCCAAGGTCAACGGCACCTACGAAGAAGAGATGGGCGTCAAGATCAACTGGGTCAGCTTCGACACCGGCACCGCGATGTCGGCGGCCATGGCCTCGGGCGACGTACAGATCTCGGTCAGCCAGGGCGTGCCGCCCTTCGTCGTCGCCGCCTCGGCCGGCCAGGACATCCAGATCGTCGACGTCGCCGTGTCCTATTCCGACAACGACAACTGCGTCGTCCGGTCCGAGCTGGAAATCGACAAGACCAATGCCGGCGAACTCGAAGGCAAGAAGGTCGCCGTTCCGCTCGGCACGGCCGCGCATTACGGCTTCCTCAGCCAGATGGCGCATTTCGGCGTTGACATCGGCACCATGGACATCGTCGACATGGCGCCGGCCGAGGGCCAGGTCGCCCTGGCCCAGGGCGCGGTCGATATGACCTGCGGCTGGGGCGGCGCCCTGCGCCGGATGCTGGAATCGGGCAACATCCTGTTGACCGGCGCCGAAAAGGAAGAGCTGGGCATCTTGGTCTTTGACGTGACCACCGCGCCGGCCGACTTCGTGGCCGAAGAAGGCGAACTGCTCGCCAAGTTCCTGAAGGTGACGGCAGATGCCAACGCCCAGTGGAACGCCGGCGGCGTGAAGGCCGACGACATGATCCCGGTGGTCGCCAAGGACGCCGGCATGGACGAGGAAGGCACCGCGGCAACCATGGCGACCTTCAGCTTCCCCTCGGTCAACGACCAGCTCAGCGAGAAATGGCTGGGTGGCGGCGCGCAGTCGTTCATGAAGGGCGTCGCGGACGTCTTCGTGAATGCCGGCTCGATCGATGGTGCGCTCGACAGCTACGAAGCCGCCGTTGAAACCGGCCCGCTGCAGGCCGCCTCCGGCATGTAAAGTCGACCGGCCCGGCGCCCATGGGGGCCGGGCCACCCCACGCCACGTTTCCGTGAGCCCCGAACCGGGGGCTCCAACGGCATACCCGCCACGCGCAGGCGGCTGCCCCAGCGCCACCGGAGCCCACATGACCGGCCTCATCCTCGACCAGATTTCGATGCGGTTCGACCTGCCGAACGGCACCCATGTCCAGGCGCTGAAAGACGTCTCGCTCGACATCAGGAACGGCGAATTGATGTCGGTCCTCGGCCCCTCGGGCTGCGGCAAGACCACGCTTCTCAACATCGTCGCCGGTTTTCTCGCACCCACCGAGGGCAAGGTCACCCTGAACGGCCACGCCGTCACCGGCCCCGCCCAAGAGCGCGGCATGGTGTTCCAGCAGGGCGCCCTGTTCGAATGGATGAATGTCCGCGAGAATGTCAGCTTCGGCCCCCGCATGAACGGCGTGGCCAGGAGGGATTGGGCACCGAAGGTCGACCACCTCCTCGAAGTGGTCGGGCTCAAGGATTTCAAGGACAAGGCGATCTATGAGCTCTCGGGCGGGATGCAGCAGCGCGTCGCCCTCGCCCGCTGCCTCGCAAACGACCCCGACGTGATCCTGATGGACGAACCCCTCGGCGCCCTTGACGCGCTGACCCGCGAAAAGATGCAGTCCCTGGTGCTCAATCTGTGGAAAGAGACCGGCAAGACCATCATCCTGATCACCCATTCGGTGGAAGAGGCCCTGCTGTTGGGCGAGCGCCTCCTGGTCATGGCCCCCCGCCCCGGCCGCGTCCACAAGGAGTACCGCCTGCCCTTCGCCGAGATGGGTGTCGGTGCCGATCTGCGCGAGGTCAAGCACCACACCGAATACGGCACCACCCGCGAAGAAATCCTCAACATGATCTGGGACATGGAAGAGGAAATCATGGGCCGGGCAGAGGAGGCCTGAGATGATCATCCTTCTGATCTATGTCGCCATCTTCGTCGTCAGCTTCGTCGTCGTCCGGCTGATCAATTCGCGGATCGAACACGCCCGCGACTTCACCTCGCTGAAAACCGTCACCTTCGGCGACGAAAGTGCGGTCCGCGCCAACCGCACGGCCTCGATCATCTCGGTGATCGGGATATTCCTAATCTGGGGCGCCTTCACCGGCTCGAAATGGGCGCCGGTCCACGCCCCCGGCCCGCACGAAGGCACCGGCAGTTTCACCTACACCGTCCAGGGCGCCGACGGCACCCGGGCCACGGCGACCGTCCAATGGCAGGTCGAGGAAAAGAAGGGCGCACTCGACCCGGTCAAGCCGCCGGCCAGCGACGGCGCCGCCCAGAACGACGCGCTCAACATCATCAAGTACCGCTCGGGCCAGCTTCTTTGGGACCGGAATGACGACCTGAAACGCGCCGACGGCGCGCTGATCGTCGCCATCGACGACACGCCGGTCCAGTTCGACTTCAACACCCGCAACGAAAGCGGCGCGATCGTCGATGCCCGCCCGCGCGTCGCCATCGAGAACGGCACCGTCACCTTCACCGACAAGGGCGCGATGCTGATCACCCCCTACCAGGGCTGGCAGATGGAGCCGATCTGGCTGCCGCCGCCGGAAAAGGTGCTCAGCCGGCTGGGCGAGATCGCGTCCGAGGGCTACCAGAACTTCACGCTGATCGAGCATCTGGGCTGGTCGCTGATCCGGGTCGTCGTCGGCTTTGTCTGCGGCGCGCTGATCGGCATTCCCTTGGGCTATGCGATGGGCCTGTCGGATTGGTTCCGCGGCTGGTTCGACCCGATTGTCGAATTCATGCGGCCGGTCCCGCCCCTGGCCCTGATCCCACTGGTCATCATCTGGGCCGGGATCGGCGAGACCGGCAAGATCATCCTGCTGTTCCTCGCCGCGTTATGGATCATGACCATCGCCGCCCGAGCCGGCGTCTCGGGCGTGAACATCACCAAGGTCCACGCCGCCTATTCCTTGGGCGCCTCGAAATGGCAGATCATGCGCCACGTCATCGTGCCCAACTCGCTCCCTGAGATATTCACCGGCGCGCGGGTGGCGATGGGGGTCTGCTGGGGCACGGTCGTCGCCGCCGAACTGGTCGCCGCCGAGAAGGGCGCCGGCATGATGATCATGGTCGCCTCGAAATTCCAACTCACCGATATCGTCATCATGGGGATCATCCTGATTGGCGTGATCGGCTATGGCATCGACATCCTGATGCGCCAGGCCGAAAAGTCCCTGGTGCCGTGGAAAGGCCGCGCCTGATCCAATCGCACCGGTCCCTGCGCACGCTTGCGCTTCTTCGGTTTTCAAATACTTCCGCCGGAGGCATCCGACGCTGGCATCCTGCACCGTCACAGGAAATTGAAGGCTCAGTTCACGAATTGTATGCATGGACGTGCGATGGCGGTTGCGAGGCAGGCCCGGGGTGAGGCGTTCTCCAGTTCAAGCCGCTGGAACCATCGCAGGTAGTTGTCGAGATATCTGGTCGCGACGCCTCGGTAGCGCCGCAAGAAATCCTTCAACCGACTGTGTCGGTTGTTGACCGTCTGAATGTGAAAGGCACCTCGCACCCGCTCACTTCGTGACAGATTCAATGCTTCGTGATGCGCACCGATTGCCGCCGCGCATCGCGGACAAGCGCGGTGTCCATCGGTCACCAAAACGATATCCTCGGTAAGCGTCCGGTGTTGGTGCTCTGACGCGTTATAGCGTGCGCTGATAGTGTCCACCATTGATAGTGGACATCTTGAGGGCGGACATGTCTGGGAAGAAGGGTCAGAAGAAGCGGTTTTGGTCAGACGATGAGAAGGTTTCGATCTGCGGACAAACGCGCGCGCCTAGGGTTTCGGTAGCGCAGGTTGCACGACGTTACGCGATGAACGCCAATCTGATCTACACATGGTTGCGTGATCCCCGTTTCGCGCCGGCATGTACTGACGGTGATGATTTCGCCGGGGAAGTGACCACATTTCTGCCTGTAGAGATTGCAGGGCCAACCGCCCCCCACGTGCCGATCACAGCGCCCTGTATGGACGATCCTCTTTCGGCTCACCGTGCAGACATCACCCTGTCTGATGGTCGGCGTATCCTGGTTGAGGGAGCGACGGGATTGTCGGCGGTGCTGGCTCTGGTTGAGGGGCTGCTGACATGATCCCGGTGCCGGGCAATACGCGAGTGTGGCTGGTTGCCGGGGTGACGGATATGCGGCGCGGGTTCAACACACTGGCGGCTCAGGCCGAGCAGGTTCTGGCTGAGGACCCGTATTCGGGGCACATGTTTGTGTTTCGCGGCAGGCGCGGTGATCTGCTCAAGATCATATGGTGGGACGGCCAGGGCGCTTGCCTGTTCTCCAAACGACTGGAACGGGGGCGGTTTGCCTGGCCTGCGGCCAGGGAGGGCAAGGTCAGCCTGAGTCCCTCACAGCTGTCGATGCTGTTAGAGGGGATTGACTGGCGCACCCCGCAAAAGACCTGGCGTCCTTTGCAGGCGGGATAGAGAAAGCCAAAAAAACATGAAGTTTAACGCAGTTTGTCGTTCCATCCCATGGGGCAGTTTGATATGGATTATACATGTTGAAAGCCCTTGAATCCCTGACTGATGACCCCGCCAAACTGAAGGGGCTGGTCTCTCGGATGGACCAGGAGATTACGTCTCTCACCTATCAGGTTGAGAAACTGAAGGCTGAACTGGCCGGACACCGCAAGGCGCGGTTTGGCTCCAGATCAGAGAGCATGGATCAACTGGCTTTTGATCTTCAGGAAGACGAAGAGATCGAGGCGGCAGCAAACGAGCAGAAGAACGAAGCTGGCTCCAACGGCACTGATGTCGATGAGACGGACAAACCTGCCAGGCGCAAGCACAGCCGCAACCCCTTGCCAGATCATCTGGATCGGCAGGATGAGGTGCTGTCGCCGGGTGAGGACTGCACTGACTGCGGTGGGAGCCTGCGCCAGATCGGTGAGGACGTTACCGAGGAACTGGAATATGTCCCGGGCCGCTTTGTGGTACGCCGGATCCTCCGCCCCCGCATGGCCTGCACCTGTTGTGAAACCTTTGCCCAGGCCCCATTGCCGTCGCGCCCCATCGAACGTGGCCGCCCCGGTCCGGGTCTGCTGGCCCACGTCCTGATTGGCAAATACTGCGATCACCTGCCGCTTGACCGGCAATCAAAAATCTTCGCCCGCGAGAAGGTTAATCTGCATCGCACCACGTTGACCGACTGGGTGGGCCGCAGCACGGCGCTGCTGGAGCCATTGGCCGATCATATCGGCAAGCTGGTCAGGGCAGGGCCTGCACTTTTTGCCGATGACACACCGGTCAAACTACAAACCCGCACCATGATAAAGAAGACTAAAACCGCGCGGCTGTGGAGTTACGTGCGCGACGAGCGCCCGTGGTGCGGCGAGGCCCCACCCTGTGCCTGGTATCAGTTCAGTACAGACCGCAAGGGTGCACACCCGGTCAATCATCTTTCCGGCTATACCGGGACCGTGCATGCCGATGGCTTTGCGGGCTTCAATGGCCTCTTCGGGGAGGGCAAGGCCGACGAACAGGCCTGCATGGTGCATGTGCGCCGCAAGTTTGTGGAAGAGTTTGAGCGCACAGGGTCGGCCATCGCCAAAGGCACAATCAAGCAGATCGCCGTACTTTACGCTGTCGAAGAGGAAGCCAGAGGCAAATCCCCCGAAGAGCGGGTCGCCATTCGGCAAGAGAAGGCAAAGCCCGTCTTCGATGAGCTGGAAGCATGGTTACAGGCCCAGCTTCCCAAGCTCTCGGGCAAGACCAGACTGGCAGGGGCCATTCGCTATGCGCTGAACCGCATGCCAAAGGCGCGTGCCTGTCTCGGCGACGGACGTCTGGAACTCGACAACAACATCTGTGAACGCTCGATCCGCCCCATCGCACTGGGCCGCAAGAACTATCTCTTCATGGGCTCCGTCGGTGGCGGTAAAGCCGCCGCTATCGCTTACACCCTGGTCGAGACCGCCAGGATGAACGGCGTTGATCCGGAAGCCTGGCTCACCTGGGTGTTGGAGCGCCTGCCAGATCACAAGATCAACCGCATCGAGGAACTCATGCCGTGGAATTGGATGCCGGAATAACCGAAAAATACGGCTCTAACGGACGGCTACGAAAGGGCCGCCCTGCGGCAGGAGAAGGCCAGGCCTGTCTTCGATGACCTGGAAGTATGGCTACAGGCCCAACTGCCCAGGCTCTCGGGCAAGACCAAACTGGCCGAGGCGATCCGCTACGCCCTGAAGCCGATGCCCGAAGCGCGTGCTTATCTCGGCGACGGACGTCTGGAGCTCGACAACAATATCTGTGAGCGATCAATCCGTCCCGTCGCCCCTGGTCGAAAAAATTGTCTCTTCCCGGGCTCCGTTGGTGGCGGCGAGGCTGCCGCTATCGCCTACGCCCTCATTGAGACCGCTAAAATGAACAATGTCGATCCCGAGCCTGGCTCACATGGGTGCTGGAACGCATTGCTGATCACAGATTAACCCCATCGACGAACTTATGCCGTGGAACTGGAAGCCCCAAGACCTCAAAAACGCGGCCTGACCGGACGGATACTATCCTCGTCCACAACCGGCGCGATTACCTCTCGCAAGGGATCGGCGTTGACCGCGGGCAGAACCGCACTGACTGTCGCGCCGCTGCGATCAGCGGCAACCAGTACCGGAACCTGTTCATCTGACAGGCCCCGCTTGCTGGCCCTGCCTCCCCTGCGTCGCGCCTTGCGCTCAAGGTTTCGTGCGCCTTTCCGGCTTTCCGGCACACAGGTTTCATCGGCTTCCACAATGCCCGTGAGCTTGCGTGCCTTCAGGTCTTTCGCGGCAGGAAATCGGTGCCGCCAACGGAAGGCGGTGTTGACGGCAAGTCCGCAACGTTCTGCTGAAGCGCGAACCGTCAGCCCATCAGCAAGACAGGCTCCGAAGGAAAGCCACTTGTCCTTGTGGTGCAGACCCGACAAGGGGGTGTCGGTCGCGGCATTGAATGTCTTCCTGCATCCCTTGCACTGGTACCGTCGCAGACCCCTTGCCTTGCCACGCGATATGGCTCCTGGCGTGCCACAATGCGGGCACTGGCGATCTCCACCCACGGCCGCTTCAATGGCAGCCAGCGACGCTGACGTCTCCGTGTCCCCCGGGAACATGGCTTCGGTTTGCTGCCGCTGCGCCGGGCTGAGGTGGTCTGACCCCGATAACCATTCCTGAAACTGCTTGTGATCCATGTCAATCCATCCTTCTGATTTCACAAAAAACATGACATGAACGCACACGGCTTGTGAACTGAGCCTTAGGGTCTGTTGACAATCACCGGGCAGCAACGAGCATTGCGCAGAGGTGCCAGTTGGCTGCGCAGCTGGTATCTGTTTTGTCGTATCGCGTTTCTATCCCCCTGAATTCCTTGATCTTTGCAAAGTAGTTTTCAATCAGGTGACGCCACTTGTACATGTGAGTATCGTCGTCTCGTTGCACTTTCCGGTTCGATTTGGGTGGAATAACCGCAGTTGCGCCGCGCTCATCAAGGTCTTGCAGGAGCCAATCGGCGTCGAAGGCCTTGTCGGCCAGCAACGCTGCGAAGGAGACATCGTGGATCAGGGGGCAACCCCCTTCATGTCGTGCGCTTGCCCCGGCAGAAGCAGAAAGCGGAACAAGTTGCCGAGCGCATCGACCAAGGCAACAATTTTGGTCGTCAGCCCGCCGCGAGAGCGTCCGATGGCTTGATGCCGTGTCCCCCTTTTGCGCCCGAAGCCTTCTGATGGGCCTGGACAATCGTTCCGTCGATGAGAGCATGTTCAAGGTCTGGCTCGTCGCTTATGGCGTTGAAAAGTCTGTCAAACACACCGGCCTTTGCCCATCGACGAAATCGTTTGAAAATCGAATTCCAGTTGCCGAAATCCTGGGGCAGGTCACGCTAGGGAGACCCTGTTCGCACACGCCAAAGTACGGCCTCCATGAACCGACGGTTATCCCGACCGGTTGCTCCCGGGTCCCCGGCTTTACCGGGTAACAGGGGCGCAATCTTCGCCCAAAGTTCATCTGAAATCACCAAACGATCTTCGTCCATCCAAACCTCCATTTTCGTAGCTTGAATAACAGTTCAGGCCAAATCGCAACCCCAAATGTCAACAGGCCCTAGAGCCTGATCGAAAATGAGTTGAGTGATATCAGTAGGTTGTGATTCTGTTTGTTTGAACAGGAAACAAGAAAACGGAGGTCACGATGCCCTGGACTGAAACCACTCGCTGCCAGTATGAGCGGAATAACGAGCGTTACTCAAGCGATGTAACCGATGCAGAATGGGCGGTCATTTTTCCGCTTTTGCCCGGCCCCAACAAATTGGAGCGCCCTCGGGAAGTTGAGTTGCGCGAAGTTCGGGATGGGATTGGCTACATCGCTGCCGCCGGGTGCGCGTGGTCTCTTTTGCCAAAGGACTTTCCGCCGGTTTCAACGGTTCGATACTATTTCTGCAACTGGCGTGATAGCGGGTTACTGGCGGTGATCAACCACGCTCTGGTCGCTCTGGCGGGTGAATGGGAGGCTCGGGATCATCAACCCACGGCAGGCGTCATTGACAGTCAAAGCGTGAAAACCACTGAAAACGGCGGCATTTCTGGCTACGACGCAGGAAAGAAGATCAAAGGCCGCAAGCGCCACATCATGACAGACACCTGTGGCCATCTGTTGGCATCATGCGTTCACGCTGCCAACATTCAGGATCGCGACGGGGCAGTGGGCGTCTTTCAAAAGCTCAAGCGGGATGCCCCAAAACTGCGCCACGTTTTTGCCGACTGCGGTTATCGGGGGCCAAAACTTCGTTCAGCCCTGATAACCATTGGCCGCTGGACTATCCAGATTGTGAAGCGTTCCGACACCGCCGAAGGTTTTGAGGTCCTGCCCCGCAGGTGGGTCGTCGAACGCACCTTCGCTTGGCCGGGACGTTGCCGCCGATTGGCAAAGGATTGGGAGAAAACCATCGAAAGTGCAGAGGCTTGGGTTCTCATCGCCCATATCAGGCGCATGACACGCTGTCTCGCAAGGGCTTGAA
This sequence comes from Alphaproteobacteria bacterium, assembly GCA_965204825.1. Taxonomy (GTDB): domain Bacteria; phylum Pseudomonadota; class Alphaproteobacteria; order Futianiales; family Futianiaceae. Next base: position 1,968,708 of record OZ242016.1, on the reverse strand, counting down.
AAACATCAGATCATTTTGAATCAGGCTCTAAGGAAATGTAGGGGCTTTTGGCTGAGACAGGAAGACCCGCCCGTTTCATCAGTATTGTAATGGTGGGTCCGGCAGGATTTGAACCTGCAACCAAGCGGTTATGAGCCGCTGGCTCTAACCAATTGAGCTACGGACCCAGTAGCAGACAGATAGCAGGATTTGCCACCGGAAAGAAAGAGAAAGATATCCACGTCGCACCAGCGGCTTTCAGACCGGCACGCCAATGTCAGGCCAAGATCAGACCAGGGCCGAAAACCAGCGCCGGCGCGGCCTTTGCCATCGAGCGGGCACCGCGCAGATGCCGGACCAGCCATGGTGCATGAGGGCCACCGGCACCATCGCCGTCCCCGGTGATCGCCCTACCGTATGCACACATCTTTTTTTCCTCCGCCGCATCTGCGTCTTTTTCATTTTCGTCTGTTGCTGATTCCATATTCAGAGATCGCGCAACATCGGGAGCAGAGCTATGGATGTCGGTTCGCATTTTGGGGATTACCGTTTGGATCAAACCGAGAGCTTTATACATACGCGTCTCGTCGAGGTCGGTCCTCATGGTATTTCGGTTCGAAGCGTCGGCGCCAACCGCCCCCCACGTGCCGATCACAGCGCCCTGTATGGACGATCCTCTTTCGGCTCACCGTGTAGACATCACCCTGTCTGATGGTCGGCGTATCCTGGTTGAAGGAGCGACGGGATTGTCGGCGGTGCCGGCTCTGGTTGAGGGGCTGCTGACATGATCCCGGTGCCGGGCAATACGCGGGTGTGGCTGGCCGCCGGGGTGACGGATATGCGGCGCGGGTTCAACACACTGGCGACTCAGGCAGAACAGGTTCTGGCTGAAGACCCGTATTCGGGGCACATGTTCGTGTTTCGCGGCAGGCGCGGTGATCTGCTCAAGATCATATGGTGGGACAGCCAGGGTGCTTGCCTGTTCTCCAAACGACTGGAACGGGGGCGGTTTGTCTGGCCTGCGGCCAGGGAGGACAAGGTCAGCCTGAGTCCCTCACAGCTGTCGATGCTGCTGGAGGGGATTGACTGGCGCACCCCGCAAAAGACCTGGCGTCCTTTGCAGGCGGGATAGAGAAAGCCCAAAAAAACATGAGGTTTAACGCGGTTTGTCGTTCCATCCCATGGGGCAGTTTGATATGGATTTCACATGTTGAACGTCCTTGAATCCCTGCCTGATGACCCCGCCAAACTGCGGACTGTCAGCGAGCTTTTGATGGCCGAGGTTCAGTCGCTGACGTATCAAGACGAGAAGCTGAAAGCTTGAACTGCATGGCCACCGCAAGGCACGGTCTGGCTCCAGATCAGAGAGCATGGATCAACTGGCCCTCGACCTACAGGAAGACGAAGAGATCGAGGCGGCAGCAAACGAGCAGAAGAACGAAGCTGGCTCCAACGGCACTGATGTCGATGAGACGGACAAACCTGCCAGGCGCAAGCACAGCCGCAACCCCTTGCCAGATCATCTGGATCGGCAGGATGAGGTGCTGTCGCCGGGTGAGGACTGCACTGACTGCGGTGGGAGCCTGCGCCAGATCGGTGAGGACGTTACCGAGGAACTGGAATATGTCCCGGGCCGCTTTGTGGTACGCCGGATTCTCCGCCCCCGCATGGCCTGCACCTGTTGTGAAACCTTTGCCCAGGCCCCATTGCCGTCGCGCCCTGTTGAGCGTGGCCGCCCCGGTCCGGGTCTGCTGGCCCACGTCCTGATTGGCAAATACTGCGATCACCTGCCGCTTGACCGGCAATCAAAAATCTTCGCCCGCGAGAAGGTTAATCTGCATCGCACCACGTTGACCGACCGGGTGGGCCGCAGCACGGCGCTGCTGGAGCCATTGGCCGATCATATCGGCAAGCTGGTCAGGGCAGGGCCTGCACTTTTTGCCGATGACACACCGGTCAAACTACAAACCCGCACCATGATAAAGAAGACTAAAACCGCGCGGCTGTGGAGTTACGTGCGCGACGAGCGCCCGTGGTGCGGCGAGGCCCCACCCTGTGCCTGGTATCAGTTCAGTACAGACCGCAAGGGTGCACACCCGGTCAATCATCTTTCCGGCTATACTGGGACCGTGCATGCCGATGGCTTTGCGGGCTTCAATGGCCTCTTTGGGGAGGGCAAGGCCGATGAGCAGGCCTGCATGGTGCATGTGCGCCGCAAATTCATGGATGATTTTGAACGCACAGGGTCGGCCATCGCCAAACAGGCGATCAGGCAGGTGGGCAAGCTCCATGCCGTGGAGAAGGAAGCAAGGAGCAAATCCCCCGAAGAGCGGGTCGCCATTCGGCAAGAGAAGGCAAGGCCCGTCTTCGATGAGCTGGAAGCATGGTTACAGGCCCGGCTTCCCAGGCTCTCGGGTAAGAACAAGCTGGCAGGGGCCATTCGCTATGCGCTGAACCGCATGCCAAAGGCGCGTGCCTGTCTCGGCGACGGGCGGCTGGAACTCGACAACAACATCTGTGAACGCTCGATCCGCCCCATCGCACTGGGCCGCAAGAACTATCTCTTCATGGGCTCCGTCGGTGGCGGCAAGGCCGCCGCTATCGCTTGCACCCTCGTCGAGACCGTCAGGATGAACGGCGTTGATCCGGAAGCCTGGCTCACCTGGGTGTTGGAGCGCCTGCCAGATCACAAAATCAATCGCATCGAGGAACTCATGCCGTGGAATTGGATGCCGGAATAACCGAAAAATACGGCTCTAACGGACGGATACGACGCAAAGCCAGAAATCACGGAACCGCTTCACGCGGCAAAACCTGCGCGCCAACCCCTCAAACCGCGCCACTCATGAATAATCAAGATTAGGTAATGTTTATGATATTGATTTTTAGTATGAATAAAGTCTCCTCGATTGAAGTATCAATCGAGGGGGGTGAATGAGTTGATATCAACTCACAAGAGCAGATCGCATCGCCTTGTTATGCTCTCTGAATGCTTTCCAGAGAGAGGGAATCTTGCGGATAAATTTCTTTTTTTCCGCTTGCGTGCCTCGTGGCATTGCACAAATTTGATTCCATTTTTTTTGCAAGCGCTTGCTTGCTTTGTTTATGGACCGAGTTTCAGAAGAATTTGCAAATCTCAAGACTATTTTTTTCGCCTTCAGGTAATTTTCTTGTGCTACATCTTTGCTCATACAATGAAAAAATTCTTGCATGCGAACCTTTTCATCTAAGTTACTCCTTTTTGTATGTGAGATCACAAGTTTGTTATGCTGATCAAACCTGTTTTGCAAAGATATTGCTCCTTCTGAGTTTCGGGTTGTAATATTGCAGAGAGTTGTAAACTTTCTTACAATTTTTTCCATTTTTCGCCTCAGTGAAGCCTTTTCACTGAAATTTCTCAGCTCATCGAGATACGCACCGTTGCATGAGAGGAGTTTTATAACCTGAAGCAGAGCTTCAGATTTTGTTTGAGGTGCTGCATTTGCTATCTGACCTATTGCCAGAAAAAATGCGACGAAAAGACTAAGAATCATCGTTTTCGTTCTCATTAGAATTTTCCTTTGTTAGAAACGGAAAAGGAAGGCTCAGTTTACGAATTGTATGCATGGACGTGCGATGGCGGTTGCGAGGCAAGCCCGGGGTGAGGCGTTCTCCAGTTCAAGCCGCTGGAACCATCGCAGGTAGTTGTCGAGATATCTGGTCGCGACGCCTCGGTAGCGCCGCAGGAAATCCTTCAACCGGCTGTGTCGGTTGTTGACCGTCTGAATGTGAAAGGCACCTCGCACCCGTTCACTTCGTGACAGGTTCAATGCTTCGTGATGCGCACCGATTGCCGCCGCGCATCGCGGATAAGCGCGGTGTCCATCGGTCACCAAAACGATATCCTCGTCCACAACCGGCGCGATTACCTCTCGCAAGGTATCTGCGTTGACCGCGGGCAGAACCGCACTGACTGTTGCGCCGCTGCGATCAGCGACAACCAGTACCGGAACCTGTTCATCTGACAGGCCCCGCTTGCTGGCCCTGCCTCCCCTGCGTCGCGCCTTGCGCTCAAGGTTTCGTGCACCTTTCCGGCTTTCCAGCACATAGGTTTCATCGGCTTCCACAATGCCCGTGAGCTTGCGTGCCTTCAGGTCTTTTGCGGCAAGAAATCGGTGCCGCCAACGGAAGGCGGTGTTGACGGCAAGTCCGCAACGTTCTGCTGAAGCGCGAACCGTCAGCCCATCAGCAAGACAGGCTCCGAAGGAAAGCCACTTGTCCTTGTGGTGCAGACCCGACAAGGGGGTGCCGGTCGTGGCATTGAATGTCTTCCTGCATTCTTTGCACTGGTACCGTCGCAGACCCCTTGCCTTGCCACGCGATATGGCGCCTGGCGTGCCACAATGCGGGCACTGGCGATCTCCACCCACGGCCGCTTCAATGGCAGCCAGCGACGCTGACGTCTCCGTGTCCCCCAGGAACACGGCTTCGGTTTGCTGCCGCTGCGCCGGGCTGAGGTGGTCTATCCCCGATAACCATTCCTGAAACTGCTTGTGATCCATGTCAATCCATCCTTCTGATTTCACAAAAAACATAACATGAACACACACGGCTTGTAAACTGAGCCAAAAGGAATCATTCCTTTTCTCTGTGTGTAGTATACCATGAAATAAGTAGGTATTATACCGCACTCACTCCAGAACCCGAAACTCCTTGTGGGATATGATTTTGAAGTTATCGGTGACGGTGTCGCGCCATGTCGTCCACTCTTGTGGCAATCGTCGGCGGAAGAAATCGAAGATGGCCGCGACGAAGAGCACAAAGCTCGCATGGAACGTGTTATGCGTCACTTCCCGGCGCATGACGCCCCAGAGCCGCTCAATCACGCCTGGATGCGGCGCATGAGCGGGCAAGAAGACGAACTTGATGTGGCAGTCCGCTCGCTCCGGCCAGTGCCGGAACAAGCGGGCGTGATGGTAGCGGGGGCGAATTTCAACATCGGACGGGACATTCCCGTGGAACGAGACGAGCATGCACTATTCCACCGCTAAATTCATCGTCAATGCCGAACAGTGCGCCATGCAGGGCAATCGACTGAATAAATTGCTGACACTTTGTGTATTTTTCCGGATCAAGGGTGTGAAACGCACCTTTTTCGGAGTTTTCACGTGCCAGATGCCCCTCAATCTATCGCGACCCCTGACTTTTTGACCCATTTCGAGGAGATCGAATATCCCCGTCAGGCGACCAAGGTTGTCTATCCGCTGGATGAAGTTCTCTTGCTGGTTCCATGTGCGGTGATATCTGGCGCGCAAGGGTGGACGTCCATCGCCCTTTACGGAAAAAGGAAGCCTCCTCTTCCGCGTCGGTTTCCGCCGTTCGAGGCTGGCACGCCAGGTCATGATCAGTCGGGTATCCTGTTCTCAAGGCTTGATACGGAGCAGTTTCAACAGGGCTTCATCGCCTGGATCGCAAGCTTGCATGACATGCCTGAGGGTGTTGTCGGCGTTGATGGCAAGACCCTTCGCCGATCCTTTGACACCACCTCCAACCAGGCCGCAATTCACATGATTTCAGCCTAGGCTTGTGACCGGAAACTGGTGCCGGGTCAGCGCAAGGTCGATGACAGATTGATGCCATGGGATGTCAGCGCAGGATTTGCCAGCAAATCATCGATCAGGGAGCAGACTGCGTGATTGGCCTGAGGGGTAATCAGGGAAGCTTGCGCAAGGATGTCGAACTGTTTTTTGACGAGTACCGTGAGCGCGGGATCGAGGGTGATTTCATCAGAAAAAGTGAGATCGTCGACGGAAATCATGGGCGCATTGAGACGCGGCGCTCCACGATCTGCCCGGATACCGAATGGATCAGGACCGTCACCAGTGGCCCGGCTTGAAAACCGTGATCATGACCGAATACACACGTGAAACAGGAGGCAAGGCCGAAACGGTCACGCGATTTCATATCGCATCGCTTGAGGCTGAACCCGGGACCCTGGCAAAATATATCCGCGATCATTGGCAGGTGGAAAACAGCTTGCACCGGGTTCTGGATGTGACCTTCCGACAAGACGAATGTCGCATCGGAACCGGCAATGCCGCCGCCAATTTTGCCACAATCGTAAGCGTCCGGTGTTGGTGCTCTGACGCGTTATAGCGTGCGCTGATAGTGTCCACCATTGCTAGTGGACATCTTGAGGGCGGATATGTCTGGGAAGAAGGGTCAGAAGAAGCGGTTTTGGTCAGACGATGAGAAGGTTTCGATCTGCGGACAAACGCGCGCGCCTGGGGTTTCGGTAGCGCAGGTTGCACGACGTTACGCGATGAACGCCAATCTGATCTACACATGGTTGCGTGATCCCCGTTTCGCGCCGGCATGTACTGACGGTGATGATTTTGCCGGGGAAGTGACCACATTTCTGCCTGTAGAGATTGCAGGGCCAACCGCCCCCCACGTGCCGATCACAGCGCCCTGTATGGACGATCCTCTTTCGGCTCACCGTGCAGACATCACCCTGTCTGATGGTCGGCGTATCCTGGTTGAAGGAGCGACGGGATTGTCGGCGGTGCTGGCTCTGGTTGAGGGGCTGCTGACATGATCCCGGTGCCGGGCAATACGCGAGTGTGGCTGGTTGCCGGGGTGACGGATATGCGGTGCGGGTTCAACACACTGGCGACTCAGGCCGAACAGGTTCTGGCTGAAGACCCGTATTCGGGGCACATGTTTGTGTTTCGCGGCAGGCGCGGTGATCTGCTCAAGATCATATGGTGGGACGGCCAAGGCGCTTGCCTGTTCTCCAAACGACTGGAACGGGGGCGGTTTGTCTGGCCTGCGGCCAGGGAGGGCAAGGTCAGCCTGAGTCCCTCACAGCTGTCGATGCTGCTGGAGGGGATTGACTGGCGCACCCCGCAAAAGACCTGGCGTCCTTTGCAGGCGGGATAGAGAAAGCCCAAAAAAACATGAGGTTTAACGCGGTTTGTCGTTCCATCCCATGGGGCAGTTTGATATGGATTACACATGTTGACCGCCTTTGAATCCCTGCCTGAAGACCCCGCCGAACTGCGGGCTGTCAGCGAGCTTTTGATGGCCGAGGTTCAGTCGCTGACGTATCAAGACGAGAAGCTGAAGGCTGAACTGCATGGCCACCGCAAGGCACGGTTTGGCTCCAGATCAGAGAGCATGGATCAACTGGCTTTTGATCTTCAGGAAGACGAAGAGATCGAGGCGGCAGCAAACGAGCAGAAGAACGAAGCTGGCTCCAACGGCACTGATGTCGATGAGACGGACAAACCTGCCAGGCGCAAGCACAGCCGCAACCCCTTGCCAGATCATCTGGATCGGCAGGATGAGGTGCTGTCGCCGGGTAAGGACTGCACTGACTGCGGTGGGAGCCTGCGCCAGATCGGTGAGGACGTTACCGAGGAACTGGAATATGTCCCGGGCCGCTTTGTGGTACGCCGGATCCTCCGCCCCCGCATGGCCTGCACCTGTTGTGAAACCTTTGCCCAGGCCCCATTGCCGTCGCGCCCTGTTGAGCGTGGCCGCCCCGGTCCGGGTCTGCTGGCCCACGTCCTGATTGGCAAATACTGCGATCACCTGCCGCTTGACCGGCAATCAAAAATCTTCGCCCGCGAGAAGGTTAATCTGCATCGCACCACGTTGACCGACTGGGTGGGCCGCAGCACGGCGCTGCTGGAGCCATTGGCCGATCATATCGGCAAGCTGGTCAGGGCAGGGCCTGCACTTTTTGCCGATGACACACCGGTCAAACTACAAACCCGCACCAGGATAAAGAAGACTAAAACCGCGCGGCTGTGGAGTTACGTGCGCGACGAGCGCCCGTGGTGCGGCGAGGCCCCACCCTGTGCCTGGTATCAGTTCAGTACAGACCGCAAGGGTGCACACCCGGTCAATCATCTTTCCGGCTATACCGGGACCGTGCATGCCGATGGCTTTGCGGGCTTCAATGGCCTCTTTGGGGAGGGCAAGGCCGACGAACAGGCCTGCATGGTGCATGTGCGCCGCAAGTTTGTGGAAGAGTTTGAGCGCACAGGGTCGGCCATCGCCAAAGGCACAATCAAGCAGATCGCCGTGCTTTACGCTGTCGAAGAGGAAGCCAGAGGCAAATCCCCCGAAGAGCGGGTCGCCATTCGGCAAGAGAAGGCAAAGCCCGTCTTCGATGAGCTGGAAGCATGGTTACAGACCCAGCTTCCCAAGCTCTCGGGCAAGACCAGACTGGCAGGGGCCATTCGCTATGCGCTGAACCGCACGCCAAAGGTGCGTGCCTGTCTCAGCGACGGACGGCTGGAACTCGACAACAACATCTGTGAACGCTCGATCCGCCCCATCGCACTGGGCCGCAAGAACTATCTCTTCATGGGCTCCGTCGGTGGCGGTAAAGCCGCCGCTATCGCTTACACCCTCGTCGAGACCGCCAGGATGAATGGCGTTGATCCGGAAGCCTGGCTCACATGGGTGTTGGAGCGCCTGCCAGATCACAAGATCAACCGCATCGAGGAACTCATGCCGTGGAATTGGATGCCGGAATAACCGAAAAATACGGCTCTAACGGACGGCTACGAAAGGGCCGCCCTGCGGCAGGAGAAGGCCAGGCCTGTCTTCGATGACCTGGAAGTATGGCTACAGGCCCAACTGCCCAGGCTCTCGGGCAAGACCAAACTGGCCGAGGCGATCCGCTACGCCCTGAAGCCGATGCCCGAAGCGCGTGCTTATCTCGGCGACGGACGTCTGGAGCTCGACAACAATATCTGTGAGCGATCAATCCGTCCCGTCGCCCCTGGTCGAAAAAAATTGTCTCTTCCCGGGCTCAGTTGGTGGCGGCGAGGCTGCCGCTATCGCCTACGCCCTCATTGAGACCGCTGAAATGAACAATGTCGATCCCGAGGCTTGGCTCACATGGGTGCTGGAACGCGTTGCTGATCACGGATTAACCCCATCGACGAACTTATGCCGTGGAACTGGAAGCCCCAAGACCTCAAAAACGCGGCCGATGGGGATGGTCCATGTAACCTTCGTCATTGACGTCTTTCGCCCGCAAGATCGTGGGCTGGCGTGTCTCGACGTCCATGACGACGGGCTTCGTGCCGGATGCCCTGAACCAGGCGGGACCCAACTCAGGGAAGTGGGCTGATCCATCACTCGGACCGCAGCAGCCAATATCTGTCCATCCGCTATACCGAACGTCTGGCGGAGGCCGGGATCGACACCTCGGTCGGCAGCGTTGGCGACAGCCATGACAACGCCCTGGCGGAAAGCGTCATCGGCCTGTTCAAGACCGAGGTCATCGAGTTCTTCGGGCCATGGAAATCCGTGGCCCAGGTCGAGTGGGAAACCCTGCAATGGGTCAGCTGGTACAACACAGAGCGGCTATACGGTGCCATCGGTCACCGACCGCCGCAGGAAATGGAGGACGCCTTCCATGCAAGCATGAACACCCTTGATCCAGCGTATGCCAAAGCGTGCGCGTCGATCCTCGCGTTTTCCATAGGGAAAGGCTCAGTTCACGAATTGTATGCATGGACGTGCGATGGCGGTTGCGAGGCAAGCCCGGGGTGAGGGGTTCTCCAGTTCAAGCCGTTGGAACCATCGCAGGTAGTTGTCGAGATATCTGGTCGCGACGCCTCGGTAGCGCCGCAGGAAATCCTTCAACCGGCTGTGTCGGTTGTTGACCGTCTGAATGTGAAAGGCACCTCGCACCCGTTCACTTCGTGACAGGTTCAATGCTTCGTGATGCGCACCGATTGCCGCCGCGCATCGCGGATAAGCGCGGTGTCCATCGGTCACCAAAACGATATCCTCGTCCACAACCGGCGCGATTACCTCTCGCAAGGTATCGGCGTTGACCGCGGGCAGAACCGCACTGACTGTTGCGCCGCTGCGATCAGCGACAACCAGTACCGGAACCTGTTCATCTGACAGGCCCCGCTTGCTGGCCTTGCCTCCCCTGCGTCGCGCCTTGCGCTCAAGGTTTCGTGCACCTTTCCGGCTTTCCAGCACATAGGTTTCATCGGCTTCCACAATGCCCGTGAGCTTGCGTGCCTTCAGGTCTTTTGCGGCAAGAAATCGGTGTCGCCAACGGAAGGCGGTGTTAACGGCAAGTCCGCAACGTTCTGCTGAAGCGCGAACCGTCAGCCCATCAGCAAGACAGGCTCCGAAGGAAAGCCACTTGTCCTTGCGGTGCAGACCCGACAAGGGGGTGCCGGTCGCGGCATTGAATGTCTTCCTGCATTCTTTGCACTGGTACCGTCGCAGACCCCTTGCCTTGCCACGCGATATGGCGCCTGGCGTGCCACAATGCGGGCACTGGCGATCTCCACCCACGGCCGCTTCAATGGCAGCCAGCGACGCTGACGTCTCCGTGTCCCCCAGGAACACGGCTTCGGTTTGCTGCCGCTGCGCCGGGCTGAGGTGGTCTATCCCCGATAACCATTCCTGAAGGCTCAGTTCACGAATTGTATGCATGGACGTGCGATGGCGGTTGCGAGGCAAGCCCGGGGGTGAGGCGTTCTCCAGTTCAAGCCGCTGGAACCATCGCAGGTCGTTGTCGAGATATCTGATCGCGACGCCTCGGTAGCGCCGCAGGAAATCCTTCAACCGGCTGTGTCGGTTGTTGACCGCCGGATCTGCTGCGACCTGAATGTGAAAGGGCACCTCGCACCCGCTCACTTCGTGACAGGTTCAATGCTTCGTGATGCGCACCGATTGCCGCCGCGCATCGCGGACAAGCGCGGTGTCCATCGGTCACCAAAACGATATCCTCGTCCACAACCGGCGCGATCACCTCTCGCAAGGGATCGGCGTTGACCGCAGGCAGAACCGCACTGACTGTCGCGCCGCCGCGATCAGCGACAACCAGTACCCAGTACCGGAACCTGTTCATCTGACAGGCCCCGCTTGCTGGCCTTGCCTCCCCTGCGTCGCGCCTTGCGCTCAGGGTTTCGTGCACCTTTCCGACTTTCCGGCACACAGGGTTCATCGGCTTCCACAATGCCCGTGAGCTTGCGTGCCTTCAGGTCTTTCGCGGCAGGAAATCGGTGCTGCCAACGGAAGGCGGTGTTGACGGCAAGTCCGCAACGTTCTGCTGAAGCGCGAACCGTCAGCCCATCGGTAAGACAGGCTCCGAAGGCAAGCCACTTGTCCTTGCGGTGCAGACCCGACAAGGGGGTGCCGGTCGCGGCATTGAATGTCTTCCTGCATCCCTTGCACTGGTACCGTCGCAGACCCCTTGCCTTGCCACGCGATATGGCGCCTGGCGTGCCACAATGCGGGCACTGGCGATCTTCACCCACGGCCGCTTCAATGGCAGCCAGCGACGCTGACGTCTCCGTGTCCCCCGGGAACACGGCTTCGGTTTGCTGCCGCTGCGCCGGGCTGAGGTGGTCTGCCCCCGATAACCATTCCTGAAACTGCTTGTGATCCATGTCAATCCATCCCTCTGATTTCACAAAAAACATAACATGGACGCACACGGCTTGTAAACTGAGCCTAGGGAAAATCGCTAGGGCCTGTTGACATTTGGGGTTGCGATTTGGCCTGAACTGTTATTCAAGCTTCGAAAATGGAGGTTTGGATGGACGAAGATCGTTTGGTGATTTCAGATGAACTCTGGGCGAAGATTGCGCCCCTGTTACCCGGTAAGGCCGGGGACCCGGGAGCAACCGGTCGGGATAACCGTCGGTTCATGGAGGCCGTACTTTGGCGTGTGCGAACAGGGTCTCCCTGGCGTGACCTGCCCCAGGATTTCGGCAACTGGAATTCGGTTTTCAAACGATTTCGTCGATGGGCAAAGGCCGGTGTGTTTGAGAGACTTTTCAACGCCATAAGCGACGAGCCAGACCTTGAATATGCTCTCATCGACGGAACGATTGTCCAGGCCCATCAGAAGGCTTCGGGCGCAAAAGGGGGACACGGAATCAAGCCATCGGACGCTCTCGCGGCGGGCTGACGACCAAAATCGTTGACCTGGTCGATGCGCTCGGCAACTTGTTCCGCTTTCTGCTTCTGCCGGGGCAAGCGCACGACATGAAGGGGGTCGCTCCCCTGATCCATGATGTCTCCTTCGGAGCGTTGCTGGCCGACAAGGCCTTCGACGCCGATTGGCTCCTGCAAGACCTTGATGAGCGCGGCGCAACTGCGGTTATTCCACCCAAATCGAACCGGAAAGTGCAACGAGACTACGATACTCACATGTACAAGTGGCGTCACCTGATTGAAAACTACTTTGCAAAGATCAAGGAATTCAGGGGGATAGAAACGCGATACGACAAAACAGATACCAGCTACGCAGCCAACTGGCACCTCTGCGCAATGCTCGTTGCTGCCCGGTGATTGTCAACAGACCCTAAAACTGCGCGGCTGTGGAGTTACGTGCGCGACGAGCGCCCGTGGTGCGGCGAGGCCCCACCCTGTGCCTGGTATCAGTTCAGTACAGACCGCAAGGGTGCACACCCGGTCAATCATCTTTCCGGCTATACCGGGACCGTGCATGCCGATGGCTTTGCGGGCTTCAATGGCCTCTTTGGGGAGGGCAAGGCCGACGAACAGGCCTGCATGGTGCATGTGCGCCGCAAGTTTGTGGAAGAGTTTGAGCGCACCGGGTCGGCCATCGCCAAAGGCACAATCAAGCAGATCGCCGTACTTTACGCTGTCGAAGAGGAAGCCAGAGGCAAATCCCCCGAAGAGCGGGTCGCCATTCGGCAAGAGAAGGCAAAGCCCCGTCTTCGATGAGCTGGAAGCATGGTTACAGGCCCAGCTTCCCAAGCTCTCGGGCAAGACCAAACTGGCAGGGGCCATTCGCCATGCGCTGAACCGCATGCCAAAGGCGCGTGCCTGTCTCGGCGACGGACGGCTGGAACTCGACAACAACATCTGTGAACGCTCGATCCGCCCCATCGCACTGGGCCGCAAGAACTGTCTCTTCATGGGCTCCGTCGGTGGCGGTAAAGCCGCCGCTATCGCTTACACCCTGGTCGAGACCGCCAGGATGAACGGCGTTGATCCGGAAGCCTGGCTCACATGGGTGTTGGAGCGCCTGCCAGATCACAAGATCAACCGCATCGAGGAACTCATGCCGTGGAATTGGATGCCGGAATAACCGAAAAATACGGCTCTAACGGACGGCTACGAAAGGGCCGCCCTGCGGCAGGAGAAGGCCAGGCCTGATGACCTGGAAGTATGGCTACAGGCCCAACTGCCCAAGCTCTCGGGCAAGACCAAACTGGCCGAGGCGATCCGCTACGCCCTGAAGCCGATGCCCGAAGCGCGTGCTTATCTCGGCGACGGACGTCTGGAGCTCGACAACAATATCTGTGAGCGATCAATCCGTCCCGTCGCCCTTGGTCGAAAAAATTGTCTCTTCCCGGGCTCCGTTGGTGGCGGCGAGGCTGCCGCTATCGCCTACGCCCTCATTGAGACCGCTGAAATGAACAATGTCGATCCCGAGGCCTGGCTCACATGGGTGCTGGAACGCATTGCTGATCACAGATTAACCCCATCGACGAACTCATGCCGTGGAACTGGAAGCCCCAAGACACCAAAAACGCGGCCTGACCGGACGGATACCTTGAATATGCTCTCATCGACGGAACGATTGTCCAGGCCCATAACCCGAATGTCAACAGGCCCTAAATCCGACAGACTGCTAGCCAGTTCCCCGGGCACAATTCAACCTGGCTTTTTCCTTTCATTACAACAAAAGCGTGATGATCGACGGCCAGATCAACAGGACGCTGAGCGCCACCAACTGGACTCCGATAAAGGGCAGAAAGCCGCGAAAAATATCGGTCAGCGAGATGTACGGCGGCGCCACCGACTTCAGATAGAACGCCGCCGGGCCGAATGGCGGGGACAAGAAGCTGACCTGCATGTTCATACAGAACAATACCCCGAACCAGACGGCCACATGCTGAGGCGAAAGCTGACCCAGGAACCCGATTTCCTCAATCGGCAAGCGCTTCACAATGGGCAGGAACACCGGAATGATCAGCAGCACAATGCCGACCCAGTCCATGAACGCCCCCATGAACAGCAGGATCAGCATCATGGTCAGCAGGACCAGCATGGTCGGCATTTCAGCGCCGACGATCAGATCGGCGATATAGGACGGCCCGCCCGCCAGCGTATAGGCGCCCGACAGCGCGGCGGCGCCGATGGTCACCCAGATGATGGTCCCGGTAGAGCGCAGTGTGCGCATGAGGCTTTCCCAGAGCAGGCCGACGGATGCTTCTCCTCGGAAGAGGGCAATCACAAAAACCGCGAAGGCCCCCATGCCGGCCGCCTCGGTAATGCCGGAAATTCCGCCGTAAATCGAACCCAGCACAACGCCGATGACCGCAAATGGCGGGACCAGGCCCTTGCCGTGCCACCAACCATTGCTCGAACGTTCACGGCCAAAAACAAACAGGGCCAGGACCACGCCCAAAGCGGCCGACCCCGCGAGATAAGGCAGATGATGAGTCATCCCCAGGAAGATCGGATCTGTATTTGCATCAATGTCGGCGTTTTGCCCGGTCACGGTAATCAGCAGCGCTCTCAAGAAGAGCAAAGTCGAAAATCCCGCCAGCAGAACCGACAAAAAACCGCCGAACATGCCGAGTTTTTGAATTCCGGTTGGATCATCCGGTCTGGGCTCAGGCAATGGCGCCAGCGTCGGATTGAGTTGGGTACGGATAACTATATATAAGATAATGAAGAGCGCCAGCATGGCGCCGGGCACGAACGCCGCGGTAAACAGCGCCTTGATCGACGTTTCGGTGATCAGGCCATAAATGATCAAAACGATCGAAGGTGGGATCATCGTTCCCAAGGAGCCCGAGGCACAGATCGTCCCGATCGCAAGATTCTGGTTATAGCCGAGGCGCAGCATCTGTGGCAGGGCGATGAGGCCCAGCAAGACCACCTCGCCCCCGATAATCCCCGACATGGCCGCCATCAGCACAGCCATCAGCGAGGTTACGATGGCGATACCGCCGCGAACCTGGCTGAGCCAGAAATCGAGAGAGTCGTACATCTGCCTGGCGATACCGGACCGCTCCAGAAGCGCGGCCATGAAGATGAACAAGGGCACGGATATAAGTACATATTCCGTCATCAGATCGAAGATTTTCTGGGTCAGAATATAGAGCGCCCCGGTGCCCGGTCTGCCGGTCAGCATGCCGTCGCCGAAGCTGAAAGGATCATACAGAAGCGTCGGCTCGAACTTCATGACCAAAACGAGCAGAGCCAGCACAGCCGACGCAAACCCCAAGGGCATGCCGATGGCCAGGAGGAATATCAGCCCCAGTACCAGGACAATCGAAATCGTTCCGACGTCCATCAGCCTGTCCCCAGGCTGCGCTTGATTGCCTCAAGCTCTTCTTCGTCGATGTCATCGGTCGCGGTGTGGGCGGTCGGCTCAAGGTCCCAGTCAGAAATCAAATTGAGCACGGCCTGAACGGCCACCAGCACAATGATTATCAAAATCGTCGGTTGAATCGTCGCCGGGATCGGTGGGTCAAAGGCGGTCCCGAACATTTCCCACTTGTAGAACTTGACCACGAAGACCTGATAAAAACTGCCATAGACCAGAAAGAAGGCAAAAACCGCCAACAGGAAAACCCAGGTCACATCGAAGGCGTGCTGCAGCCATCGTGGCGCGAGATCATAGAGGATGAAAATCCGGATGTGGCAGCGTTGCTGCATGGCGTAAAGGCCGGAGCACAGAAACACAAACCCGGCGATCCACAGCGTCAACTCGTTTGCCCAAAGGGTCGGCGTTTCCAGCGCGTATCGCAGAAAGACCTCATACAGCATAATCAGGGTCATGGAGATGATCAGGATCATCGTCACGCGGCCGATGAAAATTGATATCCGGTCGATCGGACGCCAGTCTTGAAATTCCATCGGCGCCCATCGCACCGTTCGGGCGCCAAAGACAAATATGATGGGGATCAGGATCAGCACCGCCCAGTCAAGCGGGTCGGCACGGCCGCCAAACAGGCCGGGCAAGTTCGGAGTTACATCCTTGCGTTGATGCAACTCGCTCATCTGATCGAAAAGGCTGTCACTGCCGGGGGGGATAAAATCGAGAATATAGGCGGGGGCATGCCAGATGGCCCAGCCAACGCAGATCACAAAGGCGCCGGGGATCAACCATTCCCAAAAGCTGCCGGATTCATCCTTCACGTCTTCCTCCTCCCCTGTCTTGTCAAGCGGCTTTGATCACCCCGCAGGATCGACAAATCCCGCCGTCGGCAAAACTCAGTCCCGGGTCATTGCCGGCGTCCCGAGCAGGCTATTCCGCAATCTGTTGTTTGTTGATTCAAACTAAAGAGGCGGCAGGGCCTCATTGGTCCTGCCGCCATTTCGGGAAACATTGATGTTTCGATTACTTCATCGCACCCAGTTCGGTCAGGAAGTCGATGTGGCTCCGCAGCAGGGCCTTGGCTTCCGGCGTGGTGGCGAATTCGGTCCAACCGGCCTTCACCGCAGAGCGGTACTTGTCCAGTTCTTCAGGAGACCATTCGTACAGATTGATGCCTTTTGCGCGAAGCGTCTTCGCGGTTTTGGCGTTCTGGACCTCGTTGATGGTTGCGTTCCGCAGCGCCAGGGCTTCTAGGCCAACCCGCATGATCGCCTGGTGATGAGCAGGCATCGCGTCCCAGGCGTCCTTGCGGCAGGCAAGATGATCCGCCGGCATCGAGTGGAAACCGGGGAAATTGGTGTGTTCGGCAATGTCGTACAGACCCAGGCCAACATTGTTGGTCAGGTTGGCCGCGTCGGCACCGTCAATAATGCCGGTTTCCAGCGCCGTGAAGATCTCGTTGAAGTCCATTACGATCGGCGAAGCGCCCAGGTTCTTGAAAACCAGGGTTGCCATGCCTGGAGGCGAGCGGAATTTCCAGTCCTTGAAGTCTTCAACGTTCCGGATCGGCGCCGTGGAAGAAAGGGACTCCGGACCCGGAATCCACCAACCGACAAATTGCATGTTATGCGTGTTGTAGAGATCGTTGAGCTTGTCGCGACCCCCACCGTGGAGCAGCCAGGCCATTTGCTGGTACGGATTTTGATATCCACCCATCAGGTCACCGGCAAACTGGAAGGCCGGATTTTTGCCGGTCTGGTAGGAACCACCGGTCATGTCGCAGTCGAGAATTCCCGTCGCGGCCGCGTCAAAGGTTTCAGCGGATTTCACAACGGCGGATGCGTAGAACATCTCGATCTGAATTTCGCCATTGGACATGTCAGAAATGTCCTGGATGTACTCGGCAGCCATCTTGCCCGAGAGGGTCTCAGGCGAGAAATGCGTCTGGATGCGCAGTTTGGTGGTTTCCGCTGAAACCGCGAAAGCAGTTCCGACGGTAATTGCGGCCACCGATGCCGCCGTGGTTAGTCTTTTGGTCAGTTTCATGGTGATCCTCCCTAAGATCAGATTGGTGGCCAAGTGATCGGCCATTCGTTAACGCGCTACTGTTTGGTATGATGAAACTAGCCGGTGCGAGAATACCGGTCAATAAGCCAACTGCCCAATGTGAGCGGCATTGAGTTTTTCCCAGTCAAAAGTAACGCCAACGCCCGGATCATTGGGCGCAACAGCCAGGCAATCCTCCACGACAAGTGGACGGGTTGTGTACTGATCGATCGGAAAACTGTGGACTTCAAGCCATCCTGGATTGGACTGCGCGGATACGAGACTCACTTGAAGTTCCTGCATTCCGTGACTGCACACCGACAGTCCGAATTGCCGCGACAGGTCCGCCACCTGCAGCCACCCGGTGATGCCGCCGCAATTCGACGCATCAGGCTGGATATAGGAAAGCCCCGCGTCAGCGAAAGCAAATTCAAATTCATGGATCGTGTGCAGGTTTTCGCCCATGGCAATCGGCACGCCCGTTGCCTCGGCGATCCGGCCGAAACCCTTGTAATCATCCGGAATTGTCGGCTCTTCAAACCACACAATGTCAAAGGGTTTGAAGGCGTGCCCCGCGGCAATGGCTTCGTCAACGCTCATTGAATAGTTGGCGTCCACCATGAAGGCAGTGCCCGGGCCGACGAGTTCACGCACGGCCCTTACCCGCTCGATATCCTCCTCCAGCTCCGGTTTGCCAACCTTGATCTTCACTCCGTTGAAGCCACGCGCCAGATAACCGCGAATGGATTCAAGCAGCTTGGGTAGTGGAAAGTTGAGATCAATTCCGCCCGCATATGCCTTGCATCGGTCAGAGGCCCCGCCCGCCATTTTCCAAAGTGGTTGATCAGCCATTTTACAGCGAATGTCCCAAAGCGCGATATCAATCGCGGAAATGGCGAAGGAAGCGATTCCGCCGCGCGCCACGTAATGCATGTGCCATTGCATTGCATCATATAGCGCTTCGATATCGGTGGGATCCTGGCCTGCGAGAAATGGCGCCAGATCATGCTTGATCATGGCAAGGACCGCGTGACCTCCCCTGCCACCTGTATAGGAATAGCCCGTGCCCGTGGCTCCGTCGTCAAGGTGCACTGTCACGGTGATCAGTTCGAAATGCGTATGGTCGCCATGTTTGGCGTCCGTCAGAACCTCGGCCAGGGGGACCTTGAAAAGACGCGCTTCGACCTGTGTTATGTTTCCCAATTCCTGCCCAATCCATTCAAAGGCCACCAGAGACGGTCTCGGCAATACATCTTGCGATCTGTCTTCAAACCTGGTTTGGTATGATCAAACTTAGTCGCAATCTCGGAAATACCTACAATTTGTCAATGACAAAATCAACCAGAGACCAGTTCCCAAGTCCAACCAATGAAAACCGCGGCACTGATACCGGAGAACTCGACCCAAAAACCGGACGGGCGGCCGATGAACTATTTCGAAGATTTGCGGAGATGATCAACACGGGCGATCTGCGGGAAGGTGAACCTCTGCCCCCGGAACGTGAAATCGTTCAGATATACGGGGTCAGCCGAACGGTCGCGCGAGAAGCGGTTTTGGCATTGGCAAACAAGGGCCTGGTCGAGGCTCGCCCACGCCATCGGCCTATCGTCCGCAAACTAAGCTATGACACCGCGCTTGATACGGTCGGCGATGTGGTAATGCGCCTGCTCAACAATCCGGACGGTGTGAGAAACCTGTTTGACACTCGAATTTTGGTCGAAGCCGCATTGGTCCGGCAGGCCGCAACCGAAGCCACCAAGGATGACATCTCCGCTCTCAAACACGCCCTGGAAGCCAATCTGGACACCATAGAGGACAGCAAGCGATTCTACCAAACCGACATGGCGTTTCACCAGGTGCTCTATCAAATCTCCCGCAATCCGGTTTTGCCGGCGATTCACAGCGCCTACACCACCTGGCTGGCGCCGCACTGGTTGCAAATGCCGCGCCTGCCGGATCGCAACAGGGTGAATTATCGAGCCCACAATGCCATCTATCAGGCGATCCTCATGCGCGACCCGGACGCGGCGGAGGCTACTCTGAAAACACATCTAGCCGACGCCTGGCAACAGGTGCGCAAGACCTTCGACGAGACCTGATCGCGTGCTGGCTTTGCGCCATGAAAAAGGGGCCGCGGCGAGGCCCCTTCATAAATTCCAGACCGCTGCTGGAAGATTATGCCGCTTCAAACCTCGGCCGCGGCTTCTTCGGCTTCCACACGGGCACGGTCGGCGGCGCCCTTGGCATCCACATCACGATCAACGAATTCGATGATCCCCATGGGCGCCGCATCGCCATAACGCGAGCCAGCCTTCAGAACACAGGTATAACCACCCTCGCGGCCCTCGTATCGGGGCGCCAGGGTATCGAACAGTTTCTTCACGGCTTCCTTGTCGCCGATTCGGGCGATGGCCAGACGACGCGAGTTCAGATCGCCCTTCTTGCCAAGGGTGATCAGTTTTTCCACGATCGGCCGCAATTCACGGGCCTTGGGCAACGTGGTTTTAATCTGCTCGTGCGTGATCAGAGAGGCTGCCATATTGGCAAACATCGCCTTGCGATGGCTCCAGGTCCTATTCAGTTTCCGGTGCGTTTTACGGTGACGCATTGGTTTTACTCCTTCGTCCAGGCGAAGCTAGCGATCAGAATTGATCTTCGTATTTCTTTGCCAGATCTTCTATGTTCTCGGGCGGCCAATCGGGCACTTCCATACCCAGATGCAGCCCCATGCCGATCAGAACTTCCTTGATCTCGTTCAGGGATTTACGCCCGAAGTTCGGTGTGCGCAACATCTCTGCCTCGGTCTTCTGGATCAGATCGCCGATATAAACGATATTGTCGTTCTTCAGGCAGTTGGCCGAACGCACGGACAGTTCCAGTTCGTCGACCTTCTTCAACAGGGCCGGATTGAATTCCAGTTCTGGCGCCGCCTCGACCTCGCGGTGCTGACGCGACTCTTCGAAGTTGATAAAGGTTTGCAACTGATCCTGCAGGATGCGAGCAGCATAGGCCACCGCATCATCGGGCTTCAGTGCGCCGTTGGTTTCCACTTCCAGGGTCAGCTTGTCATAGTCGAGAATTTGACCTTCCCGAGTATTTTCAACCTTGTAGGAGATTTTTTTCACAGGGCTGTACAAGCTGTCGACCGGAATCATGCCGATCGGCGCATCTTCGGGACGGTTGCGTTCCGCCGCTACATATCCCTTGCCGGTATTGACCGTAAACTCTATGTGCAGATCCGTTCCCTCGTCCAGCGTGCACAGCACATGAGTCGGGTTCAGTATCTCGATATCGGCGGTTTCCTGAATATCTCTGGCCTTGACCTCGCCCGGGCCGGTTGCCCGCAAGGTAAGGCGCTTGGGCCCGTCCACATGCATGCGCAAGGCCAGTTCCTTGATATTCAGAATGACATCGGTCACGTCTTCGCGAACGCCCGAGATCGACGAGAATTCATGCAGAACATTGTCGATCTGCACCGACGTTACCGCCGCCCCCTGGATCGAAGACAGAAGAACACGGCGCAGTGCGTTGCCGAGCGTCAGGCCGAAGCCCCGCTCCAGCGGTTCGGCAACGATGGTTGCCTTTCGGATCGGGTTCGCACCCGGCTTAACTTCAAGTTTGTTGGGCTTGATCAGATCCAGCCAGTTTTGTTGCAGCATTTGCCTTTAAGTCCTTTTCTGCCGCCGACAATCTGATTGTGGTCCCGTCGGCAGAGCATTGAAAAGCCACGCTGTCAGGGTCAGCGCAGTCATCCATGATCGGAACCCGGCCACCAGGGTTTCTGAATTTTACAAGATCAAACGCGGCGCCGTTTCGGCGAACGACATCCATTGTGCGGGATCGGCGTCACATCGCGGATCGACGTGATCGTGAATCCTGCCGCCGACAGTGCCCGCAGAGCCGATTCACGCCCCGATCCCGGGCCCATCACTTCGACTTCCAGCGTCTTCATGCCGTGTTCCATCGCCTTTTGCGCCGCGTCTTCGGCAGCGATCTGGGCGGCGAACGGCGTTGATTTACGCGATCCCTTGAAGCCTTTCGCGCCGGCCGACGACCAGGCAATTGCATTGCCCTGCGCATCGGTGATGGTCACCATGGTGTTGTTGAAGGTCGCGGACACATGGGCCACGCCCGAGGTAATGTTTTTGCGTTCCTTGCGGCGAACGCGCGTCTTGTCCCGAGCCATCGATCAGTTTCTCACTTATTTCTTCTTGCCGGCGATTGCCTTGGCAGGTCCCTTGCGGGTGCGTGCATTGGTGCTGGTGCGCTGTCCGCGAACCGGCAGACCGCGGCGATGGCGCAACCCGCGATAGCAACCCAGATCCATCAGACGTTTGATGTTCATGGAAGTTTCCCGGCGAAGATCCCCTTCCACCATGAAGTTGGCATCGATGAATTCGCGGATATGCATGACCTCGGTGTCCGAAAGCTCGTTCACCCGGGTCTTGTCCTTGATCGACAGATTATCGCAGATCTGGCGCGCGTTTGCGGCACCAATGCCATGGATATAGCGAAGAGCAATGACCACCCGCTTGTTCGTCGGAATATTTACGCCAGCAATGCGCGCCACGGTTCTTTCTCCTGACCCGTCGTCTTAAACATCTGTGTTCTGAAACCGCCCGGTTTCCCGGATTGTCCGCGCTGCCTGAAAAGCACCGCGAAGCCCCGGGTTATATGGATTGCTTTCACCCCCGTCAACAGGCGCAAAGCAGTTTCAAAGTCCTTTCAGAACACCCTCTATTTTGTCCGTTACCGTATCCATGTCGGCAAGGCCGTCCACGGATTGCAGGATCCCTTTCGCGTGGTAGTAGCCGATCAACGGCGACGTCTCACGATAGTAATTCAGGAGCCGCGTTCTCAGCGATTCCCCGTTGTCATCGGCCCGGCGTCTGAACTCGGTCGAACCGCATTCATCGCAGACACCGGCGACCTTGGATTGGTGGAACGTATCGTGATATCCCTGCCCGCAATTGGCACAGGTAAAGCGGCCGGAAACCCTATCGACCAGTACATCGTCATTAACCTGAAGCTCGATGACGGCATCCAGTTTGCCCCCCTGATCGGCTAAAACCGTCTCGAGTGCATCAGCCTGGGCCAATGTCCGGGGAAAACCGTCAAAAATCACCCCGCCATTTGCATCATCCGCTTCCAGACGATCCGAAACGATGGCGACAACCACTTCGTCCGGGACAAGATTGCCGCCGTCCATGATGGCCTTTGCCTTCAGACCGGTTTCCGTGCCGGCCGCCGCCGCCTCGCGCAGCATGTCGCCCGTCGACAACTGAACCAGCTTGTGCGCGTCTTCCAGTCGTTTCGATTGGGTCCCCTTGCCGGCGCCCGGCGGACCCAGAAGGATCAGATTCACCGACGCGCGCCCCGCAGCTTGGATTTCTTTATCAGGCCCTCATACTGATGAGCCAGCAGATGGCTTTGTACTTGGGCCACAGTATCCATGGTCACGCTGACCACGATCAGCAATGAGGTGCCGCCGAAATAAAACGGAACCCGGAACTGGGCCGTCAGAAACTCAGGGATCAGACAGATGATCGCCAGATAGGCGGCGCCGATCACGGTCACGCGTGTCAAAACGTAGTCGATATACTCCGCCGTGGCCTTGCCAGGGCGGATGCCCGGAATGAACCCGCCATAGCGCTTCAGATTATCCGCCATTTCCTTCGGATTCGACACGATCGCCGTATAGAAGAAACAGAAGAACACAATCAGCGAGATATAGGTCAGCAGATAGAGCGGCTGTCCGCGGCCCAGCAGCGAGGTTACCGTCGTAATCCAGCCAGATGCATCGGGTTGTCCGGCACCGGCGAATGACGCGATCGTCAACGGCATCAACAGCAGGGACGATGCAAAGATCGGCGGGATAACGCCGGCCGTGTTCAGTTTCAGCGGCAGGTGCGAGGATTCCGCCTGTGAAACCTGGTTACCGACCTGTCGCTTTGGATACTGGATCAGCAATCGTCGCTGTGCCCGTTCCATGAAGACAATGAAGAAAATTACCACGACGACCATAATGAACAGGGTAAAGATCACCCAGACGGCCAGACCGCCTGTGCGGCCCAGTTCCAGCGTCCCCACCAAGGCCCGCGGCAATTCCGCGACAATGCCGGCAAAGATAATCAGCGAGATGCCGTTGCCGACGCCGCGCGCGGTAATCTGTTCGCCCAGCCACATCAGGAATACCGTACCGCCGGTCAGTGTCACGACGGTTGAGAACCGGAACACCATGCCAGGATCTGTTACAATGCCCGGCGAATTTTCCAGTCCGACGGCGATACCGTAGGATTGCACCATGGCCAGCAAAACCGTGCCGTAGCGGGTATACTGATTGATCTTCTTGCGACCGGCTTCGCCTTCTTTCTTCAACTGCTCCAGATGAGGAACCGTCGCGGTCAGAAGCTGAATGATGATCGAGGCCGAGATATACGGCATGATGTTCAGGGCAAAGATCGCCATGCGGCCAACGGCGCCGCCGCTGAACATGTTGAACATGCCCAGAATGCCCTGGGACTGTTGCTCGAACAGTGCCGCGATCTGCACGGGATCGATGCCGGGCATCGGGATATAGGTACCAAACCGGTAGACAATCAGCGCACCCAGAGTGAACCAGATGCGCTGTTTGAGTTCCGTCGCCTTCGCGATCGACGCGAAGTTCATATTTGCGGCAAGTTGTTCGGCGGCTGATGCCATGACCAGATCCTATGCAGCTGCTGTCAGCGTTGGCACATGGGGTGCGGCGCGCATTCGCGCAAGGCACCCCTGTCGGCAATTATGCCTCCGCCGTCGCCTTTTCCTTCGCCGGACGGGTCACGGTAATTTTGCCACCCGCCTTTTCGATTGCTTCCACGGCCGGCTTGGATGCGCCAGTTACTTCCAGGATCAGCTTTGACGAATACTCGCCGCCGCCAATTACACGGATACCATCACGCAGGCGACGGACCACGCCGGCTTTAACCAGGACCTGCTCGTTCAGCGTTGCGTCTGCCTTGATCTTCTTGGCATCGACGGCCGCTTGCAGCTTGCCCAAGGTCAATTCGGAAAAATGCAACGCATTCGGCCTGTTGAAGCCGCGCTTGGGCAACCGCCGATGCAACGGCATCTGACCACCCTCAAAGCCTTTGATCGCCACGCCCGAGCGTGATGTCTGGCCCTTGACGCCGCGACCGGCCGTCTTGCCCTTGCCCGAGCCAATACCGCGACCAACGCGTGTGCGTGTCTTGCGGGCGCCGGGATTATCAGCGAGTTCATTCAGTCTCATGGCACTCATTCCCAATACGGACAGGATTCAAGAAGACCCGGCCGATAATTCTTCTATTCTTCAGCTACACGAACCAGATGTTGAACCTTGGCGATCATGCCGCGTATCGCGGGCGTATCTTCCAGTGTCCGCGTCCGGTTCATCTTGTTCAACCCCAAACCCTTCAGTGTTGCCCGCTGATCAGCGGGACGTCGCAGCGGACTTCCCGTCTGCTGTACCGTAACTGTTGTCTTTTTATCAGCCACCCAACCGATCCTTCTTATTCGGCAACCGCGGCTTCGCCGCCAGCACCCGATACGCCATCTTGGCGCCGGGCAATCAGATCACCGACCTTCATGCCGCGACGAGCAGCCACATTGCGCGGCGATTGCTGTTTTTTCAAAGCGTCGAAGCAGGCGCGAACCATATTGTAGGGGTTCGACGAACCGATCGACTTGGCAGCAACGTCCTGCACGCCCAAGGTTTCAAACACCGCGCGCAGCGGACCACCGGCAATAATGCCCTTACCTTGCGGCGCGGCGCGCAAGACAACCTTGCCAGCGCCCCAACGACCCTCGATATCGTGGTGCAGCGTCCGTCCGTCCCGCAGCGGCACCCGGATCAATTCGCGCTTGGCGACCTCGGTCGCCTTGCGGATCGCCTCGGGTACCTCACGCGCCTTTCCGTGGCCGAAACCGACCCGGCCCTTTTCGTCGCCAACAATGACCAGCGCGGCAAAACCGAAGTTTTTGCCCCCCTTGACGGTCTTCGCGACCCTGTTGATGTGGACCAAGCGATCGACGAATTCACTGTCGCGCTGCTCGTTTGGATTTCCGCGTGCCATTTGCTTTGCTCTCGCTCTTTAGAAATTCAGGCCGTTTTCACGGGCGGCGTCGGCAAGCGACTTCACCCGGCCATGATAAATATAACCGCCGCGATCAAACACGACATCGACTATGCCGACCTTTGTCGCCCGCTCCGCCACCAGCTTGCCGACCGCAGCCGCACCATCTGATGTGCTGCCCTGGGCGCCTTTCATATCTTTCTCCAGAGATGACGCGGAAACGATTGTTTTTCCGTCATTATCATCAATTATCTGGGCATAGATATTTGAACTCGAGCGGAAGACCGACAGACGTGGGCGTCCGGTTGAGTTCCGCTTGAGTTTGTTGCGCACGCGGTTCCTGCGACGCTCGAACAGTGATTTTGAGTTCGCCATTTTCCGGTCCTACTTCTTCTTGCCTTCCTTGCGGAAGATATATTCGTCAGCATATTTCACACCCTTGCCCTTATAGGGCTCGGGCGGACGGAAACCGCGGATTTCGGCGGCAACCTGGCCGACCTTGTCCTTGTCCACACCTGTTACCGTCAGGGCGGTCTGGGTTTCGACCTTTACATCCACGTCCTGGGGCACCTCGTAGAGGACCTCGTGGCTGAAGCCCAACTGCAATTGCACATTGCGGCCCTGCTGGGTTGCACGATAGCCAACGCCGTTGATTTCCAGCTTCTTTTCAAAGCCCTGACTGACGCCGATGGCAATATTGTCCACCAGCGTACGGGACATGCCCCACACCTGCCGCGCCCGCTTGGTATCGCTGCGTGGTGTGACCGTGATGACATTCCCGTCGATTGCACCGGCGATCTCGTCAACCAGTGTAATTGAGCGAGTGCCCTTGGGGCCCTTCAACTCAATCGTCTGGCCGGCAAGCATCGCACTGACACCGTCTGGAAGTTCGACCGGTTTCTTACCAATTCGAGACATTATTCCGCTTCCTGTTCGTCAAATTTCCCGCATCCGTCCTAGAAGACAGTGCAGAGAACCTCACCACCGACATTTTCGTTTCTTGCCTTCGTATCCGACATCACCCCCTTTGGGGTGGAGACGATCGAAATACCAAGACCATTGCGCACCAGCGGAATACCGGAGACCGAGGAATACACCCGGCGACCCGGCGTCGAGACGCGCTTGATTTCGCGGATTACCGGCATCCCGCCGAAATACTTCAGTTCGATATCGAAAACGGTCCGGCCGTTATCGTATTCGGTGCGTGAATATCCGCGGATAAAACCTTCGTCCTGCAATACATCCAGAACCCAGCCGCGCAGCTTCGAGGCCGGCGTGCTGACGCTCGTCTTGCCTCGCATGTGAGCATTGCGGATGCGTGTGAGCATATCTCCAAGAGGATCGTTGACGTTCATCTCAGCCCCCTTACCAGCTCGACTTGACCATGCCGGGGATCTGCCCGGTGGATGCCAGATCGCGCAGCGCGATTCGCGACATACCCAGCTTGCGATAATATGCACGTGGACGTCCGGTGATCGCACAACGATTGCGGATCCGCGTTGGATTCGAATTACGCGGCATCGTCGCCAGTTTCATGTGCGCGGCGAACCGCTCTTCCGGAGCCGCATCCTTGTCGTTCGCAATCAGCTTCAGGCGCTCGCGCTTGGCAGCATAACGTTCCGCCAACTCCATGCGCTTCTTGTTCTTGTCGATCGCACTCTTCTTAGCCATATCTTCTCTCCATTCCCGTCCGTCAGTTGCGGAACGGGAAGCTGAAACCACGCAGAAGTTCGCGGGCCTCGTCATCCGTTTTCGCGGTTGTGCAAACAATTACATCCATGCCCCAGATCGTATCGACCTTGTCGTAGTCGATCTCCGGGAACACGATGTGTTCCTTGATGCCCATCGCATAGTTGCCGTTGCCGTCGAAGCTTTTCGGGCTGATGCCCCGAAAGTCCCGGACGCGCGGCAGCGCCATGTTGATGAAGCGGTCCACAAATTCAAACATCTGATTGCGCCGCAGGGTCACCTTGACACCGATGGCTTGTCCCTCGCGCAGTTTGAAGCCGGCGATCGAGTTCTTTGCCTTCGTGATAACCGGTTTTTGACCGGCAATCAGTGTCATGTCGTTATAGGCGGACTGGATCTTCTTTGAATCCGAAGCAGCCTCGCCAACGCCCATATTCAGCACGACCTTTTCCAGGCGCGGCATCTGCATGACGTTCGGATACTTGAACTTGTCCATCATCATCGGGCATACAACATCAGTGTAATGCGCCTTGAGACGAGGTGAATAATTCTCAGACATCGATGACTTCCCCCGACTTGCGCGCAAACCGTACCTTGCGACCATCCTCAAGCGTCTTGAATCCTACGCGGGTTGCATCACCGGACTTTGGGTCCACAAGCGCCAGGTTCGACAGATCAATCGTGGCTTCCTTGGTGATGATCCCGGACTCCTGGGCGCCCTGCTGACGCTGGTGACGCTTCACCAGATTGACACCTTGCACGATTGCCCGGCCGTCGACCGGAATCATGCGCAGGATCTCGCCCCTCTTACCCTTGTCGCGACCGGACAGGACAATGACCTGGTCGCCTTTTTTGAGCTTGGCGGCCATCAGATCACCTCCGGTGCCAGCGACACGATCTTCATGTGGTTTTTCCCGCGCAGCTCGCGCGTAACCGGGCCAAAGATCCGTGTGCCGATCGGCTCATTATTGTTGTTCACCAGCACGGCCGCATTCCGGTTGAACCGAATCACGCTGCCGTCGGTGCGGCGAATTTCCTTGGCGGTCCGGACGACGACGGCGCGACGCACATCTCCCTTTTTCACCCGACCGCGCGGAATTGCTTCCTTGACGCTGACCACGATGATGTCGCCCACATGGGCGTATTTTCGTTTGGCGCCGCCAAGCACCTTGATGCACTGCACCCGTCGTGCGCCGGAATTGTCGGCCACATCAAGGTTGGTTTGCATCTGAATCATCTGTCGATGCTCCTTACTAGTCAGACGATATCGACGGGAGGCCTCAGACCCCGTCGCCGATCACTTCCCACCGTTTCAATTTAGAAATCGGGGCACATTCGCGAATGCGAACAATGTCCCCCAGTTTCGCGCTGTTGCCGGAATCATGGGCATGGTACCGCTTTGAATTCCGCACCGTCTTTTTCATGACAGGATGTGTAAAACGGCGCTCTACCTTGACGACGACGGTATTCTCGTTTTTGTCGCTCACCACCAGGCCCTGAAGGATACGTTTTGGCATTCTGACTTTCTCCTCAGGCCGCGATCTGCTGTTGACCCAGCAGGGTCTTGATCCGGGCAATATCCCGGCGAATCTGGGTCACGCGAGCGGTATTTTCAAGCTGACCGGTCGCCTTCTGAAAGCGCAGGTTGAACTGTTCTTTCTTCAGCTTCACCAATTCGTCCTGCAACTGGTCGGCGCTCATGTCGCGCATTTCATTCACCTTCATGGGTCCTACTCCCCAAGCCGTGTCACGATGCGCCATTTCACGGGCAGCTTCTCGCCGCCCAGGCGCAACGCCTCGCGCGCCACATCATCGGGCACACCGTCGATTTCAAACATGATGCGACCAGGCTTGACCCGGGCCACCCAATATTCCGGGCTACCCTTGCCCTTGCCCATCCGCACCTCGACCGGCTTCTTGGAAACCGGTACATCGGGAAAGATCCGGATCCACACGCGCCCTGCCCGCTTCATATGGCGGGTGATGGCACGACGCGCGGCCTCGATCTGGCGGGCGGTAATCCGCTCGGGCTCGACCGTTTTCAGGCCATACGACCCGAAATTCAAATTTGCTCCGCGCGTGGCAACGCCGTGAATACGGCCTTTGTGCTGTTTGCGGAATTGCGTCCGTTTCGGTTGCAGCATCGTATCTTATCCTTACGTGTTCCGGCCGCGGCCTGGGCCGCCTCGACCCGAGCCACCAGGCCCCCGGGGTCCAGCGGGACCGCGTGGGCCGCCACCTTCCTGCATTTCCTGCAGGCGGCGGTCATGGGCCGTCGGGTCATGCTCCATGACTTCGCCCTTGAAGATCCACACCTTGACGCCCGAAGCACCATAGGCGGTGAAGGCTGTCGCCTCGCCATAATCGATGTCGGCGCGCAGCGTATGCAGAGGCACACGGCCTTCGCGATACTGTTCGGTCCTGGCGATTTCCGCGCCGCCAAGCCGGCCGGCACAGGCAATCCGGATACCGCCCGCACCCAGACGCATGGCGTTCTGCATGGACCGCTTCATCGCCCGCCGGAAGGCGACGCGGCGCTCCAACTGCTGAGCAATGTTTTCGGCGACCAGCTGAGCATCAACTTCGGGCTTTCGGATCTCGACAATGTTCAGGTGCAATTCGCTGTCGGTGAACCGTGACAGCTCCCGGCGCAGCTTTTCGATATCCGCGCCCTTCTTGCCGATCACCACGCCGGGGCGCGCGCTGTACAGCGTCACGCGGCACTTTTTGTGCGGCCGCTCGGTCACGATCTTCGAAATACCGGCCTGCACGAGTTTCTTGCGCAGGAATTCCTTTATCTTGACGTCTTCCAGCAGAAGCTTGGCGTATTCGTCCTTGTCGGCGAACCAGCGTGAATCCCAGGTCCGGTTGATACCGGTGCGAAGACCGATCGGATTTACTTTCTGGCCCATCAGGCGGTCTCCTCTTCGACACGCACGACAATCGTGATCTGGCTGAACGGCTTGACGATCCGGCCAACCCGGCCACGCGCGCGCGGACGGAAACGCTTCATCACCAGGTTCTTGCCGACCGATGCCTCAGACACGATCAGATCGTCCACGTCCAGGTCATGGTTGTTTTCGGCATTTGCGATCGCCGATTGCAGAACCTTCTTCACATCACCGGCAATCCGGCGCTTGGAAAACGTCAGATCGGCCAACGCCTTGTCCGCGCGCTTGCCGCGGATCATCTGAGCCACCAAATTCAGCTTCTGCGGGCTGGTGCGCATCATGCGGCCCGTGGCCAATGCCTCGTTGTCGCCCAGACGGCGTTCAGCGGATTGCTTACCCATCGCGATTATCTCCGCTTCGCTCTCTTGTCCGCGGCATGACCGTAATAGGTCCGCGTCGGCGCATATTCACCGAACTTCTGGCCGATCATTTCTTCGGACACCAGAACGGGGATGTGCTTCTGGCCGTTATGAACGCCAAAGGTCAGTCCCACGAACTGGGGCAGGATGGTCGAGCGGCGTGACCAGATCTTGATCACATCCTTGCGACCGGATTTCCGTGCCGCCTCGGCCTTTTTTAAAAGACACGGGTCGACAAAAGGACCCTTCCATACAGAACGCGCCATTGCGTGCTCGCTCCCTTACCGCTTCTTGCGCAGGTGACGACTGCGCTGAATGAATTTATCCGTGGCCTTGTTAGACCGCGTTCGTTTGCCCTTGGTCGGCTTGCCCCAGGGCGTTACCGGATCTCGGCCGCCCGAGGTACGACCTTCGCCGCCACCATGTGGATGATCGACCGGGTTCATGGCGACACCGCGGACCGCAGGGCGCTTGCCCATCCAGCGACGGCGTCCAGCTTTGCCCAGGTTCTGGTTCGAATGGTCCGGATTGGAGACCGCGCCGACCGTGGCCCGGCACGTGGCGTGAAGCAGGCGTTGCTCACCCGAATTGAGACGCAGGATGGCATAATCGCCGTCGCGGCCAACGAATTGGGCATAAGCGCCGGCGGACCGGGCAATCTGCCCACCCTTGCCGGGCTTCATTTCCACATTGTGCACGATTGTGCCCAGCGGCATGCCCGAGAATGGCATCGAGTTGCCCGGCTTGACATCGACCTTGGCGCCCGACACCACCGTGTCGCCAGCATTCAGCCGCTGCGGCGCCAGGATATAGGCTTGTTCGCCGTCTTCGTACTTGATCAGGGCGATAAAGGCGGACCGGTTCGGATCGTATTCGATCCGCTCGACCATTGCGCTGCCCTCTTTCGACCGCTTGAAGTCGATGACCCGGTAGGTTCGCTTCGCACCGCCGCCACGACGCCGCGCCGTGATACGGCCGGCATTGTTGCGCCCACCCTTTTTGTTCAGGCCTTCGGTCAACGCCTTGACGGGCGCTCCCTTGTGCAGACCGGCACGATCAATCAGAACCAGACCGCGCTGGCCAGGTGTATTCGGTTTATATTGCTTAAGTGCCATTTGTTATGCCTCAAACACCGGTCGAGACGTCGATCGCCTGACCGTCGGCCAGCGATACAATTGCCTTCTTGTAATCGGAACAGCGTCCAGGACGACCCTTCCACATCTTGGTCTTTCCCTTGACGCGCAGCGTGTTCACCGCCTTGACCTTCACGTCGAACAGATTTTCCACGGCCCGCTTGATTTCAGGCTTGGTCGCCGTCAATGCCACCCGGAAAGTCACCTGACCGTGCTCGGACCCCAGAGTGGCCTTCTCGGTAATGACGGGTGACAGGATGACGTCGTAATCCTTGATCGTGCTCATTTCAGGCGCGCCTCCAGCGCTTCAACGGCCGCTGTCGTCAGCACCAGCGTATCGCGACGCAGGATGTCATAGACATTCGTGCCCTGGCTCGGCAGCACATCGATGCCGATCAGATTGCGCGCGGCACGGCCAAAATTCTCGTTGACCTCGGGTCCGTCGATAAACAGCGCCGAAGAAATTCCCAGCTTGCCCATCGCGCCGATGGCTTCCTTGGTCTTGCCGTTCGCCAGATTCAGGCTGTCGAGAACAATCAGATCGCCCGACTGTGCCTTGGAAGACAGCGCATGACGCAGTCCCAGCGCACGCACTTTCTTTGGCAGGTCGGTTGCATGGCTGCGAGCCTGAGGCCCGTGCGCCCGGCCACCACCGCGGAATTGTGGGGCATACTTGTCACCGTGTCGCGCACCACCGGTACCCTTCTGGCGATAGATCTTCTTGCCAGAGCCCTTGACCTCGGACCGCGTCTTGGTGTTGTGGGTACCGGTCTGACGCTTGGCCAGTTGCCAGGTCACGACCCGGTGCAGGATATCGGCGCGCGGCTCCAACCCGAAAACATCGTCACTTAGATCAATGTCACCGATCTTCTTCGCAGCTAGCGATTTAATGTCGGTCTTCATTCCGCACTCTCCGTCGCTTCAGCCGCCGGAGCAGGCTCTGTTTCCACCAGAGCGGCGCTGCCGTTTGCTGCCCGGAACGAACCCGGCATCGGCACATCGTTCGGCAGTGCCTTCTTGACGGCATCGCGGACAGTGACCCACCCGCCCTTGGATCCCGGCACGGCGCCCTTGACCAGGATCAGACCGCGCTCCGCATCCGTCCGGACAATTTCAAGGTTCTGCGTAGTAACCCGCACCGAGCCCATGTGACCGGCCATCCTCTTACCCTTGAAGACCTTGCCCGGATCCTGGCACTGACCGGTGGAACCGTGCGAGCGGTGGGAAATCGACACACCGTGCGTGGCCCGGAGACCGGAGAAGTTGTGCCGCTTCATTACACCGGCGAAACCCTTGCCGATGGACGTGCCACAAACATCAACGTACTGCCCCTCGATGAAATGATCGGCCGTAATTTCGGCGCCGATTTCAATCAGGTTACCTTCCGACACCCGGAACTCGGCCAGCTTGCGCTTGGGCTCAACTTTCGCCATGGCAAAGTGGCCACGCAAGGCCCCCGTTACGTTCTTTACCTTGGCCAGGCCGGCGCCCAGTTGCAGTGCCGTATAGCCATTCTTTTCATTTGTGCGCTGTGACACCACCTGGCAGCCGTCCACCTTCAATACGGTGACCGGTATCTGGCGCCCGTCGTCCTTGAAGACGCGGGTCATGCCTACCTTCTGCGCGATGACACCTGATCTCATGATCATCATCCCATCAAAGCTTGATCTCGACGTCGACGCCGGCCGCAAGGTCAAGCTTCATCAAAGCATCGACGGTTTGTGGGGTCGGATCGACGATATCCAGGACCCGCTTGTGCGTGCGGATCTCGAATTGCTCGCGGCTTTTCTTATCGATATGCGGCGAACGGAGAACGGTGAATTTTTCAATCTTGGTCGGCAATGGGATGGGCCCACGCACATTCGCACCGGTCCGCTTGGCGGTATTGACGATTTCCAGCGTCGATACATCGAGAACGCGATGATCGAAGGCCTTCAAGCGGATCCGGATATTTTGTCCCTGCATGGGTCTTATCCCTAATTCGAAAGAGAACCGGTCGGGCGATTTTCACCCGACCATCTATCCAGTTGCCTATTCGATGATGTTGGAGACGACGCCGGCGCCCACGGTACGACCGCCTTCGCGGATTGCGAAACGCAGCTTCTCTTCCATGGCGATCGGCGTGATCAGTTCCACATTCATCTTCACATTATCGCCCGGCATCACCATTTCCGTGCCTTCCGGCAGGGTCACGACACCGGTTACATCGGTGGTGCGGAAATAGAATTGCGGGCGGTAGTTGGTGAAGAACGGCGTGTGACGGCCGCCTTCTTCCTTGGTCAGGATATAGGCCTCGGCTTCGAACCTGGTATGCGGTTTGATCGATCCGGGCTTGCACAGCACCTGGCCGCGCTCAACCGCCTCGCGGCCGATCCCCCGGATGAGCGCCCCGATATTGTCGCCCGCTTCGCCGATTTCCAGCAGCTTGCGGAACATCTCGACACCCGTGACCGTGGTCTTCTGGGTGTCCTTGATGCCGACGATCTCGATCTCTTCGCCAACCTTGACGATGCCGCGCTCGACCCGGCCCGTTACAACCGTGCCCCGCCCCGAGATCGAGAACACATCCTCGATCGGCATCAGGAAGGGCTGGTCAATCAGACGCTCGGGCTGCGGAATGTAGTTGTCCACCGCCTTCATCAGTTCCAGAACCGCGTCATGGCCGATTTCCTTGTTCGAGTCTTCCAGCGCCGCCAAGGCCGATCCCTTGACGATGGGGATGTTGTCGCCCGGGAAGTCATAGGACGACAGAAGCTCGCGCACTTCCATCTCCACCAGTTCCAGCAATTCCTCGTCGTCGACCTGGTCGACCTTGTTCAGGAACACCACCAGGGCCGGCACACCGACCTGGCGGGCCAGCAGGATGTGCTCGCGGGTCTGGGGCATCGGGCCGTCGTAGGCTGACACAACCAGGATCGCGCCGTCCATCTGGGCCGCGCCGGTGATCATGTTCTTCACATAGTCGGCATGACCCGGGCAATCGACATGGGCGTAATGGCGCGCTTCGGTCTCGTATTCCACGTGGGCCGTCGAAATCGTGATCTTGCGGGCTTTTTCCTCGGGCGCCTTGTCAATGTCGTCATAGTTGAAAAATTCCGCGCCGCCGGTCTCGGCAAGCACCTTCGTTATTGCCGCCGTCAGCGACGTCTTGCCATGGTCAACATGGCCGATCGTGCCAATGTTGCAATGCGGCTTGTTGCGCTCAAATTTCTCTTTTGCCATCGGTATACCCTCGAGCTTCTCGTTAGATCTGGTTTCGTAACTTTAAGAGGCGAACTTCGCCTTGACTTCATCGGCGATCGCTTGCGGCACTGCCGCATAGTGGCCGAACAACATCGTGTATTGCGCCCGGCCCTGGCTCATCGAGCGCAGAGTGCTGACATAGCCGAACATATTGGCCAGCGGAACGATGGCATTGATCACGGTCGCATTGCCGCGCGCCTCGGTGCCTTCGATCTGCCCGCGTCGCGAGTTCAGATCGCCAATAACATCGCCCATATAATCTTCCGGGGTCACCACCTCGATCTTCATGATCGGCTCCAACAGGGTTGGGCCGGCCTGAAGCACTGCTTCGCGGAACGCAGCCCGCGCAGCAATCTCGAATGCCAGCACACTGGAGTCCACATCGTGGTACGCGCCATCAATCAGCCGCACCTTGAAGTCGATTACCGGGAAACCGGCAATCGGACCGCTTGTGGCCGCACTGATCAGGCCCTTCTCGACGCCTGGAATGTATTCCTTGGGAATCGAACCGCCGACAATCTCGGAGATGAATTCATAACCTTCGCCCGGCTCCTGCGGGGTGAAGACGACCTTCATCCGCGCGAACTGGCCAGAACCACCCGACTGCTTCTTGTGGGTATAATCCACCTCGGTCTCGCGCGCAATCGTCTCGCGATAGGCAACCTGCGGCGCACCGATATTGGCTTCCACCTTGAACTCGCGCTTCAGACGATCGACCAGGATATCCAGGTGAAGTTCACCCATGCCCTTCATGATGGTCTGACCGCTTTCCCGGTCGGTCATGACCTGGAACGAGGGATCCTCGGCCGCCAGACGCTGCAGGCCCTGGGCCAGCTTTTCCTGATCCACCTTGGTTTTAGGCTCCACGGCAATCTCGATCACCGGATCGGGGAACGTCATGGTTTCCAGAACTACCTGATGGACCGGGTCGCACAGCGTATCGCCCGTGGTCGTGTCCTTCAGACCCGCAATCGCGACGATGTCGCCGGCATAGGCCTCTTCGATCGGCTCTTGGGTAATCGCGTGCATCATGACCATGCGGCCAACCCGCTCGCGTTTGCCCTTGGTCGAGTTGTACATCTGGCCGCCACCGGTCAGCGTGCCCGAATAGATCCGCACAAAGGTCAGCGTGCCCATGAACTTGTCGTTCATAATCTTGAAGGCGAGACCCGAGAACGGCGCACCGTCCTCGGCCGGACGCGGCAGATTGCGCTCCTCGGTCTCGTCATCCGGGCTGAAGCCCATCAGCGTTTCAACATCGGTCGGCGCCGGCAGATAGTCAGCTACCGCGTTCAGCATCGGCTGCACGCCCTTGTTCTTGAACGCGGAGCCACACAGCACCGGCACGAAGTTCATGCCCAGCGTCCCCTTGCGGATCAACATGCGCATGGCGTCCGCATCGGGCTCTTCGCCCTCCAGGTACTTCTCGGTCCAGTCATCGTCAACCTCGACCGCGGTCTCGATCATCAGAGCCCGCATCTCCTCGGCCTTGTCCTTCAGATCATCGCGGATGTCGCGCAGCTGCCAGGTGGCGCCAAGGCTCTCACCGTCCCAAACCCACTCCTTCATGGAAATCAGGTCGACATGGCCTTCCAGCTCGATCTCGGCACCGATCGGGATCTGCAGCGCCAGCGGCGTTGCGCCCGTGCGGTCCTTGATCATATGGACACAGCGGAAGAAATCGGCGCCGGTCTTGTCCATCTTGTTGACGAACACAATGCGTGGCACCTTGTAGCGGTCGGCCTGACGCCAAACCGTCTCGGTCTGCGGCTCGACGCCGGCATTGGCGTCCAGCACGCACACGGCGCCGTCCAGCACCGCCAGCGAACGCTCAACCTCAATCGTGAAATCAACGTGGCCCGGAGTGTCGATGATGTTGAACCGGTACTTGTCCGACTCCATCGTTTCGCCGTCTTCGGTCTTCGACCAGAATGTCGTCGTCGCGGCCGACGTGATCGTGATGCCGCGCTCCTGCTCCTGCTCCATCCAGTCCATCGTCGCGGCGCCATCGTGCACTTCGCCGATCTTGTGGGATTTTCCGGTGTAATACAGGATCCGTTCCGTCGTCGTCGTCTTGCCCGCATCAATGTGGGCCATGATGCCGAAGTTGCGATATCGCTCAAGAGGGTATTCGCGTGCCATCACTTGATTTCCTTCGTCTGTCCTGCCCGTTACCAGCGGTAATGCGAGAAGGCGCGGTTCGCATCTGCCATCTTGTGGGTGTCTTCGCGCTTCTTCACCGCGGAACCGCGATTGTTGGAAGCATCCATCAGTTCGCCCGACAGCCGGTCGATCATGGTCGATTCATTGCGTGAGCGCGCGGCTCGGATAAGCCAGCGAATGGCCAGGGCCTGCTGGCGGTCCGTACGCACTTCAACAGGAACCTGATAGGTTGCACCGCCGACCCGGCGAGAGCGAACCTCAACCGACGGGCGGATGTTTTCCAGTGCAGTGTGGAAAGTCTGCACCGGATCCTGGCTGGATTTCTCGGCCATCTTGTCAAAGGCGCCGTAGACAAAGCGCTCGGCGGCGGACTTCTTTCCGTCCTTCATGAGATGGTTCATGAACTTTGCAAGCACGACATCGCCATATTTGGCGTCGGGCAGAACTTCGCGTTTTTCAGCGCGGTGACGACGGGACATACTCTGCACTCCTTATTTCGGCCGTTTGGCGCCGTATTTCGAGCGACGCTGCTTGCGGTCCTTGACCCCTTGCGTGTCCAGGACACCGCGCAGGATGTGATAGCGAACGCCGGGAAGGTCTTTCACCCGGCCGCCACGGATCAGAACAACCGAGTGCTCCTGAAGATTGTGCCCCTCGCCAGGGATATAGCCGATGACCTCATAACCCGAGGTCAGGCGAATTTTCGCGACCTTCCGCAGCGCCGAGTTCGGCTTCTTCGGTGTCGTGGTATAAACACGTGTGCACACGCCGCGACGCTGGGGGCATTCCTCCAAGGCCGGCACCTTGTTCCGTTTTACCGGAACTTTGCGCGGCTTGCGAATAAGCTGCTGGATGGTCGGCATACGATCTCGCTCTCAGTTTCCCTGGGCAACGACAGGAGCGGCCCATTCAAAATGCGTCAAAGGACCACGACAATCCTTGCCGGGTCCCGTTTGAAAGAGGATGGGCAAACCCATCATTTCCATCAGTCTTGCGTTAGTTATGAGAGTGTTTGGCGGCAAACCACCACGACCTCTCTTTTCAAAGCGCGCGACAAATACGAGCGCACCGGTATTCCGTCAAGGGCAAATCCCCGAATTTGTTGAGAAATTATCGGGTTTTTGGACGCAAAACGGGGCGGATTTGATTTCCACCCCGTTTCAATAGCAATTTCGCCAGAAAGCGGCCCGTCAGGCGGCGTCGCCCTCCTCCGTCGCGGCGGAAAAGACCGCTTCGGCTTCGGCCTGGGCCAGAGATTCGGCCCGCGCAGCCTGGCGCGCATTCAGAATGACCTTGTCGCGGTCGGCGGCGACCTGGCGGATATCGCTCATCACGCCGCCGGTTCCAGCGGGTATCAGGCGTCCGACGATGACGTTTTCCTTCAATCCTTCCAGGGTATCGATCTTGCCGTTGACCGAAGCTTCCGTCAGGACCCGCGTTGTCTCCTGGAATGACGCGGCCGAAATGAACGATCGGGTCTGGAGGCTGGCCTTGGTAATGCCCAGCAGCACCGGATTGGCCTGTGCCGGCCGCCGGCCCTCCTTCTCGACACGCTCGTTTACCTCGCCGAATTCGACGGCGTCAACCTGTTCGCCCGCCAGGAAAGTGGTATCACCGGCATCCGTGATCTCGACCTTTTGCAGCATCTGGCGAACGATCACCTCGATATGCTTGTCGTTGATCTTCACGCCCTGTAGCCGGTAGACATCCTGCACTTCGTTGATCAGATAGACGGCCAGTGCCTCGATCCCCATGATCTGGAGGATATCGTGCGGCGCCGGATTGCCATCCAGCAGATATTCGCCCTTGGCGATGAAATCGCCTTCCTGGACAGAAATATGCTTGCCCTTGGGAACCAGGTATTCCGCCGGATCCATGTTTTCACCCTGGGGCTCAATCGAAATCCGGCGCTTGTTCTTATAGTCCCGGCCGAATTTCACGATGCCGTCGATCTCGGCGATGATGGCGTGATCCTTGGGCTTGCGGGCCTCAAAGAGTTCTGCCACCCGTGGCAGACCACCGGTAATGTCCCGCGTCTTCGCACTCTCGCGCGGAATCCGGGCCAGAAGGTCGCCGGCATGGACGCTTTGTCCCTGCTCAACCGACAAGATCGCGTCCACCGAAAGCAGATAGACCAGCGGATTGCCGTTTTCGTGGCACAGGGGCTCGCCCTTGTCATCGACAATGGTAATCGCCGGCTTCAGATCCGTGCCGCGCGGAGAGGAGCGCCAGTCAATGACTAACCGGCTGGAAATACCGGTCGCCTCATCCATCTCGTCAAGTACCGAAACCCCGTCGACCAAGTCGATCAGGTTCACGGTACCCGACTGCTCGGTCAAGATCGGCAGGGTATAGGGGTCCCATTCGCCGAGGCGCGTGCCCCGTTCGACCGTGTCGCCCTCATCGACCAGAAGCTTGGTCCCGTAGACCAGCTTGTGGGTTGCCCTTTCACGTCCCTGATCATCCTTGATGACCAGTCGGCTGTTGCGGCCCATGACGATCAGTTGTTTGCCGGAATCCTGAACAACGTTCTCCTTTTCCAGTGAAACAGTACCTTCCTGGGTCGATTCAATGAAGGTCTGCTCGGCAACATTCGCCGTGCCACCGATGTGGAACGTCCGCATCGTCAGCTGAGTACCCGGCTCGCCGATCGATTGGGCAGCAATAACGCCGACCGCTTCGCCCGGGTTCACCGGGGTTCCACGGGCCAGATCACGGCCATAGCACCTGCCGCACACACCGCCCTTGCTTTCGCAGGTCAGCACCGAACGGATTTTGACCTCCTGGACGCCGCTTCCCTCGATCCGTTCAGCGTCTTGCTCGCTGATTTCGACACCGGCATCGACAATGACGCTATCGTCGGCGGGATCGGTGATCGGCAGGGCCGCGGTACGACCCAGGATACGTTCATTGATCGGCTCGACCACGTCGCCGCCGTCAACAATGGCCGCCACGGTGATGCCTTCCTCGGTGCCGCAATCTTCCTCACGGATGATGCAGTCCTGGGCGACATCGACCAGACGTCGTGTCAGATAACCCGAGTTGGCGGTCTTGAGCGCCGTATCGGCCAGGCCTTTACGCGCGCCGTGTGTGGAGTTGAAGTACTCCAGCACCGACAGGCCTTCTTTAAAGTTCGAGATGATCGGCGTTTCGATGATTTCGCCCGACGGTTTGGCCATCAGACCACGCATGCCGGCCAACTGCTTCATCTGGGCGGGAGAACCACGTGCCCCGGAGTCGGACATCATGAAGACGGAGTTGATGTCCATGCGGCCGTTGTCGTCCTTGAAGCCCGCCGAGATGCGATCCATCATTTCCCCAGCCACCCGGTCCGTACATTTGGCCCAGGCATCCACGACCTTGTTGTATTTTTCGCCCTGGGTAATCAGGCCGTCCGAATACTGCTGTTCGAACTCCTTAACCAGGCTGCGGGTTTCATCGACCAGTTTGATCTTGGTATCCGGGATCACCATGTCGTCCTTGCCGAACGAGATACCGGCCTTGCAGGCTTGGGTGAAACCGGTCTGCATGATCCGGTCACAGAAGATGACCGTCTCTTTCTGACCGCAGTGGCGATAGACCGTATCGATGACCGAGCCGACTTCTTTCTTGCCGAGCAGACGGTTGGCAATGCCGAAACTGATCTTCGGGTGACGCGGCAACAAATCAGCCACCATCATCCGGCCCGGCGTGGTTTCAACGCGCGTGGTGACTGGATTGTTGTCTTCGTCCACGGTTTTGAAACGCGTGGTAATCCGCGAATGCAGCGACACCAGGCCGGTGTGCAGCGCATGCTCGATTTCGTCCATATTTGAGAAGATCATGCCTTCGCCCGGCTCGCCTTCACGATCCAGCGTCATGTAGTAGATGCCAAGAACGATGTCCTGGCTGGGCACGATGATCGGCTTGCCGTTGGCGGGACTGAGGATGTTGTTGGTCGACATCATCAGAACCCGGGCTTCAAGCTGTGCTTCCAGGGACAGCGGTACGTGAACTGCCATCTGGTCGCCGTCGAAATCGGCGTTGAAGGCCGCACAGACCAGCGGGTGCAGGCGAATGGCCTTGCCCTCGATCAATACCGGTTCGAACGCCTGGATACCCAGGCGGTGCAGTGTCGGTGCCCGGTTCAACATCACGGGATGCTCGCGGATCACTTCCTCCAGGATATCCCAAACCTCGGAACGCTCTTTCTCGACCAGTTTCTTGGCTTGTTTGACCGTGGTCGACAGGCCCTTGGCTTCCAGCCGAGAATAGATGAACGGCTTGAACAGCTCCAGCGCCATCTTCTTTGGCAGGCCGCATTGATGCAGCAACAACTCCGGCCCGACCACGATGACCGAGCGGCCGGAATAGTCGACGCGCTTGCCCAGCAGGTTCTGACGGAATCGGCCCTGCTTGCCCTTCAGCATGTCGGACAGGGATTTCAGCGGGCGCTTGTTGGTGCCCGTGATGACCCGGCCCCGGCGGCCATTGTCAAACAGCGCATCGACGGCTTCCTGCAACATCCGCTTTTCGTTGCGGATGATGATGTCAGGTGCGCGCAGTTCGATCAGCCGCTTCAAACGGTTGTTCCGGTTGATCACCCGGCGATAAAGATCGTTCAGGTCCGAGGTCGCGAACCGGCCGCCGTCCAGCGGTACCAGCGGACGCAGCTCGGGCGGAATGACCGGCACGACAGACAGGATCATCCATTCCGGCCGGTTGCCGGATTCAATGAAAGCATCGACCAGTTTCAGACGCTTGGTGATCTTTTTGGGCTTCAGTTCGCCCGTTGCCTCGGCCAGATCATCGCGCAGCTGATCACGTAACTGTTCCATATCCAGGTTAGCCAGGATCTCGCGAATGGCCTCGGCGCCGATGCCGGCGGTGAAGCTATCTTCGCCATACCGTTCCTGAGCCTCGCCGAATTCTTCCTCAGTCAGAATCTGGAGATAGTTCAGAGACGTCAGGCCGGGTTCCATCACGATGTACTGTTCAAAGTACAGCACCTGCTCCAGGTCCTTCAGCATCATGTCCAGGATCAGGCCGATCCGGGAAGGAAGCGACTTCAGGAACCAGATGTGCGCGACCGGGGCGGCCAACTCGATGTGGCCCATGCGCTCGCGCCGGACCTTGGACAACGTAACCTCGACACCGCACTTTTCGCAGATAATGCCACGATATTTCATGCGCTTGTATTTGCCGCACAGGCATTCATAGTCCTTGATCGGACCAAAGATGCGGGCGCAGAACAGCCCGTCCCGCTCCGGCTTGAAGGTGCGGTAATTGATAGTCTCCGGCTTTTTGATCTCGCCGTAGGACCAGCTCAGAATTTTTTCCGGCGAAGCCAGCGAGATCTTGATCGAGTCAAACGTCTGCGGCGGCTGAGCCGGGTTGAAGACATTCATCACTTCCTGGTTCATGGGGAGGTATCTCCTGTATCAGAACCCAAACAAAATAGGCTTACGGGCGCTTTGGCGGGCACCTCAGTATTCCCCGACGTCCACCAACTCGACATTCAGACCGAGCGAGCGCATTTCCTTGACGAGCACGTTGAAGCTTTCCGGGATGCCGGCTTCGAACGTATCGTCGCCGCGCACGATGGCCTCGTAGACCTTCGTCCGGCCGGCAACGTCGTCCGACTTCACCGTCAACATCTCCTGCAGCGTATAGGCGGCGCCATAGGCCTGGAGGGCCCACACCTCCATCTCGCCGAACCGCTGACCGCCGAACTGGGCCTTGCCGCCCAGTGGCTGCTGGGTGACCAGCGAGTACGGGCCGATCGAGCGGGCGTGGATCTTGTCGTCCACCAGGTGATGCAGTTTCAGCAGGTATTTGTACCCGACGGTCACGGACCGGGCGAATTCCTCGCCGGTGCGGCCATCATACAAAGTGACCTGACCGGATTCATCGAGACCGGCTTCTTTCAGAAGTTCAACAATGTCGGGCTCGTGCGCACCGTCGAACACCGGCGTGGCAAACGGCACGCCGCCCACCACATTGCCAGCCATTTCGGCAACCTGATCATCCTCGGCCGGATCAATGACCTGCTTGAAGACCTCGTCGCCATAGGCGGCCTTCATCGCGGCGCGCATGTCCTTGGACTTGCCCGCGTTCTGATAGGTTTCGATGGCCTGGCCGATCGATTTGCCCAGATTGGCCGATGCCCAGCCCAGATGGGTTTCCAGTATCTGACCGACATTCATCCGCGAGGGCACGCCCAGCGGGTTCAACACCATATCGACCGGCGTACCATCATCCAGATACGGCATGTCTTCCATCGGCAGGATACGGCTGATCACACCCTTGTTGCCATGGCGTCCAGCCATCTTATCGCCCGGCTGCATTTTGCGCTTTACAGCGATGAAGACCTTGACCGTCTTCATCACGCCCGGCGGCAGTTCGTCGCCCCGGCGCACCTTCTCGAACTTGTCCTCGAAACGCTTTTGCAAGAGGTCGCGGGAAGCTTCGAACTGGGCGTTAACGGCTTCGACTTCCGACATGACCTTTTCATTAGTCAGGGCAATCTGCCACCACTGTCCCTTGGAGAGTTCCTCCAGCAGGTCATTGGTCACCCTGCTCGACGCCTTGACGCCCTTGGGCGCCTTGGCAATCTCCTTGTTCAGGATAAGATCGCGCAGGCGGCCATAAACGTTGCGCTCGAGGATTTCGAGCTCGTCATCACGGTCCTTGGCCAGGCGTTCGATTTCGTCGCGTTCGATCGCCAGGGCGCGTTCGTCCTTGTCGATACCATGCCGGTTGAAGACCCGCACTTCGACCACGGTGCCGGAGACGCCCGGCGGCAGTTTCAGCGACGTGTCACGGACATCCGAAGCCTTTTCACCGAAGATGGCGCGCAGCAGTTTTTCTTCCGGCGTCATCGGGCTTTCACCCTTCGGCGTGATCTTGCCGACCAGGATGTCGCCTGGATTTACCTCGGCGCCGATATAGACAATGCCGGCTTCATCGAGATTGCGCAGGGATTCTTCACCCACATTGTGAATATCCCGGGTGATTTCTTCCGGGCCCAGTTTTGTGTCGCGGGCCATGATCTCGAATTCTTCGATATGGATCGAGGTGAAGACATCATCGCGAACGATCCGCTCGGACACCAGAATGGAGTCCTCGAAGTTGTAGCCGTTCCACGGCATGAACGCGACCAGCACGTTCTTGCCCAGGGCCAGTTCACCAAGGTCGGTGGAGGGCCCGTCGGCAATAATGTCACCGGACTGAACCACATCCCCGATCCGCACCAGCGGACGCTGGTTGATGCAGGTATTCTGGTTTGAACGCTGAAACTTCAGCAGGTTGTAGATATCAACGCCCGGCTTGGAGGGGTCTGCTTCCTCGGTCGCCCGGATGACGATGCGCTTGGCATCGACCTGGTCGATCACACCGGTCCGGCGCGCCGTGATCGCGGCGCCGGAATCCCGCGCCACCACGGCTTCCATGCCGGTGCCGACAATCGGTGCCTCGGCCTTGACCAGCGGCACCGCCTGGCGCTGCATGTTCGAACCCATCAGCGCCCGGTTGGCATCGTCGTTTTCCAGGAACGGGATCAGCGCCGCAGCAACCGAGACCAGTTGCTTTGGCGACACATCCATATAGTCGACCTGATCCGGCGTCGTCATG
The DNA here is from genome assembly GCA_965204825.1 of Alphaproteobacteria bacterium. GTDB lineage: Bacteria > Pseudomonadota > Alphaproteobacteria > Futianiales > Futianiaceae. The sequence goes on along the minus strand of OZ242016.1, from coordinate 1,924,101 downwards.
TGGAAGTCGCCACCCTGACGCACGGACACCAGATCGCGCACGAACCTGTTGGATTTGTCCAGTTCGGCATTTGCCTGGGCAATGGTGTATTTGGCCTCTTCCATGGCTGACAGATAATCCACCACGTCCGAGACCTTGCCGTTTTCGACCTTGCGATACGGGCTTTCGATGAAGCCATATTTGTTGACTCGGGCAAAGGTCGCCAGCGAGTTGATCAGGCCGATGTTCGGCCCTTCCGGCGTTTCAATCGGACAAATCCGGCCGTAATGGGTTGGATGGACGTCGCGCACCTCAAAACCGGCGCGCTCCCGCGTCAGACCGCCCGGTCCAAGCGCCGAAAGGCGCCTTTTATGAGTGACTTCAGACAATGGGTTTGTCTGATCCATGAACTGAGACAGCTGGCTGGATCCGAAGAATTCGCGCACTGCGGCGGCAGCCGGTTTGGCATTGATCAGATCTTGCGGCATCACCGTGTCGATCTCGACCGAGCTCATCCGTTCCTTGATTGCCCGCTCCATACGCAACAGACCGACCCGGTACTGGTTTTCCATCAGCTCGCCGACCGAGCGGACCCGGCGATTGCCAAGATGGTCGATATCGTCAATGTCGCCGCGACCATCACGAAGCCCGTGCAGGGTCTTTACAACCTCGACAATGTCTTCCTTGCGCAGGATGCGCATGGTGTCCTCGACATCCATGTCCAGGCGCATGTTCATCTTGACCCGGCCCACGGCCGACAGGTCATACCGCTCGGAATCGAAGAACAGCCCGGAGAACAGGCCTTCGGCCGTTTCCAGTGTCGGCGGCTCGCCCGGGCGCATGACCCGGTAAATGTCGATCAGGGCCTGCTCGCGATTCTCGTTTTTGTCCGCGGCCACCGTGTTGCGCATATATGCGCCACGGGTTGAGTGGTCGATGTCCAAAACGTTCAGCCTGGAAAATCCGGCGCCTTCCAGCTCCTTGATCAGCGCAATCGTCAGCTCGTCACCGGCTTCGATGTAGATCTCGCCGGTTTTCTCGTTGATCATATCCTCGGCAATGAACATGCCGGCCAGATTTTCAGCCTGAAGCAGCAGATCCTTCAGCCCGTCTTCCTGCAGCTTGTGGGCCAGCCGAGGGGTAATTTTCTTACCGGCTTCGACCTCAGCCTTGCCACTCTTGGCATCAATCAGATCAATGGCCGATTTGCCCCCCCGGAACCGCTCTGGATCGAACGGCGTTGACCAGCCCTTCTTGCCCTTGGAATAGCCGACTTGCGTGAAGAAGGTCGACAGGATGTCTTCCTTGTCCATGTCCAGGGCATAGAACAGGGTCGAGCACGGCAGCTTGCGGCGGCGGTCGATGCGGACATGGATGATGTCCTTGGCGTCGAATTCGAAATCCAGCCATGAACCGCGATACGGGATGATCCGCGCCGCAAACAACAGCTTGCCAGAGGAATGGGTCTTGCCGCGGTCGTGATCAAAAAAGACGCCCGGTGATCGGTGCATCTGGGAAACGATTACACGCTCGGTACCGTTGATGACAAAGGTGCCGTTCGGCGTCATCAGCGGCATATCGCCCATATAGACGTCCTGCTCTTTGATATCCTTGACCGACTTGGCTTCAGTATCGTTGTCAATCTCGAACACGATCAGGCGCAAGGTGACCTTGAGCGGCGCCGCATAGGTGATGTCGCGCTGCATGCACTCTTCGACATCAAATTTCGGCGCCTCGAATTCATAGCGCACAAATTCCAGGCTCGACGTTTCCGAAAAATCATTGATCGGAAATACCGATTTGAAAACGCCCTGCAGCCCTTCGTCCGGACGCCCGCCTTCGGGCTCGTCCATCATCAGGAACTGGTCGTAAGAGCTCTTCTGGACCTCGATCAGGTTCGGCATCTGCGCGACTTCGGGGATATTGCCGAAGTGCTTGCGGATGCGTTTTGAACCCGAAAAAGTCTGCGTGATCGTCATGCTCAGGCCTCGCTCATTCACTTGCGTGAAATTCAATTATCAACAAACAAACCTGAAATTGCCGATGGGCTGGCCGGCAAATTCACCGGCCAGCCCACGTTTTTGGGCAATTCCATCCCTGTCCGGCAACTGTCGGGCAAGGCTATTACTTCAGTTCGACATTGGCGCCAACCTCTTCGAGCTTTGCCTTGATCTCTTCGGCTTCCGCCTTTGTGGCACCTTCCTTCACAGATTTGGGCGCAGCTTCGACCATATCCTTGGCTTCTTTGAGGCCAAGACCGGTGATGGCGCGGACTTCCTTGATCACGTTGATCTTCCTGTCGCCCACCGCTGTCAGAACGACGTCGAATTCGTCCTTTTCCTCTGCCGCGGCGGCATCGCCGTCACCAGCGCCCGGTGCGGCGGCCACGGCAACGGCAGCAGAAGCGGAAACGCCCCACTTCTCTTCCAGCATTTTCGACAGGTCCGCCGCTTGCATCACGGTCAGGTTAGACAGGTCTTCAGCAATCTTTTCCAGATCAGCCATTTTCACATTTCCTCAAGTTCACGTTTCAAATCGGTTCAGTTCACCAGATCAGCTTCAGGCAGCATCCTTGGTCGCATAGGCATTCACGACACGGGCAACCTGACCGCCCGGCGTGCCAAGCACACGGACAACCTTGGTTGCGGGCGCGTTGAGAAGCCCGACGATCTTGCCACGCAGTTCATCCAGCGACAGCAGCGAGGCGAGCGCCTTCACACCATCGGCATCAAGGGCCTGCGCACCAAATGCCCCGCCCATAATGATCAATTTTTCGTTTTTCTTGGCGAAGTTCGAAACGGCCTTGGGCGCGGCAACAGGATCGGAAGAATAGGCGATTGCTGTTGGACCGGAGAAATACTCCGACAGCGATCCTGCTTCCGTGCCGTCCAGCGCGATCTTGGCGAGGCGGTTCTTGATGACCTTGAAATTGGCGTTCACGCCGCGTATTTGCGCCCGCAGTTCCGACATCTCGGCCACCGTGAGTCCGGTACATTGCGTCACCACAATAACTCCGGCCTCTGAAAAGATCTGGTTGAGTTCGCCAACCATTTCTTTCTTTTCGGCTCTATCCACCACTAATCTCCAATGTTTGACGGGTGCCGAGAACAGCGCTCCGCCACTTCGGGACATGTTGCCTCTCTCCGCGGGCCGGAAATGGCCGGGGAAAGAGACAACGCTCTCTCCCTGTCCAGGGCTCGAACCGATTTGAAGTCCAAGGCAAAGCCCGGAACTGAAAATCGTTCCTCATCCCGTCTATGGCAGGCTGGTTTCCCATTAAGCGACACCGGATAACCGGCAACCGCACCTACTGTCTCGGACAGGTCGGGAAACCGGCATATGGCGCCGAACCTTCCCCTATTTAAGGTTTCAGATGTCGCCGACGACGCTTGCAACCTTGATCTTGACGCCGGGCCCCATCGTGGAACTCAGCGCGACTTTCTTCAAAAACGTGCCTTTGGCACCGGTTGGCTTGGCCTTGACGACCGCACCGATAAAGGCGCGAACATTTGCTTCCAGCTGGTTTTCGCCAAAACTGGCCTTGCCGATGCCCGCGTGCACGATGCCGGCCTTCTCGACCCTGAACTGCACTTCGCCGCCCTTTGCCGCCTGAATGGCGGCCGTCACTTCTGGCGTAACCGTACCGACCCGCGGGTTCGGCATAAGGTTGCGCGGACCCAGCACTTTGCCGAGCCGGCCGACCAAGCCCATCATGTCGGGCGTCGCAATGCAGCGGTCAAAATCGATATTGCCCTTTTGCACTTCTTCCGCCAGCTCTTCGGCCCCGACGATGTCGGCGCCTGCGGCCTTTGCTTCTTCGGCCTTATCATCACGTGCAAACACGGCCACCCGCATGGATTTGCCGGTACCATGGGGCAATCCAACCACGCCGCGCACCATCTGGTCGGAGTGGCGCGGGTCGACCCCCAGGTTCAGGGCCAATTCGACGGTTTCATCGAACTTGGCGCTTGCCGCGCCCTTGACCAGCTTTACCGCCTCGCCGACGCGATACTGCTTGTCTGCGTCCATATTGCCGCGATGGGCCTTGATACGTTTTCCTTCACGTGCCATCGGCCTACTCCACCACTTCCAGGCCCATCGAACGGGCCGAACCTGCAATAATCCGGGCGGCCGCATCGATATCGACCGCGTTCAGATCGTTCATTTTCGCTTCCGCGATTTCACGGCATTGCGCCATGGTAACCTTGCCGGCAACTTCGCGACCCGGTTCCGTGCCGCCCTTGCCCAGCTTTGTCGCCTTCTTCAGAAAGTAGCTGGCCGGCGGCGACTTGGTGACGAAGGTAAAGGATTTGTCCTGAAAGATCGTCACCTTGGTCGGGGTCGGCGTTCCCGGTTCCATTTCCTGTGTGGCCGCATTGAAGGCCTTGCAGAATTCCATGATGTTCAGGCCACGCTGACCCAGCGCTGGCCCAATGGGCGGGGATGGGTTCGCCTTGCCGGCGGGCACCTCGAAATTGAGGTGTCCGATGATTTTCTTCGCCATATGCCTTCTCCTTCAGAGATGAAGGGTTTGTGGTCCGACCGTATCCGCTGCCGGCGAAGCAGCGGGCGCACCTCCCACACCCAGACGGAATCAGCCCTTTTCGACCTGCCCGTACTCCAGTTCGACCGGGGTTGCCCGGCCAAAAATCGACACGGCCACCTTGAGCCGCGAATTCTCCTCGTCGACGCCTTCGACCAGTCCCGAAAAGGATTGGAAAGGACCATCGATAACCCGCACCTGCTCGCCGATATCGAACGTGATTGCCGGTTTCGGCCGATCCACGCCCTCTTCGACCTGCTGCAGAATATGCGCAACCTCGGATTCCGAGATCGGTGTCGGCTTGTTGGCCGTTCCCAGAAATCCTGTCACCTTCGGGATATCCCGGATCAGGTGATAGGCTTCGTCATTCATATCCATGCGCACCAGAACATAGCCCGGCATATAGCGCCGCTCGGCTTGAACACGTTGGCCACGGCGAACCTTGACCACTTGTTCGGTCGGCACCATGACATCTGTGATCCGGTCCTGCAGTCCCTTTTGTGCCGCCGCCTCCTCAATGGCTTCCGCCACCTTCTTTTCAAAGTGGGAGTAGGCGTGAACAATGTACCAGCGGTGCGCCATATCTGTCGCGAAACCTTGTTTATTCAGCGGGCCTTATCGGCCGATATCAAGAAGCATCTGGATGATCGTGCTCGAGACGGCATCCACCAGAAGGAAGAAAATTGCCATCAGAACAACGAACACAAAGACCATCACTGTCGTCACAACGGCTTCCTTGCGGGTCGGCCAGGTGACTTTGTTGAATTCCTGACGAACTTCGCGGGAAAATTTTGCCGGTGATGTTTTGGCCATGTCCCTCGCCTCGTTCGTCTTTCCAACCACAAAAAGGCCGCGAATTGCGGCCAGCCCTTACATCAGGTCATCGGTGCCCGACTGCAAGTCTCTTACAAATTGGCAGGGGCGGAGGGTCTCGAACCCCCGACCTACGGTTTTGGAGACCGCCGCTCTACCAACTGAGCTACACCCCTGCAAGCCCTTTATTTCAAAGGCGCCCGCGTCTTAACCGACATTGCGGAGCACCGCAAGCCGCCAGTTGCCAAATTGCGCATTTTTGCTGGCCTTTTCAGGCCTTCAGCCCTCCGGACGAGGATATCCCGGTTCGGAGGGCAAAAAAGGCGAAACGGACCTATTCGATGATGTTGGAGACGACGCCGGCGCCCACGGTACGACCGCCTTCGCGGATTGCGAAACGCAGCTTCTCTTCCATGGCGATCAGCGCGATCAGTTCCACATTCAGCTTCACATTATCGCCCGGCATCACCATTTCCGTGCCTTCCGGCAGGGTCACGACACCGGTTACATCGATGGTGCGGAAATAGAATTGCGGACGACAGTTGGTGAAGAACGGCGTGCGACGGCCACCTTCTTCCTTGGTCAGGATATAGGCCTCGGCTTCGAACCTGGTATGCGGTTTGATCGATCCGGGCTTGCACAGCACCTGGCCGCGCTCAACCGCCTCGCGGCCGATCCCCGGATGAGCGCCCCGATATTGTCGCCCGCTTCGCCGCTGTCCAGCAGCTTGCGGAACATCTCGACACCCGTGACCGTAGTCTTCTGGGTGTCCTTGATGCCGCCGATTTCGATCTCTTCGCCAACCTTGACGATGCCGCGCTCGACCCGGCCCGTTACAACCGTGCCCCGCCCCGAGATCGAGAACACATCCTCGATCGGCATCAGGAAGGGCTGGTCAATCAGACGCTCGGGCTGCGGAATGTAGTTGTCCACCGCCTTCATCAGTTCCAGAACCGCGTCATGGCCGATTTCCTTGTTCGAGTCTTCCAGCGCCGCCAAGGCCGATCCCTTGACGATGGGGATGTTGTCGCCCGGGAAGTTATAGGACGACAGAAGCTCGCGCACTTCCATCTCCACCAGTTCCAGCAGTTCCTTGTCGTCGACCTGGTCGACCTTGTTCAGAGCCTGAACGAAAATGAGTTGAATGATATCAGTGGGTTGTGCTTCTGTTTGTTTGAACAGGAAACAAGAAAACGGAGGTCACGATGCCCTGGACCGAAACCACTCGCTGCCAGTATGAGCGGAATAACGAGCGTTACTCAAGCGATGTAACCGATGCAGAATGGGCGGTCATTTTTCCGCTTTTGCCCGGCCCCAACAAATTGGGGCGCCCTCGGGAAGTTGAGTTGCGCGAAGTTCGGGATGGGATTGGCTACATCGCTGCCGCCGGGTGCGCGTGGTCTCTTTTGCCAAAGGACTTTCCGCCGGTTTCAACGGTTCGATACTATTTCTACAACTGGCGTGATAGCGGGTTACTGGCGGAGATCAACCACGCTCTGGTCGCTCTGGCGGGTGAACGGGAGGCTCGGGATCATCAACCCACGGCAGGCGTTATTGACAGTCAAAGCGTGAAAACCACTGAAAACGGCGGCATTTCTGGCTATGACGCAGGAAAGAAGATCAAAGGCCGCAAGCGCCACATCATGACAGACACCTGTGGCCATCTGTTGGAATCATGCGTTCACGCTGCCAACATTCAGGATCGCGACGGGGCAGTGGGCGTCTTTCAAAAGCTCAAGCGGGATGCCCCAAAACTGCGCCACGTTTTTGCCGACTGCGGTTATCGGGGGCCAAAACTTCGTTCAGCCCTGATAACCATTGGCCGCTGGACTATCCAGATCGTGAAGCGTTCCGACACCGCCGAAGGTTTTGAGGTCCTGCCCCGCAGATGGGTCGTCGAACGCACCTTCGCCTGGCTGGGACGTTGCCGCCGATTGGCAAAGGATTGGGAGAAAACCATCGAAAGTGCAGAGGCTTGGGGTCTCATCGCCCATATCAGGCGCATGACACGCTGTCTCGCAAGGGCTTGAAAAACATCAGATCATTTTGAAGCAGGCTCTCAGGAACACCACCAGGGCCGGCACACCGACCTGGCGGGCCAGCAGGATGTGCTCGCGGGTCTGGGGCATCGGGCCGTCGTAGGCCGACACAACCAGGATCGCGCCGTCCATCTGGGGCCGCGCCGGTGATCATGTTCTTCACATAGTCGGCATGACCCGGACAATCGACATGGGCGTAATGGTACGCTTCGGTTTCGTATTCCACGTGGGCCGTCGAAATCGTGATCCCGCGGGCCCTTTCCTCGGGCGCCTTGTCAATGTCGTCATAGTTGGAAAATTCCGCGCCGCCGGTCTCGGCAAGCACCTTCGTTATTGCCGCCGTCAGCGACGTCTTGCCATGGTCAACATGGCCGATCGTGCCAATGTTGCAATGCGGCTTGTTGCGCTCAAATTTCTCTTTTGCCATTTCGTCTCCCGTTCGGGCCAGAAGTGCGGTTTGGAGCGGGTGAAGGGAATCGAACCCTCGTCGTCAGCTTGGAAGGCTGCTGCTCTACCATTGAGCTACACCCGCCGGGGTGGTTAGTTTTCCTCCCGCAAAGCGGTTGGTGGAGGGGACTGGATTCGAACCAGCGTACGCTATGCGGGCAGATTTACAGTCTGCTGCCTTTAACCACTCGGCCACCCCTCCAGAGATGTCACGCGGAGTTACGGATTTCACGCCTCCAAGTCAAGGGGATAGCTGTATTCGCGCTGGTAAATCCCGGCCTGTGCGGTTACACCGCCGCCATGCCGAAGAAAAGAGACAGACGCCACGGCCAGAACGTGCCGCGGCCAACTGGAAGCAGCGTGTGGCTGCACGGCCACCATGCCGTTGCCGCCGCCCTGGAAAACCCCGACCGCGAATGCCAGCGTCTGCTGGTCACGCGCAACAATCTCGCCATGTTCGAGAACCTTGCCGCCGAGGCGGGCATCCACGCCGAAGTGAATGATCCATGCGAAATCGAGCGGGCCGCCGGCTCCGGCACCGTCCATCAGGGAGTCGCTCTCCAGGCCCGTGTCTTGCCCTCGTGCCTGCTGGAGGATCTGATCAAATCCAGGAAGCCGATCGTGGTGCTGGATCAGTTAACCGATCCGTACAATGTCGGTGCGGTCTTGCGCTCAGCTGCCGCCTTCGACGTTGGCGGCGTGATCATGCAGGACCGCCATTCCCCGCCGTTGGCGGGCACGCTGGCGAAATCTGCCTCGGGTGCGGTGGACATTGTGCCGATTGCCCAGGTCACCAATATTGCCCGCACCCTGGAAGACCTGGCGCGGGCGGACTATTGGCGGATCGGACTTGTGGGCGATGCGGAAAAAACCATCACCCAAATGGAGCTTGGCCGGAAGGTGGCGCTTGTGCTAGGCGCCGAGGGCGAAGGCTTGCGCCGCCTGACCCGCAAAAACTGCGACCTGACCGCCCGCATCCCGATGTCGGACGCGATGGAAAGCCTGAATGTTTCGAACGCGGCGGCAGTGGTATTGTATGCGCTTTACACGGCGACCTAGCCCGGATCATTCACAATGCGGCGTGAACTTTCTGGCGGGCGTGGCGTAAACATTTGAGATCGTTTATGTATTCGTTAATGGGGATCGAGTCCGGCTCAGTGCTAAATGACACCCTAAGCATTTTTGGCCCTGTCTAATTGTCCGATAGACGGTTGCCTTTGAAACGGAGAATATCTCGGCGAGATCGCTGATCGAATGCTCTCCGGTATCGTGCATTTTCCGAAACTCTTGCGGAACTCACCCGCAAGACACACCGCGCCAAGCGGGCGCAGGCCAGACTTGTCGGCGGCCCGGTCAAAGGCGCGGCGCATCTCTTTGCCATCGATAGCGATGGCAGACCGGGCATCACGTTCCTGCGCGAAATCAGCGCGGAATTTGTCAAGAAGCTGCTGGAAGCTCGCGGGGGTGATCAAACCAAACAACCGCGAAAATGTATCGTGACAAGGCGGTCCATGTGGCAATTCGAGAAATTCGCGCAGAAAATCCTCTTTCGCCAACGCAAAATCCGCCATGTCAACAGCCGTTTCTCCGCCGCACAGGACGCACAGAAGGCTGATGGTCATGATGTCACAAAATTCATGGCGGCGCGCGTTGCCCGTGCGAGGATCGTCCATATCATTGAAATAGCCTGTGATTGTTGACATTCCGAAGCTCCTTTGGATGACGGAGCCTCAAGAATCCATTCATACCGATTTGTCAAAATCCAAATGCAATTGCCCTGTTGATATGGATTACACATGTTAAAGGCCCTTGAATCCCTGCCTGAAGACCCCGCCGAACTGCGGGCTGTCAGCGAGCTTTTGATGGTCGGGGTTCAGTCGCTGACGTATCAAGACGAGAAGCTGAAGGCTGAACTGCATGGCCACCGCAAGGCACGGTCTGGCTCCAGATCAGAGAGCATGGATCAACTGGCCCTCGACCTACAGGATGACCAAGAGATCGAGGCGGCAGCGAACGAGCAGAAGAACGAAGCTGGCTCCAACGGCACTGATGTCGATGAGACGGACAAACCTGCCAGGCGCAAGCACAGCCGCAACCCCTTGCCAGATCATCCGGATCGGCAGGATGAGGTGCTGTCGCCGGGTGAGGACTGCACTGACTGCGGTGGGAGCCTGCGCCAGATCGGCGAGGATATCACCGAGGAACTGGAATATGTCCCGGGCCGCTTTGTGGTACGCCGGATCCTCCGCCCCCGCATGGCCTGCACCTGTTGTGAAACCTTTGCCCAGGCCGCACTGCCGTCGCGCCCTGTTGAGCGTGGCCGCCCCGGTCCGGGTCTGCTGGCCCACGTCCTGATTGGCAAATACTGCGATCACCTGCCGCTTGACCGGCAATCAGAAATCTTCGCCCGCGAGAAGGTTGATCTGCACCGTTCCACACTCACAGACCGGGTGGGGCGCAGCACGGCTTTGCTGGAACCTCTGACCGATCATATCGGCAAGCTGGTCAGGGCAGGTCCCGCGCTTTTTGCTGATGACACACCTGTCAAACTGCAAACCAGGCTCAAGGCAAGGAAGACCCGGACCGCACGGCTGTGGAGTTATGTGCGCGATGAACGCCCCTGGTGCGGGGACGCCCCGCCCTGTGCGTGGTATCAGTTCAGCGTGGATCGCAAGGGTGCACATCCGGTCAATCATCTTTCCGGCTATACCGGCACGGTGCACGCCGATGGCTTTGCGGGCTTCAATGGCCTCTTCGGGGAGGGCAAGGCCGACGAACAGGCCTGCATGGTGCATGTGCGCCGCAAGTTTGTGGAAGGGTTTGAGCGCACAGGGTCGGCCATCGCCAAAGGTACAATCAAGCAGATCGCCGTGCTTTACGCTGTCGAAGAGGAAGCCAGAGGCAAATCCCCCGAAGAGCGGGTCGCCATTCGGCAGGAGAAGGCAAAGCCCGTCTTCGATGAGCTGGAAGCATGGTTACAGGCCCGGCTTCCCAGGCTCTCGGGCAAGAACAAGCTGGCAGGGGCCATTCGCCATGCGCTGAACCGCATGCCAAAGGCGCGTGCCTGTCTCGGCGACGGACGGCTGGAACTCGACAACAACATCTGTGAACGCTCGATCCGCCCCATCGCACTGGGCCGCAAGAACCATCTCTTCATGGGCTCTGTCGGCGGCGGCAAGGCTGCCGCTATCGCTTGCACCCTCGTCGAGACCGCCAGGATGAACGGCGTTGATCCGGAAGCCTGGCTCACATGGGTGCTGGAACGCGTTGCTGATCACGGATCAACCCCATCGACGAACTCATGCCGTGGAACTGGAAGCCCCAAGACCTCAAAAACGCGGCCTGACCGGACGGATACGATCAGCCAGAGCAACGACCACAAACATATTCCGGTGCCGGCACGCGGCGGGGTGCAAATTACCCTTGTCGGCCCGGTGAATGCCGAGGCGCTGATCCATCGCAATATCGGTCAGATCGATGGAAGAACCCTCGATTATCAGGTGCGCGGCAATACCTTCACCGGACAGTTCGGGTCCGCCGGCCGGCCGTATCAATTGTCAGGCAATCTGCTGGCCATAGCCGGTGGCAAACGCGCCGGTAACACGTTAACTGCCGGCCTGTTCTGATTTACGAAGCAAGAGCTTGTTCAGCCCGCTCAATGTCCTGTAAACTGATTTGAAGGATTGGGCAAAGGCAAACCAGTCCGACTGGCCGCAGGACGTCATGATCTGTTGCAGCGACCTTTGCCCGTCAACCATGTTCAGAATCCCGGCCAATGAGGGCGGCAGGCTCAATTCCCTGTGCAGGCCATCCAGCGTGATCGGCAGAGGTTTGCCGGACGCGGCGACTTTTGCCAGGGCGGAAAAATCCAGCCGATGGGGAAGCGGTATCATGTTCGGTGCGGGCCGTGCGATTGTGTCGTCTGATCGGTCTGCCGGTTTCACATAAGCGATGTGAACTTTCAGATTACCTGCGGTCAATTCGGCGAGTTCCGCTCTTTGCCGTGGATCCAGGCCGGTCGATCGCCGGGTAAGATCATCGTCGTCGAGATAGAAGCCGGGATCATACCGTACCGGTTCGATGAAGCTGACCAGTTCAAGGTGTGCGCCATCCAACGCCGTGTACAATTCCGCGACGCTGTAAGCTCTGTCCTGGAAATGCAAAAGCAAATCGACCAGTTCGGCATCCGAGCGTTGATGGTCACCGATCCAGGTATTACGGCGTAGCCAGTTTGTCTCCGGCGCATCGGCCAGAAATCGCCGGGCAATGTCAACGCGATCGCTCAGGGATAAGCCGTCCGACAAAAGACGCAAGGCATGTTGCGCCTCGTAAACGCCGGTCCGTCCGATCCGGCCGTAAACCATGATTCCCATACCGCCGTCAGGTTTGAGTGCCCTTGCAAGGGCATCAAAACCCTGGCCAGGACCGGGCAGATGATGCAGCACCCCGCAGCAATCGATATAGTCGAATGTTCCCAGGCTGCCAGCATCCAGCAGGGACCCCGTTTCGAACCGGATATTGTCCAGTCCTCGAACTTTCGCCCGAGCCTCGGCAATCTCACGCGCGGCTGTGGAGAGATCCAAATAGACAGTCTCGGCCGGGCATTCCTTCCAGGCAAGTTGCTGGGCCAGTTGGATCAGTCCGTCTCCGGTTCCACCCCCGGCCACCAGAACCCGGAATGGTTGCGACCAATCACGAGCGCCAGCAAACAGATAATGGTCTATTTCAGCCAGATCCGATGGTGACCCCGCCACCAGACGCCTGGTCTCGTCTTCCGCACGCCGGAACGGGTAAGGAAAAATTTCGTACTGATCGCGGACCTGTTTCATCATTTGTTCATCCTGTGGTCTTCGTTTGGTCCGCTTCGCCTTGGGTCAGGCTTAATCGATTGAAAATCTACCAAGGTCTGTGGACACTCATCGTGATGCGATCAGAACTGCCGCCAGGTTCCAGTTTGCGGCAGAGCTGCAATCGGTTTTGTCGTAGCGTGTGGCGCTATCTCTGAATTCCTTTGACTTCGCGAAATGATTTTCGACCAGATGCCACCACTTGCAGAGGCCTTTTCCGGAAGATGCGGCTCAAGTCGCCGCCAGACCTGATCCGCCGCCCCGAAACGTTGCGCGTTCATTCAAACCTCCATTTTCGAAGTTTGAATCAGAAATCAGACCCAATGGGAACCCTGAGTGTCCAAAGTCCCCCGTCCTAGAGTTTTTTGAGACACTGATCAAGACCTGAGACGAGGGGGTGAATGAGGTGTTTCATGACGGAACAGAAGAAGGTTGATCGGGCCGGAGCCGGAACTGCGGAGACTTCACATATCGCAGCAGCGCCGGCTCCGGCCCGACGTCGCAGACAGACGGCGGCGCGCAAGCAGGAGGCCGTTCTGCGGGTGTTGCGGGGCGAGGACATCGAGTTGGTGGCTCGTGGTATCGACGCGACGGCGGCCGATGTCAGCGGCTGGCGGGACCTGCAACCGGCCCGGACCGAGGCCGCGCCGCCCCGCCGCCCGGGACCACAAGGCCCCTGTCGGATGCCGATCTAATCGGGGAGATCAGACAGGTCATCACCAACAGCAGGTTCCATGGCGAGGGCTATCGCAAGGTGTGGGCGCGCCTGCGTTACAAGGGCATCCGCACCTCGAAAGTGCGGGTTCTGCGGCTGCTGCGTGAGACGGGCTCTGTGCGAAGCCATGTCAGGGGGCGGCACACGGGCCAAGGGCTCATGACGGAACCATCATCCCGGGCAACATTGACGAAAGGCCAAGGGATGTGGGGCACCGACATGACCGCCCCCCTCCTGAGCACAGGGCGTCAGGTCGCGGTCCTTGTCGCGGTCGATCATTGTTCGGCGGGCTGCGTGGGCATTCATGCAGCCATCCGGGGCACACGCTTCGAGGCGTTGCAGCCGATCCGCCGGGGCGTGCGGGACTGCTTCGGGGCGTGCGCCACGGACGTGGCCGCTGGCCTGACGATCCGCCATGACAACGGCTCGCAGTACATCAGCCACGACTTCCGGAACGAGATCGCCTGGCTGGGCGCGAAATCCTCACCGTCCCTTGTCCGAGCGCCCGAGGGCAATGGCTGTGCCGAGCGCTTCATCCGGACACTCAAGGAAAATCTCCTCTGGATCACGACATTCAACACCATGGAGGAACTGCAAGCAGCCCTCCAGAAGTTCAAGGATGACGACAACGAACACTGGCTCATCCAGAGGCATGGCCATCGCTCGCCAAACCAGTTCAGACGCGACGCAATGGACAAAATCCCGACCGCCGCGTAAGCTTCAGGAGTGTCTCAATAACCCTGGGGCGCTACAAAAGGCCCTAGCGCCGATCCACAAAAATAAATCAGGCCTCGCGATCAGTGTGGTTGCGGGGCCTGATTTCGTTACGGGCCTATAGGCCGGTCAGGCCGTAATAGAGCGCATAAAACGACGACCCGATGATCCCGAAGAACGTCATCATCATGCCAAACTGGCGCCCCTTGCTCTCGCCCATGGTTTTGCTCAATCCCAGATAGTGCAAAACACGCCCGGCCAGAAAGACAATGCCGAAAACGTGCAGAGCGCTGCGCGGCGCGCCGGAGACCTCGATCAGGGCCAGGATGATGACGAACAGGGGCACGTATTCACAGAAATTTGCCATGACGCGCATGCGGCGTGTCATGTTGGCATCGCCGTGGTCCCCCAGCGAAATTTTTGCACTGACCCGCATTCGGATCGTGTTGATGGAAAGGGCGATCAACATAATCCCGAAAATTCCGGCATAAAGGGTGGTTACAGGTACGAACATTCGTCTTCTCCCAATTGTCTGATCCATTCGGTACTTTGACCGTAAATCGCAAATCAAGTCATTGCATATGTCTTGTTGATCATGCTGGCTCTTGTGCCGGGCGGGGCAACCGATCAATGTGACGGCTCGTTAAAACAGTCAGAGTGCAAATATCCATGGCCACCGATTTCAAGCCGATCTCCGGCAATGTCCTGCCACGTTATGCCGGTATCCCGACCTTTATGCGTTTGCCGCACGTGCCACTGGACCACGCCGATATAAGCCAGGTCGATGTTGGCCTGATCGGCGTTCCGTGGGACGGCGGCACCACCAACCGCGCGGGCGCGCGCCACGGCCCCCGGCAGCTCCGCGATATCTCGACGATGATGCGGAACTACCATCACGTGACGGGAGTAGGACCTTACCAACTGTCTAACTGCGCCGACCTGGGCGACAGCCCGGTAAATCCGATAGATCTGGAAGATGCATTGAAAAGAGTCGAGGCTTTCTATACCGCGACTCACGCCCACGGCATCACGCCTTTGTCAGCTGGTGGCGATCATCTCGTGACGTTGCCGATCATGCGCGCGATTGCCAGGGATCGACCTGTGGGCATGGTTCACTTCGACGCTCATACCGACACCTGGGACCGCTATTTCGGTGACTATACCTATACCCATGGCACCCCCTTCCGCCGCGCAATCGAAGATGGCGTACTGGATCCCAAACGGACCGTTCAGATCGGCATCCGCGGCGGTCTCTACGGTCAGAATGACGACCGGTGGGGGGAAGAACAGGGCATCCGGGTTGTCCGGATTGAGGAATACTTCGATCTGGGGCCCGAAAAAGTGGCAGCGCTGGCGCGCGAGATTGCCGGTGACGGGCCGACATATATCTCGTTCGACGTTGACGGGCTGGATCCAGTCTATGCACCCGGCACCGGCACGCCGGAGATCGGCGGCTACTCGACCCGCGATGCACAGACCATGCTGCGCGGCCTGCGTGGCCTCAATCTGGTCGGTGGGGATGTTGTGGAGGTTGCACCGCCGTTCGACCCATCAGGCAATACCGCCCTGGTCGGGGCAACATTGATGTGGGAAATCCTTTGCCTGCTATCCGAAGCAGTGTCCAACCGCTAACCGGCCGCGGCGGTAACTTACGGATTACGGCTGTCCGGTTCACTGACCGTCAACAGCACCTGCGACCGCCTTGTACCATCGGTGGCGGTGAAGACGTTCTTGACGCTCCAGGAAAGTTCGGGCGCGTACCAGTTGGTCAGCGCCCCAGCCCAATCCCCATCCCGGGACTCGGTCATTTGGCGGATCACATAAGCATCGAAAGTGCCAGCCGGAACCTTGATACTTTCAAAGGAAAGCACTTCCAGATTGTCCTTCCAGAATGGTTTGCCGTCTTCATGGTGGGTGTAAGTGGCGGTCTTGCCGACCTCCAGCGGCTGAAACCGCTCCATTGACCGGCGTATTTCCCGGCCGCCTTCCGGGCCGAATGCGAACACACCGTAACGGACGATGGGCTGTGACCCTGCCACAGGGCCAGAACCGTCTTGCCTTCGGAACCGATAATCTCAGCCTCGCCTGTCGCTTCGCTCTGCTGGTCGACCTACATCAACTCATCGAACTGATCTTGATTTTGCCGGCATTGCTGCGGGTGTCCTGGCGCGAAATGGGCTCCAGATTCCTGAAGCCTCATTCCTTTCGTGGCCTGGTGCACGGGAGCGCCGTCATGTTGTGGTTTTATGCCATGGCCAGGATCCCGATCGCCGAGGCGACAGCCATCGGTTACACCGCGCCGATATTCGTCACCATCGGCGCCGCTTTCTTTCTGGGCGAACGGTTGCAGTTTCGGCGGACGCTGGCCATCGGGATCGGCTTCGTCGGCACGCTGATCATCTTGCGACCGGGATTCCAGGGAATCGGACTGGGACAGATGGCGCAGCTGACCGCCGCGCCCCTGTTCGCCTGTTCATTTATCCTCGCCAAGGAATTGACGGACCGGAGGGACCCGGCCGTTATCGTTGCGATGCTGTCGGTTTTCGTGACGCTTGCATTGTTACCCGGCGCCATCATGCAATGGCGGCCACCGACGCTGGAGGAAATGATGCTGCTCGCCCTGACAGCGGTATTCGCCACGCTTGGACACTACACCATGACAAAGGCAATCCAGGCCGCCGCGTTGACGACGACCCGGCCGGTTGGCTTCTGGCAGATCGTCTGGGTCGCGCTTTTGGGGGTGATCCTGTTCAGCGAAGCGCTTGATCCCTTTGTCCTGCCGGGCGGTGGCATCATCGTCGCAGCGGCAACCTACATTTCTCATCGCGAGGCTAAAATCGCCCGCCGTGAGGCCCGCGAAGCCGCGCTTCAGGTAGCCGGCGCCTGAACGAACGAAGCAGACTTGCTTCGATGAAATTCACAGCCTATCTGTTCCGCCCATGAAGATCGCAGTCCTTGAAACCGGCCGGGTGCCGGAACAATTGATCGGAGAGCACGGGGATTATCCGTCCATGTTCACGACGGTCCTTGGCGCGTCCGCCAGACCGGAAATCAACTTCACCACCATTCCGGTGATCGACGGCACCTTTCCGGCAATGCCCGAGGCCTTCGATGGCTACGTCATCACCGGTTCCAAATTCGGTGTTTATGACGACGAACCCTGGATTGCCGAACTGTTGCAGTTCATTCGCCGGTGTGCTGCCGCGAATATTCGTCAGGTCGGAATATGTTTCGGGCACCAGGCCATGGCGCAAGCGTTCGGCGGCAATGTTGCGAAATCGGAACGCGGCTGGGGATGCGGTATCCACGGTTATGAGATGCTGGAGGAGCGCCCGTGGATGGACCCTCCGGCCGATCGAACTTCAGTCGCCGTCATGCACCAGGATCAGATTCAAGAACTGCCCGAGGGTGCGATTGTCCTCGGCGGGTCGGAGTTCTGTCCATATGGTGTGGTGGAATATGCGCAAGGGCCGGCGATCAGCTTTCAGTGCCATCCTGAATTCGGCAAGCCTTACGCCGAGGCCCTGATCAATTTTCGCGCCGAGATTTACATCCCGCAACCAACCGCCCAGATCGGCGTGGCGTCGATGCGGCGCGACTTGTCGAGCCCGATGGTAGGGCGCTGGATCATGAATTTTCTGACTGCTTGATCGCGGCCGTCTCTACCGACCGCCGGTGACGTCCAGCAATGCACCGGTAATGTAGGACGACGCGTCCGATGCGAGCCAGAGGATCGCCTCGGCGACTTCGGCGGCGCTGCCGCCGCGCGCCATGGGCACGCCGCCGACAAGTTCATCAACCCGGTCGGGCACGCCGGCATCGGCGTGAATGTCGGTATAAATCAGGCCGGGACGAACGGCATTGACACGAATGCCTTCCTGGGCAACCTCTTTCGACAGGCCGATGGTCAAGGTGTCCATGCCGCCTTTGCTGACGGCATAGTCAATAAACTCGTTTGGGGATCCGATCCGGGACGCTACCGAAGAATTGATCACGATGGCACCGCCGTCGCCGCCGTGACGGGTGCTCATCCGCCGTACTGCTTCTCGGCAGGTTACCATGGTGCCGACCACATTGACGGCCATGATCCGTTCCATTCGTGCGACCGACATTTCATCCAGCCGGGCCCGGACATCAATGATCCCGGCATTGGCGATCACCGCTTCCAGTGCACCCAGCTCACAGGCTGCATCGAACAGTTCGATGATGTCTTCCTCGTTCGCCACGTCGCATTGGTGAACCAGGGCGGTCGCGCCGGCGGCTTCAACCTCGTGGCCGACAGCCTCCACCGCCTCGCGATTTTCGGCATAGGCGACAACCACGTCATAGCCGCGCTGAGCCGCCAATCGAGCGCACGACGCGCCGATGCCGCGACTGCCGCCCGTTATCACCATTACCTTGCTCAAAGATCTTCCTCCGCCCATGCCGTGATTAATTTTCGCCGGTGGCCCCTCCGCCATCGCCGCCACGAATGCGGACTATATTCCCTGAATGCGGCGACAATATTCCCTGAATGCGGCGACAATGCGCTGGATCTGTTCACTGGCAAGATGAGCAAGACGCTCGTGCAAGCCGGCCGCCTGAACCTTGTCCGGGTGCATGGCGGACAGCAGGGCATTGTAAGCCGTGCGGATATCCTGGTGGTTGTCTCCTTTGGACGCGTCCAACACCAAGTAGGGATCGGTCGATGCAAGACCAACAGACGTGTTTCGCGCTTCCAGCGGGACAATCTCGACAATGCCATCCTTGGCGATGATCGAGACCCGGCCCAGGCAATCTTCAACCGGGAGATATCTGCGCTCATCATTTAGGGTGTCGACAATCCGTTCATCCGTATTCAGGAAAATGTACACTCCCCAGCCCTAGAGTTTTTTGAGACACTGATCAAGATCTGAGACGAGGGATTATTGAGGTATTTCATGGCACGGGAACAACCAACATTTGGCCGCCGGCATGGGGTTAGCGTTCGAATTGTTTGGCGAGATAAAGATCCTGGCCCTGATAATTCGATTTCATTTCCTTGCCGTAGAGGATTTCGGGTGTTTCGGTCAATGCTTCATAGGATAGCCGACCTACAATCTGGCCTTCGTCGATCATGAATGGCACGTCGTGGGTGCGCACTTCCAACACTGCGCGCGAACCCTGGCCGCCGGCGCTGGCATGGCCGAAACCGGGGTCGAAGAAACCGGCATAATGGACCCGGAACTCACCGGCGCTTGTGTCGTAGGCATGCATTTCAGCGGCATGGCTGGGCGGCACGCTGACCGACTCCTTGGTCGCCAGGATGTAAAAATCGTCCGGGTCCAGCACCACGCCGCCAGCCTTGCGCGCGAAGACTGGTTCCCAGAAATCCAAGACCGGATAGTGGTTAATTTTCTCCACGTCGATCAGCCCGGCATGCTTGCGTGCGCGCCAGCTGACGATCGGGGGCAGATCCGAACGAATGCCGCCGCCAGATGCACTGCCGGTGACGTCCACTGTGAACGGAACACCTTCCTTCAGATAGGGCAGCAGTTCCTCGACCTTGTTGTCTATCAACAGCGGGTCACGGGCTTGCAATTCGCGGGCATCTTCGGAAATGGCTTCGCCCGACCGCAATCGCGCCTGAACCAGACGTGAGCCGGTCTTAACGCGGATCGAAAACGTTCGCGGGCTGATTTCGGCATAGATCGGACCCCGATAACCCGGCGGGATGTCATCAAACGCGATGCCGCCATCAATGATGACACGGGCAAATATATCAAGCCGGCCGGTTGAGGACTTCGGATTTGCCCGTGCGGACATGTGATCGGTCAGCCAGAACTGTTCTTGCAGCGGCAGAATGTAAACGCATCCCTTTTCCAGCACCGCGCCTTCGATCAGGTCCAGCGTATGCATGGTCAGGCTTTGCAGGCGCTCTTCGACGCGCTTGCCCCGCCCCGGCAGGAAAGACGCGGGCACCCTGTGCGCTTTCATGCCGGCCCGCAGGTCGATGGAGGCAGGCTGGATCTGGTCAGGCAGGATCGGCGTGTCGGCGGTAATCTGTCCGCATTCAACGGCGGTGCGCAGCGCCTGGGAAGGCAGAATTCCAGTCATTGCGGTTTCGGGATCCTTCAAAGTCCATAGAATCTTGTCGGGGGATACTGTCATTGTCGTTTCCCTGAATGCATTTGTCACCCGGTCAGCAGCTTATTCAATATATTGTATTTGGATCTTGATGGCAAGCAATATATTGAGGAATGTCACTAACAAGCGATATGCCCCTTCCATGTAACATGCGATCTGTCCGCTATTTTTCGGCTTTCGAAAGGAGGCGCAATGATACGGGCAGAAGTGTTACAGGAAGTTCGACTGATGAAGTTCGAAGACGTTTATTCGAGACGCACTGCCGGCAAGCTGACGCAGGAACAGGCCGCAGAGATATTGGCGTATCTGTTCGTACCGTTCGGCGCTGGAAAGATCGCCATGAAGCCGAAGGGGGCGGATGGTCTGTATGATCGCCGCCTCCGACAAGGCCGCCATTCACATGATTTCGGCCTGTGAGCGGTCGCCAGGCCGAGCGCCGCGTATTCAAACAACCGGCTGGAACGGCCGAAGGGCGCATACCGCCTGGATAATGTTCACTTCACATTCTCGCCAACCTCGGCGCCCGCCCTCGACGTCGTCAGTGTGGGGCTGTCTCCCGGCGGTCTGCACGGAGTTCGGCAAGAATGGCAGCGGCAAGACCACCTTGCTGAAGGTCATGGCCGGTCTTTACGAGCCCCGGGTCGGCCGGGTTTTGGTGGACGGTGCAGATCTGGCACAGGTCTCGCGCGCTCAGCTTGCCGACTGGATCGGCTATGTCCCGCTCGATACGTATTTCTTCCGCGGCACGATCCACGAAAACATTGCCCACGGCAAGGCTGGCGCGAGCGAGTACGACGTCATTGCCACGGCGCGGCGGGCGGTAGAACAACGCCGTAAGGGGTGGATATATCACCGCGGACCTTAACGCTGCGCTGGCGACTCGCGCCTTGCGGCCTTAACTTGTCGGGCAGCAGCAAGGAGATGCCGATGTCCGTTCTGATTTCCCCCTCGATCCTGTCCGCCGATTTCGCCCGCCTGGGTGAGGAGGTGCGCGATGTTGACGCGGCGGGGGCGGACTGGATTCATGTGGACGTGATGGACGGACATTTCGTGCCCAGCCTCACCATCGGGCCGATGGTGGTGGCCGCGCTGCGTCCCCACACGCAAAAGCCGCTGGATGTGCATTTGATGACCGAACCGACCGATCCATTTCTGGAAGACTTCGCCAATGCTGGCGCCGATATCATTACCGTGCATGCCGAGGCGGGGCCGCATCTCGACCGCTCGCTTCAGGCGATCCGGGCGCTGGGCAAGAAGGCCGGCGTGTCGCTAACCCCGTCGGCCCCTGAATCGGTGGTGGAATATGTCCTCGACAAGCTGGACCTGATCCTGGTGATGTCGGTCAATCCGGGCTTCGGCGGTCAGGCCTTCCTGTACAGTCAGGTTGAAAAGATCCGCCGGCTGCGGGCGATGATCGGCAATCGCCCGATCCATCTTGAGGTCGATGGCGGCGTCAGCCCGGAGACGGCGCCGCGCGTGGTGGCGGCCGGCGCCGATACGCTGGTCGCCGGATCCGCTGTCTTCAAGGGCGGCACGCCGGCGGACTATGCCGCCAACATCGCCGCCTTGCGCGCATCGGCCGCTTGACATGGATGTGTCTGGCCAAGAGGCTCGGAGCTTGGCAATCTGATGATCATGAGGCTCCTTGCAATTCTTATGATCCTGTTTGCGCTGCCGGCGATGGCGCAGGATCCGCCCGCTATTGAAACGGTTGAGGTGCCGGCCGGGTTCTTCGAGAAGGGATCCGAAGAGGCAGAGCGCGAGCAGGCCTATCAGCTGGACGAATTGGCCTATGGCCATTCGATCACCCGCAGTCGCCGCTGGTATTCGCGCGAGTCCCGGCGCGACCCGGCGGTCGCCGCCTTCGCTATCATGAAGACCCCGGTGACCAATATACAGTATGCCGCCTTTGTCGCCATCACCGGCCATCGGGCTCCCGAAGTGACCGAGGCGGTGTGGACCAGCTACAAACTGATACATCCCTATCACCGCACGCTGCGGCACCAGTGGAAAGACGGCCGGATGCCCGAAGGCCGCGCCAACCACCCGGTTGTTCTCGTGTCCAGAACCGATGCCGAGGCCTATGCCCGCTGGTTGTCCGAGGTAACGGGCAAACCATGGCGCCTGCCGGGCGAAGCCGAATGGGAAAAGGCCGCGCGCGGCACCGATGGTCGAACCTGGCCGTGGGGCAATGACTGGGATCCGGCCCGCCTGAACAGCCATGATCTGGGACCCTTCGATACGGTTCCGGTGGGTTCATTTCCCGAGGGCGCCTCGCCTTATGGCGCGCTCGACATGGCCGGCCAGGTCTATGAATGGACCAACAGCCGGGGCAATCAGGGACGCTATATCGTCAAGGGCGGTTCCTGGGACGACAGCGGCTGCGGCGTTTGCCGACCCGCCGCCCGTCATGCCCGGCCCGAGCGGATCAAGCACATCCTGGTTGGTTTCAGACTGGTTCACGATTTGCCTGAATAGGGCGGATGCAAAGTTATCCAAGGCGAAAAATTTCCGGCTCGAAGGCGACCGAATTCTTGATAAGGCATTGTTGCATCGTCATTCCGGGGCTGGCGAAGCCGGGGCCCGGAATCGCTGTTCGCAAGTTTGGAAGGTGTTTACGGGCTCCGCCTTACGGCGTCCCCGGAAAGACAAAACGATGTTTCAGTTCAAATTGGGATTGGCATAAACAGGGATCATGACAGGGTGGTTTTCAACAACCGGGGCGAGTCGCGGCGCGCGTGCCTGTATGCCGCTCAATCTGTCGGTCGCGGTATACGGCATGGTGTTCGGTGTGCTGGCGGTCAAGGCTGGCCTCAGCCCGGGCACGGTCGCGCTAATGAGCGGGCTGGTTTATGCCGGCGCCTCGCAATTCGTCGCGCTCGACTTGTGGTCGGCGACACCAGACAGCCTGGCAATTATCGTTGCTGTCGGGGTCATCAATCTGCGCATGATGCTGGCGACGGCGACCCTGGGGTCGATGTTCGCCGCCGTGCCCCGGCCCATGGCGCTGGCATCCATGGCCGGAGTGTCCGATGAGACCTGGGCCCTGACCCTGTCGCAAAAGGCGGGTCCCTCGTTCCTGATCGGAGCATCGGTTTCGATGTATCTGACCTGGCTGTTCTCGACCTGGGCTGGCGCATTGGTCGGCGCGACCGTCGAATTCGATCCGGCGGCTTACGGCATCGATTTTGTCTTCACGGCGGTCTTTCTGGCCTTGCTGATCGGTCTGTGGCGCGGCCGGGGCGATCTGGCGCCTTGGGCGGTAGCCGCGGCCGTCGGCGTGCTCGCCTACGGCGTCAGCGGTGACAAGAGCCTGACCGTCATGACGTCGGGTCTGTCGGCTGCCGCGGCCGGTTTCGCGATCGGCGACCGGCCGGAGGCATCGGCGTGACCTGGCCGGTAATTCTGACGATCATCGGCATGTCACTGGTCACATATGCCGCCCGGGGCGGGGGGTGGCTGATTGGCGATCGGTTGCCGCGGACGGGACGAACGGCGGCAGCCCTTCAAGCCGTGCCGGGCGGGGTGCTGATCGGCATCATCATTCCCGGAGCCTTCTTCCAGACCGGGATCGAGATGGCCGCGGCCGTGGCGGTGGTCGCGGTCACCTGGTCGACCCGAAATCTAATTGCCGCCATGACGGTGGGCGTTCTGGTTGTCTGGGTCCTGCGGCAGTTTTAGGGTCTTGGCCCTAAGCAACCAATGGTTCAGAATTGAATTACTTTAAGGCTCAGTTTGCAAGTCGTGTGCGTTCATGTCATGTTTTTTGTGAAATCAGAAGGATGGATTGGCATGGATCACAAGCAGTTTCAGGAATGGTTATCGGGGCCAGACCACCTCAGCCCGGCGCAGCGGCAGCAAACCGGAGCCGTGTTCCCGGGGGGACACGGAGACGTCAGCGTCGCTGGCTGCCATTGAAGCGGCCGTGGGTGGAGATCGCCAGTGCCCGCATTGTGGCACGCCAGGCGCCATATCGCGTGGCAAGGCAAGGGGGTTGCGACGGTATCAGTGCAAGGGATGCAGGAAGACATTCAATGCCGCGACCGGCACCCCCTTGTCGGGTCTGCACCGCAAGGACAAGTGGCTTTCCTTCGGAGCCTGTCTTGCCGATAGGCTGACGGTTCGCGCTTCAGCAGAACGTTGCGGACTTGCCGTCAACACCGCCTTCCGTTGGCGGCACCGATTTCCTGCCGCGAAAGACCTGAAGGCACGCAAGCTCACGGGCATTGTGGAAGCCGATGAAACCTGTGTGCCGGAAAGCCGGAAAGGTGCACGAAACCTTGAACGCAAGGCGCGACGCAGGGGAGGCAAGGCCAGCAGGCGGGGCCTGTCGGATGAACAGGTTCCGGTACTGGTTGCCGCTGATCGCGGCGGCGCGACAGTCAGTGCGGTTCTGCCCGCGGTCAACGCCGGTCCCTTGCGAGAGGTGATCGCGCCGGTTGTGGACGAGGATATCGTTTTGGTGACCGATGGACACCGCGCTTGTCCGCGATGCGCGGCGGCAATCGGTGCGCATCACGAAGCATTGAACCTGTCACGAAGTGAGCGGGTGCGAGGTGCCTTTCACATTCAGATCGCAGCAGATCCGGCGGTCAACAACCGACATGGCCGGTTGAAGGATTTCCTGCGGCGCTACCGAGGCGTCGCGACCAGATATCCCGACAACTGCCTGCGATGGTTCCAGCGGCTTGAACCGGAGAACGCCTCACCCCGGGCTTGCCTCGCAACCGCCATCGCACGTCCATGCATACAATTCGTGAACTGAGCCATGAAATACCTCAATAATCCCCTCGTCTCAGGTCTTGATCAGTGTCTCAAAAAACTCCAGGGCGGGGGAAGACCCATGTGGTCATCCAGGCCAATATCAACTCACCGCTGGTGTTCGACCACACCATGTCCGGGGCCCTGCGGGTCTATGCGGCGGCCAATCAGAGCGTTGCAATCCCGCCGGCGATCTTTGGCGGCACCATGGGGCCGGTGACGCAAGCAGCCATCATTGCCCAGACCCATGCAGAGATCATGGCCGGGATCGCCCTGACCCAGCTGGTGCGCAAGGGCTGTCCGGTGGTTTATGGCAGTTTTCATTCGACCATGAATCTGAAATCAGGGGCGCTGACATTCGGGTCGCCCGAGGCCAATCTGGCCACAATGGCGCTCGCCCAGCTGGGACGCCGACTGAAGGTGCCGATGCGCAGCGGCGGCGGGCAGATCACGGCGGCGAATTCCGCCGATGGCCAGGCCATGCAGGATTCCACCTCGTCGGCGCACTCTGTCCAGCTAATGATGACCTCGGTGCTGTCCGGCGCCAACCCAGATCTGGCACGCGGCCGGCTGGCTGGAAGGCGGGCTGACCATGGGATACGAAAAGTTCGTCATGGATTCTGGATCATTGCGGCATGCCCATGCGCATGATTGGTGGCCTGGAAGTGAGCGCCGAAGCCTTTGGGCAGGACGCCTATCTGGAGGCTGGACCGGGGCAGAACTTCCTGTCGACCCGGCATACGCTGCGCCATTTCCGGAACGCCAATTACCAATCGGAAATTCCGGAGGCCGGACCCTATGAAAGCCGGCTGGAGAGTGGCGGCCCGACCGCTGAACAGCACGCGGCGGTCCGGGTCAAGGCCATGCTGGAAGCCTATGAGGCGCCACCGATCGACCCGGCCATTGACGAGGCGCCGAAAGAGACCATCGAACGCAGGAAATCATCCATGCCCGATGAATGGTATTGAACACGACAAGAGGAATTTTCTACATGACCGAAGAACCGAGCCGCACCTCGGCACTTGCCTCTCGCCACACCGCCCCTCGGCTCCGGCCCGGAAGATTGGAACGGGATGGGCACCGCGTGGAGCTATTCCGGCGATCCCAATGACGAACACGATGCGGTGCGCGAACGGTCCGGTATGTTCGACATGTCGCCACTGAAAAAAGTGCATGTGCGCGGCCCCGATGCCAGGGCGGTTCTGAACCATGCCACCACCCGTGAAATGGACAGGGTCCAGCCCGGCCAGGCCGCGATCCGCTGAAACACCGCCCCGGCCGGCCATCGAACCATGTCGTGCGCCGGCACGCCAGCTTCCACGACAATTTCCACTGCCGGGCCAGGGCCATTCAGGGGGAGAATCCCGATTGCGGAAAGACACACGAAAAACACATGAATGTGGGCGGTGTATTCGGGCTATTGTCCTTGAAGCCGAAGACAAAGTCTGGTAATGGTAATTATGGAATCTGCTGTCAAGCTGGTCCCGGCGCTGGCGGTGTGTAATTGAGACTCCGAACTTCGATTTTGAGAGAGGAAGGAATTGAGACCATGGCCACCGAAGAGATCCGGACCGAGTTCGACGACGACAATGACGGCATCATCGACCGGATCTGGTACCATGACG
Source organism: Alphaproteobacteria bacterium (assembly GCA_965204825.1). Lineage (GTDB taxonomy): Bacteria > Pseudomonadota > Alphaproteobacteria > Futianiales > Futianiaceae. The sequence continues at coordinate 1,897,513 of OZ242016.1, read as the reverse complement.
CCAGCGGCAACTTGACCCGGACCGAACTCGACAGGGACGGGGACGGCACGATCGACCGGATTGAATATTACACCTATGATGCGAATGGCAACCGGGTCCGGACCCGGGTCGACAGGGACGGGGACGGTACGATCGACTGGGCCGTCTTCGACGACGACGCGGACGGCCGACGCGACCGGATCGAGACCTACACCCATGACGCGAACGGCAACCTGACCCGGACCGCCTTTGACGACGATGCGGATGGCACCGTTGAGCGGACCTGGTACCATGACGCCAGCGGCAATCGGATCCGGACCGACTTCGACGACGACGGGGACGGCACCATCGACCGGACTGAAGATTACACCTATGATGCGAATGGCAACCGGGTCCGGACCCGGATCGACAGGGACGGGGACGGCACGATCGACCGGGCCGTCTTCGACGACGACGCGGACGGCCGCCGCGACCGGATCGAGACCTACAGCTACGATGAGAACGGCAACCTGACCCGGACCGATTTCGACGACGACGCGGACGGCCGCCGCGACCGGATCGAGACCTACAGCTACGATGAGAACGGCAACCTGACCCGGACCGATTTCGACGCCGACGCGGATGGCACCTATGAGCGGATCTGGTACCATGACGCCAGCGGCAATCGGATCCAGACCCGGTTCGACAGGGACGGGGACGGCACGATCGACCGGATTGAATATTACACCTATGATGCGAATGGCAACCGGGTCCGGACCCGGATTGACAGGGATGGAGACGGCACCATCGACCGGGCCGTCTTCGACGACGACGCGGACGGCCGCCGCGACCGGATCGAGACCTACACCCATGACGCGAACGGCAACCTGACCCGGACCAAGTTCGACGCCGACGCGGATGGCACCGTTGAGCGGACCTGGTACCATGACGCCAGCGGCAACCGGACCCGGACCGAATTCGACAGGGACGGGGACGGCACGATCGACCGGATTGAATATTACACCTATGATGCGAATGGCAACCGGGTCCGGACCCGGATTGACAGGGATGGAGACGGCACCATCGACCGGGCCGTCTTCGACGACGACGCGGACGGCCGCCGCGACCGGATCGAGACCTACACCCATGACGCGAACGGCAACCTGACCCGGACCAAGTTCGACGCCGACGCGGATGGCACCGTTGAGCGGACCTGGTACCATGACGCCAGCGGCAACCGGACCCGGACCGAATTCGACAGGGACGGGGACGGCACGATCGACCGGACCGAGGATTACACCTATGATGCGAATGGCAACCGGGTCCGGACCCGGGTCGACAGGGATGGAGACGGCACCATCGACCGGGCCGTCTTCGACGACGACGCGGACGGCCGCCGCGACCGGATCGAGACCTACACCCATGACGCGAACGGCAACCGGACCCGGACCGAGTTCGACAACAATGCGGACGGCGCCTATGAGCGGACCTGGTACTATGACGCCAGCGGCAACCGGACCCGGACCGAATTCGACAGGGACGGGGACGGCACGATCGACCGGATTGAATATTACACTAATGATGCGAATGGCAACCGGGTCCGGACCCGGGTCGACAGGGATGGAGACGGCACCATCGACCGGACCGTCTTCGACGACGACGCGGACGGCCGCCGCGACCGGATCGAGACCTATACCCATGACGCCAGCGGCAACCTGACCCGGACCGAGTTCGACGACGACGGGGACGGGAACACCGACCGGACCGAGACCCATGCGTATGGTGGGCGGGGCAACCTGACCCGGACCGAGTTCGACGACGACGGGGACGGGAACACCGACCGGACCGAGACCCATGTGTATGGTGGGCGGGGCAACCTGTTAAGGACCCGTTTCGACGACGACGCGGACGGCCGCCGCGACCGGATCGAGACCTACACCCATGACGCGGCGGGCAACCGGACCCGGACCGACTTCGACGACGACGGGGACGGGAACACCGACCGGACTGAAGATTACACCTATGATGCGAATGGCAACCGGGTCCGGACCCGGATCGACAGGGACGGCAACGGCACGATCGACCGGGCCGTCTTCGACGACGACGCGGACGGCCGCCGCGACCGGATCGAGACCTACACCCATGACGGCAACGGCAACCTGACCCGGACCGAATTCGACAGGGACGGGGACGGCACCATCGACCGGATCGAGACCTACACCCATGATGCGAATGGCAACCGGGTCCGGACCCGGGTCGACAGGGACGGGGACGGCACCATCGACCGGACTGAAGATTACACCTATGATGCGAATGGCAACCGGGTCCGGACCCGGGTCGACAGGGATGGAGACGGCACGATCGACCGGGCCGTCTTCGACGACGACGCGGACGGCCGCCGCGACCGGATCGAGACCTACACCCATGACGCGGCGGGCAACCTGACCCGGACCGACTTCGACAGGGACGGGGACGGCACCATCGACCGGACTGAAGATTACACCTATGATGCGAATGGCAACCGGGTCCGGACCCGGATTGACAGGGATGGAGACGGCACGATCGACCGGGCCGTCTTCGACGACGACGCGGACGGCCGCCGCGACCGGATCGAGACCTACACCCATGACGCGAACGGCAACCTGACCCGGGCCGTCTTCGACGACGACGCGGACGGCCGCCGCGACCGGATCGAGACCTATACCCATGACGCGAACGGCAACCTGACCCGGACCGAGTTCGACGCCGACGCGGATGGCACCTATGAGCGGATCTGGTACCATGACGCCAGCGGCAACCGGACCCGGACCGAATTCGACAGGGACGGGGACGGCACCATCGACCGGACCGAGGATTACACCTATGATGCGAATGGCAACCGGGTCCGGACCCGGGTCGACAGGGATGGAGACGGCACGATCGACCGGGCCGTCTTCGACGACGACGCGGACGGCCGCCGCGACCGGATCGAGACCTACACCCATGACGCGGCGGGCAACCTGACCCGGACCGACTTCGACAGGGACGGGGACGGCACCATCGACCGGACTGAAGATTACACTAATGATGCGAATGGCAACCGGGTCCGGACCCGGATTGACAGGGATGGAGACGGCACGATCGACCGGGCCGTCTTCGACGACGACGCGGACGGCCGCCGCGACCGGATCGAGACCTACACCCATGACGCGAACGGCAACCTGACCCGGGCCGTCTTCGACGACGACGCGGACGGCCGCCGCGACCGGATCGAGACCTATACCCATGACGCGAACGGCAACCTGACCCGGACCGAGTTCGACGCCGACGCGGATGGCACCTATGAGCGGATCTGGTACCATGACGCCAGCGGCAACCGGACCCGGACCGAATTCGACAGGGACGGGGACGGCACCATCGACCGGACCGAGGATTACACCTATGATGCGAATGGCAACCGGGTCCGGACCCGGGTCGACAGGGATGGAGACGGCACGATCGACCGGGCCGTCTTCGACGACGACGCGGACGGCCGCCGCGACCGGATCGAGACCTACACCCATGACGGCAACGGCAACCTGACCCGGACCCGGATCGACAGGGACGGGGACGGCACCATCGACCGGACTGAAGATTACACCTATGATGCGAATGGCAACCGGGTCCGGACCCGGATCGACAGGGACGGGGACGGCACCATCGACCGGACCGAGGATTACACCTATGATGCGAATGGCAACCGGGTCCGGACCCGGGTCGACAGGGACGGGGACGGCACGATCGACCGGGCCGTCTTCGACGACGACGCGGACGGCCGCCGCGACCGGATCGAGACCTACACCCATGACGCCAGCGGCAACCTGACCCGGACCGAATTCGACAGGGACGGGGACGGCACGATCGACCGGACCGAGGATTACACCTATGATGCGAATGGCAACCGGGTCCGGACCCGGGTCGACAGGGATGGAGACGGCAGCATCGACCGGGCCGTCTTCGACGACGACGCGGACGGCCGCCGCGACCGGATCGAGACCTACACCCATGACGCCAGCGGCAATCGGGTCCGGACCCGGTTCGACAGGGACGGGGACGGCACGATCGACCGGACCGAGGATTACACCTATGATGCGAATGGCAACCGGGTCCGGACCCGGGTCGACAGGGATGGAGACGGCACGATCGACCGGATCGAGACCTATACCCGTGACGCCAGCGGCAACCTGACCCGGACCGAGTTCGACGACGACGCGGACGGGAACACCGACCGGACCGCGACCCATGTGTATGGTGGGCGGGGCAGCCTGTTAAGGACCCGTTTCGACGACGACGCGGACGGCGCCGCTGACCGGATCGAGACCTATACCCATGACGCCAGCGGCAACCTGACCCGGACCGATATCGACGACAATGCGGACGGCACCATCGACGGGATTGAATATTACACGTATGATGCGAACGGCAACCGGGTCCGGACCCGGATTGACAGGGACGGGAACGGCACCATCGACCGGGCCGAGTTCGACGACGACGCGGACGGCCGCCTCGACCGGACCGAGACCCGTGAGTATGATTTTCGGGGCAACCTGCGCCGGGCCCGATTCGACGACGACGCGGACGGGAACACCGACCGGACCGAGCGCTACGAGTATGATAGTCTGGGCAAGACCCGGACCGTCTTCGACGACGACGCGGACGGCCTCCGCGACCGGACCCGGACCCGGTTCGACGACGACAATGACGGTGACGGCATCATCGACCGGTTCGATTACTACACGCGGGATGCGAATGGCAGAAACTGGACCCGGGCCGAATTAGACAACAATGCGGACGGCATCATCGACTGGATCTATCACTACACGCTCAATGCGAACGGCAACCGGACCCGGACCGACCTCGACAACAATGCGGACGGCATCATCGACCAGATCCAGCATTACACGCTGGACGCGAACGGCAACTGGACCCGGATCGATTTCGACAACGATGCGGACGGCATCATCGACCGGATCTATCACTTCACGCTCAATGCGAACGGCTGGCGGACCCGGGCCGAAATCGACGACGACGCGGACGGCCGCCTCGACCGGATCGAGACCCATGTGTATGATGGGCGGGGCGACCTGACCCGGACCGACTTCGACGACGACGCGGACGGCATCATCGACCGGATCTATCACTACACGCTCGACGGGGGCGGCGACCGGACCCGGACCGAGTTCGACGACGACGCGGACGGCATCATCGACCGGATCTATCACTACACGCTCAATGCGAACGGCAACCGGACCCGGACCGACTTCGACGACAATGCGGACGGCATCATCGACCGGATCGAGCACTACATGCTCAATGCGAACGGCTACTGGTTCTGGCACTACACGCTGTTCCAGGCTACCGGGGTCGACTACGACGACAATGCGGACGGCGCTCCTGATCGGATCTATAACTACACGCTGGACGTGAACGGCAACCGGACCCGGATCGACTTCGACGATGACAATGACGGCATCATCGACCGGATCAATCACTACACGCGGGACGCGAACGGCAACCTGACCCGGACCGACTTCGACGATGACGGTGACGGCATCATCGACCGGATCGAGCACTACACGCTCAATGTGAACGACTACTGGATCCGGATCGACTTCGACGATGACGGTGACGGCACGACCGACCGGAGTGAAGCCTATACGCTCAATGCGAACGGCGACTGGACCCGGATCGACTACACCTGGTATCCGGAAAGCGCGACTGACAGGTACCGTCGGGATGAAGACACCGACAATGATGGCGATCTGGACCAGGTTGAGTATGCAGGCGACTTTGATTACAGCGAGGAGTTTCCAGACCATGCCGGGCTTGAGGTGGTCCTGCTGGGCGGGGTCGGGCGCGGTGAGGGCGTCACTGACCTGACCATCCCGGACGGGTTTGTCTTTGCGGACAATACCGCTCCGGAGGTTCCGGTTCGGATTGAGGGCGGTGGTCTGGACACGCTGCGCTTCGACATGGACGACTTTACCGAAGGGGACCGTACCGATTTCGAAGGCGACGAATACCGGAGTTTCACGGCTGACGATGAAACCTGGTCATTCATCGTCGATGCCGATGTCATGCTGTTCGATCTCTGACCCGCCGGGAGAGGCGGGGCAGGATCGGGTGGCGCCCGGTCATCCGGATCGCCGCCTGACAAATCGGGCCATGCCTTGCTCTCTTCGCCGGAACGGCCGGGGCGCTTTTTCGGCACGATTGTTTGCGTATCGATCTGTGTTCTGGCGTGTCTCGTTTCCAATCTCACGCATTGCGGCGGCATATGACCGGAGCCAATCCGTGACAGTCTCGCGAGGTTGGGCCGTATCGTTTCATCGCTTTCTCAAGGTGTAGTCGTTCAGACTCGATCCCCTCGGGTGTCGCCAGCGTAGTATCCGTCCGGTCAGCCTGTATGCTTACACCACCAAGGCCGATCTGACGCCCTATTCCTGTCCACTGGCCATGGTGGTCTGGGGACTGATCGGTGCGATCATCGTCAAACTCATTTTCTTCCAGAGCGGGATGATGTCACTGATAATTTCCTGCCTGCGGCGTCGTGATTGTCTTCTCGGCCGTGACAGCGGTGGAAACCCAGCTGATCCGGGACATGTACGACGAAACGACGACCCGTCCCTGGCGACGCGCAAGTCGATCCTGGGCGCCTGTATGCTCTATATCCTGCTTCGCCGTCATCTTCCTGCATCTGCTGCGCATCCTGACGGCCTTTGCTGAAGAATAGCGGTAGATATCGGAAATGTCTTAAGCGTCGTCGCCCCCCGCATAGCCGAGAGTTTCAAGAGCCAAGGTAACCTCCGGCAGCACGGCGGGGTCTTCGATCGTGGCCGGCATATTCCAGGCCTCGCCATCGGCGATCTTCTGCATGGTACCGCGCAGGATCTTGCCAGATCGTGTTTTCGGCAGTCGTTTGACCGTGATACAGGATTTGAAGGCCGCGACAGGGCCGATCTTTTCCCGAACCAGCGCCACGCACTCGGCGGCAATGTCTTCGCCGGGCCGGTCCACATTGGCCGGCAGCACGATCATGCCGACCGGTAATTGCCCTTTCAGCGCATCGGCCGCGCCGATGACCGCGCATTCGGAGACATCCGGGTGGCTGGCCAGAACCTCTTCCATGGCGCCGGTCGACAGCCGGTGGCCGGCCACATTGATCACATCGTCGGTCCGCGCCATGACGTGGATATAGCCATCCTCGTCCATGATCCCCGCATCGCCGGTCTCGTAATAACCGGGATAGTTCTTGAAATAGGCGTCCACATATCGACCTGGCGCGCCCCACAGCGTGGGGAAGACGGACGGCGGCAACGGGCGCTTGACGCAGATTGCGCCGATGGTGCCGGGTTCAACCTCATGTCCGACATCGTCCAGCACCTGGACATTCCAGCCCGGCACCGACCGGGTTGGCGAACCCGGCTTGACCGGCAGTTCCTCGATCCCCAGACAATTGGAAGCGATCGGCCAGCCGGTCTCTGTCTGCCACCAATGGTCGATGACCGGTACTTTCATGTGTTCCTGGCACCAGGTCAGCGTGTCGGGGTCACAGCGTTCACCGGCCACGAAGAAATATCGTGGCCTGTATCCGCCATGCTTCTTCATGAACCCGGCATCGGGATCCTGTTGGCGGATTGCCCGGATAGCCGTCGGCGCAGTGAACATGCAGGCGACATTGTGTTCGGCACAGACCCGCCAGAACGCACCGGGGTCCGGCGTGCCAACCGGTTTGCCCTCATACATCACCGATGTGCAACCATGTAGCAGGGGGGCATAGATGATGTAGCTGTGACCGACCACCCAACCCACATCGGACGCGGCCCAGTAGACCTCGCCCGGATCGACACCATAGATGTTCTTCATCGACCATTTCAGCGCCACCGCGTGGCCGCCATTGTCGCGCACGATCCCCTTCGGCAGGCCCGTCGTGCCGGAGGTGTATAGGATATACAGCGGATCGGTTGCAGCAACAGTCACCGGACCGGCCGGCGCTGCATTGGCCATCTCCTCGCGCCAGGTGGCATCGCGTCCGCCGACCAGCGCCGCCTCGCATTCTGGTCTCTGCAAGATGATGCAGGCATCCGGTTTATGGGTGGCGATATCGATGGCATCGTCCAGCAGGGGCTTGTATTCGACCAGGCGGCCAGGCTCGATCCCGCAGGACGCGGCCACGATCACCTTGGGTTTGCAGTCATCGATGCGCACCGCCAGTTCGTTTGCGGCAAAACCGCCGAACACGATCGAATGGACCGCGCCCAGGCGGGCACAGGCAAGGGTGGCAATCACCGCCTCGGGCACCATCGGCATATAGAGAATGACCCGGTCGCTCTTGGTCACGCCCTTGGATTTCAGGACACCGGCAAACCGTGCGGTTTGGTGCAGCAACTCGGAATAACTTAGCTTGCGAATGCTGCCGGTCACCGGGCTGTCGTGAATGATCGCGATCTGTTCGCCCCGGCCGGCAGCGACATGGCGATCCAGGGCATTGGCACAGGTATTGAGTTCGCCGCCGGTAAACCACAGTGTCGCCGGTGCTTCGCTGTCGGGATCGCAGATGATCCTTGGCGGTGTGATCCAGTCGATCTCCTCTGCCGCCTCGCGCCAGAAACCATCGGGGTCGTTGATCGATCTTTCCCACACCGCCAGATATTCACCCGCCATGCCATCCTCCCGCATCATCGTTATCTGTGCCGATTCTAACCGGTGCGCACCGTCGGTGAAAGTCAGACCTTTGGCGATCTTCGACGGAAATCTAAGAGCCTGCTTCAAAATGATCTGATGTTTTTCAAGCCCTTGAGAGACAGCGTGTCCTGCGCCTGATATGGGCGACGAGACCCCAAGCCTCTGCACTTTCGATGGTTTTCTCCCAATCCTTTGCCAATCGGCGGCAACGTCCCGGCCAGGCGAAGGTGCGTTCGACGACCCATCTGCGGGGCAGGACCTCAAAACCTTCGGCGGTGTCGGAACGCTTCACGATCTGGATAGTCCAGCGGCCAATGGTTATCAGGGCTGAACGAAGTTTTGGCCCCCGATAACCGCAGTCGGCAAAAACGTGGCGCAGTTTTGGGGCATCCCGCTTGAGCTTTTGAAAGACGCCCACTGCCCCGTCGCGATCCTGAATGTTGGCAGCGTGAACGCATGATGCCAACAGATGGCCACAGGTGTCTGTCATGATGTGGCGCTTGCGGCCTTTGATCTTCTTTCCTGCGTCGTAGCCAGAAATGCCGCCGTTTTCAGTGGTTTTCACGCTTTGACTGTCAATAACGCCTGCTGTGGGTTGATGATCCCGAGCCTCCCGTTCACGCGCCAAAGCGACCAGAGCGTGGTTGATCTCCGCCAGTAACCCGCTATCACGCCAGTTGTAGAAATAGTATCGAACCGTTGAAACTGGCGGAAAGTCCTTTGGCAAAAGAGACCACGCGCACCCGGCGGCAGCGATGTAGCCAATCCCATCCCAAACTTCGCGCAACTCAACTTCCCGAGGGCGCCCCAATTTGTCGGGGCCGGGCAAAAGCGGAAAAATGACCGCCCATTCTGCATCGGTTACATCGCTTGAGTAACGCTCGTTATTCCGCTCATACTGGCAGCGAGTGGTTTCAGTCCAGGGCATCGTGACCTCCGTTTTCTTGTTTCCTGTTCAAACAAACAGAATCACAACCCACTGATATCACTCAACTCATTTTCGTTCAGGCTCTAAGGCTCAGTTCACGAATTGTATGCATGGACGTGCGATGGCGGTTGCGAGGCAAGCCCGGGGTGAGGCGTTCTCCAGTTCAAGCCGCTGGAACCATCGCAGGTAGTTGTCGAGATATCTGGCCGCGACGCCTCGGTAGCGCCGCAGGAAATCCTTCAACCGGCCATGTCGGTTGTTGACCGCCGGATCTGCTGCGATCTGAATGTGAAGGGCACCTCGCACCCGCTCACTTCGTGACAGGTTCAATGCTTCGTGATGCGCACCGATTGCCGCCGCGCATCGCGGACAAGCGCGATGTCCATCGGTCACCAAAACGATATCCTCGTCCACAACCGGTGCGATCACCTCTCGCAAGGGATCGGCGTTGACCGCGGGCAGAACCGCGCTGACTGGCGCGCCGCCGCGATCAGCGGCAACCAGTACCGGAACCTGTTCATCTGACAGGCCCCGCTTGCTGGCCTTGCCTCCCCTGCGTCGCGCCTTGCGCTCAAGGTTTCGTGCACCTTTCCGGCTTTCCGGCACACAGGTTTCATCGGCTTCCACAATGCCCGTGAGCTTGCGTGCCTTCAGGTCTTTTGCGGCAGGAAATCGGTGCCGCCAACGCAAGGCGGTGTTGACGGCAAGTCCGCAACGTTCTGCTGAAGCGCGAACCGTCAGCCCATCAGCAAGACAGGCTCCGAAGGCAAGCCACTTGTCCTTGCGATGCAGACCCGACAAGGGGGTGCCGGTCGCGGCATTGAATGTCTTCCTGCATCCCTTGCACTGGTACCGTCGCAGACCCCTTGCCTTGCCACGCGATATGGCACCTGGCGTGCCACGATGCGGGCACTGGCGATCTTCACCCACGGCCGCTTCAACGGCAGCCAGCGATGCTGACGTCTCCGTGTCCCCCGGGAACACGGCTTCGGTTTGCTGCCGCTGCGCCGGGCTGAGGTGGTCTATCCCCGATAACCATTCCTGAAACGTAAGCGTCCGGTGTTGGTGCTCTGACGCGTTATAGCGTGCGCTGATAGTGTCCACCATTGATAGTGGACATCTTGAGGGCGGACATGTCTGGGAAGAAGGGTCAGAAGAAGCGGTTCTGGTCAGACGATGAGAAGGTTTCGATCTGCGGACAAACGCGCGCGCCTGGGGTTTCGGTAGCGCAGGTTGCACGACGTTACGCGATGAACGCCAATCTGATCTACACATGGTTGCGTGATCCCCGTTTCGCGCCGTCATGTACTGACGGTGATGATTTCGCCGGGGAAGTGACCACATTTCTGCCTGTAGAGATTGCAGGGCCAACCGCCCCCCACGTGCCGATCACAGCGCCCTGTATGGACGATCCTCTTTCGGCTCACCGTGCAGACCTCACCCTGTCTGATGGTCGGCGTATCCTGGTTGAGGGAGCGACGGGATTGTCGGCGGTGCTGGCTCTGGTTGAGGGGCTGCTGACATGATCCCGGTGCCGGGCAATACGCGGGTGTGGCTGGCCGCTGGGGTGACGGATATGCGGCGCGGGTTCAACACACTGGCGGCTCAGGCCGAACAGGTTCTGGCTGAAGACCCGTATTCGGGGCACATGTTTGTGTTTCGCGGCAGGCGCGGTGATCTGCTCAAGATCATATGGTGGGACGGCCAAGGCGCTTGCCTGTTCTCCAAACGACTGGAACGGGGGCGGTTTGTCTGGCCTGCGGCCAGGGAGGGCAAGGTCAGCCTGAGTCCCTCACAGCTGTCGATGCTGTTAGAGGGGATTGACTGGCGCACCCCGCAAAAGACCTGGCGTCCTTTGCAGGCGGGATAGAGAAAGCCAAAAAAACATGAAGTTTAACGCGGTTTGTCGTTCCATCCCATGGGGCAGTTTGATATGGGTTACACATGTTGGACGCCCTTGAATTCCTGCCTGAAGACCCCGCCGAACTGCGGGCTGTCAGCGAGCTTTTGATGGCCGAGGTTCAGTCGCTGACGTATCAAAACGAGAAGCTGAAGGCTGAACTGCATGGCCACCGCAAGGCACGGTTTGGCTCCAGATCAGAGAGCATGGATCAACTGGCCCTCGACCTACAGGAAGACGAAGAGATCGAGGCGGCAGCAAACGAGCAGAAGAACGAAGCTGGCTCCAACGGCACTGATGTCGATGAGACGGACAAACCTGCCAGGCGCAAGCACAGCCGCAACCCGTTGCCAGATCATCTGGATCGGCAGGATGAGGTGCTGTCGCCGGGTGAGGACTGCACTGACTGCGGTGGGAGCTTGCGCCAGATCGGTGAGGACGTTACCGAGGAACTGGAATATGTCCCGGGCCGCTTTGTGGTACGCCGGATTCTCCGCCCCCGCATGGCCTGCACCTGTTGTGAAACCTTTGCCCAGGCCCCATTGCCGTCGCGCCCCATCGAACGTGGCCGCCCCGGTCCGGGTCTGCTGGCCCACGTCCTGATTGGCAAATACTGCGATCACCTGCCGCTTGACCGGCAATCAAAAATCTTCGCCCGTGAGAAGGTTAATCTGCATCGCACCACGTTGACCGACTGGGTGGGCCGCAGCACGGCGCTGCTGGAGCCATTGGCCGATCATATCGGCAAGCTGGTCAGGGCAGGGCCTGCACTTTTTGCCGATGACACACCGGTCAAACTACAAACCCGCACCATGATAAAGAAGACTAAAACCGCGCGGCTGTGGAGTTACGTGCGCGACGAGCGCCCGTGGTGCGGCGAGGCCCCACCCTGTGCCTGGTATCAGTTCAGTACAGACCGCAAGGGTGCACACCCGGTCAATCATCTTTCCGGCTATACCGGGACCGTGCATGCCGATGGCTTTGCGGGCTTCAATGGCCTCTTTGGGGAGGGCAAGGCCGACGAACAGGCCTGCATGGTGCATGTGCGCCGCAAGTTTGTGGAAGAGTTTGAGCGCACAGGGTCGGCCATCGCCAAAGGCACAATCAAGCAGATCGCCGTACTTTACGCTGTCGAAGAGGAAGCCAGAGGCAAATCCCCCGAAGAGCGGGTCGCCATTCGGCAAGAGAAGGCAAAGCCCGTCTTCGATGAGCTGGAAGCATGGTTACAGGCCCAGCTTCCCAGGCTCTCGGGCAAGACCAAACTGGCAGGGGCCATTCGCTATGCGCTGAACCGCATGCCAAAGGCGCGTGCCTGTCTCGGCGACGGACGTCTGGAACTCGACAACAACATCTGTGAACGCTCGATCCGCCCCATCGCACTGGGCCGCAAGAACTATCTCTTCATGGGCTCCGTCGGTGGCGGTAAAGCCGCCGCTATCGCTTACACCCTGGTCGAGACCGCCAGGATGAACGGCGTTGATCCGGAAGCCTGGCTCACCTGGGTGTTGGAGCGCCTGCCAGATCACAAGATCAACCGCATCGAGGAACTCATGCCGTGGAATTGGATGCCGGAATAACCGAAAAATACGGCTCTAACGGACGGCTACGAAAGGGCCGCCCTGCGGCAGGAGAAGGCCAGGCCTGTCTTCGATGACCTGGAAGTATGGCTACAGGCCCAACTGCCCAGGCTCTCGGGCAAGACCAAACTGGCCGAGGCGATCCGCTACGCCCTGAAGCCGATGCCCGAAGCGCGTGCTTATCTCGGCGACGGACGTCTGGAGCTCGACAACAATATCTGTGAGAGATCAATCCGTCCCGTCGCCCCTGGTCGAAAAAATTGTCTCTTCCCGAGCTCCGTTGGTGGCGGCGAGGCTGCCGCTATCGCCTACGCCCTCATTGAGACCGCTAAAATGAACAATGTCGATCCCGAGCCTGGCTCACATGGGTGCTGGAACGCATTGCTGATCACAGATTAACCCCATCGACGAACTTATGCCGTGGAACTGGAAGCCCCAAGACCTCAAAAACGCGGCCTGACCGGACGGATACCCTGAAACTGCTTGTGATCCATGTCAATCCATCCCTCTGATTTCACAAAAAACATGACATGGACGCACACGGCTTGCAAACTGAGCCAATCTGAAACTCCATCCACGCATCTGGATGACTTCCCTCTCCCTCACGGGACGAGGGAGAGGGAAGGAACTTGTCGCGGCCATGCCGCCAAATCGAAAATCCGGTATTAGGGTCTGTTGACAATCACCGAGCAGCGTTGAGCATTGCGCAGAGGTGCCAGTTGGCTGCGCAGCTGGTATCGGTTTTGTCGTATCGCGTTGCCATCCCCCTGAATTCCTTGATCCTTGCGAAGCAGTTTTCAATCAGGTGACGCCACTTGTACATGTGAGTATCGTCGTCTCGTTGCACTTTCCGGTTCGATTTGGGTGGAATAACCGCAGTTGCGCCGCGCTCATCAAGGTCTTGCAGGAGCCAATCGGCGTCGAAGGCCTTGTCGGCCAGCAACGCTCCGAAGGAGATATCGTGGATCAGGGGGCAACCCCCTTCATGTCGTGCGCTTGCCCCGGCAGAAGCAGAAAGCGGAACAAGTTGCCGGGCGCATCGACCAGGGCAACGATTCTGGTCGTCAGCCCGCCGCGAGAGCGTCCAATGGCTTGATGCCGTGTCCCCTTTTGCGCCCGAAGCCTTCTGATGGGCCTGGACAATCGTTCCGTCGATGAGAGCATGTTCAAGGTCTGGCTCGCCGCTCATGGCGTTGAAAAGTATCTCGAACACACCGGCCTTTGCCCATCGACGAAATCGTTTGAAAACCGAATTCCAGTTGCCGAAATCCCGGGGCAGGTCACGCCAGGGAGACCCTGTTCGCACACGCCAAAGTACGGCCTCCACGAACCGACGGTTATCCCGACCGGTTGCTCCCGGGTCCCCGGCCTTACCGGGTAACAGGGGCGCAATCTTCGCCCGGAGTTCATCTGAAATCACCAGACGATCTTCGTTCATCCAGACCTCCATTTTCGAAGCTTGAATAACAGTTCAGGCCAAATCGCAACCCCGAATGTCAACAGGCCCTAATCAAAGACTTTTGAAATGCGATTGCCCGGGGTTTTCCGGACACTCTGATTGACCTATGATTTGAATCATGAAATCATTAATTACCTGGCTGGCAATTCTCGGTGTCGCCTTGTCGGCACCGGCCTTGGCACGTCAGGACGATCCCCGGTTGGACCAGTTGTTCGGCCAGTTGCAGATTGCTGACGATCCCACCGCCATCGTCGCCATCGAACAGTCGATCTGGACGATCTGGTTGGAATCGGGCAGCGACACGACGGACCTTCTGTTAAAGCGCGGCACCGCGGCCATGCAGGCACGCGAATTTGAAGATGCATTGTCGATTTTTACCACTGTAGTGGAACGAGACCCGGCCTTTGCCGAGGGCTGGAACAAGCGGGCGACCCTTTTGTTCCTGATGGGGCGGTATCCTGAATCCATTGCGGACATTGAAATGACAATCGATCTGGAGCCGCGGCATTTCGGTGCCTTGTCGGGACTGGGCATGATCCGCTCCGCGGATAACGATATGAAGGGTGCACTTGAAGCCTATCGGCGTGTGCTGGAGGTTCATCCCAACAATTCCAATGCTGGCCAGATCGTTAAGGAACTTGAGAAGGAAGTTGAGGGTCGGGGAATTTGACAGGCCGGGTGCGGGCAGATGAAACCGGCAAGGTGCGCGAGTGGCGATCAAAGGCTCTGCCGCGTTACCAGCGGCTGACCAGGACAGCCGAAGCGTTGTTCGCATCGGTTTTTACCTTTCGGGGACGAATACGCGGCGGGTGAAACGCGCGCTTTTCGCGCTCTTCAAAGGGGCGGCCAGCAAGGATGTGGTGAGCCGGGCCTGGCACAGGGTGAAGGCTGACCGGGATGCCTGGTGCACCCGCAGCCTGGCCGATGAGGACATCATCCGGCTCATCCTGGACGGCACCGTCATCAAGACGCGGATTGACAGGAAGGCCACGAACATCTCGGTGCTCGCGGCTATCGGCGTACGTCGAGATGGCCAGAAGGTGCTGCTTTCCATCACAAACATGGGCGGCGAAAGCACGGCGGCCTGGCGGCGGTTTCTTCAGGACCCCGATTTTTTCAGGACCCCGATGTGCGTGGGCTGAAGCGGCCGAATTCGTGATCGCGGATGGGCGCCTGGTCTGGGGGCCGCACTCGTGGGGCCCTCCGGGGCAACGAGTTGGCCATCCAGCACCGCACGGTGCACAAGCACCGCAATCTTCCCGGCCATGCTCCCAGGCATATGCACGAGGAACTCACCGCAGATTATCGCGACATGATCTACGCTGACACAGCCAGGGAGGTTGAGAAGAGGCGCAAGGCCTTCCTGCGTAAATGGCGCCTGAAATGTCGTGCGGTCGCTGACAGCCTGGAGGAGGCCGCAGACCGCCTGTTCACCTTCACCCGGCTCGCCCCATCGCAATGGAAATCCGCCAGGACAACCAACGCCATCGAACGCCTGAACGAGGAGTTCCGCCGCCGCATGAAGACGCAAACCGTGCTGCCCTGCGCGGAAACAGTGCCGATGTTGCTGTGGGCGCTCCTGGCCTCCGGACAGATCCGGATGCGAAAAGTCGATGGCTGGGAAACGCTCACGCAGCCTGCCCTGCCTATGACCCTTGACTTCGCCGCCTGATCAGGCGCAATTCACACCGCTCGGAGAACACCACACCGCCAGAGAATTTCCACCAAACTCGAGACACGAGCAGCGTTGAGCATTGCGCAGAGGTGCCAGTTGGCTGCGTAGCTGGTATCTGTTTTGTCGTATCGCGTTGCTATCCCCCTGAATTCCTTGATCCTTGCGAAGTAGTTTTCAATCAGGTGACGCCACTTGTACATGTGAGTATCGTCGTCTCGTTGCACTTTCCGGTTCGATTTGGGTGGAATAACCGCAGTTGCGCCGCGCTCATCAAGGTCTTGCAGGAGCCAATCGGCGTCGAAGGCCTTGTCGGCCAGCAACGCTGCGAAGGAGACATCATGGATCAGGGGGGCAACCCCCTTCATGTCGTGCGCTTGCCCCGGCAGAAGCAGAAAGCGGAACAAGTTGCCGAGCGCATCGACCAGGGCAACGATTTTGGTCGTCAGCCCGCCGCGAGAGCGTCCGATGGCTTGATGCCGTGTCCCCCTTTTGCGCCCGAAGCCTTCTGATGGGCCTGGACAATCGTCCCGTCGATGAGAGCATGTTCAAGGTCTGGCTCGCCGCTTATGGCGTTGAAAAGTCTCTCGAACACACCGGCCTTTGCCCATCGACGAAATCGTTTGAAAACCGAATTCCAGTTGCCGAAATCCTGGGGCAGATCACGCCAGGGAGATCCTGTTCGCACACGCCAAGGTACGGCCTCCACGAACCGACGGTTATCCCGACCGGT
Organism: Alphaproteobacteria bacterium; assembly: GCA_965204825.1. Classification (GTDB taxonomy): domain Bacteria; phylum Pseudomonadota; class Alphaproteobacteria; order Futianiales; family Futianiaceae. The sequence goes on along the minus strand of OZ242016.1, from coordinate 1,880,583 downwards.
TGCTCCCGGGTCCCCGGCTTTACCGGGTAACAGGGGCGCAATCTTCTCCCGGAGTTCATCTGAAATCACCAGACGATCTTCGTTCATCCAGACCTCCATTTTCGAAGCTTGAATAACAGTTCAGGCCAAATCGCAACCCCGAATGTCAACAGGCCCTAGAAAAGCGGAGACAATTCAACTAACGCGCCAGGGCTTCGTCGATCAATGCGGCGGTGCGGTCAATGCCGTAGATGGCGACGAAGCTGCCCATGCGGGGGCCCTGGCTTTGACCGAGCAGGGTCTCGTACAGCGTCTTGAACCAGTCGCGGAGTTGTTCGAAGCCATAGGCCTTGCCGACGGTGAAGATCGCCGACTGGATGTCTTCGGCGGGACTTTCGGCCGGCAGACCCAGCAACGTTTCCTTCAATTCCCGCAAGGCCGCGCGTTCCTCGGTACTGGGCGCGCGGTATGATTTGTCCTTTTCGACGAAATCCTCGAAATAGCGGATCGCGTACCCGACCAGTTCCTCCAGCCGCGGATGGCTCTCCGGTGTCAGGGACGCGTCGTGATGACAGATGAAGCTCCACAGGGTGGCACGATCCGACGCGTTCGATGCCGACACCAGATTGAGCAGCATGTTAAAGCTGATCGGCGAGGTGTTCGCCACGTCCGGATGACCTTCATGAATATGCCAGACCGGGTTTTCGATCTGCCTCGCCGGTTCCTCATCGGCGTATTTTCCCAGGAAGGTGAAATATTCGTCCACATTCTTCGGGATCACGTCGAAATAGAGCCGCTTGGCGGTCTTCGGCTTCTGATACATGAACAGCGACAAGCTTTCCGGCGTCGCATAGGTCAGCCATTCGTCAATCGACAGGCCGTTGCCACGCGACTTTGAAATCTTCTCGCCATTTTCGTCCAGGAACAGTTCGTAATTCAGGCTGGCCGGCGGCTCGCTGCCCAGAACCTTGGAGATCTTGTTGCCTTGGGTGACGCTGTCGATCAGATCCTTGCCGGACATCTCGTAATCAACGCCCAGCACATGCCAGCGCATCGCCCAATCCGGTTTCCACTGCAATTTGGCCTGGCCGCCGGTGACGGGAATTTCGATCTTTTCGCCGTCCTCGTCCTCGAAAACAATCGTGCCGGCCCTGGCGTCCCGTTCCAGTACCGGCACCTGCAGCACATGGCCGGTCTTCGGGCTGATGGGCAGAAAAGGCGAATAGGTCGCCCGGCGTTCTTCACCTAGGGTCGGCAGCATCACGCCCATGATCTCGTCATGGGTTTCCAGAACCCGGATGAGCGCCGCGTCGAAGCGTCCGGATGTATACCAGTCGGTCGAGGACTGGAATTCATACTCGAAACCGAACCGGTCCAGGAACTCCCGCAACCGCGCATTGTTGTGATGGCCGAAGCTGTCATGGGTACCGAAGGGATCGGGCACTTTTGTCAGCGGCAGGTTCAGATGCCCGGCCATCATCTCCTTTTGCGGTACATTGTCCGGCACTTTGCGGAACCCGTCCATGTCGTCGGAAAAGGCATAGAGCTTTGTCGGATGTCCGGTAAGCACCTCATAGGCGCGGCGCACCATGGTGGTGCGGGCGACCTCGCCAAATGTGCCGATATGCGGCAGGCCCGAGGGGCCATAGCCGGTCTCGAACAGCACATAGCCTTTTTCCGGCAGTTTGCCTTTCAGCCGGCCGCGCAATTTGCGCGCTTCTTCAAACGGCCACGCCTTGGCGGTTTCGGCAAGGGACTGCGAATCGGACATCGAACGGACCTTTGGATCGGGTAAAGAGGCGCGGAACCTATGCTTGTGCGAACTGGCCGTCAATCGGGCCGAAAGCAGCCGCGACATTGCACGCAAACTCCCCCATGATAACATCCATGTCCGAGATTCGTTCGCCCACCGCCACGGTTCTTGCCATCCGTAATCTGGAAGCCGCGATCCTGACGCCGGAAGGCGAACTGGAGACGATGTCGGCGGGCGAGGCGCGGTCGCGGCTGCCCCGTTCGGGCATCCTGCTGGCCCATGCCGGCTTCACCGGCCGGCGGCTGGGCCTCGAATCCCGCTGGCCGCGCAAGGCGGTGCTGGACACGCTGGAACTGTTCGCCTTTGTTCGTCCCGCCGCCTTTACCTTGCCGACCCCGGCGGGACTTGCGGCCGTCATGGGGCTGGAGCGACCGGAAACCGCCGAGGATGATGTCATGGCCGTGCACCAGGTCGCCCGCCTGTTGCTGGAGGAGCTATCCCGCCTGGACGCCAGACAAAAACCGGTCGCCGCCGGGATCGCCAGCGCCATGAGAAAGGCCGGTTGGCCTTGGGGACCGGCGGTGATGGAGGTGCTGAACGCGGGTGGTGAGACCCACCCTTCGCGTAATCCATTCAATGTCACCGGCCGGGTCCGGCCGTGGGAGGACCGCGCGGCCCGCGGCCAGCCGGCCGCCTATCCGGTGGCGCCCGATGCCGCTCGCCAGCGGTTGTCGGACATTGTCGGACCCAGGGCGGAAAGCCGGGTCGGCCAGATCGACTATGCCATGCGCATGACCGATGTATTTGCCCCACGCGAGCGCGAAGGCGTCCCCCGTGTACTGTTGTCGGAAGCCGGCACCGGGATCGGCAAGACCGCCGGTTATCTGGCGCCGGCCAGCCTGTGGGCCGAAGCCAATGATGGAGCGGTCTGGGTATCGACCTTCACCAAGAACCTGCAGCGCCAGATCGACCGGGAACTGGACGCGGTCTATCCGGATCCCACGTTGAAACGGGAGAAGGCGGTCCTGCGCAAGGGCCGGGAAAATTATCTGTGCCTGCTGAACTTTGAAGAAGAAGGCCTCCGTGCCCTGACCGGCGGTGCCGATCCGGTCGCCCTGGGCTTGGTCGCCCGCTGGGTGCTGGCAACGCGGGACGGCGATCTGGTGGGCGGTGATTTTCCCGGCTGGCTGAGCGATCTGCTGCCACGCGGCGCCTTCGGCAATCTGACCGACCGACGCGGCGAATGCATCTATTCGGCCTGTGAGCATTACCGAAAATGCTTTATCGAGCGTACCGTCCGTGATGCCCGGCGCGCCGACATCGTGGTCGCCAATCATGCCCTGGTGATGTCCCAGGCGGCGTTCGGCGATCTGGTCGGCAGCCCCGACGAAGACGGGGTGACCGAAGCCCGCACCCGTTTTGTCTTCGACGAGGGCCACCACGTCTTCGATGCGGCGGACAGCGCATTTTCCGCCACCATCTCCGGAGTGGATATGGCCGAACAGCGGCGCTGGATCCGCGGCGCCGAAGGATCGCACTCGCGCTCGCGCGGGATCGAGGACCGTTATGGCGATCTGGCGGCCGGAATCGAGGACGAAGCCGCGGCCGAGGCGGCCGTCGCCCATCTTCAGGCGGCCCGGACCGCCGCCGCCAAGTTTCCAGGCGAGGGCTGGGCCGCCCGGCTGCGCGAGGAACAACCCGCCGGGCCGGCCGAGGCGCTGTTGCATGCCGTCGCCGGGCTGACACGGGCACGCAATCCCGACGAACCCGGCCCATTCGGCCTGGAAGCGCTCCTGCACCCGGTGCCGGATTTCCTGGCCGAAGCCGCCGGGACCTTGCGCCAGACCATCGACGCCCTGGCCAAACTGCTGGCCGAACTGGCCAAGGCCTTCACCCTGCGGCTGGAGGCCGAAACCGAGATCCTGGACACGGCCACCCGGGCCCGGGTGGCCGCGGCGGCGCGGTCGCTGGAGCGGCGGGCCAAGGTCATGCTGCCGGCCTGGTCGGCAATGCTGCGCACGGCCGAAACCGGGATCGAGAATGACGATGTTGTCGACTGGATCGCGCTGGAGCCGGTAGCGCCCCGGGTTCTGGACGCTGCCTTCCACCGCAATCTGGTGGACCCGGCCGAAGCCTTTACCCGGGCGGTGGTCGAGCGGGCGCATGGTATCGTCATCACTTCCGCCACCCTGCTTGATCGCGAGATGGACGAAGCCGAAGACATCAACTGGGCCAGCGCCGAACTGCGCACCGGGACGCGCCATTTGCTCAATCCCGCCGGCCGGGCCGTCTTCCCCTCGCCGTTCGATTATGCCGCCCATACCAGGGTGCTGATCGTCGACGATGTCGCCCGCGACAATCCCGGTCAGATCGCGGCGGCATACGGCGCCCTGATGACTGCCGGGGGCGGCGGGGCGCTGGGTCTTTTCACCGCCATCCGCCGCCTGCGCGCCGTCCATGAACGCATTTCGCCGACCTTGGGAGAGGCCGGCATTCCGCTCTATGCCCAGCACGTGGACGAGATCGACACCGCCAGCCTGATCGATATATTCCGGGCCGGGGAAAACGCCTGCCTGCTGGGCACCGACGCGGTGCGCGACGGGGTCGATGTGCCGGGTCGGTCCCTACGGCTGATCGTTTTCGACCGGGTGCCCTGGCCACGCCCGGATCTGGTGCACAAGGCCCGCCGCGCCGCATTTGGTCGAGTCTATGACGATCTGATTGCGCGCTTCCGTCTGAAACAGGCCTATGGCCGGTTGATCCGGCGGGCAGAGGATCGCGGTGTCTTCGTACTGCTGGATGCCCGCACTCCAACACGCCTGTTGACCGCCTTTCCGCCGGAGGTCGAGGTCCAGCGGGTCGGCCTGGCCGAGGCCATTGCCCGGACCCGCGAATTTCTGGTGGAATGAAGCAACTGTGCTCCAACGAGCATATTTGAAACTTGATTGCTTTTGACGGCAGCATTACCAAATTTTGACGGATATTATCTGACGGCTCCATCCAGTTCAGTCAGTAATAGATCCATGTTCAAACACGCCTTTCTTTTGGTTTTCCTGTCGATTTCCCTGATCTCCGAAGCCGATGCCCGCGGCATTCGCGACAGGGGCGGCTACAGCACTGGAATTTCACGCCCGCAAACGATTGTGACGCGGTCAATCCGGCGGGTCAGCTTCGTGACCATTCTGGGGTCATATTACTTAAGCCTATATTCCCCCGGTTCAGATTGGCGAGACTATGCGCGCCGGCGGCATTGCCGGCGGGCCGGAGAAATACGCCTATGTCACTGATGAACTGGGGTTCGATGCCTGCATCGACTATAAGAATGATTATGTCACGGCGGGTCTGAACACCCATTCTTCATCCGTCAAATCGCCTGGATAGCGGGCAGGGCCGCGCCTGTATTCAACTCGAGTGATATTGGTCCATGGCATGGTCATTCTCCATCTTGTTTGACAAAGACGGTGAATCACAACCCACTGATATCACTCAACTCATTTTCGACCAGGCTCTGAGAGGAATCGCTCGCATTGTGGCAGACACGATCTTGAGTCATGCCAGACGCGGTTCGTGAGTCACTCTCGGCAAAATCCCCTATCCAGAATCGGGGTCAGAAGTGGGAGGAGGATGATGTGAGGGTTGGAATCGTTGCGATCTTGATGGCGACGGCGGTATGTCTGACCGTGCCGGTCGCGCGGGCGCAGGCCGACTGCGCGGCTTGGAAGAGCCGGGATTTCTTCGCAACAGCCAGCGCCGCGGATGTGCGTGCGTGCCTGCGGGCCGGCGCCGATCCCGGTGCACAAAACGGATATGGCGAAACCCCGCTGCACCGGGCGGCCGGTTCGGGCCATGCGGAGGCCATCGGGGTGCTTATCAAAGGCGGGGCCGATCGCAACGCGCTTGCCGAGCATGGCTACACCCCGCTGCACATTATCGCGATGGAAGGCGATACCGCTACGATTGCGGCGCCGACGCCGCTGCGGAGGACGATGCGGGCGTCGTGCCACTGCATCTGGCCGAGGACGATCAGGCGATCATCAACGCCATTCTGGACGAGTGACAACCAGCGGCACCGGACTGGAACGAAAGGAAAACGTGCATGAAACCTGTTCTATTCGGCGGATTGGCCCTGGTTCTGGTCGGCTTTTTCGGGGCCTCCCCTGCCTTGGCGGAAGCCGTGCCGGAAGACGCGCGCGGCATCTGGTCGAACACCGACTGCGGTGACATGGCCGGAAAAACCCTGATCTTCAACTCCGATGCGGTCCTTGTCTTCGACAAGCCACATGGCTCGGTCTCCGGGCAACCGTTTTCGCGGGGTGTCCGGATGGGGATTGGTCCCGTGAAGGCGCGCGCCGGCGCGCTTGTACTGGCGCGTCCGGACATGGCACGACAGATCCTCCCGCCCCTTCGCAGTCTGACGCGCTGCGAGCATGTGCCGTTCGGGCTGACGACGTTGTATGCCGAGGCCATCACCCAGTTCCGATCCTGGGACCGCATCGCGGGCCGCTGCCGCAAAGGCCGTACCGTGCGCTGCATGATGGCAATCGAGGACTTCATCGATGTCTCGGACGACGACGCGTTTTCCCCCGCCGAACTCAAGCGGATATTCCGGGGGACGGGACTGTTTTTGGCATACGAGCTTGCGCTTGCCCAGCGCGCGCGGCAGGGAGGGCAGGAGGGCGACAGCTTTCTGATCGAGGCCGCGCCATTGCAAGCCGGTGTCGTTTTTGCCGGCATTCTGGGGGTACGCTGATCGACAGTTTTCTGTCGAATTACGATTACAACAATGACGGTCTGCTTGATCTCGATGAATTGCTCCAGGATCGTGATAGCGACCCTGACGCAGCCGGGGCCATGATGGCGGACCTTGCCGGAGCGGTGGCCGGGGGTGCTGCGCAAGAAGCAGCGCAGGGGACAGTCGTCGGTATTCAGGCACTAATGGCGGCGTTTTTCAATCTTCTCCGTTGAAAAACTCGCATGAAACAGTCGGATTACGGTGACAGTTTACTGTGTCCCACCTTTGTTTTTTGAATACCGCCGCCTTAATCCCCACCTGCCCCGCTACTCCGCCGCCTCGATGGTCGGCAAGGTGTAGTCGGCGAACTGTTCGCGCAGTCTGGTCTTGAGGATCTTGCCGGTGGCGGTGTGGGGGATCTCGTCGACGAAGACGACATCATCCGGCATCCACCATTTGGCGATGCGGCCATTGAGATAGTCCAGCACCTGTTCGCGGGTCACCTCGGCGCCTTCCTTCCGGACCACAATCATCAGCGGGCGCTCGTCCCATTTGGGGTGGACGGCGCCGATCACGGCGGCCTCGGCGACGCCGTTACAGCCGATCGCCTCGTTTTCCAGCTCGATCGAGGAGATCCATTCGCCACCTGATTTGATCACGTCCTTGGATCGGTCTGTGATCTGCATATAGCCATAAGGGTCGACATGGGCGACATCGCCGGTGTCGAAGAAGCCCCCGCTATCCAGGATATCCCCGCCTTCGCCCTTGAAATAGGCGCTGGAGACGCCCGGGCCCCGTACCAGCAGCTTGCCGAAGGTCTGGCCGTCCCAGGCGACCTGGTTGTCGTCATCGTCGGTGATCTTCATTTCCACGGTGAAGGGCGGGTGGCCCTGCTTCAGCTGCAGACTGATTTTTTCATCACCGGTCAGATGGGCGTATTCCGGCTTTATCGACCCGAAGGTGCCAAGCGGGCTCATCTCGGTCATGCCCCAGGCATGATCGACGCGGACGTCATGGACGTTCTGGAATTTCTCGACCATGGCGCGCGGCACGGCCGATCCGCCGATCACCACGCGGCCGAGATGCGGCAGTTTTTTGTCCGGATTGGCTTCCAGGAATTGCAGCAGCATCAGCCACACGGTCGGCACGGCGGCGGTCATGGAGACCTTCTCGGTGTCCAGCAACTCATAGATCGAGGCGCCGTCCATCAGCGCGCCGGGCATGACCAGCTTCGATCCCGCCATCGGCGCCGCAAAGGCGGTGGCCCAGCCATTGGCGTGGAACAGCGGCACGACCGGCATCACCGTATCGTTCATCGACAGGCCCAGCATGTCGCGGCTGTTCACCGCCAAAGCGTGCAGGATGTTGGACCGGTGGGAATACACGACGCCCTTGGGATTGCCCGTGGTACCGGAGGTGTAGCACATGCCGGCGGCCGAGTTTTCGTCAAACTCCTTCCAGGCGAAGTCCGCATCGCAGCCGGCGATGAATTCCTCGTACGCCACGGCACTGGCCAGCTTTGTCTCCGGAATGTGAGCGCCGTCGGTCAGGACGACTACTTTTTCGATCGTCGGCAGTTTGTCGGCCAGCGCCTCGATAATCGGCAGGAAGGTGGTGTCAACAAACAGCAGCCGACCTTCGGCATGGTTGACGATATAGATCAACTGTTCGGCAAACAGGCGCGGATTCAGGGTGTGGTAGACCGCGCCGATGCCCATAATGCCGTACCAGGCTTCCATGTGACGCCCGGTGTTCCAGGCCATGGTGGCGACCCGATCACCCTGTTTGATGCCTTCGCGTTCCAGCGCATGGGCAACCTGCCTGGCACGCCCGCGGATCTCGGCATAATCCGACCGGACGATCGGTCCCTCGACCGACCGGCTGACAACCTCGCGTTCGGCGTGATAGGTGGCGGCATGGTCGAGAACTTTCGACGCCAGCAACGGCCAGTCCTGCATCATTCCCAGCATTCAGATATCCTCCCAACGGGTTTCTTGCTTGTGCGGATTAATGCGACAAAACCGGTGCCTGTGTCCAGATTGCCGCCGGGGAAATTGGCGACCTATTCCGGGTGGAAAGAAAAGCGCGCCTCGAACGGCGGCAACTGGCTGTTGCCCAGGATGTAATCCGCTGCCCGGGCCGCGATCATCCGGGTCGGCGCGTTAAGATTGCCGCTGATGGTGTTGGGCATGACCGAGGCATCGATAACCCGCAAGCATTCGATCCCGTGTACCCGCATTTCCGCGTCGACCACCGCACCCGGTCCGCTGCCCATGGCGCAGGTGCCGCATGGGTGGTAGTCGGTTCGCGCTGCGCTACGGATCCAGTTGGCCATTTCTTCTTCCGCGCGCACATCGGGTCCGGGGTCCAGTTCGGCGCCGCGAAGCGCGTCAAAACCCGGCTGGCGGACCAGTATCGCGCGCCTTGTGCACGCCTCCGACCAGCTCGTTCAGATCGTGCGCATCCGCCAGACAGTTGAAATGCAAGGCGGGTTTGTCGGATGCCCGGTGGGATCGCAGTGTCACATGTCCCCGGCTGCGCGGGCATGGCGCGGATGATGAGCGTGACATTGCCCCTGGCCAGTGCCGGGCGTAAATGAGCGACTGCCGAGTTGCACCGCCGGCCGTGCCTCTTGACGGCGTCGAACCGGCAACACCTTCGGGCTGAAATCCGTTCAGATCCTCGGACCGACCCTGGCCGGCCTGTTCGCCGGCATCCAGAAAGGCATCGTACAGCGGGTTCTCAAAAGAGCCACGGATCACACCCAGCGGGCCGGCATCGCCGCGCCAGTCATCGGCGCCCCGGTCCGAGGTTTCCCCCGCCTTGAAATACGGCAGGCAATCGACATAGCGCCACCGGATCAGGTCGCACTCATTGGCCCAGCGGTCATAGTCCAGCGGATGGCCATCACGTTGCGCGGCCGTTCGGATTGCGGGCACTGCGATCTGCCCCGCCAGAAGGGTCAGATCAGGCATCGGACCAGTGCCGCGCTAACCCCGGCAGATCCCGTACGCTGTCCAGCAGATGGTCGGCATGGGGCGACAGCGCCTCGCGCGGGGCGGGGCCGCTGAGAACGCCGATGGTGATGGCATTTGCGGCCCGGCCGGCGACCAGATCGTGAGCACTGTCGCCGACCATGGCGATCTCGCTCGGGCCGACACCGATATGGTCAGCAAAGGCTGTAACCATGCCGGGTTCGGGCTTGGCGCCGTGGCCGCTGTCATAGCCGGCGACATAATCGAACAGACCGTGCCATTCCAGCCGGGCGATCTGGGCGCGGGCGCAGGCCTCGTTGTCATTGGTGGCAATCCCCAGAACCAGGCCCCGGGATTTCAGGTTCTGCAGGGTCTCCAGAATGCCGTCGATCGCGATCACGGTTTCAATCCCGGCCACGGTCAGCCTGTCGTCGATTTCGTCAAAGAAGGCCTGGTTTGCGGACCTGCCCAGGGCGGCGGCCCAGTGCGGGCCGTATTCCGAGGTGGCGCCCGAGACGAAGGCGGATTCAAATGCAAAGGTATTGGTTCCAAGATCAATCCCGGCGCTGGCGACCAGGGCCTGGAAGACCACTTCGTCGCCCGCGGCCAGAACTTCCATCACCGACCGTCCGGCCGGTCCCCAGGTCCGCTGGAAATCGACCAGCGTGCCATCCTTGTCGAACACGATTCCCTTCAGCGCCATCTTCGACCCTTTACATCCCATGGGTTTGCAGGTTTAGGATGCTCAACCTAATGGCAAATCGAAAGGGGGATCCCATGGCCCTGACCAATGCGCAAGTCCGCGATATTGAAAATGTGGTGCACCCCTATACGCCGCTGCACAAGCTGCGCGAAACCGGGGTCCTGATCCTGGAATCGGGCAGGGGGGTCTTCGTCTACGACAATGAGGGCAACGAGTATATCGAGGGGATGTCGGGCCTATGGTGCACCAGCCTCGGCTGGGGCGATGAGGAACTGATCGAAGCCGGTGTCGAGCAGTTGCGCAAGTTGCCTTATTATCACAATTTCGGCGCCAAGGCGACGGAGCCGTCAGCGGAACTGGCGGAAAAACTGAAGGAAATCGCCCCCTTCAGGGTGGCGCGCACGTTCTTTACCTCCAGCGGATCGGAGGCCAACGACACCCAGATCAAGCTGGCCTGGTACTATAATAATGCGCTTGGCCGCCACAAAAAGAAGAAGATCATCAGCCGTGTAAAAGCCTATCACGGCGTGACGATCGCCTCGGCGTCGCTGACCGGGCTGCCGCCGAACCATCTGGAATGGGATTTGCCGCTGGACTTCGTGAAGCACACCACCTGTCCGCACCATTATCGTTTTGGCCAGGAGGGCGAGAGCGAAGCCGATTTCGTCCAGCGCTGTGTCCAGGATCTGAAGGATCTGATCGAAGCAGAAGGTGCCGACACCATCGCCGCGATGATTGCCGAGCCCGTAATGGGGGCCGGCGGGGTCATCGTACCGCCCGAGGAGTATTACGAGGCAATGCAGGCGGTGTTGTCCGAGCACGACATTCTGATGATCGCCGACGAGGTCATCACCGGGTTCGGCCGTACCGGCAATGTCTTCGGTTGCGAGACCATGGGCATGAAGCCCGACACCATGTCGGTCGCCAAACAGCTAACTTCTGCCTATGCGCCGCTGGGTGCCGTAATGCTTCCCGATCATATGTACGAGGCGATGGAGGCCAATTCGGCCAAGGTCGGCACCTTCGGTCATGGCTTTACCTATGGCGGTCATCCGCTGGGCTGTGCCATGGGCGTCAAGGCGATCGAGATCTATGAAAAGCGCAACGTACTGGGCAATGTGCGTGACCGTGCGCCCATTTTCACTGCCCGGATGGAAAAGCTGAAGGATCATCCGCTGGTCGGCGATGTGCGCTGTAAGGGCCTGATCGGTGGTCTGGAGATTGTAGCCGACAAGGCGACCAAAAGGTCGTTCAATCCCAAACAGGGCGTGGCGCTGAAATGTTCCGAGTTCCTGCAGAACCGCGGTGCAATCCTGCGGCCCATCGGGGATACCATGGCGCTGTGTCCGCCAATGATCGTCAAGGACGACGAACTGAACGCCCTGTTCGACCGGCTCGAGAAATCCCTGGACGACACTGAGGCCTGGGTCGCCAGGGAAGGCATGCGAGCCGAGGCCTCCTAGATGAGCGAGCGCAATCCTGACGGCCAGGTCAGATGCGAGGTCATCGACGAACGCATCCTGTTGATGACCTGCGACCGGGTCGAAAAACGCAATGCGCTGACCCCGTCGATGATGGAGGAACTGATCGAGGCCTATACTAGGCTGGATGAGGACGATGCCCTGTGGGCCGGCGTGCTGACCTTTGCCGGCGATCATACCACCGGCGGCATTGATCTGCCGAAATGGACCAACAAGATGGAAAGCGGCGAGGGTTTTATCGAGCCGACCCGCGTCGATCCCTATTCGCTCGGCCGGCGCTGTCGCAAGCCGATCACCACGGCCGTCAAGGGCATTACCTATACCTGGGGGATCGAAGTGGCGCTGGGCGGCGACATCATTATCGCCGGCGATGATTGCCGGTTCAGCCAGCTGGAGCCGGCGCGATCGATCATGGCTTTTGGCGGCGGCTCGTTCCGGTTTGTCGAGCGGGCCGGGTGGGGCAATGCCATGTATCACCTGCTGACCGCCGATGTGTTTGGCGCGGACGAAGCTTACCGGATCGGCCTGGTTCAGGAAGTTGTGCGGCCCGGGCATGTCGAAGACCGGGCGCTGGAGATTGCCCGGCATATCGTCAAGAACGCGCCACTGGCGGTCAGGGCGACCAAGGCCAATGCCGCGACCTTTGCAGAAAAGGGCGAAAAGGCGGCGATTGCCGAATTCGGCGTGATTATGGCCCGCCTGTCGACATCCAATGACGGCAGGGAAGGCGTGCAAAGCTTTGTGGAGCGTCGCGAGGCCCGCTTCACGGGCACCTGACTGAAGAGCCGGGTCCGTGCCGGACTGGTTGCGCCATAACGGGCTCGCGGTCCTTGGTGTGATGACGTGGGCCGCAGCCTTCCCCTGTACCGAGGTGCTGCTGAGAGATTTTCATCCGGTTCTGAATGTGGCCGGGCGCATGTCGGTCGGCGCGGCCTTCATGATGGCTTGGGTGATCGCAAGGGGAAAGCTGCCCGAACTTTCACGCATTGATCTGCGCGGCGGATTTCTGCTTGGTGTTTGCGGATTGGGCGTGGCGCAACAATCCTTGATGTGGGGCCAGAACTTTTCGAATGCCGTGTCGGCGGCGATCATCGCGACCCTGATGCCGCTGGTGTCGATCCTGATGGGCGTCGCCGAGGGCAATGAGCGCTTCACACTGCGGCTGAGCCTGGCGCTGGTGCTGGCAATTGCCGGGGGCGTCTATGCCAGCGGCGTCGGTGCATCGGGCGCGAGCTTCAAGGGGGGCGAGGTCCTGGTGCTGGTCGGGATCACTGCCTATACATGGTATTCGCGCCGGGCGGTTCAGTGGTTCGGACAGGTGGATGCCATCGCCCGTGTGGCCGCCGTCATGACCGCCGGGGCGCTGGCGCAATGCACAATCGCTATTTCAATGGTGCTGGGCGGCCGGGTACCGACACCGACCACCGACGTTCTGTCCGGCCTGCCCTGGTTGCTGGGCCTTGCCATCGTGGCCGGCGGGATCAGCAATGTCTTGTGGCAGCGCGCGGTTCAGGCACTGGGCGCGACGCTGGCCTCGATGCACCTCAACGCGGCGCCTTTCTATGTCATGCTGGCCATGATCCCGCTCGGCGGGCTGGCCGGCTGGCGTCAGGTGATCGGCGCTCTGCTGGTGTTCGGTGCAACCTTCGTGGCACAGGTGAAATTCAAACGAGCAAAGGTGGCGACATGACCATTACGCTGACGACACGGAACGACATCACACTTGAGATTTATGAGGCGGTGGCCTGGAAGGGTGAGGCGGTGGACCTGTCTGACGCCGCCATCGACAAGATGACCACATGCCGGGCGGCTTTCGAAGGACTGATCGATCAGTCGGATGTGGTGATCTACGGGGTTACCTCGGGTTATGGCCAGCAGGCGGGGTTGCGCTTTACGCCCGAGGAACGGCGCGCCCACGCCAGGCGCGGCATGGGGCCGCCCTATGTCAACTTCGGACCGGCCTTTCCGGAGCGGGTGGCGCGCGGCATCGCGTTGGCGCGGCTCGCCAATTTCATCGACGGCTTTGCGGCCGTCAGCCCGGCGGTCGCACAGGCGGTTGCCGCCATGCTGGGCGGGCGTGTCATGCCGCCCGTCCCGCGCGACGGCCATGGCGGTGCCGGCGAGATCACCATCCTGACGCCGCTGTTTGTTGATCTTATGAACGAGGTTGAATTGCACGAGAAAGACGCTCTGTGTCTGGTCAACGGATCGCCGGGCGGGGCGGCCCTGGTCGCCGACGCGGTTCTGAGCGCAGCCCGCCGGATCGATTTGGCCGAGGAGGTTTTTGCCCTGTCGGCCGAAGCCCTCGGCATGCCGTTGGAACATGTTGATCCGACGCTGGAGACCCTGTGGACCGACGAATACGAAGCAGCATCGGTCCGTAACCTGCGGCATCTGCTGGCGGATGGCGCCGAGGGTCGGCGATCCTATCAGGCACCGACAAGTTTTCGCATCCTGCCGCGCATGCTGGGCCGCCTGCGCCGGGATGTGGCCACGGCCCGGGCAGCCGCGGAAAACTCCCTGTGCGAGGTGTCCGAGAATCCGATCTACCTGCCGCCGGACGCGGACCATCCCCATGGCCGGACGATCTCGACCGGCGGCTATCACAACACGGCCGCCTGGCCGGCCATGAACGGCCTGGCCATGGCCTATGCCGACCTGATCACACTGGCCGGTCGGCACCTCGACCGACTGCTGGGCGGGAAGTATTCGCCGGCGCCGCCCGACGGGCGCAACTTTCAGGCCACCTATCTCGGCTGTCTCGGCATGGCGGTCACGGGCTATGGCGAAGCGGCAAAGCGGGCCGCTTCCGGTACCTTTATGCCCGGACCGGAACAGGGCGGGTTCGAGGCCAATGACACCTCGCCGCCCAATCCTCTCGCTTGGGATGGCCAGGACCGGGCCGGCGAGATGCTGGACAGGTCGCTGGCGTCTCTGGCCTTGGCGGCAGTCACGACGCTGGACCGGATCGACCGCCCGGCGCCGCCGGCCCTGGCCGGTCGGTTCGATACTTTGCGGTCCTGTATTCCAGAGTTCATTCCCCGCAATTCCCCCGGACCAGTGGCGGAAGCGATTTTCGGGAACTTTCGCACCGACATTTTTCCGACTGAAATTCCATAGAATTACGGTGCGTGACAACGCCTGATACCAAGCATATAGCGGGTGGATGACAACACTCGCTGAAATCAAGATTGAACCGGTTCCCTGGCCGCAGATCGCGGCTGTGATCTGCATCGTCGGCGTGTTCGGCCTGGCGACAGGGTTCACCTATCCGGCGATCTCGTTCCTGATGGAAGCCAACGACGTTGCGCCCAGCATCATCGGCGGCCATGCGGCCATGGCGGGCCTCGGTGTGTTGGTAGCGTCCCTGTTATTGCCGCGCCTGGCCATGCGCATCGGACCATGGCCGGTCGCCATGGCCTCGTTGCTGACGGCGGTGGCGATGGTGGCGATGCCGGGATATTTCACCTCTGTTCCAATAATCTATTTATCCCGGTTTTTCATGGGCGCGGCGGTCTCCGGCCTGTTCATCATGTCCGAAACCTGGCTGAACGAATTCACCCCCGACCATGCCCGGGGCAAGGTGGTGTCGATCTATACGGCAACCATCTCTCTGACGTTCGGGACGGGACCCGTATTGATCCCGCAAATCGGCTATCAGGGCTGGTTTCCCTATACGGTCATGGCAATGGTAATGTTGACTGTTGGCGCACCGCTGCTGGCACTGCGCGGCAAGGTCAGGTCTCCCGAATGGATATCCTATCGCGAAATGGGCCGGACCCTGCTGATGATCCCGATCGTTCTGCTGGCCGTTATGAGCTTTGGCATCCTTGACGGGATTACCCTGTCGCTGTGGCCGACCTTTGCCGCGTTGAAAGGGAGTGACGAAAGCTGGGCCGCCTATACCTTGTTCGCGTTCATTGCCGGCAATGCGGTCATCCAACCCCTGGTCGGCTGGGCGGCGGACCGGTTCGGGCGCCGGTTGCTGATGCGGATCTGCGCGCTTGGCGGTTGCCTGGGGGCCGTTGGAATGGCCCTGATTGATCTAAACAGTATCTGGGTAATCCCGCTGGGTGTTGCCTGGGGCGGACTGGCCTTTGGTGTTTATACTGTGTCGCTGGTCTTTATCGGCATGTATTTGCGCGGCGGTCATTTGATCGCCGCCAATGCCGCCTTTGGTGTGGTTTGGGGGTTCGGAAGCATGGTTGGCGGCCCCACATCGGGGCGGATGATCGAACTGGCTGGTCCTAATGGCATGCCACTGTCCGTGGCGGTTGTTTTTCTGGTTCTGACGGTTCTGGTGTTTGCCGTCGATCCCGTGGGCAATGTGCGGAAGGACATGTGAAGCCGGTGGGGTGCCAAATCTAAGAGCCCGTTTGAACGGATACCATATCTGGCCACCTCTGTTACTTCCTTATGGCGCCAAAGGCACCGGCGACGCCGTCGCTTTCAAAGGTTCCCAAAACCTCATCATGGGCATTAGAACCGAGTCCAGCAAAAGTACCCTCGATAAACTTATTCGTTGAGGGCGACGACTGATTGAAAGTTCCATTGCCACTGTTCACCCCCACGGAGCCAAATTGTATCGCCTCTGTCGTATGCGGCATTCCGTGATCAAGATCGACGATATTGGTGAACTCCGCGTCGATTGTCCTTTCGGCGAAAGCGTATTCCAGTGTGGCGTCTCCCTGCAGGATGTCGCCGCGATGCTCACCCGCAACCGAGCTTCCCACCATCAGCCCTTGATATGTTGCGTCAACCAATGGCGCCGACCCGGTCGCAGCGCCCCCAGCAAGGCCATATACGAATGACGCCTGAACTGTTTCAATTATTTGTGTTACTTCTTCAGTCACACCAAAACCGCCGTGTTCCAGCCACGCGCCGTAGGAACGGGCACTTCCTAATTCGAACTCTGCCTGTCCCATAAAAGTTGTAACTCCATTTCGAGTCAGAACGGCTTGTCGTCTTCCTGATGTTTCTAAATTTCGTGATATTTCTAAATCTGACAGAGAGACGGGAACATTAGCAACTGCCCTACCGGAATTATCCCTCACAGTATAGGTACAAGTAGTTCTCACACAATCTGAGTCGATAACGGTATCCCGAATATTTTCATTGTCCGTTTGCACATGTAGCCGAGAACTGGAAAGATAATTACCGTTACCGAAAACACTTTCACCACGCTGCTGGATTTGGGCCAGAGTCAAGACTGGCGACTCTGCGTTCGTCACGTCCTGAGCGCGCTCGGCAAAGCTACTGCTGCCGCCACTACGTTGCTCCCTTATGGCGCCAAATGCACCGGCGACGCCGTCGCTTTCAAAGGTTCCCAAAACCTCATCATGGGCGTTAGAACCGAGTCCAGCAAAAGTACCCTCGATAAACTTATTCGTTGAGGGCGACGACTGATTGAAAGTTCCATTGCCACTGTTCACCCCCACGGAGCCAAATTGTATCTCCTCTGTCGTATGCGGCATTCCGTGATCAAGATCGACGATATTGGTGAACTCCGCGTCGATTGTCCTTTCGGCGAAAGCGTATTCCAGTGTGGCGTCTCCCTGCAGGATGTCGCCGCGATGCTCACCCGCAACCGGGCTTCCCACCATCAGCCCTTGATATGTTGCGTCAACCAATGGCGCCGACCCGGTCGCAGCGCCCCCAGCAAGGCCATATACGAATGACGCCTGAACTGTTTCAATTGTTTGTGTTACTTCAGCCACAGCAAAACCGCCGTGTTCCAGCCACGTGCCGTAGGAACGGGCACTTCCTAATTCGGACTCTGCCTGTCCCATAAAAGTTGTAACTCCATTTCGAGTCAGAACGGCTTGTCGTCTTTCTGATGTTTCTAAATTTCCTGATGTTTCTAAATCTGACAGAGAGACGGGAACATTAGCAACTGCCCTACCGGAATTATCCCTCACAGTATAGGTACAAGTAGTTCTCACACAATCTGAGTCGATAACGGTATCCGGAATATTTTCATTGTCCGTTTGCACATGTAGCCGAGAACTGGAAAGATAATTAACGTTACCGAAAACACTTTCACCACGCTGCTGGATTTGGGCCGGAGTCAAGGCTGGCGACTCTGCGTTCGTCACGTCCCGAGCGCGCTCGGCAAAGTTACTGCTGCCGCCACTACTACTGCTGCCGCAACCCGACAGGGCAATTCCCGCCGCAGCTAATATGCAAATTGAAAGTCTGATCATGGTCCAGTCCCGTTGATTGTACTCCGACTAAGCAACACTACTCGATTTTAAACCATTGCGTCACCTTTCAACTTGTCAAGTGGCGTTTCTGCCGTGAAGAAAATCACCCAATGCCCTTCAAAACCAGACGCGCGACGTCTCCCGGAAGGCCGAATTATACACGTTTGCCCGCGGAGGTGAGAGTCTCTTTGCGCGCCAAACGAGCGATTTCCCCTCAGTAACAATTCTGCAACTATTGCCTAAGAACTCATGGCATCGGCCAGCGAGAAAATCACGGTAAAAGTGTAGTTTCGACATACACAATTGAGTCTAGCTGTCCGCAAGACAAAAATTTCGTCAGCACCGGTGAATTTCTTGGAGCCTGACTGAAAAGTTATTCAGACATGACAATATCTTGCCAGCTGTCTTGTCAGGATGCGGATGTGGGCGATTGTTGCCCATGCGGTGGAGCTTTTGATGGACCTCCCCCAATCCTTGGCCAATCTTCGGCATCTGCCGAGCCCGGCGAAGGTGCGTTCCACGACCTATCCGCGGGGTAGAACTTCAGGTCGTGTCTCGAGTTTGGTGGAAATTCTCTGGCGGTGTCCTCCGCGCGGTGTGAATTGCGCCTGATCAGGCGGCAAAGTCAAGGGGCATAGGCAGGGCAGGCTGCGTGAGCGTTTCCCAGCCATCGACTTTTCGCATCCGGATCTGTCCGGAGGCCAGGAGCGCCCACAGCAACATCGGCACTGTTTCCGCGCAGGGCAGCACGGTTTGCGTCTTCATGCGGCGGCGGAACTCCTCGTTCAGGCGTTCGATGGCGTTGGTTGTCCTGGCGGATTTCCATTGCGATGGGGCGAGCCGGGTGAAGGTGAACAGGCGGTCTGCGGCCTCCTCCAGGCTGTCAGCGACCGCACGACATTTCAGGCGCCATTTACGCAGGAAGGCCTTGCGCCTCTTCTCGACCTCCCTGGCTGTGTCAGCGTCGATCATGTCGCGATAATCCGCGGTGAGTTCCTCCTGCATATGCCTGGGGGCATGGCCGGGAAGATTGCAGTGCTTGTGCACCGTGCGGCGCTGGATAGCCACGAGCGCGGCCTCCAGACCAGGCGCCCCATCGGCGATCACGAATTCGGCCGCTTCAGCCCACGCGCATCGATATCCTGGAGATCGATATCCTGGAGAAACTGCCACCAGGCCGCCGTGCTTTCGCCGCCCATGTTTGTGATGGAAAGCAGCACCTTCTGGCCATCTCGACGCACGCCGATGGCCGCGAGCACCGAGATGTTCGTGGCCTTCCTGTCAATCCGCGTCTTGATGACGGTGCCGTCCAGGATGAGCCGGATGATGTCCCCGTCGGCCAGGCTGCGGGTGCACCAGGCATCCCGGTCGGCCTTCACCCTGCGCCAGGCCCGGCTCACCACATCCTTGCCGACCGCTCCCTTGAAGAGCGCGAAAAGCGCGCGTTTCACCCGCCGCGTATTCGTCCCCGAAAGGTAAACCGATGCGACCAACGCTTCGGCTGTCCTGGTCAGCCG
This sequence comes from Alphaproteobacteria bacterium, assembly GCA_965204825.1. Lineage (GTDB taxonomy): Bacteria > Pseudomonadota > Alphaproteobacteria > Futianiales > Futianiaceae. The sequence continues at coordinate 1,861,240 of OZ242016.1, read as the reverse complement.
CTGGTAACGCGGCAGAGCCTTTGATCGCCACTCGCCATCTTCGATCCGGGCGCGGGGCACGCTGACCGTCCCGGTGCCAAAGGTTCCCGTGATCTGGCGTCCCCGGGTTCCGTTGCGATAGCCCTTTACGCCGCCGCCATGGCGACTGTCGCGAAGGCGACCGGGAAAGCTATCGAGTTCCTCCTCAAATACGGATTCAATCGTCGAGCGGATGTTCGCTCGCAGACGGTCTTCGATCGGGTCGAGACCCTCTTCAAATGCCATGAGCGAAAGAGGGCTTGCGTCTGTAATCTGGTTCATGGCGTGATCTCCTTTTGGCGGTACCTGCCGCCGGTTGGGTGGTTCTGGTTCACCCGGAGAGGACGCCACCTTCAGATTTCCACCAAACTCGAGACACGATCTCGAAATGCATTCGCGATCACTGGCAAGTCGAAAACAGCCCGCACCGGATCCTGGACGCAACGATCACGCACCGGCGGGTGGAGTCCGACACCAGAGCATTTTCCTGGCGCGACACGAACGTGGAGCGGCGGTTCTGATTGAGCCTGTCAAGCGATTCCCCCGGGGCCCGGGTTCCGCTCGACGCCGACCGCTTCTCCTCATCGCGCGCCCGGTCTCTCCCCATGGTCCGGGATCACGGAGCAAGGTCACGCTGCTGGCAGACAAGGCATTTGATGTGAATTGGCTCCTGGAAGAACCGGATGAGCGCGGTGCGACCGCTGTGATCCCGCCGACATCGAACTGGAGACATCAGCGCGACGATGACGCTGACGTCTGCAGGGGCGGCATCTGGTCGAAAATCATTTCGCGAAGATCAAGGAATTCAGAAGTATTCGCCACACACTACGACAAACCGATTGCAACCCTGCCGCAAACTGGCACCTGTTGGCAGTTCTGATCGCATCACGATGAGTGTCCACAGACCCTAATTATGCATGCGTTTTGGCAAAAACCATCCAACCACACAGATACATAACACGAAGACTGCCAAGGCTGGAGTCCGATAAGGTGCAAAAGAGGGCATTTGAATTCGTTCTGGCAGCGCACCGTCGATGATTCCGCGTCTGCCCAGGTCAAGCGAATCAACTATTTGTCCGGTTGGTCCGATCAAGGCTGAAATACCGGTATTGGCCGAACGCACCACCGGTAGACCGGTTTCAACCGCCTTGAAGCGAACGGCCGTCAGATGCTGGTGCGGACCGGTGGTTTTGCCGAACCAGGCATCATTGGTGACGTTGACGATCCAGCCGGCCCGCGGATTCACTGCGCCCGGAAAGATAATTTCATAACAGATCAGGGGCAGCACGGGCGGCGCCCCGGGCGGCGACAGGACGCGCCTGTCCGCACCGGGCGTAAACGCGCCGCGCGTCTGGACCAACTGGCGCAAGCCGATGGCGGACAATATCGGCCGAAAAGGCAGGTATTCGCCAAAGGGCACCAGATGGGTCTTGTCATAGATCGCCGGATCGACCTGGCCATCGGCCATGATCATGACGCTGTTGAAAAATTCGTAAGGGCCGCCCTCCGGGCCGACCGCACGCTGCTGTCCGGTGATCAGGACAGCCTGATCCAGTTTCAGGCGGGCGCCTTCCGCGAGGTCCAGGCGGAAGGGAACCGCCGATTCCGGCCAGATCACATGGGTTGGAGCGTTTCCCTCCATTGCCGTCAATTCGCGAAAGATATCGAATATTTCCGGCCGTTTTTCGGGGTTCCACTTGTCGCGCAGATCGATGGCGGGCTGGACAATCCGTATCCGCACGTCCGCGACCGCTTCCTGTTCCAGCCCGGCCAGTCGCACGCCGCCATAGGCGATCGACCCCGACAGCAATAATAATGCTCCGCCGGTTGCAACGGCCCGGGCCCGGGTACTGCGCACCACCAGCAATGCGCCAATCAATGATGCAGACAGGATTGTCACCAGGGACAAACCATAGGTCCCCAACATCGCGGCGCCTTGCATGGCCGACGGCCAACCGCCCCAAATGTGGGCCGCCAGGTTCCACGGAAATCCAGTCAGGATATTGCCGCGCAGCCATTCGGCGGCAAACAGCAAAACAGCAAACAACAGCGCACCGGCAATCCCGCGCCGGCCGATCCACGCCCACAGCCCGCACGCCAGCGCAAGGAACAAGCCAAGCCCGGCCGGCAACAGAGTCACGGCAAACGGCATGTAGATGGCGAACAGTTCCGCCTGGACCAGAAACGCCTCGCCGATCCAGAACAGGCCGGCGAAGAAAAATCCGAAGCCGAACCACCAGCCGGTGACGGCCGCCGCCTGAACCGGGCGCGGCTGGGCAGCCACGCCAGTGACCAGGGCAAACAGGCCGGCAAACGCGAGCAAATAGGCTGGAAACAGAAAAAACGGCGCCATGCCCAGATCCGCGAATGCGCCGAGGGCAAAGGCTGTCAGCCAACGCCACAAAGGCCGCCAGGCAGCCACGCGGTCCAGCCAGCCGGGCAACACGCCGGTATCAGCCATTGCCTGCCGCCGGGGGATTCGCCAGGCGGCTGATCCTGAGATATTTGATCCGGCGCGGGTCGACATCCACGACCTCGAACTCCAGGCCGGCGGAATGGGAAATCACTTCGCCGCGCTGGGGCACGCGGCCCGCCAGGACAAATACCAGGCCGCCGAGAGTATCGACGTCTTCGTCCTGATCGTCAGGCAGCAGGTCCAGTCCCAACTGTTCCTCGAAATCCTCAACCCGGACCCGGGCATCCACGTCAAACCCGCCATCGGGCCGGATGTGCACCTGGGGGTCCTCGTCGGTATCGTGTTCGTCCTCGATCTCGCCGACGATCTCCTCGACCATGTCTTCCAAGGTGACCAGCCCGTCGGTGCCGCCGTATTCATCGATCACCAGAGCCAGATGGATATGGGTTGTCTGCATCTTAAGCAGCAGATCGAACACCGGCATGGACGGCGGCGCGAACAGTACCTCGCGGCGCACTTCGGCCAATTCGAATCGGTCGGCGGCGCCATTGCGGGCGGCGAGCAGGGGCGTCAGATCGCGTATGTGCACCATGCCGGTTGGATGATCCAGGCTGCGGCGATAGATCGGCAGGCGGGAATGACCTTCTTCCTGAAAGGCGGCAATCACCGTTACCAGATCGGCATCATCGGCCAGGGCGACGATATCGGCCCGCGGCACCATGATGTCCTCGATCCGTTTTTCGTGCAGGCCCAGAATATTGAGCAACATGGCGCGCTGGGCCGGTTGAAGATCATCATCCTCGGATTCTTCCAACGCATCGGCGATCTGATCGGCAATGGCGGCTTCTTCACCCAGGCCAAGGAAACGGCGCAGCCGGGCGAGGAAACCGCCGGTACTTCGCGATCGTTCAGGAACGGCCATCAGGGGTCAGGTCTCCACCGGCGTGTAGGGATCCGAAATGCCAATTTTCTTCAGAATGGTGATTTCCGCGCCTTCCATCAAGGTCGCTTCCGAATCGGTCTGATGACCGTATCCCATCAGATGCAAAAATCCATGTACGGCAAGATGGCAGGCATGATCGGTGACCGGCTTTCCTTGTTCACCAGCCTCTCGCAATACGGTCTGCAGGGCCAGGATGATATCGCCCAGGGGGTGTTCACCGGCGCCCGCGGACCACGCTGCGGCCGCCACCGGAAAGGACAGGACATTGGTCGGTGCATCCTTGCCGCGATAATCGCGGTTTAGATCGCGCGCTTCTGCATCGCCCGTCAGAACCAGGGCGAGCGACGCCCCGCCGGATACCTTGTCGTCCAAGTGCGCCGCCGCCGCTTCAAGCGCATCGGAAAGCTTGCCTTCGATTTGCGGAAAACCGTCGGTCCACCCCCTGTCATTCACCATCACATCGATGTCCAAATGCATTCAGCCCCGGTTCTGGAGAAGGTCTTTTTCGTGGGCATTATAGGCCTTGACGATGCGGGTCACCAGCGGATGACGCACGACATCTTTTTCTCCAAACATCACCTCGCGGACACCCTTGACGCCGCCCAGAATATTCAGTGCCTCGGTCAGGCCGGACTTTGTGCCCATCGGCAGGTCGATCTGGCTGGGATCACCGGTGACCGCCATGCGGCCGTTTTCACCCAGCCGGGTCAGGAACATTTTCATCTGAACCGGCGTGGTGTTCTGTGCCTCGTCCAGAATGACAAAGGAGTTTGCCAGGGTCCGGCCGCGCATGAAGGCCAGCGGCGCGACCTCGATCTCGCCGCTTTCCAGTTTCTTGGTTACCTGGTCGCCCGGCAGCATGTCGTACAGGGCATCGTAAAGGGGCCGCAGATAGGGATCGACCTTATCGCGCATGTCACCCGGCAAGAAACCGAGACGCTCGCCGGCCTCGACCGCCGGACGCGACAGAATGATCCGGTCGACCCGGCCTTCCAGCATCACCTCAACGGCGACCGCCACGGCCAGATAGGTCTTGCCAGTGCCCGCCGGTCCGATCCCGAACACCAGTTCGTTCTTGTACAGGGCATCAATGTAATGGCCCTGGTTTTTCGAGCGCGGCGCGATGGAACGCTTGCGGGTGACGATGGTCGACTTGGCGCCGTCGTTGGGCGAACCCCCGGCCTCACTCATCCGCAGGGCGCCATCCACTTCGGCCATGCCAACCGCTTCGCCGGATTCAAGCCGTCCGTAAAGCGCCTTGAGCACATCGGCAGTTTGCGCCACCGTTTCGGCACTGCCGTCGATCGTCGCGCGGTTTCCCCGACTGGCCACGATTGCGCCCAACGCCTGTTCGATTCGAACCAGATGTCGATGATGTTCGCCAAACAGTTCCGCCGCAAGTCGGTTATCGGGAAAATCGAGCGTCAGGGAAGCTGTGTCCTGCTGGGCCAAGCGGCGCTTCCCGTCAAGCCGCCGCGGCCGGGTGCACGCGGCGGCCGGCCAGGCTGGTCTTGGTGGCGCCGGTGATCTCGATTTCGATAATCTGGCCGATCACATCGGGCGCGGCGTCGAAATGCACTGGCTGCAGATAGGGACTGCGACCCAGCTGCTGACCGGCATGCCGTCCGGGCTTTTCGGCCAGAACCGGCAGGGTGTGCCCGATCTGGTTTTTGTTGAAGCCGGCTTGCTGTTCGTTCAGCAGATCCTGGAGCCGGGCCAGCCGTTCGGTCTTTTCATCTTCGGGGACCTGAGCCGGCATGGCAGCACCGGGCGTGCCCGGGCGCGATGAATATTTGAACGAGAAGGCCGAGGCATAATTGACCATGCGCACCAGATCCAGCGTCGCCAGGAAATCTGCCTCCGTCTCTCCGGGGAAACCGACAATGAAATCGCCCGACAGGGCAATATCGGGCCGGGACGCACGAATTTTCTCAATCAGCGCCAGATAGCTCTCCGCCGTGTGGCCCCGGTTCATCGCCTTCAATATGCGGTCGGAGCCGGCCTGAACCGGCAGATGGAGATACGGCATCAGGGCATCGACCTCGCCATGGGTCGCGATCAGATCGTCGTCCATGTCCCTGGGGTGCGAGGTGGTGTAGCGCAGGCGGGCCAGGCCTTCGATCCGCGACAGTCGGTGGATCAGTCCGGCAAGGCCGACCGGGCCGCCATCCACGCCGACGCCATGATAGGCATTGACGTTCTGACCCAGCAGGATGATCTCGCGGGCACCCTTGGCCACTAATGCGCGGGCCTCCTCTTCGACATTTGCCGCCGCGCGCGAAAACTCGGCGCCGCGCGTATAGGGCACGACACAGAAGGTGCAGAATTTATCGCAGCCTTCCTGCACGGTGAGGAAAGCCGATACACCCTCGACCGAAATCTCGGCGGGCAGATGGTCGAATTTGTCCTCAACCGGAAAATCCGTGTCCAGTACATGACCCGTATGGCGCGTTGCCCGGGCCACCATCTCTGGCAGCTTGTGATAGGTCTGGGGTCCGAAGACCATGTCCACCACCGGCGCCCGGCGGACAATTTCCTCGCCTTCGGCCTGGGCGACACAGCCCGCGACAGCGACGATCATTTCGCCGCCCCCGGCCGCGCGATCTTCCTTGATCTGCTTGATCCGGCCCAGTTCCGAATATACCTTTTCCGCCGCCTTTTCGCGAATGTGGCAGGTATTCAGAATGATCAGATCCGCATCGGCCGGCGCATTCGCCGGCGCATACCCGTGCGGTGCCAGCAGATCCGCCATGCGGCCGGAATCATAGACATTCATTTGACAGCCATAGGTCTTGATGAAGAGTTTCTTCATGCCGGTTGCGCCCGGTGCGTTCCTTGAGCGGGGTTTTGCGGGTTCCTATCACCGGCGTGCGCGGCCGAGTCAAGCCATCGTCTGTCACTTGTGATCTCGGCAAAGCCTTCTTCGACGGCAAGCTGCGCCGCCGCGGTCAACATCTTGCGGTTGGGATAAGCCGCCGGATCAAGCGGACGTCCCAGCCGGATCGTGACATCCACGGGTCCCATCAGCAAATAGGATATCAGGTGCGGGATCATGTCCATATCACCGTACCAGGCAATCTTGGGCCGCATCGACCGTCCCAATGGCAGGCCGTGAACCCGTGTATAGGCAATCGACATCGGCTGAACCACCGGGGTCATGCGGGCCTTGTTCTGAACCGCGCCGAACAGGGAAGACTTGAACGGCAGAACCCTGTTTCCCGTGCCCGTTGTCCCTTCGGGAAACAGGACCAGGCATTCGCCGGCCGTCAATCGATCCTCGATCTCGAGGCGCTGGGCGGCGACGGCGGACCGGCGGTCACGGTCGATAAAGATTGTCCGCTGCAGCTTCGCAAGAAGGCCGAAGACCGGCCAGTTGGCGACTTCGCCCTTTGAAATGAATGACAAGGGCCCGATCATGGAGACCGGAACAATGTCCAGCCAGGTCAGGTGATTTCCAGCGATCAGCAAAGGTCCCGGCACCAGCGGTTCGCCTTCCAAATGGACCCGGAGCCCCAGAATTCTCGAGAGTGTCCGGTGAAAAAACACGGGTAGCGATCTCTGCAAATGCCAACCGGTCTTCAGGGCCAGCCACTGAATCGGGATGAGCACGGCCATCAGCAGGAAGAAACCCGACATAACCAGGATCGCGCGCAGCACCGGCATCAGGATGGACTCATCGACACGAAAACGGGCCGCGCAGTTTGGCGCGGCCCGTTTTCGTGTCGCTTAAAGAGTGCGCGATCAGCGATTACGACCGAGGCCGATTTTCCTGGCAAGCTGTTGGCACTTTTTCGCATGGTTCGGGGCCACCATGGGATAGATGGACGGCAGGCCCCACCGTTCCCGATATTGTTCCGGAAGCATATCATAGGCGGTTTTCAGGTGGCGTTTCAGCATTTTCAGCTTTCGGCCATCTTCCAGACAGATAATGAAATCCGGTGTGATCGATTTCTTGATCGAAACAGCCGGATCCGGACGCGGCGCCACTTCTTCCAGCGGCATGCCCAGTCCCGACAGAGCGCCGTAAACGTCCGAAATGACGCCAGGCACCCGGGGTCAGTATCTCGGCTTCGTCCGCAACAATTCTGACCAGGCCGAAAGCGGTATCCCGGCCCGAAGCATCCCGCTGGATTACGGCGAACGTGCCATGCCCGGCAATCAGAGACGCAAAAGCCGCCGCGTCCCAGGTCGTCGGGAAGCATTCCCGGTGAAGATCGGCCAGGCGGGCGGCAAGCGCCTCATCGGTCATGGCTTTGGGGCCTTAGCGTCGGGTGCACGCAGATAGAGAGGGTCCGGAGGCGATCCGGAAACTTTTGCATCGGCGGCCAATCTGGCGACAGCCGAGGCACGCGGCCAGATTATCTTTTCTTGAGCATCGAGATTGCCGCGTGCCGCGGCTTCCACCAGCAGGGCCGCGCCCGAGCCTACCAGGATCAGGGGTCCGGACGGCAATGCCGCCGCCGCCGCCGCCGGCGTCATGGCCGAAGGCTGATCCAGGGCCATTCCGTCTGGCCCAAAGACCTGAACATAAATTTCGCCCCGGCGGGCATCGATCGCGGCAACGGTGGCCCGCCCCGAACCGGGTGGCGAATCGGCCGCCAGGGCGGCCAGGGTCGTAATGCCGGCAACCGGCGCGCCGGTAACCAGAGATATGCCACGCGCTACCGACAGACCGATGCGGACGCCGGAAAAGCTGCCCGGACCGATGGTGACGCCAATGCGGGCCAGACCGGATGGGCTGACCACCGCTTCGGCCAGAACCTGGTCGATCTGGCCCATCAGAAGTTCGGCCTGACCCTTGCCCACCTCGGCATAGCGCTCGGCGGCAAGGCGGCCGTCCATCAAGACGGCGGCCGAACAGGCCGTGAGCGCTGTGTCGAGGGCAAGGATCGGGCCGTCGGGATCAGGACCCATAAGCGTCAAATGATCTCGCACGCCTCGTTAAAATCAAGTCGGGCGGCGCGCGGGCGCAGCTTGGCCAGATTTCCATAGCCCAGATTGCACAGGAAGTTGGAGCGCAAAGTTGTGCCGGCGAAAAATTCCTCATCGACACCAGCATTGCTAAAGCCGGCCATGGGGCCACAGTCGAGGCCCAGGGAGCGTGCTGCCAGGATGAGATATCCGCCCTGCAGCGTGCCGTTCATCCGCGCGGTGGCGGTGCGCTGTTCATCGCTGCGCGCCTCCCACCCGGCGACACCGACGTGCGGTGCCAGCTTGGGCAACTGCTGGTGGAAGGCAATGTCGTAGGCAATGATCGTGGTCACGGGCGCGGCCATGGTCTTGTCCACATTGGACTCCGACAGATGGGGTTTTAACCGTTCCTTGGCACCGGATGAGACCAGAAACCGGAACCGGGCCGGGCAGGAATTGAAGCTGGTCGGCGCCCAGCGGAGCAGATCGTAAAGGGCTTGCAAGGTTACGTCGGTTACCGGTTCGTCGGTCCAGGCATTAAAGGTGCGCCCCTCACGGAACAGTGCGTCCAGCGCGTCGTCGGCAATCGGGTTCAGCATGGGATGTGATCCAGACGGTTCAGACCGCTTCGACCGAGATCACTTCGGGCAGATAATGGCGCAACATGTTCTCGATGCCGTTTTTCAGAGTGATCGTCGAGGACGGACAGCCGGCGCAGGCCCCCTGCATGTGCAGATAGACGGTTCCCTTGTCGAAGCCATGAAAGACGATATCGCCGCCATCGGCCGCCACCGCCGGACGGACCCGTGTGTCGAGAAGTTCGATGATCTGGCTGACAACCTCTTCGTCCTCGCCGTTCACTTCGGCATGGGCTGAAACCGCCGGCGCTTCGTTAACGACCGCGGCATCGGACATGAAGTGATCCATGATCACTCCCAGAATGGCCGGTTTGATGTGATGCCATTCGGCGGCATCGGTCTTGGTCACGGTGACGAAGTCAGCGCCCAGAAAGACGCCCATCACGCCTTCGACCGAAAACAGCCGGCCGGCCAGCGGCGAGTTGGCGGCATCTTCGGGCGCCGGGAAATTGGCGGTACCTTTCGGGCCCATCACATCGCGGCCGGGCAGGAACTTCAGGGTCGCCGGATTGGGCGTGGATTCGGTCTGGATAAACATGAGCTCTTTGCCTTGGTAAATTGTTCAACCTGTATTTGGGCCAGATGGCGCCGGGAATCAAGCCACGGCGCGCCGGGTCGCGTCAGGTGATAGCGTCGATCTGGTCCAGGGTCAGATTTCCCGGGACCACGGTGATTGGCACGGGAAGCGTTCCCGACATCTGTCCGGCCAGTGCGGTAACCAGCGGACCCGGGTCATCCTTGCCGGTTCCCGCGCCCAGAACCAGAACGCCGATATTGGGGTCCTCGGCCAGTTGAGCCAGAACTTCGTTACGCGTATTCCCCTCGCGAATGGCGAATTCCGGCATGATTCCGGCCAGGGCATGCACATCGGCCGCCAGATCGCGCAAGAGGGTTTCGGCTTCTTCCAGGGCTTCTTCACGCGCCTGCTCCTGAACCGATATCCAATGCTGGAAATCTTCCGGTTCGATCACCCGCAGCATCAGCACCAGGCCGCCGGTGCGCGCGGCCCGGCGCGCGGCGAAACGGATGGCGACGGCGCACTCTTCAGTATCGTCGACGACGATCATGAATTTCCGTGTCACGGCCTTGTCCGGTGTCTCGTTCATGCCCGAATCCTTGCCGCAAGTCGCCATCCGCGGCAAGCGCCATTATGTCCCGGCGTCATTTTCTCGAACCTATGAAACCGACGGTCTCATAAACTTCGGCCACAATCGGATCGGCAAGTGCAGCAGCCCGTTCGGCGCCGTCGCCCAGAACCTGGTCGATATATCCCGGGTCGGCCTCGAGCCGGGTCATCTCCATGGTGATCGGGCTCAGTTTTTCGACCGCCAGATCCGCCAATGCCGGCTTGAACGCGCCGAACCCTTGGCCGCCGAATTCCCCGATCACATCGGCGCGGGATATACCTGACAGGGCCGCATAAATGCCGACCAGATTGTCCACCTCCGGCCGCCCCTCCAGACCTTCAAGGGTCGGCGACAACGGTTCGGGATCGGTTTTCGCTTTCTTGATCTTCCGGGCGATGGTGTCGGCATCATCGCTGAGATTGATCCGCGACATGTCCGACGGATCCGACTTTGACATCTTGGCGGAACCATCGCGCAGAGACATGACCCGCGTCGCCTCGCCCAGGATCAAGGGCTCGGGCAGCGGGAAGAAATCCTCGGCGCCCCAGTCATTGTTGAACTTCTGGGCGATGTCACGGGACAGCTCCAGATGCTGTTTCTGGTCCTCGCCCACCGGGACGTGGGTGGCGCGATAGGCCAGAATGTCGGCGGCCATCAGACTGGGATAGGCATACAGACCCAGCGAGGCGTTCTCGCGGTTCTTGCCCGCCTTCTCCTTGAACTGGGTCATCCGGTTCAGCCAGCCGAGCCGGGCAACGCAATTGAAAACCCAGGCCAGCTCGACATGGGCCGGCACCTGGGACTGGTTGAACAGAATGTTCTTTTTCGGATCCAGGCCGCAGGCAATAAAGGCCGCCGTCACCGACCGGATCGCCTTGCGCAGCTCGTCCGGGTCCTGCCAGGTGGTGATCGCATGCAGATCGACGACGCAGTACAGACATTCGAAGTCGTGCTGCAGAGTGACGAAATTGCGGATTGCGCCCAGATAATTTCCGAGTGTCAGATTGCCCGTGGGCTGGACGCCGGAAAAGACGCGCTGAGAGTGTCTGGTCATCGAACCTAGCCTTAAGATTTGGACGGCGGGTTATGGCTTGCCGGGGCCAAGAGGTCAACTTTGTTGCTGCTCTTTCGGGCGCGCGAACGCGGTGCGCAACTCCGCCGGCCGGGCCGCCCCCAGGACCAGGGTGCACATCCCATAGCCGGCCACGCCTGCCACGACCGCAACCAACAATACCGGCAGGGATGCCTGCCCCGCGCTTTGCAGGCCGGCCGCCAGAAAATAAACTCCGCCGCCCATCGCCGTCGAGGCCGCCAATATGGCGCCCAGTCGGCGCTTCAGCCTGTGATCGGCAACGAATTCGCCGCGGCGATAAAGCCCGGCGAACAGCATGCCGGCATTGATCCAGGATGACAGGGCGGTGGCCGCGGCAATGCCGTAATGACCGAACACGGGGAAGACCGCCAGGCTGACCACGATGTTTACCACGACCGAGATCATCGCAAAGCGCAGGGGTGTCCTGGTGTCCTCGCGCGCAAAATAGGCCGGCGAAAACACTTTGACCAGGACAAAGGCCGGCAGTCCGAGGGCAAAGATCGCCAGCGCGCCCGATGTGGCGACGGCGTCGGCGGCGCTGAAGGCGCCGCGCTGGAACAGCACCGCCACGATCAGACCCGGCACCGCGATCAGTGCCGCGGCCGCAGGCAGGGTCAACAGCATGGCGGTTTCGCAGGCCCGGTTCTGGGTCGCCACGGCGCCGCCGCTGTCACCGGCCCGCAGACGCCGGGCAAGGTCCGGCAGCAGGGCAATACCGATCGCCACCCCGATCAGGCCGAGCGGAAACTGATAGATCCGGTCGGCATAGAACAGCCACGACCGCGCGCCTTCCTGAAAGGTCGCTATGGCGCCGCCGATCAGCAGATTAATCTGGGTAGTGCCGCCGGCAATCAGGCCCGGCAGGAACAACTGGCCGAAGCGCCGTGTCTCGTCGGTCAGTCGGGGCCGGCGCAGATGCAGCCGTATGCCGATCCGGCGCGCACCCCACCAGACGGCGAGAAACTGCACCACGCCCGAAATCAGCAAACCCCAGACCAGGGCCGGACCTGCCGCCAGGCCGGAAAGCCAGGCCAGCCCCAGCGCGCCGATCGCCATTACATTCATCAAAACCGGCGCCAGGGCGGCCAAGGCAAACTTGCCGGCCGAATTCAGCATGCCGGTGTAAAACGCCATCAGCGAGATGAACAACAGATAGGGAAACAGGATGCGCGTGAATTGAGTGGTCAGCGCCAGCTTGCCGGTGTCCTCGACCGTGTCGAACGGGGCGGCCGATCCGAAAATGGTGGCAACAACATCCGGCGCAAATCCCGGTGCGATGACGTAAATCAGCCACGGCATGAAGGCGATGGCCAGAGCGGTGAGGATCACCAGCCCGAACCAGAGCGGCGCCAAGGCCTGTTCGGCAAAGTCAGCCGCGGCTTCTGGCCCCTCGCCCTCCAGACGTTTGGCATAAAGCGGCACGAAGGCCGCATTGAAGGCACCCTCGGCAAACAAGCGGCGAAACAGATTGGGGAACTGGAACGCGGCAAAGAAGGCGTCCGCCACCGGCCCGGCGCCCAACATGCCGGCGATCAGGATATCGCGGACAAAGCCCAGCACGCGCGAGGCAAGCGTCATCACCGAAACCGTGGCGGCATTGCGCAGCAGGTTCATGCGGCTTTCTTTTCCACCTTCGACCGTTCGGTCGCGGCAAGCATGGCTTTTTCCACCGACCGCTTTTTCGGGTCGGTCGTGATCTTCTGGCCCCTCGCCCTCCAGACGTTTGGCATAAAGCGGCACGAAGGCCGCATTGAAGGCACCCTCGGCAAACAAGCGGCGAAACAGATTGGGGAACTGGAACGCGGCAAAGAAGGCGTCCGCCACCGGCCCGGCGCCCAACATGCCGGCGATCAGGATATCGCGGACAAAGCCCAGCACGCGCGAGGCAAGCGTCATCACCGAAACCGTGGCGGCATTGCGCAGCAGGTTCATGCGGCTTTCTTTTCCACCTTCGACCGTTCGGTCGCGGCAAGCATGGCTTTTTCCACCGACCGCTTTTTCGGGTCGGTCGTGATCTTCTGGCCCATGGCGTCCTTGACGTAAAAAACGTCCACCGCGCGCTCGCCGAAAGTGGCGATCTGGGCCGAGGATAACACCAGGTTCTGGCGTCCCAGGGCACGGGCCAGATCATAGAGCAGGCCAGGCCGATCCCGGCCGTTGACCTCGATCACGCTGTGGGTTGCCGAGGCGTTATTGTCGATCAGCACCTGGGGCGCCACGGTAAATGCCCGCTCGCGCGCCAAAGGTCCGCGCTTCTGTTTCAAGGCGTCGGGCACGACCACCTTGCCGGCCAGGGAATTGCGGATGATCTCCTCGATCCGTTTCAGGCGCTTGGGCTCGCGCACCGCGACCCCGCCAGTATCCTGGACCCAGAACGTGTTGATCGCCATGCCGTCATTTGTGGTGAAAATCTTGGCGTCGGTCACCGACATGCCGGCGATAGCCAGAGCGCCGCAGATCCGGGCGAAGACGCCGGGATGGTCCGGCATGGTCAATGAGACCCTGGTTATCGCGCGCCAGGCATCGGGTTCAGCGCGAATGGCCAACGCGGCCTCACCGGTTCCGGCATCGCGCATCAATTCTGCATGAGCCGCATGGCTATCGGTATCCAGCGCCAGCCAGTACGGGTCATAGTGCCGGTCGAGAAATGCCTTGATGTCCTTCTTGGTCCAGCCGGACAGGTGCTCGCGCAGGGCCTCCTTTGCCGCCTCGACCCGGTGCTTGCGGGTCTCGCCCGAGACGCCGCCTTGCAACAGGCTTTCGGTCTCGTAATAAAGCTGGCGCAACAACTCGCCCTTCCAGCCGTTCCAGACCCCCGGTCCGACAGCCCGGATATCGGCGACGGTCAGGCACAGCAGCAGGCGCAGGCGTTCGGGCGACTGCACCAGATCGGCGAAGTCGCGCACGGTCTTGGGATCGGCAATGTCGCGCTTTTGCGCCACGTCGGACATCACCAGATGATTGAGCACCAGCCATTCCACGGCCTCGGTCTCCGCCGCCGACATGCCAAGGCGCGGGCACAGGCGCCGGGCAATCTTCCCGCCGGCGACCGAATGGTCTTCAGGCCGCCCCTTGGCGATGTCATGCAGGAACAGCGCCACATAAAGAACTTTCCGGCTGAGCACGCTTTGAATGATTTTCGAGGACAAGGGGTGGTCCTCAACCAGTTCCTGTTTCTCGATCCGCGACAGAATGCCGATGGCCCGGATGAGATGTTCGTCGGCGGTATAGTGGTGGTACATGTTGAATTGCATCAGCGCGACGATGCGTCCGAAGTCCAAAACGAAGCGCCCGAGCACACCCGCCTCGTTCATCTTGTACAGCCCGGATTCAGGGTCGTTCTTCGAAGTGAGAATCCCCAGGAACAGACGGTTGGCTTCAGGATCGGCGCGCAAATCCTTGTTGATCAGCTTCAGCGACCGGGTGACCAGCTTCAGCGCGTCGGGATGAATATCGAGCCCCGTGCGGTCGGCGGCATGGAACAGCCGGATCAGATTGACCGGGTCGGCATCGAAGACATCCTCCGAGGCGGCCGACAGCCGGTTGGCGACGATGGGAAATCCCTCGACCACTTTCTTGCGGCCGCGAAAAATGGTCGGGATGAAGCGGTTGAACGAGGGCGCGGCTTTCTTTTCCTGTTTTTCAAGCACGGCACAGAAGATTCGGGTCAGATCGCCGACGTCCTTGGCGGTCAGGAAATAGTGTTTCATGAAGCGCTCGACCCCACGAATGCCCGCATGGTCCTGATACCCCAGGCGCTCGGCCATCTCCTGCTGGACATCGAAGCTCAGGCGCTCCTCGGCCCGGCCGGAAAGAAAGTGCAGGTGGCAGCGCACAGTCCACAGATAGCGCCGGGCCTTGATAAAATTGCGGTATTCAGTGCGCGAGAAGACCCCTGCCTCGATCATGTCGTCGGGGTCTTCGGTGTGAAACAGATATTTGGCGATCCAGAACATGGTCTGCAGGTCGCGCAGGCCCCCCTTGCCGTCCTTGATATTGGGCTCGACCAGATAGCGGCTTTCGCCGTGGGCGCGGTGGCGGGCATCACGTTCGGCCAGTTTGGCATCGACGAATTCGCGCCCCGATTTGGCAAACAACTCCTTCCACAAACGTTGCCTCAGGGCCTCGGTCAGATCTTCGTCACCGTCCAGGTGACGCGCTTCCAGAACTGCCGTGCGAATGGTGAAATCGTCCCGGGCCAGACGGATGCAATCGTCGATGCCGCGCACGGCCTGACCGACCTTCAGTTTCAGATCCCACAACAGATAGAGCAGTGTCTCGATGACCTGTTCGTGCCAACCGGTCTGTTTGTGCGGAAACAGGAACAACAGATCAATGTCCGATTGCGGCGCCAAGGCGCCGCGGCCATACCCACCCGTGGCGATTACCGCGATCCGCTCGGCATCGGTCGGATTGGGGACGGGATACATGTGCCCGGTAATCACGTCGAACAGGCCGGAAATTATGCCGTCCATGGTTTTGGACAGCGCCCGGGCAATGTCGAGCCCGGCCCGGCGTTCGGCGTGAAGCCGCTTTTCGGCTGCACCGCGCGCTTCGGTCCAGGCCTCGCTCGCCAGTTTCAAAAGCGCCTTGCGCAGCATCGTTTCCCTGCCCTGATGCTTTTCGGCGGCAGCCAGCATCGCCTCGCGCAGCGCCACGTTATCGATCAGATCGCCCTTTGCTTTCGATTTGCTGGCCATGGGGTGCGCGGCGGCTTTCTGGTAAGGGTTGTGTTGCTGCTCTCCTAGAGCCTGACTGAAAAAGAGTTGAGTGGCATCAGCCGCTTGTGATTCCGTTGTTGTGTCCAATCAGCAATTGAGGCACAAAATGTGGACTGAGATCACTCGCAAGCAATATGAGCGTAACAATGGCCGGTATGCAAGCGATCTGACCGATGAACAGGGCGATTCAGTAAAAATTGTTGTGGCCTTTGGCCAGGAAGCGGATCGCCGTTGTTCGGCTGGTCCGGAACGTCTCGACAGCCCTTGTGGGCGAGTTGCTGATGCGCTTGAGCACAGTACGTGTGGCGCTGTCAGTGTGAAGATGTTTTGCGGGGCGTGATCAAGGCGATTGGTATGGCGATCCTCACCAGGGGTTACGTCCTTGTCACGGTGCATTGCCTCGATCCGCCAGTGGCTGCGGTTCACAGACATGATGCGTTTCGGTGTCGCCCCGGGCAGGCTCGTGATCGGATAAATCGCCTCCCTTTCGGTTCGGGTGACGCGTCCCCTTCGGACAGGTCCCGCCTGCGCTCCAGGCGAGCGATGAAGCGGATTGTTGGCCATGAACTTGCGCATCTCCCCGCCGAGCGCTGCCACGAATGTGGCGCTGGTCAATCCGCCCGTGGCCGGATTGCGCCGGCTCATGCCATTCGGCGAGGGGAAAAACCGGCTCTGTGAAGGCCGTTTCGATCTCGCCGCGCAGGTCTTTCCGGTTTCCCTTCACCGGCAGGACATCATCGCCGCCCTTCCCCACGACCTTTGAAGTGATTGTTTTCTGGCAGAAGTGACAATCTTGTCCGTCAGGTCAAGCTGATCAATGAGCTGCAAGGCATCGGGGATCGCCATCCCCTTGCCGTGCGACGATACAGGGTCCACACTCTGGTCTAGGGGACGCAAAAGGCGGAGAGCACATGTTCGGCCTTGCCGTCGGCATCCTTGCTGCCGCGCAGGGTTTTGCCGTCGAGGGAGATGTGGTTGATGTCTGTGTCGGCCTGCGCGCCGGTCTCCGCTGTCAACTGACCAGGAACCTGCGCCATTGCCGTGGGATCCAGAACCCGAAGGGTTTCCGTCAAGGTTGCATGGCAGGGGGAGGCATGACCGGGGCGAAATCCCGGTCGCCGGAGTTGTCGTGCAGTCAGGCCACGGGGCCCTGTTGACCCGCCGCCATCATTCCTTTACGGCCGCTGAGCATGGCTAACAGCATCAGCAGCGCGTGCGTGGAGCGGATGTTCGAGACCTTGCTTTCCCCCCGGATCGGGAACCTGTCGCAATACGGATTGAACGGATACCATGTCTGGCCACCTCTGTCGCTGAAACCAAGCAACAGAGATTCAGACTTTCAGAAGATTTTCAATACCCTGGTGCAATTTGATGCATAGCCCTGCCATCCCAATAGTTTCCACGCAAATCATCCCAGCTTGCCCTTCCACCGACACATGATGAAAAGGATGGTGTACAATCACAGGGAGGGGTCAAAATTGCACGCCGATCAACAACTGATGATTTACGCACAAGCATGTGTGTGTCCCCACTCGGATGTGGAGTGGTCAACCGGCTTGTCGCCAAACCCCAATCCTTCTGTGTCCAACGACATCGAGTTGCTCCGTGTATTGAGGCCAGCAGGGGTGCGTGTCCCCATTCGGTACCCCTATTCCACCGCAAAGGAGCAGGTCCGGTTGCCCGGCTGGGTTCGCCATAACCACTTTCGCCAGTGGCCCATACGGATCGGTGAAGTTGGTCCAGTTCCCACCAAATGCATGCCCGGGTTGGATAATCGCGACCGCGCCAGGCGCAACCTTGTTTCCAATGTAGAGGGCGTCGAAGGCAGCGACCCCATCCGCGCAGAGGTGGAGGAAGCTGAACCGATCCGGCCCGTGCGATTCAGGCCGATCAGGGTCGCGCTCTAGGACAACCCATTCACAAAAGGGATCTCGGATTGAAGACCAGTCGTAGGCCGGGACTGGCCCGACTGTCACACCGGGAGACCAACCGCCGGGGGCAAGCTCCGTCTCAAGGACGGGGCGGTGGCAAAGTACCCGATAACCGAGGAAACCCGGTGCCTCGAGTTCTGCAAGCAGATCTTTTCGGTCCACCCCGTAGTCCACATAGATGAAGCTCAAGTAGTTCCCGCAAAGATAGGCTACGGGGGTCCCGTCGAACCTGGAACTCGGATAGTACAGAGAGCCGGCCAAGAGGGGGTGTAGAGGTAAGGGGTCCCGGTTCATCCTGTCCGGGCTCATACGGATGAGCCAGTCTGGGGCGACTTGGAGAGGGAAGTTCGGGATCGGCAAGGGGACCTCCGAGGATTCTTATGTGGTCTTGTCGCGCTTGTGTTCAGATCTCTCAACTCAATTTATGCAGCCTTTCGTTCGAAAGTCAAGGGACTTTTGCCACCCGGCAGGGTGATTCAGTAAAAATTGTTGTGGCCTTTGGCCAGGAAGCGGATCGCCGTTGTTCGGCTGGTCTGGAACGCCTCGATAGCCCTTGTGGGCGAGTTGCTGATGCGCTTGGGCACAGCACGTGTGGCGCTTGTCAGCGTGAAGATGTTTTGCGAGGCGTGATCGAGGCGATTGGTATGGCGATCCTCACCAGGGGTTACGTCCTTGTCGCGGTGCATCGCCTCGATCCGCCAGTGGCTGCGGTTCACAGACATGATGCGTTTGGCTCAGTTCACGAATTGTATGCATGGACGTGCGATGGCGGTTGCGAGGCAAACCCGGGGTGAGGCGTTCTCCAGTTCAAGCCGTTGGAACCATCGCAGGTAGTTGTCGAGATATCTGGTCGCGGCGCCTCGATAGCGCCGCAGGAAATCCTGCAACCGGCGATGTCGGTTGTTGACCGCCGCATCTGCCGCGACCTGAATGTGAAAGGCACCTCGCACCCGTTCACTTCGTGACAGGTTCAATGCTTCGTGATGCGCACCGATTGCCGCCGCGCATCGCGGACAAGCGCGGTGTCCATCGGTCACCAAAACGATATCCTCGTCCACAACCGGCGCGATCACCTCTCGCAAGGTATTGGCGTTGACCGCAGGCAGAACCGCACTGACTGTCGCGCCGCTGCGGTCAGCGACAACCAGGACCGGAACCTGTTCATCTGACAGGTCCCGCTTGCTGGCCTTGCCTCCCCTGCGTCGCGCCTTGCGCTCAAGGTTTCGTGCACCTTTCCGGCTTTCCGGCACACAGGTTTCATCGGCTTCCACAATGCCCGTGAGCTTGCGTGCCTTCAGGTCTTTCGCGGCAGGAGATCGGTGCCGCCAACGGAAGGCGGTGTTGACGGCAAGTCCGCAACGTTCTGCTGAAGCGCGAACCGTCAGCCCATCAGCAAGACAGGCTCCGAAGGAAAGCCACTTGTCCTTGCGGTGCAGACCCGACAAGGGGGTGCCGGCCGGTCGCGGCATTGAATGTCTTCCTGCATTCTTTGCACTGGTACCGTCGCAGACCCCTTGCCCTGCCACGCGATATGGCGCCTGGCGTGCCACAATGCGGGCACTGGCGATCTCCACCCACGGCCGCTTCAATGGCAGCCAGCGACGCTGACGTCTCCGTGTCCCCCGGGAACACGGCTTCGGTTTGCTGCCGCTGCGCCGGGCTGAGGTGGTCTATCCCCGATAACCATTCCTGAAACTGCTTGTGATCCATGTCAATCTATCCTTCTGATTTCACAAAAAACATAACATGAACGCACACGGCTTGTAAACTGAGCCATACACAAACCGCCTTGATCACGCACCCCGCAATGTTTTCACCCTTCTCGGCGCTACACGCACCTTGCTGAAACGCGTCACCAAATCACCAACCAAGGCCATTGAGATGATCCAGGATAACCGAAACAGAGCAGTCCGCATCATAGCTGACGACAAAATCGGAGTTCTCTGAATCACCCTGTGATGTCAAGGAGAGCATTGACACAGAGTAGAACAAATTGTGAACAAATGCCAGAAACAGGGTTCCCAAACACACTGGGACGGATTATGACATGTTGTCAATAATCGACACAGATCAGGGGTAGGCACATGAACGCGCATCTACGGACAGAATTTGCAGAACTGATGGAGCGCGCCGGTCTCGACATTGACACGGCAGCAGAGCTTCTGGACGTGAACGCCCGGACCGTCAGGCGTCATATCAATGGCGAAGGCAAACGGATCGACCAGCTCCGGCTGGAAAAGCTGCGCCAGACCGCAGACGCGCGCTGCACGGGCGCACGGCCCGAAGGTTTCAGGTTCATCGACCTGTTTGCCGGCATCGGCGGTATGCGTATTCCGTTCGAGGGGATCGGCGGGCGCTGTGTATTCACCGCAGAGTGGGACCGGTTCAGCCGGGAGACCTACAGCGCCAATTTCCCCGAACCTGCTGACAGCGAGCATGTTCTTGCCGGGGATGTGCGGCCCTGGGCAGACGCGCCCACGAAAATCCCGGCCCATGATGTGCTTCTGGCCGGTTTCCCTTGCCAGCCATTCTCGATTGCCGGCGTGAGCAAGAGGAACGCCCTGGGCCGGCCGCATGGCTTCCTGTGCGAGACCCAGGGGACGCTGTTCCACGATCTCGCCAGGATCATCGATCAACACCGTTCCCCGGCCTTCCTGCTGGAGAACGTAAAAAATCTTGAACGCCATGACAGTGGCCGGACGTTCGCCACAATCATTCGAATTCTGGAAGACAGGCTGGGTTATCGGGTTTTTCATAAAGTCATCAGTTCGACACCATGGGTACCGCAGAAACGCGAACGCATTTTCATTGTCGGCTTCAGGGATCACAGCATCGGGCTTGATTTCGACCGGCTTGCTGTCCCGGAAGGCGACGGCCCGACGCTGGGTTCGATCCTCGACAGGAAGGTTGATCCGAAATACACCCTCAGCGAACACATGTGGACCTACCTTCAGGGCTACAGGGAAAAGCACCGCAAGGCCGGGAACGGCTTTGGATTTTCGCTCTTCGGCCCCGATGATGTGGCCCGCACCATGTCTGCCCGTTACTTCAAGGACGGATCCGAAATCCTGATTGCGCAGAAGGGCGACCGCCCGCGCCGCCTTACGCCGCGCGAGTGCGCCCGCCTGATGGGGTTCGAGAAGCCCGGCCGGACCGAGTGGAAAATTCCGGTATCGGATACCCAGGCCTATCGCCAGTTCGGAAACGCCGTTGTCGTGCCTGTCGTCAATGCTGTTGCGCGGCTCATGCAGCCGCGCATCATCGAGGCGATGGAGTTGGACGGACGGGAAGTTCCCCAGACCGTGCAGGTCCAGCTTCCCCTACCCGAGCCGGGTATTGCTGCGGAGTAATGCCTGCGGACAGCGTTACAGCCGCAACCCGAAGCCGGATGATGTCCGGTATCAAGGGCAAGAACACCAAACCGGAGCTGGCAATCCGATCCGCGCTTCACAGGCGCGGATTCCGTTTTCGGCTGCACCGGAAAGACCTGCCCGGCAAACCTGATCTTGTGTTCACAGGCCGGAACGCAGTGATCTTCGTTCACGGTTGTTTCTGGCACGGCCACGACTGCCACCTGTTTCGCTGGCCAAAGAGCCGGGAGGTATTCTGGCGCGACAAGATCGGGAAGAATATCGAGCGCGACCGGCGGCAGTATCGGACGCTGGCCGAGACGGGCTGGCGTATCGGAACGGTCTGGGAATGCGCCCTGAAAGGCAAGACCCGCCTGCCCTTCGATGGCGTTGTCGATCAGTGCGCCATATGGTTGAAATCAGATATAAAAACACTGGAGGTGAGCGGGGATGAAGCGCGGGCAACTGTCTGACTATTTTGAGGGTGTCGGGGTCAAGCGTTTGTCTGCCGTCGATGCTGAACCAAAAACATCCAACCAGCACGAGGTCGGAACCACGAAGAAGATGCGGGACGACTTTTTGGGCGAGACGCACCAAGAGAGGTTTTCCGCAATCTATATCTGGCTGGGCGGCGATCAGGAGGGCTTCACCGAGGAGAGCTGGGCCACACACTACGACGCGCGGATCAACAAGCCCCGCGCCGCCGAATGGCGGCTCTACTACCCTTCAAACCCCGTCACAGAGGGCATGAAGGCCGGAGACACCCTGTTTCTTGCCAAGGACCAAGGCGGCGTTCTGTGGTTCATTGTGGCCCCTGAAGGGTCCACCAGCGAGCAGCAGCTCTTCTGGTTGTTCGGCTTGCGCCCAGAGGGCAGGTTCTTTGTGTCGCGTGAGTTCTCGGACGAGGAGCCAGAGCTGGATTTTGCAGCGCGCTTTATCTTGGACGAAATCGGCGTCGAGTTCGAAGAGCCGGAAGCCGACAAACTGGACAGCATCATCGAGAAGTTCGGCACAACATTTCCGAAGACGGCCGAGTTTTCCGATCTGGCCCGCCGGACCCTGCCCGAGGTGCGCGCCGAGGATGACCCGGACGCCGCACTTATCGCGTGGCTGGACCACGAAGAGGCCCTGTTTCGGCGGCTGGAACGCAAGATAGTGTCGTCGCGGATCGAGGCGGGGTTTGTGGATGGCACAGGCACGGACGTTGATGGGTTCATCAGCTTTTCCCTGAGTGTGCAGAACCGGCGCAAGTCCCGTATGGGTCATTCGCTGGAGAACCATCTGGCCGCTGTTCTCGGGGCGCACGACATCCGGTATGTTCGGGGCGCGGTGACAGAACACAAGCACAAGCCGGATTTTCTGTTTCCCGATCTGGAGACCTATCAGGCAGCTCCTGCCGAGGGCGATGCCCGTCTGGCGATGCTGGGGGCCAAATCGACCTGCAAGGATCGCTGGCGGCAGGTTCTGGCAGAAGCAGAGAAGATCAGTCGCAAGCACCTTTTGACGCTGGAGCCGGGGATTTCAGAGACGCAGACCGACCAGATGGAGGCGTCCAGCCTTCAGCTTGTGGTCCCCTCCCCTGTTCATGGTAGCTACACCAATGCACAGCGCGGATGGCTTTGGTCTGTTGGTGATTTCATTGTCGAGGTTCGGGCGAGGCAGGAATAGTCAGGAAGCGACCATACAGACCCCGGCCCTTGCATGTGTTCCCGTCTCACGCAAAGGTTCTTCAATTCTCAAATGTGTGTTTGAGTAATTGAGTGCCGCGACCTAGCCGTCTATTGTAGGGCACCTCGAAAAATCGGTCTGATTTTGAGTTTATGGATGACGTTTGATTCTCTCGGAATATAATCGATGGAAGCTTCAATTTTGTAAGGAATCGGCGATGGGTCAGATGTGCGGGTTCGGCGTCGGCGGAGAAGAGATGCCAGAGCGTGTCGGTCGGGTCGGCCCCATCGGCGTCGAGGGGTTTGGCCATCGGGGTGGCGAGGGTGATGCGGCGGACGGGACCGGTGGCCGGATCGTCCGGGTGCCGGGCGATGGCGCATTCTGCTTCCGCGCGGGCGGCATCGGTAATGCCGGGGAAGGTGATGGTTGCGGTGGAGGCTGGCGGGCCCGTGACGCCAGGCTATGCGAGCCTTCCTAAACTGTCATCTGTAATTGCTAGGTACGGCATAACCACCCGACTTTCTTAAATAACGGATGGCTCAGTTTACAAATTGTCTGCATGGACGTGCGATGGCGGTTGCGAGGCAAGCCCGGGGTGAGGCGTTCTCCAGTTCAAGCCGCTGGAACCATCGCAGGTAGTTGTCGGGATATCTGGTCGCGACGCCTCGGTAGCGCCGCAGGAAATCCTTCAACCGGCTGTGTCGGTTGTTGACCGCCGGATCTGCTGCGATCTGAATGTGAAAGGCACCTCGCACCCGCTTCCTTCGTGACAGGTTCAATGCTTCGTGATGCGCACCGATTGCCGGCCTCGCGAAACGGACATGCGCGAAGTCGTCAACGCACTTTTGTACATTGCAGAGACCGGATGCCAAGGGCGTATGCTGGCGCGAGACGATCCGCCCTGTTCGACGGTTCAGGGATATTTCCACCGGACGCATATCCGAACGCGACGCAAGGGCCGCGCTCTTCAAGCACATTGAAATCTTCTACAACCGAAAGCGTCGGCATTCGAGCGTCGGATACCGCACACCGGCGCAGGCAAGGATAGACATGACGGTCAAAATCGCGGCTTGATCGAATAGATCCCTGGTCCGGGATCACGGGGCAAGGTCAGGGTGCTGGCCTTCCACAACCAGCGCGGCGCCGCCGGGCGGCACATGAAGGAGGGCAAGTACGCGCTGAAGTGGACGCGGCTCTCATGCAGGCGCTTCGCGGCAAACGTGGTCCGGCTCCAACGGCGCGCTCTGGCCTGCAACCTCGCCAACTTCCCGCGCACGCTGGCAACACCCGAGGGGATCGAGCGGTGGTCGCCGACCTCGCTGCGCGAGCGGCTGGTCAAGACCGACGCCCGGATGGCGCGGCAGGCCCGCCATGCCATCTCCCACATAACCGGGGTGGCGTGCCCCGGTCCGTCTTCACGGGCGTCCTTGCCTCATCAACGGCTTGCGCGGGCCGCCTGTCGAGGCGGCTTCCACATGACCGGGACTGCCGCGGCCGGATTGTCAGTACGCTCCGCTGCCGACGCAAAAGGGGTGACCGGGGCAGGCCAGGACCGCGTTCCTCGCCGCATTGCACCCGCCGATGGCACGTTTCGCCGGCCTGGCATCGGCCAGCATGCCCGCCGTACAGGTACCCTTTGTCTTGATCGGCGCCCTCACCAACGGCACAGTCAGTGGAGGCCATTCAAAGGGAGAATCCCGACTTAATGGCTCAGGCCCCAGCCAGATCCTTCTTCAACCGATAGAGCAGATCGAGCGCCTCGCGCGGGGTCATGTCGTCCAGGTTCAGGGCTTCCAGGGTCTGCTCAACCTCGGACGGTTCGGCAAATCCGCCCGGATCCGGTGCATCGGGCGCGAACAGGGGCAGGTCCTCGACCAGCGCCTGGACCCGCTGACGGCCGCCGCTGGAGCCCGATTCAAGCTCCGCCAACAGGGTCTTGGCGCGGGCGAGGACCGAGGTCGGCAGACCGGCCAGCTTGGCGACCGCCAAGCCATAAGACCGGTCGGCGGCCCCCTCGGTCACCTCGTGCAGGAAGACCACGTCGCCCTCCCATTCCTTGACCCGCATGGTCAGATTGCCAAGATGATCCAGCCGGTCCGACAATACCGTTAGTTCGTGATAGTGCGTTGCGAACAAGGCACGGCAGGCATTGACCTCGTGCAGATACTCAAGGGCGGCCCAGGCGAGCGACAGGCCGTCATAGGTCGCGGTACCCCGGCCCAATTCGTCCAGAATCACGAACGAGCGCGGGCCGGCCTGGTTGAGAATGGCGGCGGCCTCGACCATTTCAACCATGAAGGTCGATCGCCCACGCGCCAGATCGTCCGCCGCGCCGACCCGGCTGAACAACCGGTCAACAATCCCGATCGTCGCGCTGCGCGCCGGAACGAAGGCGCCGATCTGGGCCAGGATGGCGATCAGGGCGTTCTGGCGCAGAAAGGTCGACTTGCCCGCCATGTTGGGTCCGGTAACCAGCCACAGCCGCTTCGTGCTGTCACCCGTTCCGTCGAGCGCCGCGTCATTGGCGATAAAGGGACCCGACCGGTCCTTTTCCAGGGCCGCCTCGACCACCGGATGTCGGCCGCCCTCGATCCGAAACCCGGTCGATGTGGTCACCGCCGGCCGGGTCCAGTCCCGCTCCACGGCCAATTGGGCCAGGGCGCCGGCCACATCCAGACAGGCCAGCGCCGCCGCGCAGGCGGCAATCTCGGCGCCGTGATCGAGGACGGCTTTGGCCAGATCGTCGAACAACTCAAGTTCCAGTACCAGCGCCTGGTCAGTTGCCCGGGTGATCTTGCCCTGCAACTCGGATAGTTCCGTGGTGGAAAACCGCACCGCATTGGCCATTGTCTGGCGGTGAATGAAGGTTTCGTTCAACGGTGCAGCCATCAGCTTGTCGCCGTGATTGGCCGTTACTTCGACAAAGTATCCCAGCACATTGTTGTGCCGCACCTTCAGGCCATTGATGCCGGAAAGGGATTTGTATTGCGATTCCAGTCCGGCGATCACCTGACGGCTTTCATCGCGCAAGGACCGGAATTCGTCGAGCGCGCCATGATGTCCGGCGCGGATGAAGCCACCGTCGCGGGCAAGCACCGGCAGATCCGGCCCCAGGGCCTCGACCAGCGTCGAAATCAGCGCGCCGTGCCCTTCAAAGGCGGCCTGGGCGCCGGCAATTTCCGCGATGCCGTTTTGGTGGCCATCCAGCACGCCGTGCAGATCCGCGGCGCTGGACAGGCCGTCACGAATGGCCGCCAGATCGCGCGGTCCACCCCGGTTCAGCGACAGGCGCGCCAGCGCCCGCTCCAGATCCGGCGTTCGTTTGAGATAATCGCACACGGTATCGCGCAAGCTCTGATCATTGACAAAAGCGGTCGTGGTATCCTGACGTGAGGCAATCGCCGCCGGATCGGTCAGCGGCGCGGCTAGCCGATCGGCCAACAGCCTTGCGCCCGCGCCCGTCACCGTCCGGTCGATGGTGGCGAGCAGGGATCCGTGCCGATCCCCCGACAGGGTGCGAACCAGTTCCAGGTTCCGCCGGGTTGCGGCGTCGATCGCCATGGTGGCGCCGGCAATCTCGCGGCGCGGCGGCTTGATCAGCGGCAGCTTGCCCTTCTGGGTCAGTTCCACATAATCGACCAGGGCGCCGCACGCGCCGAGTTCGGCCCGGCCGTATCCGCCGAAGCCTTCCAGCGCGGCGACCCCCAGCAGGCCCATCAGCCGCTGGCGCCCGCCATCGGCATCGAACCGCTGGGGCGGCAGCACGGTCAGCGGAATGTCCTGACCGGCCAGGGCATTTGTCAGAACCTCAGATCCGTTGAGCCGTTCGGAAACCAGCAGTTCACCTGGCGCCAGGCGGGCGATCTCCGCGGCGGCATCGGCCCCGTCCAGGGGCCGGCAAGTGAAATCGCCGGTTGAGATGTCGAGCCAGGCGAGCGCGGCTTCGCCGCTGCCGCGCAGCACATGAAACGCCGCCAGATAGGTATGGGCGCGGGCATCCAGCAGCGTGTCCTCGGTCAGCGTGCCCGGCGTCACCAGGCGGACAACATCGCGCGCCACCACCGATTTCGATCCGCGCTTCTTGGCTTCGGAAGGATTTTCGGTCTGTTCGCACACGGCAACCCGGTGGCCCTTGCGGATCAGGCGTTCCAGATAGGCATCGGCCGAATGGACCGGCACGCCGCACATGGGGATGTCGTCTCCCTGTTGCTTGCCGCGCTTGGTCAAGGTGATGTCCAGTGCCTCGGACGCCACCACGGCATCGTCGAAGAACAACTCGTAGAAATCGCCCATGCGGTAGAACAGCAAGGCGCCCGGGTTCGCCGACTTGATCTCCAGATATTGCACCATCATCGGGGTCGGTGCGGATTTTTCGGACGTGTTCATGGCCCGTTTGTAGCGGTACGCACCGGTCTATTGAAAGGCGGCATATAATCTTTTCCCCAATTTCGATTGGCGCACCCGCGGCAAGCACGCTAGCGTCGAATTTCGGGCAATAAGGGGTGCTAGGCCATGTATGAAGACGAACGCAAATTTACCGACTCGGAGGCGTTGCGATTCCATTCCCGGGGCAAGCCAGGCAAGCTGGAGATAAATGCCACCAAGCCCATGGCAACCCAGCGCGATCTGTCGCTGGCCTATTCACCCGGCGTGGCGGCACCGGTTCTAGCGATCGCCGACAATCCCGACCTGGCTTATGACTATACCGCCAAGGGCAACATGGTGGCGGTGATCTCGAACGGTACCGCGATTCTGGGCCTCGGCAATCTGGGGCCGCTGGCCTCCAAGCCGGTGATGGAGGGCAAGGCGGCCCTGTTCAAGCGCTTTGCCGGCATGGACGCGGTCGATATCTGCATCGACACCGCCGATGCCGACGAGTTCATCAATGCGGTGCGATACCTGGCGCCGTCCTTTGGCGGCATCAATCTGGAAGATATCAAATCGCCGGAATGCTATGTCATCGAACAGAAGCTGCGCGAGATCATGCCGATCCCGGTCATCCATGACGACCAGCACGGCACGGCCATCATCTGTGCCGCCGGCATGATCAATGCCCTGGATCTGACCGGGCGCGATATCGCCGCCACCAAGATCGTCATGAATGGAGCCGGTGCGGCCGGCATCGCCTGTATCAACCTGCTGAAGTCCCTGGGCGCAAGATCGGAAAACATCATCGCGGTGGACCGTAAGGGTGTTATCTATCAGGGACGCGAGGGCGTCGATCAATGGAAGTCGGCACTGGCGGCCGATACCGAACATCGCACCCTGGAAGAAGCGCTGGTCGGATCCGACGTGTTCCTGGGCGTGTCGGCGGCCGGGGTCGTCACCCGCGACATGGTCAAGACCATGGGCACCAATCCGATCATTTTCGCCATGGCCAATCCCGAGCCCGAAATCTGGCCCGAAGATGTCTATGCCGTGCGCGATAATGCCATCGTGGCGACAGGCCGGTCGGATTATCCCAACCAGGTCAACAATGTGCTGGGCTTTCCATACATCTTCCGCGGCGCCCTGGACGTGCGCGCATCGCAAATCAGCGAGGAGATGAAGCTGGCGGCCGCCCAGGCACTGGCCGAACTGGCGCGCGAGGATGTGCCCGACGAGGTGGCAATGGCCTATCCCGGCCCACGTCCGAAATATGGTCCGAAATACATCATTCCGGTGCCCTTCGATCCGCGCCTGATTCAGCGCGTTCCCGCCGCCGTGGCCCAGGCGGCAATGGATTCCGGCGTCGCCCAGAAGCCGATCGTGGACATCAACGAATACATGCACCAACTGGCCGCGCGCCTCGATTCCACGACAGCCTCGATGCAGGGCGTGATCGCCAAGGTCCAGCGCAATCCCAAGCGGATCGTCTTTGCCGAGGGCGAGGAACAACAGGTCATCCGGGCCGCCATCTCATTCCGCAATGCCGGCATGGGCACGCCGGTGCTGATCGGGCGCGAAGACCGCATCCGCGAGGCGATGGAGGCAATGGGCCTTAATCCCAACGAAAATCTGGAAATCCACAATGCGCAGATTTCCGACCAGAATGAGGCCTACCGCGATCTGGTCTATTCGCGGCTGCAGCGGCGCGGCTTTCTGGAACGGGATTGCCGGCGGATGGTCAACCAGGACCGCAATGTGTTCGGCGCGGCCATGGTGGCGACCGGCGATGCTGACGGCATGGTCACCGGCGTTACCCGCAACGCGTCCGTTGCCCTGAACAATGTGCGCCGTGTGCTGGACACCCAATCGGGCAGCAGTCTGATCGGGGTTACTCTGGTGATCGCCCAGGGCCGCACGATCGTGGTTGCCGATACCATGGTCAATGACATGCCCGATTCCGAAACCCTGGCCAGGATTTCGATCGAGGCGGCCGGCGTCGCGCGCCGCCTGGGATTCGAACCGCGCGTCGCCTTCCTCAGCTACTCCACATTCGGTCAGCCCACCGGCGAGCGGGCGGAAAAGATGCGCATGGCCGTCGAACTGCTGGCGGACTGGGGCGTCGATTTCGAGTTTGAAGGCGAAATGGCTGCTGATGTAGCTCTGGACCCCGAATTGATGAAAAATCGCTATCCGTTCTCGCGCCTGACCGGTCCGGCCAATGTGCTGGTCATGCCGGCCATCCATTCGGCCAGCATTTCGTCAAAGCTGCTGTCGGAAATGGGCAGCGCCACCCTGGTGGGTCCGCTGCTGATCGGGCTGGAGAAACCGGTTCAGATCGCATCGCCCGGCTGCACCGTGTCCGACATCGTCAACCTGGCGGCTTTTGCCGCGTTCAACCCGAACCGTTAACGATCGAATTTGGTGTAATAGCGCTTCGGGATGCGAGAGATCGGCAGAACAATAAACACGTCCGTGGTGCCGAATTGTTCGTCGATCACCGCACCGTCACCGATATAGGCGCCCAGGCGGACATAGGCCTTGATCAGCGGTGGCAGGGCGCCCAGCGCGCGCTTTAACTGCACCTGGTCCGGCAGCATCCGGTCCATGGCGACATAGCGTTTCGCCAGCGCCCGGACCCGCCATTCCGGCGGCGCGCCGAATTCGCCGGAAAGAAAGGTCAGGGGCTCGGCCAGTTGGTCTGGATTGGTCCCGATCAGCGATGCACAACCGAACATCACCTCCACCCCGTGTTTCAGCACGTAAGACGTGATCCCACGCCACAGCAGCTGGACCGTCGGGGTATTGCGGTATTCTTTCAGAACACAGGATCGGCCGAGTTCCATCAACTTGCCGCCCAGGTCCGGTCGCGACAAAAGCGGATCAAGGTCGTATTCATCGGCTGAGTAGAACCCGCCGTGCGCTTCGGCAATGTTTTGGCGCAACAGCCGATAGGTCCCGACCACGCGTGAGGGATCAGGCTGATCCCGGTCGATCACCAGCAGGTGATCGCAGAAGGCATCGAAATCGTCGAAATCACGGCTCTCCACCGCCATTTCCGGCGTCGGTCGCGCCGCCATTTCCCGATAGAACACATCATAGCGCAGTTGTTGAGCGGCTTCGATCTCATCGGGGTTCCGCGCCAGACGTACCCGCAGCGGACCGGCCTCGGCCAGCACATCGGCGTCGGTCTGATTACTTCTAACTACTTCCGTCACACCCCCTCCGCTGCGTTACAGGCCCGAAATTCGAACCGGCTAGCCTGTTGCCGATTCAGCCCTCTAGGCCGTCCGGGGGATCCCCTTCAGGGTCTTATTCAACAAATCTGCATCCAGCGGCTTGGCCAGATAATCATCCATACCTGCCTCGACACAGGTAATGAGGGTTTCCTCGTCCAAGTTTGCCGACAGGGCAATGATCGGCACCCGCATGCCCTTTGCCTCATTACGGCGAATTTCCCTGGTCGCGTCGATACCAGACAGGTTCGGCATGTGGCTATCCATCAGGATCACGTCAAATCCGTTCTCGTTGGCGGCCTCGATCGCTTCTTGCCCGTTCTTGACGTGATGGACCAGATGTCCCTTTTTCAACAACAGGGCCGTGGCGAGCCGGGTATTCAGGTCATTGTCCTCGGCCAGCAGAATATGCAGCGGATCGATCCGCCGTTCGGGAATGGCCGGTGCCCGTTTTACGCTTGGCGCGGCGGCATCGGGAAAAGCCGCCAGCAAGCGCCGAGTCCGGCCCCATCGGTATCCGGGCTTGTCCGTGTCGCGGGCATGCGCTTCCCCAGCCAGCGCCGTCACATCGGCCTCCATCATCTCGCCCGGCGCCGAAAACCCGGCCAGCAGACAGAACTGATCGAAGCTTTGGCCGACCGTCTCCCAGGCCCCGGCTAAGGCCGAAGTCAGAGCGCTTTGGCTGGTCAGGGTCGCTGCAGATGTTGTCGTCGTCTTCATGGTGTTGCTTCCTTTCGGTTTGAACGCCCGAGCCTACGGCTCAGGCGAGGCAACGCCACCCTTCAAACAAAGTTCAACATCAATCGGGACATTCCCCAATCGAGGCTTCCAGCCCCAGGGTTTCAAGCTGTTCGGCAAAGCCGTCCCGCGCCACATTCGAGGCGGAGACCACCAGCACAACCGGTACCGGCGCTTTCCACGACAGACCGGCCTTGCGCGGCCGCCCGGCGACCGGCAGTGAGACCGCGACGGTGCAGCCGCCATGTGAATTCGCCTTTAGCTCCAGCCAGCCACCGAGCGCGCTCAAAAGCCGCCGACTGACCAGCAGGCCGAGCCCGGCGGCATCCAGTTCGTTCACCGCGTCGGGCGCCGCCCCCGCGCCGCCGTCCAGAACCTGCCGGTGGATTTCGGGACCGTCGGGGCTGGTGTCAGCAACCTCGATCGACAGAGGCCGGGTTCCGGACGGCGTCGCGGCGGCATTCTCTTCCAGCGACATGTGGATCATGACACCGCCGCGCTCGGTCGCGTTAAGGGCGTTGCCAACCAGGGTCTGTTGACAATCACCGGGCAGCAACGAGCATTGTGCAGAGGTGCCAGTTGGCTGCGCAGCTGGTATCTGTTTTGTCGTATCGCGTTGCCATCCCCCTGAATTCCTTGATCCTTGCAAAGTGGTTTTCAATCAGGTGACGCCACTTGTACATGTGAGTATCGTCGTCTCGTGGCCCTTTCCGGTTCGATTTGGGTGGAATAACCGCGGTTGCGCCGCGCCCATCAAGGTCTTGCAGGAGCCAATCGGCGTCGAAGGCCTTGTCGGCCAGCAACGCTGCGAAGGAGACATCGTGGATCAGGGGGCAACCCCCTTCATCCCTTCATGTCGTGCGCCTGCCCCGGCAGAAGCAGAAAGCGGAACAAGTTGCCGAGCGCATCGACCAGGGCAACGATCCTGGTCGTCAGCCCGCCGCGAGAGCGTCCGATGGCTTGATGCCGTGTCCCCCTTTTGCGCCCGAAGCCTTCTGATGGGCCTGGACAATCGTCCCGTCGATGAGAGCATGTTCAAGGTCTGGCTCGCCGCTCATGGCGTTGAAAAGTCTCTCGAACACACCGGCCTTTGCCCATCGACGAAATCGTTTGAAAACCGAATTCCAGTGGCCGAAATCCCGGGGCAGGTCACGCCAGGGAGACCCTGTTCGCACACGCCAAGGTACGGCCTCCATGAACCGACGGTTATCCCGACCGGTTGCTCCCGGGTCCGGCTTCACCGGGTAACAGGGGCGCAATCTTCTCGGCCATGCTCCCAGGCATATGCAGGAGGAACTCACCGCGGATTATCGCGACATGATCTACGCTGAGACAGCCAAGGAGGTCGAGAAGAGGCGCAAGGCCTTCCTGCGTAAATGGCGCCTGAAATGTCGTGCGGTCGCTGACAGCCTGGAGGAGGCCGCAGACCGCCTGTTCACCTTCACCCGGCTCGCCCCATCGCAATGGAAATCCGCCAGAACAACCAACGCCATCGAACGCCTGAACGAGGAGTTCCGCCGCCGCATGAAGACGCAAACCGTGCTGCCCTGCGCGGAAACAGTGCCGATGTTGCTGTGGGCGCTCCTGGCCTCCGGACAGATCCGTATGCGAAAAGTCGATGGCTGGGAAACGCTCACGCAGCCTGCCCTGCCTATGCCCCTTGACTTCGCTGCCTGATCAGGCGCAATTCACACCGCTCGGAGGACACCGCCAGAGAATTTCCACCAAACTCGAGACACGACCGTCATTCGTATTGCACCGGCTCCGGCCCGATCAACCTTCTTCTGTCCCATCATGAAATACCTCAATAATCCCCTCGTCTCAGGTCTTGATCAGTGTCTCAAAAAACTCTAGGGCGGGGGATCACCAATCCGGCTCCATTGAAGAAACAAAAAAGACATGCCCTCTGAACTCGGCGAATACCGATCCATCCACAGCAAGGCAGTACAACGTCTGTTCTCCGCACCAGCCTTTTCCGGAACCGGCCCGGTTTTCGAAAAACCGCTGTATCTTCTCGGCTTCACCAATCGCAGCGGCTCCAATTTTCTGGCCGAACATCTGAGCAATACCGGCCTGTTCTACCCGTTCTGGGAATTGCTGAACGAAGAGAGCCTCGTCAAACAGCAAGAAAAGCACGGGTTTTCCGGTTTTCCCGACTACATCGCCCATCTGTACGAAACCATCGCCCCCAAAAAGCGGCAGTTCGGCCTCAAGGCTTCTGCCACCCAGATCGCGATGCTGCATCATTTCGGGATCCTGTCGATGTTCCCCGAAACCCGCATCTTCCATATCTATCGCAATGACGTGGTGGAACAGGCCGTGTCCTTTTCGATCGCGTTCCAGACCAAACAGTGGACCAGCAGACAGACCGTACAGGACACCGAAGTGGCCTACGATTTCAAGGATATCCACAACCGGATGCGGGCCGTTCTGAAGGAAAACCAGCGGATCATCGAGATCACCTCCTTGCTGAATCTGCCGATTCTGGGTCTGCAATACGAAGCCATGACCGAAAATCCCCGGGCCCATATCCGGCGGCTGCTGCAATTTGCCGGGCTTGACCCGAAATCGGCAAAATTCCGCAAGCCCGAACTGCGCAAGCAGGCCACGGATCAGAACGTCGAATTCTACCGGCGTTTCCGGCGCGACTTTGCCGCCAGCCAGAACCTGCGCCCGCCACGCGAACCGGATTAGGCCTGACGACACCGGCCCGGCAAACCCGGCAGGCGCCTTCAGGTCATTGCCGGTTCCGACCGTCCGTTTCCCTCAGGCTCTCCAGAATGTTGCCCGCCGCATCATTCCCAAGTTCCAGCGGGATGGCGTGATCGCCCCGCGCCTTTAGGGTTCGTCCCAACAAAGGTACCAAATCCACCACAGGAATTTTGGCATTGAGTTGATATGATGCGATTTTTCCCGTTTTTGAACCTCCTGTTTTGATGTGTTGTTTATGCGGCCTTTTTGGGGGAGAGAATACCGAGGGTATCGCGGAGCTTTTCTTCAGAGCCTGAACGAAAATGAGTTGAGTGATATCAATGGGTTGTGATTCTGTTTGTTTGAACAGGAAACAAGAAAACGGAGGTCACGATGCCCTGGACTGAAACCACTCGCTGCCAGTATGAGCGGAATAACGAGCGTTACTCAAGCGATGTAACCGATGCAGAACGGGCGGTCATTTTTCCGCTTTTGCCCGGCCCCGACAAATTGGGGCGCCCTCGGGAAGTTGAGTTGCGCGAAGTTCGGGATGGGATTGGCTACATCGCTGCCGCCGGGTGCGCGTGGTCTCTTTTGCCAAAGGACTTTCCGCCGGTTTCAACGGTTCGATACTATTTCTACAACTGGCGTGATGGCGGGTTACTGGCGGAGATCAACCACGCTCTGGTCGCTCTGGCGCGTGAATGGGAGGCTCGGGATCATCACCCCACGGCAGGCGTTATTGACAGTCAAAGCGTGAAAACCACTGAAAACGGCGGCATTTCTGGCTACGACGCAGGAAAGAAGATCAAAGGCCGCAAGCGCCACATCATGACAGACACCTGTGGCCATCTGTTGGCATCATGCGTTCACGCTGCCAACATTCAGGATCGCGACGGGGCAGTGGGCGTCTTTCAAAAGCTCAAGCGGGATGCCCCAAAACTGCGCCACGTTTTTGCCGACTGCGGTTATCGGGGGCCAAAACTTCGTTCAGCCCTGATAACCATTGGCCGCTGGACTATCCAGATTGTGAAGCGTTCCGACACCGCCGAAGGTTTTGAGGTCCTGCCCCGCAGCGCAGATGGGTCGTCGAACGCACCTTCGCCTGGCTGGGACGTTGCCGCCGATTGGCAAAGGATTGGGAGAAAACCATCGAAAGTGCAGAGGCTTGGGGGTCTCATCGCCCATATCAGGCGCATGACACGCTGTCTCGCAAGGGCTTGAAAAACATCAGATCATTTTGAATCAGACTCTTAGAATTCCCGACAGGCTCGATTGTCGGGATGACGATATCAAGAGATCAAATCAACTCATCCGTCCGATCATCGGTCTCGCCGAAGCGTTTCAGCACTGCCGGCCGGGTGCCCTCATAGGCCTTTTCCAGATTGGCGGTGATCTTGGCGTTTTCGCGCTCGAACAGGCTGTTGCCGACCAAGTCGCATTCGACAATGAAGGGGCCGAAGTTTTCGACCGAGATCAGCCACATGGCCTGGGCCAGACCCAGTTCCTGGCGCCAGTGCAGGGACTTGACCCGCTTGACGCCGCGGCCCAGCAAGGCGCCGGTGCCATAGCCGACCGTGGTCAGATAAACCGCGCCATTGGGAACAAAGTATTTCTTGTAGTCTTCCGGGTTCATGCCGCCCTTACCGATGATCAGCTTGGCGCCGGACTTCCTGAACCAGTCGCCAATCCATTTGGAAAACCGGAACGAGGCGGTGGCAGTGACCGCACCCATCGTGAAACTGCCATCGTCATGCTGGGTCGCGGCGGGGGAACAGTGGAAGTTGGCGGCGCTTTCCGCCGGCAGATCGATCGGCAGGTCCTCGCCGTCCTGGCAGACGCGCATATAGACGCCCTCGCGCGCGGTATAGACCGCGCCGTCGAGATAGATGATATCGCCGATATTCAGCTTCGCCATATCCTCGGGCGAGGGGCTGGTGCTCAGGCGGATCGGGCTTGGCCCGTTGGCATGTGCCATTCGACGGTCTCCCGGCGTTGATAGTCCGTGAACCAGTCCGGATCAGTGCGGTATTCCACGCGGCCATCGCCATGCGCCCGGGCCACGGCCCGGCGCGAGGACAGGCAGAAGGCATGCACGCTCATCTGCATGCCGCCGGTATGGCAATAGCCGACCTCGATATTGCAGTCGATCACCATGGATTTGCCGACAAAGCCCATGGCGCCCATGCCGATGGAATTGCCGAGTTCCTTGAACTCATCCTCCAGAGCGGCGATCTTGGGATCGGGGTTGCGGTCGCCGACGACACGCAGGCAGGCCGCCCGCTTGCCCAGCACCATGCAGGTGTCTTTGGATCCGCCCAGCCCGATGCCGATGATCGCCGGCTGGCAGGCGAGGCCGCGCTTGCCGAAGGCCACCAGACTGTCGAGAAAGAACCGCTTGATCCCCTCGATCCCGTCACTGGGGAACAGCATCCGGTAGTCGGTGCCGAACAGGCCGCCCTTGTGCACCGTGACCAGATCAATCCAGTCGCCGCCGGGCTCGAACCCGTATTCGATCTCGGGCGCGCCGATACCGACATTATTGTCATGATCGGTGCGCCACAACGGGTGGACCCGGTTGGGGCGCAGCGGCACACCGGTGGTAGCATTGGCGGTTGCCCGGCGCAGGGCAGCCTCCAGCGCGATCGGCCCGCCCTCGACAGATGCGTCATTGCCCATTTTGACATACCAGCGCGGACAGCCGGTATCACCGCACATGGCCCGGCGGTCTTCCTTGGCCGCCTTGTAATTGTCCAGCATGGCGTGCAGCACGAAGGATGACAGATCGCCGTCCTCAACCTCGGCGGCCTTTTGCAGACCATCGAGATAATCCTGCGGGATTTCGATGGCGGCCTTGTCCATCAGCGTTTCGGCCGTTTCCTGGATCAGATCGATCGAAATCATTGTGCTGTCTCCACCAATTTTTTGGCTTCACCCTCTTTCAGCAACGTCTCTCCCGGCTTCACGATGGTGAATTCGACCGGTTCGCGCGCCACGCTGG
The DNA here is from genome assembly GCA_965204825.1 of Alphaproteobacteria bacterium. GTDB lineage: Bacteria > Pseudomonadota > Alphaproteobacteria > Futianiales > Futianiaceae. The sequence continues at coordinate 1,824,393 of OZ242016.1, read as the reverse complement.
TTTCACCATCCCGCTGGCGGGCGACCGTGAAATAGGAGCTTTCCATATCACCGCTGTCCTGAAAATCCTCGCGATAATGGGCGCCGCGCGAGTTCTCACGGGACAGGGCCGCCCAGGCGATCACGCCCGACACCTTAACCAGACTCTGCAGATTGAGCCAGTCATGCCAGGTCAGGTTAAACGCCAGGTTGTCGCCCGCGACACCAAGCTCCATCAATTCCATCTCGATCTCGGCAACCCTGGCGATGCCGCGTTCGATTCCGGCCTTGTCGCGCATCACGCCGACATCGTCCCACATGGCATCCATCAGGGCGTTGCGCAGGTCCAGAATATTGCCAGGCTTCTTCGTCAATGGATGGCGCGCCCGGTCGATCTCGGCCAATAGGCTGGCTTCATCGGGATCGCGCAAGACGCCTGACTTTTGCATATCACCGCCCATTACATCGCCGGCGACTCCGCCATAGACGGTGGAATTCGCCACGCCGTTGCCGCCGAGCCGGTTCGACCCATGCGCCCCGCCCGCGTCTTCGCCGGCCACATAGAGGCCTGGTAATTCGGTACGCGTGTCGGAATCGACCACAACGCCGCCCATGAAATAATGCGCGGTCGGCACCACCTCCACCTTGCCGGCAGCCAGATCGAAGCCGCTATCGGCACAGCGCTTGACCATGCCGGGAAACTTTTGCCGCACCGTGTCGGACCCAAGATGGCTCATGGAAATATAGACCCCGCCATTGGGCGAGGTGGCGCCCTTGCGCATCTCGTCATAAATGCCGCGGCTGACTACGTCGCGGGTCGCCCGTTCGCCCTTTGCATCGTAATCAAACATAAAACGGTGGCCCGGACCGTTCAGCAATTCGCCGCCGGCGCCGCGCAGGCCTTCTTCCAACACCGTGCCGGTCATCTTGGTGCCTTCACCGCCGAGCAGGCCGGTCGGGTGAAACTGCACCATCTCCATATCGCGCAAGGGCAGGCCGGCGCGCAGGGCCATGGCCAGCCCGTCCATGGTCTTGTCGCCCGACGGGGTGTGGTATCTGTACATGGTCGGGCCGCCGCCAGTGGCCATCAGCACCACGCGCGCCCGGACAAAGCGAAAGCCGCCAGTGCGCATGTCGATGAACAGCACGCCGGCCAGGCCGGAGCCGTCGCTGGCCGGGATCAGGCCGATGGCGCGATGTTCCTGCAGCCGCTCAACGGGTCGCGCCAGCACCTGTTCCATCAGCCGGCTGATGATCTCGATCCCGGTCAGATCGCCCTTGTGAACCGTCCGGTCGAACGTCTGACCGGCGAAGGCCTTCTGGTGCAGCGAGCCGTCCGGGTTGCGGTCGAAGAAACAACCGATTTCGTTTTCCAGTTCCCGCACCCGTTCCAAGGCAGTCTGGCACAGGCGCCAGGCCATGTCCTGGTTGGGCAGCCATTTGCCGCCCTCGATGGTGTCCATGAAATGCCGTTCGACGGAATCGCCTCGGCCCAGGGCGACATTATAGCCGCCCTGAACCATGCGGGTGCAGCCGCACTTGCCGATCAGCCCCTTGACCGCGATGGTGATCTTCGCATCAGGTGCCGCCTGTTGCGCATGCAGTGCGGCGAACAGCCCCGCACCGCCGGTGCCGAGGATAAGGATGTCGGTGTCGTGGCGGTCGATACCGGTCATATCGCGCTCAGAAAAAAGCCGCAGGACAGGAACACCCCGCCGGCCACTGCCGCTGTGGCGAATGTTTTCTGGCGCGGTGACCATGGCAGGAACTCCAGCGCCAACAATCGCAATCCGCCGAACATGTGGACGGCCAGCAAAAACACCAGGCCGAACTCCGCCAGCTTGACCAATGTGTTATCGCTCCAGCGCAGAAAACCGTCGAGGGTTTCAGGCGCGGTCAATGCTTGGGCCAGGACGTAAAAATGGACAGGCAGAAACAGCGCCAGGGCCAGACCGGATACCCGATGCAGGGCGAAAGCGTACCAAAGGGGGTGCGAACGGTGCAGTCGGATCATATTGCCGTCACCGCATAGACGGCCCGTGCGCCAAGAGCGCCGAGTGCCAGAAGGGCTGTCCAGGTGAAAGCCTTGAGCGCAATACCCTTCAGACCAAGGATCTCAAAGACGATGACCCGCAATCCAATTGCCGCGTGCACCGAAACGGCGGCCACCAACGTGCCGTAAAACAGTGCCCACCAGATGCTGCCTTGGGTCCGTCCGAGAATTTCAGATGCCGTCAGGCCGCCCTGAACGGCATAGATCATCACCGCAATATGCCCCAGCACCAGCGGTGCCATGACCAGCGCGGAAATCCGCTGGAGGAGGTAGAGGCGCACGTCCAACATCCTACCGCCTCCATCCAAGTGCGGCCTTGGCCGTTTCACGCTTCAACCCCGCGATCGATGCGGTCGGGTTAAGCTCGTTCGGGCAATGCCGGGCGCAGCTGGATTGCGAATGACAGTTGTGGCACCCGCCGCCTTGGGACACCGCCGCCAGACGCCGCTCCAGTGCTCCGTCGCGCACATCATTGACCAATGACCAGGCCCGGTTCAGGGCGGCCGGTCCCAGATAGTCCGGATTGGCGGTCACCACATCGCAGGCCGCATAACAGACCGCGCAGTTGATGCATTCGATGGCGGCATTGGCCTCGGCCCGCGCCGGCGTGTCCGGCCGGATCGGTTCGATCTCGTCGCGGCGGGTTTTGGTCGGTTGGAAGACGCCTTCGGCCGCGACCCATTTGTCGAAGAACGCATTCATGTCGGTCGCCAGATCCCTGATAACCGGCAGATTGCGCAAGGGCTCAATGGTGATCCGGTTGTCGTCAAGAACCTTTTGGACATGGGTCCGGCAGGTCCAGCGCGGCTTGCCGTTGACCATCATGGCGCACGATCCGCACATGCCGACCCGGCAGGCATAGCGATAAGCCAGGGTCGGGTCAGCGTACTGCTGGATCCACGACACCACGTCGAGCACAGTCTGGCTGTCCTGAGTGGGCACGCAGAATTCGTCGAACCGGCCGGTTTCACTGCGCCAGACCGATATCTCCAGTTCCTGTATTGTCGCCGTCACCCTGATCTCCCTGTCCGCGACCGGAAGCGGTGCGAAGCCCGGGCATATTAGGAGGGCGCGTCAGCAACAGCAAACAGCTAGTTTATTCGAGACCGGCTTCCACCAGCAATGCGCGGATATTGGCGGCGGGGACGCCCAGATTGAAGCCGCCATATTCCGGCAGGATCGCGGTATTGACCGCGACCACCCGGCCGTCGACATTCAGCATCGGGCCGCCGCTGCCACCATGGGTGGTTTCGGCGGTAATGGACGATGACCGCCGATGTGGCCTGTCCGACAATCCCGTGGCTGGCCAGCGGGGCGATATGGCCGCCCTCCGCCAGGCGCGCGGCAACGGTCCAGAAGTCGGCGCCGACGGTTTTTCGAGTTCTTCCTGAAAGGTGATGCTGTCGCCGACAATGTCGATCACCATTTTGCGGCCCGGCCGGCTCATGCCATGGAACCGGAAACGGGATAACGGTCCAGCCTAGCCAAACTCAATCATATCGCCATGCTGCAATTGCTTGGCGGTTGCCAGTTGGCCGTTGACCCCAGGGCAATCGACTGAACATTAATTCGGGATGATTTTCTCCATGTCGTCATCGTCCCATGCGGCTGAATGCCGTTTCCGCGGCAGGCTCATTTTGCCGGGTGCTCGGCGCAGCAAGTTCATCGCCGCATGTTTGATTGTGGCAAAATTGGCAGCGGCATTGCCGGTTCCGATGCGACATTCGTCTTGTCGGAAGGTCACATCCAGAACCCGGTGCAAGCTGTTTTCCACCTGCCAATGATCGCGGATATATTTTGCCAGGGTCCCGGGTTCAGCCTCAAGCGATGCGATATGAAATCGCGTGACCGTTTCGGCCTTGCCTTCTGTTTCACGTGTGTATTCGGTCATGATCACGGTTTTCAAGCCGGGCCACCGGTGACGGTCCCTGATCCATTGCGTATCCGGGCAGACCGTGGAGCGCCGCGTCTCAATGCGCCCATGATTTCCGTCGACGATTTCACTTTTTCTGATGAAATCACCCTCAATCCCGCGCTCACGGTACTCGTCAAAAACAGTTCGACATCCTTGCGCAAGCTTCCCTGATTACCCTTCAGGCCAATCACGCAGTCTGCTCCCTGATCGATGATCTGCTGGCAAATCCTGCGCTGACATCCCATGGCATCAATGGTCACGATGGCGCCCTTGATCGTCAGAAGGGCCAGCAATTCGGGAATGCCAGAAATTCGGGAATGGTTGTGATCTCATTCGACCTGTCATCGACCTTGCACTGACCCGGCACCAGTTTCCGGTCACAGGTCCATGCTGAAATCATGTGAATTGCGGCCTTGTTGGAGGTGGTGTCGAAGGATCGGCGAAGGGTCTTGCCATCAACGCCGACAACACCTTCAATCATGTCATGCAAGCTTGCGATCCAGGCGATGAAGCCCTGTTGAAACTGCTCCGTATCAAGCCTTGAGAACAGGATACCCGACTGATCATGACCTGGCGTGCCAGCCTCGAACGGCAGAAACCAACGCAGAAGAGGGAGCTTCCTTTTTCCGTAAAGGGCGATGGACGTCCACCCTTGCGTCGCGCCTTGCGCTCAAGGTTTCGTGCACCTTTCCGGCTTTCCAGCACATAGGTTTCATCGGCTTCCACAATGCCCGTGAGCTTGCGTGCCTTCAGGTCTTTTGCGGCAAGAAATCGGTGCCGCCAACGGAAGGCGGTGTTGACGGCAAGTCCGCAACGTTCTGCTGAAGCGCGAACCGTCAGCCCATCAGCAAGACAGGCTCCGAAGGAAAGCCACTTGTCCTTGTGGTGCAGACCCGACAAGGGGGTGCCGGTCGTGGCATTGAATGTCTTCCTGCATTCTTTGCACTGGTACCGTCGCAGACCCCTTGCCTTGCCACGCGATATGGCGCCTGGCGTGCCACAATGCGGGCACTGGCGATCTCCACCCACGGCCGCTTCAATGGCAGCCAGCGACGCTGACGTCTCCGTGTCCCCCAGGAACACGGCTTCGGTTTGCTGCCGCTGCGCCGGGCTGAGGTGGTCTATCCCCGATAACCATTCCTGAAACTGCTTGTGATCCATGCCAATCCATCCTTCTGATTTCACAAAAAAACATGACATGAACGCACACGGCTTGTAAACTGAGCCATCCACTATGATCGCAACCAGGGCAAGCAGGAAGGACGCTCATGGCAGGCAATGGAATATCTCCAGACCGGCACTCACCGCTCGTTGAGTGAAATGATGGATGCTTTTAGGCAGGTCGGGGACCGGACCAAAAGATCCGCTGCGAAATAGCGGACAGGGAAAAATCCACCTGCCCGGCACCGCGCTGGTCTATGGTTAACGCGAAACACGTCCCATGCGGCGATGTTCCCGCCGCAAAACCCGCTTAACTGAACTGGATCGGTGCGCTTGTATTTGCCGTTGCGGGTGTCGCTCTGATGGGCTGGACGGTGGGGTTATTTATCACAAGGGGCGGCGGCACGCCGGCGCCATGGGGTCGGTTGAAAAATTCATCGTCATCGGTCCCTATCGTCATGTGAGAAATCCCATGATCACCGGTCTGTTGTTTTTCCAGACGGCCGAAGCAATTTTCCTGCACTCTTGGCCGCTGTTTTTATGGATGATGTTCTTCTTCATGCTGAACACAGTGTATCTAGCCTGGTCCGAAGAACCTAGCTTGGAAAAACGTTTCGGCGAAACCTATCTTGATTACAAGCGTCATTTTCCGCGCTGGCTGCCGAAGTTCAAACCGTATCACCGGGAAACAAGAGGACCTCCGTGGCCCATTTCGGAGTTTTGGAAACAGGCCTCAATCAGACCGCTCTTTGATCTCCTAAATCAATTACAGCGACAGTGCACAAAACTGACAAAGTGCACCGTCGCCGCAATTCAAATGTTACTGCCTTTCAGCTCTTGGGCTGGCAGGGGTTACATGGATTGCACGGATTGCACGGATTTTTGGCCGCGCAAGGATTGCAAGGGTTGCACGGATTTTTGGCCGCGCAAGGATTGCAAGGGTTGCACGGATTTTTGGCCGCGCAAGGATTGCAAGGGTTGCACGGATTTTTGGCCGCGCAAGGATTGCAAGGGTTGCACGGATTTTTGGCCGCGCAAGGATTGCAGGCCGCGGTCGCCGATGACGTCCCTAAAACTGCCGCCGTGCCGATCGTCGCCACGCCCACGGCAAGACTGAAAATCAGTGGCAGAGCAGCGACCGTCGACAACAACTGCTTTTTGTCCTGTTTCATACGTCAAAACTCCATTTTCATATTCTGTGTGGGATAAGCACAATGCCGCCCCTTGTTACCCGTGTGATATTAGGTCCGAGCCCAGCAGGTTTCACCCGAACTTGTGTCACGCCCCTTCAAAAAAATGTGGGGAGGCTGAAACTTTTGTTTATGAATTGGGACAATTAATCGGAATTCTCCCTTTGAATGGCCTCCACTGACTGTGCCGTTGGTGAGGGTGCCAATCAAGTAAAGGGTGCCTGTACGGCGGCTTTCCTGCCCACCTGAAATTTCGCGGCGCTTTGTGCAAGACCGCCATGAGGGGTAAGTATTGCCAGTCCGATAGAGCCCGATGGGCCTCGCCTTGAGGCGGTCGTGGAACTGTTAGGAGGGCTTGGCCGCTGGAACGATGGCACGTATCTACGGCGAGAGCGAACATGTCCTTGATGCGCTGGCAGATGCTTACCGACCTTTCATCCAGACAGAATTCTCGCCTACCACGTTCACACCGTGGGAGGATCTGAGCGGTCGTCTTTATGATACTGACCAGGTCCCGGTTTACTCCAGCCCCGAGCAAGAAGCTCCTGCCTTCTATCACTACTGGCAGATATTCTGGCTGGCTGCGATCCTGAACTCAGGGGTGCAAATCTGGTTTCCACTCGATGACGAGGGGCTATCCACAGAAATCCTAAGCCATGGCGCGCTATCTTGCGAAGGCCTGAGCGGGCGAACGCGGCAGAACATCAACCTCGAAGCCTATCACGAGCTTCAGGCGCTCAGAGAATATGAGGGGCATTTCGAGGCGGTTGGCTATTTTGAGGCCTATACGCACAATGCGCTGCAAACGTTCTTATCTGATCGCGACCAACACGGACGAATGAATACCTGCCCGCCCTTGGCAGCGCTATCTCCGGCGCCCTGTCGCGATCCTGAATGTCGCCCTCATGCACCATGACAGCGATCAGCAGACCTCCGGCATCGGTGATTATATGGCGCTTGCGGCCCGCAATCTTCTTGCCTGCCTCATAGCCACAGCTCGCTGTCACGCCAATCGTAGAAATAGTGCTGCACCGTGGAGAGTGGCGGAAAACACTTTGGCAGCATGCGCCCCTGACAGCCGCTGGAAGCGATATACAAGATCCCATCCATCACAGCAGATTGGTCGAGCGGGGCCGACCGCCGGTCAGTGCCACGTCGACATCCCGGCAGCGGGTTTGATTCTGGGTGCCGCCCCAGATATCCAGCCGGCCGTCCTTCAGCAGCGCCGTGGTATTGAGCGGTTCCATGGTGGCGTGGGCCAGATAGGGCGCGCGGTATTCCTTGACCGCCGTATCGGCGGGCAGGGCCGCGTCCACGTCGCCGTCATCGCGGTTGCGGCTGTCCTCGCGGTCGTCGGTGAACGAAGCGGCAATCTCGGCAAAAAGCTTTTCATTCCGCCGCTGAGCCGCGGATTCATCCGTACGGTGGCGTAGAGAAGACCCTCCATCTGGGTATCGATGCCAAAGGCGGCGGTGCCGGTGCATTTGGTCACCATATCGACACGGGGTTGGGATGTGCCGAGCAGTTTCCAGTCGGCAGGGTCTTTCAGCGGCGGGTCCGCCGGCGGCTCGATCCCCGCGGCAAGGCCGGCAAGGGCGGTATGGAGGATTTGGTCCCCGTTCGGAGAGATCACCATGCCGCGCTCGGTTTTCAGCCGGTCGCCAGCAATGCCGAGCTTTTGCGCGGCCACTTCAATCAGCACGGCGCGGGCGGCGGCGGCCAGGCGCAACTTGTCGTATCCATCGCGGACCGAGGACGACCCACCCGTGCCCTGGTTCGCCAGGAACTTGGCCGGGACGGCGATAACGCCGCGCATTTGAGCCTGTCGAATATCGGCCCCGGGTGGTTCTTCATGTCCCCACGACTGCCGGTGATCGGATGCAGGCCCTTTTTCCAGAGCCGCGCGAAGAGGTTTTTGAGATATCGCCCTTGTCGGCCAACAGCTTCCCCTCCAGCCCCGAGACCCTGTTCTCCAGTGGCCCCGATCATCGGTATCGCCCGGTGTGATCGTGATCGCCATCAACGCGCCCTTGTGGTTCATCACCACATGCAGTTTGACCCCGAAGACCCATACCATCGTCGAATGCCCGCGCGCGACCAGGTCCTTGAACACCCGGTTGCGACTGGTGCGCGGGTTGGCGCAGACCGCCAGTCCGGTGCTGTTGGCGATATGGATGCCAGTCTCTTCGCCGGAAAGCGAATGGATCAGGACGCGGAACGGGGCGTCAATGCGACGAACCGCCCGTACGAGGGCAGCTCGCCAAAGCAGTCACGATGCTTCCGTTCCACGCCATGCAGCCGGAAGCGTTTGAAATCCTTGAAGGGAGACAGGGGGAACAACACCATGACGAACAGCGTCTCGCCCGGGGAAAGCTTGCCGGATCGTCGTCGTTTGCACGCTGTCGGGATCAGCCGATGCCGTTCCCATTCCTCAAAGGTTTCAGCAAAATCATCAAGACAGCAATAGAGCGCGGTGGTGGACAGGCGCATGAGAGGGATCGCTCGTGGCGTGACAGATACGATCTTGAAGCACGCCGGACGCGGTTTGTGAATCCCTCTCGCCTTATCCATAAACTTGGGTTAAACAGTCTCGCCTTTTTGTGCAGCGCGGTATAACTTCCGCTGCGAAGCAATCAGAACGCCGTAAAAGGGCAGCACAGAATGAGTTCGATTCGAATGGTCGGGGTGATTGGCGCAGGCCAAATGGGGAACGGAATTGCGCATGTCTGTGCGCTTGGCGGGCACAAGGTTCTGCTGAACGATATTTCGCAAGACCGGCTTGATGCCGGAATGGAAACCATTGCCGGAAATCTGGACCGCCAGATATCACGCGGCCTGATCAAGGAAACCGACAAGTCCGAAACCCTGACACGGATCGAGCCGGTGATCTTGCTTGACGCCTTCGGTGATGTCGACCTGGTGATTGAGGCCGCAACCGAAAACGAGGCCGTCAAGAACCAGATCTTCGAAGCGCTCTGCCCCCATCTGAAGGAAACCGCCTATCTGGCGTCGAACACCTCGTCGATCTCAATCACGCGACTGGCCGCCGTGACTGATCGGCCCGAACGGTTCATGGGCGTTCATTTCATGAACCCGGTACCTGTCATGCAGTTGGTCGAAATGATCCGCGGCATCGCCACGGGCGAGGATACCTATCGCGAGGTGCGCGAATTCGTCCAGAGCCTGGGCAAGACCACGACCAATGCCGAAGATTTCCCGGCCTTCATCGTCAACCGCATTCTGCTGCCGATGATCAATGAGGCGATCTATACCCTGTACGAGGGGGTCGGCACGGTCGAATCCATCGACACCGCCATGCGTCTGGGTGCCAACCATCCGATGGGGCCATTGCAGCTTGCAGATTTCATTGGTCTGGATACCTGCCTGTCGATCATGAATGTCCTGCACGAGGGCTTGGCCGATACCAAGTATCGACCGTGCCCGCTGTTGGTGAAATATGTCGAAGCCGGTTGGCTGGGCCGCAAATCACAGCGCGGATTTTACGATTATCGCGGCGAGGAGCCAGTGCCGACCCGATAGGCCCGGTCAAAGGTTCGGAAAATTTCGATTAGTTATGGCTCAGTTTGCAAGTCGTGTGCGTTCATGTCATGTTTTTTGTGAAATCAGAAGGATGGATTGGCATGGATCACAAGCAGTTTCAGGAATGGTTATCGGGGCCAGACCACCTCAGCCCGGCGCAGCGGCAGCAAACCGGAGCCGTGTTCCCGGGGACACGGAGACGTCAGCGTCGCTGGCTGCCATTGAAGCGGCCGTGGGTGAAGATCGCCAGTGCCCGCATCGTGGCACGCCAGGCGCCATATCGCGTGGCAAGGCGGGTCTGCGACGGTATCAGTGCAAGGGATGCAGGAAGACATTCAATGCCGCGACCGGCACCCCCTTGTCGGGTCTGCATCGCAAGGGCAGGTGGCTTTCCTTCGGAGCCTGTCTTGCTGATGGGCTGACGGTTCGCGCTTCAGCAGAACGTTGCGGACTTGCCGTCAACACCGCGTTGCGTTGGCGGCACCGATTTCCTGCCGCAAAAGACCTGAAGGCACGCAAGCTCACGGGCATTGTGGAAGCCGATGAAACCTGTGTGCCGGAAAGCCGGAAAGGTACACGAAACCTTGAGCGCAAGGCGCGACGCAGGGGAGGCAAGGCCAGCAAGCGGGGCCTGTCGGATGAACAGGTTCCGGTACTGGTTGCCGCTGATCGCGGCGGCGCGACAGTCAGTGCGGTTCTGCCCGCGGTCAACGCCGATCCCTTGCGAGAGGTGATCGCGCCGGTTGTGGACGAGGATATCGTTTTGGTGACCGATGGACACCGCGCTTGTCCGCGATGCGCGGCGGCAATCGGTGCGCATCACGAAGCATTGAACCTGTCACGAAGTGAGCGGGTGCGAGGTGCCTTTCACATTCAGATCGCAGCAGATCCGGCGGTCAACAACCGACACAGCCGGTTGAAGGATTTCCTGCGGCGCTACCGAGGCGTCGCGACCAGATATCTCGACAACTGCCTGCGATGGTTCCAGCGGCTTGAACCGGAGAACGCCTCACCCCGGGCCTGCCTCGCAACCGCCATCGCACGTCCATGCATACAATTCGTGAACTGAGCCATGAAATACCTCAATAATCCCCTCGTCTCAGGTCTTGATCAGTGTCTCAAAAAACTCCAGGGTGGGGGAAGACCCATGTGGTCATCCAGGCCAATATCAACTCACCGCTGGTGTTCGACCACACCATGTCCGGGGGCCTGCGGGTCTATGCGGCGGCCAATCAGAGCGTTGCAATCCCGCCGGCGATCTTTGGCGGCACCATGGGGCCGGTGACGCAGGCAGCCATCATTGCCCAGACCCATGCAGAGATCATGGCCGGGATCGCCCTGACCCAGCTGGTGCGCAAGGGCTGTCCGGTGGTTTATGGCAGTTTTCATTCGACCATGAATCTGAAATCAGGGGCGCTGACATTCGGGTCGCCCGAGGCCAATCTGGCCACAATGGCGCTCGCCCAGCTGGGACGCCGACTGAAGGTGCCGATGCACAGCGGCGGCGGGCAGATCACGGCGGCGAATTCCGCCGATGGCCAGGCCATGCAGGATTCCACCTCGTCGGCGCACTCTGTCCAGCTAATGATGACCTCGGTGCTGTCCGGCGCCAACCCAGATCTGGCACGCGGCCGGCTGGCTGGAAGGCGGGCTGACCATGGGATACGAAAAGTTCGTCATGGATCTGGATCATTGCGGCATGCTCATGCGCATGATTGGTGGCCTGGAAGTGAGCGCCGAAGCCTTTGGGCAGGACGCCTATCTGGAGGCTGGACCGGGGCAGAACTTCCTGTCGACCCGGCATACGCTGCGCCATTTCCGGAACGCCAATTACCAATCGGAAATTCCGGAGGCCGGACCCTATGAAAGCCGGCTGGAGAGTGGCGGCCCGACCGCTGAACAGCACGCGGCGGTCCGGGTCAAGGCCATGCTGGAAGCCTATGAGGCGCCACCGATCGACCCGGCCATTGACGAGGCGCCGAAAGAGACCATCGAACGCAGGAAATCATCCATGCCCGATGAATGGTATTGAACACGACAAGAGGAATTTTCTACATGACCGAAGAACCGAGCCGCCCCTCGGCACTTGCCTCTCGCCACACCGCCCCTCGGCACTTGCCTCTCGCCACACCGCCCCTCGGCTCCGGCCTGGAAGACTGGAACGGGATGGGCACCGCGTGGAGCTATTCCGGCGATCCCAATGACGAACACGATGCGGTGCACGAACGGTCCGGTATGTTCGACATGTTGCCACTGAAAAAAGTGCATGTGCGCGGCCCCGATGCCAGGGCGGTTCTGAACCATGCCACCACCCGTGACATGGACAGGGTCCAGCCCGGCCAGGCCGCGATCCGCTGAAGCGCCGCCCCGGCCGGCCGCTGAACCATGTCGTGCGCCGGCACGCCAGCTTCCACGACAATTTCCACTGCCGGGCCAGGGCCATGCAGGCGCCCCTTGATCGGCGGCCTTCGCCAACGGCACAGTCGATGAAGGCCATTCAGGGGGAGAATCCCGATTGCGGAAAGACACACAAAAAACATGAATGTGAGCGGTGTATTCGGGCTATTGTCCTTGAAGACAAAGTCTGGTAATGGTAAGATGGAATCTGCTGTCAAGCCGGATCCCGGCGCTGGCGGTTTGTAATTGAGACTCCGAACTTCGATTTTGAGAGAGGAAGGAATTGAGACCATGGCCACCGAAGAGATCCGGACCGAGTTCGACGACGACAATGACGGCATCATCGACCGGATCTGGTACCATGACGCCAGTGGCATCTTGACCCGGACCGAACTCGACAGGGACGGGGACGGCACGATCGACTGGATTGAATATTACACCTATAATGCGAATGGCAACTGGGTCCAGACCCGGGTCGACAGGGACGGGGACGGCACGATTGACCGGGCCATCTTCGACGACGACGCGGACGGCCGCCGCGACCGGATCGAGACCTACACCCATGACGCGAACGGCAACCGGACCCGGACCGAGTTCGACGACGACGCGGATGGCACGATTGACCGGACCTGGTACCATGACGCCAGCGGCAACCGGACCCGGACCGAATTCGACAGGGACGGGGACGGCACGATCGACCGGACTGAAGATTACACCTATGATGCGAATGGCAACCGGGTCCAGACCCGGATTGACGGGGACGGGGACGGCACGATCGACCGGGCCGTCTTCGACGACGACGCGGACGGCCGCCGCGACCGGATCGAGACCTACACCCATGACGGCAACGGCAACCTGACCCGGACCGAATTCGACAGGGACGGGGACGGCACGATCGACCGGACTGAATATTACACCTATGATGCGAATGGCAACCTGACCCGGACCGATTTCGACGACGACAATGACGGCAGCATCGACCGGACCGCCTTTGACGACGACGCGGATGGCACCTATGAGCGGAGTGAGGCCTACACTTACGACGAGGGCGGCAACCTGACCCGGACCGACTTCGACGACGACGCGGATGGCACCTATGAGCGGAGTGAGGCCTACACTTACGACGAGGGCGGCAACCTGACCCGGACCGACTTCGACGACGGCAATGACGGCAGCATCGACCGGACCGCCTTCGACGACGACGCGGATGGCACCGTTGAGCGGATATGGTACCATGACGCCAGCGGCAATCGGATCCAGACCCGGTTCGACAGGGACGGGGACGGCACCATCGACCGGATTGAATATTACACCTATGATGCGAATGGCAACCGGGTCCAGACCCGGTTCGACAGGGACGGGGACGGCACGATTGATCGAGCCATCTTCGACGACGACGCGGACGGCCGCCGCGACCGGATCGAGACCTACACCCATGACGCCATCGGCAACCTGACCCGGACCGCCTTCGACGACAACGCGGATGGCGCCTATGAGCGGACCTGGCACTATGACGCCAGCGGCAATCGGGTCAAGACCCGGATCGACAGGGACGGGGACGGCACGATCGACCGGACCGAGGATTACACCTATGATGCGAATGGCAACCGGGTCCGGACCCGGGTTGACAGGGACGGGGACGGCACGATTGACCGGGCCGTCTTCGACGACGACGCGGACGGCCGCCGCGACCGGATCGAGACCTACATCCATGACGCCAACGGCAACCTGACCCGGACCGCCTTCGACGACGACGCGGATGGCGCCTATGAGCGGATATGGTACCATGACGCCAGCGGCAATCGGATCCAGACCCGGTTCGACAGGGACGGGGACGGCATGATCGACCGGACTGAAGATTACACGTATGATGCGAATGGCAACCGGGTCCGGACCCGGATCGACAGGGACGGGGACGGCACGATTGACCGGGCCGTCTTCGACGACAACGCGGACGGCCGCCGCGACCGGATCGAGACCTACATCCATGACGAGGGCGGCAACCTGACCCGGACCTCCTTTGACGACGACGCGGATGGCACCTATGAGCGGACCTGGTACCATGACGCCAGCGGCAACCGGACCCGGACCGAATTCGACAGGGACGGGGACGGCACGATCGACCGGACTGAAGATTACACCTATGATGCGAATGGCAACCGGGTCCGGACCCGGATTGACAGGGACGGGGACGGCACCATCGACCGGGCCATCTTCGACGACGACGCGGACGGCCGCCGCGACCGGATCGAGACCTACACCCATGACGCCAGCGGCAACCTGACCCGGACCGAGTTCGACGACGACGCGGACGGCGCCGTTGAGCGGACCTGGTACTATGACGCCAGCGGCAATCGGATCCAGACCCGGTTCGACAGGGACGGGGACGGCACGGTCGACCGGACTGAGGATTACACGTATGATGCGAATGGCAACCGGGTCCAGACCCGGATTGACAGGGACGGGGATGGCACCATCGACCGGGCCGTCTTCGACGACGACGCGGACGGCCGCCGCGACCGGATCGAGACCTACACCCATGACGCGAACGGCAACCTGACCCGGACCGAATTCGACGACGGCGCGGACGGGAGCATCGACCGGGTCGCGCACCACAACGGGGACAGGGTGGTTCGGTGGGATACAGACACCGACAATGACGGTAGCCTGGACCTGGTCCGGTATGACGGCGGGATGGATTTCAGCGGCGCGTTTCCAGACCATGCCGGGCTTGAGGTGGTTCTGCTGAGCGGTGAGGGCGTCACTGACCTGACCATCCCGGACGGGTTTGTCTTTGCGGACAATACCGCTCCGGAGGTTCCGGTTCGGATTGAAGGCGATGGCGCGGACAGGCTGCGCTTCGACATGGACGACTTTACCGAAGGGGACCGTGTCGATTTCGAAGGAGACGAATACCGGAGTTTCACGGCTGACGATGGAACCTGGTCCTTCATCGTCGATGCCGATGTCCTGCTGTTCGATCTCTGACCCGCCGGGAGAGGCGGGGCAGGATCGAGTGGCGCCCGGTCATCCGGATCGCCGCCTGACAAATCGGGCCATGCCTTGCTCTCTTCGTCGGAACGGCCGGGGCGCTTTTTCGGCACGATTGTTTGCGTATCGATCTGTGTTCTGGCGTGTCTCGTTTCCAATCTCACGCATTGCGGCGGCATATGACCGGAGCCAATCCGTGACAGTCTCGCGAGGTTGGGCCGTATCGTTTCATCGCTTTCTCAAGGTGTAGTCGTTCAGACTCGATCCCCTCGGGTGTCGCCAGCGTAGTATCCGTCCGGTCAGCCTGTATGCTTACACCACCAAGGCCGATCTGACGCCCTATTTCTGTCCACTGGCCATGGTGGTCTGGGGACTGATCGGTGCGATCATCGTCAAACTCATTTTCTTCCAGAGTGGGATGATGTCACTGATAATTTCCTGCCTGCGGCGTCGTGATTGTCTTCTCGGCCGTGACAGCGGTGGAAACCCAGCTGATCCGGGACATGTACGACGAAACGACGACCCGTCCCTGGCGACGCGCAAGTCGATCCTGGGCGCCTGTATGCTCTATATCCTGCTTCGCCGTCATCTTCCTGCATCTGCTGCGCATCCTGACGGCCTTTGCTGAAGAATAGCGGTAGATATCGGAAATGTCTTAAGCGTCGTCGCCCCCCGCATAGCCGAGAGTTTCAAGAGCCAAGGTAACCTCCGGCAGCACGGCGGGGTCTTCGATCGTGGCCGGCATATTCCAGGCCTCGCCATCGGCGATCTTCTGCATGGTACCGCGCAGGATCTTGCCAGATCGTGTTTTCGGCAGTCGTTTGACCGTGATACAGGATTTGAAGGCCGCGACAGGGCCGATCTTTTCCCGAACCAGTGCCACGCACTCGGCGGCAATGTCTTCGCCGGGCCGGTCCACATTGGCCGGCAGCACGATCATGCCGACCGGTAATTGCCCTTTCAGCGCATCGGCCGCGCCGATGACCGCGCATTCGGAGACATCCGGGTGGCTGGCCAGAACCTCTTCCATGGCGCCGGTCGACAGCCGGTGGCCGGCCACATTGATCACATCGTCGGTCCGCGCCATGACGTGGATATAGCCATCCTCGTCCATGATCCCCGCATCGCCGGTCTCGTAATAACCGGGATAGTTCTTGAAGGCTCAGTTTACAAGCCGTGTGCGTTCATGTCATGTTTTTGTGAAATCAGAAGGATGGATTGACATGGATCACAAGCAGTTTCAGGAATGGTTATCGGGGATAGACCACCTCAGCCCGGCGCAGCGGCAGCAAACCGAAGCTGTGTTCCTGGGGGACACGGAGACGTCAGCGTCGCTGGCTGCCATTGAAGCGGCCGTGGGTGGAGATCGCCAGTGCCCGCATTGTGGCACGCCAGGCGCCATATCGCGTGGCAAGGCAAGGGGTCTGCGACGGTACCAGTGCAAAGAATGCAGGAAGACATTCAATGCCGCGACCGGCACCCCCTTGTCGGGTCTGCACCGCAAGGACAAGTGGCTTTCCTTCGGAGCCTGTCTTGCTGATGGGCTGACGGTTCGCGCTTCAGCAGAACGTTGCGGACTTGCCGTCAACACCGCTTTCCGTTGGCGGCACCGATTTCTTGCCGCAAAAGACCTGAAGGCACGCAAGCTCACGGGCATTGTGGAAGCCGATGAAACCTATGTGCTGGAAAGCCGGAAAGGTGCACGAAACCTTGAGCGCAAGGCGCGACGCAGGGGAGGCAAGGCCAGCAAGCGGGGCCTGTCAGATGAACAGGTTCCGGTACTGGTTGTCGCTGATCGCAGCGGCGCGACAGTCAGTGCGGTTCT
The DNA here is from genome assembly GCA_965204825.1 of Alphaproteobacteria bacterium. Taxonomy (GTDB): domain Bacteria; phylum Pseudomonadota; class Alphaproteobacteria; order Futianiales; family Futianiaceae. Next base: position 1,807,343 of record OZ242016.1, on the reverse strand, counting down.
GCCCGCGGTCAACGCAGATACCTTGCGAGAGGTAATCGCGCCGGTTGTGGACGAGGATATCGTTTTGGTGACCGATGGACACCGCGCTTATCCGCGATGCGCGGCGGCAATCGGTGCGCATCACGAAGCATTGAACCTGTCACGAAGTGAACGGGTGCGAGGTGCCTTTCACATTCAGACGGTCAACAACCGACACAGCCGGTTGAAGGATTTCTTGCGGCGCTACCGAGGCGTCGCGACCAGATATCTCGACAACTACCTGCGATGGTTCCAACGGCTTGAACTGGAGAACGCCTCACCCCGGGCTTGCCTCGCAACCGCCATCGCACGTCCATGCATACAATTCGTAAACTGAGCCTTCTTGAAATAGGCGTCCACATATCGACCTGGCGCGCCCCACAGCGTGGGGAAGACGGACGGCGGCAACGGGCGCTTGACGCAGATTGCGCCGATGGTGCCGGGTTCAACCTCATGTCCGACATCGTCCAGCACCTGGACATTCCAGCCCGGCACCGACCGGGTTGGCGAACCCGGCTTGACCGGCAGTTCCTCGATCCCCAGACAATTGGAAGCGATCGGCCAGCCGGTCTCTGTCTGCCACCAATGGTCGATGACCGGTACTTTCATGTGTTCCTGGCACCAGGTCAGCGTGTCGGGGTCACAGCGTTCACCGGCCACGAAGAAATATCGTGGCCTGTATCCGCCATGCTTCTTCATGAACCCGGCATCGGGATCCTGTTGGCGGATTGCCCGGATAGCCGTCGGCGCAGTGAACATGCAGGCGACATTGTGTTCGGCACAGACCCGCCAGAACGCGCCGGGGTCCGGCGTGCCAACCGGTTTGCCCTCATACATCACCGATGTGCAACCATGTAGCAGGGGGGCATAGATGATGTAGCTGTGACCGACCACCCAACCCACATCGGACGCGGCCCAGTAGACCTCGCCCGGATCGACACCATAGATGTTCTTCATCGACCATTTCAGCACCACCGCGTGGCCGCCATTGTCGCGCACGATCCCCTTCGGCAGGCCCGTCGTGCCGGAGGTGTATAGGATATACAGCGGATCGGTTGCAGCAACAGTCACCGGACCGGCCGGCGCTGCATTGGCCATCTCCTCGCGCCAGGTGGCATCGCGTCCGCCGACCAGTGCCGCCTCGCATTCTGGTCTCTGCAAGATGATGCAGGCATCCGGTTTATGGGTGGCGATATCGATGGCATCGTCCAGTAGGGGCTTGTATTCGACCAGGCGGCCAGGCTCGATCCCGCAGGACGCGGCCACGATCACCTTGGGTTTGCAGTCATCGATGCGCACCGCCAGTTCGTTTGCGGCAAAACCGCCGAACACGATCGAATGGACCGCGCCCAGGCGGGCACAGGCAAGGGTGGCAATCACCGCCTCGGGCACCATCGGCATATAGAGAATGACCCGGTCGCTCTTGGTCACGCCCTTGGATTTCAGGACACCGGCAAACCGTGCGGTTTGGTGCAGCAACTCGGAATAACTTAGCTTGCGAATGCTGCCGGTCACCGGGCTGTCGTGAATGATCGCGATCTGTTCGCCCCGGCCGGCAGCGACATGGCGATCCAGGGCATTGGCACAGGTATTGAGTTCGCCGCCGGTAAACCACAGTGTCGCCGGTGCTTCGCTGTCGGGATCGCAGATGATCCTTGGCGGTGTGATCCAGTCGATCTCCTCTGCCGCCTCGCGCCAGAAACCATCGGGGTCGTTGATCGATCTTTCCCACACCGCCAGATATTCACCCGCCATGCCATCCTCCCGCATCATCGTTATCTGTGCCGATTCTAACCGGTGCGCACCGTCGGTGAAAGTCAGACCTTTGGCGATCTTCGACGGAAATCTAAGAGTCTGATTCAAAATGATCTGATGTTTTTCAAGCCCTTGCGAGACAGCGTGTCATGCGCCTGATATGGGCGACGAGACCCCAAGCCTCTGCACTTTCGATGGTTTTCTCCCAATCCTTTGCCAATCGGCGGCAACGTCCCAGCCAGGCGAAGGTGCGTTCGACGACCCATCTGCGGGGCAGGACCTCAAAACCTTCGGCGGTGTCGGAACGCTTCACGATCTGGATAGTCCAACGGCCAATGGTTATCAGGGCTGAACGAAGTTTTGGCCCCCGATAACCGCAGTCGGCAAAAACGTGGCGCAGTTTTGGGGCATCCCGCTTGAGCTTTTGAAAGACGCCCACTGCCCCGTCGCGATCCTGAATGTTGGCAGCGTGAACGCATGATGCCAACAGATGGCCACAGGTGTCTGTCATGATGTGGTGCTTGCGGCCTTTGATCTTCTTTCCTGCGTCGTAGCCAGAAATGCCGCCGTTTTCAGTGGTTTTCACGCTTTGACTGTCAATGACGCCTGCCGTGGGTTGATGATCCCGAGCCTCCCGTTCACGCGCCAGAGCGACCAGAGCGTGGTTGATCTCCGCCAGTAACCCGCCATCACGCCAGTTGTGGAAATAGTATCGAACCGTTGAAACCGGCGGAAAGTCCTTTGGCAAAAGAGACCACGCGCACCCGGCGGCAGCGATGTCGCCAATCCCATCCCGAACTTCGCGCAACTCAACTTCCCGAGGGCGCCCCAATTTGTCGGGGCCGGGCAAAAGCGGAAGAATGACCGCCCATTCTGCATCGGTTACATCGCTTGAGTAACGCTCGTTATTCCGCTCATACTGGCAGCGAGTGGTTTCAGTCCAGGGCATCGTGACCTCCGTTTTCTTGTTCCCTGTTCAAACAAACAGAATCACAACCCACTGATATCACTCAACTCATTTTCGTTCAGGCTCTGAAGGCACGCAAGCTCACGGGCATTGTGGAAGCCGATGAAACCTGTGTGCCGGAAAGCCGGAAAGGGGCACGAAACCTTGAGCGCAAGGCGCGACGCAGGGGAGGCAAGGCCAGCAAGCGGGGCCTGTCAGATGAACAGGTTCCGGTACTGGTTGTCGCTGATCGCAGCGGCGCGACAGTCAGTGCGGTTCTGCCTGCGGTCAATGCCGATCCCTTGCGAGAGGTGATCGCGCCGGTTGTGGACGAGGATATCGTTTTGGTGACCGATGGACACCGCGCTTGTCCGCGATGCGCGGCGGCAATCGGTGCGCATCACGAAGAATTGAACCTGTCACGAAGTGAGCGGGTGCGAGGTGCCTTTCACATTCAGACAGTCAACAACCGACACAGCCGGTTGAAGGATTTCCTGCGGCGCTACCGAGGCGTCGCGACCAGATATCTCGACAACTACCTGCGATGGTTCCAACGGCTTGAACTGGAGAACGCTTCACCCCGGGCTTGCCTCGCAACCGCCATCGCACGTCCATGCATACAATTCGCAAACTGAGCCAAAAGTTTAATCGACCTGAAGGTATGCTTTTGGGCAACGGGTAAATTTTCGATCTTATGTCTCCACCGGCGCCGTCGGGTCGGTCATGAAATGGCGGATCAGGTTCTTTGCCTCTTCGCTGTCCCATTTGGCCGGCCCGGCAAGACGCCCAATCTCGAACCCTGCCGGGTCGACCAGTATCGTCAGCGGCAATCCACGCGCCCCGAGCGCCCGCATCAACTTGGCCTGGCGGTCATTATAAGGTGCCAGGTTTTTGGCCCCGACATCGTCCAGAAACTTCTTCGCCACCGGGATGCCGCCACGGTCGGTGCTGATCGCGACGACCTGAAAATCATCACCGCCCATATCCGCCTGCAAACGGTCGAGCCCCGGCATTTCGCGTCGGCAGGGTCCGCACCATGTCGCCCACATATTGACCAACACTGCCCTGCCCCTGAAATCAGCCAGTTTGACGGTTGCGCCCCGGCCATCGATGAAGGGCAGCAGCGGCACCGGTCTGGGCACCGGATGCAGAGTGAAATTGCGCATTTCGCCAACGGTTAGTTCGCCGCCATGGCCTGCGTTTATCAATCCGCCCGCATGGACAAGCCCGGCACCCATACCGTATATGCCAAGGCCACCAAGCACGACTCTGCGCGAAAACCTGTTCATTCCTGTTCACCTCTTATCGATACACCCAGCATACAACCCATGAGCAACAAATCCAATATGATGTGGGGCGGCCGTTTTGCCAGTTCCCCCGATGCGGTCATGGAAGCCATCAATGCTTCCATTGGCTTCGACCAGCGCATGGCGATGGAAGATATCGCCGGTTCGAAGGCCCATGCCACCATGCTGGCTGCGTGCGACATCATCACGGAACGGGATCGCGATTCCATCCTTGATGGATTGACACAAATTCAGGGTGAGATCAAGGCGGGAGAGTTCACGTTTTCGACAGCGCTGGAAGACATTCACATGAATGTCGAGGCGCGCCTGAAGGACCTGATCGGCGAGCCGGCCGGGCGACTACACACGGCCCGGTCCCGCAATGACCAGGTGTCGACAGATTTTCGGCTGTGGGTGCGCGGCGCGCTTACGCGGACTGATCAGGGCCTGCGATCCCTGATGACGACCCTGACGGACAAGGCGGCGGCCCATGCCGGCGACGTAATGCCGGGATTTACCCATCTGCAATCGGCCCAGCCGGTCACCTTCGGACACCATTGTCTGGCTTATGTGGAAATGCTGCACCGGGACCGGGGACGGGTCCGCGATGCCTTGGAGCGGATGAACGAATGCCCGCTGGGCGCGGCGGCGCTGGCCGGCACCGGATTTCCAATCGATCGCGAGATGACGGCACGGGCCCTGGGCTTTCGCGGGCCGAGCCGCAATTCCCTGGACAGCGTATCCGACCGGGACTTCGCCTTGGAGTTTCTGTCGGCGGCAGCGATTTGTGCGGTGCACCTGTCGCGCCTGGCCGAAGAGATCGTCGTCTGGTCAACGCCGCAGTTCGGATTCGTTCAACTGTCCGATCGGTTTTCGACCGGCTCTTCGATCATGCCGCAAAAAAAAAACCCGGACGCCGCCGAACTGGTGCGCGGCAAGGCCGGCCGGGTCATCGGCGCCCTGCTGGCTCAGTTGACCATGCTGAAGGGCCTGCCGATGACCTATTCAAAGGACATGCAGGAAGACAAGGAAGCCGTGTTCGACGCCGCCGACACAGTCGAGCTGTGCCTGGCCGCCATGGCCGGCATGGTCACGGATATGTCGATCAATCCCGAACGCATGGCCACGGCGGCAGGCGCCGGTTTTTCAACCGCCACAGATCTTGCTGACTGGCTGGTACGCGAGTTGGGTCTGCCGTTTCGCGATGCCCATCACGTCACCGGTCGGATCGTCCGGTTGGCAGAGGAGGCCGGGACCGGATTGGAATATCTGACTCTGGGCGATCTGCAATCGGTCGAACCGCGCTTCACCGACGCTGTGTTTTCCGTCCTGGGTGTGCAAAACTCGGTTGCCAGCCGCACCAGTTTTGGCGGCACGGCACCGGAGAATGTACGGAGCGAGGCCGCCAGGTGGAAGGACGCATTGGCATGATCAGGATTGTTGCGCTCGCCGCGCTACTGGCGTTGGCCGGGTGCGGTGTAAAGGGCCCGCTGGAGCCGCCGCCGAAGGACGAACCCGGCAAGAAGAAACCGGCTCTGTCACGGGTCATCGGAGGCTGACCCCTTGGATCATTTCGATTACCGTGAAGGCCGGCTGCATGCCGAAGACGTCCCCCTGGACGCCATTGCCGATATCGTCGGTACGCCGTTCTATTGCTATTGCGCCGCTACAATTCGGCGGCACTACCGCGTCTTTGCCGAGGCATTCACCAAGCGCCCGGGACACGAAAAAAACCTGGTCGCCTATGCCATGAAAGCCAACTCGAACCTGGCCGTGGTCGCCACGCTGGCCGGCGAGGGCGCCGGCTGTGACATCGTATCGGGCGGCGAATTGCGCCGGGCACTGGCCGCGGGCGTACCGGCTTCGAAGATCCTGTTCTCCGGCGTCGGCAAGACCCGCGAAGAGATGGCCGACGCCTTGCGTGCAGGAATTGCCCAGTTCAATGTGGAATCCGAACCCGAATTGGAAGCACTGTCCGAAGTTGCCCGATCGCTTGACATGACAGCCCGGGTCAGCCTGCGCGTCAATCCGGACGTCGATGCCGGGACCCATCACAAGATCTCTACTGGCAAGGCCGAAAACAAGTTCGGCATCCCGATGAGCCGGGCGCGAGAGGTTTATACCCATGCCGCCGGACTGCATGGCCTGTCGGTGATCGGCGTCGATCTGCACATCGGCAGCCAGTTGATCAATCTGGAGCCTTTTCGCGAAGCCTACAGCCGGGCTGCCGACCTGGTCGATGTCCTGCGCGGCGACGGACATACCATCGATCATCTGGATCTAGGCGGCGGGCTGGGCATTCCTTATGCCCAGGATCATCAGCCGCCACCGGACCCGAAGGCTTACGCGGACATGGTAATCGATGCTGTCGGCCACCTGGGTTGCCGGCTGATGTTCGAGCCGGGGCGCCTGTTGGTCGGCAATGCCGGCGTGCTGGTTTCGGGCACGATCTATGTGAAGCAGACCGAAGAACGCCGTTTTCTGATCCTGGATTCCGCAATGAACGATCTGATCCGGCCGGCCATGTATGAGGCGCATCACGACATCGTCCCCCTGCACGACCCGACGGACCGGGAATTCCATGAATATGACGTGGTCGGCCCGGTTTGCGAAACCGGCGACACCTTCGCAACCCTGCGCAAGCTGCCGGAAATCCGCGCCGGCGAGCGGGTCGCCTTTCGCACGGCGGGAGCCTATGGTGCGGTGATGTCTTCGGAATACAATTCCAGGCCGATGATCCCGGAGATTATGGTCAGCGGTTCGGACTGGTCGGTTGTCCGCGCCCGCCCCACTTATGACGAAATGCTGGGACGTGATAGTATCCCTGAATGGATTCGCCCGGTGGCGGCTTCGAAAAAGGGGCCGCAAGCGGCCTGAACAGGAGGAACCCGGATGGTCGGATGGGCCGGACGCGCAACCAGGGTCAGCGATACACGCCGCCTGTCGCGGCGTCTCGGCCTGACGCGAGCCGCGCTGTGGTGGGAACGCCTGTCACCGGCACTGTTGCCGGCCGGCTGTGCCGCCGGTCTGTTCCTGGCGGTCAGTTTCCTGGGGATTTGGGGTCTGGTGGGCCCGTTGGCCCATATTGGCGGCCTTGCGGCCTTTGCCCTGACCCTTCCCGCGGCCCTGTTGTGGGGTTTCAGAGGATTTTCCGCGCCGAGTGAATCTGAAGCGGTCCGGCGGATTGAACGCGACGGCGGGCTCATTCATCGGCCGATCGAGACCCTGTCCGATAAACCGGCGGCGAAAACCTATGGTACGTCTGCCCATTTGTGGCGGCTGCACCAGGATCAGGCCGCCGAAATGGCCGGCCGGACCAAGGCATCGGTTCCCCATCCCAACCTGCCGGTTCACGACCCGGTGGCGCTCCGGATCGCCGTCACCCTGATGCTGGTGGTTGGACTGTTGTCCTCGTGGGGTGAAAGCGGATCACGGCTGGCCAGTGCCTTTTCGCCAGATTTTTCCGTTGCATTGGTGCGCGGCGAAATCGCGGTCGATGCCTGGACCACACCACCTGGATATACCGGCGAGGCGCCGGTTTTTCTGGATCGGAAAGACGTTGTGGCCGATGTCTACACGGTGCCGGAATACAGCGTTCTGAAAGTCCGGGTCGATGGCGCGTCCAACACACCAAGACTCGCCTCCGACCGTTTGAGCGGCGAGGTCCCGGCCGAGTTTACCGCCATTGAAGGCATTCCCGACGCTTTCCAGGTCGAGGCTGAACTTGTCACCGGCCAGACATTAACGGTAATGGACGGCAACAATGAACTGGCGTCATGGACATTTGTCATCACACTGGATCATGCGCCCACGATCGAGATGCCCGAACCGGTCGGAATAAGCCGCCGTCTGGCGGTGCGCATTCTTTTTGAGGCGGCCGACGATTACGGCGTTGAAAAGGTGATCGCCACCGTTGCACTGGATCCAGAGAGCAACGACATCGGCAAGCAGTCACCGGCGCCCGAGGAATTCGAACTGCCGGTGCGTGGCGTATCGCCCAAATTCGCCCACGGCCAGGCCTATCGCGATCTGCTGTCGCATCCCTTTGCCGGGTTGCCGGTCCTGATCACCCTGACCGCAACTGATTCGGCCGGACAGACCGGCAAGAGCGAACCCTTCCGCATTACCTTGCCGGAACGCGCCTTCGTCAACGAAGTTGCCCGCGCGCTGATCGAGGAACGCAGGATCCTGACCCGCACGTCCGGCAAGAGCGCCATGGTCTCCCGGACACTGGACGCCATACTGGTTTACCCCCACGGCCTGTTCGATTCGCTAACGCCTTATCTGGGCATTCGGGTGGCGGCCGAACGGCTCAAGGCCGCGAACAGTCCGGAAGTTCTGGCGTCGGTCCGCGATCTGCTGTGGCAGGTCGCCGTGCGGCTGGAGGACGGCAAGCTTTCAGACGCAATGGCGGACCTGCGCGCGGCGCAGAAAGCGCTACAGGAGGCCCTGGAACGTGGCGCGTCGGATGCCGAGATACAGGCTTTGATGGAAAACCTGCGCAATGCCATGGACCAGTATCTGGCCGAACTGGCCCGCCGCGCCATGGAGTCGGCTGAAAACGGCGACGAGCAGATGGAACGCATGTCCGATGATGCGAATGAGCTGAGCCGCAATCAGTTACAGGAAATGCTCAATGCGATCGAGGACATGGCGCGCACCGGCACCCGAGATGCCGCTCAGGAAATGCTGAGCCAGCTGGAAAACGTGCTCGAAAATCTGGAAATGGGCATGCAGCAAAACGACGGCCAGATGGGCCAGCAGGAGCAGGCGATGAACGAGGCCCTGTCGGAACTGTCCGACATGATCGCTGAACAGCAGCGCTTGATGGACCAGACCTTGCGCGAAAGTCAGGGCATGCAGCAGGGGCAGCAAGGCCGTCAGGATCAGCAGGGCCGGCGCGGCCAGCAACAGGGTCAGCAAGGTCAAAACGGCCAGGGTCGGCGCGGTCAGATGGGCGAGATGTCCCGGCCGGGTCAAAACGACCGGCCCGGCGAGAATGGACAAATGCAGCCGGGCCAGGGCACGCAACCGGGTCAAAACGGCCAGCAGGGCCTGGCTCGGGGCCAGCGTTCCTTGCGCGAAAAACTCGGCGACGTTATGGGCCGGCTGCGTGAGATGGGACCGGAAATCCCCGGTGCCCTGGGCCGTGCCGAACGCGCCATGCGCGATGCTGAACGGTCCCTGGGCGAAGGCGAAGCCGGCGGTGCCCTACCTCTCCAGCGCGGCGCCATCGACCAGTTGCGCAGCGGGGCCCAGGCCCTGGCACGCGAACTGATGGAACGGATGCAGCATAGCGCCGAGGGCGAAGGCCAGGGCGAAACCGGTCAGACCGGCGGCCGCGACACCGCCGGCAATCAGGAAGACCCGCTGGGCCGTCCGCGCGGCCAGCGAGGTCAGGACTTTGGCGACCGGGTCAAGATCCCGGACGAACGCACATTGGAAAGCGCCCGCGAGATTGTCCGAGAACTGCGCCGCCGATCCGGCGAGCTCCAGCGCCCGGTCGACGAGCTTGATTATCTGAAGCGACTTCTGGAGCGGTTTTAAGGCAGCCTTATCTAGCCTGATTTACAATCTCAATTTCGAGGTCGACCGCCTCCAGCGGCGGATTGGGGATGGTGGTCTGGATGCTGGTTGTTGCACCGGGCAACAAGTTCAACACCCCAGGCTTCTTGCTCCGTGTAAGGACCGGATTGTTGGCCGCGTCTTTCAAAGTCACACGCACGGGCGGTACCGGTACTTCGCGGTTGGTGACATTCACCAGCTCGGCATGAACCGTCAGGGTTCTTTTCCCGTCGCGTTCCCCGCGCTCAATATAGGGCCTGAGGATTTCAAGGCCGCTTTGGGGCGGCGACAGGCCGATCAGCGCATAGAGCTTTTCGGTTTGCGGGAACTTTTCCACGATCGTGTCGCGTGACAGATAGCCGACCGAACCGATCAGCCCGACAAGAAACAGAAAGACCGCCCATCCGACCCCCGTCGATGTCCAGCCGCCCTTGTGTGTCGTTACGGCGACGGTGGCCGATGCGGCATCGGCTTGAGTGGCCGCCACGGCTCCGCCCGGATCGGCGACAACAGGCGCCATTTCCAGCCAGGAATGCCCGCAGTTGGAGCACTTGACCTTGCGCCCCTCGGGACCGATCGCAACCGGGTCCGTCTGATAGCGTGCGGCACATTCTGGACAGGTGACGATCATGACTTGCTCAGCTTATTCCACGTGTCCGCCATATAGGGGAAGTTTAAGGATTTCCGCAAGATAGAAAATCCGGCAGGGCGATTCAGTAAAAATTGTTGTGGTCTTTGGCCAGGAAGCGGATCACCGTTGTTCTGCTGGTCTGGAATGCCTCGATAGCCCTTGTGGGCGAGTTGCTGATGCGCTTGAGCACAGTACATGTGGCGCCTGTCAGCGCGAAGATGTTTTGCGGGCGTGATCAAGGCGATTGGTATGGCGATCCTCACCAGGGGTTACGTCCCTGTCGCGGTGCATCGCCTCAATCCGCCAGTGGCCGCGGTTCACAGACATGATGCGTTTCGGTGTCGCCCCGGGCAGGCCCGTGATCAGATAAATCGTCTCCCTTTCGGTTCGGGTGACGCGTCCCCCCTCGGACATGGTCTCGCCTGCGCTCCAGGCAAGCGATGAAGCGGATTGTTGGCCATGACTTGCGCATCTCCTCGCCGAGCGCTTCCACGAATGTGGCGCCGGTCAATCCGCCCGTGGCCGGATTGCAGCGGCTCATGCCATTCGGCGAGGGGGAAAACCGGCTCCGTGAAGGCCGTCTCGATCTCGTCGCGCAGGTCTTTCCGGTTTCCCTTCATCGGCAGGACATCATCGCCGCCCTTCCCCACGACCTTTGAAGTGATTGTTTTCTGGCAGAAGCGACAATCTTGCCCGTCAGGTCAAGCTGATCAATGAGCCGCAAGGCATCGGGGATCTCCCTCCCCTTGCCGCGCGACGATACGGGGCCCACACTCTGGTCCAGGGCGACACAAAAGGCGGAGAGCACATGTTCGGCCTTGCCGTCGGCATCCTTCCTGCCGCACAGGGTTTTGCCGTCGGGGGAGAGGTGGTTGGTGTCTGTGTCGGCCTGCGCGCCGGTCTCCGCCGTCAACTGGCCAAAAGCCTGCGCCATTGCCGTGTGGGATCCAGAACCCGAAGGGTTTTCGTCAAGGTTTCATGGCAGGGGAGGCATGACCGGGGCGGAATCCCGGTCGCCGGAGTTGTCGTGCGGTCAGGCCACGGCCCTGTTGACCCGCCGCCATCATTCCTTTACGGCCGCTGAGCATGGATAACAGCATCAGCCTCGGCAGCGCGTGGAGTGGATGTTTGAGACCTTGCTTTCCCCTCGGATCGGGAACCTGTCGCAATACGGATTGAACGGATACCATGTCTGGCCATCTCTGTCGCTGAAACTCGGCAACAGAGATTCATATTTTCGGAATATTTTCAATACCCTGGTCCAGTTTAATGAACAATACTGAACAACCGACACAGCCGGTTGAAGGATTCCCTGCGGCGCTACCGAGGCGTCGCGACCAAATATCTCGACAACTACTTGCGATGGTTCCAGCGGCTTGAACTGAAGAACGCCTCACCCCGGGCTTGCCTCGCAGCCGCCATCGCACGTCCATGCATACAATTTGAAACTGAGCCTTTTTAAATATCCGACCGGCCCTACAATCCCGTGCTGCCGTAATCCTTTTTACCAATGCATCATTTTCTGCGCGAACTCTATCACCCGGTCCCAACTGATACCATCAACTTGATCGCGGTAGAGCGGATAGTCGCATTCGTGCACGGTGATCACCGGCCGGTCGCCCCGCCTTGCCAATGGATATCGCAAGGGAGCGCCGGCCACTCGGCGTCTTTGTCTTCCGGCGCGTAACCGGGCAGGGTAACGTGCAGCCAGCCAAAATTGCCGTCTCCGCTCTAGGGCCTGTTGACATTCGGGGTTGCGATCTGGCCTGAACTGTTATTCAGGCTTCGAAAATGGAGGTCTGGATGGACGAAGATCGTCTGGTGATTTCAGATGAACTCCGGGCGAAGATTGCGCCCCTGTTACCCGGTAAGGCCGGGGACCCGGGAGCAACCGGTCGGGATAACCGTCGGTTCATGGAGGCCGTACCTTGGCGTGTGCGAACATGCTCTCATCGGCGGAACGATTGTCCAGGCCCATCAGAAGGCGACCGGCGCAAAAGGGGACACGGCATCAAGCCATCGGACGCTCTCGCGGCAGGCTGACGACCAAAATCGTTGCCCCGGTCGATGCGCTCGGCAACTTGTTCCGCTTTCTGCTTCTGCCGGGGCAAGCGCACGACATGAAGGGGGTTGCTCCCCTGATCCACGATGTCTCCTTCGCAGCGTTGCCGGCCGACAAGGCCTTCGACGCCGATTGGCTCCTGCAAGACCTTGATGAGCGCGGCGCAACCGCGGTTATTCCACCCAAATCGAACCGGAAAGTGCAACGAGACGACGATACTCACATGTACAAGTGGCGTCACCTGATTGAAAACTGCTTCGCAAGGATCAAGGAATTCAGGGGGATGGCAGCGCGATACGACAAAACAGATGCCAGCTGCGCAGCCAACCGGCACCTCTGCGCAATGCTCAACGCTGCTCGGTGATTGTCAACAGACCCTAGTCGTCGCCATGGGTTTCCTGATAGCATAGAAAGCCTTCCTGTCTTTGGCTGACCCAGACACCCCAGGTGAAGGGGGCTTCGACGTCGTGAACCGGGATGTTCAGGATGGTGCGGATATAGAATTCCTCATCGTCGATCACACACAGGTCGCTGTTGAGGTGGATGCGGTCGTCAGGCTCTTCTTCCGGGATCAGGAAATAGTGCGGCGGCTTCTTGTAGCCGAAGGAGGGCGAGCCCTCATGCAGTTCACCGCAATCAGCACAACGAAATTCAAAGGTTTTCTTCCCATCCTGTAGACTGAACCATTTGAATGCCATCACAAGCCCCATGATCAATCTGGATACAGGCTGCCACCATAACCGATCCAAGCCGTTTAGCCACGTTCTGTCGCGGCCGGTCTGGCGGCGCACCGCAAGCCTGCGGTGGAATAGAGCGTGTCTTATTCGGCCTAACGCGCCAGTCGGCCGAAAACCCGGCCGTCGATAATCAGCAAGGCACTGCAGATCACTAAGGCGCCGATGATTTCCTGCATCCGTAGCGGCTCACCCAGCACCATCACGCCCAAGGCGATCGCCGAGACCGGGACCAACAAGGTCACCAGCATGACATTGCTGGCGCCGGAGCGGACCAGTATCTGGAAGAACACAAGATAGGCGAGGGCTGTTGCCAGGGCAGCCAGACACAGCAACGAGGCCCAGGTGGCCAGGCTTGGAACAGGCAAGGTCCAGAATTGTTCAAAGGCGGCCGCCAAAGACACCATGATCAGGCTGGAACACAGCAGCTGGCACGTCGCCGATTTGATCGGCGGCACCCCGCCCAGCTGGCGCCGGCCCCAGAGCGCCGCGAAGCCGTAACTGACCGTGGAGCCGAGGCATAAAACAATGCCTAGGGTCTGTTCACCGCTGAGCGCGGCATCGCCGCTGCGCAGGATCAGCACGCCGACAAAGCCGGCCAGCACACCGGCGATCCGGTTACGCGTCAGGGTTTCTTCGGCAAAGGCGGCCAGGATCAGGACGGCAAACACCGGCGTCATCGCATTGATGATCGATGCGGTGCCACTGGCGATCATGGTCTGACCGGTAACAATCAGCGAAAACGGAATGACATTGTTCAAGATGCCCATCACCATGAAGGGTCGCCAGTCCGCCCAGGCGCGTGGCAGCCGATGACCCATCATCCACAGCACCGGCACCAGCAGAAGGGCGGCCAGCCCTACCCGGACCATGACGATGGTCAGCGGCGGCAGATCCTTCACCGCCACCCCGGCGAAAAAGAACGAGCCGCCCCACAGGACCGACAGGAAGACAAGAAATCCCCAGTCGCGGCCGTCCATGCGTGTTGCCTGCTGTGTCATGCGCTGCATCGTCTCCTCAAAGCCTTTGGTTGTCTAGGGCCTGTTGACATTCGGGTTTCCGATTTGGCCTGAACTGTTATTCAAGCTTCGAAAATGGAGGTTTGGATGAACGAAGATCGTTTGGTGATTTCAGATGAACTCTGGGCGAAGATTGCGCCCCTGTTACCCGGTAAGGCCGGAGACCCGGGAGCAACCGGTCGGGATAACCGTCGGTTCATGGAGGCCGTACCTTGGCGTGTGCGAACAGGGTCTCCCTGGCGTGACCTGCCCCAGGATTTCGGCAACTGGAATTCGGTTTTCAAACGATTTCATCGATGGGCAAAGGCCGGTGTGTTTGAGAGACTTTTCAACGCCATGAGCGGCGAGCCAGACCTTGAACATGCTCTCATCGACGGAACGATTGTCCAGGCCCATCAGAAGGCTTCGGGCGCAAAAGGGGGACACGGCATCAAGCCATCGGACGCTCTCGCGGCGGGCTGACGACCAAAATCGTTGCCCTGGTCGATGCGCTCGGCAACTTGTTCCGCTTTCTGCTTCTGCCGGGGCAAGCGCACGACATGAAGGGGGTTGCCCCCCTGATCCACGATGTCTCCTTCGCAGCGTTGCCGGCCGACAAGGCCTTCGACGCCGATTGGCTCCTGCAAGACCTTGATGAGCGCGGCGCAACTGCGGTTATCCCGCCCAAATCGAACCGGAAAGGGCAACGAGACGACGATACTCACATGTACAAGTGGCGTCACCTGATTGAAAACTACTTCGCAAAGATCAGGGAATTCAGGGGGATGGCAACGCGATACGACAAAACAGATACCAGCTGCGCAGCCAACTGGCACCTCTGCGCAATGCTCATCGCCGCAAGATGATTGTCAACAGACCCTAAATCACCCTGAGCGGTGTATTTAGTCGATTGCCCTTGAAAATAAGGTCTGGTAATATAACATTCGCTGTCCAGCTGGCGCATGACTTCGGGCTTCGATCTTGAGTAGGGAAGGATTTGGTCATGACCACTGAGTCTGACAATCGGAATGACTTGGATTCGACGGTGACGGCGCCGCCGACCGGGCCGAGACCTACGCGTACGGTTCGCGTGGCAACCTGATCCGGACCGACTTCGATGACGACACGGACGGTGCCGTTGATCGGACCGAGCGCTACACATATGACGCGGCGGGCAACCGGGTCCGGTACTGGTTGTCGCTGATCGCGGCGGCGCGACAGTCAGTGCGGTTCTGCCCGCGGTCAACGCCGATCCCTTGCGAGAGGTGATCGCGCCGGTTGTGGACGAGGATATCGTTTTGGTGACCGATGGACACCGCGCTTGTCCGCGATGCGCGGCGGCAATTCGGTGCGCATCACGAAGCATTGAACCTGTCACGAAGTGAACGGGTGCGAGGTGCCTTTCACATTCAGATCGCAGCAGATCCGGCGGTCAACAACCGACACAGCCGGTTGAAGGATTTCCTGCGGCGCTACCGAGGCGTCGCGACCAGATATCTCGACAACGACCTGCGATGATTCCAGCGGCTTGAACTGGAGAACGCCTCACCCCGGGCTTGCCTCGCAACCGCCATCGCACGTCCATGCATACAATTCGTGAACTGAGCCTTTCAATCAGACTCTAAAACCGGCTGCGGATCACATGCGCCACTACCAGCATCGCGCTGCCGGCGGCGGCGAATGCGGCGGCGAAAATCAGGCCGAACTGGACCGGGTGGAGATCCAGGGGGCGGTGGTCCGTGGTACCGGCGATCATGAAGATGGTGACGATCACGCCGTACATCAGCACGATGCAGCCGCCAACATGGAGCAGGTACTCGGTCTTTCTCAGGCGTTTCATGGGATGATTGTAGCACAAATTTCGGCCGGGGTGGATTCCTGAATTCGGTTTTATCCGGTGAGCGTGGGTCAGTCTTTCCGAGGGTGTGCGGTCCTGAACGGTCGGGGCGGCGGATCTCGCTTTGCTCTATCCGCCCTACGGCTCGGTGGCTCGGTCCAGCGTGGTTTCGCCCGTCATATAGACTTGGACACGGGAGAACCGGTTGTTCTTGGCGGTGAAGAAATTGCAGTTCGATTTGATGGTGGTGCTGCCATCGTGCTCGGTATTGACCACCCGGAACTGGGCGGCGATCCGCCCGCTGGCGGCATCGGGCACGAAACTCATCCAGTCGTGCACCATGGCGGCGTGGTTGGCCCACAACCGCTCGTACATGCCGCGCAATTCGTGGTGGCCGTTCAGCGCGATGCCGTGGGTTTCCACCGTGAACTTGCAATCGAGCGCCAGGGTGTCCAGCACACCATCCAGATCTTCGGCATCGACCGCGGCAAAGTAAGTGCGCACCAAGGCAATCAGCTCGTCGTCGGTCATCTGGTTTCTCTCCCGGTGTTGCCGGCCATAACGGGTCGCGGCTGCTTTCGTGCCTGTAGCCTGAGCGGTCGGCGGATTGCAGGTCAGGCGCGTTTTCAGGGGTGCCACTTCGGCAGTCCATTCGTCCAGGGAATCCGCTTCCTCCCAGAGTTCGCGCAGTTCCGAATCCGTCAGGACGCGGTCGACCACCTTCAGAGTATGACTCATACAGACTGCCCTGATATCAAGCTCTTGCCAACCACCTGATCATGAGGCGGATGCTGGCAATGGTCATCCGGGCAACGGCGCTTTCGATGGTTGCCTCGACATCCCTTGCCAGGCGAAGGTCCGCGCCACCACCCGGCGGCGGGGCAACAACCCGAACCCCTTGGCTGTATCGGAGCACTTGATGATTTCGATGGTTCACTCGCCGATCTTGTCGAGCGCGCCACGCCGCTTCCCTCCGCCATAACTGCCATCGGCAAGGATGTGGCTCAGCCACGGATGGGAGATCGCCGTCGAGGCGAGCAGGTCCGGCGCCCCGTCGCGGCCCTGAATGTCGGCCTCATGCATCTGACCGCGATCAGCAGGCCACCGGCATCGGTGACGATATGTCGCTTGCGGCCCTTGATCTTCTTGCCCGCGTCATAGCCGCGCGGACCGCCGCTTTCGGTGGTTTTCACCGACTGGGGTTTTCACCGACCGGCTGTCGATTACGCCGGCGGTGGGGCTGGCCTCGCGACCTGCCGCCGCGCGCGCTTCCGTCACCAGATGAAAATTGATCGCCGCCCACAGTCCTTCATCGCGCCACCGGCGGAAATATCCCTGAACCGTCGACCAGATCCTTGCGTTTGCTCAGGGCGGACAGGGCCGATGTGTCGCCGTCCCGGGCCGCGGCGACAAATTCCGCGGCGGCCAGCGCGTTACAGGATTCACGCCTTTCGGGATTATCTTCCTCGTTCTCACCCCAGTCCACAATCGCGGCCAGGGCAGCCTCAATGGCGCTGATCCCGTGATCTTCGACGTCATAGACAAAATCCGACGCATTATCGTTCTCGAACGTCTTCAGACCTCAGACATCCACGTGCTTTTCTCCCGGTTCGGCTGCATTCAATTCTAGGTGATATTCTCCACGACGCCAAGGATGAAGGGCACGAGGCTACTCACCCATCTTCGGCGCTGACAAGCCCGCCGGAACGCTCTATATCGGGCGCAGAGATAACGGTTTTCTTGAGAGGTCAGATGGCTCCGCGGCTTGTAACGGTATTTGGCGGGTCCGGCTTTGTCGGGCGGTATGTGGTGCAAGAGATCGCCAGGACGGGCGCGCGGGTGCGGGTGGCCGTGCGCCGCCCGAACGAGGCGCATTTCCTCAAGCCCATGGGCGACGTGGGACAGGTGGTGCCGGTCCAGGCCAATATCCGCAATGAGCTTTCGGTCGCCCGTGCCCTGCACGGCGCGGACGCGGTGGTCAATCTGGTCGGCATCCTGCACGAGACCCGCTATCAGTCGTTCAATGCCGTCCATCATCGCGGCGCCGCCACCATTGCCGGCTGCGCGGCCGAGGCGGAGATCAAAAATGTCGTGCACCTGTCGGCGATTGGCGCGGATGCGGACAGCCCGGCGGAATATGCCCGGTCCAAGGCGGCCGGCGAGGCGGCGGTGCGCGCCGCAATACCGGCTGCGGCGATCATCCGCCCATCCATCGTCTTTGGGCCCGAGGATGACTTCTTCAACCGCTTTGCGACCATGGCGCGGATCGCGCCGGCCTTGCCGCTGGTTGGTGGCGGCGAGACGCGGTTCCAGCCGGTCTATGTGGATGATGTGGCGGCCGCCGTGGTCAGGGTGCTGACCGATCCGGCCCTGGCGGGCCAAACGTTCGAGCTTGGCGGACCGAATGTTTATACATTCCGCGCGTTGATGGAATTGATGATCAAGGTGACCGGGCAGAAGCGCGGCTTGGTGCCGCTCTCTTTCGGGATGGCCCGTGCCATGGGACGGGTTTGCGAGATGATCCCGCTGATCACCCCGCCGATTACCAGGAATCAGGTGGAGATGCTGCGCAGTGACAATGTCTGTTCCGGCGCGTGCCCGGTGCTGTCCGAACTTGGCATCAATCCGGCCAGCGCCGAAGCGATCCTGCCGACTTATCTGTGGCGCTACCGCAAGGGCGGCCAGTTCGCCGATGCCAACCGCGATGCGGTGTCGAAAAGGTAGGAACCACCCTCACGCAATGCCGTATCCCAGCACCAGCAGTCCGGCTCCCAGGATCAGCCGGTAGATCACGAACGGCGTGAAACTCATCCAGCGGACCAGCGCCATCAGGAAGGCAATCGCCGCGATCGAGGCGACAAACGACAGGGCGGCGGCCAGCCACACCTGGGGTGGGATGCCGGCGCCCGCGTCGATCGCTTCCTTGACCGTCAGAAGTCCGGCGCCGGCAATGGCCGGAATCCCGAGCAGAAATGAAAACCGCGCCGCCTCGGCCCGCTCGAACCCCAGCAGACGCGCGGCGGTGATGGTGATGCCCGATCGGCTGGTCCCCGGATTGAGCGCCAGCATCTGGGCCAGGCCGATCAGGATGGCCGGGCCGAAGCGCATCGCCTCGATGGTTTTCAGCCGCGCGCCCCAGCGGTCTGCCGCATAGAGCAGGATGCCGAAGGCAATCGCATTCCATCCCACGACTTTCAGGATCAACGCGGGATCGCCGCGCAGCGCGTCGAGCACGCCGGTCTGCCCCAATACCAGGCCAGCGATCACCGCCGGCACCGTGGCGGCCAGGATTATCAGGGTCAGCTTGCCGGCTTCGGTCACGCGACCGCGCAGCAGGTTGAGGCCGCCCCCGACCAGCCATAATACGTCCTTGCGGAAATAGACCAGAATCGCCGCCAGCGAGCCCACATGGACCATCACGTCGGCTGCAATCCCCTGGTCGCGCCAGCCGGTCAGAGACGGGATCAGGAGCAGGTGGCCCGAGGACGATATGGGCAAAAACTCGGTAATCCCCTGGACAATGGCCAGGACGATGATCTGTTCCAGCGGCACGAACTGCCCCTTTGATGCGGCAAATCAGTTGCCCATGGTTAGCATGGTGCGCGGCGCTGGGGTGGCAGGAATGCGGCGGCCCCGGAACGATGGATGGAAAGCAAATCTTTTCAGGGTCAACTTTAGGGTCTGTTGACAATCACCGAGCAGCAGCGAGCATTGCGCAGAGGTGCCAGTTGGCTGCGCAGCTGGTATCTGTTTTGTCGTATCGCGTTGCCATCCCCCTGAATTTCTTGATCCTTGCAAAGTAGTTTTCGATCAGGTGACGCCACTTGTACATGTGAGTATCGTCGTCTCGTAGCACTTTCCGGTTCGATTTGGGCGGGATAACCGCAGTTGCGCCGCGCTCATCAAGGTCTTGCAGGAGCCAATCGGCGTCGAAGGCCTTGTCGGCCAGCAACGCTGCGAAGGAGACATCGTGGATCAGGGGGGCAACCCCCTTCATGTCGTGCGCCTGCCCCGGCAGAAGCAGAAAGCGGAACAAGTTGCCGAGCGCATCGACCAGGGCAACGATCCTGGTCATCAGCCCGCCGCGAGAGCGTCCGATGGCTTGATGCCGTGTCCCCCTTTTGCGCCCGAAGCCTTCTGATGGGCCTGGACAATCGTTCCGTCGATGAGAGCATGTTCAGGTCTGGCTCGCCGCTCATGGCGTTGAAAAGTCTCTCAAACACACCGGCCCTTGCCCATCGACGAAATCGTTTGAAAACCGAATTCCAGTTGCCGAAATCCCGGGGCAGGTCACGCCAGGGAGACCCTGTTCGCACACGCCAAAGTACGGCCTCCATGAACCGACGGCTATCCCGACCGGTTGCTCCAGGGTCCCCGGCCTTACCGGGTAACAGGGGCGCAATCTTTTCCCAGAGTTCATCTGAAATCACCAGACGATCTTCGTTCATCCAAACCTCCATTTTCGAAGCTTGAATAACAGTTCAGGCCAAATCGCAACCCAGAATGTCAACAGGCCCTAGTCGGAAAGACTCTAATGGAGGGCGCGGCGAAGCGATTCCGGGCTCCGCCTGACGGCGGCCCCGGAATGACAGCTTTCGATATTATGCAAAATTAGTCCCTTTTCGGTATCAACTCTGCATTATAATTCGAGTCTCCTTGTCTCGAATTCGCGTTTCGGTACAGATTTCGGTAAAATAGTCATATATGCTGACCTAATTGCGTGTTTCTGCTTGGTCCACCCTCTGCTTTCGTCTATATTGGCGGCCCGGTGACCGCGTTTGGTGCCCGGATTTGCGTGCGTTTGAGAGGGGGGCCGGGCGTCATGGCGGAAAAATGCTGAAGTTCATCGATGTGGAACAGGCGACGCCGGAAAAGCGTGGCGCTGGCGACCGGACTCATGATTTTCACGAAATCTATGCCGAATATGCCCGGGAAAAGGCGGCTGAACAGGCCGCGCGCTGTTCACAGTGCGGCGTGCCGTTCTGCCAGGTCCACTGTCCGCTGAACAACAACATCCCCGACTGGCTTATGCTGACCGCCGAGGGGCGGCTGGAAGAGGCCTATGAGATTTCCGCGGCCACCAACATGATGCCGGAAATCTGCGGCCGCATCTGCCCCCAGGACCGCCTGTGCGAGGGTAACTGCACCATCGAACAGTCCGGCCACGGCACCGTCACCATCGGCGCGGTGGAAAAATACATCACCGATACCGCCTGGGATCAGGGTTGGGTCAAGCCGGTCACCCCGCGGGCGGAACTGACCGGGAGCGTCGGTATCATCGGCGCCGGGCCGGCCGGGTTCACGGCGGCTGAAATGCTGCGCCGCCACGGCTATCAGGTTACCATCTATGACCGATATGACCGGGCCGGCGGATTGCTGATCTACGGCATCCCTGAATTCAAGCTGGAAAAGGACGTGGTTGAGCGGCGCACCAAGCGGTTGGAAGAATCCGGCGTCACATTCGTCCTCAATTGTGATGTGGGCGTGGATGTGACCATGACTGAGTTGCGCGAACGCCATGATGCGGTATTGATCGCGACCGGAGTCTACAAGGCGCGCGATCTGAAGGCGCCGGGTGTCGGGGCGGCCGGCATCTATCCGGCGATGGACTATCTTACCGCGTCCAACCGCACGTGCCTGGGCGACGAGGTTGAGGCCTACCGGGACGGGACGCTCAATGCCAGGGACAAGAATGTCGTGGTTATCGGCGGCGGCGACACGGCAATGGACTGTGTCCGCACAGCCGTTCGCCAGGGTGCAACTTCGGTGAAGTGCCTCTATCGCCGCGACAAGACGAACATGCCGGGCTCTATGCGCGAGGTCTCCAATGCCGAGGAAGAGGGCATTGAGTTCGTCTGGCTGTCGGCGTCCAAGGCGTTTGCCGCGGACGACCGGAACCGGGTTATCGGCGTGCGCGCGGCGTCCATGCGCCTCGGCCTGCCCGACGCCACCGGCCGCCAGACGCCCGAGGAGATCGAAGGCGCCGATGTGATCCACGATGCCGATCTGGTGCTGAAGGCGCTGGGCTTCGATCCCGAAGACCTGCCGACCCTGTTCGGTCAGCCGGAACTGTCGGTGACCCGCTGGGGCACCGTCCAGGCTCATCACCGCACCGGTGAAACCAGCATTCCGGGCGTCTTCGCCGTTGGCGACATCGTACGCGGCGCCTCGCTGGTGGTGTGGGCCGTGCGCGATGGCCGCGACGTTGCCGAACACATTCATGCACACATCCAGACGGCCAGGGGCGCGGACGAAAACGCCACCGCTGCCGCCTGATGCCGCTGTTGAAAGAGGGTACCCGGATGACCGAGATGACCGAATGTGAAGCGCGGCGCGGCCGCCTGGCCGATCAAGGCCTCTATCAGCCGTCCGACGAACACGATGCTTGCGGTGTCGGTTTCATCGCCGAGATTTCCGGCCAGCCGAGCCGACGCGTGGTGGAAAACGGTATCAAGGCGCTGAAGGCGGTCTGGCACCGTGGCGCGGTCGATGCCGATGGCAAGACCGGCGATGGCGCCGGCATCCATCTGCAGATCCCGCACGATTTCTTCGAAGAACATGTCCAGCGCACCGGCCATGAGTTGCTCGACGGCAAGCTGGCCGTCGGTCAGGTTTTCCTGCCGCGCCGCGATGCCGGCGCCCAGGAGGCCTGTCGCCAGATTGTCGAATCCGAGGTCGTCGGCTTTGGCTACTATATCTACGGCTGGCGTCAGGTGCCGCTGAATGTCTCGGTCCTGGGCGGCAAGGCCAACGATACGCGGCCCGAGATCGAGCAGATCATGATCGCCAACACCAGGGGCGTCGATGACGCGGCGTTCGAACGCGACCTCTATTTCATCCGGCGGCGGATCGAGAAGCGTGTGGCGGAATCCCAGATCTTCGGCTTCTACATCTGCTCGCTGTCGTGCTGGTCGATCATCTACAAGGGCATGTTCCTGGCCGAGGAACTGTCAACCTTCTATCCCGACCTTCTGGACGAGCGCTTCGTCTCCTCGTTTGCGATCTATCACCAGCGCTATTCGACAAACACCTTCCCACAATGGTGGCTGGCCCAGCCGTTCCGCATGCTGGCCCACAATGGCGAGATCAATACGATCAAGGGCAATGCCAACTGGATGAAGAGCCACGAGATCCGCATGGCCCACGATCATTTCGGCGATCATGCCGGGGATGTGAAACCGGTCATTCCCATCGGATCGTCGGATTCGGCGGCCCTGGACGCGGTGTTCGAACTGCTGGTCCGGGCCGGACGCTCCGCACCCCTGGCCAAGACGCTTTTGATCCCCGAAGCTTGGTCGAAGCGCGCCACCGCCATGCCCGACAAGTGGCAGGCCATGTATGCCTATTCCAACGCCATCATGGAGCCCTGGGACGGGCCGGCCGCGATCGCCGCCACCGACGGCAACTGGATCATCGCCGGCATGGATCGCAATGGTCTGCGCCCGATGCGCTTTGCACGCACCGCCGACGATCTGGTGGTCGCCGGGTCCGAGGCCGGCATGGTGCCGCTGAACGAGGCCGATATCGTCGAAAAGGGCCGCGTCGGGCCCGGCCAGATGATTGCCATCGACATCGCCGAGAAGCGGTTTTACCGCGACGCCGAAATCAAGGACATCCTGGCGGACGCCCAGCCTTACGCCGAATGGACCGAAAATGTCCGTGACATTGACGAGGATCTGTGCGCCGGCGGCGAGCCGGTCATTTTCGACAAGGAAGAACTGCGCCGCCGCCAGCTGGCCGCCGGCCTGTCGGTCGAGGATCTGGAACTGATCCTGCAGCCCATGGTGGCCGACGCCAAGGAATCCATTGGATCCATGGGCGACGACACGCCCATTGCGGTACTGTCCAAGCAATACCGGCCGCTCAGCCATTTCTTCCGCCAGAATTTCAGCCAGGTGACCAATCCGCCAATTGACCCGTTGCGCGAACACCGGGTGATGAGCCTGAAGACCCGGTTCGCCAACCTAGGCAATGTGCTGGATGAAAGCTCCGGCCAGCTGGAGATCCTGTCGCTGGAAAGCCCGGTGATCTCCAACGGCATGTTCGACCGGATGATCAAGCTGATGGGTGATCAGGCGGTCCGGATCGATTGCACCTTCGATCCGGCGGGCGGTGAAAATGCCCTGCGTGACGCCCTGGACCGGATCCGGACCGAGGTCGAGGATGCGGTGCGCCAAGGGTCTGGCCATATCATTCTGACCGACGAGACTGTCTCCGCTTCCCGCGCGGCGGTACCGATGATCCTGGCCACCGGCGGTGTCCACAGCCATCTGGTGGCGCGCGGTCTGCGCACCTTCTGTTCACTGAACGTGCGGGCATCCGAATGCCTGGACCCGCATTATTTCGCGGTGCTGATCGGCGTCGGCGCGACCACCGTCAATGCCTATCTGGCCGAAGCCTGTATCGCCGACCGCCAGGCCCGGGGCCTGTTCGGCGACATGGACCACGTTACCGCGATCCGGCGCTATGCCGAAGCGATCGACCAGGGCCTGTTGAAGATCATCTCCAAGATGGGCATTTCGGTGATCTCATCCTATCGCGGCGGTTACAATTTCGAGGCGCTGGGCCTGTCGCGCGCGCTGGTTGCCGAGTTTTTCCCCGGCATGTCCTCGCGCATCTCCGGCATTGGCCTGGCCGGGGTGCAGCAGAAAGTCTCGGAATTGCACGGCCGCGCCTTCGATCCCGATGTCATCGCGCTGCCGATCGGCGGGTTTTATCGCTATCGCCAGGGCGGCGAGACCCATGCCCTGGAAGCCAATCTGATCCACATGTTGCAGCACGCCGTGCGCAATGACAGCTACGGGACCTACAAGAAATTCGTCGAGGGTCTCTATACCGAGGATCCGGTGCAATTGCGCGATCTGCTGGATTTCAAGCCGGCGGGTTCCCCGGTGCCGATCGACGAGGTCGAATCCATCACCGAGATTCGCAAGCGTTTCGTGACGCCGGGCATGTCGCTCGGCGCCCTGTCGCCCGAAGCCCACGGCACCTTGAACATCGCCACCAATCGGATCGGCGCCAAGTCGGTGTCGGGCGAGGGCGGCGAAGATCCGGCGCGCTATACCCCGCATCCAAATGGCGATAACGAAAATTCGGCGGTGAAGCAGGTCGCCTCGGGCCGGTTCAGCGTCACCGCGCAATATCTCAACAAGTGCCGCGAGATCGAGATCAAGGTGGCCCAGGGCGCCAAGCCCGGCGAGGGCGGTCAACTGCCCGGCTTCAAGGTCACCGAGTTGATCGCCAGGTTCCGCCATTCGACGCCGGGGGTCGGCCTGATCTCGCCGCCGCCGCACCACGACATCTATTCGATCGAGGATCTTGCCCAGTTGATCTACGATCTGAAACAGATCAACCCGGACGCACACGTATGTGTCAAGCTGGTCGCTAATTCCGGCGTCGGAACCATCGCCGCGGGCGTCGCCAAGGCCATGGCCGATGTCATCCTGATCGCCGGCCATAATGGCGGCACCGGCGCCTCGCCCCAGACCTCGATCAAGCATGCCGGCATCCCCTGGGAAATGGGGCTGTCGGAAGCCAATCAGGTGCTGATCCTCAATAATCTGCGCGGCAAGGTGGTCCTGCGGACCGATGGCGGCCTGCGGTCCGGCCGCGACATCGTCATAGCGGCTCTGATGGGGGCCGAGGAATACGGCATCGGCACCGCCTCGCTGATCGCCATGGGCTGTATCATGGTGCGCCAGTGCCATTCCAACACCTGCCCGGTGGGCGTGTGTGTCCAGGATCCGCGCCTGCGCGAACGTTTCACCGGCAAACCGGAACACGTCGTCAACCTGTTCAGCTTCATAGCCGAGGAAGTGCGCGAGATATTGGCCAGCCTTGGCCTGCGTTCGCTCAATGAGGCCATCGGCCGGACCGACCTGCTGGCCCAGGTCAGCCGCGGCGCTGCGCATCTGGATGATCTCGACATGAACCCGCTGCTGGTCCAGGCCGATCCGGGAACCGAGGAACGCCATTGCATGATGAAGGCCGGTGCGCGCAACGAGGTGCCCGACACCCTGGACGCCCAGAGCGTCAAGGACGCCGCGCCCCTGTTCCAGCATGGCGAGAAGATGGAACTGGCCTATACCGTGCGCAATACTCACCGCGCCATCGGCACGCGAACCTCGAGCCGGATTGTCCGCAAATACGGCATGGACGGGCTGCGCCCGGGCCATCTGACCCTACGTCTGCGCGGGTCAGCCGGCCAGTCGCTCGGCGCGTTTGCGGTGCAGGGCCTGAAGCTGGAAGTGCTGGGCGAGGCCAACGATTATGTCGGCAAGGGCCTGTCCGGCGGCACCATTATCGTCCGCCCCGTCGCCGACAGCCCGCTGGTTCCCCATGACAACACCATCATCGGCAATACGGTGCTGTACGGCGCGACGTCGGGCAAGCTGTTCGCGGCCGGTCAGGCGGGTGAGCGTTTCGCGGTGCGCAATTCCGGCGCCCATGTGGTGGTCGAAGGCTGCGGTTCGAACGGCTGTGAATACATGACCGGCGGCGCGGCCGTGCTGCTCGGCAATGTGGGCGACAATTTCGCGGCCGGCATGACCGGCGGCATGGCCTTCGTCTATGACACCGACGGGTCCTTCGAACGTCACGTCAACGACGAAAGCGTGATCTGGCAGCGCATTTCCTCGGCCCATTGGGAAGGCGTCCTGCGCGACATGATCGAAGAGCACGAAGCCGAAACCCATTCGCAACTGGCCTTGGGTATCCTGACCCATTGGGACTTGGAACTGCCACGCTTCTGGCAGGTCTGTCCCAAGGAAATGGTGAACCGGTTGGATCACCCATTGCTGGATGAGGCGGAAGCGGAACGGGCGTGATCATTGCGGCTAGGTCAGTCTTTTTGGGATCAATCGATCTCGCCCGTCGCTCGCAAATCCGAGTTATACCGCACTCACTCCAGCCCCCGAAACTCCTTGCGGGATATGATTTTGAAGTTGTCGGTGACGGTGTCGTGCCATGTCGTCCACTCTTGTGGCAGTCGTCGGCGGAAGAAATCGAAAGTGGCCTCGACGAAGAGCGCGAAGCTCGCATGGAACGTGTTGTGCGTCACTTCCCGGTGCATGACGCTCCAGAGCCGCTCGATCGCGCCCGAATGACGTGGCAGGCTCGCCATGCCATCTTCCAGATGGCCGGGCGGCGTTGCCCCGGTTAGTCTTCACGGGCGTCCTTGCCCTCATCAACAGCTTGTGCGTGTCGCCTGTCGAGGCGGCTTCCACATGACCGGGACTGCCGCGGCCGGATTGTCAGTACGGCTCCGCTGCCGACGCAAAAGGGGTGACCGGGGCAGGCCAGGACCGCGTTCCCCGCCGCATTGCACCGCCGATGGCACGCTTCGCCGGCCTGGCATCGGCCAGCATGCCCGCCGTACAGTCTCTTTTGTCTTGATCGGCGCCCTCACCAACGGCACAGTCAGTGGAGGCCATTCAAAGGGAGAATCCCAATTTATATAATTATATAAATATTTCTTTATGTGAATTAGATTCTGTTGACATTCGGGCTTCCGATTTGGCCTGAACTGTTATTCAAGCTTCGAAAATGGAGGTTTGGATGAACGAAGATCGTTTGGTGATTTCAGATGAACTCTGGGAGAAGATTGCGCCCCTGTTACCCGGTAAGGCCGGAGACCTAGGAGCAACCGGTCGGGATAACCGTCGGTTCATGGAGGCCGTACTTTGGCGTGTGCGAACAGGGTCTCCCTGGCGTGACCTGCCCCAGGATTTCGGCAACTGGAATTCGGTTTTCAAACGATTTCGTCGATGGGCAAAGGCCGGTGTGTTTGAGAGACTTTTCAACGCCATAAGCGGCGAGCCGGACCTTGAACACGCTCTCATCGACGGAACGATTGTCCAGGCCCATCAGAAGGCGACCGGCGCAAAAGGGGGCCACGGCATCAAGCCATCGGACGCTCTCGCGGCGGGCTGACGACCAGGATCGTGGCCGTGGTCGATGCGCTCGGCAACTTGTTCCGCTTTCTGCTTCTGCCGGGGCAAGCGCACGACATGAAAGGGGTTGCCCCTGATCCACGATGTCTCCTTCGCAGCGTTGCTGGCCGACAAGGCCTTCGACGCCGATTGGCTCCTGCAAGACCTTGATGAGCGCGGCGCAACCGCGGTTATCCCGCCCAAATCGAACCGGAAAGTGCTACGAGACGACGATACTCACATGTACAAGTGGCGTCACCTGATTGAAAACTGCTTCGCAAGGATCAAGGAATTCAGGGGGATGGCAACGCGATACGACAAAACAGATACCAGCTACGCAGCCAACTGGCACCTCTGCGCAAGGCTCAACGCTGCTCGGTGATTGTCAACAGACCCTAACGTATTGTCAGGGTGATTCAGTAAAAATTGTTGTGGTCTTTGGTCAGGAAGCGGACCGCCGTTGTTCGCCTGGTCTGGAACGTCTCGATAGCCCTTGTGGGCGAGTTGCTGATGCGCCTGAGCACAGTACGTGTGGCGCTTGTCAGCGTGAAGATGTTTTGCGGGGCCGTGATCGAGGCGATTGGGATAGCGATCCTCACCAAGGGTTACGCCCTTGTCGCGGTGCATCGCCTTGATCCGCCAGTGGCTGCGGTTCACAGACATGATGCGTTTCGGTGTCGCCATGGGCCGGCTCGTGATCAGATAAATCGTCTCCCTTTCGGTTCGGGTGACGCGTCCCCTTCGGACATGGTCTCGCCTGCGCTCCAGGCGAGCGATGAAGCGGATTGTTGGCCCTGACTTGCGCATCTCCTCGCCGAGCGCTTCCACGAATGTGGCGCCGGTCAATCCGCCCGTGGCCGGATTGCGCCGGCTCATGCCACTCGGCGAGGGGAAAACCGGCTCCGTGAAGGCCGTCTCGATCTCGTCGCGCAGGTCTTTCCGGTTTCCCTTCAGCGGCAGGACATCATCGCCGCCCTTCCCCACGACCTTTGAAGGGATTGTTTTTTGGCAGAAAATGGCGTCGCCAGTGACAATCTTGCCCGTCAGGTCAAGCTGATCAATGAGCCGCAAGGCATCGGGGATCTCCCTCCCCTTGCCGCGCGACGATACAGGGCCCACACTCTGGTCCAAGGCGACGCAAAAGGTCGAGAGCACATGTTCGGCCTTGCCGTCGGCATCCTTGCTACCACGCAGGGTTTTGCCGTCGAGGGAGAGATGGTTGATGTCTGTGTCGGCCGGCGCGCCGGTCTCCGCCGTCAACTGGCCCAAAGCCTGCGCCATTGCCGTGGGATCCAGAACCCGAAGGATTTCCGTCAAGGTTGCATGGCAGGGGAGGCAAGCCCGGGGCGGAATCCCGGTCGCCGGAGTTGTCGTGCAGTCAGGCCACGGCCCTGTTGACCCGCCGCCATCATTCCTTTACGGCCGCTGAGCATGGATAACAGCATCAGCCTCAGCAGCGCGTGCGTGGAGCGGATGTTTGAGACCTTGCTTCCCCCGGATCGGGAACCTGCCGCAATACGGATTGAACGGATACCATGTCTGGCCACCCCTGTCGCTGAAACCAAGCAACAGAGATTCAGACTTTCAGAAGATTTTCAATACCCTGGTTGAATTTGATGAATAACCCTGAAACTCCCTCAGGGGTCCATTCCTCCTCATCAAGGAGCCAGTCCTCGTAGTATTCCTCGGACCCTTCCTCCAGATCGTCTTCGGGACCGCCTACCATCCGTGTTCCTTCAGCATGGCCATCAGATTGCGTTTGCGCCGGTGCGTGGCCCGGATTTCCACCAGGACCACATGGAAATCCTCGTCCATACCGGCCTGTTCGTAAACAGCCAGCATGGTATGAAGGAGACGCACGGTCTGTTCATAGGCATACCTGCCCGGCTCGGTCAGCAGTCGATCGATATGGTTGCGGTAAACCGCCAGAGACTCGACGGGATGATCTCTCGCGCGCGCCTCGGCCAGCCGTAGCCACAGGTGGTCCGAACAACCGCCATCCCGCGCGGCCGACCAGGCGGTCTCCGGGTCTTCCTCGTAAAGATGGATCTCCACCAACATCGAATTGCCGTCAAGCCGCACCGCGCTGGATTGACTTCGAACCAAGTCCAGTGCCTTGCGGCGCCAATCCGGCCATTGTCCGGCGCTGCATGCGATGTCCTCAAGCTCTCGATATGCCGGTAGGCTGGGCGCCATGGCGTAATTTTCCCAGGTCAGCACCAATGCGTCGTCGTGCCGACCCGCCTGACGGTAGGCACCGACCAGAAACAGGCGTAACGGTTCGGCCGGCCAGCCGGGTGGCAGAACCCGCCATCCTCGTTCCGCCCATTGCAGCGCGCGGGCATGATCCGCGGCATCGGAATAGAGCTGCGCAATTTTCAAATAGTTAGCCGGCGAGGACAGGTCCCGCGAAAGGACCGCGACCCGATCTTCGAGATTACCGGTCGCGTGCGCCAGTTCCTCCATAATTCGGGTGATTGCCCAACGATACCTGGAAGACCCTTCGTCAGTTCGGCCGGGCCTCCGGGGTGGAATGGTCGCCCAGGTCTGTTCCGCCAATTTCCGGTAGGCCGCCAGGCCGGTGTCTCCCAATTCCTCCGCATAATCATGCAGCGCATTGGCCGGTTGGACATATTCGGTGTCGAACTGGCATTCGAACAACCATTCCGCCAGGTCTTCAGGGTCCGGCGGCGCGGCGCGACAGGCGCGCAGATGCAAGGTGAACATCTCGCCGGCAAAATCGAACAGGTCGTCGGCTTTTTCATTGTACTCGACCGTCTCATTGACTTCGCGAATTCCATATCGGGTCAGGCCGATGACCGTGGTGGTGTGACCGGCATCCAGCATGACTTCGAGGGCAAGGGCAAGCTCATTGAGCGCCTCGACATCCGCGTCGCCATAATATTCTTCCGTTGGTAATGCGTCGGAAAGTGCCTCCTTCCAGCGTTTGGCGCCGGTGCTGGCCGGTTCGGCCCGGATGGATAATTGCATCTGCAGATGGTCATCAACCTTACAGCTTTCCAGGACAAGTTCGATCAGCGCGTCCTTGTCGAGGCCTTGCAAATAGCGGCGGATGGCGCCATTGACTCCGTCGCCCTCGCCCCCGACATTCAGATCGATACGTTTGTCATGCCAAGCCAGCGCTGCCGCGACGCAGTGTTTGCAAAACAAGCCGTCATCGCCCAGTGGGCACGAACAATCATGATCCAGATAATCGTCGTCCACGCTCAGCCTGACGCGATAGCGGCGGGTTCCATCGACCTCGGCCCGGATGCCGTGCCCGGTCCAGCGTATCCGGCTGACCGCGCCTTGGGCGAAATAGGCTTTGCCGCGCGCGAAATTAGGTGTCGCCCGCGATCCGGCGCAACGCCTTCGGGTTGGTCAGAGATGCAATCATGTCGGGTGGCTTGAGTGCCATGATCGTTTCCCGAAGCGGTATTGAATGCCTATTCTGCCGGCTGCGGGCGGCCTACGCCAGGCCCCGTCAAGGCAGCCGTCCCGCGCGGTGGATAAGAATTGAGCCCTGGGCGAAGTTCGACTTGGCTCGCGCGGATGTGTGATACTCGGACTGCATCGACGGCCTCACATCAAACAAATCGCCTGCTACCGGTTGAGGGCATTGAATTATTTTGGCTCAGTTTACGAATTGTATGCATGGACGTGCGATGGCGGCTGCGAGGCAAGCCCGGGGTGAGGTGGTCTATCCCCGATAACCATTCCTGAAACTGCTTGTGATCCATGTCAATCCATCCCTCTGATTTCACAAAAACATGACATGGACGCACACGACTTGCAAGCTGAGCCAAAGTTAATCTTTGGAAGATAGTAGAAATACGGTCGTTTTGTCACGCTTAATCTATCCAAATGCGACAAATTGTCTGCAAGATTGCCGGGCTGACCAATATCTGCCACACTCCGGCGCAATCGAGTCGGGTAAACAGGGCGGGAATATCAATGAACGACAAACACGGCATCCGGCGCGGGCTGACCAATTACGGCGACCCGGATTTTGCGATCTATCTGCGCTCCTCATTCGCCCGGTCCATGGGACTGTCAAGGGAAATGCTGGCCAAGCCGATTGTCGGGATTGCGATGACCCCGTCAGGGTTCAACAACTGCCATCGGACCATGCCGGAACTGGTCGAGGCGACCTCCCGCGGGGTGCTGGCGGCCGGTGCATTGCCGCGACCGTTTCCGACCACGTCGCTCGGTGAAGTGTTCCTGAACCCGACCAGCATGGTCTACCGCAACCTGATGTCCATGGACACCGAGGAGATGGTGCGGGCCCAGCCGATGGATTCGGTCGTGTTGATCGGCGGCTGTGACAAGACCGTGCCGGCCCAACTGATGGGCGCGGCCTCGGCGGACGTGCCGGCGGTTCAGCTGGTCACCGGACCAATGTCCACCGGATGCCATCGGGGTGAGCGGCTGGGCGCGTGTACTGATTGCCGCCGCTTCTGGGGCAAATTCCGCGCCGGCGAGGTGGAACGCGAGGAGATCGATGTCGTCGAGGGACGTCTGGCGACGACCGCCGGCACCTGCGCGGTGATGGGCACGGCCAGCACCATGGCCTGTATTGCCGAAACCCTTGGCATATCACTTCCCGGCACCGCGGCGATCCCGGCGGTTCATGCCGACCGCCTGGTCGCGGCGGAAGAAAGCGGCAAGGCGGCCGTGCGTCTGATCGAACATCCCGTCCGGCCCTCCGAGATCATCACCGAAAAATCCGTGGAAAATGCCCTGCGCGTGCTGATGGCGGTCAGCGGATCGACCAATGCCATTGTCCACCTGGCCGCGATCGCCGGACGTCGGGGTATACGGATCACGCCCCAACGGATGAACCAGATCTCCGACGAGACGCCGGTGCTGGTCGATCTGAAACCGGTGGGTGAGGGGTATATGGAGGACTTCTTTTATGCCGGCGGGATCGGTGCGGTCCTGCGCGAACTGCGGCCCCTGCTGCATCTGGATACGGTGGATGTGCTGGGCTGGACGCTGGCGGACCGGTTGGATGAAGGGGATACTTGGGTGGATCGCAATGTGATCCGAACGTTGGATAATGCAGTCTCGCCCGTCGGCGGCCTGATCGAGCTGTCGGGCAATCTGGCGCCGAACGGGGCGATCTTCAAACGGGCCGCTGCAACGCCGGACTTGTTTGAGATGGAAGGGCGCGCCGTCGTCTTTGGCGGGCTGGAAGACCTGTCAGCCCGGATCGACGATCCCGATCTGGATGTGACGGCGGATGATATTCTGGTGCTGAAGGGCGCCGGGCCGGTGGCCGCCGGCATGCCCGAGGCCGGCTATCTGCCGATCCCCAAAAAACTCGCACGCGCGGGGGTCAAGGATATGGTGCGGATTTCCGATGCCCGAATGTCCGGTACGGCATTCGGCACCATCGTCCTTCATATCGCGCCCGAAGCGGGTGTAGGCGGGCCGCTGGCGGCCGTGCAAAGCGGTGATCGTATCCGGCTGTCGATCTCTGGGAAGCGCATCGACCTGCTGGTCGATGACACAGAGATCGCGCGGCGGCTGGGCGGGATTTCGCTGCCACCTGATCCGGTACGCGGCTATCGCGCTCTTTATGCCCGCACCGTGCTCCAGGCGCCCGAAGGCTGTGATTTCGACTTCCTGCAATATGCCGATGAAAGTGCGTAAGTTTTTGCCGAAAAACATGAACCCTCCACGCCAACATCTTCCGGAGAATCAGCATGGATGTTTTCGAGGCTATTGAGAGCCGCAAATCAATTCGAGCATTTACCGAACAGCCCGTTGAGCAGGAGACGGTCCAGAAGCTGCTGGAAATTTCCCAGCGCGCGCCCAGCGGCACCAATACCCAGCCCTGGCATGTCTATGTCTGCACCGGCGCGGTAAAACAGGCGATTACCGATGACGTGCTGTCCATGGCGGTGGCGGGCGAGGGCAAGAGCTATGACTACTACGACTACTACCCGGCCAAGTGGAAGGATATTCATAATGACCGCCGACGGGGAATCGGCTGGTCGCTGTACGGTCTTCTGGGAATTGCGAAGGGTGACCACGAGGCCAGCGCACGCCAGGGCGCCCGGAATTTCATGTTCTTCGATGCACCAGTCGGCCTGTTTATCACGGTTGACAGTTATCTGGCGCGCGGCAATTGGGCCGATGCCGGCATATACGTTCAGACCCTGATGCTGGCGGCGCGCGGCATGGGCCTGCACACCTGTCCGCAGGCCGCCTGGATTCCATACCAGGAACCGGTCTTCCACCATCTGGATGTTCCGGACGACCAGGATCTCGTCACCGGCATGAGCCTTGGCTATGCCGATGAAACCGCCATCGAAAATACCCTGATCAGCGAACGTGAAGACGTGGCCAATGTCGCTCACTTCCGGGGGTTTGACGGACCCTGGACGTCCGGTGCCGTTACGCACATAACTGATATTGCATAGCACGCCGTTGATCGCATGTCTGCGGCGTACCATCATCGAACGATAAACACATGCTGGGAGGCAGAATTGAGCACCGGAGACAACAAGGCAAAGCTGCGTTCACAGCTGTGGTTCAACAATGCCGACAATCCCGGCATGACGGCAATATATCTGGAGCGCTATCTGAATTTTGGTCTGACGCGGGAAGAACTGCAGTCCGGCAAACCGATCATCGGCATTGCCCAGTCCGGCAGCGACCTGTCGCCCTGCAACCGGCCGCACCTTGAGCTGGCCAATCGGCTGCGCGACGGGATCCGGGCGGCCGGCGGCGTCGCCATCGAATTCCCCGTTCACCCGATCCAGGAGACGGGCAAGCGTCCGACCGCCATGTTGGACCGCAACCTGGCCTATCTCGGCCTGGTCGAACTTCTCTACGGCTATCCCATCGACGGCGTTGTCCTGACCACCGGCTGTGACAAGACCACGCCGTCCCAGCTGATGGCGGCGGCGACCGTGGATATTCCGGCCATCGTGCTTTCAAGCGGGCCCATGCTGAACGGCTGGTACAAGGGTGAGCGGACGGGCAGTGGCACCATTGTCTGGAAGGCAAGGGAAATGATGGCGGCGGGCGAGATCGACTATGACGGGTTCATCGAACTGGTCACCTCGTCGACGCCGTCGCCGGGTTATTGCAACACCATGGGCACGGCGACCTCGATGAATTCCTTGGCCGAGGCGCTGGGCATGTCCCTGACGGGTTGCGCCGCGATCCCCGCGCCCTATCGCGAGCGCGGCCAGATCGCCTATGAAACCGGCGTCCGGGCGGTCGAGATAGTCAACGAGGGTCTGACCCCGTCAAAGGTGTTGACCCGCAAGGCGTTCGAGAATGCCATCGCGGTAAATTCGGCCATTGGCGGCTCGACCAATTGCCCGATCCATCTGAACGCCATTGCCCGTCATATCGGCGTCGATCTGCAGATCAAGGACTGGGAAACCGTCGGCTATGACATTCCGATGCTGGTCAACATGCAACCGGCCGGACAATATCTCGGCGAGGATTACCACCGCGCCGGCGGCGTCCCCGCCGTGGTGCACGAACTGATGAAAAAGGGTCACATCCACGAAGACGCCATCACCATCAATGGCAAGATCATGGGTGAAAACTGCAAGGACCGCCCGATCCAGAATGAGGACGTGATCTGGCCGATCGACAAACCGATCATGCAGCAGGCGGGCTTCAAGGTGCTGTCAGGCAATCTCTTCGACGCCGCAATCATGAAAACCTCGGTAATCTCCGATGAATTCCGCGACCGCTATCTGTCGAAACCGGACGATCCGGACGCCTGGGAAGGCCGCGCCATCGTGTTCGAGGGGCCGGAGGATTATCATGATCGGATTGATGATGAGAGTCTGGGCATTGACGAGCATTGCATGTTGTTCATCCGGGGCACCGGCCCGCTTGGCTATCCGGGCGCGGCGGAGGTGGTGAACATGATGCCGCCGGGCGCCCTGATCAAACGCGGCGTCACGTCGCTGCCCTGTATCGGCGATGGCCGCCAGTCCGGCACCAGCGGCAGTCCCTCGATCCTGAACGCCTCGCCGGAAGCGGCGGTGGGCGGCGGCCTGGCTCTGCTCAAGATGGGCGATACGGTACGGATCGATCTCAAGAAAGGCACGGCCGATATCGTGATTTCCGACACCGAGCTGGCAGAGCGGCGCGCGGCGCTGGAAGCCGCCGGCGGTTTCCCGATGCCGGAAAGCCAAACCCCCTGGCAGGAACTGTTCCGCGAAAACGTGACCCAGCTGTCCGAAGGCATGGTGCTGAAAGGCGCCGTGAAATATCAGCGGGTCGCCGGTGAAAAGCCAGGCACCCTGACCGGTGCCCACCGCGCGCCGCGCAACAACCACTAAGCAAAGAGAAGAAAGACATGACAGGAAGACTGGCGGGAAAAACCGCGTTCTGTACGGCGGCAGGGCAGGGGATCGGGCGCGCCACGGCGGAAATGTTCGTGGCCGAGGGCGCCAGGGTGATCGCTACGGATGTGGATGCGGACAAGCTGGCCGGTCTGGATGCCGATTGCCGGTCTCTGGATGTGTTGAACACCGATGCGGTGAACGCCATGGCGGCGGATGTCGACCGGATGGATATCCTGTTCAACTGCGCCGGTTTTGTGCATCACGGATCGGTGCTGGGCTGTTCGGAAGATGATTGGGATTTTTCGTTCGACCTGAATGTCAAATCAGTGCACCGGATGATTTCAGCCTTTTTGCCGGGCATGCTGGAGGGTGGCGGTGGATCGATCATCAACATGTCCTCGGCGGCCGGCTCAGTCAAAGGCGCGCCCAACCGCTATGTCTATGGCGCGACCAAGGCGGCGGTGATCGGCCTGACTAAGTCGGTTGCGGCGGATTTTATTACCCAGGGCATTCGCTGCAACGCGATCTGCCCCGGCACGGTGTTCTCGCCATCCTGGGAACAACGGGCCGAGGATCTGGGCCGGGAAATGGGTGACGTGGAAGAGGCCAGGAAACTTTTTATCTCGCGCCAACCCATGGGCCGGCTCGGCACCGCCGATGAAATCGCATCCCTCGCAACCTATCTCGCCGGTGATGAAAGTGCCTTTACCACCGGTCAGGCCCATCTGATCGACGGCGGCTGGACACTCTAACCCATACCAAAGGAACGACGACATGCGCATTCTGATCATTGGTGGCGGCGGCATGGTCGGCCAGAAACTGGCGGCCCGGCTGTCCAAGGACGGGTTCCTGCGAGGCCAGAAGATTGAACATCTGACGCTCTATGACACCATGGAACCGACCGGTATCGATGATGCGGATTTCATGATCGAAGCCAAATCGGGCGACATGTCCGCCCCCGGCGAGACCCAACGCATGATTGAAGGCAAACCGGATGTGATCTTCCACCTGGCCGCCATTGTGTCGGGCGAGTCCGAACTTGATTTCGATTTGGGGTGGCGGGTCAACATGATGGCCAACTGGTTCCTGTTCGAGGCGATCCGCCATGCCTATGGTGACACGCCGCCGCGCCTGGTTTTCACCTCGTCCATAGCGGTCTTCGGATCGCCATTCCCCGACAAGATCCCCGACGAGTTCCAGCACACCCCGCTGACCAGTTATGGCGCGGGCAAGGCGTGCAGCGAACTGATGCTGGCCGATTTCACCCGCAAGGGGTTCCTGGACGGGATCGGCATCCGCCTGCCGACTGTTGTGGTGCGCCCCGGCAAGCCCAACAAGGCCGCATCAAGTTTTTTCTCCGGGATCATCCGCGAGCCGTTGAACGGGGTCGAGGCAATTTGTCCGGTCGACGCCAGCGTGCGCCACTGGGCCACCTCGCCGCGCTCCGCCGCCGGCTTCCTGGTGCACGCCGCCGAGCTTGACGGTGAGAAAGTCGGCCCGCGCCGCAACCTGACCATGCCCGGCCTGTCGCTTACCGTTGGTGAAATGGTCGAGTCGCTGGAACGCGTTGCGGGCAGCGACCCGGTCAAGCTGATCAAATGGGAAAAGGATCCGTTCATCGACAAGATCGTCGCCGGCTGGCCCCGCGACTTCGACGCCACCAGAGCCGAAGAACTGGGCTTTGAAACCGAAAGCAATTTCGACGACATCATCCGCTATTACATTGATGTGGATTTCCGGCGAAACACGGGCTAAGCAAATCCTGATTACTGTTTCCTGATTTCACGTTTCCTTAGAGCCTGACTGAAAAGTTATTCAGCTATAACAATATCTTGCCAGCCGTCTTGTCAGGATGCGGATGTGGGCGATTGTTGCCCATGCGGTGGAGCTTTCGATGGATCTTTTCCAATCTTCAGCATCTGCCGAGCCAAGCGAAAGTGCGTTCCACGACCCATCCGCGGGGTAGAACTTCAAAGCCTGCGGCAGTGTCGGAGCGCCCGATGATCTCGATGGTCCATTGGCCGTGTCCCAACAATGCATCCTTCATCTTGTCACCCGCATAGCCAAAATCTTTGATTAAGGCTTGTTGACATTCGGAGTTGCGATTTGGCCTGAACTGTTATTCAAGCTTCGAAAATGGAGGTTTGGATGGACGAAGATCGTTTGGTGATTTCAGATGAACTTTGGGCGAAGATTGCGCCCCTGTTACCCGGTAAGGCCGGGGACCCGGGAGCAACCGGTCGGGATAACCGTCGGTTCGTGGAGGCCGTACTTTGGCGTGTGCGAACAGGGTCTCCCTGGCGTGACCTGCCCCAGGATTTCGGCAACTGGAATTCGGTTTTCAAACGATTTCGTCGATGGGCAAAGGCCGGTGTGTTTGAAAGACTTTTCAACGCCATAAGCGACGAGCCAGACCTTGAACATGCTCTCATCGACGGAACGATTGTCCAGGCCCATCAGAAGGCTTCGGGCGCAAAAGGGGGACACGGCATCAAGCCATCGGACGCTCTCGCGGCGGGCTGACAACCAAAATCGTTGCCCTGGTCGATGCGCTCGGCAACTTGTTCCGCTTTCTGCTTCTGCCGGGGCAAGCGCACGACATGAAGGGGGTTGCTCCCCTGATCCACGATGTCTCCTTCGCAGCGCAACAAGCGCGAGGAGAACGCGACCATCAAGGCCGGTGACACGCCAGAGGCGTGGAAGGAAAAGCCGGCCAGGCTGCTGCGCCGGAAAGATTGCGATGCCCGCTGGACCGGAAAAACGGCCAAAGCCATTACGGCGACAAGAACCACATCAACGTCGACCGCCGTCACAAGCCGGTGCGTGACCATGACGTGAGCGATGCCGCGGTGCACGACAGTCAGGTGCCGGATCAGATCCTTGATGATGACAACACCGCCTCGGATGTCCGGGCCGACAGCGCCTGTCGCTCGGCCGAGATCGAGGAGAAGCTGAAGGACAAGGGGCTGAGAAGCCGGATCCACCGCAAGGGCAAGCGCAACAAGCCGCTGAGCGACCGGGAGAAGAAGGGCAACAAGACCCGCTCCAAGGTGCGCGTCCGGGTCGAGCATGTCTTTGGCGCCCGGAGCAACGACATGGGCGGACCGCTGATCCGATCCATCGGTCTGGTCCGGGCAAAGGCACGGATCGGTCTCCGGAACCTTGCCTGCAACATGCGCCGCGCCGTGCAACTGGATCCCCTGGATGCAGCACCGGGTTGACCACCTTCAGGGGATGAGTCTGCCCAAACCACAAGAAAACAGGAGATAAATCACAAGGCAGACCCAGGAATCAAATCTGACCCGCCGACTTTTCCCTCAACCCCCGGCTATAGGCTGGGACAAAGTATGAACCTTCGCAAGTCCGAGCATTTTTAGAGGTGCCCATGAACGAAGGCCTTGAGACTTGGCCACTTGTGGGTGTCGTCGAGATGTTTCGGGGCTGTGCAGCGCGTTTCAACGCGGCCATGATCCGCATCCGTTGAGGTGTATTCGTCAATGTAATCCGTCTCTTGATCATCAATGAAGGCGCACACATCAGCTTTCATATCCCCTTGATTGCCTTTCAGTTGCAAGCAGTAGCTGCCGCCCTCCTGCACGATCAGATCGCATGTTTCGCGTTGGCAGTGCAGTGCGTCCGCTGTAATTGTCACACCCTCAATGTCGAGCATTTTGATCAACTCGCGCAATGCCAAAATCTCGCCGCCCCCTTTGAACTCCGAGTGATGCCAAGGCTCAGACGCGACGCAATGGACAAAATCCCGACCGCCGCGTAAGCTTCAAGAGTGTCTCAATAACCCTAGGGCGCTACAGCTCTCCTTGCTGATCTGGCGCACATCTTTCATGGATCACTTGTGCTCCTCGGCATGGACATCCAGCAGGGCGCGAGACAGCATCAGATAAGCGTCGGATTTGTGCACGACACCAATCGCCTTGTCTTCTTCTTCGCTTTCCACGATCCACAGGGCCTCCAGCTCGTGCTGTTCCAGCAGGGTCAGCGCGGTATGCAGAGGAGTTTGCGGTGTAATGCGGGGCGTGTCTTCTTTCAGGGGGACACCGGGCGGCAAATCCGTATTGGTCTTGACGATGTCGCGCACCAACACGCCTTCCAACACCAACTGCCGGGGTCCCTCGTGCACCGGCACCCCTCTGCGTTCCAGCGTCGCCGTGAAAAAACTGCCGCCGATGAAATAGTGGGAGATCACCGTTGAGATGGATGCGGCGATCATCACGAAAATGGCGACCTGATAATTGCCGGTCAGTTCAAAGCAGATCAGCGTGGTCGAGATCGGCGCACCCAGAACGGCGGCGGAAACGGCGCCCATGCCGACAATCGCATAAAGACCGACCGGTGCTGCCAGTTCGGGCGAAATATACTCGGAGATGCCGCCAGCAACGTGGCCGAAGGCCCCTCCGGTCATGATCCCCAGGAACAGCGAAGGAGAAAAAACGCCGATACCGGCCCGCGATCCGATGGTCAGGGCGGTAGCTGCCGTCTTGGCCACCACCAGGGCGATCAGCATCCAGAAACCGGGCGGCTGGTTCAAAATCAGATTGGTGGTTTCATAACCAACGCCGAGCACGCCCGGAACAAATGCGGCGATCACGCCAACCGCCAGTCCGCCGACGGCCGGTCTCAGCCACACTGAAAGCTTCAGGCGCTGTTCCACATTATCGACCAGAAAGATGCTGTGCATAAAGATGATCGCCACAATGGCCGACAGAACACCCAGAATACCGAAGGCCGGCATTTCCCAATAAGACTGGATGGCAAAGGCGGGAACGTTGAAGACGGTTGTGTCGCCCAGCATGAACCGGCTGACGACGGTGCCCGCCGCACTGGCAATGACGATCGGCGCCACGGCGGAAAGGGCATAATGACCCAATATGACTTCGTGGGCGAACAGCACACCTGCAATCGGCGCGTTGAACGAGGCTGAAACCGCAGCGGCGACTCCGCAGCCGACCAGCACGCGGCGGGAAACAGAAATCAGACCGATGGCCCGGGCCATCTGACTGCCCAGCGTCGCACCCATATGAACCACGGGTCCTTCCCGGCCACCGCTCATGCCAAAGCCCAGGCTGACAGTTGCCAGCAGAATGCTCCAAATCCCGTTAATCCGTCCGAGGCGCGCACGCTTCAATAGCCGCGCTTCAAGAATATCGTGAACGCCCCAGAACCGGCGTTCGGGCACAAAGAAATACAGGCAGAGGCCGATCAACAACCCGCCCGCCGCCGGCATAATCACAACTCGCCACCAGGGAACGCCGCCAGCCGCGC
Organism: Alphaproteobacteria bacterium; assembly: GCA_965204825.1. Lineage (GTDB taxonomy): Bacteria > Pseudomonadota > Alphaproteobacteria > Futianiales > Futianiaceae. The sequence continues at coordinate 1,765,977 of OZ242016.1, read as the reverse complement.
TGGCCAATCCATGTTCCGTCGTGCCGAAGGTCAGAAGCTGGATGGCTGATACCGCCCACCAGAAGAATACCGCGGCAAAGGCCGATACCGTACCGACGATCACCGCCAACAACCAAAGGCGGGGCTGTTCCGATGCGATCAAGTCGCGCCACAGTGTTTCCGGGTGCCGGGCGGTTTCTATCAGATCGCGCATGTGGCTCCGGGCATCTTGATCTAACCCTTGCGGCGGATGCCGATGGCGGCGCCGACCTGGGGCGGCCGTTCCAGATCCTTGTGCAGGGCAAACAGTCGTTCGATCCGTTCCAGGACCTCGGCCGTATAACCGGCCGAGGCACGCTTCTCCAAATCGACGTTCATGGTCAGCTGTTCCATCGTCGCGGCGAGATAGCCTTCCTCGGCATTGAACATTTCCATAAAGAAATGCACCCGCTTGTGATCGTGATCAAGCATGCGATAAGTGAAGGATAAAGGCGTTCCCTCCATCACCTCGCGCAGGTAACAGACTTGGTTTTGCATCGAGAAGGGGCCCATTGCCCTCTCTCGGGCGCTACTCGCGCCCGCGCCAAGAAAATCAAATACTTCGTCCGAGGCCAGATCGAAGGCGTGGACATAGAACGCCACGTTCATGTGGCCATTGTAGTCGATCCAATCGGGAAGAACCTTCAGGCCGCCAATCTTGATGGGAGCTTCGAATTTCATGGAATTGATTTCGGGCATTTGAACTTCGCTCCGGTTTGGGTATCCTAGAAGCAATCAATAATCCACACCAAAGACCCCGCAAGGCTAGGCGGGCGATGGGAGATCAGGCATGAACATCCATACGGACGCGCGGATCGCATGTATTGAAGCCTTGCGCGAACGGTTTGACAACCGACTGACCACCAACCAGACGATCCGTGACCGGCACGGTCTGGACGAAAGTTTTCACGAGTTGAAGGCACCGGACGCGGTGGTCTTCCCGCAATCAACAGAAGAGGTATCGGAAATCGTCAAGCTGTGCGCCGCGCACAAGATGCCGATCATCCCCTTCGGCACCGGCACGTCGCTGGAAGGGCACATCAACGCCATCCATGGCGGTATCTCGATCGACATGTCCGAGATGAACGAGGTTCTGCGGGTCAATGCCGAGGATCTGGACTGCACCGTCCAGGCTGGGGTCACCCGCAAACAACTCAACGAGTATATCAAGGACACAGGTCTGATGTTCCCGATCGATCCGGGGGCAAATGCCAGCATTGGCGGCATGACCGCGACGCGGGCTTCAGGCACCAACGCGGTGCGGTACGGCACGATGCAGGAAAACGTATTGGGCGTGAAGGCGGTGATGCCGGACGGGATCATCGTCGATACCTCCCGGCGGGCGCGCAAGTCCGCGGCCGGTTATGACCTGACCCGTCTTCTGGTCGGATCGGAAGGCACCCTGGCGGTGATCACCGAAATCACGGTGCGGCTCTACGGTATTCCCGAGGCAGTCTCGGCCGGCGTCTGCACCTTTGAGATGCTGGAAGGGGCGGTCAATGCCACGATCCTGACCATTCAATCCGGCCTGCCGATTGCCCGCATCGAATTGATCGATGAGGTGCAGGTGGAGGCGATCAACGAATATTCCGGCTTTGATTATCCCCTGGCGCCGACTCTGTGGTTCGAATTTCACGGCACCGAGGCAGGGGTGAAAGAACAAGCTGAATGGTTTGGCGAGATTGCCGAAGAGTTCGGCGGCCGTATTCTGTCCTGGTCGACCTTGCAGGAAGAGCGCAACAAGCTGTGGAGCGCCCGGCACAACGCCTATTACGCCAACATGCAGAAATACTCCGGCACCAGGGGCATGCCGACGGACGTCTGTGTCCCGATTTCGCGCTTGGCCGAATGTATTCTGGAAACCCAGAAAGACGTCGAAGCATCGTTCCTGCCGGCACCCATTGTCGGCCATGTGGGCGACGGTAATTTCCACCTGTCAATCATGCTGGATCCGGAAAAACAAGAACATCTTGCCGAAGCTGACCGCCTGAACTCCCGTCTGGTCGATCGCGCCCACGCATTGGAAGGCACCTGTACCGGTGAGCACGGCATCGGCCTCGGCAAGATTGGCAAGCTGGAAAAAGAACTGCCGACCGCCGTGCCGCTGATGCGCGCGATCAAGAATGCCTTGGACCCTGACAACATCATGAACCCGGGCAAGGTGATAAACCTCGACGGCTGAGCCGCGGCCAGTTTTATGCGCGTTTGCTCCGGAGCAGCAGCAAGATTGCCGCAACGCTCAACATAGCCGGAAGTACAAATGGTGCACCGGGGAAGTAGATGTCGCCGCCGGAACGGGTGGCGCCGGAAAAGATTTGAGGACATCTCGAACAATCGGCCTGATTTTGAGTTTATGGATGACGTTTGATTCTCTCGAAATATAATCGATGGAAGCTTCAGTTTTGTAAGGAATCGGCGATGGGTCAGATGGGCTTTTTCGATGTCAGCAACCGTTACGCTTCGCTTGATGCCAGGAAGGACCCTTTGGTTCAGATTGCGGCGGTTGTTCCATTCGAGGAGTTTCGGTCGCGTTTGGAGGCGGTCTGGCGCAAACCGGGTGAAAAGCGCACGTCGGCGGCGGGTCGCAAGCCGTGGGACGCGGTGGTCATGCTCAAGGCGATCATTCTCTGCGAGCTTTACACTCTTTCCGACGAGCAGGTCGAGTATCAGGTTCGCGATCGTCTTTCCTTCATGCGGTTCCCGGGCCTTGAGGATCCGGTGCCCGATGCCAGGACGATCCGGCCTTATCGCGAGCAGCTGGCCCAGGCGGGCGAAGTAAAACCGCTTTTTTCAGCTTTTGACGATCATTTGAAGGGCCGGGGCCATTTGGCAATGGGCGGACAGATCATTGATGCGTCGATCGTCCCGGTGCCCGAGCAGCGCAACAAGCGCGAGGAGAACGCGACCATCAAGGCCGGTGACACGCCAGAGGCGTGGAAGGAAAAGCCGGCCAGGCTGCGCCGGAAAGATTGCGATGCCCGCTGGACCGGAAAAACGATCAAAGCCATTACGGCGACAAGAACCACATCAACGTCGACCGCCGTCACAAGCCGGTGCGTGACCATGACGTGAGCGATGCCGCGGTGCACGACAGTCAGGTGCCGGATCAGATCCTCGATGATGACAACACCGCCTCGGATGTCCGGGCCGACAGCGCCTGTCGCTCGGCCGAGATCGAGGAGAAGCTGAAGGACAAGGGGCTGAGGAGCCGGATCCATCGCAAGGGCAAGCGCAACAAGCCGCTGAGCGACCGGGAGAAGAAGGGCAACAAGACCCGCTCCAGGGTGCGCGTCCGGGTCGAGCATGTCTTTGGCGCCCGGAGCAACGACATGGGCGGACCGCTGATCCGATCCATCGGTCTGGTCCGGGCAAAGGCACGGATCGGTCTCCGGAACCTTGCCTGCAACATGCGCTCGCGCCGTGCAACTGGATCACCTGGATGCAGCACCGGGTTGACCACCTTCAGGGGATGAGTCTGCCCAAACCACAAGAAAACAGGAGATAGATCACAAGGCAGACCCAGGAATCAAATCTGACCCGCCGACTTTCCCCTCAACCCCCAGCTATAGGCTGGGACAAAATATGAACCTTCGCAAGTCCCAGCATTTTTAGAGGTGCTCTTGAGTCATCAGGGGAATGCTTGTCAGCGTGGTCAGCCCCGCAACGGCAGTTAAAATACCCTGCAGTTCGCCTTGTGCCTCCGGGCCGGCCCGCCGGGACAGCATCCCTTTCAAGACAGGATCCGTGATGCTGCGCAAGGCAAACAACGGTGTCAGGAGGAAGCCAATCATACCCATGTAAGTTGCATCAGAATGATGAAACCCATGACGCCGATGCTCAATCCCAGATAGACGGTGCGCTGCTCGCCCAGGCGGGACAGGATTGGACGCAGCAGGCCGCCCTGGATCATGACAAAGCCGAGGCCGTAGGCCACCAAGTAAAGCGTCGACCATGGCCGACGACCAGCCAAAGCGCTCAATCGCGAAATAGGACCAGATAGCGGGATAGATATTTCCAGCCAGGGAGTCGGCAAAGCTGACACTCACCAGACCACTGAGTTCGGGCCGAGCCTTAAGCTCGGCAAAGACCGCTACCGGATTGGACTGGCGAATATCTATCGCCCGCCGGTTTTCCGGCGCCAGGCTTTCGGGCAGGACAAGACAGCCGAACAGCGCATTGGCAAAGGCCAGGATCGCTGCAGCGACAAATGGCGCCCGGGGTCAAGCCCGCCGAGCAGCCCGCCGATGGCCAGCTCCAAGACAAAGCCGAGCTCGAAGGCAGCGCCCGTCAGGCCAGAATTTGCGGCTCGCTTTTCCGGCGGCGACAGATCTGCCAGGAATGCATTCGCCACTGAAAAGGTGGCGGCAGTGATGCCGGAGAATACCCGAAAGATGAACAGCACTCAAAACGACGGTGTGATCGCCATGATGGCATGGCCGGTCGATCCCGGATGCGGCCAACGACACCATCAGCATCGGCAGCGTCCGAACCGGTCCGACAAATTGCCGAGCAGTGGCCCGAATACAAATTACATCAGGGCAAAAACCAGCGACAGGGCACCGCCCCACGCGGCCGCGTTGCTGATCGAACCTCGGCCAAGGTCCAGCATCAGTTGTGGCATGACCGGGAAAATCAAGCCGATCCCAATGGGATTCACCGCCACGGCGATGATGATGAAAATAAAGGGGAGGCGGGCACGCATGATGTCTGCTTAGGGGCATTTGGTATCCCCCGGCAAGTTGGAAAACACCCATATGCTGGTTTGCCGATTGACCGTTCAGGCGGGTCCGGTAGTGTGTTCCTGAAATTTCGGAAGGAACCGTATCGCCGAGGATATCACCTATGATCCAGGAACCACCCCTTTTAGCTGTCAAGAAGCCAGTCCGGCGCCCCACGTCGGATCAGATCGCAGCCTTTCAAGGCGTGCCGACCGGGTTTGTCGTCGACGCCCTGATGGGAACGGGTGCGATGTCGTTGGCGATTCAGCCCGTCGGTGCAGGGCGCGATCTGGAATGCATCGCTGCTGGTCCGGCGCTGACGGCCGATTGCGGGCCGGCTGATATTCTCGCGCTGCTGGCGACGCTGAAATATGTCCGGCCCGGAGATATTGTTGTGTCTGCCACCGGCGGTCATCAGGGGTGTGCGGCAGCAGGTGACCGGGTCGCCGGCATGATGCGCAACGGCGGCGCGGCCGGGTTCGTGACCGATGGACCCGTGCGGGATTATCCCGGCATCGTTGCTGCGGGGTTGCCGATCTGGTGCACCGGCCTGACCCCTGCAACACCGTTTGCAAAGGGCCCGGGCCGGGTCGGTCTGCCAGTTCAGATCGGCGGACGCGAGGTTGCGACCGGGGATATGGTTGTTGCCGACCGGGACGGTGTTGTCGTGGTGCCATTTGACCAGATCGATCAGATTATCGCCAAGCTGGATCCGATCAGGGAATTGGAAACTGCCCTGGACGCCAAGGTCGATGAGGGACTGAAAGTCTTCAGCTGGATCGAAGACATGCTGGCCAGCGACAACACGAAATTCGTCGATTGACTTTACTATAGGTCCAACTCCCAGTTCTGGCCGACCAGATCCTTGCCGAACGAATGGTGTTTTTCAGCGACCAACCTGAAGCCAGCGGCCTGGTAGATGCGCCGGGCCGAGACCAGATTGTCATTGGTCCACAGGGTCAAGGTCTTGTAGGGTCTGTTGACAATCACCGAGCAGCGTTGAGCCTTGCGCAGAGGTGCCAGTTGGCTGCGTAGCTGGTATCTGTTTTGTCGTATCGCGTTGCTATCCCCCTGAATTCCTTGATTTTTGCGAAGTAGTTTTCGATCAGGTGACGCCACTTGTACATATGAGTATCGTCGTCTCGTTGCCCTTTCCGGTTCGATTTGGGTGGAATAACCGCAGTTGCGCCGCGCTCATCAAGGTCTTGCAGGAGCCAATCGGCGTCGAAGGCCTTGTCGGCCAGCAACGCTGCGAAGGACACATCATGGATCCGGGGAGCAACCCCCTTCATGTCGTGTGCTTGCCCCGGCAGAAGCAGGAAGCGGAACAAGTTGCCGAGTACATCGACCACGGCCACGATCCTGGTCGTCAGCCCGCCGCGAGAGCGTCCGATGGCTTGATGCTGTGTCCCCCTTTGCGCCCGAAGCCTTCTGATGGGCCTGGACAATCGTCCCGTCGATGAGGACATACTCCAAATCCGGATCCCCGCTTATGGCGTTGAAAAGTCTCTCAAACACACCGGCCTTTGCTCATCGACGAAATCGTTTGAAAACCGAATTCCAGTTGCCGAAATCCTGGGGCAGGTCACGCGCCACGGAGAGCGATATCGAATGGTCTTCATGAGATCGACAGCTCCGTCACGGTCCTGAATGGCGGCGCTATGGACGATGATGAACAGCATGCAGCCCGGCGTGTCGGTGATGATATGGCGCTTGCGGCCCGCAATCTTCTTGCCCGCGTCATGGCCACAAACGCCACCGCCTTCGGTGGTTTTGACCGACCGGCTGTCGATCACACCGGCACCGGGAGACGCCTGTTTACCGGTCTGCGGTCCACCAGAAGATGGTTGCCAGAAGATGGTTGCCAGAAGATGCTTGCCAGAAGATGGTTGCCAGAAGATGGTTGATCGACGGCCACAGCCCGCTGTCACGCCAATCGTGGAAATGGTGCCGCACCGTGAAGAGTGGCGGAAAACACTTTGGCGGCATGCGCCACTGACAGCCGCTGGAAGCGATCTGCAATATCCCATCCATCACATCACGCAGCTTGGTCGAGCGGGGCCGACCGCCGGGCTTTGCGGGCGGTGAGAGTGGCCCAATCAACGCCCATTCTTCATCCGTCAAATCGCCTGGATAGCGGGCAGGGCCGCGCCTGTATTCAACGCGGGTGATATTGGTCCATGGCATGGTCATTCTCCATCTTCCTTGACAAAGACGGTGAATCACAACCCACTGATATCACTCAAATACTTTTAAACAGGCTCTGAGAGCCGGCGCAACTTCTCGAGGCGTCAGCACGAGCAAAAACCCCAAGCAAAAGATTGCTGATTTTGCCCCTTCACGCAGCCGCCGAAAATCCCTATATAGGGGTGCCGGCTTGCCGGCTATGGCGATAAACGGGCGTGTAATAAGCGGATTCGGACCCGGGGGCAGTACCCGGCGCCTCCACCAGGAACCCATTTCGGAAAGTGGGTTGCTGTTGGGGGCGAACCAGGATCGACGGACGTCTAAAGACGTACTTTTTGCTCGGTGAGGCACCACCGTTATCGGTCCAAGACGCATAGTTGCAAATGACAACAATGCCCGGGTTCCAATGGCTGCGTAATGCAGTCGGCGTAATCCACCTTGAACTCCTGACGGTTTAGCACTGTCAGGCGGGGCCCGGGGGCGCCTGGCAACAGAAGCCCCCACTTTACCGTAAATGTTTATTTTGCACGTCTCGGACCATTGACCAGTTCCCCTTGCGCATCTGGGGCGATAAGGTTCCGCCCAGACAGAGGTGGCTGGTCGAGGAAGGACGGATGAAGGACAGTTCTTTATTGTATGATGAAATGGTTCAGGACGCCATGATCGGCGTCGTGAAGCGTGTGCTGACTGTTGCCGCACACGATGACCTGCCAGGCGACCATCATTTTTATGTCACCTTTGCGACGCGTTTTCCCGGAGTCGAGTTGCCGGACCGGCTGCTGGAGGAATACGACCAGGAAATGACAATCGTTTTGCAGCACGATTTCTGGGACATATCGGTTGACGATGACCGTTTCTCCGTCAGCCTGAACTTCAATTCCATTCCCGCGCATCTGGTGGTCCCCTACCGGTCGATCATGAATTTCTTCGATCCGAGTGTGAAATTCGGCCTGCAGTTTACCGTCGCGGTACCTGATGTGGCCGGGCGGCCGGCGCCAAAACTGGAAACCGCACAGCCTGAACCTGAGGACGAAGGCGGCGATGTGGTCAACCTGGATGCCTTCCGTAAGAAATAACCAACACTGAACGATGGGGGATAAAATGGCCGCAACACGCACCGAGAGCGATTCCTTCGGCCCGCTGGAAGTCCCGGCGGACAAATACTGGGGCGCGCAGACCCAACGATCGATCCTGAATTTCCCGATTGGCGGAGAACAGCAGCCCCTGCCCGTAATCCATGCCCTGGGCGTGATCAAGCAGGCAGCGGCCAGGGCCAATATGGCGCTGGGTGTGCTGGACGAACGTATCGGCAAGGCCATTGTCGAGGCGGCGCAGGACGTTATCGACGGCAAGCTGGACGACAACTTTCCGCTGGTCGTCTGGCAGACCGGATCCGGCACCCAGTCAAACATGAACGCCAACGAGGTGATCGCCAATCGCGCCATCGAAATCCTGGGCGGCAAGATCGGATCGAAGGATCCGGTCCACCCCAATGACCATTGCAACTGTTCCCAATCGTCCAACGACACCTTCCCGACCGCCATGCACATTGCCGGTGTGGTGACCGCCCATGACGTCTTGTTGCCGGGCCTGCGCAAATTGCATGGCGCGCTCGCGGAACGGGCGGCCGAATTTGCCGACATCATCAAGATCGGCCGGACTCATACCCAGGACGCCACGCCCCTGACCCTGGGCCAGGAATTTTCCGGCTACGCCACCCAAGTTCAGTACGGCATTGCCCGGATCGAGCATTCCATGGAAGGACTGCTGCAACTGGCTCAGGGTGGCACGGCGGTTGGCACCGGCCTGAATACAAAGCCGGGCTTTGCCGAAAAAGTGGCCGCCGAGATTGCCCGGATCACCGATCATTCCTTCCGCACCGCCGACAACAAGTTCGAGGCGCTGGCCGCCCATGACGCGGTGGTGGACATGTCCGGCGCGCTTAACACGGCAGCGGCATCCCTGTTCAAGATCGCCAACGATATCCGCTTTCTCGGCAGCGGTCCCCGCTCCGGCCTGGGTGAATTGTCACTGCCGGAAAACGAACCTGGTTCGTCGATCATGCCGGGCAAGGTTAACCCGACCCAGTGCGAAGCCCTGACCCAGGTCTGTTGTCAGGTGTTCGGCAATCACACGGCCATCACCGTGGCGGGAAGCCAGGGCCATTTCGAGCTCAACGTCTACAAACCCGTGATGATCTGCAACCTGGTCCAGTCCATGCGCCTGATCGGAGATGCCAGCGTCGCTTTCACTGACAATTGCGTGATGGGGATCCAGGCCAATACCGACAACATTGCCGATCTGATGAGCCGGTCACTGATGCTGGTGACCGCACTGGCGCCCAGGATTGGCTATGATAATGCCACCACGGTCGCCAAGACGGCTCACAAAAACGGCACGACCCTACGCGAGGAAGCGGTCGGGCTCGGCTTTGTCACGGGCGAGGAATTCGACGAAATTGTGCGGCCGGAACTGATGATCGGTCCGAAGGATTGAAGTCCAAAGCGGTCGATCACGATCGCCGGACATGCAACCAGCCTGTCGCTGGAAGAATCCTTCTGGGAAGCTCTGAAACGGATTGCCGCCGGTCGGTGGCAGTCAATCGCCGGATTGGTCGGCGAAATCGATCAGCAACGCGCGCTGGATCCGGACCAGCCCAGCCTGTCCAGCACCTTACGGCCTCTTGTTCTGAATCAGCATCAAGGCTGACACAGCCGCCTCTGCAGGGGAATAACACGGTTTCTCTTGGGTTCGATTCGGGTGATGGCACCTTGCGTTTTCAAGTTGGCCAGGTTGATCGACAGGATCGCATCGGTGAAGACACCCCCTTCAACGCCGATTGCCGCATTGGCCTGTGCGTTCCCGCCCCTGGCGCGCACCTCCACGCTTACAGGTGCGGGGCCCGTTGGCGCGCTAGGTCCGCCAGCATGGCGATACAGGACCTGGGCTCGATGCGGGCAGGGGTCCGACCCGACTGACCAAAGACCCCTTGATGCTGGTTGGATCATAGGTATCCGTCCGGTCAGGCCGCGTTTTTGAGGTCTTGGGGCTTCCAGTTCCACGGCATGAGTTCGTCGATGGGGTTAATCTGTGGTCAGCAACGCGTTCCAGCACCAAGGTGCGTTCGACGACCCATCTGCGGGGCAGGACCTCAAAACCTTCGGCGGTGTCGGAACGCTTCACAATCTGGATAGTCCAGCGGCCAATGGTTATCAGGGCTGAACGAAGTTTTGGCCCCCGATAACCGCAGTCGGCAAAAACGTGGCGCAGTTTTGGGGCATCCCGCTTGAGCTTTTGAAAGACGCCCACTGCCCCGTCGCGATCCTGAATGTTGGCAGCGTGAACGCATGATGCCAACAGATGGCCACAGGTGTCTGTCATGATGTGGCGCTTGCGGCCTTTGATCTTCTTTCCTGCGTCGTAGCCAGAAATGCCGCCGTTTTCAGTGGTTTTCACGCTTTGACTGTCAATAATGCCTGCCGTGGGGTGATGATCCCGAGCCTCCCATTCACGCGCCAGAGCGACCAGAGCGTGGTTGATCTCCGCCAGTAACCCGCCATCACGCCAGTTGTAGAAATAGTATCGAACCGTTGAAACCGGCGGAAAGTCCTTTGGCAAAAGAGACCACGCGCACCCGGCGGCAGCGATGTAGCCAATCCCATCCCGAACTTCGCGCAACTCAACTTCCCGAGGGCGCCCCAATTTGTTGGGGCCGGGCAAAAGCGGAAAAATGACCGCCCATTCTGCATCGGTTACATCGCTTGAGTAACGCTCGTTATTCCGCTCATACTGGCAGCGAGTGGTTTCAGTCCAGGGCATCGTGACCTCCGTTTTCTTGTTTCCTGTTCAAACAAACAGAAGCACAACCCACTGATATCACTCAACTCATTTTCGTTCAGGCCCTAGACACCGAGCCACAGGCAGTTATGCCCCACCGCGTTTTGAACCGCTTCACCGGTGAGATTAAATTCACCGCTCAGTTCGATTGCGACGAGAGTGAGAGTGAGAGTGTCTCATTCAAGCTGGGCCTTGCAGTCAAATGGGCTTTGCAAAACGGGGCCAACCTCTGCGAGGCCAGCCTCAAGTGTTTGGGAGCGGAATTCCGATATCACATGAGTGATTAGCCCTCGTGTTTTTCCCGATTGGCGGGTGTTGACAAGGCTGGCTTCCGAAAACACTCTGACGCTCATGAAACAGCACTGTATTTTCACCGCCTTGGGCCTCTGGGTCCTGGTCGTCCTGACCGCCCCCGCCGCCGCCGGTACCGGACTGGTTTTCATTTCCAATGAGCGGGACAGCACCATCACCGTTCTTGGGCCCGATGATCAGGTTGTCGATACGTTCGATACCTGTGCCCGGCCACGCGGCATGCATTTTTCCACGGATAGAACACAAATCTATGTCGGCTGTGCCGACGACAGCATGATCGCGGTCTATGATGTGGCGACCCGGAAACTGGTCCGCCGCATTCGGGACATGGAAGAACCGGAAACCTTCGATCTTCACCCTGACGGTCGGCATCTGTTTGTCTCCAACGAAGAAGACGCTGTTGCCACCATGGTCGATGTGAACAGTGGTGAGGTGATCGCCGAATTCGAAACTGGAGAGGAACCCGAGGGCGTCCAGGTCACCGCCGATGGGAAATTCGTCTTCGTCGCGTCCGAGGCGGCGGACATTGTCCATGTCATCGATGTTGAAAAGCGCGAGGTAGTCAAGGACATTCTGGTCGATACGCGCCCGCGCCGCTTTGCGCTGACACCGGACGGACGCGAATTGTGGGTGTCCGCCGAACTTGCAGGCATTGTCGATATCATCGACACTGTCGGTTTGAGCATCATCGGCGACGTTACCTTTTTGCCGACCGGCATGCGCAAGGAACAAGTGACGCCTGTCGATCTTTTGATTACCCGGGACGGCACCCGAGCCTATGTAGCCCTGGGCCGGGCCAATCATGTCGGCGTCGTCGATGTGAAAGCCCGCAAGGTCATCAAATATGTCCTGGTCGGCAAGCGCGCCTGGGGACTGGCGCTTACGGCGGACGAAAAGAAGCTCTATGTCGCAAATGGCCTGTCCGACGACATCTCGATCATTGATACCGGTTCCTTGAAAGTCATTAAATCGGTGCCGGTCGGCCTAGTGCCCTATGGCATTCTGATCGATGATCGTTAGATTAGTTTTAGCCACGCTATTACTGGCCGGTATTGCCTTGCCGGCCGCGACCACCGAGAAGAAAGAATTCACTTTCACTTATGTCGGGCGGGCGGATGATCCATCCCATGCCGAACAGCGGGCCTATGCCGGATTGAAGTTGCGCCAAGCCTATCCCGCCATTGACGGCGCCAGGCAAGGTGTGCGCGAAAACAGGATTCGCGGCCGGGCCATCAATGTCAGCTTCAGTCTGGAAACCCTCATTCTGGGGGCGGGTCAAAAGGCGGGCGATGCGGTTGCCGGGCTCGTTGGATCCGGGCAACCCGTATTCCTGTTGGATCTGCCGCTGGGCGAGATGAATGAGGCGGCCGGCATGATCGCCCGGGCCGACGCGATCGCATTCAATATCCGCCATCCCGACGATGAACTGCGCGCCGGCAACTGCTTCGACAATTTGTTCCACACCATGCCGAGCCGCGCCATGCTGACCGATGCCCTGGCCCAGGTATTGCGCCAGCGCGGCTGGACCAAAATTCTGGTGCTGGAGGGAGAACAGGACGCCGACAAGGCTCTGGTCGCCGCCCTGCAACGCTCCGCCCGAAAATTCGGACTGAAGATTGTCGATGTACGCGCGTTCGAGCTGAGCAATGATCCGCGTGCCCGTGATCGGAACAACATTGCCCTGCTGACCCGGGCGCGCAGCTATGACGTGGTGTTCCTTGCCGACAGCTTCGGCGAGTTCGGCCGCTATGTCCCCTATCACACGCAACTGGCCCGGCCGATTGTGGGGACAGAGGGACTGGTTCCCGCTGCCTGGCACTGGACAATGGAACGCTACGGCGCGCCGCAGTTGAACCAGCGGTTTGAAAAGCGGGCCAAGCGGTCGATGACCGCCACCGACTGGGCGGCCTGGGCCGCGGTCAAGGCCACGGTCGAGGCAGTTGTCCGCACCGGCAAGACCGATATTCCAACAATCCGGACCTATATGACCTCGGACGCCTTCACCCTTGATATGTACAAGGGAGCGGCGGGCAGTTTCCGCCCGTGGAACCAGCAATTGCGCCAGCCGATCCTGCTCGGCACCCATAATGCCGTCATCACCCTGGCTCCGCTTGATGAGTTTCTGCACCAGACCAATGTGCTCGATACGCTTGGCCTTGAACACCAGGTGAGTGAGTGTCGGCTGGATGAGCAGTAGCCTGGCTGGCCGCACGATCCATGAAATCCACCCAGCATTGAAATATTGGCTTAAATAGCTATTTTACCTCAGCGCTATTCATCAAATTGAACCAGGGTGTTGAAAATATTCTGAAAGTCTGAATCTCTGTTGCTGAGTTTCAGCGACAGAGGTGGCCAGATATGGTATCCGTTCAATCCGTATTGCGACAGGTTCCCGATCCGAGGGGAAAGCAAGGTCTCAAACATCCGCTCCACGCGCTGCCGGAGCTGATGCTGTTATCCATGCTCAGCGGCCGTAAAGGAAGGCTCAGTTTGCAAGTCGTGTGCGTTCATGTCATGTTTTTGTGAAATCAGAAGGATGGATTGACATGGATCACTAGCAGTTTCAGGAATGGTTATCGGGGACAGACCACCTCAGCCCGGCGCAGCGGCAGAAAACCGAAGCCGTGTTCCCGGGGGACACGGAGACGTCAGCATCGCTGGCTGCCATTGAAGCGGCCGTGGGTGAAGATCGCCAGTGCCCGCATTGTGGCACGCCAGGCGCCATATCGCGTGGCAAGGCAAGGGGTCTGCGACGGTACCAGTGCAAAGAATGCAGGAAGACATTCAATGCCGCGACCGGCACCCCCTTGTCGGGTCTGCACCACAAGGACAAGTGGCTTTCCTTCGGAGCCTCTTGCCGATGGGCTGACGGTTCGCGCTTCAGCAGAACGTTGCGGACTTGCCGTCAACACCGCCTTCCGTCGGCGGCACCGATTTCCTGCCGCAAAAGACCTGAAGGCACGCAAGCTCACGGGCATTGTGGAAGCCGATGAAACCTATATGCCGGAAAGCCGGAAAGGGGCACGAAACCTTGAGCGCAAGGCGCGACGCAGGGGGGCAAGGCCAGCAAGCGGGGCCTGTCAGATGAACAGGTTCCGGTACTGGGTACTGGTTGTCGCTGATCGCGGCGGCGCGACAGTCAGTGCGGTTCTGCCTGCGGTCAACGCAGATACCTTGCGAGAGGTGATCGCGCCGGTTGTGGACGAGGATATCGTTTTGGTGACCGATGGGATACCGCGCTTGTCCGCGATGCGCGGCGGCAATCGGTGCGCATCACGAAGCATTGAACCTGTCACGAAGTGAACGGGTGCGAGGTGCCTTTCACATTCAGATCGCAGCAGATCCGGCGGTCAACAACCGACATGGCCGGTTGAAGGATTTCCTGCGGCGCTACCGAGGCGTCGCGACCAGATCTCTCGACAACGACCTGCGATGGTTCCAGCGGCTTGAACTGGAGAACGCCTCACCCCGGGCTTGCCTCGCAACCGCCATCGCACGTCCATGCATACAATTCGTAAACTGAGCCATTCTCAAACAGGAATAATCGCATATATACTTATGCTGGTTCTATATTTGCCGACTGTCTGGCAGGCGCCTATTCGCCATAAGATATCCGGTAAATAGCGCCGGACTGGTCATCGGACACCAGCAATGATCCGTCCGGCAATGGGGCCACATCCACCGGCCGGCCGAGATAGCCGCTCCTGGATGGGTCCAGCCAGCCTTCCGCGAAAGGTTCGGTCGAGGCGGCATTTCCCTGCTCGTCCAGAAACGTCACCATGACCCGGGCACCGACAGGATCGGAACGATCCCACGATCCGTGCTGAGCCGAAAAGATCGCGCCTCGGTAGCGCGCCGGAAACATGTCGCCGGTGTAAAAGGTCAGACCCAGATCTGCGGCATGGGCGTCCATCTCCACCTGGGGCGGTATGGCATCGGGTGGCGGATTGGTGTTCATGTATTCCTCGGTCCGCACCAGGCCACCACCATACCAGGGGAAGCCAAAATGGCCGCCGGGGCCGGTGGCCCTGTTCAATTCGCCCGGCGGAATGGTGTCGCCCATCCGGTCCACCTGATTGTCGGTGAACCACAAATCACCATTAGCCGGATTGAAGTCGATGCCGACCGAATTGCGCAGGCCGGTGGCGAACACCTCGCGGTCCGTTCCATCCCGGTTCATCCGGATGATGCCGCCAATACCGATCTTCATGTATTTTTCCGTCTTGGAAGGTGGCGACACATTGTGTGGCTGACCCAGCGAAATATAAAGCTTGCCGTCCGGACCAATCCGACACACCCGGGTCGAATGGCCAGACGATTCCTCATCGGCAGGGACCAGGCCGCCCTTCGGCACCACGACAAAGGCATCGCTCTGGCGGCCGGTAAAGATGTATTCTGCATTGGGAAACATCAGGACCCGGTTGCGTTCAGCCAGATACAGCGAGCCATCATTGGAAAAGCAGACTCCATGCGGCATGGTCATGGCGATGGTCGCCCCATAGCGTGCCACATCGTCCGCGACATGTTCGCCGTCCCGGTCTATCACCGCCCACATCCGGTCTCGCGCGGTACCGACAAAAACAACATATCCTTGCGGCCCGACCGCCATGTGGCGGGCACCGGGCACCATCGCATAAAGCTTGATGGTGAAGCCGTCAGGTAATCTGATCCGGCTCAGGATATCGCGGATTCTGTCCGCCTTTGGGCCGAATTGATCAACCAGTTGCGGTCGGGCGGCGTCTGAAAGGACGATCTTTTCAAGATCTCGTGCAATGACCGGCAACGCCGTGCAGGCGATGGCTGTCGCGACAACCATCCCCGCAAGACGCGATGCTTTCATCTATCAGCCCACCACCGGGTTAACTGGCACGTACCTCAACCGGCCGGGGCAGGTTGTGCAGGTGCATGGTCGGCCTTGGCCGCGGCTCGCGCAGAGAAATGATCGCCTCGCGCAGGACCCGGATGTAATCGGTTTCATACTGATCCAACCGATCGACCGGCGCTCCGATCCCAATCGCCGTTGGTCGATTCATGCCGCGTGTCGGCAACCGGACCGCCGCGATACCGGCGCCTTTGGTGGCCAAATTCCGCGAGACAAAATAATTGTTCTCACGGACAAAAGCGATGCGCTCGGCAACCTCGCCCAGATCGACCCGATGGCGCTGGTTTTCAGTTTCATAGTTGTGGCGGCGCACCATGCGGCCGATCTCCTCGTCCGGCAGGTCGGCGATCAAAACATAGCCCATGCCGGACTGAAATATCGGACGCGAGGTACCGACGGCCAGATGGAAACGCAACGTATGTTCCGAATTCAGGACATGGATATAGGTAACGTTGATCCCGTTCAGGGCGCCGATAATCACCGTGTCTCCCATCTTCTCGGCCAGACTGTCAGCCAGTTCAGGCAGTGGTCCGATTTCTTCGGATTCACGTAATAGCCATTGGCCCAGCAGGGCGATCCGCAAAGCCGGCCGGTAAAGCCGCGCCCTGGCGTCATAGTCCATGAATCCCAACGAATAGAGGCTCTTCATCAAGGCAGAAACGCTTGATTGTGGATATCCGAGCGTATTGACCAAATCAGATATCGACAGCGGACATTGCCGCTCGTCGAACACTTCCAGAATACGCATGACCCGACCGGCGGATTTAACCACCCCGTCTGTTCCTCCCATGGCATCGACCCTTTTTACCAAGTGTGATCAATCCTCTTGATGATTGATCACACTTGGTCGAGGCGCAACCGGAAAATTAAAAGCTCAGTTTACAAGCCGTGTGCGTTCATGTCATGTTTTTTGTGAAATCAGAGGGATGGATTGACATGGATCACAAGCTTGGAGCTTACGCGGCGGCCTGGATTTTGTCCATTGCGTCGCGTCTGAACTGGTTTGGCGAGCGATGGCCATGGCTCTGGATGAGCCAGTGTTCGTTGTCGTCATCCTTGAACTTCTGGAGGGCTGCTTGCAGTTCCTCCATGGTGTTGAATGTCGTGATCCAGAGGAGATTTTCCTTGAGTGTCCGGATGAAGCGCTCGGCACAGCCATTGCCCTCGGGCGTTCGGACAAGGGACGGTGAGGATTTCGCGCCCAGCCAGGCGATCTCGTTCCGGAAGTCGTGGCTGATGTACTGCGAGCCGTTGTCATGGCGGATCGTCAGGCCAGCGGCCACGTCCGTGGCGCACGCTCCGAAGCAGTCCCGCACGCCCTGGCGGATCGGCTGCAAGGCCTCGAAGCGTGTGCCCCGGATGGCTGCATGAATGCCCACGCAGCCCGCCGAACAATGATCGACCGCGACAAGGACCGCGACCTGACGCCCTGTGCTCAGGAGGGGGGCGGTCATGTCGGTGCCCCACATCCCTTGGCCTTTCGTCAATGTTGCCCGGGATGATGGTTCCGTCATGAGCCCTTGGCCCGTGTGCCGCCCCTGACATGGCTTCGCACAGAGCCCGTTCTCGCGCATCAGCCGCAGAACCCGCACTTTCGAGGTGCGGATGCCCTTGTAACGCAGGCGCGCCCACACCTTGCGATAGCCCTCGCCATGGAACCTGCTGTTGGTGATGACCTGTCTGATCTCCCCGACCAGATCGGCATCCGACAGGGGGCCTTGTGGTCCCGGGCGGCGCGGCGGCGCGACCTCGGTCCGGGCCGGTTGCAGGTCCCGGTACACGCTGGCCCGGCTCGGACTCCAGGCCCGGCACACCCGGGAGACGCCGTAAGCCTTGCCCGTGGAGATCGAGAGGACGGCGCTCATCGCTTCGACCTCCGGCGCCCGAAAGGGTGGCCCGCCTCCATCTTCGCGATCTTCTCGACGAGAAGCTTGTTATCCATGGTGATCTCGCCCACCCTGGCGCGAAGCCGATCAATCTCCTCATCGCGGGCATCGCGCGGGCGATGCTTCAGGTTCGACGCGCCGCCCGTGAGAAAGGCATCCCGCCAGCCGCTGACATCGGCCGCCGTCGCGTCGATACCACGAGCCACCAACTCGATGTCCTCGCCCCGCAACACCCGCAGAACGGCCTCCTGCTTGCGCGCCGACGTCTGTCTGCGACGTCGGGCCGGAGCCGGCGCTGCTGCGATATGTGAAGTCTCCGCAGCGCCGGCTCCGGCCCGATCAACCTTCTTCTGTTCCGTCATGAAACACCTCATTCATCCCCTCGTCTCAGGTCTTGATCAGTGTCTCAAAAAACTCTAGGGTGGGGAAATCCTCACTAGGGCCTGTTGACATTCGGGGTTGCGATTTGGCCTGAACTGTTATTCAAGCTTCGAAAATGGAGGTCTGGATGGACGAAGATCGTTTGGTGATTTCAGATGAACTCTGGGAAAAGATTGCGCCCCTGTTACCCGGTAAAGCCGGGGACCCGGGAGCAACCGGTCGGGATAACCGTCGGTTCATGGAGGCCGTACTTTGGCGTGTGCGAACAGGGTCTCCCTGGCGTGACCTGCCCCAGGATTTCGGCAACTGGAATTCGGTTTTCAAACGATTTCGTCGATGGGCAAAGGCCGGTGTGTTTGAGAGACTTTTCAACGCCATGAGCGACGAGCCAGACCTTGAATATGCTCTCATCGACGGAACGATTGTCCAGGCCCATCAGAAGGCTTCGGGCGCAAAAGGGGGACACGGCATCAAGCCATCGGACGCTGTCGCGGCGGGCTGACGACCAAAATCGTTGCCCTGGTCGATGCGCTCGGCAACTTGTTCCGCTTTCTGCTTCTGCCGGGGCAAGCGCACCACATGAAGGGGTTGCCCCCCTGATCCACGATGTCTCCTTCGCAGCGTTGCTGGCCGACAAGGCCTTCGACGCCGATTGGCTCCTGCAAGACCTTGATGAGCGCGGCGCAACTGCGGTTATTCCACCCAAATCGAACCGGAAAGGGCTACGAGACGACGATACTCACATGTACAAGTGGCGTCACCTGATTGAAAACTACTTTGCAAAGATCAAGGAATTCAGGGGGATAGCAACGCGATACGACAAAACAGATACCAGCTGCGCAGCCAACTGGCACCTCTGCGCAATGCTCAACGCTGCCCGGTGATTATCAACAGACCCTAATGTTCAGTCGATTGCCCTGCGTGAAGGTGGCGCCAGGCCTCCAGCGAGGTTTGCTCGACGCTGCCGACAATGCCGATCCCCGGCATTATTGACCGCCACATGCAGGCCGCCGAATGCCGCAACCGCCGCATCGATCGCCGCCTTCCATTGATCTTCGTCGGTGACGTCATGCACCATGGCCACGGCCGCGCCCTCCTTCAAGAGATGCGCCGTCGCCTGTTCAGCTTGCCGTGAAGGGGCGGTGTCAGATCACATCGAGACCAATTCACCTTATCCATGACCCGGATCTCTTGCAGTTCGGATCATTGCCCTTGGCGTAACACGTTGCGCGCGATACTGATCTGATGGTGTCTCGATCACAGAGGGTTCTCCCATGAGTGCAGGTTTCCAGGGTATCAAGGTCTGCGTGTTCGACGCCTATGGCACCCTGTTCGATGTCAATGCGGCGGCGCGACATTTGGCGGATGAGATCGGCGATGCCTGGCCGGTGTTCTCCGCAACCTGGCGCGACAAGCAGTTGCAGTACACCTGGTTGCGGGCGGTCATGGATCAGCACATTCCGTTCTGGCAAGTGACACAGGACGCATTGGACTTTGCCCTGGAGGCGGCCGGCCTGCCGGCTGAAAAGTTCCGCCAGCGGCTGCTTGATCTTTACTTCACGCTGGATGCCTATCCCGAAGTTCCGGACATGCTGAAGGCGCTGAAGGAAAAGGGCGTAAAGACCGCAATCCTGTCCAATGGCTCACCTGACATGCTGGGCGGGGCGGTTGGTGCCGCCGGCCTGGCGCCGGTTCTGGACGCGGTTCTGTCGGTCGAGGACGTGGGAGTCTTCAAGCCGGACCAGCGGGTCTATCAGATGGTTTGCGACCGGCTGGACGTGACACCGGACCAGGTTTGTTTTCAATCGTCCAATGGCTGGGACGCACAAGGCGCCAGGCTGTTCGGGTTCAATGTGGTCTGGATCAACCGCGCCAAGGCTCCGGCGGAGCGCCTGCCGTGGCAGCCCGACCAAATCCTGGCGGATTCAAGCCCGCTGCCGGACCTGCTGGAAGAAACAGTTGCATGAGCGCGAAATTCATTGAACGCCGCATCACGGTTCAGGACGGGCTACAGATTCACACCCGAGATTATCCAGGCCCGGGGGAGCACGTATTGCCGATCGTCTGTCTGCCCGGCATCACCCGAAATTCCAGGGATTTCGCCGATATTGCGCCGTTATTGGCCGAACATCATCGGGTCGTGACCATCGAAATGCGCGGCCGTGGCAAGTCGGAATACGACACCGACTGGCGCAACTACGATATGGCCCACGAGATCGGCGATACGCTGGCCGTCCTCGCCGCGCTCGGCGTCCACGAGGCCATTTTCCTGGGTGCCTCTCGCGGCGCGGCCGAAACCATGTTCCTCGGCGCTGTCCGGCCGACGGTGATCAAGGGCGCGATCCTGGTAGACTTCGGTCCGGATATCGACCCGGCAGGCCTGCACCGCATCGCCAATTACATTACCGACAAACCAGTCCGGTTCACCAGTTGGGCCGAAGCGGGCGCGGCCTTGAAACAGATGGATGATGGACAGATCCAGGGCTTTGATGATGGTCAATGGGAGAAATTCGCCCGCATGCTGTTCCGCGAGGAGGTCGCCGGCACGATCACCATCGATTACGATCCAAACCTGGGCAAGGCATTGGCCGCCAACATGGACATCATCAATGACGAGAATTTCAATCTGTGGCCACAGTTCATCGGCCTGTCGCGGGTGCCGGTGCTGGTCCTGCGCGGTGAAAATTCCGATCTGCTGGCCGCCGATACCGCCGAGGAAATGACCCGGCGCCATCCCGATTGTAAACTGGTGACGGTCAAGGACCGTGGCCACTGTCCGTTCCTGGACGAACCCGAGGCAAAGAAAGCCATTGATGACTTCCTCGCCCCTTTCCACTGATCTGCCTTCCTTCGCCGATGTGGAGGATGCCGCGCGCCAGATCAGCAGCGAGGCAATTCGCACGCCGCTGCTGGAATCGGCTCTTCTGAACGAAGAAGCCGGCCGGCGCCTTCTGGTCAAGCCCGAGTGTCTGCAGCGAACCGGTTCCTTCAAATTTCGCGGCGCCCATAACCGGATCAGCCGGATGAGCGCGGACGAACGCGCACGCGGCGTTATCGCCTTTTCATCGGGCAATCATGCCCAAGGCGTCGCCCATGCGGCACGGATTTGCGGCATCGCGGCAACCATCATCATGCCCGAGGACGCCCCGAAACTGAAACTGGCCAATACACGCGCCTACGGTGCCGAGGTCGTCACCTATGACCGGTTCGGTGAAAGCCGAGAGGAAATCGGCAGCGAAATCGCCGAGCGGACCGGGGCGGTCATGGTCAAACCATATGATGATTTCCATGTCATTGCCGGACAGGGCACCTGCGGGCTGGAGATCGCCGAACAATGTGCCGAGCGGGAAATCGTGCCTGACGCGGTTGTCGTGTGTTGCGGCGGCGGCGGACTGACCTCGGGCATCTCCCTGGCGCTCGAGGCGCGATTGCCGGACACCCGGCTTTACGCCGCGGAGCCGGAACAATACGATGACTGGCGCCTGTCCCTGGAAAAGGGAGAAAGGGTCGCTGTCAATCCCGGATTCAAGTCGATCTGTGACGCCATCATCACGCCAATGCCCGGTGCCATGACGTTTCCCATTGCCGCCCCGCGTCTGGCCGGCGGTCTGGTCGTCACCGACGCGGAAGTGAAGGCGGCAATGTCGCGCGCCTTCGACCGGCTGAAAATCGTCATCGAACCCGGCGGTGCGGTGGCGCTGGCGACGGCCTTGGGCGATCAGTTGCCCGCCGACGTCAAGACAGTGGTCGTCACCGCGTCCGGCGGCAATGTGGATCAGGCCGTTTTTCAGGCCGCCCTCGCCGATGTCCCGCCCGCGTCAAAAGCCGCGCGGTAGCGCCGCGATCCACAACAAGTTCGCCAAATCGATGCTGTCGGGGCGCTGCCCGCGCCCGGATTTGATATCGGAACAGTCAGAAGCCGCAAACTGGGGCATATTTCAGCCCCTTGGGGGTATCTCAAGTTTCATCGGTCCAAATCCGAAAATGTATTGCAACCGCGCGGCCTGTCTGCTCAAATCGGGTCATGCTTTGACAATTCAGAGCTTGATTGACCGTGCGATGAACGCATGGCCGCAAAACAGGGAATAAACAAGTCGGCCCCAAATCACTTTTCAGAAAGCCAAATTACTTTCGGAAAGATCGGTCGCAAATCACTTTTCGGAGAGACAAATCGCTTTCGGAAAGATCGAATCGCTTTCGGAAAGATCGAATCGCTTTCGGAAAGATCGAATCGGGGGAGACCTTCGGATTTTCGAGCCAGGGCGGCGACTTGTCAAGACAGGAGACTGCAGGAATGAGAAAACTTCTTTTCACACTGGCAACCATGGGTGCCCTTGGCGCATACGGCTCGGCCCAGGCAGCCGACCTGACGATAGTATCCTGGGGCGGCGCCTATTCGATGAGCCAGAAAAAGGCCTACATCGAGCCCTATATCGCCAAGACCGGCCTCGGCATCGATGAGGAAGTCTATAATGGTGGTCTCGCCGAGATTCGGGCACAGGTCGAATCCGGCAATGTGACCTGGGACCTGGTCGTTGCCGAATTGTCCGACGCCATCCGTGGCTGTGACGAGGGCATTCTGGAGCCCATCGACGCTGCCATGCTGCCGGCCGCGCCGGATGGCACACCGGCGAGCGAAGATTTCCTGGAGGGCTCGATTACCGAATGCGCGGTGCCGTCCATCGTCTGGTCGACGATCTTTGCCTACGACACCTCAAGGATGCCGAACGGCCCCGGAAGCCTGGCTGATTTTTTTGACACCGCCAAGTTCCCGGGCAAGCGCGGTTTGCGCAAGACCCCCAAGGCAACCCTGGAAATGGCCCTGTTCGCTGACGGCGTTGCCGCCGGAGACATCTATGAAGTCCTGGCCACACCGGAAGGTGTTGAGCGTGCGTTCGCCAAGCTGGATTCGATCAAGGACGACGTGATCTGGTGGGAAGCCGGCGCCCAGCCGCCACAGCTTCTGGCCGATGGCGAAGTTGTCATGACCACGGCCTATAACGGCCGGATCTTCAACGCGGTTGCCGCCGAAGGCAAACCGTTCGAGATTGTCTGGGACGGTCAGGTCTTCGATCTGGACCTGTGGGTCGTTCCGAAGGGTGCCCCCAACACGGACAAGGCCATGAAATTCATTGCCTATTCCACGGACACCCAGCGTCTGGCCGATCAGGCCTCGTACATTTCCTATGGCCCGGCCCGGATGTCTTCCGCGCCGCTGGTCGGAAAGTACCACGACAAGGACATCGACATGGGTCCCCAGATGCCGACCGCACCCGAGAACTTCAGGACGGCGATCAAGAACAACCATTTCTTCTGGGCCGACAACCAGGACGAATTGAACGAGCGCTTCAACGCCTGGCTCGCCAACTGATCCGGCGACCAGTAATCCGTAGCGGCGAAGGGCGGGGATTTTCCCCGCCCTTCGCCGTTATCTCGTACCGGGAAATTCTACCCGTCGTAAAACTCGTGATCGGTCCACATCTTGCGCCTCCATTGCTGATTGGATACGACAAGGGAATAACAAGCGGCTGATGCCACTCAACTCTTTTTCAGTCAGGCTCTGAATAGGCCGGACTGCCCGGCGCGTCAAAAGAAAGCCTGCAATCCCGTCTGGGCCCGACCAAGGATCAGGGCGTGGACGTCATGGGTGCCTTCATAGGTATTGACCGTTTCCAGGTTCACCATGTGGCGCATCACCTGATAATCTTCCTGGATGCCGTTACCGCCGTGCATGTCCCGGGCCATGCGGGCGATGTCCAGTGCCTTGCCGCAATTGTTGCGCTTGACGATGGAAATCATTTCCGGCGCCGCGCGACCTTCGTCCATCAGCCGCCCGACCCGCAGCGAGGCCTGATAGGCCAGGGCGATCTCGGTCTGCATATCGGCCAGTTTTTTCTGCACCAGCTGGGTCTGGGCCAAGGGCCGCCCGAACTGTTTGCGGTCCAGCGTGTATTGCCGCGCCGCATGCCAGCAAAACTCCGCCGCGCCCATCGCGCCCCAGGAAATTCCGTAGCGGGCGCGGTTGAGACAGCCGAACGGCCCCTTGAGGCCGGTAACATTCGGCAGCAGGTTTTCTTCCGGCACAAAGACACTTTCCAGCACGATCTCGCCGGTGATCGAACCGCGCAAAGACAGCTTGCCTTCGATTTTCGGTGTCGAAAATCCCTTCATGCCGCGTTCGACCAGAAAACCGCGAATGGCATCGTCGCTCTTGGCCCAGACCACGGCCACATCGGCGACCGGCGAGTTCGATATCCACATTTTGGACCCGTTCAGCACATAGCCGCCATCGGCCCGTTCGGCGCGGGTTTTCATGCCGCCCGGATCCGAGCCGGCATCGGGCTCGGTCAGGCCGAAACAGCCGATCCATTCCCCGGTTGCCAGTTTCGGCAGAAACTTCTGGCGCTGTTTTTCCGACCCGTAGGCATCGATCGGATACATCACCAGTGAGGATTGCACCGACATGGCAGACCGGTAACCGCTGTCGATCCGTTCGATCTCGCGCGCGATCAGGCCATAGCAGACATGGGAAACCCCGGCGCAGCCATAGCCCTCGATCGTCGGGCCGAGGAAGCCGAGCGCGCCCATTTCGTCCATAATTTCGCGGTCAAAGCGCTCCTCACGGTTGGCCGAGATCACCCGGGGCATCAGCTTGTCGGTCGCATGGGCCCGGGCGGCATCCATCACCATGCGCTCTTCCCCGGACAGCTGATCTTCCAGCAGGAAAGGGTCTTCCCAGTTGAAGGAACCGAGGTTCGGCTTCTTTCGCGCGGCGTTCAGGTCGTGGGCGGGATCGCCAGTCATGGTGTTTCTCCAGAGGTAAATCCGAGTGCGAATATCCAACAAGCCGGCGGTTCAGACAAGTGGGCACCTATTTCGCGGCGCCCATAACAGGATCAGCCGGATGAGCGCCGACGAACGCGCACGCGGCGTTATCGCCTTTTTATCGGGCAACCATGCCCAGGGCGTCGCCCATGCGGCACGGATTTGCGGTACCGCGGCAACCATCATCATGTCCGAGGACGCCCCGAAACTGAAACTGGCCAATATACACGCGCCTACGGTGCCGAGGTCGTCACCTGTGACCGGTTCGGTGAAAGCCGAGAGGAAATCGACAGCGAAATCGCCGAGCGAAATCGCCGAGCGAACCCGGCGGTGCGGTGGCGCTGGCGACGGCCCTGGGCGATCAGTTGCCCGCCGACGTCAGGACAATGGTCGTCACCGCGTCCGGCGGCAATGTGGATCAGGCCGTTTTTCAGGCCGCCTCGCCGATGCCACGCCCGCGTCAAAAGCCGCGCGGTAGCGCCGCGGTCCACAACAAGTCCGCCAAATCGATGCTGTCGGGGCGCTGCCCGCGCCCGGATTTTGATACCGGAACAGTCAGAAGCCGTAAATTGGAGCATATTTCAGTCCCCTGGGGGCATCTCAAGTTTCATCGGTCCAAATCCGAAAATGTATTGCAACCGCGCGGCCTGTCTGCTCAAATCGGGTCATGCTTTGACAATTCAGAGCTTGATTGGCCGGGCGATGAACGCATGGCCGCAAAACAGGGAACAAACAAGTCGGCCCCAAATCACTTTTCGGAAAGCCAAATTACTTTCGGAAAGATCGGTCCCAAATCACTTTTCGGAGAGACAAATCGCTTTCGGAAAGATCGAATCGGGGGAGACCTTCGGGTTTTCGGGTCAGGGCGGCGACTTGTCGAGACAGGAGACTATATAGGAATGAGAAAACTTCTTTTCACACTGGCAACCGTGGGCGCCCTTGGCGCATATGGCTCGGCCCAGGCAGCCGACCTGACGATAGTATCCTGGGGCGGCGCCTATTCGATGAGCCAGAAAAAGGCCTACATCGAGCCCTATATCGCCAAGACCGGCCTCAGCATCGATGAGGAAGTCTATAATGGTGGTCTCGCCGAGATTCGGGCACAGGTCGAATCCGGCAATGTGACCTGGGACCTGATTGATGCCGAATTGTCCGACGCCATCCGTGGCTGTGACGAGGGCATTCTGGAGCCCATCGACGCTGCCATGCTGCCGGCCGCGCCGGATGGCACACCGGCGAGCGAAGATTTCCTGGAGGGCTCGATTACCGAATGCGCGGTACCGACCATCGTCTGGTCGACGATCTTTGCCTACGACACCTCAAGGATGCCGAACGGCCCCAGAAGCCTGGCTGATTTTTTTGACACCGCCAAGTTCCCGGGCAAGCGCGGTCTGCGCAACAACCCCAAGGCCACCCTGGAAATGGCCCTGTTCGCTGACGGCGTTGCCGCCGGAGATATCTATGAAGTCCTGGCCACGCCGGAAGGTGTTGACCGCGCGTTCGCCAAGCTGGATTCGATCAAGGACGACGTGATCTGGTGGACAGCCGGCGCTCAGCCGCCACAGCTTCTGGCCGATGGCGAAGTTGTCATGACCACGGCCTATAACGGCCGGATCTTCAACGCGGCTGCCGCCGAAGGCAAGCCGTTCGAGATTGTCTGGGACGGTCAGGTCTTCGATCTGGATCTGTGGGTCGTTCCGAGGGGTGCCCCCAACACGGACAAGGCCATGAAGTTCATTGCCTATTCCACGGACACCCAGCGTCTGGCCGATCAGGCCTCGTACATTTCCTATGGCCCGGCCCGGATGTCTTCCGCGCCGCTGGTCGGAAAGTACCACGACAAGGACATCGACATGGGTCCCCAGATGCCGACCGCGCCCGAGAACTTCAAGACGGCGATCAAGACCGACCCCTTGTTCTGGGCCGACAACCAGGACGAATTGAACGAGCGCTTCAACGCCTGGCTCGCCAGCTGATCGGCGACCAACAATCCGTAACGGCGAAGGGCGGGGATTTTTCCCGCGCTTCGCCATATTATCTCGTACCGGAAAATCCTGCCCGTCATAAAACTCGCCGGCGTCGTGGGCCAGGACCCAGACATATTGGAAGACGCCGACAATGGCCAATGCCACCGCGATGATCACGACACGCCAGCCGATGGGCCGGTCCTTGGGAATCGGTTTCATGGCGGCCGAGAGGCCGACTCATAAAGACCGCCCCGATATCAAGCTCTTGCCAACCGCCCGATCATGAGGCGGATGCTGGCGATGGAAATCATTTCCGGCGCCGCGCGACCTTCGTCCATCAGCCGCCCGACCCGCAGCGAGGCCTGATAGGCCAAGGCGATCCCGGTCTGCATATCGGCCAGTTTTTTCTGCACCAGCTGGGTCCGGGCCAAGGGCCGCCCGAACTGTTTGCGGTCCAGCGTGTATTGCCGCGCCGCATGCCAGCAAAACGCCGCCGCGCCCATCGCGTCCCAGGAAATTCCGTAGCGGGCGCGATTGAGACAGCCGAACGGCCCCTTGAGGCCGGTAACATTCGGCGGCAGGTTCTCTTCCGGCACAAAGACGTTTTCCAGCACGATCTCGCCGGTGATCGAACCACGCAAGGACAGCTTGCCTTCACCATGCGCTCTTCCCCGGACAACTGATCTTCCAGCAGGAAAGGGTCTTCCCGGTTGAAGGAACCGAGGTTCGGCTTCTTTCGCGCGGCGCGCGGATCGTGGGCGGGATCGCCAGCCATGGTGTTTCTCCGGAGGTAAATCCGAGTGCGAATGTCCAACAAGCCGGCGGTTCAGACAAGTGGGCGCCTTGCCGCCATGCGACCCTGGCCGTAGAACAATGTTCCGCGGCAACAGGATCCTCCCCCATGTCTCAGCGCATCATGGTCACCGGTGCCGCCGGTTTTATCGGCTCTCACCTTTGCCAGCGCCTGCTGGCGGACGGGCATCAGGTGATCGGCGTCGACTGTCTCAATGCCTATTACGATCCGGCACTGAAACAGGCCCGGCTGGACCGGCTGTTGGGGCGCAACGGGTTTGTCTTCGCGAAGCACGACATTGCCGACCGCCAGGCAACCGAGGTCCTGTTCGAAAGGGAAAGGCCTGCCCGCGTGGTCAATCTAGCGGCCCAGGCCGGCGTGCGCCACTCGATCAAGCACCCGCACGACTATGTGGATGCCAATATGATCGGCTTCCTGAACATTCTGGAAGGTTGCCGGCATATGGAGGTCGAGCATCTTGTCTATGCCTCTTCCTCTTCGGTCTACGGGGCCAATACGGCCCTGCCCCTTTCGGTCAGCGACACGGTGGATCACCCGGTCAGCCTCTATGCCGCGACCAAGAAATCCAACGAGTTGATGGCCCACTCCTATAGCCATCTTTACCGGCTGCCGGTCACGGGGCTGAGGTTCTTTACCGTTTACGGCCCCTGGGGCCGGCCCGACATGGCCCTGTTCATTTTCACCAGGGCCATCCTCAGCGGCCGGCCCATCGACGTTTACAATCACGGCCGCATGCGGCGTGACTTCACCTATATCGACGACATCGTCGAAGGCATCGTCCGGACCCTGGATGCCACCGCAACGCCCGACCCGTCCTGGACCGGCGATGACCCCGATCCGGCCAGTTCGAACGCGCCCTACCGGCTCTACAATATCGGCAACAATCAGCCGGTCGAACTGATGCACATGATCGATGTGCTGGTGGAAACCCTGGGCCAGAAGGCAAATCGCAACCTGTTGCCGATGCAGCCCGGCGACGTGCCGGCGACATTCGCCAATATCGATGCCCTGCGGGATGCGGTCGATTTCACACCGGCAACGTCAATCGAAGACGGCATCCGCCGCTTTGTTGAATGGTACCGGGAATATTACGGCACCTGACCGGCCTTCCCCGCGAGCCACAGGATCACGATCAGCCCTTCCTTCACATCCTTGCCGGGCGGCAGTTTCCGGGTGGCGATCAGGTCCAGCCCGGCGGCCGTGCAGGCGTTCGCGACCTCTTCCACGGTAAAGCCGAGCCGGCGATGGGCGTGATCGGTACGCAGAAATTCAAGTGTGTGGGGGGCAAAGTCCGCGATCAAAAGCTTGCCGCCGGGTTTCAGTGCCCGCGCGGCCTCGTCAATCGCCCGGGCCGGATCGTCGAGATAGTGCAGCACCATGTGGATCAGAGCGGTATCGAAGCTTTCCGGGTCCAGGTTCAGGGCAAAGATATCGCCATTGCGCACCTGCATATGGCGCAATTCGGGTCGGTCCAGCCGGGTCCGGGCCACGGCCAGCATGTCGCGTGACAGATCGATGCCCAGGGCGGAGTCTGCCTTCCGGGCGACCAGTTCCAGCAGCCGGCCAGTCCCGGTGCCGAGATCCAGCACCCGGCCGACCGGCGAGGCGCCGATCAGCGACAGCATCTCGGCCTCGACCTTGTGTTCCTCGATATGGAGAGCCCGCACCTCGTCCCATTTGCCGGCAACATCGGCGAAATAATGCGAGGCGGCCTCCTCCCGCGCCTTGCGAACCCCTTCCAGCCGATCCAGGTCGCGCGCGACGGTTGGATCGTTCTGGTCGATCCGGCCGATCAGGAAGCGGGCCAGCGCCGCACCGGCGCCAGAGTCGGCCAGGCGATAAAAGGCCCAGCTGCCCTCCTGAAACCGGTTTAACAGGCCGGCTTCGCACATCAGTTTCAGATGTCGGCTGATCCGCGGCTGGCTTTGGCCCAGCACCTGGGTCAATTCGGTGACCGTGAGTTCCGACCGGGACAGGATGACCAGCAACCGCATGCGCGTGGCCTCGCCCGCGGCGCGTACAGACGCCAGCAGGCGATCGACCATGACCGCATTTTCCTTACCCGAATTTCCCGCCACGGCGGCAACTCCGACCCAGCCCAAATCAAACGCGCATGGGTGTTTTAGGGCACGATCGGTTCCCTGCCCAGCCGGTTCCGGCACTTTCCGGCCAAACCGTTCTTCTTTCGCTTGTGGCACCGGCACACGCGGCTGTGCTAAACAACAACAGAGTCATTGTTGCAGGGGAATGTCTTGGTGTACGGGGGTCGTCTGGCTGGATATGCGCTGATCGCGGCTGTGTGCCTGGGGCTGTTTCTGTTCGCGCCAACCGCAAGCGCCGCCGACCCCGCCAGGATCGATGCCGCTATCGAAGACATCCTGTCGGATAAATCCTACCAGACCGACCTGCCGGGCGAGGCTGATATCGAGGACTCCGAAACCGAGGCGGAACCGTGGAACTTCAATTTCGTACTGCCACCCGGCTTTGCCCAGGCCTTCACCTGGCTTTTGTGGATCGCCGGCGGTGGCGTGCTGTTGGTTTTGATCACCCTTGTTCTTCAGGAACTGGGCGGCCTGAACCTGGATTTCAGATTCAGGCGCCGGGTCACGGCGGCGGCGCATGTCCGGGTCACGGCGTCAGAAGCGCCCTCGCCCATGCCCGAAGTGGGCGATGCCGAAGAAATGGCCCGGGCGGGCGATTTTGCCGGCGCGGTCCATGCGTTGTTGCTGCGGGCCATCGATCATCTGAAACAGAGCGCGCGCGGCAATCTCGCCGGATCGCTGACGAGCCGTGAAGTGCTGGAGTTGCCCTGGCTGGAAGAAATCCATGCCCAACCGTTGGCCGAACTGGTCAGACCGGTGGAGCGCAGCCATTTCGGCGGCCAGATGCTGGAACGAGCCGATTATGATGCCGCCAGGCAGGCCTATGATGTGCTGACCGACCAAAGGCGGCCGGCATGACGGATACATCGACCGAAAGCCGGCTGTTCCGCGGACGCACCCTGGGCATTCTGATCATTGTCGGGGTGCTGTCTTTCTTTGCCTCGCTTTACTTCATGGCCACCGAGGAGGGCCTGGAAACCGAACTGACGTTCGAGGCGAACTCGTTTTCCCGGTCGGCCATCGGCCACCACGCCTTCGTCGAACTGCTCGGCGAATTCAGCATTCCGGTTGTGGTAAGCCGCCATGACACCAGCTTCAAGGTTGGCTCCAGAACCCTGCTGATCCTGGCCGAACCGCAAGCAAGGTTCGATGAAGACAGCGAAGAGGCCGCGTTGCTGGAAGCCAATAACCTGTTGCTGATCCTGCCCAAATGGCGCGGCCTCCGGCATCCGTTGAAGGTGCGCTGGTTGGGCGATGCCAAACCCAAATCGGCCGATACAACGGCGAAGATCCTCGGCCAGGTACTGCCGGGCGCAAAACTGATCCAGGGAGCGGAAGGAAACTGGTCGGTCAACACGCTGGAGACCGGGCCCGAGATCCAACAGGTTCAATTGTTCAACCATCCAGAAATTGAACCCATGGTGGCGACGCCCCGAGGTGTGCTGCTGGGCCGGATCAAGCAGCCGGCGGGCGCGACTTACATTCTGTCGGACCCTGATGTCATCGCGAACCACGGCATCGGCAGGGGCCAGAACGCCCAGTTCGCACTGGCAATGATCAAGGAGTTGCGTCCGTTCGGCGCCTCCGTCGTCATCGACGAAATCATTCATGGGTTCAAGCAGGATCCGGACCTGTTTCGCACCCTGTTCGAGCGCCCCTTCCTGGCGGTGACGCTGATCGCGACGGTATCCTTCTCGCTGCTGATCTGGTCAGCGTTTGGACGCGCCGCGCCGCCCGTGCCGCCGCCGCCGGCCTTGCCGCCGGGCAAGCTGGGTCTGATCCAGAACACGGGCAATCTGCTGCTCCATGGCGGCCATGGCGGTTCCCTGCTGGGGCGGTATCTGCAAGACGCCACCCGGGTAGTGGCCCGACTGCTCAATGCACCGCGCGGTCTGCGCGACGCGGCGCTGATGGCGTGGCTCGAAAAGATCGAAAAATCACGAAAAATCAGCATGTCGCTGAAAGATATCGAAGCGGACGCTGCCCGGTTTGAAGGCAAGGCCGCGTCACCGGAACAGATTGTGACGACAGCCGGACGAATTTACAGATGGAAACGGGAGATGCTCGATGGAGCTTGAGGAAATTCGCGACACCGTCGAAGCGATCAAGACAGAGGTCCGCAAGGCCGTCATCGGCCAGGACGAGGCGCTGCGCCTGATGCTGATCGGCCTTCTGACGGACGGGCATATCCTGTTGGAGGGCGTGCCGGGCACCGCCAAGACCATGCTGGCGCAATGCTTTGCGCGCTCGCTTCAACTGGAATTCGGCCGCATCCAGTTCACGCCGGATCTGATGCCGGGGGATGTGCTGGGCACCAATCTGTTCAATTTCCAGACCAACAGCTTTTCCCTGACCAAGGGTCCGGTCTTTACCCAGCTTCTGCTGGCCGACGAGATCAACAGGACCCCGCCCAAGACCCAGGCCGCCCTTCTGGAGGCCATGCAGGAACGCGCGGTCACCATTGACGGCACGACCTATCCGATGAAGGATGGCTTCATGCTGGTGGCGACCCAGAACCCGGTTGAAAACCAGGGCACCTATCCCCTGCCCGAAGCCCAGCTGGACCGCTTTTTGTTCAAGCACATTCTCGATTATCCGAGCCTGGAGGAAGAATGCCGGATCGTCACCCAGCATGGCCGGACAACGACCATGCCCAATCTCGACACGCTTGGGATTTCCGCGGTTGCCGGGCTGGACAGGATCCACGCCGTGCGCCAGCGCATCCATTCGATCCTTCTGACCGAGGATCAGGTTGCCTATGTGGTGGATATCGTGCGGGCGACACGGGAAAATCCGTCGGTTTCCTTCGGCGCCAGCCCGCGCGCGGCAAACATGATCGCCTCGGCCTCGCGCGCCCTGGCCGTATTGGAAGGACGCAACTTCGTCATTCCCGATGACATCAAGGCCCTGGCCCCGCCAGCCCTGCGCCACCGCATTGTCCTGTCGCCCGGGGCGGAGATCGAGGGGCTGGATGAAAACACGGTGATCCGCCAGATACTGAACCAGGTGGCAGCGCCCAGATGATCCAGCCGACCCTCCGCGCTGTCTGCCTGTTGGCCCTGGGCGCCCCCGTGGTGCTGTTCATGGTGCTGGGCGACGCGGACATGGCGGCCTTCGGCCATGGCTGGATCATTTTTGTCGGTTCGATGTGTTTCCTGGACCTGGCGTTGAACCCCGGCTTGCGCGGCCTGGGGGTCGATGTCGAGATTCCCCGATTGCTTCATATGGGCGAGGTCGATTCCGTGACTGTCAGTTTTGCCGCCGATCCGGCGCGCCGGCCGTCCGAGGTGACCGTCGCCTGCGATGTCGGTGACACGGTTGCGCCGCCGCCGGTCGCACGGATCACCACCCTTCCCGGACAGGTCGTTCAGGTGGAAATGCCCTTGCGGGCGCGGCGGCGCGGCGCGGCAACCGTCCGGTCGATCTGGCTTGGATGGACAGGACCCTTCGGGCTGATGCGGCGGCGGACAAAGCTGCCCGTGGGCCGGGACGTGCCGGCGATCTCCAATATCCGCGCCGTGCACCAGGCCGCGATCCGCTTCTTCACCCGCGATGCCTTCCTCGGCCAGAAGGTTCAGCGTCGGAAGGGCGAAGGGTCGGAATTCGAAGCCTTGCTGGAATACGGTCCCGGCATGGACTACCGCGCCATCGACTGGAAACATTCGGCCCGCCATCACAAGCTGCTGGCCAAGGAATTCCGGTCCGAACGCAACCATTCCATCATTCTGGCCTTCGATACCGGCCAGGCCATGGCCGAGCCGCTGGAGGGCATTCCCCGTCTGGACCATGCCATCAATGCCGGGCTGATCCTGTCCTGTGCCTGTCTGCATCATGGCGATCGTGTCGGCGTGTTCGGATTTGACGCCATGCCCCGGGCCTATGCCGCGCCGGTGTCCGGCATTCGCAGTTTTCCAAAAGTACAGCATACCACCGCAAACCTCGACTATCAGCCCGCCGAAACAAATTTCACACTCGGCATTGCCGAGCTTGCCGTGCGGCTGAAGCACCGCTCGATGATCGTGCTGTTCACCGAATTTACCGACACGACAACCGCCGAACTGATGCTGGAAAATCTCGGCCGGATTGCCACCAGGCACCTGGTGGTTTGTGTGACGTTGAAAAATGCGACCTTGTTGCGCAGCGCCAATCAGCGCCCCGAACAGCCGGATGATGTTGCCCGCGCCGTGGTTGCCGAGGAGATGGCGCGCGAGCGCAATATCGTGCTGGAAAGCCTGCGCCGCGCCGGGGTTCTGATTATCGAGGCCCGGCCCCGGGATGTCGGTCCGGCCCTGTTGAACCGGTATATGCAGGTGACCCGAAGGGAAATGATCTGATGCGGGAAGACCGGCCGGCCATCCAGTTGAAGAGCGTCACATTTCGCCAGGAACGCGAAGCGGACTGGCGCACCTTCGACGACCTGTTGAAACGGACCGAAAAGCGCGGCCTGCGGCGCCTGAGCGCGGCCGAATTATTGCAGCTGCCCTCGCTGTATTTTTCGGTTCTGTCTTCGCTGTCGGTTGCGCGTGCAATTTCGCTGGACCGGAATGTTGTCGACTATCTGGAGGGTCTGGCCGCGCGCGGATTTTTCATCGTCTACGGTGCACGGGGCAGCATGATGCAGCGCATCTTCTGGTTCCTGCGGGCAGGCTTTCCGCGCGCGGTGCGCCGACACTTCCTGGCCATCGCGGTCGCGGTTCTGTCGATGGCGGCCGGAGTGCTCACCGCCTATTGGCTCGTTGCCGAAAACGCCGATTGGTACTACGCCTTTGTTTCCAGCGAAATGGCCGGCGGGCGAACCCCGTCCGCCAGTACCGAGGATCTGCGCGGTGCGCTGTACCAGGAGATGGACGGCGAAGAGATGCTCTCGGAATTTGCCACTTATCTGTTCAGTCACAATTCGCGGGTCGGTATTTTTTCCTTTGCGCTCGGCTTTGCCTTTGCCGTCCCGTCCATCCTGTTGTTGTTTTACAATGGCCTGGTCCTGGGCGCGTTCCTGGCCTTGTTCACCGGCCGGGGACTGGGCGCGGATCTGGGCGCCTGGCTGTCGGTACACGGCACCACCGAATTGACAGCCATCTTCCTGTGCGGAGGCGCCGGCATTGTTGTCGGCCGGACCCTCGCCTTCCCGGGTGAACTCAGCCGGCTCGACGCGCTGGCCAGGTACGGACGCGAGGCGGCAGCCATTGTCGTCGGGGCGATCCTGATGCTGTTCCTGGCCGGATTGCTGGAAGGATATGCCCGGCAATTGATCACCGATATGACCATGCGCTACACCATCGGCGGCGGCATGGCGGCCTTCTGGCTGGCCTATTTCACATTGGCCGGTCGGAGCGGACGCGATCCATGAATACGATCAGGCAATCGATTGCAGGCAAGCGGCCAAAGCTGCGGCGTCAGCTTTTAACGCCGGAAGGCGTGCCGTTGAACATTGAGCTGGCTTCGGTTGGCGACCGCTTCGGCGCCCTGCTGCTCGACCTGTTCTTCATGACCCTGGGCATCCTGGCCGTTTCCCTGATCGGTTATTTCGTCTACCACCTGGGCCCGCGGAGCGATGTTGCCTCCAGCATCGCCAAGTCGATGCTGACCCTGCTGTTTTTTCTTGTGCGCAGCTTCTACTTCATTTTTTTCGAACTGCGCTGGCACGGCCAGACGCCGGGCAAACGCATTACCGGCCTGCGCGTGATCGACCGTCACGGTGGCCCCCTGAACGCCGATGCCATCTTCGCCCGCAACATGATGCGCGAACTGGAATTGTTCCTGCCCCTCACCGCCCTGGTCCTGCTCAATTTCTACCCCGCGCCGCGCTGGAGCCCCTTGTTTCTGTGTGTCTGGCTGTTGATCCTGGCCTTCCTGCCGGTGTTCAACCGCCAGAAAATGCGGGCCGGCGACATGGTCGGCGGCACCTGGGTGGTCCGGGCGCCAAGGCAAACGCTGCTGAAGGATCTGATCAGGGCCAACGCTCCGACACCCGGCATAGCGCACACCCGAAGCCAGTTCGTCTTCACCACCAAACAACTGGACGCCTATGGCATCTATGAGTTGCAGACCCTGGAAGACGTGCTGCGCCACCGGGGTCAGGGCACCGATGAAACCCTGAAGGAAGTCACAAGGCGAATCGCCCGCAAGATCAACTGGACGACGCCGGTTTCCCGAAACCAGATGCGCGCCTTCCTGACGGATTTCTACGGCGCCCTGCGCCAGCATCTGGAAGCCAGGGCCCTGTTCGGCGATCGCAAGCAGGACAAGCACGACACCAGCGGCCGGCCAATCGGCCCGCGGGCATAGTCGCAACCGGGTCCGGGTCTGATCGCATACCGAACCCGCGGCATCCGGCGTCAGGCCATCAACGATCTGCCTCAGGCCCACACAGGTCGCACCGATCAATGCATATCCCGGAATGTAGAAGGCCGCGGTCATGATCGAAAAGCTCATGAACCCGACAACAGACGTAACTTCCACGGAGCCCTTCAATAACAGTTCCGCATCGGATCCGGTTTCGAATTGACCGCCGATCAACGTGGCAACCAGGGGAAACAAGGACCATCAGCAACAGGATTGTCGGGACAATCACGGACACCGGAAAGAAGACGGTGAGCATAAGAAAGCGCTGGCCGCGGGCCGAGAACGTATGAGCCAGCACGTTGCCGACCGAAATTTTCTCCCCCTGTGATCGCTCGGGTCAGCGATCAAAATTCATCCCGTCACCTTGCGGTTATCAAAGGCCGGCGATCAGATCGTGTAATCCAGATCGTCGGCGGGACCGTCGTCCATCGGAATGTCCTGGTCCATGGCGCGCGCCGGCTCGGCGCAAGGTGAAGTTCCGACGATCTTGGCCGGGATGCCGGCGACCGTGGAATTTGGCGGGACGTCACGCAAAACGACGCTGCCGGACGCAACCTTCGAACAATGCCCGACGCGGATATCGCCCAGGATCTTGGCCCCTGCCCCGATCAGCACGCCGTTCTCGATCGTGGGGTGGCGCTGACCGGTTTCCTTGCCCGTACCGCCCAGGGTCACCCCGTGCAACAGCGAGCAATCATCGCCCAGGACGGCGGTTTCGCCGATGACGATGGCATGTCCATGATCGATCATGATCCCTCGTCCGATGCGGGCGGCCGGATGAATGTCCAGCGACAGACAGGCGGAGATCCGGCTTTGCAGAAATTTCGCCAGGGCATGGCGCCCGTTCTTCCACAGATGGTGAGCAGCCCGGTATCCCTGAATGGCGTGAAACCCCTTGAAGAAAATCAACGGGTCGAGAAAATTGTGACAGGCGGGATCGCGTTCATGGACGGCGGACAAGTCGGCGCGGATAATGTGCGGAATGCGCGGATCGTTGACAAACACCTCCTCGAAAAGATCGCGC
The DNA here is from genome assembly GCA_965204825.1 of Alphaproteobacteria bacterium. Lineage (GTDB taxonomy): Bacteria > Pseudomonadota > Alphaproteobacteria > Futianiales > Futianiaceae. Next base: position 1,728,682 of record OZ242016.1, on the reverse strand, counting down.
AGACCGATCGCCCGAAGCTCATCATGCGACAGCTTTTGCGCCAGGATACCGGCAAGCGCACTTTCCAGCGTATCGTGCGACAGGATGCTGGCGTGCAGATAACCGGCCAGTGTCGGTTCGCCGTGAGCTTCCCTGGCGGCATCCTCACGCACATTTTCCCAGATCGGATCCAGCGTTGATACCTCGCTCCTGGGCCTGCCCTGGATGTTGAAACGTGGATCGGCCATTTTCGTTTCCTTCCGAAAGTATCCTGAAAAGCTTGTCTATGGCTGGGGACGCTAGTTCTCAATCCCCTCGACAATCACCAGTTCGGCATCGCTGGCGCGGTGCCGGTATTGCATGGCGGCCTGATAGGTTGGCGAGTTATAGCAAGCCTTGGCCTGGTCGACAGAGTCAAACTCGATGACCACATTGCGCGCCCGGGCCTGGCCTTCCATTGGATGCGGCTCGCCGCCGCGAACCAGAAAGCGTCCGTTGAACTCAGCGAAGGCCGGTGCGGCCCCCGAGACATAGTGTTTGTATTCTTCCGGATCGTTCACATCGACGCGTGCAATCCAATATCCCTTCGGCATGCTTTCCTCCTACCGCTCCAGGCTGTGAATGTTAGCAGTCTTTCGGATTTACAGGCAATTCACAAGATCCACATGGCCAATTTCATCTCCCACGACCGCGCACAAACGCTTGTATTGCGCCATGATCTTCGTGAGAGGAGACCTTGTTTTTCCCCTTGCCGAGGAGCATTTGGCGGAAGAGAACCGGGACAGGTCCAGTTGATACCAAACTCGCGGACGAACCGGAGCCGGTTTTCGAGGAACGCGGCATCGACCGCTATCGGCGCTTGCCGGAGGTCATCGCCGCCCGGCGGTTACGCGACTGGCCCTTCATCATCGTCAAGAACGCGGTAGGCCGCGCCGTCCAGATCATCATACTGACCGGACTTCAGCGTCCATAAAAATGCCGCCAGACCGAGGCCACCCAAAAACAGCGCCACCGGTATCAGGACCAGAAGACCGGTCATGATTGTGACCCCACTGACACGCGACCGGCCGGAATTCCCGTTCCCGGCGGGCGGCCGCGCGTTTCCTGGCGAAGTTTCATCGGGCGAAGCGGCAATCCGAGGCGCAAGGCGTTGGCGACGACCAGGAGGGACGACGACGACATGGCAACCGCCGCCATCAGCGGCGTTGCATATCCAAGCACGGCCAGCGGCACGGCAATCAGATTATAGGCGACGGCCAGGGCGAAGTTCTGGTGGATCAGTCGGAGTGCGCGAAACGCGATCTTGCGCGCCGCGAATATGGCCGACAGACTGTCGTGCAGGAACACGAACCCGGCCGCCGCCCGACCGACATCGACCGCCGATGCCGGGGCCATGGCGACATGGCCCGCGGCCAGCGCGGGGCCGTCGTTCAAGCCATCGCCCACCATCAACACAAGATGGCCAGCCCGTTGCAAGGCCTCGACACGGGCAATCTTTTCGGCGGGAGTCAGCTCGGCATGCGCTTCGGTAATGTTCAACCGCCGGGCAACACCCTGGACAGCCTTGTCGTGATCCCCCGACAGGATCTGAACCCTCAGACCGGCGGTTTGCAACTGGTCCACCGTGTCAAGGGCATCGGGCCGCAAAGTGTCTTCGAAGTTGAACATTTTTGGTTCGGCGTCATCGAACCGCAGGAAAATGCGAGGCTGGCCCTCGCCATCCACCACTTCGTTTGCAATACCGCACCAGGCAGCATTTCCTAGCCACACATTCCGGCCATGAACCATCCCGGACAGCCCCCTGCCGGCCCGTTCCTCGACGGCATCGGCATCGGGCAATGCCAGATTTCGGTCTCGCGCGGCCGCCAACAGCGCTTGGGACAGGGGATGGCGGCTGTGACTGGCCAGCGCCGCCGCGGCGGCAAGCGAGCGGTCGTCGATCCCACTTGCGTCCACAAGGCGTGGCCTGCCCAGGGTCAGGGTGCCGGTCTTGTCAAAGATAACGGTGTCGATCCGAGTCAGCTTTTCCAGGGCGGCGCCATCCTTCACCATGATCCCGTCCGCAAACAGGCGACCGCTGGCAACCACCTGGACGATCGGCACCGCCAGCCCCAGAGCGCAAGGACAGGTGATGATCAGAACGGCAATCGCGGTCTGGAGGGACATATGCCAGTCGCCGCCGGTCCAGAACAGCCAGCCGGCAAGGGTGATGAGGGCGGCAAGATGCACGACCGGCGCATAGATCGCGGCGGCCCGGTCCGCCAGTCGTCGATAAGACGGTTTGCCGTGCTCCGCCGCCTCCATCAGGCGCGCGACATTCGCCAGGAAGGAATTGTCCGCGCCCGCCACAACCTCGATCTCGATCGGGCCGGTCAGGTTGAGCGTGCCGGCTTCGATCCGGTCGCCGACGCGCACGGTTTGCGGATCGCTTTCCCCGGTGACCAGGGACCGGTCGAGATCACTCACCCCGGACAGGGCAATGGCATCGACCGGGATGCGCTCGCCGGCGGTGACACGAAGCCGCATACCGGGCCTGACCTGATCGATCGGCAGATAGCGCGGCTGACCGGCGCCATCGACCAGCGTCGCTCCCGTGGCCGCCATGCGCGCCAGATGGGTGACCGCGCGGCGGGCCTTTTCACGCATGACATGGTCGAGGGTCCGACCGATCAGCAGGAAGAACAACAGCATTGTTGCCGCGTCGAAGTAGGCATCCGCGCCACCGGTCGCGGTCTCATGGAGGCTCATTCCCATCGCCAGCAGGACGGCGAGCGATATCGGGACGTCCATGTTGAGCCGCCACCGGTGCAGCGCACCGATCGCCGACCGGAAAAACGGCTGGCCGGCACAGGCCACCGCCGGCACGGCGATCGCGGCCGAAATCCAGTGGAACAGGTCGCGGGTGGCCGCTTCGGCGCCGGACCAGACAGACACCGAAAACAGCATGATGTTGGCGGCGGCAAATCCGGCGATGGCGACAGAGCGGATCAACACCTGCAATTGCCGGTCGGGTCCCGTGGCGGCGATCTCCCCATCGGTCAGAATGCGCGGCGGATGGCCGATATCCGTCAGAGCCGAGAGAATGGCCATCGGCGAACCGGCGCCATCGTGCCATGTTACATTGACCCGCCGCGTCGACAGATTGACCCGGGCCGATGTCACCATGGACAGGTCGATCAAGGCCCGTTCCACCGCCCGGATGCAGTTACCGCAATGGACACCGGGCACGCCGAGATCCACTTGCCAGACACCATCGCCGATCCCTCGGCTGGCCGCGCGCAGTTCCTGTTCCGCCGAATCGGGCATCACCGGGGCGACCGAAGGGGCCGCGGATGCGCCACGGCAGTTCACCGTGCTTTCTCCGGTGCCGGGACAACGAAGCGGAAAGCCTTGCGATAGGCATGTCCCTCGACACCGCGGACTTCGACGCGAGCGATCCAGGCGCCGGGCGCCAGGACATGCGCCACGTTCAGTCCACCGTCCGGATGGGCGATCAGGGGGACGGAGTGGTCGGCATTTTCGTGGGCCGGACGTGACAGCGTGACCAGGGTGGAATTCACAATCACAGGTGAACCGTCCGCGTCCGTCAGGTGGAACCGGATTTCTCCGTCCGCATAGTCAAATCCGCCCCGCCAGCCGAGTGCAATCTGGGCATCCGCTTCGGCAAGCTTGCCATTGAATTCCTGGGACGCCACATAGCTGTTCCTGACGATCAGGCCGGTCCAGGAACCGCTGGCGAGGATCGCCATGGTAAGGTTGACCCCGATCACCACGCCGAAGAAGGCAACCATGATGATCGCCATGTGCCAGCCGGTGAATTCGCGTTCCGTGCCTGTCATGAACTGCCCTCCGGAGCTTCAAAACTGGCCGTGTATGTCCTGGTTTCGATGCCATCGGCGTCGCGGACGATGAACCGGAACGGCGTCGATGTCCGCGTCAAATCCTCACGCTTCACGCTGAGATAGACCTTGATGGCGCGCAACTTGTCCGGCTCGATTTCCAGAAACACGATATTGCCGGATGAAACTGTCGCACCGGCCAGGGAAATTTCGCCGCCGGGCAGTCCCTCAACGGCAAGGGTCACATGGCGCGGCCGTGCCAGCATGTTGAGAACCTTGATCGTGTATCCATTGCGGATCGATCCATCGGTCAGCTGGACGAAGACCGGATTGCGATCGTGAATGACGTTGATGTCCAGCCGGTCGCGTGTCGCCAGGACAAACAGCATGGCCAGTCCGATCAGGCTCCACAGGCCGGTATAGAGAAGTGTCCGGGGGCGAATGACCGACTGCCACGTGGTGCGGGCGATCTGGTCCGCACCGACCGTGCCGCTGATCCAGGCATCCCCGGCGGTGATCGAGCAATTGGCGTTGTAATCGCGCAAGGTGGCATAGGAGATCAGTCCGCGCTCGCGGCCCAGCTTGTCCATGACGCTGTCGCACGCATCAATGCACAGGGCGCAGGTGATGCATTCCAGTTGTTGGCCGTCGCGAATGTCGATCCCCATCGGGCAGACGGCGACACAAGCGTTGCAATCGACGCAGTCGCCGACCAGTTGACCGGCGGCCGCGGCCTTCCTGGCGTGGCGACCCCGCGGTTCGCCGCGCCAGTCATTATAGGTGACTGTCAGCGAGTCCTCGTCCAGCATCGCCCCCTGGATACGCGGCCAGGGGCACATATAGGTGCAGACCTGCTCGCGCATCAGCCCGCCGAACACATAGGTGATAAAGGTCAGTACCGCGACCGTGGCATAGGCAATAAACGGCGCCTGGCCGGTTGCGAAGTCAACCGCCAGGGTCGGCGCATCCGCGAAATAGAAGATCCAGGCGCCGCCGGTAGCGACGGCAATCACCAGCCAGGTCGTATGCTTCAATAGCCGTTTGCGAATCTTTTCGGTCGACCAGTCCGCCTTGTCCAATCTGATCTGGGCGTTGCGATCGCCCTCGAAGAAGCGTTCGACCACCAGGAACAGATCGACCCAGACGGTTTGAGGACAGGTATAGCCGCACCAGGCGCGTCCCATGGTCGAGGTGACCAGAAACAGGCCGATTCCCGCCATCACCAGCATGCCGGCGACATAGTAGAATTCTTGCGGCCAGATTTCGATGAAGAAAAAATAGAAGCGGCGGTGGACCAGATCAACCAGCACCGCCTGATCAGGGGCATAAGGCCCGCGATCCCATCGAAGCCAGGGCGTGATGTAATAGATCGCAAGAGTCGCCGCCATGATCCACCATTTGAGGCGGCGGAACAGACCGTCCGCTGCCTTGGGGAAGATTTTCTGCCGGGCTTCATACAGATGGCGCGATTCGGCGGAATTGACGGCCTCCGCATCGTGACGGCCAATGTCGGCAAGATTTGTCACGGGCCTCCGGTCCTATTCCCCGCCGCCCAGGCCGTGCACATAAATGGTCAGCTGCTTGATGGTGACATCGTCCAGCCGGCCGGACCATGCCGGCATCACGCCGTGATTGGGCGCCTGGATCTGTGCCGCCACCTGGTCGCGGCTGCCGCCATAGAGCCAGATTGGATCGGTCAGGCGCGGGGCGCCAAGCTCGCGATCCCCCGCGCCGGCATCGCCATGACAGGAAGCACAGTTTTCTTCATACAGCGGCGCGCCGGCGGCGGCGGCCGCGGCATCGTGATCCTGGCCAGACATGGACAAAACAAAATCGGCAATCCGGGCTGATTCAGTTCGGCTGAGCGTTTCATCCAGGCCGAAAGCCGGCATGTCGGACACGCGCGTTTCATCGTCCTGATCGAAGCGGACCCCGTGGGCGATCGTGGCGTGGATGTCGTCGGTCGTGCCGCCCCACAACCAGTCATCGTCATTGAGATTGGGATAGCCGGCTGCCCCCTGGGCACCCGAGCCATGGCACTGCGAACAGTGCACCTTGAAGGCCGATTGCCCGCCGGCGACCGCAAATTGATAAAGGTCCGCCTGATCGCGGATCTCATCAAACGAGGCGGTTTCGATCCGTTTCAGAAATCCGGACTGGCCGGCCCGGGCCGTCTCGATCTGGTCGACCACGTCGGCCCGGGTGGAATGCCCGAACACACCCGGAGTGGCGCCATTGATCAGCGGGATGGCCGGGTAGACCACCACGTAACCGAGCGAGAAGACGATGGTGGCGTAAAAAGTCCACAGCCACCAGCGCGGCAGGGGATTGTTCAGTTCCTTGATGCCATCCCATTCGTGTCCGGTGGTTTCAACGCCGCTAAACTCGTCGATTTCCTTGTCGCTCACGGCTCAATTTCCTTGTCGCTCACGGCTCAATCCTCTCGCAGCGGAATACGGGCCGTTTCCTCGGCAATTTTCTTGGACCCGGGCCGGAAGGTGATCAGCACCGCGATCACGAACACGGCGGTCAGATAGACCAGGCCCCAGCTGTCGGCCAAAAGGCGCAAATTTTCATAATCCAAGACCATCGCCTCCTAGCGGTAGTTTTCCTCGGGCTCAAAGGACGAAAAGTCGACCAGCGTCCCGAGCATTTGCAGATAGGCCACCAGCGCATCCATCTCGGTAACGCGGCCGGGGTCACCGTCGAAGTCACGAATGTTGATATTGGGATAGCGCTCGGCCAGACCATCGGCATCGTCCGGCTCAACCGTTGCCTGGGTTTTCAGGTCCTGGACCGCCAGGGCAATCATGGCGCCGGAATAGGGCACGCCCACCGCCCGGTTGGCCACCAGGGCACCGGCCGTATTGCGCGTATCCAGCGTGTTGGCCGCCAGGAAGGAATAGGACGGCATGATCGATTCCGGCACCACATCGCGCGGTTCGATCATGTGCCGGACATGCCATTCATCGGAATAGCGCGCACCGACCCGGGCCAGGTCCGGACCGGTCCGCTTCGATCCCCATTGAAAGGGATGGTCGTACATGGATTCGGCCGCCAGGCTGTAATGGCCGTAGCGTTCGACCTCGTCCCGGAACGGGCGGATCATCTGGCTGTGACAGGTATGGCAGCCCTCGCGGATATAGATATCGCGCCCGGCCAGTTCCAGCGGCGAATAGGGCCGCATGCCGCGCACTTTCTCGATGGTGTTTTCCAGATAGAACAGCGGCGCAATCTCGACGATGCCGCCGATCGAGACCACGAACAGACTGGCGACCAACAACAGGGTCGGGCTGCGTTCCAGGAGGGAGTGCCTGTCGAGAATGGACATGTTCGTTCCCCCTATTGAGCCGGCTGAGCGGCAATGCGGCCCCGCGGGGCGCCCATGGGTGCCTCGCGCCGAATCCGGCCGGCAATGGTCATATAGATGTTGAAGGCCATCACCAGGGCGCCGGCCAGATACAGCACCCCGCCGAATACCCGCGCCACATTGTAGGGATATTTGGCTTCGATCACTTCGGCGAAGGACCAGACCAGGAAACCCTGATCGTCATATTCGGCCCACATCAGGCCTTCCATGACACCCGAGATCCACATCACCGCCGCGTAGATCACGATCCCCGCGGTCGCCAGCCAGAAGTGCCAGTTGATCAGGCGCAGTGAATACAGCCGCTGGCGATTCCACAATTTCGGCGCCATGAAATAGATCGCCGCAAACGACACCATGCCGACCCAGCCAAGCGCGCCGGAATGGACGTGCCCGATGGTCCAGTCGGTATAATGCGACAGCGAATTGACGGTCTTGATCGACATGACCGGCCCTTCGAAGGTCGACATGCCGTAGAAGGCCAGCGACAACACCATCATCCGGATGATCGGATCGGTGCGCATCTTGTCCCAGGCGCCCGACAGGGTCATCAGGCCGTTGATCATGCCGCCCCAGGAGGGCATCCACAGCATGACCGAGAACACCATGCCCAGTGTCTGGGCCCAGTCAGGCAGCGCGGTATAATGCAGATGGTGCGGCCCGGCCCAGATATAGAGGAAAATCAGCGACCAGAAATGGATGATCGACAGGCGGTAGGAATAGATCGGGCGCCCGGCCTGTTTCGGCACGTAATAATACATCATGCCCAGAAAGCCGGCGGTCAGGAAGAAGCCGACCGCATTGTGCCCGTACCACCACTGGGTCAGGGCATCCTGAACCCCTGAAAAGACCGAATAGCTGCGCGCGCCCAGGAATGACACGGGCACGGCCAGTGCGTTGACCACGTGCAGCATCGCCACGGTGACGATGAACGCCAGATAGAACCAGTTGGCCACATAGATGTGCGGCTCTTTCCGCTTGAAGAGCGTACCGAGGAAGACCAGCAGATAGGCAACCCAGACCACGGTCAGATAGAGGTCCACATACCATTCCGGTTCGGCATATTCCTTGGACTGGGTAATGCCCAGCAGATAGCCGGTGGCCGCCATGACGATGAACAACTGATAGCCCCAGAAGACGTACCAGGCGAGATTGCCGAAGGCGAGCCGGGCCCGGCAGGTGCGCTGGACCACATGGAAGCTGGTGCAAATCAGGGCGTTGCCGCCAAAGGCGAAGACCACGGCAGATGTGTGCAGCGGCCGCATCCGGCCGAAATTGAACCAGGGTTCGATATTCAGATCCGGCCAGGCCAACTGGGCCGCGATCACCACCCCGACCAGAAATCCGACAATGCCCCAGAACATCGTCGCGATGGAACCGGCCCGGACGACGCTGTCCAGATAACCGGTATCATCCACCGGCGCCGGCCCGCCCGCCGGAATCGGCTGCATGCGGCGCGCCAGCACGATGGTCGAAATCCCCAGGATCGCAAACAGCACCCACATGTGGGCCTCGAACAGCGCATCCCGAGCGCCCGCCGCCAGCATCAAGGCAAAAAACGCCAGGATGGCGACAACAATTGTCTCTCTCGCAAATGTCATGGTGATCCCTTGTCCCAGGCAAAACCCATTCGGCCTGCTCGGCTCCGAACCGGGATCAAGACTGGTGCAGGGCCGGGCGCGTGACCTTGACCTGAATCAAGGCCGCAAGGGTGGTAAGCGTCCGGTGTTGGTGCTCTGACGCGTTATAGCGTGCGCTGATAGTGTCCACCATTGATAGTGGACATTTTGAGGGCGGACATGTCTGGGAAGAAGGGTCAGAAGAAGCGGTTCTGGTCAGACGATGAGAAGATTTCGATCTGCGGACAAACGCGCGCACCTGGGGTTTCGGTAGCGCAGGTTGCACGACGTTACGCGATGAACGCCAATCTGATCTACACATGGTTGCGTGATCCCCGTTTCGCGCCGTCATGTACTGACGGTGATGATTTCGCCGGGGAAGTGACCACATTTCTGCCTGTAGAGATTGCAGGGCCAACCGCCCCCCACGTGCCGATCACAGCGCCCTGTATGGACGTTCCTCTTTCGGCTCACCGTGTAGACATCACCCTGTCTGATGGTCGGCGTATCCTGGTTGAAGGAGCGACGGGATTGCCGGCGGTGCTGGCTCTGGTTGAGGGGCTGATGACATGATCCCGGTGCCGGGCAATACGCGGGTGTGGCTGGCCGCTGGGGTGACGGATATGCGGCGCGGGTTCAACACACTGGCGACTCAGGCCGAACAGGTTCTGGCTGAAGACCCGTATTCGGGGCACATGTTTGTGTTTCGCGGCAGGCGCGGTGATCTGCTCAAGATCATATGGTGGGACGGCCAAGGCGCTTGCCTGTTCTCCAAACGACTGGAACGGGGGCGGTTTGTCTGGCCTGCGGCCAGGGAGGGCAAGGTCAGCCTGAGTCCCTCACAGCTGTCGATGCTGTTAGAGGGGATTGACTGGCGCACCCCGCAAAAGACCTGGCGTCCTTTGCAGGCGGGATAGAGAAAGCCCAAAAAAACATCAAGTTTAACGCGGTTTGTCGTTTCATCCCATGGGGCAGTTTGATATGGATTATACATGCTGAACACCCTTGAAGCCCTGCCTGAAAACCCCGCCGAACTGCGGGCTGTCAGCGAGCTTTTGATGGCCGAGGTTCAGTCGCTGACGTATCAAAACGAGAAGCTGAAGGCTGAACTGCATGGCCACCGCAAGGCACGGTTTGGCTCCAGATCAGAGAGCATGGATCAACTGGCCCTCGACCTACAGGATGACCAAGAGATCGAGGCGGCAGCAAACGAGCAGAAGAACGAAGCTGGCTCCAACGGCACTGATGTCGATGAGACGGACAAATCTGCCAGGCGCAAGCACAGCCGCAACCCCTTGCCAGATCATCTGGATCGGCAGGATGAGGTGCTGTCGCCGGGTGAGGACTGCACTGACTGCGGTGGGAGCCTGCGCCAGATCGGTGAGGACGTTACCGAGGAACTGGAATATGTCCCGGGCCGCTTTGTGGTACGCCGGATCCTCCGCCCCCGCATGGCCTGCACCTGTTGTGAAACCTTTGCCCAGGCCCCATTGCCGTCGCGCCCCATCGAACGTGGCCGCCCCGGTCCGGGTCTGCTGGCCCACGTCCTGATTGGCAAATACTGCGATCACCTGCCGCTTGACCGGCAATCAAAAATCTTCGCCCGCGAGAAGGTTAATCTGCATCGCACCACGTTGACCGACTGGGTGGGCCGCAGCACGGCGCTGCTGGAGCCATTGGCCAATCATATCGGCAAGCTGGTCAGGGCAGGGCCTGCCCTTTTTGCCGATGACACACCGGTCAAACTACAAACCCGCACCAGGATAAAGAAGACTAAAACCGCGCGGCTGTGGAGTTACGTGCGCGACGAGCGCCCGTGGTGCGGCGAGGCCCCACCCTGTGCCTGGTATCAGTTCAGCGTGGATCGCAAGGGCGAACATCCGGTCAATCATCTTTCTGGCTATACCGGCACGGTGCACGCCGATGGCTTTGCGGGCTTCAATGGCCTCTTTGGGGAGGGCAAGGCCGACGAACAGGCCTGCATGGTGCATGTGCGCCGCAAGTTTGTGGAAGAGTTTGAGCGCACAGGGTCGGCCATCGCCAAAGGCACAATCAAGCAGATCGCTGTGCTTTACGCTGTCGAAGAGGAAGCCAGAGGCAAATCCCCCGAAGAGCGGGTCGCCATTCGGCAAGAGAAGGCAAAGCCCGTCTTCGATGAGCTGGAAGTATGGTTACAGGCCCAGCTTCCCAGGCTCTCGGGCAAGACCAGACTGGCAGGGGCCATTCGCTATGCGCTGAACCGCATGCCAAAGGCGCGTGCCTGTCTCAGCGACGGACGGCTGGAACTCGACAACAACATCTGTGAACGCTCGATCCGCCCCATCGCACTGGGCCGCAAGAACTATCTCTTCATGGGCTCCGTCGGTGGCGGTAAAGCCGCCGCTATCGCTTACACCCTGGTCGAGACCGCCAGGATGAACGGCGTTGATCCGGAAGCCTGGCTCACATGGGTGTTGGAGCGCCTGCCAGATCACAAGATCAACCGCATCGAGGAACTCATGCCGTGGAATTGGATGCCGGAATAACCGAAAAATACGGCTCTAACGGACGGCTACGAAAGGGCCGCCCTGCGGCAGGAGAAGGCCAGGCCTGTCTTCGATGACCTGGAAGCATGGCTACAGGCCCAACTGCCCAGGCTCTCGGGCAAGACCAAACTGGCCGAGGCGATCCGCTACGCCCTGAAGCCGATGCCCGAAGCGCGTGCTTATCTCGGCGACGGACGTCTGGAACTCGACAACAATATCTGTGAGCGATCAATCCGTCCCGTCGCCCCTGGTCGAAAAAATTGTCTCTTCCTAGGCTCCGTTGGTGGCGGCGAGGCTGCCGCTATCGCCTACGCTCTCATTGAGACCGCTAAAATGAACAATGTCGATCCCGAGGCCTGGCTCACATGGGTGCTGGAACGCGTTGCTGATCACGGATTAACCCCATCGACGAACTTATGCCGTGGAACTGGAAGCCCCAAGACCTCAAAAACGCGGCCTGACCGGACGGATACCAAGGGTGCCGTTCGGGTGCGACTTTTTCCTCGCCGCGTTTCCGGGAAAGCAGAAGCGGCTGAAGGCCTAGTTCGAGGTGGAGGCCACCAGGCGCCCCATGATTACCCGGCCCCGGAATGACGGTTGCTATCCTTCAATCGGCACTTCCGCCCTGGCGATATGGACCGCCAGGATGCAACCGTGCTCGCTGCTGGAGGTATGCCGGGTTCCGGCTTGCAGCCAGACCAGATCGCCGGCGCGGTAGACCGTGCCGTCATTGTCGGTCAGTTCGCCTTCCAGGACGAAGAATTCTTCATGATCGGCATGCGCGTGCGGCTCGCTGCGGGCGCCCGGGTTCATTCGGTAGATGTGAAAGCCGACACCCACTTCATCATGGGCATTGACCTGCAGCACGCTGGTGCCGGAATCGCTGCCGTCGCCGTTCGGGAAAGACTTGAAGGTGCCGTCCCTCAGATTGACCACGCGGCGCTCGTCTGGCCGGATCGGTTCCATCGAGGTCTTCTGCGTATGCGGGGCACGTCAGGCGCGGCGCCGGGCGGTACATGCAAATGACACGGCGGCGGGTCGGGTCGCCCTTCGGTTTACCCGCCCTGCACCGCAACGCCGTTCCTGACCACCATGCGGTGGTTGGCGCGGACGGCGGCCATATTGATGTCGGCCAGAGGATCGCCATCGACAATCAGCAAATCGGCCTTGGCGCCATCGGCAATGCGGCCGCGATCGGACATGCGCATCAGGTCGGCTGCGTTTACCGTCGATATTTTCAGCGCATCGGCGGGCGTCACGCCGCATTCGGTCATATAGGCCAGTTCCAGGGCGTTGTCGCCGTGGATGTTGAACGGGGTGCCGGCATCGGTTCCCATCGCCATCTTTCCGCCGGCCTTGTAATAATCGATGATCGACTGGCGGTGGGTGTCGGCGATCCGGCGGGATTTTTCCACCGCATAGGGCGGAATCCGGCCGTCGTCGGCATGGGCCAGGATATTGCGCAGCGCCGCCAGGGTGGCAACCAGACAGGTGCCTGCCTCCTTCATCCGGTCGATGGTTTCCTCCGTCATGAAGATGCCGTGCTCGATGGAATCGATGCCGGCCGCAACCGCGTTGCGGATGCCGTCGGTTCCTTGCGCATGGCTGGCGGTGTGACGGTGAAAGCGGTGCGCCTCGGATATGCCGGCCTTGAGTTCTTCCAGCGAATAGTGCGCGTCTTCGGGATTGACGCCCGGCGTCATCACCCCGCCGGTGGCCATGATCTTGACCAGGTCGCAGCCGGCATGGATCTGCTCGCGCACGGCCTTGGTGACCTCGTCCGGGCCGTCGGCGACGCGGCCATACTGGTTGCCGTGGCCGCCGGTCATGCAAATCATGCGGCCGGCGGCCATGATGGTCGGGCCGATGAATTCGCCCCGGGCAATCATGTCGCGCACGGCGAACTCGCGGTAGTCGATGCCGCCGCAATCGCGGATCGAGGTGATGCCGCCGGCCAGGGAGGCTTGCGCGTTTTTCAGGGCGACCAGGGTGTTTTGCGCCGCGCTCATCCTGGCCTGGTCGGCCTTGGGATCGGCGCTGGCGGTCATGCAGATGTGGACGTGGCAATCGATCAGACCCGGCAACAGTGTGCCACCGCCGGTATCGACGCGGGCGCCGGCATGGCCTTCGAATTCGGCGGTGGGTTTGACGGCGGTGATCGTATCGCCCTCGACCATCACACCGTGATCGTCGAGCGAATCCGTCCCGTCGAACACCTTGCCTCCGATATAGAGCGTGGAGAGATCAGACATGCGCGGTTTCCTTCTTGCGTTGGGGCAGCATTTCCAGCCTGGGCATCAGGCTGAGGAGATGCCGGGAATATTGGTGTTGCGGGCTCTCGAACAGGGCTTCGGTCTTGGCCACTTCCAGCAGCTTGCCGTTGCGCATGACGCCGACCCGGTCGCACATCTGACGGATCACCGGCAGATCGTGGCTGATGAACAGCATGGTCAGGTTCAGTTCTTCCTGAAGGTCTTTCAGCAGGTTCAGGATCTGCGCCTGGATCGAGACGTCCAGAGCCGAGGTCGGCTCGTCACAGATCAGAAACCGCGGGCGCGTCGCCAGGGCCCGGGCGATGGAAATGCGCTGGCGCTGGCCACCGGAAAACTCGTGCGGGAATTTTACCGCCGCCGCCGCGCCCAGCCCCACATGATCCAGCAGATCATTGACGATGGCCCGAACCTCGTTCCGGTCGCTGGCCAGTTTATGGAACCGGATCGGTTCGGCGACGATGTCGGCCACCCGCATGCGCGCGTTCAGACTGGAAAACGGATCCTGGAAGATCATCTGCATCTGGTTGCGATAGGCGTTCATCTCGCGCCGCGACCTGAGGGCTGTCAGATTGCCGCCGGAAAATTCCACCATCCCGCCGACCGGCCGGTAGATGCCGGTGATCAGCCGGGCGATGGTCGATTTGCCCGATCCGGATTCGCCGACCAGGCCGAAAACCTCGCCGGCCCCGATCTCGAACGTGACATCGTCCACGGCGCGCAGGATCCGGCGGTACCGTTTGAACCAGGATCGCCTGGTGGTGAACTGCATGGCCAGGTTTTCGACCCGGACCAGTGGCCGGTCGAAGGTTTCGCCGAAATTCCGGGCCTGGCCCAGCCAGTGGGTCTTGACGTCGAACTTCCTGGTCGGGGTGCCGGCCGCCTCGATATATTCCACCAGCGGGAACCGCTTGATCCGGTGGTCCGGCGGCGGCACGGCGGAAATCAGGCTTTGGGTATAGGCGTGATCGGGATCGCCGAGGATCTTGTTGGTCGTGCCCTCTTCCACCACCCGGCCCATATACATCACCGCGACCCGGTCGGTGACATCGGCGATGACGCCCATGTCGTGAGTGATGATGATCATGCCGACGCCGGTATCGCGCACCAGATCGCGCATCAGGTCCAGAATCTGGGCCTGGATCGAGACGTCCAGCGCCGTGGTTGGCTCGTCGGCGATGATCACTTCGGGTTCGGCGCACAGTGACAGCGCGATGACGACGCGCTGGCGCATGCCGCCGGAAAACTGGTGCGGGTAATGCTTCACCCGGATGTCGGCATCGGCAATGCCGACCCGGTCCAGAAGTTCCACCGCGCGCGCCTGGGCCTGTTTCTCACTGAGATCGAGATGGGTCAGGATGGTTTCGACCAGTTGCTGTTCCACTGTCTGCAAGGGGTTCAGCGACGTCAGGGGATCCTGGAAAATCATCCCGATCCGCTTGCCGCGGATCTTGCGCATCACCTCGGGCGGCAGATTGTCGATCCGCTCGCCGTCCAGATGAACCTCGCCCACCGTCACCTCGCCCGGTGGTTCCAGCAGGCCGATGACCGCATTGCCGATGGTCGATTTGCCGGCCCCGGATTCACCCACCACGCCGAGGATCTCCCCCGAACGGATCCGCAGATCGACATCCCTGGCCGCAATCACGGTGCCGTGGCGGGACGGGAAGGCCACGGTCAGGCCGCGTATGTCCAGGAGAGGCGCGGTCATTTCAGCTTTGGATTCAGCGCATCGCGCAGCCAGTCGCCCAGCAGGTTGACCGACAGGACCAGCACCACCAGGGCAATGCCGGGGAAGATGGTGATCCACCACAGGCCCGAGAACAGATATTCCTGGCCGATCCGGATCAGGGTGCCGAGCGAGGGCGAGGTCGGCGGCACGCCGACGCCGAGAAACGACAAGGTCGCCTCGGTAATGATCGCCAGGGCCAGCTGGATCGTCGCGATCACCAGCACCGGGCCCATCACATTGGGCAGGATGTGGCGGAAAATGATCAGATAGCTCGGCAGGCCGATGACCTGGGCCGCCTGGACATATTCCTTGTTACGTTCGACCAGCACCGAGCCACGCACGGTCCGCGCATATTGCACCCAGAACGACAGGGCGATGGCGATGATCAGCACATAAAACGCCAGATTGCCGTCACCGCCGTGGCGCATGGCGGACCGGGCGGTGCCGTCGATCAGAAGCGCGATCAGGATGGTCGGGAAGGTCAGCTGGATATCGGCGATCCGCATCAACAGGCTGTCGACCCAACCGCCGACATAGCCGGAGAAAAGGCCGATCGCAATGCCCAGGATCATGGCCAGCGCCACCCCGGCAAAGCCGACGAGCAGCGAAATCCGGGCGCCGAACAGAATGGTCGAAAACACATCGCGGCCCTGATCGTCGGTTCCCAGGATATAGCGCGCATCGCCCTCGGCCGACCAGGCCGGCGGCAATTCCGAATCCATCAGGTCCAGCGAGGAGGGATCGAACACATTGTGCGGCGCGATCCAGGGGGCAAGCACCGCCGCCAGAATACAGACCACCGTCAGGATTGCCGAACCGATCGCCACGGGGCTGTGCCAGAAGCTGTACCACAGATCGCTTTCCGCCATGCGGCGCAAGAGGCCCCTTGGCCGCCCGGTCTCCGCCAGCATCATCAGGTTTCCACCCGTATGCGCGGATCAACCACGACATAGAGGATATCGACCGCCAGATTGATCGCGACGATGATCAGCGCCACCAGCATCAGATAGGCCGCCATCACCGGAATATCGACGTCCTGGACCGCCTGGATGAACATCCGGCCCATGCCGGGCCAGTTGAAGACCGTTTCGGTGATGATGGCAAAAGCCACCACCGCCCCCATCTGCAAGCCGATAATGGTGATCACCGGCACCAGCGTGTTTTTCAGAGCGTGGGAAAAGTGGACCGACCGGGTCTTGATGCCGCGCGCGCGGGCGAACTTGATATAATCGGTGCGCATCACTTCCAGCATTTCGGCCCGCACCAGGCGCATGACCAGAGTCATCTGAAAGAGCGCCAGGGTCAGGGCCGGCAATAGCAGGTGTTCAAGCCCGTCGCGGGTGAAAAGACCGCTGTCCCACCAGCCGAAGGCAACGGTCTCCCCCCGGCCCGAAGACGGCAGCCAGCCCAGCTCGATGGCAAAGATATAGATCAACAGGATCCCGATCAGGAAGGTCGGCAGCGAGACCCCGGCCAGGGACAGGGCCATCAGGGCGTGGGAGGATGCGGCATGGCGTTTCAGGGCGGTGTAGACGCCGAACGGGATTCCCAGCAACAGTGACAGCAGAACCGAAATCAGCGACAGTTCCAGCGTTGCCGGCGCCCGGTCGGCGATCAGTTCGGACACCGGGATGCGGTATTGATAGGAAATCCCGAAATCGAACCGCGCGGCCGCCAGCATGAAGCGCCCGAACTGCAGATGGACCGGATCGTTGAGGCCGAGGCGCTCGCGCAATTCCGCGCGCTGTTCCGGCGTCGTCTCGATCCCGACCATCTGGTTCACGGGATCGCCGATAAAGGTGAACATGACGAAGGCAAGCCCGGCCACGACGATCATCACCAGGATCGACTGGATAAACCTGCGTGCAATGAACAGCAGCATGAGCCCGCCTGAAAAGAGTCAGGCCCCGGAAATCATCCGGGGCCTGATCGGTTGCTTGAATCAGTTCTTGGTCACGTGACGCAGCATGAACTGGTTGTCGGCACGCTGGGCCAGATCGATATTGTCCTGCTTGCCCCAGGCCAGACCCTGCTGGTGCAGCGGGATGTGGGCGACCTCCGACGTGGTGATGTCATAGGCATCCTTGATCAGGCCGTCGCGCCTGGTCTTGTCGTTTTCGGTCAGGATCATCCTGGTCAGTTCGTCCACCCTGGCGTTGCAATAGCCGCCCAGATTGAACGAACCGCCCGTGCCCTTCTCGTCCCGGCAATTGTGCAGGTTGAGCAGAACGTTGAAACTGTCAAACGAACCGGGGGTCCAGCCGAGCAGATAGAACGAGGTGTCATAACCGCCCGACGCCAGAACCTTGGCGAAATACTGCGCCTTTGGCTGGGCCAGCAGGTCGACCTTGATCCCGGCCTTGGCCAGCATCGAGACCACCGCCAGACAGATTTTCTCGTCATTGACATAGCGGTTGTTGGGACAGTCCATGCCAACCTCGAAACCGTCGGGATAGCCCGCCTCGGCCAGCAGCGACCTCGCCCTGTCCGGATCATGGTCCAGGCGCGAGAACCCGTCGCCGCGGTCGAACAGGAAGGGCGAGATCATGATCGCCGACGGGGTCGACAGATCGCGCATGATCTTCTTCTTGATCGCCTCGATATCGATGGCGTGATAGAAGGCCTGGCGCACCCGGACGTCCTTGAACGGGTTCTTGCCCTTGACGTTCGAATACAGCAGCTCGTCGCGCATCTGGTCGAAACCGAGGAAGATGGTGCGCAGTTCCGGACCGGTCAGGGCCGTGGTGCCGGCGTTTGCATTCACCCGCTCGATATCCGGGGTCGGCACCGGATAGACCATGTCCAGCTCGCCCGACAGCAGCGCCGCGATCCGGGTCGGATCCGATCCGATCGGCGTATAGACGCCGCGGTCGATATTGTGCTTGCGCTCGTCCCACCAGCTGTCATTGGCCTCGACAATCGTCTTCACGCCGGCGGCATGCTCGATGATCCTGAACGGGCCGGTGCCGTTGGCGTTCAGAGAAATATGGGAAGCGTTCTGGTCGGACGCCGAGGTCACGGCGGCGGAATCATTGGCCTCTGTCCATTCCTTGTCCAGGATCGACCAGGTCGACCATTCCGAATGCAGGATCGGGTTCGGGCCGGTCAGGACGAAGTCGACGGTGTAATCATCGACCTTGACCGCCTTTACGTCCGCGGCGATCCGGGTTTTCAGGTCCGAGCCTTCGGACCGCACCCGCTCGGCCGAAAACACCACGTCGTCGGCCGTGAAATCATTGCCGTTGTGAAACTTGACGCCCCTGCGCAGATGAAAGCGCCAGGTGAGACCGGAATCGACCACTTCCCAGCGTTCCGCCAGGGCCGGCTCGATCTGCAGGTCGGCGCTGCGCCGGGTCAGGCCTTCATAGACATTGCCCAGAAAGCCGAGTGTGAAGGTCTCGTTCAGACTGTACGGATCAAGCGATTTCAGATCGCCCTGGAACGCCCACTTGAGCTCGGCGGCCTGCGCCGGGCCAGCCAGCATCGCGGCGGATACCGCGCCGGCCAGCAAAATTTTTCTCAGGCTCATGTTTTCTTCTCCCTGTTCTGTTCGCGACTATCGGCCAACCGACACGGCCAAACGTCCGGATTGATGCCCTTGCATTTCTAGAGGCAACAAGCCTCACCAATGCCAGCCCGCGCGTCAACCACGCAATTGCGGGTGCCGTCAGGGAAGAGGTGACGTTTTGCGGTGTGGTGTGGTGTGGTGCCGAAAGGGCGAAGCGCGGATTGGGACGGCAGCCAGGCCCGGGCCATTCCGTCGCCGTCGGGATGGCCCGGGCCTGGCTGCCGAACGCAACGCTCATGGGGGCGAACCTCATGGAGGCGCGGCTGGAGGGTGGGGACCTTCGCTGGGCGCGGCTGGAGGGTGCGGACCTTGGCCGGGCGCGGCTGGAGGGTGCGGACCTTGGCCGGGCGCGGCTGGAGCGGGCGGACCTCTTCAAAGCGCGGCTGGAGGGGGCGGACCTTCGCGAGGCACACATGAAAGGCGCCGGATGCAGGGGGGCATCATTCCTTGCCGCCCTGGTGCATTCGGCGGATCTTACCTGCCATAGGCTCTCCCCCGAGCAATTAGAATTTGTCGTTGGCAATCGCGAAACCCGGCTGCCAGAGGATTTGACCGTCTGGTCCTGTCTGGATCGTGACAGCCTTTCGGAAAGGTCCAAGGCCCAGATCGACGCGGTTTTGGCAAGATACCCCCAGAAAGTGGATGATGGTTCGATATGGCCGATTTCCCGCGCCGAGTACTCGGCATCCCTGTTCTGCGATGCAAATTCCAGCGATATTCTGCAACGACGACCCGCCGCCGTGGGCGGTCCGAACCCGGTCGAACCGGAATGACTCACACAGATGGGGTCATTGCCGAGATCGATCTGGATGAAAGGCGCCGCCGCCCGCCAGTTCTCGACTTCTTTTCGAGACAGAGCGCCGTGCGCGCACGATTCGCCACTGGCGAGATACCTTGTTGTCCGCGGCGTCGGGCCGATCAATCTTCTTCTGTTCCGTCATGAAACACCTCGATAATCCCCTCGTCTCGGGTCTTGATCAGTGTCGCAAAAACGCCAGGGCGGGGAAGACGAAGAACACCAAGGGGACGGTTACTGGACGTGCCCCTGGTGATGACGAACTTCGTCCTTGATCTCACGGACAAAATCATCGATTTGATCTTCCTCGAAAACGCGGTTGTCGAAAGGTACCTGACGCAGGATCTTTACCGCATCCTTGTAGGCCCTGACCAAGGATGCACTCTGCGGGCGGCCGACGAGGAAATGCACCTGGACATCTTCGATGGCACCAACCCTGACAGCAGAAAGATGACCGAGCCAGAGACGTGCCTTGTTCTTGATGTTGTCTGCGTCCGAGAGATCGAAGGATAGCGGCTCGTATACATGCCAGCGACGGTTCTGCCACGCATGCCGGAAATCGACAGCATCGGTGCTACCGTGGATACGCTTGGGCTCAAGAGCGACCTGCACGCCTTGCTCCTTCAGCTTCGCGTCGACCGGTCGCCAAACATCCTTGTCAGACCTGCGTCGTTGCGAAGGACGATCATGATGAGTGACAAACCGGTGATAGAGCTGATCGAAGGTTTTCTGCGGATCGGACGTCAACCCAGCCCCCACCGGGGACCATTGCAATGAACTGTCATCAAGCGGAAGAGCGATGCGCGCATAGTCGCCAGCAGTCTTGTCACCCTTGAACAGGCCTTCGGATTTCAGGCTGCGCTCAACGCTCTTCATGCCGCGTTCAATGGCTTCGATGGCGCGCTTGCAGGCCTCGCTGTCAAGATCTGGAAAGATATTCTTGATCCGCCCGAAGGTCTTGCGCGCCTTCGTAAGGATAAGCGGCTGACCCGGAACGACCACGACCAAGCCGACGTTCACGAACTCCCCGGCAAGAATATCGTGAACGTAGCGTAAGACGACATAGTTGTACGGTTCCTTCGTGGTCATGTCAGGATCCTCCCAGGCTCCCTGATGCAGCCGTCGATGTTGTCCCGAGCGTCAGCGATCAACTTCAACGCAGCATCCATGTCAGCTTGGGCGGTTGCCCACTCTGGCGGGATGCCTCCTTCATACTCCTTCAGACGCGCATCCGACAAGGCGGTCCAGCGAGATTTGATCGACGCGAAGTCGATCAGCGTGCCTTTCAACTCTTGGACGAATATATGCCTGCCAGGCGTTTCCAAATCCTTCATTCCGCCCAATATCCATGGCGCTTTCCACGAAGGAACCATTTTATGCATAAATGCGAGCTCGTGATCGATAATTCGAAGCTCATTGCCGCATATCAGGCAATTCGGGTTGTCCGCCCTCCGGTCGGGGTTCTGAATGATGGCATCGAAAAGCAATACGCCCGATGCTGTTGGTCGCATGGCATCCGACAGCCGTTGGCCGGTCGCCCAGGCCGAGAACCCAGACGTTCGGGTTGACCCGAACGCGATGCGACTGCCGCGGCGCAGTTTGTCCGCGATCCGGGCATCCGCAACCACAGGAATGATTTCGGGCGGTATCTCTACAAGCCAGGGTTTGGGTACAGGCAAGCCGAGATCCGCTGCAAGACAAGCCGCAATCACTTCGCGCGCAAGGTTGATCTCGGCCTGGTCGCATCCGGCCGAAAGCTTGACGAACATCTCCACGTCATCGTCATCCGCTGCTCCACCGACGGCCTCACAGGCGGCCAGTACGGGAGCAGTGCGGCCATTGGTGGCCGTTCTGTCAATGCGGGTCAGGACAGCATGTGGAATCATGCGGTGCCTGCTTGTCGGCCGAAAATTTCGTGCAGCAAGGCTGGCATCAGGGCATCTGGGTCTTCCGCCGTTCGTTTCCGGATGCTCTGGATTCGGGAATGTCCCGTCCGATGTTGAAATTCGCGCCGGGCGACGTTGCGGGTTGCATGGTTACACGGCCCGAGCCATCGGATCAACAGGCGCACCGGCCAGTAGGTCGCGGTGCTTTTCGAGCGCGGCCTTCAGGACGGGCAACTGCTTGCAGGCGTTGAGACGGCGGAAGCCCTTGCCTGATGCGAGCATTCCGGCAGCGGTCCAGCCCATCTTGAGACCGTGACGCACATCCCGCCGGTCACGATACATCCCGGCAATGGCTTGCCCGGCTGTCCGGGTCAGAGATCGAACAGCAGGACATCGGCATCGACGATGAATGACCAGGTTTCATCGTCGGCCGTGAAACTCCGGTATTCGTCTCCTTCGAAATCGACACGGTCCCCTTCGGTAAAGTCGTCCATGTCGAAGCGCAGCGTGTCCGTATTTCCGCCCTCAATCCGAACCGGAACCTCCGGAGCGGTATTGTCCGCAAAGACAAACCC
This sequence comes from Alphaproteobacteria bacterium, assembly GCA_965204825.1. Taxonomy (GTDB): domain Bacteria; phylum Pseudomonadota; class Alphaproteobacteria; order Futianiales; family Futianiaceae. The sequence goes on along the minus strand of OZ242016.1, from coordinate 1,706,526 downwards.
GTCCGGGATGGTCAGATCCGTGCCGCCGTCCCCGCCCAGCTGAACCACCTCCAGCCCGGCATGGTCTGGAAACGCGCCGCTGAAATCAATCCCGCCGTCATACCGGACCTGGTCCAGGCTGCCGTCATTGTCGGTGTCTGTATCCCACCGAACCACGCTGTCCCCGTCGTGGCGCGCAGCCCGGTCGATGGTGCCGTCCCCGTCGAGCGTGTAGGCCTCACTCCGGTTGGTCGTGCCGTCATTGTCGTCGTCGAAGTCGGTCCGGTCGATGACGCCGTCCGCGTCGTCGTCGAAATCGGTCCGGGACCGGGTGAAGCGCGAAGCATATTCGTACCTCTCGATCCGGTCGATGCTGCGGTTATTGTCGTCGTCGAACTCGGTCCGGATCACCCTGCCGGTCGCATCGCGCGTGTAGGACTCGCTCCGGTCGATGCTGCGGTTACCGTTGTCGTCGAACGTGGTCTGGATCACCCTGCCGTCCGCATCGCGCGTGTAGACCTCGCGCCGGTCGAAATTGAAATCCCCCGGGTCGAAGAAAGTGGTCTGGATCACCCTGCCGTTTGCATCGCGCACGTAGGACTCGGTGCCCTGATGGTTGCCGTCCGCGTCGCTGAAAGTGATTACGGTCAGGTTGCCACTACCAACATACCCGTAGGCCTCGTTCCGGTCGATGCTGCCGTCCGCGTCGTCGTCGAACTCGGTCCGGGTCCGGTTGCCACTATCATTATACGTGTAGTTCTCGATCCGGTCGATGCTGCCGTCCCCGTCATCGTCGAACTCGGTCCGGGTCCGGTTGCGGTCATCGTCATACGAGTAGGTCTCGATCCGTTCATTGGCGCCGTCATTGTCGTCGTCGAAGTCGGTCCGGCTCAGCCTGCCCTGTTCATTGAACGTGTACTGCTCGATCCAGTCGAAATTGTAATCCCCGTCGGCGTCGAACCCGACCCGGTCGATGATGTTGTCCGCGTCGTCGTCCAGGTCGGTCCGGAACCGGGCGCCGTTCGCGTCATATATGTAGGTCTCGGTCCGGTCAACGGCGCCGTCCGCGTCGTCGTCGAACGCGCTCCGTTCGATCCTGCCGTCCCCGTCATCGTCGAACCAGGTCCGCTCAATGACGCCGTCTCCGTCGTCGTCGAACCCGGTCCGGTCGATGACGCCGTCCGCGTCGTCGTCGAAATCGGTCCGGGACCGGGTGACGCGCGAACCATATTCGTACCTCTCGATCCGGTCGATGCTGCCGTCATTGTCGTCGTCGAAATCGGCCCGGATCACCCTGCCCTGCGCATCGCGCGTGTAGAACTCGCTCCGGTCGAAATGGAAATCCCCCGCTTCGTCGAATCGGGTCCGGATCACCCTGCCGTTTGCATCGTGCGTGTAGCTCTCGGTGCGCTCATGGTTGTTGTCATTGTCGTCGTCGAACCCGGTCGTCTGGACCCGATTGCCGCTGGCGTCATGGGTGTAGGTCTCGATCCGGTCATGGGTGCCGTCCGCGTCGTCGTCGAATCGGGTCTGGTAGATGGTGCCGTCGTCATACGCGTAGGTCTCACTCCGCTCATTGGTGCCGTCCGCGTCGTCGTCGAAATCGGTCCGGGTCCGGTTGCGATCATCGTCATACGCGTAGGTCTCGATCCGCTCAACGGTGCCGTCCGCGTCGTCGTCGAAATCGGTCCGGGACCGGGTGAAGCGCGCACCATATTCGTAGGTCTCGATCCGCTCAACGGCGCCGTCCCCGTTGTCGTCGAACCGGGTCCGGAACAGGTTGCCCCGCGCACCGTACTCGTAGTTCTCGATCCAGTCGAAATTGTAATCCCCGTCGGCGTCGAACCCGGCCCGGTCGATGGTGCCGTCCGCGTCGTCGTCCAGATCGGTCCGGAACCGGGCGCCGTTCGCGTCATATCTGTAGCGCTCGGTCCGGTCAACGGCGCCGTCCGCGTCGTCGTCGAACGCGCTCCGTTCGATCCTGCCGTCCCCGTCATCGTCGAACCAGGTCCGCTCAATGACGCCGTCTCCGTCGGCGTCGAACCCGATCCGGTCGATGCTGCCGTCCCCGTCGTCGTCAAACTCGGTCCGGGTCCGGTTGACCCGCGAACCATACTCGTACCTCTCGGTCCGCTCAATGGTGCCGTCATTGTCGTCGTCGAAATCGGCCCGGATCACCCTGCCGTGCGCATCGCGCGTGTAGCTCACGGTCCGCTCAACGGCGCCGTCATTGTCGTCGTCGAACCAGGCCCGGGTCCGATTGCCACTATCATCATACGCGTAGGTCTCGATCCGCTCATTGGTGCCGTCATTGTCGTCGTCGAACGTGACCTGGAACAGGTTGCCCCGCGCACCGAACGTGTAGGTCTCGGCCCGGTCGGTGCTGCCGTCATTGTCGTCATCGAAATCGGTCCGGGTTCGATTGCGACTGTCATCATACGCGTAGGCCTCGATCCGGTCGGTGCTGCCGTCATTGTCGTCGTCGAAATCGGTCCGGGTTCGATTGCGACTGTCATCATACGCGTAGGTCTCGGCCCGGTCGGTGCTGCCGTCATTGTCGTCGTCGAAATCGGTCCGGGTCCGATTGCCACTATCATCATACGCGTAGGTCTCGATCCGCTCATTGGTGCCGTCATTGTCGTCGTCGAACGTGACCTGGAACAGGTTGCCCCGCGCACCGTACTCGTAGTACTCGATCCAGTCGAAACTGAAATCCCCGTCGTCGTCGAACCCGGCCCGGTCGATCCTGCCATCCGCGTCGTCGTCCAGGTCGGTCCGGATCCGGGCGCCGTCCGCGGCATATATGTAGGTCTCGGTCCGGTCATGGTTGCCGTCACCGTCGTCGTCGAACGCGCTCCGTTCGATCCTGCCGTCCCCGGTATCGTCGAACCAGGTCCGCTCAATGACGCCGTCTCCGTCGTCGTCGAACCCGATCCGGTCGATGCTGCCGTCCCCGTCGTCGTCGAAATCGGTCCGGGTCAGGTTGCCATTCGAGTACGTGTAGTTCTCGATCCGGTCGATGGCGCCATCACCGTCGTCATCGAACCAGGTCCGATCGATCTGGATGGTGTTCTCGATATCGTGGAAGTTGGTCCGGATCCGGGTGCCGTTGGCGTCATACGCGTAGGACTCGTACCGGTCGGTGTTCCCGTCCGCGTCGTCGTCGAACAAGCTCTGGAGCACGTTGTTGTTCGCGTCATACAGGTAGTTCTCGGCCCGGTCGATGGTGCCGTCCGCATCGTCGTCGAAATCGATCCGGACCGGCAGATTGCCGGTATATGTGTAGGCCTCGGTCCGGTCGATGGCGCCATCCCCGTCGTCGTCGAAGTCGATCCGGGTCCGCCGGAACAGGTTGCCGCTGACGTTATGGGTGTAGGTCTCGATCCGATCGGTTGTGCCGTCCGCGTCGTCGTCGAAGACGGCCCGGTCGATGGTGCCGTCCGCATCGTCGTCGAAGTCGGTCCGGATCCGGTTGCGACTATCATCATACGAGTAGGTCTCGGTCCGCTCAGTGGCGCCGTCGGCATCGTCGTCGAAGTCGGTCCGGAACAGGTTGCCCCGCGCACCGAACGTGTAGTCCTCGATCCGGTCGGTGTTCCCGTCGGCATCGTCGTCGAACTCGGTCCGGGTCAGGTTGCCGCTGACGTCATGGGTGTAGGTCTCGATCCGGTCGCGGCGGCCGTCCGCGTCGTCATCGAAGACGGCCCGGTCGATCGTGCCGTCTCCATCCCTGTCGATCCGGGTCCGGACCCGGTTGCCATTCGCATCATAGGTGTAATCCTCGGTCCGGTCGATCGTGCCGTCCCCGTCCCTGTCGAATTCGGTCCGGGTCCGGTTGCCGCTGGCGTCATGGTACCAGGTCCGGTCAATCGTGCCATCCGCGTCGTCGTCGAACTCGGTCCGGGTCCGGTTGCCGTTCGCGTCATGGGTGTAGGTCTCGATCCGGTCGCGGCGGCCGTCCGCGTCGTCGTCGAAGACGGCCCCGTCGATGGTGCCGTCCCCGTTCCTGTCAATCCGGGTCTGGACCCGGTTGCCATTCGCATCATAGGTGTAATCCTCGGTCCGCTCATTGGTGCCATCCGCGTCGTCGTCGAAATCGGTCCGGGTCAGGTTGCCGTTCTCATCGTAGCTGTAGGTCTCGCTCCGGTTGGCTCTGCCGTCATTGCCGTCGTCGAAATCGGTCCGGGTCCGGTTGCCCGCCGCGTCATATCTGTAGCGCTCGCTCCGCTCGATCGTGCCGTCCGCGTCGTCGTCGAAACGGGTCCTTAACAGGTTGCCCCGCCCACCATACACATGGGTCTCGGTCCGGTCGGTGTTCCCGTCCGCGTCGTCGTCGAAATCGGTCCGGGTCAGTTTGCCGTTCGCGTCATGGGTGTAGGTCTCGGTCCGGTCGGTGTTCCCGTCCGCGTCGTCGTCGAAATCGGTCTGGGTCAGCCTGCCGTTCGCGTCATATCTGTAGCGCTCGCTCCGCTCGATCGTGCCGTCCGCGTCGTCGTCGAAACGGGTCCTTAACAGGTTGCCCCGCCCACCATACACATGGGTCTCGATCCGGTCGGTGTTCCCGTCCGCGTCGTCGTCGAAATCGGTCCGGGTCAGGTTGCCGTTCGCGTCATGGGTGTAGGTCTCGATCCGGTCGCGACGGCCGTCCGCGTCATCATCGAAGACGGCCCGGTCGATCGTGCCGTCCCCATCCCTGTCGATCCGGGTCCGGACCCGATTGCCATTCGCATCATAGGTGTAATCCTCGGTCCGGTCGATCGTGCCGTCCCCGTCCCTGTCGAATTCGGTCCGGGTCCGGTTGCCGCTGGCGTCATGGTACCAGGTCCGCTCAATCGTGCCATCCGCGTCGTCGTCAAATTCGGTCCGCTCAACGGTGCCGTCATTGCCGTCGTCGAAGTCGGTCCGGGTCAGGTTGCCGCCCTCGTCGTAAGTGTAGGCCTCACTCCGCTCATAGGCGCCATCCGCGTCGTCGTCGAAGTCGGTCCGGGTCAGGTTGCCGCCCTCGTCGTAAGTGTAGGCCTCACTCCGCTCATAGGCGCCATCCGCGTCGTCGTCAAATTCGGTCCGCTCAACGGTGCCGTCATTGCCGTCGTCGAAGTCGGTCCGGGTCCGGTTGCCCTCCGCGTCATATCTGTAGCGCTCGCTCCGCTCAGCAGTGCCGTCCGCGTCGTCGTCGAAACGGGTCCTTAACAGGTTGCCCCGCCCACCATACACATGGGTCTCGGTCCGGTCGGTGTTCTTGTCCGCGTCGTCGTCGAAATCGGTCCGGGTCAGGTTGCCGTTCGCGTCATGGGTGTAGGTCTCGATCCGGTCGCGGCGGCCGTCCGCGTCATCATCGAAGACGGCCCGGTCGATCGTGCCGTCCCCATCCCTGTCGATCCGGGTCCGGACCCGGTTGCCATTCGCATCATAGGTGTAATCCTCGGTCCGGTCGATGGTGCCATCCCCGTCCCTGTCGATCCGGGTCCGGACCCGGTTGCCATTCGCATCATAGGTGTAATCCTCGGTCCGGTCGATCGTGCCGTCCCCGTCCCTGTCGATCCCGGTCTGGACCCGATTGCCGCTGGCGTCATGGGTGTAGGTCTCACGCCGGTCGATGGCGCCATCCGCGTCGTCGTCAAATTCGGTCCGGGTCGGATTGCCGTTGGCGTCATAGGTGTAATCCTCGGTCCGGTCGATCGTGCCGTCATTGCCGTCGTCGAAATCGGTCCGGGTCCGGTTGCCCTCCGCGTCATATCTGTAGCGCTCGCTCCGCTCGATCGTGCCGTCCGCGTCGTCGTCGAAACGGATCCTTAACAGGTTGCCCCGCCCACCATACACATGGGTCTCGGTCCGGTCGGTGTTCCCGTCCGCGTCGTCGTCGAAATCGGTCCGGGTCAGTTTGCCGTTCGCGTCATGGGTGTAGGTCTCGATCCGGTCGCGGCGGCCATCCGCGTCGTCGTCGAAGACGGCCCGGTCGATCGTGCCGTCCCCATCCCTGTCAATCCGGGTCCGGACCCGGTTGCCATTCGCATCATAGGTGTAATCCTCGGTCCGGTCGATCGTGCCGTCCCCGTCCCTGTCGATCCGGGTCTGGACCCGATTGCCGCTGGCGTCATGGTACCAGGTCCGGTCAATCGTGCCATCCGCGTCGTCGTCAAATTCGGTCCGCTCAACGGTGCCGTCATTGCCGTCGTCGAAGTCGGTCCGGGTCAGGTTGCCGCCCTCGTCGTAAGTGTAGGCCTCACTCCGCTCATAGGCGCCATCCGCGTCGTCGTCAAAGGCGGTCCGGTCGATGCTGCCGTCATTGCCGTCGTCGAAGTCGATCCGGGTCCGGTTGCCCGCCGCGTCATATCTGTAGCGCTCGCTCCGCTCAACGGCGCCGTCCGCGTCGTCGTCGAAACGGATCCTTAACAGGTTGCCCCGCCCACCATACACATGGGTCTCGGTCCGGTCGGTGTTCCCGTCCGCGTCGTCGTCGAAATCGGTCCGGGTCAGTTTGCCGTTCGCGTCATGGGTGTAGGTCTCGATCCGGTCGGTGTTCCCGTCCGCGTCGTCGTCGAAATCGGTCCGGGTCAGTTTGCCGTTCGCGTCATGGGTGTAGGTCTCGGTCCGGTCGGTGTTCCCGTCCGCGTCGTCGTCGAAATCGGTCCGGGTCAGTTTGCCGTTCGCGTCATGGGTGTAGGTCTCGATCCGGTCGGTGTTCCCGTCCGCGTCGTCGTCGAAATCGGTCCGGGTCAGTTTGCCGCTGGGGTCATGGGTGTAGGTCTCGATCCGGTCGCGGCGGCCGTCCGCGTCGTCGTCGAAGACGGCCCGGTCGATGGTGCCGTCTCCATCCCTGTCAATCCGGGTCCGGACCCGGTTGCCATTCGCATCATAGGTGTAATCCTCGGTCCGGTCGATCGTGCCGTCCCCGTCCCTGTCGATCCGGGTCTGGATCCGATTGCCGCTGGCGTCATGGTACCAGGTTCGCTCATAGGTGCCATCCGCGTCGTCGTCAAAGGCGGTCCGGGTCAGGTTGCCGTTCTCATCGTAGGTGTAGGTCTCGATCCGGTCGCGGCGGCCGTCCGCGTCGTCGTCGAAGACAGCCCGGTCGATCGTGCCGTCTCCATCCCTGTCAATCCGGGTCCGGACCCGGTTGCCATTCGCATCATAGGTGTAATCCTCGGTCCGGTCGATCGTGCCGTCCCCGTCCCTGTCGATCCGGGTCTGGATCCGATTGCCGCTGGCGTCATGGTACCAGATCCGCTCATAGGTGCCGTCATTGTCGTCGTCGAAATCGGTCCGGGTCAGGTTGCCGTTCTCATCATGGGTGTAGGTCTCGATCCGGTCGCGGCGGCCGTCCGCGTCGTCGTCGAAGACGGCCCGGTCGATCGTGCCGTCTCCATCCCTGTCAATCCGGGTCCGGACCCGGTTGCCATTCGCATCATAGGTGTAATATTCAATCCGGTCGATCGTGCCGTCCCCGTCCCTGTCGAATTCGGTCCGGGTCCGGTTGCCGCTGGCGTCATGGTACCAGATCCGCTCATAGGTGCCGTCATTGTCGTCGTCGAACTCGGTCCGTATCTCTTCGGTGGTCATGGTCTCAATATCCTTCCTCTCTCAAGATCGAAGACGGCCAGCCTGGACACAAACGGCCAGCCTGGACACAAACGGCCAGCCTGGACACAAACGGCCAGCCTGGACACAAACGGCCAGCCTGGACACAAACGGCCAGCCTGGACACAAACGGCCAGCCTGGACACAAACGGCCAGCCTGGACACAAACGGCCAGCCTGGACACAAACGGCCAGCCTGGACACAAACGGCCAGCCTGGACACAAACGGCCAGCCTGGACACAAACGGCCAGCCTGGACACAAACGGCCAGCCTGGACACAAACGGCCAGCCTGGACACAAACGGCCAGCCTGGACACAAACGGCCAGCCTGGACACAAACGGCCAGCCTGGACACAAACGGCCAGCCTGGACACAAACGGCCAGCCTGGACACAAATCCTATATTACGGCCAGCCTGGACACAAATCCTATATTACGGCCAGCCTGGACACAAACGGCCAGCCTGGACACAAACGGCCAGCCTGGACACAAACGGCCAGCCTGGACACAAACGGCCAGCCTGGACACAAACGGCCAGCCTGGACACAAACGGCCAGCCTGGACACAAACGGCCAGCCTGGACACAAACGGCCAGCCTGGACACAAACGGCCAGCCTGGACACAAACGGCCAGCCTGGACACAAACGGCCAGCCTGGACACAAACGGCCAGCCTGGACACAAACGGCCAGCCTGGACACAAACGGCCAGCCTGGACACAAACGGCCAGCCTGGACACAAACGGCCAGCCTGGACACAAACGGCCAGCCTGGACACAAACGGCCAGCCTGGACACAAACGGCCAGCCTGGACACAAACGGCCAGCCTGGACACAAACGGCCAGCCTGGACACAAACGGCCAGCCTGGACACAAACGGCCAGCCTGGACACAAACGGCCAGCCTGGACACAAACGGCCAGCCTGGACACAAACGGCCAGCCTGGACACAAACGGCCAGCCTGGACACAAATTCTTATATTACCAGACTTTATTTTCAAGGGCAATCGACTTCAAGGGCAATCGACCGAATACACCGCTCACATTCATGTGTTTTTCGTGCGTTTTTCCGCAATCGGGATACTTCCCTTGATTGACCTCCACCGACTGTGCCGTCCGTACCGTTGGCGAAGGTCGTCGATCAGGACACGGGGCGCCGGCATGGCCCTGGCCCGGCAGTGGAACCTGGCCCGGCGGTGGAAATTGTCGTGGAAGCTGGCGTGCCGGCGCACGACATGGTTCGGCGGCCGGCCGGGGCGGCGCTTCAGCGACCGGGAGGCGGTCGGCCAAAGCTTCGATCAGTTCCGCCCGCTGGCCGGGTTTTCGGCGCCGGGCGAGAGGATGGGGGCCGATGTGACGGCACTGGCTGGGGAAGCGCATGCCCGCGACACGGACAAGCCCGGATACCGACGGGGGCCGGATCCGTGGTCGTCCGGGCTTTCACGGCGGCAAGGTGGAGGCTGGAGCGCCCGCGGGTGCGCTTGAAAGGTCAATGGCTTGAAGGTCATTGGGAAGGAACTTGCCCTGCCCGCCTGGCGGGCCGCCGCCGAAAGCCCGATTGTCTGTTCAAGAGCTTGTGCCACGGCCACTACTCCACCAGCAGCCAAACCCTGAAGCACGTGACCTCCCCGGTGATTGCTCCCGGGTCTTGTTCATGAAGGATTTGTGGCGGCAATATTCAAGTTCCAGGTCGATTCACGGCATGGTGACCCGGCGCAATGTAAGGTTGATCCGGCCGCCGCCCGGCACCAGGGTGGAACTGCCTGGAACGGTCCGGTCGATACCGTGAAACGCCAGGCGGCTCGGGCCTTCCAGCACGATCACATCGCCCGAGGAGAGCCACAGCGACCGGGTCGGATCGCGCCGCTGTTTGCCGCCAATGCGAAAAAGCGCCCGGTCGCCGAGGGAAATGGAGACAACCGGCGCTGAAAACTCCTCCTCGTCCCGATCCTGGTGCAGGCCCATGCGCGCGCCATCCTTGTAGACATTTACCAGACAGGCCTGTGGATCGGCCGGATAATCGGCGACCTGACGCCACAGATCCAGAACCGGCCCGGGGATGGGTGGCCAATCGCGGCCGGTATCCGGATGGCTCTTTTGATAGCGATAGCCGCCGGCCCGGTCCGATACCCAGCCCAGGGGACCGCAATTGGCCATCTTCACCGAGAACGGTTTGCCGGTGCGCGGCATTGTCGGCTGAAAACACGGCGCATCGGCGATCACGCCCGCAATTGCGCTCAGAATTTCCGCCTGATCGGCGGTCGACAGATAGCCTGGGATGATTCGCATGGAGACCGTGGCAAAAAAGTCACAAAGAGTTCTTGCGGGTGTCGGGTATGGCCCCTATATCAGCGCCACGCAATGCACAATCAAACAACAACAAACAGGCAAACAGCAACAAACAGGGGGGTGCACGGGGGCTTTTTCTGATAAGACCCGTTCCCCCGCCGAAAGTGAAGGAAGTTTACATTATGTCGAAGGTTATCGGTATCGACCTGGGCACCACGAACTCGTGTGTCGCCATCATGGACGGCAAGGATGCGAAGGTCATCGAGAACGCCGAAGGCGCCCGGACCACCCCCTCGGTCATCGCCTTTACGGATGACGGCGAACGGCTGGTCGGCCAGCCGGCCAAGAACCAGGCCGTCACCAACCCCGAAAATACATTTTTCGCTGTCAAACGTCTGATCGGCCGCCGGTTCGACGACAAGATGGTGGCCAAGGACAAGAAGCTGGTCCCCTACAAGATCGTCAAGGGCGACAATGGCGATGCCTGGGTCGAGAGCAAGGGCGACAAGATCGCGCCGGCTCAGATCTCCGCCTACACATTGCAGAAAATGAAGGAAACGGCTGAAAGCTATCTCGGCGACACCGTCACCCAGGCGGTGATCACCGTGCCGGCCTACTTCAATGACAGCCAGCGTCAGGCCACAAAGGATGCCGGCAAGATCGCCGGCCTGGAAGTGCTGCGCATCATCAACGAGCCGACAGCGGCGGCCCTGGCTTACGGCCTGGACAAGAATGAAAACGTCACCATCGCGGTCTATGACCTGGGTGGCGGCACCTTCGATATCTCGATCCTGGAAATCAGCGACGGCGTGTTCGAAGTGAAATCCACCAATGGCGATACGTTCCTGGGGGGTGAAGACTTCGACATGCGGATCGTCGATTATCTGGCCAACGAGTTCAAAAAAGAAAACTCGATGGACCTGCGCGGTGACAAGCTGGCGTTGCAGCGCCTGAAGGAAGCGGCGGAAAAGGCCAAGGTCGAACTGTCGTCGAAAACCCAGTCCGATATCAATCTGCCTTATATCACGGCCGATGCGGCGGGACCAAAGCACCTTGCGCTGAAACTGACCCGCGCCAAGCTGGAAAGCCTGGTCGAGGATCTGGTCAAGCGCACGATTGATCCGTGCAAGGCCGCGCTCAGGGACTCGGGCCTGAAGGGCGCCGAGATTGACGAGATTGTCCTCGTCGGCGGCATGACGCGCATGCCGATGGTCCAGGAGGCCGTGCAGAAGTTTTTCGGCAAGGAGCCGCACAAGGGCGTGAACCCGGACGAGGTCGTGGCCATCGGCGCCGCCATCCAGGCGGGCGTTCTGCAGGGCGATGTCAAGGACGTGCTGCTACTGGATGTCACCCCGCTGTCGCTGGGCATCGAAACCCTGGGCGGTGTCTTCACCCGCCTGATCGACCGCAACACCACCATCCCGACCAAGAAATCCCAGATCTTCTCCACGGCCGAGGATAATCAGAACGCGGTCACCATCCGCGTGGCTCAGGGCGAACGGGAAATGGCCAATGACAACAAGATGCTGGGTCAGTTCGATCTGGTCGGCATTCCACCGGCCCGGCGCGGCATCCCGCAGATCGAGGTGACGTTCGACATTGACGCCAACGGCATTGTCAATGTCGGTGCCAAGGACAAGGCGACCGGCAAGGAACAGACAATCCGGATACAGGCCAGTGGCGGTCTGAGCGATAGCGATATCGATGCCATGATCAGGGATGCCGAGGAGAACGCCGAAGCCGACAGGGCAAAACGCGAACTGGTCGAGGCCAGGAACAATGGCGAATCCCTGGTCAACCAGATCAACAGCCAGATGGAAGAGTTCGGCGACAAGGTCGGCGATGACGACAAGGCGGCCATCGAGACCGCCATGGCCGAGCTGAAATCGGTACTGGAAGGCGAAGACAAGGCGGAAATCGAAGCCAAGTCCCAAGCCCTGACGCAAGCGGCCACGAAACTGGGCGAGGCAATGTATGCCGCGTCCCGGGAGGAAGCCGCCGCCAGTGACGCGGCCGCCAATGCCGCCGCCAAGGATCGGGCGGCCGGAGATGACGGCGACGTGGTCGATGCCGATTTTGAAGAGGTCGACGACAACGAGCAGAAGTCGGCCTGATCGGCGAAGAGAAGAGTTGAGGATGACCGGCCTGACAAAGCTTCCGGATCAGGGCGCCAGACAGGCGTCCCGTTCGGCGGCGCGTGCCACATGAGGGGCGGATCTGCATGAACAAGCGCGACTATTACGATATTCTTGGCGTAGACCGGGCGGCCGACGAAGGCGCCCTGAAAAAAGCCTTTCACCAGAAAGCCCAACAATTCCATCCCGACCTTAACAAGGACGATCCCAAGGCTGAAGAGAAGTTCAAGGAAGCTTCCGAGGCCTATGAGGTCCTGTCCGATCAACAGAACCGCGCGGCCTATGACCGCTTTGGCCACGCCGCTTTTGAAAATGGCGGCCCGGCCGCCGGTGGACGGCCGACTGGCGAAGGTGGCTTTACGTCAGCCTTTGCCGATGTCTTCGAAGACCTGTTCGGCGAGTTTGCCGGCGGACGGCGCCAGCGCGGCGATGGCCGCCAGCGCGGATCGGACATGCGCTATAATCTGCGCATCGATCTGGAAGACGCCTTTGCCGGCAAGAAGGCCGCCATCCGCGTGCCCGGTTCGGTCGCCTGCGAAAAATGCAACGGTACGGGCGCCGAGGCCGGGTCGAGCCCCGTCACGTGTCCGACCTGTTCGGGCGGCGGCCAGGTGCGAGTCCAACAGGGCTTCTTCACCATCGAGCGGCCCTGCCCGGCCTGTAACGGTCTGGGCAAGATCATCAAGAACCCCTGCCGTGCCTGTCATGGCGGCGGCCGGGTCGACAAGGAGCGCACGCTGGACGTCAGCATACCGCCGGGGGTCGAGGAAGGCACCCGAATCCGCCTGTCGGGCGAGGGTGAGGCAGGTCTGCGCGGCGGACCGCCAGGCGATCTCTATATTTTCCTGGAGCTGGAATCTCACGCGATCTTCCAACGCAAGGGCATCGATCTGTTCTGCCAGGTGCCGATCACGATGACCGTGGCGTCGCTTGGCGGCAAGGTCGAGGTGCCGACACTGAACGGCGGCATGGTTCGCGTTGACGTGCCCCCGGGCACGCAGAGCGGCAGGCAATTTCGCCTGCGCGGCAAGGGCATGCCGGTGCTGCGCCAGTCCCAGCATGGCGATCTCTATATCGAATGCACCGTGGAAACCCCGGTCAACCTGTCCAGGCGCCAGAAGGAAATCCTGAAGGAGTTCGAATCCGAAAGCCGCGACAACAGCCCCCAGAGCCAGGGTTTCTTCAACCGGGTGAAGGAATTCTGGGAAGGCATGCGGGAGTGATGATCGCCGGCACGATCGTTCACGAAATCATCCGCGTCAACTTTCCACCATCCCCGCAACACCCTCTCGTCCAGGGCGTGCGCGATTGTCGGTTCGGACAATCAGCCAGTCCGATGTTCCCGCGTCTTCTATCCATAGGCATGCAAGCCGGGGCCGTGTTCGCGCAGCCATTCGCGGCGCCGCCGCCAGTCCGGAATCCGGCGTTCGACCAGCGTCCAGAACCGGTCGGTATGGTTCATTTCCACCAGGTGGGCAGCCTCGTGCGCGGCGACATAATCCAGCACCTCGGGCGGCGCCAGGATCAAGCGCCAGCAAAAGGATAGCGTTCCGCTGGAGGAGCACGACCCCCAACGGCTGGTCGTGTCGCGGATGCTGATCCGGTCGATCTGGTGACCGAAACTTTCGGCATGCCAATTGGCCTGGATGGCGAGGTCGTTTTTCGCCTCGGCACGCAGCCAGTTCATCAATCGTTTCGCGGCGAACTCAGGCGGTCCACCAATCGCGATCACGCCGTCATCCGCCGTGACGTGGCGGGGACCGCCGATCGTTCGGATCAGATGTGGATCGCCGCGCAGGGGTAATGTTGCCCCATCGACCAGGGCAACATTCGGTGGCGCATGGGCGCAATGCCTGCGCAGCCAGTCGCGATGTCGTTCCAGAAACGGCAGCGCCCGAGCCAGGCTGACGCGGGGCGGCAGGGTCAGGACCGGTTCGCCGGCCCGGACGTCCATGCGAACCGAAATCCGGCGGGCGCGGGGCTGGATGCGAACGGAAATGCTGGTCTGGACGCCTTCGCCCAGATCAAAGGTGAACCGCTCCACCGCCGTGCTCACGCGGCGTTCAGGTTCGACCGGATGAAGTCGCGGACCCGCGGCTGGATTTCCGAGCGCCAGCGGGTTCCGTTGAAGACGCCGTAATGGCCGACACCGGGTTGCAGATAATCGGCCCGCCGCCCTGCCGGGATATTCGGACAAATATCGTGCGCCGCCCTGGTCTGGCCGATGCCGGAGATGTCGTCCCTTTCCCCTTCAACGGTCAGCAGGGCGGTCCGCCTGATCGCCCTGGGATCCACCAGCCGGCCGCGATGGGTCATGGTGCCCTCGGGCAGTTTGAACTCCTGGAACACATCACGGATGGTCTGCAAATAGAACCCGGCGGACAGGTCCATCACCGACAGATATTCCTCATAGAACTCCCGGTGTTTTTCCACCGAATCCCCGTCGCCTTCGACCAGATTGCCGAACAGCTTCACATGGGCATCGTAGTGACGTTCCAGATTCATCGTCATGAATCCAGTCAGTTGTAAAAATCCCGGATAGACCGGACGCATGAATCCAGCATGGGGCCAGGGCACCCGGCTGATGACATTGTTTTCAAACCAGCTCAGCGGGCGTTCGGTCGCCAGATCATTGGGGACAGTCGGACTTTTGCGAGGATCGACCGGCCCCCCCATGATGATCATCGATGCGGGCACATAGGGGTCATCGAACCGCGACATCAGCGACACCGCCGCGATCACCGCCGGGCCAGGTTGGCAAACCGCGATGACATGGGTGTTGGGCCCGATGTGGCGGATGAAATCGATGATGTAGGTGATGTAATCTTCCAGATCGAATGCGCCCCGGGACATCGGCACCTGGCGGGCGTCTTTCCAGTCGGTGACAAACACCTCGTGCTCCGGCAGCATGGCATCGACAGTGCCGCGCAGCAGGGTCGCATAATGACCGGACATCGGTGCCACGATCAGCACGTTTGGATCGCTCCGCTCGGCCACACCTTCGCCGGTCCGCTCGAAATGAAGCAAATCGGCAAAGGGCAGTGTCAGGTCGATTTTTTCGCGAATGACGGCCTTGACCCCGGCGACACTGGTCTCGGTCAGGCCCCAGGCCGGTTTGTCATAGCGCCGTGTGGTGTTTTCAAATACTTCGAACGCCGCGGCCATGGCGCGGCCCTGCGGGGTATATCCCCACGGATTAAAGGGATGGTTCAGCGCCTGATGTCCCGCGGTTGCCGCCGCGCGCAACGGTGTGATGGCCGCATGGGTCATTTCATAGGCATGGTACAGCATTAACGGTCCTTTCCCGATGTGCCCGGATATTCATATCAGCGATTCACAATGATATGAATCGGCGATGAAATCTACCGCACTGCAACACAAGTTGCATGACGTGGGGTAAACGGGCCGATAATGTGGAAAATTCCGGCTAACCGCCGAAGTATCCGCGCGGGACGCCGTATGTGATGTCCTGATCTTCGAGATATTGTTGCAATGTCAGTGCGATGCCCATGATCTTTCCCCCTTCGGGATGCTGGTCTTGTCCGGCGGGTTCGGGATCGGTTCGTCGCACGGGCCCATATCCAACCTGGAACCAGAGCCAACCCGGAAAAAGGCCGCCGCGCGTTGGACCGGAATTGGCGCCCGGCCCGCCAAACAGCGGTCTTGTCAAGGGGTAGATGACACGATTTCGGGCAAGATGTCACTTGACCCGGATCGGGCGCCCCGGCGCGGCTGGCATTACTCGCCGATCTGCAGGATCATGCCGCGCACGCGCGCGGCCCGGTAAAACGCCATGAACGAGCCGGCGCCGACAATCATGTAAATCGTGTTCAGGCCCATGGCGGTGAAGATCTTGGACCAGTCCAGGATGCCGTGCTGGATGACGCCACGCATGCCCTCGAATATGTGGGCGGCCGGCATGGCCAGGGCGATCGGTTGCAGCCAGCCCGGCAGGACATCAATCGGATAATAGGCCGCCGCGAACGGCATGATCGCGAACATCATGCCCCAGGCGATGCTTTCCGCCCCCATGCCGAACCGCAGCATCAGGCCGGAAGTGAACAGGCCCAGCGACCAGCCGAAGATGACCAGATTGAAGAAAAACAGGCCCAGCGACCAGCCGAGCCCGTAGATCGAAAAATCGAACAGCCACATGGCGATGAAGGTTGCCGGCAGGATGCCGATCACTGCCCGCACCAGGCTCATCAGCACCAGCGAAGTGACCCATTCATGGGGCCTTAGCGGACTGGCCAGCAAATGGCCCAGATTGCGCGACCACAGATCCTCCATGAAACACATGGCCAGGCCCATCTGGCTGCGGAACATCATGTCCCACAGGAAGAACCCGGCCAGAATCGCACCCAGGGCATTGGACACCTCACTGGCCTGCGCGCTGACGAATTTTTGCAAAAATCCCCACAGCAGCATGAAAATGGTTGGCCAGTAGATCAGTTCCAGAATCCGCGGCCAGGACGTGCGATAGAGATAGAAATAGCGCGAGAACACCGCGCCGATTCGGGTCCACGAAAAGCTTTTGTCGGAACGGGTGGTCATTCGGCGGCCGCCGCCCTGGCGCCGGTATTGCGGGCGATATCCAGAAAAACCTCCTCCATGTTGGACCGGCCATATTGGTCGATCAGATTGTGCGGCGTGCCCTGGTCGACGATCTTGCCGGCACGCATCATCAGCACCTCGTCCGCCATGCGTTCGACTTCGGCCATGTTGTGGCTGGCAAGCAGAATGGCGGCGCCGGTACGCGCCCGATACCTTTCCAGATAGGTCCGGACCCAGTCGGCCGTGTCCGGGTCCAGCGATGCGGTCGGTTCGTCCAGCAGCAGCAATTCGGGATCATTGATCATCGCCTTGGCCAGCCCGACCCGTGTCTTCTGCCCCGCCGACAACATGCCCGCCGGCCGGCTCAGGACATCGCGCAGGGACAGATCTTCCGCGACCCGCTCGATCTGATCCTTCACGTTGATGACGCCGTAAAGCCGGGCATAGACCAGCAGGTTTTCGCGCACGGTCAGGCGTTTCGGCAGATCGGTATAGGGCGACTGGAAATTCATTCGGGCCAGGGCGGCGTGGCGATCGATCAGCATGTCGTGGCCCAGCACTTCGACCCGTCCGCTGGTCGGCAGGATCAGGCCCAGCAGGATACCGATCGTGGTGGTCTTGCCGGCACCGTTGCCGCCCAGCAATGCCGTAACCGACCTGCGCGGCACGGTAAAATCGATGCCGTCAACCGCGCGCACCTCGTCGAATGCCTTGACCAGTCCTTCGACGGTCACCGCGGATGATTTGCCGATTTCGTCCATCAGGGGCATATGATGTATCCCGATTATCAAACCAGTCGGTCTGGAGAGTTCATGGCTTACGCCAGTGAGACCAGCTTTGGCGACCAAAAATCAAGCCCGGATTTTTCCCCGGTCACGGGCGAAGGGATCGGCGCGCCCGGCGGTCCAAGGCTGCGCACGCTGTTGCTGCTGCGCTGGACCGCGATTGTCGGCCAGTTCGTGGCGGTCAACTCCGTCTGGTTCGGGCTCGGCTATTCGCTGCCGCTGATCGGCTGTCTGGCGGTAATCGCCGCGTCCGCCCTCCTCAATATCTCGCAACAGATCGGCGCGCCCCAGGCGCGGCGGCTGACGGATCATCAGGCGCGGATCCACTTTATCTTCGATACGGTGCAGTTGGCCGCCCTGCTCTATCTGACCGGCGGCCTGACCAACCCCTTCGCCCTGCTCTTTCTGGTGCCGGTGACGGTTTCGGCATCGGCCCTATCGACCGTATCGGCCCTGATCGTCGGCGTCGTCGCGGTCGGATGCATAAGCTTGCTGGCCGTGGTGCATCATCCGTTGCCCTGGGGCGGTTCCGAACCGGTCACCCTGCCGACGCTTTATTTATTCGGGATCTGGGCCGCGATGGTCATCGCCTGCGTCTTTGCCGCCTTTTTCACCCGGCGGCTG
Organism: Alphaproteobacteria bacterium; assembly: GCA_965204825.1. GTDB lineage: Bacteria > Pseudomonadota > Alphaproteobacteria > Futianiales > Futianiaceae. The sequence continues at coordinate 1,688,588 of OZ242016.1, read as the reverse complement.
GCCCAGGAAAGCCGCCGCATGGCCAACGCCCTGGCAACCCTGCAACAGGCACTGGCGCGCGAACAGGAACTGGCGGCGATCGGCGGGCTGGCGGCGGCGGCGGCGCACGAGCTTGGCACCCCGCTGGCAACCATCAGCATCGTTGCCAAGGAACTGCAAGACGAACTGTCGGGCGATGATGCCATGAGCGACGATCTTTGTCTGTTGCATGATCAGTCCGAACGCTGTCGCGAAATCCTGGCCGACCTTGGCCGCGAACGGGCCGCGGTCCATGCCCAACCCATCGTGCCGCTGGCCATCCTGGTCGATGAAGTTTGCCGCCCCTTCGCGGGTGCCGGCGTGACGATCGAGCGTGCCTATATTGTGGAGGGCCGCGAGGTTGAGCCGGGGGAGACACGTCAGTTCACCGTCCGGCGCCGACCCGAACTGCTTTATGCCTTGCGCAACATCATCGACAATTCGGTCGGCTTTGCCCGCGAGACGATCCGGATCGCGGTGCAAATCGAACCGGTCGGCGCGACCCTGCGAATCCGCGATGACGGCCCGGGGTTTCCCGCCGATATCCTGTCCCGACTCGGCGATCCCTACGTTTCGTCGAGAGGCGGCGATGGCGGCATGGGCCTGGGCATGTTCATCTCCAAGACCCTGCTGGAGCGAACCGGCGGAGAAATCGATTTCCGCAATCTGAATGCGCCGGGCGCCGGTGGTGGCGCCGAGGTTGTCATTGCATGGCCCCGCGACATACTTATAGAGAACAGTTGAACGACTCCAATCGGGATGCAGCGGATGGAAGCTGACGACAAAAGCCTTCTGATCGTCGATGATGACGCACCCTTTCTCAACCGGTTGAGCCGGGCGATGGAAAAACGCGGATACCAGGTTCGTCTGGCCGAGAGTGTCGCCGCCGGCCTGGCCGAGGTGGGCAAGGCGCCGCCGAAATATGCCGTGATCGACATGAAGCTGGAAGATGGCAATGGCCTCGACGTGATCGCGGCCCTGCGCAAGGTACGCGCCGACGCCCGTCCGGTCATGCTGACCGGATTTGGCAACATCGCCACGGCGGTTGAGGCGGTAAAGCTCGGCGCCATCGACTATCTGGCCAAACCGGCCAATGCCGACGATGTGGACGCGGCGCTGATGGCCGAGCCCGGCAAGAAGCCCGAACCGCCGGAAAACCCGATGTCGGCCGACCGGGTGCGCTGGGAACATATCCAGCGGGTGTATGAACTGTGCGATCGAAATGTTTCGGAGACCGCGCGGCGGCTGAACATGCACCGGCGCACATTGCAGCGCATCCTCGCCAAGCGGTCGCCGCATTAGGATGTTTCCGTCAGAGATTGATATTTCACCCCCTCCCCAATCGCGTCGTTCCGGGGCGCCGTGGGCGAACCCGGAACGACGGACGAACAAGCAAGATTTGTCAGGGTCAACTTCAGTCGGAAAAACTCCAACCCGCGATCGGATCGATCTCGCTCACCATATGGAACCGGTCGGCGGCGATGCGGCCGAAGCGGACCAGCATGGCCTTGCGCCGGGCGGCGCCGTGCTTCACCGGTTCGGTTTCGCGGATCGCTTCGCCGCCATGGCGATCAGCCAGGATCAAGCCGGGTTCGGGCGGCGGCGGATCGATGGGGAAGTCCGCCGCCACGGCGACGTGATGGAGGTCGCAAAACTCAAGATATTCCCGCCATTTGCCATCGGACGGGAAATCCTCCGGCCCGCTCTTGCCCTCGACAATGGCGATGGCGCCGGAATGGCGGCATCGCCCGGCGCGCGCATCAGGTGACCGGCGCCGCGTGTCACATCGGCGGTAACCTGGGGTCGAACGCCGGTTTGATCCTGCCCTGTTCCCATCAATGCCGTGTAACGCGGACCCAAGGACAGCCCAACCGAAATTAACCCGCGGGTCAGGTCCAGCGATGATTTTCGATGAAGTCGCGGTCGATCTCGATGGCGAGGCCCGGCCCGTCATGGGGCGCGGCGGTACCGTCATTGGCGTTCACCTGGCCTTCGATGTCCAGCGGGTCTTTCAGCACCCCGTCCTGAAACAGGTTCGGTGTGGTGTCGTGTTCCAGATAAGGCGCCGGCGGATGTTCGCCTCCCGGCAGATCAGGCATGGCGCGCAGCAGTTGCAAATTCATGGCGATGGCGACGCCCGATCCCCAGACATGGTTGATCACCCGGACAAAATGAGTGTGGGCCAGCGCCCGGACTTTCAAATATTCGGTGATGCCACCCAGACCGCAGATCTCCGGCTGCAGGATATCGACACAGCGTTCCTGGATCAGATCGCGAAAGCCCCAGCGGGTGAACTCGGCCTCACCACCGGCAATGTTGACGTCCAGCCTTGCGCGCAGTTCGGCGTAACCCTTGCGATCTTCCGGCGCCACCGGCTCTTCGAACCAGTGTACGTCCCGCCGCGCCAGTGCCCGGCCGACTTCCATCGCCGCCTCGACCGAATAGGCATGGTTGGCATCGACCATCAGGTTCATGGCGGGACCACAGCCCTCGCGCGTCGCCTCGACCAGTTCGATGTCCGGTTTGACGCCCAGGCCGACTTTCATCTTGGTCGCGGTAAAGCCCATTTCGCGGATCGATTCCGCCTCGGCGCGAAACCTGTCGGCCAGGTCCGGGACCCGCCGCAGCATCATGCCATAGCCGTAGACCGGCACCCGGTCCCGGAAGGCCCCGCCGATCAAGGTTGCCAGCGGCAGGTTCACGGCCTTGCCGGCAATGTCCCACAGGGCGATATCGACGCCCGACAGTGCCTGCAACGGCATGCCCTTCTGGCCGTGATCGCGCAGGCCGTTATAGACCTTGTGCCAGATCACCTCGTGCGCCAGCGGATCCATGCCAAGAACCATTGGCTGGATCACCTGTTCGACAATGGTGCGATTGGCCAGAGCCACATTGCCCGCGCCAAAACATTCACCCCAGCCGGTGACCCCTTCGTCGGTTTCCACTTCGACCAGATGACAGGTGCGGTGCGTGAAATAAGCTTGGGAGAAGCCCAGTTCCTCTTCCAGTTCATACCGCATCAGATGGCTGGTGATCCTGGTGATCTTCATCGGCATACTCCCCTCGACAGCGCACTTCGAATCATGCTGATGCAGATTGTCGACGATGGCAAGATCGGTCTATTATCGGCCCAGGGCAATCGCATTTCAAAAGTCTTTGATTAGGGCCTGTTGACATTCGGGGTTGCGATTTGGCCTGAACTGTTATTCAAGCTGCGAAAATGGAGGTCTGGATGGACGAAGATCGTCTGGTGATTTCAGATGAACTCCGGGCGAAGATTGCGCCCCTGTTACCCGGTAAGGCCGGGGACCCGGGAGCAACCGGTCGGGATAACCGTCGGTTCATGGAGGCCGTGCCTTGGCGTGTGCGAACAGGGTCTCCCTGGCGTGACCTGCCCCGGGATTTCGGCAACCGGAATTCGGTTTTCAAACGATTTCGTCGATGGGCAAAGGCCGGTGTGTTTGACAGACTTTTCAACGCCATGAGCGGCGAGCCAGACCTTGAATGTGCTCTCATCGACGGAACGATTGTCCAGGCCCATCAGAAGGCTTCGGGCGCAAAAGGGGGACACGGCATCAAGCCATCGGACGCTCTCGCGGCGGGCTGACGACCAGGATCGTTGCCCTGGTCGATGCGCTCGGCAACTTGTTCCGCTTTCTGCTTCTGCCGGGGCAGGCGCACGACATGAAGGGGATTGCTCCCCTGATTCACGATGCCTCCTTCGCAGCGTTGCTGGCCGACAAGGCCTTCGACGCCGATCGGCTCCTGCAAGACCTTGATGAGCGCGGCGCAACTGCGGTTATCCCGCCCAAATCGAACCGGAAAGGGCAACGAGACGACGATACTCACATGTACAAGTGGCGTCACCTGATTGAAAACTGCTTCGCAAGGATCAGGGAATTCAGGGGGATGGCAACGCGATACGACAAAACAGATACCAGCTGCGCAGCCAACTGGCACCTCTGCGCAATGCTCAACGCTGCCCGGTGATTGTCAACAGACCCTAGTTGTTGGCATCAAGCGGCACTTTGGTCGTGACCGCTCAGGTAATCAAGTGCAGCTTGCGCTCCGCCGCGCTTGTAAGGAACCTCGGCCCGCTCCAGGCCCATTTCAACGCCGGACAGGGTGGCCATCAGCATCAGATCATTGAAGTCCCCCAAATGGCCGATGCGGAATACCCGGTCCGCCATCTTTGACAGACCGTTGCCCAAGGACATGTCGAAGGCCTCCAGGGTCACTTTGCGGAAATTGTCGGCACTGTGCCCCTCCGGCATCAAGACGGCGGTCAGAACACCCGAGACATGTCGCGGGTTCCGGCACAGAACCTCCAGTCCCCAGGCCCGGACGGCACGGCGCGCCGCCTCACCGTGCCGGGAATGCCGGGCAAAGACATTGTCCAGGCCTTCTTCATGCAGCATCTCGATCGCGGCGTTCAGGCCGTAGAGGAGATTGGTCGCCGGTGTATAGGGGAAATACCCCGTGGCATTCGGCCCGGCCATATCGCGCCAGTCCCAATAGGCCCGCTGCAGCTTTGCGGTTTCGGAGGCCTTCATCGCCTTCTCGCTGATCGCGTTGAAGGACAGGCCCGACGGCAGCATCAATCCCTTTTGCGATCCGGCCACAGTGACATCGACGCCCCATTCATCATGTTGGAAATCGATCGAGGCCAGCGACGAGATGGTATCGGCCATCAGCAGCGCCGGATGACCCGCCGCATCCATCGCCTTTCGTACTTCGTCCACCAGGGTGACCGAACCGGTCGAGGTTTCATTGTGAACGACGCAGACCGCCTTGATCTTGTGACCGGTGTCCCGGCGCAGGCGCGCCTCGATGGCGTCGGCGTCGGCACCGCCGCGCCAGTCGCCTTCAATGAATTCGGTGACCAGACCGATCCGGGTCGCCAGTTTGTTCCAAAGCGTGGCGAAGTGGCCGGTCTCAAACATCAGCACCCGGTCGCCAGGGTTCAGGGTGTTGACCAGCGCGGCTTCCCAGGCGCCGGTGCCGGATGCCGGAAAGATCGCCACATGAGCTTCGGTCTTGAAGATCGACTTCATACCGTCCAGCGCGGCGCGTCCCACATCGGCAAAGGCAGGACCGCGATGATCCATGGTCGGCATATCCATGGCGCGCAGCACCCGGTCGGGCACATTGGTCGGCCCCGGTATCTGCAAAAAATGACGCCCTGCCATGGTTTTCTTCCTAACCCGGTTTCGGTGCATTGTTCCCGGCCGGTCAACTTTACCACAAACGTCATCCCGGACTGATCCGGGATCCATCAGGGCGGGCCAACCTTTGCCGGGCGCCGCTCTGGAGTCCGGCTTCCGCTGGAATGACGATTATGGGTTATGTCTGGTGGGAGTCACAAGGCTCCAGAAAATGCATCGACTTGATCTTGTCGTGAAGTTTGCATAATGAATTTTGAATGCAATTTGGCGTCAAGCGTAAAACAGGGACCGGCATCGCATGACGGCACATCCAGATATGGAACACGCCCTGCGCGCCGCAACCGCCGGCGAGGTAATGTTCGACGCCTTTTCGCGCGGCCGCCATGCCACCGATGCCTCGATCTATCAGATGATGCCAATGGGCGTCGTGGTACCGCGCAATGTCGCCGACGTGGAAGCGACACTGGCCGTGGCACGCGAAGCCGGCGTTCCGGTCTTGCCCCGCGGGGGCGGTTCGTCCCAGTGCGGCCAGACGGTCAACGAAGCGATCGTGATCGACGTCTCCAAACACCTTAACAAGCTGATTTCACTGGATATTGAAGCCCGCACGGCGGTGGTCGAACCGGGCATTGTACTGGACCAGCTGAACGAGGCTTTAAAGCCGCACGGCCTGTGGTGTCCGGTCGATGTCTCGACCTCGTCCCGGGCGACGATCGGCGGCATGACCGCGAACAATTCCTGTGGCTCACGGTCGATCCGCCACGGCACCATGCGCGACAATGTCATTGCCGTCGATGCCATCCTGGCCGATGGCAGCCGCGCCCGGCTCGAGGACGTGGACCAGGCTCATCTCGGCGATAATCACCCCGATCCGGCAAAAGACCTATTCCGCGACCTGCTGGATCTGGGCGCTCGTGAAGCGGCAGAAATCCGCGCCCGCTTCCCCGACCTGATGCGACGCGTCGGCGGCTATAATATCGATGCGCTGGTTCCAAATGGCGACTGCAACAATCTGGCCCATCTGCTGGTCGGATCTGAAGGCACCCTGGCCTATTCCGAACGGATCACGCTGAAACTTTCACCCTTGCCGGGACATAAAACCCTGGGCGTCTGTCATTTCCCGACCTTCCACGCGGCGATGAACGCTGCCCAGCATCTGGTCAGGCTGGACCCGACGGCAGTCGAACTGGTTGACCGGACCATGATCGGGCTCAGCCGCGACATCCCGATGTTCCGCGCCACGGTTGATCAATTCGTGCGCGGAACCCCGGACGCCCTGTTGCTGGTCGAATTTGCCGAACCCGACCGGGCAGAGAACCTGCGCCGCCTGAAAGAGCTCGGCGCGGTGATGGCCGATCTCGGCTTCAAATGGGAAGATCCGGTCAAGCAGGACGGCGGCGTTGTCGAAGCGGTCGACCCCGCCTTCCAGAAGGCGATCTGGGAGGTCCGCAAGCAGGGCCTCAACATCATGATGTCGATGAAGTCCGACGGCAAACCGGTCTCCTTCGTTGAAGATTGCGCCGTCCGGCTGGAGGACCTTGCCGAATATACCGCCCGGCTGACGGAGGTGTTCCGCAAGCACGGCACGGACGGGACCTGGTACGCCCATGCCTCGGTCGGCACCTTGCATGTGCGTCCGGTTCTGAACCTGAAGCTGGAACAGGACGTTAAGGCGATGCGCGCCATTGCCGAGGACGCATTCGAGATGGTGCGCGCGTACAAGGGCTCTCATTCCGGCGAACATGGCGACGGCATCGTCCGGTCCGAGTTTCACCGCGACATGTTCGGCGACCGCATGGTGGAAAGCTTTGAATGGGTCAAGGACCGCTTCGATCCGGCGGGCTTGTTCAATCCCGGCAAGATTGTCCGCCCCCCGAAAATGGATGACCGGACGCTGCTGCGATACCCGCCGGGTTATCAGGTTCCTGAACTGGAAACGGCTTTCGATTGGTCAGCCTGGACCGGCGGCGGCGGCGGTTTTCAGGGCGCGGTGGAGATGTGCAACAATAACGGCGCCTGCCGCAAGATTGCCGCCGTCGGCGACGGCGATGTGATGTGCCCGTCCTACCGGGTGACACGGGACGAGAAGCATCTGGTGCGCGGCCGGACCAATACCCTGCGCCTGGCGATTTCGGGCCAGCTGGGCACCGATGCGCTGACATCGCCGGAGATGGCCGACACCATGTCCTTGTGCGTCTCCTGCAAGGCCTGCTCGCGTGAATGTCCGACGGGCGTCGACATGGCGAAAATGAAGATCGAGGTGCTGGCCGCCAGGGCAAGAGAGCACGGTATGTCCTTGCGAGATCGGCTGGTGGCGTATCTGCCGCGGTACGCACCCCATGCCGCGCGTTTCCCCTGGCTGATGAACTTGCGCGATGCCCTGCCCGGCGCGACCTGGGTCAGCGAAAAAATCGCCGGGCTCAGCGGCAAACGTAAACTGCCGCAATGGCGGACAGATTGGCTGCGACCGGAAGCAAGCCCCGACCCGGCGGCGGATGTAATCCTGCTGGGCGACACTTTTAATCGCTATTTCGAACCGGAGAACCTGCGGGCGGCACGTTCGGTTCTGGAGCGGGCCGGATTTACCGTCGCCCAGGCAACTCCCAAGGATGGCGGCCAGCCCTTGTGCTGTGGCCGCACGTTTCTGAGTGCCGGCCTCGTGGACGAGGCCAGGGTGGAAATGACCCGAACCATCGCCGCCTTGAAGCCGGCCCTGGAGCGGGGCGCCCATGTGGTGGGACTGGAGCCGTCGTGTCTGTTGACCTTCCGGGACGAGGCCCCTGCCCTGCTGGACGATGAATGGACCATGGCGCACGCGGAAAGGGTTTTGCTGTTTGAGGAGTTTGTCTCCCTCAAGCGGCGCGAAGGCGCGTTCGACCTGCCGCTGGCGCCGATCGATGCACCCAAAGCCCTGTTGCATGGCCATTGCCACCAGAAATCCCATGGCGTGATGGGGCCAGTTCAGGAAACCCTGTCGATGATCCCGGAACTGGAAACCCGCCTGATCGCCTCCTCATGCTGCGGCATGGCTGGCGCATTTGGCTATCAGGCGGAAACGGCGGATGTGTCCGAGGCCATGGGCGAATTGACCCTGTTCCCTGCCGTGCGGGACGCACCCGAAGGCGCGGTGTTCGTCGCCGATGGCACATCCTGCCGCCACCAGATCGCCTTCGGCACCGGGGCCGGCGCCGTGCATGCGGCACAACTGTTGCTGCAATCCGCTGACCGCGCCACGGAAGATCGCTAGGCCATGGACGCCCCCCATCAAGCGTCAGTCGCTGCACGACGAGCTGACCGAACGCCTGCGCCATCTGATCATCGAGGGTAACCTGGCCCCGGGCGCCAAGCTGTCCGAGAAAGACCCGTGCGATACGTTCGGCGTTTCCCGCACGCCGCTGCGCGAGACCCTGAAGGTGCTGGCCACCGAGGGCCTGGTGGAGCTGACCCCCAATCGCGGCGCCTCGGTCGCCCGGTTGATCCTGTCGGATCTGGGGGAAACCTTCCCGATCATGGGCGCCCTGGAAGCGGTGTCCGGCGAGATTGCCTGCTGATTGGCAAATACTGCGATCACCTGCCGCTTGACCGGCAATCAGAAATCTTCGCCCGCGAGAAGGTTGATCTGCACCGTTCCACACTCACAGACCGGGTGGGGCGCAGCACGGCTTTGCTGGAACCTCTGACCGATCATATCGGCAAGCTGGTCAGGGCAGGGCCCGCGCTTTTTGCTGATGACACACCTGTCAAACTGCAAACCAGGCGCGCGCCGGGTCGCCACGTCATCACGCCAGGGCGCGCTGATCCCGGCCAGGCGTTTGTTGCCGGAGAGGCCGAAGATGTAGAAGCAGCCCATATCCTCCAGCACATCCATGACCTCGGGCGTCCCATAATGCGCATCGCCGCAGACGGTGATCGCGACGCGCGGCCAATGCGCTCTGACCTGGTGCGCTCTGACCTGGCGGACGACATGGCGCAGCACCTGCGCGGCCTCCTCTCCCGACGGACGCTTGCCGGGGCGCAGGATGGCGGCGACAGGCTTTTGCGTTGCCGCCTCGAAGATCACAGGATCGGCTGGAAGCAATCCCCACCCGCAGGCGTGCTGAAGAGGCTGAGCTGCTGCCCGCCGTGCACAAGGTCTGTCGTGTCGTCGATGTCCAGCACGATCTGGCGCGACGGTCGCTCGAAGCTGTCGCAAAAGGTGGCGATCATGGCCAGGCCCATCCGGGCCAGCGTCCGCCAGCTGACCGTGTTCTCCAGCCGCGACAATGTCGGCTGCGAGGCAAGACCCATCGCTGCCTCCGGGGCCTTGTCGCATGTCATCATCAAGATCGCCACAATCTTCATGACCGCAGGCGATGGCAACAATCCGGGCCTGGATCATTGAGGCGTCGCTGTGTGTGGTTTTCGCAGGATCGCGGCGATCTTCGATGCGGGACGCCAACATCTCGGCAAGACCCAGGCCGCGACCGGCACCCCCTTGTCGGGTCTGCACCGCAAGGACAGGTGGCTTTCCTTCGGAGCCTGTCCTGCCGATGGGCTGACGGTTCGCGCTTCAGCAGAACGTTGCGGACTTGCCGTCAACACCGCCTTGCGTTGGCGGCACCGATTTCCTGCCGCAAAAGACCTGAAGGCACGCAAGCTCACGGGCATTGTGGAAGCCGATGAAACCTGTGTGCCGGAAAGCCGGAAAGGTGCACGAAACCCTGAGCGCAAGGCGCGACGCAGGGGAGGCAAGGCCAGCAGGCGGGGCCTGTCAGATGAACAGGTTCCGGTACTGGTTGTCGCTGATCGCAGCGGCGCGACAGTCAGTGCGGTTCTGCCCGCGGTCAACGCCGATCCCTTGCGAGAGGTGATCGCGCCGGTTGTGGACGAGGATATCGTTTTGGTGACCGATGGACACCGCGCTTGTCCGCGATGCGCGGCGGCAATCGGTGCGCATCACGAAGCATTGAACCTGTCACGAAGTGAACGGGTGCGAGGTGCCTTTCACATTCAGATCGCAGCAGATCCGGCGGTCAACAACCGACACAGTCGGTTGAAGGATTTCCTGCGGCGCTACCGAGGCGTCGCGACCAGATATCTCGACAACGACCTGCGATGGTTCCAGCGGCTTGAACTGGAGAACGCCTCACCCCGGGCTTGCCTCGCAACCGCCATCGCACGTCCATGCATACAATTCGCAAACTGAGCCTACCGATTTGTCAAAATCCAAATGCAATTCCCCTGGAATCACGGTAAGGTTTAATTGACCTCTCTCGGGTCTGCGTGTTAGGCTGCGCTTAATCGGAAAGTGAGGGTATCTATGGTCGCGACAATTGGAGAAGACGGTATCCCGTTCATCCCGGAAAACGAGTTCCAGACAATGGCCATGGCCGAACTCGATGCGCTGCGCCGCTCGGACGGACTGGTTCGGACCGACCCGCGCCGGGTCATGGTGTTGCGCTCGGAAGATGTGGAACAACTGGTGGCCGATCCAAGATTACTGCAACTGCCGGCGGCTCAATACACCAGTGTTCTGGGCATCCCCGACGGTCGTGTGACCAGCTTTCTGCACAACGTCATGCTGATGGCGAACGGCGCCGAGCACAAGCGTCGGCGCGGGGCCTTTATCAAAACCTTCGCCCATCCCGTGATCCGGGCCAAGCGCGGTCGTGCACGCGAGGTCGCCGACCGCATCATCGCCGGTCTGCCGCGAGGCGAGTCATTTGATTTCCTTGCGCTCTGTTCTTCACGCCTGCCGGCCGAAATGATCGCCGAGGTGCTGGGGCTGGAAGTCGAGAAGAGCAGCTGGTTCGCAGCCCAAGTCTATTCGCTCAGCCGCTGTCTGATGGTACCTTATGCGGTCGACGATCACGACGAAATCGAGGCGGCTGCCGAAGCGCTCTATCAATTCGTGAGCGCCGAGTTGGAGGCAAGGCGCCCCGCGCCCCGGGATGACCTGCTGTCGATGCTGGTCGCCGACGACAGCGCCCGCGCGCTGGAGACCGACGAACTGATCCATCAGGTCGTCGGCCTGATCCTGGCCGGCAGCGACACCACGCGCTCGGGCTTCAATATGACCGTGGGCGCTTTGCTGGCCGACCGTGCACTATGGAATGAGGTCGAGGCCAACCGGGATCTGATCCCGGCGGCGATCGACGAGGCGCTTCGTATCCATCCTCCGGTCGGCTCGACCCCGCGCTTTGCGCCAGCTCCGTTCGAGGTCGCCGGCAAAACCGTCCCCGGCATTCAGCTTGTCGGGCTGTTGACCATCTCTGCCCTGCGCGACGATGCCCGCGTGGCGAACCCCGACACGTTCGACCTGCACCGCACGGATCACGTCCGCCCGCACATGGTCTTCGGCGGCGGCGCCCACCGATGCCTGGGCGAGATGCTGGCCCGGATCGAACTGGAGGAGGGCATGGCCGCCCTGCTGGACGGTGCCCCGGATATCGAGATGCTCGACGCGCCGCAGATGCTGGGGATCAGTGGCATCCGGCGGTCAACGCCGCTGATCGCGCGGATACCGTGACCCCGACCTCCGGTTGCGCGGGGACCACGCGCCCTCCGTTGACAGCAAAGAAAGAAATTCAGGAAAAAATAAAACCTGTCAAGAAATATTTCCTGAAAATAGATGATAATAAGAAATATTATGAATATCTACCACAATTCAGTAGATATTATAAAGACAGAGGTGACAACAAGTATGTGGAACTGGCATATGGACTCAAGGATTTTATGTATCGAGAAATTCCGTCAGTTGAAACCTGGAAGGATTGGGAAACCAAGTTGATCTTTGATAGTGTAGTTAAAGATTACGTAAAAAGACATAAAAATTCTTTGAAGAAAAACGTGTCCACTCTTAACAAGAATATGCATGATTTCTATTTTTACTTGAAAATTCCAAAAGTATTCGAAGAAAAAAATGCAAAGCATAGACATTTTGGTTTTATCATAGAAGCAAGACTTTTGAAGGAGGATGAGAAGGAAAATAATAATTCTTTCTATTATTATTTTCCAAACATGGAACCATATGGTGTTTTATATGATTTTTTCAGGATATTACAAATATGTACTCGATATTTTAAGAAAAAATAGTTTAAGAGCAAGTGTTGATAGCTTGAGTCTTAATAGATGGAATGAACCTCGTGTATATCTTACAAGAAGTTTGTTTATGGCAAAAAATGGAAATATGGTATTGTATTTGTGATAAATCAAATTTTATTAATTGATAAACAACAGAAAATTATGTAGAACAGAATCTACCATCAATTGTAAAATACATTGAAAATTATAATTCTGATCGATTCTTACCTTCATTCAATAATCTGTATGCAGATGGGGATGGTGTAAGAATGGCATTTGCAGATAGAGATTTTCATCCTGAAAAAGAAAAGGAAGAAAAATTATCCAGTGGAAAGGTAAAAGATAGAATAAAAGTATTAAAAGGAGGAAGACATGATCTTGCATATTATTTTATAAAAGAACTGGAGAAGAAATTCTTCGATGCTGGTTTCAAATTTTTCTTGACGAAAGTTGGGGTAGTTTTTTATAATGCAGATATTAAAAAGGGCAAGAACAGGAAGGGTACATATAAAGGTACATATTTTGATTATACCATAGATGCAAAAATTATACAAGCAAATAAAAACGAACTATTGGGAATTGAAGATGAATACATACCTATGAGTGTTATGTGATACGATATTTAGAAATCGGCCTGATTTTGAGTTTATGGATGACGTTTGATTCTCTCGAAATATAATCGATGGAAGCTTCAATTTTGCAAGGAATCGGCGATGGGTCAGCCGGGCTTTTTCGATGTCAGCAACCGTTACGCTTCGCTTGATGCCAGGAAAGGCCCCCCTGGTTCAGATTGCGGCGGTTGTTCCATTCGAGGAGTTTCGGTCGCGTTTGGAGGCGGTTTGGCGCAAACCGGGTGAAAAGCGCAAGTCGGCGGCGGGTCGCAAGCCGTGGGACGCGGTGGTCATGCTCAAGGCGATCATTCTCTGCGAGCCTTACACTCTTTCCGACGAGCAGGTCGAGTATCAGGTTCGCGATCGTCTTTCCTTCATGCGGTTCCCGGGCCTGGGCCTTGAGGATCCGGTGCCCGATGCCAGGACGATCCGGCCTTATCGCGAGCAGTTGGCCCGGGCGGGCGAAGTAAAACCGCTTTTTCAGCTTTTGACGATCATTTGAAGGGACGGGGCCATTTGGCAATGGGCGGACAGATCATTGATGCGTCGATCGTCCCGGTGCCCGGCCAGCGCAACAAGCGCGAGGAGAACGCGACCATCAAGGCCGGTGACACGCCAGAGGTGTGGAAGGAAAAGCCGGCCAGGCTGCGCCGGAAAGATTGCGATGCCCGCTGGACCGGAAAAACGGCCAAAGCCATTACAGCGTATCCGTCCGGTCAGGCCGCGTTTTTGAGGTCTTGGGGCTTCCAGTTCCACGGCATAAGTTCGTCGATGGGGTTAATCTGTGATCAGCAATGCGTTCCAGCACCCATGTGAGCCAGGCCTCGGGATCGACATTGTTCATTTTAGCGGTCTCAATGAGGGCGTAGGCGATAGCGGCAGCCTCGCCGCCACCAACGGAGCCCATGAAGAGACAATTTTTTCGACCAGGGGCGACAGGACGGATTGATCGCTCACAGATATTGTTGTCGAGCTTCAGACGTCCGTCGCCGAGACAGGCACGCGCTTCGGGCATCGGCTTCAGGGCGTAGCGGATCGCCTCGGCCAGTTTGGTCTTGCCCGAGAGCCTGGGCAGTTGGGCCTGTAGCCATACTTCCAGGTCATCGAAGACAGAGGCCTGGCCTTCTCCTGCCGCAGGGCGGCCCTTTCGTAGCCGTCCGTTAGAGCCGTATTTTTCGGTTATTCCGGCCTCCAATTCCACGGCATGAGTTCCTCGATGCGGTTGCATTTTGTGATCTGGCAGGCGCTCCAACACCCATGTGAGCCAAGCTTCCGGATCAACGCCATTCATCCTGGCGGTCTCGACGAGGGTGCAAGCGATAGCGGCGGCCTTGCCGCCACCGACGGAGCCCATGAAGAGACAGTTCTTGCGGCCCAGTGCGATGGGGCGGATCGAGCGTTCACAGATGTTGTTGTCGAGTTCCAGCCGTCCGTCGCCGAGACAGGCACGCGCCTTTGGCATGCGGTTCAGCGCATGGCGAATGGCCCCTGCCAGTCTGGTCTTGCCCGAGAGCCTGGGAAGCCGGGCCTGTAACCATGCTTCCAGCTCATCGAAGACGGGCCTTGCCTTCTCATCGTCTGACCGGAACCGCTTCTTCTGACCCTTCTTACCAGCCACATCCGCCCTCAAGATGTCCACTATCAATGGTGGACACTATCAGCGCACGCTATAACGCGTCAGAGCACACACACCGGATGCTTACATATTAAATCTAGGGTCTGTTGACAATCACCGGGCAGCAACGAGCATTGCGCAGAGGTGCCAGTTGGCTGCGTAGCTGGTATCTGTTTTGTCGTATCGCGTTGCTATCCCCCTGAATTCCTTGATCTTTGAAAAGTAGTTTTCAATCAGGTGACGCCACTTGTACATGTGAGTATCGTAGTCTCGTTGCACTTTCCGGTTCGATTTGGGTGGAATAACCGCAGTTGCGCCGCGCTCATCAAGGTCTTGCAGGAGCCAATCGGCGTCGAAGGCCTTGTCGGCCAGCAACGCTGCGAAGGAGACATCGTGGATCAGGGGGGCAACCCCCTTCATGTCGTGCGCTTGCCCCGGCAGAAGCAGAAAGCGGAACAAGTTGCCGAGCGCATCGACCAGGGCAACGATTTTGGTCGTCAGCCCGCCGCGAGAGCGTCCAATGGCTTGATTCCGTGTCCCCCTTTTGCGCCCGAAGCCTTCTGATGGGCCTGGACAATCGTTCCGTCGATGAGAGCATATTCAAGGTCTGGCTCGTCGCTTATGGCGTTGAAAAGTCTCTCGAACACACCGGCCTTTGCCCATCGACGAAATCGTTTGAAAACCGAATTCCAGTTGCCGAAATCCTGGGGCAGGTCACGCCAGGGAGACCCTGTTCGCACACGCCAAAGTACGGCCTCCATGAACCGACGGTTATCCCGACCGGTTGCTCCCGGGTCCCCGGCTTTACCGGGTAACAGGGGCGCAATCTTTTCCCAAAGTTCATCTGAAATCACCAAACGATCTTCGTCCATCCAAACCTCCATTCTTCGTCCATCCAAACCTCCATTTTCGAAGCTTGAATAACAGTTCAGGCCAAATCGCAACCCCAAATGTCAACAGGCCCTAATAGTTGTACATCATTAACCGAAAAGATGAGCGTTTATGACTTTCGGCCTCATTCAAGATTGGGTCACATCATAGCCATACAGCCAATGCTGAGCTTGGAGTATTCGATTTCCCGCCAGTTTGCGGATCAGCCAGAACATCCAGCGAATGACAAAATTGTCGTTCAAGGCATGAAACGACGTGCCGTTCCGCGATGACTGCATCTGAACCCGGCCAGTTCGCTGGGCGCGTGCCGCCTGATAATCCTTCAGTGCCTGTTCAGGGCTCCCGGGTGCCTTGGCCAGCCTGTCCGCCAGCACCCAGGCATCTTCAATGGCCATGGCGCCGCCCTGGGCGGCGAAGGGCAGCATGGGGTGGGCGGCATCGCCGAGCAGCGCCACCTGGCCATCGGTCCAGCGCTTCATTGGCTGGCGGTCGAACAGGCCCCACAGGTGAAATTCGCGGCCGGCATCGATCAATTCGGCGATCGTTGCGTCAAACCCTTCAAACGCCCGGGCCATGTCCGCGCGGCGACCGGATCTTGCCCAGGATTCCTCCTGCCAGGTATCTTGCTTGACGACCCCAACCACATTGATCAGTTCGCCACCGCGCACATAATACGTCACGACATGCCGTTTGCGGGCGGCCCAGACCGTCGCCGAGAGGGGGATGATTTCAGGCCGCACCGTCCCGGTGGAAATAATCGTGCGCCAGGCGACATAGCCGGTGAATACCGGATCGCCGGGACCCAGCATGGCTTCACGCACCGTCGATCGAATGCCGTCGGCGCCGATCAGCACATTGCACTCCGCTGTTGTGCCGTCGGCAAAATATACCGTTACGCCGGCAGCGCCGTTTTCGTATCCGGTGACCTGGTTGCCGGGGCGCAGGACACCGGGAGCGCGTTCATGCAAGGCATCGATCAACACCCGTAACAGATCGGCGCGGTGAATCGTGAGATAGGGTGCGCCATGAACTTCTTCGGCTACCTCGGCCACCGGAATGGCGAGCAACAATCGGCCGGACCGGCCGAGCCGCAGATCCAGGCTGCGCGGTTTGAAGGCCACGCTGCGCAGCACAGCCTCCAGCCCCAGCGCCTGCATCACCCGCATGGCATTGGGGCTAAGCTGGATACCGGCGCCAACCTCGGAAAATTCGTCCGCCTGTTCCATCACCCGGACATCGAATCTCTGGCGCACCAGGCACAGCGCTGTCGTCAACCCGCCAATGCCGCCGCCCGCAATCAGAATTCGCATGGCATTCCTTCTCAAGGCCAATTGGCCCCTTCCCTTAAACTTTGTTTTAGGAGAATGATCGCGCCAAGGCGATGACAAATCCGGGGCGAAGAGCCGATGAAGATTACCGATGTGAAGACCTTTGTGGTCGGCAATCCGCCGCCGCGTCTCGGCGGCCGCTATTTCATCTTCGTCAAGCTGACGACCGACAGCGGCATTGTCGGCTATGGAGAGATCTATGCCGCCACCTTCGGCCCGCACACCATTGCCCGGATGATCGAGGATGTCTGCGAACGCCATGTGATCGGCCACGACCCATTCAAGATCGAGAAGCTGTGGCGCAATGTCTATGGCAGCGGATATTCCCTGCGACCGGACATCTCGCTGATCGGGGTTCTCAGCGGGATCGAGACCGCCTGCTGGGACATTGTCGGTAAGGAGCTGGACAAGCCGGTCTATGAACTGCTCGGCGGCCAGGTGCACGAGGGCTTGCGGTCCTACACCTATCTTTATCCCGAGGCTGGTGACGTCTATCCCGAGGAAGGCAGCCGCGGCGTCTATAATGACGCCGATATGGCGGCCGAAGCGGCGGCGGCCTGTGTGGCGCAAGGTTTCACGGCGGTAAAATTCGATCCGGCGGGCCCATACACGGTTTACGACGGGCACATGCCCGACCTGGAATCGATCGAACGGTCGGTGCAATTCGTCAGAAAGATCCGCGAAGCGGTCGGCACCAAGGCCGACCTGTTGTTCGGCACCCATGGCCAGTTCACTGCCGCCGGTGCAATCCGCCTGGCCAAGCAGCTGGAACCCCATGACCCCTTGTGGTTCGAGGAACCGACCCCGCCTGAAATGCCCGAGGAGATGGCCAAGGTCGCCCGCGCCACCTCGATCCCCGTGGCCACCGGCGAACGGCTGGCAACCAAGTACGAGTTTGCCCGGGTGCTGCAGGCCGGCGCCGCCTCGATCCTGCAAATGGCCCTGGGCCGGGTCGGCGGCATTCTGGAGGCCAAGAAGATCGCCGGCATGGCAGAGACCTATTATGCACAGATCGCCCCGCATCTTTATTGCGGCCCGATCGAAGGCGCGGCCAATGTCCAGATCAGCGCCTGTACCCCGAATTTTCTGATCCTGGAATCGATCCAGAAATGGGGCGGGTTCCATTCGGAGATTCTGAAGAAACCGATGCAGTGGCAGGACGGCCATGTCATCCCGCCGACCGCGCCAGGCATCGGAGTGGAACTGAACGAAACTGTTGCGGAAGCGCACCCTTACGGAGATGACGCGCTGCATCTGGAGATGGACGAACAACCACCGCGTTGAACCGCGGGAACGAAGGATACTGACATGAAGATCGGATTTATCGGCCTCGGCAATGTGGGCGGCAAGCTGTCGGGCAGTCTGCTGCGCAACGGTTATGACCTGATGGTCCGCGACCTGGACAAGACCGTGGCCCAGCCGCTGTTGGATCAGGGCGCTGATTGGGCGGGCAGCCCGAAGGAGATGGCCGAAGCGTGCGACATGGTCATCACCTGTCTGCCCTCGCCGGCGGCTTCAGCGGCGGTGATGGGGGCCGAGGACGGAATTCTGGCGGGCCTCGGCGCCGGCAAGATCTGGGCCGAAATGTCGACCACCGACGAAGCCGAAATCCGCCGGCTGGGCGCGCTGGTCACCGCCACGGGCTCCGAGCCGATCGACTGTCCGGTGTCGGGCGGCTGTCACCGGGCCGCCACCGGTAACATTGCCATTTTCGCCGGGTGTAAACGATCGGCGTTCGAGAAGGCGCTGCCGGTGCTGACCGCCATGGGCCGGCGCATCCTGCACACCGGACCCTTGGGCTCGGCCTCAATCCTGAAAGTGATGACCAATTATCTGGCAACGGCCAACCTGATCACGCTCAGCGAGGCGCTGGTGACCTCGAAAATGGCCGGTATGGATCTGGGCACGACATACGAGGCGATCCGGATTTCGTCGGGCAATTCCTTCGTCCATGAAACCGAAGGCCAAGTCATCCTGAACGGCAGCCGCGACATCAATTTCACCATGGATCTGGTGTCCAAGGACATCGGCATCTTTCAGGCGATTGCAGAGCGAAACAATGTGCCGCTGGAAATCAACCCCAAGCTGATCGAGATTTTCAAGGACGGCGAAGGGCGCTTTGGCCCTCGCGAATGGTCGCCCAACATCATTAAGCGGCTGGAAGAGGCCTGCGGTGTCGATATTCTGGCCTCGGGCTTTCCAGCAGAGATGATCGACGACGAACCGGAAGAGGCCGGCTACGAAGTGGTGCCGAAAAACCGCGGCGCGGCCTGAATTCCCCCGATGCCGCCACCCCGGACAGCGCTGGTTCTGGCCTTCATGGGCCTGGCGGCGGCATGGTCCGGACCGCTACCGAATCACGCCATCGGCGCTGCCTCCGGCTATGCCGTCTTCCGGGCGATTTCCGAATTTTACCCCAGGCTGCGCGGATTCGACGGCCTGGGGTTGGGCGATGCCAACCTGCTGGCGGCCGGGGCGCCTGGTGCGGCTAGCAAGGCCTGGCCGGCATCGTCCTGATCGGGTCGGTTGCCACCCTGCTGGCAGCGCTGATCGCGACGCGACGCAGCGGTGGTCTCTCGCGGCAGACACCCGTTCCGTTCGGGACATTTCTGGCGCTGGCCATCCGGCTGGGATGGCTCTATGGCCCCTTGGTCTGACACAAGGTTGATGGCGGCTACACAAACGCCAATCGGTTGATTGACGCTCCGCGCCATCTCCGGCACATTTCGAAACAGGGTTAAGGTGAATTAGGGTCTGTTGACAATCACCGAGCAGCGTTGAGCATTGCGCAGAGGTGCCAGTTGGCTGCGCAGCTGGTATTTGTTTTGTCGTATCGCGTTGCTATCCCCCTGGATTCCTTGATCCTTGCGAAGCAGTTTTCAATCAGGTGACGCCACTTGTACATGTGAGTATCGTCGTCTCGTAGCACTTTCCGGTTCGATTTGGGTGGGATAACCGCGCTTGCGCCGCGCTCATCAAGGTCTTGCAGGAGCCAATCGGCGTCGAAGGCCTTGTCGGCCAGCAACGCTGCGAAGGAGATATCGTGAATCAGGGGAGCGACCCCCTTCATGTCGTGCGCTTGCCCCGGCAGAAGCAGAAAGCGGAACAAGTTGCCGAGCGCATCGACCAGGGCAACGATTCTGGTCGTCAGCCCGCCGTGAGAGCGTCCGATGGCTTGATGCCGTGTCCCCCTTTTGCGCCCGAAGCCTTCTGATGGGCCTGGACAATCGTTCCGTCGATGAGAGCATGTTCAAGGTCTGGCTCGTCGCTCATGGCGTTGAAAAGTCTGTCAAACACACCGGCCTTTGCCCATCGACGAAATCGTTTGAAAACCGAATTTCAGTTGCCGAAATCCTGGGGCAGGTCACGCCAGGGAGACCCTGTTCGCACACGCCAAGGTACGGCCTCCATGAACCGACGGTTATCCCGACCGGTTGCTCCCGCGTCCCCGGCTTTACCGGGTAACAGGGGCGCAATCTTCGCCCGGAGTTCATCTGAACTCACCAAAAGATCTTCGTCCATCCAAACCGCCATTTTCGAAGCTTGAATAACAGTTCAGGCCAAATCGCAACCCCGAATGTCAACAGGTTCTAGACGCGCCCTTTATGTTTGAAGAAGTCGTAGGCTTCATTGATTTTGCTCATTTCTTCATTGGCAAACTTTTGAATCGTCTCGCTCATATTTTTGACCTGATCAGGGTGGTTCTTTTTAACATGCTTGTGATAGGCAGACTTGATGGTCGCCGCGTCAGCGTTTGGCTCAATCTCAAGGATTTTGGCATAATACGCTTCCCCCTTGTGGTCGAAGGATGAACCATCATTGGAAGCGCCTTGATCTCCAGAGCTATCACGCCCTGAACCGCCATATTGTCTCTTTCTATCTGATCGATCCTGTTGTCTCTTGCTGCTTTTATTCTTTTTATTCTTTTTATTCTTTTTATTCTTGTGTCTTATGACGGGTTCTTCACCGGAATTTTGTTCAAAGGTGTCAAAGGAAGTTCGTTGGCTCTTCATGAAAATGAGCCAAATCCCAGAAAAAATGCGCCAAATCCAAGAAATTGTGATAAATATAATTATTGCAGTAGTAAATAAAATTATAGTAAATAACATCTAAGCTATCCTTTAAGATATTTGCCATCTGTTTCAAACCTTATGAATACGTATAACTAAAATTTGGATTTTTTTCTTTTCTTCTGCCTTTGTTGAGTTTATTTCTCCGTCACGCGGCCTTCTGCAAGAGGCTGAAGCATAAATTATGTTGCCCACGAAGTGCACAAGTAGCAAAAATTTATTTGGTTCGCCGTTTGTTTCAACAACAGAAGAAATGACAATAATCCCGATGGCAGTCGGTATACCAATTTTCGCAAATTGGGCTCGATCAAGCCGCCCCTTAAACGAAAAAAGATGTTTCACAATGTATCCTTGGTTCAAGTGATGTTCAGGTGCGTACCGCATACCCACCCTAAGGCGGTTTTTTCAACCTTCCAAGATCGTTCGTTGAGAACCAGGCAATTTTCTGTCCTCGTCCCAGTTCATGCAGGGGAATTGCATTTGGATTTTGACAAATCGGTATGAATGGATTCTTGAGGCTTCGTCATCCAAAGGAGCTTCGGAATGTCAACAATCATGGGCTATTTCAATGATATGGACGATCCTCGCACGGGCAACGCGCGCCGCCATGAATTTTGTGACATCATGACCATCAGCCTTCTGTGCGTCCTGTGCGGCGGAGAAACGGCTGTTGACATGGCGGATTTTGCGTCGGCGAAAGAGGATTTTCTGCGCGAATTTCTCGAATTGCCACATGGACCACCTTGTCACGATACATTTTCGCGGTTGTTTCGTTTGATGACCCCCGCGAGCTTCCAGCAGCTTCTTGACAAATCCCGCGCTGATTTCGCGCAGGAACGTGATGCCCGGTCTGCCATCGCTGTCGATGGCAAGGAGATGCGCCGCGCCTTTGACCGGGCCGCCGACAAGTCCGGCCTGAACGTGGTGACGGCCTTTGCCCATGGCGCGCGTCTGAGCCCTGGCATCACTCGGAGTTCAAAGGGGGCGGCGAGATTCCGGCGTTGCGCGAGTTGATCAAAATGCCCGGCATTGAGGGTGTGACAATTACAGCGGACGCACTGCACTGCCAACGCGAAACATGCGATCTGATCGTGCAGGAGGGCGGCGGCTACTGCTTGCAACTGAAAGGCAATCAAGGGGATATGAAAGCTGATGTGCGCGCCTTCATTGATGATCAGGAGACGGATTACATTGACGAATACACCTCAACGGATGCGGATCATGGCCGCGTTGAAACGCGCTGCACAGCCCCGAAACATCTCGACGACACCCACAGGTGGCCAAGTCTCAAGGCTTTCGTTCATGCCATCTCAACGCGCGAATTGAACGGATACCATATCTGGCCACCTCTGTCGCTAAAACTAAGCAACAGAGATTCAGATTTTCATAATATTTTCAATACTCTGGTTGAATTTGATGAATAGACCTGGTCCCCGATAACCATTCCTGAAACTGCTTGTGATCCATGCCAATCTATCCCTCTGATTTCACAAAAAACATAACATGAGCGCATACAATTTGTAAATTGAGCCAAAATAAAGGTGGGACATGGTAAACTGTCACCTCAACTCCGTCGCGCAATACTCTGAATGATTTCGATAATTTCAGCAATTCCAAGATCAAGCGCCGCTGCTGAGCGGATCGCGGAGCCGGTTGCGTTCAAGCTCTTTGTGGTGCCGAAGGTCGATTTGATTGCATCCAGATCATAGGTCAGCTTGCGTTTTTCAGTCACGAGAACTCACATAGCACCATCATGGTGTTTTTGATATCTGGTGGGATTGATGAAGATCAGGGCCAACGTCCAGAACAAGAAACCCTTAACTGCCGACTCAATTCGGCTTCTTGTAGGGCCAGTTCTCTGCACCATCGCACATGTTCGATTTCCAGCAATCGGTTCTCCACTGCGCAGGAGATATCTGCCCGTCGAGTGCCCAGGCACCAATTTTTGACATCTCTGCAACCTCCGCGGCAGGTTTGCTGTTTGGATCCCTGATCCAATTGTCATTTTCGGGTAGCCGGCCCCAGCCATTCTTAATCATCTCAAGATTCACATTTGTTGCATCCTTGAATATGTGACACACGGCGCGACCATAACGATCCACTTCGTAGCATTGAGCGGAAACCTTATCTCCAATCGACAGGATTTCCCGCAATGCCTCAGTAGCGGCTCGACCTCCCGGCTGCCCCTCTCTAAATGGAGATGAGTTGCAGGCACAATCTTTATCTGTTCTTGATTTGTGAGACGTCTCCGGTGTGTCGAAATCTGACATTCTAATTTTAAAAATAGCACCATTATTTCCATCCAGCAACACAGTGTCGCCATCGGATACCTTTCGAACAAGCCCATCCAACACAAAGTTTATCTTGCTTTTTCTGGTGTCTTCAACTGTCACAGCAGTTCCATCTTTCGGAACAGATAACGTCTTGACAGTTGGAACGAAATCAATTGGATCATCCAAGAGTGTAATGTATTCAAATCTCTCCTCAGAAAATGCATATCCGGAACCCAAGGCAATCGAAAGAAGAAGAATCTGTTTCATTGCAATGATCTTCATTTGAAATTCCCTCCTGATAATACACAAGCTGTAACAACTGAACCTTTACAACAGTCTTCGGCAATCTGTTTGTCGGGGAATATCCCGTTTGATGTTGAAACTCGCCTGAGCGGTGCCGCCTGATGAGAGATTATGCGGCGCCCTTGATCCGGTCAAGCTGGCGCTTTTGGCGGTGCTCGATGAGAGCCTGCTTGAGAGCCTGAACGAAAATGAGTTGAGTGATATCAGTGGGTTGTGATTCTGTTTGTCTGAACAGGAAACAAGAAAACGGAGGTCACGATGCCCTGGACTGAAACCACTCGCTGCCAGTATGAGCGGAATAACGAGCGAGCGTTACTCAAGCGATGTAACCGATGCAGAATGGGCGGTCATTTTTCCGCTTTTGCCCGGCCCCAACAAATTGGGGCGCCCTCGGGAAGTTGAGTTGCGCGAAGTTCGGGATGGGATTGGCTACATCGCTGCCGCCGGGTGCGCGTGGTCTCTTTTGCCAAAGGACTTTCCGCCGGTTTCAACGGTTCGATACTATTTCTACAACTGGCGTGATGGCGGGTTACTGGCGGAGATCAACCACGCTCTGGTCGCTCTGGCGCGTGAACGGGAGGCTCGGGATCATCACCCCACGGCAGGCGTCATTGACAGTCAAAGCGTGAAAACCACTGAAAACGGCGGCATTTCTGGCTACGACGCAGGAAAGAAGATCAAAGGCCGCAAGCGCCACATCATGACAGACACCTGTGGCCATCTGTTGGCATCATGCGTTCACGCTGCCAACATTCAGGATCGCGACGGGGCAGTGGGCGTCTTTCAAAAGCTCAAGCGGGATGCCCCAAAACTGCGCCACGTTTTTGCCGACTGCGGTTATCGGGGGCCAAAACTTCGTTCAGCCCTGATAACCATTGGCCGTCGGACCACCCAGATTGTGAAGCGTTCCGACACCGCCGAAGGTTTTGAGGTCCTGCCCCGCAGATGGGTCGTCGAACGCACCTTCGCCTGGCTGGGACGTTGCCGCCGATTGGCAAAGGATTGGGAGAAAACCATCGAAAGTGCAGAGGATTGGCGTTCATCGCGTAACGTCGCGCAACCTGCGCTACCGAAACCCCAGGGGCGCGCGTTTGTCCGCAGATCGAAAACCTTCTCATCGTCTGACCGGAACCGCTTCTTCTGACCCTTCTTCCCAGCCATATCCGCCCTCAAGATGCCCACTATCAATGGTGGACACTATCAGCGCACTCTATCACGCGTCAGAGCACCCACAACGGACGCTTACGCCAAAGCCAGGGGATGTGGTCGTCGTCTTCATGGCGTTGCTTCCTTTCGGTTTCAATGCCCGAGCCTGCGGCTCGGGGGAAGCAACGCCACCTCAAATCAAAGTTTCAACAGAACCCGGGACAGTCCCCTTCACGCCTGTGAAAAGTTGCCGGTGTCGAGCCAGTATTGGCCTTGTCCACTCATTGTCTGAAGACACAGCGTGGGCATCTCCTCGCGCTTCAGCGGGCGCCCCTCGACATCCAGGGCGTCGGTGAGTTTGATTGCCTCTTTCTGGCTTTCGTTCCGCAACACTTCGGCGTCGCCATCCACTTCGGCATCAAGATCGTCTTCAAAGTCCTCGCGAGCCAGC
The DNA here is from genome assembly GCA_965204825.1 of Alphaproteobacteria bacterium. Taxonomy (GTDB): domain Bacteria; phylum Pseudomonadota; class Alphaproteobacteria; order Futianiales; family Futianiaceae. The sequence continues at coordinate 1,663,655 of OZ242016.1, read as the reverse complement.
GTCACTTGCAATGGCGTGCGTCCCGCCAGCGCTTCCGGATCTGGGAAGTCCAAGCGGTAAAGCGGCGCGGTCGTCCACCGTTCCAAAGGCAACTGGCGCGATCCGATCATCTCGGGGCGGTAAAGCGCAATCTCGGGCTCGCTGTCGAAGCTGGTTTGCGAGTCAAACAGGATCCCGCTTTCGGGAATTTGTCCGTTGGGTTCCATGATCCCGATGTAGGCCACGGTGGATTTCATCACGAATTCCCGGGTCGCGACCGAGAAGCCTTCCAATCGGTTTTCTGCCTGCCCGATGAGCATGGCACCGACGGCAACTGTTGTTTTTGGATCGCCGATTCTTTGGGTGCCCCGTTCGCGGAAAGGGTACCAGTCACCGATTTGGTAGGCATGCATCGCAATCAGTTGGTCAGGCCGTACGGTGCACGCGCTTTCGATCATCTCGCGGATCACAGGCATGCGCGAAGGCCGTCCCGAAATCAAAACGACATCGCATCCAAGATGGTCGATGATTTCAACCATGTTGGCGAGCGCTTTTGACAGCACGTCTCGGACGACCCCGTCGATCCTGTCGCGTGTAATCTTGATCACGCAGTCGGCCAGGGTAAAGTCGGACGCTCCGCGCTTGCGCATTGGGGCTTCAATAAAATTGAGCAATCGACCAGAAAGCGCGAGGTCCGCCGCCGCGTCGACACCCTCAAGCCCCAGGACCGATGCACACGACACATGAATGTCGTCCTGGTCAGCACGGTCGACCAACGCGATAGCGATCGGAGTCAAAATCCGCAGCGCAGCCTGTTGCCGCATACGAACTAGGCGTTGGTCTTGGTCGCCGTAATCGCCACCAAACAGATCTTCGATTTCCGTTTGGGCGCCAGTCGCACCTTTGTCTTCTGCAATGCGGGCCAATTCTGGAATGACGACTCGTTTGACGACGCGCGCCAAAACGTCATCGCCCGCCGTGCGAAAGCCTTCGCGGAAGTGTTGGAACGGTGCGATCCGACGATTGGCGTCGCAGAAATAGGATGTCACGACCATGTCCGTCGTGCCGCCACCTATGTCGATGGAACATACCCGCAAGCTCGGTTCCAAAGCGGACTCTGGCGTGCGCGTCCTTGGGCGGCCTGCCACTTCAAGATAGCGTTGTGCGCGGCCGAAGAAGCGCTTGTTCACCTCGTTATATAACCAAACCATTTGCGTGCAGGAGGCTTCGTCGAACTGGACGATGACCTGTGGTCGCTCTTCTGCGGCCGCCGCTTGTCCCGTGGCCTGGATGCGTTGCCAAATGAATTTGACGGCTCCTTCCGCGCGCGCGCGAATGATCGCTTGCTCTTGTATAGGGGTAGCGGACGGCAGCGTAAGGATAATGCGCCGCAGCTTGCGCGGCAGATCGCTTTCACTGCGACCCGCTCGCCCGCCAGGATCGTTGATCTGTATGGTCGCGTGACACAGGATTTCCGCTAATAGAAACCCAAACAACGAAGATCGCGAAAAGCGGGGCCGCTGAGCCCGCGAGAAGTCAAGATTCTTACGGGAACGGCGACGCTCCTTCACGTCTTCTTCCATCTGCGCAAGCACGTCGCCTTGCTCATTCACTAATCCGAGTGCAGCCCGCACATTGCGTGGCAAGCGCTGGGGGTCGTCTTGGCCGTGGAAACGCCAATCCTGGCGCTGCGAGTCAAGAGCCCACAAATAGCGCTTTGGTGACGACAACCCGGACATGCTTTCCGTACCGCTGTCTTGTTGCACGAGCCGTTGAGCCTCAGGCCCAATTCGCGCGATAGACGGCCAAACAAAACTGTTCGTGCGTCCAGAGAGCCGAGCCAAGCTGTCTTCGCCAAAGGAGACCGCTGCAAACTCAACACGGCTGTCCAGCGGACCAGAATAGTTCAGTTCGGGGCGCGACAAATCCCTCAGCGAAAGGGAAAAAGACTTGGCAAGGTCCACCCCGCGCTCGTTGGGGAGTTTCTCCACCAAGAGCCCGCAGGTCCGGCTGTTACCGACATCGATGACGAGGTCCACTTCGACAGTTGGCAGCGCACCTTCACCACCGGCGCCGTTGACCATCTTGAGCAATGGAACTTTGATCAATTCCCCCATGGCCTGCAAGAAGGCGAGGTAGCGTGCCCAATGCTCGAAATCATTGTCGTCATCAAGCATGCGGTGACGTCTGTTTGACTCAAGGTAGTCCCGAAACAGGGTGGCAATCCAATCACCAACCCAACCTTGTGGATCGGCGCTGTCGTTGGATCCTCGCGTGCTGAGAAACCAATCCATTTGGCTTGGTTCGTGAACGAAGCGGAACTCGCTGCACGCAGCAGCATCATCTAGATTGGGGCCAAGCTCTATGCCGCCGGGCTGCTCTGGCCTCGTTGTCAGCGCAGTATCGAGAGCCAGTTGCACACGATGCGTGTGACCTGTTTCTGGGTCCGGCTGGTCAAGCGAACACACGCGCATTCGCGCCCATGTGGTCGGGCCCGGGTCATATAATTCGACGCCCCCAGGGCCCCTGTCTTGTTTGATGCGCAATACGGGAACTGGCAGCCATTTTTCGAGAAAAGGAGGCAGCGCAGATTTTAGATTTACTTCGTAGCGACGTTGATGGGTCATGGGCACGCCAGCCAAACGCTCTGCGTCTATTTCATCGTCGCCTGTCAACGGAACGAGACGGCCTTGAGTCGTGTCTCCTTCGCTGGCCTCCAACGCTTCGGCAAATGCAAATGCAGCACGGCATTGGGATATATCAAATCCGAAATCGAGCATTTGTAGCCCCGAAAACGGGATAATGGACACCTCATCCCGCCATTCAGGCAAACGACTCAAGAATGCGCCATTGAAAGCAGGTTGGGTCATGCGTGTCTCATGGAAATGTAATTGAGCTGGTCCAAGTCTTGCGACCTGGCGATACGCTGCCAGACAGCGTCTGGCTGCCGGCGGCGGATTTTATCCGCAACAGGAATGAACTCGTTTTGAGCGGAGAGCGAACCTTATATAGGTTGACTGTTATTGTATAAGTGCCCGGAAGCGGGTCGGTGAATACTACATGCTCCACTGGACTACTCGTCACTGTATTATTATTCTGGTCAACATCAAGTGCACCCCGACAAGCCGCTACGGTCTTGTCTCCATGATAGATCTTATCGCCTGTTGGGCACACAACAGCAATGTCCAAATCCGACTTGTCTTCCCACGTCAGGGTCATTTCCAGGTCGCCAGTTGTGGCTTCTGCTTCCTCGAGGCGGCGATCGGTTTCGTCCTCCGGCGGCAGACACGCGCGTTCAGCTTCCGCGATCCGCCTGCGCAAATCCGCTTCTTGTTGCTCCAACACAGCGCGGTAACGCATCGGCTGATTTGCTTGCGCCACCGCTTCGCGCGGGCATGCATTTGCCCAATATCCAAGCGCGATCCCGCAGGGCTCGATCAAGAGCCAGATCAGAACCACCGCGAGCCCTGCTGCAAGCATCCACATCGGAAGCAGAACAATCCACCACCAAGGTGGGCGCGCTTTAGGCGCGATCGTTGATTGTTCGGTGTCCCGAGCGGGGTCCATCTGCGTGCGCGCACCTTGATAGGACGGAACCGCTGACACCGTGGCACCAAGGGTTGAGTCCACGCGACGAACCACATCGCGTTCGTAGGCCCAATCGACTAAGATGGGCTGAATACTTCCATCAGCTTGAATTGCACCAAATATGGATGAATCCGACGGGTACAGGACAGCCTGTTCCAAGGCGGCGCCCAATCGGCGGTCAGCGTCTGCGTCCTGTTGCTTTAGCTCGCTCGCATGACGTGAAATGTCGCCAAGAAGCTGCAAAAGCCTTCGTTTCGTACGCGCTGCGTCGGCCTCGCTCATATCTGCCAGCGAGGTGATCACCCCCTCAACGGACGAATACCAGTCGCTGCTGGCGGTCCGCCGCAAATATTCAGGTTCCGCAAAGATCGCCGCGTGCGCGGGCCCTAGCGCCCGTTCGGCTTCGCTCGCGATAGTTTCGTAAACGCGCTGGTCGGATGTTCCCAGCGGTCGGAGGCCTGCGCGACGCGTATTTGTGAAGCGGCGGCTCACTCGGCCGGCCCTTGTGGGTCCGCAGTGCCGTTCGCTGTCGACGGCGGGGCTGCAAGGCCATTGAGCAATCTCGGTTCGCAGGATGCCGTTGTCTCAGTCACAGCGTGCCCATTTTGTTGTAGAAACGCGCTCATCGCTTGGGTTGTTAATGCGATATTGACGGAGCGCATTGAACCGGTGCGAACAAAGGTGTTGACCCCAATCACTTGGCCGCAGGTATCCAGAAGGGGGCCACCGCTATTGCCACTCGAAAGCGGGGCAGAATGCAGGATAATGCGCTCGCCGCTCACTCCGTCTTGTTCGGAGTTCACGATTCCTGTTGTGATAAAGACGGTAGGAACCGCAGTCCCGTCTCCGGAAACGAGATCCTGGAATTGCGCGTCAGAATCCATCACATCGCCTGGAAACCCAGCAGCGTAGACGTTGTTGAGACGCAGCGACAACACCGGGAGACGCACGGTAAAGGCCTGATTTTGCACGCCGGCCACGCGCAAGAGTGCAAAGTCGCCGCCCGTCGTTTCGAACGGTCCCTTGGACGCAAGCACTTCGGCCTGCGCAACCTCTCCCAAAGAGACACCTGTCACAAAGATCTGGGTCATGCCATCGATAACGTGGTGATTGGTTATCACCAGGTCTGGACCAATGAAGAACCCCGAGCCGAGACTGGTTCCATCTGGTCCGTCGCCGAGGACGACTACAGTCGAGCTTTCGATCAACGCATCAAGTGTAGCGGTGTCGGCAGATGCGGCTTCACTGCCGCTTTCCGGGCTCGTGGGTACGACAACACGCTCCGGCGCTGGAGTCACCAGGGCGTCGGGCACGCCAGGCAGGACGCTGGGCGGTTCCTGCGTCTCGGCGCCAGGTTCTGTAACGGCTGGCGGGAGCAGCAGAGCACCCTCTGGCGAACGTCCCCCTGGCAACTCCAGGATGCCATCGGGGCGACAAACCGCCTCTTCACGGGCTTCTCGCAACCGTTCGATGCGCTCAATCAAAGCCTGGTTCTCTGCTTCGAGCAGCGCCTCTTCGGTTGCCGCCTCTTCCGACTGACCAGGGGCCGCGGGGAATACCCGATTGCCAGGCAGCAACAGCCACAAGATCGCCAACAACAACAGGACGATAAGAACCATCAAGGGAACCCAATAAAGCCAATGAACCATTGGGCGAATGAAAACCTTCTCTTTCTCGCTTGCAGGCTGCGATTGACTGGCTGCGACCGCACCCGAAGCGGCCTCTGGCACAGCCGATCCACGCGAAGCCCGGTGTCCATCATCGCCGTCTGCGGATATGGCCATTGACTCTGCCAAGCCACCATCACCGATGGGGGGAGGGCCAGCAAGAGGTGCGAATTGACCCAGAGTTTGCGCATAGAGTGACGCTCGGTCTTCCCGCTGAAGCCCGACATCTTCTGGAACAATGCCCCAATCTATCAAGACCGGCGTTTCACCCACTGCCCAAATCGCATCAGGATTTGCAACGTGTAGCGCTCGGCCAAGGATGGGCCCGCGCACGGCATCATTCAGATCACCCATGGCCGGCGCCAGGGCGTCACGCAATCGCTGCTCCACCCGTTCACGCGCCACAGGGGCCAAGGTGCGCAGCGGGCGCGCATCGCCCGATGCACCATGATACCACGTGACGATCGTGTCGCCGGTGTTCGGGTCAGTCGTAAAATCAGGGCGCGCGAACAAAGCGGCAAACCGCGCGCCAGCCACACGCCGCACGTCCGCCAAATGTTCAAGGGTGGGAGCCCCCTTTGCGTCCGTCAGCAGGCGGCGTCCCCTTAGGCTGGTCTTTGCGATGGCCTTTTCACTCATGGCGTCTACTTCCTTTTGAGCCGCACTTGGGAAGAACCCCCTGACGGCGCCTCGGGCTGCACGCTCAGACACTGCGCCCAGGTGTCTTCGACCAGTTCGCAGGTCACGACTCGCCGATAAATGTACGAATTATCGTCGCATAGAACGTTGGCCGCATCCGAAATAACGAGACGGCCTTGGCTGTCGAAAGCGGCTTGGGTGTCGCTCTCGCAGAGCACAGAATCTGATGACGCTCCTCTGCGACCGCGAAGGGTCTGCTCTCCTTGGCCATTGGCGTCAAAGCACATCTCCCATTCGGTGAAGCGCGTTCTGACACCTGTTTCGCGGTTAGTGGCGACGTAATCTTCCCCGTCGAGCATCCAGCAGCCGTCAAGAAGCCGAACATCCTGGTCGTTCCAGGCATCGGGGTCGATGCCATCGGGCGTTTCCTCTGCGATCGGTGGCGGAGCAGGCTGCACCGGTTCCTCTGCGACCGGTGGCGGAGCAGGCTGCACCGGTTCACAAGATGACAGGCCAAGATCGCGTTCCAAAGACCGCATCTCGGCGAACAAACTCCGTTGACGTTCGTGCAAAAGATCCAAGGCATTAGTTGACTGACGCGCTTCCGGTACCGGGCACGTCCGCAGCAGGCTTTGCCCCACCACAAAGCGCACGCCGCAGGCTGGAAGGACGAGAACGGCCGCAAGTAGAATGAGGACGCCCGCAGCGAGTATGGACAGAACGCGCCTCACCACTTGTCTCGACGAATGGCGTGAAGACAAATTCGGCTTGGCGGCATTGCCGCAACGATGGGTCGCGGGATAACCCTCGGACCCCTTTCCAGAAGGTCACCGTTTTGGTGAAGGGCGTTCCGCAGCCCCGTTAACGCCATTATCTGCGTTTCAAGCGTCCGCGTACCACCATAGCCATGAGCAGAGAACATGCTTTCCGCCGCCCTGAAGCCCTTGGGCCTGATGTCCGACAGTTCAACCAAGCGTCCGGTCGCTTCCAGGTCGTTATGGCTGCGACGTGCGTAGTCGACCAGTTGCGCTTTCGGAACTGTCCCAGTTTCAGTTGCTATGCGCTGTGCAATTGAAAGATCATTCTTCACCACTGCGGCATGGCCCCTGGCTGCCTTTGCGGCATTGAGGTTGCAGAGACGCTTGCAATTGTCTGCCAGGGCGGCCAGGAGCCCTTCAGCTTTGACGTTTTCGATGCCTCCGGGGTGGAACCGGTTAAATCCGAGAACGTTCCCGAGGAGGCCGAATACCGGTTCGACGATGCATTTTCGTCGTTTGTACTTTTCCCTGGCCGCCTTGATCCGCATGGTTTCCCGCATCCGTTTTCGCCACCCGGCCTCGGGCTCGGGCGGCGGCCTGGCGTCCGGCTTGAGGGGCTGGAAGTCGCAGGTGCGTCGATTGTCCGGGCGCGAGACCGCCACCAGCATTTCGATCTTGCGGGCCTCAATGCTTTTGATCGCCTCGCCATTGGCAAACCCGGGATCGCCGAGCACCGTCGTGGGCCTGCCGACCTGGTCGCACGGGGCGGCAATGGTCGCCGCGAAGGCCGCCTGGTGCTCGCACCGGAAGGTCGCAACCGTGTCATGGTCCGGGTGGATATCAGCCGCCACAAACCGCTCCGCCACATCGCGAAAGGCCGCCTTCCCGATCCGGCGAGACGAAAACATCCCGTTGGTGGAGCAGTAAATCAGAAGCGCCAGCATCATCAGGGGAGGATGCCGCGCCTTTCCCGTATCCTTCCAATTGACCTTGAACGCCCCGATGGGGATCCGTTCAACGGCCTCGATGATGAAATGGCAAGGATCGTCTTCGGGCGCCCACTCACGAAGATCACGGGGCAATACAAGCGCTTGCGAGCGGTTGTGGGAGATGAAATTGGTCATGCGGCTCTTATACACTGACACTGAATTTCCTTTAAATCCGACAGACTGCTAGGGCGATACAATAGGCGTTATCGCAGAAAACTCGAATAAGAATTCAGGTGTAGATATCGCACCAGATCCTGTGTAGCTCATTTCTACCAAAGAGCCGTTGTGAATCAAAAAGCGACCAGAGAACTGGACACGGTCTCCACGCCGAAGCGATAGCAACCCGTCATAAATGGTGTTTTGTGAGGGCTGGATTAGGGCCTGTTGACATTCGGGGTTGCGATTTGGCCTGAACTGTTATTCAAGCTTCGAAAATGGAGGTTTGGATGGACGAAGATCGTTTGGTGATTTCATATGAACTCCGGGCGAAGATTGCGCCCCTGTTACCCGGTAAGGCCGGGGACCCGGGAGCAACCGGTCGGGATAACCGTCGGTTCATGGAGGCCGTACCTTGGCGTGTGCGAACAGGGTCTCCCTGGCGTGACCTGCCCCAGGATTTCGGCAACTGGAATTCGGTTTTCAAACGATTTCGTCGATGGGCAAGGGCCGGTGTGTTCGAGAGACTTTTCAACGCCATAAGCGACGAGCCAGACCTTGAACATGCTCTCATCGACGGAACGATTGTCCAGGCCCATCAGAAGGCTTCGGGCACAAAAGGGGGACACGGCATCAAGCCATCGGACGCTCTCGCGGCAGGCTGACGACCAAAATCGTTGCCCTGGTCGATGCGCTCGGCAACTTGTTCCGCTTTCTGCTTCTGCCGGGGCAAGCGCACGACATGAAGGGGGTTGCCCCCCTGATCCACGATGTCTCCTTCGCAGCGTTGCTGGCCGACAAGGCCTTCGACGCCGATTGGCTCCTGCAAGACCTTGATGAGCGCGGCGCAACTGCGGTTATCCCGCCCAAATCGAACCGGAAAGTGCAACGAGACGACAATACTCACATGTACTAGTGGCGTCACCTGATTGAAAACTACTTTGCAAGGATCAAGGAATTCAGGGGGATGGCAACGCGATACGACAAAACAGATACCAGCTACGCAGCCAACTGACACCTCTGCGCAATGCTCAACGCTGCCCGGTGATTGTCAACAGACCCTAGTGAGAGCACACCAAGCCAAGGCAATGTCATACTCGTTTCCGAAAAGCTATAATCTTCCTTCGCGGCAGCAGATTGCCGAAGGCGGTCCCAGAGCGCGCTCCCCAGATCCGCCTCGATTGACAATGTTCCAGAAAGCCGCTCGGCATCATAGTCAATCCGGATCGTTGCCGGTTCACTCATCGTTGCCATCGCCGCTTGCGGCGCTGCTCACTTCTTCCTTTTCTTGGGTTGCTTCTTCTTGAGAGCAGGCTGCTTTTTGGCAGTTGGATTTGCTTTCTTTGCAGGTTGCTTCTTCCTAAAAGGCGCAAGCCCTGCTTCCAGCACTGCAACTCTGTCCTTAACCGCGCGAAGCTGCGCTTCAATAGGGAATTATATACGATAGTGCCCAAATCCCTTGACTGACCGGTTTCATGGCGCTTGCTTGCACGGGTTACTCGCCTTCTTACCTTTGACGGCCACCCGGTCCAACACCCGATTGATGATTTGAGCAACTTCCTGAATTCCCATCCGATTAGCGAGCGGGATCAGGATCAGCAACTCTAGGACCAGCAACGCGATTGGTCCTCCGAACGATGGCGTCACTGAAAAAAACACCACATTCAAAAGTAAGACGAGCAAGATAATGAACACGAACCGCTCTTCAAGGCGTGCATCCTTCTCGTGCAGCAGATCTTTCTGTAGTTCCTGAATCTGCTTTTCCTGCGCAGTTGGCTCATCCTGCACAATATCATCAAATGACTTTTCTATTGAATCAGTCGGTTTTGTCACGATTACCTAGACTCCGATATTCGTTAAGAATATCTTCACCTGGAATCACAATCCCGCGAGCGCCGGGCACATAATTGCTTGCCCAGGCGCCACCCTTGCGATGAGTTGCATTAACCAGCCTGCCGGGCCCCAAATTTCCCAGTGCGTCATGGGCTTCGTCCAGGATATTTCTTGCGGTACCGGCCGGAATCTCTGGAATATCATGGAATATATTCTTTACCGGGCCAGACCCAAACACCTTGACTCTGTGGTACAGGGTCGGATGCACAGGTCCATAATCCCAAGCCTCAAAATCACCAGCGACCAAAGATGCGCCAGTTCTACCAAGGTGGAACATGTGCGCAAGATAAAGAATTTTTTGCAGTTCCAGATTGGACAGGGACCATTCGGAGCGTCGTGCCAGCCTCTCTGCGGCTGACAAAACGGGTATAGTCATGGTCAACCTCCTTAGAGCCTGTTCATCATACTTAACATCTTTCCCCACCTAAAGGAGGGGGATTTTCGGAGGGATTAACCCTCTTTCCAGTTATCGCATGAATTGACGGCCAGCTACACCGTAATACTCAGCGGGGGCACTATTCCGACTCCTCAATTTCACGGCGCTGTGCCCCGCCCTTGAGAACGGCTTGCGCCAATCGCTCTGGCGTGACCGACACACTTACGTCGCCGTTCAACTCATCCTTTGTCGGCTGGTATTTGGATTTTTTGTCTGTTGTCATTTGGCTTTCCTCCTGTGCAGTGTGATCATCGCCGTAATCGCCTCGACAGATTCCTTGCGTTGGTGCAACTTGTCAACTTCCGGTCTGCCAAGGTGCAGCGTGTCCCATCTGGATTTCTCTTGCCCGTGCCTCCCGGATCCCGGTGCGTTGATGCCGAAGCCATCAACAACGACATTCCAAATCGGCCGACATTGCGAAATCAGAACCTGTTCGGTTAGCCCGATCCAGACCGAATCCAGAACCAGCCACCGGCAACGGAAATCGGTCAGTTCCAGATTGGCAACGCTGTCTATGGATCGCGCATGCTTGACCAGTCGGCGATAGAGCGTCGGCGCTGAACTCTGTGCCGCCTGTCGGCCGCCGGTGGGTTGGCTTTTCCGACATAAATCGGCTCAGTGTTCGCCATGCTGGCATAGACTTCGAACGCACCTTGATAGTGCAGCGTATAGACGCCGCTCCCCTCGAAGGTTTCCGATGGCGGCAGATCGGCCGCCGGATAGTCCATGAGAGCGCGGGCCGCGTTACGGCCCAACTCTTCGACATTGAGCGGGTTGTATTTTCGCATCAGCGTTCGCAGCTTGGTCCGTTTCGGCAAATGATCCAAAAACAATGGCGCTTGCGGGCATGATGCGCATTCTTCCACTTTGTCGAAACCATAGGGCCTTTCCGCACCTTGATGATCAGATCACACACGGTAAAGCCCACCTCATCGGCCATGCGCATAAAATCGCAATGCGCCCATTGAGAGCGATGGCAGTTCACCATGTCGGTGATTTTAGCCAACAACAGTCCGCGAGGTTTGAGAACGCGCTTTGCTTGGCTCAAGAATGGCGGGTACAGGTAACTGAGGTTCCAACCATGCTCCTTGCTGCATTCTACGGTTGCGCCAAAATCCACATCGAATTTTTTCACGCTTTTGTCACGGCCTTGCGGTCCAACGTGCGGCGGATCGTAGACGACAATGCCAAAGGATGCATCAGGCACACCTTCCATCACGCGGTTATCGCCGATAATCATCGGTTCGTATTTCGGATCGATATCCATCGAGATAATTTGCCGCGACGATCCTTTCCACATGCGGCCGCGGTTGTACGTGGAATCAAGGATAGGCTCCGGCGCAATGGATGGATAGAAGTCCAGCATCCGTTCCAGAAGATCGTTGTCGCTCCCTTCCCAAATGCTGCTTGGTGGATCGTATTGCGGTTTGTCGGATGTGGTTTTGCGCGACGAACCAGATATGGATTCGTCGCCATATTGGAGCGCTTCGAGCTTCATGACCGCGCCCCGCTTGCTAGCCCGTTGTCGGCGATCAGGTCAATATATTTCAGCCGCTTCCCGACCATGCCGGTAGCGACCCCCGTCATTTGGTCGAGCGTATCCTTCAGGCGATTGTTATGCCGCGATGCAAATTCATGAACGTAGCTTTGCAGGTGCTTCGGCGACATATTGTGATAGACGCCGATGAAACCGCGCTTCATCGGAGCCCAGAAGCTTTCCAGCCCGTTCGTGTGCGCTTGTTCGCAGACATATTCGCCGACCGAGTGCTTGACCGTCTCATGCGGCCTGTCGATCCCCACATAGGCACTGGCATCGTCCGTATTATTTTTTGCGTCCTTGCCTTTGGCTTTCTTGTATTTTGCCATTTGTTTCAAGCCTTATGAATATGTGTAACTGAAATTTGGATTCTTTCCTGACGGATGCAGCACGCGCACGGCCGCGGCGATGCACGCGGCCTGCTCTTCAAGGTATGATTCGAGCGCGGTGCGGCGCTCATATTCCTTGCCGATGTTGTAGGGTGGCGAAGTTACGATCAGCTGCATGGCGTCCGCTGGCAACCCGCGCATGTTATGTGAGGTTGTGCGCGCAAACGATATCGGCCTGGGCATCAACCTGGCGCTTCGAGACCGGTTCTGGCGTTGAGGTTCGAGTCATCAGTCCAGGCTTCGTGATGGATCAGTGGCAGGGTAATCGTGATCGCGGCGAGTTCAGCTACACGCCCAAGCCAGGCGATCCGCCCTGGACGGGTCACAAAGAGCGGGCCTGCCGGGCCCGCCTCGCTCCATCATCGTTGGCTACATGTCAGTGCTTCTGAGAATATGCTTCATCCCAGTGTCATCATCGTCATGTCGTTTTCTCCGTTCTGGCCCCAAGAGGGGCGGTGCAATCACGCAGAAAACTGTACAGGGCCAGCGCAGAAAATGGAAGATGAAAACGCCGACATCACGGAACCGCTTCACCCGGCAAAACCTGCGCGCCAACCCCTCAAACCGCGCCACTCATGAATAATCAAGGCTAGCAGACCATTAGGTGTTCTCATTGGCGCCGCGCCGCCAGGCCGAATAGGGGGCGGTGCCGGGTTCAAGGACAAATACGTCGACCTGATGGGAAGCGGGTCCCGAACCGCCGCATGCCGTGCGCAGATCCGCCAGCGCACGGTTCTTTGCCTTGCGCGGCACATTCAGGCTATCGAGGTTCGCAAGCCAGATCGCCCAAGTCTATGTCCTTGCATTCATGCCACAATCGGATGCGCTCACGCCGATAGGGCTGGAAGCGTGGCACTGCCATAAACGGGGCGACGGCGAGGGAACCGATCAGGGAAATTCCCAGCACGTCGGACCGGCCCCGCCAGGCCGTGGCGACCGCGGCCGCTGCCTGGCGAAAAAGCCGGTAGGTATCGAGCAGGCGGCCATTTGCCTCGGCAATCCCCTCCGACGTCAGGTTGCGCTCCTCTTCCTCAAGATCGTCATCGGGTTTGTCTACCATCCGTGTTCCTCCAGCATGGTCATCGACGTTCGGAATTGGCGACTCAGCAATCTTTCATCGTTATCTAAACACACCGTCCGCCGTCGACCTCCAGGCAAACGCCGGTGAAGAATTCCGCTTCGTCGGAGCACAGGAATGTTGCGGCGGCGGCAATGTCCGAGGGTTGGGAGAGCCGGCCGAGGGGGATCGAGTTGATGAACATTTCGCGGTTCTCCGGCGTGTCGGACCCGAGGAATTCGGGGAGGAGGGCGGTTTCGCCGGCGACGGGATTGAGGGCGTTGACGCGGATGGCGTCGGGGGCGAGTTCCAGGGAAAGCGATTTGGTCATGGTGATCACGGCGCCCTTGGACGAGTTGTACCAGGTCAGGCCCGGACGGGGTCGCACGCCAGCGGCGGAGGCGATGTTGAGGAAGACGCCCGTTCCCTGTTCCCGCATCAGCGGCACGGCGGCCTGAACCGCGTGATAGATCGATTTCACATTGATGGCGTAGAGCCTGTCGAACTCGTTCTCGTCCACCTCCAGAAAGGTGCCCCGGCGGTGTGTGTAGCCGGCATTGTTGACGACCACATCGACACGGCCGAACTCGGATGCGGCCTTGTCGATCATGGCGGTCACATCGGCGCCGGAGGAGACGTCGCAGTGGATCATTGCGGCCTTGCCGCCCTCGGCGCCGATTTCCTGCACCACCCGGGCAGAGCCATTGTCGTTGATGTCCGCGACCATGATGCTGGCGCCTTCGCGGGCGAACCGCTTGGCAATCTCCTCGCCAAATCCACTGGCCGCGCCGGTGACCACGGCAACCTTTCCTTCCATCCGCATTGCAATCTCCCTTGATGATTCTGAGATACAGGGTGACCGGAGCGCGGTCAATTTTCAATGCCTCATGCGCGCCATGGACGGCCCATCATACTTGTGCAAATGTCAAAAAACTGCTTCGGCGATAGTGTGATGGAACAGGTCAAATTCACCTCCATGGCGGAAGGCGATGCCGAGGATTATGCTTTCCTTGATACCCTGGAGAAGGCGCACATCGCGCATCACGCCGATTTTGTGCTGGACCATTTGCGGCTGCAGGCCGGCTCGTTCGGTGGCTACAAGATCGACCGGTTGCAGCATGCCCTGCAATCGGCGACGCGGGCCGAGCGGGAAGGGGCCGGCGATGACTGGGTCTTCGGTGCCCTGCTGCACGATATCGGCGATCTGCTGTCACCGGTAAATCATTCTGACTTCGCGGCGGCGATCATTCATCCCTATGTGCGCGAAGAGGTCTGGTGGACGGTCAAATATCACGGCGTCTTCCAAGAATACTATTTTGTCCATCATCTGGGCCGCGACCGCAACGGACGAGACCGGTACAAGGACCATCCGCATTATCAGGCCTGTCTGGATTTTTGCGAAAAATGGGATCAGGCAAGTTTCGATCCCGATTACGATACCGAACAGATTGAGCATTTCGAACCGCTGGTGCGGCGGATGTTTGCACGCGAACCCTTCGGCGCATGTGAGCGCATGAGCAAACCAGACCTGATCAGCGGCATCCGGCCGGGAATTCAGGCCTTACCCTAACCCGCCATTCGCGAGGTCGTCCGCTACGGCTTTCGCAAGGGGGGCTGATCTCGCTGTGGTTCGGCGAATCCGATACCATCACGCCGCAGTTCATCCGCGATGCGGCCGCCAAGACGCTGTCCGAGGGCGATACCCGCTACACGCCCAACCGGGGAACCGATGAATTGCGGTCGGCGCTGGCGGAATATCAGTCACGCATCCATGGCGCCCGGCTGGGTCCCAAGAATATCACCGTCACCCTGTCGGCCAGCAATGCGCTGAACATCGGCATCGAAATGGCCATCGGTCCCGGCGACAGATTGATCACCACCTCGCCTTGATCACCACCTCGCCGCTGTGGCCCAACCTGACCTCAATCCCGACCATAATGAGCGCCGATGTCCGCACCGTGCCGCTGGAGCTCGCGCCCGAGGGATGGAAAATCGACGTGCAACGGTTGATCGATATGGTCGATGTGCGCACCTGCGCCATCCTGATCAATTCACCGAACAATCCGACCGGCTGGATGATGGAGGAGGACGAATCAACGCGCGCTGTTGGAGTTCACCCGTCGGCGCGGCATCTGGATCATTGCCGACGAGGTCTATGACCGCATTGTCTATGACCGCCCGGTGGCGCCGAGCTTCTCGACGCTGATGGAGGAGGGCGACCGGTACTTCGTCATCAACAGCTTTTCCAAGACCTGGTGCATGACCGGCTGGCATTTGGGCTGGATCGCGCATCCGGTGGATATCGGTACGACGCTCGACAAGTTGATGGAATTCAGCGTTTCGTGCGCGCCGGACTTTTCCCAGGCCGCCAGAGTCGCCACGATCGAACAGGGTGAGGATTTCATTGCCCAGCAGGTAGGCCGCTACCGATCCTGCCGCGATCTGGTAGTCGACAGGCTGGGCGGACTGCCGCGCGTGTCGATGCCTCATCCCAATGCCGCCTTCTATGCCTTCTTTCACATTGACGGTGTCGACGACACGGTCGCTTTCGCCAAACAGGCCGTTGGTGATCTCGGCGTTGGCCTGGCGCCGGGCGAGGCGTTCGGTGAAGACAGCGCCGGCTGGCTGCGCGTCTGTTTCGCGGTCGAGCCGGATCTGTTGAACGAGGCGCTGGATCGACTGGAACCGGCATTGCGGTAGGGTTGGTCTTGCGGTTGTCACGATCCGCTTCTATGACTGTAGTTTGCAATGGACCCGATGGAGAATGACGCGATGCGCGGCTGGTTACTGACCAAGGACGACGACGGACAACACAATACGCTGGGCGAGATCAATGAAGCCGGTCTGCCCGAGGGCGGCATCATTGTCGAGGTTGAATATTCCACCATCAACTACAAGGACGGGCTGGCCTTCACCGGCAAGGCGCCGGTGGTGCGCAGTTGGCCGATGGTGCCGGGCATTGACGGCGCCGGTACGGTGATCGCTTCCAGCCACCCGGACTTTTCCGAAGGCGACGAGGTGGTTCACAATGGCTGGGGCGTGGGCGAAGTACATTGGGGGTGCCTGGCCGAAAAGGCGCGGCTGAAGGGCGACTGGTTGATCCACCGACCTGGCGGACTGACCACCTATCAGGCCATGGCAATCGGTACCGCCGGTTATACCGCCATGCTGTGCGTGATGGCGCTGGAACACCACGATATCCTGCCGGGCGCCGGCCCGATTCTTGTCACTGGGGCTGGCGGCGGCGTCGGCGGTACGGCAATCGCGCTGTTGTCCAAGCTCGGCTATGAGGTGATCGTTTCCTCCGGCCGGCCGGAAATGAACGACTATTTCACCCGGCTCGGCGCCAGCGAGATTATTCCGCGGGAAGAGCTGTCCGGCGACGGCCGGCCAATGAGCAAGGAACGCTGGGCCGGGGTGGTTGACAGCGTCGGTTCCAAGACACTGGCCAATGCCATTGCGCAGACAAAATACGGCGGCTGTGTTGCCGCCTGCGGTCTGGCCCAGGGCGCCGATCTGCCATCAACGGTGATGCCGTTTATCCTGCGCGGCGTAACGCTGGTCGGGGTCGACAGCGTGATGTGTGACAAGTCCAGGCGGATCCAGGCCTGGGAACGGCTGGAACACGATCTGGAACGGGAAAAGCTGGAATTGCTGACCGCGGCCGAAGTGCCGCTGCGCGGCGCCGAGGAAAAAGCCAACGACATCATGGAAGGCCGCATTCGCGGCCGTGTCGTGGTGAATGTAAAGGCCTGATGGCCTGGGCCCTGCTCATGGCGGCTCAGTTGATCCTGGTCGGTGTGCCGTTCGGGATCATGCTGGACCGCGCGGGCCTCAATCCGTTGTTCGCCTTTCTGGTGGTCATTCCCATCGGCGGTATCCCGTGCGTTCTGGCGGTGCTGGCTTTTTCCGAATGGCCGGTCTTTACCGACCGCTGGGAGAAATAATCCGATGTTCCTTCTGCTCACCCTCTATATCATTTTCAGCGTGCTGGTCTTGTTCATGACCATGCGCATTCTGGTGAAGACCGGCACCGATCCGTGGTGGGCGCTGGTATCGATCGTTCCGGGCGTCAACATTGTCTGCCTGTGGGTGCTGGCGCTCAGCGAATGGAAGACCGTTCCGCGCCGGTAATCTCGCCTGGGTCGCCGACCCCGATGCGGACAATTAACCATAAATTTGAATGAGTTCTGGGCGACCACGTCTGTTTAGTATAAATTATCCTTGAATAAACAACAGGTTGACCTAGGGTAAGGAGCAGGCAATGCACGGAAAATCCATGGGAATTCTGGCTGCGGCGTTGATGCTTGCACTCGCGCCATTTACACAGGCTGAGCAACCACCGGCCTATTTTATCGATGAAGAAAAAGGCTCAGTTTGCAAATCGTGTGCGTTCATGTCATGTTTTTTGTGAAATCAGAGGGATGGATTGACATGGATCACAAGCAGTTTCAGGAATGGTTATCGGGGCCAGACCACCTTAGCCCGGCGCAGCGATAGCAAACCGAAGCCGTGTTCCCGGGGACACGGAGACGTCAGCGTCGCTGGCTGCCATTGAAGCGGCCGTGGGTGAAGGTCGCCAGTGCCCGCATTGTGGCACGCCAGGCGCCATATCGCGTGGCAAGGCAAGGGGTCTGCGACGGTACCAGTGCAAAGAATGCAGGAAGACATTCAATGCCGCGACCGGCACCCCCTTGTCGGGTCTGCACCGCAAGGACAAGTGGCTTTCCTTCGGAGCCTGTCTTGCTGATGGGCTGACGGTTCGCGCTTCAGCAGAACGTTGCGGACTTGCCGTCAACATCGCCTTCCGTTGGCGACACCGATTTCCTGCCGCAAAAGACCTGAAGGCACGCAAGCTCACGGGCATTGTGGAAGCCGATGAAACCTGTGTGCTGGAAAGCCGGAAAGGTGCACGAAACCTTGAGCGCAAGGCGCGACACAGGGGAGGCAAGGCCAGCAAGCGGGGCCTGTCAGATGAACAGGTTCCGGTCCTGGTTGTCGCTGATCGCAGCGGCGCGACAGTCAGTGCGGTTCTGCCCGCGGTCAACGCCGATCCCTTGCGAGAGGTGATCGCGCCGGTTGTGGACGAGGATATCGTTTTGGTGACCGATGGACACCGCGCTTGTCCGCGATGCGCGGCGGCAATCGGTGCGCATCACGAAGCATTGAACCTGTCACGAAGTGAACGGGTGCGAGGTGCCTTTCACATTCAGATCGCAGCAGATCCGGCGGTCAACAACCGACATGGCCGGTTGAAGGATTTCCTGCGGCGCTACCGAGGCGTCGCGACCAGATATCTCGACAACTACCTGCGATGGTTCCAACGGCTTGAACTGGAGAACGCCTCACCCCGGGCTTGCCTCGCAGCCGCCATCGCACGTCCATGCATACAATTTGAAACTGAGCCAAACCTATCAAATGGTCCAAGCATAAACACAGTTGCCGGCTCTACGCCGCTAGCGCGGCTTGGCCGGGGAATTCAAGGATGCGGATCACTCCGGCTCCCTGTCCCAGCACTCTGCCCCGTCCGGAATGATCACGCCCGCCAGTTTACTCTTCAGCCAGATGTGCTTCGCCGCGCTCAGATCCGGCGGGGTATCCAGCGAGCCACCCTTGATGCTGAGCGTGCCGTCATCGTTGCTGGCGTGCCAGAGGCGGGTGCCGCAGGTCGGGCAAAACGTGCATTCCTTGACGCCGCCGCTGTCGACCGTCTGGCACCACACCGACGGGATACCGGCGGTCAGGCGCATGGCGCCCGCCGGGAAGATCACCGATATGCCAAAGGCGCTGGCGGATTGCTTGCGGCATTCCCGGCAATGGCAGCAATAGACGTCTGTGGGTTCGGTGTCCGCCTCATACCGCACCCCGCCGCATTGGCATCCACCTGTGATCATGTCGTTTTTTCCCGCGTTGAGGGTCGATTTGGGACTTTTGGCCCACGCCGTCCCAGCCTAAGCAACCTTACGCGATAAAAACGGCCGGCGGGGAGACCGAAATGACCGAAATACCAGAGACCATCGTCAATTCGTGGAACGAATGGGATCCGCTGAAACACGTCATCGTCGGTGTTGCAGATGGCGGCATGATCCCGCCGTCGGAACCGGCGCTGGATGCGAAAGTTCCCGAAGATTCGGATATGAGGGGCCAGTGGGGTCCGCGGACTCAGGACACTGTCGACAAGGCCAACGAGCAGCTCGACTGTTTCGCCAAAACGCTGGAGAGCCGCGGCGTGCGGGTCGATCGCCCCAACCCGATCGACTTCAGCCAGCCGGTGGCGACACCGGACTGGGAAAACCCGTCTTCCTTCGGCTGTATGCCGCCGCGCGATGTGATCCTGACTGTCGGCAGCGAGATGCTGGAAGCGACCATGTCCTATCGCTGCCGCTGGTTTGAATATCTCTGTTACCGCCCGCTGTTACAGCGCTATTACAATGAGGACCCCGGGATGCGCCACGAAAGCGCGCCAAAGCCGCGCCTGACCGATGCCGATTATCGGCCGGATTATCTGTCGGACACAATCGGCGTTGAAAAGCGCCTGAAATGGACCGCCGACAAATATTTCGTCACCACCGAGGAAGAGCCGCTGTTCGATGCCGCGGACGTCCTGCGCTTCGGCAAGGATCTGATCGTCCAGCACGGCTTCACCACGAACCTCAAGGGCATCGACTGGCTGGCCCGCCACTTCCCGGACCACCGGGTCCGCGCGGTGAACTTTCCCGGCGATCCCTACCCGATCCACATTGATGCGACATTCACGCCGATCCAGCCCGGTCTGATCATTAACAACCCCGAGCGGCGATTGCCCGATGACCAGCGGGAATTTTTCCACCGCAATGGCTGGGAGATCGTCGATGCCGCCCGCCCGGCCCACAACGCGCCACCGCCGCTTTGTTATTCTTCGATCTGGCTGTCCATGAACGTGCTGATGATCGACCAGAAGACGGTCTGTGTCGAAGCGTCGGAAGTGAACCAGATGGAACAGTTCGACAAGATGGGCCTGGAGGTCGTGCCGATCCCGTTCCGCGATGCCTATGTCTTTGGCGGCGCCCTGCATTGCGCCACCACGGATGTGTATCGTGAGGGTTCTTGCGAGGATTATTTCCCGAACCAGTAGCGCGCAAAGCCCAGCGGTGGCGCAAGGGGGATGACCAGTTCCCTGACCACCGCGATCCGCCGCAATGCCCTTTTTCTGGTGATCGCCAGCGCCTTTTTGTGATGCATTTACTGGATCCCGGTGCGGACATTGGAAGCCGCCGGCACCAATGGGCCGTGGTCCGGCCTGTTTCTGGCGTGCGGCGCGCTGGTCCCGTGCGTCGGGTTGCTGGTTACCGGATATGGTGGAACGCATCGCCGGCATGATCCGGGCACCAGTGTCGATGGCTTTATCGGCCGCTGCGATGCGATCATGACTCTGAACCTTACGGACCAACTGCACGCCATCAATCTGCCGATCCTGGTTCTGTCAGGAGCCGAAGACCCGGGCGCCACGCTTGAGGCGGGCCGCATAATCCATCAGGCGATCGCCGGATCGCGGTTTGACATAATTCAGCACTGCGCTCACCAGGGCGCCATCGAGCAGCCGCGCGCCTATGCTGCGACCGTGAGCAGATTTGTTCAGTCCCTGGGGTAGAGCCGCCAGGGTTTCCAACCAGATCTCGGTACAAGCCTGCCAGGTGAAGGTACCGGCATGGGCAATCGCCGTTTCCGGCGCGATGTCCAGGGCTCCGAGGCAGGCGGCTTTGAGATCTTCGTCGAGCACACCCGCCGGGCTGTCGCCGATCACGTCCAGCGGCCCAGGGACCGGGTTGGCCGCTACCGGCAGGCCGCAAGCCATCGCCTCCAGCATCACCAGTCCGAATGTGTCGGTACGGCTTGGAAAGACAAAGACATCGCCGGCGGCATAGTGCCGGGCCAGCGCCTCGCCCTTCTGGACGCCGGCAAATTGCGCATCGGGATATTTGGCTTCCAGCGCCTCGCGTGCCGGTCCGTCGCCGACCACCAGTTTGGAACCCGGCAGATCAAGATTCAGGAAACCCTCGACATTCTTTTCGACGGCGATCCGCCCAACATAAACAAATACCGGTCCGGGCAGATCGACCGCCGGTTTCAAATCCGCCTTGAACTGGGTCAGATCAACACCGCGGGTCCAGGCCACCATATTGGTGTGCCCACGCCCGGCGAGTTCGTCCCGGATCGTCTGAGTCGCCACCAGTACGGCCGTTGCCGGTGAATGGAACCACTGCATGATCTTGTGTCCAGAGGTGACCGGGATCGGCACACGCTCGCTGGCATATTCGGGAAACTTGGTGTGATAGCTGGTGGTGAAGGGCAGATGTCGCGTCAGGCATATGTGGCGCGCCGCCAGGCCGATCGGTCCTTCCGTCGCGATATGGATCGCGCCGGGGCTCCATTCGTTGATGTCGTCCCGAATCCGGCCATTGGGCGCGATCGCCAGCTTGACTTCCGGATAGGTCGGACAGGGCACGGTGTTGAACAGGCCGGGGTGGATCACCCGAACCTCGTGTCCCATCTTTGTCGCAGTGGTGATGACCTTTTCCCAAGTCCGGACGACCCCGTTAATCTGGGGCGCCCAGGCATCGGTGCACAGCAGTATTTTCACGTTGGCCCCTCCCCGTCCTCAGGCGGCTGCCTGTTCATTTTGCTCCAAATCCCCGATCTCGCCGGTGAACATGTCCACGGCGCGCAGCTTGGTCCAGTGCAGAATTTCAAACTTGCCCTCAAAATCTTCAACCAGGGCAGTGCAGCTTTCGACCCAGTCGCCGTCATTCATATAGGTGATGCCTTCGATATCGCGCACCTGGGCCTTGTGGATATGGCCGGCGATCACCCCGTCCGCGCCGCGCCGGTGGGCTTCCTCGGCAACCACGGTTTCGAAGTGATCCATGAACTTCACCGCTTCCTTCACCTGGTGTTTCAGAAAGGCAGACAGGGACCAGTACGAGCGCCCAAACTTGCGCCGGACGAAATTAACCCATGTGTTCATTTTCAGAGCCATGACATAGGCCCAATCGCCGAAATGGGCGAGCCAGCGCGCCCGGCGGACGACCCCGTCAAATGCATCCCCATGGATGACCAGATAGCGCTTGCCGTCGGCGGCCTCGTGAATGTCATCCAGCTTGACCTCAATCCCGCCGAAATGGGTGCCGACATAATCGCGGGCGAATTCGTCATGGTTGCCGGGTACGAAAACCACACGGGTGCCCTTGCGCGCCTTGCGCAGAATTTTCTGCGCAACGTCATTGTGGGGTTGGGGCCAGTACCAGCTTTTCTTCAACTGCCAGCCGTCGATGATATCGCCCACAAGATAGAGCGTTTCGGATTCGTTGTGCTTGAGAAAATCGAGCAGGAATTCGGCCTTGCATCCACCGGTCCCCAGATGGATGTCCGACAGGAATATCGTGCGGTGATGGCGCGTCTCAATCACAGCCGGTTACCCTTTTTTCCTTCATCAGCTATTCAACACGCACCAATTGGCCGATTCGGCGACGATTTCATGACGGCCATCCAATTCACAGCCGTACACATGGGGAAATTATCCGGTTAAGAAAGCGAAATTAACCATGAAAATCATGGCTCTCGCACCAAATTTCCGGCGAGTGTGAGCGATGTCACTGACTATTCCGGTCCCTCGCCCAGGAACGAACTGGTCGGCCAGTCGTTTTCAATACCTTCCCAGGCCAAGGTGGCCCGGGCGGTTTCGCAATCGGCCGCGATCTGAGTTTTCAGGGCATCCAGGCCATCGAATTTCTGTTCCGGGCGGATGAAATCGATCAGGGCCACACGTGCGTGGCGACCATAAATGTCACCCTCGAAGTCGAACAGATTGACCTCCAGAAGTGGTTCGGCATCGCCTTCCACGGTTGGACGGACTCCGATATTGGCGACACCAGGCCGCCAGCCGGCAGCATCTTCCAGGGCAACCCGAACCGCATAGACGCCGTAGGCGGAACGCAGGATTTCCCCCAGCGCCAGATTGGCCGTCGGAAAGCCGATGGTGCGTCCAAGCTGACGCCCCCGCCGGATCCGCCCCTCGATCTCCCAATAGCGGCCGAGCAGCATGGCCGCGCGTGTGACATTGCCGGTGCAGAGATACTGGCGAACCAGGGTTGAGGAGTAGGCCTCGCCACTGTTGCCGGTGACTGCCGACAGGGTGGTGACGCCGAAGCCGGCCTTGTTGCCGGCCTCGACCAGCATTTCCGGCGTGCCACCACGCTTCTTGCCGAAGTGAAAATCGCGACCCACAACCACATGACGGGCGGTCAGCGCGTCTTTCAGGACCGCTTCGACAAAATCGTCCGCACTGAGTTGAGAGAACCGTCGATTGAACGGCTGGGCAAAGAGAATGTCGACCCCCAGGGTTTCGATCAGCCGGGCCTTGACCCGAAACGAGGTCAGCCGAAAGGGATCCAGATCCGGCTGGAAGAACCGCCTGGGGTGTGGCTCGAATGTCATCACCGCGAAAGGCGTACCCAGATCCTCTGCAATTTTTTGCGCCTCGGCGATAACCGCCTGATGACCACGGTGGATGCCGTCGAAGTTGCCGATGGCAATGACCGCATTGCGGGCCGTCGGCGGGACGGACTGATGATGCCGGTAAATCTTCATGCCGTCCGGCTAACACATGGCGGCGGCCAGCGGCAATGGCCGGATTTGCTTCGCAATGTGTGGATGGAATGCGAGCTGGGTGTTGGCCGCTTGTGCCGGGAGCGGGCACCAAATAAGCTTTGCCCGACTTCTAAAACAGGAAGACTACAATGAGCGAACGCCGCGGCTTTTATCCCGAATTAGAGGCCAACAAATCCGGCCTGTTGAAGGTGTCGGAACAGCATAATATCTATTGGGAGGAATGCGGCAATCCGAATGGCAAGCCGGCGATCTTCGTCCATGGCGGGCCCGGTGGTGGATCCAGTCCGGCAAACCGGCGCTTGTGGGATCCCGAAGTCTATCGCATCATCCTGTTTGACCAGCGCGGGTGCGGCCGGTCAACACCGCGTGCCGAACTGGCGGACAACACCACTTGGCATCTTGTCTCCGACATGGAGGCTATTCGAACACATCTGGAAATCGATCAGTGGCAGGTATTCGGCGGGTCATGGGGATCGACCCTGGCGCTGGCCTATGCGCAATCGCATCCCGAGCGGGTTACCGAGCTGATCTTGCGCGGCATCTTCCTGATCCGGCGCCACGAGATCCAGTGGTTCTATCAGCAGGGCGCCAGCGCCCTTTATCCCGATCTGTTCGACGCTTTCGTTGAGCCGATCCCGGAGGTGGAACGCGATGATCTGGTTGGCGCCTTCTATCGCCGGCTGACGGGAGATGACAAACAGACCCAGATCGAAGCCGCCCGGGCCTGGGCCACCTGGGAAGGTTCGACCCTGTCCCTGTTGCCCGATCCGGTTCGGGTCAGCCGCTTTGGCGCCGATGACTTCGCCATCGCCTTTGCCCGCATCGAGTGCCATTACTTTGTCCATGGCGGCTGGTTCCGTAACCAGAATCAACTGCTGGAGGATGTCGACAGGATCCGGCACATTCCCGGCGTGATCGTCCATGGCCGTTACGACGTGGTGACCCCGGTGAAGAACGCCTGGGACCTACACAAGGTTTGGCCAGAGGCTGATCTGAAGATCATCGCCGATGCCGGACACGCCTTTAACGAACCGGGCAATCTGCACGAACTGATTACGGCGACGGACCGGTTCAGACCGTAATTATCGGTCGAGCTGCTTGAAGTCCTGGCGGGTCAGATAGAACCGGCGTGAAGCGTTGCGCGGTGGTGCCGCCGCGGTCAGGCGGGCGAAAATTTCCCGCATTGCGCACCGATCCGTACCAGTTGCCAAATAATATGCGCGGCGCGTTTCAATTGCCGCCAGATTTTCCAGCAAGGTTTCGGATGTCAGCAGTACGCCGAACGGGCCAGCTGGAACGCTTTCTGAAATTTTCAATCCGGTCATCCGGTGGAACATTGCCGTTCCCACCTTTGGATTGAAGTTTGAGGTTTCATAATGCCAGGGATGAACGGCGGTTTCATCGACGCCAGGCGCGGCCGTCGTCGCGACCGACTGGAAGCCGGCGAAATCCCATAGCACCGCCGCGTTGTCCGAACCGCATCCGGCACGGGCGCGACGTCCAGCCAGTGGCGCAAGTGCTTTGACCAGATCGCGGCGCCACTGCAGATAGGCCTCGCCCTGGGCCGGCATCCCAGATTGCGGCCTCCTGCAGGGCATGAATCGGTGAGATGTGGGCGATCACCTGTGTCCCGTCCGCCGTGAGGATGTCGATTGCGCGGGCAAGGAATTTCACGCGCTGCGGATCGTAATCGGCGGTGCGATATACGCCGTGGAAATTTTCCAGCATGACCAGGAACCGTTGATGCTGAACACCGGCGGGCAGGGAGGCGGCCGGTTTTCGGATCACTTCCTTCTTACCTTTCAGATTTGCCTACAGCGTACTCAGGGACCGGCGCAAAGTTTGAAACGATAGCGCGGTGCGGGCTTGCGACAACAGCGGTGGCGATCCTTCCAGGACAGAATTCCAGTAACTGCCCTTGATCTTGCCGACCGATGAAAAGATGCATTCGACGTCTTCGCGACCAATCAGCATCATCGCCGAACGAACCGTTTCAAAGATGTTGGCGCCGGCGAGACCGCCATTGAGCTCCGTGCCGGGAAGGGCAGGCACATCGATCGGCATGCCCGTCCTGGTACGTGATGAGCCGAGAAAGGCCGTACGAAATCCACCGTGCAGCAAATCCATGCCGGTCGAAATTCGCGCGCCGTCAGAGTTGCGTTTCGGCTTGTAGTTATTCAGCCCCTCGACCGTCACCAGACGGACACTGTCGTAAGGGTCGGCCACCAGGTTGATCACGCCGACCAGGGCAAGAATACCGAATGCTACGGCCAAAAGCCTGCGGATGAAGCGCTTGTAAGGTGTCGGATCAGAACTGGAAATAGATGAATTCACCGGTCGCCCAAAGATTGCTGATGACGGCAAAGAGGATCAAGCCCAAGCCCATGGCTGGCAGGGTACGCGGTGCAAATTGCAGAGCGGGCCAGCCGATGGGCTGAACGTCGGCCTGGTGTAGTGGCCAGTCCGGCAGCTCGCGCGCAAACAGTTGCGCGGTGTTCGGCAAAATCCGGGCCAGCCCCAGCGCCATGTCGGAATAACCGGAGAAGTCAAAATAGATCTGCAGTGAATAGGCCAGCGTTCCGGTCCAGGCGACAGCGAAGCTGACTCCGGCGCCGGCATCCGCGGCCGCAAAAGCGCCGCCGGCAAAGGGTGAAAGCGAATCCGCCATCAGCGTCTTCTTGCCAAGCCCGACAATGAAGATGGCGAGACCAACCGCCAAGTTTCGCACAATCTCATTGCCGCCCTCCCGCCGGAACTGGGGTACGAGCTCGGCGTGATGAACAATCGGCCCGGCGATCCGTTGGGGAAAGAAAGTCACGAACAGACCGAAGTCCCGGACGCCTGAACGCTCGCTCTTGCCGTGCCAGATATCGACCAGAAAGGCAATCTGTTGAAACGTGAAGAACGAAATGCCAAGCGGCAGGGCGATGTGCAATAACGAGGCTTCGGCACCGGACAGTGCCGCAATGCTGAAAACCGCGAAGTCTGCATACTTAAAAACACCTAGCAGACAGAGATTGCCGCCGACGCCCAGGGCCAGCCAGACTCTTCAAACGCCGGGCAAACAGGATATAGCCCATCAAATAATTAAAGCCGATGGCCCCAGCAGAAGCGGCAGGTAGCGCACATCTCACCAGCTGTAAAATACCAGCGACGCGGCGAACAGGAAGGTTAGGGCGGCACTGCGTCCGGCAAGGCGCTGGGCGGTATGGAATCCGGCAACCGTGATCGGCAGGAAGACGAACAGGAAAATGGTGGAATTGAACAGCATGGCGGTTAATCCGAATTATTCACCAAAGGATCGTTCCGTTCCATGCGATGATGATCCCATCCATGGTGAAAAATTCGGGTTAAAGCGACGTGCGCCGCCGCTTCGTCACCTCGGCACTTCCGGCGACTGTTTGACGAAACGCTTTATGACTCTCTCGACGGTCAGGCCCTGGCCGACCAGCGAACAGATAACCACGCCATAGGTCATGGCCAGCACGACCTCGCGCCTCTCAAACTCGGGGAGTGAAAGGGCCAGCGCGACCGAGATGCCACCGCGCAAACCAGCCCAGACCAGGACCGGAATGGCGCCTTCGGTCAATTCCTGGCGGGTGCCGACAACGGTCATCGGGACAGCGACCGCCACAAAGCGGGCGGCCAGCACGACCGGGACAATAATCACGATGGCGGTCAACAGATCAAGATGCAATCCGACCACCAGAACCTCGAACCCGATCAGCAGGAACAGGACGGAGTTCAGAATTTCATCAATCAGTTCCCAGAATGTGGTGACGTGTTCGCGGGTGTGTTCGGACATGGCGAATTTGGCGCCGTGATTGCCGATAAACAGTCCGGCAATCACCACGGCGAGCGGTCCCGACGTATGCAATTTCAAGCACACGGAATAGATGGTGGTGACCAGGGCCAGGGTGATCAGAACCTCGACATTGTGTTTATTGATGGTCTTCATCAAATAATAAGCGATCCAGCCACCAATCAAACCGATCAGGATGCCGCCGAACACTTCCTTGCCGAACAACATGGCGATTGCGGCGGCATCGATGGTTTCCGGACCGTGGCCCGCGCCGTGTCCATCACCCGCCGCTGCAATGGCCAGCAATACGGTGAACACCACCACGCCAACGCCATCGTTAAAGAGGCTTTCGCCAGCGATCTTGGCTTCCAACGAGGGCGGAACACTGACGTTTTTCAAGATCCCGAGCACCGCCACCGGATCGGTCGGCGAGATCAATGCCCCAAATACCAGGCACCAGATCAACGGCACTTGAAAGCCGATCAGCGGTAGGATCAAGTAGCTGGCAAATCCGATGATTGCGGTCGAAATCGAGACGCCAATCGTGGCCATTGCCAGGATTGGCCATTTTCGCGACATCAGCAGGCTGAGATCAACATGCAGCGCGCCGGCAAATAGCAAAAAGCTGAGCATGCCGATCATCAGCGTGTCGTCGAACTGGATCGCGCCGACTTCCGCCCTCAGAAGTCCGGCCAGCGGTCCGCCGATGACGGCGTCATAGGCCAGAACGATTGCCGAAGTCGCCAAGGCAAGCAGGACCAGCGCAATCGTATGCGGCAACTTCAGAATGCGGATGTTCAGCCAGCCGAACAGCCCGGCTACTGTCAGAATGGCAGCCGAAATATGCAAAAACCCCGCAGCGTCCATCTTGGTACCACCCCAGAAACCCATTTTGCCTGTCCCTAGCACGGATCACAAGCTGAGTCGCAGGTCAGTTGGTGGAGTGTCAGGGCGATTCAGTAAAAATTGTTGTGGTCTTTGGCCCGGAAGCGGATCGCCGTTGTTCTGCTGGTCTGGAGGCCGCGCTCGTGGCCCTCCGGGGCAACGGGTTGGCTATCCAGCGCTGCACGGTGCACAAGCACCGCAATCTTCCCGGCCATGCTCCCAGGCATATGCACGAGGAACTCACCGCGGATTATCGCGGCATGATCTACGCTGACACAGCCAGGGAGGTCGAGAAGAGACGCAAGGCCTTCCTGCGTAAATGGCGCCTGAAATGTCGTGCGGTCGCTGACAGCCTGGAGGAGGCCGCAGACCGCCTGTTCACCTTCACCCGGCTCGCCCCATCGCAATGGAAATCCGCCAGGACAACCAACGCCATCGAACGCCTGAACGAGGAGTTCCGCCGCCGCATGAAGACGCAAACCGTGCTGCCCTGCGCGGAAACAGTGCCGATGTTGCTGTGGGCGTTCCTGGCCTCCGGACAGATCCGGATGCGAAAAGTCGATGGCTGGGAAACGCTCACGCAGCCTGCCCTGCCTATGCCCCTTGACTTCGCCGCCTGATCAGGCGCAATTCACATCGCTCGGAGGACACCGCCAGAGAATTTCCACCAGACTCGAGACACGACCCATAATCCGGGTTAAATCAGGAAACAGTGCGACGTTTTTTGTCGGCCAGAGATTGTAGGCCAAATCAAAAATCTCTCAAAATGTTTTGGAACTAAACCAAATGGAGAAATAATGAAAACCCAAGTAATGGCACTTGTCTCAGCTGGAATTCTTTTGGCTGGTTGCGATACATATACCGCGCAGCAATATCAAAGCAGCCCCGAAAATACCATTGCACTTCGGGACATTGCCGCAACTGGCAAACGAGCTTCTGTAGGCAAAGTAACCACAGCAAGCAGTGTTGTAACCCGCCCAACATGCCGTTTGGCGGGCCCCATAGATATCGGGGGCGGGCTGGATATCACGGCTGCCATCAAACAAGCTTTTCAAGCCGAATTTTTGGCAGGAGATATTTACAGTAGCCGCGGCACCCCAATCAATGTTGTTGTCACGGAGATGAAACCTGACTCCATTTCAGGAAAGTGGACAATCGGTCTGTCCGTTTCATCGAGCAAAGGGAAAGTATACAACGTTGGTACTGTTTACAATTTCAGCACCAGTTTCTCAGCACTCGCCGCATGTAACAATACAGCAGATGCATTCAATCGTGCACTTGCCAAAGCGATCAACAATATGGTGAAAAATCCAAAATTCAGAAGCCTTCTGTAATTGGAATCTAATTTCTGCTAGGGTTCGCATTCCTCGCGGGCCCTAGCCGTCCTAATTCTCTTCCAAAGCTGGTGCGACCACTCTGCGGGACTCTATCTGTCGTTCGCTGGAGATTTGCAAACGGCAGCCATGCACGCTTAGTGAACACTGAATTCTGTCTGGAAATCCAATCAAATCAAATCCGTTTGTTTTTGGCTCAGTTTCAAATTATACGCATGGACGTGCGATGGCGGTTGCAAGGCAAGCCCGGGGTGAGGCGTTCTCCAGTTCAAGCCGCTGGAACCATCGCAGGTCGTTGTCGAGAGATCTGGTCGCGACGCCTCGGTAGCGCCGCAGGAAATCCTTCAACCGGTTGTGTCGGTTGTTGACCGCCGGATCTGCTGCGATCTGAATGTGAAAGGCACCTCGCACCCGCTCCCTTCGTGACAGGTTCAATGCTTCGTGATGTGCACCGATTGCCGCCGCGCATCGCGGACAAGCGCGGTGTCCATCGGTCACCAAAACGATATCCTCGTCCACAACCGGCGCGATCACCTCTCGCAAGGGATCGGCGTTGACCGCAGGCAGAACCGCACTGACTGTCGCGCCGCTGCGATCAGCGGCAACCAGTACCGGAACCTGTTCATCTGACAGGCCCCGCTTGCTGGCCTTGCCTCCCCTGCGTCGCGCCTTGCGCTCAAGGTTTCGTGTACCTTTCCGGCTTTCCGGCACACAGGTTTCATCGGCTTCCACAATGCCCGTGAGCTTGCGTGCCTTCAGGTCTTTTGCGGCAGGAAATCGGTGCCGCCAACGCAAGGCGGTGTTGACGGCAAGTCCGCAACGTTCTGCTGAAGCGCGAACCGTCAGCCCATCAGCAAGACAGGCTCCGAAGGAAAGCCACCTGTCCTTGCGGTGCAGACCCGACAAGGGGGGTGCCGGTCGCGGCATTGAATGTCTTCCTGCATCCCTTGCACTGGTACCGTCGCAGACCTCTTGCCTTGCCACGCGATATGGCACCTGGCGTGCCACAATGCGGGCACTGGCGATCTTCACCCACGGCCGCTTCAATGGCAGCCAGCGACGCTGACGAGCGCCGCCCGGACCCTGCTCAAACGCATCGACGCATCACCCACAAGGGCCACGGAAATCATCCAGAACGATCGAAACCGAGCCATCCGGACCTTGGCTCAAGGGCTGAAGACGACCTTTCTCTGAATCGCTCTGGTTCCGAGACACCGCAGGTGGACCCGGAACGACGAAAAGAGGAAAATCGTCCAATTTTGTTAACGAACCATTTCCGGTATCTAACGCCCTTGTGAGCGCCTCAAGGGCGATCGTGACTCGTGTTCTGGCCTCGCATCCTCATATAAAGGGCCAGAACAATTCACCGAAAGGTACACGATGGCAAAGCGTATTGGAGCTGTCGCCGGGGCTCTCACCCTTGCATTGAGCGTTATCCCCGCCGGTGCAGGGGAAGTGACAGTCGTCGAACTGTTTACCAGCCAAGGCTGTTCATCCTGTCCGCCCGCGGACAAAATTCTGGGCGACCTGGCCGGACGCAATGGCATCATCGCCCTCAGCGAACATGTGGACTATTGGGACTATATCGGCTGGAAAGATACTTTCGCCAGTCCCTGGCACACCAGACGCCAGCAGTTGTACGCCCGCAATATGGGCAACCGGTCGGTCTATACCCCGCAACTGGTCGTGAACGGTTCAACCGATGCCGTCGGCAGCCGCAGCCGCAAGGTCGAAGCCGCCCTGCGGAACGCCCCCAAGGCCCGTGTCGCTGGCGTGGACATCAGCCATGGCGATGATGGCTTGATCGTCACGGTCGATGGCGCACCGGTCGATCAGCCGGCGACGGTCTGGCTGGTCCAGTTCGATGACAAGGAAACCGTCATGATCGGCCGCGGCGAAAATTCCGGCCGCGACATCACCTATCACAACATTGCCAAGCAATGGACGGATCTGGGCCAATGGTCCGGCGGCACCGGCACCTACACACTGCCAAAAAGCGCCATTGACGGCACGGCGGAAGGCTGCGCCGTCCTGGTTCAGACCGGTGGCAACGGTCAGATCCTCGGCGCCGCCAAAATGGAGATGATGCCGGCGAGTTAGCTAGGGTTTGTGGACACTCATCGTGATGCGATCAGAGCTGCCGCCAGGTTCCAGTTTGCGGCAGAGCTGCAATCGGTTTGGCTCAGTTTACAAACCGTGTGCGTCCATGTCATGTTTTTTGTGAAATCAGAAGGATGGATTGGCATGGATCACAAGCAGTTTCAGGAATGGTTATCGGGGACAGATCACCTCAGCCCGGCGCAGCGGCAGCAAACCAGTTCAGACGCGACGACATGGACAAAATCCAGGCCGCCGCGTAAGCTTCAAAAGTATCTCAATAACCCCAAGGCGCTACAAACCGTTTGATCTATTTGACGGTGCGCAAATCACAGGCGGACATAATGGATAGAAATCAGATCATCGACGCTGCAAAACGCTTTTTCGCCGCAGGGGAAAAGAAAGCCTTCGTACCAGGAGAGACCTACATCCCGCCTTCCGGCAAAGTGTTGGATGCAGATGACTGCGCTTATCTGATTGATTCCGCGCTCGATATGTGGCTGACAGCCGGGCGATACGCCGACCAGTTCGAGTTTGACTTGGCCAAGCGCTTCGGCACGAAACTATCAAAACTGACAGTGTCCGGCTCTGCAGCTAATCTGCTGGCATTCAGCACGCTGACTTCTCCCAAGCTTGGCGAAAAACGTATCGCTCCCGGCAGCGAAATCATTACGGTCGCTGCCGGCTTTCCGACGACCGTCGCGCCTATCATACAAAATCGTTGCATCCCGGTTTTTGTCGATGTCGACCTCGAAACACACAATATCAATACCGACCTAATCGAAGTGGCTATCACGGACA
This sequence comes from Alphaproteobacteria bacterium, assembly GCA_965204825.1. GTDB lineage: Bacteria > Pseudomonadota > Alphaproteobacteria > Futianiales > Futianiaceae. Next base: position 1,631,001 of record OZ242016.1, on the reverse strand, counting down.
AGACCCGCGGCATTATGGTCGCCCATAGCCTGGGAAATCCGTTCAACCTCAAAGTGGTTTCGGAAATTTGTAAGGCGCATGATTTCTACCTTGTTGAAGACTGCTGCGACGCCTTCGGCGCGACCTATGAAGGTCAACCGGTCGGCACATTCGGCGACCTTGCGACACTCAGCTTCTACCCTGCCCACCATATCACGACAGGTGAAGGTGGTGCTGTCATGATGAACTCAATTCGACTGGCGCGCATCTGCGAATCGTACCGGGATTGGGGGCGTGATTGTTATTGCGCGCCAGGCAAAGAAAACACCTGCGGCAAGCGGTTCGACTGGAAGCTAGGGGATCTGCCGGAAGGTTACGATCATAAATACATCTATTCTCATATTGGTTATAACCTGAAGATGTCCGATATGCAGGCCGCCATCGGCCTTAGTCAACTTGGCAAGCTGGACCGGTTCGTTGAGAAACGGCGCGAGAATTATGCGGATTTGACCAAACGGTTGAAAGACCGCAAACTCGATGAATACTTCCATCTTCCAGTGCCTACGCCGGGGTCCGAGCCATCCTGGTTTGGATTTCTCCTGGTTTTGCGTGATGACGTCCCTGTCTTGCGCCGTGATCTGACCGCAAGGCTTGAGGAACGGAAAGTCGGAACGCGACTGCTGTTCGCTGGAAATCTCGTGCGTCAACCTTCTTTCAAGGATATCGAATATCGGATCAGCGGGAACCTGACGGTAACAGACAAAATAATGAAAGACGCGTTTTGGATTGGTGTCTGGCCAGGGCTCGGTGAGGCCCATCTGGACTATATGGTAGAAATGATCGATCTGACCATGAAGGATCTATTGTCATGAAAGCAGTGATCCTTGCTGGTGGTTTTGGAACCCGCCTTTCAGAAGAAACTCATCTGGTTCCCAAGCCGATGGTCGAAATAGGCGGCTACCCGATCCTTTGGCATATCATGAAGATCTATGCGAGTCAGGGGATTACAGATTTCATCATCTGCCTTGGTTATAAGGGCGATGTCATTAAAGACTTTTTCAGAAACTATGTCCTTAATACGTCCGACGTGACTATTGATCTGAGCGACGGCTCGATCGAGATACATGCACGCAGGGCCGAACCATGGCAGGTGTCGCTGGTGGATACAGGACCCGATACCAAGAATGCCGGACGACTGAAAAGAGTGTCCGAATTTCTGGATGATACCTTCCTGATGACGTATGGCGACGGAGTCAGTGATGTGGATATCAATGCAACAATCGCCCACCATCGGCAAATGGGGTGTAAGGCGACGGTGACGGCAGTTTCGCCGCCAGGACGATTTGGATTGTTAGACATCCATGATCGAAAGGTCAAAGGGTTTGTGGAAAAACCTTCTGGCGATGGAGGACGCGTCAACGGCGGCTTTTTCGTGCTGGAACCTTCTGTGATGGAATATATTGGCGGCGATGAGGATATGTGGGAGGGCGCACCCCTGAAAGGCCTTGTCAAGGATGGTGAACTGACGGCGTACCCCCATAATGGGTTCTGGCATCCGATGGATACAGTCCGTGACCGGGATTATTTGCGGTCCCTTTGGTCGTTAGAGGCAGGTGCGCCTTGGAAAAGGTGGTAAACGGAACGATTCCTCTATGGCCGGACCGAAAAATATAAAGGGAATACTAATACTGTTATGGGGCATGTTCTTGTCTTTGGCGGCTGTGGATTTCTGGGATCGAACATCACCGATGCGCTTCTTAGCGACGGCATGACTTGTACAGTTTATGACAATCTCGGTCGTCATGGTTCGGTCGACAACCTCAATTGGTTGAGGTCTTCTCACGCGTTCAATTATTGCCATGGCGATATACGCTCACAGTACGATTGCGAAGAGGCCGTTAAAGATTGCCAGCCCGATGTCATCATCAATTTCGCAGGCCAGGTGGCAATGACAACATCGATATCCTCCCCTCGCCTTGATTTTGAAACCAATGCAATGGGTACTTTCAACGTGCTTGAGGCCGCACGGCTCTACGCGCCGGATGCGCAAATTCTGTTCAGTTCCACCAACAAGGTCTATGGCGATCTGGAGTGGATAACATACGAAGAGACTGACAGCCGCTACATCGCCAAGGGATACGAACAGGGTTTTTCCGAAGATACACCGCTGGACTTTAGGTCTCCGTATGGCTGCTCCAAGGGCGCTGCCGAGCAATATATACTCGATTACCATCGGGTTTTCGGGCTCAATACGGCTGTTTTCCGCCATTCTTCCATGTATGGTGGCCGCCAGTTTGCGACTGCGGATCAGGGCTGGGTTGGGTGGTTTTGCAGCCAGTACGCCGATCCCGCTGTGACCGAGATTTCGATAAGTGGAAACGGTAAGCAGGTGCGCGACCTACTGCATGCAAATGATATGCGGACACTTTATCAGGCCGCCATTGAGAAAAAAGACAAGATTAGCGGCCAGGTTTTCAATATTGGCGGAGGATCGGATCGTAACCTAAGCCTGCTTGAGCTGTTTGATCTGCTCAGCTCGATGTCGAACAGGCGCCTGCCGGTCAACTGCAACTCGCCCCGACAAAGCGACCAGAAGGTGTTTGTCGCTAATATTGCCAAAGCGAGTGAAATGCTCGGCTGGGTGCCTAAAGTCAGCGCAAGCGAAGGCGTGCGCGACGCACTCGCCTGGGCACGTGAAAAATACTCAAGCACGAACAGATAAAAACCCGATGGCACACGGCATCACTGCGAGCTTCTGGAAGGCTAAACGAGTCTTCCTGACCGGCCACACAGGCTTCAAGGGCAGCTGGCTGAGCAAGATTCTGATTTCGATGGAGGCAGAGGTTCATGGCTACGCACTTGCCCCGGAGGAAAACGGCTTGCCGGACGGACTTGAACCCCTGTTTAAAGAAGTTGGGCTGGCGGATGAACTCGCCTCGCATCAGATAGGTGACATTCGCGACCGAGCCATGCTCACCCGGTCGATAAAGGACGTCTGCCCCGAGATTGTTATCCATATGGCAGCGCAACCACTCGTGCGGCTTTCCTACGAGCAACCCGTCGAGACCTATGAGACCAACGTCATGGGTACTGTGCATCTTTTGGACGCCTGTCGGCAGGTGAACGAAATTTCAGCCGTGCTTGTCGTTTCATCTGATAAATGCTACGAGAACACAGGAACGATCTGGGGCTATCGGGAAAATGACCCCATGGGCGGTCATGACCCCTATTCGAATTCCAAGGGTTGCACCGAGCTCGTGACTGCCGCCTACAGAAGTTCATATTTCAACCCCGCCCGGCATACTGAGCATGGTAAGGTGATATGTTCGGGTCGGGCGGGCAACGTTATTGGCGGTGGCGATTGGAGCGTCGATCGCCTGATCCCCGACGCCATGCGCGCCATCTATGCGGGTGACACATTTGTGATCCGGAATCCAGATGCGGTACGCCCTTGGCAGCATGTACTGGATCCGTTGGGCGGCTATTTGAGCCTTCTGCAAACTGCCTTCAGCAATCCCGATATCGCGGCCCGGGGTTGGAATTTTGGCCCCGGCGCAGAACTTCAGATCCCCGTAGGCGTACTGGCCGATCAATTTAAGGCGCGATTAGGCGCGAGATTGTCCGTCGAACAGGCGCGCGTCCAGCAAACAGAACATGAAGCACATCTTTTGTCGCTTGATTGCACAGCGGCCAACAGGCTGTTGGGTTGGTCTCCATCAATTGACATGAACACCATGGTCGATTTCACCCATGATTGGTACAATGCTGGTACGCCGTCCGACCGCGTTGACGTCGTGAACCGCCAGATCCAGGTTTTTTGCGGGGTTGAGCAATGCGTGCACTGGTGACCGGAGCGAGCGGATTTTTCGGTGGTGCGCTCGTACGCGCCCTGCTTGCCAGAGGAGACGATGTCTACGTTCTGATTCGGCCCGGCTCCAATCTGTCAGGTCTGCCATTGCCTCCCGAATACGTTATCGAATGGTCTGGGCATGCCTCGAGCATCAGCCGCGCACTCGTACATCAAGACCCTCCCGAAGTCATCTTTAACTGCGCAGGCTTCGTGGCGACGGGGCACTCCCTCGAGACTCTTGATGCAATGCTTAACGCAAATCTAGATCTCGTGGCCGGTTTGCTAGAGTATTCAGCCCAAACGGGCGCTAAGTCCGCACTGGTCCATCTTGGCAGTTATCTTGAGCACGGTCCAGACGGTCGCATCTCACCGAATTCGCTTTATGCGGCAACCAAAGTCGCCGCTGAGGTGCTGGTAGAATACTACGCGGAACGCCACGGATTACGCGCCCTCACGATCAAGCCGTCGGTCATCTATGGAGCCAGCGAAAAGCGCCTGCGGCTCGTTCGCATTCTGGTGCAAGCTGCCTTGTCCGGGCAGACACTCGACCTGTCCCCTGGCGAACAGATGCTGGATCTTGTCCATGTCGACGATGTAGTTCGTTGCCTGTTCCACGCGGCCGAGCAACTCATGGATCAACCCAGGCCCGGTCATGCAGCCTACTTCGCCCTTGGTGGGACGGTGCTAACCATCAGAGAGCTTGTTACTCGTATCGAGAATGTGGCCGACCGCCCTATTGCGGTTGCGTGGGGGGGCGTGCCTTATAAGACCTCTGAAGTGATGCGGCCTTTTGTATCTGGCAAAACGCTGCCAGGATGGTCGCCACAGGTGCTCCTTGATGACGGTATTCGCGAATTACTGATCGCGCACAAACAACCTTAAAATGCAGCCCCTCTCGCCCGAACAATCGCCCGCCAGGAGATAAAAATCACGATGCCTAAGCAAGAAATTGAAAAATTCAAAATTCGTCAAAAATCTCGCGCCACATGTGAAGATGCACTGAAACACTTCAAGGATGATTGTAAAAAAGGAGATTTCGATGCGGCGTTGAAATATCTGCCGGAGCTGACAGAGGCTTTTTCGGAAGGTTGCGCGCCGCCCGATATTCTTTTTTGGCTTTCTCATCTAGCGAAACACGGCTTAATAAGTGAAGATGAGTACAAATCCCACCCTGTTGTCAAGGTCGCAGTCGACGAGTTCTTTGACTATCTGAGCCAATTCAACGGCAGCAACACCGAGACGGTGTATCTATACGATCGCGTTTTCGATAAACCTGCCGTCATTGAGATGCTGCTGAAGGTTGGGACTACGGAAGTGGGATTTGCCGATTGGAAAGTGGACGGGCAGTCACCGTTCCCAGCGGATTCAGACAAACCAATAGCTGACCGTATTCATAAAGGGACTTCCGAGTCGCTCCATTGGGTAATGCGGCAATGCCGTTCTGGCCAGCCGGATCTTTTGAACCCGGCCACGGGCCAGTCGGCGACGTCGGTGATTGGGGTTGGGCCATTTCTAACGTTGATGCGCTGTAGTGATGAGGTCGTTCTGGCTTGCACCGAGCATGGGGTGAGCCATCCATTCTCCGGATGCAGTGCCTATCTTCTGGTTAAAGAACGGGTATTTTTGGTGTCGGATAGGCACACCCATTGGATCTGCCGAGAAAAACTATTGCGTGCGCTGCGGGACATGATGTCAAACGCCGAAGCGATGCTCAAACATGCAAGCAAACACGCTCGCCCCGATCGGCTATGTCCAATTGAATCGACTGAACGTCATATCGGCCACTATGCGTGGAACGTCCTACCGGTCTGGTCGACGCTTTTGAACAGCAACGTGTTGGACGACGTTACGGACCTGGCATATTGGTCGGGCGGACATGTTTTTGGCGAGCCGACGGCACTTTTTCCGGAACTTTCGGCATCCAGGGCCCGGATCCATGAACTGGCGGACCTATCCGCCGCATTCAGGCTCATCTCGGAGGAAAACGTTCTCTTTCTGCCGATGCAGGAGCGTTACATAAGCCGCAATCTTGCCAATCGTATTATCCGGCATGCCAAGGCCAGCGCGACCAAACTGGCCGAAGAAGCAATGCGATTACGTACGGTCCCAGACCTCATCATCATGTTGACCATCAGGTGCACGCGACGGACCTGGGTTGACCAGCAGGCTGGCTATACGGATCTCATAAATCGCTTGCATCAGGTGATACCAGATACGCTTGTTTATATCGACGGGGCGACGAACGACAACCTTGCGTCAATCACCCATAAGCTCATAGATACGACGGCGGAGGCCGAGATGGCCGAGGCCATCAAGAAAGGCGCTAATTTCCCCGACAAAGTGGTGAGTGCGGTTGGTGTTACCATGGCCGATAGCATAGTGATCAGCGACGTAATCGACCTGTTTGTAGCGCCCGCAGGTAGCGGGATGACCAAGTACAAATGGATCACAAACAAACCGGGCATTGCCCACGCCAACCATGCGGTCCTTGATCCCTCACTAGGTCTGAGTGCAGCACTACGCGTATGGGACCGTTGCCGCGAAGATATCATCCCAGCAGAATATTTGGAGGTCGATGATGTCGAGAACCTTGCGCCGGCGCCGGATTGCCAGGCCGACTACAAGATCAACCAGGATGCGCTGTGCGCACAGGTCCTCGCCCTTGCAAGATTCATCGTGTCGGCGAAAGGTAGATCAAAAAATATTGGACAAAGTATTAGAGTAGCGTGCCAATTCCGCTCGGCGCTGCCGCCGTATCTGCGCGAGGCCAGGTCGGTCGAGGAACTGCTTCCGTGGCTCTATCTGAAGGGCACCTCGACGGGGGATTTCAGCGCAGCGTTGGCGGCCTTTCAGGGGCCGGATGCCGCAGGGCTGTCCGCCTTGACGATCACACGGCTGAAAGCGACGTGGTGGGAAGAATATGAGGCCTGGCGCAAGCGCGACCTCAAAGGCAAGCGCTATGTCTACATCTGGGCGGACGGGGTGTATTTTATGCCGCGCCTGGACGGCAATCGTCAATATATGTTGGTGATTATCGGTGCTGACGAGTATGGCGAGAAGGATGTGCTGGCGATCATGGACGGGTTCCGAGGGAACGCGGACAGCTGGCGCGACCTTCTGAAAGGGCTGAAGAAACGCGGCCTGACGGTGCCGCCTGAACTGGCGACCGGCGATGGTGCGCTCGGGTTCTGGACAGCGCTGCGGGATGTCTTCCCCGACACGCGTGAGCAACTATGCCGGGTTTACAAGACCGCCAACGTGATCCACGCATTGCCCAGCCCTCTGCGCGCGAAGGCTAGGAGCGATCTGCAGGATATCTGGATGGCCGAGACGAGGAAGGAGGCCAACGCCGCCTTCGATCTCTTCATCGAAACCTACGATGTGAAGTATGAGCGCGCCGTGGAAAGGCTGGTGAAAGACCGCGATGAACTGCTGGCCTTCTACGACTTCCCCGCCGAGCACTGGAAGCAGATCCGGACCACATACCATATCGAGAGCGTCTTTGCCACGGTCAGAAACCGCACCCGAAAAACCAGTGGTTGCCTGGACCGCAAGACCGCCCTCGCCATGGTCTTCAGACTGATGATGTCAGCCAGGAAAAAATGGCGGAAGATCCCAGGGCCTGATCGAAACTGAGTTGAGTGATATCAGTGGGTTGTGCTTCTGTTTGTTTGAATAGGAAACAAGAAAACGGAGGTCACGATGCCCTGGACTGAAACCACTCGCTGCCAGTATGAGCGGAATAACGAGCGCTACTCAAGCGATGTAACCGATGCAGAATGGGCGGTCATTTTTCCGCTTTTGCCCGGCCCCAACAAATTGGGGCGCCCTCGGGAAGTTGAGTTGCGCGAAGTTCGGGATGGGATTGGCTCCATCGCTGCCACCGGGTGCGCGTGATCTCTTTTGCCAAAGGACTTTCCGCCGGTTTCAACGGTTCGATACTATTTCTACAACTGGCGTGATAGCGGGTTACTGGCGGAGATCAACCACGCTCTGGTTGGCAAATACTGCGATCACCTGCCGCTTGACCGGCAATCAGAAATCTTCGCCCGCGAGAAGGTTGATCTGCATCGCACCACGTTGACCGACCGGGTGGGCCGCAGCACGGCGCTGCTGGAGCCATTGGCCGATCATATCGGCAAGCTGGTCAGGGCAGGGCCTGCACTTTTTGCCGATGACACACCGGTCAAACTGCAAACCCGCACCAGGATAAAGAAGACTGGAACCGCGCGGCTGTGGAGTTACGTGCGCGACGAGCGCCCGTGGTGCGGCGAGGCCCCACCCTGTGCCTGGTATCAGTTCAGTACAGGCCGCAAGGGTGCACACCCGGTCAATCATCTTTCCGGCTATACCGGGACCGTGCTTGCCGATGGCTTTGCGGGCTTCAATGGCCTCTTCGGGGAGGGCAAGGCCGACGAGCAGGCCTGCATGGTGCATGTGCGTCGCAAGTTTGTGGAAGAGTTTGAGCGCACCGGGTCGGCCATCGCCAAAGGCACAATCAAGCAGATCGCCGTGCTTTACGCTGTCGAAGAGGAAGCCAGAGGCAAATCCCCCGAAGAGCGGGTCGCCATTCGGCAAGAGAAGGCAAAGCCCGTCTTCGATGAGCTGGAAGCATGGTTACAGGCCCAGCTTCCCAAGCTCTCGGGCAAGACCAAACTGGCAGGGGCCATTCGCCATGCGCTGAACCGCATGCCAAAGGCGCGTGCCTGTCTCAGCGACGGACGGCTGGAACTCGACAACAACATCTGTGAACGCTCGATCCGCCCCATCGCACTGGGCCGCAAGAACTATCTCTTCATGGGCTCCGTCGGTGGCGGTAAAGCCGCCGCTATCGCTTACACCCTGGTCGAGACCGCCAGGATGAACGGCGTTGATCCGGAAGCCTGGCTCACATGGGTGTTGGAGCGCCTGCCAGATCACAAGATCAACCGCATCGAGGAACTCATGCCGTGGAATTGGAGGCCGGAATAACCGAAAAATACGGCTCCAACGGACGGATACCCATGACCGCGACCGGCAGGCCACCGGTATTGCGGCCCTTGATCTTCTTGCCCGCGTCATAGTCGCGCGGACCGCCGCTTTCGGCGGACATTGAAGGCGGCGGCTGATCTGGCTTTCCAGGGTGTTTCCGACTGACGTTGCCCCTGACCAGATTTGCTTTTTCATCCGTCGTTCCGGGTTCGCCTTCGGCACCCCGGAACGACGCAATTGGGATGGGTTGAAAAATCAAACCTAGTCAGAAAAACCCTAAGCCGCGCCCTGATTCCGTCTTTTATAGAGCATCGGGCCGAGGCGTTCGCCGCCGGCGATATGGATGTGCAAATGCGGAACTTCCTGACGACCATCATGACCGGCATTTGACAGGATACGATAGCCATTGCCGCCGCCGCTGTCGGACAATCCGGCCTCGCGCGCGACTTGGCCCACGGCCTGGAAAAATCCCGCGATTTCGGCGACCGATGCATTGGCGGTGAAATCGTCCATGTTCACATAGGCGCCCTTGGGGATGACCAGAATATGGGTTGCGGCCTGAGGATTGATATCGTGGAACGCCAGGGCGTGATCGTCCTCATAGATCTTGTCGCAGGGAATCTCCCCGCGCAGGATCTTGGCGAAGATGTTTTCGGCGTCATAGGACATGGGTCATGCTTCCTTGCGGCTTGCCTTCTCTTTATGGCCAGAGACGCCCTCGCGCCGGGCCAGTTCGCCGTAGACGTCCAGGGGCGTGATATCGAGCGATGCCCACAGCACCATCAGATGGAACAGGGTATCGGCGGATTCGGTGATAACCTCGTCCCGGCCCTGTCCGGCGGCGGCCACGACGGTTTCGACCGCTTCCTCGCCGAACTTCTCGGCGCACTTAAGCGATCCCTTACTTAATAACCTGGCCACATGGGAAGTTTCGGGATCCGCGCCCTTGCGGCCCTCGATCACCGCGTGGAGGCGGTCCAGGATGTCGGATGTTTCGCTCATGCCTGCTTATACCAAATGAACTAAATATTGACCCATCTGATGGAGCCATATCCGTTCAGTCCGGCAAGCGCCGGAACGCACCGGATGCACGGATCTGGCCCACCCGGGGCGGGTTCCCCCGCCCCGGATATTTGTTGGTCGCGTTTCCGGACGCATAACCGGTTCCCACTTATCCTTGAAGCGCCGCGGGCCCGCCTTTTCGCGCCCGCTGGACGGCGTTTTATGGTCACTTGCGGTCAGGCAGGCCGCAGCGTGGACCATGCCTTGCCAGCAGGACGCGAAAAGACGGGCGAATGAGTCAATATAGTTCCTTTGGTATTCCCTGTCTACGTTCGTACCGGAATGCCGCGCGCGGCCATATGGGCCTTGGCTTCGGCAACGGTATGGGTGCCAAAATGGAGGATCGACGCCGCCAGCACGGCGCTGGCGTGGCCGTCGATCACACCGTCGGCCAGATGGTCCAGGGTGCCGACCCCGCCCGAGGCCACCACGGGGATCGAGACAGCATCGGCGATGGCCCGGGTCAGATCCAGGTCGAAGCCCGATTTGGTGCCGTCCCGGTCCATCGAGGTCAGCAGGATTTCGCCGGCGCCGAGCCCGGCCACCTCTTTGGCATAGGCCACCGCGTCAAGGCCGGTTGGTTCCCTGCCGCCATGGGTGAAGATTTCCCAATGGCCCGGCCTTGTCTGTTTGGCATCGACGGAAACCACGATGCACTGATTGCCGAATTTCTCTGCCGCCTCGCCGACAAAGGCCCGGTTCTTGACCACCGCGGTCATGATCGACACCTTGTCGGCGCCTGAAAGAAGTAACTTACGAATATCATCCACCGTGCGCACGCCGCCGCCGACGGTCAGCGGCATGAAACAGGCCGCGGCGGTGCGGGCGACCACGTCAAAGATCGTGTCGCGGTTTTCATGGCTGGCGGTGATGTCGAGGAAACACAGCTCGTCCGCGCCGGCGGCATCGTAGACCCTGGCCTGTTCAACCGGGTCGCCGGCATCGACCAGATCGACGAAATTGACGCCCTTGACCACGCGGCCGTCCTTCACATCAAGGCAGGGAATGATCCGGGTCTTCAGCATGGGGCTTCCAACAGGGCCAGAGCGTCGAGCACGTCGATCCGGCCATCATAGAGCGCCCGACCCGAGATCACACCGTCCATATTGGGGTGGGCGGCCCGTTTCAACGCCTCCAGGTCGGCCATACCGGCCACACCGCCCGAGGCGATCACCGGCGTCGATACCGCATCGGCCAGCGCCAGGGTCGCGGCCACATTGACCCCGGTCAGGGCGCCGTCCCGATCGATGTCGGTATAGATAATTGCCGCGGCGCCGGCATCTTCGAACCGTTGCGCCAGATCCAGGGCTCCGAGCGTCGACGTTTCGGCCCAACCCTCGACAGCGACCATGCCGTCCTTGGCATCGATCCCCAGCGCGACCTGGCCCGGGAACATCTTGCAGGCCTGGCGCACCAGATCCGGATCGCGAACCGCCACGGTGCCGAGTATGACCCGGGTAATACCGGCACTCAGCCAGCGTTCAACGGTTGCCAGGTCTCGCATTCCGCCACCGAGCTGGGCCGGAATGGTAATATCGGCAAGTATGGCCTGAACCGCATCGGCATTGACCGGCGCGCCGGCAAAGGCGCCGTCGAGATCGACCAGGTGCAGCCAGGCAAACCCCTGGTCCTGGAACCGGTGGGCCTGGTCCGCCGGGTCGTCGTTGAATATTGTTGCCTGGTCCATGTCACCCTTGAACAGGCGGACGCACCGGCCCTGTTTCAGATCGATCGCCGGATAGAGGATCATGGCCGCCACCGCAAAAAGTTCGCGATCAGGCGCAGGCCTGTCGCCTGGCTCTTTTCCGGATGGAACTGGGTCCCGATCATGTTGGCCCTACCGACAATGGCGGTCAGAGTCTGGCCGTGATCGGTGGTTGCCAGCACATCGGCCTCATCCGTCGCGGCCAGATGATAGGAATGGACGAAATAGGCATGATCGCCGGTGGCGATCCCGTCCAGGACCGGGTGATCCCGATGCATGTCGAGCGTGTTCCAGCCCATATGCGGCACTTTCAATGCCGGGTCCGATGGTTCGATATGAACCACGTCGCCGTCCAGCCAGCCCAGACCGGCATGTTCGCCATGTTCAAGGCCCCGCGTCGCCATCAGCTGCATGCCGACGCACACGCCCAGAAATGGCCGGCCCTTCCCCAGGACCGCTTCTTCCAGGGCGTCGATCATACCCGGCAGGGCGCGCAGCCCCCGGGCACAATCCCCGAAGGCGCCCACACCCGGCAGCATGATATGATCGGCCCCTGCGACCCGGTCGGGATCGGCGGTCACTTCCACCGCGCGGTTCAATTCCTCCTTGATGGTAACCCGTTCAAAGGCATTGGCGACGGAACGCAGGTTTCCGGACCCGTAATCGATAATCGCAATGGTCATACCGGTTCTACCGGGTCGTCGGCGTCGGGAAGACGCCCAGCGGATCGGTCCGGGCGGGCTTGCCCCAGGGCGCAGGCCGCGAAGCCGGATCGTCCATCTCTTCCCGCCCGGGCAATGCGCCATACTCGTCAAAGAATCGGCGCTCGGCATCCTGCACGTTGCGGCCGGTCACGGTCGCGGCCTCGTCATATCCGCGCAGCCCCAATCCCCAGCGGCGCAGATCGGCGGCGTTGAGCGCGACGACAAGCTGAATGCCCAGGCTGATGGCACCCAAAACGATTTCGGACGATCCGGCCGTCTGCAATATCCCGATTGCGATCAGCATGACAGCGACCAGCGCCGGCAGCCACAGACGGTGATACAGCATCCAGAACAAAGGCAATGCGAATGCGAAGACGTAAAAGCCTTCACGCACCAGTTCGGCCGATTCCAGATCGCCTTCCTTCAGATGAACCGAATAGAGCTTCATCCTGATCCGAGCATGCCCTTGGTGGACGGCATGGCCTGGGACGCGCGCGGATCGATTTCAATCGCATGGCGCAGGGCGCGGGCCAGTCCCTTGAAGCAGCTCTCCACAATATGATGGTTGTTTTCGCCGTACATGTTTTCCACGTGCAGCGTAATGCCGGCGGCCTGGGCGAAGGCCTGGAACCATTCCTTGAACAGTTCGGTGTCCATGTCGCCGAGCTTGGGCTTTGAAAAATCCACTTTCCAGATCAGATAAGGCCGCTGGGAAACGTCCAGACTGACCCGGGTGCAGGTTTCATCCATGGGTATGACCACCGAGCCATACCGGTTGATGCCCTTGAAATCGCCCAGCGCCTGGGCCACCGCCATGCCGATGACGATTCCGGTATCTTCGGTGGTATGGTGAAAATCGATATGCAAATCACCCTTGGCCCGGACGGTCAGATCCATCAGCGAATGCTTGGACAACTGTTCTAGCATGTGGTCCAGAAATCCGATTCCGGTATCCACGTCATGGGTCCCCGTCCCATCGAGATTAACCTCGACCGAAACGGTTGTTTCCTTGGTTTCGCGCGCCGCGTTGCCTGTTCTCATGGCGCGCGTTGTAGCGGGGACTTGCCGACCGGTCAAACCCCCGCTGGTTTGCCGCGATCCAAAAACCCACAGTTTCGAAATGACATTGTATTTGTATGCATTTCGCGATACCGACAAAGCATGATAACATCAACTAGGGCCTGTTGACAATCAGGGTTCACATTGGGTCCAGGGCAATCGACTGAATGGATTGCCGACACTTGTGTGTTTTTCTGAATCAAGGGTGTGAGATGGCCCTTTATTTTCGGAGATTTCAGATGTCACACGCCCCTCGATCTGTCAATTCAACTGTTTTTCCGGCCCGTTTCGAGGAGATGGAGGAGCCTCGTCAGGTGGCAAAAGTCATCTGTCCGCCGGAAGAAATTCTCCTTCCGGTTCCGGGCGCGGTGATATCGGGCGCACGGGAATGGACATCAATCGCGCTTCATGGGCAAGGGAAGCTTGATCTTCCGAGCCGTTTTTCGCCGTTTGAAGAGGGTGCGCCGCGCCATGATCCGTCGGGGATTCTGTTCTCAAAGCTGGATATGGAGCGGTTTCAACAGTGTTTCATGATCCGGGTCGCGCGCTTGCATGAAGCACTTGAAGGATGTGTCGCCAGTGACGGCGAAACGCCGCGCCGCTCATTTGACACTGCCTCCGACAAGGCCGCCATTCACATGATTCCGGCCTGGTGATATCGAATGAGATCACGGCCATTCCCGAATTTCTGGCATTCCCGAATTGCCGGCCCTTTTGACGATCAAGGGCGTCATCGTGGCCATTGATGCGATGGCATGCCGGCGCGGGATTTGCCGGCGGATCATTGATCGGGAGGCCGATTACGTGATCGGCCTGAAGGGCAGTCAGGGACGTTTGCGCGGGGATGTGGAACCGTTCCTCGACGCGCACCTTGAGCGCGGGACCGGGGGCGATTTCATCAGGCAAGGCGAGATCATTGATGGAGATCACGGGCGAATTGAGACGCGCCGCCATACGAGATGGCTCGGGGACCGCCGCCATTGGCCAGGCCTGAAATTCGCGATCATGACCGGGTGCATACGTGAAATCAGTGATGAAGCCGAAACGGTCCGGCCGTTTTACATCGCATCGCTCTATGACAGTCCCGAGAACATATCGAAATGCATCACAGTCGGCTGTGTCTTTTCGCACCACCTCGCCCTGTTCGTAGGTTCTCGCATAGCCGCATTCCGAACACTCCATGTAGAGCCGCCGGGATTGCCAGGCTTCATAACGATCATCCTTCATGACCGAGTAGATCGCACCGGAGGTGTAGCATTTTCCGGAAATCCAGACCTGTTTACCGGGCGCAGCCGCTTGAGCTAATGGATGGCTCCGCGCCTGCGCCCATTGCTCACGCTGCCGAATGATAGCACACAAAAGAAGAACAAACTCAACTTACGAGTGGCCCTGAAAACAGGGGCAGGTCAAACGGTCTGCTGCTCCGTCGTGAAGATGCGGATCAGGGCGAGGGGCGCGCCGATGAGACCGCCAGGGACGGCCCCCAACCCGGCAAAGGCGAGGACGTGCCAGCGAATGTCGGTGGCATTGCTGCCATCGGGTGTGCGCGTGAACTCGGGAAACGATGCGGCCAACTCGACCAGCGACCAGATGGCGAATCCGATCAGGGCTAGCCAGACCGGCGCGAGGATGACCGCAAGGAGCCCGATTGCAGCGAGGTACCAGGTTTCGGAGAACGGTTTGACCTGCCCTGTCGACATAGCCGCGCGGACCAAGACAACGAGCGTAACGAAGAGGGCAAGAACGCCAAGGATGGCGGCTTCACGCTCGCTGATCGGAAGAATTACCTGAAACGGGTCCATGCGAAAGTCGTCCAAGTTCAAATGAGTTGGCCAGTATGGCACGGCGGACCGTCGGTGTGAAACCTTGGTGCCCTAGCCCCGGACCCGCGACCAGGTGGGGTCGAGGGGATGGGGGTCAGGACCTCGGCGAGGGCGAGGTGGCCGCAGATGTCGATGGTCAGGCTTGTGCCTTCGGCGGCAAGGTCGGGGTGAGGCGTTCTCCAGTTCAAGCCGCTGGAACCATCGCAGGTCGTTGTCGAGATATCTGGTCGCGACGCCTCGGTAGCGCCGCAGGAAATCCTTCAACCGGCTGTGTCGGTTGTTGACCGCCGGATCTGCTGCGATCTGAATGTGAAAGGCACCTCGCACCCGCTCACTTCGTGACAGGTTCAATGCTTCGTGATGCGCACCGATTGCCGCCGCGCATCGCGGACAAGCGCGGTGTCCATCGGTCACCAAAACGATATCCTCGTCCACAACCGGCGCGATCACCTCTCGCAAGGGATCGGCGTTGACCGCGGGCAGAAAGAACCGCACTGACTGTCGCGTCGCCGCGGTCAGCGACAACCAGTACCGGAACCTGTTCATCTGACAGGCCCCGCTTGCTGGCCTTGCCTCCCCTGCGTCGCGCCTTGCGCTCAAGGTTTCGTGCACCTTTCCGGCTTTCCGGCACACAGGTTTCATCGGCCTCCACAATGCCCGTGAGCTTGCGTGCCTTCAGGTCTTTTGCGGCAGGAAATCGGTGCCGCCAACGCAACGCGGTGTTGACGGCAAGTCCGCAACGTTCTGCTGAAGCGCGAACCGTCAGCCCATCAGCAAGACAGGCTCCGAAGGAAAGCCACTTGTCCTTGTGGTGCAGACCCGACAAGGGGGTGCCGGTCGCGGCATTGAATGTCTTCCTGCATCCTTTGCACCGGTACCGTCGCAGACCCCTTGCCTTGCCACGCGATATGGCGCCTGGCGTGCCACAATGCGGGCACTGGCGATCTTCACCCACGGCCGCTTCAATGGCAGCCAGCGATGCTGACGTCTCCGTGTCCCCCGGGAACACGGCTTCGGTTTGCTGCCGCTGCGCCGGGCTGAGGTGGTCTGTCCCCGATAACCATTCCTGAAACTGCTTGTGATCCATGCCAATCCATCCCTCTGATTTCACAAAAAACATGACATGGACGCACACGACTTGTAAACTGAGCTTTTTCAAATAGCTACAAGTTGGCCAGATTGCGCGGGGTAACAAAGGCAGTAATCCGGCCCGGCATCACACCCACATCGACCCAGTGGTCGACATCGAATTCAATCGCCGTCAATGCCGCCGTCGGGTATCCTGAAAAGATTTCAGATGGCGCGGTATCTCCGCTCAGCAGGATGGCCGCCTGTTGCATGCCGGGATTATGGGCAACGATCATGCAGGAATCATTTTCCTCCTCGGTCGCCCGGGCGACGGCCAGAATGGCGGCCGGAGAGGCCATATAGAGATCCCGTGTGTGGGAGATATCTGGCTCCACATCGGCACCCAGGCACCACAGATCCAGCGTTTCACGGGCGCGTAATGCGGTGGAACACCAGATCTTTCCAGGGACCATGCCGGAATTCTTCATGTGCCGGCCCATATCGGGCGCGGCTTTGCGGCCGCGATTGTTCAAGGGGCGGTCATGGTCGCCGGTGCCGGGATTGGCCCAACTCGACTTGGCATGGCGAAGCAGATACAGCGTCTTCATCCCGGCAGCATAAACCAATCAGATGACAGACCGCCAGCCTGATCGCCGACGAAGTAGCGGCGGATGGCCTGGTGGTGTTCGGCTACCCGTTTCATCCGGTGGGCAAGTCGGAAAAGCTGCGCACGGACCATCTTGCGGCGCTTAAGAGCCGGCCGGCTGCTGGACCTAGTCGAGCGCCGGGCTGTTTTCCTAAGAGCCTGAACGAAAATGAGTTGAGTGATATCAATGGGTTGTGATTCTGTTTGTTTGAACAGGAAACAAGAAAACGGAGGTCACGATGCCCTGGACTGAAACCACTCGCTGCCAGTATGAGCGGAATAACGAGCGTTACTCAAGCGATGTAACCGATGCAGAACGGGCGGTCATTTTTCCGCTTTTGCCCGGCCCCGACAAATTGGGGCGCCCTCGGGAAGTTGAGTTGCGCGAAGTTCGGGATGGGATTGGCTACATCGCTGCCGCCGGGTGCGCGTGGTCTCTTTTGCCAAAGGACTTTCCGCCGGTTTCAACGGTTCGATACTGTTTCTACAACTGGCGTGATGGCGGGTTACTGGCGGGGATCGACCACGCTCTGGTCGCTCTGGCGGGTGAACGGGAGGCTCGGGATCATCAACCCACGGCAGGCGTCATTGACAGTCAAAGCGTGAAAACCACTGAAAACGGCGGCATTTCTGGCTACGACGCAGGAAAGAAGATCAAAGGCCGCAAGCGCCACATCATGACAGACACCTGTGGCCATCTGTTGGCATCATGCGTTCACGCTGCCAACATTCAGGATCGCGACGGGGCAGTGGGCGTCTTTCAAAAGCTCAAGCGGGATGCCCCAAAACTGCGCCACGTTTTTGCCGACTGCGGTTATCGGGGGCCAAAACTTCGTTCAGCCCTGATAACCATTGGCCGCTGGACTATCCAGATCGTGAAGCGTTCCGACACCGCCGAAGGTTTTGAGATCCTGCCCCGCAGATGGGTCGTCGAACGCACCTTCGCCTGGCTGGGACGTTGCCGCCGATTGGCAAAGGATTGGGAGAAAACCATCGAAAGTGCAGAGGCTTGGGGGCTCATCGCCCATATCAGGCGCATGACACGCTGTCTCGCAAGGGCTTGAAAAACATCAGATCATTTTGAAGCAGGCGCTTAGGCCCGATCAGGTTGACGTCATAGATCCGGTGAAAATCTTCCGCGTTCTGGTTCTCAAAATCCGCCAGGTTTGAAAACTGGGTGGTGCCGGCATTGCAGACCAGCACATCCAGCCGGCCCCAGCGATCTGTCACCGCCGTGGTCAGGACGCAGCAATCCGCGTCCGATGACACATCGCCCTGTAGGGCAACGGCATCTCCCGCCATCTCCCCGCACTTCTCCGCTGTTTCATTGGCCGCCGCCCCGCTGGCGCGATAATTGACCGCCACACGGTAACCGCGCGCTGCCAACAGTTTTGACGTTTCGGCGCCAATCCCGGTGCCGCCACCCGTAACCAGGGCGACAGGATTTTCAGGCGGAATGTGATCGCTCATGTCTTTACATCTGCTCCAATAGCGGAAATCATCCGTATCTCGATTGAATTTCCCGTCGAATATGGTTTGGATGTCCGGCAATGTCATCCGACACTTGCAATCGCGCCGAACCAGTTCTGGAGCAGTCTGATTTCCCAAGTCTTCAAACCCATGCCCGGCCTGCTGGGAGCGCTGGATGCCCGGCGTATGGCCCGCCGACGGATGCCCGGTGTGATGTTCCATTTCGTCGATGGTGCCGCTGGTGAAGAGACCGGAGAACAGCAGAACCGGAAAATGCTGGAAGACATCCGGCTGAAACCGCGCGTGCTGGTCAATGTCAGCGAACGCAGCCTGGCAACGAACTTTCTGAGCCGGGATATGGGCCTGCCATTCGGCATTGCTCCGATGGGCATGTGCAATCTGACCTGGCCGCATGCTGATCGGTATATGGCGCGCGAGGCGGCGCAGCGAAAAATCCCCCATGGTGTTTCCACAGTGGCCTCGACGACGCTGGAAGAGATTTTTGTGGAAAGCGAGGGACGCGCCTGGTTTCAGCTTTATATGGCCGGCGGGGAAAACGCGGCCTTTGATCTGATCGCCCGGGCCGAGGCGGCGGGGTATGAATTCCTGATGCTGACCGTGGATACGCCGCACTTATCCCGGCGGCTGAGGGAATTGCGCGGCGGTTTTGCAATCCCCTTCAAGTTCGGCCCGAAACAGATTTTCGATTTTGTCACCCATCCCCGCTGGTCGATTGAAAGTTTGCTGGCGGGCGTGCCCAAACCGGTGAATTTTGACACGGGCACGGGGGACCGCGGATTTATCCGGGGCCAGGGCCGGGAGGTTGCGGACTGGGATTTTGTGAACCGTGTGCGGGACCGTTGGAAGGGCAAGCTGATTATCAAGGGTGTCATGGATGCCGATGATGCGGTGGGCATCAAAGAGGCCGGTGCGGACGCGGTCTATGTCTCCAACCATGGCGGCAGGCAACTGGACAGCACACCGTCGGCCATTGAGGCGTTGGCTCATATCCGCGCCGCGGTCGGTCCTGAGTATCCCCTGGTTTTCGACAGCGGCATTCGCAGCGGTGACGACATCATCAAGGCGTTGGCAGTCGGTGCGAATTTCGTCATGGTCGGCCGGGCCATTCTCTATGGTCTGGGTGCCGGAGGCGCGCGCGGGCTCAATGCGTTGATGGACGTTTTAGCCGAGGACATCGGTGTCACCATGGCTCAGATCGGCTGTCGGGGCATTGACGAGATTGATGCGTCGGTCATTGCCTCGACACCGTGGGAGAGGTCTGCCACATGACCGAACCCCGACGCATTCGCGGCGGCAAGCTGCTGGTCCGTGCGCTGCACGAAAAGGGCGTCGATCACGTCTTCACCCTGGCAGGCGGTTTCTGCAATCCGGCTCTGGAAGGTTTCATGGAATGCCAGATGCCGGTGATCAATTGTCCCCATGAACAGGTCGCCGGTCACCTGGCCGACGGGCACACGCGGATTACCCGCAAACCGGCCGTCTGCCTGGTCGGGCCGGAGGGGGTTGCCAATGCCGTGCCGGCAATGATGGAGGCCTGGGGCGAACGCTCGCCGGTGATCTTCATCACCGGTTCCAGCACCCTGAAACGCCAGGGCGCCGGCGGCTTCAAGGAGATCGACGATGTGGCCATTACCGCGCCGCTGACCAAATATTCGGCCAGCGTGACCGGCGGCGAACGGATCGGTGAGTTTGTCGACCGGGCCTGGAAGGTCGCCACCAGCGGTTATCCCGGGCCGGTGCATCTTAGTGTGCCGGTCGATATCATGTTTTCATTGTTTGATGAGTCAGCCGGTCATGAAGAACGCCCGTTTGCCCGGGCTGACCGGCCGGCGCCGCGAGCCTGGCCCGACCCGCGCGATCTGGGCCCCATCCTGGACTTGGTCGCCGGCGCAAAGCGGCCGATCCTGATCGGGGGGCATGGGATCTGGTGGTCCGGCGCCGACGCGAAACTGGGAGCGGTTGGAAGAGAACTCGACATCCCGGTGTTCAACATCCCCTATCACCGCAAGCTGCTGGGCGAGGACAACGACGTCTATATGGGGCTGGCGGACATCCATCAGTACCCGCCGTCGAAGTTTGCCCTGCACGAAGCCGATGTGGCGATCATGGTCGGTGGCCGTCTGGACAACCAGATGAATTTCGGCAATCCGCCGCTGTTTCCCGTGACTTGTACGCTGGTCTGCGTCAACGGCTCGCATGAGGAACTGGAATACAATCGCTCGGCGGACCATGTCCTGCTCAGCGATCCTGGCGCCTTTTTCGATGCGATGCTGGATCTGGCCGGGCAGGGCAGATGGTCGCTTGGCGCCGGTTGGTTTGAGGAGAACCGGGCCAAGCGCGGGGAATGGGTGAAGCGCACGCTTGCCGATCTATCCGCCGAGACCGATGACAAGATCCACCCGCTGCAACTGGCCCTGGATGTCAACGCCGCCATGGGCAGCGAAGACTGGCTGGTATTCGATGGCGGCAATACGCATTTCTGGTCCGAAATCGCGGTCAACATTGCCGGCTGGCAGGGCCAGGGCCATTCCGGCATCCTGCATCCAGGATCCTACAGCCTGCTGGGTGTCGGAGTGTCTTTTGCCTTGTCAGCCAAGAACACAAACCCGGACAGTACGGTCGTGCTGATCACCGGCGACGGTGCTTTCCTGTCCGGCGGGCTCAGCATCGAAACTGCGTTTCGGGAAGACACGCCCATCGTGGTGGTGGTAGACAATAATGGCGGCCTGGATTGCATTTCCCAGCAACAGGAACGCCTGTTCGACAGCGGCAAGCACTTCGCCACCGACTTTCGCGACATCCCGTTCCACACCTTGTTTGAAGGGCTCGGCGGCCATGGTGAACTGGTCGAAACCCGCGATCAACTGGCACCCGCCCTGGCGCGCGCCATGGCCAGCGGCAAGCCTGCCTGCATCAATGTCAAGGCCAAGGGCGCGATCAGCCCGGTCGTGCTCGCCACCACCAGCAAACGTGACAAGGCATCGATTGAATAATGGCAACCGTTTCTTCCCACATCCTCAACTCGGTCGATGGCACCCATGCCGGCGACGTGGCGGCGGCACTTTTCCGTATCGACCGGGACGATGCCCGGGCCCTGATGTTCAAATCGGTTACCAATGAGGGCGGCCGATTGTCCCAGAGTGTCGATCTGTACGCACCCGATGGGCACTACGAAATGGTGTTCCAAACCGGTGATTATTTCGCTGGCCGGTCATTGCCGGAACCGGGATTGAAGCTGGTCGAAGATATCGTCATCCGCTTCGCCATGCCGGATCCGGAAGGCACCTATCATATCCCGTTGATGATTGCCCCCAACAGCTATTCGGTGTGGTGGCCGGGTTAGGAGTGCGATCATGGATATGTCCGGCCAATGCCTCGATCCGACCTCCTTGATCGATACCGACTTTATTGCCATTCGTCGCGGACAGGTTAGTGTGACCGATCTTCCGTCGCGTCATGCATGTGATCGGAAGAAAATTAGAATAATCCGCACCCTCCAGGGCGGACAGACATTAGGGAGATTAAAATGAAATTCAGGACCAAACTTGCCGGCGCCGTGCTGGTGGCAGCCATGACGGCGGGCAGTGTTGCCACTGCCCAGGAGATGATCTTTTTCCGCATCGGGACCGGCGGCGCCGGGGGAACCTATTTCCCGATCGGCGGTATCATCGCCAATGCCATTTCAAATCCGCCAGGCTCGCGTGCCTGCGACAAGGGCGGCAATTGCGGCGTTCCGGGTCTGGTCGCGATCGCCCAGTCGACCAACGCATCGGCACACAATGTGAACGCCATCCAGGCGGGCCAGATGGAAGCTGGACTCACCGGCGCGGCCACGCTGCACTTTGCCTATAACGGCACCGTCAAGTTTGAGGGCAACAAGAAGCCCGATCTGCGGGTGATCGCCAATCTCTACCCCGAGGACCTGCACCTGGTGCTGCCCAAGGGCGCCAAGCTGAACAGCTTGGCCGATCTGAAGGGCAAGCGCGTTGGCATCGCCCAGGCGGGCTCGGGCACCCAGATCGCGGTGGAGTTGATTCTGGCTGATCACGGCGTCAACCGGTCCAATATCGAAGAGGCCGAACTGAATAATTCCCAAAGCGCCGAGCGTTTGGCCGACGGCCAGCTGGACGCCTATTTCTACGCCGCCGGTACGCCGGTTTCGGCGATGATCCAGCTCGACAGCACCAAGGGCATGGAGCTCTATAATTTCACCGCTGAAGAAGTGACAATGGCCAGCAAGTCGGTGCCGTATTACGTGCCCTCGACCATCAATGCCGGCGTCTATCCGGGCGTTACCTATGACGTCAACACCGTGGCGGTCAGCGGTATCCTGGCGACCCATGCCGATCAGCCCGAAGAGCTGATCTACGGAATCACCAAGGCGCTGTGGTCCAAGACCGCGCGCAAGCTGCTCGATAATGGCCATGCCAAGGGTAAGGTAATCACGGCCGATACAGCCCTGCTGGGTATTGAAGGTATCGGTGTGCCGCTGCACCCCGGTGCGGAGCGGTATTACAAGGAAGCCGGTCTGCTGAAGTAAGGCTAATTCGGCAAACCAATCCGGGAGGCCCAATCGGCCTCCCGGTTCTTTGTTATTTTCAGGGATTGTTACATCGCCCCGACAGCAGGCAGCGCCTATGACATTTTTTCATGGGACATCACTGTTCCAGCAATTGCCTTTCTCGAATTTTCCGGTCAAGCCGTGTAAGCGGCGCAGAACCGGGCCCCAACCTTGTGGTTGTTCCGTGTGTTTCGCCGGATCAGGGTCAGGGTTACGCTATGTTAAGCTTTCAGCTAATCGCATCGCCTTGTTCCGCCAGAGTTGGGTCCCGGCTCTTCGCGGCTGTCGCCGCTTCGGCCGGGATTTTCAAGGGATGGGATTTGAAGATGGAACAGTTGTCGTTTTCCGCGTCCCAATCGGTTCGACATGACCGACGCCAGCAAACTGGACGTCGCCGCGGCAGAGGAACTCGAGCGGCAATATGACAGCGGGCTGAGCCTGCGGGAAACCAGGCCGTGGGTTGCCAGGCTGTTCTATTGGGCCGCGATCATTTTCGCGCTTTACCATTTTATCGGTGCGGGATTCGGCGTGCCGGTGGACTACTGGCACATGGGTTTTCACCTGTGCGGCCTTTTCATAATGGTGTTCATCGGGTTTCCGCTGTGGCGCTCGTCAAAGACAATGAGCCTGGTCGGGGCAGGGTTTCTGCGACCGGGCAATGTCCCGCTCTATGACTGGGCCTTCACGGTGTTGGGTTGCCTGGCGGCGCTCTATCTGGGGGCGTTCTGGGGCGGAGCGGATTCTGCTTTCTTCAAACTGCCTGAACAGGCGCTGCGCCAGGGAAATCCGGCAACCACGGATGTCTTCTTCGGTACGATTTTGGTGGTGCTGGTGCTGGAAATCGCGCGGCGCACACTGGGGCCTATCCTGCCCTGCATCATTTTGGTGTTTGTCGCATACGCATTGCTGGGCCCTTACATTCCGGTCCAGATCATGATGCACCCCGGTGTCGACTGGCGCCAGTTCATCAACAATATGTACTTCCCGTCCGAGGGTATTTACGGCGTCACCCTGTGGGTGGTCTCTACCGTGGTGTTCCACTTTGTGTTGTTCGGCGTGATTGCCCAGCGCATGGGTCTGGGGCAGTTCTTCATCGACAATGCCATGATCTTGGCGGGCCGCTATACCGGCGGACCGGCGAAAGTATCGGTGGTATCGTCGGCCTTTTTCGGCACGATATCCGGCTCGTCGATTGCCAACACGGTCTCGACCGGTTCATTGACCATTCCGAACATGAAACGCATGGGCTATCCGGGCCATTTCGCCGGCGGCGTTGAGGCTGCGGCCAGCGCCGGCGGCCAGATTACGCCGCCCATCATGGGCGCGGCCGCCTTCGTGATGGCGGAGTTTTTGCAGGTGCCCTACACCACCATCGTGATCGCGGCGGTCGTACCGGCATTGATGCATTATGTCGGTGTCCTGTCGATCGTGCACCTGATGGCCCGGCGCCTGGGACTTACCACTTATACCAGCGAGCAATTGCCGAACCTGATCAAGGTCTGGCGCGAGGGGTGGCCAACCATCCTGCCGCTGATCGTCCTCATCCATGTTTTGTTCTCCGGCTATACGCCCTATATGGCGGCCTTCCTGGGCATCACCATGTGTGTGATTGTCGGATTTTCCAGCCTGTCGAAGCCGGCAACCCTGGCCTTCCCGGCAGCCGCGCTCGGCTTTGTGCTCTGGAAGGTGTCCGAGGGTACGTTCTGCTTCAACCTGACCACCCTGATGGTTGTCTGCATCATCGTCGGCGTGCTGAACCCGATGCCGCGCCAGAAGGCCTCGGACCTGGCAGCCAGCATGCATCTGGCGGTGCAATACGCCCTGGCTGTGGGCGCGGCCGGCGCGGCGGTGGGCATCGTTGTCGGCGTGATCAACACCACGGGCATCGGCTTTCGCATGGGCTTTCTGGTCGCCAACGGATCGGCCCAGATCGCCGAGGCGATCCACTTCCTGGTCGCCTGGATCCCCGGTGAAGCGTTCCAGATCCCCAATCTGACCCTGTTCATCTCCCTGGTCATGATCGCCATGGCCTGCATCCTGATGGGCGCGGGGCTGCCGACAACCGCGCTCTACATTATGTTGGCCTCGGTGGCTCAGCCGACCCTGGCCCAGCTTGGCGTGCCGCCTTTGGCAAGCCACATGTTCGTCCTCTATTACGGCGTCATTTCCGAGATTACGCCGCCGGTTTGCGCCTCGGCCTATGCCGCCGCAGGCATTGCCGGGGCCAACCCGTTCCGTACCGGCCTCTCGGCCTTCTCGCTCGGCACCGGCAAGCTGGTCGTGCCCATGGTGTTCGTCTACGCCCCGACCATGCTGATCGTCCTGCCCGAGCATTATTCCCTGTCCTCGTTCCTGCAGGTCACGGCCACCTGCGCCGGCGGCATCTTCTTGCTGGCGGCCGCGATTACCGGGTTCATGTTTTACCGGATCAACGCCCTGTGGCGCTGGATCCTTGCCTTTGCCGGCATACTGCTGGTTGCCCCGGGCACCCAGAGCGATTTCATCGGGCTCGGGCTGGCAGCGGTGCTGTTGCTGGCAATGCGGGCCTTGTCGATGCGGGCGGCAACCGAAGGCGCTGGTGAAATTTGACCCGGGGTTAATGATTTGCGAGTAGGCAACAACAATGAGACAGCGTGCAAATATGGTTGTGGTTCGAGATGGCGTCTGGCGGATCTATTACAACCACTGGTGCGCAAACAATCTGGATGCTGAACTGACCTTGCCGCGTGATCCCGGACCAGGGATTAAAGCAACCTCTGGAATGGGAGACCAACTATGGCGAAGCAGACGAGACGTCGGTTCACGCCGGAGTACAAAGAGCGGGCTGTTGCGCGTTTGTCCGAAGAAGGCGTTCCCCCGCCCTAGAGTTTTTTGAGACACTGATCAAGACCTGAGACGAGGGGATGAATGAGGTGTTTCATGACGGAGCTGTCTCGCAAGGGCTTGAAAAACATCAGATCATTTTGAATCAGACTCTTAGGCTGGTTTTGTCGTGCTGGATAAGCCCCTGAATTGCCGGGGGATCGCAGGTTGGCCTTCGGGAACCAGATCAGTCCATTTGAGATCAATGACATCTTCGGCGCGTACAATCTGTGGTGCCGGGGCAAACGCCCCCAAGCCCGCAATGGCAGCTCTTCGATCCAAATACGTTACTCCCATACGTAGACTTCCATCGCGTCTGCCGTCAGAGCGTAGCCGGTATCTGCAACCTGCGTAGATTGAATTTCATGCTGCATCCGGCCCGTCACCCAGACGGCCTCCCAAAGATCATCGATGGGCCATGGCGTCTCGGTTGTGACAAATACCAGCTGGTTTGGTGGCGGAGGTGGCGTGTGAATACAAGCCCCAACATAAGGGACGAGCACGAAACTAGTCACGCCTGCCGTCGACAGGTCAATTGGAATAATGAATCCCGGCATCTTGATGTAGGCACCATTGAGCCTGGGATTCAACTTTGTGGAATTCGTATCAAAGATCGGACGCCAATAATTGTTTTGTTCGTCCATCTTACCTTGGCCGATAATCTCGGAATAGGGCACACCGGGCGGGATCAGATCATCCCAAGTGATTTCAACGGGCGTGTTGGCAAGGGCAGAATGCGGCAGCGCAACGCTGGCTGCAGCTGAAGTGATCAGTTGGCGGCGTGACAAATGCATCATCTTGTACCTTTCATCTCAAATCCGCACCATCATACCATCCGCAAGTGACATGCGGTAGGCTCTGAGTGCCGGGACCATGCTCACAATTGCGCCAGCAGCTGTGACACCGCACAAAACCCACAACTCGCGCAAGGTTGGGGCTTCTATCGGCAACCGTAGGCCGAATGCGCTGTCGACAAGTGGCTGAGCGATGAACAGCCCCACATAGAGAAACGCCAGGCCAAGGATTGCGCCAATGGCTACCATCAATACGGCCTCAAGTACAAGTAAGCCCAGGATCACGCGTGGCCGGGCCCCCATTGCCCGGAAAATCGCCATCTCGCGGCGGCGTTCGCTGAGGCTGGCAAAGATCGTGGCCATCATCCCAAGGAGTGCAGTTACAACGACCATCGCTGATACCCCGATCAGCGCAGTTTCTGCAATACCAACGATTTGCCACAACTCTTGCAACGCCACGCCGGGCAGGATCGCGAGCAGCGGTTCTTGCGGGTATTCGTTGATGGAGCGCTGTAAACCAAACACCTGCAAGCGGCTTTTGACGCCAACCAGGGCTGCGGTGATGGCTTGTGGCTCCAGCTTCATCTGCCGGATCACATCCGCAGGCGTAGACTGGCCAGGGACCTTGGCGCCACTTTGCCAATCGACGTGGATCGCTTCGATGGCTTCCAGACTAACGATGACCGTGCGGTCAACCGGAGTTCCCGTCTTTTCCAGAATACCGGACACGCGAAACGGTTGGTCTTTGTGTTTGGTGAACGAGGCCAAGCCGTGCGCGACCACAATCGGGTCGCCAATGCCATAGCCAAGGGTTGCGGCAACGTCTGCCCCGATCACTGTATCGAAAAGATCGGACATGATGGCACCATGCTGCACTGCAAGCGATTGACCAGAGCGGTACTTATAGCGCTCAAAGAAGGCTGGCGTCGTTCCCATGACGCGGAATTGGCGGTGGCTATCGCCCAAAGAAATCGGCACGATCCAGTCCACGTCGGGCCGTTCTGCGATGTCCTGATAGCTTTCCCATGTCAGATTGTTGGTCGCGTTGCCGATCCGAAAAACCGAGTAGAGCAGTAGTTGGACCGACCCCGACCGCGCGCCTACAATAAGGTCCGTGCCGGATATCGTATCAGCGAAACTCGCCTTGGCTCCGGTCCGTACTTTCTCGACGCCCAGAAAAAGGGCCACCGACAAGGCAATCGCAAGGATGGTCATACCGACTGTCAACGCACGTGCGATTAGGGACCCAAAGGCGAGACGCAGGATCATGCAGTGTCTCGCACAGTTTGGGCGATGTCGGTCATGTGAAGGACCCGGTTGAACTGATTGGACAAGCGCGCGTCGTGGCTGACCATCAAAAGCGTTGTGCTGTGAGCGCGTGATTGCGCAAAGAGCAATTCCAGGAACGTGGCTTGTGTTGCTGCATCAAGCGAGGACGTCGGCTCATCTGCGATAATCATTGGCGGTGTGCCGATAAGTGCACGTGCTGCTGCCACGCGCTGTTGCTGTCCGACGCTCAATGCGCCTGCGCGTGCAGTTATCACATCATCTGGCAATCCCAGATCGCGACAGAGCCTTTTCGCTTCGGCGTTTAGGTTGGTAACGCGTTTACGCCGTTCTGGTGCGAACTGGAGGGGCAGCAGAATATTGTCTTGTACACTGGCAAACGGCAAAAGGTTGAACTGCTGAAAGATCAACCCAATCTGTTCTGCCCGAAACCGGTCCCGCATGCTAGCAGACAGCGATGCGATATCGTCTCCGGCGACATATACTTTGCCTGATCCTGCGATGATCGTGCCGCAGATCAATGACAACAAAGTCGACTTCCCCGATCCACTTTCCCCAAGCAGTAAAACGGTCTCGGACCGTTTCAATGTCAAGTTCGGAACATGTAACCCAAATGACGTCCGACCCGGCCAGCGGAATCCAACATCATCAAGGTGCAGGATTGGGGCTTTGTCAGGCACCGAGCGCGACCACTTTAGAACATTCCGCGCAAATCAAGGGCGGGCGCGTCGCGCTCTACCTCAAATGATGTCGCACCCGCGTCTGAAATGACCTGCACTTCAACTTCCAGCGCATTTGGGAAGGCATCGAAGTAAGCAAAAGTGATCTCCGACGCAGCGGTGGGATCAGCACAGGCTAGCAAGTATTCTGCGTGAAACTCTGTGTGACCCGCCTTACTTGCATGATCGTCGTGGTCATCTTCCTCGTGGTCATCATGCCCATGCTCCTCACCTTCGTGTTCACCGGCGTGATCTTCATCATGTTCTTCTTCGCTCTCCAGCCCTGCTGCGGCCTGAACAACATTACAGCCCGCCGCATCCGGAAGCAGAAACAAATCCAAAGGCCGCGCAAGCGTCGCAACCGCAGCATCAATTGCCGCGCGGTCTTCGGCGCTTTCAGCGGCATATTCAAAGCCGACAATATCTGCACCGGGCGCATGCAGGTCCATCGCGATTTGCTTTCCGTCGAATGCTATATGCAATTGCCCGACACCATGTTCATGGGATTCAAGCTGTCGGGTTTCTTGCGCAAAAACCGGCGTGACGGCAATTGCAGAAAGTGCGAGAAAGGGGAGTAGTTTCATGAGAACAATCCTATTGGTTGGGCATATGGAAGAGGATTAGGGTGTGCAGCGCTTCGCATCGTCCATGAATTTCAACGATGTGGCGGGTCGCATTGAATGAAGACTGCGCGGAGATGGCTGATATCTCCGAAAGCAATCGTGTCCCGTCATGTTCCTCGACGGTGCCGCAATCTTCGCAGATGGCCAGTACCGGAACCGCAGCATCGTGATTGCAGCAGCATGGAACAAAAGCTTTAGTCGACTCAAGCTTATGCGCACGGCCCTGATGTCTGTGAGCGCCGCGACGGCGCGGTAAACGGTCGGAGCTGCGAGATCAGGTCCATCCTGCTTCATCTGATCGAGAATCGCATAATGAAGTGGTCCTGCTTTTTCGGACAGCTTTGCGTTTTGGCCAAGCTGCATCTGTTTTATGTTCATGCCGCTTTTCGTGTTACCGGTTGGTCGAAGTATGCCGCGTCTGGGGTCCGCTTGTCAAGCGTGGTATGAGGGCGCTCGGAGTTGTAGTATCCGATCTAGGGTCTGTTGACAATCACCGAGCAGCGTTGAGCATTGCGCAGAGGTGCCAGTTGGCTGCGTAGCTGGTATCTGTTTTGTCGTATCGCGTTGCTATCCCCTGAATTCCTTGATCCTTGCGAAGCAGTTTTCAATCAGGTGACGCCACTTGTACATGTGAGTATCGTCGTCTCGTAGCCCTTTCCGGTTCGATTTGGGTGGAATAACCGCAGTTGCGCCGCGCTCATCAAGGTCTTGCAGGAGCCAATCGGCGTCGAAGGCCTTGTCGGCCAGCAACGCTGCGAAGGAGACATCGTGGATCAGGGGAGCAGCCCCCTTCATGTCGTGCGCCTGCCCCGGCAGAAGCAGAAAGCGGGACAAGTTGCCGGGCGCATCGACCAGGGCAACGATTCTGGTCGTCAGCCCGCCGCGAGAGCGTCCGATGGCTTGATTCCGTGTCCCCCTTTTGCGCCCGAAGCCTTCTGATGGGCCTGGACAATCGTTCCGTCGATGAGAGCATGTTCAAGGTCCGGCTCGCCGCTTGTGGCGTTGAAAAGTCTCTCGAACACACCGGCCCTTGCCCATCGACGAAATCGTTTGAAAACCGAATTCCAGTTGCCGAAATCCCGGGGCAGGTCACGCCAGGGAGACCCTGTTCGCACACGCCAAGGTACGGCCTCCATGAACCGACGGTTATCCCGACCGGTTGCTCCCGGGTCCCCGGCCTTACCGGGTAACAGGGGCGCAATCTTCGCCCGGAGTTCATCTGAAATCACCAAACGATCTTCGTCCATCCAAACCTCCATTTTCGAAGCTTGAATAACAGTTCAGGCCAGATCGGAAACCCGAATGTCAACAGGCTCTGGTTACTGTGCAACCTGACCGGCCCACTCTTGGGTGGTGAACCAGTAATTGTGGCGCTCTTCCAGCCAGCCGGCCCGCCATTGCTGTGCAATCCAGTTGTTGAAAAAGTTCATGGCGTCCGGATCACCCTTGCGCACGCCAAAGGCTTCGCCTCGTGGGTCGTAGAGGTTTTCAAACGGGACAACCAACACCTCGGGATGGCGTCCCGCCTCACGGTGCGGGGTCGGCTGCGCGGCCATTGACGCATGAGCGCTGCCGTTCAGAATCTCTTGGATCGAGGCACCATCCTCATCAAACAGTAACAGCGTCGCCTTAGGGAAGTTCTGTGCAATCACAGCAGCGGGTGTAGCTCCGCGACGGGCGGTAAAGGTCACTTCAGGATTGTTGAAATCCTCCAGAGTCATGCCCTCGGTCATTAACTTGTTGGCAAGGATCGCCAGACCGGAATAGGCGTAAGGATCGGTGAAGTTAATCGTCAGGTTTCGCTGTGCAGTCACCGACATACCGGAGATAATCACATCGAAGTTGCCCGACACCAGCGCCGAACTGATGTCATCCCAGGCGGTCGGTACAAATTCGACCTCGACCCCCATGTCTTCGGACAGTTTGCGCCCGACATCCAGTTCGAATCCGATCAAATCGCCATTCTTGTCCCGCATTGACCACGGAGCGAACAGCGACAGACCGATCCGGATCACCCCGTCCTGCTTGATGGTTTCAATAACACTTTCGCTGGACAGTTTCTGGATCGCGCTTTGCGCCCAGCTTGAGGTCGCCATGCCAATCGCCACGACCGCGCCCAGGGTTACCCCGAGCATTCTGCGAGAAAGCTTCATCTTGGCTCTCCTTGTTGTCCGACATATTCTTCAAACCAAACGTAAGCGTCCGGTGTTGGTGCTCTGACGCGTTATAGCGTGCGCTGATAGTGTCCACCATTGATAGTGGACATCTTGAGGGCGGATATGGCTGGTAAGAAGGGTCAGAAGAAGCGGTTTTGGTCAGACGATGAGAAGGTCTCGATCTGCGGACAAACGCGCGCACCTGGGGTTTCGGTAGCGCAGGTTGCGCGACGTTACGCGATGAACGCCAATCTGATTCACACATGGTTGCGTGATCCCCGTTTCGCGCCGGCATGTACTGACGGTGATGATTTCGCCGGGGAAGTGACCACATTTCTGCCTGTAGAGATTGCAGGGCCAACCGCCCCCCACGTGCCGATCACAGCGCCCTGTATGGACGTTCCTCTTTCGGCTCACCGTGCAGACATCACCCTGTCTGATGGTCGGCGTATCCTGGTTGAAGGAGCGACGGGATTGCCGGCGGTGCTGGCTCTGGTTGAGGGGCTGATGACATGATCCCGGTGCCGGGCAATACGCGGGTGTGGCTGGCCGCTGGGGTGACGGATATGCGGCGCGGGTTCAACACACTGGCGACTCAGGCCGAACAGGTTCTGGCTGAAGACCCGTATTCGGGGCACATGTTTGTGTTTCGCGGCAGGCGCGGTGATCTGCTCAAGATCATATGGTGGGACGGCCAAGGCGCTTGCCTGTTCTCCAAACGACTGGAACGGGGGCGGTTTGTCTGGCCTGCGGCCAGGGAGGGCAAGGTCAGCCTGAGTCCCTCACAGCTGTCGATGCTGTTAGAGGGGATTGACTGGCGCACCCCGCAAAAGACCTGGCGTCCTTTGCAGGCGGGATAGAGAAAGCCAAAAAAACATGAAGTTTAACGCGGTTTGTCGTTCCATCCCATGGGGCAGTTTGATATGGATTTCACATGTTGAACACCCTTGAAGCCCTGCCTGAAAACCCCGCCGAACTGCGGGCTGTCAGCGAGCTTTTGATGGCCGAGGTTCAGTCGCTGACGTATCAAAACGAGAAGCTGAAGGCTGAACTGCATGGCCACCGCAAGGCACGGTTTGGCTCCAGATCAGAGAGCATGGATCAACTGGCCCTCGACCTACAGGATGACCAAGAGATCGAGGCGGCAGCAAACGAGCAGAAGAACGAAGCTGGCTCCAACGGCACTGATGTCGATGAGACGGACAAATCTGCCAGGCGCAAGCACAGCCGCAACCCCTTGCCAGATCATCTGGATCGGCAGGATGAGGTGCTGTCGCCGGGTGAGGACTGCACTGACTGCGGTGGGAGCCTGCGCCAGATCGGTGAGGACGTTACCGAGGAACTGGAATATGTCCCGGGCCGCTTTGTGGTACGCCGGATCCTCCGCCCCCGCATGGCCTGCACCTGTTGTGAAACCTTTGCCCAGGCCCCATTGCCGTCGCGCCCCATCGAACGTGGCCGCCCCGGTCCGGGTCTGCTGGCCCACGTCCTGATTGGCAAATACTGCGATCACCTGCCGCTTGACCGGCAATCAAAAATCTTCGCCCGCGAGAAGGTTAATCTGCATCGCACCACGTTGACCGACTGGGTGGGCCGCAGCACGGCGCTGCTGGAGCCATTGGCCAATCATATCGGCAAGCTGGTCAGGGCAGGGCCTGCCCTTTTTGCCGATGACACACCGGTCAAACTACAAACCCGCACCAGGATAAAGAAGACTAAAACCGCGCGGCTGTGGAGTTACGTGCGCGACGAGCGCCCGTGGTGCGGCGAGGCCCCACCCTGTGCCTGGTATCAGTTCAGCGTGGATCGCAAGGGCGAACATCCGGTCAATCATCTTTCTGGCTATACCGGCACGGTGCACGCCGATGGCTTTGCGGGCTTCAATGGCCTCTTTGGGGAGGGCAAGGCCGACGAACAGGCCTGCATGGTGCATGTGCGCCGCAAGTTTGTGGAAGAGTTTGAGCGCACAGGGTCGGCCATCGCCAAAGGCACAATCAAGCAGATCGCTGTGCTTTACGCTGTCGAAGAGGAAGCCAGAGGCAAATCCCCCGAAGAGCGGGTCGCCATTCGGCAAGAGAAGGCAAAGCCCGTCTTCGATGAGCTGGAAGCATGGTTACAGGCCCAGCTTCCCAGGCTCTCGGGCAAGACCAGACTGGCAGGGGCCATTCGCTATGCGCTGAACCGCATGCCAAAGGCGCGTGCCTGTCTCAGCGACGGACGGCTGGAACTCGACAACAACATCTGTGAACGCTCGATCCGCCCCATCGCACTGGGCCGCAAGAACTATCTCTTCATGGGCTCCGTCGGTGGCGGTAAAGCCGCCGCTATCGCTTACACCCTGGTCGAGACCGCCAGGATGAACGGCGTTGATCCGGAAGCCTGGCTCACATGGGTGTTGGAGCGCCTGCCAGATCACAAGATCAACCGCATCGAGGAACTCATGCCGTGGAATTGGATGCCGGAATAACCGAAAAATACGGCTCTAACGGACGGCTACGAAAGGGCCGCCCTGCGGCAGGAGAAGGCCAGGCCTGTCTTCGATGACCTGGAAGCATGGCTACAGGCCCAACTGCCCAGGCTCTCGGGCAAGACCAAACTGGCCGAGGCGATCCGCTACGCCCTGAAGCCGATGCCCGAAGCGCGTGCTTATCTCGGCGACGGACGTCTGGAACTCGACAACAATATCTGTGAGCGATCAATCCGTCCCGTCGCCCCTGGTCGAAAAAATTGTCTCTTCCTAGGCTCCGTTGGTGGCGGCGAGGCTGCCGCTATCGCCTACGCTCTCATTGAGACCGCTAAAATGAACAATGTCGATCCCGAGGCCTGGCTCACATGGGTGCTGGAACGCGTTGCTGATCACGGATTAACCCCATCGACGAACTTATGCCGTGGAACTGGAAGCCCCAAGACCTCAAAAACGCGGCCTGACCGGACGGATACAACCAAACTGAACCGCCCCGTGTTTAACGGAGAGTGGTTGGTTCAAATGTTAATCTGCTTTTTCAGCGTTGTTCAAGGCTTCATGGAATTGCTCCTTTGTCGACCGATTTACCGATGTGCTCCGCGACGGAGCGTGCAAGCTGATCGAACAGGCGATCCACGCGGAATTGACCGCGCTCATGGCCGCCTTTTCCGGGGAAAAGCTCGGGACGGGCGGTCACGGCTGGTGCGTCATGGTCACTTGCCAGAGCGCGAGGTGTTGACCGGGGAAGGGCTGGCGACCTTGATCTTGCCGCCGTGGTCGTCTTGGCGGCGCCCCTGTGGGCAATTCCTGCCAACCAACGGGCGACCGTCGCAGGCTTGTGCGAACACCCTTAACGAACTCCGCAAGAGTGCCAACTAGCCCCGGTTTGCGACTAGCGACGCAACCGGGGTTCTTTTTTGCGGCACTTACCGGAAGACTTCGCTCGTATCTGCGTTCAAATACAGTCGGTTGGCTACCGTCGCATCGCCGCAATAGGTGAAGTAGATAGGTTGATTGCGATGGGTGGTAGACTTCACCCAACCGCCGTTGTCGAGGAAGTCGCGTTCGGTGCAGCGTCGTTGCGCAATAAGTGATTGGGCGGCTTCTGCGAACGCCGTCCGGTAGCGGGCAAAATCGTCGGACCCGGCTATAAGTTCTTCAATCCCCGACGCATCCGCAGCTGGATCAGGCGGGCGATTTTCCGCAAGTTAGCCAACCGAAACCCATTCAGCGAACTGCCCGTCAGTGATCCCGTTCGCGGGGGCGCAAGCCGCATTGCCGGTATCAACGTATTCGCTCCGCCCGCCCACACATGAAGCGTCGTAAGTTTGAGACGCGCGCACCCAGCCGTCGCGCCGTTCATGTATCGTCACACCTTCACGGAAGAACAATTGCCCCACGACACCGCAGCTTTCTGACGGACATGTGCGGCGGTTCAACCTTTCGGACGTGACCCAATAGCGTTCGTCGCCTTCCGGCATGGCGGTTTCCGCAGTTTCCGGCGACGGCGCGAAGGCACCTGTAAGAACGAAACAAGCTATCAGCGAAACCAAGGCAACAGACCGCTTCTTGAACGGCTTAAAGGGATGGATAACCCCGGCCAACGAAACCACAGACGCAAGCGTCATTACCGAAGCTAATCCAATATTCCCGTCCAAGTCCTTATCCTCTCTAACGATGGCTCAGTGTACAAGCCGTGTGCGTTCATGTCATGTCTTTTGTGAAATCAGAAGGATGGATTGACATGGATCACAAGCAGTTTCAGGAATGGTTATCAGGGATAGACCACCTCGGCCCGGCGCAGCGGCAGCAAACCGAAGCCGTGTTCCCGGGGGACACGGAGACGTCAGCGTCGCTGGCTGCCATTGAAGCGGCCGTGGGTGAAGATCGCCAGTGCCCGCATTGTGGCACGCCAGGCGCCATATCGCGTGACAAGGCAAGGGGTCTGCGACGGTACCAGTGCAAAGAATGCAGGAAGACAATGCCGCGACCGGCACCCCCTTGTCGGGTCTGCACCGCAAGGACAAGTGGCTTTCCTTCGGAGCCTGTCTTGCTGATGGGCTGACGGTTCGCGCTTCGGCAGAACGTTGCGGACTTGCCGTCAACACCGCGTTGCGTTGGCGGCACCGATTTCCTGCCGCAAAAGACCTGAAGGCACGCAAGCTCACGGGCATTGTGGAAGCCGATGAAACCTGTGTGCCGGAAAGCCGGAAAGGTACACGAAACCTTGAGCGCAAGGCGCGACGCAGGGGAGGCAAGGCCAGCAGGGACTGAGCCAACCGCAAAGATCCAATTTGCTTCAGCCCGTTTCTCTACAAGGCTCGCAACACAAGGCTCGCAACGTCGTCGAGCGCTTCTTCAACAAACTCAAATACTTCCGCCGCATTGCCACGCGATATGACAAGCTTGGGTCGTCTTACCTGGCGATGATAAAGCTGGCATCAATCCGATTGCGGCTACGCGCTTATGAGCCTACGGCCTAAAATTCTTTGGTGAAAATCATATTGAAGTCATGGGAACGTAAATTAAAGAATGAAATATTGGATTGTTCACGGGTGAATAAATACTGCACTCGAGGAGCAAAGCCACGGTAGGCATATTGTGGGAAAAGGGCACTGAGGGAAACGGAATATACTTTGTCCTTCCGTCGTCTATCTGTGGCCGGGAACAGGTCTTTGAATTTGCGACGTCCTGCGCGGAAAACGACGTCCATTTGCACATTACGTCCCCATATCCAGTCATATCCAGCGGCAAGAAAGTAATCATGATGAGACAGGAAGTCACGATTGGCATCTTCGGCAAAATATTCCACACCAAGACTGATCCGTCGTTTGGCGTTGATAACCTTCCGCCAATACAAATCCCCCTCAAATCTATAGCCATTGCGTGCATCGTTACTAGGAAAACGCTGTTTTTGAGTTATCAGAGAGAAGCTCAGGCTTTGCTGGTTGGGTAATGACTTGTTGTATCGTAATTCCGGTCCAATCCGCCAAAATTGAAGGCGCCCCTCATCAAAACCTAGATTGAGTGTTGGTCCAATCACAATATTCCGGGTGCTGGTACGATTCTGATAATG
The DNA here is from genome assembly GCA_965204825.1 of Alphaproteobacteria bacterium. Lineage (GTDB taxonomy): Bacteria > Pseudomonadota > Alphaproteobacteria > Futianiales > Futianiaceae. Next base: position 1,594,101 of record OZ242016.1, on the reverse strand, counting down.
TGCCTGACCTTCGAGATTGTAGAAATTGAAACGTGAGTTTTCAAATATATTTGCCCCAGTAGAACCATTGAGAATGATGCTGTGCTTTTCACTTAGTGTGTATCGGTGAAAACCCTGTAATCCAAAACTCAATCCTATTCCCGATTGTTCACGTCCTTCTTCATCAATTTCAAAGTTCCCAAACCCTGTTTGAAACCGATCCTCTGAACTCCCTTTATTTATATTACTGGAACGAATGAGTGACAGGTAGGTAGAAAAGCCACTTGGTTTTCTGATTGAAATAGCACGTAAATATCCTTCAAATTGCTCTCGCTCAGTGACACTTGTGGCACGTTGTTGCAGGCGTTCAAAATGATAGCTGGCGGCGTCTGTACGCCCCATTAAAGCTAGGGTATGGGCTAATTCACCTTGCACTGGTTTCAGGTTTGGGTTTTGTTCGAGGATAGTTCGAAAAATTTGTTCCGCCTCTTCCAAACGTCCCTTATGTTTACTGATTAAACCTTCAAGGAACAGGCGTTCAAGCGGGTGATGATCATTGCTGGCTAGTTGACTACGTGCTTGGTCATATTGGCCAGCACTGACCAACTTATAAAATGTTATTTCTGCTTGCAGCGGAGTAAATCCCGAACAAAGCAAACCTACAATACCCAAGGCTAGTATACGCAGAATACTCATATGGATGTTTCATCAATCGTATGGCTTTGCTGAGAAAAGCCATACGATTGATTGAGGGAAACCGATCAGTTTTGATTTGCTGACCAGGCTGCCCCAGCAGTGTGATCACTAAGATTCAGTGTATCCGTACCAGCCTGCCATGACCATGTTGCAGTACCACCAACCTCCTGAGCACTGTCTCCATAGAAAGTACCTCGGAAATCTGACCTTGTGATGCTCCCATTGGCACAAGTCGCTGCACTCGCACAAGAAACTGTCGTGCCAAAATCGTTGCCATTGATAGCGGAACTATCAATATTCAAACTACTGACACCAAATTGTGTTTGTGAACCACGCTCAAGTATGTTTGTGATCGACCCGCCAGTAATCTGACCTTGAGAGAAATCAGCGTTAACGGTCACATCGGCCCGGAACCGAGCAATCCTTTCACCTGATGCATCAGAAAAGGCACGTCCAATAACACCACCAGAGTTGTTAGCAAACTGGCCGGTGTAGGTTGCTGTTCCCGTACGTGCGGCGACATTTTCATCGCTCGTTTCAAGACCAATGACACCATAGCCACGCGAAAAGGTATTATCGCCTTCATTGAAGGAGGTTCGATATGGGATCAAGTATTGGTGGGCACCATTGCCATTAGCATATTCATCCCAATAACCGCCGTGAGAAGTGAAGAGACCTGCCACATAATTGCCTTGTGCATCGCGTCTTTCAAAGTCACCTCTGTTGATTAACTCACTGCGCTCGAATGTCAGACTGCCGCCGCTTGTAGTAACCGTGACACGGCTTACCTCATTGGCCCCGTTGTTGTCAGTATACTCAATCGATGCGGGCACCGCTTCAAAAACAGTTGTCGAAGGGGCGCCAGGCGTCAAACTGGCTGCGGTAGTTGTATAGGTTACCGCTTCGCCGGATGCTGCTGCGGCTGTGGCACGCGCTTGTGTTGTATCAGCTTGTGTTGTATCATTTTAGGGAGGTGGAACTGCCGCCACTGCTACAGGCTGACAACAGACTACAAACAAACCATAACACTACAACAAAGATGTAGTTTCTTGAGTAATTCATAACTTCGGTCCTGAGAAAACTTGTCATCTATAGTGTACTCCCCAAATGAGCCCCGCATTCCCCAAGTGGCGTGCAGTTTGACGGGAACATAAAATGACTTTACCTGTTGGTCAAGTGTTTTTTGCACCCTGCGCGGCGCCCGGTGTTGTGGAAATGCCCCGGTTTGGACGGATCGGGCCGTGAGCTCGCATCATCGAGGCCTCGGGGTCACGTTTTCCAGCGCGGCGCGCAGATCTGACGAGCCGCTTTCGTTCGGTTTTGGGTAGGGTCGCGGTCACGCAGATGCCGGTGGCGCTCGAAGGCGGCGGATCGCGTCGAGGATGGCGCGCACCATTGGGCCGATGACGGCCACCTCAGCCAGATGGAAGATGATGGCGCGGGCACCAATCTTGATCAGCTTCAGTTGCAGGCTGGTCACAGACCAGTCAGCCATCGCCTCGGGCAGTTCGAGGCAGCGCAGGAACGTGGCCAGATTGCAGGACAACCGCGTCCAGCCGAAGGCATATTTGCCTTCCTTGATGTGCTGTTCAGCCGTGCCGCGTTGATTATGGAACCGCATCACCCAATCCGGCTCCATCGGCAGATTGGTGACGATGAAGCTCACACCGGGGAACAACTCACCCGGATGCCATTCGATCCTGGCAATCATGCGGCGGGACTTGTCCCAGGATGCGGCCTGATACTCGAAGTCCTCGTAGAAGCGCCTCACCCTGGTCAGCGAAGGCCAGACAAACCGCCCCCGTTCCAGTCGTTTGGAAAACAGGCAAGCGCCCTGGCCGTCCCACCATATGATCTTGAGCAGATCACCGCGCCTGCCGCGAAACACGAACATGTGCCCCGAATACGGGTCTTCAGCCAGAACCTGTTCGGCCTGAGTCGCGAGTGTGTTGAACCCGCGCCGCATATCCCTCACCCCGGCAGCCAGCCACACCCGCGTATTGCCCGGCACCGGGATCATGTCAGCAGCCCCTCAACCAGAGCCAGCACCGCCGACAATCCCGTCGCTCCTTCAACCAGGATACGCCGACCATCAGACAGGGTGATGTCTGCACGGTGAGCCGAAAGAGGACCGTCCATACAGGGCGCTGTGATCGGCACGTGGGCTGCGGTTGGCCCTGCAATCTCTACAGGCAGGAATGTGGTCACTTCCCCGGCGAAATCATCACCGTCAGTACATGCCGGCGCGAAACGGGGATCACGCAACCATGTGTGGATCAGATTGGCGTTCATCGCGTAACGTCGTGCAACCTGCGCTACCGAAACCCCAGGTGCGCGCGTTTGTCCGCAGATCGAAATCTTCTCATCGTCTGACCGGAACCGCTTCTTCTGACCCTTCTTCCCAGACATATCCGCCCTCAAGATGCCCACTATCAATGGTGGACACTATCAGCGCACGCTATAACGCGTCAGAGCACCAACACCGGACGCTTACGATACGAATGCAGACTCAATGGCAGAGGCCGCCTGGGGCCACTTCTGCAAGTGCGAGGGGAGCGCGATCTTGCGCAGGCTTTCTTGGACGGGATCAACGATTCCCGTACTGGTCGCACGGATTGATGGGCGGGTTCAAGGGCTCGGCAGGTTTTGGCCATTCGCCAAATGCGGTGCGCGCCTCTGATCGAGATCAGAGATGAGCACGGGAATTCTTCGCAAGTGGAGGTTTGGCAAAGAGTCTTCACTATCCACGTCCTGGCATGAAGCCTCCGACTTCCAGTCGGACCCGCTTTAGCGAAAACGAATCACGCCCCCTGGGGAATATTGGTTCGGTTATGTATCTGAAAGCCTAGGAAGTGTCGGGACGGGCGGCCTTGATCCTGATCATGCCGGAAATGGCAGGTGTCAGGCGGTCAGGACGACCCCTTCGGCCCTGCCCAGCGTGGCGACGGCTGTCGAAACGATGTCGGGCGCCGTCAATTTCGCCGCAGCGTACATATTGGCCGGCGAGTCGTGCTCGATAAACTGGTCCGGCAGGGTCATCGTCCGCACCGCCAGGCCACGACCGAACAGGTCGTTCGTGGCGAGGAATTCCAGCACATGGGCGCCAAAGCCGCCAACCGAGCCTTCCTCGATTGTGATCAGGGCGGCGTGTTCACGGGCCAGGCGCCGGATCAGGGTATGGTCCAGCGGCTTGGCAAAGCGGGCATCGGCAACCGTTGCCCGGATGCCCAGGCCGGCAAGTTCCTCGGCCGCCAGCAGGGTTTCCTGCAACCGGCCACCGAGAGACAGGATCGCCACGTCCATACCCTCGCGCAGGATCCGGCCTTTGCCGATTTCCAGCGGGCTTCCTTCCCTGGGCAGTTCCACGCCAGTACCTTCGCCGCGCGGATAGCGGAAAGCACAGGGCCGGTCGTCAACTTGCGCCGCAGTGGCGACCATATGGCCCAGTTCGGCTTCGTCGGACGCCGCCATGACCACGAAATTCGGCAGGCAGGTCAGATAGGCCAGATCATAAGCGCCTGCATGGGTCGGTCCATCGGCGCCGACCAGTCCGGCCCGGTCGATGGCAAAACGCACCGGCAGCTTCTGGATCGCCACATCGTGCACGACCTGGTCATAGGCGCGTTGCAGGAAGGTGGAATAAATCGCGGCAAAGGGTTTGAACCCCTCGGTCGCCAGGCCGGCGGCGAAGGTCACGCCATGCTGTTCGGCAATGCCGACGTCAAAGGTTCGGTCGGGGAACCGGTCGCCGAAAAGATTCAGCCCGGTTCCGTTCGGCATGGCGGCGGTGACCGCAACGATCCTGTCGTCCCTTTCGGCTTCCTTCACCAGATATTCGGCAAAGACGCGGGTATAGGATGGCGCGTTGGACTTGCCCTTGGACTGGACTCCGGTGCGCGGATCGAATTTGGAGACACCATGATACCGGTCGTCGCTGGCCTCGGCCGGTGCAAACCCCTTGCCCTTCTGGGTCACCACGTGAACCAGGATCGGTCCGTTCTCCTGGTCCCGCACGTTTTGCAGGATCGGCAACAGGACATCGAGATCGTGACCGTCTATGGGACCGAAATACTGAAATCCCATTTCCTCGAACATGGTGCCGCCGACGGCCATGCCCTTGGTATACTCTTCAACTCGCTTGGCGACCTTTTCCAGACCTTCGGGCAGTTTGTGGGTGATGGCCTTCATGCCCTCACGGAAAGTCTGGTAGGTGCCGCCCGACCACAGCTTTGCCAGATAGTGGCTCATCGCGCCGACCGGCGGAGCGATCGACATGTCGTTATCGTTGAGAATGACGATCAGGCGGCTGTCCATGGCGCCGGCATTATTCATGGCCTCATAGGCCATGCCCGCGCTCATCGCGCCGTCACCGATCACGGCGATCACATTATTGTTGCTGCCCTCCAGATCCCGCGCCACGGCCATACCGAGCCCGGCGGAAATCGAGGTTGAAGAGTGCGCCGCGCCGAACGGGTCGTATTCACTTTCGGTCCGCTTGGTGAAACCGGAGAGGCCGCCGCCCTGGCGCAAGGTTCGAATGCGGTCACGCCGGCCCGTCAAAATCTTGTGCGGATAGCACTGGTGGCCCACATCCCAGATCAGCCGATCGCGGGGCGTGTCGAAGACATAGTGCAGGGCAGTTGTCAGTTCGACCACGCCGAGACCGGCGCCGAGATGGCCGCCGGTAACCGACACTGCGTCGATGGTTTCCTGGCGCAGTTCGTCGGCGAACTGGCGTAATTGGCCGGGTTCCAGGGCGTGCAGGTCGGCCGGCTTTTGTACCTGGTCCAGCAGCGGCGTGCCCGCCGGCTCGCCCGTACCCTCGGATTTGTCCTGATCACTCATCGTGCTATTCCGCCTTACCCGGTTACTAAAGGCTATATTACTTGACCTAAGGTGGCGAGATTATTGCACAAGTGCGGCAATTTGGTCGGTTAACCATGGCGTCCGCGTTTTATTTCTCACGCGATATGACAAACCGTGCCGCGCCTCGGAGAGGAGTTGCCACCGGACCGAAAGTCGCCAGGGCATCGACCGCATCATCGATCAGGAATGCGGCCTTCGTCCGCGCCGCCTCAAGGCCCAGCAGGGGCACAAAAGTCGCCTTGCCGCGTCCGGCGTCCTTGCCCGTCGCCTTGCCAAGGGTTTCGGTGGTCGCGGTTTCATCCAGCACATCATCGTGAATTTGGAAGGCCAGCCCCAGATTGGCAGCAAATGCCTTCAAAGCCAGAATGGCTTGCCTGTCCCCGCCGCCGATCATGGCGCCGGCTTCACAGGCGAACGTAAACAGGGCGCCGGTTTTCAGCCGCTGGATCCGGATTATGTCCGCGGCGTCGGTGGTCGGCTCTGTTTCGGCTGCCAGATCCAGCATCTGTCCGCCGACCATGCCGCCGGCGCCGGCGGCATGGGCCAGCCTGTGCACAAGCTCGACCCGGACGTGTGGATCGGGGTGGGTGTGCACATCGCTGATAATTTCAAAGGCCAATGTCAGCAGGCCGTCGCCGGCCAGGATCGCCGTTGCCTCGTCAAAAGCGATATGGGCGGTCTTGCGGCCGCGGCGCAGATTGTCGTCGTCCATTGCCGGCAGATCATCATGCACCAGCGAATAGGCATGGATGCATTCCAGCGCCGCGGCTACCCGGTCCGCCCCGGTAGGATCAGCATCGAACAGCGCCGCGCACTCCATCACCAGAAAGGGCCGCAGCCGTTTGCCCGGTCCCAGCGCGGCATAGCGCATCGCCGCGGCCAGGCGCCCACCTGTCGGCAGCAACGTGTCCAGCGCTGCATCGCAGCGGGCAACAGCCCTTCTCAGCGCGGATTGAAAGTCGGTTGCCACGATGCTGGTTCCGGACGGCTGAAGCCGCCTCAGTCCATGTCCGCCGGTTCCGCCGTCACGCTGCCGTCCGATTTCTGCACGATCTTGTCGATTTTCATCTGGGCGTCGGCCAGCTTGGTGGCGCAGTGTTCGCGCAGGTGGGTGCCGCGCGTATAGATATCGATGGATTCTTCCAACTCGACCTTGCCGCTTTCCAGCTTTGAGACGATTTGTTCGAGCCCGGACAGGGCCTGTTCGAAGCTCATTTCGGCGATGTCCCTGGGCAGGTCGGTCGTATTCTTGGCCATGAAGTCTTCCTCATCAGGCGCTCATCAGTTCGCTGACATGGACAGCCGTGCTGGCCGCTAGGGCGTCCAGGTCATATCCGCCTTCCAGCGCGGAGACGATCCGGCCGCCACAAATCTTGTCGGCCACGTCCATTATCCGCCGGGTTGCCCAGGCGTAATCGTCTTCATTCAACTGTAGCTGCGCCAGGGGATCGGCGGCGTGCGCATCGAACCCGGCAGAAATGATGATCAGATCGGGCAGGAATTTTTCGACGACGTCGAGGATCGCATCCAGGGCCGGTCGAAAAATTTCGCCACCGGCGCCGGGTGGCAGAGGGGCGTTCATGATATTGTTTTCAATACCTGTATCGCCGGCCTGGCCCGTGCCGGGATAAAGCGGCGACTGGTGGGTAGACGCATAGAAAAGATTGCGGTCGTTCCGGAAAATATCCTGGGTGCCATTGCCGTGATGGACGTCCCAGTCAATCACCGCCACTCGCGCGGCGCCATGTGTCTGACGTGCATGGTGAGCACCCACGGCAACGCTGTTGAATATGCAAAAGCCCATGGCGGTTTCGCGCTCGGCATGGTGACCGGGCGGGCGAACCGCGCAGAACGCATTCCTGACCTCGCCCGTCATTGTCGCATCGACGGCCGCGATCAGGGCGCCGGCGGCGCGCAATGAAGCATTGCCCGATCCGGGCGAAGCAGAAGTGTCCGCATCCAGCGTGGCAAAGCCCCGGGCAGGGATCGCATCCATAATGTGTTCCACGAATGATGGCGGGTGAGCCAAGGTGATGCTGTTTTCATCTGCCAATGGCGCCTCGCGCCTGTCGAGGGCGGAAAATGCGGGCGCCGCGAGCGTCCGGGAGATGGCTTCCAGGCGGGCGACCCGTTCAGGATGGCCGGGCGGCGTGACATGGCCGAGGCAAGCTGCATGGGTGAAGAGGGCTGTGGTCATGGGTCTACAATCGCGCGGTTGATCCCCGGATTCAATACACAATCAGCATATAGCCTTCGCCGCGCACGGTCTGGATATGGCGCGGGCGCTTGGGGTCTTCCTCGATCTTGCGGCGCAGGCGGGTAATCTGAACATCGACGGCGCGTTCCTCGCTGGCTGCGGCGCCGATACGTTCCAGCAAGACGCCGCGGGCGAAGGGGACACCGGGATCGGTCGCCAGGGTTTTCAGCAGCGCCGCTTCGCCGGCCGTCAGGTGCACCGTGTCGCCGTCCTTTTCCAGCAGGGTGATTTCCGGCCGGAACGTGCAAGTACCGAACCTTAGGGGGCCGTCGGTTTCGACCCGCAAGGGCGCCATGTTCGACCGGCGCAGGATCGCGCCCACACGCAGCAACAACTCCTGGGGCTCGAACGGCTTTGGCAGATAATCATCGGCGCCTTCGCTCAGGCCTTCGATCCGGTCATCGGCATCGGCCCGCGCGGTCAACAACATAATCGGAATGGCGCGTTGGCATGGCGTACTGCCTTCGCGGATCGCGCGGGTCAGGGTAAAGCCGTTCTCGCCCGGCATCATGACATCCAGGATGATCAGGTCGAACATCAGGGCCGACATGATCGACCGCGCCGCCGCGGCGTCTTCGGCCGTGGTGACACGGTAATTGTTTTCCAGCAGGAAGCGTTTCAGCAATTCGCGGATCCGCCGGTCGTCATCGACGACCAGAATATGTTTGTCGTCGATCATCTGCGGTTGACGAAGCTTAAAATCTCGTCTGCTTCGTCATCGCTAAGCAGGCCGGCCAGCACCGCGCGCCAACCGGCGACCGCTTCGGGTCCGGCCTTGCGAAAGGCGCGAAATACCCGCATGCGCTGGATTTCCGCCAGTTCCCGGGCAAGACCCTTGCCCTTTTCCGTCAGGCGCAGGATGCGTTTGCGGCGGTCGTCCCGGCCAGGCATGGAATCGATCAAGCCCTGATCGATCAATTGTTTCAGAACCCGGCTGAGCGACTGCTTGGTGATCCGCAGGATCTTCAACAGTTCGGTCACGCTGAGGCCTGGCGCGGCCCCAACAAAGTGAAGGACCCGGTGGTGCGCCCGGCCAAATCCGTATTTTTCAAGGATATCGTCCGGGCCGCCGGTGAAGTCGCGATAAGCGAAATACATCAGTTCAATACCCTGGCGCAGTTGTTCGTCTCGCAGAAAGAGCAGCGACGAGCCCGCATCCTCGCGCGGCGCGCCAAAGGGGTGGGGTGATTTTTTTAAGTCAGCCATATTGACTTATTTTTCCGGAATGTTACAAGTATGCTGTCGAACAAGACATAAACGAACGTTTGCGCCAGGTCTTGAACAATTTTTGAAAAGATTTGATTTGCGGCGCAAATCGACCCAGTCCCGCCGATACGGGACGGCACCTGAAAGGAATACGATCATGTCACTCATTCCGTTTGATCAGCGTGATGGCCAGATTTGGTTCAATGGTAAGCTGATCCCATGGGGCAGCGCCACTGTCCATATTTGCACACACGGTCTTCACTACGGCACCGCGGTGTTCGAGGGCGAGCGGGTGTATGACAATGTGGTGTTTAAAAGCCGGGAACATACCGAACGCCTGTTCCGGTCCGCTGAACTGATGGGCATGACCATTCCCTTTACGGTGGATGAGATTGAGGCTGCCAAGCAGCAGACCGTCGCCGCGCATGGCTATGCCAACGCCTATGTTCGGCCTGTCGCCTGGCGCGGATCGGAAATGATGGGTGTCTCGGCGCAGTTGAACAAGATCAACGTGGCGATCGCGGTGTGGCAGTGGCCGTCCTATTTCGATCCGGAGCAGCGGTTGAGGGGGATCAAACTGGACATTTCCCAGTGGAAGCGTCCTTCGCCGGAAACCGCGCCGTCCTCGGCCAAGGCCGCGGGTCTTTACATGATCTGCACCCTTTCCAAGCACGCGGCGGAAGCCAAGGGCCTGGCGGACGCGCTGATGATGGATTATCGCGGCCATGTTGCCGAAGCGACCGGCGCCAATGTCCTCTTCGTCAAGGATGGTCAGATCCATACACCGACGCCGGATTGTTTCCTGGATGGGATCACCCGCCGGGAGGTGGTCGGCATGGCCGGGGCGCGCGGCATCAATGTGATTGAACGCACCATCATGCCGAATGAACTGGAAAGCTTTGAGCAGTGCTTCCTGACCGGAACGGCGGCGGAAGTCACGCCGGTATCGCAGATCGGGCCCTATACTTTCGAAGTGGGCGATATCGCCCGCGCCCTGATGAACGATTATGACAGTGTGGTGCGCCAGAAGCTGGCCGCCTGACCCGACCCATCGCACTGTCGATATCACAGGGAGTTGCCCTATCGCGGGCAGCCCTTTTGCTTTCTATTGGATAGATGACCAGCGAAGATATTTCCGCTCCTGTCCGCGCACGCCTGTCGCCCAATATGTGCGGCGCGCTGTGGATGCTCGGCTCGTGTTTTCTGGGTGCGGTGATGAGTGCGACGATCAAAGAGATCGGCTTCTATCTGCCCAGCTTTCAGATTGTATTTCTACGCTGCCTTGTCGGCACACTGCTGGTGCTGCCATTCCTGGTTAAGGTAAAGGAACCGATGTGGCATCGGCCGGCGCGCAACCTGTTGATCTGGCGGGCACTGCTGGGGGCAGTCGCCATGAATTGCGGCTTTTATGCCCTTACCAAATTGGAACTGACCACGGCAACGCTGTTATTCTTTACCGCGCCGTTGTTCGTCATTCTGTTTGCTGCGGCGCTGCTGCGCGAGGTTGTGGGACCGCGCCGCTGGACGGCGTGCGCTATCGGCTTTGCCGGGACGATGGTGGTCTTGCGGCCTGGAATGGCCGAGCTGGAATGGCCGACGATCGCCGCGCTGGCATCCTCGGTGGGCTATGCGCTGTCCCTGGTGATCGGCAAGCAACTGGCGCGGACCGAGCCTGCGTCTCTGGTGCTGGCCTATACAATGGCGATATCAACCCTCGCCAGCCTGCCGGCAGCGCTCTATTTTTGGCAGGGCGTGGAGCCGATTGTCTGGACCATGGTCCTGGTGGCCGCCCTCGCTGGCACGGCGCGTGCCCTGTTCGACTATCGCGCCTATGGGTCAGGGGATGCCAGCTTCGTCGCGCCGTTTCAGTACACCCGGCTGATCATGGTCGTGATCCTGGCCTATGTCCTGTTTCAGGAAGTGCCGGATGTATTTGACATAAGCGGCGGTCTGATCATCGTCGGGGCAGGGGCCTACATTGCCTGGCGAGATGCCAAGCTGTCGCGGATCGCCAGGACTCAGCCCGCACCGGGGCCCTAATCCGTGGTCCACCTCGCGGCGGCATCGGTATCCGTTTCGCGAGCGTCGACCCAGGCGCCATCGCCTTCGCTTTCCTCCAATTTCCAGAACGGAGCGCGGGTTTTCAGGAAATCCATCAGGAAGCTTGCCGCCTCGAAGGCAGCCTCGCGATGGGCGGACGCAGTAATCACCAGCACGATCTGTTCGCCCGGTTCCATTCGGCCGAAACGGTGGACGATCAGCGCATCGTTCAGCGGCCAGCGTTCGCACGCCTCCGCTTCGATCCTTTCCAACTCGCGCTCAGTCATGCCGGGATAGTGTTCTAGGGTCATGGCGCTGACCCCGGCGCCTTGATTGAGATCGCGCACCAGGCCGGTAAAGGTGACAACCGCGCCAATGTCGGTGCGCCCGGTGGTCAAGGTGCTCAGTTCAGCGCCGACATCGAAGTCTTGCTGTTGGACCCGGACGGCCACGGTCTCACCCGCCTGTCACCGGCGGGAAAAAGGCAATCTCGTCGTCATCGCCAAAGGCGGTATCCATCGGCACATGCATCTGGTTGACCGCCGCCCGGATAATGTCGGGATTCTCAAACGCTGCGGCATAGCCGGGTCCCCGATCCGCCAGCCAGGTCATCAGGCCGCCGACATCCGACACGCCGTCGGGGCGTGGCAGATCCTCTTCGCCATGTCCGATGCGCTGCTTGAGCCAAGCGAAATACAGCACCTTCACGACGTTTCCTCCACTGCACGCTTGCCGTCTCGAACCATCATATGGCCGACGCCGGTCTTCATGTAGACATAGCCCGTATAGGCCGTCAGCAGGGCGGAAATCCACATCAGGGTAATGCCGATTCCGGCGACGGGTCCAAATTCGCCACCGATCAGAAAGCCGATGGCAACCATCTGGATGGTGGTCTTCCACTTTGCCGCCCAGGTAACATTTATGACCAGGTCGCCGGCGAGATATTCGCGCATGCCCGAGACCAACAGTTCACGGCACAGGATGATGATGACCGGAATGATGTGCAGGTCCGGCAACACGTCCAGATCAACCAGCGCCACCAGCACCGCGGCGACCAGCAATTTGTCGGCGATCGGATCCAGCATGCGGCCAAAATCAGACACCTGATCCCAGCGCCGGGCCAGCCAGCCGTCGAGAAAGTCGGACAGGCAAGCGCCGACATAAACCGCCAAAGCCACCATGCCCGCGACTTCACCGCCATAGAGCAGCAGCGCGATCAGGGGGCCGGAGATTGAGCGAAACAGCGTCAGCAGATTTGGAATGTGGAACATGTCCGCCATTAATACCGGATATTTCGGATTCGTTGCCTCAGCATTCGCGATCATAATGGCTGCCTTTCCTAAAAGTGACGGAAAGCCTGATGATTATCAAACCATTCCAGCGACCATGCGCAAATGGTTGCCGTTTAAGGCGTGATCAAGATCGCGGTATCTGGTTTCGGCGGCATTTTCATCGACAGGGCGGCGATCAACAACAACACGGCAGCGGCCAGGCCCATAATCACCAGCGCCGACCGCCAGCCAAAACCGGCAATCAACAGTGCGGCGATCAGCGGGACCGAAATCTGTCCGGCCGCGGTGCCGACCCTGACGATGTCGGTCATCGCGCCCCGGCGCTGTTTGAACCAGCGCGCAATGGTCGACAGGGTGACCACGTCATGGGTACTCATACCAAGGCCGATGAAGATGCCGAAAATCGCGAACAGCTGCCAGGGCTGGGTCACCTGGGACATCAGGGTCCAGGCCGATCACGCAATCTGCCCCCCGATCAACATTCTTCTGTTACATCATGAAACATCTCAATAATCCCCTCATCTCAGATCTTGATCAGTGTCTCAAAAAACTCTAGGGCGGGGGAGACTGACGTCCATCCCCGTGCGCCCGATATAACCGCGCCCGGAACCGGAAGGAGAATTTCTTCCAGCGGACAGATGACTTTTGCCGCCTGACGAGGATCCTCCACCTCCTCGAAACGGGTCAGAAAAACAGCTGAATTGACAGGCTGAGGGGCGTGTGACATCTGAAATCTCCGAAAATAGGGGACCATCTCACACTCCTGATTCAGAAAACACGCAAATATCAGCAATCTATTCAGTCGATTGCCTTGTTCCAGATGAGCTTTGAGCTTGATTTCAAAGTTCAGTTATGACCTTTGACCGAGTCTTGCAAGCATTGGAATAATTTGTGCCAAGGTCTCTTGCGTGCCCTCTGGCGTGGCGCTAATGTCCGTCTCTTGGGGGATCGGTAGGCCGTCGTAGCTCAGTTGGTTAGAGCGCTGGATTGTGGATCCAGAGGTCCCTGGTTCAAATCCAGGCGACGGTACCATCCGCTGCTTGAGGTTTGGGAGTCGATGCGGTAGCAACGCGGCACTTTTCCGAACCCAACCGGCGGCGTAAAATCCATGGCCAAAAAAGCCAAAGAAAAGGTCATCCGTCCGCGTGCCCGCCTGGCGCGCGGTTTTCGAGATGTGGCGGGCCAGGATCTGGTCCAGCGGCATGCTGCCATCGCCACGATCCGGGCAATTTTCGACCGCTATGGATTCGATCCGCTGGAAACCCCGGCGATCGAATATGTCGAGGCTCTGGGCAAGTTTCTGCCCGATATCGACCGGCCCATGGGCGGTGTTTTCGCCTTCCAGGACGATGACGATGACTGGCTGGCCTTGCGCTATGACCTGACGGCGCCGCTGGCCCGGATGGTGGCCGCCAATTATCAGCATCTGGTCAAGCCGTATCGGCGCTATCAGGTCGGTCCTGTCTACCGTAATGAAAAGCCTGGACCCGGCCGCTTCCGTGAATTCTATCAATTCGACGCCGACACGGTCGGATCGTCGGTAATGGCGACCGATGCCGAACTTTGCATGATGGTCGCCGGCGCTCTGGAAGCGCTGGGCATTGAACGCGGTGACTATCTGGTGCGGGTGAATAACCGCAAGGTATTGAGCGGCGTACTGGATCTGATCGGCGTTGCGCACGACGAGAAACGGTATCTGACCGTTCTGCGCTCGATCGATAAGCTGGACCGGTTTGGCCTGGACGGCGTGCGCCTCCTGCTGGGCGCCGGCCGCAAGGACGAAAGCGGTGCCTTCACCGAAGGTGCGAACCTCAGCGCCGAACAAATCGACATGGTCCTGGCGTTTGTCGGCGCCGGCGCAGACAGCATCGCCGGAACGCTTTCGACATTGCGCGATGCCGTGAAGGGATCCGAGATCGGTCTCACCGGAGTCGATGAGTTGGAACAGATCGCGGCCCTGGCCGAGGCGGGTGGATATGAGGCAGACCGAATCCTGATCGATCCCAGTGTAGTGCGCGGCCTTGGCTATTACACCGGTCCTGTGTTCGAGGCCGAATTGACATTCGAAGTTGAAAACGAAAAGGGCGAGGTTGTGCAGTTCGGATCGGTTGCCGGCGGTGGCCGGTACGACGATCTGGTAAAACGGTTTACCGGCCAGGACGTGCCGGCGACCGGCATTTCGATCGGCGTCGACCGGCTGATGTCCGCCTTGCGCAGCCGCGATCTGGTGGCGGCGGATGACGGCGGTGGACCGGTCGTGGTTCTGGTCATGGACCGGGACGACGTGCCGAACTTCCAGACCATGACGGCGGAGCTTCGCGGCGCCGGTGTGCGGGCGGAAATGTATATCGGCGGTTCGGGCATGGGTGCCCAGTTGAAATACGCCGACCGCCGCAAGGCGCCGATTGCCGTAATCGAAGGCGGCGATGAGAAGGTGAACGGCCAGGTCATCCTGAAGGATCTTCTGTTGGGAGCTGAACTTTCCGGCGATATTGAAAGCCGCGAAGAATGGGTCATCTCCCAGCCGGCTCAGGTGACGATTGCCCGCTCGGATCTGGTGGCCGAGGTTCAGGCCATGCGCGCGCGCCAACAGGCCCGCCGGATCAGCTGACCGGCTGACCGGCCATGACGAAAGCGGACACAATGGCGGCCAGACCGTTGATCCAGGCGCTGTTGGATCAGGGCGCATCATGCGGTTACGAGCTGATCGAAATCAATGTTCTGCAGGGTGCTGATACTTTCATTGACTTGTCCGGCGAAGAAATCGCGCGTCGTCTCTACATGGTGGAAAATGACGGTGGCCGGCGGCTGGCGCTGCGACCTGATTTCACGATACCGGTTGCTTTGGCGTTCCTGGAAAAGGGCGGTAAGGGTGAGGCACGGCTTGCCTATTCCGGCAGTATTTTCAGACGACCGGCTGAAACACAGCAAGTTGGCTTTGAATGTCTCGGTGCTTCGGAGGGGGCCGCGGTCGAGACAGAAATTTTGACCCTTGCACTTGACGGGATTGCCGCATCAGGAATTCAGAAGCCAACCCTGGCCATGGGCGATCTCGGGCTTTTGGAAGCCATGCTGGACGCCGTTCCGCTTGTTAATGACCGACGGGCGCAACTGAAACACGCAGTTGGCAATCCGGTGAAGTTTTCGCGTTTGCTGGCGCATTATCGCAATCCCGGTGCACGCTATGAAGGCGACCCGGACCGGGCGGCCTTTCTTGATCGTTTTTCGGGTGTAAGCGAAGAGCGGGCGATCCTGCTGGTCGAGGATCGTTTTGCTGAATCCGGGCTCGTTGATCCCGTTGGCCGCGGTGTGAGCGAGATTGCCGGGCGATTGATGGCCCTGGCGGCTGACCGTGACGCCGCGCCGATGGACAAGGCACATGCAGATGCCTTGACTTCCTATCTGGCGTTGAAAGGACAGGCATCCGGGATCTGCGACATGGTCGCCGGCTTTGCGAGCGCGCATGACTTTTCAATCGATCCTGCGCTGGAGCGATTGGCTATCCGTCACGACGCCCTTGAAAAACAGGGACTGGACCTTGCGGATATCCTGTTCGATGCCAGCTTCGGCAGATCGTTGGAATACTATACCGGATTTGTCTTCGAGGTTTGGTCGGGTCCGACATGCGAAGCTGGTGTGCTGGCCGGGGGCGGACGGTATGATGCTTTGCTGTCGGCGCTTGGGGCCAAACATCCCATTACGGCTGTCGGGTGCGGATTGCGCATTGCCGATATCCTTCAGGCCGGAGGGCGGGCATGAGCGGCGGTTTGGTGATCGGCATCCCGTCCAAGGGACGCCTGCAGGAAGAGACCATCAAGAGATTTGCCGAGATCGGTTTCCCGGTCGAGACCGAGGGTGAAGGTCGGGTCTATTCCGGCCTGCTGTCCAACCTGCCGGGAACAACGGTCCTGTTTCTTCAGGCCAGCGAAATTGCCGACCGATTGATATCGGGAACATTGCATTTCGGCGTGACGGGCGATGACTTGGCACTTGAACACGGCGGTGTCTGGGGCCGAACGCTGCACCAGGCGCTGCCGCTGGGCTTCGGGCGCGCTGATCTGGTGGTGACGGTACCGGAAAACTGGCTCGACGTCGATACCATGCTGGACCTGGACGAGGTGGCGGGGTTGCTAAGGCGTCAGCGCGGCCATCGCCTGCGGGTCGCAACGAAGTACATCCGGCTGACCCGATCGTTCTTTGCCACCCATGCGGTTGCCGACTATCGGATCGTCGAGAGCCGGGGGGCCACGGAAGGCGCGCCGGCGGCCGGTACCAGCGAGGCGGTGGTTGATATCACTTCTTCGGGTCAGACATTGCGGGACAACCAACTGAAGATTCTTCAGGACGGCCTGATCCTCGCATCCGAGGCAACGCTCTATGCCGCGATCGGCGCCGAATGGAGCGATGAAACGCGCCAACAGGCGGCGATCCTCCTGACCGCCGCCGGTGCGCCGGACACTGAAATCCCGGATGCCGGACCAGGCATATGACACCGGCGATCGCGGCGGCGGTCGATGGATTTGTCCTCGGAGGCGGCCTGATAATCGCCATCGGCGCGCAAAATGCCTATGTCCTGAAAATGGGGCTGCTGCGCCGGCATGTCTTCTTGATCTGCCTGATCTGTGCGCTGGTTGATGCAATGCTGATCGTGATCGGAGCCGGCGGATTTGGTGCACTGGTTTCCGCTAATACGACCTTGCAATCCATTGCCGCCTGGGGCGGAGCCGCATTTTTGTTCTTTTATGGTGTGCGTGCGTTTTGGTCAGCCTTGCGGCCCGATGTCATGAATGTCGGCGCCACCGCGGCGACATCCGGATGGCGGGCGGCGCTGGCAACGGTCATGGCCGTCAGTCTGCTCAATCCGCATGTCTATCTCGATACGGTCGTTCTCATCGGTTCGCTGGCGGGTCAGTACGAACCCGGTCCGCGGTTTTTTTTCGCGCTGGGGGCTATGGCTGCTTCATTCATTTGGTTTTTCGGTCTGGGCTATGGGGCTCAGGCCTTGACGCCGCTTTTTTCGCGGCCCGCATCCTGGCGTGTCCTGGATATTTTGGTGGGATGCGTGATGTGGTGGATCGCCTTTTCCCTGCTTGCCTGACGCTTATAGACCGCGCGGCGAACATCCAAGCCTGAAAACACCGGGAAGATGTCGAGCACCAGAAAGCCGCGATGGTATTCCAGTCGGTCGCCGGGAACGATCTGCGACATCCAGGCGCAGAACTCGATTTCAGTGAGCAATCGGTTGGCGCGGAGCGTGTTGGCGAGGTTGCAGGCCAGGGCGCGACGTTGGAGCCGGACCACGTTTGTCACAAAGCGCCTGCATGAGAGCCGCGTCCACTTCAGCGTGTATTTGCCCTCCTTCATGTGCCGCCCGGCGGCGCCGCGCTGGTTGTGGAAGGCCAGCACCCGCTCGTTCGGCAGGCTTCGGTTGGTGACGATGAAGCCGACGGCGGGGGAACAGTTCACCGGGAGGAAACGCCACCCTGGCCACGCCTCGGCCGGGGTATCGCGCCAGCACGGGCCTCAAGGACATCTTCCCGGCCCCCGGCGCCGTGGACGTTGCCGGGACGCAGGACGCAGCGTTCCAGATCGCCGAGCCCGCGGCCAGCAATTCAAGATGCGATGTCTTGAGATGCCCGGACGTCACGCCAGGTTCCCCCGCAAGGCTGGCATGGCTCACGCCTTCTTCGGACAGACGCGCGACAGCCTGCTCCTTGTACTCCGGCGTGAACCGCCGTCTCGTCTGCTTCGTCATATTGGTCTCCCATTCCAGAGGTTGCTTCAACCCCTGGTCCGGGATCAGCGGGCAAGGTCAATATGCTGTTTCTGCCTGCCAGGAACAGCCTGGTCATCATTGCCGGCGAAGTACGCTTCCCCACCGCCATCACCTGGCAGTCAGGCAACAAGGTCAAGGATTATGTCCAGAAGGCCGGCGGCTTTTCTGATGCGGCCGACACCACAAAGGTGTTGCTGTGCCATGCCAATGGCGAAATCGAAACGGTGTCGCTTGATGGTTTCAAGTCGCCGAAACCCCAGCCGGACGATGAAATCATGGTATTGCCGGAACCGAATGTGAAGAATTTGCAGTTGGCTCAGTTTACAAGCCGTGTGCGTCCATGTTATGTTTTTTGTGAAATCAGAAGGATGGATTGACATGGATCACAAGCAGTTTCAGGAATGGTTATCGGGGATAGACCACCTCAGCCCGGCGCAGCGGCAGCAAACCGAAGCCGTGTTCCTGGGGGACACGGAGACGTCAGCGTCGCTGGCTGCCATTGAAGCGGCCGTGGGTGGAGATCGCCAGTGCCCGCATTGTGGCACGCCAGGCGCCATATCGCGTGGCAAGGCAAGGGGTCTGCGACGGTATCAGTGCAAAGAATGCAGGAAGACATTCAATGCCGCGACCGGCACCCCCTTGTCGGGTCTGCACCGCAAGGACAAGTGGCTTTCCTTCGGAGCCTGTCTTGCTGATGGGCTGACGGTTCGCGCTTCAGCAGAACGTTGCGGACTTGCCGTCAACACCGCCTTCCGTTGGCGGCACCGATTTCTTGCCGCAAAAGACCTGAAGGCACGCAAGCTCACGGGCATTGTGGAAGCCGATGAAACCTATGTGCTGGAAAGCCGGAAAGGTGCACGAAACCTTGAGCGCAAGGCGCGACGCAGGGGAGGCAAGGCCAGCAAGCGGGGCCTGTCAGATGAACAGGTTCCGGTACTGGTTGTCGCTGATCGCAGCGGCGCAACAGTCAGTGCGGTTCTGCCCGCGGTCAACGCAGATACCTTGCGAGAGGTAATCGCGCCGGTTGTGGACGAGGATATCGTTTTGGTGACCGATGGACACCGCGCTTATCCGCGATGCGCGGCGGCAATCGGTGCGCATCACGAAGCATTGAACCTGTCACGAAGTGAACGGGTGCGAGGTGCCTTTCACATTCAGACGGTCAACAACCGACACAGCCGGTTGAAGGATTTCCTGCGGCGCTACCGAGGCGTCGCGACCAGATATCTCGACAACTACCTGCGATGGTTCCAACGGCTTGAACTGGAGAACGCCTCACCCCGGGCTTGCCTCGCAACCGCCATCGCACGTCCATGCATACAATTCGTAAACTGAGCCTTGCAGTTTGACAGGTGTGTCATCGGCAAAAAGTGCAGGCCCTGCCCTGATCAGCTTGCCGATATGATCGGCCAATGGCTCCAGCAGCGCCGTGCTGCGCCCCACCCGGTTTGCGCCAGACCGCCTCCAAACGCGACCGAAACTCCTCGAATGGAACAACCGCCGCAATCTGAACCAGGGGGTCCTTCCTGGCATCAAGCGAAGCGTAACGGTTGCTGACATCGAAAAAGCCCATCTGACCCATCGCCGATTCCTTACAAAATTGAAGCTTCCATCGATTATATTTCGAGAGAATCAAACGTCATCCATAAACTCAAAATCAGGCCGATTTTTCGAGATGCCCACAAACATGTGCCCCGAATACGGGTCTTCAGCCAGAACCTGTTCTGCCTGAGCCGCCAGTGTGTTGAACCCGCGCCGCATATCCGTCAACCCCGGCAGCCAGCCACACCCGCGTATTGCCCGGCACCGAGATCATGTCAGCAGCCCCTCAACCAGAGCCAGCACCGCCGACAATCCCGTCGCTCCTTCAACCAGGATACGCCGACCATCAGACAGGGTGATGTCTGCACGGTGAGCCGAAAGAGGACCGTCCATACAGGGCGCTGTGATCGGCACGTGGGGGGCGGTTGGCCCTGCAATCTCTACAGGCAGAAATGTGGTCACTTCCCCGGCGAAATCATCACCGTCAGTACATGCCGGCGCGAAACGGGGATCACGCAACCATGTGTGGATCAGATTGGCGTTCAGCGCGTAACGTCACGTAACCTGCGCTACCGAAACCCCAGGGGCGCGTGTTTGTCCGCAGATCGAAACCTTCTCATCGTCTGACCGCAACCGCTTCTTCTGACCCTTCTTCCCAGACATATCCGCCCTCAAGATGTCCACCATCAATGGTGGACACTATCAGCGCACGCTATAACGCGTCAGAGCACCAACACCGGACGCTTACGATGTACCGGACTGAATTCAAATTGTTGGAGAGCACGGTCAGGATCGCCTGGGTCTATGGTCCGCTGATCGTTGCCGACAATCCCACTCGGGGTCCCATTCCCTCGCTTCTGGGATGCGCGCTTCGCCACGAAAATATCCGGGTGCGTATTCCGGGAGGGCGGGACGGATTTTGCGGTCGGTTTCACGTTCGTTGAGGACGTAGCCGATGGTTTGTTGGCGGCGGCCACCGCCGATGAACCGCGCTCGCCTGTGTATCACCTGGGGCCGGGGGTTGATTTCCGGCTTGCGGATGTCGCCGCGGTGATTGCCGATGCCGTGCCGGGGGCGGATATCGAACTGATGCCGGGTTGCCGCTCCCTGGGGCCGGTTTACACTATTGCGCGACCCATTGGCGAGCTCGCTGTTACGCGAGGAAATCGGATTTGAACCGGCCTTCTCGCTGAAGCAGGGCATTGAAGCTTATGCACGATGGATGCGTCTGAACGTCGGCATCACGAATTGACGATGTCTGCCGCCAACAGGTCATAAAGTTCCTGCGTTACCTCCGGTCGTATGCCGAACCATAACTCAAAACCAGTGACGGCCTGATGCAGCAGCATATCGAGTCCGTTAGAGGTTGCCAGCCCGCGTACTTCCGCCGCCACCAGAAGTGGCGTCTTCAACGGCACATATACGATGTCAGCGACGACGGCATCCGGGGCCAGTGCATCGATATTGATTTCCAGTGGTGGTTGGCCTTCCATGCCAAGTGACGTGGCATTGACCAGTAGCCGGGTACCCGCCAGAAGGCCGGGTAGTTCGTCCCAGGCAGCAGGCAGGATCGCGTCTCCAAACCGATTGCGGAGAGCCACAGCTTTGTCAACAGTACGATTCACGACATGAACGGTGGAAATTCCCTTTTCCAGCAGACCATGGATGACCGCGCGCGCTGCGCCCCCGGCGCCCAGCACTGAGGCGCTTTCAGTACGGCCGTTCCAACCTGGTGCGGCGGCGTCCAACGCGCCGAGAAAACCCTCCACATCCGTATTCGTCGATTTCAGGATATCGTCCTGGAGCCAGAGCGTGTTGGCGGCGCCAACCGCCATTGCCCTGTCGTCCGGTTTTGACAGGACCATGGCAGCGTCCTTGTGCGGCATTGTCACATTGGCCCCGACATAGCCATGACCGGCCAGATTCTGAATGAAAGAGGCAAAGTCATCGGGCGCGATTTCCTCTGCCCGGTAATCACCCTCGATATCATATCGATGTAGCCAGTAACCGTGAAGCTTTGGCGAGCGGGAATGCTTGATGGGGTAGCCGATGGCGCAGGCAGCCGGTGATCGGGCTCCTGTCATTTTCCGAGCATGTCCGCCATGGCGTCAACCGCCGTGGGGTACCCGTTGACCCCCAGACCGCATATAAGTCCGGTCGCCGCCAGGGTTATGAACGAATGATGCCGGAAGGCCTCCCGCTTGTGCGGATTCGAGATGTGCAATTCGATGATGGGAATCTTGACGATATTCAGTGCATCCAGGATCGGCACGGACGTATGGGTGAAGGCCGCCGGATTGATGATAATGCCGCTGGTGCTGTCCATGGATCCATGGATCCAGTCGATAATTTCGTATTCCCGGTTTGATTGATGAAACGAAATTTCAAGACCGCGCTTCTCCGCACGTTCCCGGCACATGGTTTCGACTTCGGCAAGGGTGGTCGAGCCATAGATGTCTGGCTCCCGCGTGCCGAGAAGATTGAGGTTGGGGCCGTTTAGAATCAAAATCGGCTTGGTCATGGTTGCTCCGTAAGTATTCGGTTCTGAATAGGAGGGGTAGAGGCTCTGTGCAAGCCTGTCCCTGTAGTTAATCCGGGCTAGGTGTTCAGTCCCGGAGAGAGATGGCAGAGTTCCATCTCAATCTGAGAAGGACGCACTATGAGCCAGATACTTCACGGCAGCGCCGCGACACAAAGTTGTCAACGCCGGCACCATTGACCGCTAACGGCGCTGAATTCGACGGACCGGTGTCGGCGGTCGAAACCGGTACGGCCAGCTTGATGATTGCCGCCTGTAATTCGGCCAAGGCAGGTGTCCGTCATCTGTCGAAATCGGTGGCGCTGGATGGTGCGCGCACGGCTAGGAAGGGCGGGCCGCTGGTGCGCTGTAATTCGATCCATCCGATGTTCATCGATACACCGATTCTTGTGCCGATGGTCGGCGCATCGCCGGAAGTGCGCGAGAAGCTGGACCGGCTGGTTCCGGTTGGCCCGGGGATCGGCGAATCGATCGATGTGGCTCATGCGGCCCTTTATCTGGCATCGGATGAATCGCGCTTTGTCACCGGAACCGAACCGCGGATCAAGGGCGGCATCAGCGCCATGTGACCCTCTTGCGCTTGGCGCCCGATTGTTTCAAAAAGAACCCATGATTCCGCCCGAGAAATTTCTTCTTGTCATGCATCAGGCGTCATCGGATCCCGGCCGGGTCGGCCGGGCGCTGACACGCCGCGGGTTCGTGCTGGACATCCGCTGTCCGGCCATCGGCCATGAATTGCCGGATACCCTGGCCGATCATGCCGGCGTGATCGTCTTCGGCGGCCCGATGAGCGCCAATGACGAACATTTGCATTTTATCGCCATGGAACTGGAATGGGTGAAAATGGCCGCCCGCTCGGGCAAGAAGCTGCTGGGCATCTGTCTCGGCGCCCAACTCCTCAGCCGCGCTCTGGGCGGCAGCGTGAAGACCCATCCCGACCGTGCGGTCGAGATCGGCTATTGGCCGATCACGCCGACGGCACATGGTGTGCATCTGTTTGATGAAGGCTTCACGCCGTTTCACTGGCACCGGGAGGGGATGTCCTGTCCCGACCAGGCCACCGGGCTTGCCTACAGCGACCGGTTCGGGTGCCAGGCCTTTCAGATGAGAGATGACGTTTTCGCCCTTCAGTTCCACATCGAACTGACCTCGGCGATGATGAATCGCTGGTGTGTGCGCGGCAAGATCGACGTGGGCTTCAGTGGCGCCCAGACCCGGTCGCAACAGCTTGAGGCGCGGCGCCTGCATGATCAGGAATTGCGGGCGTGGCTGGAAAGGTTCATGGATCGGTGGACCGAACGCGGAGTCCTGCGCGCCGCCGCCTGACGGGTAATTCTCGCCTTTTCTTTCAAAGTGATTCTCGAATCGAGAATATTTGAGTTGATGTGCCCGGATGCGTGCGCACGCAGATTACTTTTATAGCAAAATCAATAATATGAAAATTTGACACGCTTTGTGAAACGTAAAGGGCGCTAGGGTCTGTTGACAATCACCGAGCAGTGTTGAGCATTGCGCAGAGGTGCCAGTTGGCTGCGTAGCTGGTATCTGTTTTGTCGTATCGCGTTGCTATCCCCCTGAATTCCTTGATCTTTGCAAAGTAGTTTTCAATCAGGTGACGCCACTTGTACATGTGAGTATCGTCGTCTCGTAGCCCTTTCCGGTTCGATTTGGGTGGAATAACCGCAGTTGCGCCGCGCTCATCAAGGTCTTGCAGGAGCCAATCGGCGTCGAAGGCCTTGTCGGCCAGCAACGCTGCGAAGGAGACATCGTGGATCAGGGGGGCAACCCCCTTCATGTCGTGCGCTTGCCCCGGCAGAAGCAGAAAGCGGAACAAGTTGCCGAGCGCATCGACCAGGGCAACGATTTTGGTCGTCAGCCCGCCGCGAGAGCGTCCAATGGCTTGATGCCGTGTCCCCCTTTTGCGCCCGAAGCCTTCTGATGGGCCTGGACAATCGTTCCGTCTATGAGAGCATATTCAAGGTCTGGCTCGTCGCTTATGGCGTTGAAAAGTCTGTCAAACACACCGGCCTTTGCCCATCGACGAAATCGTTTGAAAACCGAATTCCAGTTGCCGAAATCCCGGGGCAGGTCACGCCAGGGAGACCCTGTTCGCACACGCCAAAGTACGGCCTCCATGAACCGACGGTTATCCCGACCGGTTGCTCCCGGGTCCCCGGCTTTACCGGGTAACAGGGGCGCAATCTTTTCCCAAAGTTCATCTGAAATCACCAAACGATCTTCGTCCATCCAAACCTCCATTTTCGAAGCTTGAATAACAGTTCAGGCCAAATCGCAACCCCAAATGTCAACAGGCCCTAGTCTTCTTTATCCTGGTGCGGGTTTGTCGTTTGACCGGTGTGTCATCGGCAAAAAGTGCAGGCCCTGCCCTGACCAGCTTGCCGATATGATCTGCCAATGGCTCCAGCAGCGCCGTGCTGCGGCCCACCCGGTCGGTCAACGTGGTGCGATGCAGATCAACCTTCTCGCGGGCGAAGATTTTTGATTGCCGGTCAAGCGGCAGGTGATCGCAGTATTTGCCAATCAGGACGTGGGCCAGCAGACCCGGACCGGGGCAGCCACGCTCAACAGGACGCGACGGCAATGGGGCCTGGGCAAAGGTTTCACAACAGGTGCAGGCCATGCGGGGGCGGAGAATCCGGCGTACCACAAAGCGGCCCGGGACATATTCCAGTTCCTCGGTAACGTCCTCACCGATCTGGCGCAGGCTCCCACCGCAGTCAGTGCAGTCCTTACCCGGCGACAGCACCTCATCCTGCCGATCCAGATGATCTGGCAAGGGGTTGCGGCTGTGCTTGCGCCGGCAGGTTTGTCCGTCTCATCGACATCAGTGCCGTTGGAGCCAGCTTCGTTCTTCTGCTCGTTTGCTGCCGCCTCGATCTCTTCGTCTTCCTGTAGGTCGAGGGCCAGTTGATCCATGCTCTCTGATCTGGAGCCAAACCGCGCCTTGCGGTGGCCATGCAGTTCAGCCTTCAGCTTCTCGTCTTGATACGTCAGCGACTGAACCTCGGCCATCAAAAGCTCGCTGACAGCCCGCAGTTCGGCGGGGTCTTCAGACAGGGATTCAAGGACGTTCAACATGTGAAATCCATATCAAACTGCCCCATGGGATGGAACGACAAACCGCGTTAAACTTCATGTTTTTTTGGGCTTTCTCTATCCCGCCTGCAAAGGACGCCAGGTCTTTTGCGGGGTGCGCCAGTCAATCCCCTCCAGCAGCATCGACAGCTGTGAGGGACTCAGGCTGACCTTGCCCTCCCTGGGCCCTCCCTGGCCGCAGGCCAGACAAACCGCCCCCGTTCCAGTCGTCTGGAGAACAGGCAAGCGCCCTGGCCGTCCCACCATATGATCTTGAGCAGATCACCGCGCCTGCCGCGAAACACAAACATGTGCCCCGAATACGGGTCCTCAGCCAGAACCTGCTCGGCCTGAGCCGCCAGTGTGTTGAACCCGCGCCGCATATCCCTCACCCCGGCAGCCAGCCACACCCGCGTATTGCCCGGCACCGGGATCATGTCATCAGCCCCTCAACCAGAGCCGGCACCGCCGACAATCCCGTCGCTCCCTCAACCAGGATACGCCGACCATCAGACAGGGTGATGTCTGCACGGTGAGCCGAAAGAGGAACGTCCATACAGGGCGCTGTGATCGGCACGTGGGGGCGGTTGGCCCTGCAATCTCTACAGGCAGAAATGTGGTCACTTCCCCGGCGAAATCATCACCGTCAGTACATGACGGCGCGAAACGGGGATCACGCAACCATGTGTAGATCAGATTGGCGTTCATCGCGTAACGTCGTGCAACCTGCGCTACCGAAACCCCAGGCGCGCGCGTTTGTCCGCAGATCGAAACCTTCTCATCGTCTGACCAGAACCGCTTCTTCTGACCCTTCTTCCCAGACATATCCGCCCTCAAAATGTCCACTATCAATGGTGGACACTATCAGCGCACGCTATAACGCGTCAGAGCACCAACACCGGACGCTTACGGTGTTGGAGCGCCTGCCAGATCACAAAATCAACCGCATCAAGGAACTCATGCCGTGGAATTGGATGCCGGAATAACCGAAAAATACGGCTCTAACGGACGGCTACGAAAGGGCCGCCCTGCGGCAGGAGAAGGCCAGGCCTGTCTTCGATGACCTGGAAGTATGGCTACAGGCCCAACTGCCCAGGCTCTCGGGCAAGACCAAACTGGCCGAGGCGATCCGCTACGCCCTGAAACCGATGCCCGAAGCGCGTGCTTATCTCGGCGACGGACGTCTGGAGCTCGACAACAATATCTGTGAGCGATCAATCCGTCCCGTCGCCCCGGGTCGAAAAAATTGTCTCTTCCCGGGCTCCGTTGGCGGCGGCGAGGCTGCCGCTATCGCCTACGCCCTCATTGAGACCGCTAAAATGAACAATGTCGATCCCGAGGCCTGGCTCACATGGGTGCTGGAACGCATTGCTGATCACGGATTAACCCCATCGACGAACTTATGCCGTGGAACTGAAGCCCCAAGACCTCAAAAACGCGGCCTGACCGGACGGATACCCTGGAACTCAGCGACCTGCCGGTCGAAGTCCCGCGCCATGAGGCCTTGGCCCAGGAGCTTCACGCAATTCACTTCGTCTCGGCGCGACTTCGGCGGTGATATCCGCTCCATCGTCGCCACACGGCTCGACCGAGGTAGGTTGTTGCCCTGAGTGTTTCGTTGCGCGCGATTGCACCGGCAGTATCGGGCTTCCATGGCCGGGCATTCTTACGAGGCGGGATGATGGCGGCAGCGCCCCGGGCGGCGATAGCATCACGGCATTTTCGCGTGTCGTAGGCACCATCTGCGGTGACGGTGGCGATCTCCTCGTCTGGTGGGATTTGGTCGAGCAGGGCAGGCAATATCGGAGCATCGCCCACGTCGCTGGTTGTGACCTCGACGGCCCGGATCTCCAGTGTTTCCTCGTCCATCCCAAGATGCAGCTTGCGCCAGAGGCGTTTCTTGGTGCCGTCATGCTTGCGGGCCTCCCCTTCTCCTCGGCCTTGATCCCGGTCGCGTCGATGAGCAGGTTCAGCGGCCCCGTGCCACCGCTATAGGGGATAGAGACGTTCAACGTCTTCTGCCGTTGGCACAATGTGCTGAAGTCCGGCACTTTCCAATCGCGATCCGCAAGCCGCAACAGGCTCTTGACAAACCCGGTCGTCTGACGAAGCGGCATGCCGAACAGCACCTTCAGCGTCAAGCAGACCTGGATGGCAGCATCGCTGAACTCAGGCTGGCGGCCCCGCTTGCCCCTCGGCGGCGGCCGCCAGATCATCTCGGGGTCAAACCAGATTGTCAGCGATCCTCGCCGCCTCAGCGCTTCATTGCAGAACGCCCAGTTCGTGGTCTTGTACTTCGTCGGGGGCCAACTGCTCATGCGCTCCACTGGCATGCTGGATTCAAGAAATGAACCCCTCGGGCGATTTGGGCAACAGAGCCGGTGTGCACCACCATCAAAACGGACAACCATCATCTCCTTCAAGAGATGCGCCGTCCCCTTCCCAACTCGCTGGGCGGGCGGTGTCAGATCACATCGAAACTATTTCAAACAAAAAGAGCCGCCGCGATATTATCCGCGGCCCTGCTGCCCGATTGACTTCAATCGTCCTAGTACATGGCGATGGGGTTGCCCGGCGAGCCAGTGCCGCCTTTGATCTTCAACGGCGCCCAAGTGAACAGGAACTCATAGGCCTTGTCCTCGACCAGCTGAGTCAGGTCCAAGTTTTCGATATTCCAGATACCTCGTTTGGTTTGTAGCTTTATGTGGCATTCGAACGGCTGGTTCGGGTTCTCGCCCGGTACCGCCTCAACCGCCCAGGTGTCGGCCCCGGTCAGGATGATCTTGCGTTCGGCCATATATTCGCAGGCCGAAATGCCGAAACCCGGTTCGCCAGAGTTAAACTCCGCCACTCGTGCAACCTTGTCGGCGGCATCGAATTTGTCCCAATCACTCGGGTGCCAGATGTTGCCGTGTCCGGTGTAGAGGAAGACACAGTCCCCCTCGCCGATATCGGCAATGCCCTGGTTCTTGATCATTGTCTGAACATCGTCCGCCGTAATGATACCGGGATCGGCCGGATCGGCTGCGGCAGGAATCGGCAATTGGCCTCCGCGCAGGGCAACAGCGTCCAGCAATACGCCGCGGCAGACAAAACCCTTGTCCCCGACGTGTTCAACTCCCAGCGGTCCAGTGCCATAGGCTGTCACGTCAGGGTCTTCGAGGAAGCGGCCATTGTAGAAATAGTGGCCTTTCGAGGTCAGTACTCCGATATGGGCCGGTCCGTCGAATTGAGTGCCGATCTGGCCAAGCTCGGTCGCAACGTATTCGTCATTGTAAATCAATTGCTGTTTGCCGAAGGGTCCGCCCGTGGGCAGACCGGGGATCGTCAGGCGAAAACCGCGCGAACCGAATGCCGGAGCATCGCCGGCATAAACTTTGCCCAGGGTTGCAACCTTGCCCTGTTTCACCAAGCCGACCGCCTTCATCACAATGGCGGGCGTGGTACGATTGACCGCGCCTGCTTTGTCGTCGGCACCCCATTCGCTGGGTGCCCAGTTATTGGTCAGCGGTTCATCGTTGACCGCCTGGGCAAAGGCCCCGGTTCCGACCGCTGCCGCCGCCAGAAACGCAACAAATGAAATTCCGATCTTCATGACGCTCTCCACTTTTCTGTTTCAGAGGGGTGAAAGCTTAACGTCTTCGAATGAACTTAGAACGGGGAGTTCTTTCATGTGCACACGTCATCCCATACGTGATTGTCAGTCGGGAGCCCCGGTATCTCTCAATGCTTTGCTGAAGCGGCCCCAGACATCCGTCTCCAGGAACGGCAGATGCATCATGGCAGAGCGGGAAAATTCCGATTCCGCCGCCATCAATCGCACCATCACGTCACGCGCGCCGGCATCGTCCCCGTCCAGCAACAGGCTGGTCGCCAGCCCCCCGCCAGATTGTGCGCGCGATGAGCTGACGAGCGAAGGGAAGGCGCGGCTCAAGGTATTGGAGCGCGAGAATCAGGGAACTGCGCCAAGCCAATGATATCCTGAAGAGGGCGCCGGCTTATTTTGCCCCTCCTCTCGCACATGCAAGCATATGCTGCCGGGCAGCGGGGCGGAGTTCGACCGCCCGTTCCGCAAATGATTGCTTTCATTGACGAGCACCGCCCCGCCTTTGGGATCGGGCCGATCTGCCGTGTTCCGCGGATCGCCCCATCGAGCGACTATGCGCCGGCCGCGATTGCCCGTGACCCGGACCGGGCAAGGAAGGACGAGGAAAATACCACGGACATCAAGCGTATCAAGCGTATCCGGATCTATCCTGAAAGATCCCGACGAAAGCCTGACCGTGGTCGGGCTGGGCCTGCCTCTCGAATTGCGCCGCTCCCTGGCCAGCACCAACATCATCGCATCCATGAACGGCGGCATCCGGCAGGTCTGCCGAGACGTGAAGCACTGGCGGGACGCCAGAATGGCCCCGCGCTGGACAGCAGACGGAATGTTCGAGGCCGGGAAAGGCTTCCGCCCCATCACGGCCTGCAGGCAGTTCCCCATCCTCAGGCAGACTCTCATCGAGCACCGCCAAAAGCGCCAGCTTGATCGGATCAAGGGCGCCGCATGATCTCCCATCAAACAGCGTCGCTCGGGCGAGTTTCAACATCAAACGTGACATTCCCGAACGCACCTGCTAGACGACGACTATGAACAAATCTTCGGCTATCGAACACTTGGGCGCGCCGGCTACCTTGGAATCCGCACAAGTTTTGGCCAATAGGAGAAAAAATCATGAATAGATTTCTCATTGCATTAGCGACTGTCGCCCACCTGATACCGCATCCGTTTGGCGTCTCGTCTATCGGCGCGACAGCATTGTATTCTGGTGCCTATGGATCGAAGCGTTTTAGCTGGGCTGTTCCTTTGATTCCGCTATTTATTGGCCACCTTGTCTCTGGCTTCTATGATCTCACGGTGATGGCCTTTGTCTATGGGGGTTTTGCGCTCAGTACTTTTGCAGGGCGCTGGTTTTTGGCTCGAGAGCGAAACTACAAGAGATACGGTATCGCCGTGGCAGTCGGAGCGACAATATTTTTCATAGTCTCCAACTTCGCGATCTGGCTGGTTGGCATGTACCCGCCATCGATGGCGGGGCTCGTGCAGTGTTACATCAACGGCTTGCCGTTCCTCGGACAAGCGATGCTCGCCAATGCTGCGTATTGCTTCGTGCTGTTTGGATTGCATGCGTTGATCGAACGCCGTCAGGCAACGCCTGCATTCGCGTGAGAGTTGTCACGTTATTGCCGAGCGCCACAGAAATTGTCTGTGCGCTCGGCCTTGATGAGCATCTCGTCGGCGTCTCCCACAGTTGCAGCTATCCTCCAAAGGTGCTTGATCTCCCGGTAATGACGAGCACTCATGTCCCTTACACAAAGAGCAGTGAGGTTATTGACGCCTATGTCCGCGACCATTTGACTGGGCATGAGGCTCTGTACGATCTCGACATCCAGCGCTTGTCCGATGCAAGACCGGACGTTGTCGTCTCCCAGGCGTTGTGTGATGTGTGCGCCGTGTCGACTGGCGACGTCCTGGAAGCTATTCACTCGCTGCCAACAGCACCCACTCTGATCGATCTGGAGCCGAATACACTGGCCGACGTTTTTGACGATATCGTGAGAGTCGGAAAACGACTTGAGGCGGGTGATGCGGCTGCAAAACTAGTAGCCGATCTTGGTGCTCGTCGAGACGTCGTCGCTGCTCGGACGGCCTCTGTTCCATTGTCGAGTCGGCCGCGAGTTGCGTTTCTCGAATGGTTGTACCCACCATTCAATGGCGGCCACTGGAATCCGGAACTGGTCGAACTGGCCGGCGGCATCGATTTGCTGGGCGCGCCCGGCAAGCCGTCATCAACCCAGGATTGGGAAACGGTTGTCGGCACCGAGCCCGACGCCTTGTTTGTTGCTTGCTGTGGCTTCGATATCGAGCGTGCTCTGGAGGACGTGCAGAAGATCAGCCAGACCGACGCTTGGCGACAGCTTCCCGCGGTAAGAAATGGGCGAGTCTACGTTGCAGATGGCGCCTACTACAGTTGCCCGGGTCCACGACTCATTGATGGACTCGAAACCATGGCGCATGCGCTACATCCCACGATTCACAACGAACCATCGGCATGTCCGTATCACATTGCGTGATGCCGCTGGACAAAACGCGTGCGTTGTTGTCATGGAGTAACGGCAAGGACTCCGTCTGGTGTCTTCACGTCCTTAATCAACGAGACGATGTTGAGGTGATTGGTCTAATAACGACCAGGGTTATTCATCAAATTGGACCATGGTATTGAAAATATTCTGAAAATATGAATCTATGTTGCTTGGTTTCAGCGACAGATGTGGCCAGATATGGTATCCGTTCAATCCGTATTGCGACAGGTTCCCGATCCGAGGGGAAGCAAGGTCTCAAACATCCGCTCCACGCGCTGCCGGGGCTGATGCTGTTAGCCATGCTCAGCGACCGTAAAGGAATGATGGCGGCGTTTCGTCTCAGAGTCTGATTCAAAATGATCTGATGTTTTTCAAGCCCTTGCGAGACAGCGTGTCATGCGCCTGATATGGGCGATGAGACCCCAAGCCTCTGCACTTTCGATGGTTTTCTCCCAATCCTTTGCCAATCGGCGGCAACGTCCCGGCCAGGCGAAGGTGCGTTCGACGACCCATCTGCGGGGCAGGACCTCAAAACCTTCGGCGGTGTCGGAACGCTTCACAATCTGGATAGTCCAGCGGCCAATGGTTATCAGGGCTGAACGAAGTCTTGGCCCCCGATAACCGCAGTCGGCAAAAACGTGGCGCAGTTTTGGGACATCCCGCTTGAGCTTTTGAAAGACGCCCACTGCCCCGTCGCGATCCTGAATGTTGGCAGCGTGAACGCATGATGCCAACAGATGGCCACAGGTGTCTGTCATGATGTGGCGCTTGCGGCCTTTGATCTTCTTTCCTGCGTCGTAGCCGGAAATGCCGCCGTTTTCAGTGGTTTTCACGCTTTGACTGTCAATAACGCCTGCCGTGGGTTGATGATCCCGAGCCTCCCGTTCACCCGCCAGAGCAACCAGAGCGTGGTTGATCTCCGCCAGTAACCCGCTATCACGCCAGTTGTAGAAATAGTATCGAACCGTTGAAACCGGCGGAAAGTCCTTTGGCAAAAGAGACCACGCGCACCCAGCGGCAGCGACAACCAGTACCGGAACCTGTTCATCTGACAGGCCCCGCTTGCTGGCCTTGCCTCCCCTGCGTCGCGCCTTGCGCTCAAGGTTTCGTGCATCTTTCCGGCTTTCCGGCACACAGGTTTCATCGGCTTCCACAATGCCCGTGAGCTTGCGTGCTTTCAGATCTTTCGCGGCAGGAGATCGGTGCCGCCAACGCAAGGCGGTATTGACGGCAAGTCCGCAACGTTCTGCTGAAGCGCGAACCGTCAGCCCATCAGCAAGACAGGTTCCGAAGGCAAGCCACTTGTCCTTGCGATGCAGACCCGACAAAGGGGTACCTGTCGCCGGTTGGGTGGTTTTGGTTCACCCGGAGAGGACGCCACCTTCAAATTTCCACCACTTTCGGGACACGACCCATCAGAACCCGGATATGCTGTGATACCGCCGGGCGCGACATGTTGAAATCCAGTTCCAATTCTCCGGCGCGAACCTCGCTCTTGCTGGTTCGGGCCAGGATTTCTCGCCGCGTGGGATCGGGGGATCACTTTCAAAAAAGTAACGCTCTTGATCGGCCGGGTACAGGTCTGATTTGATCTTTGCTCAACACTTATCTGGAAAGAAATGATGGAAAATCCGCCACCTATGGACTCCTCGATCCTGCCCGCCGGTATCCGCAGCCGGCATGTGGAAGGCGTCAATGGCCTGACCATGCACATTCTGGAGACCGGGGAACCGGACCGGCCGTGTCTGCTGCTACTGCACGGGTTTCCCGAACTGGCCTATAGCTGGCGCAAGGTGATGGGACCCTTGGCCAATGCGGGTTATTACGTGGTGGCGCCGGACCAACGCGGATATGGTCGCACGACGGGCTGGCAGGGCGGTTATGACGACGACCCGCGGTCCATGAGCCTGTTCAATCTGGTGCGCGATCAACTCGCGCTTCTGTCCATACTAGGCCGAGACCACGTCACGGCGGTGATCGGGCACGATTTCGGCTCGCCCGTCGCGGCCTGCTGCGCGCTGATCCGTCCAGATGTATTCCGGGCGGTTGCGCTGATGAGTGCGCCGTTCGGCGGCCCGCCGGAGCTTAGCGAACACGGCGATCCGTTCGATGATCCATTTGAGCCTGGCGAACACAGCAGCCCGATCGGTCCGGGACCAGATTTTCATGCCGCACTGGCCAACCTTGATCCACCGCGCAAACACTATCAATGGTATTATTCAACCCGCGAAGCCGACGGCGACATGCGCAATTGTCCGCAAGGCATCCACAATTTCCTGCGCGCCTATTACCATCATAAGAGCGCCGACTGGGCCGGCAACCGGACCCATCCACTAAAGGGCTGGATTGCGGAAGAGTTTGCCAAGTTGCCGACATACTACATTATGGAGGCGGACAAGAGCATGCCAGCGACCGTGGCGGCCGAGATGCCAACGGAATCGGAAATCGATCGATGCGCCTGGCTGCCTGACAATGAACTGGCGGTCTATGCCGCCGAATTCGGCCGGACCGGCTTTCAGGGTGGGCTGCAGTGGTACCGTTGCGCAACTAATCCGGCAATCTCCGGCGAACTCACCCTGTTTTCCGGGTGTCACATCGACGTCCCGGCCTGCTTCATTTCTGGCTTGGCGGATTGGGGTGTATTCCAAGCGCCAGGCGCGTTTGGAGATATGAAAGATGTAATGAGAGACCTGCGGATTACACGTTTTATCGAAGGTGCCGGCCATTGGGTCCAGCAAGAACGACCAAAAGAGGTCATTGCCGCACTTGAGGTGTTTCTGTTCCGCCTCTAAAACGGCCCATCGACAAGTTCGGAGCAAACATCATGGGCGAACCCTGTATCATCTGCGTGGCCATTACCGGGTCGGTGCCGACCAAGGACGACAATCCGGCGGTGCCGGTCACCATTACCGAGCAGATTGAATCCACCCAGGAAGCGTTCGAGGCGGGAGCGAGCATTGCCCACTGCCATGTGCGAACTGATGAGGGCCGGCCAACCGCCAATCCCGACCGCTATGGGGCCCTGACGGAAGGATTGCGCAAGTATTGTCCCGGCCTGATCGTGCAGTTGTCGACTGGCGGGCGCTCGGGCGCGGGTCAGGAGAGAGGCGAGATGCTGCCGATCCGACCCGATATGGCGTCTCTCGCCGTTGGATCGAACAATTTCCCGACCCGGGTCTATGATAATCCGCCGGACCTGGTCGACTGGCTTGCCGCCGAGATGAGGAAATATGACATCAAGCCTGAAATTGAAGCCTTTGACATGAGTCATATCTTTCAGGCCGTGAAGATGGCCGAAGATGGCCGGCTGCAGGGACCGCTCTATATTCAGTTCGTCATGGGGATCAGGAATGCCACGCCGGCCGACAAGCACATCTTTAATTTCTATGTGGAGACGGTGCGCCGGATTGCGCCGGACGCCCAATGGTGCGGGGCCGGGATCGGCCCCAATCAGATCAAGCTGAACGAATGGTGCGTTGCCGCGGGTGGCCATGTCCGCACCGGGCTGGAAGACAATGTGCGTCTGGACCGCGACACGCTGGCGCCGTCCAATGCGGCGCTGGTCGGCAGGGCGGTGGAGATATGCGAGAAGTATGAACGCCCCGTCGCGACCTGGTGGCAGGCGCGCGAGATTCTCGGCCTGAAGGCAGCTTGATATACCCAACTCACTCCAGAAATCGAAAGGCTCAGTTTGCAAGTCGTGTGCGTCCATGTCATGTTTTTTGTGAAATCAGAAGGATGGATTGACATGGATCACAAGCAGTTTCAGGAATGGTTATCGGGGATAGACCACCTCAGCCCGGCGCAGCGGCAGCAAACCGAAGCCGTGTTCCCGGGGGACACGGAGACGTCAGCGTCGCTGGCTGCCATTGAAGCGGCCGTGGGTGAAGATCGCCAGTGCCCGCATTGTGGCACGCCAGGCGCCATATCGCGTGGCAAGGCAAGGGGTCTGCGACGGTACCAGTGCAAGGGATGCAGGAAGACATTCAATGCCGCGACCGGCACCCCCTTGTCGGGTCTGCACCGCAAGGACAAGTGGCTTTCCTTCGGAGCCTGTCTTGCCGATGGGCTGACGGTTCGCGCTTCAGCAGAACGTTGCGGACTTGCCGTCAACACCGCCTTGCGTTGGCGGCACCGATTTCCTGCCGCAAAAGACCTGAAGGCACGCAAGCTCACGGGCATTGTGGAAGCCGATGAAACCTGTGTGCCGGAAAGTCGGAAAGGTGCACGAAACCTTGAGCGCAAGGCGCGACGCAGGGGAGGCAAGGCCAGCAGGCGGGGCCTGTCAGATGAACAGGTTCCGGTACTGGTTGCCGCTGATCGCAGCGGCGCGACAGTCCGTGCGGTTCTGCCCGCGGTCAACGCAGATACCTTGCGAGAGGTGATCGCGCCGGTTGTGGACGAGGATATCGTTTTGGTGACCGATGGACACCGCGCTTATCCGCGATGCGCGGCGGCAATCGGTGTGCATCACGAAGCATTGAACCTGTCACGAAGTGAACGGGTGCGGGGTGCCTTTCACATTCAGATCGCAGCAGATCCGGCGGTCAACAACCGACACAGCCGGTTGAAGGATTTCCTGCGGCGCTACCGAGGCGTCGCGACCAGATATCTCGACAACGACCTGCGATGGTTCCAGCGGCTTGAACTGGAGAACGCCTCACCCCGGGCCTGCTTCGCAACCGCCATCGCACGTCCATGCATACAATTCGTGAACTGAGCCTATTTATTCTTTGGCGGGCGTGTTCGTTCTTTCGCGGTTGATCGAATAACCGCTGGCCGGGCCGCGCACCGGCTGGATCAACATTCTGTCCAGCCACAGATCGCGCCGGGTGCGGAATTGCTCGATACCTATGGTCATGTCGTCATGACCGGCGTCGGGTTGCGCCCGGCAGGTGCCCATCAGCCGGTCCCACCAAGGGACATTGAAGCCGAAATTGCTGTTGGTCTCATGGGGCAGAATCGAATGGTGAACCCGGTGCATATCCGGCGTCACCACGAACAGGCGCAGAACCCGGTCCACATTCAGCGGCAGCCGGACATTGGAATGGTTGAATATGGCCGTGCCGTTCAACAGAATCTCAAAAATGATCACCGCCAGGGCCGGCGGACCCAGAGCCAGGACGACGGCAAGTTTCAAGCCCATGGACAACAGAATTTCGACTGGATGAAACCGCAGACCAGTCGTGACGTCGAACTCCAGATCGGCATGGTGCATCCGGTGCAGCCGCCAAAAGGCCGGCACGGCGTGGAACATCACGTGCTGCAGATAGATCACGAAATCGAGGATCAGCACACAGGCCAATACTTCGATCCAGTCGGGCAGATCGACCAGATTGAAAAGGCCCCAGCCCCGTTCCTCGGCCATTAGGGCCAAGCTGACAGCGACGATGGGAAATGTCAGCCGCAACAGGATCGTATCGACCATCACCACGCCCAGATTGTTGGTCCAGCGCAGCAGGCGGGGAATTTCCCGCCGCCGCCGCGGGGCCACGACTTCCCAGATTGCCATAATGGTCAGAACACCGACGAATACCGCCAACCGGATAGTCGCCTCATGGGCCATCAGCGTTTCATTCATGGATTGGTTACTCCGTCTGCCGTTGGTTTCGTGCTGTATCGATGCTTTCAACACCCCCGTCACGCCAAATCGGAGGCGCACACATGGATGTCAACCCGCCGGTGTCCATCCACGCGGAAAACTGTCGGAAAAACAGGGATCAACCGGCCAGATTAACCAACTGATAAGACTCCGCATGGCATTGCACGGTTAAGGGCGCACAAAAAATACAGTCAGTATTGAGTGAGTAAATGGCGAGTATCGAAAACAAGAACCATTCCGAAGGATTCCGGCGTCCGAATCTGAACGGTCCTGCGGTGGTTATCGCCATTATCTTCGGGGCATCTCGAAAAATCGGCCTGATTTTGAGTTTATGAATGACGTGTGATTCTCTCGAAATATAATCGATGGAAACTTCAATTTTGCAAGGAAACGGCGATGGGTCAGCCGGGCTTTTTCGATGTCAGCAACCGTTACGCTTCGCTTGATGCCAGGAAGGACCCCTTGGTTCAGATTGCGGCGGTTGTTCCATTCGAGGCGTTTCGGTCGCGTTTGGAGGCGGTCTGGCGGAAACCGGGTGAAAAGCGCACGTCGGCGGCGGGTCGCAAGCCGTGGGACGCGGTGGTCATGCTCAAGGCGATCATTCTCTGCGAACCTTACAATCTTTCCGACGAGCAGGTCGAGTATCAGGTTCGCGATCGTCTTTCCTTCATGCGGTTCCCGGGCCCGGGCCTTGAGGATCCGGTGCCCGATGCCAGGACGATCCGGCCTTATCGCGAGCAGCTGGCCCGGGCGGACGAAGTAAAACCGCTTTTTTCAGCTTTTGACGATCATTTGAAGGGCCGGGGCTATTTGGCAATGGGCGGACAGATCATTGATGCGTCGATCGTCCCGGTGCCCGGGCAGCGCAACAAGCGCGAGGAGAACGCGACCATCAAGGCCGGTGACACGCCAGAGGCGTGGAAGGAAAAGCCGGCCAGGCTGCGCCGGAAAGATTGCGATGCCCGCTGGACCGGAAAAACGGCCAAAGCCATTACGGCGACAAGAACCACATCAACGTCGACCGCCGTCACAAGCTGGTGCGTGACCATGACGTGAGCGATGCCGCGGTGCACGACAGTCAGGTGCCGGATCAGATCCTCGATGATGACAACACCGCCTCGGATGTCCGGGCCGACAGCGCCCATCGCTCGGCCGAGATCGAGGAGAAGCTGAAGGACAAGGGGCTGAGGAGCCGGATCCACCGCAAGGGCAAGCGCAACAAGCCGCTGAGCGACCGGGAGAAGAAGGGCAACAAAAGACCCGCTCCAGGGTGCGCGTCCGGGTCCCGCGCATTTGGGTCCGCGCCTTCCGCGAGACATCGGACAACATCTTGCCGCGACGCACGGCCCCAGAACTTTCGGTCAATCCAGTCCCGAGCAGTCAGGCGGCGCAAGCAGTTTCCGCGGTGCCGCCAGGACAGCAGGCTTGTCATGCGCCAACTCTGCGGGGGTCTTGCCAGACTTGTTCCGTGCACCGGAATCGGCGGCGATGAAGTTGTGCACGCACTTACCGATATCATGTACGCCGATGCGCCCTACACCGTGATCCAGCGGGCCATGCACATCCATCCCACGGTCAGCGAACTGATCCCGACCCTGTTGGCGGATTTAAAACCGCTGGTCCGAGAACCGGCCTCATGACTCGGAATCGTTCTCTGTGGACGCACCGGCTGAAACCACGGTCATGGCCGGACGCAGGGATCGGTCACTCATGACGTAGCCGGGCTGGACCACGTCGATGATCGTGCCCTTGGGGTGATCGGGGCTGGGGACCTGGGCGACGGCCTGGTGTTTGGCCGGGTCGAAGGGATCGCCCGGTTCGCCGACGCGGGTGACGCCGTTCTTTTCAAACGCGATCAGCAATTCACTTTCGGTCATTTCCACGCCGACGATGAAATCCTTTGCCGCCTCGCGTATATCTTCGGGCAGGGAATCCAGAGCGCGGCGCAGATTGTCGGCGACGCTGAGAAGATCCCGCGCCATGCGCTCGCCGCCAAAGGTGCGGGCCTTGGTCACCTCGCGCCGCATCTGGCGGCGAATGTTTTCGGTTTCGGCCGCCGCGCGCAGCAGTTTGTCCTTCAGGTCTTCGTTTTCGTCCTGCAGTTTTTCCAGCACGGCAAAGGCGGCATCCTTGATCTCCGCTTCGGTATCGCCGACCAGAGTGATGTGCTCCTCGGCCTCGGCCTCTTCGGTTGCCGTGTCCGGATCGTCCAGGAACGATTCTTCGTCGAATTCGGGTTTGTCTTTCTGGGTCATACTTCCTCAATCCATGCTCAACACGCGGCTGATCGTGCGGGCGGTAAAGTCCACCATCGGCACGATCCGGGCGTAATTCAGTCGCGTCGGACCGATCACGCCGATCGCCCCGACCACTTTCTGGTCGCTGTTCATATAGGGTGCAACGATCATTGACGAGCCGGACATTGAGAAAAGTCGATTTTCCGATCCGATAAAGACGCACACGCCCTCGCCGCTGTGGGCCCGATCCAGCAATTGCAGCATTTCCGACTGGCCTTCCAGTTGTTCGATCAACAGGCGAATGCGTTCCAGATCTTCCAGCGCGGTGACATCTTCCAGCAGATTGGCCTGGCCGCGCACCAGCAGCGTACCTGCCTCCTCGTTCTCGCTGTTGTCGCCGCCGGCCCAGACGGCCAAACCGGCTTCGACCACCCGGGCACTGACGGCGTCCAGCTCGGCGCGCGAAGCTTCGACTTCCTGGGTGATCAGCCGGCGAATTTCGGCCAGAGTGCGGCCGCTGAGGCGGACGTTGAGATAATTGGCCGCCTCGGTCAGGGCCGACATGGGCAGATTGGCCGGCAACTCCATCACCCGGTTTTCCACGGCGCCGTCGGTGGACACCAGCACAGCCAGCGCCTGGGTCGGCGACAGGCGGACGAATTCGATTTGTTTCAGCCCGGCATCCTGCTTGGAGACCGCCACCAGGCTGGCGCAGTGCGAGAGGCCCGACAACAGACCGGCGGAACGGTCCAGCACATCCTCGTAACTTTGTCCGGCGGCGCGGGCGGCGGCTTCGATCTTGCCGCGATCCCGTGCGGTGACATCGCCGATTTCCAACATGCCGTCGACGAACAGCCTGAGCCCAGCCTCGGTCGGCAGACGGCCGGCGCTGGTGTGCGGCGAATACAAAAGCCCCATATGCTCCAGATCCGACATGACATTGCGGATCGTCGCGGGAGAGACTGCCATCGGGAGGTTGCGTGCCAGGGTGCGCGAGCCGACCGCCTCGCCAGTTTCCAGATACGCCTCGACGATCTGGCGGAAAACGTCGCGCGGACGTTCGGCCAGGGCACTGATCTTGGCGGGTACACAATCGTTCATGGCC
The DNA here is from genome assembly GCA_965204825.1 of Alphaproteobacteria bacterium. Classification (GTDB taxonomy): domain Bacteria; phylum Pseudomonadota; class Alphaproteobacteria; order Futianiales; family Futianiaceae. The sequence goes on along the minus strand of OZ242016.1, from coordinate 1,553,739 downwards.
TTCATGTAGAAAGCCGTGCGGCCCGGGTCAATCGGCATTGGCGGGACTGGACGCAACCGGCGCAACCGTCTACCACACCGGCGCAACCCTCCATCAAGAAAGGTGGCCCCATGCGCCCATCGGGCAGAACTATCGATCAGATGCGATCGGTCATCCTGGAAATCGGATTTGCCCGGCATGCCGAGGGATCCTGTTTCGTGAAATTCGGCGACACCCACGTGTTGTGCACCGCCAGTCTGGAAGAACGTGTCCCGCCGTTTCTGAAGGGCAAGGGATCGGGCTGGGTCACCGCCGAATACGGCATGCTGCCCCGGTCCACCGGATCGCGCATGCGGCGCGAGGCCGCCGCCGGCAAGCAATCGGGCCGCACGGTGGAAATCCAGCGCCTGATTGGGCGTTCCTTGCGCGCCGTGACCAATATGAAGGCCCTCGGCGAGCGCCAGATCACCATCGACTGCGACGTAATCCAGGCCGATGGCGGCACCCGCACGGCCTCGATCACCGGCGCCTATGTGGCCCTGCACCAGGCGATCTCGGGTCTGAAGGACCAGGGACTTCTGGCGGTCATGCCGCTGACCGATCATGTTGCCGCCGTGTCGTGCGGGATATTTGACGATAATCCGGTTCTGGATCTCGATTATGCCGAAGACTCCAATGCCCAGGCCGACGCCAATTTCGTATTGACCGGACGCGGCGGGATTGTTGAAATTCAGGGAACGGCCGAAGAAGACCCCTTTGCCGAGGAACAGTTCATGGAGCTGATGCGTCTGGCCAAAAAGGGTGTGAACGAGCTTGTCGTACTTCAAAAGCAGGCGCTGGAAATTTCGGGAGATATAGGCACATGGCGCGAAAGTTCAAGGAAGAGAAGCTGGTGATCGCCAGCCATAATGAAGGCAAGGTCCGCGAAATTCGAGAACTGCTGTCCGGCTTCAAGATCGAGATTGTCAGCGCCGCGGAACTCGGCCTGCCGGAACCGGACGAAACCGGAACGACCTTCATTGAAAATTCCCAGATCAAGGCGCGCGCCGCGACCGAGGCGTCGGGCCTGCCGGCCCTGGCCGACGATTCAGGCTTTTGTATCTGGGCGCTGGACGGTAAACCGGGCGTCGAATCCGCCCGCTGGGCCGGACCGAACAAGGACTTCAGCGTCGCCATGAAGCGTATCCATGAGATGATGCAGGATCCCGAAGCTCGGGAGGATGGTCCGGCGGCCTGGTTCGCCTGTGCCCTGACCATGGCCTGGCCGGATGGTCATGTGGAAACCTTCGAGGGCACCGTGGATGGTGCGTTCGTCTGGCCGCCGCGCGGCGATCAGGGGTTCGGCTATGGCCCGATCTTCCAGCCCAAGGGTGAGGACCGGACCTTCGGCGAGATGCCGGCGCCGGAAAAGCATTCCTGGTCTCCGGGCAAGGATCCAAGCCTGTCACATCGGGCCCGCGCCTTCAATCTGCTGGTGATTTCCTGCCTGTCGTAAGCGAGGATCCGGGCTTTGGCATCTATGTCCATTGGCCGTTTTGTCTGTCCAAGTGCCCCTATTGCGATTTTAACAGTCACGTCCGCCAGTCGATTGATGAAGACGCCTATGCCGATGCACTGGTGCGCGAGCTTGAAACCACAGCCCGCCTGATCCCCGCCCGGCCGGTGCGCAGCATCTTCTTTGGCGGCGGCACACCGTCCCTGATGCAGCCCGAAACCGTGGACCGCGTCCTGCAGGCGATCACGCGCCTGTTTCCGCTGGAATCCGGTTGCGAAATCACCCTGGAAGCTAATCCAACCAGCGTAGAGGCTGGCCGGTTCGCCGGTTTTGCCGCCGCCGGCATCAACCGGGTGTCGTGCGGCGTTCAATCGCTGGACGATGCCGAATTAAGGCGGCTTGGCAGAACCCATTCGGCCGAAGAGGCCCTGCGCGCCCTGAACATTGCGCGCGACCAATTTGACCGGGTGTCACTGGACCTGATCTATGCCCGGCCCGGTCAATCGGCGGCGTCGTGGAAAGCCGAACTGAAGCGGGTGCTGAATCTGGGCACGGATCATCTCTCGCTTTATCAGTTGACCATTGAACCGGGCACCCGCTTTGCCGAATTGCACGCACGCGACCGGCTGACCGTTCCGGACGGCGATCACGCCGCTGATCTGTTTGCACTGACGCAGGAGATGACGGATGCGGCCGGTCTGCCGGCCTATGAGATTTCGAACCATGCCCGCCCCAACGCCGAATGCCGTCACAATCTGGTCTATTGGCGCTATGGCCAATATGCCGGTATCGGACCCGGCGCCCATGGCAGGATTGCCATCGACGGCACCCTGACAGCGACGGAAACTGAAAAAAATCCCGAGCGCTGGCTGGCCTCGGTTCAGGAAACCGGTACCGGTCACGTCGAGCGCAGCGCCATTCCAACCGATGAACAGGGCGAGGAAATGCTGCTGATGGGCCTCAGGCTGGCCGAGGGCATTTCGCGGTCGCGCTTTACCGCACTTTACGGTTCAGAACTACCGGCAGATCGCCTCAGCCAATTTGCGGCCGACGATTTGATCGATGTGACCGGTGATCAGCTTACGGCAACGCCGCGTGGTTTGCTGGTCCTCAATGCATTGCTGGCGGAGTTGGTTGCTCAGTAGCCGCCGAAACTCCCCGGTGCTGCCGACACTTCGATAAAGGCGCCGTCGCCGATTTCCATCACCGACAGGCCGCGTTCGGACAGGCCTTCCCGCCGGAACCGGAAGATGCCATTGACACCGGCAAAGCCCTCGGGATCGGTCAGGGTTTCATAGCCGAACGGATCGGGAATTCCCGCCTGTACGAGCGCACCCACCAGGGCAACCGCGTCATAGCCAAGGCTTGCCAGGGCCGGATTGGCCGGCGCGAAGCCATAGGCGCTCGCGTAAGCATTGATGAAAATGTCCCGGTCCTGGGGTGACGGTGCGGCGAACCAGGCGCCCTTCAGCCAGGGTTCCTCAAACACGTTCTTGTCGTTCCACATGCCGGTGCCGAGCAGCTTCACGTCACGCGGATTGACATCGAAATAAGGAAACAGCGGCGCGATCGACCGCATCAGATTGGCGTCTTCCGGAACGATTGCCGCCTGATAGGAGACTTTGCCCAGGGTATCGCGCTGCTCCAGCCGGCGCGCCTTGGCGGCATCGCCCGATGCCTTGGCCCGTCTGATCGCGCCCTTCAGGGCGTCCGCGCGTCTGCCGTACTCGGCAAACTCGCGCACCGGCTCCAGCAGTGCCTGGGGATTGCGCGGGTACGTGGTGGCATGGGTAACCGTGCCGCCATTGCGCTGGACCGCGTCGCTGAATGCCAGATTCACCCGCGAGCCATATTCACTTTCGGGCGTCAGCGCGCCATAGGCGGACAGGCCCTGGCTGCTGGCAAATTCGACCACCCGGTTAACTTCCTGTTCCGGCAGGAAAGACAGCAGGAAGACATTGCCGCCGGCGACCGATGAGTCGGTCGAAAACGCGATCACGTTCACGCCGTATCTCGCGGCGATCGGGCCGACCTCGCGCACCGAATGGCCAAACAGCGGACCGAGGATCAGGTCCGCGCCCTCGCCCAACGCCATTTCGGCGGCCCGGGCCGCGCCGTCGGCCGTGCCGAAGGTGTCACGCACAGTCATCACGAACTGACCGCTGCCGATGTCTCGCTCGGCCAGCTCCGCGGCCTCCAGCAATGAATTGGCAACACGCTGAACCCTGGCGGCATTGGCGCCCAGGGGCAACAGCAGATCGACCCGGACAACGCCGTCCTGATAGATATCACTGCTTTGCGGTGTGGTGACCGCCGGTGTTCCCGGCCGGATTTCAGTTTTGGTGCCCTCGACAATGATGCCGCCGGCGGAGGCCCCCGCCTTGGCCCGGGGCGGATCCAACTGAACGCACCCGGCCAGGGCAATCAGAGAAATGGCGGCGATCACGTGGACCGCATTCCCAACGTTACACGACGACCACATCCGTCTACACTCCTGCAAGAGATCCCTCTGGCCCGATCTGGAGATGCCAAACCCGATGCCGACCAGAAACACTAATCCGCCGCCGCCGCCGCGTAAACCACTTGGCGATGAAACCGGCAGGACCGTTGCACTTGGGCATCGCCCGCTGATGCCGGGGCTCTATATCGTATCGACCCCGATCGGCAATCTTGCCGACATTACCTTGCGGGCGCTTGAAACGCTGTTCATGGCCGATGTCATTGCCTGTGAAGACACCCGCACAACCGGCAAGCTGGCCGCCCATTTTGGAATTTCAACGCCGCGGGTCGCCTATCACGATCACAACGGCCCCGCAATGCGGCCCAAGCTGCTGGCGCGCCTGGATGCGGGCGAAGCAGTGGCGCTGGTCAGCGATGCGGGAACGCCGCTGGTGTCCGATCCGGGCATGAAACTGGTCACCGAGACCGCCGCCGTCGGCCATGGGATCACCGCCATTCCGGGACCGTCAGCCGCCCTGTTCGCCCTGGCTGTCGCCGGCCTGCCGACGGACCGGTTTCTGTTTGCCGGGTTTCTGCCTCAGAAATCGGGCGCGCGTCGCAAAACCCTGGCCGAGTTGGCAGATATTCCGGCAACCCTGATCCTTTATGAATCCGGTCCGCGTCTGGCCGCGTCCCTGGCCGACATGGCGGCCCTGCTGGGGGATCGGCCCGCCGCCGTCATTCGCGAGGCAACCAAACTGCATGAGGAAACCATGCGCGGGACGCTCGGTGAACTCGCGGCCCGGTACCAGATGGCCGAACCGCCAAGGGGAGAGATTACCCTGATTGTCGGCCCGCCTGGTCAGGCGCGGCCCGCCGCCGTCGATCTCGACGCCCTGCTGGCCGCCGCGCTGGCGGGAGCGACTCTTAAACAGGCGGTGGCCGACGTCACCGCCGAAACCGGCCTGCCGCGCAAAACCGTCTATGCCCGTGCCCTCGACCTCAAAACCTGAACACGACCACCGCCAGGCGGAACGCGCCGGCCGGATGGCGGAATGGCTGGCCGCGGGGTACCTGATGTTGAAGGGTTACCGCATCCTGGCGCGCCGGGTGCGCACGCCCGCCGGCGAACTGGACCTCGTGGCCCGGCGCGGCGGCGTACTGGCGATCGTCGAAGTCAAGCGCCGTCCAACGCTGGACGAAGGGGTTGAAGCCGTTTCCGTCCATCAGCAATCACGCATCGTGCGGGGTACGCAAAGCTTCCTCGCCACCCGCCCGGCCCTGACCGACCTGACCATTCGTTTCGATGTAATTGCCGTCAGCGGGCCGCTTTCCATACGCCATGTCTTGAATACCTGGCAGGTTTGACTCACATTGACGACGCGGGGGCAGGACGAATCACTTATGGAGTGTCGATCAATAACCATGCCTGCCGTCAGAATGATCTGGCCCGTCGCCTTGTTTTTTGCAGTCGCGCTGGGTGCCGCTCAACTGGGCGGCTGTGTTCCGGTTGCCATCGGCGGCGCCGCGGCGATCGGCGGTGTTGCGATCGCGCAGGAACGCACCCCTGGAAACGCGGTGGATGACACGTCGCTGAAACTGCAGGTCAATGACGCGATCTTCCAGCACAAGACCGATCTGCTGATCAACATCCAGACCGAGGTAATCGAGGGCCGGGTGCTGCTGGTCGGATCGGTTCCGACGGCGGAAGACCGTGTCGAGGTTGTTCGCCGGGTCTGGCCGCTGGAAGGTGTGCGCGAGGTGATCAACGAACTGGAAGTGGATGACCGCGTCGGCATCGTCGATTATGCAAAAGACACCGCAATTGCCGCACAGATCCGGGTTCAACTGGCCGCGGCCCGGGATATCAGCAGCCTCAATTACACGATTGAAACCATTAACGGCCGGGTCTTTGTTATTGGCATCGCCCAGGACCAGACCGAAATGGACCGCACGCTCGGCATCATTTCGCGGGTGCGCGGGGTGCAAGAGGTGATCAATTACACCATCCTGAAGGATGATGCGCGCCGGGCCACCGTGCGCACCTGACACGGACCATTGAACCGCGGCCCGCGGCCTGCCATAGGGTAAGTGAGAGCGGGCAGCGGGGGGCCGGACATGCGGGTTGCGATTCAGATGGATCCGATCAATTCCGTCGATATCGACGCGGATTCAACCTTCCGGATCGCGCGCGAGGGCCAGGAACGCGGACACGAGTTGCTATATTACCATCCCGATGCGCTGCATTATCTGGATGGCCGGGTTCAGGCGGCGATGCAGAACCTGACCGTGCGCCAGGTCCGGGGCGATCATTTCAGCCTGAGCGATGCCGGCATGATTGATCTGGCGGCTCTTGACGCGGTCTTCCTGCGCCAGGATCCGCCCTTCGACATGGCCTATATCACCAACACCCATCTGTTGCAGCGGGTTCACCCGGACACACTGGTAGTCAATGACCCGGCCGAGGTGCGCAATGCGCCGGAAAAAATCGATGTGCTCGATTTTGCCCGGTTCATGCCGCCGACGCTAATCGCCCGCGACCTGGAACCGATCCGGGCATTTCGCGCCGAGCACGGCGACATCATCTTCAAGCCGCTCTACGGCAATGGCGGGGCCGGCATTTTCCGCCTGAAACCGGACGATTCCAATCTCAGCGCCCTGCATGAAATGCACTGTGCCACCAGCCGCGAGCCGGTGATGATCCAGAAATTCCTGCCCGATGTTTCGGCGGGCGACAAGCGAATCATCCTGATCGATGGCGAGATTGCCGGCGGCATAAATCGGGTTCCGTCCGAGGGCGAGACGCGGTCGAACCTGCATGTGGGCGGCACCCCGGTACCGACCGAACTGACGACCCGTGAACGCGAGATTTGCGCTGTCCTGGGCCCGGAGTTGCATCGGCGCTGCCTGATCTTTGTCGGCATCGACGTCATCGGCGGATACCTGACCGAGATCAACGTCACCTCGCCCACCGGCATCCAGGAACTGGAACGCTTCGACGGCACCAACGCCGCCGCCCTGATCTGGGACGCGGTCGAAAGACGGACCGGAGCGGGCAACTGACCGAAACCGGCCGAAACCTCAGTCGATGACCGCGCACGTCACCACCGTGGCCTTTCAGGGCATTCAGGCTGTCGATGTAGACGTCCAAGTCCAGATCAGTCCCGGCATGGTCTCCTATGCCGTGGTCGGCCTGGCCGACAAGGCGGTGTCGGAGGCCAAGGAACGGGTTCGTTCGGCGCTCTCGGCCATCGGCCTGTCCTGGCCGGCCAAACGGATCACCATCAATCTGGCGCCGGCCGATCTGCCCAAGGAAGGATCGCATTACGACCTGCCCATGGCGCTGGGTCTGCTCGCTAACATGGGCGTCATCCCCGGCGACGCGCTCGCCGGATACACGGTGATGGGCGAGTTGTCGCTTGACGGCGCCATCGCACCGGTGGGCGGGGCGTTGAATGCGGCGATTGCGTCCAATGCCGCCGGGCGCGGCATTATCTGCCCTGCGGCCTCCGGGCCCGAAGCGGCCTGGGCCGGGGATCTCGACATCATTGCCGCGCGCGATCTTCTGTCGCTGATCAACCATTTCAAGGGGACACAGGTCCTCAGCCGTCCGACAGTCCCGGTCATCGACCAGTCGGGTCCGGATGCGCCGGATCTGCGTGATATAAAGGGCCAGGAATCGGCCAAACGGGCGCTGGAAGTGGCCGCCGCCGGCGGGCACAATCTGTTGATGATGGGCCCGCCGGGCGCAGGCAAGTCGATGCTGGCGGCGCGCCTGCCCGGCATCCTGCCGCCCCTGTCCCCGGCCGAGGCCCTGGAAAGTTCGATGATTGCCTCGCTGGCCGGCATGCTGGAAGGCGGCAAGCTTTCAAAGCACCGGCCCTATCGCGCACCGCATCATTCCACCTCGATGGCCGCGCTGGTCGGGGGCGGGCGCCGGCCGAAGCCCGGTGAGGTGTCACTGGCTCATCTCGGCGTTCTGTTCCTGGATGAGCTGCCGGAATTTACCCGCCAGGTGCTGGACAGCCTGCGCCAGCCAATCGAAACCGGCGAAGTAGTCGTGGCCCGGGCCGAGGCCCATGTAACCTTTCCGGCCCGGTTCCAACTGGTCGCCGCCATGAACCCGTGCAAGTGCGGTTATCTCGGCGATCCGTCCCAGGCCTGTTCCCGCGCGCCAAAGTGCGCCCTTGATTATCAGGCGCGGATATCGGGGCCGCTGCTGGACCGGTTCGACATCCAGATCGAGGTGCCGCCGGTCGCCACCGCCGATCTGGCTCTGCCGCCACCGGCCGAAGGAAGTGCCGAGGTTGGGACCTGGATCGAGCGGGCCCGCCAAATTCAGAACCGGCGCTATGACGGCATCGGGGCGCGCACCAATGCCGAGATCGACGGCGAAGTTCTCGATGCCGTGGCAAAGCCGCAAGGCGATGCCCTGGCCCTGCTGCAGGACGCATCGGCCAAGATGAAGCTGACCGCGCGCGGCTACCACCGGGTCTTGCGGGTTGCCCGGACCCTGGCGGATCTCGATCCGAACCACGCCCCGGACGCGGTGCCGGGCCGGGTACACGTGGCCGAAGCTCTGTCCTACCGCGCCCTGCGCCACACCCTTTGATGATCTTTTGAATCTTTCGCCATCAATGCATGATATTTGACGATTCTGGCCAATGGGAGAGAGCGATTGTTCCAGTTCGAACGGCCGGATGCACGCTTTGATCGACTGACGACGGCGCTTGGCGCCGTTGTCGGTGTTGCCGGACTGATCGGCATAATCAACGAGTTCTATGCGCTCGGGGCCGTGCTGCTGGGTTGCATTGGTATTCAGCCGGTTCGACCAGTATCGCGGCCAGCAGGTCCAGGGGAGCGGGCGAACGCTGTTCCTGACAAATCTCGGCCATGAAATCCGCATGCCGCTGAACGGCATGACCGGTCTGTTGCTGGAAACCGACCTGTCGGCCGAAGAGTGCACCTATACCAAGGCGGCATGCGAATCGTCAGAGGCGCTGTTTACGCTGCTGGAAGATCTGCTGACCCTGGCGGGCGCCGCCGATGCCGAACAGGGTCTCCCCGGCGTGACCTGCCCCGGGATTTCGGCAACTGGAATTCGGTTTTCAAACGATTTCGTCGATGGGCAAAGGCCGGTGTGTTCGAGAGACTTTTCAACGCCATGAGCGGCGAGCCAGACCTTGAACATGCTCTCATCGACGGAACGATTGTCCAGGCCCATCAGAAGGCTTCGGGCACAAAAGGGGGACACGGCATCAAGCCATCGGACGCTCTCGCGGCGGGCTGACGACCAGGATCGTTGCCCTGGTCGATGCGCTCGGCAACTTGTTCCGCTTTCTGCTTCTGCCGGGGCAAGCGCACGACATGAAGGGGGTTGCCCCCTGATCCACGATGTCTCCTTCGCAGCGTTGCCGGCCGACAAGGCCTTCGACGCCGATTGGCTCCTGCAAGACCTTGATGAGCGCGGCGCAACCGCGGTTATCCCGCCCAAATCGAACCGGAAAGTGCAACGAGACGACGATACTCACATGTACAAGTGGTGTCACCTGATCGAAAACTGCTTCGCAAGGATCAAGGAATTCAGGGGGATGGCAACGCGATACGACAAAACAGATACCAGCTACGCAGCCAACTGGCACCTCTGCGCAATGCTCAACGCTGCTCGGTGATTGTCAACAGACCCTAATTGATTTAGACTCAGTTTACAGGCCGTGTGCGTTCATGTCATGTTTTTTGTGAAATCAGAGGGATAGTCAGAGGGATGGATTGACATGGATCACAAGCAGTTTCAGGAATGGTTATCGGGGATAGACCACCTCAGCCCGGCGCAGCGGCAGCAAACCGAAGCCGTGTTCCCGGGAGACACGGAGACGTCAGCGTCGCTGGCTGCCATTGAGGCGGCCGTGGGTGAAGATCGCCAGTGCCCGCATTGTGGCACGCCAGGCGCCATATCGCGTGGCAAGGCAAGGGGTCTGCGACGGTACCAGTGCAAGGGATGCAGGAAGACATTCAATGCCACGACCGGCACCCCCTTGTCGGGTCTGCACTGCAAGGACAAGTGGCTTGCCTTCGGAGCCTGTCTTGCCGATGGGCTGACGGTTCGCGCTTCAGCAGAACGTTGCGGACTTGCCGTCAATACCGCCTTGCGTTGGCGGCACCGATTTCTTGCCACAAAAGACCTGAAGGCACGCAAGCTCACGGGCATTGTGGAAGCCGATGAAACCTGTGTGCCGGAAAGCCGGAAAGGTGCACGAAACCTTGAGCGCAAGGCGTGACGCAGGGGAGGCAAGGCCAGCAAGCGGGGCCTGTCAGATGAACAGGTTCCGGTACTGGTTGTCGCCGATCGCGGCGGCGCGACAGTCAGTGCGGTTCTGCCCGCGGTCAACGCCGATCCCTTGCGAGAGGTGATCGCGCCGGTTGTGGACGAGGATATCGTTTTGGTGACCGATGGACACCGCGCTTGTCCGCGATGCGCGGCGGCAATCGGTGCGCATCACGAAGCATTGAACCTGTCAGGAAGGGAGCGGGTGCGAGGTGCCTTTCACATTCAGATCGCAGCAGAGCCGGCGGTCAACAACCGACACAGCCGGTTGAAGGATTTCCTGCGGCGCTACCGAGGCGTCGCGACCAGATATCTCGACAACTACCTGCGATGGTTCCAGCGGCTTGAACTGGAGAACGCCTCACCCCGGGCTTGCCTCGCAACCGCCATCGCACGTCCATGCATACAATTTGAAACTGAGCCTTGATTTAAAAGAATATACACGTCATTCTGGCGAAAGCCGGGACCTAGGGAGCAGACCGCAAACCTCGGAAGTTGTCGCCCTGGATACCGGTTTTCACTTGTATGACGAGTTACTTTGCAAGGCGACAACCGCCGCCCCTACTCCGCCGCCGCCATTGCGCCGGCTTTCTCGACCCGGGCCGCACAGAACTTGAACTCGGGGATCTTTCCGACCGGGTCCAGTTGCGGGTTGGTCAGGACGTTGGCTGCCGCTTCGACGAAGGCGAACGGGATGAAGATCACATTGCCTTGCAGGCCCTCGTCCGACTTGGCCGCCAGTTCGATCTCGCCGCGCCGTGTTTGAACCCGGATCAGATCGCCAGGCGCCAGGCCCAGTTGGCGCAAGGCGAGCGGGTTCATTGAAGCGGTGGCCGACGGCTGAAGCGCATCCAGATTGCTGGCTCGCCGGGTCATGGCGCCGGTGTGCCAGTGTTCCAACTGGCGCCCTGTCGTCAGAATGAAGGGATATTCTTCGTCCGGCAGTTCCGCCGGCGGGGTAACATCGGCGGGCACCAGCCTGGCGCGGCCATTGTCGGTCGGATAGGCATCCGAAAACACCACATGCTGGCCCGGATCGGTCGGCGACAGCGACGGATAGGTCACTACGTTTTCGGCAATCAGCCGGTCCCAGGTGATGTTGTCCAGACTATCCATGCCCCGTTTCATTTCGGCAAAGGCATCCGCCGGACTGTCACAGGTCCATCCCAGGCCCAGCCTGTTGGCCAGTTCAACCGTAATCCACCAGTCTTCCCTGGCCTCGCCCGGCGCGTCTATCGCCTTGCGGCCCATCTGAACCTGGCGGTTTGTGTTGGTGACGGTGCCATCTTTTTCCGGCCAGGCGCTGGCCGGCAGGATGATATCGGCAAACATCGCCGTCTCGGTCAGGAAGATGTCCTGCACCACCAGATGATCCAGACTGGCCAGCGCCGTGCGGGCATGGCCCGCATCAGGATCCGACATGGCCGGGTTCTCGCCCATGACATACATGCCGCGAATTTCCCGGCGACCAATCGCATCGATGATCTCGACCACCGTCAGGCCCGGATTGGGGTTCAGCTCCTGAACGCCCCAGATATCGGCCCACTTGTTGCGCTTGTCCTCTTCGACCACCTTTTGGTAATCCGGGAAGACCATCGGGATCAGGCCGGCATCGGAGGCGCCCTGGACATTATTCTGGCCGCGCAAGGGATGCAGGCCTGTGCCCGGGCGGCCGGTCTGACCGCACAGCATGGCCAGCGAGATCAGACAGCGGGCATTGTCGGTGCCGTGTACATGCTGACTGACGCCCATGCCCCAGAAGATCATGGCGTTCGAGGCATTGCCGTAGACCCGCGCCACTTCGCGGATGGTTTCGGCATCGATGCCGCAGATTCCGGCCATTTTTTCCGGCGCGTAGTTGGCCAAATGATCCTTCAGCCGGTCAAAACCTTCGGTATGGGCCTGCAGATACTGCTGGTCGTAGAGCCCCTCTTCGACAATCACGTGCATCATGGCATTCAGCAGCGAGACGTCCGCGCCGGGCTTGAACTGCATCATGTGGCTGGCATGGCGTTTCAAGGCATGGCCACGCGGGTCGAGAATGATCAAGTGACCGCCACGCTTGGCGAACTGTTTGAAATAGGTCGCCGCCACCGGATGGTTCTCGGTCGGGTTGGAACCAATCACGATGGCGCAGTCGGCATTGCGGATCTCGGTAAAGGTCGCTGTTACGGCGCCGGACCCGATCCCCTCCATCAGCGCGGCGACCGACGAGGCGTGGCAGAGACGCGTGCAGTGATCCACATTATTGTGGCCGAACCCGGTTCGGATCAGCTTCTGGAAAAGATAGGCTTCCTCGTTGGAACATTTCGCGGAGCCAAATCCGGCAATGGTCTCGCCGCCATGGGCTTCCCGCAGCTTTTGGTACCCGCCCGCGGCGGCATCCAGGGCTTCTTCCCAGCTTGCTTCACGGAAATGGGTCAGCGGATTGCCCGGATCGATATCCATCGACTTGGGCAGGCCTTCCTTGCGAATCAGCGGCTTGGTCAGGCGGTGCTGGTGGGCGACATAGTCAAAGCCGAAGCGGCCCTTGACGCACAGGCGGTTCTCGTTCGCCGGACCTTCGCGGCCCTCGACATAGGCGATCTGGCCATCGCGGATCTTGTAGCTGATCTGGCAACCGACGCCGCAATAGGGGCAAACACTGTCGACGCTCTTGTCCTCACCGCGGCTGCCAATCTGGGTCGCCATATCAACAATCGATTTGGGCATCAGAGCCCCGGTTGGACAGGCCTGAACGCACTCGCCGCAGGCAACGCAGGTTGAATCGCCCATCACATCGTCGAAGTCGAAGACGATCTTGGCATCGGCGCCACGGCCGGCCACGCCAATCACGTCATTGACCTGAACTTCGCGGCACGCCCGAACGCACAGATTACAGTTGATGCAGGCATCCAGGTTCACCGTCATGGAAGGGTGCGAGATATCTGTGGCCGGCTTTTCAGCGCCGACAAAGCGCGAGTGGGTTACCTCCTGCGCGTCAGCCCAGTGCCAGAACGAGGCAGCGCCATCATGCGCCTTGTCCCTTTCGGGCTGGTCGGCGACCAGCAATTCCATAACCATTTCGCGCGCCTTGATGGCTCGGTCCGACGCGGATTTGACCGTCATCCCCTCGGTCGGTGTACGAATACACGAAGCGGCCAGGACTCGCTCACCGTCGATCTCGACCATGCAGGCGCGGCAGTTGCCGTCGCCGCGATAACCGGCTGAGTCTTTCCAGCAGAGGTGCGGAATGTCCGTACTTTCCCGCTTGGCCGCCTGCCAGATGGTTTCGCCCGGGGTCGCTGTAACGTCCTTGCCGTCCAGCGAAAACTTGATGGTGTCGCTCATATCCTGCCCCGGTCTATTTGAATTCAATCTCGACAAACACGAATTCGAAATCATTCGCATTGATGATGTTGTGTTCGACCCCTTCAGGCCGCGCATACGGCACGCCGGTGGTCAGTTCGGCAAAGGTCTCGTTGCCGTCGGCATCGATCGCCTTCAGCTTGCCGGTGCTCATCGGCACCACCACATAGTCCATGGCATGCCGGTGAAACCCGGTCTCGGCCCCCGGCGCAAACCGGTATCCGGTGACGATGGTCCGCTCATTGTCAATCAGCGTCGTCGCATTCACCAGGGTCATGAGATATCCCCGGGGAAATATTTCAGCACAGTGCGGATCGGATTGGGCGCCGCCTGGCCCAAACCGCAGATTGAAGCATCGGCCATCACACCGCACAGTTCTTCCAGGAGATCGCCGTCCCAGGCCGGCGCCCGCATCAGACCCACCGCCTTCTGACAGCCATTCCGGCAGGGTGTGCACTGGCCGCAGCTTTCATCTTCAAAGAACCGCAACAGGTTCAGCGCCACGGCCTTCATGTCATCCTGATCGGACAGGACCACCACGGCGTGAGAGCCGACGAAACAGCCAAGCTCGGCCAGTTCGCCGCCAAAATCGAGTGGCACTTCGCCCCTGTCGGCCGGCAGGATGCCGCCACTGGCGCCGCCCGGCAGAAAGCCCTTGAAGGTGTGGCCGTCTTCCATGCCGCCGGCCATTTCGATCAGCTTTGTCACGGTCACGCCCGCCGGGGCGACGATCACGCCGGCATTCTTGACTCGGCCGGAAACCGACCAGGACCGAAAGCCCCTGGAGCCGTTGACGCCCTGGCTGGCGAACCAGTTCGCGCCTTTCTCGACAATGTCGCGGATCCAGTAAACGGTTTCCACATTGTGGTTCAGGGTCGGGCGGCCGAACAGGCCAACCTCGGCGATATAAGGTGGCCGGTGGCGCGGCAGGCCGCGCTTGCCCTCAATGGATTCGATCATCGCGGACTCTTCGCCGCAGATATAAGCGCCCGCGCCGCGACGCAGAATGATGTATCCGGGCCTGATAAGACCAGCGGCTTCCAGCGCCGCAATTTCATCGGCCAGGATGTGCAGAACCGCCGGATATTCGTCGCGCATATAGATGTAGAGTGCCTCGGCCTCCACCGCATTGGCGGCGATCAGCGCGCCTTCCAGAAACCGGTGCGGGTCTCGCTCCAGATAAAACCGGTCTTTGAATGTGCCCGGTTCGCCCTCGTCCCCGTTGATGGTCATCAGACGCGGCCCCTGATAGCCGCGCACAAACTTCCATTTGGTTCCGGCGGGAAACCCGGCGCCGCCAAGACCGCGCAAACCCGCTTCGGACAGGATGTCCATCAGGTCTTCCGGCGTCTTGTCGCCGGCGCGGCAAGCCTTCAACAACGCATAACCGCCATCAGCCAGATAGGCATCCAGCTTCACATAGTCCGGCATGTGGGCGTGGCGGTCGCCGCTCTCGACCCTGGACAGCACGTTTTCAGGTGTGGCGTGATCCACATGGGCATGGCCAATTTCGCAAACCGGTGCGGTATCGCAGCGGCCCATGCAGGGCGCCCGCACAACCCGCACCTCGGAGGGATCGATGCCGTCTTCCAGGGCCTTCAGCAAAGACCGGGCACCCTTCAATTCGCACGTCAGGGAATCGCAGACCCGGATCGTAGTGGCGGGCGGCGGGGTTTCACCTTCCTTCACCACATCGAAATGGGCATAGAAGGTGGCAACCTCATAAACCTCGGCCTGGGCCATGCGCATTTCATCGGCCAAAGCGCGCAAATGCGCGGCGGAGATATGACCGTACTGATCCTGGATCAGATGCAGGAATTCTATCAACAGGTCGGCGCGACGCTCGCTGTCGCCCAGCAGAACCTGAACCCGCGACAAGGCGTCAGAATCGATCTGGCGGCCACGTGTAAAAACCCGAGCGCCCTTGCCCTTTTTCCAGGGCTTCCCGCCCAGAAATGGGTCGTTGCCGTCCGCCATCGATATCTCTCCCTGCCTATTGGTATATGGTATACCAATTTGCTGAAATTGGAAACGCCCGTTCACCGATCCGAGGGAAAAAGTGCCCTCTTTCCAATCCCTGCCAGCAATCTATGCTCCTGGAATGAGCGATTCCGACCACTTACTGGACGTTAAAGGCCTTTTGTGCCCCCTGCCCGTCCTCAAAACCCGCAAACGGTTGAGCCAGATGATTCCGGGCGAAACCTTGACGGTCATTGCGACCGATCCGGCCTCGCTGCTGGACATGCGACACTTTGAGACCGAGGCCGCGCACCAACTGGTCAGTTGGGCCGAAACAGACGGCGAATTTACCTATGTCTGGCAATGCGCGGACGAAGGCATCCCGGCTACCTGACCGACATTGCCGCCAGGACAATACCACCTACAATCACTGCGGCGGTCACAGCCAGAGCAATCCTGCCCCAGGAGCAGGGCCGGTCGCCCTGAACCTCGCCAGTGACTCCGTTGATGAAGAACCGGAAGGCCTTGCCGCGAAAACGGCAGGCAGCCGTCCAGACCGGCAAAAGGACGTGTTTATGGAACGGGTGGCCCCCGCCCCAGAGTTTTTTGAGACACAGATCAAGATCTGAGACGAGGGGATTATTGAGGTATTTCATGACGGAACAGAAGAAGGTTGATCGGGCCGGAGCCGGAACTGCGGAGACTTCACATATCGCAGCAGATCCGGCTCCGACCCGGCGGCGCAGACTGACGGCGGCCCGGAAGCAGGAAGCAGTGCTGCGCGTTCTTCGAGGTGAGGATGTGGAGTTGGTGGCCATACTGGCTGGCGACCCGCTGAGCACCGTCGAGATAGACGTGCGGGAAGCGAAACGATTTGCATGCATCGGTTGGTTCTTCCTTGATTGCCTCCAGCATCCCGCGTGCCTTGCCGGCGATACGCGACAGACGGGCCTTGAAGTCCCGGTTGGAAATGGTCGCGCGTGCCGCCTCGATACCGGCGATCCTGGCTTCGGCTTCGCGGATCGTGTCCTGCAGTTCGGCCAGTGAAAGACCGAAGCTGGCTTCGCTGCCCTTGTCTACGCGCGGATCGGTTCCACAGGACATAAGGCACGCGCCATGGGCGATCGCGCCGGAGACCAGTCCAGGCAAAAGGCTCTGCCCGACCCCGATCCGCATCGTAACGAAGGTGGTGATCACGACCAGTATGATCGCAAGTATCTTCAGAGGAACCCTCGGCGCCAGCGCCAGTGTCCGACGCTTGTAGTCCCATTCCGCGCTCAGCCCTTCTTGCATCAAACAGGCCGCGCCGAAAAAAGGATCAACACAGAGCAAGACCCGTGACCGCCCCGATCACCGATTCGGCCATCAGGGCCGCGACGCTGCCCCATAACAGCGGTAGGGGCAGAACGAAAAGCGCAATGCCGCCACGTCCGAGGCGTTGTGCCCGATTACCGGAATATCTCTTGGCCACGTGACCTCGCATCGCCGGCAAGCAGGTGGCCGCCCGCGGGCAGACGAATGAAATGACCGGACAGAGGACAAAGCGTCCCAGAAGGCGGGTCCAGGGGAGGTCTTCATTTAAATCCAGACCTCGCTGGCATTACGCAAACTTTCCATATCGCGGCAATTCAACATCACGATGAATATAAGCGCTCATCAACAGGCCAAACCCACCCATAACCGCCAGCATTGACGTACCACCATATGACACCAAGGGCAAGGGCACACCCACAACGGGTATCAATCCCATGGCCATGGCCACATTGATGGAGATATAGAGGAAAAAGGTAATCGCAATGCCCATGGCAAGCAAACGCCCGAATGAATGGCCGATCCGGACCGACACCATGATGGAATAGGCCAGAACCGCAAAGCACAGCGTCAGGAAGAACATTCCACCGGTCATGCCGAATTCCTCGGCGAGGGTCGTGAAGATGAAGTCGGTATGTTTCTCCGGCAGAAAATCGAGATGGGCCTGGGTCCCTTTCAAAAATCCGCGTCCCGAAATACCTCCCGATCCAAAGGCGATCTTGGACTGCATGATGTGATATCCGGCGCCCATCGGATCGCTTTCGGGATCCAGAAATGTCATGATGCGGGCGCGCTGATAGTCCTTCAGCGTGTACCAACCGGCCGGAATGGCCGCCAGACCCGCCACGCCGACAGCAACGAAATACCAGATCCTTACACCTGCCGCGAATAACATGCCGACGGCGGCAAAACATATCAGCAGCGCCGTTCCCAGATCCGGCTGGCGCAGAACCAGCAGAACCGGAATCGCGACCAGACCGGTGGGAATGATCAGGTATCGCGGACTTGAAATGCGATCATAGGGGACGATGTGAAAATATCGGGCCAAGGCCAGGACCACCGCAATCTTCATGAACTCGGAAGGCTGCATCTGCACCGGACCGACGCGCAGCCAGCGTTCGGCGCCGCCGCCCGAAGCGCCGAAGAATTCAACCGCCAGCAACATGCCGATTCCGACCAGATAAACCGGATAAGCCAGATGGTACCAAAAGCGAATATTGACCAGAGCGACAGTGATCATGATTGCGGCGCCGGCGCCAAATCGCACGGCATGGCGCCAGGCCCAGGGTTCCAGATTTCCATCGGCCACCGAATACAGCATCAGGATACCGACAGCCGCCATCATGGTCAAAAGCAGAACCAGACCCCAGTTAAGGTCGATCAGCTTTCGGCCCAGGGTCAGGTCGTCGTCATGGCCGGCGATCTGGCTCATCCCCGCTGCTCCTCGGCCATGCGGGCCACCCGCAACGGATCGCGTTCCATGGTTTCCAGCAGGATATCGCGCGCGACCGGGGCCGCGGCACCGGATCCGGAACCACCGTGTTCGATGATGACTGAAATCGCGAACTGCGGATTGTCATAAGGCGCAAAGGCGACGAACAGGGCATGGTCGCGATCTTTCCAGGGGCGATCCTTGTTCTTGATGACCCCGGCGGCGCGCTCCGCCTTTGTGATCCGCTTAACCTGGGCGGTACCGGTCTTGCCGGCCATTTCCCAACCCGGTTTGTCGATGCGCGACCGGCGCGCGGTTCCACCGGGTCCATTGACCACCAGGTTCATACCTTCCTGGGCAATCCGGACAGCGCCCGGCCTCACATTGATCTGGCTGACCGGCTCGGGCGGAATTGGTTGGCCACCGATTTTGCGATAAAGGCGCGGCTGGATCGCCAGACCGCCATTGGCGATACGCGCGGTCATGGTCGCCAGTTGCAGCGGGGTCGCCAGAACCGCTCCCTGGCCGATGCCGGTGATCAGGGTTTCGCCGTTCTGCCAGCGTTCGCCCCGGGTCGCCAGCTTCCAGCCCCGGGTCGGCATCAGTCCGGGTTTTTCGCCCGGGATGCCGATATCCAGGCGCTCGCCAATACCAAAGGCGGTCGCCATTTCCGACAGATTGTCGATCCCGGCACGCCGCGCCGCTTCATAAAAATAAACGTCACAGGATTTTTTCAGGGCATCGCGCATGTTGACTGCCCCGTGGCCGCCGCGCTTCCAGCAATGGAAGGTCGCCCGGCCCAGCTTGACTTTGCCCCGACAGGTAATTTTCTCCTGTGGGCTGATGACATTGGCCTGCAAGGCAGTCATGGCCGTGATCATCTTGAAGGTTGAGCCAGGCGGGTACTGGCCGGCCAGCGATTTGTTCAGCAAGGGATTGCGCTCGTTGCTCAACAGGGCTTGCCATTCCTTGTGTGTCACGCCCCTGGCCATCATGTTGGGATCAAAGGTCGGGGTAGAGGACAAAGCCAGAACATCGCTGCTGCGCACATCCATGACACAGACCGCCGCGCTTTCCTCGCCCAGCCGTTCGACAATGAATTTCTGCAAGTCCAGATCGATGGTCAGCGCCACGTCATGACCCGCATCAGGTTCATCCCGGTCGAGTTCGCGAATGATGCGGCCCAGCGAGTTGACTTCAACCCGCCGGTTGCCTGTACGACCACGCAGTTCCAGATCCTTGTCCTTTTCAACCCCGCCCTTGCCGACCTTGAAGCCTGATACCTGCAGCACCGGATCGCCCGTCAGTTCCTCCTTCGACACCGCTCCGATATAACCCAGCAAATGAGCCACCGCATTCCCGCCGGGATATTCGCGGGCCGCGCCGACGTCCGGCTGGGCACCGGGCAATTCAGGACCCCGGGCATTGATCGCGGCAAAGGTTTCCCAATCCAGATTCTCGGCGATCATGATCGGCACGAAGGATCGCTTCTTCTTCATCTCGCGCAGAACCCGTTCGCGCTCTTCCGGCGGGATGGTGACCAGCTTACCAAGGGCGTCCAGGGTCTCCGGCACCGACCGGGTCTGCTCGGGCACCACCAATACCTGATAGTTCGGCCGGTTCTGCGCCAGTGGCTTGCCATTGCGGTCAAGGATGCGGCCGCGGGTCGGCGGGATCAGATGCAAATTGATGCGGTTGTCTTCGGCAAGCAGACGATACTGTTCTCCCTGCAAAACCTGCAAATCGTACATACGGGCGGCCAGAAGCGAGAAAAACGCAGCCTGCGCTCCGCCGATCACCAGGGCGCGGCGGGTCAACAGGCGGCCTCGTTCGATATCGCTCATGCTATTTGCCCAGCGTATTGCGGCCGACCAGCAAACGATGCTGGATCAGACCGCAAAGATAGGCGCAAAACGGATAAAAAGCCACGAGCAGTCCAGCCTGCGCTGCCACCGGGAAGATCGGCACGATGGCCAGACGCCCAATGCTGACCAGCAGCCAGGCCAGAAAACAGGCCGCCGCCGCCACCACGGCAAAACCGAGCCAGGCAATCAGAAATGGTGTGGACGGAAGAATGCGCGTCTGGTTGTGGGCGATCATTGCGACCAGGGTCGAAATCATCGCCCATAGGGCCAGCGGTGCACCACCGATCAGATCGAAGAACAGTCCGATGGCAAAAGCCAGGGGCGCCGGCATCAGATCAGGATGGCTAAGTGCCCAGAAAAATATGGTCGCCAGGAACAATGGCGGCGCCAGGATACCCAGCGTTTGCCCAAAGACCGGGCTGATCCCCAACAATACGCAAAACAGCGCGCTAAGCACCGGAATTGTTGCCAGGAGAATTTGCCGAAGATCGGGTGCGCCGCGCCAGGCCATGCCATCGACCCGCCCGTCAGGAACCGCCCGGCGCCGTCTCCGCACCGATGTCGGCTTTCACCTGGCGACCGCCCGGCGTTCGAATGATCTGAACATGATCCAGAGCACTGGTCAGTGCAAAAGGCTCGACCCGGATGAATCCGTCTACCATCTGCAAGGTGCCAATCGGCATGCTCGGCGGGAAGACACCGCCCTCGCCCGAGGTCATGACCGTTTCACCGGCCGCAGGGGCTGCACCGACATTGCGGAAAGCAAATACCGGATGGCCGGAGTTTGTACCGGACATGATCGCCCGGGCACCGGACTGATCCGTCACCACGGGGATTCGGCTGTCCAGATCCGTGATCAGCAATACCCGGGCGGTGGTGTTTCCCACTCCAACAATCCGGCCGATCAGGCCACGGCCGTCCGCCACCGCCATGCCCGCTTCGACCCCGTCGCGCCAGCCCGTATTGATCAGCACCGTGCGGACGAAAGGACCACCGGGATCAGCCACCACGCGGGCGGAAATACGCGTTGCGCGTCGCTCAATCGGCAGATTGGTCAGCGATTTAAGCGCGGCATTTTGCCGCTCAAGCTTCAGGGCCAATGCCTGCCAGATCAGAAGGCGTTCGTTTTCCAGCCGCAGCCGGCGATTATCTTCCACCAGATTGAAATGGTCGGAAACACTTGCCTGCATCCCCTTCACGGCGGCAACCGGTTCGGACATCAGGTCAACAATCGGGATCACGGCATCGGCAACCGCCATGCGCGCACTGTCGGTGTTCACCAGGCCGCTGCGTTCGGCAACAAAAAGAGCCATGCCGGCCAACATCAAGAACAATGTGGTTCGCGAACGGACGCCATCGCGCATCGTTGCGGCCTTTGCTGTTCTTGAACTTGACCAGTGATCTGCCATTGTCAACCTGCCGCTTGTCCGATCAACGCATCAATAACTGGCGAAGCGCACTTTTGTGCTCCAGCGCCTTGCCGGTACCCATCGCCACACACGACAGCGGCTCTTCGGCGATTGTCACCGGCAATCCGGTCGCTTCGCGCAGAATCGCGTCCAGACTGTCCAGCATGCCGCCACCGCCGGTCAGCATGATGCCCTTGTCGACAATATCCGCCGCCAGTTCGGGCGGTGTAGCTTCCAGGCCGATCTTTACCGCCTCGACGATCTGGCTCACCGGTTCGGCAATGGCCTCGGCAATATCGGCGCGGCCAATCACAATCTCCTTGGGCACGCCATGCATCAGATCGCGTCCCTTGATGTCCATGGTCGGGCCCGCCCCGTCATGGGGCAGCATGGCCGAGCCGATTTCCTTCTTGATCCGTTCCGCGCTTGCCTCACCGATCAACAGATTATGGTTGCGGCGGATATAGGCGATGATCGCCTCGTCCATCTTGTCGCCGCCGATCCGTACCGACCGCTTGTAAACAATGCCGGCCAGCGAAATCACCGCAACCTCGGTCGTACCGCCGCCGATGTCGACGATCATCGAGCCCGTCGGTTCGGTCACCGGCAGGCCGGCACCAATTGCCGCCGCCATTGGCTCCTCAATCAGACCGACCCGGCGTGAACCGGCTTTCATTGCGGATTCCTCGATCGCCTTGCGTTCCACGGCCGTGGCACCCGACGGAACGCAGATCACCACACGGGGCGGCGCAATGCTGGAGCGCTTATGGACCTTGCGAATGAAGTGCTTGATCATTTCCTCGGCAACTTCGAAATCGGCGATCACGCCGTCGCGCATGGGGCGAATGGCCTCGATGCTGCCAGGCGTGCGGCCCAGCATCTGCTTGGCTTCCTCGCCAACCGCGAGAACGCGCTTCTTGCCGCCTAGATTCTCGATCGCGACGACCGATGGCTCGTTCAAAACGATGCCCTTGCCCTTGACGTAAACCAGCGTATTCGCTGTCCCCAGATCGATCGCCATGTCCGTGGAGAACAGTCCAAACAACCCGAAAAGCATTGCGAAAGATTCCGCCCCTGGAGCGCGACTCACATCGGTCGCCGATCTCGCGTGCCTGTATACAGGCGACGCCCCCTAGGTAACAGCCATCAGGGTTAACTATTTGCTAAAACGGCGGATCGGATCGTCCGATCCACCGTCTTTTTATGTGTATTTTACTCTAACTTGCGCGAAGAAGCGCTTCAGGAGCGGTCTTTTGCTGCCGCGTGATCAGCCGGTTCAAGGCGCTGACATAGGCCTTGGCCGAGGCAACCAGCGTATCGGTGTCCGCCGCCTGGCCCGTCGCCACATGCCCATCCAGTTCAAGCCGGGCCGACACCGTGGCCTGGGCATCGGTTCCACCGGTCACCGCGTGGACCTGATACAGCGCCAGATGAGGATCGATCCCGATCAGTTCCTTGATGGCCAGGAAGGTGGCATCCACCGGTCCGTCACCATTGGCAGTGGTGGTTTTGTCCGTGCCGTCGACCGACAGGGTCAGCGTGGCTTCCTGCGGCCCTTCGGTGCCGGCGACAATCTTCAGGGCCTTGACCTTGATCTGCTCGTCGGCATGGGTGATCTCGTCATCGACCAGGGCAACGATATCCTCGTCATAGACGTGCTTTTTCTTGTCAGCCAGATCCTTGAAACGGGCAAAGGTGTCCTGAAAGGCATTTTCGCCAAGTTCATAGCCCAGTTCTTTCAGTTTTTCCTTGAAAGCATGGCGGCCCGAATGCTTGCCCATGACCAGCGAGGATTCACTGAGGCCGACACTCTCCGGCGTCATGATCTCGTAGGTTTCGGCGTTCTTCAGCATGCCGTCCTGATGGATGCCGCTTTCATGGGCAAAGGCGTTTTTGCCGACAATGGCCTTGTTGTATTGCACCGGAAAGCCAGTGACCTGCGACACCATCTTCGAGATTCTGGTCAGGTGCACCGGATCGATTCCAGTGCGGCAGGGCATCCGGTCGGCGCGGACTTTCAGCGCCATGACGATCTCTTCCAGCGCCGCATTTCCGGCCCGCTCGCCCAGGCCATTGATGGTGCATTCCACCTGGCGTGCACCAGCCCGGACCGCCGCCAGGGAATTGGCAACCGCCAGGCCCAGATCATTATGGCAGTGAGCCGATATCACCGCCTTGTCGATATTGGGCACCCGGTTCTTCAGCATGCCAATCAGTTCGAAGAACTCATCCGGTGTGGTGTATCCCACGGTATCGGGAATGTTGATCGTGCCGGCGCCGGCCGCGATGGCCGTTTCCACCACATGGCACAGGAAATCCGGTTCGGTCCGGGTGCCGTCTTCGGGCGACCATTCCACATCCTCGCAATAATTGCGGGCGCGGGTGACGGAGAATTTGATTGCCTCCACAACCTCTTCCGGCTCCATCTGAAGCTTGAACTTCATATGCAGCGGCGAGGTGGACAGGAAGGAGTGAATGCGTGGCCGCTTGGCATGCCGCACCGCTTCCCAGGCCCGGTCAATGTCGCGCGCACCTGCCCGGGCAAGCCCGGCCACAGTCGCGTTCTTGACCATTTTGGCAACCTCGGCCACGCATTCAAAATCGCCGTTCGAGGCAATGGGGAAACCCGCCTCGATAATATCGACGCCCATTTCATCGAGCACTTCGGCAATGCGCAGCTTTTCCGGCAGCGTCATGGAGGCCCCGGGCGATTGTTCGCCGTCGCGCAGAGTGGTGTCGAAGATCAGTACCTTGTTTTCGTCGCTCATCGTCTTGGTCTTTCGGATCGAATTTCGAGAATCTGGTTGCGACCGCTGGTCCGGTCCCTTTGATCCCCCAAGCGCTCAGGCGGCAATCGCCCTGCCAGCACCTAGGGGCAGATAAGGAGGAGAATGAGGGTCAGGGCCAGGGTCAGGAACAGGGGCGAGGCCAGCAGACTGGTATCCAGCCGCCGGTCGATCTTCGTCACTGTGATGACACGTGCCTGTTGCATGGCTTCCAAAGCGTCTCGCCCAAATCTGCTGCCAGGATAGCGGATTTCCACACATTGGCAACCGCCAGTTTAGACCCCAAAATGGTCAATTTTCACTTTCCGGGAATGAATTGGCGAAAGGCGGCGTCCAATGCCCACACTTTTGACGCCCATAATGAGGAATAGTCATGCGCATTCACTTGATAACCGCCGCGGCCGCTCTGTTGATATCCGGTCAGGCCTTTGCGGCAACCTGCCCGGTTCTGGTCACTGAAATCGATGCGGCGCCGGCCTCCAGTACGGCGTCCGCCCGGGATATGCTTGCGGCCAAGGCATTGCGCGATGAAGGCGAAGCGCTGCACGCTGCCGGCGACCACGCGACATCGGTTGAAAAACCGAACGAAGCCAAGGCGCTCCTCGGCCTCTGGCCCGGGTTTCTCACACCGACTAACCGCCGAAACCCCCGCCAGCCCCTCCCCTCCAGCCCCGAGACCCTGTTCTCCAGTGGCCCCCGATCATCGGCCTCGCCCGGTATGATCGTGATCGCCATCAACGCGCCCTTGTGGTTCATCACCACATGCAGTTTGACCCCGAAGACCCCTACCATCGTCGAACGTCCACGCGCGGCCAGGTCCCTGAACATCCGGTTGCGGCCGATGCGCGGGTTGGCGCGGACCGCCAGTAGAGCGCGGGGGGTGGACAGGCGCATGAGAGGGATTGCTCGTGGTGTGACAGATACGATCTTGAAGCACGCCGGACGCGGTTCATGAATCCCTTTCGCCTTGTCCAGAATCGGGGTTATACTGTGAAGTGGTTTATGGGAGTGGGACGATGAAATTCGAAGAGTTCAGAGAATCCGTTGAAAATTACGCCGCAATACGCCGCAGACAAAACTTGCAACCGGCGGGGGGACAGGGCGACAAGATATTCCCGCCGACCTATCCGGGAGAGAACAAAGGTCAGGCAGAGAACAAAGTTCCGGCGCGGCACGTCTTCGAAAGCCGACGGATCGGGGGAGAGGAGCGCCCTTGCGTGCTGATCGATTCGGTGCAGGCACAGGCGAACCGGATGGAGGAAGCGCTGCTGTGGGCAGCGGAAGAAAAACGCATCCGACTGCCGCGCCTGACGGTCGATTTCCCGGGCGCGGGGCTGAACTCGGTCGGACCGATAAGCGTGCTGCAGGCGCCGCATCGCATCTTCGACGCGATCCTGCGTGACAGCCTGCTCGACGACAGGCCGTTCAGGGAGAGCGACCTCGGCGAACGGCTGAAAAAGGCCACTCCGGCTGACGCAACGGCGATCCTTGAGGCCGCGCCGACCGCGCTGGTATTCGGAGTGTGGAACTCCACCGGCGAGGGCGGCGGGCTTGGCGCGAAATTCGCGCGCGTCGTCGTCAGCGAGGCGATCGGAGTGGATGTTCCAGTCGAGCGCTTCCGCGATCAACGATCTGGTGAAGTTCGTACGAAAAACGCCGGGAGGCGCACAGGCAGCCGCATCGATCCGCTGGGAATTCCGAGGAGCGTTCAGGTCTACAGGGACCCGGGTACCAAGGCCTGGGATACGGACAAAGAGAAGCTGGGAGGGAAGGCCAAGGAGGTCCGTCCCTCGGAAATCAACCATGGCAACATTGCACCGAGCGTCGATGATCTGGGCGTCACCTGCGATCGCGCGCTGCTGACGCAGGTTCTCACCTTCGCCGGTCTGCGCCGCCTGCGCTTCGGCACCGATGCGAAGCGCAATCTGGCCGCGCGAACCTATCTCGCCGCGCTCGGCCTCGTCGCCATGACCGAGGCGGACCGGCACGGACATTCCTTCCGCTCGCGTTGCGATCTGGTCTGCGACGGGATTGCGCCCCTTGAACGGCTCGCCTTCGACGGCAGCGTCACAAACCTCGGAGTCACGGCCGACGAAGTCGTCGCGCTGCATGAGGCGGCCTTCGACGCGGCGTGCACGGCGGGTTTCAAGCTCGATTCGAAGCCGGTGATCCTCAAGCCGCAGAAGAAGCTCGTCGAGATCGTCCGCAAGAGCCAGCAAAAGGCGCTCAGCGACGAAGGCGACGACGATCCCGAGGGCTGAGCCGATGCTGTGCCTCGAAGTCGCGTGGCTGACCGGCGCGGCGCGGCTCGCGGAGGATCCATCGAGCCCGCGACCCGACTGGCCGCCGCAGCCCGACCGCATCTTCTCGGCCCTGGTCGCCAGTTGGGGGCTTGGTGGCAAGGACGGGGACGAACGGGCAGCCCTCGCATGGCTCGAAGCCTGCGACCCTCCTTTTCTGGATGCTATTGCAAAGGCTGGGCGCCGCGACACTGTTGATGTCTACGTCCCCCCGAACGACGCAAGGGGCGAGACAGTTCTTCCGGACAGGCGCCGTCGACAACCACGCCGCTTTCCCGCTGTCACCCTCGATCTGGATACCGGGCCGCATCTGCGGCTCTACTGGAACAAAACACCGTCCCGCGAGCATCTGGCCGCGCTGGCCGGGCTTGCAGGGCGCACGAGCTATATCGGGCATTCCTCCAGCCTCGTGTGCTGCCGCTTTACCGAGACGGGGGAGGCGCCCGAGGGCCTGCAATCGGCGCGACGCGCGCCCTATCCGGGGCGGTTCGACGAACTCGTCGAACTGTACAAGCGCCATGTCGGCGGCGATCCGCGTGCGCGTCCGCGCCCAAGCACGAGAGCAGGAACAGTGGCGAAAACCGCAACTCGGACAAGCGTCTTCGCGACGCGGCCCGAGGGCTGGAGCACACTCGAACATGAGAGCGGCGAGCGCCCTGATATTCGCGCCACCGCTCTCGTTGCCGACGCGCTGCGCTGTGCGCTCATGAAGGCCTGGACGCAGGCGAATGGCGGCGCGGCGCCGTCCTTCATCTCCGGCCACGAGCCCGACGGCAGCCCCGTGCGCGATCCGCATGTCGCGATTGTCCCGATGGCCAATGTCGGCTGGTCCTTTTCAGAGGGGCAAATGATGGGTCTCGCCATCGTTTCGCCGCAAACCGTTGTCGAAGGCTGGTCGAAGCCCGGGCCACGGGCATATGAAGAGCGGCAGGCATTCCTGCGTGCCGTCGAGGCCCTCGGGGACGATAGCAATGAGGGGCGGATCCTTACACTCGCGCCAAGGCGCGGACGCGGCGAAAAGCCCGCATGGCAATGGCGTCTTCGTGTCGCCCGCAGCGGACGAAAGTCCCTCGACCCGACGCGATATCTCGGAACCTCGTGCGCCTGGGCCAGCGTGACCCCGGTCCTGCTCGACCGCCATCTGAAGAAGAGCGGCGAGGCGGCGCGCATCGAGGCGGAAGGGCTGCTGTCGGACGCCTGCGAGCGCATTGGTCTCCCCCGTCCTCTCGAGGTCGAGGCGATCAAGTACTCCGGCATTCGCGGCGCGCCCGGCGCCTGGCGCGCCACCGGTGCACCGCCCTGGAGTCGATGGTCGCGCAAGAAATCCTTCGGCTCCCGCAAACTCTACCATGTTCGCCTGCGCTTCGGGGAACCGGTCAAAGGGGCGGTGCTCCTCGGCGCGGGGCGCTTCCTCGGGCTCGGGCTCTGCCTTCCGCTTCAGGAGGGCGGGTCATGAGCGAACCGCTCGACGAAGGGAAGTTCGGCGCGTTCTTCGAGGCGGTCCATGGCTATTGCCCCTACGCCTGGCAGACGCGGTTGCTCCGGGAGGTGGCGGCCTCCGGAAACTGGCCGACGGTGATCGCCGCTCCGACCGGCGCGGGCAAGACCGCCGTCCTCGACATCGCGCTCTTCCATCTCGCCCTGAGCGCCGGTGACAAACCGCGACCCGCGCCGCTGCGCATCGTCCTTGCGGTCGATCGGCGCATCATCGTCGATCAGGCCTTCGAGCGCGCGAAAAAGCTTCGCGACGCGCTGGAATCGCCCGAACCGCCCGACATCGTCCGCCGTGTCGCGGACCGGCTTGCGGCGCTTTCCGAGGCCCGTCCGCTTCACGTGGCGCAACTTCGCGGCGGGATGCCGCTGGAGCGCGACTGGGCGAAGCGCCCCGACCAGCCCACGATCCTGTGTACCACTGTCGATCAACTCGGCTCACGGCTCCTGTTTCGCGGATACGGTGTCTCGACCTCGATGGCGCCGATCCATGCCGGACTTCTCGGGAACGATACCCGCGTCATCCTCGACGAGGCGCATCTGTCGCACGCGTTCACGGACACGCTCGAAGCGATTTCGGTAAAGCGCAAGGCAGATGATGCTCCCGGACTGCCCTGGGGGTGGAGTGCACTCACGGCCACGCCGGGAGAGGATGGCGATGCCTTCAAGCTTCGTCCAGAAGAAAGGGGAGAGTCACGGATCAAGCGCCGTCTCGCCGCCAAGAAGCCTGTCGAGATTGTGAAATCGAAGAATGGGGAGCCCGGAGATTTCGCCAAAGAACTTGCCGAAAGGGCAGAGACGATGGCCGGGGAGCTCTGCTTACGGGAAATCGGGGCCCCAACCGTCGCCATCGTCGTCAATCGGGTCGCGCTCGCCCGGATGGTGTTCGAAGATTTGCGCGCGAAGAGGCATCGGGAGGGCGACCCCGATGCACCGGAACAGGTGATCCTGCTGACGGGGCGTGTTCGCCCGGTCGAGCGGGATCGGCTCATCGAACGGCACCGGGACCGCCTCGAAGGCAGGCGCGAAGGGGCGAGCGCCCCTCTCTTCGTCGTCGCGACACAGTGCATCGAAGCAGGCGCCGATTTCGACTTCGACGGGATTGTCAGCCAGATCGCGCCGCTTGACGCTCTGCGCCAGCGCTTCGGCAGGCTGGCGCGCAGCGGCAATCGTGGCGACACGCCCGCGCCCGGCGTCGTGACCGCGATGAAGGACGAGGTGGGCGCGAGGTCAGATGACCCGGTCTACGGGAAGGCGCTCCACCATAGCTGGGCATGGCTGGAAGCGAATGCGGAAGGGGACCGGAAGAAGAAGGGCGTCGATTTCGGCCCGGATGCGCTCGACGCCCTTCTGGAACGCGTGCCACCCTGCTCTGAATGCTTCGCACCTGCACCCCCAGCGCCATTGCTGCGCAATGCCGATCTCGAAGCGTTTTCGATGACCTCGCCGCGCCCGTTCCCCGATCCCGATCCGGCGCTGTTCCTGCACGGGGAATTCCGGACGGACAATGACGTCTCGCTGGTCTGGCGCGCCGACATTCCGAAGGACGATCCGGACCCGAAAGTGATCGCCGAAGTTCTGACCCTGGTCCCGCCCCGCACGGGAGAGGCGCTGCGACTGCCGCTTTGGGTCGCGCGGCGCTGGCTCTCCGCGCGGCTGGCGGAAAAACCAACCCGCGATGATCCGGACCATTCGCTTGTGGATGTACCCATGCGGGAGGAGCGCAAAGCCGGTGGCGCCGAATCGGACGACAAAATCCATGCCTATCGCTTCTATCGCTGGCGCGGCGTGAAGGAGTCCGGAATGATGACGTTCGACGAACTCCGCCCCGGCGATGTCATCGTCCTGCCGGCCGAACGCGGCGGATGCGACCGTTTCGGCTGGTCGCCGGCCAGCGATGCACCTGTCGACGATATCGCGGACGACGCCGCAAGCGCCTATGCCGGTCGAAAGGCGGCGCTCCGGCTGCATCCGAAAACCATGCCTGATCGCTGGGAAGAGATCGTCCCATTCCTTGAGAGTGAGTCCGGACCGACAGAGGTTTTGAAGGCGCTGCCCGAGGAGGTGTTACCCGAGATCGACGGCCGGCGCGAGGCGAACGGCCGGCCGCGCCTCCTCCGGCCCTATCCGGACGAGAACGCTGCGATCCTCGTGGTGACCCGCGGCCTGGGGGACGGACCGTCGGAAGAGAGCGCCGAGCCCGCGACCGAGGACGATGATCTCGGCAGTTCCGGCGCCGAGGCCCTCTCTCTGTGTGAGCACTCCAGGGCGGTGGGTAAAAAGGCAGGCGAGTTCGCATGCCGGCTTCAGTTTGCGCCGACCCTTGCCGCGACGCTCAAGCGCGCCGCCGAATGGCATGACATGGGCAAGGACGATCCGCGCTTTCAGGCATTCCTCAGGGACTGCGGCGGCCTTGATGCTTCCGAAGGGCCCTACGCCAAGAGCGGTGCGCCGAATGTGCCCGCTGGCGCGCGCAACCGCGCGGGTCTGCCGGATCGATGGCGACACGAGGTCGCCTCGGTGCGGTATGCGGCGGCCCGGCTCGAAGCCGCGCCATCCGGCGAGGACGACGAGGCGCTGCTGCTCTGGCTGGTCGGCACGCATCATGGCCACGGACGACCGTTCTTTGCTCATGATGACGACTGGGATGAGCATGAGATGATGCTGCTCGACCAGCACATTCCCGCGGCGCCGGGACCGGACAAGCTCGACTTCGACTGGCGTGACAACGACTGGTGCCAACTTCGGACGCAGTTGCAGAAGCGTTACGGTTACTGGGGTCTTGCCCATCTGGAAGCCTGCCTGCGCCTTGCCGACCACAGGGCATCCGAGGAGGGAGGCGGCTGATGGTCGAAGCATCCGATAATATCGAAACGAAGCGCCACCATCGGCTGGACGGGCTTGAGCCCGACAACCTGCTCGCCTTCATGGCGCTGCTGGGCTTGCTCAGGGCGCTGGAGACGGCGCAGCCGAACTGGCGCCCACGCGCGTTCTGGGATGTCGCGAACCATCCGTGGCGGCCCGTCCTCACCCTCGTGGAACCTCAGACGCAGGCGGCTGTGGCTGCGGCCGCGGCGGAGGGGGTGAAGGCGCTCGTCCATGCCCATGCCGTGACAGGCGACGACAGGAACGTGAGGTTTCAAGCTGACGCCTTCCGGAACCGCCGCACGGCTGCCGATTCCGATCAAGGCGCTGTCCTTGATGCGCTATCCTGCGATGCCGCGATCAAGAAAGACAATACCAAGAAAGACAATACCTTGTGGCCTACGCCGTTTTGCTTCATGTTCGGGCAAGGTCACCAACACTTCCTGACGCGTTTCCGCGAGGTTCCTGAGAGGGTCTTACCCAACCTGAACTCGCCACCCTTTCTCGCGAAGACGCTTTTTCGCGTTTGGACGAACAAAGACCCCACCGACAGCTTCCGATGGGATCCTGCGGAGGATCGCCGGTACGCGCTGCGCGCCAATGACCCCTCCAGAGATAGGACGACGACCGAGCACGGCGCGAATGTCCTCGCTGCGATAGCCCTGCCCCTTTTCCCTTTGTTCGCGGTGGCACGGAGAGGGGAGGCGCGGGTTCTATCGCCTTCGACACACTACGATGGGAGCGAGATTGCCTTTTCATGGCCCATCTGGACGCGGGCGGCGAGTCTCGATGGGTTGCGCGCGCTGCTCGCGCACCCAGCACTGACCGCGACGCAGTTCGATGGGCACGCGATGCCATCAGTCGCAGCGGCGTTCCGCGCACGGCGCGTTTCGGTGGGGAGGTATTTAAATGTGACGCCTGCGCAGAAGGTTGGAACGGACGTGGAATGACCTGTGCCCCACGATCAACATGCCCCCTTCGGACCAACCTGAACTCCCGCTTCCCGCGCCGCCGGTCTCCGGCGATCAGCCGCTTGTTCCGGCCCGAATGGTCAACGAGCAGGTCTACTGCCCCCGCCTCGCCTTCCTCATGTGGGTCGAGGGGGAATGGGGCGACACTGGCGACACCGAGGATGGTCGCCGCGCCCATACCCGCGTCGACCGCAGGGCCGACACCCTCCCCGACCCGGACGAAGACCCATCCCCGCTCTTCGAAGCCCGCTCCGTCACGCTCTCCTCCGAAACCCTCGGCGTAATCGCGAAGTTTGACCTGATCGAAGGTGAGGGCCGGACCGCCACCCCCGTCGACACCAAGCGCGGCAAGCGCCCCCATGTCGCCGCCGGCGCCTATGAACCCGAGCGCGTGCAGCTCTGTCTGCAGGCCATGTTGCTGGAGGAGCACGGCTACACGGTGGAGGAAGCCGCGATCTGGTACGCCGCCAGCCGCGAGCGGGTGCGGATCAACCTCGACGAGGAATTGCGCGCTCGCACCCTCCGCGCCGTCTCCGAACTGCGCCTTGCCGCCGCATCCGGGCGCCGTCCTCCGCCACTGGAAGACTCGCCCAAATGCCCGCGCTGCGCGCTCGCGGGCATTTGCCTGCCGGACGAGACCAACTTCTTCGGCAAGGGTCACGCCCCGCGTCCGCTCAATCCCGCCGACGACCCGGCCCTGCCCCTGCATGTCCAGACACCGGGCGCCAAGGTACGCAAATCCGGCGAAACGCTCGTGATCGAGGCGGACGACGCGAAGATCGAAGTGCCCCTGATCCACATCTCGGAGCTTGCCGTCTATGGTCCCGTCTCCGTCACCACCCCGGCGCTGCATGCGCTGATGAGGGCCGATATCCCGATCAGTTGGCATTCCACCGGAGGCTGGCTGATGGGCCACACCATCGGTTCTGGCACAAGGCACCCCATGACCCGCGCCGCGCAGTTCCGCATCGCCGCCGATGACCGGGCTTCCCTGCGCCTCGCCGCCGGGATCGTCGCGGCCAAGATCCGCAACCAACGCACGCTCCTCCGCCGCAACTGGAAGAACGATGCGGCCACGCGCGATGGCGTGCTTGACCGGCTCCGGCAACTTGTCCGCAAGACCCCGGAGGTCCGCAATGCACGGTCGCTGCTTGGAATCGAAGGCGAGGCCGCGGCGCTCTATTTTGCCGGGTTCGAACAGATGATCGCCCCGGATAAGTCGGCTCTGCCCGCATTCGGCTTCAGCACTCGAAATCGCCGCCCGCCGACTGACCCGGTGAATGCTCTGCTTTCCTTCGCATATGCCCTTGCCGTGCGGGTTTTTACCGAGTGCCTCACGAGCGTCGGCCTTGACCCCTATCAGGGCTTCTACCACCGCCCGCGGCCAGGCCGTCCCTCACTCAGCCTCGACATGATCGAGCCGTTCCGACCGATTCTGTGTGATTCAACCGTGCTGACCGTCATCAACAACGGAGAGGTCGACGCAAGCGACTTCATCCACAGTGGCGCATCCTGTGCACTCAAACCCGGCGGCCGACGCAAGCTCATCGCCGCATGGGAGCGTCGCCTCGCACAAGAGACGACGCACCCGCTCTTCGGTTATCGCGTCTCGATGCGTCGCCTGATTGCAGTACAGTGCCGTCTGCTGGCCCGCCACTTGACCGGCGATATCGAGGAACTCCCGCATTACATCCCAAGGTGAAGCATGGCCGCCGAGCGCCTCTATATTGTCGCCTACGACATCGCCGACCAGAAGCGCTGGCGGCGCATCTTCAGGCTAATGAAGGGTTACGGCAGTTGGCTTCAGCTTTCCGTCTTCCAGTGCCGTCTGACCGCGCGACGCCGGGCGGAACTTGCAATGAGGCTCGAAGACATCATCCACCATACCGAGGATCACGTCATCCTGCTGGATATCGGCCCGGCCGATCAGATTGCGCCGAGGGTGGAATCGCTCGGAAAGAGCTATGCAGCGCCAGAACGGCGAGCTATTGTAATATGAGCGGTTCCAGCTGTCGCCGGGGCTTGCGCGAGGGCTGAGGTGCTCGTAAAATGCCGGGCAGCACTCGCGAGCCGCAAACTGTTGAAAGAACAATGCTCTTTGACATTGCTGGAAATCTGTACAAGAACGCAAGGGGAACGTTGCCTGCCGTGTTGCGAACCCCTTGACTCCCGGGTGAATTTATGCAGGATTTCAGCATGTTCGCAAGCGAGCACTTTCCGGGGCCTCACAGCCCCGGCCTCATTGAAGCGGCGTCGGCTTCAGCAAATTCTTGGCCTTGGGCTTGGACTTTCCGGGGCCTCACAGCCCCGGCCTCATTGAAGCATTATTCTCATTGATCGAAGCGCGGACGCTAGCAGTGCTTTCCGGGGCCTCACAGCCCCGGCCTCATTGAAGCGGTTTTCCGGCTAGTCCATATGACGGACCTCCGAGCCTTTCCGGGGCCTCACAGCCCCGGCCTCATTGAAGCAATCTGATGTGACAGATACGGTGGCGGCGCTGGGTCCGCTTTCCGGGGCCTCACAGCCCCGGCCTCATTGAAGCATCCGCTATCATCGCACGATCATTCCAGCTTCCCAACTTTCCGGGGCCTCACAGCCCCGGCCTCATTGAAGCGCTATTGAAAGCGGCGGCGTCCTGTTTTTCCGTCCCGCTTTCCGGGGCCTCACAGCCCCGGCCTCATTGAAGCATGGCAGCGCGGGCGCTAGCAGTGATAGCAGTCATGACCTTTCCGGGGCCTCACAGCCCCGGCCTCATTGAAGCCAACAGAAACAAGCAACATGTCTGTTGGCTTGTCACGTCTTTCCGGGGCCTCACAGCCCCGGCCTCATTGAAGCGTGGTTGGAGGCTCATCATTATGGCGAATTCGCCGTACGCCTTTCCGGGGCCTCACAGCCCCGGCCTCATTGAAGCTAGAAGCGGAATATGTATGGGGAGCACTGACACTGATCTTTCCGGGGCCTCACAGCCCCGGCCTCATTGAAGCACAGCACACCGGAATTTGTTGATCCGGGAGGAGGTCAACTTTCCGGGGCCTCACAGCCCCGGCCTCATTGAAGCACGTCAGCGAGGACGGCGGAGACAGCCCGGACGGGAGCCTTTCCGGGGCCTCACAGCCCCGGCCTCATTGAAGCGGCGGCATAGGCATCCCACTGATGCAGGTTGGGCCCCAACTTTCCGGGGCCTCACAGCCCCGGCCTCATTGAAGCTTTTGGTTGTGAATTCTGTTCATCCCTGTCTATCAGATCTTTCCGGGGCCTCACAGCCCCGGCCTCATTGAAGCGAACGGGTAGACAGGGGGTGGTCCTGTCAACTGTGGATCTTTCCGGGGCCTCACAGCCCCGGCCTCATTGAAGCGGGATGGTCGCGATCCGGAGATCAGGCTATCGCGCCGCTTTCCGGGGCCTCACAGCCCCGGCCTCATTGAAGCGCCGCTGATGGCATCGATCGGCAAGAATATCTCATTCCACTTTCCGGGGCCTCACAGCCCCGGCCTCATTGAAGCGGGCCGATGAGCAGATTAACAGCAACCTTACCCGCCTCTTTCCGGGGCCTCACAGCCCCGGCCTCATTGAAGCTCCTGCTGTGCGTAAAACTTATGAGTCAAATGAAATTCTTTCCGGGGCCTCACAGCCCCGGCCTCATTGAAGCTGATTTCTTCCTTAAACATTCTTATTCTCCGGTTGGGCTTTCCGGGGCCTCACAGCCCCGGCCTCATTGAAGCCAGATTCGCGTTTTCCTGTATGACCACCTATTATCCATCTTTCCGGGGCCTCACAGCCCCGGCCTCATTGAAGCGCCGCTGATCACGCCGCCGATCGGCAGGAATATCTCGATCTTTCCGGGGCCTCACAGCCCCGGCCTCATTGAAGCCCGAATAGTCATCGCCGACAGATATTTTCTCGATCTCCTTTCCGGGGCCTCACAGCCCCGGCCTCATTGAAGCAGGGACGAGCTCATCCGTGCCGGCTGGAAGAACCGGAGCTTTCCGGGGCCTCACAGCCCCGGCCTCATTGAAGCACGACAAGCAATGCAAATTTCTTTAATCGTGATGAAACTTTCCGGGGCCTCACAGCCCCGGCCTCATTGAAGCTTCTACTCATTCTTTCGAATGCCTCACTGCATCTGTCAAGCTTTCCGGGGCCTCACAGCCCCGGCCTCATTGAAGCGTGATTGCTTCCGAGATGGGAGGGGTAACGACCACCTTTCCGGGGCCTCACAGCCCCGGCCTCATTGAAGCAAAGTAGCGCGGACGCTAGCAGTGATAGAAGTAGCAGTCTTTCCGGGGCCTCACAGCCCCGGCCTCATTGAAGCAAATATGGTAAGTAGTCTGATATTTTTCTTGTTACATTCTTTCCGGGGCCTCACAGCCCCGGCCTCATTGAAGCAAAGTACCTATATCTGTTTCGTCGCCCGATGATCGGCTTTCCGGGGCCTCACAGCCCCGGCCTCATTGAAGCGCCTGCCGCAGATTTATCGTGGTATAGCTGATTTGGGCTTTCCGGGGCCTCACAGCCCCGGCCTCATTGAAGCAATGACGTACCGGTCAGCGACCCCACAATCTCGATGCTTTCCGGGGCCTCACAGCCCCGGCCTCATTGAAGCTAAGTACTATAACCTCTTGCACAATTCCGTGCACAAAACTTTCCGGGGCCTCACAGCCCCGGCCTCATTGAAGCTAACTAAATTGGGAAGCACCTATATCTGTTTCGTCGCCCTTTCCGGGGCCTCACAGCCCCGGCCTCATTGAAGCTACTGGCATTTCTACCAGAAGTATTCAATCTAGCAGTTCTTTCCGGGGCCTCACAGCCCCGGCCTCATTGAAGCGGGGCGCACTGACACTGATTAATGCGGCTGCGACTGGTCTTTCCGGGGCCTCACAGCCCCGGCCTCATTGAAGCCATATCAGGTCCGCGTACGGCGAATTCGCCATCATGCTTTCCGGGGCCTCACAGCCCCGGCCTCATTGAAGCGGGGAGCTGGTGGATCCCGCGAAGTCGATCGTGTCCCCATCTTTCCGGGGCCTCACAGCCCCGGCCTCATTGAAGCCAGATTTTGCATCAGCTGTTGAAATTTTATCGACCATGGCTTTCCGGGGCCTCACAGCCCCGGCCTCATTGAAGCAGGATCGCTGCGATGTTTATCTTCTGCAGCGCCGGCTCTTTCCGGGGCCTCACAGCCCCGGCCTCATTGAAGCTGGACGCTGTGCTAGGGGTTATGGAGGTTGCTAAAGCCCCTTTCCGGGGCCTCACAGCCCCGGCCTCATTGAAGCGAGTTGGGTTTTGAAGCTTCGGAAGGTCGTACCGTCCTTTCCGGGGCCTCACAGCCCCGGCCTCATTGAAGCGATCCCGCCTGGTTCGCCCTTCCGAAACCCGCGCCGACCTTTCCGGGGCCTCACAGCCCCGGCCTCATTGAAGCGTGCAGCATCGGCACGGACAGAGACATCAGAGCCTCCCGCTTTCCGGGGCCTCACAGCCCCGGCCTCATTGAAGCTTCTCGACACGCGCAAGAACTATCTCAGAGCGGACATTCTTTCCGGGGCCTCACAGCCCCGGCCTCATTGAAGCGTGAGGCGGCGAAGAAAGGCAGTCCATTCGGAACCGCCTTTCCGGGGCCTCACAGCCCCGGCCTCATTGAAGCGGTAGTAACGATCACATTCGGTCTAGTATTCTTAACTGCTTTCCGGGGCCTCACAGCCCCGGCCTCATTGAAGCATATGAATCACTTAACCAGTATGTGTAAATGCTGGGACTTTCCGGGGCCTCACAGCCCCGGCCTCATTGAAGCAATCCTTGCCTTCGAATCTAGGTGGCAGCAAGTCTGCTTTCCGGGGCCTCACAGCCCCGGCCTCATTGAAGCGACCTGGTCTTGCTGGCGATGCCCGAGTGAAACTTGCTGCTTTCCGGGGCCTCACAGCCCCGGCCTCATTGAAGCCAGGGACAGGTTCCAGTTTTTTGTCCTGGAAATTCTTTTCTTTCCGGGGCCTCACAGCCCCGGCCTCATTGAAGCGGACCACCTCGGAGTCAACGGGAATCCCGCGCTCGGCACCTTTCCGGGGCCTCACAGCCCCGGCCTCATTGAAGCGGCTCAATCCTGACGGCACATCTGCCCTCGTGAAATTCCTTTCCGGGGCCTCACAGCCCCGGCCTCATTGAAGCTCACCTTCCCCCATAGCAAGGTCAGTAATTGTCCGTCCTTTCCGGGGCCTCACAGCCCCGGCCTCATTGAAGCACCCTGACCGCAGCGGGACGGCGGCATGTCACGATGAACTTTCCGGGGCCTCACAGCCCCGGCCTCATTGAAGCGAGTAGGTCGCCGGATGGGCAGAATTCCAGATGTCAGCTTTCCGGGGCCTCACAGCCCCGGCCTCATTGAAGCCTTTAGTAGTGACACGTTAACAAACTCACGTCGCGAAACTTTCCGGGGCCTCACAGCCCCGGCCTCATTGAAGCAACATATCTGTAGTGATACTGTCAATATTCTGATTTTGCTTTCCGGGGCCTCACAGCCCCGGCCTCATTGAAGCATGGCAGCGCGGACGCTGGCAGTTATAGAAGTAGCAG
Source organism: Alphaproteobacteria bacterium (assembly GCA_965204825.1). Classification (GTDB taxonomy): domain Bacteria; phylum Pseudomonadota; class Alphaproteobacteria; order Futianiales; family Futianiaceae. The sequence goes on along the minus strand of OZ242016.1, from coordinate 1,515,203 downwards.
CTTTCCGGGGCCTCACAGCCCCGGCCTCATTGAAGCACGGCATCGGATCGGGGCGCGGAGAAGACGTTGCAAGGCTTTCCGGGGCCTCACAGCCCCGGCCTCATTGAAGCGACCCGCTGCTCAACAGGCCGGCCGTGGCGATGCGCTACTTTCCGGGGCCTCACAGCCCCGGCCTCATTGAAGCCAGGGCCATCACGCCCGCCCCGCTGTCCAAACGTCCTTTCCGGGGCCTCACAGCCCCGGCCTCATTGAAGCATGATCTGCGACGCGCTGGAGGCGCACCTGGCCCCGCTGCTTTCCGGGGCCTCACAGCCCCGGCCTCATTGAAGCTGCCAATAGTGGAATGCTCGCGGCGGCCGTAGACCGTCTTTCCGGGGCCTCACAGCCCCGGCCTCATTGAAGCAACATGCCAATACTGACATAAAAAAAGCAAAAGGCATGCTTTCCGGGGCCTCACAGCCCCGGCCTCATTGAAGCCCAGTCTATAGTAATTAACAATAAGCGGCGTTCCCGGACTTTCCGGGGCCTCACAGCCCCGGCCTCATTGAAGCGCGCCGAGCTCCGCGCAGATACCGATCGGCCGCTCCGCGCTTTCCGGGGCCTCACAGCCCCGGCCTCATTGAAGCCCGGACTTGCTGCCACCCAGTTTCGAAGGCAGGGACTCTTTCCGGGGCCTCACAGCCCCGGCCTCATTGAAGCCAGAACCATTTCATCAGATTCACTGAAAGCTCTTTCTACTTTCCGGGGCCTCACAGCCCCGGCCTCATTGAAGCGTCGGTCGCATGGGTTGCCCCGCCGGTCAGCCGCCACCTTTCCGGGGCCTCACAGCCCCGGCCTCATTGAAGCAATGTCGCCGGATGGGCAGAATTCCATATGTCAGCTTTCTTTCCGGGGCCTCACAGCCCCGGCCTCATTGAAGCCTGTTATGATAGCTCCCAAACGAATTCTTCCTGCTGCTTTCCGGGGCCTCACAGCCCCGGCCTCATTGAAGCACCGTCGCCAAGGTGGCCCGCCTCGACATCCTCGCCGCTTTCCGGGGCCTCACAGCCCCGGCCTCATTGAAGCCGATGACGGCCAGCCCGGCGCTGTCCCGCACCCAGGCTTTCCGGGGCCTCACAGCCCCGGCCTCATTGAAGCATGTTGTCTGTGCCGCAAATGAGCACGCGCGATGATCCTTTCCGGGGCCTCACAGCCCCGGCCTCATTGAAGCAGGTCCATGCTGGCTTCCCCGTTGACCTGCGCGGCCGCTTTCCGGGGCCTCACAGCCCCGGCCTCATTGAAGCACGTAAATCCTTAAGATTTATACCTCCGTTCAAAACTTTCCGGGGCCTCACAGCCCCGGCCTCATTGAAGCAGGTCAGGCGTCCGCAGGCGATCATCACGATGAAAGCGGCTTTCCGGGGCCTCACAGCCCCGGCCTCATTGAAGCCTACGAGGATCCGCCAGGCCTGGATGTCGCGGCCCTCCTTTCCGGGGCCTCACAGCCCCGGCCTCATTGAAGCCGACCGGATGCTCGGATGAAATTTCCCCACCGCCGTCCTTTCCGGGGCCTCACAGCCCCGGCCTCATTGAAGCTAGTCAGTTTTCCAGCATCTGTTACCTCTTTTCCAACTTTCCGGGGCCTCACAGCCCCGGCCTCATTGAAGCCCGACTTGATACTTCTTCCATATTCAAACCTGTGGAACTTTCCGGGGCCTCACAGCCCCGGCCTCATTGAAGCATGCCGTCGCCGCGCTGCTGGCCGCCGGGGCCGACCCGCTTTCCGGGGCCTCACAGCCCCGGCCTCATTGAAGCTCCACGATGAGCGCCGAATTGCGGTCGGTAGGACGCCACCTTTCCGGGGCCTCACAGCCCCGGCCTCATTGAAGCCCCTCGTAGCACTCCCGAACCACAATACGGCCGGGGTCTTTCCGGGGCCTCACAGCCCCGGCCTCATTGAAGCAAGATGTGACAGTTTTTTTATTCTTTCCTGTAATGGCCTTTCCGGGGCCTCACAGCCCCGGCCTCATTGAAGCGCCGTCCAGCGCCCTCCGCAGATTTATCGTGGTGTATTCTTTCCGGGGCCTCACAGCCCCGGCCTCATTGAAGCGACGTCGACCACATGTGCCCTCCGATCACTGTCCCAGAACTTTCCGGGGCCTCACAGCCCCGGCCTCATTGAAGCGGCAGTGGGGATGGGATGGGGAGGATTGCCTGTCCTCCTTTCCGGGGCCTCACAGCCCCGGCCTCATTGAAGCGGGGAGCTGGTGGATCCCGCGAAGTCGATCGTGTCCCCATCTTTCCGGGGCCTCACAGCCCCGGCCTCATTGAAGCCAGATTTTGCATCAGCTGTTGAAATTTTATCGACCATGGCTTTCCGGGGCCTCACAGCCCCGGCCTCATTGAAGCAGGATCGCTGCGATGTTTATCTTCTGCAGCGCCGGCTCTTTCCGGGGCCTCACAGCCCCGGCCTCATTGAAGCTGGACGCTGTGCTAGGGGTTATGGAGGTTGCTAAAGCCCCTTTCCGGGGCCTCACAGCCCCGGCCTCATTGAAGCGAGTTGGGTTTTGAAGCTTCGGAAGGTCGTACCGTCCTTTCCGGGGCCTCACAGCCCCGGCCTCATTGAAGCGATCCCGCCTGGTTCGCCCTTCCGAAACCCGCGCCGACCTTTCCGGGGCCTCACAGCCCCGGCCTCATTGAAGCTCGTCCCACAACCCGCCTAGACCCGCCTAGACCCACTTTGGACCTTTCCGGGGCCTCACAGCCCCGGCCTCATTGAAGCTATTTCATGGTCTCATTCCTGTATCCAAAGTCGTTTCTTTCCGGGGCCTCACAGCCCCGGCCTCATTGAAGCGGTCCTTGATCGAGCGGCTCAAGGACAAATACCCGACTCTTTCCGGGGCCTCACAGCCCCGGCCTCATTGAAGCATGATATGCGAGGTTGAACCGTGCCGTCACTGTCGACCCTTTCCGGGGCCTCACAGCCCCGGCCTCATTGAAGCGAGAGGGTCTGCACGGTGCAGCGGCAGTGCCAGCCGCAGCTTTCCGGGGCCTCACAGCCCCGGCCTCATTGAAGCATTCTAATGAGGATTTCAACGAGAGCAGTGAAGAGACCTTTCCGGGGCCTCACAGCCCCGGCCTCATTGAAGCATTCTAATGAGGATTTCAACGAGAGCAGTGAAGAGACCTTTCCGGGGCCTCACAGCCCCGGCCTCATTGAAGCCGCCCAAAAGCTGTCCCGCCGCTCCTCTATCCATGGCCTTTCCGGGGCCTCACAGCCCCGGCCTCATTGAAGCGACGACATCGGCGCGTTCGACGCCCTGTTGTCGGCCGACTTTCCGGGGCCTCACAGCCCCGGCCTCATTGAAGCGCCAGTGAGGGATCGTTGGCCGTCGAACTGCCAAAGGTCCTTTCCGGGGCCTCACAGCCCCGGCCTCATTGAAGCGGGCAGCGCGCCAGCGTCATGCGGATGGTGTCGTCGCCCCTTTCCGGGGCCTCACAGCCCCGGCCTCATTGAAGCACAGGAACTGGTACGCAACTCGCAGCAGATAGAGCGCTTTCCGGGGCCTCACAGCCCCGGCCTCATTGAAGCATATGAATCACTTAACCAGTATGTGTAAATGCTGGGACTTTCCGGGGCCTCACAGCCCCGGCCTCATTGAAGCAATCCTTGCCTTCGAATCTAGGTGGCAGCAAGTCTGCTTTCCGGGGCCTCACAGCCCCGGCCTCATTGAAGCACAGGAACTGGTACGCAACTCGCAGCAGATAGAGCGCTTTCCGGGGCCTCACAGCCCCGGCCTCATTGAAGCGTGTTCCGGCTGGACGGCAGTTTTCTGTGTGTGGCCGCTTTCCGGGGCCTCACAGCCCCGGCCTCATTGAAGCAGCACGAGGCCACCGGCGACCAGTATGCCGGCGGTCTTTCCGGGGCCTCACAGCCCCGGCCTCATTGAAGCGCCAGATCGATGGTGACGGGCTCCCAGGCACCATCGGGCTTTCCGGGGCCTCATTGAAGCGATTACAAGGCCCAGTTTGAAATTGTATGCATGGACGTGCGATGGCGGTTGCGAGGCAAGCCCGGGGTGAGGCGTTCTCCAGTTCAAGCCGCTGGAAGGGAATGTCCCGATTGATGTTGAACTTCGCGCCGGGCGACATTGCGGGTTGCATGGTTACGCGGCCTGAGGCATCGGGTCATGGGTCGCGATAAAGGCGGCCTGCCTGGCCTCATCGGCCCGGGCCGGCAGGCTTTCCGGGCACCTGTATTCGAAGCCCAGGCGATGCAGCAACTTCAGACAGCCCGAATGAGCGTAAATCACCGCCCGAGTCGGCCGCGATACAGGCCGCAACCTCTCCCCTGTCGCACATCAGCCGTTCGCTCAGCCGAGTTGAAAGAGCCGCCCCTTGCTCCCGGCTCAAATAGCCGCACCGCCCCTGCCCGTCGAACAGCGTCATCTCGTCCAGGCCGCCAGCCCCGATGGCCTGATCTGGCAGCGCTTGAACCATGTCCGCATCGTGCCGTCGTCGAGGTGCAGCGCCGCCGCGACCCTGGCGCAATACCAGCCATCGTCAAGCAGCAAGATCGCGTTTTCCCGGCGCGCCACACCATGGCTCTCGCTCGGGCGCCGCATCACCGCCCGCAAGGCCGTGCGGTCCTTCGCGCTTGGAAATCCACCCCGAGTCAGGCCCAGGAAGAATCCATCCAGAGCAAAATGGCCAGAACTTTTTCGGGTTCTGGAGTGAGTTGGGTATAAGAAATTAGCGGCGGCGATTTATCGCGCCCCTTACCTTTACCACGCACAAACGGTATAGCCCGTCCCGTGAACCAGCACGCCAACATCGATGCAACCGATCTGCCGCCCGAAATCGCGGCCCGGCGGACATTTGCAATCATCTCTCACCCCGACGCCGGCAAGACGACATTGACCGAACGCTTGTTGCTGATGGGCGGAGCGATCCAGCTGGCCGGCGACGTGCGCGCTCGGGGCGAACGGCGGCGCGCCACGTCGGACTGGATGAAGATCGAACAGGAACGCGGCATTTCAGTTTCGGCTTCGGCCATGTGCTTTACCTATGACGGCTGCACCATCAATCTGCTGGACACGCCGGGTCACGAAGACTTTTCCGAAGACACCTATCGCACCCTGACCGCTGTCGACAGCGCCGTGATGGTGATTGATGCGGCCAAGGGCATTGAACCCCAGACACTCAAACTGTTCGAGGTTTGCCGGCTGCGCGATCTGCCGACGATCACGTTCCTCAACAAGATGGATCGCGAGGCGCGCGACCCGTTCGAAATTATTGACGAGATCCAGGAGACCCTGGCGCTGGATGTCACACCGGCTTCCTGGCCGATCGGCATGGGCCGTGATTTTCTCGGCGCCTATGACCTGATCAATGACCGGGTTCTGTTGCTGGATCGCGCCGCCCGGCACAAGCGCCAGGAAGGCATCAAGGTCGAAGGCCTGGATGCCCCGAAGCTGGCCGAACTCCTGCCGTCCGACCGCCTGGCCGAATTGCGTGAACAGGTTGAGATGGCGCGTGAACTGCTTCCCCCCTTTGACATGACCGCCTATCGGGAAGGTCATTTGTCGCCGCTCTATTTCGGTTCCGCTCTGCTCTCTTTCGGGGTCGCTGAACTGCTTGACGGCATTACACGCAACGCGCCGCCGCCGAGGCCACAGCCAACCGCTGGCCGCACCATCGATCCGGGCGAGAACAAGGTCACCGGATTTGTTTTCAAGATCCAAGCCAATATGGACCCCAAGCACCGTGACCGAGTCGCCTTTCTGCGCCTGTCCTCGGGCCATTTCAAACGCGGCATGAAGCTGAAACATGTGCGCACCGGCAAGCAGATCGCGATCACCGCGCCGATGCTGTTCCTGGCCCAGGACCGGGGCACGGCGGACGAGGCCTGGGGCGGTGACATCATCGGCATTCCCAACCACGGCACCTTGCGGATCGGCGATACACTGACGGAAGGCGAAGCCTTGCAGGTGGTCGGCATTCCCTCCTTCGCACCGGAAGTGATGCAGGCGGTCTATGCCGACGATCCGCTGAAGGCAAAACACCTGTCCAAGGCGCTGATGCAGTTTGCCGAGGAGGGTGCCGCGCGTATCTTCAAGCGAAACATTGGCGGCGCTTTCTATGTCGGCGTCGTCGGTACGCTGCAGTTCGATGTGCTGAAGGAGCGCATCAAACAGGAATACGGCATTCCGGTGCGGTTCGAGCCGGCCGAAATGCACGCCACACGCTGGATTCAATGCGATGACGACAAGAAGCTGAAAGAGTTCCTCGATGGCCACAAGGGTAATCTGGCCGAAGATCACGCCGGCGCGCCGGTCTTCCTCGCCCGCTCCGCCTGGGACATGACCAAGGTCGAGCGCGACTGGCCGGATGTGCAATTACTCAAGACCGTTGAACAGGCCAGTTAAGGCTGCGCCACTCAGTACAATACGTCGTTGTTCCGGACTTAATCCGACCAATATTTGAGGAGTTGTGAAAATTTGACCACCTGATCGAATAGAATGGGAATCCATGAAGTTCTTACTGTTGGACGATTCAGACATCCTTTCCGATTATCAACGCATTTGGATAAACGGCTTTTCGGGCGGAAGCATAGACTTGCCCAAGACAGAGTGTTCGGCGTGTGACGCCATGCTCTGGTGGCGCTATCGATTAATGCCGTATCAACTGCCGGAGGATCTGGAGCAAGAACTGCTCAGCAGGGATGATGAACCCATTCCACAGACTGAATTGACCATACTGGCAGTCTGTCGGATTTAACACTGCGTGATCCGGAGTAGGTATCATGCTGCAGTTACTTTTGCGGCATTGAGGTTGCAGAGGCGCTTGCAGTTGTGTGCCAGGGCGGCCAGAAGCCCTTCAGCTTTGACGTTTTCGATGCCTCCAAGGTGGAACCGGTTAAATCCGAGAACGTTCCTGATGATGCCGAACACCGGTTCGACGGTGCATTTTCGTCGTTTGTGCCTTTCCCTGGCCGCCTCGGTCCGCATGGTTTCCCGCATCCGTTTTCGCCACCCGGCCCCAGCCTCGTCGGCCTCGTCCGCCGCCTCTGCCCGGGCCACCGGAGCCGCGATATCCGCCTCCGGCTGCGCCCGCAACTCCCGTGCCCGATCATGGCGCACCGACCGGATCTTCGAGGCATTGGTGTCGGTCCCGGTCCCGTCGACGCTCACCATGCAACCTTGAAAAGCACCAACTCCCGCGCCATCTCCAACACCGATGCAAATGCCGCCGCGAAGGCCGCCTGGTGCTCACGCCGGAAGGTCACAACCGTGTCATGGTCCAGGTGGATGTAGCCTCCTGACCCGCGATACTCCCCTCGGCGCGCTGCTGGCCGACAAGGCGTTCGATGCAGATTGGCTTCTACAACAGCTTGATGAGCGCGGTGCGACCGCTGTGATCCCGCCGACATCGAACCGGAGACATCAGCGCGACGCTGGCACTGACACCTGCAAGGGGCGATATCTGGTCGAAAATCATTTCGTGAAAATCAAGGAATTCAGAGATATAGCCACACGCTACGACAAGACCGATTGCAGCTCTGCCGCAAACTGGAACCTGGCGGCAACTCTGATCGCATCACGATGATTGTCCACAAACCCTAGCACGATTTAGATGGCAAAATGCAGACCCATCCCACATAACCTCTATCTGAAGATGCAAATTGGTCCGATAATCCAGTTGCGCAGTGCAGTAGCTTAAGAGGTCTGGCATGGCGTCAAAGTCCATCGATGCAGATATCATCCGGGAACTTGCCGGTCTGCTCACTGAAACCGACCTGAACGAAATCGAAATCGAGCAGAATGGTTTTCGGATCCGGGTCGCCCGTGGCGGCGCCATGAGCAATACCATTCATGCACCTGTTGCAGTGTCAGCGCCGCAAGCAGCGCCCGTACCTGCGGCCGGGGCGGTTGCCGAGACAGACCATAGCACAAATGCGGTAACCTCCCCCATGGTGGGGACCGTGTATCTGTCGCCGGAACCGGGCGCACCCGTATTCGTCAATGTGAGCGACAAGGTTACCGAGGGACAGACGCTGTTTATTGTCGAAGCCATGAAAGTTATGAATGCCATCCCGTCCCCCCGATCTGGCACGGTTACCCAAATCCTCGCCACGGATGGACAACCGGTCGAATACGGCGAACCCCTCGTCGTGATCGAATAGACGGCCGGAGTGGCTGGCTGTGTTTGATAAAATTCTCATCGCCAATCGGGGCGAAATCGCGCTGCGGATCCACCGTGCCTGCCAGGAAATGGGCATCAAGACGGTCGCCATCCATTCCACGGCCGATGCCGATGCCATGCACGTACGCCTGGCGGATGAAAGTGTTTGCGTCGGGCCTCCGGCGGCAGCAGACAGCTACCTGAACATCCCGGCAATTTTGACCGCTTGCGAAATTACCGGTGCCGAGGCCGTACATCCCGGGTACGGATTTCTGTCAGAGAATGCCAAATTTGCCGACATTATCGCCGAGCACAAATTGACCTTTATCGGCCCCGGCGCAGATCATATCCGGCTGATGGGAGACAAGATCCAGGCGAAGAAAACAGCGGTCGAGTTGGGAATACCTGTCATTCCGGGGTCCGAGAGCACCGCAGCCGATTTGGATGAGGCAAGGGCAGCGGCGGAAAAAATTGGCTTCCCGATACTGATCAAGGCAACAGCCGGCGGCGGTGGACGCGGCATGAAAGTTGCCCAGACTTCCGATGATCTTGCCGAAGCGTTCTCAACCGCCCGATCCGAGGCGAAGTCCGCCTTCAGCAATGACGAAGTATATCTTGAGCGTTACCTTGGCAATCCCCGGCATGTCGAAATTCAGATGGTCGCGGATTCTCATGGCAATGCAGTTCATCTGGGAGAACGCGATTGCTCGCTGCAGCGGCGTCACCAGAAGGTACTGGAAGAGGCCCCCTCTCCGGCTTTGAATTCGGAAGAGCGTGAAAGGATCGGAAGCATCGTCGCCAACGCCATGCGCAATCTTGGTTATCTGGGCGTCGGCACGGTCGAGTTTTTGTATGAAGACGGCGAGTTCTTTTTCATCGAAATGAACACACGGCTGCAGGTCGAGCATCCGGTTACCGAAATGATCACCCGGATTGATCTGGTTCGGGAGCAGATTCGCATCGCTTCGGGCGCGCCCATGTCATTTACCCAGGATGATGTCGATATCCGTGGCCATGCCATCGAATGCCGGTTGAATGCCGAGAATCCGGTGACCTTCGTGCCGTCGCCCGGCACGATCACGGATTTTCACATGCCCGGTGGACTGGGCGTTCGAGTCGATTCAGGGGTTTATTCCGGTTATCGGATCCCGCCCTACTACGACAGCCTGATTGGCAAGCTGATCGTGCACGGCAACACGCGGAACGAATGCTTGATGCGTCTGCGCCGGGCCCTGGGCGAAATGGTTATTGGCGGCATCGACACAACCGTTCCGCTGTTCCAGGACCTGATTGGCGATCCTGAGTTCCAGGATGGCGCCTATGACATCCGCTGGCTGGAGAAACGGCTGGCAGACGCCCAGTGACCGGGGCCTCGTTTTGACCGGTGAATTGAATGCCGAGTTGCTGCTTCAAGCCTATGCCCTCGGAATTTTCCCGATGGGCGAAGCGCGGGACGATCCCTCGCTCTACTGGGTCGATCCTGAATTGCGTGGTGTTCTTCCCCTGAACGAATTCCATCTGCCGCGCCGGCTTGCCCGTACCGTGCGAAGCGAGCCCTACCGGATTACCCACGACACCGCCTTTCGAGCCACCATGAAGGCCTGTGCGGCGCCGCGACCGGGTGCTCAGGAAACCTGGATAAATGCTCGTATTCGCGAGTTGTACGGCACGCTTCATAATCGTGGATTTGCGCATTCTGTTGAATGCTGGTTCGAAGATGAACTGGTCGGCGGGCTTTACGGCGTCTCGCTGGGCGCGGCATTTTTTGGCGAAAGCATGTTTTCATCCAGGCGCGATGCCAGCAAAATTGCCCTGGTCCACCTGGTCGCCCGGCTAAAAGCGGGCGGCTATATGTTGCTGGATGTCCAATTCATTACCGGTCACCTGCAACAATTCGGTGCACAGGAAATTCCTCGCGAGGAATACCGGGAATTGCTGAATGCCGCGATTGAACAAGAGGCCGGCTTTGCTCGGATGTCCGACGGATTGTCAGGTCAGGAACTGGCGCAACTCTCCACCCAGACATCGTAGACCGGGTGTTCCATCGCGCTTAGCGACGGACTATGCGCAAACATCCAACCGGCAAAGATCCGGCTTACCGTGCCGCGTGCGTCAGTATCGTCGATCTCCAGATAGGCCATGGAATCTGGTTCCAACGGATCATTTCCGGTCTGGCACTTGCGCGCCGTAATGTTCAACGAACCGTAATTCGCCGTCTCATCCGCCTTGATGGACAGAATCTCCACCCTGGCGGTAACACGGTCCAGGACGCGTACATTCACACTTGGGTAAATCACATTGGGCGACAGCGTCTCCTGGGCCACTGTTGCCGCCCCCGCACCGATCGCCAATACCGTGCCTGCAACGACTGCCCTAACGAACCGCATGAAATCTCAACCGTACATAATCCACCGTCCAGTTTCCGGCCGTATCGCACAGGACGGGCCTCAACAGGTCGACCGTTTCATATTTATAACCTGGGTTCGTAAATTCTCCGGCGCCAGTTGCAGAGAGGAAGCTGCAAGGGTTTCAAGCCGGTCGGACATATCCGTTGCAATCGGCGTTAACCTTGGGATCAAGACGGCGCTCTTGACGGTAAAGCCGGCCTCCCCAAGCACGGCGGAATATTCGTCCGGTGTCGGGAAATACCAGGGCGAACCCCTGTCGCCGTCAATCCCGTACCGTGCCATCACGGCGACCAGCGCAGTCTTGATGGCGGCGACGTTGGTATGCCCGCCAAATTCACCGACAAACCCGATAGACACTGGCGACGATTTCCCGAGGACGTAGCATCCAGTGCAGGACCGCATCGGAAAAAACGGCGTCGAACTCGGCGTCAAATGTGAGTTCCGCACCGTCCATCACACGTGCATCCAGCCCGAGTTTGCGCGCACCTTCAATCATTGAGGGACTGGCGTCGACGCCGACAACCTCGGCACCGGCATCAATCAGAGTCTTCATCAGCGCACCATCACCGCATCCAAGATCGGGAATGCGCTCTCCACGTTTGGGCGCCAGCAAATCAACCGACGCATGACCATAGTTGGAAACAAAGCGTGCATTGGCGGCATAGGCATCCGCACCCCACGCATCGTTCGCGGGCGCAAGGTTAGCTGTCATTCAGGCTGGCCCTGGCCGGGATTAAAGACCGCCTGGCTCAACAGATTGACCAGATCGACCGCCCCTTGGGTATATTCGAACTCGCCATTGGCGGCGAGCATCTCTTCACTGCCACCCGGTTCGATCGACAGATAGGCGCCGCCCAGCAAACTTTCCGACGAAATCTTGACGACAGAATCTTCCGGCAGATCAATGCCGTCCTCGATCGTCATCGTGATGCGCGCCTGATAAGTTTTTCTGTCGAGGGACTGGTCGGTCACGGTACCGACTTTGATGCCGGACAAACGCACATCTGTGCCGCGGGTCAGGCCATCGGCCCGGTCAAAACTGGCCACCAGATTGTAACCAGCCGCCGTCCCCACATCGCTGCCGGACAGCGCAAAAAACAAAAATCCACCGGCGATGGCAAGGACCACTCCGCCGATGATCGTTTCGACCACATTCTCACGCATCACCGTCACTCCTATTCCGGTTGCCACGCTTCATAGTCGCCGGCGACCTTGGGTCTGTTTTCGGCGGTTAACTGGCTTCCGGGTGGCACATAGGCTGCGGCCGACCCGGTCAGATTAGGTTGATGCGGTCTTTCCCACGGTTGGATCGACGCCACGACGCCGCGCGGGGGTTCATCGACAGTCTTGTGAAGCCAGCCATGCCAATCGGCCGGAACCCGCGATGCCTCCGCCAATCCGTTGTAAATGACCCAGCGTCGATTGCCGTCGGCAGTTTGGTAATAGACATTACCCTGAGTGTCCTCGCCCACCTTCCGGCCCTTACGTCTGGTGTAAAGGCGCGTTCCAAGGGTCTGGCCATTCCACCAGGTAAACAGTTCTGCAAGCAGCCCCATTTCAATATCCGTTCACTTGTGATCGTGACGCCTGTCTAGCAAGCGATACGGATGCAAGCAAACCGCAAAAGCGGGCAATTCCAAGGAGAGTTCGCGTCGGGTTTTTGTGACAGCGCCATATATCGGGTTGTTGGTGAGGCCGTCCAAGATTCGCGACAACATATTGATCCCCACCCAGCACGAAATCGATACGGTTGGTCAGGCTCCATTCAATCCGGTCACGAATTTCTGCCAGCCGGAATGGTTTTCCCAATACCTGGGCGATACTAGGTTTCTTGACGGCGACAACACGATCAGCCTCGGTCAATCCGGTGATCATGGTCGCCGGCACCCGTGCCGCCTTGCCATTGCGGCGATGGCGAATCTTTTCAACTAATGTCAGACTGTCCATCAGTGCCATATTGCAATCGGTAATGACCACGTCCCGATTTTCCTGCTCGAACCGCGCAGGGGCTTCTTCGCCGCTGCTGCAGAATTCAAACTCACCGGCACCAACCACACACAAGAAGACGCCAATGGTTGTGGTCATTCCCGGATTATCTTCCGCAAGAAGGATTTTGACGTTCTTCCAATTGACCCGGTCGGTCATTTTATTACTTTTTGGCTATGATTGACGGTCAAAGAGTGGCCGATAGCCCTTAAGAATTCGTTACCGGCCGAAATGTGTAACCTAATCGACACCGAATCTGCCCACAAGATATAGTGGGTTTGGTCGTCAACCCTACAAAAGCTGTTGCACAGGCCAAAAACTCCAAATAAGGTAATGGCCATGGGATTAGCCACGACATGTTGTGGCAAGGCTCACGTTAAGGATTAGTTTGACACAAATGGCCATGCGGCCCGGTTCGCGTGGTTGGGGGACGTGAGCCTTGTCAGGCGCCGAGGAGAGAGAAGGTTATGCGTATTGAACGTCGTTTTACCACCGAAGGAAAATCACCCTATGCGGAAATCCGTTTTCGCAGGACCACCAGCGAGATCCGCAATCCAGACGGGTCGATCGTATTTCAACTAAAGAACATCGAGGTTCCCGAAGCCTGGAGCCAGGTCGCCGGCGATATCCTGGCCCAGAAGTATTTCCGCAAGGCCGGCGTCCCGGCCAGTAAATCCCCCGTAAAAGAAGCTGACGTGCCGGACTGGTTGTGGCGCCAGATTCCCGACGATAAGAAGCTGGGCAAGATGTCCAGGAGCGAACGGTACGGTTCGGAAATAAGCGGCAAACAGGTATTTGGCCGGCTCGCCGGTGCCTGGACCTATTGGGGCTGGAAGGGCGGCTATTTCGATTCCGAGACCGATGCCCGCACCTTCTATGACGAGATGCGCTATATGCTGGCGACCCAGAAGGCGGCGCCGAACTCTCCCCAATGGTTCAATACCGGCCTGCATTGGGCCTATGGCATCGACGGCCCCGGCCAGGGCCACTTCTATGTGGATTTCCAGTCCGGCGAATTGACGTCATCGACATCGGCCTATGAACACCCCCAGCCGCACGCCTGTTTTATTCAGAGTGTCGAAGACGACTTGGTCAATGAGGGCGGCATCATGGACCTGTGGGTACGTGAGGCCCGCCTGTTCAAATATGGCAGCGGAACAGGTTCGAATTTTTCTCACCTGCGCGGTGAGAACGAGCCCCTGTCCGGTGGCGGAAAATCGTCCGGCCTGATGTCCTTTCTGAAGATCGGCGACCGGGCCGCCGGCGCTATCAAATCCGGCGGCACCACCCGCCGCGCCGCGAAGATGGTCGTCGTCGATGTGGACCACCCGGATATTGAAAACTATATTAATTGGAAAGTTAAGGAAGAGCAGAAGGTTGCAGCTCTTGTTTCAGGTTCTAAATTAGCCGCACGTCACCTCAACGAAATCATGAAGGCCTGCACCAATTGCGAGGCTGACGGCGACGATTGCTTCGATCCGAAGAAAAACTCGGCGCTCAAGCGCGAAATCAAGGCTTCACGCGCCACCATGATCCCTGAGAACTATGTAAAGCGAGTCATCGACTTTGCCCGTCAAGGCTATAAGCGGATCGATTTCGATGTCTATGACACCGACTGGGATTCAGAAGCCTATCTGACGGTCAGCGGCCAGAATTCCAACAATTCCGTCCGGGTAACCGACGATTTCCTGAAGGCCGTGCAAGACGACGATGACTGGAATCTGATCGGCCGGACCGATGGCAAGGTTTGCGAGACCCTGAAGGCTCGTGATTTGTGGGAAAGCATTGGCCATGCCGCCTGGGCCTGTGCCGATCCGGGCATTCAATATCACACCACGGTCAACGATTGGCATACCTGCCCTGCAGATGGCGCCATTCGTGCATCGAACCCCTGCTCCGAATACATGTTCCTGGACGACACGGCCTGTAACCTGGCGTCACTGAACTTGATGCAGTTCCGTGACGAGAAGCTGGAATTTGATGTTCCGGCGTTCGAACATGCCACCCGGCTGTGGACAATCGTTCTGGAAATCTCGATCCTGATGGCCCAGTTCCCATCCAGGAAAATTGCCGAACTGAGTTACAGGTTCCGGACCCTGGGACTGGGCTATGCCAACATTGGCGGTCTGCTGATGTCGTCGGGCATGTCTTACGACTCGCCGGAAGGACGCGCATTGGCCGGTGCCATCACGTCGGTACTGACGGGCGTATCCTACGCGACCAGCGCTGAAATGGCGGGTGAGTTGGGACCTTTTCCCGGCTATGTCAAAAATGCCGATCATATGCTGCGGGTCATTCGCAACCATCGCCGCGCGGCCCATGGTGAGAGCGGGGGCTATGAAGCGCTGAGCACGGATCCGGTTGCCCTCGACATCGTCAACTGCCCGCACAAGGGTTTGGTAAAAGCCGGCAAGGCGGCCTGGGATCGGGCGCTTAAATTGGGCGAGAAACATGGCTATCGCAACGCCCAAGCGTCGGTCATTGCTCCGACCGGCACAACCGGACTGGTCATGGACTGTGACACCACCGGGATCGAACCTGATTTCGCGTTGGTCAAGTTCAAGAAGCTCGCTGGCGGCGGTTACTTCAAGATCATCAATCGGGCGGTGCCACAGGGTCTGCGAACTCTGGGATATGGCGACACCGATATCGCGGTGATCGAAAAATATGCCGTCGGCAATGGCACTCTGGCCGGCGCACCGGGCGTTAGTCACGATGCGTTACGTGAAAAAGGTTTCGCCGACGCTCAGCTCGACGCAATCGAAGATGGTCTGGCAACGGCTTTCGATATCCGCTTTGTATTCAACAAGTGGACCCTGGGCGAAGACTTCTGCACCCGGATTCTGGGGTTGGAGGCCGACCGGCTGGACGATTTCAATTTCGACCTGCTGGCGGAGATCGGATTTACCAAGGACGAAATTGACGGCGCCAATGACTTCGTCTGCGGCACCATGACCCTGGAGGGTGCACCCGGCCTCAAGGACGAACATCTGTCGGTTTTCGATTGCGCAAATCCTTGCGGCAAGATTGGCAAACGGTTCCTGTCAGTCGAAAGTCACATCCGGATGATGGCCGCGGCTCAGCCCTTCATCTCCGGCGCGATCTCCAAAACCATCAACATGCCCGGTAATGCCGACGTCGAAGCCTGCAAGGACGCTTATATGCTGTCCTGGAAGCTCGGCATCAAAGCGAACGCGCTGTATCGTGACGGCTCGAAACTGTCACAGCCGCTGGCCGCCCAGTTGCTCGATGAGGACGACCTGGCAGAGGTTGAAGAGGTCATTGCCGAGGAAATGCCGATGCAGATCCGCGCTGAAACGGTTGCGGAAAAACTGGTCGAAAGGCTGATCAAACGCGAACGCCTGCCCGACCGGCGCAAGGGTTACACCCAGAAGGCCGTAGTCGGCGGTCACAAGGTTTATTTGCGCACCGGTGAATTCGACGATGGTCGCTTGGGCGAAATCTTTATCGACATGCACAAGGAGGGCGCCGCGCTACGGGCGATGATGAACAACTTCGCTATCGCGGTCTCGGTCGGGCTGCAATACGGCGTGCCGCTGGATGAATTTGTCGATGCCTTCACCTTCACCCGGTTCGAGCCGGCCGGTCTGGTCAGCGGCAACGAGACGATCAAGAATGCGACGTCCATCCTGGACTACATCTTCCGGGAACTGGCGGTGTCATATCTGTCCCGCAACGATCTGGCCCACGCCGAACCGGAAAATCGGTTCGATGCTTTGGGCGCCGGCGAGGAAGAGGGCAAGGAACAGCCGGAAGAACGCGTCACGTCCCTACCCGTCTACAAGGTGGCATCGTCCGGTTTCCTGCGCAATGCAGCGGCCGGCAATCTGACGGTTATTTCCGGCGGCGGGGACCGGATTGCCGGAATGATGGCCGCGTCGGCGACGGCACCGACCGGCCCTGGGCTGTCCGCGAGTGGTGCAGTCGAGGAGGCGGCTGTCGCGGTGGCGGCAACCGTAACCCCAAGCGATGACAGCGAGGCCAGTTTGCGGGCCGAGGCCAGGATGAAGGGCTATGAGGGCGATAATTGTGCGGAGTGTGGAAATTTCACCTTGGTGCGAAGTGGCACCTGTATGAAGTGTGATACCTGTGGTTCGACAAGCGGATGCAGCTAGACCTTCAATAGATTTCTGAAGACAAAATGGCGCGGGTGTCACAATCCGCGCCAATTTCTGTGGTGACTTGCCCCGCGAACCGTATGATACGGTCGAAACAATCGGGGTAAATCATGTCCAAGAAAATCGCCTACACCATCGCCGCCGCCGTAATTCTGGCTGGCGCGGGAACGACGCTTCACAGCCAGGCTCAGATGCGGGCCGCAACCGCGGTAGACCGGGCCCTGGCCGACCTGCCCAACGGTGCAACCGCACAGCGAGGCGCAATCCAATTTGTCGCTCTGGAAGATGCCGTCACTGTCGAGGACGTCCGCATTTCCCTGCCGCGTGACGGTGGCGATCCGATCGAAATCGCCATCGCCAGGATGAGCATGACCGGCTTTGAAGAGGACAGCGACACGGGCCATGTCAAGGCCGAGGCAATCTTGCTGGAAGGTGTGGCCATTGCCACGATCCTTCCAATGCCGGCACCGGGCGAGCCTGGGGAAATGATGAATTCTGACGTGACGTTATCAACCGATACCGTTTCCGTGAAAAACTATGACGGGCGAAATTTCAAATCCGTCAAGATCGGTTCCCTCGAGCGATCCCTGAAAGAGTACATTGATTTTTTGACCGAGGCTGAATTCGATAAATTCGATGTGAAAAACCTTCGCTATGCTATCGCCAACGAACAAATGTCTCAGACATTTTCCATCGCGGATACGAGCCTTGCCGAGATGAAAGACGGCGTTCTGAAGGCTTATGCTGGCTCAGATTTAAAGGGGCAAATCACCATCCGAGAAGGCGGCGACGATGTCGCATTCGATTATCACGTGGATTCCTATAGCGGCAAAAATATCAGTATGGCAGGATATATGGAGTTCATGTTCCCCAAGGAAAAATCATCCGCTGAAGCGCCGATGATCAAGATGGCCGAATACGCGACCATCTCCGGCTTCAAAATGACTGGCGAAAAGGGAATAGATTTTTCCATCGAAACTATCTTAATGAACGATTTTCGCATGCGTCCCCTGCCACTGGATGAACTGGTCAAACTGGATGAAGACTCCATGGGTGAGGAAAAAGCCGTGGAACTCATCTCCGAAATGCTCGGCATTTTCAAAATCGGTTCCATGGAAATGAAGGATATGCGCTTCGCCACGGAATTCGGTGAACACATGACGCTTGAATCAGTGAAAGGCAAAGGCGTCGGTTATGTGGGATCGGATGAATTCTCGATCAACAAGCTATCCATCGGCAATATTCCCGAAAGCGAAGTTTCACCCGTCGATGCCTTTTCCATGGAAACAATGTCCTTTACCGGCTTCGATTTCGAGGAGTTCATCAAGGCGGCAATCCCCTTCAGCATGTTGCCGGAAGAAGAGCAGCAGGCCCGGGCGCTGGAACTGATAATCAAGCTGCCGCCATCCATGTCCTATCGGATTGCCGAAATCAAGCTGGAAAAGAACGGCGAAGTCGTTGCCAGCCTGGATGAATACTCCGGGAGCATTGATCTGCAACCTGGAACGCTTTACGGTGACAGTGAGTTTGCAATCGAAGCACTGGATATATCACTCGACATCATTCCCGATGAGACGGTGCAGGGAATTTTCGATGCCCTTGGATATGACCGCTTTGGCGCCTCCATATCTGGAAAATTCTCATTTGAGGAGGACGGCGGCCGCTTGAGCTATGGCCCGATCAATGTCGAAATCGAAGAAGGCGGCACACTTGAGGGCAAGGTCATCCTTATCGGCCTGCGGCCGGAAATGATGGCCACGCCAGAACAGGCCATGGCGGCGATGGCTGGCATATCCCTGTCCGATGTCAATCTGTCCTATCAGGACAATTCCCTGGTCGAACGCGGACTGAACCTGGTCGCGTCGCAATCGGGCATGGAAGTCGAACAGGCGCGCGGAATTGTTCTGCAGACGGGCATGATGGGGCTGACCCTGTTTGCCGGAACGGAATTTGGTGAGAGTGCGTCAAACGCCCTTGCCACCTTCATGAACGAGCCGGGCACGCTGAGCATCGCCAGGCAGTCGGCACAGCCGGTGCCGGTCATGCAGGTCATTCTGCTGGGTCAAATGGAACCGCAATCGGTTCCCGAACTGCTGAAACTGACCGTCAGTGCAAACTGACGAAGTAACAGCGAACCGCAGGTCCCATTTGACCGACGGTTAGCGGTTCCATTTTATGCATCCGGTATTACGGACCGGATGTGCAATTCGCGCAATTGCCGAGCCGTTGCCTTGGACGGTGCCTGCATCATCAGGTCTTCGGCCCGTTGGTTCATTGGAAACAGGATGACCTCGCGAATGTTTGGCTCGTCCGCCAACAACATAACAATGCGGTCCACGCCCGGTGCAATGCCGCCGTGGGGCGGCGCGCCATATTTGAAGGCATTCAGCATGCCGCCAAATTTGCTTTCGACCATATCGGCGCCATAGCCGGCGATCTCGAACGCCTTGAACATTATGTCCGGCCGGTGATTCCGAATGGCGCCCGATGACAACTCGATCCCGTTACAGACAATGTCGTACTGATGGCCAAGTATATTGCCAGGATCCATGCTGTGGAGGGCTTCAAGCCCCCCCTGGGGCATCGAGAACGGGTTGTGGGAAAAGTCCCACTTTTTCTCTTCCTCGTCCCATTCGAACATCGGGAAATCGACGATCCAGCAAAAGCGAAAGATGTCCTTTTCGCTGAGGTCAAGTTCGGTGCCGACGCGTTGGCGGGCGGAGGCTACAAATGCGGCAAATCTTGCCGGGTTGCCCGCCGCGAAGAATACCGCGTCGCCATCCTTCAGCCCCAGTGAATCACGCAAGGCCAACGTCCGCTCCCGACCAATGTTCTTGGCAACCGGCCCTGCCCCCTCACCATCACGGAAAAAGATATAGGCAAGCCCGGGTTGGCCTTCGCCTTGCGCCCAGGAATTCATCCGGTCGCAGAAGGCCCGGCTGCCGCCGGTTGGCGCCGGAATGGCCCAGACGCGCGCCTTGTCATCGGCATCCAGAATATTGGCGAATATACCGAAACCGGATCCCCGGAAGGTTTCGGATACGTCGGACATTTCAATCGGGTTGCGCAGGTCGGGCTTGTCGGTACCATATTTCGCCATCGCCTCGGCAAAAGGAATGCGTGGGAACGGTTCGTCCGGCATATTCCGGTCGCCCTTGAACTCCTGAAACAGACCAGCCAGAACCGGTTCGACGGCATTGAACACATCTTCCTGTTCGACGAAGCTCATTTCGATATCGAGTTGATAGAACTCGCCCGGTGAACGGTCCGCCCGTGCATCCTCGTCCCGAAAACATGGTGCGATCTGAAAATACCGGTCGAAACCGGCAACCATGATCAACTGTTTGAACTGCTGGGGCGCCTGCGGCAGTGCGTAGAATTTGCCTGGATGCATACGCGAAGGCACCAAAAAGTCCCGTGCACCCTCCGGCGACGACGCCGTCAGGATTGGGGTCTGGAACTCCATGAAACCGCCGTCCGTCATCCGATTGCGGATGGAGGCGATGATCTTCGAGCGTAACACGATATTGTCGTGCAGACGTTCTTTGCGCAGGTCCAGGAAGCGGTACTTCAGCCGGGTTTCTTCAGGGTATTCCAGATCGCCGAACACCGGCACGGGCAATTCTTCCGCCCGTGACAGTTCTTCGATTTCATGAATGAATATTTCGACAGCACCGGTTGCCAATTCCTGATTGATCGTGTCTTCGGTGCGAGCCTTGACGACGCCGTCAATGCGCAGCACCCATTCCGACCGCACGGTTTCGGCCATGGAAAATGCAGGCGAATCCGGTTCGACAACGCACTGGGTCATTCCGTAATGATCGCGCAGATCGATAAACAGGAGCCCGCCATGATCGCGCACGCGGTGCACCCAACCGGAAAGCCGGACAGTGTGGCCAACGTCGGGGACACTTAATTCGCCGCAAGCATGCGAACGGTAGGAATGCATAGTCCGACTCCTGAAAAAAGGGCGCACAAGGCGGGCGAAAAGCACATGGGCAAAGGTGGTTTGTCAAGTGCAACCTCCCCCGCCCTAGAGTTTTTTGAGACACTTTTGAATCTTACGCAGCGGCCTGGATTTTGTCCATGTCGTCGCGTCTGAACTGGTTTGGTGATCGATGCCCAACGCGCTGGACCAGCCAATGCTCGTTGTAATCGTTCTTGAACTCTTGGAGGGCCTTCTGCAGTTCCTCGATTGTCTCGAAGGTTCTGACCCGGAGCAGATTTTCCTTTAGCGTCCGAATGAAGCGCTCGGCACAGCCGTTTCCTTCTGGGGCACGGACAAAGGGCCATGTGAGAACCTGCGTGCTTAGGCGGCGAGATTTCTGGTTCTGTGATGATAAACCGTCAATTGCCATGGATAGGCATCAGGCTGATTTCAAGGTTTCTCTCCAAATGCGCTCCAGGCAATCTTCGAGCGCGATTCGGGGCTGCCAGCCAAGCGCACTGGAAATGCGCGAAATATCAAGGACGACCCGGTCCACGTCTGATGCGCGGGGCGGCTCAAAGCGGGTTTCGATCCGGCGGTTGGTAATATTTTGAACCATTTTTAGTATGTCGTTGATGGAGGAACTCGTGCCGGACCCAACGTTCCAGACCTTGCCGATGCTGATGTCGTCGGGTGCGTCGATGGTGGCGAGGATGGCGTCAACAAGATCGGCGACATCGAAATAATCACGGGCCGCCTGGCCATTGCCGAAAATGGTGAAAGGGCTGTTGGTCAGCACCGCATTCATTAGGATTCTAATAATCCCCTGGCTTGGGTTTTGCTGCCACAGACCGATCGGATTGCCGGGGCGCAGGACGGTGTGTCTGAGCCCTTGGGTCGCCGCCATATAGTCAAGGCCGGCCTCTGTCATTTTCTTGCCCAGACCATAAGGCGAAATCGGATTGAGTGGTGTCTCTTCTTTGATCGGGTATTCCGTCGTGGGACCATAGATCGCCCCGCCCGAGGAAACAAAGACGAAGTGCGCCCTGCTGTGAGTAGTCACATGCATCATGGTTTGCATGGCCAACTCGATGTTATCCTTGATTTCTCGCCAGGGCGCATCGAGATTTGAGGTTGGCGTGCTGGTGCTGACCAGATAAATGACTGCTTGGCAGCCGGCGAGTGCGGCCGCCGGATCGGCCACAAATTCGGGCATGGAGATGGAACTGGCTGTGGGCACGCGCTGGTTCAAGAATTCGACATCAGGCGATCGCGAAATAACCCGGAACGCGCGGCGCTGCAGGTGCAGGGTGTGGGCGAGGTTCTTACCGATGAATCCGTTGCCTCCGACGATAAGGATCATGCAGCCAATCCTTCAGAATTTGATAGTACGGTCGAATTGAAAGTGCGGCGATCATTCACCACGACGATAGATGTCGCTGCCATACCACGAGAGAGGCGAAATGCGCGGCAGGGATTTGTTTTTAGATGCCATGATTGTCTGGGAGGATTTTTGTCGCCGTTTGAACAGGATCGAATTGGGCACGGTATTGTGGACAATACCGGCGCTGACTGTTTCAATATTCCAATACCAGTCTTCATAGGCCCAGCCATTCTTGATATCACGGGAGTAGAATGGGATCTCTTTGTAAATGCTGGTCGGGCAGACGCACAGCGCATCCCAGTAATTGGCTACCCGCAGCATATCCATGCTGAAATCGTCCGATTCCTGATCAATGTGGCAGAAAATGGTCGCCTGCGTCTCAAAGAAATAATTGAATTCCGGATGGGCAATATGGCCATCGTGCTTATCTGCCAGATATCGCAACGCTTCAACCAGCCAGTCCCGTGTCCACAGATCGTCACCGTCGAGAAAGGCGCAATAATGTCCCTCGGCAAAATTGACGGCTTCGTTGCGGGCGTGCCCCTGGTCACCAAAGTCGACGATGTGCAGGTTTTCGGTTGCGCGGGAATAATCCTCGAAAATGCGCTGTGTCCTGTAGTCGGGTCGATCAAGTACCAGAATGGGCTGGATTGAATGTCCCGCCTGTTCGCAGAAATCGATTGCCTCCCAGAAGGAACGCAAGGACGGGACGGCGATGCGCCCTTCATTGTGACCGGTGATCACGCAGGTAATGTCAAATGTCATGATTCCGCAAGGCCTCCTCAATACTCTTTACATATTGGACCTCGGAGAACTGAACCTTGATGCGACTCAGCAGCTTTCGGGCCTTTTCCTGGGCGAGTGTCGGATTGATAAACACTTCGGCGAGGGCGCGGCTATATGCCGCGATATCGGTAAAGTCTTCGATCAGCCAGCCATTTTCATTATCGATCATTTCCGGAATGCCACCGACGTTGGACGCAACGATCGGTAAACCAGCGAGGCCGATATCGATCAGAATTGTCGGCAAGCCGTCCCATTGGGACGTATAGAGGAATGCCGCATATCCGGCGGAGAGAATCTCGGCAAGGTCTCTGTAGGTTCCCATCTCATGCAGGTTGCCCGGCTTATTGTAGCCGTCCAGACCCTTGTTTTCAAGAACCGATTTGCCATAGGCGTGAAACTCCAGATGCGGATTGGCGCGTGCAATCTCGACCAGGATATCAACGCGCTTTTGCCGGTCGAACCGGCTGGCCCAAAGGATGCGATTGGAGCGGGTTTTCCGGCTGGTAGAGATTTCCGGAACATCGATTGCCGGTGACAATCCATCCGCAGGTTCGACAGCGAGCCCGGTATAGATCGCCAATGCCTCTGTTCCGGAGGTCGCGCTGTAACCGAAGCGATCTGAAAGATCACGCGCCAAATTCTGGGTATCGGTAAGCAAGAGGTGATGGTAATCTGCTGAATTACGCAGCCACTGGATCGGATATCCAGTGCGATTACCGGCGGTATTATTATCCGACGTAAACATATATGTAACGATCTTAAAATCCTGGGACACCTGGCGACCATACAGCGTCATGATATCCCACATCAGCCGGCTATTGATATTGAAGACCGCTTTCGCATCGACGCCGCGCAGCAAGTCAATCAGGCATAAGGGGCGAACAGGATCCTTCTGATGGTCCAGATAAGATGATAGATTGAAGTGTTCGATATTATTCGGCAGCCATTCGGAAAATTCCAGTTCGGAGGAATCCGTGGTGACCAGCAGGATATCTTCCACCGATTTGATTTGGCTCAGCGCCCGGCAGAATATCATCGCGGCCCGGGCCGCGCCGGACATCCGGATATGTGGAACCGTGACAACATAGCGAAATCGGCGCGGGCCGATGTCCGAGCGCAATGCATTGGCAATTCCTGCAAGTTTGCCGGCATTGATCTGAGGCGAAGTAATGGTTCGTGGTATAGCCGGCAACGCTACCATCGGTTCCAAAACCATGGCCTCCTTGACTTTCTCGGTCATGCTGGAAATTTCAAACAAATTTAGAACTTCGGCGGACTTTACATCCGCGCTATGGCGAAATTGTTCATTGCGGCCATGGCGCATATAATGGATCAGAGGATTGGTCCCGCTGCGGGCAATATCCGCACTTTTTTTCAGATAGTAGCTGGTGGAAAATGCCGGGCAGGGATCGCGACCTTCGATCCAACCGATGGTCAGATAATGGACAATCGGGTCAGTGCCGGTTTCGATGACATCCGGGTACCGATTCAGGTAATACTCTTCGTCGAAAAAATCGCGCACGAGTTCGATTTCTTCCTTTTTCGGGTGTTTGATCTGGACAGGTCTGCCAATAAATTGGTCCTGGTTTATTCCGGGCCGGTAGAAGAAAACACTTTCTCTGTCTTTTAAAGGATGTTTTCCATCTTTTAAATGATGTTTTCCATTTTTCTGGTCGAAATCTTCTTTATTGGTTTCTAAAAAGTGGGCAAATGGATTGATCAGAGCCGGATCAATATGCGAATTATTTTTCATGTAGTCGGCAGGATTGAACCATTTGTTTGGCCGCCGACCTTCGCGCCAGCCATATTCCAGATAATGTTCCAGCGGTTCGATATTTGCGTCAGCCACATCGTGGTAGGTGGCCAAATAGTAGGTTGCGTCAAACTGGGCGCGGATCAGATCAATGACATGCCGGCTGAGCGGCACACTGCCCGCATCTGCTGCCGGGGTTTCTTCAGTTCGCTGATTTAATTGGAGCGATTCAGATTTCGATGATCTGAAAGATATCTTTTTGAAGCGTTTCATGGGTAAACCTTTATTATCTAACTTGGCAATCGTTTATGGATTGGTCGGTTGCATTCGTCAATTCTTGTCAGGGTGACCTAGCAAAAATTATTGTGGGGCACCTCTAAAAATGCTCGGACTTGCGAAGGTTCATATTTTATCCCAGCTTGTAGCTGGGGTTGAGGGGAAAGTCGACGGGTCAGATCTGATTCCTGGGTCTGCCTTGTGATTTATCTCCTGTTTTCTTGTGGTTTGGGCAGACTCATCCCCTGAAGGTGGTCAACCCGGTACTGCATCCAGGTGATCCAGTTGCACGGCGCGAGCGCATGTTGCAGGCAAGGTTCCGGAGACCGAATCCGTGCCTTTGCCCGGACCAGACCGATGGATCGGATCAGCGGCTTGTTGCGCTGCCTGGGCACCGGGACGATCGACGCATCAATGATCTGTCCGCCCATTGCCAAAGAGCCCCGGCCCTTCAAATGATCGTCAAAAGCTGAAAAAAGCGGTTTTACTTCGCCCGCCCGGGCCAGCTGCTCGCGATAAAGCCGGATCGTCCTGGCATCGGGCACCGGATCCTCAAGGCCCAGGCCCGGGAACCGCATGAAGGAAAGACGATCGCGAACCTGATACTCGACCTGCTCGTCGGAAAGAGTGTAAAGCTCGCAGAGAATGATCGCCTTGAGCATGACCACCGCGTCCCACGGCTTGCGACCCGCTGCCGACTTGCGCCTTTCACCCGGTTTGCGCCAAACCGCCTCCAAACGCGAGCGAAACTCCTCGAATGGAACAACCGCCGCAATCTGAACCAGGAGGTCCTTCCTGGCATCAAGCGAAGCGTAACGGTTGCTGACATCGAAAAAGCTCGGCTGACCCATCGCCGATTTCTTACAAAATTGAAGCTTCCATCGATTGTATTTCGAGAGAATCAAACGTCATCCATAAACTCAAAATCAGGCCGATTTTTCGAGATGCCCTGATGTCTGTGTCGGCCTGCGCGCCGGTCTCCGCCGTCAACTGGCCAAAAGCCTGCGCCATTGCCATGGGATCCAGAACCCGAAGGGTTTCCGTCAAGGTTGCATGGCAGGGGAGGCATGACCGGGGCGGAATCCCAGTTGCCGGAGTTGTCGTGCGGTCAGGCCACGGCCCTGTTGACCCGCCGCCATCATTCCTTTACGGCCGCTGAGCATGGATAACAGCATCAGCCTCGGCAGCGCGTGGAGCGGATGTTTGAGACCTTGCTTTCCCCTCGGATTCGGGAACCTGTCGCCATACGGATTGAACGGATACCATATCTGGCCACCTCTGTCGCTAAAACTTAGCCTTGATTATTCATGAGTGGCGCGGTTTGAGGGGTTGGCGCGCAGGGTTTGCCGCGTGAAGCGGTTCCGTGATTTCTGGCTTTGCGTCTGCGTTGGAGTCCGGTTTTCGGGTTCAGAGCGACGCAACTGCCGCGCGGTTTATGGGGCTTGGGCGGCCAGTTTTCCGAGCATGGCGTTGATAACGGCAATGCTGGGTGTTGCGGTTGGGAACGAGACGCGGTGCGGGTTTTCATCTGTACGACGCGGGCTGCGATCTTGATGAAGGTATTGCGAATGGTCTCGAAGGTGGCGTTGCGCCATTGGGATTTCTTCGGCGCGTCCCCTCTCGGCCGAAGCATGAGCCAGTAGGCCGCGGTATGCTGAGCTGCTGCCCGCCGTGCACAAGGTCTGTCGTGTCGTCGATGTCCAGCACGATCTGGCGCGGCGGTCGCTCGAAGCTGTCGCAAAAGGTGGCGATCATAGCCAGGCCCATCCGGGCCAGCGTCCGCCAGCTGACCGTGTTCTCCAGCCGCGACAACGTCGGCTGCGAGGCAGGACCCACCGCTGCCTCCGGGGCCTTGTCGCCTGTCATCATCAAGACCGGGTCATGACGCAGAACATCAAGATCGTCACAATACTTCATGACCGCAGGCGATGGCAACAATCCGGGCCTGGATCATTGAGGCGTCGCTGTGTGTGGTTTTCGCAGGATCGCGGCGATCTTCGATGCGGGACGCCAGCATCTCGGCAAGACCCAGACCGCGACCGACCTCACGCAACATGAGCGCCCCGCCGTTCGAGGAAATCCGGCCGCCATCGAACCGCGCGTGAACGTCAAGCCCGCAGACCGGTGACAAACCGGGGAGAATGGAGGTATCGTCGGACATGGCGGGCTGGAAGCCCGGCTGTGTCGGGCAGGTGCCTGTGTGGAAACGAATACATAAACGATCTCAAATGTTTACGCCACGCCCGACAGAAAGTTCACGCCGCATTGTGAATGATCCGGGCTATAAAAGCGCCTCGGACCATTGGGGTCTTGAATTTCGCGAGACCCTGTTCATTGATGGCTTAACAGAAGTGCGAACCGGGCTTGCGTGCCGGGAAACCGCCGGCCAGTGGAAGCGCTTGCGGGCGGTGATCGAAAGCAGTTCTCTTTGAATTTTCCGCGGGCGGCAAACCCCGCCGATTTCGGGGTTTTCTTTTCACTGTCGATAGGGCAATTTCCCGGCGCGTGAACGGTCGTCGTTCCGACCGTCGGCCCGGTAGCTCAACTGGATAGAGCAGCGGACTTCTAATTCGCAGGTTGAGGGTTCGAGTCCTTCCCGGGTCGCCAGTTCCAGTCTGAGCCATTCATTTTCCCTGTCCAGTGCGATAAGCAAGCTTCCATTAACAAATACATAACTTCGACGTGTATAATTGGGACAAAAGTAGCGTCAAACCCAATTAAGAGTTGATGTTCAGTATGCGTGTCAGCGTTGATATGTTCCGTGTATCTCAGAGACAGTTTAAAAAGTAGTTGAGTGATATCAGTGGGTTGTGGTTCACTGTCTTTGTCAAGTAAGATGGAGAATGACCATGCCATGGACCAATATCACTCGAGTTGAATACAGGCGCGGCCCTGCCCGCTATCCAGGCGATTTGTCGGATGAAGAATGGGCGTTGATTGGGCCATTCTTGCCGCCTGCAAAGCCCGGCGGTCGACCCCGCTCGACCAACCTGCGTGATGTGATGGATGGGATATTGCATATCGCTTCCAGCGGCTGTCAGTGGAGCATGCCGCCAAAGTGGGTCGTGTCTCGAATTTGGTGGAAATTCTCTGGCGGTGTCCTCCGAGCGGTGTGAATTGCGCCTGATCAGGCGGCGAAGTCAAGGGTCATCGGCTCGACAAGCAGGGCAATCGACTGAACATTAATTCGGGATGATTTTCACCATGTCGTCGTCGTCCCATGCGGCTGAATGCCGTTTCTGCGGCAGGCTCATTTTGCCGGGTGCCCGGCGCAGCAGGTTCATCGCCGCATGTTTGATTGTGGCAAAATTGGCAGCGGCATTGCCGGTTCCGATGCGACATTTCGTCTTGTCGGAAGGTTACATCCAGAACCCGGTGCAAGCTGTTTTCCACCTGCCAATGATCGCGGATATATTTTGCCAGGGTCTCGGGTTCAGCCTCAAGCGACGCGATATGAAATCGCGTGACCGTTTCGGCCTTGCCTCCTGTTTCACGTGTGTATTCGGTCATGATCACGGTTTTCAAGCCGGGCCACCGGTGACGGTCCCTGATCCATTGGGTATCCGGGCAGATCGTGGAGTGCCGCGTCTCAATGCGCCCATGATTTCCGTCGACGATCTCACTTTTTCTGTTCCATCATGAAACACCTCAATAATCCCCTCGTCTCAGGTCTTGATCTGTGTCTCAAAAAACTCCGGGGCGGAGGAGACGGAAGCACGGCCATTGAATATGGTCTGCTGGCCTCAATGTTCGGCGTCGTCATGATCGGTGTTCTCAGTGCGTTTGGTGACAGTACCGCCGGCCTGTTTACTATAGCTCAGTTTCAAATTGTATGCATGGACGTGCGATGGCGGTTGCGAGGCAAGCCCGGGGTGAGGCGTTCTCCAGTTCAAGCCGCTGGAACCATCGCAGGTAGTTGTCGAGAGATCTGGTCGCGACGCCTCGGTAGCGCCGCAGGAAATCCTTCAACCGGCTGTGTCGGTTGTTGACCGCCGGATCTGCTGCGATCTGAATGTGAAAGGCACCTCGCACCCGTTCACTTCGTGACAGGTTCAATGCTTCGTGATGCGCACCGATTGCCGCCGCGCATCGCGGACAAGCGCGGTGTCCATCGGTCACCAAAACGATATCCTCGTCCACAACCGGCGCGATCACCTCTCGCAAGGGATCGGCGTTGACCGCGGGCAGAACCGCACTGACTGTCGCGCCGCTGCGATCAGCGGCAACCAGTACCGGAACCTGTTCATCCGACAGGTCCCGCCTGCTGGCCTTGCCTCCCCTGCGTCGCGCCTTGCGCTCAAGGTTTCGTGCACCTTTCCGGCTTTCCGGCACACAGGTTTCATCGGCTTCCACAATGCCCGTGAGCTTGCGTGCCTTCAGGTCTTTCTCGGCAAGGAATTCGGTGCCGCCAACGGAAGGCGGTGTTGACGGCAAGTCCGCAACGTTCTGCTGAAGCGCGAACCGTCAGCCCATCAGCAAGCAAGACAGACTCCGAAGGAAAGCCACTTGTCCTTGCGGTGCAGACCCGACAAGGGGGTGCCGGTCGCGGCATTGAATGTATTCCTGCATCCCTTGCACTGGTACCGTCGCAGACCCCTTGTCTTGCCACGCGATATGGCTCCTGGCGTGCCACAATGCGGGCACTGGCGATCTTCACCCACGGCCGCTTCAATGGCAGCCAGCGACGCTGACGTCTCCGTGTCCCCCGGGAACACGGCTTCGGTTTGCTGCCGCTGCGCCGGGCTGAGGTGGTCTGTCCCCGATAACCATTCCTGAAACTGCTTGTGATCCATCCCTCTGATTTCACAAGGAACATATATTGCAAACTGAGCCTTTATTTTATTATAGAGAAAAGGTGATAAAGACAGTGTCTTTATTACCTTTTTGTTTATTAACCCAGTCGCCACAAGGACAGATAGGATTCCCATATGCTCTTGCTTTCGGATACGAATTTTTTCTCAACTCCATTGTATCCACGAGAGCACATATTGCTGACCCTTGCTTCAATACTTTGAGCTTTTTTCTTTGCGCGTGTAGCATTCCAAGGGTTGTTCTCAGCAATAACCTCCGCAGTTACTTGAGCAACTTTTTGCACGCTCCTATGTCCTCTGCGACAAAGGAAAGCATTCCATATCTTCGCTTCTTCAGCATCTGACCAATTCCATGGATTTTCAATCCAGTACTCATGATTTTTGACCGATTCGCGTGCAATACCTTGACGCTTTTTCAACCAAGAACGAGCTTCATTTTTGGTTTTGACTGAAGGTAGTTCGTTGCACAATCGAATCCAGTTTGCCTCATCTCTTCTCGAATTATAAATGTTTCTCTGGTATTGAGAAGAGAAGTGTTTTGAGATTTCATCGGCAAAGGTGGGTGGGTCATAACTCCATGCTTTGCATGAAATACCTGACCGAACCCGAAACTCTCTTCCGGGTCCGGGATCCGCCCGGTTGTTTGCGACCGAAGTCGTTTCGTTGAGTTTTGCGCCATTGGTTGTTGTGTTTGTCTGACATGCCGCCAAAATAATGGCGAACATGAAAGCAATTGATGTCATCACTTTCTGCATTTCCGCTCTCTTTCGTCAGGAAATAGAAAATAAATCATTTCTATTCTTACTATATACCTTTATAGAGCCTGTTGACATTCTGGCTTCCGATTTAGCCTGAACTGTTATTCAAGCAAAGAACGTCAAGATGGCCGCCGCGCATTGCCTTTGGGTTGGGTAATATCGGTTCAAGCTCGGCTTGTCATAAAAATCCAAGTGTTCGGGATACTTGAACGAGGTTCGACACGATCCCATAGAACGTTGCGGACTTGCCGTCAATACCGCTTTCCGTTGGCGGCCAGGGGAATTGCATTTGGATTTTGACAAACCGGTATGAATGGATTCCTGAGGCTCCGTCATCCAAAGGAGCTTCGAAATGTCAACAATCATGGGCTATTTCAATGATATGGACGATCCTCGCACGGGCAATGCGCGTCGCCATGAATTTTGTGACATCATGACCATCAGCCTTTTGTGCGTCCTGTGCGGCGGAGAAACGGCTGTTGACATGGCGGATTTTGCGTCGGCGAAAGAGGATTTTCTGCGCGAATTTCTCGAATTGCCACATGGACCGCCTTGTCACGATACATTTTCGCGGTTGTTTGGTTTGATCACCCCCGCGAGCTTCCAGCAGCTTCTTGACAAATTCCGCGCTGATTTCGCGCAGGAACATGATGTCCGGTCTGCCATCGCTGTCGATGGCAAGGAGATGCGCCGCGCCTTTGACCGGGCCGCCGACAAGTCCGGCCTGAACGTGGTGACGGCCCTTGCCCATGGCGCGCGTCTGAGCCCTGGCAGCACTCGGAGTTCAAAGGGGGCGGCGAGATTCCGGCGTTGCGCGAGTTGATCAAAATGCCCGGCATTGAGGGTGTGACAATTACAGCGGACGCACTGCACTGCCAACGCGAAACATGCGATCTGATCGTGCAGGAGGGCGGCAGCTACTGCTTGCAACTGAAAGGCAATCAAGGGGATATGAAAGCTGATGTGCGCGCCTTCATTGATGATCAGGAGACGGATTACATTGACGAATACACCTCAACGGATGCGGATCATGGCCGCGTTGAAACGCGCTGCACTCGCGTCTGCACAGCCCCGAAACATCTCGACGACACCCACAGGTGGCCAAGTCTCAAGGCTTTCGTTCATGCCATCCCAACGCGCGAATTGAACGGAAAATCACGCCAATCCGAACGGGTCTGCCTCATGTCCAACTGCCCCTCTGCCCGTGAGGCCGCCGCCATGATCCGAGGTCATTGGCAGATTGAAAACAATCTCCATTGGTCGCTGGATGTGATCCTGAACGATGATCAGCACCGCGCCCGAAAAGACAATGCTCCCATCAATTTTGCAGCCCTCGGACGCATCGCACTCAACATCATGAAGGCAAACACAGACAAAGGATCAAACCGCGTCAAATTCAAACGCGCAGGATGGAAGGACGATTTTCTACGCACGCCAATCAAAGACTTTTGAAATGCGATTGCCCTGTCATACAGTAAGCAATTGCTTTTCGATTCATGCCAAATAGCCCTGTGATTGCGATTTATCCGCCATCGGCGCTGGAAGGAGTGACGGAGGCACACCCTCGAATCAGGGCACGATTTCCATCAGCAAATCGCCAAGTCCGGCGGTGGGCAGCCCCAGCTGATTATCGACACCGACCACGCTGCGGTGGACCGCGTCATCGCCCTTCAAACCCCGGGCCATACAGCTCATCAGAATGGCTGCCAATGCGTCGCCGGTGCCGTGTGGAACGCCGTCCTGGCGGTCGGTGGTAACCCAGTGGGCTGTATCGAGTGACACCAATGCAGTGGCGATGCGTTTCTTGCCGTGGGGCACGCCGGTGGCGGCGACCACCGCGCCGCCGATCTCCCGGGCCGCAGCTTCCGCTTCGATCGGACCGGTAACACGCAAACCGGTTAGCCAGACCAGTTCGAATGCATTGGGGGTGACGATATCAGCCAGAGGCAGCAGGCGGTCGCGAATGCCTTCGGCAACCCCTCCCGCACATAAACTCCCTTGCCGGCGTCGCCGATCACCGGATCGCAGACATAGAGGGCCCGGGGATTGGCGTCCTTGACCCGCTCCACGGCATCGCGCACCACGTCGGTCTGTTCGCCGTGGGCGATGTATCCGGTCATGATGCCTTCAAACCGGCTCATGAAACCATTGTCAGTGAGCCCGTCCAGGGACCCGCGTCAGTTCGTCGGCATTCAGGACAGTGCCCTGGGGCGCGCTGATACCGGAATGGTTCGACAGGACGCAGGTCGGCAGACCTGCCACATTGCAGCCCATCGCCTGAAGACACGGCGCGGCGATTGCCAGCCCGACCGCGCCGGCGGCAACCTGGGAGGACAGCACCAGTATCGAGGGCGGTTTCCGAACCATGTATCCCTGTTATCATCAAACGGCGGTTGAACGCGTATTCAAATCGCCTATTGTCCGCCGAAAGTTCAATCACTGTGAGGCAGATATGAGCGAATATCTCATCACCGCACGGCCGCGCCGGTCGGCTCTGTATATACCGGGCTCGAACGCCCGGGCGCTGGAAAAGGCAAAGATACTAAATGCCGATATCCTGCTTCTGGATCTGGAAGATGCCGCCGCGCCGGAAAAAAAGGACGAGGCGCGCGACATGGTCGCCAAAGCTGTTGCCGGGGGCGGCTATGGCAAGCGTGAGGTGATCATCCGCATCAACGGGTTCGACACGCCCTGGGGCATGGCGGATTTGAAGGCAGTTTCAAAGGCTGGCCCCGATGCCATCCTGGTGCCCAAGGTCGACGCGCCGGCCAGGGTCCGGGAAATTGAAAAGCTGATGCAGGAATCCCGGGCACCGGACCACACCATGATCTGGGCGATGATGGAAACGCCGCGCGGCATCCTGAATGCCCGTGACATTGCCGCGTCCAGCAGCCGTCTTACAGCCTTCGTGATGGGGACCAATGACCTGATAAAGGAATTGCGGGCCGCACGCCGGGCGGATCGGGCGCCGGTCATGGCGTCGCTTCAGCAATGCCTGCTGGCGGCCCGGGCCTTTGATCTTGCCTGCCTCGACGGCGTGTTCAACGATATCGCCGATGCCGACGGTTTTGCCGCCGAGGCGCGACAGGGCATGGAAATGGGGTTCGACGGCAAAACCCTGATCCATCCGGGGCAGATCGCCCCGTGCAACGAGATCTTCGCGCCGTCCAAGGAGGCATTGGCCCTGGCCCGCAAGCAGATCAAGGCCTTTGCCGCAGCCGAGAAGGAAGGCAAGGCAGTTGCGATCGTCGATGGCCAGCTCGTGGAAAATCTGCACGTGGAAGAAGCCCAGCGGTTGATGGAAATGGCGCGGTTAATCAAGAAGCTTGCCGGCTATCAGCCTGTCGGATTTAACACTGCGTGATCCGGAGTAGGTATCATGCTGCCGCCGCCTTTGCGGCATTGAGGTTGCAGAGGCGCTTGCAGTTGTCTGCCAAGGCGACCAGAAGTCCTTCAGCTTTGACGTTTTCGATGCCTCCGAGGTGGAACCGGTTAAATCCGAGAACGTTCCTGAGGATGCCGCAGCCACAGATAGCGATATCGAATGGCCTTCATGAGATCGACAGCCCCGTCACGGTCCTGAATGGCGGCGCTGTGGACGATGATGCACAGCAGGCAGCCCGGCGTGTCGGTGATGATATGGTGCTTGCGGTCCGCAATCTTCTTGCCCGCGTCATGGCCACAAAATAAGCGTCCGGTGTACCCGCTCTGACGGTTCGTTTGAGTGCCTGATGGTGTCCACTATCGATAGTGGACATTGCGAGGTGCGTGATGACTGGGAAGAAGGTTGGCAGGAAGCGTTTCTGGTCGGATGATGAGAAGCGTTCGATCTGCGTGCAGACGCAGGCTCCGGGAGTTTCTGTTGCGCAAGTTGCGCGGCGTTACGCAATGAACGCCAATCTGATCCACAAATGGCTGCGCGATCCTCTCTTTGTACCGGTTCGCGCTGACGATGATGAGA
Source organism: Alphaproteobacteria bacterium (assembly GCA_965204825.1). Classification (GTDB taxonomy): domain Bacteria; phylum Pseudomonadota; class Alphaproteobacteria; order Futianiales; family Futianiaceae. The sequence goes on along the minus strand of OZ242016.1, from coordinate 1,480,850 downwards.
GAGGTGAAGAAAACACGACCTTCTTTCTGCCGGTTGAGATTGAGGGCATGGCGTCTTCCCCAACCTCGCCTCATCAGGCCGCCTCACCACCTGCGTTCACGCTGCCAACATTCAAGATTGCGACGGGGCAGTGGGCGTCTTTCAAAAGCTCAAGCGGGATGCCCCAAAACTGCACCACGTTTTTGCCGACTGCGGTTATCGGGGGCCAAAACTTCGTTCAGCCCTGATAACCATTGGCCGCTGGACTATCCAGATTGTGAAGCGTTCCGACACCGCCGAAGGTTTTGAGGTCCTGCCCCGCAGATGGGTCGTCGAACGCACCTTCGCCTGGCTGGGACGTTGCCGCCGATTGGCAAAGGATTGGGAGAAAACCATCGAAAGTGCAGAGGCTTGGGGTCTCATCGCCCATATCAGGCGCATGACACGCTGTCTCGCAAGGGCTTGAAAAACATCAGATCATTTTGAATCAGGCTCTCAATAACCCTAGGGCGATACACGTTCCTGCGCGAAATCAGCGCGGAATTTGTCAAAAAGCTGCTGGAAGCTCGCGGGGGTGATCCAACCAAACAACCGCGAAAATGTATCGCGACAAGGCGGTCCATGTGGCAATTCGAGAAATTCGCGCAGAAAATCCTCTTTCGCCGACGCAAAATCCGCCATGTCAACAGCCGTTTCTCCGCCGCACAGGACGCACAAAAGGCTGATGGTCATGATGTCACAAAATTCATGGCGGCGCGCATTGCCCGTGCGAGGATCGTCCATATCATTGAAATAGCCCATGATTGTTGACATTTCGAAGCTCCTTTGGATGACGGAGCCTCAAGAATCCATTCATACCGATTTGTCAAAATCCAAATGCAATTCCCCTGAATCCCCTCGTCTCAGGTCTTGATCAGTGTCTCAAAAAACTCTAGGGTGGGGAGGTGACCTTATGCTGTGGAATTGGGCAGCAGAACAAGGAGCATAGGCATATGGATGTTGTAGAACTCAAAGTGACGTTGGAAGACGTGGAACCGAAGGTGAAGCGGACGCTTTGGGTTCCACTCGATATTCGGCTTGATCATTTGCATTCGGCATTACAGGCCGCGCTCGGGTGGGATAACGATCATCTCTACATGTTTCGGGTCGGCCAAACCACCTGGGGAGAGGCCGATCCCGATTGGGGTGGTGATGACCTTCCAGCAGACAAAACAACCCTGATTGAATTGCTCGACGATACAGGCGTTCGAGTATTCAAATATTTGTATGATTTTGGAGATGGTTGGGAGCACAAAATTCGCATCGGCAAAGTTGCCAGCGCTGCCGCTGGACAGCTCTATCCACAACTCACGTCCATAGAGGGACGATGCCCACCAGAAGATATTGGCGGCCCACCTGGATATGCGCACTTCTTGGAAGTAATGGTTGACCAGGATCATCCTGAATACGAGGAATTGATGGAAATCCACGGTGAGCCGTTTGATCCCTCCGACGTCAAAGCAGACGAAATTCCAGAACGTATCAAATACTTCGCTGAATGGTTCAACAACACCAAAACAGAGAAAAAGAAATACCGCTGAAGATCGTCAATTCATAAATCGGACGCCTCAGACGGACCGATACTCCTGACAAGACGGCTGGCAAGATATTGTTATGCCTGAATGATTTTTCAGTCAGGCTCTAATAAAAGAGAATAAAAAAGAAAATTTTAAATAATTTTATGATCTATTCGTATTATCAATAGTCTTTCTTTTCTACTGATAATTTTTCTATTGAAGAAGATATAAGATAAAACAATTATCATTCAGGCATGAAGTCCCCTGAGAGCGCGACAAAGTTCAGGTCGGGCGATCTACATTCCGGGCACAGCACCCGGGGAAAAACACATGCGCGCCGCAGCCGCCGCACTTCTGAATGGTGAATTCCCCTCGGCCAGTCCGGCACGATAGATCGCCTCCGGGCAGGTGCCTGAAAAGGCGGTCATGTTTCCCCACTTCTAACAATCGATGCATCCAGCGCCACGAGCCCCATGCCCTTCGGCCCCACCCGCACTGGGTTGAGGTCGATGGACTGGATGGTATCGCCGTGGGCGGCGGCGAACAGGGAGAGGGCGCTGAGGGCCTTGGCGATGGCGCCGATATCGCAGGGCGGTTCGCCCCGAACGCCTTCCAGCAGGGCGAAGCCCTTGATGGCGCGGATCATCGACAGCGCTTCGGCCGGATCAAAGGGCGCGATGCGGAAGGTGACATCCTTGAATATCTCCACATGAATGCCGCCCAGGCCGAACATTACCACCGGGCCAAATACCGGATCGGTCTGTGTGCCCATTATGATTTCAATACCGCCCGCGACCATGGGCGAGACCAGGATGCCGTCAATGCGGGCCTGGGGGGCATGGGCATTGGCGGCGGCGAGTATGTCTTCGGCCGCCGCGACCGCATCCGCCGGCGCGACGCCCAGCCTAACACCGCCGGCCTCGGTCTTGTGGAGAATGTCGGGAGAGGCGATTTTCAAGGCCAGTGGGCCGTCAAACTTCGCTGCGGCATCGGCAGCTTCCTCGGGTGTTTTCGCCAGGCGGTCCGTCATCATGGGCAGTCCGGCTTTGCCGAGGATAGCCTTTGCCTCATGCTCGCCCAGTGGACCGTCCGGCAGCGGCGGTTGATCGGGGATTGTGGGTGTTGCCGGGTTTTTGGCGCCGTCGAAGCTTTTTCGAAACATGGTCAGGGCGGCAAAGGCGGCAATGGCGCGGTTCGGGTCCTCGTATATCAGGATGCCATTGTCGAGATAGCGTTGCTTGACGGCGTCGGGCCCGAGGATCGACAGGGCCATCAGTTTGTCCTCGTGGCCCTTCATCTCGGCCATCAAGGCCTCGCGCAAGGGATCGGCAATCGTCGGGGCGCTGGCCACCATGGTGAAGAAAACAACGACCATGTCATAGCCGCCTTCGCCCAGCATCAGTTGCATGTTCTGGCGCACCAGATCCAGATCGTTAAAAGCTTGGGCCGTGATATCGACCGGATTGCGAACCCCGGCAAAAGGAAGGATTTTCTTGAGTTTTGCTTGCGCCGCGTCGGGCATCGGCGAGACATCCAGACCGCAGGCGGACGCTGCATCGGCCATCATCACTCCGGCACCCCCGGAAATGGTGACGATACCGATCTTGTTGCCGGGCGGAAAGATCCCCTTGGACGCGGCATAGACCACATCGATCAGTTCTTCGGTGCTGGACGGGCGGTGAACGCCGTACTGGCGAAAGACCGCATCATAGACATTGTCGGCCCCGGCGAGGGACGCCGTATGCGATTGGGCGGCCAAGGCGCCGGCATCGGATCCGCCGACCTTCATGAAGATCACCGGCTTGCCGGCGGCGCGGGCTTTTTTCAGGCTTTCGATCAGAGCGGGGCCGTTCTTGATCCCCTCGGCATAGGCCATGATCACCCTGGTGCCGGGATCGTCGGCCAGCCAGCCGATGCATTCGGCGGTGTCCACGTCGCATTCATTGCCGGTGGTCAGCCAGAAGCGTATGCCGACGCCGCGTTCGCGCGCCAGATAGAACAGATGGCTGCCAAAGGCGCCGGACTGGCTGATAATGGACAGGGGTCCGGATTGGGGCGGCTGGCCTTCGATTGACGAGGTGAAGGTTGGGAAGAACCCGGTCTCGGCATCGAACAGGCCCAGGCAATTCGGCCCGAAGATCCGCATACCGGTGTCGCGGGCGACCCGGCTCAGTTCCTCCTGAAGGGCTGCGCCTTCCTCACTCGCCTCGGCAAAACCGGACGAAAAGATGATGCAGATCCTGACGCCCCGTGCGGCCGCGCCGCGCGCGGTCTCGACCACCAGAGGCGCGGGTAGGGAAATGATCGCCGCGTCGATATCGGCGGGCAGGCTGGCGGCACCGGGATAGGCGGTCAGGCCCTGAACCGTTTTGCGGCTGGGATTGACCGGATAGATCGTCCCCGAATAACCGGCGGTCTTCATATAATGAATCGGCCGTCCGCCAATGCGCGTCGGCTCGTCCGAAGCACCGAAAATGGCAACGGATTGAGGGTTTAACAGCGTGTCGAGAATGAGTTTGCCCTCCGCAAAGCCTGACTAGTCGCCGGCCAAGGTGTCTTCGGTATCCGAAAATTTGATCGGATCGCGGGTGACCTGTTCATCTGCTTTCGTGCCGCGCAGAACAATAGCGACAATCGCCGCCGCCACGGCCAGCAGAATGAGAATGAACCGGTTGAAATGGATCACGTGCAATTTTTCCCCACCGGTGAAATACAGCGCGACCACCAGCGCAACCAGAATGGCCCAGTGATAGGGTTTACCCAGGAATATCCGCCCCCTCATTCCTGACCTCCCACCTGGCCGGCATCCGCGCCTAAGCGAATGCGGGTCGTCAGGACAATGACGGTTAAACCCAGACCGGCGGCCAAGGTGACATATCCGGGAATTCCGAACAGGCCGGTTTGCACCGGCACCATGATCAGCCCGGCGCCGGCCAGCATGGCCATCCGGCTGAGCGCATCCAGCCGCCCACGATACCAGCCCTCCAGCCCGACGGACAGCACCCACAGGCCGAACAGTACAATGGTGGCCGATGCGAATGTCATCCAGAACGGGCCAACCAGCAGCAGAGATGGATTATAGACGAAGATGATCGGCACCAGGTATTTGGCGATGCCGATACGACTGGACTCCACCGCTGTCGCCATGGGCGGCGTCTTGGCGATCGCCGCGCCGGCAAAGGCGGCCAGGGCGACCGGTGGCGTGATGGTCGAGACCACGCCGAAATAAAAGGCGAACATGTGCGCCGCGATCGGTTCGACGCCGATATTGATCAGTGCCGGCACAATCAGGGCGGCGACGGTGATGTAAACGGCGGTGGTGGTGATACCCATGCCCAGCACGATGGCGGCCACACCGGTCAGGATCAGCAGGAAAAACAGGTTTCCGCCGGACAGTTCAATCACCGACTGGGTAAATTTCAGACCCAGGCCCGACACGAACACCGACCCGATGATCAGACCGGCACAGGCACAGGCGATGGTCACCGGCACCGTGGCCCGTATGCCGGATTCGATGGCGACCAGAATATCAACCGGGCTCATCCGCGTGCCGGCATTGAAGAAGCTGAGGCCGATCAGCGAGGCGATGCCCCAAAAGGCCGCCTTCATCGGCGTGAAGCCGTACATCAGGAAGGCGACCAGAACCACGACGGCAAACAGCAGATGCCAGCCCCCCTTCAGAACCTCCCAAGCCTGGGGCAGACGTTCGCGCTCGATCAGGCCGATACCGTGTTTTTCGGCCTCCAGATGGACCATGAAATAGATCGTTGCGAAATACAGGAAGGCCGGAATGATCGCCGCCAGAACGATGGTCAGATAGCTGGTGCCCATGAACTCGGCCATGATAAAGGCGGCGGCCCCCATGATCGGCGGCGTGATCTGTCCGCCCGACGAGGCGCAGGCTTCAACCGCGGCGGCGAATTTTGCGCGATAGCCCAGGCTCTTCATCAGCGGAATGGTGAAGGATCCGGTGGTCACCACATTGGCCACCGCCGATCCCGACACCGTGCCCATGAAGGTGCTGGCGACAACCGCGGCCTTGGCCGGCCCGCCAACCCGGTGGCCGGTCAGGGCAACCGCCAGATCGATGAAGAACCGCCCGGCACCGGACCGGATCAGCACCGCGCCGAAGATGATGAACAGCACGATATAGGTCGAACAGACATAAAGCGGAATGCCAAAAATCCCGTCGCTGCTCATGAACAATGTGTCGATGAATTTCGCCAGCCGAACCGGCGGGCCGTAGAAAAACCCGAAGAAATGATTGGCATAAAGTGCGTGCATCACGAAAAAGCCGGTGATCAGTACCATGGCCCAGCCGACGGCGCGGCGGGTCGCCTCCAGCACGATCAGGATCAACATGCTACCGACGACAATGTCGGGGAACTCCTTCTCGCCATAGCGCAGGTGAAAGGCATCGATATCGTAAATCGTCCAGATCTGAACGAACAGCACCAGGCAGATCAGGGTCAGATCGATGGCAAACCCGGCCTGGTGCCATAGGTTCTTCGGATCGCCCGGTAGGGTCAGCGGATCCCGCATCGATTTTCGGAACAGGGGCTTCATGAAGAAGGCCAGGATCAGCATCACCGACAGATGGATCGATCGGAAAGACCGCCCCTCGGGCGTTCCGAACATAGCCACATAAAGATGAAAGATGCCGAGCGCGATGCCCATGGCAGCACAGACGATCATGATCGTCTGGGGCAATCCACGGCGCCGGTCCACCAGCACATATTCCAGAAACGCCGGTTCCTGGCGTTCCTCATAGACAATTTTGCCGGTGTCAGCTTTGCCGGTGTCAGCGGTCATGCGGGGCAATCCAACAATCAAGACAGACGTTCGTGTTCGTTGTCTCTCTCCCTGCGCCAGCGGGACGAGGGAAGGCGACTGGTCGCACCCGCAGATGTGTTCCGCGGGTGCTATGACCTATGATCAGCCGCTGACGCCCAATTCGGTGTAGCACTTCTCGGCACCAGGGTGGACCGGGATGGCCGCGCCGTTCAGGGAGTTTTCAATCGTAACCGAATTCCACACCTTCTTGACTTCGGCAAACTTCGCGTGGTTGGCCCAGAACACTTTGCACATATTGTAGACCATCTCATCCGGCAGATCCTTGCTGACCACCAGATTGGTGACGATGCCCAGCGTGTTGATGTCCTTGTCCAGGCTCGTATAGACACCAGCCGGCATTTTGCCGGTGATGAAGCCGGGATTGGCATCCAGGATGGTCTGAAGCTTGTCATCGGGCAGGCCGATGAAACGGATGCCCAGGCTGTTCTCAAGCTCGATGAACGAAGCTTGCGGCATCGACGTCGCCGCCATGAAGACGTCCGCGTGGCCATCCTTCATCAGGGCCACGGATTCAGTATAGCTGACATGGTGCACTGTGCCACCGTTCGCCTTGATCGAGTCGAAGCTCATGTCATAGGCCTTGAGGATCGACTCGGCGAAGGCCGTGCCGGTCCAGTTTGATTTGCCGGGGCTGATATTGGCACCGGACATGTCGGCAAAGCTCATGATTTTCGAACTCGCCGGCACCGCGACCTGGAACATTGCCGGGTAGAGCGTGGCGAAGTGGCGGACATTCGGCTGCGCCTTGTCAAACTTGCCGCGGCCGGAATAGCCGTTGAAGGTCGTGTGGGCATAGGACCAGCCGATTTCGGCATCGCCCCCATTGACCGACTTGATGTTGCCGATGCCGCCGCCGGACGTGTTGGACGTGGTGATGCCGTCAACTTCCTCGTCGAAGACCTGCATGATCTTGGCGCCCAGCGGATACCACGACCCGCCCGAGGGGCCCGAGACCATCCGCAAAAATGAGTCTGCTGCCTGTCCGCTTTGTGCGGTCAACGCCAGCGGAAGCGCGACCAGAGCCGCCTTGAAGATCGTTTTCATTTGTTTTCCTCCCAATGAGATACCCCGGTTTTCCAAGGGCTTGGAGTGAGATTGCCGTGTCTTGGGGCAGAGCGCAAGGCAGGACGCAACAAGTCCATGATCGGTTCAGCGGGCGCAAACATGTTATGACAACAATGCTGCCCTTGTTTTTGAGGCCTTCCGGAACAAGGATGCCTGACCGGAAACATTGGAGGTTCCCATGACCACGATTACACAGTTCCAAGTGGACACCTTTACCGACAAGGTTTTTGGCGGCAATCCGGCGGCAGTGTGCCCGCTGGAGGCTTGGTTGCCGGATGAGACGTTAGCCCGGATCGCCAGGGAGAACAACCTGGCGGAGACGGCCTATTTCGTCACCGTAGCAGGCGGCTATCACTTGCGCTGGTTCACCCTACAGTCGAAGTTGATCTGTGCGGTCACGCCACGCTGGCGACAGTTCACGTCCTGTTCGAGGAACTAGGCCATGCCGATGACGAGATCGTTTTCGACACGCGCTCGGGCAAGCTGATCATCATCAGGGAGGGCGGGACTGGCCATGGACTTCCCCGTCGACCCGGCGAGCCGGGATCACGCCGACCCCGCCACAATTCTGGGTGCGCTGGGCCTGGCCGATGCACCGATTCTGCAATGCGCCGGCAATGGCGGTTTCATCCTGGTGCCCCCGGCCGACGCGGCTGCGGTGCCGGCCGTCGATACGGATTTCCGCGCGCTGAAGGTCTGTACCAGCCACGGTGTAATCGTCACGGCTCAAGGGGAAGACGATACTGATTTCGTCTCACGCATGTTTGCGCTGGCGGCCGGGATCGACGAAGACCCCGTGACCAGTTCGGCCCATTGTGTGCTGACGCCGTATTGGGCGGACATCCTTGGCACGCCAACCATGACCGCCCGCCAGATATCGCCGCGCGGCGGTGATCTGATCTGTACGCTGAAAGGCGACCGGGTGATGGTCGAGGGCAAGGCGGTCTCGTTTTCGGGTGGGAAATCTATGTGTGACGTCGAATTCGGTGGATCGTTTATCGTGCCGCTGCCCCGCGCCTCAGCAGGTTCAAACGCCCCTGACTGATGGCCAGGCCGAGGAGAATAACCGCTAGGGCGACAAAGGCGTGCAAGGGTAGTTTCTCGCCCGGCACCAGGGCGCCAAGCAGAGCCGAATAGACCGGAATGAGATAGTTGATCTGGTTGAAGAATGCTGGGCCCGCTACCTGAACCGCGCGAGAGGTGACGATGGTCGCGAGCGAAGTGGGGATAATGCCGATGGCTATCAGGGTGGTCTAGGCACTGGCGGGAACCGTTTGCGGGTCGGGTGGGTTCCACCACGCCGGCAAGGTAACTAAAGGCAAGCTAGAATCATGACCCCGGCCGTCATCTGAACCGGGTGCATCGCCGGCGCGCGCCGGGTGATGGTCGCCTGGACACCGAAACAGCACGCGCCTGTCAGCGCGGCGAGCTGGGGAGGATCAGGGTTGCGTCTCGGTCACGTCCGTCAAGGCGGTGTAATTTGTCTGATGGCCAAAGTTCAGTAACTTGCCCGGCCCGATCAGGATTACCACGCCGCTGAAGCCGATCAGAAAGCCGATGGCCTTGGTGGGGGTCAGAAGTTCGCCGGCTCAGCAGGAAGGCCGATCCCCACATCAGGACGAGCGCGCCGATATAGAGCCAATGGGAGAGCGGGCGGGTTTCCATGAGAGGGGCGCGTACAGGTTCTACAGAACCGCTGCAAGCGCTTCGAACAGGCGTTCGACATCCTCGTCTGTATTGTAGAGATGGGGCGTGACGCGCAAGGAATTTCCCCGCACGGACACGAATACACTGCGTATCGCCAGTTCGTTTAGAAGCTCGTCCGGCATCCCGTCCGGAAAGCCAAGGCCGAGGAAATGCGGTGCGCGTAAATTGGCCGGTACCGACGTCAGACCCAATTCAACCGCGCGTGATGCAATGGCGGTCGTGCGTGTGCCCAGAGTTTGAGAGATCGCCTCGGGCGTCCAGTCCAGAAGCTGATTCAGCGCGGTAATTGACCCGCCGAGCTGGGCCGGATTGGCCCGTTCGCCCATATCGAAACGGCGGGCGCCAGGCTGGTAAGCATCGACATATTCGACCAAGCCGGAGAAGTTCTCCGATCCCTTGCGGTCGATCCAGTTGTGCTCCAACGGCTCGCTGTCCTGCCATTGCGGCGCGACATAGAGATAGCTGGCCGAATAGGGACCCATCAGCCATTTGTACCCGGCGCAGGCCATGAAATCGGGTCGGACGGCGGCCACATCGAAGGGAAAGGCGCCAAGGGACTGAGTCAGATCCAGAACCAGAGCAGCGCCGACGGCACGGGTTGCATCGCCGATCCTGACCAGATCCACCACACCACCATCGGTCCAGTGACAATTGGGGACAGCCACGATCGCTGTCAGTCCGCCTATGCGATTGATGATCGCTGTCGTCCAGTCGCCGTCCGAGGGGCGCTCCACCGTGCGTATCCGCGCCGATGCCTGGCGCGCCCGTTCGCGAAAGGGGTAAACATTCGAGGGAAACTGATCCGCCAGAACCAGAATTTCCTGGCCAGCGCCGACGGGCAACACTCGGGCCGCGGTGGTCAAGCCGTAGCTGGCGGCGGGAACGATTGCGATGTCTTCGGATGAGCCGCCGATCAGACGGGCGAACAGGCCGCGCGCCTCTTCGGAATGGGTGAAAAAATCGTTCGGGCTGAATGACCAGGGGCGGATTTTGCAATCGATTCCTGTCCTCATGGCGGCCACAACGGCATGGCTGAGCGGGGACATGTACGCACAGTTCAGATAGGTGACATCGTCTGGAATATCGTAGAGATGGCGTTGGCTGGAAAGCATAAGGGCCCCTTCAGGAAGAAGAGATCCTATCGCTGGAATTCAGGATTTCAACCGCGAACTTGCGCGGCGGGAAATTATGGGTCGGACGTAGAGCCGACAAACAGGTCGGAAATATAGTTAAGGCTCAGTTTACAAGCCGTGTGCGTCCATGTCATGTTTTTCGGGAAATCAGAGGGATGGATTGGCATGGATCACAAGCAGTTTCAGGAATGGTTATCGGGGATAGACCACCTCAGCCCGGCGCAGCGGCAGCAAACCGAAGCCGTGTTCCCGGGAGACACGGAGACGTCAGCGTCGCTGGCTGCCATTGAAGCGGCCGTGGGTGAAGATCGCCAGTGCCCGCATTGTGGCACGCCAGGCGCCATATCGCGTGGCAAGGCAAGAGATCTGCGACGATACCAGTGCGAGGGATGCAGGAAGACATTCAATGCCGCGACCGGCACCCCCTTGTCGGGTCTGCACCGCAAGGACAAGTGGCTTTCCTTCGGAGTTCTGTCTTGCTGATGGGCTGACGGTTCGCGCTTCAGCAGAACGTTGCGGACTTGCCGTCAACACCGCCTTCCGTTGGCGGCACCGATTTCCTGCCGCGAAAGATCTGAAGGCACGCAAGCTCACGGGCATCGTGGAAGCCGATGAAACCTGTGTGCCGGAAAGCCGGAAAGGTGCACGAAACCTTGAGCGCAAGGCGCGACACAGGGGAGGCAAGGCCAGCAAGCGGGGCCTGTCAGATGAACAGGTTCCGGTACTGGTTGCCGCTGGTCGCAACGGCGCGACAGTCAGTGCGGTTCTGCCCGCGGTCAACGCAGATCCCTTGCGAGAGGTGATCGCGCCGGTTGTGGACGAGGATATCGTTTTGGTGACCGATGGACACCGCGCTTGTCCGCGATGCGCGGCGGCAATCGGTGCGCATCACGAAGCATTGAACCTGTCACGAAGTGAACGGATGCGAGGTGCCTTTCACATTCAGATCGCAGCAGATCCGGCAGTCAACAACCGACATGGCCGGTTGAAGGATTTCCTGCGGCGCTACCGAGGCGTCGCGACCAGATATCTCGACAACTACCTGCGATGGTTCCAGCGGCTTGAACTGGAGAACGCCTCACCCCGGGCTTGCCTCGCAACCGCTGCATGTCCATGCATACAATTTGAAACTGAACCTATGGAAATCGAGGGCCCGCTCGACGATATCGATCAGGAAGTGCTGGATACCGGCGCGGCCGTTACCCGGTTGCTGCCAAACAACGCATTGCGCATAACCCGGCCCGTGATCATGGGCCAAGGATCAGCCAGCGACGGCAAATGTCTGCAATGCCACAGCTATGTCATGGGGATCAATTATGGCGAGACCTTCGGCGCCTGCGGCGTCGCCGTTGATATGAACGACGATCTGACCGGTTTCAGGCAAAATATTCTGAATCAGGCCATGGTTCTGGACGTGATCATTCTGATCATTCTGGTATTGATCAACGGTTTGCCGGACTATCTGGTGGTCCGTCCGCGGGACAAGCCTTCGAAACAGGCTCAAACCACCGAATTTTTCCCCAACACGGCCATTTACGCCCCCGGCCCTTTGCGCTATAGCACCGCCGGTCCGCACCCGTAGCTCAGCTGGATAGAGCGCTGCCCTCCGAAGGCAGAGGTCAGAGGTTCGAATCCTCTCGGGTGCGCCAGTTTTCTTGTGTACAGCCCGGTATATAGCCCGCCCGTTACTGCGACTTCAACCACTCGAGCATGGTCTCGGCGCCGGAAACCTCGACCGGCGCGCCCGGCAGGTTATCGCTGAATCCCGGCTCGGCGAACAGCTTCCGTATCCGGCCATCCCCGACATAACTCGACATACATGGAATAACACCAGCTTCTGAAATCCATCCCCTGCCCCGTCCGCTGGACCAGCATCCCATCTCGCGCGTGAACTCGCTGTTTCCAGCCGGCAGCATGAACACCTTTTCGATGTCGCGGGACCGGGGCCCACTGGGACATTACGAAGGCATCGTTCACGGACAGGCAGATGACCCGGTTGACGCCTTGCGCGGCAAGGTTGTCATGCAACCGTTCATATCCCGGAAGATGGCTATCCGAGCAGGCAGGCGTGAAGGCGCAGGGCACGGCGAAAAGGACGATCCGCTTGCCGCCAAAGACATCCCGCGAAGTCAGGTCCTTCCATTCAAGGAAGGTGTCACCACCCAGCGCGTCATTGCACGCGCGTATGGAAACTGGCGTCGGGGACTGTCTGGGGCGTCATTGATTTAGGCTCAGTTTACGAATTGTATGCATGGGCGTGCGATGGCGGTTGCGAGGCAAGCCCGGGGTGAGGCGTTCTCCAGTTCAAGCCGCTGGAACCATCGCAGGTAGTTGTCGAGATATCTGGTCGCGACGCCTCGGTAGCGCCGCAAGAAATCCTTCAACCGGCTGTGTCGGTTGTTGACCGTCTGAATGTGAAAGGCACCTCGCACCCGTTCACTTCGTGACAGGTTCAATGCTTCGTGATGCGCACCGATTGCCGCCGCGCATCGCGGATAAGCGCGGTGTCCATCGGTCACCAAAACGATATCCTCGTCCACAACCGGCGCGATCACCTCTCGCAAGGTATCTGCGTTGACCGCGGGCAGAACCGCACTGACTGTCGCGCCGCTGCGATCAGCGACAACCAGTACCGGAACCTGTTCATCTGACAGGCCCCGCTTGCTGGCCTTGCCTCCCCTGCGTCGCGCCTTGCGCTCAAGGTTTCGTGCACCTTTCCGGCTTTCCAGCACATAGGTTTCATCGGCTTCCACAATGCCCGTGAGCTTGCGTGCCTTCAGGTCTTTTGCGGCAAGAAATCGGTGCCGCCAACGGAAGGCGGTGTTAACGGCAAGTCCGCAACGTTCTGCTGAAGCGCGAACCGTCAGCCCATCAGCAAGACAGGCTCCGAAGGAAAGCCACTTGTCCTTGCGGTGCAGACCCGACAAGGGGGTGCCGGTCGCGGCATTGAATGTCTTCCTGCATTCTTTGCACTGGTACCGTCGCAGACCCCTTGCCTTGCCACGCGATATGGCGCCTGGCGTGCCACAATGCGGGCACTGGCGATCTCCACCCACGGCCGCTTCAATGGCAGCCAGCGACGCTGACGTCTCCGTGTCCCCCAGGAACACGGCTTCGGTTTGCTGCCGCTGCGCCGGGCTGAGGTGGTCTATCCCCGATAACCATTCCTGAAACTGCTTGTGATCCATGTCAATCCATCCTTCTGATTTCACAAAAAACATAACATGGACGCACACGGCTTGTAAACTGAGCCTTGATTTAACTCCTGTGAAAGAACCGGAATGCGTTGCGCCCTGGTACGAAGGCACTCGATCATATCCGATGACCATGGCGGGGGTGGTGCTGAATTCGCAAGGGGCCGTGAAACCCTTCTCGTGTATCCGTCCGGTCAGGCCGCGTTTTTGAGGTCTTGGGGCTTCCAGTTCCACGGCATAAGTTCGTCGATGGGGTTAATCTGTGATCAGCAATGCGTTCCAGCACCCATGTGAGCCAGGCTCGGGATCGACATTGTTCATTTTAGCGGTCTCAATGAGGGCGTAGGCGATAGCGGCAGCCTCGCCGCCACCAACGGAGCTCGGGAAGAGACAATTTTTTCGACCAGGGGCGACGGGACGGATTGATCTCTCACAGATATTGTTGTCGAGCTCCAGACGTCCGTCGCCGAGATAAGCACGCGCTTCGGGCATCGGCTTCAGGGCGTAGCGGATCGCCTCGGCCAGTTTGGTCTTGCCCGAGAGCCTGGGCAGTTGGGCCTGTAGCCATACTTCCAGGTCATCGAAGACAGGCCTGGCCTTCTCCTGCCGCAGGGCGGCCCTTTCGTAGCCGTCCGTTAGAGCCGTATTTTTCGGTTATTCCGGCATCCAATTCCACGGCATGAGTTCCTCGATGCGGTTGATCTTGTGATCTGGCAGGCGCTCCAACACCCAGGTGAGCCAGGCTTCCGGATCAACGCCGTTCATCCTGGCGGTCTCGACCAGGGTGTAAGCGATAGCGGCGGCTTTACCGCCACCGACGGAGCCCATGAAGAGATAGTTCTTGCGGCCCAGTGCGATGGGGCGGATCGAGCGTTCACAGATGTTGTTGTCGAGTTCCAGACGTCCGTCGCCGAGACAGGCACGCGCCTTTGGCATGCGGTTCAGCGCATGGCGAATGGCCCCTGCCAGTTTGGTCTTGCCCGAGAGCCTGGGAAGCTGGGCCTGTAACCATGCTTCCAGCTCATCGAAGACGGGCTTTGCCTTCTCTTGCCGAATGGCGACCCGCTCTTCGGGGGATTTGCCTCTGGCTTCCTCTTCGACAGCGTAAAGTACGGCGATCTGCTTGATTGTGCCTTTGGCGATGGCCGACCCTGTGCGCTCAAACTCTTCCACAAACTTGCGGCGCACATGCACCATGCAGGCCTGTTCGTCGGCCTTGCCCTCCCCAAAGAGGCCATTGAAGCCCGCAAAGCCATCGGCATGCACGGTCCCGGTATAGCCGGAAAGATGATTGACCGGGTGTGCACCCTTGCGGTCTGTACTGAACTGATACCAGGCACAGGGTGGGGCCTCGCCGCACCACGGGCGCTCGTCGCGCACGTAACTCCACAGCCGCGCGGTTTTAGTCTTCTTTATCATGGTGCGGGTTTGTAGTTTGACCGGTGTGTCATCGGCAAAAAGTGCAGGCCCTGCCCTGACCAGCTTGCCGATATGATCGGCCAATGGCTCCAGCAGCGCCGTGCTGCGGCCCACCCAGTCGGTCAACGTGGTGCGATGCAGATTAACCTTCTCACGGGCGAAGATTTTTGATTGCCGGTCAAGCGGCAGGTGATCGCAGTATTTGCCAATCAGGACGTGGGCCAGCAGACCCGGACCGGGGCGGCCACGTTCGATGGGGCGCGACGGCAATGGGGCCTGGGCAAAGGTTTCACAACAGGTGCAGGCCATGCGGGGGCGGAGAATCCGGCGTACCACAAAGCGGCCCGGGACATATTCCAGTTCCTCGGTAACGTCCTCACCGATCTGGCGCAAGCTCCCACCGCAGTCAGTGCAGTCCTCACCCGGCGACAGCACCTCATCCTGCCGATCCAGATGATCTGGCAACGGGTTGCGGCTGTGCTTGCGCCTGGCAGGTTTGTCCGTCTCATCGACATCAGTGCCGTTGGAGCCAGCTTCGTTCTTCTGCTCGTTTGCTGCCGCCTCGATCTCTTCGTCTTCCTGTAGGTCGAGGGCCAGTTGATCCATGCTCTCTGATCTGGAGCCAAACCGTGCCTTGCGGTGGCCATGCAGTTCAGCCTTCAGCTTCTCGTTTTGATACGTCAGCGACTGAACCTCGGCCATCAAAAGCTCGCTGACAGCCCGCAGTTCGGCGGGGTCTTCAGGCAGGAATTCAAGGGCGTCCAACATGTGTAACCCATATCAAACTGCCCCATGGGATGGAACGACAAACCGCGTTAAACTTCATGTTTTTTTGGCTTTCTCTATCCCGCCTGCAAAGGACGCCAGGTCTTTTGCGGGGTGCGCCAGTCAATCCCCTCTAACAGCATCGACAGCTGTGAGGGACTCAGGCTGACCTTGCCCTCCCTGGCCGCAGGCCAGACAAACCGCCCCCGTTCCAGTCGTTTGGAGAACAGGCAAGCGCCTTGGCCGTCCCACCATATGATCTTGAGCAGATCACCGCGCCTGCCGCGAAACACAAACATGTGCCCCGAATACGGGTCTTCAGCCAGAACCTGTTCGGCCTGAGCCGCCAGTGTGTTGAACCCGCGCCGCATATCCGTCACCCCAGCGGCCAGCCACACCCGCGTATTGCCCGGCACCGGGATCATGTCAGCAGCCCCTCAACCAGAGCCAGCACCGCCGACAATCCCGTCGCTCCCTCAACCAGGATACGCCGACCATCAGACAGGGTGAGGTCTGCACGGTGAGCCGAAAGAGGATCGTCCATACAGGGCGCTGTGATCGGCACGTGGGGGGCGGTTGGCCCTGCAATCTCTACAGGCAGAAATGTGGTCACTTCCCCGGCGAAATCATCACCGTCAGTACATGACGGCGCGAAACGGGGATCACGCAACCATGTGTAGATCAGATTGGCGTTCATCGCGTAACGTCGTGCAACCTGCGCTACCGAAACCCCAGGCGCGCGCGTTTGTCCGCAGATCGAAACCTTCTCATCGTCTGACCAGAACCGCTTCTTCTGACCCTTCTTCCCAGACATGTCCGCCCTCAAGATGTCCACTATCAATGGTGGACACTATCAGCGCACGCTATAACGCGTCAGAGCACCAACACCGGACGCTTACCTTCTCGTGCCGGTGGCCCATCGTCTTTACGCCCGAAGGGAAGAATTCTACGCCGCTGCCCGCACCGTCACATGCAGGGCATCGTCGCTTCGACCGAGGGATGACCTTTCTGCCACGCGCGCCAAGCGGACAGGTTCGGCAGGTCGGCCAGCCAGTCACGGTCAGTGAAGCGGAAAACGATATAGTCGAGCGCCGTGACGGCGGCAAAGTTGGCGATGTCGGGCCGTTCGGCGAAATCGCGCGGCGGGTTGGCGTCGAGGCGAGCCAGCCCGTCGGCCATCGTCCGGAAACGCCTTGACCCGACCCTGTCCGTATCGAACCCGCTGCTCGATTTGCGGCCAATGATTATCGCTGTCGCCGCTTCGGTTGCGCCAAGTGCGGGCGCCGCAATTGCCAGCGTCGCCGCCAGATCCCCGGATGGAAATACCGGGGGCCGCGCGATTTCGTCGAGATAGCGAAGGATCAGATGCGCCTCGGCAATGCTGTGACCGTCATCGGTTGTCAGAACAGGTACCCGGCCCGCCGCGTTGGCGGACAGGAACGCTTTCTCATCGGCCCGGGGATCGACGATCTCGGTGCCGACCCGGTCCGCCAGGCTCTTTTCCTCGATGGCCAACCGTACCAGCCGGACGAAGGGTGAGGTGGTGTTGATATAAAGATGCATGTCGCGCCCCTATTTGACCTTCAGTGTGATGCCGCCATCAATGACCAGTTCGATGCCCGTAATATGCTTGGCCTCGTCGGAAGCAAGAAACACCGACGCATGGGCCACGTCCCAGCCGTCGCCCATCTTGCCCAGGGGAACCAGTGCGTCGCGGGCCCTCACCATTGCCTCGGTCGAGCCATAGACGGCGGTTACGTTGCCCGCGTGAATGAGCGGCATGTTCATCAGACCCGGCAGGATCGAGTTGCAGCGAATGCCCTTCGGTCCGTAGTTCAGCGCAATGTCGCGGGTAAACGCGTTCACCGCTCCCTTGGCGGCCGAATAGCTGATGCAGGAATAACCGAGGCTGTGGGTCGAGGCGATGGACGAGATGTTGATGATCGAGCCGCCGCCCTGTTTTGTCATAATCGGCAGGATATTGCGGCAGGTCAGGTAGAGATCGACTTGACGTTGATCGCCATCAGCCGGTCTCACTGCTCTTCATACAGGTCTTCGGGGCCGCCGGGGTCGATGATGCCCACATTATTGTCGAGAACGTCGATCCGGCCGAAGGTATCCATCGCCTTTTGCACGGCATCGGCCACCTGATTGCCTTTTGACACGTCGCAAACTGTTGTTTCGACCGTGCCGCCCTCGTCGCGGATGATCCGCGCGGTTTCCTCGACGGCGTCCGGGTTGACGTCGAGTGCAAAGATTTTCGCGCCTTCGCGCGCCATCGCAACGGCCGCGGGATGAGGATTTTCAATGGCTGGCGCAGGCCGCCCTGAACGAATTGGGCCGCCGAATGCAACAGCGCATAAAGGATGATTGTCCAGGCAATGGCCTGGTGAACGGTGGCAACCGCCATGTAAGGGACCAGGTCCGGGGCAACGAACATCACAATCTGACCTTGCCCCGTGATCCCGGCGATAAGGAAGCAGGCAAAGGCGACCCGGTAAAGCGCGATATTGATCGCCTTCCAGCGCTGTTGCCGGTCGCCGGCCAGCATCATTCGCGGACATGTCCGCCATCCCCCTCAATCGAACGCGGCAATAGCAGGATTTGCTCCGGGACCTTCGACGGCGTTGCGCAGGTGGATATAGCCAGCGGATGCGAACGTCGCGCTCAGCACATAAAGGACCAGATTGACGGTATAACTGAAAATCGACGCGATGGTCGAGCGGACATCGCCAAAACCCAATGGTTCTGGTTCAAATAGATTGATCTCGTTGCCCGCAATGAATTGAGCAAGCCCCATGGATGAATACGTCAGCGGCATGATGATGCCCCCCAGGCCAGGAACAGCCCGAGAATCCGCCAGCGATTTTTCCGCGTTAATCGGGCGGCCCGTCGAATCGCCGCAATCGGCCTCAGTCTTTCAATGACGATCGCCGGGATCACCGGATAAAAAATGACCATCAACCAGACGAACACGATGACGAAAACGCCGCCACCCATGGCGGGCGCATAGGCCAGCATCCCTCGTAACGATTCGCGCGGAATAAGGTAAACACTGGCACCGCTGGCAGCACCAAAGCAAAAGACGGTGATCACAACCAGCACAAGCATAACCAGTATCGTTGACAGCAAGGCGCGAAATCCGGCGGAGACGCAGCCACCCACGGATTCGGGTGCGGCCTCCAATGCCCCCACGCCGCCGAAGATAACACCCGCCAGGCTGGCGAAATAGGCAAGGATGATTATCAGGTACAAACCGATCACGGCTGCCAAAGTGCCGGAACCCGTGAAATCCTCTTCAAGATTGTCGGGTTCTGACAGCAACGGAATCAGATACAATATCCATCAGAACCACCGGCACTGCCATGATGATCGCCATCACGATGTTTAATGTTATGGGATCCAGGCGATAGGCTCTGACGGTATCGCTCAGAATTCCGCCGATCGAAATTGTGCCCGTCATGCCGCGTTTTCCGCCAGTTTCAGGGCGAGATCGACCCCCACGGAATCAGTATGATTACTCAATCTATGAGTGTAAAAATTCAGAACAACAACCTCAACATTCACGCATTCCATTTCACCCCCGATCAAGTTTCAACCTGTGGTATATCAACCCCATCAGAGCCACTTGTAAACCCTTGGAACAAGTGCCAAATGGCGTAGGGTGCATTGCAATGCGCCGCATTGTCGTGACGCCACAATGGTGGATCGCGATCCACCTTACGATTGCCCGTCCTCGATGATGATCAGTCCCGCGCCGGTGTTCGAGGCCGGGACGTGGTAGTGGCGGTAAACCTCGTGCGCGTCCGCGCCAAGCGCGCCGCGCATGACCAGCCACATGACCAGTTCGACGCCTTCACTGCCGGCCTCGCGCATATAGGTGGTGTGGTCGAGGGCGACCAGGCGGTCCACGTCGGCGGTCAGGTCATTGAGAAAAGCATTGTCGAAATCGGCATTGATGAGGCCGGCGCGTTCGCCCTGGAGCTGGTGCGACATGCCGCCGGTGCCGAAAATCACCACCCGCTCGTCGCCGGGCCAGGCCTCCACGGCCTTGCGCAGGGCACGGCCGAGATTATGGCAGCGGCGGCCGGTGGGTGGCGGGTATTTGATGACGTTGACACAGACCGGGATCACCTGGAACGGCCATTGGTCCGGCTGGCCGCACATGATGGTCAACGGCACGGTCAGGCCGTGATCGACGTCCATCCTGTTGGCCAGGGTCATGTCGAACTCGTCCAGCACCAGTTCCTCTGCCAGATGGGCGGCGAGGTCCGGGGCGCCGTGGACGTACGGAACTTTGCGCGGACCATAGCCCTCGTCCGCCGGGGCGAAACCGTCGGCGGTGCCGATGACGAAGGTCGGGATCAGGTCCAGCGAGAAGGCGCTGGCATGGTCGTTATAAACCAGAATGACCACGTCTGGTTTGACCCCGGCAATCCAGTCCCGCGCGGGGCCATACCCGTCGAACAGCGGCTTCCAGTAAGCTTTGTCCGTCTTGCCGTTGTCCGAGGCCGCGCCGATGGCCGGGACGTGACTGGTGCCGACACCGGCAATAATCCTAGCCATGAGCGTTCTCCGCCTTTGACCGGTTGTGATCTACCGAACGACCGCCATCGACCATCATCTGGCGGAACTCCTCGACAGTCATGTTCGACATGGCGCCGCCGACATGCTGCATGGACAGGCCGTCGAAAATCGCCAGGCGAAACGTGTAATAGATATTGCCGCCCAACTGCAGCATGGTCAGCCATTCCCGTTCCTCGACCGTTTTGCGCTGGTCCGGCGTCATGGGAAAACCATCAAGATAGGTAGCGGGATCGGCACGGAACGCGTCGCGATTTTCCGGAATGTCGAGCGATTTGCAAAACATGTTGAGGTGATAGCCCTCGCGCATCCGTCGGCCGTCGAACACATAGGTGCCCGGGATGTCTTCATGATCGGCGTCTGGGGTCATCGCGGCTTTCCCGAGGTGGGGTGAAGAAGTGTTTTAGACTGGAACCGGCTTTGATTGAACCCGCATTCTCCAGGTGATCCGCTGGTTTTGCTGCTCTGATCACAGTATTTTCATTATAACCCATTGATGTTGGCGGTTGCGAATGGCGGGTTTCATGGATCACCCGGAGGGTGCGGTTGCAAAGCGGGGTGATCGGGTGGATTTCGACCGTCGTGTGCGGCTGGAGTTCCAGGGCACACAGTTCAGCTAGGATGGCGGCCAGCTGGTGGTGCGGGAGCTGGATGATGCGCTCGGTCTGTCCGATCCCGGGGCTGGTGCCTTGCGCGATAGCCGTTTGGGCCAGAACACCGTCCACCGGCTTGACGGCTTGTTTCGGCAGTCGGTCCATGGGCGGCTCGCGGGCTACGAGGATGTCAACGATGCGGACCGGCTCGCCCGTAATCCGGTCATGCGACAGGTTGTCGGTGGGCGCGCCGTCGATGCACGGGCGGCCTCCGCGTCTCAAATGGGGCGGTTGGAGACCGATACGCTGGCCTTGCCCGGGAACCAAGCGGCTCTGGCCGACCTGAACGGCCAGTGGATCGACCGGTTCCACGAGTGCAACGGGCTGAAGTACATCGTGCTGGACATGGACAGTTCCGTCAGCCCGCCCCATGGTGATCAGGAAGGGGCCGCCTGGAACGGCCATTTCGACTGCAACTGCTACCACCCGCTTTTCCTGTTCAACCAGTTCGGCATGTTGGAACGCCGCGCCCCGCGCAACATCAGACGATCTTGCCGTAAAGCTGTAGGCCACTTGGGAAATGGCGGATGAAGATGCTGCGATCGATCTTCCGGCGGCCGATCCGGACACCAGGCTCGCCGAAGGGTTGCGGGCGTGCCGGGATCATCTCGATTTTGTCAGCCTCCTAGGAACTCGGGATCGTAGTGGTCTTCGTCGAGCCGGTCGCGCGCATCCTTGTGGCCTTCATGATCGGGGTTGTTGACGGCGTCGAGGAACTGCCGATCGCCCCATGGGCCGCCGATATCCTCGGGCGGGCAGCGCGCCCCGTGGCCTCCAGAAGACGCGGACAGGTGAGTTCTTCCCTGGCCGGTCCGATATGCTCGACCTTTGTCGTATGCGCCCAGCCATCGCCGAAGTCGCAGAGATATTTGAACGTTCTGGCGCCCGTGTCCTCAAAAACCGGCATCAAGGTCGCCTTGCGGGTATCACGCGGATCGTTGCCAAAGCTCCAATTGCGGAATCTGGAACGCCGAAGCCGATGCCCTGGATGCGGAACCCGTGAAGGGGGCTGTCATCCCGACCGACCATGACTTGGATAATGTCATGCAGGTCGTCAAGCCGCAAATTGCCGGGCACCTCAATGCGCCGCATGACAACCGGGGGATGTCCCTTTCAGGTTGGCAGGAGCAGCGCCAGGGCACCTGTCCTGGCAACTCGACTTCAACGCCAAAGGCACTAGCATTTCCGCGCCGCCGCCCGATAATGTGCTGTAACAATATCCATCCGGGGGAGGAAACATGGCCGATCGGAAAACAGCCCTGGTGGTCAGCGCCCATGCGGCTGACTTTGTCTGGCGCTGCGCCGGGGCGATCGCCCTGCACCAGAAGAAGGGCTATGACGTGACCGTTGTCTGCCTGTCTTATGGCGAACGGGGCGAGAGCGCCAAGCTGTGGAAACAGGACGGCTGCACCCTGGAACACGTCAAGACCGAGCGGCGCAAGGAGGCCGAGAACGCGGCCCGGGCGCTGGATGTGCACGACATCCAGTTCATGGACCTGGGGGATTACCCGCTGAACCTGGATCAGGACGCTAATTGCCGGCTGGTCGATATCATCCGCGCGGTGCAGCCGAAATTCATGATGACTCATTCGAAATACGATCCCTACAACATCGACCATATGGCGACGATGGACTTCACCATGAAATGCCGGATGATTGCCCAGGCTTGGGGCCACAATCCCGGACAGAAGGTTCTGGGCGCGCCGCAGATGTATCTGTTTGAACCGCACCAGACCGAACAGATGGGCTGGGTGCCCAATGTATTTCTCGACATTACCGAGGTCTGGGACAAGAAGCGCGCGGCCATCGAGTGTATGCAGGGCCAAGAGCATTTGTGGGACTATTACACCAATGTGGGCAAGAACCGGGGCAACCATTTCCGGCGCAATGCCGGCGGCATGGCGGCCACCCACAAGGTGGAATATGCCGAGGGCTTCCAGGCGATCTTCCCCCGATGCGTGAGTGAGTTGTCATGAACGTGGTGGTGCGGAACATCGAACGGGCGGCTGCCGATGTGGTCAAGGGCCTGCGCGCATGCGGTGTCGCCACGGTGCACGAGGCCCAAGGCCGAAAGGGCCTGATGGCGTCCCATATGCGACCCATCTACAGCGGGCCATGCATTGCCGCCCCGGCGGTGACCATCCTGGCGCCACCCTGCGACAACTGGATGCTGCACGTGGCAATCGAGCAAGTGCGGGCCGGCGACATTCTGGTGCTGGCCGTAACCTCGCCGTCCGATGCGGGCTATTTCGGCGATCTGATCGCCACCTCGCTGCGGGCGCGCGGCGGGGTCGGCCTGATCATCGATGCCGGGGTGCGCGACACAGCCGACCTGACGGAAATGAAGATGCCGGTCTGGTCCAAGGCGATCTGTTCCCAAGGCACGGTCAAGGAGACCCTGGGATCGGTCAACATACCGGTAGTTTGTGCCGGCGCCCATGTCAATCCCGGCGATGTGATCGTCGCCGATGATGACGGGGTCTGTGTCGTCGCCCGGGAAGAAGCCGCCGAGGTTTTGCAGAAAGCCCGGGAGCGGGTCGCCAATGAAGCTGACAAGCGCCAACGGCTGGCGGCGGGCGAACTGGGCCTCGATATGTACAATATGCGCGAGCGGCTGGCCGAGCGCGGGCTGAAATATGTCTGAGGGCACGCCCTGCATATGGATGCGGGGCGGCACCTCCAAGGGCGGCTATTTTCTGGAACGGGATCTGCCGGCGGCGGGGCCGGCGCGGGATGCATTCCTGCTGCGCGTCATGGGTTCACCGGATCCGCGCCAGATCGATGGCTTGGGCGGCGCCGATCCGTTGACCTCGAAAGTGGCCGTGGTGAAAAAATCGGGCCGGCCGGGCGTCGATGTGGATTATCTGTTTTTGCAGGTGGTGGTCGATCAGCCCGTCGTCACCGATGCCCAGAACTGCGGCAATATCCTGGCCGGCGTCGGCCCGTTCGCGATTGAGCGCGGCCTGGTTGCGGCCACAGGCGACCGGACCCGGGTTGCGATCTTCATGGAGAACACCGGCCAGACCGCCATGGCCACGGTGGAGACGCCCGGCGGCACCGTGATCTATGCCGGCGATGCACGGATCGACGGCGTGCCCGGTACGTCCGCTCCGGTGCCGATCGAATTCAAGGATACCGCCGGATCGAGCTGTGGCGCCCTGTTGCCCACCGGCAATGTGGTCGATGTGATCGACGGCGTGGAGTTGGCCCTGATTGACAATGGCATGCCGTGCGTGGTGATGCGCGCCAGTGACCTGGGCGTTACCGGCGCCGAGGACCGCGATGCATTGGAAGCCAATGAGGATCTTCGCGCCCGGCTGGAAGCGATCCGCCTTAAGGCAGGTCCGATGATGAACCTGGGCGATGTGGCGACCAAGACCGTGCCGAAGATGACCATGGTCAGCCCGCCGAGGGGCGGCGGCGTAATCTCGACCCGCACCTTTATTCCGCACCGCTGTCACGCCTCGATCGGCGTCCTCGGCGCCGTCAGCGTGGCGACCGCCTGTCTGCTGCCCGGGTCTCCCGCTTCTGATTTGGCGCAGGTTCCCGAAGGTACAAGCAAGACCATGCCCATTGAACACCCGATCGGTGAAACGATCATCGTCACCGATCTGGCCGTCGACGGATCCGTCGCCAGCGCCGCCATCCTGCGCACCGCCCGCAAGCTGTTCGACGGTGTGGTTTTCGAAAATTAGAGAGTCAGAAATTGCATCGCGACCTTACTAGATATTTGTCGTTCCCGGGCACCGAAGGTGAACCCGGAACCTCATCGCCGGTTCGCCAGTTCCTCAGGTTCCGGGTTCCGCCTGACGGCGGCCCCGGAACGACGGGAAGAGTATAATTGTGAAAGCCAAAGCCCATGGATCCCGATTATCTGCCGTTTCACCCCAATCCCAGCAAGCCTGCCTTCCGGCCACCTGCCGGCGCCGTCGATGCCCATTGCCACGTCTTCGGCCCGGCGGACCAATATCCGTACGCGCCGGAACGCAAATACACGCCGTGCGATGCGCCCAAGGCAAAACTGTTCGAGTTGCGCGACCATCTGGGGTTTGCCCGCAATGTCATCGTCCAGGCCTCGTGCCATGGCCGCAACAATGATGCACTGGTCGATGTGCTGCACAGTGCCGGCAATCTGGCCCGGGGTGTTGCCGTGGTGTCGCCCGATATCAGCGATGCCGAACTGAAGACCATGGACGCCGCCGGCGTGCGCGCGGTCCGGTTCAACTTCGTCAAGCGGCTGGTCGATGCCACGCCGCGCGAGGTTTTCCTGGGCATCGCCGCCCGGGTCGCGAAACTCGGCTGGCACATTGTGATGTATTTCGAGGCGCCGGATCTGGAAGACCTGGTCCCGTTCCTGAAACAGCTGCCGACCACTATTGTGGTCGACCACATGGGCCGGCCGGATGTCACCAGAGGCGTCGATCATGCCGATTTCCAGCGGTTCATCAACCTGATGGCCGACAATGAAAACATCTGGACCAAGGTGTCGTGCCCGGAACGGTTGACCGCTCAGGGTCCCCCTTACGATGACGTCATTCCGTTCGGCCGCGCCTTGGTCCGGCAGTTCCCGGATCGGGTTCTGTGGGGCACAGACTGGCCCCACCCCAACATGAAATCTCATGTGCCGGACGAGGGCATCCTGGTCGATGTCATTCCCCGGATCGCGCCAACACTAGAATTGCAACAGGCCTTGCTGGTCGATAACCCCATGCGTCTGTACTGGGCGCAATAGAAGGAAAGAGAAATGGGACAGGACATAAATTTGACGGGCCGCGACGGCGATTTCGCCGCCTATGTGGCCAAGGCCGATGCGGCAAACGCGCCGGGCCTGGTGGTGATCCAGGAGATCTTCGGGGTTAATCCCTATATCCGCGAAACCGCCGACTGGTTCGCCGGACAGGGCTTCACCACGATCTGTCCCGATCTGTTCTGGCGCCAGGAGCCCGGCGTTCAACTGTCCGCCGTGACCGAACGGGACAAGGCGATCGCGCTGATGGGCGCATACGATTTCAGCGACGGCGTCTCCGACATTTCGATCTGTGTGAAGTGGCTGCGCGAAAATGGTGCGTCCAGGGTCGGCACATCGGGCTATTGCATGGGTGGGACGCTGGCCTATCTCTCCGCCGTGGATTGCCCGGTGGACTGTGCGATCGGCTACTACGCCGTGCGCATCCCCGCCTATCTGGACCGGGCCAGCGAAATCAAGGCGCCACTATTGCTGCACGTCGCCGAACTTGACAGTCATGCCACCCCCGATATTGTCGCCCAGATGTCCGAGACCCTCGCCCCGATGGATCAGGTCCGCTACATGATCCACGCCGGCGCCGATCACGGCTTCTGCCGCCCCGGCGGCGCGGTCTACAACGAAAAAACCGCCCGGGTTGCCAATGCCGCCACTGTGGAATGGCTGAACATGCATTTGCGGGGGTGAAAGACGACTTGCTTGCGGGTGGCCGGCAATTCTGGTCTGCTGCGTCCGGGACATCCCCGATGGGGACAATCGGGCACATAAACAATAACGTCCTGTGGGAGGATCATCATGAAATTCGGAAAATTCGCAAAGGCCGCTGCGGCGGCAACTCTTATGGCGGCCATATCATCGTCAGTGACGGCGGCTGAAAAGGTCGAGGTATTGCACTGGTGGACGTCGGGCGGCGAAGCCGCTGCATTGAATGTCCTGAAAACAGATCTGGAAGGCAAGGGGGTTGGCTGGGCCGACATGCCGGTTGCCGGCGGCGGCGGCGAAGCTGCCATGACTGCCCTGCGCGCCCGGGTCACCGCCGGCAATGCGCCGACCGCCGTTCAGATGCTGGGCTTCGACATCAAGGACTGGGCCGCTGAAGGGGTTCTGGGCAATCTCAACGGCGTTGCTGCCAAGGAGGGCTGGGACGCGGTGGTACCGGCTGCGTTGCAAAGCTTTTCCAAGCATGACGGCAACTGGATCGCCGCTCCGGTGAACGTTCATTCGACCAATTGGGTGTGGATCAACAAGGCCGCATTGGACGCAGCCGGCGGCAAGGCGCCCACGACCTG
Organism: Alphaproteobacteria bacterium; assembly: GCA_965204825.1. Taxonomy (GTDB): domain Bacteria; phylum Pseudomonadota; class Alphaproteobacteria; order Futianiales; family Futianiaceae. Next base: position 1,453,908 of record OZ242016.1, on the reverse strand, counting down.
GGACGAGTTGGTCGCGGTGCTGGACGCCATGCAGGCCAATGGCATCATCCCGCTTGGCCATGGTGGCCAGGCCTGGCAGGACGCCACCATTTTTGATGCCGTGGTGCTGGGCCTGGGCAATGATTTCTACAAGGCCTCGATGATCGATCTCGATCAGGGTGCACTGGGCGGCGCTCAAATGGTCGAGGCCTTCAACCGGATGGCAAGGCTGCGGTCTTATGTGGACGACAACTTTTCGGGACGTGACTGGAACCTAGCCTCGGCCATGGTGATCAATGGCGAGGCCGGCATGCAGATGATGGGCGACTGGGCCAAGGGCGAATTTTTGAAAGCGGGCAAAGTGCCGGGTCAGGACTTCGTCTGCATCCGCTTCCCCGGGACGCAAGGGTCAGTCACCTTCAATTCCGATCAGTTCGTGATGTTCGACGTGTCCGAAGGCAAGAACGCCCAGATGGCGATGGCCTCTTCGGTCATGGACCCGGGCTTCCAGTCAGCCTTCAATGTGGTCAAGGGCTCAGTGCCGGCGCGCACCGACGTGCCCAATGACGCGTTTGACGATTGCGGCAAAAAAGGCATGGCCGATCTGGCGGCGGCCGGTGCCAGCGGCAGCCTGTTCGGCTCCATGGCCCATGGCCATGCGGTTCCGGCATCGGTGAAAAATGCCATCTATGATGTGGTCACGGCCCACTTCAACGGTGAATACGGTGCCACCGATGCGGCAGCCGAACTGGTCAACGCGGTCGAGGCGGCTCAGTAAGATTCCGATGCGCGCACCCCGTCACCGGGTGCGCGCATCGGGGCACGTGCCATGAACGATCGACTTCAGGGATGGCTGCCGCGTCTGGTGCTTGCACCCAGCTTTGTGCTGATCCTCATCTTTGTCTATGGATTCATCGCCTATACCGGCTATCTGTCCATGACGAACTCGCGCATGCTGCCGTCCCATGACTGGGTCGGGCTGGAGAATTACGCCAGGCTTTTCAGCCTCAGGCACTGGAACACAGCGCTCACCAATCTGGCGATCTTCGGCATTCTGTACATTGTCATCAGCACCGTCATCGGCCTGTTGCTGGCCATTCTGCTGGACCAGAAAATTCGCGGCGAGGGGCTGATCCGGCCGATCTGTCTTTATCCCATGGCGCTGTCTTTTATCGTCACCGGGACCGCCTGGAAATGGTTTCTGGATCCCGGAATCGGGCTGGAAAACACCATGCACCAATGGGGTTGGGAGAACTTTCATTTCGACTGGATCAAGAACCGCAGCTTTGCCATCTACACGGTGGTCATCGCGGCGGTCTGGCAGTCGTCGGGATTTGCCATGGCGATGTTCCTGGCCGGCCTGCGCGGCGTCGATAACGAGATCATCAAGGCGGCCCAGATCGATGGCGCCTCGAATGTGCGGCTCTATACCCGGATCATCATTCCGATGATGCGGCCTGTGTTCCTGTCGGCATTCGTGGTTCTCGCTCATCTGGCGATCAAGGCCTATGACCTGGTCATCGCATTGACCGGCGGCGGACCGGGGCGGGCGACGGAACTGCCGGCGACCTTCATGTATTCCTATACCTTCACCCGTAACCAGATGGGCGTCGGCGCCTCGTCGGCGATCATCATGCTGGTCATGATCTTCTCGATCATCGTGCCGTACGTTTACAGCGAGTTGCGCAGCGGAGAGCGGAAATGAACGTGGCCGCCAATCCAGACGCATCCACGCATGGCAGCCGGCTGGCCCGGGCGCTGATCTACGGGGTCCTGTTTGTTTTCATGATCTACTACCTGCTGCCGCTCTATGTCATGGTGGCAAACTCGCTCAAACCCCTGGGTGAAATACGCGGCGGCGATATCATGGCCTTGCCTGGCGAATGGACGCTGGAGCCTTGGCGTGCTGCCTGGTCGACGGCGCAGATCGGGGTCCAGCCCACAGGCCTCAAACCCTATTTCATCAATTCGATCCTGATGGTGGTGCCGGCCGTTCTGATCTCGACCATTCTGGGCGCGCTGAACGGTTATGTCCTGACCAAATGCCAGTTCCGCGGATCCGGCATCGTCTTTGGCCTGTTGCTGCTATCATGCTTCATTCCGTTCCAGATCGTGCTGATCCCCATGGCGCGCAGTCTCGGCTTTCTGGGGCTGGCCGGCACAACCAGCGGTCTGGTGCTGGTTCATACGATTTATGGTCTGGGTTTCACCACGCTGTTCTTTCGCAATTACTACGACGCCTTCCCGACCGAACTGATACGTGCCGCCCAGATCGACGGGGCCGGCTTCTTCCGGATCTTCTGGCGCATCCTGTTGCCGAACTCTGCCCCGATTGCCGTGGTCACCATCATCTGGCAGTTCACCAATGTCTGGAACGATTTTCTGTTCGGCGTCTCTTTCGCCGATTTCGATTCCATTCCGATGACCGTGGCGCTGAACAACCTGGTGAACTCCTCGACGGGCGTGAAGGAGTACAATGTCCATTTCGCCGGGGCGATCCTGGCGGCCCTGCCGACCCTGATTGTCTATGTGGTGTCGGGGCGCTATTTCGTGCGCGGTCTGATGGCCGGCGCGGTAAAGGGATAGGATCATGGCCGCGCTGACAATCGAAAATCTGCACAAGTCCTTTGGCGCAATCGAAGTGCTGAACGGCATCGATATCCAGATCGAGGACGGCGGGTTCCTGGTCCTGGTCGGTCCGTCGGGTTGCGGCAAGTCCACCTTGTTGAACACCATTGCCGGGCTGGAGGAAATCACCGGCGGCGACATTCGGATCGACGGGAAATCGGTGACCGGCCTGCATCCGTCCAAGCGCGACATCGCCATGGTGTTCCAGTCCTACGCGCTCTATCCCAATATGACCGTGGCCAAAAACATCAGCTTCGGCATGGAAAACCGCGGCGTCGATAAAACGGCCCGCGAGGCTGCGATCGCCCGGGTCGCCGACATCCTGCGGATCGGTGAACTTCTGCACCGCAAGCCAGGCCAGCTGTCCGGCGGCCAGCGCCAGCGGGTCGCCATGGGCCGGGCTCTGGTGCGGGATCCACAGGTCTTTCTGTTCGATGAACCCCTGTCGAACCTGGACGCCAAGCTGCGCATCGACATGCGCACCGAGATCAAGCGGCTGCATCAGCGCATGGGCACCACCATTGTCTATGTCACCCACGATCAGATCGAGGCGCTGACCCTGGCGACCAAGATCGCCGTCCTGCGAGACGGCCGCCTGCAACAGTTCGGCACCCCGGATGACATTTACAACGATCCGGCAAATATGTTCGTCGCCGACTTCATGGGTTCACCGGCGATGAATCTGATCGAGGCGGAAATCACCGAAAGAGAGGGCGGCCCGCGGGTCGCCATCGCCGGTGAAAATGGTAACGACATCCTGCTGCCGGCCCCGGATACGGAAGCCTTGCGCGGCTATGTTGGCCGCCCCGTGGTGTTCGGCATTCGTCCCGAGGCCCTGACAGATCCCGAGGGGGCGGACCGCTCGGGCGCCCGGGTGGTGCAAAAGGAATGCTTTATCGAAGTGGTCGAGCCCGCCGGTTCCGACACCTTCGCCATTACCCATCTTGGCGGCAAGGAAGCCGTTGCCCGGCTGCGCGCCGACGCCCACATCGCGCCGGGGCAAAATACTATGCTGGCCTTCAATATGTCCAAGGCCGTATTTTTCGATCCCGAAACCAAAGAGCGGATTCGCTAGGCCGGCCATGGAAGACACCGTCAAAGCCTATATACGCGAGACCAAGTCCCGATTGCGGCGCCGGGGAGACATGGCGCGGGCTTTCGAAGTTGTACGCGATGGCATGCGCCGCGAAGTTGACACGATCCAGGACGTGTCGGCGAAAGGACATTCTGTCATTCCGGAATTGGACTTTGCCCGGATCCTCGACGGCGGCGTCTCCGACGATACCCGGGCCGCGATCCGCCACCACGGCGCCACAGTGATCCGCGGAGTCTTCCCGCAACGGCAGGCCGAGGACTGGAACAACGAGATCGGCGATTATATTGCTCGCAACAACTATCTCGCCAAAGCCCGGGAAAAGGCCGGGATGGACCGGTATTTCAGCGCCCTGAATGCCGGTGCACCGCAGATCTACAGCCTGTACTGGTCGCAGCCCCAAGTAATGGCCCGCCAGGCCGAAAGCATGGCGGCGACCAAGCGGTTCCTGAACCGGCTCTATGATGTATCGGGACCGACGGGCGACGAGTTCGATCCGGACAATGATTATGCCTATGCGGACCGGACCCGCCGGCGCGAACCCGGAGATACGACCCTGGGCCTGTCACCGCACATGGATTCCGGGTCCTATGAACGCTGGGTCGATCCGGCCTATCAGCGAATCTATGCACCGATATTCGAGGGGCGCTGGCAGGATTATGATCCTTGGAAGGCAACCTTCCGGACCCAGACCCGCGAATTTGCCTCGCCGGCGGTGTGCTCGATGCTGCGCACGTTCCAGGGTTGGACCGCGCTGACCACCCAAGGGCCGGGCGATGGCACCTTGAGCCTGATCCCGATCGCAAGGTCGATTGGATATTTTCTGTTGCGCGCCCTGCAGGACGATGTGGCGGAAGATGATCTGTGCGGCGCGACGCCGGGCCGGGCCCTTGGCGCCCATCCCGACTGGCACGGCGACATTCTGGGCGGCCTTGTCAGCATTCCCGTGGTCGAACCGGGCGATACGGTCTGGTGGCACCCTGATGTGATCCATTCGGTCGCGGATGAGCACACCGGCAGCGACTATGCCAATGTCATATATGTCGGCGCCTCGCCGGTCTGCGCCAAGAACGAGACCTATGCCCGCAAACAGGCCGCCGCATTCCTGGAAGGCAGAAGCCCACCCGATTTTGCCGCCGAAGACTATGAGGTTGATTTTGAAGGCCGAGCTACCATCGACAATCTGACTGATTTGGGCCGCCAGCAGATGTGCCTGTAAATCTAGGGCCTGTTGACATTCGGGTTTCCGATTTGGCCTGAACTGTTATTCAAGCTTCGAAAATGGAGATTTGGATGGACGAAGATCGTTTGGTGATTTCAGATGAACTCTGGGCGAAGATTGCGCCCCTGTTACCCGGTAAAGCCGGGGACCCGGGAGCAACCGGTCGGGATAACCCTCGGTTCATGGAGGCCGTACCTTGGCGTGTGCGAACAGGGTCTCCCTGGCGTGACCTGCCCCAGGATTTCGGCAACTGGAATTCGGTTTTCAAATGATTTCGTCGATGGGCAAAGGCCGGTGTGTTCGAGAGACTTTTCAACGCCATGAGCGGCGAGCCAGACCTTGAACATGCTCTCATCGACGGGACGATTGTCCAGGCCCATCAGAAGGCTTCGGGCGCAAAAGGGGGACACGGCATCAAGCCATCGGACGCTCTCGCGGCGGGCTGACGACCAAAATCGTTGCCCTGGTCGATGGCTCGGCAACTTGTTCCGCTTTCTGCTTCTGCCGGGGCAAGCGCACGACATGAAGGGGGTTGCCCCCTGATCCACGATGTCTCCTTCGCAGCGTTGCTGGCCGACAAGGCCTTCGACGCCGATTGGCTCCTGCAAGACCTTGATGAGCGCGGCGCAATCGCGGTTATCCCGCCCAAATCGAACCGGAAAGGGCTACGAGACGACGATACTCACATGAACAAGTGGCGTCACCTGATTGAAAACTGCTTTGCAAAGATCAAGGAATTCAGGGGGATGGCAACGCGATACGACAAAACAGATACCAGCTACGCAGCCAACTGGTACCTCTGCGCAATGCTCAACGCTGCTCGGTGATTGTCAACAAACCCTAGACCAACAGTGCGGCATTGTTCGCAATCACATCTTCAAAAAACGATATCATGGCCGAGACGCGTTCGAGATGCATTAAATCCGGATCCGTCGCTATTCACAGACCGGTCGCCGTTTCATCGGGAAATTGCGGCGCCGGGCGCAGGGTGACCTCCGCTTCCGGCTGGGTCATATCAACCGCCGGATTGGTCACGATCAGTTCCACATTCAGCTTCGGATGCAGGTCGGCCAGTTCGCCCAGATGTCACGGTACGATGATATCGGCAAATGAATCCGTCGTGGTAAGCCGAAGCGAGCCCTCAAGCCCATGCCGATCATCGGGATGATCCGCTTCAACCGGTTGGCGGTCCGGCCCATGGTTTCGATTGTTGACACGATCTCGCGCGCTTCGGGCTTGATCCTGTAACTGCCTGGCGGGTGATCGAACAGGGTGACGCCGAACACTTCTCCACAGCCAAAATCCGCCGCAGGACGGTTGAATGATTGACCTCCAGCGCGCCGCGCCGGACAGCGACCGGTATTCGGCCACAGCGAGTACGAATTGCAGATCATCCCGGCGCATTTTGTGCGTTGTTGCACAATGGTTGGTGAATATTTACCCAATGTACAGCAAGGTCGTCAGGTGTTACCCTGAACGGGACAATCCGTTCGGAATAGGGAGATTTCAGATGAAACCGATCCGGTATGCCTTAACAGCCTTCCTGGTGGCAATTTTCACCATCACTACCGCCCCCTCCATGGCCGATGAGGCGATGGACAAAGCGATCAAGGCCCGCAAGGCCTCAATGCAACTGCGTTCCTTTTACCTCGGCACGCTTGGCGCAATGGCCAAGGAAAAGATCCCGTACGATGCCGCCAAGGCAGGTGCCGCCGCCGACAGCTTTTTGAGTGTCGCGACACTGGATGGATCCGCCATGTGGCCGCGAGGATCCGACAGTACAGCCATGCCTGATAAGACGGCCGCCAAAGTGGAGATTTGGACAACCTATCCGGAGGTTGCCACAAAGGGGAAAGCCATGGTCGACGCGGCCACGGTATTGGCCGCGGTGGCCGGCAATGGATTGGCTGAACTGCAAGACGCCATCGGCGACGTCGGCAAAAGCTGCGGCGGTTGTCACAAGTCGTTCCGTATAAAGAAGGAATAAACTATCATGCCCGGCGGCCCATTGCCGCCGGGTGACGTTCCCGTGGAATGGCTCGATTAATCTAAGCGGAGCAACATGTCCGGCAGGTTACAAAAAGCACTGCTGGGTTTGGTCGTTCTCGCGGTCGCGGGCATCGGTATTTTCTGGCTGCTAACGACTCCGCGTGTGCTGACGTTTGCAGAACTGCCCGATCACACCGCGGATGCACAGCGCGGCCGGACCATATTCCTGATCGGCGGATGCGCGGCGTGCCACGCGGTCAAGGACGCCAAGGACGAAGCTCGCCTGGTTCTGCGGGGCGGCCTGCAGTTCAAGACCGATTTCGGCACCTTGACCGCGCCCAATATTTCGACAGACCGACAAACTGGAATCGGCGGGTGGTCGGCGCTGGATTTCGTCAATGCGATGCAACGCGGCGTTTCGCCGGAAGGCCGGCACTACTATCCGGCCTTTCCTTACACATCCTACGCCCGTATGCGGACCGCCGATATTCTGGATCTTTGGGCCTATCTGCAAAGCCTGCCCGCATCGGCCGAGCCCAGCCAGCCGCACGAACTGAGCTTTCCCTTCACGTTCCGCCGCGGACTTGGATTGTGGAAGCTGCTGTTTCTCGATCCCTCACCTGTCCTGCAACCCGGCGAACCGATGTCCCGCGGGCAGTATCTGGTTGAAGGCCCCGGCCATTGCGGCGAATGTCACACGCCGCGCAATCCGATCGGTGGCCCGGACCTTTCCCGCTGGTTGGGCGGTGCGTCGAGCCTCGATGGTCCGGGAAGAATTCCTGACATCACGCCCAGCGGTAGGGCAACCGGCAAATGGTCCGCCGAGGATATCGCTGAATATCTGAAATCCGGTTTCACACCGAACTACGACACCGCGGGCGGTTCAATGGTGGACGTTATCGAGAACACATCCCGGCTGGAGGATGTCGACCGCATGGCCATTGCGGATTACCTGAAATCGGTTCCGCCCGCGGCCCCGTAACTCATTCAAATCCGCTGGCTGGCAAATCCGCTGGCTGGCCGACTTCAAGGGTATCCGTCCGGTCAGGCCGCGTTTTTGAGGTCTTGGGGCTTCCAGTTCCACGGCATAAGTTCGTCGATGGGGTTAATCTGTGATCAGCAATGCGTTCCAGCACCCATGTGAGCCAAGCCTCGGGATCGACATTGTTCATGGCTCAGTTTACAAACCGTGTGCGTTCATGTCATGTTTTTTGTGAAATCAGAGGGATGGATTGACATGGATCACAAGCAGTTTCAGGAATGGTTATTGGGGACAGACCACCTCAGCCCGGCGCAGCGGCAGCAAACCGAAGCCGTGTTCCCGGGGACACGGAGACGTCAGCGTCGCTGGCTGCCATTGAAGCGGCCGTGGGTGAAGATCGCCAGTGCCCGCATTGTGGCACGCCAGGCGCCATATCGCGTGGCAAGGCAAGGGGTCTGCGACGGTACCAGTGCAAGGGATGCAGGAAGACATTCAATGCCGCGACCGGCACCCCCTTGTCGGGTCTGCACTGCAAGGACAAGTGGCTTTCCTTCGGAGCCTGTCTTGCCGATGGGCTGACGGTTCGCGCTTCAGCAGAACGTTGCGGACTTGCCGTCAACACCGCCTTGCGTTGGCGGCACCGATTTCCTGCCACAAAAGACCTGAAGGCACGCAAGCTCACGGGCATTGTGGAAGCCGATGAAACCTGTGTGCCGGAAAGGCGCACGAAACCTTGAGCGCAAGGCGCGACGCAGGGGAGGCAAGGCCAGCAAGCGGGGTCTGTCAGATGAACAGGTTCCGGTACTGGTTGCCGCTGATCGCAGCGGCGCGACAGTCAGTGCGGTTCTGCCTGCGGTCAACGCCGATCCCTTGCGAGAGGTGATCGCGCCGGTTGTGGACGAGGATATCGTTTTGGTGACCGATGGACACCGCGCTTGTCCGCGATGCGCGGCGGCAATCGGTGCGCATCACGAAGCATTGAACCTGTCACGAAGTGAACGGGTGCGAGGTGCCTTTCACATTCAGATCGCAGCAGATCCGGCGGTCAACAACCGACACAGCCGGTTGAAGGATTTCCTGCGGCGCTACCGAGGCGTCGCGACCAGATATCTCGACAACTGCCTGCGATGGTTCCAGCGGCTTGAACTGGAGAACGCCTCACCCCGGGCTTGCCTCGCAACCGCCATCGCACGTCCATGCATACAATTCGTGAACTGAGCCTTGTTCATTTCAGCGGTCTCAATGAGGGCGTAGGCGATAGCGGCAGCCTCGCCGCCACCAACTGAGCCCGGGAAGAGACAATTTTTTCGACCAGGGGCGACGGGACGGATTGATCGCTCACAGATATTGTTGTCGAGCTCCAGACGTCCGTCGCCGAGATAAGCACGCGCTTCGGGCATCGGCTTCAGGGCGTAGCGGATCGCCTCGGCCAGTTTGGTCTTGCCCGAGAGCCTGGGCAGTTGGGCCTGTAGCCATACTTCCAGGTCATCGAAGACAGGCTTGGCCTTCTCCTGCCGCAGGGCGGCCCTTTCGTAGCCGTCCGTTAGAGCCGTATTTTTCGGTTATTCCGGCATCCAATTCCACGGCATGAGTTCCTCGATGCGGTTGCTTTTGTGATCTGGCAGGCGCTCCAGCACCCATGTGAGCCAAGCTTCCGGATCAACGCCGTTCATCCTGGCGGTCTCGACGAGGGTGTAAGCGATAGCGGTGGCCTTGCCGCCACCGACGGAGCCCATGAAGAGATGGTTCTTGCGGCCCAGTGCGATGGGGCGGATCGAGCGTTCACAGATGTTGTTGTCAAGTTCCAGCCGTCCGTCGCCGAGACAGGCACGCGCCTTTGGCATGCGGTTCAGCGCATGGCGAATGGCCCCTGCCAGTCTGGTCTTGCCCGAGAGCTTGGGAAGCTGGGCCTGTAACCATGCTTCCAGCTCATCGAAGACGGGCTTTGCCTTCTCTTGCCGAATGGCGACCCGCTCTTCGGGGGATTTGCCTCTGGCTTCCTCTTCGACAGCGTAAAGTACGGCGATCTGCCTGATTGTGCCTTTGGCGATGGCCGACCCTGTGCGCTCAAACTCTTCCACAAACTTGCGGCGCACATGCACCATGCAGGCCTGTTCGTCGGCCTTGCCCTCCCCAAAGAGGCCATTGAAGCCCGCAAAGCCATCGGCATGCACGGTCCCGGTATAGCCGGAAAGATGATTGACCGGGTGTGCACCCTTGCGGTCTGTACTGAACTGATACCAGGCACAGGGTGGGGCCTCGCCGCACCACGGGCGCTCGTCGCGCACGTAACTCCACAGCCGCGCGGTTCTAGGGTCTGTTGACAATCACCGGGCAGCAACGAGCATTGCGCAGAGGTGCCAGTTGGCTGCGTAGCTGGTATCTGTTTTGTCGTATCGCGTTGCTATCCCCCTGAATTCCTTGATCTTTGCAAAGTAGTTTTCAATCAGGTGACGCCACTTGTACATGTGAGTATCATCGTCTCGTAGCCCTTTCCGGTTCGATTTGGGTGGAATAACCGCAGTTGCGCCGCGCTCATCAAGGTCTTGCAGGAGCCAATCCGCGTCGAAGGCCTTGTCGGCCAGCAACGCTGCGAAGGAGACATCGTGGATCAGGGGGGCAACCCCCTTCATGTCGTGCGCTTGCCCCGGCAGAAGCAGAAAGCGGAACAAGTTGCCGAGCGCATCGACCAGGGCAACGATTTTGGTCGTCAGCCCGCCGCGAGAGCGTCCAATGGCTTGATGCCGTGTCCCCCTTTTGCGCCCGAAGCCTTCTGATGGGCCTGGACAATCGTTCCGTCGATGAGAGCATATTCAAGGTCTGGCTCGTCGCTTATGGCGTTGAAAAGTCTGTCAAACACACCGGCCTTTGCCCATCGACGAAATCGTTTGAAAACCGAATTCCAGTTGCCGAAATCCTGGGGCAGGTCACGCCAGGGAGACCCTGTTCGCACACGCCAAAGTACGGCCTCCATGAACCGACGGTTATCCCGACCGGTTGCTCCCGAATCCCCGGCCTTACCGGGTAACAGGGGCGCAATCTTTTCCCAAAGTTCATCTGAAATCACCAAACGATCTTCGTCCATCCAAACCTCCATTTTCGAAGCTTGAATAACAGTTCAGGCCAAATCGCAACCCCGAATGTCAACAGGCCCTAGTCATCAACGAATGCCGCAACTATTCGTGCGTTTAGCGCCTTTAGAAATGCCGAGCGGTCAAACCCCTCCGGATCATTGGCCACAGGGATATCTTCCTGCTCTGTCAGCCATTTCGGGAAGGGTGCGATAAATGCGTAGTGGTGTCCCGGTATGATCTGAAAGTCGCTTGGAGTATCGTGGGAGATTGCCTTGTAAAGCGGGCGTGCATGAAACTCGGGGATTGCAATTGTGTCACCCTCGATCGCAAACACCGTCAAATTGCTTATGGACAAGGGCGGCGCGGGATCAAGGCCCTGATACGCGGGTGCCACAAGTACGGCCTTGCCCGTCACTAGCGGCGGGTTGCGGAACGGATCGGATATGCTGCGCAGGCTGACCTCATGCCGGGAAGACTGCATCAGGCGAAAGGGGCTTGCCGGGATTTCGCAGAATGCGGCATCGGATGCGCCATGTTCTCTACAATGTCGCACGACCCGTTCCGAGGCAAATCCTGCGCCTGAGGCCAGCAGGATCGTTGCGCCGCCCAACGAGTATCCCAGACCGTGCACCTTTCCCTGGGTTACATGCTCGCTGAACTCCGGAGCTACGAGAACAGCATTCAGGGCTCTGGCCAATTCCAAATACCTGTGGTCCAGCACCTGAGCGATTTTACCGGCACCAATCAGATAGTCAGCCTCATGTTGGGGTGCCACCACGATAAACCCGGCATCCGCAAGGACCTGGGTCGTCAGGTAGTGGTTGCGATATAAACCACTGTTGCCGTGTGAAAACAGCACTAGTTCGTACTTGCCGTTCCGGATTGGCGCGTCCCTGGCGATCTCGACCTCAAAGGGGCCTAACCGCTGTTTCGCTGTTGGAGTATCGCTCGGATACCAGATCCCGATCTCCACCCCGTCGGCTGTGATCTCGCGAAATCCGGCAGCATTGGCCGCTGATGCCCAGATTGAAATCAAAACGCTCGCAAAAAGTGCCAAAAGCTTTGTCAGGGATGGTCTAGCAATCGAACGCATTCTTCAATTTAACCCAATTTCTCAAAGTCGGTCTCCCACCCTAGAGTTTTTTGAGACACTGATCAAGACCTGAGACGAGGGGATCGAGGTATTTCATGATGGAACAGAAGAAGGTTGATCGGGCTCCGGCCCGACGTCGCAGACAGACGTCGGCGCGCAAGATTTGATCCATCAGGCAGTTGAGGCCGAACTTGCGGTTCTTTTGGAAGCCCATGCCGCAGATAAGACAGCAGACGGTCGGGCCGTACTGTTGCAACGGGTGCAAAACGGCGCCGATGCCATGAGCGCTCGCGAATCTCTGGCGATCGCCACCCTGAGCGGAGACAAGGTTCTGGGCCAGCCCGACTGTGGATTTCTGGAAGTCGGCAAGCGTGCCGATCTGGCGGTTTGGGAGATTTCGGGGCTCGAGACCGCCGGCGCCTGGGACCCGGTCGCCGCCCTGATCCTGTGCGGTCCGTTCCAGGCCCGCAATGTCTTTGTTGACGGCAGAGCGGTGGTGAGGGGCGCACGTCTTGCGGAACTGGATGCCGAGCCGCCAGGCCGGGCGGCCCGTCAGGCCGTATCCAGATTGATGCAGATCAGTTCTTGATCGACATGCTGGCGACCACGCCGCTGGTGGCGAAGATCGGGATCGGTTCCAGGAAATGGATGGTGCCGGTGCCGCCGGCCGCCGCGGCCGCGGCGATATACGTCCGGATCTCAAAGCCGCCCTGTCCGGCCTCGGCATAGATTTCGGTATCGCGATAGGACAGCAGTGCATCGCGGTCATTGGCGGCCCAGCGGCCCATGAAGGTTCGGTCGAAGTCTTCGTTGATCTTGCCGCTGTCGGGGGTGGCCGGCCAATGGGAGATGCCGCCAGTGCCGACCAAAGCGATGCGCTCGGGCTGGGCATCCGCCGCCCGGCGCAACGCCTCGCCAAAGGCCCAGGCGCGGTGGAGCGGTGCCAGCGGCGGGCCCTGGCAATTGATATTGCAGGGCACGATGGGCAGATCGTAATCCGGTGTCAGAAAGTTCAGCGGCACCATGATGCCATGATCGAACTTCCATTCCTCGGCATAGGTTGCATCCACCGATTGCATGGCCTCGGTAATCAGCCGCCGGGACAGGCTGGCATTGCCGGGGATTTTTCGCCGGGCGATTTTCAACCAGCCCGGATCCTCGATCGGGCCTTCATAGGCATCGGCCATTCCGATGGCGAAGGACGGCATGGCGTTCATGAAGAAATTGGCGAAATGCTCGGCGGCTACGACGATCAACGCCTCGGCGCCTGATGCGCGAATGGCATCGCCCATCTTGTAGTAGGCGGCATAAAGCGCCTCGCGCATTTCGGGATCGGCGCGGTCGGCGCGTGCGGTGGTGCCCGGACCGTGAGAGGAAACACCGGCAAAGACCAGGGGCATCGCGTTATCCTTCCTGCCCGGCGCGGCGCGATTTCAATGCTTCGGTGTGGGTATCGACGCCCTCATACCCGCTCATCACATAGACCCCGTCACGCACCGGTCCGTGCTGGCGCACGCCCTCGCGCATGGTTTCCAGATAATCGTTCCATTCGATGCCGTGAAAGGCCGCATAATGCATCAGCAACTGGCCGTTGACGCCCAGAACGTAGAGCAGGCCGATATCTGGTGCGCGGATGGCGCCGTCTTCCTCAGCGGTCAGTTCATAGGCTTCAAGAGCGGCTCCTGCGTCTTCCCGAAACTGTTCTTGAACACGCGGGTTCCGGTTCAGCTGGTAAAGAAACTTCTGGACGTAGTAGAGGCTCATATCAGGTGCCTTCAGGCGCCAAGGCTCGGGATTTTATGTTCGCCGGTGGCGAAGCCGATGTGCTTGGTCTCCATATAGAACTCGAACGACCAGTCGCCACCGTCGCGCCCCATGCCCGAGGCCTTGACCCCGCCGAAGGGCGTCGGTAGGTGCCGGACATTCTCCGAGTTGACCCAGATCATGCCTGCTTCCAGGGCATTGGTGAAGCGCATGGCCCGGGTAATGTCCGACGTCCAGACATAGGCGGTCAGGCCGTAAGGCGTGCCGTTGGCGATTTCCAGGGCCCGGGCTTCGCTGTCGAACGGCAGAACGGTCAGGACCGGGCCGAAAATTTCCTCTTGCGAAATACGCATATCCGGGCGTGCGCCGGTGAAGAGCGTTGGTTTCACGAAACAACCTGGCCCGTCGATGGTCTCACCGCCGGCGACAATCATCGCGCCATCGCTCCGCGCCACGTCGAAATAGGACGCCACTTTATCCAGATGCTCCTGATGGATCAGTGGTCCCAATTCGGTTGCCGGATCCAGGGGATTGCCGACCCGAACCGCGTTGACCCGTGTGGTCAGCTTTTCAACAAAGGCGTCATGGATGGTGGACTGGACCAGCAACCGGCTGGAAGATGTACAGCGTTCGCCGTTCAGCGAATAGATCATGAAGACCGCGGCATCCAGGGCCCGGTCCAGATCGGCATCATCAAACACCACGACCGGGTTCTTGCCGCCGAGTTCAAAGTGCACCCGTTTCAGGGTTTCCGACCCCTGGCGCATGATCATGGACCCGGTTCTGGATTCGCCGACAAAGGCGATGGCCTTGATATCCGGATGCTCGGTCAGGGCCTTGCCGGCGTCTTCGCCGAACCCGTTGACCAGGTTCCAGACACCGGGCGGCAGGCCCGCTTCCTCGGCAATTTCCAGCAGGATCCGGGCCGTGACGGGTGAAAATTCCGCCGGTTTGTGCACCACCGTGCACCCGGCAGCCAGCGCCGGTGCGATCTTCCAGGTCGACAGCATGAAGGGCGTGTTCCACGGCGTGATCACGCCGACGGGCCCGATTGGCACCCGTGTGGTGACATTCAGCAGGGTGGCTGAGGGCAGGGACTGGCCGTCGCGCGCGCCGGGTGCCCGGTCACCGAAAAACCGGAAATTCTCCGCGCCCCTCAGGGCCGCCTTCGACATGAAGCGCAGCGCCTGGCCGGTGTCCCAGCATTCGCACAGGGCGATCTCCTCGGCGCGGGCGACAATGCAGTCGGCAATCTTGTACAGGATCTTTTTGCGCTCGGTTCCGGCCATGTCGCGCCAGGCCGGAAAGGCCTCCTTGGCGGACTTCGCCGCGGCGTCGATATCGGCCGCGCCGCCCTCGGCCACCGAACAGATGACACTGCCATCGACGGGCGAGGTAGTCTCAAACGTTGCGCCGGACGCGGCCCCGCAATCCTGGCCATTGATCCGGTTTTGCACGCCGCCGTCGCGGAACCGCGCCAGGAGCCCGTCCAGCTTTGCAAGATTGTCCTCAATATCTGACATGGGGCTTAGCTTTCTTCTCGTTTGGCCATGTGATCGCGGATCGAGCCGCGCTTGGGGCTGAGTTCGGGATCAATGTCGCGCATTTCCAGCGACAGGGCGATGGGGTGGGTGACAAAGAATGGTTTCAGAAAGGACTCCGCCGCTTCAAATACCTGGTGGGTCGCGCGTTGCTTGTCTTCCATGCTGCGCCCGCCGCGCAACCGGATCGAAATATCGATGAAGGCATTATCGGGATGTCCGTCTGCAATCGCATAAGTCTCGCACCGGATCGCCCGCACTCTTATGCCGGGCAGCGGAAACACACCGGTGGCGGCACCGGCATCTTTCAGCGCGTTACAGAACGCCTGCAGGTCGATCACATCGTCCAGATTGGCGGAATATTCAAAGGCGATATGCGGCATCTTCTCTCTCAGGCAAAATGGCAGGAAACGGTGCCAAAGGCGCCGTAGTCGGCCGTGATGGTGGTGCCGTGTGCGGTTTCGATCGGGCGAATGAAGGACCCGGACAAGACCACTTCGCCGGCTTCCAGATAATCATCGTATTCGGCCAGCCGGTTGACCAGCCAGACGATGCCGTTGGCCGGGTGGCCCAGCACGCCGGCGCCCAGTCCGGTTTCCTCGGCGACGCCATTGCGCATCACCGAAGCCCCCATCCAGCGCAGATCGACCTCGTTCGGCCGCACCGGGCGGCCACCGGTGACGATCCCGGCATTGGCGGCATTGTCGGCAATGGTGTCGCCTACTCTGCGTGTCACACCGGTGTCCGGATCGGCCCGCAGAATGCGGGTGTCGAGGATTTCCAAAGCCGGCGTGACGTAATCGGTAGCGTTCAGGACATCATAGATTGTGACGCCCGGCCCTTTCAGCGGCCTGGCCAGGACGAAGGCAAGTTCGGCTTCGACGCGCGGCTGGATGAACCGGTCTGGCGGTATCACGGCTCCGTCGGCAAATTCCATGTCATCGAACAGGATGCCGGAGTCCGGGATGTCAATGCCCAGCGCCGCCTGCATGGCGCGCGAGGTCAGGCCGATCTTGCGGCCGACAACAGTCCGGCCGGCCTGCTTCTTCATGGCGGCCCAGGCGGCCTGGATCGCGTAGGCATCGTCCATCGTCAGACCGGGATGGGCCAGCGACAGCAGGCCGATCTGGGTCCGGGTCCGCTCTGCCTGATCGAGGTTACGGGCCGCCTCTTCGATGAGCCTTTGATTGAGCACCCGGTTCTCCCCTCGAAAATATCTCTGCGCCTTGTGGAATTTTCATTTAACATGTTAAGTTAGTCAAGCAACAATGCGGAGATAGAAGCATGCGGCTGATCACGTTCAATGACACCAAAATCGGGGTGGCCGGTGGAAACTCGGTCTACGATCTGACCGCGCGCGCCGGTGTGACCGATGTGCGCCAGGTGTTGACCGGCGATCAGGCAGCTTATGAGCGACAGGCGGGCGGCGAGGCTGATTTCCAGTTTGATGAAATCGACCTGGGCCTGCCGGTGCCCGATCCGACCCGGATCTATTGCATCGGCGTGAATTATGGAAACCGCAACACCGAATACAAGGACGGGTCGGACGCGCCGAACTATCCGTCGCTGTTCGTGCGCAATCCCCGTTCGCTGGTGCCCCATGGTCAGGCCGTCTGGATCCCACCTGAATCCGAACAGCTGGATTATGAGGGCGAGATCGTCCTGGTCATCGGCAAGGTAGGCCGCCGGATTTTCCAAGGTCGCGCCATGGACCATGTTGCCGGCCTGACTGTGATGAATGAAGGCACGATCCGCGACTGGCTGCGCCACGGAAAATTCAATGTCACCCAGGGCAAAAACTGGGAGCGTTCGGGCGGCCTTGGCCCCTGGATCGAAACCGATCTGTCGGGCCTTGATGTGACTGACATGAAAATTCAGACCCACGTCAACGGCGATCTGCGCCAGTCGGACTCGACCGCCACCATGGCTTTCCCGTTTGCCAGGATCATCGAATATCTCTCAACATTCGGGACACTGGAACCGGGCGATATCATCGCCACCGGCACGCCAATCGGTGCAGGCGCCCGCTTCGATCCACCGATCTGGCTGAAATCGGGCGATGTGGTCGAAGTCACGGTCGAAGGGGTCGGGACACTCTCCAACCCTGTTGCGGCCGAGCCGTGAGCCGTAAACCCCGCGACACAAGGCGATCCTTGCCGATTGCCCTTTTGAGGGCGCGCGAGGTCGCGATGGCCGAATTCCGCCCAATGTTGGCGGCGCACGGCCTCACCGAACAGCAATGGCGGGTGCTGCGCGTGCTGGATGAAGCCGGTCCGCTGGCCGCCACCGAGCTTGCCGAAAAGGCCTTCATTCTGGCCCCCAGCCTGACGCGCATTTTGAAGAACCTGGAAGCCCGCAAACTTGTGTCTCGAACCTGCGCCCTTGGCGATGGCCGCCGGCTGGTGATTGCCAACACAAACAATGCGCGCACATTTATTGCCCGCGTCCTGCCTGAAAGCGAAGCGATTTACGCGGCTCTTGAGGACCGATATGGCCACGAACATTTAGATACGTTGCTGGATCTGCTGGAGGGTTTGTCGAAGCAGGATTCCTGATTTTTATCAGCTATGATTGAAATCAGTTGCCTACAAACTAGGGCCTGTTGACAATCACCGAGCAGCGTTGAGCATTGCGCAGAGGTGCCGGTTGGCTGCGCAGCTGGTATCTGTTTTGTCGTATCGCGTTGCTATCCCCCTGAATTCCTTGATCCTTGCGAAGCAGTTTTCAATCAGGTGACGCCACTTGTACATGTGGGTATCGTCGTCTCGTTGCACTTTCCGGTTCGATTTGGGTGGAATAACCGCAGTTGCGCCGCGCTCATCAAGGTCTTGCAGGAGCCAATCGGCGTCGAAGGCCTTGTCGGCCGGCAACGCTGCGAAGGAGACATCGTGGATCAGGGGAGCAACCCCCTTCATGTCGTGCGCTTGCCCCGGCAGAAGCAGAAAGCGGAACAAGTTGCCGAGCGCATCGACCAAGGCAACGATTTTGGTCGTCAGCCCGCCGCGAGAGCGTCCGATGGCTTGATGCCGTGTCCCCCTTTTGCGCCCGAAGCCTTCTGATGGGCATCGTTCCGTCGATGAGAGCATGTTCAAGGTCTGGCTCGCCGCTTGTGGCGTTGAAAAGTCTCTCGAACACACCGGCCTTTGCCCATCGACGAAATCGTTTGAAAACCGAATTCCAGTTGCCGAAATCCTGGGCAGGTCACGCTAGGGAGACCCTGTTCGCACACGCCAGGGAACGGCCTCCATGAACCGACGGTTATCCCGACCGGCTTTACCGAGTAACAGGGGCGCAATCCTTTCCCAAAGTTCATCTGAAATCACCAAACGATCTTCGTCCATCCAAACCTCCATTTTCGAAGCTTGAATAACAGTACAGGCCAAATCGCAACCCCGAATGTCAACAGGCCCTAATTTACATCGTCATTCCGGCTTTCGAGCTTGTGAACAAACTGTTTGCCAGCCTTCCCAATTAACCATACCCATGAATTTCCCGGCCAAGCCGCGCAGAGCCGGAACCCGGCTCTTGCGGAGCGAGGAGTTGCGGCCCATTGCAAGCTCTACGGCTTGCAACCAAAATTGCGACCCGATGATACTCATAATTCAATCCTCAAAACTGGGTCCCGGCTCGGTGCCGCTTGCGCGGCTTGGCCGGGAAATTCGGGAAACAAAATTACGTTGGCCCAAGGGTTTTCTTACAGGCTCTTTTGCCGGAATTACGAATATTTCGAATTGTGATGTACTCCTCTCGGCGAACAAAAATGCTCTAGACCCCGAGATAGCGATGCTGCAATTCGGCATCCGCAGCCAGGTCCGGGGACGATCCCGACCAGACCACGCGGCCCTTTTCGATGACATAGTGGCGGTCGGCGAGCTTCACCAGATCGGCGACGTTCTTGTCGACCACCAGGATCGACAGGCCATCTTCCTTGATCCGGCCAAGACAGGCCCAGATGTCCTGGCGGATCAGCGGTGCCAGGCCTTCGGTGGCCTCGTCCAGGATTAAAAGCCTTGGATTGGTCATCAATGCGCGGCCGATGGCCAGCATCTGCTGTTCGCCGCCGGACAAAAGGTTGCCCATCGAGGATTGCCGCGCCGCCAGCAACGGGAACATGGCGAAGACACGCTCCAGCGTCCACGGACTGGGATCGTCGAGCCGGTTGGCGGCGGTTGCCACCAGGTTTTCCCGTACAACGAGATTGGGGAAAATCTGTCGCCCTTCAGGCACCAGGCCCAGGCCCAGCTTGGCGATACGGTAGGACGGTTTGCCGGTGATGGCGGTGCCGTCGAAGGCGATCTCGCCCCGGCGGGGGCGCACGATGCCCATGATCGAATTGATCGTGGTGGTCTTGCCCATGCCGTTGCGGCCCAGCAAAGTGACAACTTCGCCGGCCTGGACGGCCAGTTCCATGCCGAACAATGCTTGGCTGGAGCCGTAATAGGTTTCAAGGGCGGAGACATTCAACATCAGACCACCTCCCCCAGATAGGCGTGGCGCACCGCTTCATTGGCCCGGATCTCGTTCGGCGCGCCGGTGGCAATGATGCGACCATAGACCAGCACCGATATCCGGTCGGCCAGGGCAAAGACCGCGTCCATGTCGTGTTCAATCAGCAGCATGGTCTTGCCCGTCAGGCCTTTCAGGGTGTCGACCACGCGCGCGGATTCTTCCGGTCCCATGCCGGCCATCGGTTCATCCAGCAACAGCAACTCGGGCTCGCCCGACAGGGCCATGGCGATCTCGAGTTGCCGGCGTTCGCCATGAGACAGGTTCAAGGCCGTTCTGTCGGCTCGGTCAGTGAGCCCGACCTGGTTCAGCAACGCCAGGGCAGGGATACGTAGGCGCGCATCGCCTCGGGCCGGACGCCAGAACCGGAACGAATGGCCCATATGCGCCTGAACGCCGAGGGCGACATTTTCAAGAACCGTCATCTCCATGAAGACCGACGTGATCTGAAAGGATCTCGCAATTCCGACATGGGCGCGCCGGTAGGCCGGCAGACCGGTAATGTTGCGCCCCTTGAAGATGATCCGACCGGTGTCGGGCACGAGCAGGCCGGACAACTGCGATACCAATGTGGTCTTGCCAGCGCCATTGGGGCCGATAATGGCGTGAATTTCGCCCGGCAGCACGTCGAGCGTGACATTGTCGGTCGCGCGTACGCCGCCGAAACTCTTCTGCAGGCCGTCAATGCGCAGCAGCGGATCAGCCATTCTTCCGTGCCTCGATACGGGCAAGAAAACCGCTGATACCGCCCGGCAGAAACATCACCGCCAGGATCAGCAGGATACCGAACGGCAGGTGCCAATAGACCGTCAGGCCGGACATGAATTCCTCCAGCAGCAGGAACACCGACGCGCCGATCACCGGGCCGAACAAAGAGCCGGTGCCGCCCAGAATGACCATGAACATCAACTCGCCCGACCGGGTCCAGTCCATCATTTCCGGCGATATGAAGGTGGTGAAATTACCCAGCAGCGCGCCGGCATAACCGCACATGGCGCCGGAAATGACATAGGCCAGCAGCCGGTAGGCATAGACATTGAAGCCCAGCGCCCGCATGCGTTCTTCATTGCCCTTGGCGCCCTGGATCACCATGCCGAAGCGGGAATTGACGATCCGGTGGACGATTGCGAGGGCCGCCAGAAGCGAGCCGAAGCACAAGCCGTAGAGCGACAGCGGATTGCCGAGATAAATCAGCGGTATTTCGGAGCGTTCATAGATCGTCAGCCCGTCATCGCCGCCATAGGTTTCCAGCGAAACGATGGCAAAGAACATCATCTGGCCGAACGCCATGGTGATCATGATGAAATGGACGCCCCTTGTGCGCAGGCTGATGGCCCCGGTGATCAGCGCGTACAGGGCGGACACGCCGACCGCCAAAGCGAGATGAAAGAACCCATTGATGGTCGCGACGGCCTCGAATTCGCCGTTGATGTAATGGTGTACCGGAATGCCGACGGCATAGGCGCCAAGGCCGATGAAGACCGCATGCCCGAACGACACCAGCCCGCCATAGCCCAGCACCAGGTTCAGGCTGACCGCGGCAATCGACAGAATAACCAGCCGGGTGAAAATATCGAGCCAGAACGGATTGCCAGCGGCATAGGCGACCGGCGGCACGATGGCCAGCAGAGTCAGTCCGGCCCACATCACCGCGCTGTCGGCGGCCAGGAAGCGGCGCGGCGCGGATTCGAAGGTCCGGTCGGTTGCCATCGTCCGGCCGCTAGCCCAGATTGGGCGGGAACAGGCCCTGGGGTCTGAGTGCCAGGATCATCGCCATCAGGATGTAGATCAGCATGGCCGAGATCGCCGGGGCCGCGGTTTCGGCCGCCTCGGTCGACATCGCCAGCTTGAACAGATCGTCCAGATAGGACCGGCCCATGGTATCGATCAGGCCGATCAGCAGCGCGGCGACGAAGGCGCCCTTCATCGATCCGATGCCGCCGACGATGATCACCACGAAGGCAGTGATGATGATCTCGTTGCCCATGCCGATGGAGGCCTCGGTTATTGGCGAAATCAGCATGCCGGCAATCCCGGCCAGCAACGCGCCCAGGGCGAAGACACCGGTGAACAGGGTCTTGATGTCAACACCCAGCGCGCCGGCCATGGTCCGGTTCGAGGCGCCGGCTCGGATCAGCATGCCCAGCCTTGTCCTGTTGACCAGGTAATAGAGGCCGGCCGCGATGAACAGGCCGGCACCGATGATCAAGAGCCGGAAGGTGGGAAACACAATGTCGCCCGGCAATGCCACCTGGCCGTCGAGCCATAAGGGCAACGGCACCGCAATTCCGGCGGGGCCCCAGACGATCTGGACCAGTGTATCGAATACCAGAATCAGGCCGAAGGTCGCCAGCACATGATCCAGATGATTGCGCGGATAAAGATTGCGCACCACGACCAGCTCGACGATCAGGCCGACCAGCGCGACCACCGGGATCGCCAGCAAGACACTCAACAGGAAGGAACCGGTCCAGAAGGTCAGGGTCGCACAAACGAACGCGCCAACCATGTAAAAGGCGCCATGGGCCAGATTGACGAAGTCCATGATGCCGAAGGTCAGGGTTAGTCCCGAGGCCAGTAGGAACAGCAAGATTCCCAACTGCAGGCCGTTCAGGAATTGCACCGCCAGCAATGAAGTATCCATGACGTCCGTTTCCGTCTCTTCCCGTTTTGATATCCAAGCCGCTGACACATCACCGCGCGGCGAAAACCTTAACTTGTCGTTCCGGGTTCACCTGCGGTACCCCGGAACGACAGGGTCTGAATGGTTTCGATCAGTATCTGAACGACTTCTGATGTCGGGCAATTCCAGTCGCCTTATCACCCCGGCCCCAAGCACGATGCGCCGGCGACGGTCTCCCGCTGTCGGCCGCGACCGCTGCTTACATTGTACAGTCTTTGGCGTAGACGTCCTGATGGCCGGTGTAGACCGTCTGGGTGATCTTGGTCGTCCAGTTGCCTTCGTCGTCCTTGACCACCTTGCGCAGGTAGAAATTCTGGATCGGCATGTGGTTGTTGCCATAGGTGTAGGATCCGCGAACCGAGGTGTAATTGGCCGACTTCATTGCCGCCCGCATGCCGTCCGTATCGGACGTATCGCCGTTCACTGCTTCCACAGCCGACTTTATCAGCATGATCGAGTCATAGGCCTGGGCCGCATAGAACGAAGGATACCGGCCGTACTTCTCGCGGAAGCCACCGACGAATTTCCGGTTGGCGGGATTGTTCAGGTCCGGGCTCCAGAACTGGGTATTTTCCGATCCCAGCACCCCGGACAGATTGCCGGCCTGCAGCTTGGGTAGGGCGATTGCATCCACGGTAAAGACAGTAAAGAGCGGCATGACGCCCTCCAGACCGGCCTGCTGGTACTGCTTGATGAAAGCGCCGCCGGCCTTGCCGGGATAAAAGACGAAAATGCCTTCGGCGCCGGACGCCTTGGCTTTGGCCAGTTCGGCCGAGAAATCAAGCTGGGCGTCCTTGCCCCACTTGGTGAAGTCCTTGCCCTTGATCTCGCCCTTGAAAGTGCGCTCGACGCCGGCGACCATGTTCTTGCCAGCGGCATAGTTGGGCGCCATGACATAGATCGATTTGATACTTTTCTGGTTCAGCACCTCACCCATGGCCATGGGCGTCTGGTCGTTCTGCCAGGAGGTCGAGAAAAAGTTCTTGTGGCACAGTTTGCCCGCCAACTGGGACGGTCCGGCATTGGCCGAAATCAGGAATTTGCCGCTGTCCAGCACCGACTTGCTCGACGCCAGCAGGACGTGAGACCAGATGAATCCGGTGACGAAGTCGACATCGTCCTGTTTGACCAGCTTGTCGGCCTTCTGCTTGCCGGTTTCCGGCTTGAAGCCGTCGTCTTCCATGATCAGGTCGACCGTCTTGCCGGCCATCTTGCCGTCAATATGATCCATGGCCAGTTCGGCGGCGTCCTTCATGTCATTGCCGATGACGGCCGCCGGCGTGGTCAGCGTCGTGATAAACCCGATCTTGACGTTTTCCGCGGCCAGTGCAGCGGGCGTCGACAACAACAGGCCGGCAATCGCCGTGCCGATGGTTGCACGCAAGAATGGTGTCTTAAGGCTCATTTGAAGTCCTCCCTGAATGAGCAGATTTGTCTTTTTCGATCAGCCCTGAGGGCCGTTCTGAGATGATTGTTAGTTTACGGCAGGCCTCAGGTCCACGGGTTTAAGATTTTGGTGTGATCTGTTCAGCCCCAATACCGGTATTCCCCAGCGCCGCCGATTGCGCCATACTGTACTTCAGGCCATCGCCCATGCCTCCCTCTCCGCCGGGAAAGTATGTGACCTATGGGGCTGACACATTGTTCAACAGACTGTTCGGGGTTCAACCGACTGTTCGGGCACTGCGCATAAGGAGGGAGTGTGAAACCTGGCCGCATCAGGAGGTTTTGAGATGAGACTGTCTGCCCCGATTTGCCGTCTGAAACGCCGTGTCAAATTGCTTTCCCGCCGCGAGGGCATTCCGCTGAGCCAGGCGCTGGACCGGCTTGCCGTAGAGGAGGATTTCAGCAGTTGGAGTCTGCTGGCGGCAAAGGCATTCATGACAGTGCCGCTGCGTGCATTGTTTGAAAGATCATCCCCGGCGACCTGGTCCTGCTCGGCGCCCGCCCCGGTCACGGCAAAAAAACCACCATGAGCCTGGAACTTATCGCCGAGGCCATCAAATCCGGCCACAGGGGTGTGTTCTTCACCCTTGAATCCAGGTCAATCGCCTATGCCGTCAGCACGTTCGATTTCAGTTTGGAACCGCCTATTTCGCTTCGTCCGGTCAGACAGCAGGTCTGGGTTCACCCGCTTGTCTCCGTTTGCATCGACAGCGGTCGAACCCGCCTCAAATGCGGCGCAAGGCCATTTCGGCCAAGCACCTGAAAAGACAACGTACTTTGAATCCGTCTCGATCGTATCCGTCCGGTCAGGCCGCGTTTTTGGTGTCTTGGGGCTTCCAGTTCCACGGCATGAGTTCGTCGATGGGGTTAATCTGTGATCAGCAATGCGTTCCAGCACCCATGTGAGCCAGGCCTCGGGATCGACATTGTTCATTTCAGCGGTCTCAATGAGGGCGTAGGCGATAGCGGCAGCCTCGCCGCCACCAACGGAGCCCGGGAAGAGACAATTTTTTCGACCAGGGGCGACGGGACGGATTGATCGCTCACAGATATTGTTGTCGAGCTCCAGACGTCCGTCGCCGAGATAAGCACGCGCTTCGGGCATCGGCTTCAGGGCGTAGCGGATCGCCTCGGCCAGTTTGGTCTTGCCCGAGAGCCTGGGCAGTTGGGCCTGTAGCCATACTTCCAGGTCATCGAAGACAGGCCTGGCCTTCTCCTGCCGCAGGGCGGCCCTTTCGTAGCCGTCCGTTAGAGCCGTATTTTTCGGTTATTCCGGCATCCAATTCCACGGCATGAGTTCCTCGATGCGGTTGATCTTGTGATCTGGCAGGCGCTCCAACACCCAGGTGAGCCAGGCTTCCGGATCAACGCCGTTCATCCTGGCGGTCTCGACCAGGGTGTAAGCGATAGCGGCGGCTTTACCGCCACCGACGGAGCCCATGAAGAGATAGTTCTTGCGGCCCAGTGCGATGGGGCGGATCGAGCGTTCACAGATGTTGTTGTCGAGTTCCAGCCGTCCGTCGCCGAGACAGGCACGCGCCTTTGGCATGCGGTTCAGCGCATAGCGAATGGCCCCTGCCAGTTTGGTCTTGCCCGAGAGCCTGGGAAGCTGGGCCTGTAACCATGCTTCCAGCTCATCGAAGACGGGCTTTGCCTTCTCTTGCCGAATGGCGACCCGCTCTTCGGGGGATTTGCCTCTGGCTTCCTCTTCGACAGCGTAAAGTACGGCGATCTGCTTGATTGTGCCTTTGGCGATGGCCGACCCTGTGCGCTCAAACTCTTCCACAAACTTGCGGCGCACATGCACCATGCAGGCCTGTTCGTCGGCCTTGCCCTCCCCAAAGAGGCCATTGAAGCCCGCAAAGCCATCGGCATGCACGGTCCCAGTATAGCCGGAAAGATGATTGACCGGGTGTGCACCCTTGCGGTCTGTACTGAACTGATACCAGGCACAGGGTGGGGCCTCGCCGCACCACGGGCGCTCGTCGCGCACGTAACTCCACAGCCGCGCGGTTTTAGTCTTCTTTATCATGGTGCGGGTTTGTAGTTTGACCGGTGTGTCATCGGCAAAAAGTGCAGGCCCTGCCCTGACCAGCTTGCCGATATGATCGGCCAATGGCTCCAGCAGCGCCGTGCTGCGGCCCACCCAGTCGGTCAACGTGGTGCGATGCAGATTAACCTTCTCGCGGGCGAAGATTTTTGATTGCCGGTCAAGCGGCAGGTGATCGCAGTATTTGCCAATCAGGACGTGGGCCAGCAGACCCGGACCGGGGCGGCCACGTTCGATGGGGCGCGACGGCAATGGGGCTTGGGTAAAGGTTTCACAACAGGTGCAGGCCATGCGGGGGCGGAGAATCCGGCGTACCACAAAGCGGCCCGGGACATATTCCAGTTCCTCGGTAACGTCCTCACCGATCTGGCGCAGGCTCCCACCGCAGTCAGTGCAGTCCTCACCCGGCGACAGCACCTCATCCTGCCGATCCAGATGATCTGGCAAGGGGTTGCGGCTGTGCTTGCGCCTGGCAGGTTTGTCCGTCTCATCGACATCAGTGCCGTTGGAGCCAGCTTCGTTCTTCTGCTCGTTTGCTGCCGCCTCGATCTCTTCGTCTTCCTGTAGGTCGAGGGCCAGTTGATCCATGCTCTCTGATCTGGAGCCAAACCGTGCCTTGCGGTGGCCATGCAGTTCAGCCTTCAGCTTCTCGTTTTGATACGTCAGCGACTGAACCTCGGCCATCAAAAGCTCGCTGACAGCCCGCAGTTCGGCGGGGTCTTCAGGCAGGGATTCAAGGGCGTTGAACATGTGAAATCCATATCAAACTGCCCCATGGGATGGAACGACAAACCGCGTTAAACTTCATGTTTTTTTGGCTTTCTCTATCCCGCCTGCAAAGGACGCCAGGTCTTTTGCGGGGTGCGCCAGTCAATCCCCTCTAACAGCATCGACAGCTGTGAGGGACTCAGGCTGACCTTGCCCTCCCTGGCCGCAGGCCAGACAAACCGCCCCCGTTCCAGTCGTTTGGAGAACAGGCAAGCGCCTTGGCCGTCCCACCATATGATCTTGAGCAGATCACCGCGCCTGCCGCGAAACACAAACATGTGCCCCGAATACGGGTCTTCAGCCAGAACCTGTTCGGCCTGAGTCGCCAGTGTGTTGAACCCGCGCCGCATATCCGTCACCCCAGCGGCCAGCCACACTCGCGTATTGCCCGGCACCGGGATCATGTCAGCAGCCCCTCAACCAGAGCCAGCACCGCCGACAATTCCGTCGCTCCCTCAACCAGGATACGCCGACCATCAGACAGGGTGAGGTCTGCACGGTGAGCCGAAAGAGGATCGTCCATACAGGGCGCTGTGATCGGCACGTGGGGGGCGGTTGGCCCTGCAATCTCTACAGGCAGAAATGTGGTCACTTCCCCGGCGAAATCATCACCGTCAGTACATGCCGGCGCGAAACGGGGATCACGCAACCATGTGTAGATCAGATTGGCGTTCATCGCGTAACGTCGTGCAACCTGCGCTACCGAAACCCCAGGCGCGCGCGTTTGTCCGCAGATCGAAACCTTCTCATCGTCTGACCAGAACCGCTTCTTCTGACCCTTCTTCCCAGACATATCCGCCCTCAAGATGTCCACTATCAATGGTGGACACTATCAGCGCACGCTATAACGCGTCAGAGCACCAACACCGGACGCTTACTCTCGATCTGGGTGAAGGGTGGGTGAAAAGAGACACGGGGCGCTCAGAGATCGATTTCGGACCCAAGGCAGGTCCCCAAAAGTCGGATGGCTTCGCTAAACTCCTTTGAAACAAAAAAGGCCCCGTTAGGGACCTTGTCTCGGGTTCGCAAATGATATGTGGCGGAGCGGATGAGTCACGCGCCCAACCATCTCCCGTGCGAACGTCCGCCGCACGGAACCGATTGATGGAGGACAGGGTTTTTCAGCCTGCCCGATCGATCAACTGATCCTGCCCCTTGGATCGTCGGTCCCGCTATCACCGGCTCTCCGGGTCAGAGATCGAACAGCATGACATCCGCATCGACGATGAATGACCAGGTTCCATCGTCAGCCGTGAAACTCCGGTATTCGTCTCCCGAGACATTGACACGATCCCCTTCGGTAAAGTCGTCCATGTCGAAGCGCAGCGTGTCCACACCACCATCTCAATCCGGACCCGAGACCCCGGAGCGGTATTGCCCGCGGTCGTGTCTCGAGTTTGGTGGAAATCTGAAGGTGGCGTCCTCTCCGGGTGAACCAGAACCACCCAACCGGCGGCAGGTACCGCCAAAAGGAGATCACGCCATGAACCAGATTACAGACACGAGCCCTCTTTCGCTCCTGGCATTTGAAGAGGGTCTCGACCCGATCGAAGACCGGCTGCGAGCGAACATCCGCTCGACGATTGAATCCGTATTTGAGGAGGAACTCGACAGCTTTCCCGGTCGCCTTCGCTACAGCCACCATGGCGGCGGCGTAAAGGGCGATCGCAACGGAACCCGGGGACGCCAGATCACGGGAACCTTTGGCACCGGGACGGTCAGCGTGCCCCGCGCCCGGATCGAAGATGGCGAGTGGCGATCAAAGGCTCTGCCGCGTTACCAGCGGCTGACCAGGACAGCCGAAGCGTTGGTCGCATCGGTTTACCTTTCGGGGACGAATACGCGGCGGGTGAAACGCGCACTTTTCGCGCTCTTCAAGGGGGCGGTCAGCAAGGATGTGGTGAGCCGGGCCTGGCGCAGGGTGAAGGCCGACCGGGATGCCTGGTGCACCCGCAGCCTGGCCGACGGGGACATCATCCGGCTCATCCTGGACGGCACCGTCATCAAGACGCGGATTGACAGGAAGGCCACGAACATCTCGGTGCTCGCGGCCATCGGCGTGCGTCGAGATGGCCAGAAGGTGCTGCTTTCCATCACAAACATGGGCGGCGAAAGCACGGCGGCCTGGTGGCAGTTTCTCCAGGATATCGATGCGCGTGGGCTGAAGCGGCCAAATTCGTGATCGCCGATGGGGCGCCTGGTCTGGAGGCCGCGCTCGTGGCCCTCCGGGGCAACGATTTTGGTCGTCAGCCCGCCGCGAGAGCGTCCAATGGCTTGATGCCGTGTCCCCCTTTTGCGCCCGAAGCCTTCTGATGGGCCTGGACAATCGTTCCGTCGATGAGAGCATGTTCAAGGTCTGGCTCGCCGCTCATGGTGTTGAAAAGTCTCTCGAACACACCGGCCTTTGCCCATCGACGAAATCGTTTGAAAACCGAATTCCAGTTGCCGAAATCCTGGGGCAGGTCACGCCAGGGAGACCCTGTTCGCACACGCCAAAGTACGGCCTCCATGAACCGACGGTTATCCCGACCGGCTGCTCCCGGATCCCCGGCCTTACCGGGTAACAGGGGCGCAATCTTTTCCCAAAGTTCATCTGAAATCACCAAACGATCTTCGTCCATCCAAACCTCCATTTTCGAAGCTTGAATAACAGTTCAGGCCAAATCGGAAACCCGAATGTCAACAGGCCCTAGATAGCCCTGTCCCGGAACAACAAACCCCGGTGTCAGGCCGCTTCGTCGATCATGTTTTGCAGCACATAGTTCAAGATTCCACCGGACCGGAAATAATCGATTTCGTTGACCGTGTCGATACGGCACAACACACTGATTTCCTTGGTCGAACCGTCACCATAGGTGATTCTGACGCCCAGATCCCGACGCGGCTGCAGATCTTCGTCCAAACCGATAATGTCGAGCATCTCATCGCCCTTCAGACCGAGCGTTTCGCGGCTGTCGCCATCCTTGAACTGCAATGGCAGGACACCCATGCCGACCAGGTTCGACCGATGGATGCGCTCGAAACTTTCGACGATCACGGCTTTGATGCCCAACAATTTGGTGCCCTTGGCGGCCCAGTCCCGGCTGGAGCCGGTACCGTATTCCTTGCCGGCGATCACGATCAGCGGCACGCCCTCATCGGCGTAACGCATGGCCACGTCATAAATCGAGGCCTGGTCACCGCTCGGATAATGCTTGGATTCGCCACCTTCGACGCCCGGCACCATCTGGTTCTTGATGCGGATATTGGCGAAGGTGCCGCGCATCATCACTTCGTGATTGCCGCGCCGCGATCCGTACGAGTTGAACTCACGCGCCGGCACCTGATGGCCCCGCAGATAGGTGCCGGCCGGGCTGTCGCCCTTGATCGCGCCGGCGGGGCTGATGTGGTCGGTGGTGATCGAATCGGCGAACAGGCCGAGAAGCCGCGCCCTCTCAATCGGATTGATGCCGACCTGTTGAGCCAGATTTTCGAAATAGGGGGGGTGCTTCACATAGGTAGACGTGGCATCCCAGGAATAGGTCAGGCCGGCCTCTGTCTCGATATCCTTCCAGTTTTCGTCGCCGGTGAACACATTGGCATACTCGTTCTTGAACATGTCCGCATTGATGGTGCCGGCAATGGTGTCGGCAATTTCGCGGGACGAGGGCCAGATGTCCTTCAGATAGACCGGTTCGCCGTCACTGCCGGTGCCCAGCGGCTCGGTCGTGATGTCGATGTTCATCGATCCGGCGATCGCATAGGCGACCACCAAAGGCGGCGAGGCGAGATAGTTGGCGCGCACGTGCGGGTTCACGCGGCCTTCGAAATTGCGATTGCCCGACAAGACCGAACAGGCGACCAGATCGCCGGCATTGATGGCATCGGACACCGGCTCCAGCAGCGGTCCGGAATTGCCGATACAGGTGGTGCAGCCATAGCCGACCAGATTGAAGCCCAGCGTATCCAGATCGTCCTGCAAACTGGCTTTCACCAGATAATCCGAGACGACCTTGGACCCCGGCGCCAGAGATGTCTTGACCCACGGTTTGACCTTCAGGCCCTTTGCGACTGCGTTGCGCGCGACCAGACCGGCGCCGATCATCACAGACGGGTTCGAGGTGTTGGTACAACTGGTGATCGCCGCGATGACGACGTCGCCGTCGCTCAGATCATGGTCCATGCCCGCGACCGGTGCGGATTTCGGCGCATCGTGCTTGAATTCCGATTTCAGCACGTCGGCGAACATCGGCGCGGCGGCTTTCAGCGGTACCCGGTCTTGGGGCCGTTTGGGGCCGGACAGCGAGGCTTCGACGGTGTCCATGTCCAGTTCCAGCGTGTCGGTGAACACCGGATCGGGGGCATCGGCGTCGCGCCACATGCCTTGTGCCTTGGAATAGGCCTCGACCAGGGCGATCCGGTCGGCATCGCGGCTCGTCATGGCCAGATAGCGGATGGTCTCGCCATCAACCGGAAAGAAGCCGCAGGTCGCGCCGTATTCCGGGGCCATGTTGGCAATGGTCGCCCGGTCGGCCAAAGGCAGTTCTTCCAAGCCAGGACCGTAGAATTCGACGAATTTGCCGACCACGCCCTTTTCACGCAGCATCTGGACCACCACCAGCACCAGATCGGTCGCTGTTATACCTTCGGCCAGCTTGCCGGTCAGCTTGAAGCCGACAACTTCGGGAATCAGCATCGAGATCGGCTGGCCCAGCATGGCGGCTTCGGCTTCGATCCCGCCAACGCCCCAGCCCAGCACGGCCATGCCGTTGATCATGGTGGTGTGGCTGTCGGTGCCGACCAGCGTGTCGGGATAGGCGACGGTTTTGCCGTCCTCAACCTTGGTCCACACGGTTTGGGCCAGATATTCCAGGTTCACCTGGTGGCAGATTCCGGTGCCCGGCGGCACGACGCGGAAATTGTCGAACACGTCCTGGCCCCATTTCAAAAACGTATAGCGCTCGCCGTTGCGCTCATATTCCCGATCCACATTGATTGCCAGGGAATTGGCCTGGCCGAAGGAATCGATCATCACCGAATGGTCGATCACCAGATCGACCGGCGACAACGGGTTGACCTTGTTGAGGTCGCCGCCGGCGTCTTTCATTGCCGCGCGCATGGCGGCCAGATCGACCACGGCCGGGACGCCGGTGAAATCCTGCATCAGCACCCGGGCGGGCCGATAGGCGATCTCGACCGGGTTCTTCTTGTCCTTCAGCCAGTCGGCGACGGCCTGGACATCCTTGGCTTCCACCGTGACGCCGTCTTCATGGCGCAGCATGTTTTCGAGCAGAACTTTCAGCGAATACGGCAGGCGGCTGACATCCCCCAGTCCGTTTTCGCCGGCAGCCTTCAGATCGAAATAACTGTATTCGGCGGTGCCAACAGACAGTGTCTTGGCGGCTTTGAAGCTGTCATTGCTCATGGGAGGCCCTTTCAGGAGAGATTCGGAGGTCGCAATTGCGCGGAAAAATGCTTATGCGTTGGCCATTAATATAGACCCCCCGGCCCGACCTGTAAACTGGACGGGGCACAAACCTTTCGTCACAGTCTGCGCCAATGACCCTGACCGCCACAAATCTTGCCTGTATCCGTGCCGAACGGCTCGTATTCGAAGGCCTGAATTTCACGGCCCCCGCTGGAAAACTGACCGCGCCGCGCGGACCCAACGGGTCGGGGAAATCCTCGTTGCTGCGTCTGATCGCCGGGCTGGTGCCCGTGGCCGAAGGGCGGATCGACTGGCTGGGCGAAGACGTTACATCGGACGCCGAACCGTTAAGGAACGCGGTTCATTATTGCGGTCATCTCGACGCGGTTAAACCGGCTTTGACAACGGAAGA
This sequence comes from Alphaproteobacteria bacterium, assembly GCA_965204825.1. Taxonomy (GTDB): domain Bacteria; phylum Pseudomonadota; class Alphaproteobacteria; order Futianiales; family Futianiaceae. The sequence continues at coordinate 1,421,271 of OZ242016.1, read as the reverse complement.
GAACCTGTTCGCCTGGGCCGGCATTCTGGGCACACCAACGCCCGGCAAGACCGCCCGGATCGATGCGGCGCTGGAAGCGTTCGGCCTGTTCGAACTGGGTCTGACACCGGCGCAATATCTGTCGGCAGGCCAGAAAAAACGGCTGTCCCTTGCCCGCCTGTTGCTAGCGGACCGGCCGCTGTGGTTGCTGGACGAACCGACCGTGGGTCTCGACATCGTCTCGGTCGATTTGCTGGCGGGCGTCATGCAGACGCATCTGGCGACCGGCGGCGTGATCCTGGCTGCCACCCATATCGATCTCGGCCTGCCATCGGAAACACTGCAGATCGCGGACGCCGGGCAGGCCGCGGCATGAGCGCTTTCCGAGGGCTGATCGCGCGCGATCTGAAACTGGCGGTTCAGGCCGGTGGCGGCGGTCTGCTGGCGGCAGCATTCTTTGTCATCACCGTGACCATGATCCCGTTCGGGGTCGGACCGGAAACCAAGCTGTTGGCGCGGATTGCTGGCGGGGTGATCTGGGTCTCCGCATTGCTGGCGGTGCTGCTCTCGCTCGACCGGCTGTTCCAGGCGGATTTCGAGGATGGCTCGCTCGACATGCTGGCTTTGGCCCCGCTGCCGTTGGAGTTAGCGGTGCTGGCCAAATGCGTTGCCCACTGGCTGACCACCAGCCTGCCTCTGATCTGTGTCGCGCCGGTACTGGCGATCATTCTGAACATGCCGGCGGAAGGATTCTGGCCGTTATTGGCAACCATGATCATCGGCACGCCGGCGCTAACCCTGATCGGTGCCATCGGCGCGGCGTTGACCGTCGGCCTGCGCCGCGGCGGTCTGATCCTCGCGCTGCTGATCCTGCCGCTCTATGTACCGATGCTGATCTTCGCCGCGCTGGGGGTTGAGGCGGCGCTGACCGCCCAGTCATACACCCCGCACCTGATGATCCTGGGCGGTCTGACACTGGGCGCCCTGATGATGTCGCCAATTGCCTCGGCGGCCGCGCTGAGGCTGAGTCTGGGATAGCCTGCGGCATCACGGACGCGTCAGCGCTCTTGCGGTAAACCCCCCTGACATTCTACATCATCGATATGTTTGGATACGCCAACCCGGCCAAATTCATGAAGCTATCCAGCGTGATCCTGCCCTTCGCCGGGGCCGGGTCCGTGCTGCTGATGCTGGCCGGTCTCTATTATGCCCTGTTGGCCTCGCCGCCGGACGCGGAGATGAGTGAAAATGTCCGCATCATGTATATCCATGTGCCGTCGGCCTGGATGGCCATGTTCGCCTATGTGTTCATGGCGGGCGCCAGCCTGTTCGGCTTTGTCTGGCGCCATCATCTGGCCGATATGGCGGCAAAATCCGCCGCGCCGGTCGGTGCCGCCTTTACCGCGCTGTGCCTTGTCACCGGGTCGCTGTGGGGTATCAGGGGCTGGGGCACCTGGTGGGTATGGGACGCGCGCCTGACCTCGGTGCTGATCCTGTTCTTCATGTATCTTGGTTACATCGCCTTGTGGGAGGCGATCGAGGACAAGTCCCGTGCCGCCAGGGCCACGGCGATCCTGGCGATTGTCGGCGTGATCATGATCCCGATCATCAAATTTTCGGTGGAATGGTGGAACACGTTGCACCAGCCGGCCAGCGTCACCGTCACCGAGGGGATCAAGATTGATCCTTCCATGCGCACACCGCTGTTCCTGATGGCGTTCGGGTTCCAGTTGTTCTTTATCTGGGTGGTGCTGGTGCGGATGCGGACCGAGGTGCTGGCCCGTCGCCTGCACGCCCTGCACACCGGCCAGGCGCGCGGCGAGAAGCCGTTTGAAGGAGAGCCCGCCCATAACTGAGTTCTTCACCATGGACGGCTATGCGGTCTATATCTGGCCGTCCTATGTCCTGGCCATTGTGATGGTTGCCGGCCTGGCGGTGTTCTCTCTGGTCCGCCACGCCCGGATCAAGGCGGAACTGGAGCGGCTGGAATCGCGCGGCGCGACGCGCAGGCGCGCCCGGGTGGACTGATCCTTGTCCTTGACCCGTATTCTGCCCGTCACAATTTTTGGATTGATCGCCACCGGGTTCCTGTGGGGCTTGTGGTACGGCAAGGCGCAGGAAATCCCCTCGCCCCTGGTCAACAAGCCGGCGCCGGAATTCGACATGGCGCCGCTGGTTGAGGGCCAGCCGCGTTTTGCGACCGCAGACCTGAAACAGGGCAAGGTGGTCATCGTCAATGTCTGGGCGTCCTGGTGCGTGCCGTGCCGGGCCGAGCATCCGGTGCTGATGGATCTGAATGCGCGTGGCATAGCGCCGATTCATGGCCTGAATTACAAGGACCAGCCGGCGAACGCGCTGACGTTCCTGAACGACTTTGGCGATCCCTTCACCTTGAGCGGCACTGATCCGCGCGGACGAGTGGGCATTGACTGGGGTGTTTACGGCGTGCCTGAAACCTTCGTCGTCGATGGCAAGGGCTTTATTCGCTACAAGCATATCGGTCCGCTGGTGACGCGAAACCATGTGGAGGATCTGATCGCGGCGGTTCTGGCGGCCGGTGAAAACTGACGCCAGAGCAACTTCGCGCTGGACAATGCTGTTCCACCCCCCCACCTTTTGGCGATGACCGAACAGGCCTTTTCCAAGCGCGTGCCCGAGGGTGACGATCACGAACGCCGGGTCTGTGTCACCTGTGGGTTCATCGATTACGAGAACCCAAAGATCGTCTGCGGATCCGTGGTGATGTGGCGCGAAAAATATCTTTTGTGCCGCCGGGCGATCGATCCACGCGATGGTTTCTGGACACTGCCGGCGGGGTTCATGGAACTGGGTGAAAGCGCCGAAGACGGCGCGGTGCGCGAAGCCTGGGAAGAGGCCCGCGCCCGCATCACCATAGACCAGTTGCTGGCGGTCTATTCGATCCCCCGGATCAGCCAGGTCCAGTTGATGTACCGCGCCCGCCTGGAAAACCCCGATGTCGAACCCGGTCCCGAAAGCCGCGAGGTGGCCCTGTTCACCTGGGACGAGATCCCCTGGACCAAGCTTGCCTTCCCCTCGGTCTACTGGGCCTTGCACCAGCACCGCGACGTGATGGACCAGAAAACCTTCCCCCCTTTCATCACCCCGACGGGAGAGTTGGGCGACATCAACACCTTCCTGAAAATGGTCGGCGGGTTGGGGGTCTAGGCGGAATGTCCCGTCCGATGTTGAAATTCGCACCGGGCGACGTTGCGGACTGCATGGTTACGCGGCCCGAGCCATCGGGTCAACAGACGCACCGGCCTGTGGATCGCGGTGCTTTTCGAGCGCGGCCTCCAGGACGGGCAACTGCTTTCAGGCGTTGAGACGGCAGAAGCCCTTGCCTGCTTCGGACATTCCGGCGGCGGTCCAGCGCAGCGCCATCCGGGCATCACGCCATCGCTTCACATTCCGGCGGACCTGACGGATCACGGCATTCATCGACTCGATGATATTCGTCGACGCCAGCGACCGTCGCGACTCAAGCGGGATGCCAGGACGAATGACGGTCAGGAGCTCGTCCAACCCTTCCAGGATCGCCCTGGACACGCCTGGCGCCTCCAGTTCGCGCCGTCGCGCCAGATTGCGTGGAAGGCGTTCGGCCTTGTCCGCGTCGTCCAGCTTCCAGGCCTGTTTCAGCGGATGGCGCACCGAGGCGTGCAACTCCGGATCGATCCGGTCGGTGATGACACGGCGCTTGCGGCCCGCAATCTTCTTGCCCGCGCCATGGCCACAAACGCCACTGCCTTCGGTGGTTTTGACCGACCGGCTGTCGATCACACCGGCACCGGGAGACGCCTGTTTACCGGTCTGCGGTCCACCAATGGTTGCCAGAAGATGGTTGCCAGAAGATGGTTGCCAGAAGATGGTTGCCAGAAGATGGTTGCCAGAAGATGGTTGATCGACAGCCACAGCCCGTTGTCACGTCAATCGTGGAAATGGTGCCGCACCGTGGAGAATGGCGGAAAACACTTTGGCGGCATGCGCCACTGACAGCCGCTGGAAGCGGTCTGCAAGATCTCATTCATCACATCACGCAGGTTGGTCGAGCAGGGCCGACCGCCGGGCTTTGCAGGCGGCAAGAGCGGCCCAATCAACGCCCATTCTTCATCCGTCAAGTCGCCTGGATAGCGGGCAGGGTTGCGCCTGTATTCAACGCGAGTGATATTGGTCCATGGCATGGTCATTCTCCATCTTCCTTGACAAAGACGATGAATCACAACCCACTGATATCACTCAACTATTTTTTAAATGATATCTGAGGGTTTTACTCAAATTCGCCCCATCCGAACGTACTGTTTGTCCCGGCGGTCTGGATCAGTATAACCATCGCGATGACTCGGCGAAGACAAAGGCAAGCCCATGCAGGAAATTCTGGACGAACTTGAATGGCGGCGCGAACAGGCACTAGCCGGCGGCGGTCAGAAACGGATCGACGCCCAGCACGCCAAGGGCAAACTGACCGCGCGCGAACGGATTGAGTTGTTGCTCGACGAAGGCTCCTTTGAAGAAATGGATATGTTCGTCGAACACCGGTGCGTCGAGTTCGGCATGGACAAACAGTCCTTCCTCGGTGACAGTGTTGTGATCGGATCCGGCACCATCAATGGCCGATTGGTCTTTGTGTTCAGCCAGGACTTTACCGTGTTCGGTGGTTCTCTGTCCGAGGCACAGGCCCAGAAAATCTGCAAGGTCATGGACTCGGCCATGAATGTCGGCGCACCAGTGATCGGCCTCAATGATTCAGGCGGCGCGCGGATCCAGGAAGGGGTCGACAGCCTGGCCGGTTACGCCGATGTGTTCCTGCGCAATGTCATGGCCTCGGGCGTGATCCCCCAGATCAGCGTAATCATGGGACCGTGCGCGGGCGGGGCGGTCTATTCACCGGCCATGACCGACTTCATCTTCATGGTGAAGGATTCATCTTACATGTTCGTGACTGGACCCGACGTGGTGAAAACCGTGACCAACGAGGTGGTCACCGCCGAGGAACTGGGCGGCGCCATCACCCATTCCAGCAGATCCTCGGTTGCAGACGCGGCCTATGACAATGACGTGGCGGCTCTGGTGCAGACGCGCCGGATGATGGATTTTCTGCCCCTGAACAACACCGAGAAGCCGCCGCATCGGCCAACCTCGGACTCCGTGGACCGGGTTGAAGACAGCCTCGATACCCTGATCCCGGCAGATGCACACACGCCTTATGACATGTACGAATTGATCGTGAAGGTCGCCGATGAGGGCGATTTCTTCGAGATTCAGGAAAACTTTGCCCGCAACATCATCACCGGCTTTGCCCGCATTGGCGGCCATCCGATCGGGATCGTGGCAAACCAGCCAATGGTGCTGGCCGGATGTCTGGATATTGATTCAAGCCGCAAGGCCTCCCGGTTCGTTCGTTTCTGCGACGCCTTCAATGTGCCGATCGTGACCTTTGTCGATGTGCCGGGCTTTTTGCCGGGCACCGCTCAGGAATATGGCGGCATCATTAAGCAGGGCGCGAAGCTTCTGTTCGCCTATGCCGAATGCACGGTGCCCAAGGTCACGGTGATCACCCGCAAGGCCTATGGTGGGGCCTATGATGTGATGTCGTCAAAGCATCTGCGCGGTGACGTCAACTATGCCTGGCCGACCGCCGAAATCGCGGTGATGGGGGCCAAGGGCGCGGTGGAAATCATCTACCGATCCGAACTGGGTGATCCCGACAAGATCGCCGCCCGGACCAAGGAATACGAGGACCGCTTCGCCAATCCCTTTGTTGCCGCCCGGCGCGGATTTATTGATGAAGTGATCATGCCCCGTTCAACCCGCCGCCGTCTGGCGCGGACCCTCGATCGGTTGAAAACTAAGGACATTCAAAATCCCTGGAAAAAGCACGACAATATTCCGCTTTAGAATCGGCCGGTGAACGAAGCAGGCGACGGACAGAAAGATGGCGAAGATGAAAAGGGCGGTGTGGGCTACCTGCCGATTTTTCTGATCGCGATGCTGGTCTTGATCGGGGCGGGTATCGATGCGGTGATCCGCTTTCGGGATGACACTCCCGGGCTGTGGCAATTTGCAATGGATATTTGGAGACTGATTTCGACCGGCGGCGGAGCGCCTTAGTCGCCTGTCAAGCCCCCTCAATCTGCTGATTTGATTAGGGCCTGTTGACAATCATCTTGCGGCGATGAGCATTGCGGAGAGGGACCAGTTGGCGGCATGGCTGGTGTCAGCCTTGTCGTAACGCGTTGCCATGCCTCGGAACTCCTTGATCTTTGCGAAGTCGTTTTCGATCAGATGCCGCCACTTGTACATGTGCGTATCGTTGTCTTCTTGAACCGCTTCAAGTTTACCGGAGAGTAAAACTCTCGTAAGCGTCCGGTGTTGGTGCTCTGACGCGTTACAGCGTGCGCTGATAGTGTCCACCATTGATAGTGGACATTTTGAGGGCGGACATGTCTGGGAAGAAGGGTCAGAAGAAGCGGTTCCGGTCAGACGATGAGAAGATTTCGATCTGCGGACAAACGCGCGCACCTGGGGTTTCGGTAGCGCAGGTTGCACGACGTTACGCGATGAACGCCAATCTGATCCACACATGGTTGCGTGATCCCCGTTTCGCGCCGGCATGTACTGACGGTGATGATTTCGCCGGGGAAGTGACCACATTTCTGCCTGTAGAGATTGCAGGGCCAACCGCAGCCCACGTGCCGATCACAGCGCCCTGTATGGACGATCCTCTTTCGGCTCACCGTGTAGACATCACCCTGTCTGATGGTCGGCGTATCCTGGTTGAAGGAGCGACGGGATTGTCGGCGGTGCCGGCTCTGGTTGAGGGGCTGCTGACATGATCCCGGTGCCGGGCAATACGCGGGTGTGGCTGGCCGCCGGGGTGACGGATATGCGGCGCGGGTTCAACACACTGGCGACTCAGGCCGAACAGGTTCTGGCTGAAGACCCGTATTCGGGGCACATGTTTGTGTTTCGCGGCAGGCGCGGTGATCTGCTCAAGATCATATGGTGGGACGGCCAAGGCGCTTGCCTGTTCTCCAGACGACTGGAACGGGGGCGGTTTGTCTGGCCTGCGGCCAGGGAGGGCAAGGTCAGCCTGAGTCCCTCACAGCTGTCGATGCTGTTAGAGGGGATTGACTGGCGCACCCCGCAAAAGACCTGGCGTCCCTTGCAGGCGGGATAGAGAAAGCCCGACAAGACATGATGTTTAACGCGGTTTGTCGTTCCATCCCATGGGGCAGTTTGATATGGATTGTACATGTTGAACGCCCTTGAATCCCTGACTGAAGACCCCGCCGAACTGCGGACTGTCAGCGAGCTTTTGATGGCCGAGGTTCAGTCGCTGACGTATCAAGACGAGAAGCTGAAGGCTGAACTGCATGGCCACCGCAAGGCACGGTTTGGCTCCAGATCAGAGAGCATGGATCAACTGGCCCTCGACCTACAGGAAGACGAAGAGATCGAGGCGGCAGCAAACGAGCAGAAGAACGAAGCTGGCTCCAACGGCACTGATGTCGATGAGACGGACAAACCTGCCAGGCGCAAGCACAGCCGCAACCCCTTGCCAGATCATCTGGATCGGCAGGATGAGGTGCTGTCGCCGGGTGAGGACTGCACTGACTGCGGTGGGAGCCTGCGCCAGATCGGTGAGGACGTTACCGAGGAACTGGAATATGTCCCGGGCCGCTTTGTGGTACGCCGGATCCTCCGCCCCCGCATGGCCTGCACCTGTTGTGAAACCTTTGCCCAGGCCCCATTGCCGTCGCGCCCTGTTGAGCGTGGCCGCCCCGGTCCGGGTCTGCTGGCCCACGTCCTGATTGGCAAATACTGCGATCACCTGCCGCTTGACCGGCAATCAAAAATCTTGGCTCAGTTTACGAATTGTATGCATGGACGTGCGATGGCGGTTGCGAGGCAAGCCCGGGGTGAGGCGTTCTCCAGTTCAAGCCGTTGGAACCATCGCAGGTAGTTGTCGAGATATCTGGTCGCGACGCCTCGGTAGCGCCGCAGGAAATCCTTCAACCGGCCATGTCGGTTGTTGACCGCCGGATCTGCTGCGATCTGAATGTGACAGGCACCTCGCACCCGTTCACTTCGTGACAGGTTCAATGCTTCGTGATGCGCACCGATTGCCGCCGCGCATCGCGGATAAGCGCGGTGTCCATCGGTCACCAAAACGATATCCTCGTCCACAACCGGCGCGATCACCTCTCGCAAGGTATCTGCGTTGACCGCAGGCAGAACCGCACTGACTGTCGCGCCGCTGCGACCAGCGACAACCAGTACCGGAACCTGTTCATCTGACAGGCCCCGCTTGCTGGCCTTGCCTCCCCTGCGTCGCGCCTTGCGCTCAAGGTTTCGTGCACCTTTCCGGCTTTCCAGCACACAGGTTTCATCGGCTTCCACAATGCCCGTGAGCTTGCGTGCCTTCAGGTCTTTTGCGGCAAGAAATCGGTGCCGCCAACGGAAGGCGGTGTTGACGGCAAGTCCGCAACGTTCTGCTGAAGCGCGAACCGTCAGCCCATCAGCAAGACAGGCTCCGAAGGAAAGCCACTTGTCCTTGCGGTGCAGACCCGACAAGGGGGTGCCGGTCGCGGCATTGAATGTCTTCCTGCATTCTTTGCACTGGTACCGTCGCAGACCCCTTGCCTTGCCACGCGATATGGCGCCTGGCGTGCCACAATGCGGGCACTGGCGATCTCCACCCACGGCCGCTTCAATGGCAGCCAGCGACGCTGACGTCTCCGTGTCCCCCAGGAACACGGCTTCGGTTTGCTGCCGCTGCGCCGGGCTGAGGTGGTCTATCCCCGATAACCATTCCTGAAACTGCTTGTGATCCATGTCAATCCATCCTTCTGATTTCACAAAAAACATAACATGGACGCACACGGCTTGTAAACTGAGCCAAAATCTTCGCCCGCGAGAAGGTTGATCTGCATCGCACCACGTTGACCGACTGGGTGGGCCGCAGCACGGCGCTGCTGGAGCCATTGGCCGATCATATCGGCAAGCTGGTCAGGGCAGGGCCTGCACTTTTTGCCGATGACACACCGGTCAAACGACAAACCCGCACCAGGATAAAGAAGACTAGGGCCTGTTGACATTTGGGGTTGCGATTTGGCCTGAACTGTTATTCAAGCTTCGAAAATGGAGGTTTGGATGGACGAAGATCGTTTGGTGATTTCAGATGAACTTTGGGAAAAGATTGCGCCCCTGTTACCCGGTAAAGCCGGGGACCCGGGAGCAACCGGTCGGGATAACCGTCGGTTCATGGAGGCCGTACTTTGGCGTGTGCGAACAGGATCTCCCTAGCGTGACCTGCCCCAGGATTTCGGCAACTGGAATTCGGTTTTCAAACGATTTCGTCGATGGGCAAAGGCCGGTGTGTTTGACAGACTTTTCAACGCCATGAGCGACGAGCCAGACCTTGAACATGCTCTCATCGACGGAACGATTGTCCAGGCCCATCAGAAGGCTTCGGGCGCAAAAGGGGGACACGGCATCAAGCCATTGGACGCTCTCGCGGCGGGCTGACGACCAAAATCGTTGCCCTGGTCGATGCGCTCGGCAACTTGTTCCGCTTTCTGCTTCTGCCGGGGCAAGCGCACGACATGAAGGGGGTTGCCCCCCTGATCCACGATGTCTCCTTCGCAGCGTTGCTGGCCGACAAGGCCTTCGACGCCGATTGGCTCCTGCAAGACCTTGATGAGCGCGGCGCAACTGCGGTTATTCCACCCAAATCGAACCGGAAAGGGCTACGAGACGACGATACTCACATGTACAAGTGGCGTCACCTGATTGAAAACTACTTTGCAAAGATCAAGGAATTCAGGGGGATAGCAACGCGATACGACAAAACAGATACCAGCTACGCAGCCAACTGGCACCTCTGCGCAATGCTCGTTGCTGCCCGGTGATTGTCAACAGACCCTAGACCGTCCCTGACAAAGCTTTTGGCACTTTTTGCGAGCGTTTTGATTTCAATCTGGGCATCAGCGGCCAATGCTGCCGGATTTCGCGAGATCACGGCCGACGGAGTGGAGATCGGGATCTGGTATCCGAGCGATACTCCAACAGCGAAACAGCGGTTAGGCCCCTTTGAGGTCGAGATCGCCAGGGACGCGCCAATCCGGAACGGCAAGTACGAACTAGTGCTGTTTTCACACGGCAACAGTGGTTTATATCGCAACCACTACCTGACGACCCAGGCCCTTGCGGATGCCGGGTTTGCCGTGGTGGCACCACCAACATGAGGCTGACTATCTGATTGGTGCCCGTAAAACCGCTCAGGTGCTGGACTACAGGTATTTGGAATTGGCCAGAGCCCTGAATGCTGTTCTCGTAGCTCCGGAGTTCAGCGAGCATGTAACCCAGGGAAAGGTGCACGGTCTGGGATACTCGTTGGGCGGCGCAACGATCCTGCTGGCCTCAGGCGCAGGATTTGCCTCGGAACGGGTCGTGCGACATTGTGGAGAACATGGCGCATCCGATGCCGCATTCTGCGAAAATCCCGGCAAGCCCTTTCGCCTGATGCAGTCTTCCCGGCATGAGGTCAGCCTGCGCAGCATATCCGATCCGTTCCGCAACCCGCCGCTAGTGACGGGCAAGGCCGTACTTGTGGCACCCGCGTATCAGGGCCTTGATCCCGCGCCGCCCTTGTCCATAAGCAATTTGACGGTGTTTGCGATCGAGGGTGACACCATTGCAATCCCCGAGTTTCATGCACGCCCGCTTTACAAGGCAATCTCCCGCGATACTCCAAGCGACTTTCAGATCATACCGGGACACCACTACGCATTTATCGCACCCTTCCCGAAATGGCTGACAGAGCAGGAAGATATCCCTGTGGCCAATGATCCGGAGGGGTTTGACCGCTCGGCATTTCTAAAGGCGCTAAACGCACGAATAGTTGCGGCATTCGTTGATGACTAAGCCGGACACGGTCTGATTGGATTTACCGACCCCACGTAGATCTGGGATGAAAATTGGAACCGTTCGATATTGGCTTTCTTGAGAATTTGCTCAATGGCGTGAGGATCGGGCGCTAAAGCTGATGCTGTTATCCATGCTCAGCGGCCGTAAGGAATGATGGCGGCGGGTCAACAGGGCCGTGGCCTGACTGCATGACAACTCCGGCGACCGGGATTTCGCCCCGGGCTTGCCTCCCCCCGTCATGCAACCTTGACGGAAATCCTTAGGGTTCTGGATCCCACGGCAATGGCGCAGGTTCCTGGTCAGTTGACAGCGGAGACCGGCGCGCAGGCGAGACCATATCCGAGGGGGACGCGTCACCCGAACCGAAAGGGAGACGATTTATCTGATCACGAGCCTGCCCGGGGCGACACCGAAACGCATCATGTCCGTGAACCGCGGCCACTGGCGGATCGAGGCGATGCATCGCGACAAGGACGTAACCCCTGGTGAGGATCGCCCATACCAATCGCCTCGATCACGCCCCGCAAAACATCTTCACGCTGACAAGCGCCACACATACTGTGCCCAAGCGCATCAGCAACCCGCCCACAAGGGCTATCGAGGCGTTCCAGACCAGCAGAACAACGGCGATCCGCTTCCTGGCCAAAGACCACAACAATTTTTACTGAATCGCCTTGCAGACAAATTACATCACCTTGACGGACGTGACCTCATGTGATTGAATTGGAGGAGAAGAAATTAGGATATGGCCACCGGAGATATCCGGACCGATTACGGCAGGGGTGCGGACGGCACTATCGACCGCGCCGAGTTCGCAGATCGGTTTTTCCTCAAATGAAGGATCATTCAAATGCTGAGAAATCTTCTTGCGATGGTGCTGATAACCATTATTGCCACCCCTGCGATGAGCGATGAGACTGAGGAGCTAATCGTTTTCCTGAACGATGAGCTTCAGGATATCCGCGAAAATATCAAAGCAAAAAACGCTGCTCCACAAAGTGGTGGGTTTTTGGAAAAAGACAAAGCGGATTACCAGGAAGATATTGACGCGATAATGGACAAGGCTCTCGGACTTGTAGTTCCGGACACCTTTGAAATGTGGTCAGAGCAGCTCGCTAAAATCCAAGAGGCCAGAAAGGAGGCGGAGGCCAAACGGGACGCACTCAGGTTTCAACAAAAGTTCGCCAAGACGTCAGAAGGTGTTGGGTTGCTTGGCACTATCTTGGGCAGGGAATTTGAGACGGGCAGTGTAGAGGATATCGAAACAAAGCTGGCCGCGCTTGATGCTGCGCTTGTTCAGTTGGGTCAGGACCAAGATATGGTCTTTGCAGGTTTTGCTCAAGATATGCAGGACCGTTATGGGTTCATCCTCACCGACACTCAAGTCAAAGCTATGCTCTACTCCGTGAATGGCGCACTTATGATCGAAAAAGTCGCGGTCACGGGCGCCTTGGTGGAGATTGAGCGTCTTATTGCGGATGATAAAGCGGCTGACGCGACACGGCAAAGATATATCAGTATCGCGTCAGCGACCCGGCTCATTCACGTGAGGATGCTTCAACAGCATCTGGTATTATACAACAGCAAATGGCTTCCTCGACTTGCGGATTACCGCCGCGAAACCCAGACGCTATTGGAAAAAACCCGTCGTGCCATAAATGTCAGCAAAGAAGACAACCGTCAAATCTACGCAAATAACTTTGCGACTCAGGAGCGAATATTGTTCGTAATCGACCAATATAGCGCCATGCTGGAGCGTCGGCAGCGGTTGACTGAGGAGACTCTCGACGCTGCATATGAAAGAGCGGAGGCCGCCATAAACACTTTGATGACTTATGAACTCGCCGCAAATCTCTCATCGGTGATCTCGGAATCCACTGCACACTATGAAGCGGTGATGTCCCTGGAGTTTCCCGAGTTGGAGAAATTACAACTTGAGGATTTTGACGAGATGCGCGATATCTCGCGTTTTATCGGGTCCTGAACCGGCGATCAAACGGTCCAAAAAACTCGCTTCCCGCTCTTGAAGCTGGGGCAATCGACTGAATATTATTGGCGGATGATTTTCTTCATGTAGTCGTCATTCCAGACTGCCGCGTTCCGTTTTTGCGGCAAGTTCATTGCCCGGGAACCCGTATGACGGCCACACCCTGAAGCCGGTGCGGGAGTTGACCGGTCGCAAGATTGAGCGGGCCGATGTGGACAAGGGCTGTCAGGGTCACGATGCGCCCGGGGCCACCCTGATCTTCAAGTCAGGCCACAAGCGCGGCGTTCACGGCCGGATCAGGAAGGAGCCGAGGCGGGCGATCGGCGATTGGGCCGGTCATCGGACACTACAAGGAAGATGGCCACAGGGGCCGGAACTTCCTCAAGAGACGTCTCGCAAACCAGGTAAACGCCGTCATGAGCGCCGTCGGCGACAACTTCCGCCTCATCCTCAAATAGGTGAGGCATTTGCTGTGCCTGATTATCAGGCACAGCATCGAAACCCGCTTGACGATCAGGAGGAAAAAGCGGCTTCTTCACAGGCGACTAATAAATCGCCGGCTCGTCCACCGGAGCGCCATGCCCTGTTTCCAGGAAATCGAAGTCGCACCCCGTATCGGCCTGGCCGATGTGCCGGGAGAACATCCAGCCATAGCCGCGCTCGTATCTCGGTGGCGGCGGGATCCAGTCGGCTTTGCGGGCGGTCATTTCTTCTTCCGAGATATTCAGGTCGATGGTGCGTGCGTCTACATCGATCGTAATGATGTCACCGGTTTTCACCAGGGCCAGCGGACCGCCGATATAGGCTTCGGGCGCCACGTGCAAAATACAGGCGCCGTAGCTCGTGCCGCTCATCCGGGCATCGGACAGGCGCAGCATGTCGCGGTGGCCCTGTTTCAGCAGCTTTTGCGGCATCGGCAGCATGCCCCATTCGGGCATGCCGGGTCCGCCTTGGGGGCCGGCATTGCGCAGTACCAGGATATGGTCCGGGGTGACGTCCAGATCCTCGTCGTCCACCGCCGCCTTCATTTCGGGATAGCTGTCGAAGACCAGCGCCGAACCCTCATGTTTGAGAAACTTCGGATCGCAGGCCGACGGTTTGATGACACAGCCATCGGGCGCCAGCGAGCCTTTCAGCACCGCGAGCGCCCCTTCATCGTAGATCGGGTTCGTCACGGGGCGAATGACATCGTCATTATAAACCTCGGCGCGCTCCAGCGCCTCGCCCAAGGTCTGCCCCGATACAGTGACACAGCCCGTGTGCAGATGATCGACGATGCGCGACAGCATGGCCGGCAGGCCGCCGGCACAGAAAAAATCTTCCATCAGATATGCATCGCCGCTCGGCCGGATATTGGCGATTACCGGGACCTTGCGGCTGGCCGTCTCGAAATCGGCGAGCCCGATATCGCAGCCCGCCCGGCGCGCCATGGCGATGACGTGAATGATGGCATTTGTCGAACAACCCATGGCCATGGCCGCGGCAATGCCGTTTTCAAACGCAGCTCGCGTCAGGATGTCTGTGGGTTTGAGATCTTCCCACACCATATCGACGATCCGCCGGCCAGCGGCGCCGCACATCCTTATGTGATTTGAATCTGCCGCCGGGATCGAGCTGACCCCGGTCAGGGACATGCCGATGGTGTCGGCGATCGACATCATGGTCGCCGCCGTGCCCATGGTCATGCAGGTGCCGTAGGATCGGGCGATGCCGGACATCACGTCTGTCCAGTCGTCTTGCGTGATCTCGCCGGCCCTGAGATCGTCCCAGTATTTCCAGGCGTCCGATCCCGAGCCCAGCGGTTTGCCCTTCAGATTGCCGCGCAGCATGGGACCGGCGGGGACATAGATCGCCGGAATGTTCATGCTGATCGCGCCCATCAACAGGCCCGGCGTGGTCTTGTCGCAGCCGCCCATCAGCACGGCGCCGTCGATAGGGTGGCTGCGCAGCAATTCCTCGGTCTCCATCGCCAGAAAATTGCGATAGAGCATGGTCGAGGGTTTGACGATGGGTTCGGACAGCGAGATCGCCGGCAGCTCCAGTGGGAAACCGCCCGCCTGAAATACTCCGCGCTTGATATCGTCGACCCGGTGCTTGAAGTGGGCGTGACACTGGTTGATGTCGGACCAGGTATTGATGATGGCGATGACCGGTTTGCCGTCCACCTCCTCCAGCGCATAGCCCATCTGCATGATCCGGCTGCGATGGTTGGACGAGCGCAGATCATCCCGGCCGAACCAGCGATAGCTGCGCAAATATTCATAATTTTTCTTATCGGTCATGTGCGAGGTTCCAGGTTTGAATTCCGACGGTGCGGCAAATTCCTTCCCTCTCCCCCGACCCCTCGTTCCGCTAAGCGCGGGAGAAGGGAGCAGTCCGACCGCTGTCGCTGAAAAATCATGCTGGCTCCCTGGCCCTGAGGCTCTTCAGATTGAAAACATGGGCATCCGCCAGCGTGCCGTCGAAGGCGTTGAGGATGTTCTCCGCCGCCGACACCGACATGGCCCGTTTGCCCTCGTTCGTCACCGCCGCGCTGCGCGGCATCGCCGG
Organism: Alphaproteobacteria bacterium; assembly: GCA_965204825.1. Taxonomy (GTDB): domain Bacteria; phylum Pseudomonadota; class Alphaproteobacteria; order Futianiales; family Futianiaceae. Next base: position 1,405,808 of record OZ242016.1, on the reverse strand, counting down.
CGTGGACCTGCGGCAGATCCACTGGCCAGTCGCCAGTCCGATGCATCACGTCAGCGTCTTCCATATGGCTCAGTTTACGAATTGTATGCATGGACGTGCGATGGCGGTTGCGAGGCAAGCCCGGGGTGAGGCGTTCTCCAGTTCAAGCCGTTGGAACCATCGCAGGTAGTTGTCGAGATATCTGGTCGCGACGCCTCGGTAGCGCCGCAGGAAATCCTTCAACCGGCTGTGTCGGTTGTTGACCGTCTGAATGTGAAAGGCACCTCGCACCCGTTCACTTCGTGACAGGTTCAATGCTTCGTGATGCGCACCGATTGCCGCCGCGCATCGCGGATAAGCGCGGTGTCCATCGGTCACCAAAACGATATCCTCGTCCACAACCGGCGCGATTACCTCTCGCAAGGTATCTGCGTTGACCGCGGGCAGAACCGCACTGACTGTTGCGCCGCTGCGATCAGCGACAACCAGTACCGGAACCTGTTCATCTGACAGGCCCCGCTTGCTGGCCTTGCCTCCCCTGCGTCGCGCCTTGCGCTCAAGGTTTCGTGCACCTTTCCGGCTTTCCAGCACATAGGTTTCATCGGCTTCCACAATGCCCGTGAGCTTGCGTGCCTTCAGGTCTTTTGCGGCAAGAAATCGGTGTCGCCAACGGAAGGCGGTGTTAACGGCAAGTCCGCAACGTTCTGCTGAAGCGCGAACCGTCAGCCCATCAGCAAGAAAGGCTCCGAAGGAAAGCCACTTGTCCTTGCGGTGCAGACCCGACAAGGGGGTGCCGGTCGCGGCATTGAATGTCTTCCTGCATTCTTTGCACTGGTACCGTCGCAGGCCCCTTGCCTCGCCACGCGATATGGCACCTGGCGTGCCACAATGCGGGCACTGGCGATCTCCACCCACGGCCGCTTCAATGGCAGCCAGCGACGCTGACGTCTCCGTGTCCCCCAGGAACACGGCTTCGGTTTGCTGCCGCTGCGCCGGGCTGAGGTGGTCTATCCCCGATAACCATTCCTGAAACTGCTTGTGATCCATGTCAATCCATCCTTCTGATTTCACAAAAAACATGACATGAACGCACACGGCTTGTAAACTGAGCCTTCCATATTGACAATTTCGCGGATGGTCGCCAAGCTCTTTATCGTCTTGGCACCAATTTCCGGCATCGGATTGCCGCGATAGCTGTCGACCGAAAACAAGGCCACTGAGCCCGACTGTTCCAGCACATAGCGCAGTTCGCTTGGCTGATAGGCCGGATTGGCGATCGCCAGTACCAGTTCGGCAAGCCCGCAGGCATATTCCATCAGCACCCACCCATTCGGGAATGTTCGGCGCCCAGACACAGATCCGCTCCCCGGCGCGAACCGGGTCGACAGGGCCAGCGCCAGTTTTTCGCTGTCGGCCAGCAATTCGCCATAGGGCCAGCGCCGCCTGGTCCGGCCCTCCTATATCAACCTCGACCAGAGTCGGGTTGTCCGGGTGTTTGGCGGCCCGTCACGCAACAATCCGCCGACGGTGATTTCAAGAACCACATCGTCGGTTCGCGCCGGGAACAGTGATTGAGAGAGGTTGAACTGATACATGTACAGATTTCCAGATCGATTTCACACAGACTGATTATTTCCGGAAGAGGCAAGCAACAAGCGGAGGCCCTTGAACAGGCCGCATCCACCACACATCATGCGTTTCGGAGGGGCGGTAATCTGCACGCAAGCCAACTGGCAAACAGGTTCATCTGTCACAAAGGAGGGAAATTTTCACCTGCCGGTAAACACCGGCACTCGTGTTTCCAGCAATGCTTCGACCGCCTCGGTGTGATCTTCCGTTTGATGGCAGGCCGCCTGGAACGAGGCTGAGAGTTCCAGCAGATCGCCGAGGCGGGCGTGCACACCCTCGCGCAGCAGGCGTTTTGCCATGCGCAGTTGTTTGGGCGGATTGGCGGCGATACGGGCAGCCAACTCGCGGGCAGCCGACAAAAGCTCGTCGGGGGCAACAACTTTTGAAACCAGGCCCCAGGCCAATGCGGTTTCGGCATTGATCGGCTCGCCCGTAAATGTCATTTCGGCGGCGCGGGACATGCCGACCTGACGCGGCAGGAACCACGCTCCGCCATCGCCCGGGATCAGGCCGACCTTGACGAAGTTTTCCGCGAACACGGCCCGCTCGCTGGCAATCCGGATATCGCACATGCATGTCAGATCGCAGCCGGCGCCATAGGCCGCTCCGTTGACCGCGGCGATGATCGGCACCTCCAGATCCCACACCGCCTTGGGCACACGCTGGATACCTTTTCGGTAGTTCGCGGCAATGGCGGCGGCGTCGCCGTCAAAGGTGCCGGTTTTTTCTTTCATGTGATTGAGATTGCCACCGGAGGAGAACCCCTTGCCCGCACCGGTGATGATGACACAGCGTACGGACATGTCCGCCCGAATCCGATCACAGGCCGCGATAAATGCATCGACGAAATCCACGTCGGTCACCGGATTGCGCATCTCCGGCTGGTTGAGGGTCAGGGTCACCATGGTGGTCACGGACAGTGCGTGAGGGCGGTGGCGTTGGGCAGGAACAGTTCCAATATCTTCAAAACACCCCCGCTTCCAACCCTGCCGCCATCAAGGTCCCGAGTTCCGCCACCCGCCCCGAAAAGTCCGGATCCCAGTCACCTCGGCACAGCACCGGATCTGCAACGGCGCGCCAGCGCAGGCCGGTGATGATGGTCTCGATGCCGCGGCGGGTGCCGGTGCCATCATGGCCGGCGCGAATATAGAGGCCATAAGGTTTGCCTTGGGTCTCTTCCAAGCAGGGATAATAGCAGCGATCGAAGAAATCCTTCAGGGCGCCGGACATATAGCCGAGGTTTTCCGTGGTTCCGAGGAGGATGGCGTCGCAGGCCAACACGTCTTCGGGGTTGGTTTCGAACGGCGTTTTTGCAGTCACCCACACACCGCTGATCTCGGGAATGCTGGCGCCGGCAACCGCGGCGTCTCGCAAGGCGCTCGTGTTTTCCGAGGGCGCGTGCGCCACGATCAGGAGCCGCCTAGCCGGCATGGTGATGTCCTTCTTCCTGCGATAGCCTGTCTGTAACACCAAACCTACAGGAGAGCTTCATATTCGCGGACGGCATTGGCGGGCAGCCGAATGGCCGTAAGCGTCCGGTGTTGGTGCTCTGACGCATTATAGCGTGCGCTGATAGTGTCCACCATTGATAGTGGACATCTTGAGGGCGGATATGTCTGGGAAGAAGGGTCAGAAGAAGCGGTTCTGGTCAGACGATGAGAAGGTTTCGATCTGCGGACAAACGCGCGCACCTGGGGTTTCGGTAGCGCAGGTTGCACGACGTTACGCGATGAACGCCAATCTGATCCACACATGGTTGCGTGATCCCCGTTTCGCGCCGGCATGTACTGACGGTGATGATTTCGCCGGGGAAGTGACCACATTTCTGCCTGTAGAGATTGCAGGGCCAACCGCCCCCCACGTGCCGATCACAGCGCCCTGTATGGACGTTCCTCTTTCGGTTCACCGTGCAGACATCACCCTGTCTGATGGTCGGCGTATCCTGGTTGAAGGAGCGACGGGATTGTCGGCGGTGCCGGCTCTGGTTGAGGGGCTGATGACATGATCCCGGTGCCGGGCAATACGCGGGTGTGGCTGGCCGCTGGGGTGACGGATATGCGGCGCGGGTTCAACACACTGGCGACTCAGGCCGAACAGGTTCTGGCTGAAGTCCCGTATTCGGGGCACATGTTTGTGTTTCGCGGCAGGCGCGGTGATCTGCTCAAGATCATATGGTGGGACGGCCAAGGCGCTTGCCTGTTCTCCAAACGACTGGAACGGGGGCGGTTTGTCTGGCCTGCGGCCAGGGAGGGCAAGGTCAGCCTGAGTCCCTCACAGCTGTCGATGCTGTTAGAGGGGATTGACTGGCGCACCCCGCAAAAGACCTGGCGTCCTTTGCAGGCGGGATAGAGAAAGCCCAAAAAAACATTAAGTTTAACGCGGTTTGTCGTTCCATCCCATGGGGCAGTTTGATATGGATTATACATGTTGAACGCCCTTGAATCCCTGTCTGAAGACCCCGCCGAACTGCGGGCTGTCAGCGAGCTTTTGATGGCCGAGGTTCAGTCGCTGACGTATCAAAACGAGAAGCTGAAGGCTGAACTGCATGGCCACCGCAAGGCATGGTTTGGCTCCAGATCAGAGAGCATGGATCAACTGGCCCTCGACCTACAGGAAGACGAAGAGATCGAGGCGGCAGCAAACGAGCAGAAGAACGAAGCTGGCTCCAACGGCACTGATGTCGATGAGACGGACAAACCTGCCAGGCGCAAGCACAGCCGCAATCCCTTGCCAGATCATCTGGATCGGCAGGATGAGGTGCTGTCGCCGGGTGAGGACTGCACTGACTGCGGTGGGAGCCTGCGCCAGATCGGTGAGGACGTTACCGAGGAACTGGAATATGTCCCGGGCCGCTTTGTGGTACGCCGGATCCTCCGCCCCCGCATGGCCTGCACCTGTTGTGAAACCTTTGCCCAAGCCCCATTGCCGTCGCGCCCTGTTGAGCGTGGCCGCCCCGGTCCGGGTCTGCTGGCCCACGTCCTGATTGGCAAATACTGCGATCACCTGCCGCTTGACCGGCAATCAAAAATCTTCGCCCGCGAGAAGGTTAATCTGCATCGCACCACGTTGACCGACTGGGTGGGCCGCAGCACGGCGCTGCTGGAGCCATTGGCCGATCATATCGGCAAGCTGGTCAGGGCAGGGCCTGCACTTTTTGCCGATGACACACCGGTCAAACTACAAACCCGCACCATGATAAAGAAGACTAAAACCGCGCGGCTGTGGAGTTACGTGCGCGACGAGCGCCCGTGGTGCGGCGAGGCCCCACCCTGTGCCTGGTATCAGTTCAGTACAGACCGCAAGGGTGCACACCCGGTCAATCATCTTTCCGGCTATACCGGGACCGTGCATGCCGATGGCTTTGCGGGCTTCAATGGCCTCTTTGGGGAGGGCAAGGCCGACGAACAGGCCTGCATGGTGCATGTGCGCCGCAAGTTTGTGGAAGAGTTTGAGCGCACAGGGTCGGCCATCGCCAAAGGCACAATCAAGCAGATCGCCGTACTTTACGCTGTCGAAGAGGAAGCCAGAGGCAAATCCCCCGAAGAGCGGGTCGCCATTCGGCAAGAGAAGGCAAAGCCCGTCTTCGATGAGCTGGAAGCATGGTTACAGGCCCAGCTTCCCAGGCTCTCGGGCAAGACCAAACTGGCAGGGGCCATTCGCTATGCGCTGAACCGCACGCCAAAGGTGCGTGCCTGTCTCAGCGACGGACGGCTGGAACTCGACAACAACATCTGTGAACGCTCGATCCGCCCCATCGCACTGGGCCGCAAGAACTATCTCTTCATGGGCTCCGTCGGTGGCGGTAAAGCCGCCGCTATCGCTTACACCCTCGTCGAGACCGCCAAGATGAATGGCGTTGATCCGGAAGCCTGGCTCACCTGGGTGTTGGAGCGCCTGCCAGATCACAAAAGCAACCGCATCGAGGAACTCATGCCGTGGAATTGGATGCCGGAATAACCGAAAAATACGGCTCTAACGGACGGCTACGAAAGGGCCTCCCTGCGGCAGGAGAAGGCCAAGCCTGTCTTCGATGACCTGGAAGTATGGCTACAGGCCCAACTGCCCAGACTCTCGGGCAAGACCAAACTGGCCGAGGCGATCCGCTACGCCCTGAAGCCGATGCCCGAAGCGCGTGCTTATCTCGGCGACGGACGTCTGGAGCTCGACAACAATATCTGTGAGCGATCAATCCGTCCCGCCGCCCCTGGTCGAAAAAATTGTCTCTTCCCGGGCTCCGTTGGTGGCGGCGAGGCTGCCGCTATCGCCTACGCCCTCATTGAGACCGCTGAAATGAACAATGTCGATCCCGAGGCCTGGCTCACATGGGTGCTGGAACGCGTTGCTGATCACGGATTAACCCCATCGACGAACTTATGCCGTGGAACTGGAAGCTCCAAGACCTCAAAAACGCGGCCTGACCGGACGGATACCATCGGTAAGCGTCCGGTGTTGGTGCTCTGACGCGTTATAGCGTGCGCTGATAGTGTCCACCATTGCTAGTGGACATTTTGAGGGCGGATATGTCTGGGAAGAAGGGTCAGAAGAAGCGGTTCTGGTCAGACGATAAGAAGATTTCGATCTGCGGACAAACGCGCGCGCCTGGGGTTTCGGTAGCGCAGGTTGCGCGACGTTACGCGATGAACGCCAATCTGATCCACAAATGGTTGCGTGATCCCCGTTTCGCGCCGGCATGTACTGACGGTGATGATTTCGCCGGGGAAGTGACCACATTTCTGCCTGTAGAGATTGCAGGGCCAACCGCAGCCCACGTGCCGATCACAGCGCCCTGTATGGACGTTCCTCTTTCGGTTCACCGTGTAGACATCACCCTGTCTGATGGTCGGCGTATCCTGGTTGAAGGAGCGACGGGATTGTCGGCGGTGCCGGCTCTGGTTGAGGGGCTGATGACATGATCCCGGTGCCGGGCAATACGCGGGTGTGGCTGGCCGCTGGGGTGACGGATATGCGGCGCGGGTTCAACACACTGGCGACTCAGGCCGAACAGGTTCTGGCTGAAGACCCGTATTCGGGGCACATGTTTGTGTTTCGCGGCAGGCGCGGTGATCTGCTCAAGATCATATGGTGGGACGGCCAAGGCGCTTGCCTGTTCTCCAAACGACTGGAACGGGGGCGGTTTGTCTGGCCTGCGGCCAGGGAGGGCCCAGGGAGGGCAAGGTCAGCCTGAGTCCCTCACAGCTGTCGATGCTGTTAGAGGGGATTGACTGGCGCACCCCGCAAAAGACCTGGCGTCCTTTGCAGGCGGGATAGAGAAAGCCCAAAAAAACATGAAGTTTAACGCGGTTTGTCGTTCCATCCCATGGGGCAGTTTGATATGGATTACACGTGTTGAACGCCCTTGAAGCCCTGCCTGAAGACCCCGCCGAACTGCGGGCTGTCAGCGAGCTTTTGATGGCCGAGGTTCAGTCGCTGACGTATCAAAACGAGAAGCTGAAGGCTGAACTGCATGGCCACCGCAAGGCACGGTTTGGCTCCAGATCAGAGAGCATGGATCAACTGGCCCTCGACCTACAGGAAGACGAAGAGATCGAGGCGGCAGCAAACGAGCAGAAGAACGAAGCTGGCTCCAACGGCACTGATGTCGATGAGACGGACAAACCTGCCAGGCGCAAGCACAACCGCAACCCCTTGCCAGATCATCTGGATCGGCAGGATGAGGTGCTGTCGCCGGGTGAGGACTGCACTGACTGCGGTGGGAGCCTGCGCCAGATCGGTGAGGACGTTACCGAGGAACTGGAATATGTCCCGGGCCGCTTTGTGGTACGCCGGATCCTCCGCCCCCGCATGGCCTGCACCTGTTGTGAAACCTTTGCCCAGGCCCCATTGCCGTCGCGCCCTGTTGAGCGTGGCCGCCCCGGTCCGGGTCTGCTGGCCCACGTCCTGATTGGCAAATACTGCGATCACCTGCCGCTTGACCGGCAATCAAAAATCTTCGCCCGCGAGAAGGTTAATCTGCATCGCACCACGTTGACCGACTGGGTGGGCCGCAGCACGGCGCTGCTGGAGCCATTGGCCAATCATATCGGCAAGCTGGTCAGGGCAGGGCCTGCACTTTTTGCCGATGACACACCGGTCAAACTACAAACCCGCACCAGGATAAAGAAGACTAAAACCGCGCGGCTGTGGAGTTACGTGCGCGACGAGCGCCCGTGGTGCGGCGGTCGGTTCACCGGCGCGGTGTCCGAGGATCAGGCGGCCAATTTCAACCAGGTCGCCATGCGCTGCACGGGCCCCGCCGGCGCGGTGTGCCTGATGCATGCACGGGTGGCCCATGTCAATGCATCGTCCGCGCCCCGCACGCTGTTCATCGTTACCTGTGCTGCCGCCGACGCTGTGCCTTTGTCGCCGGTTGCGGTGCCCAGCCGCCATGCCGGCCGCATGGTACGCGGTATGGACACCGGCCGGACCCGCTCGGCAGCGCTGCAAGTGGAGGTGCCCGAAGTGCCCAAGACCGCATCCTTCCTTGCCCGGCAGGCGGGAGAGGGGTGATGGATTATTGCAGCGCCTTCAGATAGGCGATGAAGTTTTCGATCTCGTCGGGCGTAAAGATGAATTCGGGCATTTCCGGATGGCCGGTGACAACTCCTTCGGCCAGGCCTTCTTCCAGGTCGCGGGGCGGATAGCGCTCGACAATCTCGGCGAAGGTAGGCGCAACGGAAAGCGGACTGGTACTTGTGCCGCTGATAGTATGGCAGCGCGCGCAATGATCCTGGGCCAGGGTCAGTCCGGCAATCGGATCTCCGGCGCGGGCCGGCATGGTGAACAGCAGTCCGGCAGCCAGCGTGGCGACAAGGGTTTTGAACGGCATTGACGACACCTCCCATGTCCAGTTGCCCCGGTCATCCCAGAATTGGGCTGTTCGCCCCTGCCGCGGTTTGATCTGGTGCAAGGCTCCGAAGGTCACACCGCCCCGGTGTAGTCCCCGCGTGCCGGATAGTTCTTCTCGATCACGAAATCGAGGGCGTTCAGCAGTTCGTCGAAATGGGGCCGCACGAACGGCATGGTCTGGACCGAGCCGTAATACAGCTTGCGATTGTCCGAAACCATGAACAGGCCCGGTTCGGAAAACAGCGCCGGTTCCTCGATCCCGATCGAGGTCTTGCCGCGCGAGGTGGAGATATAAAGCCCCCATTTCTTCGCTTCGCTCAGAGGAAGGCCATAGCCGATACGCAAGGCTCCGCCGGCATCCAGCTTTTTGGTCATGGCCTCGGCCCGGTCCTTTGTGTCCGAACTGATCGCAATGGTCTTGACCCCGCGTTTTGTGAACTCCGGCGTCAGCCGTTCCAGCTCCGCCAGATAACGGGCGCAGATCGGACAGTGCAGCCCGCGGTAGAAGCATACAACCGTCCCCCGCTCCGACCCGTCGGTGGCAAGATCAAAGCGGCCATGGCCGACGGTGTCAACGGCAAGATCAGGCGTAATTTGGCGGGGGATCAGCATGGCGGCCTCGGCTGGAAAGGGGAAAGAATCTGGCGTCATTCAGGTCAGTACAGGTGGATTATACAATTATGAATGTCATTGTGCATCAATCTTTTTGCCATTCCATCATGTGAAACCACGGAACGCGGGCATAGCGCCCCCCTTTTCCGCATCGCGCCGCCATGCCTCGTTCATCATGGGAGGAGCCAGATCGACTTCCACCGTGTCGATCCCTTCCGCACGCATCATCCGGCAGAAACGCTCCTCCCGCGGCCGACACCAAGCGCCCGAGAGATTTTCCGGTCCCGAATGCGCGCCAGCATGGGCGCATCCACAATATGCTTTCCCGCATAATCGCCCCCATCCGCCATGTCGGCGATCCAGGCCGGGGCCGACTCGATCCATCCATTGGTCATGGACAAAATCTTTGCCTCAATGGTTCCACCAGGGCAGGTCCGAGAACGCACGCAGGTCCATTTCGTGGGTCCAGGCGGAGCGGTGTTGCCGGGCGATATGGTAATAGGTTTCGGCGACCCTGGCCGGCAGCAGCAGGCCGTCGTTTTCAAGGCCGCGCGTTTCGCGCAGTTCCTGGAACCGTTCGGGGCCGAGCATTTTGCCCAGCGTGTCCGGCGCATCCACCGAACCGTCGATCAGGATGTGGGCGACATGAATGCCCTTTGGCGAAAATTCCGCGTTCAGCGACTGGCACAGCATGCGCCGTCCGGCCATGGCCGCCGCGTGGGAATGCTGGCCGGCATTTCCGCGCACCGCCGCGGTTGCCGAGGTTACCAGAAGGGTTCCCCGGCCGCGCTTTTCCATCAGCGGGCACACGGTGGAGGCCAGGCGGAAGAGGCCGAACGTCGCCAGCCGCCAGCCCATCTCGAACGCCTTACAGGTGGTGTCCGCCAAGGTCCGGTCACCGATCTGGGCGCCCAGATTATAGACCGCCACGTCGATCGGCCCGGTGTTCGCCTCGACCGAGGTCACCAGATTTTCGATGCTGTCGGGCTCAATCGCATTCAGCAGGATGCCCGAGGCATCGCCGCCCGCGTCCCTGATGTCGCCCACCAGCCTGTCCAGGCCCGCTTTGTCGCTGCGCCGGCACGGCACTGAATGATAGCCTTCATCTGCAAATTTCCGGGCGACATTGCCGCCGATGCCGGCGCCGGCGCCGATGACCAGGCATACAGGTTTCATGGAGGATCCCTCTTTCGAAATCGTGCGATGGGCACGGTGCCGGAAACAGCCATGGATTTCAAACTTTACCGAAGATATCCACCGATGTTAACATATTGAAGATATTCCCGAGCTGAAACCGTCAAAGGAGACCGACATGATCAAGGGCCTGCATCACAATGCTTACCGGTGCCGCGACAGCGAGGAGACGCGGGCGTTCTATGAGGATTTCCTCGACCTGCCGCTGGCCAATGCGCTGGAGATCACGGAGACCAGGACCGGGCGCGAGACCAAATCCCTGCATACGTTTTTCGAGCTCGATGATGGCTCATTCCTAGCCTTTTTCGACGTGCCGGATACACCGTTCGAGTTCAAGGACCAGCACGATTTTGACCTGCACATCGCGCTGGAAGTCGATCACGGCGTTTTGGAACCGATGATGGCCAAGGGTAAGGCAGCCGGGATCGAAACCAGAGGCATCGCCGATCATGGCTTCATCGATTCGATCTATTTCCGCGACCCCAACGGCTATGTGATCGAGCTGACCGCCAAGCGCGAAGGCGTCGACGTCTCGGCCGAGGAGAGCGGCGCCAAGGCCCGCGATATCCTGAAGGCCTGGAACGCGGAGAGGGCTGCTGCTTCCTGATCACCAGTTCCATGCGTGCGATAATCTGCCCGGACTATGGTCCGCCTGAAAACCTGATCAGGGAGGACCAGCCCGAGCCTGTGCCGGGTTTCGGCCAGGTGCTGGTGCGCCACCAGGCGTGGGGGCTCTGCCATGTGGATCTGTTGATGTGCGCCGGCGGTTATCAGTTCAAACCCGACCTGCCGTTTGTGCCGGGGATCGAGGCGGCAGGCGACGTGATCGCGCTGGGCGACGGGGTTGAAGGCTTCGAGGTCGGTGACCGGGTGATGACGGGCGCGAAAATGGGCTTGTGGGCTTAGGTCTGCGCGGTCGATGCGCCTTATGTGAACCAACTGCCGGCCACGTTCGACCATGCCCGGGGCGCGACTTTCCGCTCCGCCTATATGACCGCCTGGACCGCGCTGGTCCACGGTGCCCGGCTGCAGGCCGGCGAGGTTGTGCTGGTCCACGGCGCGGCGGGCGGTGTCGGCCTCGCCGCCGTTCATGTCGGCCGCCTGCTGGGCGCGGAAGTGATCGCAACGGCCGGAACGGATGAAAAGCTGGCGGTGGTAAAGGCACAAGGTGCCCACCACACAATCAACTATTCCGGCGGCGGTTTCCGAGACGCGGTCAAGGATCTGACCGATGGGCGCGGCGCCGACGTAGTTTTCGACCCGGTCGGCCATCGCCAAAGAAGCGATCAGGCAGGTGGGCAAGCTCCATGCCGTGGAGAAGGAAGCAAGGAGCAAATCCCCCGAAGAGCGGGTCGCCATTCAGCAAGAGAAGGCAAAGCCCGTCTTCGATGAGCTGGAAGCATGGTTACAGGCTCGGCTTCCCAGGCTCTCGGGCAAGAACAAGCTGGCAGGGGCCATTCGCTATGCGCTGAACCGCATGCCAAAGGCGCGTGCCTGTCTCGGCGACGGACGGCTGGAACTCGATAACAACATCTGTGAACGCTCGATCCGCCCCATCGCACTGGGCCGCAAGAACTGTCCCTTTCATGGGCTCCGTCGGTGGCGGCAAGGCCGCCGCTATCGCTTATACCCTCGTCGAGACCGCCAGGATGAACGGCGTTGATCCGGAAGCCTGGCTCACATGGGTGTTGGAGCGCCTGCCAGATCACAAAATCAACCGCATCGAGGAACTCATGCCGTGGAATTGGATGCCGGAATAACCGAAAAATACGGCTCTAACTGACGGATACCGTGGAACTGGAAGCCCCAAGACCTCAAAAACGCGGCCTGACCGGACGGATACGAATGGCATGGAAGTAGCCCACATCTTCGAGCCGTTCGCATATCCCGGGAATTGCAAGGGAGGTGTCGGTGCGCAAGAACCGCATGAGATTGCGCCTGGCATACCGGGCGATCACCGGGTCCAGAACATCCTGCCAGCCATCGGCGCTGTGGACGTTGCCGTTGCGCAAGGCGCAGCGTTCCAACATGCCGAACTGGTTGAACAGGAAAAGCGGGTGGTAGCAGCCGCAGTCGAAATGGCCGTTCCAGGCGGCCCCTTCCTGATCACCATGGGTCGGGCTGACGGAACTGTCCATGTCCAGCACGATGTACTTCAGCCCGTTGCGATCATGGAACCGGTCGATCCCCTGGCCGTTCAGGTCGGCCAGAGCCGCCCGGTTCCCGGGCAAAGCCAGCGTATCGGTCTCGAGCCGCCCCATTTGCGACGCGGAGGCCGCTCGTGCATCGACGGCGCACCCACCCACAACCTGCCGCATGACCGGATCACGGGCGAGCCGGTCCGCATCATTGACATCCTCGTAGCCTGCGAGCCGCCCATGGACCGACTGCCGAAACAGGCCGTCGAGCCGGTGGACGGTGTTCTGGCCCAAACGGCCATCGCGCAAGGCACCAGCCCCGGGATTCGGACAGACCGAGCGCATCATCCAGCTCCCGCGCCACCAGCAGGCCACCATCCGAGCTGAGTTGTGTGCCCTGGAACTCCAACCGCACACGACGGTCGAAATCCACCCGATCACCCCGCTTTGCACCCGCACCCTCCGGGTGATCCACGAAACCCGCCATTCGCAACCGCCAACTCAATGATTTATAACCAAAATATTGCGATCAGAACGGCAAAACCAGCGGATCACTTGGGGAATGCGGGGTTACTCGTCTGGCCAGATCGCCGTGCCGGCACCTTGCACGGTAAACAACTCCAGCAACACCGCGTGCGGCGTTCGACCGTCCAGGATGACAACGCCTTCCACGCCCTTTTCGGCCGCCAGGATGCAGGTCTCGACTTTTGGGATCATACCGCCCTGAACGGTGCCGTCTGCGATCAGGGATCTGGCTTCGCCGACGGTCATGTCCGCGATGACCTGATCATCGCTGCCTTTAACCCCCGGCACATCGGTCAGCAACAGCAGGCGGGTCGCCTTGACGGCGGCTGCGATGGCGCCGGCGACCGTATCACCATTGATGTTGAAGGTTTCGCCGGCGCTGCCGATGCCAACCGGTGCGATGATCGGAATGATGTCCGATGCGAAGAAGATTTCCAGGATCGACGGGTTGATGGTTTCGGGTTCTCCGACAAAGCCCAGATCAATCATCTTTTCGATATTGCTGACCGGGTCGACCTTCTTGCGCAGGACCTTTTTCGCCTGAACCAGATTGCCGTCCTTCCCTGACAGTCCGATGGCTTGGCCGCCGGCGGCCTGGATGGCGCTGACAATGGACTTGTTGATCGTGCCGGTCAGCACCATTTCCACCACCTCGACCATCGCCTCGTCGGTAACACGCAACCCGTCGACAAAGGTGGATTCCAGCGCCAGCCGTTCCAGCATCTTCTGAATCTGCGGGCCGCCGCCATGCACGACCACCGGATTGATACCGATCTGTTTCATCAGCACGATGTCGCGGGCAAACTCGGCCGACCTCTCGGCATCGCCCATGGCATGGCCGCCATATTTCATTACGACGGTCTTGCCGTCATAGCGCTGCAGAAAGGGCAGGGCCTCGGACAGGGTGTGGGCCGTCGTCTGCCAGTCTGTGGTGTCATTGGTCATTTGGTACGTCTCCCCACAGTACACGGCTTATACATGTGTCACGCCGTCTCCGCCAAGGCCGCGATGGCGGCCCGCAGTTCGGCAATGCCGTGTCCCTTTTCCGACGAGGTTTGCAGAATTTCCGGATATGCCGCCGGGCGCTTGCGCACATCCGAATCGACCCGGGCGAGGATCTTGTCGCGCTCCGATGCCTTGATCTTGTCGACCTTGGTCAGCACCACCTGATAGGACACGGCCGCCTCGTCCAGCGTCTTCATGATCTCGTGGTCCACGGCCTTGACCCCGTGCCGGCTGTCGATCAGCACAAAGGCGCGGCGCAATTGCGCGCGGCCCTGAAGATAACGCCGGACCAGGGCATTCCATTCGTCAATGATTTGCTTGGGCGCCTTGGCAAAACCATAGCCCGGCAGATCGACGATATGCAGCCGGGCGCCGAGATTGAAAAAGTTAAGCTGCTGGGTCCGGCCCGGAATGTTCGAGGTTCGGGCCAGGGCCTTACGCCCGGTCAGGGCATTGATCAGCGAGGATTTTCCGACATTGGAACGGCCGATGAAGGCGACCTCGATCAGATCGTCAGTCGGCAGTTGTTCCAGATGGGCCGCGCCGAGCACAAAATTGCACGGACCGGCGAACAGCCTGCGCGCCGCCTCCAGTTCCGCTTCGGAAAATGCCTCTGTCACCAGCGCCTATTTGCCGGCGATGTCGGCTGGTTCCTTGGGCTTTGAACTCCAGTGGAATTCGATCGGCACGCCCATCCGCCGCATGATGGTCATCTGCTGAATCACCGACAGAATATTGTTCCATGCCCAATAGATCACCAGACCCGCCGGGAACGAGGCCAACATGAAGGTGAAGATGAAGGGCAGCAGCATGAAGATTTGCGCCTGGGTCGGGTCGGGCGGCGGCGGGTTCAGCTTTTGCTGCAGATACATGGTGATGCCCATGACCAATGGCCACACGCCGATCAACAAGAGGGACGGTACGTCATAGGGCAGCAGGCCGAAAAGATTGAATATCGATGTGGGATCGGGCGCCGACAAATCCTGAATCCAGCCGAAGAACGGCGCATGGCGCATGTCGATGGTGACGAACAGTACCTTGTAGAGCGAGAAGAACACCGGAATCTGAATCAGGATCGGCAGGCAACCGGCCAGCGGATTGACCTTCTCTTTCTGATAGAGGGCCATGGTTTCGGTCTGCAGCTTGGCCTTGTCGTCGCCGGCGCGCTCGCGGATATTCTGGATCTCCGGCGCCAGCTTCTTCATCTTGGCCATGGCGCGATAGGACTGGTCGGCGAAATAGAAAAACATGATCTTGACCAGAACCGTCAGGCCCAGAATGGCGACGCCGAAATTGCCGACCAAGCCATACAGCCAGGACAAAACATAAAACAGCGGTTTGGTCAGGAACCAGAACCAGCCCCAATCGACAGCATCGACGAAGCGAGGGATGCCGTATTCAGCCTCGTAACGCTCCAGGATATCGACTTTCTTGGCGCCGGCGAAAAACTGCACCCCTGATTTTGCCGTGGCGCCAGGTTCCACCGCCACCGGATCGGAGACGATATCGGCATTATAGATCTCGCGGTCGTTCTGTTCGGCAAACTGATACCGGCTTTGGAACCGGGTGTTCTGCTGTGGCACCAGCACCGTCATCCAGTATTTGTCGGTAAAGCCGATCCAGCCCTGATTGGCATCCCGGGACAGAACGTGCACGCCGCCCGGCGTGGTCGGGGCTTCTTCAATATCCTCGTAGTCGAGCTCCTGCAGTTCTTCGTCGAACATCCCGATCAGGCCTTCATGAATGACCCAGAACCAGGTGAAGTCCGGCACATCGACACGGCCGATCAGCGAATAGGACTGCAGCGAAACCGCCGTGCCGCTGGTGTTCTCAACGCTCTGCTCAATGTTGAACAGATAATCCTCGTCCACCGTATAGGTTCGGCGGAAGATCAGCCCGGTGTCGTTTTTCCATGCCAGGGTGACCGGCTTGCCCGGTACCAGAGCATCGCCGCTTTCCACGGTCCATTCCCGCCGGCCATTTGGCAACTCGCCGGCATCCGGCCCCGCGGCGCGCCAGCCGAATTCGGCGAAATAGGGGTGACTGCTGCCGGACGGCGACAGCAGAACGATTGTCGGGCTTTCCGGATCCAGTTCCTCGCGATATTTTTTCAGTTGCAGATCGTCGATCCGGCCGCCTGTCAGGGAAACAGATCCGCTTAACGAGGGCGTATCAATCATTATGCGCTGGCTGCGGGCGACGACTTCTGCACGGGTTACCAGGCCGTTGGTCTGCTCAGCGCCGGTTATGGTCAGATTGTCACCGCCGGTGCCGGGTGTGACGATGGTTCCGTTCTCCGCGCCCGTGGTCTGCCGGGCCTGTTGTGCCTGCTGTGCCGCCTCTCGGGCCGGTTTGGCGCTGAACGTTTCCCACAGCAACAGAACGCCGAGGGACAGAACTATGGCGATCATCAGATTTTTATTGTCATCGCTCATAAGGCTGCGGGTGCTCCCGTCTGATCAGTCTGGAAAAGGGTGAATTGGGGCTGGGTTTTAGGGGGTAGCCGATCAAATGTCATTAGTTCTGTTTATCGGCCGGATCGGGCACCGGATCGGCGATCCAGCCGCTGCCCTTTCCGGCGAACGGATGACAGCGCGACAGGCGTCGCAGGGTCAGCCACGAGCCCCGAAAAGCCCCGTGTTTCCGAAGCGCTTCGATGGCATAGGCCGAGCAGGTCGGCTGGAACCGGCAACTGGGTCCGAGCAGTGGCGACAGGACATATTGATAGACCCGGATTGCCCCGATCAATGGCAGGGTCAGCAGACGTTTCATGACCCAGCGTCCGATTTGTCGATCCGACGGTGCAATTGTTCGATTGCTTTCTTCATGTCGTGGGTCAACTGGCCGTAAGGAAGATCGACCGTTGCGGCCCTGGCGATCAGGACATAATCAATGCCCGGGCAGGCACAAGCCCCCGAAATCTGGTCAATCGCCGCGCGCAAACGCCGTTTGGCCCGGTTGCGGGCGACGGCATTGCCGACTTTTTTGGAAGCGGTGAACCCAAATCGGGGTGGATCTTCATCGCCGCGGGTACGGGCCTGCATCACCAAGCCAGGCATGGCCGCACGTCCGGCGCGAGCCGCGGCAAGGAATTCGCTGCGCTTTTTCAGGCGCTGCATTGGCGGAGGTTCCCTTTTGGGCGCGGATCCTTAAGCGGACAACCGCTTGCGGCCCCGGGAACGGCGCGCTGCCAGAATCTTCCGGCCATTGGCGGTTGAGAGTCGCTTGCGGAAACCATGACGGCGCTTGCGCACCAGCCGGCTGGGTTGAAACGTACGTTTCATCTTGTCTTCACTCCCGTTCGGGTATCTGCCCGGGCGCGGCGGTTCAGCGTTCCAGCGCCCCAATATATCTTCGAGCGCCCGCGTATAGGGGCGGCATCTGAATATGTCAATTACCCCGATTGTATTCAGGGCGATTCAGGGAAAGGTCGTCTTTAGCCCTTGAGCCAAGGTCCGGATGGCCCGGTTTCGATCATTCTGGATGATTTCCGTGGCCCTTGTGGGTGATGCGTCGATGCGTTTGAGCAGGGTCCGGGCGGCGCTCGTCAGCGTGAACATGTTTCTCGGGGCGTTGTCGAGGCGATTGGTGCCGCCATCCAGGGCAATCGACTGAATAAATTGCTGACATTTGTGTATTTTTCTGAACCAGGGGTGTGAAACGCACCTTTTTCGGAGTTTTCACGTGCCAGATGACCCTCAATCTATCGCGACGCCTGACTTTTTGACCCAGTTCGAAGAGATCGAAAATCCCCGTCAGGCGACCAAAATTATCTATCCGCTGGATGAAGTTCTCTTGCCGGTTCCATGTGCGGTGATATCTGGCGCGCAAGGGTGGACGTCCATCGCCCTTTACGGGAAAAGGAAGCTCCCTCTTCTGCGTCGATTTCTGCCGTTCGAGGCTGGCACGCCAGGTCATGATCAGTCGGGTATCCTGTTCTCAAGGCTTGATACGGAGCAGTTTCAACAGTGTTTCATCGCCTGGATCGCAAGCTTGCATGACATGCCTGAAGGTGTTGTCGGCGTTGATGGCAAGACCCTTCGCCGATCCTTCGACACCCCCTCCAACAAGGCCGAAATTCACATGATTTCAGGCTGGGCCTGTGACCGGAAACCGGTGCCGGGGCAGCGCAAGGTCGATGACAGGTCGAATGAGATCACAACCATTCCCGAATTTCTGGCATTCCCGAATTGCAGGCCCTTCCGACGATCAAGGGCGCCATCGTGACCATTGATGCCATGGGATGTCAGCGCAGGATTTGCCAGCAGATCATCGATCAGGGAGCAGACTGCGTGATTGGCCTGAAGGGTAATCGGGGAAGCTTGCGCAAGGATGTCGAACTGTTTTTTGACGAGTACCGTGAGCGCGGGATCGAGGGTGATTTCATCAGAAAAAGTGAGATCGTCGACGGAAATCATGGGCACATTGAGACACGGCGCTCCACGATCTGCCCGGATACCGAATGGATCAGGGACCGTCACCGGTGGCCCGGCTTGAAAACCGTGATCATGACCGAATACACACGTGAAACAGGAGGCAGGGCCGAAACGGTCACGCGATTTGATATCGCGTCGCTTGAGGCTGAACCCGGGACCCTGGCACAATATATCCGTGATATATCCGCGATCATCGGCAGGTGGAAAACAGCTTGCACCGGGTTCTGGATGTGACCTTCCGACAAGACGAATGTCGCATCGGAACCGGCAATGCCGCTGCCAATTTCGCCACAATCAAACATGCGGCGATGAACCTGCTGCGCCGGGCACCCGGCAAAATGAGCCTGCCGCGGAAACGGCATTCAGCCGCATGGGACGACGACGACATGGAGAAAATCATCCCGAATTAATGTTCAGTCGATTGCCCTGAGCATGATGCCTGCTCCGGGTCACGCAGTGCTAAATCCGACAGATTGATAGCCCGGAATTCTCACACAGATAGGATCATCATCGCGCAGGCCAGGTGACCCCCTATCTGTGTGAGAATTCCGGGCTATATGCTCAAGACATTGCCTTGACGCGTTTCGCCAGCCTGGAAACCTTCCGGGCGACGGTATTTTTGTGCAGGACGCCCCGGCTGACGCCGCGCATCATTTCCGGCTGGGCCGCTTTCAACGCTTCGGCAGCGAGTTTCTGGTCGCCGGCGCCGATCGCCTTCTCGACCTTGCGGACATATCCGCGGATCCGGGTGCGCCGGGCAGTGTTCACCAGCGTGCGCCGGGCGGTCTGACGGATGCGTTTGCGCGCCTGTTTCGAGTTTGCCATTTTCGTCTCTCTTTCAACCCAAACGGGGCGCTTCTGATTTGCTTTGCTCGGGATATACTCCCACCCTTCCAGTCCGTCAACTGGTGCGAAACGTCACCGTCCGCGGAACTGAGGTTTGCGCTTTTCGGCAAAGGCCGCCATGCCTTCGGTCTGGTCTTCGGTCGCGAACAGGCTGTGAAACAGCCGGCGCTCGAACCGGACACCTTCGGACAGTGTGGTTTCATAAGCCCGGTCGACACTTTCCTTGGACATCATCACGCTGGGCAGCGAGAAGGAGGCAATCTTTTCAGCCACCTTCATCACTTCGGCCAGCAAATCCTCGGCCGGAACGACGCGGGAAACCAGGCCGCAGCGCTCGGCTTCCTCGGCATCCATGAACCGGCCGGTCAGAACCATGTCCATGGCCTTGGACTTGCCGACGAAGCGGGTCAGCCGCTGGGTACCACCGGCGCCTGGCATGACGCCTAGGGTAATTTCCGGCTGGCCGAATTTGGCCGTATCGGCGGCGATGATGAAATCGCACATCATGGCGATTTCGCAGCCGCCGCCCAGGGCATAGCCCGCCACGGCGGCAATGACCGGCTTGCGGCAGCTGTCCAGGCGTTCCCAACTGGCGGTGATAAAATCTTTCAGATAGGTCCCTGGAAAGGATTTGGATTGCATTTCCTTGATATCGGCACCGGCCGCAAACGCCTTTTCGCTGCCGGTCAGGACCATGGCGCGAATGTTTTCCTCGGCCTCAAAGGTATCCAGAGCAGCGGCCAGCTCCGTTATCAGTTCGGAATTCAGCGCGTTTAGCGCATCCGGCCGGTTCAGCGTAATGACGCCGACATTTCCTTGTGTAGCCACCAGGATATTTTTATACGCCATCCAGCAAGTCTCCTTCGTCTTGACATGTTTATTTTCGGCTCCAGCCTATGGGGCGCGGTTCATACTCTCCCCTCCTGGGAAAATCAATCTTGGCTTTGAAAAATTTGGCGCGACGGATTTTGCCGTCTCAGCGCTGGCATTTCGGGCAAAGGAAGGTCGAGCGCCCGGACTGGACGATCCGTTCGATCACACCGCCGCAAGTCGGGCAGGGTTCTCCCTCGCGGCCATAAACCGCGAAACTGTGCTGAAAATAGCCAAGCTCGCCATCGGTGTGGACATAGTCGCGCAAGGTGGACCCGCCCGCGGCGATTGCCTCGTTCAGCACTTCGCGGATCAACGGGGCCAGGCGTTCGGCGCGTTTGCCCGGAACTGTGCAGGCCGCCCGCCGGGGCGAGATGCCGGATCGGAACAGAGCCTCGCACACATAAATATTTCCGAGCCCGGTGATCAGATGCTGGTCCAGCAAGGCAGCCTTGATCGGCGTCTTTCTGTTTGCCAGCACACGGCCCAGATAGTCCGCGCCAAATTCGTTTCCCAGAGGCTCGACCCCAAGTCCCTTGAAGTGGCGGCAGTCGGCCAGCGCATCGCCATCGGCCAGGTCCATGAAGCCGAACCGCCTGATATCGTTGAAGACGACGCGGGCGCCGCTGTCCAGGTCAAAGACCACATGATCATGGCGTTGCAACGCCTCGCCTCCGGTTTGGTGCGCGAAGCATCCCGGCGCCGTGGAGCCGCCCCGGGGCACGGAAATCAGGATTCGGCCCGACATGCCCAGATGGATGATCAGCACCTGCCCGTCATCGAGATGAACAAGGATGTATTTCGCCCGCCGGGTCAGGGCCGTGACCGTGCGGCCGGTCAGCCGGGCGGCAAAATCATCGGGAAACGGAAACCGCAGATCGGGCCGGCGCTGCAGGACACAGGCAAACCTTTGGCCGGTCATGACCGGTTCCAGTCCGCGACGTACTGTCTCGACCTCTGGCAGCTCTGGCATGTTTCATTACCTGATGCATTGGCGGGAGGGATAAACCATGCCATATGGCCCGGCGTTGCATGGGAATTCAAGTCGCAATGAGCGATAATCAGGCGAAAACCACCAGCGAGGGGATGTCGACAAGCTTCGGCTTTGAAACCGTGCCGCCGGAAGAAAAGACCGGCCGTGTACACGGCGTGTTTTCATCGGTTGCAAACCGCTATGACCTGATGAACGACCTGATGTCGGCGGGCGTTCATCGTTTGTGGAAGGCCAATCTGGTCGATTGGCTGACGCCCCGGCCGGGCATCCGTCTGCTGGACGTGGCCGGCGGCACAGGGGATGTGTCTAAACGCGTGCTGGATCGGGTCGAGGGCCAGGGCGCGGCGATTGTCTGCGACATGACCGAAAACATGGTCCGGGCCGGACGCGAGCGCGGCCTGGAAGGCATTGAATGGGTGTGCGGCAACGCCCAGGCGCTGCCCTTCCCCGATAAGAACTTCGATGCCTATACAATTGCTTTCGGCATCCGCAATGTGACCCATATCGACCTTGCGCTGAGCGAAGCGCGCCGGGTGCTGAAACCCGGCGGGCGGTTCCTGTGCCTTGAATTTTCCAGGATGGTCCTGCCTGGCATCGACAAGCTCTATGAAAGCTATTCCTTCCATGTCATTCCGCGCATTGGTCAGATGGTGGCCGGTGACCGCGAATCCTATCAGTATCTGGTGGAATCGATCCGCCGGTTCCCGGTACAGGAGCGCTTTGCCGGCATGATCGAGGATGCCGGATTGGCAAATGTAAGGGTTCGCAATCTGTCGGGCGGCATTGCCGCCCTGCATTCGGGCTGGAGGATCTGAGCCCCGTGACGCTTTTGGATATCGACGCCGGTATTCGGCTGATCCGGGCCGGTGTCGTTCTGGCCCGCCACGGCGCACTGGACCCGGTTGCCACATCGCCGGATGTCCCGGCGTCGCTGCGTGTTATGGCAAGTATATTCATTCGGGCGACCGCGTTTCGCAAACCCCGTGCGGGTGAGCGACCCCTGGGGCTGGCCATGGCTTTGCATGCACTAGGACCTTCTTACATAAAGCTTGGCCAGTTTGCCGCCACCCGGCCCGACATTGTCGGCGCCGAAGTGCGCCAGGAACTGCGCGTGCTGCAAGACGCCCTGCCCCCTTTCCCAACCGCCGAGGCAAGGGCGGAAATCGCGCGGGCGCTGTCCGGATCGGTTGAGGATCATTTCCACGATTTCCAGGAACCGGTCGCCGCCGCCTCCATCGCGCAAGTGCATTTCGCCACCACGCCGGAGGGCCAGGAGGTCGCGGTCAAGGTGCTGCGTCCGGGGATCGAGGCGGCTTTCCAGCAGGATTTGCGAACCTTTTATTTCGCGGCGCGATTGGCCGAGCTGGTTTCGGCCGAGGCGCGCCGGCTGCGGCCGGTGGCGATCGTCGATACCTTGGCCGAATGGGTCCAGCTGGAGATGGATCTGCGCATGGAAGCCGCCGCGGCGAGTGAATTTGCCGAAACCACGGCGGACGATCCTCGGTTTATCGTGCCCGAGGTCGACTGGGCCCGGTCCGCGCGCCGGGTGCTGACCGTCGAACGGGTACACGGCATTGCGTTTTCGGACCATGACGCCATGCTGGCCAGCGGCCAGGACATGGCCGAGGTCGGGGCACATCTGATCCGGGCCTTTCTCAGCCATGCCACGGTCGACGGCTTTTTCCACGGCGATCTGCACGAGGGTAATCTGTTCCTAGGTGAGGGTGGCACCATCGCCGCGGTCGATTTCGGCATCATGGGACGGCTGGGTCCCAAGGAACAGCGCTTCCTGGCCGAAGTTCTGTTCGGCTTTCTGGAGCGGGATTACGAGCGGGTGGCCGAGTTGCATTTCGAGGCGGGCTACGTGCCCCGCACCCAGGACAGTGCCGCCTTTGCCCAAGCGCTGAGGGCGATCGGCGAGCCGATTTTCGGGCGCACCGCCGACGATGTCTCCATGGGCCGGGTCCTGGCCCAGCTGTTCGATGTCACCGAACAGTTCGGCATGCGCACCCAGACCGAACTGCTATTGTTACAGAAGACCATGGTCACCGTCGAGGGTGTGGCCAGGTCGCTGGACCCCAATTTCGACATGTGGGAAGCCGCAAGGCCGGTGATAGAGACCTGGATGTGGGAGAATGTCGGCCCCGAAGCCCGGCTGCGAGAGCTGGCCTGGCGGGCCGGCAATCTGGCGACGGCACTGCCCAAACTGGCGGAAAACGTCGAATTGATCGCCCGCATGGCCGAAGACGGTCCCGGAAATACCGCCACCGGCGGTGCCACCGCTTCCACTGGCCGGGGACTGCCTCCTGTTGTCTGGCTGGCCGCCGGCGCTGGCGCCATGGCGCTGGTTTTTGCCCTGTTCTGAACGGCGAAAAGAAACTACATTTCATTTTCGTAAATCTGTGTATTCTGGATGGAAATCTGTTATTGGCGGGAGCGCGCTTACGTGCAGGGCAAACGCATACTTCTGATTATCGGCGGCGGGATTGCCGCCTATAAGTCGCTGGAACTGATCCGGCTGATCGCCAGGGACGGCGGCAATGCGCGGGCGATCCTGACCGAGGGTGGATCGCATTTCGTCACGCCCCTGTCGGTCGGCGCCTTGACGGGCGACAAGGTCTATGTGGACCTGTGGGATCTGACGGATGAGGCCGAAATGGGCCATATCCAGCTAAGCCGCGATGCCGATCTGGTGGCGGCGGCGCCGGCGTCCGCTGATCTGATGGCGCGTATGGCCGCCGGAATGGCAAATGATCTTGCAACCACCACCCTTCTGGCGACCGATAAGCCCGTGCTGATCGCGCCGGCGATGAATGTGCGCATGTGGCAGCATCCAGCGACCCGGCGGAACCTCGAGACCCTGATCGCCGATGGAATCCAGGTCGTCGGCCCCGGCGAGGGCGACATGGCCTGCGGCGAATACGGACCCGGACGCATGGCCGAACCGGCAGAAATCCTGGAGACCATTCGGCGAATGATTGCCGGCACCGAAGCCTTGAAGGGGGTTCGGGCGCTGGTCACCGCCGGGCCGACCCATGAACCGATCGATCCGGTGCGCTATATCGCCAATCGGTCCAGCGGCAAGCAGGGCTATGCCATCGCGTCGACCCTGGCCTCCATGGGCGCCGAGGTGACCCTGGTCAGCGGTCCGTCCGCGCTCGCCAATCCAATGGGGATCAAGGTCGTCCGGGTGGAAACCGCCGACGAGATGCTGACCGCCAGCAAGGCGGCGCTGCCCTCCGATGTGGCTGTCTGTGCCGCCGCGGTGGCGGACTGGAAGGTTGCCGGAACCGCCGGATCGAAGCTGAAAAAATCCCGGGGCGAGACACCGGATCTGAATTTTGCCGAAAACCCAGATATCCTGAAAACGATTGCCGGCCGCAAGGGCAAGGCCCGGCCGAAGCTGGTGATTGGATTTGCGGCCGAAACCAATGATGTCCTCGCCCATGCCAAGGCCAAGCGAAAGCGCAAGGGGTGCGACTGGATCGTCGCTAATGATGTCGGCGCGGGTACCGGTGTGATGGGCGGCGATCAAAACACCGTCCACATCATTACCGCCCGCAAGACCGAAACCTGGGAAAAGGCGCCCAAGACCGATGTTGCCCGGTGGCTGTGCGAGTGCATTGCAAAGGCGCTGAAATGAGCGCCGTCCGGATCGGCGTTCGGCGTCTGGCCCATGGCAGGGACATGCCCTTGCCGGCCTATGAGACCGAAGGGGCGGCTGGCATGGACCTGCGGGCGGCGACCGACAGCGAGGTGTCGATTGCGCCGGGTCAGCGCGCCCTGATCGCCACCGGGCTGATCATTGCCCTCCCCGAGGGACACGAGGCGCAGATACGCCCACGTTCCGGTCTGGCCCTGAAGCATGGCATCATGGTGGTCAACTCCCCCGGCACCGTTGATGCGGACTACCGCGGCGAGGTCAGCGTGCTTTTGCTCAACACGGGCGACAAGATTTTTTCGGTCGCCCGCGGCATGCGGATCGCCCAGATGGTCATTGCGCCCGTCACCCGGGGCGAATGGGTCGAAGGCGAATTAGACCAGACCGCGCGCGGCGCCGGCGGATATGGTTCCACGGGAACAGGAGCGGGCTGATGCGGCTGTCGCGGAAAACCCTGCTGGCGCTGGAAGCGGTGGTTGACGTCGCGGTCAATGCCCGTCCCGATCCGGTCCAGTCGCGCGACATTACCGAACGCCAGGGGATCCCCCAGCGCTATCTTGAACAGGTTCTGCAGCGACTGGTGAAAGCCGGCATCCTGAGGGGGGTGCGGGGCCCGCGCGGCGGTTATTCCCTGGCGCGCGAGCGCCGGCGCATCAGCGTCGCGGACGTGGTGCGAGTGGTCGAGGCCATGGACGAAGAAGCTGAAAAGGAAACCAGGCCTGCGTCGGACCTTGCCCGGCAGGTCATCATGCCGATTTGGGAAGACGTCCAGACGGACATGGTGCAACGCCTGTCGGCGATCTCCATTGAGGATCTGTGCAACAGGTGCACGTCCGAAGGCATTCTGGGGCAACCCGGCAAACCAACCGATTTTACAATTTAGGGAGAAGATGAAATGAGCCAACCGGGACATGGACGTGTCTATGGCGACATTACCGAAACGGTCGGGAATACCCCGCTCGTCAGGTTGGGAAAATTGGCGGCGGATGTGGATGCCGACGTGCTGTTGAAGCTTGAATTCTTTAATCCGCTGGCCAGCGTCAAGGATCGGATCGGCCTGGCGATGATCGAGGCGCTGGAGCAGGACGGGAAGCTGAATGAAGGATCGACTCTTATTGAGCCGACTTCGGGCAATACCGGTATTGCCCTGGCCTTTGTCGCCGCGTCGAAAGGATATCGCCTGATCCTGTGCATGCCGGAGTCGATGTCGCTGGAGCGGCGCAAGATGCTGACCCTGCTGGGCGCGGAGTTGGAACTGACACCGGCGGAAAAGGGCATGAAGGGCGCGATTGCACGTACACACGAACTGCTCGACCAGATCCCGGGCTCGATCATGCCGCAACAGTTCGAGAACCCGGCCAATCCGGACATACATGCCAAAACGACTGCCGAGGAAATCTGGAACGATACCGGCGGCAAGGTAGATGCGCTGGTTGCCGGGATCGGCACAGGTGGCTCAATCACCGGTGTCAGCCGGGTTTTGCGGGAGCGCACGCCCGGATACCGCGCCATCGCCGTCGAGCCCGAAGACAGCCCCGTCCTGTCCGGCGGCGCGCCTGGGCCGCACAAGATCCAAGGCATCGGCCCCGGGTTCATTCCGGGCATTGTCGAAACCGACAATATCGACGAGGTCATCACGGTCGGCAATCAGACGTCTTTCAATACCGCGCGCCAATTGGCCAGGGTCGAAGGTATTCCCGGCGGCATCTCCACCGGCGCCAACGTCGCCGCGGCGCTGGAAGTGGCGGCTCGGCCCGAAATGGCCGGCAAGACCATCGTTACCATCGGGTGCTCGTTCGCCGAACGTTATCTGTCGACGGCCCTTTTCGAGGGGCTTTAACAGCACCGGATTCGAAAGGCAGGGACAATGTCCTTTTCCGACGAACAGATCGAACGCTATGCCCGCCACATCGTTCTTTCCCAGGTCGGCGGCGAGGGGCAGCGCAAATTGCTGGATGCCCGGGTTCTGGTGGTCGGGGCCGGCGGGCTCGGCAGCCCGGTTATCCTGTATCTGGCGGCGGCCGGAGTCGGGACGATCGGCATTGTCGATGACGACGCGGTATCACTGTCCAATCTTCAGCGCCAGGTCATCCACCGGACCGCAGATATCGGCCGGCCAAAGACCGAGAGCGCCCGGGAGGCGATCGGCGTCGTCAATCCGGATGTCCGTATCGAGCCGCACACCTTTCGCCTTGACGCCGAAAATGCCGCCGACCTGATCGGCCAATATGATGCGGTTTCGGACGGTTGCGATAATTTCGAGAGCCGATTCGTCGTTGCCGACGCCTGTTTCGCCAAAAAAGTTCCCTTGGTCAGCGCCGCCCTGGGACCGTTCGACGGACAATTGGCCGTGTGGCAGGGCTATGAACCGGAAAAGCCTTGTTATCGTTGCCTTTTTCCCGATATCCCACCCCCGGGGACGGCTCAGAACTGTGCCGAAGCGGGCATTCTGGGAGCGGTCGCGGGGGTGATGGGAACCCTTCAGGCAACGGAGATTCTGAAAATAATTCTTGGTTTATCTTTGGAAAATGAGCGTTTACTCATTTATAATGCACTCGAGACCGAGTTTCGGTCGATTGGACTCACAAAGCGGCCCGACTGTCCCGGTTGCGGATCAGGAGGCGTCGCCTGAACCAAACGAGGGTTGGAATAAACAATGATCGTCACCCGGTATTTTATGCGCCGCGTGCTGAAACGTTCGCCCAACCCCAAACTGGAAATCACCGCTTCTTTATGCCTGTTGGCCTTGGTTCTGGGCGGTGCGGCCTGTGCCTATCAATCCAGATCCATCGTTGCCGAAATCATCCTCAAACCCGGTAAGGCTTTTGCCGGGGTCATGCAACCGCCGGTGCCCGATTATACCCGGCCTGACGCCTGGGCTGTTCTGCCATGGTCCATGGGGGGCGGCGAACTGGCGGAAGGCGCAACAGCCATCGATCCGGAAACAGCGCCCGCCGATGTGTTCGAGTGCATCCTGACCGGGACGCCCTTTTGCACGGCGCCCGACCAGATCGGATGCCTGGTTGTCTGGAACGTCTTTGGCGAGGGTGGAGACGAAAGGCATTACCGTGAGAAAATCGGCCACCGCTATGGTGAGACCATCGAACTGATCGGCGACAAACCATCGGTCTGTGTCAACCCCGTGACCTGGCGGGCGGGTGGAGCGCCCTCACCCTGGGTCGGCCATCGCGGCAGGATTGCCTTCGACGGCGTTCGCGGCGACGGCACGATCAAACTGGAAGGCAAGGTCCAGGCGCAGTGCGAGAACGGTATTCTGCGCGTCCAGGTGTCCGAGGAATGGTCGGAGAAGGTCATGGCCCTGTCTTTCCCCGGCACCGACTGGCACTCTTATGACTGGGGCCTGTTCCATCCCAACATCCGCGCCAATGTTGAGACGCGGATCAAGGCCTGGGAAACCGGGGCGGCTGGTTAGGCCATCGCCGGCAAAACCCGGTCTGGCGGGGTGTGGCCATCGACAAATGTCTTGATGTTGATGATGACCTTCTCGCCCATGTCGACGCGACCCTCGATGGTGGCCGAGCCCATGTGGGGCAGCAGGACCACATGGGCCAGCGCCAGCAGTTTGGGATTGACCGCCGGTTCGTGCTCGAAAACATCAAGGCCGGCGCCGGCAATCTCGTTTCGTTGGAGCATTCGGGTCAGGGCATTTTCATCGATCACCTCACCGCGCGCGGTGTTGACCACATAGGCATGGGACCGCAGTAGCTTCAGCCGGCGGGCCGACAGCAGGTGATAGGTCGCCGGGGTGTGCGGACAGTTGACCGATATGATATCCATCCTGGCCAGCATCTGGTCGAGGCTTTCCCAATAGGTCGCCTCCAGTTCCTGTTCCAGGCTTTCATGGACCCGGTGACGGTTGTGATAATGGATCTGCAGGCCGAAGGCCTTGGCCCGGCGCGCCACGGCGGTGCCGATCCGGCCCATGCCGATGATGCCCAGCCGCTTGCCATAGATCCTGTTGCCAAGCATGTGGGTCGGCGACCAGCCGGCCCAGTCGCCACTTTCCAGCAGCTTGACGCCCTCGATCAGGCGGCGCGGCACAGCCAGGATCAGTGCCATGGTCATGTCGGCCGTGTCTTCGGTCAGAACGCCCGGCGTGTTGGTGACGGTGATGCCACGGCTGCGCGCGGTGGCGACGTCGATATGATCGACCCCAGTGCCGAAACTGGCGATCAGGCGCAGGTTTTCGCCGGCCCGCGCCAGAACCCGCTGGTCGATATGATCGGTCACCGTCGGCACGAGAATGTCGGCCGTTTCCATCGCCTTGCCCAGCGTCTCTGCATCCATCGGCACATCGTCCAGATTGAGCTGGGTATCGAACAGTTCCATCATACGGGTTTCGATCATGTCGGGCAGCTTGCGGGTGACGATGACGCGGGGCTTGTTGGTGGCCATGAACAGTGATGCCTTTTCAGAAATTTAAGCGGGTTCCTCGCCAACTTTTAGGGCCAGGACTCACAAATGTCATCTGTTCTATTGGTTAGGGCCTGTTGACATTCGGGCTTCCCATTTGGCCTGAACCGTGCTTCAAGCTTCTCGAATGGAGGTTTGGATGGGCGAAGATCGTTTGGTGATTTCAGATGAACTCTGGGAGAAGATCGAGCCACTTCTGCCTGGCAAATCGGGAGACCCGGGAGTTACGGCTCGCAACAATCGCCGGTTTTGGAAGCCGTTCCCTAGCGTGTGCGCACACGGTCGCCGTGGCGGGACCAGCCAAAGGGTTTCAGCAACTGGAACAGTCAGTTCAAGCGGTTTCGCCGTTGGGCCGGGAACGGCGTATTCGAGAGTCTTTTCAACACAATGAGCGGTGAGCCAGATTTGGAGTATGTCCTCATCGACGGGACGATTGTGCAGGCCCGCCATAAGGCGACCGGCGCAAAAGGGGATACAGCATCAGGCCATCGGGCGTTCTAGCGGCGGGCTGACAACCAAAATCATGGCCTTGGTCGATGCGCCTGGAAACCGGCTTTGTTTCCTCCTGCCACCGGGACAGACGCACGACATGAAAGGCGTGGCCCCGCTGATCCGCGACACTCCCCTTGGCGCGCTGCTGGCCGACAAGGCGTTCGATGCAGATTGGCTTCTACAACAGCTTGATGAGCGCGGCGCAACCGCTGTCATCCCGCCCAAATCGAACCGAAAAGTGCAGCGAGACGACGATACGCACATGTACAAGTGGCGGCATCTGATCGAAAACGACTTCGCAAAGATCAAGGAATTCCGAGGTCTGGCAACGCGTTACGACAAGAACTGACACCAGCCATGCCGCCAACTGGCCCCTCTCCGCAATGCTCACCGCCACAAGATGATTGTCAACAGGCCCTAGGAAGGGTTCAATCTTACGCAAAATCCAGGGCTATTCATCAAATTGAACCAGCGTATTGAAAATATTCTGAAAGTCTGAATCTCTGTTGCTTGGTTTCAGCGACAGAGGTGGCCAGACATGGTATCCGTTCAATCCGTATTGCGACAGGTTCCCGATCCGAGGGGAAAGCAAGGTCTCAAACATCCGCTCCACGCGCTGCCGGGGCTGATGCTGTTATCCATGCTCAGCGGCCGTAAGGGAATGATGGCGGCGGGTCAACAGGGCAGTGGCCTGATCGCACGACAGCTCCGGCGACCGGGATTTCGCCCCGGGCTTGCCTCCCCTGCCATGCAACCTTGACGGAAATCCTTCGGGTTCCGGATCCCACGGCAATGGCACAGGCTTTTGGCCAGTTGACGGCGGAGACCGGCGCGCAGGCCGACACAGACACCAACCACCTCTCCCTCGACGGCAAAACCCTGCGCGGCAGCAAGGATGCCGACGGCAAGGCCGAACATGTGCTCTCGGCCTTTTGTGTCGCCCTGGACCAGAGTGTGGGCCCTGTATCGTCGCGCGGCAAGGGGAGGGAGATCCCCGATGCCTTGCGGCTCATTGATCAGTTTGACCTGACGGGCAAGATTGTCACTTCTGCCAGAAAACAATCACTTCAAAGGTCGTGGGGAAGGGCGGCGATGATGTCCTGCCGGTGAAGGGAAACCGGAAAGACCTGCGCGACGAGATCGAGACGGCCTTCACGGAGCCGGTTTTTCCCCCTCGCCGAATGGCATGAGCCGGCGCAATCCGGCCACGGGCGGATTGACCGGCGTCACATTCGTGAAAGCGCTCGGCGAGGAGATGCGCAAGTCATGGCCAACAATCCGCTTCATCGCTCGCCTGGAGCGCCGGCGAAACCATGTCCGAAGGGGACGCGTCATCCGAACCGAAAGGGAGACGATTTATCTGATCACGAGCCTGCCCGGGGCGACACCGAAACGCATCATGTCTGTGAACCGCAGCCACTGGCGGATCGAGGCGTTCCAGACCAGCCGAACAACGGCGATCCGCTTCCTGGCCAAAGACCACAACAATTTTTACTGGATCACCTTGGACGGGCGTCTTCGGGAGTTTCCAATCCATACGGGATATGCCCTGGAAACGATCGATTAGCCTGCGGATTTGCCTGTAAGTGACTCGATGTGTTTCAATCCGGCACGTTTGCCCGATGGGCCGACTCTGATGTAATAAAATCGCCAAGGAATCAGGGTATCCTGGATGGGGATCAGAATTCGTCATTTCACATATATGGCCGCTGTCGCGGCCGGAGGTTCGCTATGGTCCCTGCCGGCCCGTGCCGCCACGCCTGACCTGGTCATTGGCATGGGCGATCTGGTCGTTATCTTCTCGGCGACCATCAGCGTATTGTCGGTTATCTGGGCTCTGCGTGAACACCGAACAGCCAGCGAAGCGGCAGCTTCGGTTCAGGAACATGCACGCAGCGTCGCGGCCGCCCGGGCAGATCTGGAAACCCTTTCGGACGAGGGGATCGGTCCGGCGGTGATTTTCGATAGTCAGAAGGTGATCCGGGTCACTGGTGGCTTTGGCAAGGGCCATCCGATATCCAATCCAGAAGATCTGTTGACCATCGTTGCTTCGGACGACCGCGAGTTTGCAAGGTCTTCGCTTGGTGAGTTATTGTCGGACGGCACCCGCTTCAGCCGCACTTTCGGGGCACTCCAGGGCGGCGCCGTGCGCAGGACAGGCTATCCGGCCGGCGCGTTCGCCGTCGTGCGGGTGCGCGACATGACCGGCGAGAATCGTGAAACCGCCATGAACGATCCGTACGACGACCCTGCCGGGCAACCGGACATAGGCGCTGATGAATTGCTGAGCGCCGCCCCTTTCCCGATATGGCGGCGCGATCTCGATCATAATCCCGTCTGGGTCAACGATGCCTATGCCCGAGCGGTCGAGGCTCCCGACCCGAACACTGCGGTTGCCGCCACTATGCCGCTGTCGGTGGCCGGCAATTGTATGAATTCCTGTCGGTTTCTGGATCTGGCTTGGGCGGCACAGTCGTCGGGTGAGCGCCAGCGTATCCTGTCCTTTGTCATTACCGATGGTGCCCGCCGATCCTTCGAGATTGTGGAAACCCCGACCGGGGCCGCAACGGCCGGATTCGCTCAGGATCTGACAGGCGTACGCAAGGCTGAATCGGCGTTGCACCGCCACACCCGGGCTCATGCCGAAACCCTGGATGGTTTGACCACGGCGATTGCCATCTATGGTGCCGACAAACGGCTTAATTTCTATAATGACGCCTATGTGAAGCTGTGGCAGATGGATTCTTCCTGTCTGGATTCGGGGCCGAGCGAGGGCGACGTCCTGGAATTCCTGCGCGAGCGCCGCCGCATTCCCGAGCAGGCAGACTTTCGCGCCTGGAAGGAAAGCCGCTTGCCGCTCTACACCAACCCGATCGAAGCGCAGGAAGACCTGTGGCATTTGCCGAATGACCGGATGCTGCGCCTGACGGTACGTCCCCACCCGATGGGCGGGGTCATGCACGTCTACGAGGACGTCACCCACCAGGTGACGATGGAACGCAATTACAACGCCCTGACCGGCACCCACCGGGCAACACTCGATACCCTGTCGGAAGGGGTCGTGGTCTTCGGTACCAACGGCAAGCTGACCCTGTTCAATCCGGCATTTGAATCGATCTTCAGTCTGCCGGCCAAGGTTCTGCTCAGAGAACCACACGTGACCAATGTTGTGGATTTCTGTCGCGAGATCGGCGGCACCGAAGAGCAATGGATGTCCATCATAATAAATGTGGTCACCCAGATCGGCGGCGAACGCGAGGGGCTGGCGGACCGGTTCGAGGCAATCGACGGACGGGTGCTGGAATGTGCCAGTGCGACTCTGCCGGACGGCGCGATCATGATGACCTTCTTCGATGTCACGGCAACGGCTGCAGTCGAGTGCGCGCTGATCGACCGGAACAAGGCGCTGGCCGTCGCCGATCAATTGAAGGCCGAGTTCATTTCCCATGTCTCCTACGAACTGCGCACCCCGCTCAATTCGATCATCGGCTTTGCCGAAATGCTGAAATCGGGGATTTATGGCGACCTGAACGATCTCCAGACTCAGCGCATGGACGATATTCACGGATCGTCGCGTCAATTGCTGGGCCTGATCAACAATATGCTGGATCTGGCAACCGCGCAGGCCGGCCAACTGGCCCTGGATTTCGGCAAGGTCAACCCGTGCGCCCTGCTGAACAGCGTGATGGCGCTGGGGCGTCAGCGTGCCGGGGACAATGGCATTACCATCAAGAGCAGTTGCAGCAAGAGCCTGCCGGAGATCGACGGCGACATCACCCGGCTGCTGTTTAACATCCTGACCAATTCGATCCGCTATACCACCAAAGGCGGTACCATCACGCTCATCGCCCGGGCGGGCGATGAGGGACAAACCGTCTTTGCGGTCGCAGATACCGGCAGCGGAATTATACCTGAACTGCATGACAAGGTGTTCGGTGATTTTGAAACCCGCCGCAATCTGGGCGATGCCCGCAACCGGGATGATGGCGCCGGCCAATATCTGCCTCTGGTCAAGCACATTGTCGTGCTTTGTCGAACTGAAATCACAGCTCGGCAAAGGTACCAAGGTGTCCCTGACCCTGCCGGTGGCTGCCGCCAGGACCGAGGCCGTTGAATGGCGTGGAACCGGTTTTGACCGACGGGGCCAATCCGGCCGGCCAATCGGATACTCCGCTTGCCGATGAGACGGCAACCGACCGGTTCGGCCGATTCCTCGCGCCGCTGATGGCGGGGGGCGATCTGGTGTGTCTGCACGGCGATCTGGGGGCTGGAAAGACCGCGCTGGCCCGTG
Source organism: Alphaproteobacteria bacterium (assembly GCA_965204825.1). Taxonomy (GTDB): domain Bacteria; phylum Pseudomonadota; class Alphaproteobacteria; order Futianiales; family Futianiaceae. The sequence goes on along the minus strand of OZ242016.1, from coordinate 1,371,856 downwards.
CCATCATCCGTACGCTGGCGCGCAACCCGGCGCTGGAGGTGCCGAGCCCGACATTCAATCTTGTCCAAGTCTACGACGATACGACCCCGCCGGTGCGGCACTTCGATCTTTATCGGCTGACCGGGGAAGGTGATGTGCTGGATCTGGGATGGGACGATGCCTTGGAAGGCGAAGCGCTGATCCTGGTGGAATGGCCCGACCGGCTCGGCAGCCTGGCCCTGTCGGACCGGTTGGACATTTATCTGCGCCATGGAGCGGCCGGCGGCCGGATTGCCCGGCTTGAACCCCACGGCCAATGGTGGAAACGGTTGTCGTCATGACGCGGGAACAGGTGACAGGGAATTTTCTGGACGCGGCTGGGTGGGGCGCGGCGGATCGGAGCGCGCTGGCCGGCGACGCCTCCTTCCGGCGGTACGAGCGGCTGAAGCGCGACGCGGATGTTGCCGTCCTGATGGACGCTTCGCCGGACCATGGCGAGGAGTGCCGCCCGTTTGTCGCGATTACCAATCTACTGCGTGGACTGGATCTGGCCACCCCGAACCTTCTGGCTCAGGATCTGGAGAACGGTTTGCTGTTGCTGGAAGATCTTGGCGACGACCTTTACGCTCGTGTGATGATGGCAGGTGCGGACCCGCGGCCACTGTACGAAGCAGCAGTTGATCTATTGGTCGCGCTGCATCGGGAAACCGAGGGCAAATCCCTGTTGGACACGGAGACCGGTTACCGCGTTCCCGACTATGATCTTGCCGCCCTGCGGACCGAAATCGATATCTGTGCGCAATGGTATTTGACCGCGCTTTCGCCCGAAATCGGTAAACAGGACATCAATGCATTCCGGGACCTTTGGTCCGGAATCCTGCCACTGGCCATACCGGTTCAGCCGGTCCTGACCTTGCGGGACTATCACGCGGAAAATCTGATCTGGCTGCCGCAACGCGGCGGACACGGCCGGGTCGGTCTGCTCGACTATCAGGATGCGCTAATGGGCCATCGCGCTTACGATCTGGTCTCTCTGCTGGAAGATGCCCGCCGGGATGTCGAGGCCGATCTGGCGCCGGTTCTGATCGGCCGGTACATGGCCCATGCGGACTTCAGCGATGCGCGCGAATTCCTCTGCGCCTACGACATCCTCGGCGCCCAGCGCAACACCAAGATCCTCGGCATCTTCGCCCGCCTGTGTCGGCGGGACGGCAAGCCCGACTATATGGATATGATCCCCCGGGTCTGGACCTGTCTGGAGCGCGATCTGTCAAATCCGGTCCTGCGGCCCATCCGCAACTGGTTCGACGCGCATATTCCCGGCAACGTGCGGGCCGTTCCATTGCGGGTTGAGGCGGCATGATCTTCGATACGGCCATGATCCTGGCCGCCGGCCTTGGCACGCGCATGGCGCCGCTGACCGACCGGATGCCCAAACCACTGGTGCCGGTCGGCGGCAAGCCGATGATCGATCATATCCTGGACAAGTTGGTCAATGCCGGGGTTCACAAGGTCGTGGTCAATGTCCACCATCTCGCCGATCAGCTGGAAGCGCATTTGGGCGGGCGGACAGATCTGGAGATCATCGTCTCGGACGAGCGCATTGAGCTGATGGATTCCGGCGGTGGAATTGTGAAGGGACTGACTTACCTAGGCGATGCACCTTTCCTGGTTCTGAATGGCGATGCCCTGTGGGTCGAAGGTGCTGCCCGGGCGCTTGATCGTCTGGCGATGGCCTGGAATCCGAACACCATGGATGCTCTGATGCTGGTGGCCAGCGCCAATCTGGCGGTGGGTTATGAAGGGCGCGGCGATTTCAATATGGATCCCGAGGGGTGCTTGTCCTGGCGAGAAGAACGCACGGTCGCGCCGTTTGTGTTCACCGGGGTCCAAGTGTTCAAACCCGCTCTGTTTTCCGAAGCATCGGACGGACCATTTTCGCTGAGGCAGATCTGGGACGATGCCATGGACCGGCACCGGCTTTTCGGCCTGCGCCATGATGCCCGCTGGCTGCATGTCGGCACGCCCGAGGCCATTGCGCCCGCCGAAACCGCGCTCCGCGAAGGTTAGGTCAGCCATTGGCGGGTGTCTTCACCATTCCGGCAGGCGCGCCCTTCGCCCGGCTGATCGCAGCCCATGTGATTGATACCTATCGCGGAGAAGATCCGGCGGCGCTCATCCGGATATTGATCTTGGTGCCGACCCGGCGGGCCGCGTTTGAGCTGCGCAATGCCTTTCTGGCGCTGGCATCCGGCCGGCCGATGCTGTTGCCGACGATCCGGTCGATCGCGGATGGCGCCGAGGAAGAGGCTGACCGGCTGATCGATGACCCGGCGCTGATGGCACAGATCGCGGCCGCGCCGCCGGTCATAGAGCCGCTGCACCGGCAGTTCCTGCTGACCGAAATGATCCAGGAACATGCCCAGGCCGCGACCATGGACGTGGACACCATGCAAGCGTTTGGCCTGGCCGGCACTTTGGCCCGACTGCTTGACGATTTCCTGATCGAGAGCGTGCCGCCGGACACCATCGATACGGCGCTGAACGAAACCGCACGGGAACTGGCAGTCGAATTCGCCGTCCACTGGCAGGCCAGTCTTGATGTCCTGCGCATCGTCATGCGCGATTGGCCGATCCGGCTGGAGGAGATTGGCAAGGTTGAAAGCGCGCTGCGCCGCGCCGAAATTCTCGACCGGTTTGCTGAACAGTTGCGAACCTCCACAATCGACCGGCCGGTCATTGCGGCAGGTTCGACCGGTACCATTGCCTCGGCGGCAAATCTTTTGGAAGCGGTGGCGGGCCTGCCCGAGGGGCTCGTTGTACTGCCCGGCCTTGACCTGGACTTTTCGCGGGATGAGGCGGGCTGGGAAGCCGTCGGTCCGGATCACCCGCAAGCCACGCTGAAGGCATTGTTGGCGCGTCTGGATGTGTCCCCCGGCGAGGTCGCCCCGTGGCCGGGCACCGAGGTTGACCTGGGCGCGGCGCGGCGCCGGTTACTCTCCGAGGTATTACGTCCGGCCGATACCACTGATCGCTGGAAAAATCTGACAACCGATGAAGCCAAAGGCCAGTTCGAGCGTGGGCTTGAAGGTCTCAGCCTGATTGAAGCCAAAACCCAGGCTGGCGAGGCGCAGGCCATCGCGCTGATCTTACGGCATGCGCTGGAAGAGCCCGATCGCACTGCCGCACTGGTCACACCCGACCGGACCCTGGCCCGCCGGGTAACAGCCGCGCTCGGGCGCTGGAACATCGCTGTCGATGACAGTGCCGGTGTGCCGTTGACCAAGACCGACGCTGGTCGGTTCCTGGCCCTGATCGCCGGGATCGTGATATCCGGCGTTGATCCGGTCACGTTGATGGCCCTGCTGAATCATCCCTTCATCGCGGGCGGCCGGGCCCGGGTGGATTTCCTCGCTGATGCCCGTCTGCTGGACCGGTATGCCTTGCGGGGAACCAGGGAACCCGGCGGCCTGGACGGGGTATTGCGCCGGCTGGACCGGGACGAAATCAAACATCGCGAAGCCGTGGCAGAGGGCGGTGACAAGGCAGCCGAAGCTGCCGGACAGTTGGAACGTTGTGGTCATCTCAAGGGTTTTGTTGCGGAACTTTCAGTGCTGTTGTCGGGTTGGTCCGTGGCAATGCCCAGGCCGGCAAGGGATCACGCCGACAGCCTGGCGGCGGTCTCCGAAGCAATCGCGGCAACCGACCAGGTCAACGGTGCTGATGCCCTGTGGTCCGGCAATGATGGCGGCGCGGCGCGTGATCTGATCGATCGCCTGATCGAAGCCGGCGGCGTCGAATTGTCCGGCGAAGAGTTCAATCAGTTATTGCGCCGGACCATGGACCGGGTCGCTGTGCGCGGCGCTTGGGGAAGCCATCCGCGGCTCGCCATTCTCGGCCCGGCGGAGGCCCGAATGATCGACGTGGACGTGGTGGTGCTGGGCGGACTGAATGAAGGCATCTGGCCGCAGATCCCCGAAACCGGTGCTTGGCTGAACCGCGACATGCGGGCCGTCTCCGGACTGTCCCCGCCCGAACGGCAGATCGGCCGGTCGGCCCATGACTTCGTTCAGTCCGCCGCCATGCCAAGGGTTTATCTGACGCGGGCCGACAATGTGGACGGCAGTCCACAGGTTGCCTCGCGCTGGATCCTGCGGCTGAAAAGCCTGGTTGGCGGCGCATTGGGCGCAGACCGGGCCGAGGCGGCACTGGCGGATACGGAAAACCATTCGGGGCTGGCCCTGGCGCTTGATGCAGTCAAAGCAGTGGCAAAGCAAGAACCCCCGATGCCATGCCCCGCGGTGGCCAAGCGTCCCACAAGTCTGTCGGTGCCCCAGATCGAAACCTGGATCCGTGACCCCTACGCGATCTATGCCCGCCACATTCTGAATCTGGAAAAACTTGACCCGATCGGCACGGCGCCGTCGGCAATGGACCGAGGAATCGCGATCCACCGGGTGATGGAAGATTTTGTCGGCGACAATCTCCATGACCTGCCGACGGATGCCCTGGATGATCTGGTGCGGCGGGGAGAGGCGGTCTTCGCGGGTCTCAGCCCGTGGCCCACCGAACAGGTCCTCTGGACAACCCGGTTCACGCGGGCCGCGGAATGGTTCCTGGAGGACGAGCGGCTGTGGCGCGACGAAGGCAATACCCCGCTTGCGCTGGAGGTTTGGGGTCGGACCGAAATCGATGGATTCGTTGTGCACGCCAAGGCGGATCGCATTGACCAGGGTCCGGGCGGCCTGATCATTCAGGATTACAAGACCGGGACGGCACCGTCATCCAAACAGGTCTATGCTGGTCTGTCGCCGCAATTGCCGCTGGAAGCGATCATTGCCCGGGCCGGCGGGTTCAAGGACGTCGGCGGGCAAAGGGTCGCGGATCTGGTCTATGTGACCTTGCCCGGCGGCAGTACGCCAGGCGACCGCAAAAGCGTGGTGCCTGCCAGAAGCACAAGGGATGTTCCCGGGGACATCGATGAAATCATAGATCATGTGCTGGCGGGGTTCAAAAAGTGGATCGTCCGGTTTCGCGACCCGGCCGAACCCTATCCGTCGCGCTTTGCCCCGGTGAACGAGCGGCATGATGGAAACTATGACCATCTGGCCCGCGTTCGGGCCTGGTCGGCTGGCGGCGACGGAGACGAAACGTGAAACGGTCCGTCCGCCACAAGTCCAAGAAGGAACAGGCTGATGCCTCCAACCCCCGGGTGTCGGTTTGGGTGTCCGCCAATGCCGGGTCGGGCAAAACTCGGGTTCTGGTCGATCGGATCGCCCGCCTGTTATTGGCCGGCATTGCACCTGACAGATTGCTGTGCCTCACCTTTACCAAGGCTGCGGCGGCAGAGATGAAAAACCGTCTGTTCGATGAACTCGGCAATTGGGCGACTCTACCGGATGTCGATCTGAAACAAGATCTGGGCAATCTGATGGGCACGGGCGAGTTGACGGACAGCCTTCTGGAAACTGCCCGGCGCCTGTTTGCCCAGGCACTGGAAACGCCCGGTGGTATGAAGGTTCAGACGATCCACGCATTTTGCGAAGCGCTGCTGAAGCGATTTCCGCTGGAAGCCGGCTTGCCACCCCTGTTCGAGGTGGCCGACGAACGAGCCGTCGACGAGTTGTTGGGGCTGGCGCTGGGCCGGACCCTGGAAGATCTGGACGCTCCGGGCGATGTCGCGCTGCGCCGGCTGGCGACCAAGGTCGGCGCGGATGAACTGAGACTGCGCATTCTGGATTATCGCAAGGCGCAAAGCCGGGCCGAGCTTGCCGGCACCGCCCTGGTTCATGGCGCCGCTGCCTGGGCGCTGGGCCTGGGCAATCAGATGGATGCCGCTCAATTGCGACGACAAATCGCCGATGTACCCGACCGTGACGTTCTTGCCGAAAATGTCGGGTATCTCCGGGGCCTGTCGAAAAAGATGGTCGATCTGGGCGATGCCATGGACGGCCAACTGTCGCGGGTGGCGATCGATCCCGACGCCTGGATCCGCATCTTCCTCACGCAGAAGATGCGGCCGATCAAGGAAATCGTCACCAAGGCGGTCAAGGAGGACTTGGCCAAAACCCTGAAACAGGAACAATCCAGAGTCGTCGAGCTGTTTCAGAAAGTCATTGCGGCGGACCTGGCCGAAGACACCGATGCGCTGTTCCTGCTCGGCGACCGGACGCTGGTAACTTATGAAGCGCTGAAGCGTGAGCGGACCATCCTCGACTTCGATGATCTAATCGGGGCGGCGCAAAGCCTGCTGACGCGGGCCGATATGTCCCAATGGGTGCTGTTCAAGATCGATGGCGGGGTGGATCACATCCTGGTGGACGAGGCGCAGGATACCTCACCCGCCCAATGGAATATCATCGAGGCGATTGCGGAGGAGTTCTTCGTTGGCGAGACGCGCCGGACCGAAAACCGAACTTTCTTCGCCGTCGGCGATGAAAAGCAATCGATCTACAGCTTCCAGGGTGCCGACCCGGCGGCCGTCGCCGATACCAGGGATAAATTCAGGAACCGGGCACACGATGCCCAGCGTGACTGGATCGATCCGAAGCTGACCACGTCGTTCCGGTCCGCGCCGGCGATCCTCGGCTTTGTCGACAAGGTCTTTCAGCATTCCGCGGCCAGTGAGGGATTGATCTTCGACGGCAGTACCGTGGTGGAACATCTGGCGGAGCGGCATCAGGTTCCAGGGCAGGTGGAATTGTGGCCTCCCTGTGAAAGCGACATCACCGAAGACGATGAAATCTGGACTCGGCCGCCCGATGCCGAGCCTGTGCAAAGCGGCCGGACCCGTCTTGTCCGGATGATTGCCGGTCAGATCCGGACCTGGCTGGACGACGGCAAGATGCTGCCCGATGGCAGCGAACCGGTTCGGCCGGGGCATATTCTGATCCTGATGCGCCGCCGGGCACAGTTCATGGATCTGTTGAACCGGGAACTGAAACGCGCGGGGATTCCGGTGGCGGGCGTGGACCGCATGGCGCCGATCCAGGAAATGCCGGTGATGGATTTAATGGTGCTGGCCGAATTCGCGCTGCAGCCGCTGGACGATCTGACCTTGGCCACCGTCCTGAAAGGCCCATTGATCGGCTGGGACGATGCAGCCCTGATGGATGCGGCGATCGACCGCCGCGATAACCTGTGGGCTAGCTTGCAAACGGAAGCCAAATCAAATGCGCGCGTGGCCGAAGCCGTCACCGTACTTATGCATGTCCTGGCCCGCGCGGACAGGACGCCGCCGTTTGAATTCTTCATGGACCTACTGGATGCGCGCGGTCTGCGCCGGGCGTTCCATGGCCAGTTGGGGCCGGCGGTTGACGATCCGATCGACGAGTTTCTCAATCAGGCATTGGCCTATGAACGGCTGGAAGCGCCGTCCTTGCGCGGATTTCTGTATTGGATCGGCGGCAGTACGGCTGAGATCAAACGGGAATTGGATCAGTCACGCGACGAGGTGCGTCTGATGACGGTACATGGCGCAAAGGGTCTGGAATCCAAGATCGTCATCCTGCCCGATACCACCGACCTGCCAAACCCGCAGCACCTGGACAGTCTTTTGCCCGTCGGCGATCCACAGACCTATGTCTGGCGCGGAAAGAAAGATGCCGAGCCGGCGGCGCTGGGCGTGGCTCGTGAGGCGGCCGAGGCAGATCAGAACCGCGAATACCGCCGTCTGCTCTATGTAGCGCTGACCCGGGCCGAAGACTGGCTGATCGTCTGCGGGGCGCTGAACAAGAAGCAGTCGACGCCGGTCGAAGATGGCGGGATCAGGGGACCTGCCGAACATTCCTGGTACGACCTTGTCGAAAGGGCCATGGCGGAGTTGAAGCCCGTGGTCGAAGGCGGGGCACTGATTTATCGAATCGGCGACAAGACAGCCAAACTAAAAGATCGTGCCGGATCGCGGACAGTCTTGCCGTCACTCCCGAAGTGGGCATCAACCGATCCGCTGCCCGAACCTGCCCGTCTGGCTCCGGTCAGCCCGTCCCGTCTGGGCGATCGCGAACCGGGACCAGGAACACCCGTTGTCGATGGGGCCTGGATGCGTGCACGTGGCAATGCGGTCCACCGGTTGTTGGAGATATTGCCGGAACAGCCCGCGCGCCAGCGTGCCGATTTGGCACGGGCCATGCTGGCGCGCCAGGAATGGGCCATTCCGCAAGGCGAGGTTGAGAGGCTGATTGCCGAAACTCTTGCCGTGCTGGACCACTCTCAGTTTGCACCGATTTTTGCCCCGGGTTCCCATGCCGAAGCGGCTGTAGCCGGACCGGTTCAGGCGCTGGGCGGCCGGCCGGTTTCAGGCTTCATCGATCGCATGGCCATCACGGAGTCAGCGGTTTTGATTGTCGATTTCAAGACCAATCGACAGCCACCCGAAAGTGCTGAATCCGTTTCAGAACAATATGTTAATCAGATGGCGCTGTACTGCGCGGCGCTTTCTGAAATCTACCCCGGCAGATCGGTCCAGGCGGCGCTGTTGTGGACGTCACTTCCGAACCTGATGATTTTGCCCGAGGCATTGCTCGATAAAGCAATCCACGAATTGTTAAATGCGCACCCAGCTTCTTGACGACCCGGGTCCGGCTTCCTAGCTTCAAAAGCTGGAATCGCCGCACGTTCGCGGTGCACAAAAATGGAGGCCTGCATGGCAACGATCCATGTGACCGATCAAAGCTTTGACACCGACGTCATCAAATCTGGAAAGCCGGTTATCGTGGATTTCTGGGCGGAATGGTGTGGACCCTGCAAGCAGATTGCACCGATGCTGGACGAGATCGCTGAATCTCACGGAGACCGTGTCACCATCGCCAAGGTTGATATTATGGCCAATCCCTCGACACCGACAAAATACAATGTGCGCGGCATCCCCACTTTGCTGTTGTTCAAGGATGGCGAGGTCTCGGCTCAGAAGGTTGGGGCACCGCAGACAACATCATCCCTGATCGACTGGATCGAACAGAACATCTTACCCGTACAAATCAACGAATGAGGAAGGGGCGCTCCAGTGAGGGGTGCCCTTTGATATCATATTTCGCCGCGCAGAATGGCGCCGGCGAAATACAGCGAACCGCAGATCAGAATGCGGCGGGGGCCGCGTACGTTTTCGGAAATCCGATCCAGCGCTTCGCCGACGCTGTCGGCGACAAAGGATGGAATGCCCTGATTGCCGGCCTGCTCGGCCAGGGTACGCGGATTGGCGCCGTTAATCTCGCCCGGGATCGGCACGAAATAGGCGTTCTGAGCGAGGTCCGAAAAGCATTCGAAAAACCCGCCTGCATCCTTGGTGCTCATCATCCCGGCGATCAGATGCAGCGGCATGGGATTGCGCATTTCCAGTTCGGCCATAGCCTGGGATATAGCGCGAGCAGCGTGAGGGTTATGTCCGCCGTCCAGCCATAATTGAACGTCCGGACCTGCCCGCTCGGAGACCGAGCCTTCGGTCAGGCATTGAAGACGACCGGGCCATTCCATTGTCGTCATCGCGGTTTCAAATTCACCAGTGGTCAGCGTGAAAGTGTCCTGGGCGCGCAGCGCGGCGATGGCTAGGCCCGCATTGGCGATCTGATGGGCGCCGGGCAGGCGGGGCAGGGGCAGATCCAGAAGCCCGCGATCATCCTGAAATACCAGGCGGCCCTGTTCCTCGCGGGCGTGCCAATCCTCATCGCCGAAACGGATGTGCGTTCCCGTCCGATCGGCCCGGCGGCCAAGTCCACGCCGGGCGTCCTCTGTCTGGGCGGCCGAAACTGCCGGCACGCCGGGTTTAAGGATCCCTGCCTTTTCCGTGGCGATGGCGGCCAGGGTGTTGCCGAGAAACTGTTGATGATCCATGGCGATCGGGGTCAGCACACTGACCAGGGGGCGGTCCACGACATTGGTGGCGTCCAGCCGCCCGCCCAGACCAACCTCCAGTATCAGCGCGTCGGCCGGTGTGCGCGAGAACGCCAGCAGGGCCGCCGCTGTTGTGATCTCGAAAAAGGTAATGCTTTTTCCGCCATTGGCGGTTTCGCATTCTTCCAGCAGAGCCAGAAGGTCAGATTCGGGAATGATCTCTCCCGCCAGGCGGATGCGCTCGTGAAAATGCATCAAATGGGGCGAGGTATACACAAGGACCCGGTAACCGGCCGCCTCCAGTGCGGCGCGCAAGTAAGCGCAAGTCGATCCCTTGCCATTGGTGCCGGCCACGTGAAATACCGGCGGCAATCGGTCCTGTGGATCGCCCAGCGCGGCCAGCACCTGCCACATCCGGTCCAGGGTCAAATCGATCAGCTTGGGGTGCAGCGCCATCAGGCGGTCCAGGACCGCATCGCTGCCGCGCTGCGGCGCGATGGTCATGCGGACTACGCCGGTTTTTCTGGCGGCAGAATTTCGCCATCGACAGCCTCTGCGACGACTTCCGTCGGCGGCATGTCGTTCGGGTTCGGGATGGGCACGTGGTTCGGTTCGGCGGCGGACGCCGGCGGCTGTTTCAGCAACAGACGCAACACCCGGCTCAGGGTCTGTTTCATCTCGGCCCTGGGCACCACCATGTCCAGCATGCCGTGCTCCAGCAGATATTCCGAGCGCTGGAATCCGTCGGGCAGTTTTTCGTGGATCGTTTGTTCAATCACGCGCGGCCCGGCAAAGCAGATCAGCGCACCCGGTTCGGCAATCTGGACATCGCCCAGCATGGCATAGGACGCGGTGACGCCGCCGGTAGTCGGATCAGTCAGCACGACAATGTAAGGCCGTCCGGCTTCGCGCAGCTTCTGAACCCCGATGGTGGTGCGCGGCATTTGCATCAGGGACAGGATCCCTTCCTGCATGCGCGCGCCGCCAGCGGCCGGGAAGGCAATCAAGGGCGCTTTCAACTCGATGGCACGGTCACACGCGGCCAGGAAGGCATCTCCTGCCGCCATGCCCATGGATCCGCCCATGAAACTGAACTCATGGGCGCACAGGACCACATCCAGGCCTTCGAGTTTGCCTTCAACCGCCAGCACGGTGTCTTCGCGACCGGTCTTGCCGCGTGCCTCTTTCAGGCGGTCAGTATACCGCTTGGTATCGCGAAACTTCAGGGGATCGGCCTGAACCGGCGGCAATTCAATCTCGGTCAAAGTGTCTGGGTCCAGCAGCATCATGAACCGGTCCTGGGCGGAGATTTTCATGTGCTGGCCGCATTCGGTGCAGACCCGGCCATTGGCTTCGAAATCACGGTGGAAGATCATCGTGGTACAGCCATCGCACTTGATCCACAGATTTTCCGGAGTGTCGCGCTTCTGTCCGACCAGCCGGCTGAGGCCGGGACGGACATAGTCAGTGAGCCAGTTCATGGGACTTTTCTTGTCTCCCTTCCTATCATCCTTCTCATCAGGCATTTCGCACACCAGCCGCCAGATCGGCGACGAAGGACAGCACCTTGTCGGCAATATCGGGCTGGCCGGCATTGTTTGCAACCACCTCGACTATCGCCGACCCGACGACAGCGGCATCGGCGACACGGGCCACGGCGGCACAGGCACCAGGCGTCTTCAAGCCAAAGCCGACCACCAGTGGCAGGTCGGTGTGCGGTTTCAGGCGGCCGATCGCCTTTGCGACCGCATCTTCGTCGGCCGAACGGGTTCCGGTGATTCCGGTCATCGAAACATAATAAACAAAGCCGGATGTGTTTTGCAGCACCTTGGGCAGGCGCTTTTCATCCGTCGTGGGGGTTGCCAGTCGAATGAAATTCAGCCCGGCCTCCAGCGCCGGCAGGCATAGCTCTGCATCTTCTTCCGGCGGTAGATCCACCACGATCAGGCCGTCAATGCCGGTGGTCCTAGCATCGCTCAGAAACCGCTCGACGCCGTAAATATAGATCGGATTGAAATAGCCCATCAGAACGATCGGTGTTTCATCGTCGTCCTTGCGAAACGCTGTGACCTGTTCCAGCGTTCGAACCAGGGTCTGACCGCCCGCCAGCGCACGCAGGCCCGCAGCCTGGATCGACGAGCCATCGGCCATCGGATCTGTAAACGGCATTCCCCACTCGATCACGTCGGCGCCGGCGGCTGGCAATCCCCTCATGATTGCCAGCGAAGTCTCATAATCCGGATCGCCGGCCATGAAATAGGCCACAAGTCCGCCACGGCCTTCGGTCTTCAGCGTCGCGAAACGGCGGTCAATTCTGGTGCTCACGTTCGTCTTCCTCCGGGTCTAAATCTTGACGTCCAGCGCATCGGCCACCGTGAAAATGTCCTTGTCGCCACGACCGCACATGTTAAGCACCATCAGATGATCCTTCGGCAAGGTTGGCGCGATTTCGATCACCTTGGCCAGCGCATGGCTCGGCTCCAGCGCCGGAATGATCCCCTCCAACTGACAGCATAGCTTGAAGGCGTCCAGTGCCTCGGTATCCGTTGCCGAGATGTATTTCGCGCGGCCGATTTCGTGCAGCCAGGAATGCTCCGGCCCGATGCCGGGATAATCGAGACCGGCGGAAATCGAATGGGCCTCGGTAATCTGGCCGTCCTCGTTCATCAGGAGATAGGTTCGATTGCCGTGCAGCACACCAGGTTTGCCACCCGTCAACGATGCGGCGTGCTGGCCGCTGTCAATGCCGTGGCCGGCTGCTTCGACACCCCAGATCTGGATGTCGCGGTCGTCCAGGAAGGGATGGAACAGACCCATGGCGTTCGAGCCGCCGCCGATACAGGCGATCAGGCTGTCGGGCAGGCGGCCTTCCTGGGCCATCATCTGCTCACGCACTTCCTTTCCGATGATCGACTGAAAATCGCGCACCATGGCCGGATAGGGGTGCGGACCCGCCACCGTGCCTATGCAGTAGAAGGTATTTTCCACATTGGTGACCCAGTCGCGCAAGGCGTCGTTCATGGCGTCCTTCAGGGTCGCGGCCCCGGAGGTGACCGGTATCACCTCGGCGCCCAGCAGCTTCATGCGGAAGACATTCGGCGCCTGACGCTCCACATCGGTCTGGCCCATATAGACGATGCATTCCAAACCCATGCGGGCACACATCGTGGCGGTGGCCACGCCGTGCTGACCGGCGCCGGTTTCAGCTATGATCCGCATTTTGCCCATGCGTTTGGCCAGCAGGATCTGGCCCAGCACATTGTTGATCTTGTGCGCGCCGGTATGGTTCAACTCATCCCGCTTGAAATAAATCTTGGCGCCGCCAAGATGCTCGGTCATGCGCTCGGCATAATAGAGCGGCGAGGGCCGGCCGACATAATGCTCCAGAAACCAGTCCATTTCCTCGGCGTAGGCCGGATCGGCCTTGGCCGCGGTATAGGTCCGTTCCAGTTCCAGGATCAGCGGCATCAGTGTTTCGGCGACAAAGCGCCCACCGAATATGCCGAAATGCCCGGTTTCGTCCGGTCCGGTCCGGAAGGAATTTGGCTGTTCACCGGCCATGTGAGGGTCTCCGCTCTAGCGTTTTCAAGATTAAGTGGATACCGGTTATCCGTTCGGAAAGGTGACAAAAAACTTAGGTTGCGGCCGTGTGAATGGCCTTCAGGAAGGCATTGATCAGGGCCGGGTCCTTGATCCCGCGCTCCCGCTCCATGCCAGAGGATACGTCTACGATCTTTGCGCCGGTCCTGTCGATGGCCTGGGCAACATTTTCCGGTGTCAGGCCGCCTGCCAGCATCCAGGGCCTGGGGATCCGTGCGCCGGCCAGGACAGTCCAATCGAACGCCAGCGCATTGCCGCCGGGGACCGGACTGCCGGCCGGTGGCTTGGCATCGAACAGGAACATGTCGGCGATGTCGGCATAGTCGTGCATGCGGTCCAGGTCGGCGGCGGCTTCAACGGCGATTGTTTTCATTGCCGGCAATCCGGTGCGCGCCTTGATCGCGGCCACCCGGTCGGGGCTCTCGGTGCCGTGCAGTTGCAGGATGTCCAGCGGGACCTCGGCGAGAACGACATCGAGATGCGCATCAGAGGGGTCGACAAACAAGCCAACCTTGGCGCAAGGCACGTCGGCAGCCAGGGCCGCGCCCTGTGCGAGTATCAGATTTCGCGGCGAAGGATCGAAAAACACGAAGCCGATAAAGGCGGCGCCGCCCGATACGGCGGTCTCGACCGCTTCGGGGGTGGAAAGTCCGCAGATCTTGGCCTGAATGCTCATGCCGGGCATATATCAAGCTTGGATGGATGCGGCGACAGATTTCGCCGCGCCCGAATGTCACGCAATTAGCTGATGGCGGGCAGGCCGCCGCTGGCGTGTTCCTTTTCGACCTCAGCCTCCAGTTTTTTCTTAGCCACGGTGGCCTTCTTGGCGTCGCGGGCATGTTTCATACCCTGGAACCGATCCCTCAGGCCCAGGGTCCACATCATGCCCCAGCCGATCAGGAAGCCGCCCAGCAAACAACCCATCACCACATGGGACAGGCGCAAGCTGATATTGGAATTGAAACCGTCCGCACCCAGATCCGGATAATAGGCCGTGATCTCGTGTCCGTTCAAAAACGCGATGGTAAAGGCAATGATGATCAGAACGATCAGCAGGAACAGTTTGACAATCCGATTAATCCACACCACCGGCAATACTCCTGATTTGGCACCCGCTACAATGCAGGGCGTGTGATTGGTCAGCCGCAGTTCAACCGTTCGCGCAACTCTTTACCCGTCTTGAAGAAAGGCACGTATTTTTCTTCCACGTCAACGGGTTCACCAGTGCGTGGATTGCGGCCCTTGCGGGCCGGGCGATGCTTGACCGAGAACGCGCCGAATCCGCGCAGCTCGACCCGGTTTCCCTCAGCCAGTGTATCTGAAATTGTATCGAAGATCGTTCTGACAATGCGTTCAATGTCGCGCTGGAACAGGTGCGGATTTTGTTCCGCCAACCGTGCAACCAGCTCAGATTTGATCATGTGTCTGTCTCCCGAAGAAGGCAACGGCTCCCAGTTGGCCCGATTATTTTTTCCAAAAGGTGCCAATTTCCTCTGGAATTAGAAACCATTACCTCGTCAACGGCTCAAGGTTGCCAAAGCGCGAGCAGGCCGTCAACCATTCGTGGCGATTGCCAGCCCAACTTGCCGGCGATCCGTCCGACTATCGATCCGAACATGCCGCCGAACTCTTCTTCCAGGGGGGTGGAAGGATTTTCGTCCACCACATCCAGATCCGCCGGAATGCCGGCCTCGGTTTCAAGCCAGGCGACAGCTTCGCGTTCGCTGCCCAAGGCATCGACCAGGCCGTTTTCAACCGCCATGCCGCCGGAATAAATCCGGCCGTCGGCCAGCTTCCGAGCCCTTTCCCGATCCATTTTGCGCCGCTCGACCACCAGATCGAGAAACCAGGCATAGGCATCGTCGATCATGGCCATCTGGGCTTGTCGGGCCGGGCCGCTGAGCGGCCTCAGGCCGCTTGGCTCACCTTTCAACGGGCCGCTTTTGACCTCGTCAACCTCGATGCCGATCTTGTCCAGCAGGCCACCGACCACGGGCACCTGCATGATAACGCCGATCGATCCGGTGATGGAGTTGCGCCGGGCCACCACATGATCGGCTGCCAGGGCGGTGATGTATCCACCCGATGTGGCCACTTCGCCCAGCACCGCGGCAACGGGTTTCCCGGCGCCGACCTCGCGAATGGCCTCGTAAAGCGTTTCGGACCCGACCACCGTGCCGCCCGGGCTGTCGATATGAACGATCAGCGCCTTGACGTTATCGTCTTTGGCAAGGGCGGCCACATGTTCATTGAAGTCAGTATTGTTCAGAATGATCCCATTTATATCGATGCGGGCGATGCGGTCGCCGGCGGGGAGGATATTGCTGCGCCAGGACAGGGCGACAACGATACCAATAGCCAGGGCCACAGTGGTGCCGCGCCAGAAGACGAGACGGCGGCGCATGCGCCGCCGCTCGATCAGTGTATCGGTATCGAAGGCGGAAGAAATCTTACGATTCCTTCTCACCGTCTTCGTCGCCGCCCGCCTTCTTCAGGGCTGCGCCAAGAATATCGCCCAGCGACGCGCCGCTGTCGGACGAACCGAACTGTGCAACGGCCTCTTTCTCTTCGGCGATTTCACGGGCCTTGATGGACAGACCGATATTGCGGCCGGACTTGTCCATATTGGTGATCCGGGCGTCGATCTTGTCGCCGACGGCGAAACGCTCGGGCCGCTGTTCGGACCGGTCGCGGGCCACATCGGCACGCTTGATATAACCTTCGGCACCATCATTGACCTCGACCACCAGACCGGTTTCCTCGACTTTCTTGACGGTACAGGTAACCGTTCCGCCCTTCTTCAGGCCTTCGGTCGCACCGGCATACGGGTCTTCCGCCAGTTGCTTGATGCCCAGGCTGATGCGTTCCTTCCCGACGTCCACGTCCAGGATCTTGGCCTTGACCATGTCCCCTTTCTTGTAGTCGGTCAGAGCGTCTTCGCCGGTCTTGTCCCACGCAATGTCGGACAGGTGGACCATGCCGTCGATGTCGTCGTCCAGGCCGATGAACAGACCAAACTCGGTGATGTTCTTGACCTTGCCCTCGACCAGTTCGCCGACCGGGTGCTTGTCGGAGAAGCCCACCCACGGATTTTCCATGGTTTGCTTCAGCCCCAGAGAAATGCGACGCTTGGAAAGATCGACCTCCAGAATGATCACTTCAACCTCCTGGGAGGTGGAAACAATCTTGCCCGGGTGGACATTTTTCTTGGTCCAGCTCATTTCCGAGACGTGCACCAGACCTTCGATGCCCGGTTCCAGTTCCACGAATGCGCCGTAATCGGTGATGTTGGTAATCCGGCCGGTGAACTTGCCGTCGATCGGATATTTGGCATCGACGCCTTCCCATGGATCGGCTTCCAACTGCTTCATGCCCAAGCTGATGCGGTGGGTTTCGGGATTCACTTTGATAACCTGCACCTTGACCGTCTGGCCGATCTGCAGGATTTCGGAAGGATGGTTGACCCGGCGCCAGGCCATGTCGGTAACGTGCAACAGGCCGTCAATGCCGCCCAGATCGACGAACGCACCGTAATCGGTGATGTTCTTGACGACGCCGTCCATAACGGCGCCATCGGTCAGGTTTTCGACCAGTTCGGCGCGCTGTACGGCGCGAGTTTCTTCCAGGATGGCCCGGCGCGAGACCACGATATTGCCCCGGCGGCGATCCATTTTCAGAATCTGGAAGGGCTGCGGCTGGTTCATCAGCGGGGTGACGTCCCGGATTGGACGGACATCCACCTGGCTGCCCGGCAGAAACGCCACGGCGCCATTGAGATCGACGGTGAAACCGCCCTTGACCCGGCCAAAGATATGCCCTTCAACTCTCCCTTCAGCCTCGAACGCTTTTTCCAGAACATCCCAGGATTCTTCGCGGCGCGCCTTGTCGCGGCTCAGAACCGCTTCATGGCGGGCGTTTTCCATACGGTCCAGGAAAACTTCCACCTGGTCGCCAACGGCCAGTTCGACCTTTTTACCTGGGGTATCGAATTCTTTCATCTCCACACGGCCTTCGGTCTTCAGACCTACGTCGATTACGGCCTGGCCGTTTTCGATGGCGATGATGGTGCCTTTGACAACCGTACCTTCGGCCGGTGTCGATGTTTCAAATGCTTCGTCGAGCATTGCCGCGAAATCGTCGCGGGTCGGGTTCATGGTTTCGTTGGCGGATGCCATATTTGGGATCACTCCTGATCGTCAGTCGGTGGGCCGTCCGGTTCAATCCGGTGGACTTTCCAGATCGCCCCATGGACGGTCCGGTCGTGCATTTCGTCATTTTGGCAATCACACAACGAAGAGCGGGCCGACCGCGCAAATCCCGTTCAGATTTGCGAAAGCCCTCGCTCCACAACGCCGATTGCCTCGGCGATGGCCGTTTCTATAGACATTTCGGTGGTATCGAGCAAGTGGGCGTCTTCAACTGGTTTCAGCGGCGCCGCGGCACGGCTGGAATCGCGTGCGTCGCGCTCCGCCAGGTCGGCAAGCATGGTTTTCAGATCAACCACGGTACCGCCTGCTTCCAGCTCGGCCTGGCGGCGGCGGGCCCGGGTCTCGGCCGAGGCCGTGACGAACAGTTTTACCGTGGCGTCCGGCGCAATCACGGTGCCGATGTCACGTCCGTCCAGGACCGCGCCGTCGCGTTCGCCCGGCGGATTGGCACAGAACCGGCATTGCAGGCCCAGCAGGGCCCGGCGCACGCCGGGATTGGCCGCGACCTTGGACGCCGCCACGCCGGTCTCACGTGTCCGGATGCCCGGATCGTCCAGCAAGGCCAGATCCATGGTCTCGGCTGCCTGGACCGCCACCACGGCATTGTCGGGATCCAGATACTGGTTCAGAAGGTGCAAAGCCACGGCGCGATAGAGCGAGCCGGTGTCCAGATGGGCAAAGCCGAAATGGGCCGCCAGTTGCCGGGCAATAGTCCCCTTGCCGCTGGCCGCCGGCCCGTCGATCGCGATGACGGCCGGACGGCTCACTCCGAAAGGCCCAGATTTGCCCCAAGCCCGGTCATCAGACCCTCGAAACCGGGGAAGCTGGTGGCGATCGGACCGGCATCATCGACCGAAATCGGTGCCTTGGCGGCCAGGCCCAGCATCAGGAACGACATGGCAATGCGGTGGTCCAGCCGGGTTTCGACGGTTGCGCCGCCCGGGACGGGGCCGCCGGTGACGCTGAGACCATCTGTATGTTCTTCGACCTGGACACCGCAGGCTTTCAGCCCGACCACCATGGCGGCGATGCGGTCGCTCTCCTTGACCCGAAGCTCGCCAATCCCGCACATACTGGTGGTGCCCTCGGCCACCGCCGCCGCCGCGCACAGCACTGGATATTCATCGATCATCGATGGCGCGCGGTCGGGCGGTACGGTGATGGCGTGCAAGGGGCCGAACCGGGCGGTCAGGTCGGCAACCGGTTCGCCGGCTTCCACCCGTTCATTGCTGATCTGTAAATCGCCGCCCATGTCCCGCAGTGTGTCGAATAGGCCGATGCGCTGTGGATTCATGCCGACACCGGTCAGGGTCACATCCGATCCGGGTGTGATCAGGCCCGCAACCAGCGGAAATGCGGCCGAGGAGGGATCGCCGGGCACCTGGACCGGCGCGGGCACCAGTTCCGGCTGTCCGGTCAGGGTAATCTTCCTTCCCTCATCGGTCTGTTCCTCGGTCACGGCGGCGCCGAAATGGCGCAACATGCGTTCGGTATGATCACGGGTGCGCACTCTTTCGATGACCGTGGTTTCTCCCGGTGTATGCAGTCCGGCCAGAAGCACCGCCGATTTGACCTGTGCCGAGGCGATCGGGCTGGCATAGGTGATTGGCACAGGCGCGCGGGCACCGATTACGGTCAGCGGCAGTTTGCCGCCCTCGCGCGCGATAAACGCGGCGCCCATTTGCGACAGTGGATTGATGATCCGGCCCATGGGCCGCCCCGACAGGGAAGCATCGCCGATGAAAATCGCGGTAATGGGGTGGCCTGCGACCAATCCCATCATCAGCCGCGCGCCGGTGCCCGAATTGCCGAAGTCGAGCGGGGTTTCCGGTTCGGCCAGGCCGCCGACACCGACCCCGTGGACATGCCAGGCTCCGTCCGGACCACGGACTGCCTCGGCCCCCAGGGCATTCACCGCGGCTGCGGTGTTCAGCACATCTTCGCCTTCCAGCAGTCCGGTAATGCGGGTCTCGCCAACGGTCAGGGCACCGAAGATCAGGGCCCGGTGGGAAATCGACTTGTCCCCCGGCGCATGCGCACTGCCGGCCAACCCGGAACTGGCCGATGCCGTCAACGGCCGGACGGGCGTGCCCGTGTGATGCATTTGCAAGGTCTCCTGCGGATGATTTGAGGCTATAAACCCAACCTCAAATCTGTAACTTAGTGCCGCAAATTAGGGCCTGTTGACAACCATCTTGCGGCGATGAGCATTGCGGAGAGAGGCCAGTTGGCGGCATGGCTGGTGTCAGTGTCTTGTCGTAACGCGTTGTCAGACCTCGAAATTCCTTGATCTTTGCGAAGTCGTTTTGGATCAGATGCCGCCACTTGTACATGTGCGTATCGTCGTCTTGCTACACTTTTCGGTTGGCTCAGTTTACAAGCCGTGTGCGTTCATGTTATGTTTTTTGTGAAATCAGAAGGATGGATTGACATGGATCACAAGCAGTTTCAGGAATAGTTATCGGGGATAGACCACCTCAGCCCGGCGCAGCGGCAGCAAACCGAAGCCGTGTTCCTGGGGGACACGGAGACGTCAGCGTCGCTGGCTGCCATTGAAGCGGCCGTGGGTGGAGATCGCCAGTGCCCGCATTGTGGCACGCTAGGAGCCATATCGCGTGGCAAGGCAAGGGGTCTGCGACGGTACCAGTGCAAGGGATGCAGGAAGACATTCAATGCCGCGACCGGCACCCCTTGTCGGGTCTGCACCGCAAGGACAAGTGGCTTTCCTTCGGAGCCTGTCTTGCTGATGGGCTGACGGTTCGCGCTTCAGCAGAACGTTGCGGACTTGCCGTCAACACCGCCTTCCGTTGGCGGCACCGATTTCTTGCCACGAAAGACCTGAAGGCACGCAAGCTCACGGGCATTGTGGAAGCCGATGAAACCTATGTGCTGGGAAGCCGGAAAGGCGCACGAAACCTTGAGCGCAAGGCGCGACGCAGGGGAGGCAAGGCCAGCAAGCGGGGCCTGTCAGATGAACAGGTTCCGGTACTGGTTGTCGCTGATCGCGGCGGCGCGACAGTCAGCGCGGTTCTGCCTGCAGTCAACGCAGATACCTTGCGAGAGGTGATCGCGCCGGTTGTGGACGAGGATATCGTTTTGGTGACCGATGGACACCGCGCTTGTTCGCGATGCGCGGCGGCAATCGGTGCGCATCACGAAGCATTGAATCTGTCACGAAGTGAGCGGGTGCGAGGTGCCTTTCACATTCAGACGGTCAACAACCGACACAGTCGGTTGAAGGATTTCTTGCGGCGCTACCGAGGCGTCGCGACCATATATCTCGACAACTACCTGCGATGGTTCCAGCGGCTTGAACTGGAGAACGCCTCACCCCGGGCCTGCCTCGCAACCGCCATCGCACGTCCATGCATACAATTCGTGAACTGAGCCTTTCGGTTCGATTTGGGCGGGATGACAGCGGTTGCGCCGCGCTCATCAAGCTGTTGTCTGTTGTAGAAGCCAATCTGCATCGAACGCCTTGTCGGCCAGCAGCGCGCCAAGGGGAGTGTGCGGATCAGCGGAGCCACGCCTTTCATGTCGTGCGTCTGTCCCGGTGGCAGGAGGAAACAAAGCCGGTTTCCAGGCGCATCGACCAGGGCAACGATTTTGGTTGTCAGCCCGCCGCGAGAACGCCCGATGGCCTGATGCCGTGTCCCCTTTTGCGCCGGTCGCCTTATGGTGGGCCTGCACAATCGTCCCGTCGATGAGGGCATACTCCAAATCTGGCTCACCGCTCATTGTGTTGAAAAGACTCTCGAATACGTCGTTCCCGGCCCAACGGCGAAACCGCTTGAACTGACTGTTCCAGTTGCTGAAACCCTTTGGCTGGTCCCGCCACGGCGACCGTGTGCGCACACGCCAGGGAATGGCTTCCAAAACCGGCGATTGTTGCGAGCCGTAACTCCCGGGTCTCCCGATTTGCCAGGCAGAAGTAGCTTGATCTTCTCCCAGAGTTCATCTGAAATCACCAAACGGTCTTCGTCCATCCAAACCTCCATTCGGGAAGCTTGAAGCACGGTTCAGGCCAAATGGGAAGCCCGAATGTCAACAGGCCTTAGCGATCTGCCGCCACAGCGCAATATTCACTTTTGACAGCGACAAACGAACGTGGCATTCGACGCCACCGATTTACGAAAAACAAGCGAATGAGGTCGACCGTGGCGAAACCGGAATGGGGCACCAAGCGCCTATGTCCTGGCTGTGGGGCAAAGTTTTATGATCTGGGCAATACGCCGCCGCTCACCTGCCCGAAGTGTGAGAACGAATTCGAGCCCGAATTGCTGTTGAAGCCTCGCCGCGGCCGCGTGGCCGACGCGCCAGTTGAAAAGCCCAAGGAAGAAGAAGCCGAAGCCGAGGAGGCTGAAGAAAAAGAAGCCGAGGATGCCGAAGACGGGAAGGAAGAGGAAACTGCCGAACTCGACGAAAAGCCTCTGATCATATCCGAAGACGACGACGAAGCGCCGGATGCCGACGAGCCGGAGGAATCGGACGAGGATGAACTGCTGCCCGACGACGACGAAGTTTGATATTCCGGTTTTGCGCACTTGATCCGTCAGGCACTTGCGCATAGTTTCCCGGTCCGCATCAGATGATGTGACCCGGTTCGGGGCCATAGCTCAGTTGGGAGAGCGCTTGCATGGCATGCAAGAGGTCGGCGGTTCGATTCCGCCTGGCTCCACCAAAACCTGCCTTTTATATCCTCCGTATTTCGTGACAAATCTCGCCGTAGGTGATGCATTATGAGGGGATTCAAATTGACGATCCCAGTTCACCCGGATCCGGATTTCAAGCCCAGATTGGAATGGGTTGACTCGGGCCTGTTGACATTCGGGGTTGCGATTTGGCCTGAACTGTTATTCAAGCTTCGAAAATGGAGGTCTGGATGGACGAAGATCGTTTGGTGATTTCAGATGAACTTTGGGCGAAGATTGCGCCCCTGTTACCCGGTAAAGCCGGGGACCCGGGAGCAACCGGTCGGGATAACCGTCGGTTCATGGAGGCCGTACTTTGGCGTGTGCGAACAGGGTCTCCCTAGCGTGACCTGCCCCAGGATTTCGGCAACTGGAATTCGGTTTTCAAACGATTTCGTCGATGGGCAAAGGCCGGTGTGTTTGACAGACTTTTCAACGCCATAAGCGACGAGCCAGACCTTGAACATGCTCTCATCGACGGAACGATTGTCCAGGCCCATCAGAAGGCTTCGGGCGCAAAAGGGGGACACGGCATCAAGCCATCGGACGCTCTCGCGGCGGGCTGACGACCAAAATCGTGGCCCTGGTCGATGCGCTCGGCAACTTGTTCCGCTTTCTGCTTCTGCCGGGGCAAGCGCACGACATGAAGGGGGTTGCCCCCCTGATCCATGATGTCTCCTTCGCAGCGTTGCTGGCCGACAAGGCCTTCGACGCCGATTGGCTCCTGCAAGACCTTGATGAGCGCGGCGCAACTGCGGTTATTCCACCCAAATCGAACCGGAAAGGGCTACGAGACGACGATACTCACATGTACAAGTGGCGTCACCTGATTGAAAACTACTTTGCAAGGATCAAGGAATTCAGGGGGATAGCAACGCGATACGACAAAACAGATACCAGCTACGCAGCCAACTGGCACCTCTGCGCAATGCTCATCGCCGCAAGATGATTGTCAACAGGCCCTAAATCACCCTGAGCGGTGTATTTAGTCGATTGCCCTTGAAAATAAGGTCTGGTAATATAACATTCGCTGTCCAGCTGGCGCATGACTTCGGGCTTCGATCCCGTAAAGGTTGCTGCCGATATCGGGAGCCTGATGCGTTCGAGATCAACGTCATGAAAAGATCTTGAATTCTGGAGCATTGGCGGTTTGCCCTAGGGAACGGCGAGGCTCGAAGCTTGGAATTGATGGGGCCTTTAGGCGGGCCATCCTTCCACTGGTACAGTGGAGGTAAAACCAGGGTCTGTGGACACTCATCGTGATGGGATCAGCACTGCCGCCAGGTTGCAAGTTTGCAGCAGAACTGCAATCGGTTTTGTCGTAGCGTGTGGCCATATCTCTGAATTTCCTGATCTTCGCGAAATGATTTTCGACCAGATGCCGCTCCTTGCAGGCGTCGGCGTCGCGCTGATGTCTCCGGTTCGATGTCGGCGGGATCACAGCGGTCGCACCGCGCTCATCCAGTTCTTCCAGGAGCCAATTCACATCAAATGCCTTGTTTGCAGCGCGCCGTCTGGTCCGCCCTGCATCAGCGAAGCCGCGCCCCTCATGTCGTGCGCCTGTCCGGGCAGCAGCGGGAAGCCAGTGAGATTGTCGAGCGCGTCGACCAGGGCGACAATCCTGGTCATCGGGTCGCCGCGCGCGCCCGATGGCCTGATGCCGTGTCCCCCTTTTGCACCGGTCGCCTTTCGGCGAACCGAAACGATGGCGCCGTCGATGAGCTTCTGTTCAAGGTCAAGGTCGCCACTTATGGCTTTGAAAGGACGCTCGAATACGCCTGCCCTGGCCCCGCGACGAAACCGGCGGAACTTGAGGGTTCCAGTTTCCAGATGAGGGCGGGAGGTCGCGCCATGGCGATCCGGTGCGCCCGCGCCAGAACACGGCTTCGAGAAAGAGGCGATTATCCTTTGCCCTCGCTCCGGCATCAGAGGCCTTTCCCGGAAGATGCGGTTCAAGCCGCCGCCAAACCTGATCCGCCACCCCGAAACGTTGCGCGTTCATTCAAACCTCCATTTTTGAAGTTTGAGTCAGAACTCAAACCCGATGGGAACCCTGAGTGTCAACAGGCTCTAGAGGATGAATAGCTCTGACCCGGGATTTACCCTTGCTCCGGGTTTCAGCGCACGGCATAAAAGGAATGGTTCCTTTTCCACCTCTCAATAAAGGAGAATAGAGATGAAAAACGGAATGATGGCAATTGCTTTCATACTTACCATTTTTTTGGTAGGGTGTAATGAAGCAGAGGTTCCATATCAGGAACTGAGTGCAGATGAAAAAAGTGCACTTACAATCAAACCTGTGGAAGGTACTCAACTGACACAAACTGAAGCAGAATACAGGTACAGATTTGCATGGATTTGTATACGCACCTGGAGTCAGGCCTACACTGAATTTGCAAAAGTTGCTCAAGGAACACGATACGCTTCAAACCTCAAGCACACTTCTCAAGAGTATGCAAAACTGTGCGCGGAATCACCTCAAAATGCGCAAGCAAAAAATGAGTGGAGTAAAAGAACGCAAAAGTTCGCTCAAAGAATGGACAGAAGTTCGTTCAGCCCTTTCTTGAGAAACGCTTCTATAAGGAAAATAAGTGAAGTGGCGCGAATCAACAGCTGCAGCAAAGAAATACGGGTATGGATGAAAGAAATAGCACAACTTGGAGCCAATCAAAATCCAAGCCATGCCGTACGCATCAACCGGCTCTATGAAAATATGGTGCGTGACCAAAAAAAGGTGTGTAAAGACACCTCTAACGGACAAAGATTTGAGAGAGCAGCTTACAATCTCTGGAAAAACCGGACAGTACCGTTAGTACGTGCCGCAAAAGATGCAATCGGCATCTAACACACTTACCTCAACAAAACCCCATTGATTTTCAAATCAATGGGGTTTCTCTTAAATATATCTATAGAAAAACAATCAAAGACTTAACCACCAGTATTTGCACCCTGACCATTAGGAGTACCACCACCTCCAGAATTATTATCACCACCTTCTTGATTAGTGCTACTACTACTATCAGCATACACATGTGAATCCCTATCGCTCAAAGAAAGAAAGAATTTCAAGTTAGAGTCACTAAAATCAGTCAGTACACTCTCGTTATTGTTTTTTTGTATACCAAAAAGTGCTACAAGTGCAGAAACAACGTATCCGTCCGGTCAGGCCGCGTTTTTGAGGTCTTGGGGCTTCCAGTTCCACGGCATAAGTTCGTCGATGGGGTTAATCCGTGATCAGCAACGCGTTCCAGCACCCATGTGAGCCAGGCCTCGGGATCGACATTGTTCATTTTAGCGGTCTCAATGAGAGCGTAGGCGATAGCGGCAGCCTCGCCGCCACCAACGGAGCCTAGGAAGAGACAATTTTTTCGACCAGGGGCGACGGGACGGATTGATCGCTCACAGATATTGTTGTCGAGTTCCAGACGTCCGTCGCCGAGATAAGCACGCGCTTCGGGCATCGGCTTCAGGGCGTAGCGGATCGCCTCGGCCAGTTTGGTCTTGCCCGAGAGCCTGGGCAGTTGGGCCTGTAGCCATGCTTCCAGGTCATCGAAGACAGGCCTGGCCTTCTCCTGCCGCAGGGCGGCCCTTTCGTAGCCGTCCGTTAGAGCCGTATTTTTCGGTTATTCCGGCATCCAATTCCACGGCATGAGTTCCTCGATGCGGTTGATCTTGTGATCTGGCAGGCGCTCCAACACCCATGTGAGCCAGGCTTCCGGATCAACGCCGTTCATCCTGGCGGTCTCGACGAGGGTGTAAGCGATAGCGGCGGCTTTACCGCCACCGACGGAGCCCATGAAGAGATAGTTCTTGCGGCCCAGTGCGATGGGGCGGATCGAGCGTTCACAGATGTTGTTGTCGAGTTCCAGCCGTCCGTCGCTGAGACAGGCACGCGCCTTTGGCATGCGGTTCAGCGCATAGCGAATGGCCCCTGCCAGTCTGGTCTTGCCCGAGAGCCTGGGAAGCTGGGCCTGTAACCATGCTTCCAGCTCATCGAAGACGGGCTTTGCCTTCTCTTGCCGAATGGCGACCCGCTCTTCGGGGGATTTGCCTCTGGCTTCCTCTTCGACAGCGTAAAGCACAGCGATCTGCTTGATTGTGCCTTTGGCGATGGCCGACCCTGTGCGCTCAAACTCTTCCACAAACTTGCGGCGCACATGCACCATGCAGGCCTGTTCGTCGGCCTTGCCCTCCCCAAAGAGGCCATTGAAGCCCGCAAAGCCATCGGCGTGCACCGTGCCGGTATAGCCAGAAAGATGATTGACCGGATGTTCGCCCTTGCGATCCACGCTGAACTGATACCAGGCACAGGGTGGGGCCTCGCCGCACCACGGGCGCTCGTCGCGCACGTAACTCCACAGCCGCGCGGTTTTAGTCTTCTTTATCCTGGTGCGGGTTTGTAGTTTGACCGGTGTGTCATCGGCAAAAAGGGCAGGCCCTGCCCTGACCAGCTTGCCGATATGATTGGCCAATGGCTCCAGCAGCGCCGTGCTGCGGCCCACCCAGTCGGTCAACGTGGTGCGATGCAGATTAACCTTCTCGCGGGCGAAGATTTTTGATTGCCGGTCAAGCGGCAGGTGATCGCAGTATTTGCCAATCAGGACGTGGGCCAGCAGACCCGGACCGGGGCGGCCACGTTCGATGGGGCGCGACGGCAATGGGGCCTGGGCAAAGGTTTCACAACAGGTGCAGGCCATGCGGGGGCGGAGGATCCGGCGTACCACAAAGCGGCCCGGGACATATTCCAGTTCCTCGGTAACGTCCTCACCGATCTGGCGCAGGCTCCCACCGCAGTCAGTGCAGTCCTCACCCGGCGACAGCACCTCATCCTGCCGATCCAGATGATCTGGCAAGGGGTTGCGGCTGTGCTTGCGCCTGGCAGATTTGTCCGTCTCATCGACATCAGTGCCGTTGGAGCCAGCTTCGTTCTTCTGCTCGTTTGCTGCCGCCTCGATCTCTTGGTCATCCTGTAGGTCGAGGGCCAGTTGATCCATGCTCTCTGATCTGGAGCCAAACCGTGCCTTGCGGTGGCCATGCAGTTCAGCCTTCAGCTTCTCGTTTTGATACGTCAGCGACTGAACCTCGGCCATCAAAAGCTCGCTGACAGCCCGCAGTTCGGCGGGGTTTTCAGGCAGGGCTTCAAGGGTGTTCAACATATGTAACCCATATCAAACTGCCCCATGGGATGAAACGACAAACCGCGTTAAACTTGATGTTTTTTTGGGCTTTCTCTATCCCGCCTGCAAAGGACGCCAGGTCTTTTGCGGGGTGCGCCAGTCAATCCCCTCTAACAGCATCGACAGCTGTGAGGGACTCAGGCTGACCTTGCCCTCCCTGGCCGCAGGCCAGACAAACCGCCCCCGTTCCAGTCGTTTGGAGAACAGGCAAGCGCCTTGGCCGTCCCACCATATGATCTTGAGCAGATCACCGCGCCTGCCGCGAAACACAAACATGTGCCCCGAATACGGGTCTTCAGCCAGAACCTGTTCGGCCTGAGTCGCCAGTGTGTTGAACCCGCGCCGCATATCCGTCACCCCAGCGGCCAGCCACACCCGCGTATTGCCCGGCACCGGGATCATGTCATCAGCCCCTCAACCAGAGCCAGCACCGCCGGCAATCCCGTCGCTCCTTCAACCAGGATACGCCGACCATCAGACAGGGTGATGTCTACACGGTGAGCCGAAAGAGGAACGTCCATACAGGGCGCTGTGATCGGCACGTGGGGGGCGGTTGGCCCTGCAATCTCTACAGGCAGAAATGTGGTCACTTCCCCGGCGAAATCATCACCGTCAGTACATGCCGGCGCGAAACGGGGATCACGCAACCATGTGTGAATCAGATTGGCGTTCATCGCGTAACGTCGCGCAACCTGCGCTACCGAAACCCCAGGTGCGCGCGTTTGTCCGCAGATCGAGACCTTCTCATCGTCTGACCAAAACCGCTTCTTCTGACCCTTCTTACCAGCCATATCCGCCCTCAAGATGTCCACTATCAATGGTGGACACTATCAGCGCACGCTATAACGCGTCAGAGCACCAACACCGGACGCTTACGAAACAACCCCTATCACTCCTGCTGCAAGTATTGTGTGTATTTTTTCATCTTTTGTATCATACTTATTTTTTTAAGGGGTCTGCGACGGTACCAGTGCAAAGAATGCAGGAAGACATTCAATGCCGCGACCGGCACCCCTTGTCGGGTCTGCACCGCAAGGACAAGTGGCTTTCCTTCGGAGCCTGTCTTGCTGATGGGCTGACGGTTCGCGCTTCAGCAGAACGTTGCGGACTTGCCGTCAATACCGCCTTCCGTTGGCGGCACCGATTTCCTGCCGCAAAAGACCTGAAGGCACGCAAGCTCACGGGCATTGTGGAAGCCGATGAAACCTGTGTGCCGGAAAGCCGGAAAGGTGCACGAAACCTTGAACGCAAGGCGCGACGCAGCAGGGGAGGCAAGGCCAGCAAGCGGGGCCTGTCAGATGAACAGGTTCCGGTACTGGTTGCCGCTGATCGCGGCGGTGCGACAGTACAGTGCGGTTCTGCCCGCGGTCAACGCGATCCCTTGCGAGAGGTGACCGCGCCGGTTGTGGACGAGGATATCGTTTTGGTGACCGATGGACACCGCGCTTGTCCGCGATGCGCGGCGGCAATCGGTGCGCATCACGAAGCATTGAACCTGTCACGAAGTGAACGGGTGCGGGGTGCCTTTCACATTCAGATCGCAGCAGATCCGGCGGTCAACAACCGACACAGCCGGTTGAAGGATTTCTTGCGGCGCTACCGAGGCGTCGCGACCAGATATCTCGACAACTACCTGCGATGGTTCCAGCGGCTTGAACTGGAGAACGCCTCACCCCGGGCTTGCCTCGCAACCGCCATCGCACGTCCATGCATACAATTCGTAAACTGAGCCATCAGAAATCTTCGCCCGCGAGAAGGTTGATCTGCATCGCACCACGTTGACCGACTGGGTGGGCCGCAGCACGGCGCTGCTGGAGCCATTGGCCGATCATATCGGCAAGCTGGTCAGGGCAGGGCCTGCACTTTTTGCCGATGACACACCGGTCAAACTACAAACCCGCACCATGATAAAGAAGACTAGGGTCTGTTGACAATCACCGGGCAGCAACGAGCATTGCGCAGAGGTGCCAGTTGGCTGCGTAGCTGGTATCTGTTTTGTCGTATCGCGTTGCTATCCCCCTGAATTCCTTGATCTTTGCAAAGTAGTTTTCAATCAGGTGACGCCACTTGTACATGTGAGTATCGTAGTCTCGTTGCACTTTCCGGTTCGATTTGGGTGGAATAACCGCAGTTGCGCCGCGCTCATCAAGGTCTTGCAGGAGCCAATCGGCGTCGAAGGCCTTGTCGGCCAGCAACGCTGCGAAGGAGACATCGTGGATCAGGGGGGCAACCCCCTTCATGTCGTGCGCTTGCCCCGGCAGAAGCAGAAAGCGGAACAAGTTGCCGAGCGCATCGACCAGGGCAACGATTTTGGTCGTCAGCCCGCCGCGAGAGCGTCCGATGGCTTGATTCCGTGTCCCCCTTTTGCGCCCGAAGCCTTCTGATGGGCCTGGACAATCGTTCCGTCGATGAGAGCATATTCAAGGTCTGGCTCGTCGCTTATGGCGTTGAAAAGTCTCTCAAACACACCGGCCTTTGCCCATCGACGAAATCGTTTGAAAACCGAATTCCAGTTGCCGAAATCCTGGGGCAGGTCACGCCAGGGAGACCCTGTTCGCACACGCCAAAGTACGGCCTCCATGAACCGACGGTTATCCCGACCGGTTGCTCCCGGGTCCCCGGCTTTACCGGGTAACAGGGGCGCAATCTTCGCCCAGAGTTCATCTGAAATCACCAAACGATCTTCGTCCATCCAAACCTCCATTTTCGAAGCTTGAATAACAGTTCAGGCCAAATCGCAACCCCAAATGTCAACAGGCCCTAGAACCGCGCGGCTGTGGAGTTACGTGCGTGACGAGCGCCCGTGGTGCGGCGAGGCCCCACCCTGTGCCTGGTATCAGTTCAGTACAGACCGCAAGGGTGCACACCCGGTCAATCATCTCGCAGACGATACCGGGACCGTGCATGCCGATGGCTTTGCGGGCTTCAATGGTCTCTTTGGGGAGGGCAAGGCCGACGAACAGGCCTGCATGGTGCATGTGCGCCGCAAGTTTGTGGAAGAGTTTGAGCGCACAGGGTCGGCCATCGCCAAAGGCACAATCAAGCAGATCGCCGTGCTTTACGCTGTCGAAGAGGAAGCCAGAGGCAAATCCCCCGAAGAGCGGGTCGCCATTCGGCAAGAGAAGGCAAAGCCCGTCTTCGATGAGCTGGAAGCATGGTTACAGACCCAGCTTCCCAGGCTCTCGGGCAAGACCAAACTGGCAGGGGCCATTCGCTATGCGCTGAACCGCACGCCAAAGGTGCGTGCCTGTCTCAGCGGCGGACGGCTGGAACTCGACAACAACATCTGTGAACGCTCGATCCGCCCCATCGCACTGGGCCGCAAGAACCATCTCTTCATGGGCTCCGTCGGTGGCGGTAAAGCCGCCGCTATCGCTTACACCCTCGTCGAGACCGCCAGGATGAACGGCGTTGATCCGGAAGCCTGGCTCACATGGGTGTTGGAGCGCCTGCCAGATCACAAGATCAACCGCATCGAGGAACTCATGCCGTGGAATTGGATGCCGGAATAACCGAAAAATACGGCTCTAACGGACGGCTACGAAAGGGCCGCCCTGCGGCAGGAGAAGGCCAGGCCTGTCTTCGATGACCTGGAAGTATGGCTACAGGCCCAACTGCCCAGGCTCTCGGGCAAGACCAAACTGGCCGAGGCGATCCGCTACGCCCTGAAGCCGATGCCCGAAGCGCGTGCTTATCTCGGCGACGGACGTCTGGAGCTCGACAACAATATCTGTGAGCGATCAATCCGTCCCGTCGCCCCTGGTCGAAAAAATTGTCTCTTCCCGGGCTCCGTTGGTGGCGGCGAGGCTGCCGCTATCGCCTACGCCCTCATTGAGACCGCTGAAATGAACAATGTCGATCCCGAGGCCTGGCTCACATGGGTGCTGGAACGCATTGCTGATCACAGATTAACCCCATCGACGAACTTATGCCGTGGAACTGGAAGCCCAAGACCTCAAAAACGCGGCCTGACCGGACGGATACCCTCCAGGAGTTCAAGGACGATTACAACGAGCATTGGCTGATCCAGCGCGTTGGGCATCGATCACCAAACCAGTTCAGACGCGACGGCATGGACAAAATCTAGGCCGCCGCGTAAGCTTCAAGAGTGTCTCAATAACCTTGGGGCGATACAAGGTCCGCCTACCCGGTACCAAATAACCGGTCACCGGCATCGCCGAGCCCGGGAACGATATAAGACTTCTCGTTCAGCCGCTCGTCCATCGCGGCGGTGAAGACTTTCACGTCCGGGTGGGCGACCTCAAAGGCGCTGACGCCCTCGGGCGCCGCCACAAGGGCAAGAAAGCGAATTTCGCGGGCGCCGACCTGCTTGACCTTGTTCACTGCCTTGATCCCTGATTCGCCGGTGGCCAGCATGGGATCGATTACCACGGTCAGGCAATCGGGCATATCCTTGGGAAACTTCAGATAATATTCGACGGGCGTCATGGCTACTTCGTCGCGGTAGACGCCGACATGGCCGACCACGGCCGTCGGCACAACGTCCAGCAACCCATCCAGGAACCCACCGCCGGCACGTAATACCGGAACCAGGCAAATTCCATCGACCAGCTTGCTGCCGGTCGTCGGGCAGACGGGCGTTTCGATATCGATGCTGGTCAGGTCGAGATCCCGGAAAACCTCAAACGCCAACAGGACGCTGATCTCGCGCAGCAATTGCCGAAACAGCGGCGACGGCGTGTTGACATCCCGCATCAGGGTCAGCTTGTGCGCAATCAGAGGATGGTCCACGACGGTTGCCATCGGCGTCTCCATTCATTCACTAAAAAATGCCCGGCGCATTGCGTCGCGCCGGGCAAATGATCTGTTCGGCTGTTCGGATTAGGGTCTGTTGACAATCACCGAGCAGTAACGAGCATTGCGCAGAGGTGCCGGTTGGCTGCGTAGCTGGTATCGGTTTTGTCGTATCGCGTTGCTATCCCCCTGAATTCCTTGATCTTTGCGAAGTAGTTTTCAATCAGGTGACGCCACTTGTACATGTGAGTATCGTCGTCTCGTAGCACTTTTCGGTTCGATTTGGGCGGGATAACCGCAGTTGCGCCGCGCTCATCAAGGTCTTGCAGGAGCCAATCGGCGTCGAAGGCCTTGTCGGCGGCCAGCAACGCTGCGAAGGAGACATCGTGGATCAGGGGGCAACCCCCCCTTCATGTCGTGCGCTTGCCCCGGCAGAAGCAGAAAGCGGAACAAGTTGCCGAGCGCATCGACCAAGGCAACGATTCTGGTCGTCAGCCCGCCGCGAGAGCGTCCGATGGCTTGATGCCGTGTCCCCCTTTTGCGCCCGAAGCCTTCTGATGGGCCTGGACAATCGTTCCGTCGATGAGAGCATGTTCAAGGTCTGGCTCGTCGCTTGTGGCGTTGAAAAGTCCCTCGAACACACCGGCCCTTGCCCATCGACGAAATCGTTTGAAAACCGAATTCCAGTTGCCGAAATCCTGGGGCAGGTCACGCCAGGGAGACCCTGTTCGCACACGCCAAAGTACGGCCTCCATGAACCGACGGTTATCCCGACCGGTTGCTCCCGGGTCCCCGGCCTTACCGGGTAACAGGGGCGCAATCTTCGCCCGGAGTTCATCTGAAATCACCAAACGATCTTCGTCCATCCAAACCTCCATTTTCGAAGCTTGAATAACAGTTCAGGCCAAATCGCAACCCCGAATGTCAACAGGCCCTAGGGCGATTCAGTAAAAATTGTTGTGGCCTTTGGCCAGGAAGCGGGTCGCCGTTGTTCGGCTGGTCTGGAACGTCTCGATAGCCCTTGTGGGCGAGTTGCTGATGCGCTTGAGCACAGTATGTGTGGTGCCTGTCAGCGTGAAGATGTCTTGCGGGGCGTGATCAAGGCAATTGGTATGGCGATCCTCACCAGGGGTTACGTCCTTGTCGCGGTGCATCGCCTCGATCCGCCAGTGGCTGCGGTTCACGGACATGATGCGTTTCGGTGTCGCCCTGGGCAGGCTCGTGATCAGATAAATCGTCTCCCTTTCGGTTCGGGTGACGCGTCCCCCTCGGACATGGTCTCGCCTGCGCTCCAGACAAGCGATGAAGCGGATTGTTGGCCAATGACTTGCGCATCTCCTCGCCGAGCGCTTCCACAGGCAGCAGGGCAATGTGGCGCTGGTCAATCCGCCCGTGGCCGGATTGCGGAGGCTCATGCCATTCGGCGAGGGGAAAACCGGCTCTGTGAAGGCCGTCTTGATCTCGTCGCGCAGGTCTTTCCGGTTTCCCTTCACCGGCAGGACATCATCGCCACCCTTCCCCACGACCTTTGAAGTGATTGTTTTCCGGCAGAAGTGACAATCTTGCCCGTCAGGTCAAGCTGATCAATGAGCCGCAAGGCATCCGGGATCTCCCTCCCCTTGCCGCGCGACGATACAGGGCCCACACTCTGGTCCAGGGCGACGCAAAAGGCCGAGAGCACATGTTCGGCCCTGCCGTCGGCATCCTTGCTGCCGCGCAGGGTTTTACCGTCGAGGGAGAGGTGGTTGGTGTCTGTGTCGGCCTGCGCGCCGGTCTCCGCCGTCAACTGGCCAAAAGCCTGCGCCATTGCCGTGGGATCCGGAACCCGAAGGGTTTCCGTCAAGGTTGCATGGCAGGGGAGGCATGACCGGGGCGGAATCCCAGTCGCCGGAATCCCGGTCGCCGGAGTTGTCGTGCGGTCAGGCCACGGCCCTGTTGACCCGCCGCCATCATTCCTTTACGGCCGCTGAGCATGGATAACAGCATCAGCCCCGGCAGCGCGTGGAGCGGATGTTTGAGACCTTGCTTTCCCCTCGGATCGGGAACCTGTCGCGATACGGATTGAACGGATACCATGTCTGGCCACCTCTGTCGCTGAAACTCGGCAACAGATATTCAGACTTTCAGAATATTTTCAATACCCTGGTTGAATTTGATGAATAGACCTGATCATGTCCCACAAGGAGTTTCGGGTTCTGGAGTGAAGGCGGTATAACAAGGCTCGGAAGGCTGGAAATTCCATCCCCAAAACCCTCACACCGGAATCGTCATTGTTGCTTTAAGGCCGCCCATATCGCTGTCGCCCAGGGTGATGCCGCCGCCATGGGATCGGGCGGCGTACAGTGCGATGGTCAGGCCGAGGCCGACGCCGGATCGGTTGGCATTGCGCGCCGGGTCCAGCCGGTTGAACGGTTTGAAGGCATCGACGCGTGCGTCGGACGGGATGCCGGGACCATTGTCCTCGACCACGATTTCGACCCGGTTATGGTGCGCGGCGATGTGCACGTGGGCCGAGGTGCCGTGCGTGGTGGCATTGTCCAGCAGATTGGCCACCGCCCGGCTGAGCGTGACCTGCTTGACTTGGGCCAGCAGGCTGCCACCATCGCCGACCTCGGTCGTCAGCCAGACGTCGGCGCCGCCGCGTCGGACATTTTCCACCAGCGCCTTGATCACCGTGCCAACATCCTTTTCGACCGTCGGTTCGGACCGCTGGTCGCCGCGGGCAAAGGCGAGATATTCCTCCAGCATCCGTTCCATTTCGTCCAGATCCGACTTCATTTCCTCGGCATCCTGGCTATCGCCCATCATCGACAGGGCTAGCTGCAGCCGGGTCAGTGGCGTGCGCAGATCGTGGGAAACGCCGGCCAGCATGGCGGTTCGCTGATCGACCTGCCGCCGAATGCGGCCCTGCATTTTCAGGAACGCGGTCGAGGCGCGGCGCACCTCGCTGGCCCCGGTGGGCCGAAAATCAGGCACATCCCGGCCCTTGCCGAATTCCTCGGCCGCAAACGCCAGGGCCCGGATGGGCCGCACCTGGTTGCGCATGAACATGATCGCCAAGGCCATCAGCATGATCGACGCCATCGCCATATAGACAAGCAGAAAATGCCACTTGCCCGACAACAGCCGTTTGCGCGGCGCCAGAACCCGCAGTACCCCGCCATTCACCGCCACCCGGACATCCAGCATGTCCTCGTACCTGTCGGTATGGACCCGCACCGACCGGCCGACGATGGCGCCCTCGATCTCGCGGGTCAGGACCCGGCCGACAATATCGTAGAACGGTAGCCGCGCGGCTGGCGGCAACGTTTCGTTGGGCACATAGGCCACTTCGATCTGCATCCTGGTGAGCGCGATCTCCGCCAGCTTGGCCTTGTTTTCGGGAAAGATGCGATAGGCATCGACCAGCATCAACACCTCTCCGGCCACGGCTTGGGCCAGCCGGCGGGTTACGTCTCCAAATTGCCGCTCAAAGAAGACATAAACGACGACAGCCTGCAGCAGGATGATGGGAGCCACGACAATGATCAATGACCGGCCAAACAGGCCCCGGGGCATGGCGCGCCTGAATTTGATCCGTAGCCATCTGAACATCGACGATTCGTTCCCTTGATCCTGCCTGTGGGCGGCAATCTAACGGGTGCTGGTGGTCAACTCCAAGCGTTGATCCCATCTAACCCGAGTTATGGATAAGCGACGTTCTTCATAGGGATTTTGGTGGTACTGTAATTTGATGTCTGGAAATTTGTCCGAGTGTTTGCGCTGAGAGACGTTTTCCGGGGAGCATGCCCCCGAAGAACGCGTCGCTCTGCGGCACGCCAGGGCCAGGCCCGTCTTCGATGACCTGGAAGTAGGCTACAGGCCCAACTGCCCAGGCTCTCGGGCAAGACCAGGCTGGCCGAAGCAATCCGCTATGCCTTGAACCGCATACCCAAGGCCCGCGCCTATTACAGCGACGGGAAACTGGAGCTCCACAACAACATCTGCGAGCGTTCCATCCGCCCTATCGCTTTGGGCCGCAAGAACTACCTTTTCATGGGCTCAATCGGTGGCGGCAAGGCCGCCGCCATCGCCTACACCCTCATCGAGACCGCCAGGATGAACAGCACTGATCCGGAAGCCTGGCTCACCTGGGTGCTCGAACGCTTGCCCGATCACAAGATCAACCGGATCGATGAACTCATGCCGTGGAACTGGGTGCCCCAATGATCGTCAAAAAAGCGCCTCAACTGGATGCTTACGACCGTTCTTGCCTGGGGCCAGCAATATAGCAATATATCGACAGCGGCCTGGGCATTGATCGAAATCAGTCCAAGGGTGAGGCCGGTGAAAGTTCCGGCTATTTCGTCAATCGCGCCGGCCCTGGACCACCCTGTCCAGGATCATGGCGCAGAACAGGATGGCGAAACCGGCCAGTATGCCCTGACCGACACTTGCGTATTGCAGGGCTTCCAGGACATCTTCGCCCAGCCCCTTGGCGCCGATCAGCGAGGCGACGACGACCATGGCCAGGCTCAGCATGATGGTCTGATTGATACCGGCCAGGATTGACGGCGCGGCCAGCGGAAGATCGACCTTGGTCAGCAAATACCATCTGGACGCGCCATAGGCGATGGCGGCCTCGCGGATCGATTCGGGCACGCCGCGCAAGCCCAGCACGGTCAGCCGCACCACCGGCGTGCCCCCAAAGATCATGGTGGTGACGACCGCGGCGGGTTTGCCGGTGCCGAAGAAGGCGATCACCGGGATCATGAAGACAAAGGCCGGCATGGTCTGCATGAAATCCATGATCGGCCGGATGAAGGCATAGACGCGCGGACGACGGGCGCAGAACAGGCCGAGCGGAATGCCCAGCGCGATCGAGATGCACGCGGCGGTGCCGAGCAGCGCGAGAGTGGTCATTGCCTTTTCCCAGAAACCCAGAACCCCCATATAGGCTAGGAACGCCCCGGCGAAAATCGCCGCGCGTGGCCCGGCGGCCAGGCCGGTCAGCAGGATGATAAAGCTGGCGACCACGATCCAGGGCGTTTCGACAAAGGCCAACTCCAGCCCGTCCAGAACCGTTCGGATGCCATAGGTAACAAAGTCGAAGAACCATTCGCCATTGACGATGATCCATTTGAAGAAAGCCTCGATCCAGGTGATTGAGGTTCGGCGGTAGACCGCATCGGTTGGAAAATCGGCGAGCAGCGTGACCGCGCCCGGGAACGAGAAATGCACGATGGTGCTGGCAAAAATGACCAGCACGAAGCCGGTGCTGAGTGCGGTGCGCTTTAGCTCCAGACCCGATTTGATGGTTCGATCAGACAGCCAGTCTGAAAACCGGCGTTCCAGCACCGGATTAGCCATCACGCCCTGTAATCCCTTGACGGCCAGCAATACGGCCAGCCCGAACAGCGCGACCCAGATGCCCGACGCCTCGGCCGTCAGCGCCTCGGCCTCGAACCCGCCAATGGCGTTTTCCAGGGAGTCGATGGTGCGTCGGAAGACATCCACATTGTCGGCATTGTTGTCAATCGCCGCCTGCAGTTGTTGCCGGCGCAGGTCCAGCGTGCCGGCGACCTGATCAATCTTTGCCCGGGCCTCAGCCCCAAGGTCGCCCCACAGGCCGCGAGCGACCTGGATCAGTGCGAAGGCCTCCAGAATGACAAATGGCAGTCCCCAGTTCCATAATCCGCGCATGCCGAACCAAATCGGCCCCAACAGGGCCGCCATGGTATTAAAGGTCCAGGTAAAGTGCGCATTGGCCCCGATTTCGGTAAATTGGCCGCGATAATATGCCGGATTGGTAGCAACGAATTCTTCAACCAGATCCATCCGGTTGTCAGCACTTGCCGCGGCGGCCTGGGCCGGCGTCAGGGGGATATTGTCAACTGTCGGTGCGTCGGTCATGAAGTTTCAGTGCCTTCGATGACGGTTGTCAGAAGATCCGCCCGGGTGATCACGCCGACGGTTTCCGGGCCGTCAACATTGGTAATCGCCAGCGGTCGGTCAGTGCCGATGGCGGCGGTGATCAATGTCGACAGATCCACATCCTCGGCAAATCGTGGAACATCAGCGGGCAGGGGACCATTGGCGGCTTCAAACACCGCAACCGGCTGCATCACGGCGTGGGCGCGCACGACCTTCAGGCGGGAAATTCCGGCAACGAAGTCGGCGACGTAGTCGTCGGCCGGGTGCATGACGATGTTTTCCGGCGTGCCGATCTGGACCACCCGGCCATCGCGCATGATGGCGATGCGATCGCCGATCCTGACCGCTTCGTCCAGATCGTGGGTAATGAAGACCGTGGTCTTTTTCATCACGCCGGCAAGTTTCATGAATTCGGTCTGCAATTGCCGTCGGATCAGCGGATCAAGCGCACTGAACGGTTCGTCCATCAACAGGATTTCCGGATCGGCCGCCAGGGCACGGGCAAGACCGACCCGCTGCTGCATGCCGCCCGACAGTTCGTGCGCGAATTTGTTGCCCCAGCCGGTCAACTCGACCATGGCCAGCATCTTTTCAGCAATTTCCATGCGCTGGTTCTTGCTGATGCGGCGGATTTCCAGCGGCATGGCGATATTGTCCAGCACCGAACGGTGCGGCATCAGCGCGAAGTTCTGGAACACCATGGCGATGTGCTCATTGCGAAACGTGCGCAAGGCATCCTGCGGGATTGCCATGATATTCTCGCCGCCCACATGGATCGATCCGGCGGTCGGTTCCAGCAACCGGTTGATGTGGCGCACCAGGGTGGACTTGCCTGAACCGGACAGGCCCATGACGCAAAAAATCTCGCCGCGATTGACGGTGAAACTGGCATCCGCGACACCGATCACACAATTGTATTTCTCCAGAACGTCCGACTTGGAGATATTGTTGGCGCGAATGTCGGCCAGCGCCTCGTCGGTCCGCTCGCCGAAGATTTTCCAGACATTCGAGATTTCGATGGCCGAGACGCGGGGTTGGGTCACGTACTGATTCTCGTATCCAAATGACCCTTTCCGCCATCCCGGTATTTGATGGGATGGCGGAAAGGGTAGTCGATCTTACAGCCCCAGCCAGCTGTCCACGCGTTTGGAATTGGCCGCAATCCATTCGGCGACCACTTCGGCCGGTTCCCGGCCATTGCCCGCAATCTCGAACGACCAGTTGCTGACCGTGTCAGTGTCGAGTTGAATGTTTGCCAGCAAATCGGCGATCGCCGGCGAACGATCACTCAGCGAGCTGGAATAGGCGATCTGCACGTTCTTCAGCGCATCTTCAGAGGCCACCATCGACTTGGTGAACCAGTCCGGATCGTCGGACGGCTGAACCATCTTGTACCTGGCCGGATCATAGGCCGGCTCTTCAAGGCGAACGATGTCGTGCATGAACCAGATCGCGTGCGGCGCATAGCAATAGAACGCATATCCTTGGTCCTTTGTAATCGTGTCGCCGACGGTGGCAACCATCACCGACTGTTCGGCACGGATCGGTTCCATGAAGGTTTCCAGGCCGTAATCGCGCACCTTGACCTGGTTCACATTGGCCGAGGCCCAGCCCGGCGCGCCGATCCAGATCTCGCCCTTGCCATTGCCGTCATTGTCCATCTTGGCGGCGATCTCCGGTCGGGTCAGATCGAAGATCGACGTGACGTTGTTGGCCTCGGAAAAGTTTTTCGACACGCAAAAGCCCTGCTTGCCCTCATAGGCATTGCTGCTGAGCGAGACCGTTCCGGCGCCATCGACATATTTCTTGGTAAAGCTTTCCTGATTCGGCAGCCAGACGTCGGGATGGACGTCGATGTCGCCGTTGCCGGCATCCATGGCCTGGAAAATCGTCGCATTATTGCCTGGTACCAGATTGGCCTCGCCGCCAATCCGGGTCTGGACGATCTGCTGGATCAGATGGGCAATCGACTGCGCCCCGGTCCAGGACGGCATGCCGATATTGACCTTTTCCGCCGCCATGGCCGGTGCGGCCAGCGCCAGTGCGGAACCCAGAACGGTTCCCAAAAGGATCTTTCTCATGATATGCATTCTCCCATTTTCGTGAAAGTGTCGCCCGGATTTCAGGGCGGCTACGGTGCATGAATTTTGACGGTTTGACGGCTTGTCTGCCGTTTGTACTATTATACGCCACGTGACAGCAGCAAAGCATCTCCGGGGTGGATGAACAACCCGGATTGTTCGGTGATTGCGAACTTGAATTGCCTGGTCCAATCCTTCCGGATTGGTTGGTGCCAAGCTGGAGGGAACCCGACATGGCGGCATCCGCCCCGCAATACATCTTCGAGGCCGGCGAGAAACTTTCCCTGCCAATGTATCACGTACCATTGGTCGATGCCCCTGATGGCTTCGAAATTGAAATCGTACGCTGGCCGGCCCAGGGTTGGCGTCCGGTGGACGAGGGGACGGGCGATGATCTGCCACCCGGCAAGGTGATCGCCTTTTGGTGCGATGGCTCCCGCGGGCTCCATATCCATCCCAATGTCTGGCACGAGGGTATTTTTCCGGTGGAGGACAGTCAGCGCTTCCTGGACCGCCAGGGCCGGGTCCATGCCCGGGGCAGTTGCGATATTGGCGCGGAATTCGGCGTCTATCTGTCGGTGCCGCTAAAACTCTGACCGGTGAAACTATGCAACATCCCGAACGAGTTCCGCCTCGACAATCTGACCGAGGTCGGACAACAGACGCTGTTTTTCCGTTCCGATATCACGGGGCCGGTTGTCAATCAGGCACAGAGTTCCCGCCATATTTCCATCTGGCAAGACCAGAGGCACGCCGGCATGGAACCGAACGTGAGAATCGCCGGTAAACATAGCGAAATCAGCAAATTACCAGGGGAATGCGGGTTTTCTTGTTATGCTTGGCTCGAAACATCAAAATACAAGATAACATGCTATAAAAATTATATATTTTGAAGTTCATTATTCACAGTTTTTTGGCTGCTGCAATTTGTGAAGGCTTGTTAAGGGCGCATGCTTACAAAGTGCGTATCCGTCCGGTCAGGCCGCGTTTTGTATCCGTCCGTTAGAGCTGTATTTTTCGGTTATTCCGGCATCCAATTCCACGGCCTGAGTTCCTCGATGCGATTGATTTTGTGATCTGGCAGACGCTCCAACACCCGGGTGAGCCAGGCTTCCGGATCAACGCCGTTCATCCTGGCGGTCTCGACGAGGGTGCAAGCGATAGCGGCGGCTTTACCGCCACCGACGGAGCCCATGAAGAGACAGTTCTTGCGGCCAGGGGCGATGGGGCGGATCGAGCGTCACAGATGTTGTTGTCGAGTTCGAGCCGCCCGTCGCCGGGACAGGCCCGTGCTTCGGGCATGCGGTTCAGTGCGTAGCGAATTGCCTCGGCCAGTTTGGTCTTGCCCGAGAGCCTGGGAAGCCGGGCCTGTAGCCATGCTTCCAGATCATCGAAGACGGGCTTTGCCTTCTCTTGCCGAATGGCGACCCGCTCTTCGGGGGATTTGCCTCTGGCTTCCTCTTCGACAGCGTAAAGTACGGCGATCTGCTTGATTGTGCCTTTGGCGATGGCCGACCCTGTGCGCTCAAACTCTTCCACAAACTTGCGGCGCACATGCACCATGCAGGCCTGTTCGTCGGCCTTGCCCTCCCCGAAGAGGCCATTGAAGCCCGCAAAGCCATCGGCATGCACGGTCCCGGTATAGTCTGCGAGATGATTGACCGGGTGTGCACCCTTGCGGTCTGTACTGAACTGATACCAGGCACAGGGCGGGGCGTCCCCGCACCAGGGGCGTTCATCGCGCACGTAACTCCACAGCCGCGCGGTTCTAGTCTTCTTTATCCTGGTGCGGGTTTGTAGTTTGACCGGTGTGTCATCGGCAAAAAGTGCAGGCCCTGCCCTGACCAGCTTGCCGATATGATCGGCCAATGGCTCCAGCAGCGCCGTGCTGCGGCCCACCCAGTCGGTCAACGTGGTGCGATGCAGATCAACCTTCTCGCGGGCGAAGATTTCTGATTGACGGTCAAGCGGCAGGTGATCGCAGTATTTGCCGATCAGGACGTGGGCCAGCAGACCCGGACCGGGGCGGCCACGCTCAACGGGGCGCGACGGCAGTGGAGCCTGGGCAAAGGTTTCACAGCAGGTGCAGGCCATGCGGAGGCGGAGGATCCGGCGCACCACAAAGCGGCCCGGGACATATTCCAGTTCCTCGGTAACGTCCTCACCGATCTGGCGCAGGCTCCCACCGCAGTCAGTGCAGTCCTCACCCGGCGACAGCACCTCATCCTGCCGATCCAGATGATCTGGCAAGGGGTTGCGGCTGTGCTTGCGTTTGGCACGCGGCTTGTTCGAAGCGGCCTCTTCATCATCGCCAGAGGATTGTTCGGCCTGCTGCGCCTCAGCGGCGGCCTCAATCTCTTCGTCATCCTGTAGGTCGAGGGCCAGTTGATCCAGACTCTCTGATCTGGAGCCAGACCGCGCCTTGCGGTGTCCGGCCAACTCAGCCTTCAGCTTCTCGTTTTGATACGTCAGCGACTGAACCTCGGCCATCAAAAGCTCGCTGACAGCCCGCAGTTCGGCGGGGTTTTCAGGCAGGGATTCAAGGGCGTTCAATATATGTAATCCACATCAAACTGCCCCATGGGATGGAACGACAAACCGCGTTAAACTTAATGTTTTTGGGCTTTCTCTATCCCGCCTGCAAAGGACGCCAGGTCTTTTGCGGGGTGCGCCAGTCAATCCCCTCCAGCAGCATCGACAGCTGTGAGGGACTCAGGCTGACCTTGCCCTCCCTGGGCCCTCCCTGGCCGCAGGCCAGACAAACCGCCCCCGTTCCAGTCGTTTGGAGAACAGGCAAGCGCCTTGGCCGTCCCACCATATGATCTTGAGCAGATCACCGCGCCTGCCGCGAAACACGAACATGTGCCGCGAATACGGGTCTTCAGCCAGAACCTGTTCGGCCTGAGCCGCCAGTGTGTTGAACCCGCGCCGGCATATCCCTCACCCCGGCGGCCAGCCACACCCGCGTATTGCCCGGCACCGGGATCATGTCAGCAGCCCCTCAACCAGAGCCGGCACCGCCGACAATCCCGTCGCTCCTTCAACCAGGATACGCCGACCATCAGACAGGGTGATGTTTGCACGGTGAGCCGAAAGAGGACCGTCCATACAGGGCGCTGTGATCGGCACGTGGGGGGCGGTTGGCCCTGCAATCTCTACAGGCAGAAATGTGATCACTTCCCCGGCGAAATCATCACCGTCAGTACATGACGGCGCGAAACGGGGATCACGTAACCATGTGTGGATCAGGATTGGCGCTCGCGTCGTGCGTCACGCCCGCGCCATCACGTTCCAGCTGGCCGAGGTGGCGGCCACCGGCGACATGGTCCGAGCCATCCTTGCCGCGATCCGCCGACTACGAGCGCCACCGGCGTGCGCGTGACATTGAAACCGGCCGGAATCGGACGAAAGCGGCTCGACAGGTCTGTCCGTCGTGCTGAGAAACGGCGCGGCGGGGGCGGGTTGTTGCGGGTTCACGGCCCGATCCACCCGGTTCCGGGTGCTTTCCCGACCACCGGCGAACTTCGAGGCGAAAAAGGCTTGATCAACTGGCCAGATCAGACGATCTTGCCGTAAAGTGGCAGGCCACTTGGGAAATGTCGGGTATAGTGGTTTTCTTGCCATCGCAGCCGAACATCTGGTTTTTGCGGTGGCATCGTCTCGGGGGAGAGGGCCAAAAGATGTGGTTTGGTGTGCATATATTGGTTGGCGTTTTGTCTCTTGCTCTTGTGGCGAATTCCGCATTCGCGCAATCGATCGATGGGCTTGGCAAAATAAAGTCCGTTGTTGTTCCAACGCTAAAAAATCAACTCATCGACGATGCGGTGTCACAAAGGGAACTGCTGTTTCAACGCATGTTGGAAAGACCAGACGATCTTGACGTCGCATTTGCTTATGCAGCACTGTCCATCCAGTTGGGAGATGTTGAAGCAGCCATAAGTACGCTCGAGCGGATGTTGATTTACGCGCCTGGATTGCCGCGGCTGCAGCTGGAATTAGGACTTCTGTATTATAGGGTCCGGGCCTTTCATAATGCCCGCAGCTATCTTGAGCAGGCAATTGCCGGTCCAGATGTGCCAGAAGACGTTATTGCCAAAGTCGAGTCCCTGCTGGAACTCATCACTCAACTGGAAAGAAGGCAAACGGCGTCCGGTCAAATCAGGGCGGGATTCCGTTACCAAACCAACGCAAATCTGGCCCCCGATGTTTCGTCCATTGATCTGAACGGCGTGCCCTTCGTCCTGAGTGC
The DNA here is from genome assembly GCA_965204825.1 of Alphaproteobacteria bacterium. GTDB lineage: Bacteria > Pseudomonadota > Alphaproteobacteria > Futianiales > Futianiaceae. The sequence goes on along the minus strand of OZ242016.1, from coordinate 1,327,375 downwards.
GAATTCTCGGGAAGATGACGACGTAAATGCCTACCTGGCCGGAACCGCGCATTTTTCCAAGGAATTGGAGACGCAGGGAGATAGCTTTGATGTCGATATTCTGGGCTATGCCACCAGACAGGTTGATCGTGACGAGTTCGATATTGCCCAAATCGAGATTACCGCGGGACCTGCTTTGGACATGGGGCGGTTCGACGTTGATAATGCTGCCCTTGGCCTATACGGCATCGCGTCTGGCGTATTCGTCGCCGGCGAGTTTTACGGCCACGCCTTTGGGACCGGGCTTCGCTATGCTGCCCAGGTCCGCCCATCGAGCGGCGTCTTGATCGAGTCCGAATGGCGTCGTCGAACCTACCACAACAGCGATAGTGCGCCGCTCGCTGATCGTCGCGATGGGGATGAATATCGCGCGGCGATTGCCTGGACAGAGAATTTGGGCGCGTCTCACCTGCTTGGCGGCGGTGTTCAGGCAAAGAAAACAACAACAGACTTTGACTATTTGTCCTATCAGGAAGTCAACGCCTGGTTGGGGCCAACAATCCTTTTTGAATCGCCCCTGGCAGACCCAAAAGGGGTTTGGACGGCCAACATGACCCTGGGAGCAACCTTGCGCGAATATGACGGGCCGGACGCTGTCATCGATGCGACGACGGAACAATCTGACCAGGAATATTATGTGCGCGGTACCCTAGATGTCCCAATCGACCTGAAGGGCTGGTCATGGTCATTCCGGACAGAGGCTGAATATCGAATGGTGAATTCAAACTATGACATCAGGGAACACGACAATTTGTCCGTGTCCTTTTCGATTGTTAAAGAATGGTAGAGCAGGATGACTGAAAAAACAAAAAGGAATCTCGTCGCACCGATCCACAATGGCTTGCTGAGCATTGGATTAGGACTGGCACTTTTGTCCACGGTCAGCGTGCCAGCGTCAAATGCAAAAGTCGGAATAACCGCCGCGGTCAACCAATTGTCGCGCGGCACCGCGCCTGGTGCCGCGCCGAGGGTGAAATCCATCGCTGAAGATGTCGTTTTCAACGAGCAGATTGAAACCAATGAAAATGGTCTGGTGCAAATTCTCCTCGTTGACGGGACGACCTTCACGGTGGGTCCAAGCTCTTCACTCACTATCGACAAATTCGTTTACGATCCCGACAAAGGTGAAGCGGAAGCCATAGCAAGTGTGGCCAGAGGTGCTTTTCGGTTGATTGGAGGCCTGGCAACCAAGCGGAGAGGTTCATTTAGAATCAACACGCCTTCCGGCACGATGGGCATACGCGGTGCGATGGTAGAACTGGTCGTCGACAAGAGCAGAGATCAAACCCTCATTCGCCTGGTCTTTGGCGATGAAGTGACATTTACCGGCAATTCCGGCCAAATTTCACGGCTGTTTGAACCCGGCTATGTGCTTGAAGTCCGTCAGGAAGCTGGCGTGATCTCCCAGAGAATCCGCCGCGGCACCCTTGCCGATGCACAATTGTTCCAGTCGAATCTGTCGGGACGAAGCGGTACAAGTGGTGGTTCGTCCAATACGCCGTCCGACTCGGTCGTGGCGGTCAGTCCGGTGACCTCTGAAAATTCTGCCGCGCCGACGCAAGTGACCACGCCCACGCCGCGTCCTGCACCGGTCAAGGCTTCCGACATCGACACCGTTCAAGTTGAGACGGATGATGTTGATGTTGTAACCGAAGATGCCATTCGTTCTGGAACGATCGACCAGGCTTCCGACATCGACACCGTTCAAGTTGAGATGGATGATGTTGATGTTGTAACCGAAGATGCCATTCGTTCTGGAACGATCGACCAGCCCACACAACAACCTGACCCCGACTTGCCGACCCGACAGGCACGCATCCTGGGAATCGGGGACACCGATATTTTCACTTGGACGTTTCCCTCTCCGCCCAGATTGCTTCCCGATGCGGGCTCGCGAGGGCTGGTGGGGTCTTCAACTGGTCTGGACCAGACCGTGGCGTTGACCCAGGATCAGGGCCGGTTTACCTATGCGGGGATGGGCCTGACACTGGACTTTCCCGACTTCAGTGGCACACAGGGCGATAGCGGCCTGACGGCGTTCGCCGTGACTGATGGCGTCTATTCGCCCGATGTGCCGCTGACAGGCACTGCTTATGCCGGTGTTGAAGATTTCGTCTTCTACCAATTGCGGCGCAATGATGATGTGACACAGCCATTCTACGCCATCCTCGGAACCGGAATTGATCTTGATGCTCCGAGGGATGATGGGGAGGCAAGTATCAGGGAATACACACTGACAAGAGATCCGATCCTTCAGCTTCCGGTTCCTTATTTCAACAACACGCTCTATGGAGATCTTGGCAATTACAATTCAACAAACCTTTTGGTGGCTGAAGCGGACGATGACAGTGCTCGTGGAGAGGTTTTCCAGTCCTGGATCGATATTACAGGAAGTGGAACGGCACAAAAAAGTGCGGTTGGTTTGGTCGCCGCCGGCCTCTCTACGGATGACGACGGAACAATCTTGATACGCGACAGTCGAAGGGGCAGTTTTCGTACAGGCGCGGCTTTGCCGTCCACACGCATGAGAGGTTCATTCGGTACCATAGCAGGTCCGGATGGTCGTCATTTTTTCGGGCCGAACGCCGAGCACGCCGTCTTGGGGCTCCCCGCAGATGCCTATTTCGACGGCTCACGGGGTCGGCATCCAGGCCTGGCCGGCCTGGCCCAGGGGGGAACGGGATATGTGTCGGATGGTTTTTTCACTACCGTTCATGTGGCAGATCTCGCCTCTGAAACCGAGAGGGCGACATTTGGCCGGACCGCGCGCACCCACAGGGGATATATGGTAGGCGTCGCAGAAGCGCTCAGCCAGGGGCCAGACAGCAAGTATGCCGTTATGTCCGGAACCGCGGGTTCGGACACAATTCTTGCCAGTTCCACCAATTTTGTTGTTGGAATCGACGCTTCAACCAGCCGTTTGGGAGCGCAAGCTGATGTGAACGATGTTTTTGACCAGGACGCCCATGTGGCCGGCCTTGATCTGGCTTTCGGCCTAATCAGCACCGACTATGGGGGAAGCGCTTTTATCGATGACGATAGATTTGGTGCTGTTCATAATAACAACCTGACGCGGCTGCGAGGTGATTTGGGACAGGTTGTTCAGCTGATACCTGATAGGAATGCCGGGTCCTATCTCGTCTCCGGACGCGCTGCTCCCATCTCAGGTTACCAGCATTGTACGACATGCGACTTCATGGACTGGGGTTGGTGGGGCACTGACCTCAGTGTCGAAAGCGATGGGACACTTGGGCATCCATCGGGGAGATCGCGACACGATCATGTCCACCTTGGAACCTGGGTGGCGGGAGACATTACAAACCGGGCTGATCTTCCAACTTTTGGCAGCGCCACCTATGCGGGTACGGCCATGGCGACTGTCGTCGACGTCTCCGCCGCGACCAACAGTCCAACCTATATCAGCCGTGGCGGCTTTGGCATGGATTTCAATTTTGCCAGCCGAACTGGCACGGCCTCGATCACGGGGGTGGCTGGAATGAGCGCAACCGGTGCGGTGGCCGAGAACATCATGTCTGGAACAGACGCGACGTTCTCGGGTGATATATCGGGAACCTCTGTTGTTGGCGCCTTGAGCGGCAATTTTACCAATGACGGTGCGGCTATCGCCGAGGGCGTCCTGGGGCAGTTTGTTCTGGGTGATACGGTTAATGATCTTGGCGCCGTGGGAACGTTTATGGGGCGGCGTCAGTGATCGGCAACGGCTCTGGGACTGATCTTCAATTCATGAGAAGATCAAGAGATTCTCGCGCGTCCACCCGAGGCCAATAATGGGGCACCTCTAAAAATGCTTGGACTTGCCAAGGTTCATATTGGCTCAGTTCACGAATTGTATGCATGGACGTGCGATGGCGGTTGCGAGGCAAGCCCGGGGTGAGGCGTTCTCCAGTTCAAGCCGCTGGAACCATCGCAGGTAGTTGTCGAGATATCTGGTCGCGACGCCTCGGTAGCGCCGCAGGAAATCCTGCAACCGGCCATGTCGGTTGTTGATCGTCTGAATGTGAAAGGCACCTCGCACCCGTTCACTTCGTGACAGGTTCAAGGCTTCGTGATGCGCACCGATTGCCGCCGCGCATCGCGGACAAGCGCGGTGTCCATCGGTCACCAAAACGATATCCTCGTCCACAACCGGCGCGATCACCACTCGCAAGGTATCTGCGTTGACCGCAGGCAGAACCGCACTGACTGTCGCGCCGCTGCGATCAGCGGCAACCAGTACCGGAACCTGTTCATCCTTGTCCGTCAGGTCAAGCTGATCAATGAGCCGCAAGGCATCGGGGATCCAGGGGAATTGCATTTGGATTTTGACAAATCGGTATGAATGGATTCTTGAGGCTCCGTCATCCAAAGGAGCTTCGGAATGTCAACAATCATGGGCTATTTCAATGATATGGACGATCCTCGCACGGGCAACGCGCGCCGCCATGAATTTTGTGACACCATGACCATCAGCCTTCTGTGCGTCCTGTGCGGCGGAGAAACGGCTGTTGACATGGCGGATTTTGCGTCGGCGAAAGAGGATTTTCTGCGCGAAGTTCTCGAATTGCCACATGGACCGCCTTGTCACGATACATTTTCGCGGTTGTTTCGTTTGATCACCCCCGCGAGCTTCCAGCAGCTTTTCGACAAATTCCGCGCTGATTTCGCGCAGGAACGTGATGTCCGATCTGCCATCGCTGTCGATGGCAAGGAGATGCGCCGCGCCTTTGACCGGGCCGCCGACAAGTCCGGCCTGAACGTGGTGACGGCCTTTGCCCATGGCGCGCGTCTGAGCCCTGGCATCACTCGGAGTTCAAAGGGGGCGGCGAGATTCCGGCGTTGCGCGAGTTGATCAAAATGCCCGGCATTGAGGGTGTGACAATTACAGCGGACGCACTGCACTGCCAACGCGAAACATGCGATCTGATCGTGCAGGAGGGCGGCAGCTACTGCTTGCAACTGAAAGGCAATCAAGGGGATATGAAAGCTGATGTGCGCGCCTTCATTGATGATCAGGAGACGGATTACATTGACGAATACACCTCAACGGATGCGGATCATGGCCGCGTTGAAACGCGCTGCACTCGCGTCTGCACAGCCCCGAAACATCTCGACGACACCCACAAGTGGCCAAGTCTCAAGGCTTTCGTTCATGCCATCTCAACGCGCGAATTGAACGGAAAATCACGCCAGTCCGAGCGGGTCTGCCTCATGTCCAACTGCCCCTCTGCTCGTGGGGCCGCCGCCATGATCCCAGGTCATTGGCAGATTGAAAACGATCTCCATTGGTCGCTGGATGTGATCCTGAACGATGATCAGCACCGCGCCCGAAAAGACAATGCTCCCATCAATTTTGCAGCCCTCGGACGCATCGCACTCAACATCATGAAGGCAAACACAGACAAAGGATCAAACCGCGTCAAATTCAAACGCGCAGGATGAAAGGACGATTTTCTACGCACGCTAATCAAAGACTTTTGAAATGCGATTGCCCTGATCGGGGATCTCCATCCCCTTGCCGCGCGGGGTTTTGCCGTCGAGGGAGAGGTGGTTGGTGTCTGTGTCGACCTGCGCGCCGGTCTCCGCCGTCAACTGGCCAAGAGACTGCGCCATTGCCGTGGGATCCAGAACCCGAAGGGTTTCCGTCAAGGTTGCATGGCAGGGGAGGCAAGCCCGGGGCGAAATCCCGGTCGCCGGAGTTGTCGTACGGTCAGGCCACGGCCCTGTTGACCCGCCGCCATCATTCCTTTACGGCCGCTGAGCATGGCTAACAGCATCAGCCCCGGCAGCGCGTGGAGCGGATGTTTGAGACCTTGCTTTCCCCTCGGATCGGGAACCTGTCGCAATACGGATTGAACGGACACCATGTTTGGCCACTTCTGTCGCTGAAACTCAGCAACAAAGATTCAGACTTTCATAATATTTTCAATATACTGGTTTAATTTGATGAATAGCCCTGTAAAGAGTTCGGAAACGGTTGCGCCCGGCGGTGGTGGGCGGATAGGGTCGCGCTCGATTAATGTATCGGAACGGGAGACGGATATGGCGGGGGAAGCGGCGCTTCTGGTGGAACTGGACGGACTCGGCATCTCGGTCGACGTGCATCGCCATCCGCCGCTGATAACGGTGGAAGATTCCAAGGCCCTGCGCGGCGACATCCCCGGCCCCCATGTCAAGAACCTGTTCCTGAAGGACAAGAAACAGCGGCTGTGGCTGGTCACCACGCTGGAGGATACGCCGGTCAATCTGAAAACCCTGAACAAGGTCATCGGGTCGGCGCGGCTGTCGTTCGGCAAGCCGGATCTGCTGGCCGAGGTTCTGGGCGTCCAGCCGGGCTCTGTCACGCCGTTCGCGGTGATGAACGATGCCGGGGCCCGGGTCACCCTGGTGCTGGACGCGGCGATGATGGCCCTGGATCAAGTCAACGCCCATCCGCTGCACAATGAGGCAACCGTGACCATCGCCACAGCCGATCTGCTGACATTTGTGCGAAAAACCGGGCACGAACCGGTGGTCGTTGCGATCGGCGAATAGCTTGGCTTTCGCCGGCGGACGTCCCATATAAGAGCCAGAGTGGCCCGGGCGCGATTTACTGGGCAAACAGCAGGATTTCGAGGAGAGTACCATGGCATTTATGGGCGGCGGAAACGGGCCGGCGGTGAATGCCGGCGGCGATCTGATCAAGGAAGCGAGCGAAGCGATCTTCGTGGCCTCCATGCTGGAAGCCAGCAAGGAGGCCGTGGTGCTGGTCGATTTCTGGGCGCCGTGGTGCGGGCCGTGCAAACAACTGACCCCGGCATTGGAAGCCGCGGTGAACGCGGCCGGCGGCAAGGTCCGCCTGGTCAAGATCAATGTGGACGAGAACCAGCAAATCGCGGCCCAGATGCATGTCCAGTCGATCCCGGCGGTGTTCGCCTTCAAGGACGGCCAGCCGATCGACGGCTTCATGGGCACGCTGCCGCCCATCCAGCTGAAAACCTTTATTGACGGCGTTGTGGGCAAGGCCGATGGCGGCGCCGGTGATCAGATCGCTGAACTGCTGGAAATGGCCGAGGCGGCGCTGGCCGGCGGCCAGCCGGAACAGGCGGTCCAAGTCTATGCCGCGATCATGCAGCAGGAGCCGACCAATGTCGCGGCCCTGGCGGGCCTGGCCAAGATCCATGTCGCGCTGAAGGAGTTGGACCTGGCGCGCGAGGTTCTGGGCATGGTGCCCGAGGATGCGGCCAACGATCCGGCGATCGAGGCGGCGCGGGCGGCCCTGAACCTGGCCGAGGACATGGCCCATATCGGTGATCCCAATGAGCCGGCCGCGAAGGTCAAGGCCAATCCGGCCGACCACGCCACCCGGTTCGATCTGGCCAAGGCGATGCTGGCCCTGGACGACCGCGACGCCGCCGTCGATCATCTGCTGGAGATCGTCAAGCGCGACCGGGCCCGGGAAGACGACGCGGCGCGCAAGCAATTGCTGTCCCTGTTCGAGATTTGGGGTCCGCAGGATCCGATTACCGCACAGGCGCGGCAGAAATTGTCGATTGCCCTGTTTTTCTGATGGCCCAGATTTTCTGATGGCCCAGATTTTCTGATGGTTGGACTGAACATTCCGCCGCGCGGGATCGGCGACTTGCCCAGGGTGGCGCCGATCTTTCCGCTTGGCGGGGCGGTGCTGTTTCCGCGCGGCCAGTTGCCGCTGAACATCTTCGAGCCGCGCTATCTGGTGATGATCGATGACGCCATCGCCACCCACCGGGCGATCGGCATGATCCAGCCCCGGTCGGGCGAGGAGCACGCGGAAACGCCGCGCACCTTCGATACCGGATGCCTGGGCCGGATTACCCAGTTCTCCGAATCCGGCGACGGGCGCTATCACATTACCCTGACCGGGGTGGCGCGTTTCAATCTGAACGAGGAACTGGACGTGACGACGCCCTATCGCCAGATTCGGCCCGACTACCGCCCGTTCGAGGAGGATCTGTTCGAAGCGGAAGCAGAAGACTGGTTTGACCGACCCGCCTTCGAGGCGATCCTGAAACGCTATCTGGATGCCAATGGGCTGGCCGCGGACTGGGAAGCCGTCGAGGGGGCGCCGGTCGAACCGCTGGTCAATGCGCTTGCGGCCATGTGCCCGTTTTCAAACGGCGAAAAACAGGCGATCCTGGAGGCGACCAGCCTGCCTCACCGCACCGCGACCTTGCTGGCCATTCTGGAAATGGCCGCGGCGGGCGACAGCCCCGAAGGCAAGGCCAACTGAGGAATGCAGCCATGAATGAACCGCGCCCGGAAACCGACGCCCAGCGTCAGATTGATCCACGCCTGCTGGAAATCCTGGTCTGTCCGGTGACCAAGGGACCGCTGGAATATGACCGCGCCACCCAGGAACTGGTTAGCCGCAAGGCCGGGCTGGCCTATCCCATTCGCGACGGCATCCCGATCATGCTGGCCGACGAAGCCCGCAAGCTTGATGAGGACAACGGCAATGACTGATGCCCACTGGCCGACCGATATCTCGGTCAACAAGGCGGCCCGAACCCTCAGCGTCACCTTCGAGAGCGGCGAGAGTTTCATTCTGGACGCCGAATATCTGCGCGTCGAGAGCCCGTCGGCCGAGGTGATGGGTCACGGCCCGGACCAGCGCAAATGGATCACCGGCAAGGAAACCGTCGGCATTGAGGCGATTGAACAGGTTGGAAATTACGCCGTTCGGATCACCTTCGACGACAAGCATGACACCGGCCTGTACAGCTGGGATTATCTCTATGAACTGGGCCGCAACCGCGAAGCCAAATGGACCCGTTATTGCGAAAAGACCGGGCGCGATACCACGACTCATTAAATCGTATCGGCGTATTCTTGGAGTCTTTCCGGCTGAAGTTTACCCTGACAAGTTTTGCTTTTTCATCTGTCGTTCCGGGTTCCACCTTCGGCGGCCCCGAAACGACGCGATGGAGATGAGGTGAAAAATCAAACTCTATCAGAAATACCCTGGGCCCGTAAATTCTCGCCCTTCAGCAACTTCGGCAGGTTTCCCGTTTCTCCGCCGGCCTGGCGCATGAAGAAACGGCGCAAGGGGGCAATCCGGTTGACGGCGCCGAGGCCGAACCGGCGTGCGGCGCGCAAGGCGGCGCTGTCATTGGAGAACAATCGGATCAGGGCGTCCGTCGCCGCCGCCATGGCAACGGTTTCGGTCCGCCGCAGGCGTTCGTACTTTTCCAGCATCGCCCCATCGCCCGGATCAAGGCCCAGGCCGATCCCGTCGGCGACGGTCTCCGCCAGGGTCGCGGCGTCGCGCGCGCCCAGATTGAACCCCTGGCCGGCGACCGGATGAATGACATGGGCGGCATCGCCGACCAGCGCCAGGCGGTCCGCCAGGAAGCGGGGCGCGACCTGCAGCGACAGGCGATAGCACCAGCGCGGTCCGGTCACCTTCAGGGGGCCAAGGTAATCGCCGAACCGTTCGCGCACCGCAACCTCGAATGCCCCTTCATCCAGTTGCATGAAGGCCGGCGCCAGATCCTCGCGTTCGGTCCATACCAGCGACGACCTGTCGCCGGTCATCGGCAGGATGGCGAACGGCCCATTGGGTAGAAAATATTCCTGGGCGATGCCGTCATGGGGCCGATCATGTTCGACCGTCGCCACGATGCCCATCTGATCATAGGTCCATCCGACCGGCCGGATCCCGGCGGCGGTGCGCAAAGGCGACTTGTGCCCGTCGCAAGCTGCGACCAGCGCGGCGTTGATGATTCGGCCATCGGACAGATGCACCAGGTTGTGCGCGGGTTCGGCCTCCGCCGTCGCAATGGTTGCCGGCGCCAGCATTCGGACATGTTTGGCGCGGGCCAGCCCGGCGAACAGCGCTTGGCGCAGATACCGGTTTTCCACGAAATGGCCGAGAGGTTCATCACCAATCTGGGCATGGTCGAAATGCAGAAAACGCGGCGAGGCGCCACCGCGCAGGGTACCGTAGGACACCACAATGTCCGGGATCGACTGGGCATGGGGTTCAAGGTCCGTCCACAGACCGAGGGCCCGGTAAAGCCGGCAGGTGGCAAGGGCCAGCGCCGTGTTGCGCCCGTCATAGGCGGCATCGGTCACCGTGCCGGGATCGATCGGATCGACCACGATCGTGTCTATTCCGGCCTGGTCGAGCGCCAGCGCCAGGGTCAGCCCGATCAGGCCGCCGCCGGCAACGACGATCTGGGTTTCCATCGTGTCCGCCATGCCTTGCATGTGGCAATCCGAAGCGGCTTTGTCGAGGATGGATTGCCGATCACCGGGCAAACTGGCAGGGTGCGATTTCGCGGGAACGGGAGCAAATTTCATGGCTGACTGGACGAAAATGACAGCGCTGCGGATCGGTGCGGCAATCGACAGCGGCGCGGCGGATGCCCGCGACGTGACCGACGCCTTCCTGGGTCGCATCGGCGAACTCAACCTCGGCAACCAGATCTATGTCACCGTCACCGAAGAGCGCGCCCGGATTGAGGCCACCGAGGCCGCGCACCGGGCAGCCGGCGGCATGCGCCGGTCGCCGCTGGACGGCGTGCCGATCAGTTGGAAGGATCTCTACGACACCGCCGGGATCCAGACCGCCGGCGGGTCGGAACTGCTGCGCGGCCGGATACCCGATCGCGATTGCCCCCTGGTCGCCCGCGGAACCCGCGCCGGGACCGTGTGCCTGGGCAAGACCACCATGTCGGAACTGGCGTTTTCCGGCCTTGGCCTCAACCCCAATTTCGGCACGCCCGCCAATGCGGCGATGACGGACGTGCCGCGCGCGCCGGGTGGCTCATCCTCGGGCGCGGCCGTCTCGGTCGCCCGGGGCATGGCCGCCATCGGTATCGGCTCGGACACCGGTGGATCAGTGCGCGGGCCATCGGGCTGGAACGGCCTGGTCGGTCTGAAAACCACCGAAGGCGCGCTGCCCCTGGAAGGAACCGTGGTGCTGTCGCGCACTCTCGATACCGCCGGGCCGCTGACCCGGGACGTGGCCGATGCCACCGCCATGTGGGCCATCATGGCCCGCGTGCCGATGCCGGAGCTGACCGGCGCCGATGTGTCGGCAATGAAATTCTGTGTGCCCACCGGCTTGGTCTGGTCCGAGTCTGAAGATGGCATCGACCAGAGTGTGCGCCAGGCAATCGGGACCCTGGGTCGGGCCGGCGCCGAAATTGTCGAGATGGACGTACCCGAGCTGGCGGCGATTTTCGATCTGGGGGCCGACCATGGCGGCCTGGTCGCGATGGAAGGCTTCGCCGAATGGGGCGAGCGGATGGAGGCGGAACCGGACAAGGTCTACGCCAATATTCTGGCCCGCTTCCGTCTGGCCAGCAAAGCATCCGCAGCTGACTATTATCAACTGTTACGGGACATGAAGGCGGTGCGCCGTGCTTACGCCGCCCGCACCAAAGGCTTCGATGCGGTGCTGATGCCGACCAGCGTCATCGCCCCACCGCCGATTGCCGATCTGGAAGCCGATGCCGAATATTACCGCACCCGCAATCTGCTGTCCCTGCGCAATACCCGCACCGGCAACATGCTGGGTTTGTGCTCGATGACCCTGCCGCTGGCGCCGACGCCGTCGGGCGCCCCGGCCGGATTGATGCTGCATGCCAGCGGCGGCGAAGATGCCCGATTACTCAGAGTTTCGGCTTCGGTAGAAGCTCTGCTCTAATTTGCCTATAATTTAATCAATGACAATTAAATGACTAATTTATAGGCATCTAAAAGATCGGCTTTGGCTCATGCGGATGCGCGTATTCCATATTATCTTTTAAATTCAATGTACTACCCTTTTTTTCAATGTTGGCACGATCCTTGAAATGATCGACTCAGAACGGCGCGTATGTTGCGCGCCGCAATAGCAGACGCCAACATAATGAGGGAATCCATGAAACTCATCGTGGCGATTATCAAGCCATTCAAACTGTCGGAACTTCACGAAGCACTTACCGGGATTGGCGTGCACGGCATGACCGTGACCGAGGTAAAGGGTTTCGGCCGCCAGAAGGGCCATTCGGAAATATACCGCGGTGCCGAATATGCCGTCAGCTTTCTGCCCAAACTGAAGCTCGAACTGGCCGTGGCCGCCGACATGGTCGACCGGGTCATCGAAACCATTACCGACACCGCCCGCACCGGCCAGATCGGTGACGGCAAGGTTTTCGTGCTGCCGCTCGAAAGCGCTGTGCGCATCCGCACCGGTGAAGCCGATGTCGAAGCTCTCTAGGAAATAAGAACCCCATGACACTGAAACTCTCAAAACCGTCCTTCATTCCGCTGGTGCTGTTTGCCGTGCTTGCCGGGGCGTTCAGCGCCCATGCCCAGGACGTTAATGCTCTGATTGCCGAGGTGCTGGCCGGGAAATCGGAAGAAGAAGCAAAGGCGCTGATTGCCTCCGCATTCGGCGGCGTGCCCCGGGAAACCGTCTTTGTCTTCAACACTACCCTGTTCCTGATTGCCGGCTTTCTGGTGATGTGGATGGCCGCCGGCTTTGCCATGCTGGAAGCCGGCCTGGTGCGGTCCAAGAACGTCGCCATGCAGTGCACCAAGAACATCGCGCTCTATTCCCTCGCCTCGCTGATGTATTTTCTGGTCGGCTATATGCTGATGTATCCGGGCGATGCCTGGTCGATCGGCGGCTGGCTCGGCGCCTTTGCCCCGGCGGCGCTGGAACCGGTCGGCGGCGGCGGCGCGGACATCACCTATGCTTCGATCGGATCGGACTTCTTCTTCCAGCTGGTGTTCTGTGCCGCCACGGCCTCGATCGTCTCTGGCGCCCTGGCCGAACGGATCAAGCTGTGGCCGTTCCTGATCTTCACGGCCGTTCTGACCGGTATTTTCTATCCCGTTTCGGGCTCGTGGAAATGGGGCGGCGGCTGGCTAGACGGCATGGGATTCCAGGACTTCGCCGGATCGACCGTGGTCCATTCGGTGGGTGGCTGGGCCGCACTGGCCGGCGCCATCATCCTCGGGCCCCGGCTCGGCAAGTATTCAGCCTCGGGGGCCGTTACGCCGATGCCGGGTTCGTCCCTGCCTTTGGCGACACTGGGCACGTTTATCCTGTGGCTCGGCTGGTTCGGGTTCAATGGCGGGTCCCAGCTGGCTTTGGGGTCGCTGGGCGATGCCGCCGATGTCAGCCGGATTTTTGCAAATACCAATGCCGCCGCGGCGGCCGGGGCGCTGACCGCGCTGATCCTGACCCAGGTCATGTTCGACAAATCGGACCTGACCATGGTCCTGAACGGCGCCCTCGGCGGTCTGGTCGGGATTACAGCCGAACCGCTGGCGCCGGGCCTGTTTCTGGCGACCCTTGTCGGCATCGTGTCAGGTGTGATCGTCGTGCTGACGGTGCCTCTGCTGGACCGGTTCAAGATCGATGACGTGGTTGGCGCCATCCCGGTGCACCTGTTCTGCGGCATCTGGGGTACATTGGCCGTCGTTCTGTCCAATGGGGATGCGAACTTTGTCACCCAGATAATCGGCATCGTCGCCTTCGGCGTTTTCACCCTGATCGCCAGCGGCGTCCTGTGGTTCGTCCTGAAATCCACGATCGGGATCCGGGTTACCGAAGGGTCCGAGATGATCGGTCTCGACCGGGCCGAACTGGGGATGGAAGCCTATCCCGAATTCGGCCAGGGCTCGCAAATCACCTGATACGGGTCCCCGCCGCCCGGCACTGTCTTGCCGGGCATCTCGTGTCAGCATAACTGGGTCACGCGGTCACCCGCGTGGCCCCTTTTTTGTCTCAACCCCAAATTACTGAAAAGACACACTTTCCCGCGAACATTGCATGACCGCTTGTCGCCGGATTCCGCCTTCCCTTACCATGGGTCAAACCGAATCGGTTACGTCAATGCGGATCCAGGAAAAGCGGAAACGGGTTTCCGTTCGGATACGCGATCAGATAAAGGCTTGGGGCGGGGGTTTGATTTCAACAAACTTGGACGCTGCGCCGCGGGAGGCGGCAGGTAAATGGCATATGCGGGCAATTCTGACGGAGCGGGGCTGTTCCCTCCCGGCGTACGTAATTTTCTCCAGCGCCGCGCGATCGAGATCGCCGGGCTCGTCGTCACCGGTCTGGCGATCACGCTCGGCATTGCCCTTGCGGCCTATCATCCGACCGATCCCAGCTGGTCTTTTGCCGGCGGACAGCCGGTACAGAACCTGCTCGGCGCGGCCGGCGCCACCTTTTCCGATCTGGGCTATCAGACATTGGGCCTGGCTGCTTTTGCCTTCTGCTTCCTGACGGCGATCTGGGGCTGGCGGCTGGTCTCTCACGCCCTGCCGCGCTGGAGCGCGCTGCGGGTAGGGCTGTTTCCGCTGGCGGTATTGTTGCCGGCCGGGGTCTTGGCGATTTTTGCCGGATCCGAGCCTGAATCCCTGCCGGCCGGACCGGGGGGCGTGTTGGGCAAGTTGATCCACGCCCAGGCGATCGCGCTTGGCGATATCACCGGTCTGCCGATCGGCGGCTGGCTGGGCCTGGCTCTGATGACGATCTGCGCATTGGCCGCGGTGATATTTGTCGCCGGCATCCCGCTGGGCCAGATTGTCCGGATCGTTTTACGCATTGCTCCCGGCATCGTCGCGCTGACCGCCCGGATCATCGACGCCCGTCCCCGCTGGCCGCGCCGCGAAGAGGCGCCCGTGAACGCCCGGGTCGAACCGCTGATGGACGAGGCGGTTGCGATCAGTCCGCGCAAGTCCCGGCGTGTTGCGCCGGCCGCCCCGCCAGCCCTGCAGAAAGCGCCGGCGAAGAAAAAGACCCGGCGCAAAAAGGAACCGCAGCCCGCCCTCAATCTGGAAGGCGGATCGGATTTCGCCCTGCCGCCGCTGGCCCTGTTGCAGGAACCCGAACACCGCGCACGGCCGCCGGAGCTGTCCAACGCCGCGCTTGGCGAAAAGGCGCGGGTGCTGGAAAGCGTGCTCGACGATTTCGGCGTGCGCGGCGAGATCAAGGGCTGGTCCCCCGGCCCGGTCGTCACCCTGTTCGAGCTTGATCCCGCCCCGGGCCTGAAAACCAGCCGAGTTGTCGGCCTCGCCGACGACGTCGCTCGGTCGATGAGCGCTATTTCAACCCGGGTCGCCCGCATCGCCGGTGAGAAGACCATCGGCATTGAGTTGCCCAATCCACGCCGCGAAACCGTCTATCTGCGGGAGCTTTTTGCCGAGCGCGACTATGAGGACGCGTCCTATCGGCTGGCCCTGGCACTCGGCAAAACCATCGGCGGCGAACCGGTGATTGCCGACCTGGCGCGCATGCCGCATCTGCTGATCGCCGGCACCACCGGCTCGGGCAAATCGGTGGCCATCAACACCATGATCCTGTCCCTGATCTATCGTCTGCCGCCGGAGCAGTGCCGCCTGATCATGATCGACCCGAAGATGCTGGAACTCAGCGTCTATGAGGGCATTCCCCATCTGCTGGCCCCGGTGGTGACCGATCCGCGCAAGGCGGTGGTCGCCCTGAAATGGGTCGTCAAGGAAATGGAAGACCGCTATCGCAAAATGTCCAAATTGGGCGTCCGCAACATCGCCGGCTACAACCAGCGCATGGTAGAGGCGCTGACCAACGGCGAGATGATCGAGCGCGAAATCCAGACGGGCGTCGACGAGGAGACCGGCCAGTTCACCTATGAGATCGAGGAGCTGGAACCCGAACATCTGCCCTTTATTGTCGTCATCATCGACGAGATGGCCGACTTGATGATGGTCGCAGGCAAGGAGATCGAGGGCGCGGTTCAGCGCCTGGCCCAGATGGCCCGAGCCGCCGGCATCCACGTGATCATGGCGACCCAGCGCCCGTCGGTCGATGTCATCACCGGCACGATCAAGGCCAACTTCCCGACCCGGATTTCCTTCCAGGTCACGTCAAAGATCGACAGCCGCACCATCCTCGGCGAACAGGGCGCCGAACAACTCCTTGGCATGGGCGACATGCTCTATATGGCCGGTGGCGGCCGTGTCGGCCGCGTCCACGGCCCGTTCGTTTCCGACGAGGAGGTCGAAGAGGTCGTCGATTTCCTGAAACGCCAGGGTCCGCCCGATTACCTGTCATCGGTTACCGAAAGCGATATCGATGACGATGATGGCGCCGCTGGCGGCATGGCCGGCGGCAATTCAAACAGCGGGGATGCCATGTTCGACGCCGCCGTCGATGTGGTCACCCACGCCCGCCGGGTCTCGACCAGTTATATCCAGCGCAAGCTGCAGATCGGCTATAACCGCGCCGCCCGCATCGTCGAGGAAATGGAAGACCAGGGCATCATCTCCGGCCCCAACCACCAGGGCAAACGCGAGGTCCTGACAAGGGATCCGAATGAGTAGGAGCCCAAGGCCGGTAATCCCTGGTGCCCGCTTTGGCAAGCATCCGGTGAGGATCGTCTTGCGGATGGGCTTGATCCATAGCTGAGTGTCGTTATGGATGTTCTTACAGCCAGTGCGCAATTCAGCCTTCTTGAGGCTGTGGATACCGGGCGCCGGCGGCGCTGGACGGGTACCAAGAAGGTGCGAATTGTTGAAGAGAGCCTGTCCGGCCCCGGCTTGCATCCTCGACGGCGCGTCGATACGGGCGTTCCCGCGGCCTGCTGCTTGCCTGGCGCCATGCCTGTCGCGAAGGCCGTCCTGGCGGGACCCGGCTGGCGGGCCTGATGCCGGCGGTGATGATCAGTGTCGTATGATCTTCCAAATTGCTGGTGAGATACCGGATGGTGTGGGTCTTGCCGGTTCCCGGTGGGCCATACAGTAAAATGCCCTTACGAGTGAATTGGCCATGGGCGCGCAAACCATCCCGGTTCTGGATAAAAATCAGGATATTGCGGTCCAGCAGTTGCAATGCCGCGTCCGGCAGGACCACTTCATTGCGCGCGACCTCAAGGCGGGAAATGTCGCTGCCGGGCCGGGAGGAGGTTTCGGCGGATGGATATCTCGATCAGTGGGCGAAGAACCTGATGGTGATCAATGTGGCCACCCGCAAGTTCCGCCGCGCCGTTCGTCTGCCCGAGGCCGGTGTTGCGGCCGAGGCGGGCAGCGGCCTGTCCAGATCCGCGGTATCACGGCGGTTCAAGGCGCTGACGCAGGCCAAATTCGATGAGTGAGCGGGATCTGATCGCCCGGAGCCGAACCTTGTGGCGATCCGGATCGACGGGCGGCATCCGGACGACCGTCTGTTGATGATCGGGGCTGTCGGCATTGAGGTTTCCGGTCAAGAACACCCACCGGGCATCGTCGAAGGAGCCACGGGGAACGCTGCCACAGTCCAGGCGCCGCTCCTTCGGCGCGAGACATTCCCCTCCAGAGACGCCAGAACCACAAGGCGCGCAACATCACCGACCGGCTTGCGCCCAGGCGGCATCCGGCTTGCGCCCAGGCGGCATGCCGCCATGCCGCCATGCGCCGCGCCCCGAAACAGGCCCGGGAACCCGACGATGCCGACAAGGCCGAACGCCTGATGCGCAACCTGGCGTGGCGCTTCGGGCAGGAGGCGCCGGACGTATCCGGATCGATCCTGGAAGGTCTCGACGAAATCCTGACCGTGGTCGGGCTGGGCCTGCCCCTCGAATTGCGCCGCTCCCTGGCCGGCATAAACATCATCGCATCCATGAACGGCGACATCCGGCAGGTCCGCCGCAACGTGAAGCGCTGGCGGAACGCCAGAATGGCCCCGCGCTGGACAGCAGCCGGAATGTTCGAGGCCGGG
This sequence comes from Alphaproteobacteria bacterium, assembly GCA_965204825.1. Taxonomy (GTDB): domain Bacteria; phylum Pseudomonadota; class Alphaproteobacteria; order Futianiales; family Futianiaceae. The sequence goes on along the minus strand of OZ242016.1, from coordinate 1,309,644 downwards.
AAAGGTTTCCGTCGCATCAAGGCCCGCAGGCAACTCCCCATTCTCGGGCAGGCTCTCACCGAGCACCGCCAAAAGCGCCAGCTTGACCGGATCAAGGGCGCCGCATAACCTCCCATCAGGCAGCGCCGCCCGGGCGAGTTTCAACATCAAAGGGGACATTCCCCGCGCATGTTTCTTCTCCCTTGTTCTCTCGTCCCGCTGGCGCGGGAGAGGGAGATCACCTGGCTAGATCGGTGGCCATCTTCCTCACCCCCGTGACAAACTGATCCACAGGCCGCTGAGTCGCTTCCCGAGTCCGGTTGCGCTCTGCTATGGAACCGCCCAAAAGGCGATCTAAGGGAACAATCATGACGCAATGGGTTTACGGCTTTGGCGGGGGCAGCGCCGAAGGGGCGGGGGATATGAAAAATCTGCTGGGCGGCAAGGGCGCCAATCTGGCGGAGATGAGCAATCTTGGTCTGCCGGTGCCGCCGGGCTTTACCCTGACGACTGAGGTTTGCACCGCTTACTACGACAATGGCCGGACCTATCCCGATGAATTGACGACACAGGTGGACAGCGCGGTGGACGCGGTCGGCAAGATTGTCGGCAAGGCATTTGGCAAGGCGGAAAATCCATTGCTGGTTTCAGTTCGTTCCGGCGCGCGCGCGTCGATGCCGGGCATGATGGACACGGTGCTGAACCTCGGACTGAATGACGAAACCGTCGAGGGGCTGGCGAAATTATCGAGCGATACCCGCTTTGCCTATGACAGCTATCGCCGCTTCATCCAAATGTACTCCGACGTGGTGCTAGGGGTCGATCATGGCAATTTCGAGGAAGTCCTAGACTACTATAAGGACGAGCAGGGCTATTTTCTGGATACGGACATGCAGGCCGACGACTGGCAGGCAATGATCGTGCGCTACAAACAGATCGTCGAGGACGCGTCGGGCGAACCCTTTCCGCAGGATGTGCGCCAGCAGTTGTGGGGTGCGCTTGGTGCCGTGTTCGGATCCTGGATGAACCAGCGGGCCGAGACCTATCGCCGTCTTCACAGCATTCCGGTCAGCTGGGGCACGGCGGTCAATATCCAGGCCATGGTGTTCGGCAATATGGGCGAGACATCGTCGACCGGCGTTGCCTTCACCCGCAATCCCTCCAACGGCGTGCGCGAATTTTACGGCGAGTTTCTGATCAATGCCCAGGGTGAGGACGTTGTGGCGGGAATCCGCACACCGCAGAATCTGACGAAAGCGGCGCGCGAGGCGGCGGGCGATGACAAGCCATCGATGGAAGAGGCAATGCCGGACGCTTTCGATCAACTGGTCGAGATCTACAAGAACCTGGAAGCCCATTACCGTGACATGCAGGACATCGAGTTCACGGTGGAGGAAGGTAAGCTGTGGATGCTGCAGACCCGGTCGGGCAAGCGCACCATCAAGGCGGCGCTGAAGATTGCCGTGGAAATGGCCGAAGAGGGCTTGATCAGCCGCGAAGAGGCGATCGCCCGTATCGATCCGGCATCACTTGACCAGCTATTGCATCCGACCCTGGACCCGGACGCCACCCGCGATGTCGTCGCTACCGGACTGCCTGCCTCGCCCGGAGCGGCGTCCGGCAAGATTGTGTTTTCCGCCGACGAAGCCGAACATGCGCGCAATAACGGTGAGAAGGTCGTTTTGGTGCGTATCGAGACCTCGCCGGAGGACATTCACGGTATGCACGCTGCTGAGGGAATTCTGACCACGCGCGGCGGCATGACCAGCCACGCCGCCGTGGTGGCGCGCGGCATGGGCCGGCCCTGTGTCTCCGGCACCGGCATGATCAATATCGATTATACGCGTGGGCAGATGACCGTGATGGGACGTACCCTGTCGGCCGGCGACATCATTACAATCGACGGCACATCCGGCCAGGTCATGGCCGGAGCGGTCGATACCATTCAGCCCGAACTGACCGGCGATTTCGGGACGCTGATGAGCTGGGCCGACGGGTTTCGCAAGATGGGGGTGCGCACCAATGCCGAAACACCGGTCGATGCCCAGGCCGCGCGCGACTTCGGCGCTGAAGGCATCGGTCTGTCGCGCACCGAGCACATGTTCTTTGACGAAGATCGCATCGTCGCCGTGCGCGAAATGGTCCTGAGCGAAACCGCGGAAGGCCGCCGGTTCGCCCTCGACCGCCTGCTACCGGTCCAGCGTGAGGATTTCACCGCGCTATTCAAGATCATGCGCGGCTTGCCCGTGGCGATCCGCTTGCTCGACCCGCCGCTGCACGAGTTTCTGCCCCACAATGATGCCGAGATCGAAGAGGTTTCGCGGTCCGCCGGCGTGCCGGCATCGACCTTGCGCGCCCGGGTAAACGAACTGCACGAGTTCAACCCGATGCTGGGCCATCGCGGCTGCCGGCTGGGCATATCCTATCCGGAAATATACGAGATGCAGGCGCGGGCCATATTTGAGGCCGCCATCGAGACCGAACGCCAGACCGGTGAGGCAGTCATTTTGGAGGTGATGATCCCGCTGATCGTCTGGAAACCGGAGTTGGACTTCCTCAAGGACCGCGTCGATGCAGTGGCTGCCGAGGTGCGCAGGGAAACCGGCAAATCCTTCGACTATATCGTTGGCACCATGATCGAGATGCCGCGTGCCTCGATCTTGGCCGACCAGATTGCCGAAACGGCTGAATTTTTCTCGTTCGGCACCAATGACCTGACCCAGACGGCTTTGGGGATCAGCCGCGATGATGCCTCCAGTTTTCTGTCGGAATACGAGCGCAAGGGCCTGATCGAGCGCGACCCGTTCGTCACCATCGACCGGGAAGGTGTTGGTTATCTGGTACAAATGGGCGTTGAACGTGGCCGTGCGACCCGCGAGGGCCTGAAGTGCGGCATTTGCGGCGAGCATGGCGGCGATCCTGCCTCGGTCGCCTTCTGCCACGAAGTTGACCTGGACTATGTCTCCTGCTCGCCGTTCCGGGTGCCGATTGCTCGCCTGGCTGCGGCCCAGGCCGCGCTTGCGGACGGGTCCTGATCCGCGCCCGGCGCGGACGGCGGGCGCCATGGAGCGGTTCGGGTTCTTTCTGGTCGTGGCGATTGCCGGGGCCTTCTTTGGCGGGTTCGGCGTTTCGGGCACCCTGTCGGCGATCCTTCTGCTCATTGGCGTGATCCAGGTTTCGGCCCTGAAGGGACATCCCGCAATGTTCGCCCGGCGAACCCGCACCGATCTGGTGTTGGCGGGGATTGTGTGCCTGGTCGCCGGGATCATTTACGTGGCGATTTTTCAAACTGTCTCGGCATGATGACTCTTGCTGAACTGCAACAGGGCGGCAAGCGCGCCTTGGCCGAAGTGCTGGCCCGGGTTGAGGAAATGGAAACCCGGGGCGGCTTCGATGCCGAACTGATCGCCCTGTTGGATACAGCCTTCCGGAACGGGGCAGGGCATGTGATCGGCCTGACCGGTCCGCCGGGGGTCGGCAAATCAACATTGGTCAATGCGATGATCGCCGAATGGCGTGTCCGCGAGCTGAGCGTCGGTGTGATTGCCGTTGATCCGTCCTCGAAACACACCGGCGGCGCCTTACTTGGCGACCGGACGCGGATCGTCACCGATCCCGAGGACAGTGGTGTTTTCATGCGATCCATGGCGGCGCGCGACCGGCTCGGCGGCCTGGCCAGCCTGACGGTGGCGGCCAGCGTGTTGATGCGGGCCTGCTATGACTGGGTGATCGTTGAAACCGTCGGTGTCGGTCAGTCGGAAACCGAGATTTCCGGCGTTGCCGACACGGTGATTTTCTGCGTCCAGCCGGGTTCGGGCGATGCGCTGCAATACATGAAGGCTGGCATCATGGAGGTGCCCCATATCGCGCTGGTGACCAAGGCTGATATGGGCGTGATGGCCCAGCGGGCCCAGGCCGATGTGGAGGGGGCGCTATCGCTGAGCGATGCCGGCCAGGTGCAGATATTGCAGGTCTCGGCAATCAGCGGCTTGGGCGTCGACCATGTGTTGGACGCGATTGAAGCCCATCGTGAAAATCTGGAACAAGGCGGTACGCTGCAGGGCGATCGCCGGGAAATGGCGCGTGGCTGGACCCGGCTTGCCGTCCGCGAGATGTTCGGCCGTGATGGCGCACGTCGGCTCCACCGCGAGATTGCCGCGCTGACCGGCGAAGACCCGTTCGGCGATACTGCCCGGCTGGCGGGCTTGCTGGCCCGGGATCAACCGCAATGATCGGTGTATTTTGGGGGCTGGTTGGTGCCGTCGGGATCGGGACCGGCGATTTTATTGCGTGGTTTACATCGCGCCGGTTCGGCGTGTTGTTCGCGGTGTTCTCGGCCAATCTGATAGGGTCGATTTTTCTCGGCGTCGGCCTCTATTTCTGGGGCGGCATTCCCGAGGCCGGCGTCCGTGCCTGGGGCCTGGCCATCCTGTCGGGGATATTCGGCCTGGCCGGGCTTTCAATGCTCTATCTTGCCCTGGCGCGGGGGCCTGTCGCCATTGCCTCGCCCGTGGTGGCCGCGCATCCCGCCCTGGTTGCATTGTTCTGGGGCTTTCTGGGAATTTCACCATTGGTTCTGCAATGGATCGGGATTATCGTCACCCTGGTCGGTGCCGTATCCTTGGGCGCCATGGCTCGGTGGCGGCAGTCCGATTACACGCCCGAACACGTCTGGGCGACCTTCGGAATCGCGTTTGCGGCCATGCTGGTGATCGCCGTGCGCCTGATCGTGGCCCAGGAGGCGGCAGTGGAACTGGGCGCCACACTGGCAACCCTGATAAGCCGGGTTGTGCCGGTATGTATCATTTTAATCATTTTGGTGGCGCGTTTGGCACGCGGCGGAGGCGGGTTGGAAGGGTTAACCATGTTTTGGGCCATCCTTCTGATATTTCACGGAATTCTTGAAACCGGCGGCAGCTGGGCGGTGCTGGCAGGCAGCCAGGGCGTGGGCCGGGCCGTGGCGCCGGTTGTGTTCTCCGCCTTTACCGCAATCACCGTGCTGTTGGCCCGGATCATCCTGAAAGAACCCGTAAGTTCTTCACAATGGGGTGCAATTGGTACGATTATCGCCGGAATCGCTATACTCGGTTATGCAGGGACTCAGACGTGAACGAATATGAAACATATTCTCGCCATATTCTGCTTGATTCGCTCAACTGATTTGATAACGTTAGTAGATCGCAATGATACAAGAGCACCAAAAACATGTGCTCGACATTGCAATGACAACAATTCGGGGCGCCCGACGGGCGCTCCTGGATGGCTGAAGAACAGATTGGTTGGGGTTATGGGGGCATTCTCCTGCATTAACGTTCGCCTAGCCCGATTGTGGGTTTTGGCGCTTGGATTTCTGGTGTTTGTCGGAACCGGAGCGGCTGTGGCCGCGGGCTGGACGACAAGTGTTGTGGAAGCGCCCGTGCCTTCGGAATTGACCTGCATGACTCAGGTGATCTATTTCGAGGCGCGGAGCGAGGATCTCGCCGGCCAGGTCGCCGTTGCCGAAGTGGTGATGAACCGGGTTCGCAGTTCGCGCTATCCAGAGACCATCTGCGGTGTCGTCCTCCAGGGCAAAAGCCGGCGTCATCGCTGCCAGTTTTCCTTTGCCTGCGACGGTAAGAAAGATATTCCGGCCGAACCCAATGCCTGGAACCGGTCGCACGATGTCGCACTGTCGGTAATGCGCAGCGAAACCATCGAGATCACCGAACTGGCGACCCACTACCACGCCGACTATGTGCATCCCTTCTGGGCGGTGAAACTGGAACGCACCCGTCAAATCGGTCGCCACATCTTCTATCGCGACCCACGCCAGGTGGCCTCGCTGCGGTAATTGTGCCGTCATTCCGGGGCCGCCGCCAGGCGGAGCCCGGAATCGCTTAGCCTTTCATGCCAATTCAAGTGTTTCCGGGCTCTCGCTTTGCGAGCCCCTGAATGATGCGCGTTTCTACCTGAGTTTCTCAAAATCGAGCCCCAGATCCAGCGTCGGGACCGAATGGGTGATGGCGCCGGAGGAGATATAGTCGACGCCGGCTTCAGCCACAGCGCGGACGGTTTCGGCGGCGATACCGCCGGAAGCCTCGGACACCGCGCGGCCATCGATCAGGGCGACCGCCTCGCGCAATCGATCCGGCCCCATATTGTCGAGCATGATCACGTCGATGCCGAGGCCAGCGGCCTCGGCGATCTGGTCAAGGGTGTCGCATTCAACCTCGATCTTCACCAGATGACCAATGGCCTCGCGCGCGCGGGTGACCGCTGCGGTGATGCCGCCTGAGACGGCGACATGGTTGTCCTTGATCAAGATGGCGTCGTCGAGGCCGAGGCGGTGATTGGCCCCGCCGCCAAGGCGCACGGCGCGTTTTTCCAAGGCGCGCAGGCCCGGCGTGGTCTTGCGGGTGCAGACTATACGGGCGCCGGTGCCCTCGACCAGTTTCACCATGGTGTTGGTCAGGGTCGCGACACCCGACAGGTGCCCGGCAAAGTTCAAGGCGACCCGTTCTGCCGCCAGGATGGCGCGGGCGTGGCCGGAAACACGCATCACCTTGTCGCCTTTGGTCACCGCGCCGCCATCGGCGATCAGGGTGTCGATCTTCAGGGCCGGGTCGATCAGTTCGAACGCGATCGCGGCCAGATCAATGCCGGCAACGACACCGTCCTGGCGCGCGGCCATGGCGATGATGGCTTCTGTCCCCTCGGGAATGGTGGCGTCGGCGGTAATGTCGCCGGCCCGGCCAAGGTCTTCCAGCAGGGCTGCGCGCACGACCGGTTCGATCATTACGCGGGGCAGGGCGGGGACTGCGCTCATGTGCCGGTGGTCTCCCCGGCATGGGCATCCAGAACGGTTTCTTTCACAGCGTGCATCTGGCGGATGTCGAATATGGTGCGTTCGGCCTGGGCCTGGTCGGCATCGGGATAATCGGTACGGAAATGACCGCCCCGGCTCTCGGTTCTAAGCAACGCCGCCGTGGCGATCAGCTTGGCGGCCGTGGCGATATTGACGAATGGCGCGGCATAGTCGGTTTCTGCTTCCAGCACGGCAATCTCGCGGATCGCGGCGCGCAACCCCTCGCCCGACCGCAGGACACCCGCATAGCGGGTCATGATCTGGCGCAGGGCCGGTAGACAGCGCCGTACGGCGGCCCGATTCATCTTCAGGGAAGGTTTCGGCGTGAAATCGATGGTCGGAGCTAGATCGGCCTGCAAGATGTCCTCGGCAGCCCGGTGTCCGAAAACGATCGCCTCCAGCAGCGAATTCGAAGCCAGCCGATTTGCGCCGTGCGCTCCGGTCGATGTCACCTCGCCCACCGCCCACAGGCCGGGCAGGGCAGACCGGCCGTTCGCGTCGGTCAGGATGCCGCCCATGTGGTAGTGCTGGGCAGGCGTCACCGGAATTGCCTCGGCCGCGGGATCAATGCCGGCATCCTGGCAATAGCCGTAAACCGTGGGAAAGCGCTCAGTGATACTTGGGCCGACAGCCTTGCGCGTGTCCAGAAACACCCGCTCACCGGCCTGGATCTGGGCAAAGATGCCCCGTGTGACCACATCGCGTGGGGCAAGCTCGGCATCTTCGTGAAGAGCCAGCATGAAGCGCTCGCCCTTTGAATTGTGCAAGGTCGCGCCCTCGCCGCGCAGCGCCTCGGTCGCCAGGGGCGCCGGGTCCTTGCCCACATCCATCGACGTCGGATGGAACTGGACGAACTCGGGATCGGCGATGGTTGCGCCGGCCAGGGCCGCCATGCCCAGCCCCTCGCCGCGAATGGGCATGGGATTGGTGGTGATCTGGAAGAGATGACCAAGGCCCCCGGTTGCTAGCACCACGGCCCGGGCCTTGACGAAGACTTGCGTGTCGCGGCCCATGGGCGCGGCAAAGACACCGGCAACATGGCCGTCATGGGTGACTAGTTCGGTCGCGGTCATGTTTTCGATCACGGTGATGTCACGATTACGGCCGACCTCCTCGACCAGAGCGGTCATGATCTCGCGGCCCGCCCTGTCACCCTTGACCTTGACGATGCGGCGTTCCGAGTGGGCCGACTCGCGCCCCATCACCAGATTACCTTCTTCGTCGGTATCGAACGGAACGCCGATGGTCAACAGGTCCTCGATCCGTCTCGACGCGCTTTGGGTCAGTAGCTGGACGATGGCGCGATCATTTATCCCGGCGCCGGCGATGTTTGTGTCTTCGGCATGGGACGCGGCGCTGTCCCAGTCGCCGAGCGCCGCAGCGACACCGCCTTGTGCCCAGGCGCTCGATGCGCCCTCGTTCAGAGGCGCGGCGGCGAGCACGGTAACGGGCCGTTCGCGGGCAATTTTGAGCGCAGTGAAGAGACCGGCCAGGCCAGCCCCGACGATCAGCACGTCTCCGACACCGATGGTGTCAGGTTCTGCCATGAAGAGTATCCCTGATCTTGTCCCGCCTCAAATAGCCGATCGGCGGTAGGTCAAGAAAAACACTGAGGGCTCGTGCCCTCAGTGACTCTTATTATGCTCAATCATCCGTTCCACCGCCGCGCGAGCCCGCTCGGCCAGTTCCGGCTCGATGGCAACCTCCAGTTCGGCCAGTCCCGGTTTGCCGATGGCTTCCAGCGCGGCCAGGATATTGGGCAGGGAAATTCGCTTCATGTGCGGGCAGAGATTGCACGGGCGCACGAATTCGGTCTCGGGCACTTCGGCGACGACATTGTCGGACATCGAACATTCGGTGACCATCAGAACGCGCGCGGGCTTGTCTTCCTTGACCTTGGCGATCATCGCGCTGGTCGACCCGGAGAAGTCCGCTTCGGCCACTACTTCAGGCGGACATTCGGGGTGCGCCAGCACGGCAATGCCGGGATTGGCGGCGCGATAAGCACGGATCTCGGCCGGGGTGAAGCGCTCGTGCACCTCGCACGCACCCGCCCAGGTGATGATCTTCTTCGAAGTTTGTTTGGCCACATTGCGGGCCAGGAACTGATCCGGGATCATGATGACCATATTGCTGTCCATCGCCTCCACAATGGCGACCGCATTGGACGAGGTGCAGCAGATGTCGCTTTCAGCCTTCACATCGGCCGAGGTGTTGACATAGGTGACGATCGGCACGCCGGGATATTTCTCCCGCATCAGTTTTACGTCTGCCCCGGTGATCGAGGCGGCGAGCGAACAGCCCGCCTTCATATCCGGAATGATCACGGTCTTTTCAGGGTTCAGGAGTTTCGAGGTTTCGGCCATGAAATGTACGCCGCACTGGATGATGATGTCGGCCTCGGTGCGCGATGCTTCGACCGCCAACTGCAGGCTGTCGCCGGCAAAATCCGCCACGGTGTGGAAAATGTCCGGCGTCATATAGTTATGCGCTAGGATGACCGCTTTTTTCTTCTTTTTCAGCTGGTTGATCTTGTGGACGTAAGGAGCGTAATAATCCCATTCCGCCTCGGGAATAATATCCTTGATCTTCTGATAGATCGCGGCCGTTGTCTTTTTCGCCGTCGGCGTCAGCTTCAGGTCATACTTCGCGGGGGTCGGTACCATGGGGGATGCCCTCCTATCCTGTCGCATTTCATTGGTCCGTGTATATGCTCAAATTGAGCATAATTCAAGCTGTAAATCGATCTATTTGACTGAACTCAAAATAACTGCTCACAAATCCATGATCTCTCTGATATTTTGACGATACGATAGCTAGCCGGCGCCATATTTCTTGTGCATTCGCGTCAGAAAAGTTTCGGCATTTTCAAACGGCACGACATCTCCCTGATCGATTGCGGTCAAACCTTCTTCGACCTGTTGACTGGGTGATGTCCATTCTTCGATCTGTTCCAGAAACGAAATGCCAAGGCCTTCCTGTATTTCCTCGGGAAGCTCCTCGAACGCCTTCTTGAATTTTTCTGTCGCTTTGTTCATGGCTGAATTTTAGCACACAACCGGCAAGGTTGTCTTGGCATAAGAGATGGTCACAGGGCTATTTAGCATAAATCGACTCGATGAGTTTGTGCGAGGATTGGAGCAATCTCCCTTTTATGTCGCACCCCGATAACGTGTCGAACCGTTTCGCTATACTCAATCTCGCTCCACATGTGTGTCCATCGGCGCGGGCGTCCTGAGAAACAGCGCCGCAACGACCGCGAAGCCGAGGGGCAGGAGGGCTGCGGTGCGCAAAGGCAGGCCGTAGCCGCCGGTGAACTCGGCGGTGTAGCCGATCAGGGGTGGGCCGAGGGAGGCGCCGATGACGATAACGGTCTGGCCGGTGCCCTGGATCGAGCCGAGATGTTTGCGGCCGAAATAGCGCGGAAAGACATAGCCGAAAAAGGTCATGACGCAGGCGTTGTTGAGGCCGAAGGTCGCGGCGTAGATGCTGGCCGTGGTCAGGTCGGTCACCAGGGTCGCGGTCAGGAGAGAAGCGGACTGGACACACAGCGCCATGGCAAAGGCAAAGCGGGTGCGGATACTGTCCAGGAGGCGCCCGACCAAGGGCATGAAGGCCACCATGACAACCGCGGAAATCGGAAAGACTCGGGCGGCGAATCCTGGGTCCAGGCCTTGGGCGGTAAAGATCGTCACCTGATAGAAATGCAGCACTGTGACCAGCATCGACATGGAAAACATCCCGCCGACGACGATGTGGAAAGCCGGGGTGCGCAGGGCTTCATCAAGGGTCAGGCCGATGCCGGCGCCAACCGGTTTTGGACCCAGCTGGATGCCGGTCGCAGCGTCGCCGCCGTCGGGCTCCAACCCCATTTCCTCCGGCTTGTTGTGAATGAGCAGCCAGACCGGCGGCAACAGGACGGCCCAGGTCACCAGGCCCAGAATCACCCAGGCCGAGCGCCAGCCATGGGCCTCAATCAGCATCTGGCCGAGAGGCGGATGGATCGCGATCGAGACCGCAAACCCCATCGCCATCAGGCTCATGGCGAAGCCGCGCTTGCGGTCAAACCACTGGGACACCAGATTGGCGCAGTTCAGCATCAGCGATCCCTGGCCGAGGAAGCGCAGGGCGGCAAAGCCGAGCCCCAGCATGATCAGGTTTGCCGCTGCCCCGAACGCCATGCAGGCAAATCCGAGCAGGACCGTTACAATCAGCAACATGGTGCGTGGCCCGTACCGGTCCGTCAGGCGGCCCATGAACGGCAGGCCGAAGGCGGCGGCCATGGTGGCAAAGGCATAGGCCGAGGCGATGGCGGTGGGGGTGACGCCGAGATCCTGCGATATCGGGCCGACAAAGACACTGAACGTGTGGGACTGGCCGGGGCCCGAAGCAAAGATGCCCAGCGCCGCCACACCCAGTATCCACCAGCCGTAAAACCCCCATGCCGACAGCGCCGTAAAGGCCCTGTCCCTCAACCGATCCGACATGCGTCATGCCCCGTCTGTTCTTGCGCCGCGTTGGTATCGGTTGGCCCGCAAAATATCAACAAGCCCATGATCGCGGATGGGATCAGTAATGCCGGTAATTCTAGGGCCTGTTGACATTCGGGGTTGCGATTTGGCCTGAACTGTTATTCAAGCTTCGAAAATGGAGGTTTGGATGGACGAAGATCGTTTGGTGATTTCAGATGAACTCTGGGCGAAGATTGCGCCCCTGTTACCCGGTAAGGCCGGGGACCCGGGAGCAACCGGTCGGGATAACCGTCGGTTCATGGAGGCCGTACTTTGGCGTGTGCGAACAGGGTCTCCCTGGCGTGACCTGCCCCAGGATTTCGGCAACTGGAATTCGGTTTTCAAACGATTTCGTCGATGGGCAAAGGCCGGTGTGTTCGAGAGACTTTTCAACGCCATAAGCGACGAGCCAGACCTTGAATATGCTCTCATCGACGGAACGATTGTCCAGGCCCATCAGAAGGCTTCGGGCGCAAAAGGGGGACACGGAATCAAGCCATCGGACGCTCTCGCGGCGGGCTGACGACCAAAATCGTTGCCCTGGTCGATGCGCTCGGCAACTTGTTCCGCTTTCTGCTTCTGCCGGGGCAAGCGCACGACATGAAGGGGGTTGCCCCCCTGATCCACGATGTCTCCTTCGCAGCGTTGCTGGCCGACAAGGCCTTCGACGCCGATTGGCTCCTGCAAGACCTTGATGAGCGCGGCGCAACTGCGGTTATTCCACCCAAATCGAACCGGAAAGTGCAACGAGACTACGATACTCACATGTACAAGTGGCGTCACCTGATTGAAAACTACTTCGCAAAGATCAAAGAATTCAGGGGGATGGCAACGCGATACGACAAAACAGATACCAGCTACGCGGCCAACTGGCACCTCTGCGCAATGCTCAACGCTGCCCGGTGATTGTCAACAGACTCTAGTCCAGTATCGCGACATAGTCGCCGGGATCACCACCCTGAAGCTTGGAGAGGTCAGCCAACCGGTTTTCCAAAACCGCGCGCTGATTTGATGTAGCCTTTGTCGGTGATCTCACCGGCATCGATCGCGGGCGGGTCCGGCAGGGCGACGTTGAAGTGCCGGTTCAGAATGTCGCGGATCAACTCAAAGCAGGATCCGAAACGGACAACTTCCAGGGTTTGCAGATCCAGCAGCGTCGAGGACGCCCCATAGAGATGATACTTCCGCAAGCCGTGGTCGATGATGATATCGGCGATGGCGGTGATCTCCGGTTCCATGTCCTCAACCCGGAATTTCGTACCCTGCAGCGACCGGTTGGCCGATGAGCCGAACAGGGGATGGATGTGTTCGCGGCTCAGCCGGCAGATCTCACCATGGAATTGGCCGGCATTGAGCAGCATCAGTACGGTGCCGGTCTTGCTGCTGCGGGCCAGGGCGCCCGGCGCCATTTTGCGTAGGATCGGATGATCCAGATCCGCCGGGGCGATGGCGCCGAGCGGCAGGTCATAGTCGAGCGTGATGGCCTCGGCGATTTCCCGCCCCCGTGTGTCCAGACGGTGGATCTCCCGGTGCAGCGTCATGTCGCCCAGCATGGCATTCAGTTTTGACGGCGCGCGTCCCTTGGTCCGGAATATCGCCGACAGCGCGTCCGCCGACCCGCCGATCAGGGAATATCCCACATCCATCGGCAGGATCGCGGTGCCGCCCGACCACAGTACATCAAAGGCCCGTTGCGCGTCCGCCGCAATATCCGGTCTGCCCACTCCGTCGCTCCCTCCAAGACGGCCGACAGTTCAGCATGATTTTGAAGAGGAGGCCAATTCTTCTACGCTCATGCACCTACCACATCCCTGCTTGGTCAATTTCGCGCCTGCCTCTATCGTCCCAACGGGTAATCGAGAAAGGGGAGCGGGGAAGGATGTTTGAGGGACAGCCTATCAAGGAAGACGCGGCGCGGATATTTGAAACCGTGCGCAATGGCGGCGTGGCGATCTTCCCGGTCAGCGTCGGTTACGCCATTGTCGGGCACGAGGACGAGGCAATCCGGCGAATCTACAAGGCCAAGGAACGTTCGTTTGAAAAACCGTGCGGCAACTTCGGCGACTGGCAGCTGTTCAACGAATTACTCGACGTGACCAAACAGGCACGCGAGATGGTGCGTGTCATCACCCAGGATCACGATCTGCCGTTTTCCGTGGTTGGCCCCTTGCGCGCCGAACATCCGTTGGCACGGGGACTGCCTCCCTTCACCTTCAAGAACGCGACCAAGGCCGGCACCATGGACGTGCTGCTGAACGCCGGGCCGCTGCATGACGAGATTGCCCGTCTGGCGCGGGAAAACGCCTATGGCGTGTCCGGCTCGTCGGCGAACGTATCGCTGACGGGGAGCAAATTCGTGTTGCAGGATGTCCAGGACCAGGTGCGCGATATCGCCGATATCCAGATCGATTACGGCTTGGTACCCTATCACAATGACCGCGGGCTCGGCAGCACCATCGTCGATCTGGAGAATTTCGAAACCATCCGGGTCGGCTGTGTCTACGACCGGATCGCCGAGATCGTTCAGAACACCTTCGACATCGATTTGAAAGCAATCATGGCGGCGAAGGGGTAACCCGTCATTCCGCCGCGGTCGGTAGATCCTGCCGCCCCATCCATTTCTGGAAGACCGGCGAGCGGGGCGGATCGAAATGGGTGTCGGCCTTGCAGCGGGCTTTCAGTTCCTCGACGGTGCCACCCCGATCGAACAACTCGACCGGGCCACGTTCGGATGCCATGCGTTTGCGCAATTCATCGGTCGCGCGCCGGTCGACCGACAGGTCGTCGTTCAGGGCGACGCCATAGCGTTTCGCCCCTTCCGCAGTGATCAGGCCGCGCCGTGCGTCCAGGGACACCTGTTCGGCATCGCGCTCCAGGGGGTCGCCCCAGCCACCACCGCCCCAGGTATTGAAATAGAGTATGTCTCCGGTATCGACCTTGATCCGGTCGCACTTGGATTCCATCCATTCCGACGTGCCGTCGGCGCGCACCATCCGCTTGTCGCTGCGCTGGCCCGGCAGGCCGCCATTAACGCCCCAGGGGTGGGTCAGCCAACGGTCATCGTGGATCGAAATTTCGCCGGGTTCCAGGAACTGATAACCCATCGACAGGCCGTTGCCACCGCGGTGCTGGCCGGGCCCGCCGCTGTCGGCGATGGTCTCGTATCTGACTATGCGCAGCGGAAAATACGCCTCGAGAAACTCGTTCGGCACATTGGTAAAGGCCGGCCACAGGGAATGCCCGTCGGGACCGTCGCCGGCCGGCCGGCCGGGTACACCGCCGAAACCGATTTGATAGAGCTGGTACCATTCGCCGTGCTTGTTATAGCCCGAATACATGAAGTGTGGACTGTCGGAAAATCCGGCGGCACACAGTGCATCGGGCGATCCCTGGCCCAGGAGGCCGCTCATAATATCGAAGATCCGCGCCAGCATATGGGTGCGTGATGACAGCGCCGCCGGCCGGATCGGTTTCAGGATCGAGCCGCGCGGAATCCTCACCTCGACCAGATCGTAGAAACCGTCATTGAACAGGATCTGCGGATCGAAAATGTTGATGAAGAACGAGCCGAGGAACATTTTGAACATTTCCTCGTTCAGAAGGAAATTCACCGAGCTGATCGACTGGGGGTCGGTGCCCTCGAAATCAAACACCACGCCATCACCCTCGCGCCACAGATGGCAGGCGATCTTGTAGGGGCCCATGCCCATGCCGTCATCGTCGATATAGTCCTCGAAATACTGCTTGGTCTCGGGCACGACGATTTTCAGAATCTCGCCCATGGCCATCTTGTTGCGGTCCAGCATCTCCTGCATGGCGCCGACCAGTTGATCGACACCGAACCGGTCAGCCATTTCCACCACCCGCCGTTCGGCCATGCGCAGAGCAGCAACAATGGCGTTGAAATCGGATTTGTTCCATTCCGGCAGGCGACAATTGCGCAAAATCAGGTTGAGGATCTCCTCGTTCAGCTTGCCCTGACGATAGATCTTGACCGGCGGGATCTGGATACCTTCCTCGAAGATCTGGGCCGCATCGGTCGGCAGACTACCAGGCACCTTGCCGCCGATATCGGTCATATGCCCGAACATCGCCGCCCAGGCGACAATCCGACCGTCGATATAGACCGGCATCAGGGTCAGCCAGTCATTGAGGTGGCTGACCGCGCCGTTGCATCCATATGGATCATTGGTCAGGAAGATATCGCCTTCTTCGATATCGCCGTCATAGCCCTCCTTGAAGCCGGAAAAGAACGAACCGAACTGGCCGACCACCATCTTGCCTTCCGGATTGGCGATCATCGGAAAGGCATCGTGCTGCTCGCGGATGCCGGGTGACATGGCGGTGCGGAACAGGACTGCATCCATTTCGGTGCGTGCGTTTTTCAGCGCGTTCTCGATGATGTCCAGCGTGATCGGGTCGATATCGACCCGGTTGAACGGGCAGGTATTGGACTGGATGATTGTTGCGGGCATCTGAAAAGCCTTGTGCTGGCGTTATTGCGCCGGGCGGATGAGGATATTGCCGACCGGGTCCACCTCGCCGGTGTGGCCAGGCAGGATCAGTGACGTTGAATCCATCTCGGTAACGATGGCCGGACCGGGGATTCGGTCCCCCGCTTTCAGCAAAGCGCGGTCATAGATCCGGGCAGGATGATCGCGACTCTCGAAGAAGATGGTCGATTTCTCGTGCACCGCGCCCGATGCGTCGCCTGTGCCGGTCGGCAGGGCGCCGGCGGTCGCCAGGCTCTCACGCCCCTGGACCACGGCACGCAAATTGTAGAGCTCATGCGGTGTATCCAGGCGGAAGGTAAACAGTTGCTCGTGCAGGTCGTCGAACCGGTGGCCCAGTTCTTTCAGGCCTTGGCTGGCAAACTCTTCCGGGCTCATGTTCACGCTCAGACGCATGCCCTGGCCGGCATAGCGCAGGTCGATCTGATACTGGGTTGTCTGTTCTCCGCGCGGCACGCCCTCGTCGTTCAGGGCCTGGGCGGCCGAAGCGGCCAGGTCCTGCAGGATGCCGAGCACTTCACCGTCGCTGGTATCATCGAAGCGGCGCACGAATGTGCGCGATGCCTCGTTCCGCACCCGGGTCGTGGCGTCGCCATAAGCGCACAGAACGCCGGGCCCGGGCGGAATGATCACCGGCCAGGAATTCATCAGCTTGCCCAGAGCATTGGCATGCAAGGGACCGGCGCCGCCAAAACCGATCAGGGCGAAGTCGCGCGGATCGAACCCCCGCTCGACGGAAACAAGGCGCAGGGCACCGAACATGTTCTCGTTGACGATATTGATGATGCCTTCCGCGGCCTCTTTCATTTGCAGGCCCATGGCATCGGCCACTGTCTTGACCACCTTTTCCGAGGCTGCGCGGTCAAGTTGCATGTCCCCACCCAGCCTGGAGGTCGAGGGCAGATACCCCAGCACCACATTGGCGTCGGTCACTGTCGGTTCCATGCCGCCCTTGCCATAGGCCGCGGGGCCAGGCTCCGCGCCGGCGCTTTGCGGGCCGACGCGCAAGGCTTTGGTCAGTTCGGGCACATAGGCGATTGAACCGCCGCCGGCGCCGACCGTACGGACATCGACCGAGGGTGCGCGCACGGTAACGTCGGCAATGCGGGTTTCGCGCCGGGTTTGGGCCACGCCGTCCTGGATCAGGGCCACGTCGGTTGACGTGCCCCCCATGTCGAAGGTCAGCAGATCCTTGAAGCCGGCCTGTTTCGCCATCCAGATGGCGCCGGAGACGCCGCCGGCCGGACCGCTCATCAGCAGGTTTACGGGCAGCTCCTTGGCTGCCTCGTCCGAGGATAATCCGCCGTCAGACCGCAGGATATGCAGTTGCACCCTACTCATCCGCCGGTCCAGTTCGTTCCGCAGGTTCTCGATATATTTGCCTACCACTGGCCTGATATAGGAGTTCACCACTGTGGTTTCGGTGCGCTCATACTCGTACATCTCCGGCACGATTTCAGACGAGATCGACACCGGCACGCCAGGTAGAACCTGTTCGGCGATCGAGCGGATCTTCTGTTCGTGGATGCCGTTGGTATAGGCGTTCATCAGCGAGACGGTCAGCGCCTCGATCCCTTCGCCGGCCAGTTTGGCAAGGTCGGCCTTCATTTTCGCCTCATCCAGCGGATCGACGATCTCGCCCTTGGCGTCCATCCGCTCGTCGGCTTCGATGGTCAGCTCCAGCGGCGCCAGCGGGTCGGTCTTGTTGAAGATCACCCAGCCGCCAAGGCCGCCGGGCACATAGGATCGGGCGATCTGCAGTGTCTGCTTGTACCCCCTGGTCGTGACCAGACCGACCCGCGCGCCCGAATTGGTCAGCACTGTGTTGGTGGCCACTGTCGTGCCGTGCATCACCTGGTTGATGGCCGTCGGCTTGATCCTGGCAATACCGCAGATGCGCTCAATCCCGTTCAGGACTCCGACAGAGGAATCCTGCGGCGTGGAGGGCACCTTGGCGGTAAATGTCAGCCCACTGCTTTCCTCGATCAGCAGCAGATCGGTGAAGGTGCCGCCCACATCGACCCCCAGCATATAGCCTCCGCCGGATGTTGCCCGCCGGCGCGGTGCTTCCCGCGGCTTGGGCGATGCAGGCCTTGCCGCGGCAGGTACCGACGGCGGCGGGGTGTAGGACGGCGTTGAGGGAGCGGGTGCCGGGGCATTGCGTGCACGGGCCACCTCGGGCGGCGCGATCTTCGGTGGCGGCGAAATGACAGGCGGTTTGGATGACGGCGGCGGCGCGATGTTTGCCGATCCGCCATTGGCGCCGGATCGACTCTCGACCGATGGCCGGCCGACCGGCGGGCGCCCATTGGGTTGCCCGGCGTCGCCGCCCAGGCGGTCGAATTCGCCCTTGAGATCGTCCAACTGGTTGTCGAACCAACTGGTGATGGTGTCACGATCTTTTGCCATGTTCTGTCTTCATCCTCCGGCGGCCATGCCGTCCGATCAGTGTTCGTTGCGCCCGCGCCAGGCCTCGATCCATTCGATTACGCTATCGACATCGGTGATGTCGCAATAGCGCCGGTCGACATCGCGCAGATTGTCATTGTGCGGCCGCTCGTCCTGATCGCCGACCCCGTCCTCGGGCACGATGGTGCGGAACCCGTTCTGAAAACTGTCGATGATCGAAGCGCGAACACAGCCCGAGGTGACACAGCCGACGACGATCAGCGTGTCCACCTTCTGTTTCACCATGAACGGTACGATCGGGGTCTGAAAGAAGATCGACGCACCGGTCTTGCTCAGACGCACATCATAGTCGGGATCATAGATCCGTGGGTCCAGTTCCGTCGCGTGACTGCCGTGGATCAGCTGTTCCTGCACCGCGGATACCTTCCAATAGGGCATGTCCGCCTTGGAGGTGTAGGCCGTATAGCAGGTCGCGACCGGAACCTTGCACCGGCGGGCCACGTCCAGCAGGCGGGCGCTATTGTTCACCGCCCGGTCGATCATCGGTGCCCCGCCCAGGGCATATTGCGGATCGGTAAAGGCATTCTGGAAATCCACCACCGCGATCCCCGGCATATCGCCATAGCCGATCTCGCCGGCGCCATAACTGCGGTCCTTGTAGATGCTGTCGGATGGATCGCTCATGGCCTCTCCCCTCGTTTTCCCCAGACGATATCATAGGCCCAGAGCGAGGATTGTCACGGTCCATTCCCGGCTTGGCAAGGCGGATCAGACAATCGACAGTGCGAAAAACCGATGCTAACCTTGGCGGTGCGCAGCGGGCGGCGCGGCAGAATTTCTGTTGTTAGCTTGAGGGACAATCGTGGACAGCAGGTCTGTCGCCTTCCTGGAAGTCATGGCAGCCATCGGCATTGTCGGTGTCATCGCGTTTCTGATTTTCCTGGTCTCCCGCCACGCCTTGCGCACCACACCGGGCGGGCAGGGCGCCGGCTATCAGCCGCAATGGTATGAATTCCTGCTGGCCACCGCCGCGGTTGGCATCATTGCCGTCTTGTTTCTGTGGCAGTTCCCGCCCTGGACCGAGATCGATTGGAGCGCCGATACGCGCGGCCTGACATTCTTTGTCATTATGTTGATTATCGGCGGCGCCGGGTTGATCATCTTCCTGCTGACCATGTTCTGGCGCGTTGCGCGGAACCGCCAGGGCCCGGCTTCGGCGGCGTCGCCCATTGGTCTAATGGCGACAGATACCGTCGTGCCGGAACCGGTATCCGAGCGAGTCGCCAGCCATGAAAGCCCGTCCGCGGTCCGATTGCTTGGCCTCTTCGGCCTCGGCATCGCCTATCTGATTCTGAACTGGTCCTATGTGCCTCATGAACAACAGTATTCGATGATGCTGTATCTGATCTATCCGGCCGGGCTGATCGTGGCACTGGTGATGCTGTTCGACAAGGCCAGCCGCGCCTGGAATATCAAGCTGCCGGACGAGACGCTGCGCGAATGGCTGTTCTGCGACGCCATCGTGTTCCTTTATCTGATCGGATATCTCAATCTGCTTAATTCAGGCGCCGGCGACGCCTATGCCGCGATGTTCTGGGACTTCCTCAATGTGCTGGCGTTTCTGCTGGTGCTATGGATCATCGATCGCAAGGTCACACGGTTGCGATTCCTGATCGGCCATCTCTATTTGCTGGCGCTGCCCATTCTGCTGTTGATCTGGCAAACGGTTCAGGAGGTTGAACTGGCGCCAGAGATTTCCTGGTGGGGGACGATCTGGCCGTTCTTCTTCCTGGCCCTGATCTTCTTCGTGCTGGAGATCATCGTTCTGATCGCCAATCGCGACAATGACAGCCAGGGCGCCGGAACCGCGAAGGACATTATTTTCCTGATTCTTTACGTGATCCTGCTGATTGCCGCGCGGCCCGAGGCGGTTGCTTGACCAACAATGGCTGGGATAGGGTTTCAGGTATCGAAGCTGCGGATCAACACCGGACATCGGTTCGGAGAAGCGGGTGGGGGATATGAGCGTCTGGCAGTGGTTTTGGACCCTCGTGGGTTTCATCGTCTACATCATCGTCCTGATATTCCTGTATTTCTATAAACCGTTCGAAGATTTGTTCAATCTGGTCGTCCGTGGCCTGAGCTACAGCAATGCAATCTTCTGGGCCGGGGTGATCATCGGCATTATCGGCTTTTGCGCCTTCCACTGGCGGGCCTATCGCCTGCACATCGTCAAACAGCGCAATGTCGAGGCCATGGTTCTCAGTTCACTCCGGGGGTCGACCTTCACTGCCATCCTGCTCAGCGCCAGCGCGGCGCTGCAGGCCATGCAGATGCTGGCCGTCCACCTGCTGCAGCCGGGCTACGCACTGGACGGCGCCTTCGGCAAACGGCTGGTCGCGCTGATTGCGCTGCTCATCCTGACCGGCCTGTTCTGTATCATTTTCTGGCTGCTGAAAAATATTCGGACGGTGGGGGCATCGGACCCGGTCGGTGCCGGATCAGACCTAAATCCCATGGCGTGATCCCGGCGCGCGAGAAGGGATATCGCCTGATTTCGCCGGCCGGTATTGCCCGCCATAAGGCCCGCGCCTGACGAAATTTCCGTCACCGGCCCGCCCCAGATACTGACCCTTGTCGATGATCATCCGGCCGCGGCTGAAGACCGTTTCGGTGAAGCCCTTGACCAGCATCCCTTCATAGGCGTTGTAGTCGATGTTCATGTGATGGGTGTGGCCGTTATAATAGCTGATGGTCTCTTCCCGGTCGGGGTCGAAGATCACGATGTCGGCGTCGCTGCCTACCGCGATAGTGCCCTTCCTGGGGAACAGGCCGAAGATTTTGGCCGGCCCGGTCGAGGTCAGCTCGACAAAGCGGTTGATATCTATATAGCCGCCGCTGACCCCGTAATGATAAATCAGGCTCATC
Source organism: Alphaproteobacteria bacterium (assembly GCA_965204825.1). GTDB lineage: Bacteria > Pseudomonadota > Alphaproteobacteria > Futianiales > Futianiaceae. The sequence continues at coordinate 1,288,462 of OZ242016.1, read as the reverse complement.
CGGTTTTCGATGCCCGGGCCGCCATTGGGGATCTTTGAAAAGTCGGTTTTTCCCAGTTCCTTCTGTTCCTTCATGCAGAACGGGCAATGATCGGTCGATATGGCGTTCAGGGCATTACCGCGCAGGCCGCGCCACAGTTCCTCCTGGTTCCATTTCTCGCGCAAGGGCGGGGTCAGCACATATTTCGCGCCGTCGAAACCGGGTTCGTCGTATTTGGCGATATCAAGCAGGAGATATTGCGGACAGGTTTCAGCATGGGCCATGACGCCGCGCGCCTGTGCCATGCGCAATTCCTGAAGCGCATCATAGCTGCTGAGATGGACGATATAGCAGGGGGACTTTGCCACCTCGGCAATTGCAAGGGCCCGGTGAACCCCTTCGGCCTCCAGCCGCGTCGGACGGGTCAGGGCATGATATTTGGGCTCGATGTGACCTTGCGACAGCGCGATCTTGATCAACTCGTCCATGACGATGCCGTTCTCGGCATGCATGCACACCAGGGTGCCGTCCTCGCCGGCCTGGCGCATGGCCCGGAAGATCGTGCCGTCATCCGACAGCATCGCGCCGGGATAGGCCATGAACATCTTGTAGCTGGTGACACCTTCTTCGGCCAAGACACGCATTTCCCGGGTCCGGCTTTCCGGCATATCGGTCAGAATCATGTGAAAGGCATAGTCGATGGCGGTCTTGCCGGCGGCCTTTTCATGCCAGGTTTCCAGCGCGTCCAGGGCCGAAGTGCCCTGGAACTGGACCGCGAAATCGATAATGCAGGTGGTGCCGCCAAAGGCGGCGGCGCGGGTCCCGGTCTCGAACGTGTCCGACGTGACGGTACCGCCAAAGGGCAGTTCAAGATGAGTGTGCGGATCAATGCCGCCGGGAATGACCAGCTTGCCGCCGGCGTCGATGACCAGATCGGTATTTATCTCCAGGTCGGCGCCGATCAGGTCGACGGTTTCATCATGGATGAAGATGTCGGCGTGATAATCATCGCTCGCCGTGACGATCCGGCCGTTCTTGATCAGTACGCTCACAGGAGCCCTCCCCTAATCCTTGCGGTGTCTCCGAATTTGCCTCTAAGCTGTCGACTGACCGGCTGCATGCCGCAGGAAAACATAAAGCGGCGGCGCTTGTCTCGAAAATTGCGGATGCCCGAGGTCGTTCGCAGGGAGATCGGAATAATTCCGATCCGCTTAGAGGGAGCACAAAGATGGCTAAAGGCAAATTCAGGGTCCCCGGCAAGGGTGTGTCGCGCCGGAAGTTCGTAGGGGGAGCGGCAGGCGCCGCTGCCGCCAGTTCAATAATCAGTTTCCCCAATATCGTTCACGCCGCCGATCCGATCCGGTCGATCGGCCTGGGCGTCAGCATCATCAACGAAATTCAAAGCAAGGCGGCCGGGGATCTGGGCTTCGGTGTTCGCGGCCAGGCGCTGGGATATGGCGCCCTGTTCGGCAAGACACTGAACCAGAACAACGAATATGAAGTGTCGGAATGTTATTTCGACATGTTCGACGTCATGCTGCCCGCCGGTGTATTCCAGCCGGTCGATACCCAGCGGATCAAGGATTGGGACAAGGTGTCCAATCTGACCAAGACCGGCAAGCTGACGGAAGGTTCGACCGTCGGCCAGGGCGACGCCCCGGTGACCAAGCTGTGGGTCGATGAAAACGGCAAGCCAACGGACGGTCCCTCACGCTATATCTCAGCGGTGCCGGGTTGGCACAATGCGGACTCGCTTGGCTACAATCCGGACGATACGGGCCGCGAGATTGAAAGCTGGGCGGAAATGTTCAGCGAGGATTTCCAGGGCAGGGTCGCCCTGATCAACGTGCCCCAAATCGGTGTGATGGATGCAGCCATGGGGGTTGAGGCCCTGGGCCTGAAGACCTTCGGCGACAAGGGTGACATGACCCGCGAGGAGATCGACTTCCTGGTCGACTTCCTGATCACGAAGAAAGAAGCCGGTCATTTCCGGGCGTTCTGGGAAACCTTCGGCCAGTCGGTCAACCTGATGGTCAGCGGCGAGGTTGCCGTGCAATCCATGTGGTCGCCGGCCGTCACCGCGGTTAATGCCGAGGGTGTTCCGTGCATCTATGCCTCGCCCAAGGAAGGCATGCGTGGCTGGCACGGCGCGCTGGCGATTTCCGCCAGGACCCAAGGCGCCAGGCTGGATCAGGCTTATGAGTATATCAACTGGTGGCTCAGCGGCTGGGCCGGCGCGTTTGTGGCCCGTCAGGGTTACTACATGTCGACCCCGGCAAACACCAGGATAGCCCTGCCGCCGATCGAATGGGATTACTGGTATGAGGGCAAGCCGGCGGCCGAGGAATTGCCGGATCCGTTCGGTTCGCCCCTGGTTGAAAAAGGCACGATCCGCGATGGCGGCTCATACGAGCAGCGCTTCAAGAAGATCGCCGTGTGGAATTCGATCATGAGCGAGAACGATTATCTGGTGAAGCGCTGGACCGAGTTCCTCAACGCCTAGGGCCGGATGAAGTGGTTTCCATGTCGGGATCATATGGAAAACTGCCGAGGCCGGTGTGGCGTAAGTCATGCCGGCCTCGACATTTGATACCCTGAAAGCCGCATGACCGATATCAGTCACAGCCAGCATCCAGGATTGATCGGCGCGCAGCCCAAACCTGACGAGGTGGCGGTTCGCGCCAGGATCGTCCGGCCGGAGGAAGGCTTTGCCACCGGCTGGCTGATTGCCCCGGCGACCCTGTGGCTGGTCGTCTTTCTGGTCGTTCCGCTGGCCTCGATCATTGTCTTCAGTTTCTGGACGTTGACGCCGCAGGGCATGGTGCCCGATCTGACGCTGCAATATTATGGCGAGTATTTCTTTACCGAGGGATTTTTCGATCCCGAAGCCAAACGCTTCCTGCTGCCGAGCATCTTCATCCGGACCCTGGGATCAACGATCTATTACACACTGGTTGTCATGGTGCTGTGCCTGATCATCGGTTATCCGATCGCCTATTTCCTGGCCATGCAGGTCCAGGCCTTCAAATGGCAGTTGTCCCTCTTCCTGCTGTGCATGGTGCCGTTCTGGACCAGCTATCTGATCCGGGCGGTTGCGTGGCTGCCGATGCTGGGACGCAAGGGGCTTATCAACCAGGCCCTGATGGGCATGGGGGTCATCGACAAGCCGGCGACCTTCCTGTTTTATTCCGAGTTCGGTTATGTCCTGGCCCTGGTCCAGATCTATGTGGTGCTGTCCATCGGGCCGATCTTCTTCTCGCTGGCCAAGATCGATAAGTCGATTATCGAGGCGGCCATCGACATGGGCGCCACCCCGTTCCAGATCTTCCGTGAAATCATCATGCCGATGTCCCTGCCCGGCGTTGCCATCGGCATGATCTTCATTTTCGTCATGCTGATGGGCGAATTTGCCACCGCCGTGGTCGTCTATGGCGGCAAGACCAGCACGGCGGGCACCGTGATCCTGAACTATTACGGCATTGCGAACTACCCGTTCGCCGCGGTCAACGCGCTGATGCTGATGCTGGCCATGGTCGTCGGCATCATCATCATCCTGCGCCTGATTGATATCCGGAAGGAGCTGTAGGTTTTGGCGAGGAGTTTAAATTCAACCGTCATCCCGGACTTGATCCGGGATACAGGGCAGTATCCCAAGGTATCTTTTCACCCTATCGATCCTCCAGAATTTCCCGGCTCTGCGCGGCTGACGCCGCTCCGTCCGGGAAATTCGAGAACAATTGACGGCAACATCAAACCATCAACACCCTTCAGAGGTACGGCATAGATGGTCCGCTGGACCCCGGAACGGCGTCGCAAGCTGCGGGTGAAGACCGGCTTCAGCATCTATTACATCATCTTCCTGCTGTTCATCTATGGACCGATGATCGCCATGTTCATCCTGTCCTTCCAGGGCCGGCGCGGCGGCACCAGCTTTCCCATGCGTGGGTGGAGCCTTTATTGGTGGAACAAGCTGATCGAGCCTTCGGTGGTCGGCGATCTGCAGGGCGCCATGGGCCGGTCGATCATGCTGGCCCTGATGGTGATGGTGATTACGGCCCTGTTTTCAACCATGCTGGCCATGGCGTTTCGCAAGAAGTTCCGGTTTTCCAACGTGCTGTTCTACACCATCCTGTCCGGCCTGATGATCCCGGGCGTTCTGCTCAGCCTGGGGCTGGCCATCCTGATGCGTCAGCTGGGCCTGTCGCCGTCCTGGTATACCTCGGCCCTGGCGGTGCACGTCGTCTGGGCTCTGCCGTTCGGCTATCTGGTGATGATGGCGGTCTTCAATCGTTTCGATGCCCGGCTGGAGGAGGCGGCCCGCGACATGGGCGCCAGCGAATGGAAGGTGTTCAAGGAGGTCACCTTCCCCCTGATCCTGCCGGGCATTGTCGCCGCCGGCCTGTTCGGCTTCACGCTCTCCTATGACGAATTTGCCCGCACCACGCTGCTGGCCGGTGAATTCAACACGCTGCCGCTCGACATCAATGCCTCGATGACCCAGCGTATCCGGCCGACGCTGTTTGCCCTCGGCACGGTCTCGACATTGTTTTCGCTGCTGATGATCGGGACGTTCCTGGCGATCTATACGATCCTGTTCCGAAGGTCGCAGTAGGGCGGGTCAACCAACTGGCGACCTGCCGTTGCAGCGGTATAATTGACGTGCCCTCGGTGGGTCGCGCTGCGCTTGATCCTTCTTACGCGTTTTGCCGACTTCCTGCCTCTTCCAGCAATATCCCCGCCTCTGCACCCCAACTGATGATCTGCTTTTCGCCCGGGGTGCGTTCGCGGTCCGAGATCTTGCGGTGCTGTTCGACCGAAACGTATTGGCCCGGCGCGATCTCGAAGACATCGGTTTCCAGGGTGCCCAGATATTCGGTGTTGAAGAAGGTGCCCTCGATACTGTTGCCCATGTCGGGGTGATCACCGGCATGCATCAGGTCGGCGCGGACCGAGAAGGTGACCGAAGCGCCGACGTCGATCTGGCGATGATCGTCCGGCACCTTGACGTAAAAGAAATTTTCTCCCGACTCGACGAAAACGATCGAGCCGCTGCGGGATTTGACGACGCCGCTGAACAGATTGTTGTTGCCGATGAACTCGGCGACAAATCTGGTGCGCGGCGCCTCGGCGATCTGGCGCGAGGTGCCGGTCTGCTGGATCAGCGCATCCGACATGACGATGACCTTGTCGGCCATGGCCATGGCTTCCTGCTGGGAATGGGTGACCATGATGAATGTCAGGCCGAGATCGCGCTGGATGCGTTTGAGCTCGAACATCATGGTCTGGCGCAGGGAATAGTCGAGCGCGCCCAGCGGTTCGTCCAGCAGCAACAGGGTCGGGTTGGAGATCAGGGCACGGGCCAGGGCAACACGCTGTTGCTGGCCGCCGGAAAGATCGCTGGGCCGGCGCGTGGCGAATTCCTTCAGCCCGACCATCTCGATCATTTCCCAGACCTTGGGTGCCCGGACATCCTTGCCCATGCCCTGCATTTTCAGGGAAAATTCCACGTTCTGAAAAACGTTGCGGTGGGGAAAAAGAGCAAAGCTCTGAAACATCATCGAGGTGTCGCGCCGTGACGGCGGCAGGTCCGTCACGTCTTCGTTCTTGATGAAAATCTTGCCGGCGGTGACCTCCTCCAGGCCGCCGATCATACGCAGGGTGGTGGTCTTGCCGCAACCCGAGGGTCCCAGCATGGCAACGAATTCGCCGTGTTCGATTTCGGCATTGAAATCGATGACCGCGCGCACCCCGTCGGGATAGGTCTTGTCGACGCCTTCCAGAACGACGTCGTAATCTGCCATCGCGCGTTCCTTTCCCTGAACGCTATTCCGCCGCCTTGGCGGTGGCCTGCAACAGCGACCAGACCGTGTCGAACGGTACCTCGTTGAAGACGCCGTCTTCATTGGCAGTTTTCAGGAGGTTCAGGGCCTGAACCTGGACCTCGTTGTCGCCAGCCTTGTTTTCCAGCACCGCCATGGCCTCGCCGAAGGGGATCTCGCGCGATTTCTTGTTGCCGAAATTATCGCGCACCAATTGCGCCAGCTGGCCGGCCATTTCCTGGAACTGGCCGGTGCGGCCGGGTTTGCCGAAGATGCCGCGAATACCGTTGCTGGCGAACCGGTCGCGCAGGCCGGCGGGCAGGGACTGGGCCACGCCCTCCAGAACTTCGCCCATCGAGAAGCCCGACGTAAACATGTCGCGGATCGTGTCGACCGTGCCGTCGCCGCCGCCATACATGCGGATCTGAGCTCCCGCCAGGGCGTTGCCCATGGCCTTGGCCTGGTCGATGTGAACGTCGCGCTCGGCCTCGATATGCAGTTTGGACAGTTCCAGGAACATTGCCGCATCATTGTATTTCTTCAACGCGGTTGCCTTGGCCTCCATGCCCGTGGCTTCGGCCTCCAGCATGGCTTGCGTGTTTTCCACACGCAGGCTTTCCACTTCCGCCTCGGCCCGGCCGCGCGCGGCGGCTTCTTCCTGAATGCCGCTGGCAGAGATCTTCCGAGCCTCGCTGTTGGCCCTGGCTCGGACCAGGATGGCATCAGAATCCTGCGCGGCGGAATTCTTGCGTGCCTCGGCCTCACTGACCAGGTGCATTGAGGCGATCTCGGCCTGGGTCTTTTCGGCAATGCGCGAGGCGTCGGCGGCCTGTTCGGCGCGGATCAGTTCCACCGCCTTTTCCTGTTCGGCATCGGCGATGATCCGGACGGCGCCGGTTTCGTGTTCGGCCTTGGCCTTTTCGGCGGTGATCCGCAGACGGTCGATTTCGGCCTCTTCAAGCTCGCGGGTCTTTTTGACCAGGATGATCTCGCGCTCGCGTTCCTCGGTCTCGCGGGCCAGGAAGCGCTGGATATCGGCCTTTTCACGTTCCTGCTCCTTGGCGATGACCCGGATTTCTCTGTCCTTCTGTTCCAGCTCGATCGTTGCGCGCTGCTGAACCTCGGCCTTGCGCAATTCCTCCTCCTTGCCGACCAGGGCGATCTCGCGGTCGCGCTCCTCGGCCTCACGCGCCAGTTGGCGGCGGATCTCGGCCCGTTCCAGTTCCTCGGCCTTGCCGACCAGGGCGATATCGCGGTCGCGTTCCTCAGCCTCGCGGGCCAATTGCTTGCGGATTTCGGCGGCTTCGCGGGCCTTGGAGATGTCGATGAGCTCGGCTTCTTTCCGGATCTGTGCTTCCTCGATGGCTTTATCCTTGGCGATCTCCTCGCGTTCGACCTCCAGGCGGCGTTCCAGCAGGTTGCGCTGTTTCTCCGACAGTGCCTTGGCTTTCTCCTCCGACACCGTCTTTTCCTGCAGGGCGACGGCAATCGCCTCGTCCTGATCAATGTTCAAGGTTTCTTTCCGGGTCTCCAGCGTGCGCTGGCGGATCTTGATCGCGATCTCCTCCGACACCTGATGACGCGCATCACGGGCGGCTTCCTCGGCTTTTTGAATCTCGGTCTCCAGGGCGATCTCGGTTTCCTTGCGCTCACGCTCGCTGGCCGCCAGCTCGATGGACCGGACCTTTTCGGCACGTTCGCGGGAAAGACTGCGGTCGATCTCGGCCAACTCTTCCTGCTTGGCCTTTTCGATCAAGGCAATCTGCCGGTCTTTTTCCGCCTGTTCCAGCGACAGGTTGCGTTCGATATTGGCCAGTTCCTCTTCCTTGGCCTTTTCGATCAGGGCGATCTCCTTGTCGCGCTGTTCCTGTTCCAGGGCCAGCATGCGCTGTATTTCCGCCTGCTCGCGCTTCTTGGCTTCCTCGGTGACAGCCAGTTCGCGATCGGTGCGCTGGCGTTCCAGCTCGACCTCGTTGGCGATCTCGCGCTCCTCAACCGCCTTGCGACGGTCAAGCAGGAAGACCTGCTTTTCGCCCAGTTGCAGGGCCTGCTCGTTGGCCACGTCCTTGTCCTGGGCGGCTTGGGCAAAAGCCTCTTTCCGCTCGATCTCGAGCAACTCCAATTGGGTGTCCAAATCCTTCTGGCGGATAGCGACGGTGGTCCGCTTTTCCGTGTCGTGCACCTTGCGCTTGGCATCCGAGGTGATGTCGGTGATGATTTTCAGACCCTCGGCATCGAAGATGTTGTTGGAATTGAAAAACTCCTTGCCGGCCTGTTCCAGGGTGACAATCGTGACTTCCTCCAGTTCCAGACCATTGGACCGGAAACTTTCAAGTACCGCTTCCTTGATCGCCTGGGCGAAGGCGTCGCGGTTTTCGTGCAGTTCGGTCAGGGTCTTGGTGGCGGCATAGCTGCGCAGGGCGCCGATGACCTTGGCTTCCAGCAGATTACGGACCTGGTCAGCCTCGAAGGTTTTCTCGCCCAGGGACCTGCTGGCGGTCAGCAAGTCATCTTCGGTCCGGCCCACATGGGTATAGAGCTCGGTCACCACGTCGATTCGGATCTTGTCGGCAGTCAGCACCGCCTGCTCGCGCGAGCGGTTGACGATCAGCTTCAGGGTCTCCAGCGAAATCCACGACACCTCGTGGAACACCGGCAGTACCATGGCACCGCGGCCCAGGCACACCTTGGTCCCCATGAAGCCAGTTCGAATGAAGCCCATATTCGCCGGGGCCCGTTTATAGACCCAGATTGAAATCACGTAGAAGACGGCGATGATGACGATCACCGTGAAGACAAGCCCAATCCAGATTTCCAGCATCGTTCCTATACCTGTCCCTGTATCTTCATTCTTTGTTGTGACCCTAAACCGGATCGCCATAGTCAAACAATTCCAAAGGTTTCCGCTCGCGCTTCACCCCCTCGCGCAATTCCCGGGTCGCCCGCGGATCGATTTCCAGGCGCGCGCCCGACAGGATGACGCCATAGGCCGCGCCAGCTTGTTCCACCGTCAGAAATCCGCGTGCCACGTCGCGCCGCACCAGCGCCGGATCGCGGTCCAGCGGATCGCCGCAGCCTCCGCCGCCGGCGGTCCGGAAAACGATCCGGTCGCCCGCCTGCACCGCCAGGCCATCGATTTTCGCCGGCAGCGCCTCGCGGGTTCCATCAGCGCGTGCAATCCATTTTTCCGACACTTCGCCGGCCTTTCCGCCCCGGATACCCCAGGGGCGCGAGGCATGTCGGTCATCGTGGATCGAAACTTCTCCCGCTTCCAGCATCCGGTAGATCTTCTCTACGCCGTTGCCGCCGCGATGCAGCCCGGCGCCGCCGGTGTCGGGGATAGAGGCGCATTTTTCAACAATGACGGGGTAATTGCTTTCCAGCTGTTCGGTTGCCGCGCTTTGCGCGTCCGGCCACAGGGAATGCCCGTCCATGCCATCACCGCCGTCCCGGCCCGGCAAGCCGCCGAACAGGGTTTCGGTCATCTGAAAGTCAGATCCGGCGTACCGGAACGACGGGCTGGTGCCATAACTGGCCGCAGTCAATTCCTCGGGACGGTGCCGGCCCAGCGCATTTCCCAGCACATCGAATTGCCGCGCCAGGGCATGATCGCGGCGACCGACCGCAGCGGGAAATTCAGGATTTAACAGCGAACCCTTGGGCAAGGTCACGTGGATCAACTCGTAAAAACCGTCATTGCAAACGCTGCCCGGACCAAAGACCCGTGTCAGATACAGCCCGGCATACATCTTGGCCAATCCCACATGCAGATAGAAATTGACCGGCCCCGGCGCCTGGGCCGAGCTGCCGGTCCAGTCGAAATAGGCATGAGCGCCCTCGCGCCAGACTGTCAGTTTCAGCTTGAAGGGGCCATTGCCGCGGCCGTCATCATCGACCTGATCCTCGAAAGATTGTGGTTCCTCGGGAACCGTATCGACGATCAGCCGACGCATGGCCTGATTGGTGCGGTCGAGCAGGGCAGTACAGGTCCGGTGATAGAGCTCCGGTCCAAACCGATCGCACAGCCGGATGACCTGCTCCGACCCGGCCCGGCACCCGGCGATCAGCGCCATCAAGTCGGCACGGTTGGTTTCCGGCGTTCTGCTGTTGTTCAGGATCAGTTGCAGCGCGCTTTCGTTCAGGACGCCGGATTGTAGAATTTTGATCGGCGGAATGCGCAGCCCCTCGCCGAAGACCGACCCGGCATCGGCCGGCATGCTGCCGGCCGCCGGGCCGCCTGCATCGGCGACATGGCCGTACATCGACGTGAAACCGGCCAGATCAGAGCCATGGAACACCGGCATCAGGACCAACCAGTCATTGGGATGGCTGACCGCGCCGCCGGAGATATAGGGATCGCTTTGCAACAGCACATCGCCCGGCGCAAATGACAGCTTCCGCGCCTTCAGCATGTGCGCCACATAGGAGCCATAACGCCCGGCAATCATATTGCCTTGGAAATCCATGATCATCGAAAGCTCGGCGTGGTGATCGCGCAGGCCTTGTGACAGGGCCGAATACCGCAGAACCGTTTCCATCTCCCGCCGGGCATTCATCAATGCCGTCTCGACCCGGTCCATGGTGACCACATCCAGGAGTCTTCCCCGCAAGGCGCTCCGCCGCGCCTCGGCCGCCGGGCTCAGCGGTGCGATTGGGGTCATGGTTTCAATCGATGCGGCAGCGCCGTTTTCACCGAACTGGTCGGCGCATTTTTTCAGGGCCCGGGCGAGGGCGCGATCAAAGGCGGCGTCCTGGTCGCCGTCCTCACCGATCCGGCTTGATCCTGACTCGGTGCGGGAGTCATCACCGACATCAAGCTTGCACAGGACAACCGCACGGTCGCTCTCGACGCGGCGTTCCAGAACCTCGCTGGACCAGGTGATCGTGAAACGTTTGTTCAGTTCGGCAACGATGTTCTCGCCGGCGCCGGCGGCCGGAATCGCTTGGACGGATGAAAGTGTGCTCTCTTCATCGGTGTCGTCGCGGGGTTCAGGTTCGGCTTGTGCCCGGCGCGGCGCAGGTCCGGATATCTGGTGCTGGAACAGGCTGTCGAACCGTTTCCGATTTGCCGACAGCAGATCGTCCAGCGAAACCGGGGTCCTGGTGGATGCACTCTCCGCCATGATCAGTGCCGCCGTCCGGGCGCTGCGCCCTCTGTCCGGATAAGAATGTTCAGATAATCATCCACCTCGCCGATATGGCCGGGATGGATGACTGTGGTCGCATCTTTCTGGACGATGATCGCGGGTCCCGGGATCCGGTTGCCGGCGGTCAACTTCTTGCGCTTAAAGATGGCGGTCCTGGTAAAGCCGCCGTCGAAATAGACCTGTGTCTCGTCAATCCTGGCGGCGGCGGGATCGGGGCCGCCACGCTCGGACTTGGGCAAGGTAGCATGCTCTTCCTTGACGGCGGCGATGGCGCGCAGGGCGACGATCTCAACCGGCTGGTCCAGCTTCATGCCAAATCGGCGATGGTGTGCATCGCCCAGACGGGCGGCCAGTGCGTTCAGGCCGCCATGGGCCAGGCTCACCGGATCGACCTCCAGCGATGTCTGGAATTCCTGCCGGAAATAACGCACGTCGGCCCGGTAGTTGACCCTCCGGGTTCCACCGCCGCCTTCCGCTGCAAGCCAAGCCGCAGCCCGGGCGCCGAGCCGTTCGATGATCTCGCCGATCTGTTGTATTCCGATATTATCCAGGGTCCGGCACACCCCTTGTGTAAATTGGCCGGTTGTATCGGATGTCAGAAATCCCAGCGCGGACAGAACGCCGGCATTGCGTGGAACGATAACGGGCTGGGCGCCGGTCAGCGTTCCCAGGGCACAGCCGTGCATTGGCCCGGCGCCGCCAAAGGTGACCAGGGCAAGATTGCCTGGATACTGATTTTTTTCCACGGCCGCCAGGCGCAGGGCGCCGGCCATGGATTCATTGGCAATGTCGATTATACCCTCGGCCGCGCGGTGGCGATCCAGGCCCAGTTCGCGCCCGAAAGCGGCCATCACATTCGCCGCCGCCTGAACATCCAGCGACAGGTGCGCGCCCGGCAGACGGCCCAGCACCACATGGGCGTCGGTTACCGTTGCCGTTTTTCCGCCGCGTCCGTAACAGGCCGGGCCTGGCACAGCTCCGGCGCTTTGCGGCCCGACGCGCAACATGCCCGGCATCGGCATATGTGCGATCAGCCCGCCGCCGGCGCCGATACTGCGCACATTGAGCGACGGGACGGTAACCGGTTCGCCGCCCACATTTGTTTGGTTCGCCATCCGCGCCATGCCGTTGCGGATCAGGGCGATGTCCGCCGACGTGCCGCCCATATCCAGCGACAGCGCGTCCGGATACCCCGCCAACATGGCAATGCGCGCCGCGCCGGCCGCACCGCCGGCCGGGCCGGCCGTCATGGCCTGTACCGGCGTCTCGGCGGCCTGGCGCGCACTTGTCAGGCTGCCGGAGGACTGGACTATCTTGATTTCCGGTCCGGCCTGAACCGACTTCAACCGATCTTCGAGACCGCCGAGATAGCGCTGCATGCCGGGTTGGACATAGGCGTTCATCACGCTCGCCAGGGTTCGTTCGTACTCGCCGGCTTCCGGGGTCAGTTCGCAGGACAGCGAGACCGGAATTTTCTCGTTCATTTCCCGGATGATGGCCTTGAGTTGCAATTCATGAGCCGGATTGGCATAGGAATGCAGCAGGGAAACCGTCAGCGTCTCCGCGCCGGCCTGTAACAGTTCGGCGATTGCCTGGCGCGCCGCGGCCTCATCCAGCTGAGTGATCGTGTCGCCATGGGCCGAGACGCGCTCGACGATCCCCCGGGTCATTCCCAGGTCGGCCAGCGCCTCGGGATTGTCCATATGCATCCAGCCGGTCAGCGGCCCCGGCGTGCGCCCGCGCGCCAGATGCAGAACCTGCTCGAAGTCTCTGGTGACCAGCAGGCCGACCTTTGCGCCCTTGCGTTCCAGCACCAGATTGACCGGCAGCGTGGTGCCGTGCACCAGATCGGTAATCTCGTCCGCCTGAATGCCCGAGGCATGCATCAGTTCTTCCAGCCCGTGCTGGATGGCACGTAACGGATCGTCGGGTGTTGACGGGGTTTTGAGCGCATGGATCCGGCCGGTTGTTCCTTCGAACAACAGAAAGTCCGTATGCGTGCCTCCAACGTCAATGCCGAGACGGCTTGGCATTGCCCCTCCCTCATCCCCTGCCTGAAATGGCGATTGAATGGTGACCGATCGAAAACATGATTTCCCATGCGGGCGGCGGGGTCAACGATGTAAACCACCATTGCCCCATGCTGTTTGACAGGGAAATGAATTTCGATACGATCCGACGACGAAACGCCGACGGATCGGCCGGACCTTTCATTCAAGGTGACATCATGTCTGAAGCAATCGAAGTCAGCCGCCGGCCCCGTTTCTGGATCGGCCTGATCGCGATCATCATAGGTCTGATCTTTCTGTATTTCTACGCGCCGTTCGAAACCTTTCTGATCGACGCCATCCCCAACATCCATTTCACTAATGTGATCTTCTGGTTCGCCTCCACCGTCGGCGTTATCGCCTATGTCGTGTCGCACTGGAGTTCGTTCCGTCAGAACCTTTCGGTGCAGGTCACGTCGTTGGATGTCACGGTATTGGTGTTCGACACCCTGCAGATCTCGATTCTGATCGCGGTGATCTTTCTGGCCGGTGCAACCTTGCAGGCTGTCGCCATGCTGGCCCTGCATTTGATGGGCGATGAACCGATTATCGGTTCGGGGCTCGGCGAAAATCTGCTGGCCATCGTTTTGTTGGTGATCCTGGCGCTGCTGTTCTATCTGCTGCACCATATGGTGCGGGCCTTCCGTGATGGTTGGACCACAAGACGCGCGCCGCCCAGGCGGACGCAATCGTCGCGGTCCTGAACGGGTTCAGGCAGACAACGTAACTCTTTCAACATCCACCGGGTTTGCCAGGCCATTGAAGGCCGACAGCGAGGCTTCAATCCGCTGGCGGTCCATTCCATTGACAATGAATACCAGACGCGACCGGCGATCGGCGTCGGGCCAGGCTTCCAGATGCACCGGCGGATGAACGACGTGCTGGACCCCGTTGATCAGCACCGGGGTTGCGACGCCAGTGACATTCAGGAGCCCCTTGATCCGCAGCAGCCGGTCTCCGTGCCGGTTGAGCAACATGGTCATCCAGATGCCGAAGGCGGTCCAGTCGAGCGGTCGGCCGAGCACCAGGGCGAATGACGTAACCCCTTCGGTATGATGGTGATTCAGGGGCTGGGCGGCTGCCGCCGTCCAGTGATCGACTTCGCGGACCTTGCCGGCCGGGTCGTGCAGGTCCTCGACGACCAGGCTTTGCGGACTGAGATCGTCGCTCGAGGCGTCCAGTATCGGCGCCGACAGGTTTATCCCGGCCAGGCGGTTCTTCAGCGCGGCAATCTGGCCTTCTTCGGCGATGTCGGTCTTGGTCAGGATCAGCCGATCGGCCACGGCAACCTGTTTGACCGACTCCTCGAACTCCTCAAGCTGGTTCAGGCCGTTCACCGCATCGACCGCGGTTATGGCACTGCCGAGGCGGAAATGGTGCCGCAGCACCGGTTCGGCCAGCACCGTATAGGCAATCGGCACCGGATCGGCGAGGCCGGAGGTTTCGATCACCACACGTTTGAAGGCCGGAATTTCGCGACGCTCTCGCTGATTGAACAGGTCCCGCAGGGCGTCCTGCAGATCGCCGCGAATGGCGCAGCAGACACAGCCATTGTCCATCAGCAATGTCGGATTGGTTGCGCTTTGCAGCAGGTGATGATCAAGGCCCACTTCGCCGAACTCGTTGACCAGCACGGCGGTGTCGGCCAGCAGCGTTGACGTCAACAACCGCTGCAACAGGGTTGTCTTGCCGCTGCCGAGAAAGCCGGTGACCATATTGACCGGGATCAGCTCGCCATAGGCCATTCAGCGATCCGCCGCCAGTTCATCGATCAGCGCTTCATCCAGCGGGTCGAAATCCTGGCCGGTCATGCGTTCTGCCTCGGCCCACATCTGAGACAGATTATCGACCATTGCCGTCTTGCCGGTGCCGCCCTGCAGCATATAGGACGTCCCCGACCAGTCTTTCAGCGAAAGCCGGTATGGCTTCAGTACCCGGTTGACCAGCGCGGTCCGCTCCATGCGCTCACGCTGCATGGTGTGGGTATCAGTGCGCCCGGCAAAAGCGTCCAGCGTCGTCGAACTGTCGGTCCAGTGTCCCTTGCCGCCCAATATGCCGCACAGGCCACACATGGATAATTATTCCGCGGCGGTCTGGTTGCGGGGGCATCGGCGGGCGAAATCGTCGGCGATCTCGTCAAAGGTGCAAAAGCGAACGCCGGCGTGGGAGGTGATGTAGTCGATCACCCGTTCCAGCATCAGTTGCACCTGGGGCCGGCCCGACACATCGGGATGGATTGTCAGGGTGTAGACCGCATAATCGTATTCTCGATAGACCCAGTCGAACTGGTCGGTCCAGATCTGTTCGATGTCGCGCGGATTGACGAAGCCGTGGCTGTTGGGCGCCCCCTTGATAAACATCATCGGCGGCAGGTCATCCAGATACCAACTGCCGGGAATGTCGATCAGATCGGTTTCGACACCGCGTACCAGCGGCTTCATCCATTCTTCAGCCTGTTTGGAATAGTCAATCTTGGTCCAGCTGTCGCCGACCCGTACATAGAACGGATGAAAATCGTCATTCATCAGGCTGTGGTCGTATTTGATGCCCTTGGACAGCAGCAACTCGTTGGTGATCGGGCTGAATTCCCACCAGGGCGCCACATACCCCGTCGGCCGGCGGCCCGAGACTCGCTCGATCAGGTCAATGCATTTATCCATCACCGCCTCTTCCTGGGTCGGTGTCATGGCGATCGGATTTTCGTGGGAATACCCATGCATGCCGATCTCGTGGCCGGCATCGACGACCATTTTGATCTCATCGGGGAAGGTTTCGATCGAGTGGCCGGGAATGAACCAGGTGGTCGGGATCTGCAGCCGGTTGAACAGGCGGACCATGCGCGGCACGCCAACCTCGCCGGCGAACAGGCCGCGGGAAATGTCGCACGGCGAATCCTCGCCGCCATAGGATCCCAGCCAACCGGCCACCGCATCCACATCGACGCCGATGGCGCACAGGATTTCCTTCTTGCCGCCATTGACCAGCGAGCGCGAGGCCAAGGACGAGGCATCGGACGACGGTGAGATCAACGGCCTTGGCTGATAGCGCGGACCGGTCATGGCGCCCGGCGCCCCCGAACCATAGGGCCGTCTTCCCGGTCCCGAAAATTTGCTCATCTACCTGCCGTCCCCTTGCGGGCAACGCCGCGAGTGCGTTGCCGGATGCCGATTATGCTGTTAACTTTGGAACAGGTCATTGCCGTTGGCAAGAGTTGCGGCATGGCCCAAACTGGCGGCGGGAGACGTTACCATGCACAACTGGCAGAAAGACACGCTGGCGAGTTATCGAAGCAAGGGGTTTGCGGTGCGGTCGGGTTATGGCAGGCGGCCAGGTTTGCTGATTGTCGACTATATGGTCGGGTTTACCGACCCGACATCGCCGCTGGGCGGCGACTTTTCCAGCCAGCTTGACGCGACCGGCAAACTGCTGAACAGCTTTCGCAAGGCTGATCTGCCGATTGTTTACACCGTGATCGAATACGAGCCTGGTTTTGCCGATGCTGGCGTCTTTATCAGGAAGGTGCCGTCGCTGAGCATCCTGCTGCGCGGCTCGCCCATGTGCGAAGTCGACGCGCGGATCAAACCGGGGACGGGCGACTATATCATCTCGAAGAAATACGCCAGTTCGTTCTTCGGCACCAATCTGGACATCTATTTCCGCAACCACGGCGTCGATACTTGTGTCATCGTCGGGTGCACGACCAGCGGCTGTGTCCGGGCCTCGGCCGTCGACTCGCTGCAATACGGTTATCAGACCATCGTGGTGCGCGAGGGCTGCGGCGACCGTGCCGAGGGACCGCACGAAGCCAATCTGTTCGACATCGACGCCAAATATGCCGATGTGGTGTCGCTGACCGAATGCCTCGCCTATGTGGACGGGTTGTCGCCCTATGGCTCGGCACAGGCGGCGGGAGGCGCTTGATCATGGCTTCGAAATTTTCATCCGGCTTCGACGAACTTCTCGACAGGGGCCGGCGCGAATTCGACGAACTGGCCGGCAAACCGGTTGCCGCGCCGGAATCCCCCCGGGCGGTGCCCGGGCAGACCGCACCTCGGTCCGCCGCCACGACAGGTTCGGTGGTCGAGGGCACGGTCTCGGGCATTCCGTTTCGCCTCAAGGCCAATTGGTGACTGGCGACCGCGGGACGGCGTCAACCTGATGGACATGGACGCCAGGCATGGCGACGTAATGTTCGAGGTTGAAATCTCCGACCATCTGAAACTCCCGGAGACAGACGCATGAGCAATCCGACCATTCGCGACAAGCTGGATCGTGGCGCCTTTTTCCTGGCGCCTGGCGTCCACGACATGATGACGGCGGTCATTGCCAACAAGATCGGCTTCGACGTGGTCTATGGCTCCGGCTACTGGATGACCGCGTCGGCCTACGGCCTGCCAGATGCCGGGATCGCCACCTATACCCAGATGCTGGACCGGGTCTCGACCCTGGCGCGCACCGCCGATGCCGCGGTCATTGCCGATGCCGATACTGGCTATGGCGGTCTGCTGAATGTCCATCACACCGTGCGCGGCTATGAAGAGGCCGGCATTTCCGCCATCCAGATCGAGGATCAGGAATTCCCCAAGAAATGCGGCCATACGCCGGGCAAGCGCTGTGTCCCCCTGGAAGAGATGGCCGACAAGATCAAGGTGGCGTGCGAGGCTCGCCGCGACCCGAAGAACACCCTGATCATTGCCCGCACCGACATCCGCCAGGCCGAGGGATTTACCAGCGCCGTCGCTCGGGGCGCCGCCTTCGCCGAAGCCGGTGCCGACATCGTCTTTGTCGAAGCCTTGACCAGTGATGATGAAATGCGCCGCGCCTGCGACGAAGTGGGTGCACCGATGATCGCCAATATGGCCGACGGCGGTGACACACCGATCCGTTCGGCGGCAGAGCTGGAAGATCTCGGTTATGCCTGTGCGATCTTTCCCGGTGCCACTTCGCTGGCGGCGGCCCATGCAGTCCAGGGCGTGCTGACCAGCCTGAAGGAAATCGGCACCTCCCAGGACCCTTCGGTTTCCCTGTTCGATTTCAAGGAGTTCTGCCGCCTGATCGGGTTCGAGGACGTTTGGGCCTTCAACAGGAAATGGTCGCGGGACTAAAGCGCCGCCAGAATCGCCTCGCCGCTGGAGACCTCGAACGCGCCGCCTTGTTCCACAGCGATGTGGGTCACCGTACCGTCCTCGACGATCATGGCATAGCGCTGGGACCGCACGCCCAGACCCAGGTCTCCCAGATCCCATTCCAGTCCGGAGGCCATTGTCCACGCCGCCGAGCCGTCGGCCAGCATCACGACCATACCGTCCGGATCCCTGGCCTGGCCCCAGGCATGCATTACGAAGACATCGTTGACCGAGATGCAGGCGATCGCCTCCGCTCCTTTCGCCGTGATCCCTTCGGCATTGGCCAGAAAGCTTGGCAGGTGCTGTGCCGAACAGGTCGGCGTAAAGGCACCGGGGACGGCAAACACCACGACCTTTTTGCCACCGAACAGTTCGTCCCGGGATAGCGGCGCCGGGCCATCGCTGGTCATCTGGACCAACGGAACATCAGGAACCCGGTCGCCTACGCGCAGTGCCATGATTTTTCCTTCAAATTTCAGATTTGGAAAGAAAACTGGCGGCAGCCAATCCTGTGCCTACTCGGCGGCTTCAAGCTGTTGCGGCCTGGGAATTTGCCGGCCTTCATCACCATGCCCGGAACGGTTTCACCGAGCTGGCGTTCCAGCCATTCGGCGGCCTCGATCGCCAGATCAAGCGACATGTTGGTCACCACGCCGGACCGGTCCAGCATGTAGAGCAGATCTTCCGTCGCGATATTGCCGGTGGCGGCCGGGGCGAAGGGGCAGCCGCCGACGCCGCCGAAACTGGCATCCAGTGTCCGGGCGCCGGCCTCAAGCCCTGCCCAGGCGTTGGCGATGCCGGTATTGCGGGTGTTGTGCAGGTGCAGGCGGATCGGGGTGTCGGGGTATGCCTTGCGCACCGCGCCAACCCGCTCGGCCACATCCCTTGGGGTGGCGACGCCGATGGTATCTGCCAGGGCCAGTTCGAACGGGTTTGCTTCCATGCATTCGTCGATGACCTGCATCAGGCGCTTCAGCGGCGTCTCGCCCTCGAACGGACAACCGAATGCGGCGGCGATGGTGACGCCGGTCCGGATCGTCTTCGGTGCGGTTTCCGAAACGTCGAGATAGGCATCAATGCTGTCCTGGGTCGAGCAGCCCTGGTTCTTCCGGTTGAAAGTGTCCGAAGCAACGACGACGAAGTTTGCCTCGTCCAATCTGCCGGCAACCGCCCTGTCGAATCCGCGCCGGTTGAGGGTCAGGCCGATATACCGGCAATCCACCGGCCGGGGTAGGCCGGCGGCCACATCGTCGGCGTCGGCCATTTGCGGCACGCGCTTGGGATTGACGAAACTGGTGACCTCGATCCGCGCCGCGCCGGCCTTCACGGCCCGGTCAATCAGTTCAAGCTTGGTTTCCGTTGACAGGATTTTCTTTTCGTTCTGGATGCCGTCGCGTGGCGATACCTCGATGATTTCGACAAAATCGCTTGCCATACTGTGGTTCCCTTATGAATTTAGGAACAGGTTAACATGACCAAACCGCTAAATCCAGCGCATTGGAACTCGCGGACCCGGGATAAAAGGAAAAAGGGAAACATGACCGAGGAAAAACCGAGACAGGGACCGCTGACCGATCTGCGCGTTCTGGAGATGGGACAGCTTCTGGCCGGTCCATTCTGTGGTCAGCTGCTGGCCGATTTCGGCGCGGAAGTGATCAAGTGCGAACAGCCCGGTACCGGCGATCCGATGCGCGAATGGGGCCGGGAAAAGCCCCATGGCAAATCTCTGTGGTGGCCGGTCGTGGCGCGCAACAAGAAATCGATCACTCTCAATCTGCGCACCCCCGAGGGACAGAAAATCGTTCACGATCTGATCAGGGACACCGATATCCTGATCGAAAACTTCCGGCCCGGCACCATGGAGCGCTGGAATATGGGGTACGAACAACTGGCCGAGATCAATCCACGTCTGATCATGGTGCGCGTTACCGGATACGGTCAGACCGGTCCTTATGCATCGCGCGCCGGTTATGGCGCGATCGGCGAAGCGATGGGCGGTCTGCGCTATGTGGTCGGCGACCCATCGACCCAGCCGAGCCGGATGGGGATTTCCATTGGCGACGAACTGGCGGCCGTTCATGCCTGTATGGGCGCGCTGATGGCGGTGCATGCGCGCGAGTGCACCGGCAAAGGCCAGGTTGTCGACAGCGCGATCTATGAATCCGTTCTGAACATGATGGAAAGTCTGGTTACCGAATACGATGTGGCCGGTTACGTGCGCGAGCGAACCGGCGCTATCCTGCCCAATGTGTCGCCGTCCAATGTGTTCGATACCGCCGATGGCAAGCTGTTGCTGATCGCGGCCAACCAGGACACGGTGTTTATCCGGCTGGCCGCGGTCATGGGTCGCCCGGAACTGGCCGAGGACGAGCGCTATGCCACCCATTCGGCGCGCGGCCGGTACCAGGTCGAACTGGACGACATGATCAATGACTGGACTAGAACCATTCCGCTGACTGAACTTGAAGAACTGCTGAATGAAAACGGCGTGCCCTGCGGTCTGATCTACAAGGCCGAGGACATGCTGAAAGACGAACATTTCAAGGCCCGTGAGGCGATTGTCGAGGTTGAGCATCCCGATTTCGGACCGATGAAAATCCAGAACGTCGCTCCCAAGCTGTCGGACACGCCCGGCGCCGTGCGACATGCCGGCCCTGAGCTTGGCCAGCACAATGATTATGTCTATGGCGAGGTTTTGAAACTGGATGATGCGGCGCAAGCGGATCTGCGCGAGAAGGGGATTATCTAGAATGTTTCTGACTGAGATTTATATTTCAACCCATCCTGATCGCATCGTTCCGGGACGCCGCAGGCGAACCAGGAACGACCGATGAAAAGGTAAATCTTGTCAGGGTCAACGCTGGTCGAAAAGACTCGAGAGACGGCATGCCGGCAATCATCGCCTCACCGGCCGATCTGCTTTGAATCGTCAATTTTCCCGGTATCTCTGTGAACCTCCTCGCGGATCACCCGTTCGGTGATCTCGGACAGATAGGCGGTCAGTGCGGTACCGAGTTCCTCGAATTCCGGCCACAGCACCTCATCGATAAAGCTTTGCGGCGCCCGGACGATGACGCTCTGCCGGTGCCTGCGGCGATACCCGGAAGGGATGCAAACCATATCGGCGGCAGAGCGCCACAAAGAGTTGCCGCGACCGCACATACGGGATCGAACTTTGTCTCGATTTCATCTTCGGTGCGGGTCGCCCGGTCCAGACGCCGGCGGATACGGTCCGCCGCCGCGCCGGCCGCTCGCCAGCGGTCGCGGCCCCGGCAAACAGGGCCTCTATCTTGCGCAGCTTCTCGCGGAGCACCCGGTCAGACAATTATTGTCTCCCCAATGGCTGAGGTAGCCTATCGGAGAATACCGGCATTCAGTTGACCCCGCGCGCTTCTTCGCGCCTTACTCCGCTGCCTCCAGCTTGTCCTGGGTCCTGGTCTCGAAATCGCTTGCGTCGTGGCGTTCGTGCAATTGTTCCGACGGTTCCCCATAGGTGCGGTTGACCATGCGGCCACGCTGGACGGCGGGGCGCTTACCAATTGCCTCGGCCCAGCGTACCACATTCTTGTAACTGGTGACGTCCAGGAACTCGGCCGCCGAATAGAGCCGGCCCAGGACCATGCCACCATACCAGGGCCAGATCACCATGTCGGCGATGGAATAATCGGCGCCGGCCATATATTCGTTGTCCGCCAGATGCCGGTCCAGCACATCCAACTGGCGCTTCGTTTCCATGGCATAGCGGTCTATCGGATATTCCATCTTGATCGGCGCATAGGCGTAAAAATGACCGAAGCCGCCGCCCAGATAAGGCGTTGCACCCATTTGCCAGAACAGCCAGTTCAGGCATTCGGTCCGCGCCTTGTGTCCTGTCGGCAGGAAGGCGCCAAACTTTTCGGCAAGGTAAAGCAGGATGGCGCCGGACTCGAACACGCGCACCGGTTCGGACCCGCTGCGATCGACAAACGCCGGAATCTTTGAATTGGGATTGATCTCGACAAAGCCGCTGCCGAACTGGTCGCCATCACCGATATTGATCAGCCAGGCATCGTATTCAGCCTCGGCATGTCCCAGTGCCAGCAATTCCTCCAGCATGACCGTGACCTTGACCCCGTTGGGTGTCGCCAGCGAATAGAGCTGCAAGGGGTGCTTGCCGACGGGCAGGCCCTTTTCATGGGCCGCCCCGGCGATCGGCCGGTTGATATTGGCGAATTTGCCGCCGTTCTCCTTGTCCCATGTCCAGACGCTGGGGGGGGTGTATTCGGCTGTATCGGTCACGTGTCACATTCCAGTCATTTTACATAAAGCAGAGGCAGACGACGCGCCAGTCAAATTCGGCGCACGTGGATCCTAGCAAGCATATGAAAGGCGAGATAGCCCGGTTGCCGGATATCACAATCCTGTGCCCGTGAGGACGATTGCCAATTCGTGCTGGCATCATCGCTGTGCGAGGGTTCGGTTACACTTCAGGGTTCCCGCCAGCCGGATTGCCTGAAATTCGGATACCGGACAGTTATCCCGGCGTGATGTCAGATCGCCTGAACCAGCCTCGTGCCCGACCAGCAATAGTTGATCAAGGGCGGTTCGGCCAAATTCTGCGCGGCGACATTGCCTTCTGTATCGCCCTAGGGTTATTGAGACACTTTTGACCCGCATTCCCTAGGTGATCCGTTGGTTTTGCTGTTCTGATCTCAGTATTTTCGTTATAAATCATTGAGTTGGCGATTGCGAATGGCGGGTTTCATGGATCACCCGGAGGGTGCGGGTGCAAAGCGGGGTGATCGGGTGGATTTCGACCGTCGTGTGCGGCTGGAGTTCCAGGGCACACAGTTCAGTTCGGATGGCGGCCTGCTGGTGGTGCGGGAGCGCTGGATGATGCGCCCGGTCTGTCCGATCCCGGGGCTGGTGCCTTGCGCGATAGCCGTTTGGGCCAGAACACACCGTCCACCGGCTCGACGGCCTGTTCCGGCAGTCGATGCACGGGCGGCCTCCGCGTCTCAAATGGGGCGATTCGAGACCGATACGCTGGCTTTGCCCGGGAACCGGGCGGCTCTGGCCACGGCCCGCCTCGACGGTGTAGCTGTGATCGGCGCGGTGGAGCCGGGCAAGGGTGGTGGCCGGCGTAATCCCGGTGGTGGCTTCGCCCACCTGCAGGAGCCGGCCCGATTCCAGCGAGACATCAAGTTCGGCCGTGTTGAGCCAGGTCACCAGATCCCGGGATAGCCCGGTCAGATGTTCCAGCGCCGCCGTAACCGGAGTCGTCACGGTTTCAGTTTCGGGCGCCATTGCCTGCCGCTTCAATTTGCGCTCTTTGGTCCATCAATGGTTCGCCCCGCATTGCGAAGGCCAGCAACGCCAAAATCAGAAGCGCATTGAGCAACCAGAACAGAACCCGAATTCGGCGGTGCAGTGGTAGCAGGCTAATCCTAGTCATATTTGAAATTCTCCGACAGGATCCGGTGTGCCGGCACGTCCATGCCGATCAGCGTGTCTTCGACGCTCGTCATCATGGGCGGCGGCCCGCACAGGACATACAGCCATTCCTTACGTTCCGGCGTATTGAATATGCTGCGGATCAGATCCGGACCCATCACACCCGTCTTTCCGGCCCAGCCCGCAGGCGGTTCCGACAGGACATTTACGATTTGTGTTCCGTGGTCACGGGCCATCCGATCCAGTTCGCCGGGATAGACGATCTTGTCTTTCAGGCGATTGCCATAAACCAGCGCCGTCGGCCGGGGATCGCCGTCAATCTGAAGCTGGCGCAGAATGCCCAGCAGTGGCGCGACGCCCACGCCGCCGGCGATCAGTGCGATTCCGGGTTCGGTCCGGCCGGTAATGACCAGATTGCCATAGGGGCCATCGACAAAGGCGGGCGTGCCGGATTGCAGCTTGTCCAGAGACCCGGTGAAGTCGCCAAGTTCCTTGATCACGAACTGCAGTGCATTGCCGGAACCCGGTGCGGAACTGATCGAGAAGGGATTTTCCCGCCGTGAAAGCGCGCTTGGACCGACCTTGAGCCAGGCGAACTGGCCGGCCTGATAGCGCAGGCCGCCGTGACCATCCGGTTCCAGGGTCAGTTCCCAGGTGTTCATCGCAATCGATCGGACCGAGGCGACGGTCCAGGGCCGGGCGTGCTGCAGCAATGGCCTGGCAAGATAGACATAGGCCAGCGAGACCAGTGCCGCGCCGAACATCGTCCACCACAGACGGGCCAGTGCCGGATCCTGACCATAGCGTCCGGCCGACAAGGTGTGGTCCAGGACGAGGCCGGCGATCAGCACCGCACCCAGACCGTGCATCAGCCGCCAAGCCTCATAGGAATATGGCAACCGGTCGCGACCGATGGACAGCACGATGAATACCGGCAACAGCACCCAGGCGGCCGCGCCGCTGGCGATCGCGCCGAAATCCATCGACAGGGTCAACTGGCGCATCGGGTCCCACGGGCGGGCATGGGCAAACGGCACCCGGTAGAGAAACGGGTGCACCAGGGCCAGGACCAGCGCCGCGCGCGCCAGCAACTGGTGAAACCGCATCGTCACATCCATCCCGACGCGTCTGGAAACGATGCGGAAGCGACCCGACAGGATGAATTCAACCAGGATGATCGCGAAGGCCAGCAAGCCGGCGCCCGAGGCAAGTTCGTCAAAGAAGGATCGGGGCGGGTACCCGCTCAGCGCAGCCAGCACCAGTGGCGACAATATGACGGCCAGATAGAGAACAATAAGGGTCAGCGATCTCATACAGCAGGTCTGTCCATTGGCCGATACGGCCATTCTTCCCGCTATCGCAGACCCGGACTTGTCCAGGATCAACCGGCAGCCGGGATGATCAGGGGGCAATAAACAACGCGACGCCAAAAGCAATCAGGATGGATACGATGTCGAGAATCCACCCCGCCTGCAACATCTGACCGGCGATCATCTCGCCGCTGCCAAAGACAATGGCGTTGGGCGGGATCGCTATCGGCAGCATGAATCCCGGCGAGGCGGCCAATGCCACCGGTAAGATCAGGGTCAGCGGATCGAGGCCCAGTTCGATGGCGGCGGCAATGGGCAGGAAGACGGCGGCCATGGCCGTGTTGCTGGTGGGGCGGGTTGCATGTGCTTGCAGGGTCCGAGGCCTTGTCCATCACGGGTTCGGCGATCATTTGACACAGGGTCTGGTCGGGTCGCGGAATTTCCTGATGTGGACTGTGTTCGCCAGCCGCCTGATGCCCTTTGTCGGCTTTGACATCATCTGCTACGTGGCCGGTCCGACGGCGCTGGCGTTTTGGCGGTTTGCCGTCGCCACCATGGCCGGAATCGTTCCGGCTGGTTTTCTGCTTGCCCATTTCGGCAGTGCCATGGTTACTGAATCGGCCAACAGGGTCGCGCTGGCGGCGCTGATCCCGGGGCTGCTGATCGCGGTGCCGCTGGCGGTCACATGGTTCACCGGCAAGAGGGCCAGGGACAGAGGAGGGTCAGGACTCGTGAACGCAAAGGTAAAGGGAATTATATACGATAGTGCCCAATCGTACGGACTCTAAAACTTGATGGTATTGAACGCCTACGCCATAAATAGTTTCTTCCATCAACTCAGGGATTTTCTTCATTTGGCCCTCTGCGGTCCGCGCCTCCACGCATGACGGCCTGTGCCAATCGGTCTGGCGGCACGGGAACGCCCACATCCTTGTTCATGTCCTGCTTGTTGGGCTGGTATCCCCGGTCCATGACTTTCGTGTAATAATCAGATTTCCGTTTTTCCATTTTTTCTTCCAACACACTCAGGTTTGATTCCAATCGCCAGCACAGGGCAACCGCCGTTGCGCCCTGCCTCAAGCCTGTAAAGCAATTTACCCATCCATGTGGTTGATGCCCCAAACTTCTTGTACACTTCTTCGGTGCCTTCGGTTCCGTCTTTGTTCAGAACCTTCCCGAGTCTCTGAAAGAACGCATTATCCAAGGATGAACCACGTGTCAGTATGATTCCAACGTCTATTGCGCCCGCGTCGTAGAAGGCCGAAAACGCATACAAGTCCCGATCATATGTTTGATCTTTGCTGTTCCACTCTAAATCAAGCGCAACCTTTCCAGAAACGAAATCAATCCTGTGGCCGTCGAGAAACCCTTTGCGGATGTATTTGCGAAGGATGCCCCCGCTTTTCTTCGCATGCTCCAATCGAACCATGAGGTCGGCTGTAATCCGAGTTTCAACCCAATCCGGTGATGGAAACAGCGTGTCGACATAACGGGCGATTTCGCCTTTGCTGCCACCGGGACGCCGGATCATTTCAGTTGTGATCTCGAATTTCTCCAAAGCGTCCGCCACATGTGAAAATTGGCCGGGGAAACTGTTGGCCAATATCGACACCGCGTTCCGATAGCTGTGGATCTCGAACTTCCGTCTGATGTTCTCGGAAAACAAACTTGTCTCATTGTCAGACATGCGCGATCATTCCACCGCGACCGCAGAGTTGTATTTATACGTGTCCCAAGTCGGTTTGTAATCGTCGGATGACTGGTTTCCCCAAACCGTCCAGTTATCGCGACGCCCGCGCCCGAACAGTTCCAGGTATGGCCCCCAGCTGCAACTTTCGAAAATGTCATATTGTTCGTCGGGCTTGCGAGAATGTTCCCGCTTTTGCGTTCCAAACAGGTTAACCTGCCGTCGGCCAGGTTGAAGCGTTCTTACATTCTTGCCACGTATTCCGAACAGAAGAACTTCCGTGACATTGCGGAAATAGAACCCGACTCCGCGCCCGTCAGACCCCCCGTCTTTGCGGGTCTTGTGCCAAATGATGTTTGACTTGTACGTGAAGCCCCAAGCCGACATGACCTGTAAGCCTTCAGGGAGCAGTGCGTTCGGAACCCAAAGATAGCAATGCGCACGATCTTCCATGAATTCAGCAACGGGAAGGGCACAGATGTCTTCAAGCCTCATGGTCGGATATCTGGCAAGCCGCTTGTGTTCCGGGGCAACTTTGCCCGTGCGATTGGTAAAGCGCCATGGCGGATCGGCCATGACCGTTGAGAACTTTTGAGAACCGAGAAATCTGGATAGATCGGTTGCCGCGTCGTTGTGGCTCATGACCGCGCTCCGCTGGGCAATCCGTTAGGTGCAATCAGATCAACAGAGCGAAGCCGCTTACCTTCCATGCCGGAAACAAGACCTTTCATCTGGTTGACCGTATCCTTTGGCCGGTTGTTGTGCCGTCCCGAGAACTCGCTGACGTACCGATCCAGATGCTTCGGAGACATCTTGTGATAGGCGCCGTTGTAGCCGCGTTTGAGCGGTGCCCAGAAGTTTTCGAGACCGTTCTTGTGGGTCATACTCCCCGACTGAGTGTCTGACCACCTCATGTGGTCTGTCGATCCCCTTGTACGCACTGGCGCATCGGTAAAGATCTGCGCATCCTCTGCGGTGTGATCGGTCACGACCCCCTGCAAAGTTTCCGCGTCCGTCTTGTCGACGGCTTTGGCCACGACCTGACCCGTGTTCCGGCCCCTGACGCCCGCAACAGCGGTCTTGCCCACCGAGCCGCGTCCGGCGGCCTTCAGCTTCTTCTTCGGATGCTTGTTCTTCTTGCCGCCCATGTACGTCTCATCAGCTTCCACTGGGCCGTTGAAAGGCAAATCAACACCATCATTTTCCAACACCTTGCGCAAGCGGTGTGCCAAATGCCATGCGGATTTCTGGGTGATCTCAAGATCGCGGTGCAGCTTCATTGAGGACACACCCTTTAGACTGGTGGTCATGAGGTAAATCGCGCTTGCCCAAATCTGATAACCGAGAATTGGAGCATTCCATCGGCGTTGCGGTGCGGACGCTGAACCGTTTCCGACATTCCTTTTCGCGGCACCGATAGGGCATAGTCTTATGCTTGGCACCGGAGAGAACGTTCACGGAACCACAATGTGGGCAATGCGCACCATCTGGCCACCGCTGTTCCGCAAACCACTTCCCAGAGATTGCGTCGTCGGGGAACATCTGAAACAGTTTCTAGCGATTTTCCGGGCGCTTTCTGCGTCATTTCAAACCTCTATATTGGGCACTGTTGAATCAAAATTAAAGTCAAGCGGTCAAGTTATTTCTGGGCATTATCGTATATGATTCCCAAAGTAAAGGCCCGCGCCGGGGAGAGGCGCGGGCCGTATTGCCCATCGATAAGCCAGGGGAGGGAAGCGGCTATATCGGTGTGGCCAGGGAATGTAGCGCGTCACGGTCGGCGACGCGGAACCGGTCAGGCGTTGGCATGTCGATGACGCCGTCACGGTTGAGCCCGTTCAGGAGCCGGCTGACGGTCTCCAGGGTCAGGCCCAGATAGTCGGCAATATCCGCCCGGGTCATCGGCAGGCGGATAAAGCCGGCCTTCGAGCATCGAAGCTGGTCGGCAAGTTTTACCAGGAATGAGGCGGTCTTTTCGATTGCCGTCATTCGGCCCAGCAGAACCATCAGATCGCGGCTGGCGGCCAGTTCGACGGAAATTGCCTGCATCATTTCCTCGTGGATTGTCCGGTTTTCCAGTATCGCGGCGTCGAACATCGCACGCGGGCAGATCTGGACATCGACGCAATCAACCGCTTCGGCCGTATAGCTGTGCGTGTCCCGGGCCGTCAGTCCCATGGAGCCGCCGTCCGAAACGAACCGCGCGATCTGGCGCCGACCGTCCCGGATAATGACACAGGCCAGCACCATGCCGGAAGCAATCCGGTATACCGAATGAGCATCGTCGCCCTCCATGAAAACAACTTCGCCAGGCTGAAAGCGTTTCACGGTGCCGTGTTCGACAAACAGGCTGTCCAGACTGCCAATGTTCTCTTCATTGGCCAGGGCCGCCAGATTGGGGTCGATCCGCGCCTCGATTGAAGCTTGTGACTGGTGATGCATTTTCGCCTCCGTTGAACTGCCCGCCTGTCTGCGATGCATCACCAAATTAACGAACCAACCCCCGGTAAATAGTCGTGAAATCCCCTTATAAGGGGTTCTGCTGATAAGGTTTTTTCGGATGGGCACATTGCCGCAGCCTCTGGGCGGGCCGGCAAATGCGTACGTATTATCGGTTGATCTCACGCAAGGGCGCATTTCCTTGCAGCCGCCAGATTTCGGCCATGAGCAATCCTGTCTTCACGTCCAGCGGCCTGACCAAGGTCTACCACACCGGTGAAGTGGACGTGCACGCCCTGCGCGGTGTCGATCTGCGGCTCAATGCCGGCGAGGTGGTCGTGCTGCTCGGCCCCTCCGGCAGCGGCAAATCGACCTTGCTGAATATCCTGGGCGGGCTTGATACGCCGACAGATGGTGAAGCCTGGTTCAAGGATGAACAGTTGACCGGCATGGGTGAAAGTGGCCTGACGCTTTACCGGCGCAATCATGTGGGCTTTGTCTTTCAGTTCTATAATCTGGTGCCCAGCCTGACGGCACGTGAGAACGTAGCTCTGGTGACCCAGATTGCGATCGATCCGATGACTCCGGAGGAGGCACTTGCCCGTGTCGGCCTGGCGGAGCGCATGGATCACTTCCCGGCTCAGTTGTCGGGCGGTGAACAGCAGCGTGTGGCCATCGCCCGCGCCATCGCCAAGCGCCCCGAAGTGCTGCTGTGCGACGAACCGACCGGCGCGCTGGACAGCAAGACGGGGGTGCAGGTGCTGCAGGCGCTGACCGACGTCAATCGCGATCTGGGCACCACGACCGTCATCATCACCCACAATGTGACGATCCGGCAGATCGCTCACCGGGTGCTGTATTTCGCCGACGGCACGATTGCCCGTGAAGAGATCAACGAAACCCGCCTCGCCCCGTCGGAGGTGTCATGGTGATTCGCCCGCTCGACCGGAAACTGCTGCGCGATCTGCGCCGGATCTGGACCCAGGCGCTGGCGATCTCGCTGGTCCTGTCGGCCGGGGTTGCGACCCTGGTGCTGGGTGTCGGCGCTCAGCGGTCGCTCCATGAAACGCGCGCGGCCTATTACGACCGGTACCGCTTTGCAGATGTCTTTGCCACGGCCACACGGGTGCCGGCGGAGGTCGAGGAACGCCTGGCCGCGATCAACGGCATTGCCCAGGTCGAGACCCGGATCGCCAAGGCGGCCCTGTTGGACATTGAGGGCATGATCGAGCCGGCTACCGGATTCATCGTCTCCCTGCCGGAAAGCGGTCAGCCCGGTCTTAATGGTCTGCACCTGCGCACCGGTCGTCTGCCCGATCCGTTCCGCGATGACGAGGTGGTGGTCACCGAAGGTTTCGCCAGGGCACATGGATTCCTCCCGGGGAACACGTTCGAGGCCATCGTCAACGGCCGCAAGCGGTCCTTGCGGATCGTCGGCACGGCCTTGTCTCCGGAGTTCATCTATGCCCTGGGCCCGGGCGCGCTGATGCCCGATGACAAGCGCTTTGGTATCATCTGGATGCCGTATCGCGCCGCCGCGGCCGCTTATGATCTGGAGGGAGCTTTCAATTCGATCAACGCGCGTTTGTTAAAAGGGGCATCCGAGCCGGAGGTCATGGCGCGTATCGACGATTTGCTGGCGCCCTATGGCGGCCAGGCGGCCTATGGCCGCGAGGACCAGCAATCTCACGCTTTCATCAATGCCGAACTCGAGCAGTTGCGCAGCATGAGCTGGGTTCTGCCGCCGATCTTCCTCGGCGTCGCCGCCTTTCTGGTCAACATCACCCTGTCCCGGATGATCGCACTGGAGCGCGAGCAGATCGGTTTGTTGAAGGCACTGGGATATGGCCGACTGGAAGTGACTCTGCATTACGCCAAACTGATCATCCTGATCGCGGCAATCGGCACGGGGATCGGCTGGGCAGCCGGGATCTGGCTCGGGCGCGGGCTGACGGTGCTCTATTCCGGATTATTCAATTTCCCGTTCCTGATCTTTCTCGACACCGCCGATGTGTTTCTGATCTCCGGTCTGGCGAGCGTGACCGCGGCGCTGGGTGGCGGGTTAAAAAGCGTTTCCGGTGTCATTGCCCTGGCGCCCGCCGTGGCCATGTCGCCGCCCGCACCGATGCAGTACCGCCGTTATTTCGCCGGGCTGACCCTGCTGGCCGAGCGAGTGCCACCGATGGCGGCGATGATCACAAGGCATATGGTGCGCTGGCCGGTGCGCACCATGATGACGACATTGGGAACCGCGCTGTCGATTGCGGTTCTTGTGGGGTCGTTGTTCGCGCTGGATTCGATCGAACATATGATCGACGCCACGTATTTCCGCGCTGACCGACAGGATGCCACCCTGGTCTTTGCGCCCGAAGCCGGTGGTCGCGCCCTACAGGCGGCCGCCCGGTTACCGGGTGTGCTGATGGCGGAGCCTTACCGGACGATGCCGGTCCGCCTGGTCAATGGCCACCTTGTGGAGCGATCGGTATTGACCGGCAAACCGTCGGGTGACGACGCCACCCGGACGCCGGTCATGGATCCGTTCTGGCTGACCCCGGTATCACAACATGCCGATCTCAGCCGTGTCATCAATCTCAATCTCGATCCGGTCATCCTGCCGGATACCGGCATCGCCCTGACCGAGAAGCTGGCCCAATTGCTGGAGGTCGGCCCCGGCGACCGGCTGCGGATCGAGCTGCTGGAAGGAAACCGCGAGATGTTCGATGTGCCGATCACCGCCATCTTGCAGCAATATATCGGGCTTGGGGTCTATATGCGGCTGGACGCGTTGAACGCGATGCTGCGCGAGGGTGACGTCATCTCGGGCGTGCATCTGGCTACCGACCCGGAAGAACGCACGGAGCTGTATCGGCAAGTCAAGGACATGCCCGCGGTGAGTGCCATTGCCCTTCTGGAACGCTCGCTGGAATCCTTTCGTCGGCACATGGCGCAGAACATGAAGATCATGGTTACGGTCTATTCCTCGCTCGCCTTGGTGATTGCTTTTGGCGTGGTTTACAACAGCGCCCGGATCAGCCTGTCGGAACGGGCGCGCGAGCTGGCCAGCCTGAGGGTGCTGGGCTTTACCCGGGGCGAGGTTTCAATCGTCCTGCTGGGTGAACTGACGCTATTGACCGTGATGGCGATGCCGTTCGGGTGGTTGTTCGGCTACATGTTTGCCTGGTCCGTTACGGCGGGCCTGCAAAGCGAGCTTTATCGGGTGCCGCTGATCATCGAGCGGCAAACCTATGCCTTTGCCACGCTGGTCGTCCTTGGAGCCGCCGTTCTGTCGGCGCTGATCGTGCGCCGCCGGATTGATCAGCTCGACCTCATTCAGGTCCTAAAAACACGGGATTAGAACCATGTTCGACAAATTGGGAAACATGATCTGGCCGGTTGTCTTTCTGGCGATTATCGCGGCGTTGTTTTTCTGGGCCTTCCAGCCGCAACCTGTGCCGGTCGACATTGCCGGGATTTCCACCGGCACGCTGGAAGTGACAATCGACGAGGAAGGCGTCACCCGAATCCGCGAGATCTATGCCGTGTCCGCGCCGGTGCCCGGCCGGATGCTGCGCTCGCCGCTGGAAGTCGGTGATGTGGTCGAGGGCGGCAAGACCATCGTGGCGATCATCGAACCGGAAGCCCCGCCGTTCCTGGATGCCCGGGCACGCCAGGCCGCCGAAGCCGGTGTCCGCGGCGCCCAGGCCGGCCTGTCGCTGGCCCGGGCCGAACGCGGCCGGGTCCAGGCGGAGCTGGATTATTGGCGGGCCGAGCATGACCGTGCCGCGGTTTTGGCGCGGCGCAACACGATCTCCGCACAGGCTCTGGACCGGGCCCGCATGGAAATGGAAATTCGCCGCGCCAATCTGGCAACCGCCGAGGCCAATATCGGTGTCCGGGAACAGGAGTTCAATCGCGCCCAGGCGGCACTGATCGGACCGGAAGAACTGCCAAGCGAGCAGCCCTCGAACTGTTGTGTCAATGTCGCCGCGCCGACATCCGGCAGCGTGCTGCGCATCCTGACCGAAAGCCAGCAGGTCATTGCCCCGGGCCAGCCGCTGGTCGAAATCGGCGATCCGCACGATCTGGAGATCGTCACCGATCTGTTGTCCCGCGACGCCGTGAAGGTGGCCCCGGACATGATCGCTGCAATTGAACGCTGGGGCGGCGACGTCCCGCTCAAGGCTCGGGTGATCCGGGTCGATCCGGCCGGCTTCATGAAGGTTTCAGCCCTCGGTATTGACGAACAGCGTGTCAATGTCGTGCTGGAGATCGAAAGCCCGCCCCGGGATTGGTCTGGCCTTGGTCATGATTACCGCGTTTTCGTCCGCATCCGCGCCTGGGCCGCGGATGACATCCCACTGGTTCCTCTCGGCGCCCTTTTCCGAACGGGGGGCGAATGGACGGTCTACCGGGCCGTTGATGGTACGGCCATGCTGACACCCGTCACCATCGGCCGGCGCAATTCCCGCACGGCACAAATTCTGGAAGGCCTGGAGATCGGCGACGGCGTCATTCTGCACCCCAGCGACCGCATCAGCGACGGCACCCGGATTGTGGACCGGGCGGGGCTGTAGTGCTAATTCACCGTCACCACGGTGATGTCCGACAGATGGTTCACCCTGTTCGAGAGGCTGCCACCGAAAATGCCGACCAGGTTGCCGATGCCGCGACTGCCGAGGACGATCAGGTTGACACCCTCGTCGGTTGCGGTCTGAATGATCCTGGCGGTCGGTTCGCCGTTTTCCAGAACGGTTCGAATTTCCCTGACGCCGTGGCGGCGGGCATCTGCTTCGGCGCGCTCCAGAATGGCGTGGCCGATGGCGGTGCGGATCGCCATGTCGCGCTTTTCGTGGCCCATGAAGAAATCGCTGATGCCGGACCGGGCGAACCCCTCGAAAATCTCGCGTGGTTCCTCGGCAATGTATTTCAGTATTTCAGAACCTCGTCGGCCAGTTCGACCTCGACCAGGTGTCTTTCGCCCTTGCTCAGGGGCTTGTGTCCGCTGACATGCAGAATGATCAGATCGGCGTCGTACTTCGAGGCAATATCGGCGGCCAGCTCGACAGCCTTGCCGGCATGATCCGATCCGTCGGTGGCAACCAGTATTTTCTTCATGTCGTCCTCGCAAGGCATAATGGAACCTGCCCGGCGGCCGGATCGCCTTGAGCGGGATCAATCCCGCCGGACCGAAACGCGGCAATTCTGC
This sequence comes from Alphaproteobacteria bacterium, assembly GCA_965204825.1. Classification (GTDB taxonomy): domain Bacteria; phylum Pseudomonadota; class Alphaproteobacteria; order Futianiales; family Futianiaceae. The sequence continues at coordinate 1,254,268 of OZ242016.1, read as the reverse complement.
GAAAAATCCCTGGAAATGGAAGTTTGCCATGACCGGTACATCACACGTGAAGCTGATTGACCACGCGTCCCGGGACGCCCATGCCCGGGTCAATGAATTGATCGACACGATGCCGTGGGAAGACGCCCAGATATCTTTCCGATTGCTGCGCACGGTTCTGCACGCACTGCGCGACCGGCTGCCGGTCGACGAGGCCGCGCATCCGGGTGCACAATTGCCGACACTGATCCGCGGTGTCTATTACGACGGCTGGCATCCGGCCCATGAGCCGGTCGCCGAATATATCCGCGAGGAATTCCCGTTCCATGTGGTCGAGCAGTTTCCGATCAGCATGCGGGACGATATCGATGATCTGGTGGGCAAGGTGTTCCAGTTACCGGAACATCACGTTTCGGCCGGTGAAATCAAGGATGTCAAATCCTGCCCGCCCGGCAAGATCCGCGATCTCTGGCCGGAAGCGGTTTGATCCCGGTGGCGGTTTTCGCCGTGGTCGAAACCCTGGCGAACCGGTTCGATCCGGCCGTTTTTTCGGCCTGTCTGCGTCGGCGGGCAGGTTCGGTGCGGCAGGAACTGATCGAAACTCACGGAGCCTGGGTTTTTCTCGCCGGAAACGATGTGTGGAAGATCAAACGCCCTGTCGCCTATTCCTATATGGATTTTTCGACCTTGGAGAAACGGCGCAGGGCCTGTGCCCGCGAATTGGAACTGAACCGGCAAACGGCGCCGCAAATTTATCTGGGCCTCGACCGGATCACTTCCGAACACGGCGGCGGGCTGGGGATCAATGGACCCGGGTCCGTCGTCGACTGGGCCGTTCACATGCGCCGTTTCGGCCAGGAACATCTGTTGGATAAGATGGCCGAAAGAGATGAATTGCCACTCGATCTGATGCCGCAGTTGGCGGAGGCGGCGCACGCGTTTCACGACAAGGCGCCTCGACATCGCGGGACGGATGCTGTTGCGGCCATGGCTGGACTGATCGCCGGAAACCAGGATTCCTTCGACGTTCGCCCCGAGCTTTTTCGACCTCTCGCCGTTCAAGGTCTGATCAACCGCAGCCGATCCGTGCTGGACCACCTCGGTCCGCCGCTATCAGCACGCCAGCATGGCGGAAAGGTCCGGCGCTGCCATGGCGATCTTCACCTGCACAATATCGTCGTGCTGGACGGCAAGCCAACTCTGTTCGACGCGCTTGAATTCGATGAAAACCTTGCGATCATCGACATTCTCTACGATCTGGCGTTTCTGCTGATGGACCTGGTTCACCGCGATCTGCCGAGCCACGCCAACAGCGTCCTGAACCATTACATGGCGCGCGAAACGCCCGGGGACGTCGCCGGGCTGGCGCTGTTGCCCCTGTTTCTGTCCGTGCGCGCCGCGATCCGCGCCAAGGTGGCCGGCGATCTCTTTGCCGTTGCGGCGGACGAAACGCCTCGGCGCCGGGCCTCGCGCGAGGCCCATCAATATTTCGAACTCGCGGCACGTCTGCTGGATCCGGCCCCGCCGCGCCTTGTGGCGATCGGCGGCCTGTCCGGCACCGGGAAATCCACGCTGGGCCGCCGGGTCGCCCCTGATCTGGGCGGTCCGCCGGGCGCGCTCCATCTGCGCAGCGATGTGGAGCGCAAGGTGCTGTCGGGCACCGCCCTGACCGACCGTTTGCCGGACGAGGCCTACACACCCGAGGCATCGGACCGGATCTATGCCCGGCTGCGCGACAAGGCACTGGCGGCCCTGCAAGCCGGGACCAGCGTGGTTGTCGATGCGGTACATGCCCGCCCGGACGAGCGCCGGGCGATTGAGGATATCGCCGACGCGGCCGGTGTGACGTTCGACGGTCTGTGGCTTGAAGCCGGCAGGGCGACGCTGGTCGACCGGGTCACCCACCGGCGCGGCGATGCCTCGGATGCAGATGCCGGCGTGGTCGAAACCCAGCTTGCCTACGATCCGGGCAAGATCGGTTGGCGCCGGATCAATGCCGGGCTGGCACCGAAAAAGGTTACAGCCTCGGCGCGCCAGGCTTTGGAGATCGCCCGGGGCAAGGACTGATTTTCACTCCGTCATTCCGGGGCGCCGCCAGGTGAACCCGGAACGACATGACAAATTTCGTCACGTCTTGCCGGTGCCCGGCGGTCTCATCAGCAGCACGCCGCGCGGCGCCTGGGCACCTATTTTATGAAAGGCTCAGTTCACGAATTGTATGCATGGACGTGCGATGGCGGTTGCGAGGCAGGCCCGGGGTGAGGCGTTCTCCAGTTCAAGCCGCTGGAACCATCGCAGGTAGTTGTCGAGATATCTGGTCGCGACGCCTCGGTAGCGCCGCAAGAAATCCTTCAACCGGCTGTGTCGGTTGTTGACCGTCTGAATGTGAAAGGCACCTCGCACCCGTTCACTTCGTGACAGGTTCAATGCTTCGTGATGCGCACCGATTGCCGCCGCGCATCGCGGATAAGCGCGGTGTCCATCGGTCACCAAAACGATATCCTCGTCCACAACCGGTGCGATCACCTCTCGCAAGGTATCTGCGTTGACCGCGGGCAGAACCGCACTGACTGTCGCGCCGCTGCGATCAGCGACAACCAGTACCGGAACCTGTTCATCTGACAGGCCCCGCTTGCTGGCCTTGCCTCCCCTGCGTCGCGCCTTGCGCTCAAGGTTTCGTGCACCTTTCCGGCTTTCCAGCACATAGGTTTCATCGGCTTCCACAATGCCCGTGAGCTTGCGTGCCTTCAGGTCTTTTGCGGCAAGAAATCGGTGCCGCCAACGGAAGGCGGTGTTGACGGCAAGTCCGCAACGTTCTGCTGAAGCGCGAACCGTCAGCCCATCAGCAAGACAGGCTCCGAAGGAAAGCCACTTGTCCTTGCGGTGCAGACCCGACAAGGGGGTGCCGGTCGCGGCATTGAATGTCTTCCTGCATTCTTTGCACTGGTACCGTCGCAGACCCCTTGCCTTGCCACGCGATATGGCGCCTGGCGTGCCACAATGCGGGCACTGGCGATCTCCACCCACGGCCGCTTCAATGGCAGCCAGCGACGCTGACGTCTCCGTGTCCCCCAGGAACACGGCTTCGGTTTGCTGCCGTTGCGCCGGGCTGAGGTGGTCTATCCCCGATAACCATTCCTGAAACTGCTTGTGATCCATGTCAATCCATCCTTCTGATTTCACAAAAAACATAACATGAACGCACACGGCTTGTAAACTGAGCCTTATGAAATGGTTCGGGGTCTTTCAGGAACTCGACCAGCTCGGCGACCTCGCGCAGTTCGGCGACCTCGCGTTTGCCGTTTTCCTGGCCGGCGACGTCGTCGAACGTCACCCGTTCGCCGGACTTCTGTTCCTTTGAAGCTGACCCGGCCAGGAAATCCTTGATGCCGCTGCCGAACGGTTCGCTGCCGCCCATCGGTGACATCCGGTTCCAGATCCAGAAATACAACCCCAGCATGATGATCCACGGCAGCATGGTCACCAGAATGCCCGGCGTGGGCGTCGGTTCGTTGATGATTTCGATATTGTGTTCTGCCAGCAGCGCCAGCAATCGAGGATCGCCCATCTCGGGCGCCCGGGTACGCAGCCGTTCCGGCGTGCCGTCGGTGACCGAGACGGCCTTGCGCAGGATGGCGGTGATTTCAAGATCGCGCAGGGTGACCTTCTCAACATCGCCGCCACGCACCGCTTCCAGGAACCTGGTATAGGACACCTCGGTCATGCCGGCCTGGTTCGTCGTCAGACTGGGAACCAGCAGATTACCGATCAGGATGGCAACCAGCACCAGCCACAGCCAGTTGGGAATGCCGGGCGATCCGTTTTATCGAACTGATCCCGGGGCGGCAGGCTGTGGTTCGACATCGGCCATATCCTTCGCGGTACGCCACAAATTCACGGGCGCGACGGGAAGATCATGGCGGGATGGCCGGATGCGGGATTTGACGTGGCTCAAGGTTGGCGCCGCGCAGACCTATTCAACCGCCTTCAAATTGGTGTTGAGCCGGGCGTATCCGTCGCGCGTCTGCGGGGTCTTGATGCCAAGGATTGCGCCCGCGACCTGGGTGCGCAATATCTGGGCAGTGCCGCCGGCGATGGTGAACATACGCGCGTCGCGGACCCGGCGTTCGGGCGACAGGTTGCGCGAATAGCCCATCGATCCGTGGATCTGCAGCGCCTCATTGGTTACCTTCATCGCGGTTTCCGAGGCGAGGATCTTGGCCTGGGCCGCCATCGCCATATCCGGGAAGCCGTCGCCGGCGCTCATCGCGGCATTGTGCAACAGCGCGCGCGAGGCGGCGAGGCCGATGGACATGTCCGCCAGCATCCATTGCAGGCCCTGGAACTCGGCGATCGGCCGGCCGAACTGTTCGCGCGCGCCGGCGTAGGCCAGCGCGTCTTCATAGGCCCCTTGCGCGATGCCCAGTGCCACCGTGCCGGCGCCGACCCGCTGGGCATTATAAGCATTCATCAGCCCGGCGAACCCGCGCCGGATGCCATCGGGCGGGATCACGATCCTGTCTTCTGGAATTTCCATCTCCTCGAACCGGACATAGCATTCCGGAATGCCGCGCACGCCCATGGCCGGTTCGCGTTCGCCGATGACCAGGCCCGGTGTCTCGTCGCGAATGGCGATAAAGCCGGCAATGCCTTGAGAGGTGCCGTCTTCCATCAGGCGGGCAAAGATGAGATGGAATTTCGAAACGCCGGCCCCGGTGATCCAGTATTTCTCGCCGTTAACGATGTATCTGTCGCCCCGGCGGACCGCGGTGGTGGCCATCTCCGTTGCCGCGCTGCCGGCGTTCGGCTCGGTAATGCAGATGGCGGGCTTGTCGCCGGCCAGGACCATTTCGGCGGCCAGTTTCTTCTGCTTCTCGCTGCCATAGGCCATGACCGCGCCGACGGCGCCCATATTCGCCTCGACCGTGATCCGGCCCATGGTGGCGCAGACCTTGGCCATTTCCTCGATCACCACCACCGCGTCGTGATAGCTGGCGCCCTGGCCGCCATAGGGTTCAGGGATAGTCATCCCCATGAACCCGGCATCGCGCAATCGGGCGACACTGCCCCAGGGATAGGATTCGGTCCGATCGACCTCCGCCGTGCGCGGCGCAAACTCGACGGCTGCCAGGTCACGCGCACGGGCCTGCAGATCCAGTTGGGCGGTGGTCAGTTGGGTCATGGCGCGGGTCCCGGTGGCTTGATATGATGGCGGTGACCATGGGAAGAGTGTACTCCCAGGTCGCGCGCAACGCAGACCGATTTTGTGGCGACCCCGACAGGATTCGAACCTGTGACCTTCGGATTAGGAATCCGATGCTCTATCCTGCTGAGCTACGGGGCCGTGGCCTGAAAACAGGCGGACGGATATCTACGCGAAATTTCCGGGGGCGGCAATCGGGTCGTGACCTGTACCAGCTGTCCTTGATATTATGCGGCGCGGGCGAGGAAGTGGCCGGCGCGGGTGTCGGTGGCGGCCTGGCGGGACCAGGCGAGCGTGCCGTTGACCAGGACATGTTCGATGCCGGCCGCGGGCCTGATCGGGTCTTCGAAAGTGGCGGGATCGAACAGGACAAGATCGGCGAAAAAGCCTTCGCGTATCAGGCCGCGATCCTTCAGCCGGAAGGTTGCCGCCGACAGGCCGGTCATTTTGTGGACCGCCTGTTCCGGGCTCAGGATGCCTTCCTCGCGGACATACCGGCCGAGCACCCTTGGGAAGGTGCCCCACAGGCGCGGTGGGGTCTGGGCTGGCCCGGCAGGCCGTCGGACCCGATCATCGCGGCGGGGAAGGCCATGATCCGTTTCAGCTCCTCCTCGTCCATCTGGCTCGTCCATCTGGAAATGGATCGCGCCGGCGGGGTAAAGCTGTTTGGCCGCGTCCATTCTGGCTGATCCCCCAGTCGGCCGCGATATCTTCCAGCCGCCGGCCGGCACAGTCGGGATGGGGATCGGAACAGGTCACCAGAATATCGGTGCAATCGCGCAGATAGCGCGGCAACAGGACAGGATCGTCGAACTGGCGATATGGGGATAGACGTCCGGGGCGATCTGCTGGCCGGTTCCTTGCGCCTCGGCCAGGCGGCCCAGGGTTTCGGTACTGCGGCCATGGTTCTTGATGCCGACGCATTTGTGGTGCGAGATGATCACCGGCACGTCGCCATCTTTTCCGGTTTGCATCGATCCATGGTTGGCCCCTTCCCCCGCGTCACTTTAGGCCCGGGGCGGCGCGGGCGCCACGATTGAACACCGAAAAATATTCGCCCGCTGATGGTTTCCCTGTGGTCACGGATGTGTGAAGCGGGTCGCACCCGGCGCGCGGAATGATTATAAACCTGCTCATGAGAAAGAATCCCGACTTCAATTCCCTCTCCGAAGAGCGCCTGGCGGCCATGCTGGCGGCGGGCGAGGATATTCAGGAATGCTACCGGCTATTGAAGAAAGCCGGCCGCAATGCCGTCGGCCAGGTCCTGGCGCTGCGCGAAGGCGATGTGTTCTATGAATGGGACCACTATCCCGATGGCGACGTTTACGACGACGAAACCCACAGCCAGTATTACTATCATGCCCATCGCGGTACGACGGGTGAACATGGCCATTACCATACCTTCCTGCGCAAAAAGGGCATGCCGGCGAGCGTCGAGCCGGCCCCCTATGACGGGCTGACCGAGCGTCCGTCCGGCAATGACGCGCTGGCCCATTTCATCGCGATCTCGATGGATCCGCCAGGATTTCCCATCGGGCTGTTCACCACCAATCGCTGGGTGACCGGCGAAACCTATTACGCGGCTGACGACGTGGTCGCCATGCTGGACCGGTTCCGGATTGATCACGCCTACCCCTGCCATGTCACCAATCGCTGGATTACCGGCATGATTGCGCTGTTCCGGCCGCAGATCGAGGATCTGCTGTACCAGCGTGATGCAAGGATCGCCGGCTGGGAAAAGCTCAATCCGGGTAGCGATGTGTACGAGGATCGGGATCTGGAAATCACCTCGCAAATGAAGGTCGATGTGAAAAAACAGATTTCCGCGATCAAGGCCGCCTTGCGCGAACAACGCCGGCGCGCGAAATGATGAACTTGTAATATCCCTCACGCGTGTTTGATCCGCCATGGCTGGATTGGTGATTGGGATAATCTATCTACAGCGGTGTCATCTGAACAGTCCCCCAACCCGGAGATAACGATATGAAACGCTTCCCGATCATCCTTTCCGCCGCGGCCGCAACAGGTCTGATGCTGATTGCCGCCACGCCGGCCACCGCCGCGCCGACGGTGATCGAACTGACCCAGACACCGTGCCAGTTCCTGGAACCCGAAGGGACCGACCAAGGTTACACCTCAACCCAAAAGGCCGACTGCGAAAAGATCAATGCGGCGTCGGGCGATGAGCGGGTTTCGAAATCGGAGACCATCACCCTGGACGCCGGTGAATATGTCTTCCGTGTCACCAACAGGAATGTGCCCTACGGCCTGGGCTTCTGGCTGCGCGGCGACGGTCTGGTCAATCGCGCGCGCCTGCCATCGGTCTCCGGTGGCGGCCTGGCGACGGGCACCAGCAAGGATTACGAGATCACCCTGAAGCCTGGCAAATATGTATTTTCCTGCCCGCTCAATACCACACCGGATTACAAGCTGGTCGTGAACTGAAGCCTGAAAGGAAGAAGGCGCGATGTCCGCAATGACAAGAACACTACACGTCGCGTTTTTGCTGCTCTTCACCGCCGGGTCCGCGGCGGCCGATCCACAGACCTGGGCCTGTGAATGGCCGCGAACTGATTTCGATCAGACGTCGATCGATTATTCGGAGATTCTGTCGGGCGGTCCGCCCAGGGATGGCATCCCCTCGATTGATGCCCCGGTGTTCGGATCGGTTGCCGAGATCAGCAATATCGGACCGATGGAACCGGTGATCACGCTGAGCGTCGGCGACGAGACGCGGGCCTATCCCCTGCGCGTGCTGATCTGGCACGAGATCGTCAACGATACCATCGGCGGCGTGCCGGTGGCGGTGACCTATTGCCCCTTGTGCAATGCCTCGATCGTGTTCGATCGGCGCATCGATGGCGAGGCGGTGGAATTCGGCACCACCGGCAAGCTGCGCAATTCCGATCTGGTGATGTACGACCGCAAGACCGAAAGCTGGTGGCAGCAGTTTCTGGGCGCGGCCATCGTCGGCGAACTGAATGGCACGCGGCTGAAAATGCTGCCGGCCCGGGTCGAACCCTACGGCGCCTTCGCCAGCGACCATCCCCACGGCCGCGTCCTGGTGCCGGGCGATCCGCGGCGGCGAAACTACGGCGCCAATCCCTATATGGGATATGACAGCTCCGGCTATCCCTTCCTCTATCGCGACGACATGCCCGAAGGGATCGGGCCGCTTGAATATGTGGTCGTGGCCGGCGATCAGGCCTGGACCCTGAACGCGGTACGCCGGGCCGGAAAGGTTGCCGATGGCGACCTCGCGATCAATTGGTCGGCTGGCCAGAACTCGGCGCTTGATGCCCGCGAGATTGCCGCCGGCCGGGATATCGGCAGCGTCCGGGTGACTCGCGCCGGGGTGGACATTCCCCACCATGTGACCTTCGCCTTTGTCTTTCATGCCTTTACCGACAAGGGCAGGATTGTAACCTCGAATGCCCCGATCATCTGGTCGCGCACGGAATAATTCGCCTGCCTATTCAGGAATATTCATTGCCGAGCCCCATCGCGGATTTTCCTTCTGAAACAATCCGTTTCAATGAACCCACAAGTATGTGAACGGGCGTAACGCGGGTTTTAGACCTGTTGCAGCCGCTTCGAGCTACGCTCAACATTCTTGCGACGGGGTCGGCATGAGCCCTGCCCATCGAAAAATTAAGATGTATAGAGGAGCACTTCATCGATGAAACAGAACAGAAAACAGCTTCTGTCGACGGCCGCAACCTTGCCGCTGTTGTTCGGCTTGGCTGTGGGTGTGGCCACAATGGGAGCGGCGGTTGTCACCAGTCCGTCCACGGCGGTGGCGGCCTGCAATCCCTGTAACCCCTGCGCAGCCAAAAATGCGTGTAATCCGTGCAACCCCTGTGCGGCCAACGCCTGCAACCCCTGCAATCCTTGTGCGGCCAAAAATGCGTGTAATCCGTGCAACCCCTGCAATCCGTGTGCTGCAAAAAAGGCCTGCAATCCCTGCAATCCTTGTGCGGCCAACGCCTGCAACCCGTGCAATCCCTGTGCGGGCGGCGCGGTCGCCGTATCGCAGAAGTGCCGGGTTCCGCGTCTGGCGGCGGCTTATGCCTGTAATCCCTGCGCCGCCAGGAAGGCCTGCAATCCGTGTAATCCCTGCGCCGCCGGGCAGGCCTGCAATCCGTGCAATCCCTGCGCCGCCGGGCAGGCCTGCAATCCGTGTAATCCCTGCGCCGCCGGGAAGGCCTGCAATCCGTGCAATCCCTGCGCCGCCGGGAAGGCCTGCAATCCGTGTAATCCCTGCGCCGCCGGGAACGCCTGCAATCCGTGTAACCCGTGCGGCGCCAGCGGTTCGGCTGAACTCACCGGCGCGGAATCGGTCGAGGCATATAGCTGCCTGATCGAGGATATGGTTGCCGGCTATTCCAAATCGGGCGCCAGGTCGGCGCGCGAATTTGCCTCCTGGTCCCGCTTCTCCAGCCGGCCCTATGTGTCCGACACCCACGGCGCGCGCTATGTAAACAACTATGCCAACAGCGCGGCCAAGGCCGGATACAACAAGTACGAGGATGTCGGCAGGATGCCGGTGGGCTCGATCCTGGCCAAGGACTCGTTTTCAGCCAACAGCGATGGCTCTCTGGCAGCTGGCCCCCTGTTCCTGATGGTCAAGATGCGGGCCGGTTTCGCACCCGATCGCGGCGACTGGAAATATTCCATGATCATGCCCGACGGCTCTGTCTTCGGGGTGACCAAGGGCCTGAACAGCGCCGGCATGGAATTCTGTAACGATTGCCACGCGGCGGTCGAGGATCAGGATTATCTCTACTTCCTGCCGGACGACCTGCGCGTCAGTCACTGACGGGACCGACAGGATGGAATACCGGAGGCGGGCCATTTGCCCGCCTTCATTATCTTGCCCGCCGTCTCGTCCGGATGCGGATGTGGGCGATTATTGCCCATGCGGTAGAGCTTTCGATGAACCTCTCCCAATCCCTGGACAATCTTCGACATCTGCCGAGCAAGGCGAAGGTGCGTTCCACGACCCATCCGCGGGGTAGAACTTCAAGGCCTTCGGCAGTGTCGGAGCGCCCGATGATCTCGATGATCCATTGACCATGTCCCGACAATGCATCCTTCAGCTTGTCGCCCGCATGGCCACCATCGGCGAATGGATGCCGCGGCCACGGAGAGCGATATCGAATGGCCTTCATGAGATCGACAGCTCCGTCACGGTTCTGAATGGCGGCGCCGTGGACGATGATGAACAGCATGCGGCCCGGCGTGTCGGTGATGACATGGCGCTTGCGGCTCACAATCTTCCTTCTTGCCCGCGTCATGGCCACAAACGCCACCGCCTTTGGTGGTTTTGACCGACTGGCTGTCGATCACACCGGCACCGGGAGACGCCTGTTTACCGGCCGCCGCGCACGCTTCCGTCACCAGATGAAAATTGATTGCCGCCCACGGTCCTTCATCGCACCACCGGCGGAAATATCCCTGAACCGTCGAACAGGGCGGATGGTCTCGCGCCAGCATACGCCATTGGCATCCGATCTCGGCAATGTACAAAAGCGCGTTGACGACTTCGCGCATGTCCGTTTCGCGAGGCCGGCCGGGAGCCCTGGCCCTGGGAACAAACCGCTTGATTACTTTCCACTCTTCATCGGTCAGATCGCTTGCATACCGGCCATTGTTACGCTCATATTGCTTGCGAGTGATCTCGGTCCACATCTTGTGCCTCCATTGCTGATCAGGCACAATAACGTAATCGCGAGCGGCTGATGCCACTCAACTTCTTTTTCAGTCAGTCTCTGATGCTTCCGACATTCAATACCGGGCCCCTGAATGGACACCCGAAATACACATGAGGCGCCGGCCGAGGGTAAGTGCCAGGACGAAGCCGAAGCCTTCCAGGCGCTTCAGGCCTGCCTGCCGGATCTCTACCGCAAGATCTTTCCCGACCGGCTGGAGCCACGCACCGTGGTCATCATGCCCAGCCTGTCGATGGACGGCGACGTGCTGGCCAGGATCACCGGCGTCCATCATTACGAAGAACGGCTCTTGTGCCTTTTGCTTCTGTTGCGGCTGCCACGTACCCGCGTGATCTACCTGACCAGCACGCCGATTGCCGATCCGATCATCGATTATTATCTGCACCTGCTGCCCGGCGTGCCGTACCAGCATGCCCGCGAGCGCCTGACCCTGTTGTCCTGTCACGATGCCTCGCTGGCGCCGCTAACCCGGAAAATTCTGGACCGGCCCCGCTTGCTCGACCGGATCGAGCAGGCCCTGGGCGATAAGAGCCTGACCCATATGGTGTGTTTCAACGTGTCGCCGATAGAGCGCACGCTGGCCGTCCGGCTCGGTATTCCGATCTATGGCTGCGACCCGGACCTGTTGCCTCTGGGGTCAAAGAGCGGAGGCCGCGCACTGTTTCGCGAAGCCGGCGTGGAAATTGTCGATGGCGCCGAAAACCTAGCTGGTGTCAATGAAGTTGCCAGGGCGCTTGCGGATCTGAAGGCGCGCAATCCGGACCTGGGCAAGGCGGTGGTAAAGCTGAACGAGGGTTTTTCCGGTGAGGGCAATGCCGTGTTCCGGTTCGACGGTGCGCCGGCAGGAGCAGCGCTGGAGCCCTTGATCCTTGATCAGCTTCCCGATCTGGCATTTGAGGCCAGCGGCATGACCTGGGATATTTACGCCGCCAAGCTGGAAGAGATGGGCGGCATCGTCGAGGCATTTATCGAAGGTGAGGACAAACGTTCCCCTTCGGTCCAATTCCGCATAAATCCGACGGGCCGGCTTGAGCCGATCTCGACCCATGACCAGGTGCTGGGCGGCAAGGCGGCCCAGGTTTTCCTGGGATGCATCTTTCCGGCTGATGACGATTATCGAATGGAGATCCAGGCTGAGGGGATGAAGGCCGCCCGCGTGCTGCTGGACCGGGGCGTGCTCGGCCGGTTCGGCATCGATTTTCTGTCGGTGCGTGAGGGCGATCGCTGGCGTCACTACGCGATCGAGATCAATCTGCGCAAGGGCGGCACGACCCATCCACTGCTGATGCTGCGGTTCCTCACCGACGGGACTTTCGATCCCGGCACTGGCGCCTTTGTCACACCGGACGGCTGCGAGCGCTTCTACTATGCCACCGACAATCTGGAATCCGAGCGCTACAAAGGCCTGACCCCGGACGACCTGATCGACATTGCAGTCGAACACGACATCCACTTTCACGGCGTTACCCAGCGTGGCGTGGTGTTCCACCTGATCGGCGCGCTGTCCGAATTCGGCAAGCTGGGTGTGGTTTGCGTTGGCGAGAGCCACGCGGAGGCATTCGCGCTCTACCGCCGGACGGTGGAGATACTGGACCGGGAGGGGGGAGAACCGGCTTGATCACCGGGCGATATGTCGCCTTCACGCGTCGGGACCCGGGACATTCCCCCTGCATCGGAAGTATGGGGTTTCGTGGCCGAACAGTGGCGACCCGATGGTCAGGATTGATGTCCTGTATCCAGCGAAATTGACGACAAATCATTCATTACCAGCACGAGAACGTTGCTATCGGTGCGCATCACGAAGCATTGAACCTGTCACGAAGTGAATGGGTGCGAGGTGCCTTTCACATTCAGATCGCAGCAGATCCGGCGGTCAACAACCGACACAGCCGGTTGAAGGATTTCCTGCGGCGCTACCGAGGCGTCGCGACCAGATATCCCGACAACGACCTGCGATGGTTCCAGCGGCCTGAACTGGAGAACGCCTCACCCCGGGCTTGCCTCGCAGCCGCCATCGCACGTCCATGCATACAATTTGAAACTGAGCCTTTCGGTTTGAACGCCCCGAGCCCGCGGCTCAGGCGAAGCAACCCCACACTTCAAACAGGGCCCAACATCCCGCCGCCCCGGCCGGCCGCCGAACCATGTCGTGCGCCGGCACGCCAGCTTCCACGACAATTTCCACCGCCGGCCGGGCCATACAGGCGCCCCTTGTCCTGATCGACGGCCTTCGCCAACGGTACGGACGGCACAGTCGGTGGAGGTCAATCAAGGGAAGTATCCCGATTGCGGAAAAACGCACGAAAAACACATGAATGTGAGCGGTGTATTCGGTCGATTGCCCTTGAAAATAAAGTCTGGTAATATGGGATTTGTGTCCAGGCTGGCCGTCTTCGATCTTGAGAGAGGAAGGATAGAGGAAGGATATTGAGACCATGACCACCGAAGAGATACGGACCGAGTTCGACGACGACAATGACGGCATCATCGACCGGATCTGGTACCATGACGCCAGCGGCAATCGGGTCCAGACCCGGTTCGACAGGGACGGGGACGGCACGATCGACCGGATTGAATATTACACCTATGATGCGAATGGCAACCGGGTCCAGACCCGGATTGACAGGGATGGAGACGGCACGATCGACCGGGCCGTCTTCGACGACGACGCGGACGGCCGCCGCGACCGGATCGAGACCTACACCTACGATGAGAACGGCAACCTGACCCGGACCGATTTCGACGACGACAATGACGGCACCTATGAGCGGATCTGGTATCATGACGCCAGCGGCAATCGGATCCAGACCCGGATCGACAGGGACGGGGACGGGGACGGCACGATCGACCGGACCGAGGATTACACCTATGATGCGAATGGCAACCGGGTCCGGACCCGGATTGACAGGGATGGAGACGGCACCATCGACCGGGCTGTCTTCGACGACGACGCGGACGGCCGCCGCGACCGGATCGAGACCTACACCTACGATGAGAACGGCAACCTGACCCGGACCGCCTTTGACGACGACGCGGATGGCACCTATGAGCGAACCTGGTACCATGACGCCAGCGGCAATCGGATCCAGACCCGGATCGACAGGGACGGGGACGGCACGATCGACCGGACCGAGGATTACACCTATGATGCGAATGGCAATCGGGTCCGGACCCGGATCGACAGGGATGGAGACGGCACCATCGACCGGGCCGTCTTCGACGACGACGCGGACGGCCGCCGCGACCGGATCGAGACCTACACCCATGACCCCAGCGGCAACCTGACCCGGACCGATTTCGACGACGACGCGGACGGGAACACCGACCGGACCGAGACCCATGTGTATGGTGGGCGGGGCAACCTGTTAAGGATCCGTTTCGACGACAACGCGGACGGCGCCGTTGAGCGGAGCGAGCGCTACAGATATGACGCGGCGGGCAACCGGACCCGGATCGACTTCGACGACGGCAATGACGGCAGCATCGACCGGACCGCCTTTGACGACGACGCGGATGGCGCCTATGAGCGGAGTGAGGCCTACACTTACGACGAGGGCGGCAACCTGACCCGGACCGACTTCGACGACGGCAATGACGGCACCGTTGAGCGGACCGAATTTGACGACGACGCGGATGGCATGATTGACCGGACCTGGTACCATGACGCCAGCGGCAATCGGGTCCAGACCCGGTTCGACAGGGACGGGGACGGCACGATCGACCGGACCGAGGATTACACCTATGATGCGAATGGCAACCGGGTCCGGACCCGGATCGACAGGGACGGGGACGGCACGATCGACCGGGCCGTCTTCGACGACGACGCGGATGGCCGCCGCGACCGGATCGAGACCTACACCCATGACGCGAACGGCAAACTGACCCGGACCGATTTCGACGACGACGCGGACGGGAACACCGACCGGACCGAGACCCATGTGTATGGTGGGCGGGGCAACCTGTTAAGGACCCGTTTCGACGACGACGCGGACGGCACGATCGAGCGGAGCGAGCGCTACAGATATGACGCGGAGGGCAACCGGACCCGGACCGAGTTCGACGACGGCAATGACGGCACGATCGACCGGACCGAGGATTACACCTATGACGCCAACGGCAATCCGACCCGGACCGAATTTGACGACGACGCGGATGGCGCCATCGACCGGCGTGAGACCTACACCCATGACGCCAGCGGCAATCGGGTCCAGACCGGGATCGACAGGGACGGGGACGGCACGATCGACCGGACCGAGGATTACACCTATGATGCGAATGGCAACCGGGTCCGGACCCGGATCGACAGGGACGGGGACGGCACCATCGACCGGACCGAGGATTACACCTATGATGCGAATGGCAACCGGGTCCGGACCCGGATCGACAGGGATGGGGACGGCACGATCGACCGGGCCGTCTTCGATGATGACGCGGACGGCCGCCGCGACCGGATCGAGACCTACACCCATGACGCGAACGGCAAACTGACCCGGACCGATTTCGACGACGACGCGGACAAGAACACCGACCGGACCGAGACCCATGTGTATGGTGGGCGGGGCAACCTGTTAAGGACCCGTTTCGACGACGACGCGGACGGCACTGCTGAGCGGAGCGAGCGCTACAGATATGACGCGGAGGGCAACCGGACCCGGACCGACTTCGACGACGGCAATGACGGCAGCATCGACCGGACCGCCTTTGACGACGACGCGGATGGCGCCTATGAGCGGAGTGAGGCCTACACTTACGACGAGGGCGGCAACCTGACCCGGACCGACTTCGACGACGACGCGGATGGCGCCTATGAGCGGAGTGAGGCCTACACTTACGACGAGGGCGGCAACCTGACCCGGACCGACTTCGACGACGGCAATGACGGCACCGTTGAGCGGACCGAATTTGACGACGACGCGGATGGCACGATTGAGCGGACCTGGTACCATGACGCCAGCGGCAACCGGACCCGGACCGAATTCGACAGGGACGGGGACGGCACGATCGACCGGGCCGTCTTCGATGATGACGCGGACGGCCGCCGCGACCGGATCGAGACCTACACCCATGACCCCAGCGGCAAACTGACCCGGACCGATTTCGACGACGACGCGGACGGGAACACCGACCGGATCGAGACCCATGTGTATGGTGGGCGGGCAACCTGTTAAGGACCCGTTTCGACGACGACGCGGACGGCACGATCGAGCGGAGCGAGCGCTACAGATATGACGCGAACGGCAAACTGACCCGGACCGATTTCGACGACGACGCGGACGGGAACACCGACCGGACCGAGACCCATGTGTATGGTGGGCGGGGCAACCTGTTAAGGACCCGTTTCGACGACGACGCGGACGGCACGATTGAGCGGAGCGAGCGCTACAGATATGACGCGGCGGGCAACCGGACCCAGACCGACTTCGACGACGGCAATAACGGCAGAGCCAACCGGAGCGAGACCTACACCCATGACGCGAACGGCAGGCTGACCCGGACCGATTTCGACGACGACGCGGATGGCACCAATGAGCGGACCGAGGATTACACCTATGATGCGAATGGCAACCGGGTCCGGACCCGGATTGACAGGAACGGGGATGGCACCATCGACGGGGCCGTCTTCGACGACGACGCGGACGGCCGCCGCGACCGGATCGAGACCTACACCCATGACGCGAACGGCAACCGGACCCGGACCGATTTCGACGACGACGCGGATGGCACGATTGACCGGACCTGGTACCATGACGCCAGCGGCAACCGGACCCGGACCGATTTCGACAGGGACGGGGACGGCACGATCGACCGGACCGAGGATTACACCTATGATGCGAATGGCAACCGGGTCCGGACCCGGGTCGACAGGGATGGAGACGGCACGATCGACCGGACCGAGGATTACACCTATGATGCGAATGGCAACCGGGTCCGGACCCGGGTCGACAGGGATGGAGACGGCACGATCGACCGGGCCGTCTTCGACGACGACGCGGACGGCCGCCGCGACCGGATCGAGACCTACACCCATGACGCGAACGGCAACCTGACCCGGACCGAGTTCGACGCCGACGCGGACGGGAACACCGACCGGATCGAGGACTACACTTACGACGAGGGCGGCAACCGGACCCGGACCGAGTTCGACGACGATGCGGACGGCGCCACTGAGCGGACCGAGACCTACTCGTATGATGATAGTCGCAACCGGATCCGGACCGACTTCGACGACGATGCGGACGGCACCATCGACCGGGCCGTCTTCGACGACGACGCGGACGGCAGCACCGACCGGACCGAGGTCTACCTGTATGACGCGAACAACAACGTGCTCCAGAGCTTGTTCGACGACGACGCGGACGGGAACACCGACCGGTACGAGTCCTACGCGTATGACGCCAACGGCACCCGGATCCGGACCAACTTCCACGATATCGAGAACATCATCCAGATCGATCGGACCTGGTTCGATGACGACGGTGATGGCGGCACCGACCGGATCGAGAACTACACGTACTCGAATGGCAACCTGACCCGGACCGATTTCGACGACGACGGAGACGGCGTCATTGACCGGACCTGGTTCGACGATACCGGGGACGGCAGGATCGAACGGAGCGCGTTCGACGACGACGGTGACGGCAACCATGACCGGACCGAGACCTACATATATGCCGCGGACGGCGCCCGGATCCGGACCGACCTGGACGACGACGCGGATGGCAGGATCGACCGGGCCGGGTTCGACGACGACGGGGATTTCAGTTTCGACTGGATCGAGTACTACGAGTACGGTGCGCGGGGCAACCTGTTCCAGGTCACGTTCGACGACGACAATGACGGCACCAATGAGCGGATCGAGACCTACGCGTATGATGATAGTGGCAATCGGACCCGGACCGATTTCGACGACGACAATGACGGCAGCACCGACCGGGCCGAGACCTACGCGTATGATGACAGTCGCAATCGAACCCGGACCGATTTCGACGACGACAATGACGGCAGCACCGACCGGATCGAGGCCTACGCGTATGATGACAGTCGCAATCGAACCCGGACCGATTTCGATGACGACAATGACGGCAGCACCGACCGGGCCGAGACCTACACGTTCGGTGCGCGGGGCAACCTGTTCCAGGTCACGTTCGACGACGACAATGACGGCACCAATGAGCGGATCGAGACCTACGCGTATGATGATAGTGGCAATCGGACCCGGGCCTGGTTCGACGACGACAATGACGGCGCCGTTGAGCGGACCGAGAGCTACACGCGCGATGCGCACGGCAGGGTGATCCGGGCCTATTTCGACGACGACAATGACGGCACCATTGAGCGGACCGAGAGGTACGAGTATGGTTCGCGCGTCACCCGGACCCGGACCGAGTTTGACGACGACGGGGACGGCAGCATCGACCGGACCGGGTTCGACGCCGACGGAGACGGCGTCATTGAGTGGACCTGGTTCGACGATGACGGGGACGGCAGGATCGAACGGAGCGCGTTCGACGACGACGCGGACGGCGCCGTTGACCGGACCGAGACCTACATATATGCCGCGAACGGCGCCCGGTTCCGGACCGACCTGGACGACGACGCGAACGGCACCATCGACCGGGCCGGGTTCGACGCCGACGGGGATTACAATTTCGACTGGATCGAGACTTACACGTATAACGCGAACGGCACCATCAACCAGATCCGATTCGACGACGACAATGACGGCGCCAATGAACGGATCGAGACCTACACGTTCGGTGCGCGGGGCAACCGGGTCTTGCTGATCTTTACCGAGTTCGACGACGACAATGACAGCACGACCGACCGGAGGGAGTTCTACACGCACGATGCAAACGGCAGGGTGATCCGGACCGAGTTCGACGATGACGGGGACGGCAGCATCGACCGGGCCGTGCAACACGGATACCTGGCGAACAGCAACCGGATTGATTACAATTGGTTCGACGACGACTTTGACGACCATTTCGACCGGAGCGAGTCCTACACGCGCGATGCGGACGGCAGGGTGACCTGGACCGGGTTCGACGACGACTTTGACAGCAATTTCGACCGGAGCGAGTCCTCCACGCGCGATGCGACCAGCAGGGTGATCCGGACCGATTTCGACGACGGCAGGGACGGCAGCATCGACCGGACCGAGAGGTACGAATATGGTTCGCGCGTCAACCGGACCCGGACCGATTTTGACGACGACGGGGACGGCAGCATCGACCGGATCGGGTTCGACGACGACGGAAACGGCGTCATTGAGCGGATCGAGCACTACATGTACGGATACTACGAATCCTCTGCGACCCACAGGCTGGGCGAGACCCGGTTCGACGACGGTGCGGACGGCACCATCGACCGGAGCGAGGATTACACTTACAACACGGCCGGCAACCTGTTCCGGACCGAATTCGACGACGACAATGACGGCACGACCGACCGGAGTGAGGCTTACACTCACAAGTTCGGTGCGCGGGACAACCTGGTCTTGCCGGTCTTTACCGATTTCGACGACGACAATGACAGCACGACCGACCGGAGGGAGTTCTACACGCGCGATGCGACCGGCAGGGTGATCCGGACCCGATTCGACGACGACAATAACAGCACGTTTGAAACCCACCGGGTTGAGCACTATACGCGCGATGCGCACGGCAGGGTGATCCGGACCCGTTTCGACGACGACGCGGACGACAGCATCGACCGGATCGAGACCTACGAATATGCTTCGCGCTTCACCCGGTCCCGGACCGATTTCGACGACGACGCGGACGGCGTCATCGACCGGACCGACTTCGACGACGACAATGACGGCACGACCAACCGGAGTGAGGCCTACACGCTCGACGGGGACGGCACCATCGACCGGGCTGCGCACCACGACGGGGACAGCGTGGTTCGGTGGGATACAGACACCGACAATGACGGCAGCCTGGACCAGGTCCGGTATGACGGCGGGATTGATTTCAGCGGCGCGTTTCCAGACCATGCCGGGCTGGAGGTGGTTCAACTGGGCGGGGACGGCGGCACGGATCTGACCATCCCGGACGGGTTTGTCTTTGCGGACAATACCGCTCCGGAGGTTCCGGTTCGGATTGAGGGCGATGGTGTGGACAGGCTGCGCTTCGACATGGACGACTTTACCGAAGGGGACCGTACCGATTTCGAAGGCGACGAATACCGGAGTTTCACGGCTGACGATGAAACCTGGTCATTCATCGTCGATGCCGATGTCCTGCTGTTCGATCTCTGACCCGGACAGCCGGGCAAGCCATTGCCGGGATGTATCGTGACCGGCAGGTGCCGCGTCACGGTCTCGAGATGGGCTGGACCGGCGGAATCGGGCGTGCAAAAGCCAGATTCGCGCGATAGTGTCATGGAGAACAGGCTCTTTTCGCAAGTCTCAAGGATCCGCCCATGTCCGACAGCCTGACGGACCTGATCCTCTCCCGGACGCCCGAAGACGGGGTCTTCCATTGGCAATGGCGCGATGCCGGCGCTTTTGCGGGATCATCCGCCGCGCCTGTCGGATGACGATCTGTGATCTGACGGCCGCGCGCACTTCCGCCACCAGATGAAAATTGATCGCCGCTCACAATCCTTCATCGTGCCGCCGGCGGAAATATCCCTGAACCGTCGAACAGGGCGGATGGTCTCGCGCCAGCATACGGTCTCGGCAATGTGCAAAAGCGCGTTGACGACTTCACGCATGTCCGTTTCGCGAGGTCGGCTGGGAGCCCTGACCCGTCCCCCGCCCTGGCGTTTTTTGAGATACTGATCACGACCTGAGACGAGGGGATCATCGAGGTGTTTCATGACGGAACAGAAGAAGGTTGATCGGGCCGCAACCGGACGCTCGGCGGGCTTTCCCGGCCGAAGGCGCGGGCGCTGGCGTTCAGGTCATCGAGCCGGGCCAGCGCTTCCTCGTCGGAAATGACCGCGCCAACCGGTACCCACCACATGACCAAATGAACCTGGAACGGTGCTTCAAGCCATTTTGCCTTTTTGCCTTCTTTTCATAGACCCGTTTGTGGACCGTATTCCAGTTGTTCCAGATCCGACGGTGTTTCCCGGATCGTGAGGTTGACGATAAAACGCGAATCGTCCGTCATTTTCAGATCCGTGGCGTCGTTGCCGTCGCCCTTTAGCTGTCAGACAAAACCGGGCGATCGCTCGGCAACCGCGTTCACTCCGCCGAGGGCGGCAATGAAACCGGCCAGCCGTTCGCTGTCCAGATCATCGAGCGCCGTTGCCACGTTCAACCGGGCCGGGTGGGTGTTGGCCGGTTGGGTGAGTTCTTCAGTCATATTCGATCACCAGCTTTTCCGTCCTCGGGTGCGATTGGCAGGTCAGGATATAGCCGGCCGCGATCTCGTCGGCTTCCAGGCCGAAATTGACGTCCATCCGAACTTCGCCTTCCAACAGTTTTGCCTTGCAGGTACAGCACACGCCGCCCTTGCAGGCGAAGGGCATGTCGAGATGGGCGGCCAGCGCGGCGTTGAGGACGCTGCCGTCATAGGGCACGTCGATGATCTGTTGCTCGCCGGCGATGATCAGAGTGGCCGTGGCGGCCGGAATGTCTCTGTTTGCCGCACGGGCGGTCGCCGCGGCCGGCGGTGACGCAGGTGTCGCCGCTCCGAAGGATTCGATTTTGACCCGGGCCCCGGGCACACCGAGTTCGTTCAATGCCGCCGCCGCGCCATCCATCATCGGACCGGGACCGCAGATGAAGAATCCGTCGATGGATGCGGGATCGATCAGGCTGGTACACAGGTCGCGCACCTTCTCCTGATCCAGAACACCGGTAAACAGCGGTATATCGCGGGCCTCGTCGGACAGCATGTGGAAAACACGCAGCCGCGTCATGAAGGTGTCCTTCAGGTCCGCCAGGGCGCCTCGGAAGATCACTGAACGCGCGGTGCGGTTGCCATAGAACAAGGTGAAGGTCGAGGCAGGCTCTTCGTCAAGCACCGTGCGGATGATCGACATGACCGGCGTGATGCCGGACCCGCCGGCAATGCCGACATAGGTGTGGGCGACGTCCGGTTCGATCGGCATGTGAAACCGGCCGCCGGGCCTCATCACAGCCAAGGCGTCGCCGATTTTCAATGCGTCATTGACGAAGCCGGAGAACCGGCCGCGCGGCATCTTCCTGACACAGACGCGCAGTTCGCCGCTACCGGGCGCGACGCAGATGGAATAGGGCCGGCGCAGGGTTTCACCTTCGATATCCGCCAACAGGGTCAGATACTGGCCCTGGATGAAGCTGAAGGTGCCGGCCAGATCGTCCGGCACGTCGAAGGCGATGGACGTTGCCTCCTCGGTTTCCCGACGCACATCGGCGACGGTCAGCCAATGGAAGCCTCGGGGCAGGGGGGGCTCGTCGGATTTCAGGGCGGCGGACGCAACGCTCATGATTTGCCCCAATGGCGCGCCGCGGTTGCGTCACCGAACTTTCCGGACAAGCCGCCCCCGCCGGGATATTCACTAAAGAGGATTCGGCCAGAGGGATGCATATTGTTGCCTGCCCTCAAATGCACTTGAAATAATCGAAGGGTTCCGCGCAGGCGCGACAGCGCCAGTGGGCCTTGCAGGCAGTGGAGCCGAACTCGGAAATCTTTTCAGTCTCCGCCGAGCCGCATTTGGGGCAGGGGACATCTTCGACGCCGAAGAGGGCGCGGCGGCCGGCACCGCCCACGGGCGGGGCGATGCCATAGGCGCGCAGCCTGTCCTTGCCGGCAGGGCTCATCCAGTCGGTGGTCCAGGCCGGCGACAGGACCAGATTGATTTTGGCATCCTCGAACCCGGCTTCGCTGAGTGCGGTTTCCACATCAAGGGCGATCGTGTGCATGGCCGGACAGCCGGAATAGGTCGGTGTGATGTCGACGATCAGCCTGCCTGCCTCGCCCCACCGCACATCGCGCAGGACACCCAGATCCTTGATCGTCAGCACCGGCACTTCGGGATCACGGACCGCAGCGGCGACGGCGCACGCACGGGCCAGTGCAATGCCGGTTGCCTCAACCGCGGACGCCATCGCGCTCACCAGGTGGCGCCGGGATAGGCGCGCTGCAGAAATTGCATTTCCGCGAGCAGATAGCCCAGGTGCTCGGTATGCCGGCCGGTGCGCCCGCCGGTCGGTTGCCAGTCTGTTTCGGGCCGGGTCAGTGTCGCGCGGGCCAGAACCTGGTCCACGGTCCGGTCCCAGTCGGGCCGAAGCGCCGAGACATCCACGCCGATGCCCTGGTCGATCAGCGTCGCCTCGATCCCGTCCGCCTCGAACAGTTCAGCCACAAACGGCCACATGACCTCCAGCCCCGCCTGGGCCCGGGTTTTGCTTTCCTCGGTCCCGTCGCCCAACCGGATCACCCATTCGCTGGTGTGGCGCAGGTGATAGGCGAGTTCTTTCTCCGCCTTGGCGGCGATGGCGGCCAGGGTCTCGTCCGCCGAACCCATCAGGCTCGTGTAAAACGGATGCATGAAGGCCGAAAATAGAAACTGGCGCACGATTGTCTGGCCAAAATCGCCCCTGGGCTGTTCGACCAGCAGACAGTTCCGGTATTCCGGCGCGTCGCGCAAATACGCAAACGCATCCTCGTCGCGGCCCTTGTCCTCGACCTCGCCGGCATGGGTGTAGAGCGCGCGGGCCTGGCCGATCAGGTCCAGCCCCAGGTTCGACAGGGCAATGTCCTCTTCCAGTGTCGGCCCGTGGCCGGACCATTCGGACAGCCGGTGACTCAGGATCAGCGCATTGTCGGCCAGCCGCAGCGTGTATTCCAGCAATGGCGTCGCCTCGGCCACTACATGTGCCCCACTTCATCGGGGATGTGGTAGAATGTCGGGTGGCGATAGATTTTCGACGCTGTCGGCTCGAAGTTTGCCTCTTTCTCCGCCGGGTCTGACGCCGTAATTTCGGCTGACGGGATCACCCAGATCGAGACCCCTTCGCCGCGCCGCGTATAGACATCGCGCGCCGCCTGGAGTGCCATTTCCGGGTCGGCGGCGTGGACCGATCCGACATGCTTGTGCGACAGTCCGTTTCTGGAGCGCAGGAAAACCTCCCACAGCGGTGTTGTCGCTTCGGTCATCAGGCGGCCTCCCCGGATTTCGCCGCCGCCAGTTTGACGGCAAAGGCATTTGCAGCCTCGCGAACCCAGGCGCCCTCGGTATGGGATTTGCGGATCGTCGCCATACGGTCGCGGTTGCACGGGCCGTTGCCGGCCAGAACCTGGCGAAACTCGTCCCAGTCGATCGGGCCGATTTCATATTGCCCGGTGTCTTCGTTGAACGTCAGATCGTCGTCGGGGATTTTCAGGTCCAGGTAATCGGCCTGGCGTACCGTGGCATCGACGAAGCGCTGACGCAAATAGTCATTGGAAAACCGCTTGATCTTCCAGGCGGTGGACTGGTCCGAATGGGTTGAATCACTGTCATGCGGCCCGAACATCATCACCGAAGGCCACCACCAGCGGTCCAGCGCATCCTGGGCCATGGCCTTCTGATCCGCGGTGCCTTGCGCCAGCACCGTCATGATCTCGAACCCCTGGCGCTGGTGAAAGCTTTCCTCCTTGCAGATTCGCACCATGGCCCGGGCGTAGGGGCCATAGGAACAGCGCTGCAACGGCACCTGGTTCATGATTGCCGCACCATCGACCAGCCAGCCAATGGCGCCGATATCGGCCCAGGTCAGGGTCGGGTAATTGAAGATCGATGAATAGCGCGCCTTGCCGGTCAGCAACTGGTCCTTCATTTCCTCGCGGGAAATGCCGAGGGTTTCGACGGCGGAATACAGATACAGACCATGCCCACCCTCGTCCTGGATTTTGGCTATCAGGATGGCCTTGCGCTTCAGCGATGGCGCCCGGGTCAGCCAGTTGCCCTCGGGCAGCATGCCGACGATCTCCGAATGGGCGTGCTGAGAGATCTGCCGGATCAGCGTCTTGCGATAGGCCGCCGGCATCCAGTCATTCGGCTCGATCTTTTTCTCCGCCGACACATGCGCCATGAAACGGTCATTCAGCGCCTCCTCCGCTTCAGGCATCTCCGCCCCCGGCTGCGGATCGTTCAGGGCCTGGGTATACATCTGCATCTCCGTCGTGGACGAGGCATCATGTTACAAAAACATTGGAATTATCAATTATTTTGCAACATGTACCGTCACCCGCCCTGGCGTTTTTTGAGACACTGATCAAGACCCGAGACGAGGGGACAGGGTGATTCAGTAAAAATTATTGTGATCTTTGGCCAGGAAGCGGCTCGCCGTTGTTCTGCTGGTCTGGAACGTCTCGATAGCCCTTGTGGGCGAGTTGCTGATGCGCCTGAGCACAGTACGTGTGGCGCTTGTCAACGTGAAGATGTTTTGCGGGACGTGATCAGGGCGATTGGTATGGCGATCCTCACCAGGGGTTACGTCCTTGTCGCGGTGCATCGCCTCGATCCGCCAGTGGCCGCGGTTCAGGGACACGATGCGTTCCGGTGTCGCCCCGGGCAGGCTCGTGATCAGATAAATCATCTCCCTTTCGGTTCGGATGACGCGTCTCCTTCGGACATGATCTCGCCCGCGCTCCAGGCGAGCGATGAAGCGGATTGTTGGCCATTTATGGCCCGATGACGGCGGAGTTCGGACGCGCACGGGTGGCGCGAGACAGTGCCCAGGGCCATCCAGGCCTCCAGGTCAGGCCACAAGCGCGACGTTCACGGCCGGATCAGGAAGGAGCCGAGTCGGCGATCGAGCCGATCATCGGACCCTGCAAGGAAGATGGCCACAGGGGCGGGAACTTCCACAAGGGATGCCGCGCAAACCAGGTAAACGCTGTCATGAGCGCCGTCGGCGACAACTTCCGCCTCATCCTCAAATGGATGAGGAATTTTTGTGCCTGATCGCCAGTGGTGTCATTGAAGCCCTCATACCGGTCAGGACGACCAGGGCGGGCCGCCCGGCAGGCGGAGACAACCTCCGATCCATCCTCAAATGGTCGAGGCGTTTGTTGTGCCGATTATCAGGCACAGCATCGAAACCCGCTTGACGATCAGGGGGAAAAAAGCGGCTTCGTCACAGACGAATACGCAACCGTGCGGGCCGAACTCCTACTTCAGTTCAACCATCACCTGACGGCACAAATGGACGAAAGTCCGTTCTCCAAACGGATGGTATAGCCTGCGGACCGGCGCGTGCAGCGACCTACTGATCGGCCTGTTCCAGCGCTTCGCCGGCGATCAGCCATTCATTTTCGGCTTCCGCGAGGCGGCGGTCGCCTTCGGCGCGCAGCCGGGCCCACTCGGCAGCCTTTGCGGGACTTGATTTGTAGATTTTCGGGTCGGCGAGTTTTTTGTCGATATCGGCAATCTTTTTCTGCAGATTGGCGATGCGCACCTCTGCCCGGGTTGCCATTCTCTTCAGGGCCTGTACCGATTTTCCGGGGGCAGCGTGCTGTTGCGGCTTGGGTGCCGGTTTTTCTGCCTTTGCCGCCTTTTCCCAATTCCGCTCGGGTTTTTGAAGAACAAACCGGCGATAAGCATCCAGATCATTGTCAAACCGGACAACCTTTCCATCGGCGACCAGCCACAACTGATCGCAAACGGTTTCCACCAGATGGGTGTCGTGGCTGATCAGGATGACCGCGCCGCTGTACTCGTTCAGAGCATGAACCAGGCTTTCACGGGTATCGATATCCAGATGGTTGGTCGGCTCGTCCAGGATCAGCAGGTGGGGCGCGTTGAAGGTCACCAGCGCCAGCAGCAGCCGCGCCTTTTCGCCGCCCGACAGAAGGTCGACCTTTGTATCGGCCTTGTCCGCGCCAAAGCCGCGTTTGTCCAGGGCGGTGCGGACCTTGCCGGGGGGTGCGTCGGGCATGAGACGCGTCATGTGCTGGATCGCGGTTTCTCCGGCGCGCAGGTCGTCCACCTGATGCTGGGCGAAATAGCCGATGCGCAGTTTGCGGGACTGGACCCGGTCGCCGGAGAACAGCTCCAGTCGGTTTGAGAGCAATTTCGCCAGCGTCGATTTGCCATTGCCGTTTTTGCCCAGCACCGCGATGCGATCTTCCTGGTCGATCCGCAAAATCAGGTTGCACAGAACCGGATTGTCCCGGTCATATCCGGTGACGCCGCCAGTTATGGTCAACAGGGGCGGGGACAGGTTTTCCGGTTCCGGCAAACGGATCGGCGTGACCGTCTCGTCAATCAGGGTGACAATGGGTTGGAGGCGTTCCAGCGCCTTCAGGCGGCTTTGGGCCTGGCGGGCCTTGGTTGCCTGCGCGCGGAACCGGTCGACGAAAGCCTGCATGTGGGCGCGCTGGGCTTCATGGCGCGCGGCCATGGCCTGACTATGGGCCATCTTTTCCCGGCGCAGTTTTTCAAACCGGTCATAGCTGCCAGTATAGAGCGTCAGCTTGCGGTGCTCCAGATGCAGGATGTGATCGACCGAGCGGTTCAGCATGTCCCGGTCATGACTGATCACCAGAAATCCGCGCGGATAGGTCCGCAAAAACCCCTCCAGCCACATCGCGCCTTCCAGGTCGAGATAGTTTGTCGGCTCGTCCAGCAGCAACAGATCGGGCTCGGCGAACAGGGCCGCGGCCAGGGCAACCCGCATCCGCCAACCACCGGAAAATTCCGAACACGGCCGGTTCTGTTCATCCTCGGTAAAGCCGAGGCCGGCAAGAATGATGGCCGCTCGCGCCGATGCGGAATGCGCGTCGATATCGATCAGGCGGGTCTGAATATCGGCAATGCGTTGCGCATCGGTCGCCATATCGGCCTCGGCCAGAAGACGGCTTCGTTCCTCGTCGGCGACCAGCACGGTGTCGATCAGGGTTTCGGGGCCGCCGGGTGCTTCCTGGGCCACGCGGCCGAGACGGAATTTCCGGAACAGTTTGATTTCGCCAATCGTGGGCGACAATTCACCGGCAATCAGATTGAACAAGGTGGTCTTGCCCGCGCCATTGCGCCCGACCAGGCCGATCCGGTGGCCGTCCGGAATCGTGATGTTGGCATCCTCCAAAAGGACGCGGTCACCAATGCGATAGGTCAGGTCACGGATCGCCAGCATGGGCGCCTTTTAGAGGCAAGGCCGGCAAATGTCATCACTTCCAGGCGCACAAAATTGCGCGCCCGTCGCCGTGGTTGGCAAACCGGTCCGCCCCGGCTATACACCGCCGCAAATTGAACCTCCTCCTGATCAAGGACACTGACCCCATGGCGATCCAACGCACATTTTCGATCATTAAACCCGATGCCACCCGTCGCAATCTGACTGGCCGGATCAGCGCAATGATCGAGGATGCGGGTCTGCGCATCATCGCCCAGAAGCGGCTACAATTGGACCAGGCCAGGGCCGAAGGATTTTACGCGGTGCACAAGGAACGCCCCTTCTTCAATGATCTGGTGTCCTTCATGATATCCGGCCCCGTCGTGGTTCAGGTGCTGGAAGGCGAGGACGCCATTGCCGCCTATCGCGCTGTGATGGGCGCAACCAATCCGGCCGACGCCGATGAAGGCACCATCCGGAAGTCTTTCGCTGAATCGATCGAGGCCAATTCGGTGCACGGTTCCGATGCACCCGAGACCGCCGCCGAGGAAATTGCCTATTTCTTCACCGACGCCGAAATCGTCGGCTGATCAGGCTTCGGGAAGCGGGCTCAGCAGGGGCTGGCCTGCTTCCGGACTTCCATTCAGCAGAACCCGAACGCCGGCGACCCGCGTCTGACCGCCGGCGATCATGCGGACCGCCTGGAGGTAGATTCGGTGTTCAGCCTCCCGAACCCGTGCGGCCAGGGCATCGGCATCATCGCCGGGCATGACCGGCACCGCAGCCTGTACCAGGATCGGCCCGTCGTCCATGTCGGCCCGCACGTAATGCACCGTACAGCCGCTGATCCGCAGGCCCATGTCCAGAGCCCGTTCATGGGTGTTGAGACCCTTGAGCGCCGGCAGCAATGAGGGATGGATGTTGATCATCCGGTCGCGCCATGTTTCGACGAAGCCAGGTGTCAGGATGCGCATGTACCCGGCCAGGCACACCAGATCGACGCCGGCCTGTTTCAGCGCCCGGGTCACCTCCGCCTCATGGCTCTCGCGGTCGTCGAAGTCTCTGGAGGGAATGACGGCTGTCGCCAGTCCCATCTCCCTGGCCCGCTCAATACCGGCGGCATCGGCGCGGTTGGACAAAACCAGAGCGACACTTGCTGGATAATCTTCGGCTTCACAAGCCTCGGCCAGGGCCACCATGTTCGATCCGCGACCGGAAATCAATATCCCCAGTTTCAAGGCCATGTCCGGTTCATCCGTAGTTCAACTGGTTCTGGAATATAACGGTCTGTTCCGATGGTTTTTCAATCAAAGCACCCAATTCGATGACTGTTTCACCCGCACCAGCCAAATTGACCTTTACGATATCCAGGTGATCCGGAGCAACAATCAGGCACATGCCGATACCCATATTGAACGTCCGCAGCATTTCGCTGTCGGCCGTTCCACCGACCGTCCTGGCCCAGCGGAAACAGGGCGGAACGCTCCAGGCGGCAAGATCGATTTCGGCTGCGAGATTGTCCGGCAATACGCGCGGGATATTCTCGGTCAATCCGCCGCCGGTAATGTGCGCCATCGCCTTGATCCGGCCGGTGCGGGTTTCGGGGAGTAACTGGCGAATGTATAACCGGGTCGGCGTCAGCAAGGCCTCGCCGAATGTTTGATTATCTGAAAAAGTGCATTCAAACGAGAATGTTGCCTGGTTTTTTTCGACTAACTTACGAACCAGAGAGAAGCCGTTGGAATGAAATCCATCCGATGCCAATCCCAAAACGACGTCGCCTGGCTTCATGTCCGGCCGGGGCAACAGCGTGCCGCGCTCCGCGGCGCCTACGCAAAACCCGCCAAGATCAAATCGACCGGGCCTGTAAAATCCGGGCATTTCGGCCGTTTCGCCGCCGATCAGGGCTGCACCCGACTGGCGACACCCTTCGGCAATGCCTTCGACCACCTTGGCGGCCTCTTCAACCGTCAGTTTTCCGGTTGCGAAATAGTCCAGGAAAAACAAGGGTTCGGCGCCCTGGACAATCAGGTCATTGACACACATGGCCACCAGATCGATGCCGATCGTGTCCAGAATGCCGGTTTCGATGGCGATTTCCAGCTTTGTGCCGACACCGTCGGTGGCCGCCACCAGTATAGGGTCGGTGAAACCGGCGTCCTCCAGGTCGAACAGAGCGCCAAACCCGCCCAGGCTGCCCATGACACCGGAACGATTGGTTGAGGCGGCTGCGGGCTTGATCGCATCGATCAGGGCATTGCCGGCATCGATATCCACGCCGGCATCGGCATAGGTGAGGCCTTTGGTCGAATTTGTTTTCATGAAACCGACGGAATCGAGAGAATGGATCATTCTTCAGGGCAATGCCACACTAGGACCGCAAACGTCGAGTGAATTGAGCCCGCCGTGAACAGGGAGTTGCACAACGTGGCCATGGCAAATTCCGATGAAAGACTGCGTGCGGCCGCCATTGCCGCAAACCGTTTCGGGCTTGGCGCCCGTCCTGGTGATTTAGACCGGATCGCCCACGATCCGCGCGGCTGGCTGCTGTCCCAGATTGAACGGCCGGTTGTCAGTGCAACCTTTGAGGGCGCTGATTTCCCGAGCATGATGGAGGTTCGGGAAGCGATCGCCAGTGGCGACGCCCAAAAGCGCCAGGCCATGGTGCAGGATTTTCGCAAGAAGGCGGTTGCGTCCATGGGGGCCAATATGACCCGTGTCGCATCCGCGGAACTGTCCTTCCACGAACGGCTGGTCTGGTTCTGGCTGAACCATTTTACCGTAACCACCAATCGCCGGTTCATTGCCGTTATCATTTCTTCTTATCGCCATGACGCGATCGAGCCGTTTGTGACCGGCCGATTCGTTGACATGCTGCAGGCCACGGCACGCCATCCGGCGATGTTGTCGTACCTCAACAACCGCGCTTCTGTCGGCGCCAATTCTCCTGCTGGCAAAAATTTCGGACGCGGACTGAACGAAAACTATGCACGCGAACTGCTGGAACTGCACACGGTCGGGGTTGATGGCGGATACAGTCAAACCGACGTTATCGAACTTGCTAAAATCCTCACCGGCTGGTCGATCACTCCTCGACCCGATGCCGCTTCACGATTTGCCTTTTTGCCAAGGCGGCACGAGCCCGGACTGAAGATCGTACTTGGCAAGACCTATGGTCAGCGGCCGGGAGAGGCGGAAGGTACGGAGGTCCTGAATGACCTGGCCAGGCATCCCTCGACGGCGCGTTTTGTCGCCCGAAAGCTGGCGGTACATTTTGTTTCCGAAAACCCGCCGCGCGGGCTTCTGTTTGATCTGGAAGACGCCTTTGTCAGATCCGATGGCGACCTGAGGGAAGTGTACCGGGTTCTGATCGGGAGCCCGGACGCCTGGCAATCCGAAAGGCAGAGGTTGCGCAATCCATTCGATTATGTGCTCGCGGCGGTTCGCGCCATTGGGGGCGGACGGCGACGAAGCAGAATACCGGGCGGCATGGAAGTGGGTGGTGGCCGTTGGGGGCGGCAGATCCTGCGCGGGATGAATATCATGGGCCAGAAACCGTTCGGTGCGGCGTCGCCCGGGGGATGGCCGGAGGAAGCCGCCTATTGGAGCGGGCCGGATGCTGTACTGGAACGTGTTCAATGGGCGCACGCGATTGCGCAAATCGTGCCCTCCCGGGATGTGATCAAGCTATCCCGCCAGGTTCTCGGTCCCGATATCAGTGGGACCACGCGGTTCGTGATCGAAGGTGCCGAAAGCCCGGCCCAGGGCCTGGCCCTGTTGCTCAGTTCACCGGAGTTTCAAAGACGATGATGCAAATCAATCGACGTGACGTTCTCAAAGGCGGGCTGGTAAGCGCTACAGCGCTCGGCATGCTGAAGATATCCTTTGCCTATGCCCCGGGAGAGGCGCGCCTGATCGTCGTTCTGTTGCGCGGTGGCCTCGACGGACTGGCGGCCTTTCCGCCCTATGGAGACCCTGAATACCGCAACCATCGCGGCGACCTGGCCTTGCCAGTTGGCGGCCGTGAGGGCGCACGCAAGCTGGATGGCCTTTTCGCTATGCACCCGGCCCTGGCTGATCTGTTTCCGCTTTGGCAATCGGGCGAAATGGCCGTCGTTCACGCGGCGGCCACCCCCTATCGCAAGCGGTCCCATTTCGATGCCCAGCAACTCCTCGAAAGCGGTGGCAACAAGGTGCACGAATGGCGAGATGGCTGGCTGAACAGAGCGGTCAATGGGGTCGCATTTCCCGCGGGCGGCGCCCTGGCGGTTGGCGAATCCATGCCGCTTATCCTTAGCGGCAATACCCGTGTTTCCAGTTGGGCGCCGGCCAGGTTGCCCGATGCTGGCGAGGATTTTTTCAGGCGAGTGGAATTGCTGCTGGCCGATGATCCGATATTGGGCGCTGCGTTGATGAAGGGACTTCAAACCCGCAATCTGCTTGAAGACGCCGACATGGCCGGCGAAAGGCGAGGGAACTCCTACCTGAAAACCGGTTCCAGTGTCGCGGCTTTGCTGAAGGCGGCCAATGGGCCGCGGATCGCGAACATCGAACTGCCCGGATGGGACACGCACGTTGCACAAGGCACCGTGGGAGGACGGCTGCATAACCGTCTGTTACAACTGCCGAAACTTGTTCTGTCCTTGCGTGACAGAATGGGCACTGCATGGGACAGCACCACCATGGTCGTTGTCACCGAATTTGGCCGCACGGTTCGCCCGAACGGCAGCCGGGGCACCGACCATGGAACGGCGGCTGCAGGTTTCTTGTGTGGCGGTGCCGTGCGCGGTGGCCGCATTATTACCGACTGGCCGGGCCTGCGCCCTGATCAGCTGCATGAAGGGCGCGACCTGAAGCCGACCATGGACATCCGGTCGGTGTTCGCTGGCCTGCTGGTGGAGCATATGGGCCTGTCGGAAGGATATCTTTTCGATTACGTTTTCCCCGGTGGTCACAGGTTGCGTCCCATGTACGGACTGGTAAACATCTAACGGGATGGGCTATACCATATCAGCCAAAATATCCGGTGCAGGGGTGAGGTAAGCCGAACGTGACCGTCAGAACGCAGCTTTTCTACTGGCTGGGCGCGTTTGTCGCCCTGTGCACGCTTCTCTACGTTTTCAACGATGTCCTGTTGCCGTTTGTGGCCGGATTCGCGCTGGCCTATTTCCTCGATCCTTTTGCGGATTGGCTCGAGGAAAAAAAGTTGTCGCGCGGAGTTTCAGCGACAATTGTGATGATAACGGCGTTTATCGTCGGCCTGGCCTTCTTCATGCTTTTGGTGCCGCTGTTTTACGATCAGGTGGTACGATTGATTGCCCAGGCGCCTGATCTGCTGGCACGCCTCCAGGCGCAGATACAGCAAATGATGGAAGGACCGCTGGGTGACCTGCTGCCTCGGGGTGAGGATGGGCAAAAATCTCTGCCGGATTGGCTGGGCAAGGTTTTTGCCTATTCGGGCGATGTTCTGGGCGGCATTCTCGCCGGTAGTCTGGTCATCATAAATGTCATCTCGCTGATGTTGGTGACGCCGATCGTGGCCTTTTATCTGTTGCTTGATTGGGATCGGATGGTTGCCCAGATCAATGCCTGGCTGCCTCGGGATCACGCCCAGACCATTCGTCAGATCGCCCGCGATATCGACAATGTGCTTGCCGGTTTCCTGCGTGGGCAGATGTCAGTCTGTGCGGTTCTGGCCATGTTCTATGCCATCTGCCTGACGGTCGTTGGCCTGGATTACGGGATTATTGTCGGCATTAGTGCCGGAGGATTGAGTTTCATCCCATTTGTGGGTGCGATCGTCGGCCTGTTGTTGTCGGTCGGTCTGGCCATCGGGCAATTCTGGCCGGATTTCTTCCAGATCGGGCTGGTGGCGGTCATTTTCTTCGTCGGCCAGGCGCTGGAAGGCAATTTCCTGTCGCCGAAACTGGTTGGCGATCATGTTAAACTGCATCCGGTTTGGATCATGTTTGCCTTGCTGGCCTTCGGGTCCGGATTTGGATTTGTCGGCATGCTGGTCGCGGTTCCGGTGGCGGCCATTATCGGCGTTCTGACCCGGCATGGCCTGTCGGCCTATCTGGAAAGCGCGCTCTTTGGCGGCGTCGGGGGCGCGGGGTCGGTTCCGCACAATGTCGATGACCCATCTCTCGGCCCTTTGCTGACGCCTGCATCGGACGACGATGATGACACCGAAGACAAGACATGATTGATCAACTCGTACTGCCGTTGGAGGTACGTTCGGCATCGGATCGGTCTGATTTCATCGTATCCGGCTGCAACCGGCCGGCCGTGGAAACAATCGATCTGTGGCCCCGATGGCCCGCCAGCACCATGGCACTGACTGGATCCCCGGCATCGGGAAAGAGCCATCTGGCCGGCATCTGGGCCGGGCAGGTGGGAGAATTGATGCATGTGTCCTCGGCCGATCTGAAAGGGGCGGCAGAAGCGCTCGCCGCCGCGCCGCGCCATATGCTGCTGGAAGCCAACCAGCCTCCGCATGATGAAACAGCTTTGTTCCACCTTTTGAACCTGACCGCGCAAACCGGCAAGAACATGCTGATTGTAGCGCGAAATGCGCCGGCGACCTGGCCGATCAATCTTCCGGATCTGTCTTCGCGCCTGGCGGCGGTCCCCGTTGTCGAGATCGGTGCGCCCGATGATGACCTGTTCGTCGGCGTCATGCAAAAGCACTTTCGTGACCGCCAGGTCGATGTCGATGAGGGCGTATTCGCGTTCTTGCTTACGCGAACCGAACGCTCGTTCGGCGCCATTTCCCGGATGGTTCAGCAACTGGATCACCTGGCCCTGTCACGCCACGCCAGTATTACCCGGCACTTTGCCGCACGTGCCCTGCGCGACGGTATGCTAATGGACTGAGTTGTGAGGCATGGCTCCTCGGGGTATAGATCACGCAAGCTTGGAAACCGGTCATGAACGTCATCAGTCATTCTGACATCGCCAGCGACGAGCCGATTTCTGAAAATCCCGCGATCGCCATTGATACGGCGGACCGGTTTTTCAATCGCGAACTCAGCTGGCTGGCCTTTAACCGCCGGGTGTTGGAAGAGGCGGACAACGCCAACCATCCGCTGTTGGAACGCCTGCGGTTCCTGTCGATTTCAGCCAATAACCTGGATGAATTCTACTCCGTACGGGTTGCGGGATTGCGCGGCATGATCAATGCCGGGGTCGATCTTCTCAGCCAGGACGGTCTGAACGCCGAACAGCAACTGACGCGGGTTCACCAGCAGGCAAATGCGTTGATGGCGGATCAGCAGATCATCTGGCGTTCCCTGCGGGCCGAATTGCGCAAGAACCGGATGTCAGTGCTGGACGCCGACGAATTGACCGGGGATGAACGTGAATGGTTGGCCAGGCTTTTCCTGCGGGAGATTTTTCCGGTGCTGACACCGCTGGCGGTCGATCCGGCTCATCCGTTTCCATTCATCCCAAATTTGGGATTTGCCATCGCGCTGCAATTGCGGCGCGAAACCGACGGCCAGCAAATGCAGGCTCTGTTACCGGTGCCGGCCCAGGTAAAACGCTTCATCCGTCTGCCGGGAGATACCGACAGCGACATCCGCTTTATCTTCCTGGAAGATGTAATCATCAGTCATGTCGCCAGTGTGTTTCCCGGCTACGCGGAAGTTGGCCGTGGCCTGTTCCGACTGCTGCGTGACAGCGATATCGAGATCGAGGAAGAAGCTGAAGATCTGGTGCGCGAATTTGAATCGGCGCTGAAACGCCGCCGCCGCGGGCATGTTATCCGGCTGAAGGTGGAAAGCTCCATGCCGGCCGGTCTGACTGAACTGGTGACATCGGAACTGAATGTCGCCGCCGAGGATGTGGTGGTTGTGGACGGCATCATTGGCATGGGACAGCTGGAACAACTGATCGTCAATGACCGGCCGGACCTTCGTTTCATGCCGTACAATACCCGCTTTCCCGAACGGATCCGTGACCATGGCGGCGATTGCTTTGCTGCCATTCAGGCCAAGGACCTGATCGTTCATCACCCCTATGAAAGCTTTGATGTGGTGGTCCAGTTTTTGCGCCAGGCCGCCCAGGATCCCAATGTGGTTGCCATCAAGCAAACGCTCTATCGGACCAGCCAGGACTCGCCGATCATTCAGGCCCTGATTGAGGCATCGGAAGCCGGCAAGTCAGTCACGGCGCTGGTTGAGTTGAAAGCACGTTTCGACGAGGCTGCGAATATCAAATGGGCCCGCGATCTGGAACGGGCAGGGGTGCAGGTCGTCTTCGGCTTTATGGACCTGAAGACCCATGCAAAGGTGTCGTCCGTGGTGCGCCGTGAAGGCAGCCGGCTAAAAACCTATTCTCATTTTGGAACCGGAAATTATCACACCGTCACGGCACGCATCTATACGGACCTGTCGCTGTTCACCTGTGACGAAGCGATTGGCCGTGATGCAGCGCGCCTGTTCAACTATATCACCGGCTATGCCGAGCCGACCGATATGGAACGGATCGCAATTTCGCCGGTCACGCTGCGCGGCCGGCTGGTGGAGCATATTTACGGCGAGATCGCACACGCCAGGGCGGGACGGCCGGCTGAAATTTGGGCCAAGATGAACTCGCTGGTCGACCCCGACATCATCGACAAGCTTTATGAAGCCTCCATCGCCGGGGTCAGAATTCGCCTGGTGGTCCGTGGTATCTGCTGCTTGCGCCCCGGTGTCCCGGGCCTGTCGGAAAATATCGAGGTCCGCTCGATCGTTGGCCGCTTCCTGGAACATTCCCGAATTGTGTGTTTCGGCAATGGCGAACCGATGCCGTCACCGGGTGCGTTGATGTACATCGCATCGGCTGACTGGATGCCGCGCAATCTTGACCGGCGGGTGGAGGCATTGGTGCCGATCACCAATCCTACCGTCAACGAACAGGTGCTGGAACAGATTATGGTCGCCAACATGGTTGATACTGAACAAAGCTGGCTGCTGAATCCGGATGGAACCTACACCCGCATTCAAGCGGCTGAGGAGTTTCGTTTTAATGCCCACCATTTCTTCATGACCAATCCCAGCCTGTCGGGCCGGGGATCGGCGCTCGCAGAAGGAAAACCGGTTACCCCATTGGATTATCTGCAGGATGGCAATGACGGTTAGTTCCTTGTCTTCGGTCTATCCGCTCTCGGGAGGGCATGACATTGTTCCCGAGGGTCGAAAAGGGATCGGGATCGTCGATATCGGGTCGAACTCGGTTCGCCTGGTTGTCTATGATGTTTCGGCGGCCTATCCGGCGCCGATCTTCAACGAAAATATCCTGTGTGGCCTTGGCAATCTTGACCCGATGACCGGTAATCTGGATCCGCAAGCAACGGCGCGGACGTTGCGAACGGTTCGGCGTTTCATGGTTTTGGCCGAACGGTCGGACCTGGTCGGAATTGTTCCCTTTGCGACCGCGGCGATCCGGGATGCCGCTGACGGTGATGAATTCGCAGAAACGCTGAGCCGGGAGTTCGGCAGCACAGTGCGCATTCTAACGGGCGATGAAGAGGCCTATTATACCGGTCTTGGCGTGCTGAGCGGTATTCCGGCGGCGGATGGCATTGTTGGTGACCTGGGCGGTGGCAGCCTGGAACTGGTGCGGATCAGCGATGGCCAGGTCGGGAAGGGCATATCGCTGCCATTGGGTCCGTTGCGGCTTCAGGCCCTGGACGATGGGACGGAGTCCGGCATTCGCCTGATTGAACATACCATCGACCGCGAATTGGCGAAGGCCAGATTTCTGAGCAAGAGTCAGGCTAGGCCATTCTATCTGGTTGGTGGAAACTGGCGAGCTTTTGCCCGTGCCCATCTTGGCCAGATGAACACGTCCCATCCGGTCGAGGTTCTCCATAATTATGAGATTGGCCATGACGAGGCCCGCGGGTTCGCGGCCTTTCTGGCAAATCTCAGCCAGCGAACCATAGTAGATATCGAGGCAATCTCCCGGCGCCGGGCCGATACGCTGTCGCTGGCTTCAAGGGTTCTGGGCAAGGTTTTGGCCAGGATGCCGGGATCTCCCCTGGTCACCTCGGCCTATGGGGTCCGCGAAGGTGTCCTTAATGACGAACTGCAATTCAGCGATGCGTACGAACAACCCATGCTGCGCGCCGCGCGGAATGCGGAAGAACGGCGCGGCCGCCACCCTGGATTTGGCGATGCGGTGTATGAGTGGTCCAGGGATCTTTTTTCCGGCGATGAAAGCCGATTTGGCGCAGTTCGACATCTTGCCTGCCTGACCAGTGATTTGGGTTGGCGTCACCATCCCGATCATCGTGCCCAGATTGCCGCGCTTGAGGCCCTGAATGTTCCCTGGCCCGGGCTCACCCATCTGGAGCGGGCCTTGCTGTGCCAGATCATCGCCCACCGATATACGGCCAAGGGGCACGGTCAGCTCGTCGAGGCGACTTTGCGCCTGTTGTCGGACGATGAATGCCAATGGGTGGAACGGGTCGGTCTGACCCTCAGACTGGCCTATCTGGTCTCAGGCGGGATTGCAGACGTGTTGTTGGAAACGTCAATTGTGAAAGACAAGGAAACTCTGATTTTCAAGGTGCCGTATAAGGATCAGGTTCTGATCGGAGAGGCCGTTGAAAAACGCTTTAACGTTCTGGCCCGGGCTTTTGACGTCAAGCCGGAGATTAAGATCAAGGGGTAGAGATGACTGAAAATCGGTGTTTTTAGCCGGTTCCGGTGGGCAGGGCGACAATTGCAGGGCCTTTCGCAGCCAGGGCAATCTCACCGTTCAAAAGTTTCAATGCATCCTGTCCGAATACCTCGCCGCGCCATCCCTGCATCAATTTTCCGGAACGGCCACGTTCCGCGGCAAACCGTTCTATCTCATTCGCCGAAGCGATCAGGCGAGTGGCAACGCCCAGTTCCTTGGCCCTGATTTTCAAAAAGACCTTGAGCAGTTCTCCGACAGGACCGGCAGGCGCCAGCGGGGCCGGCTTGCCTGGCAGTTCGGGAAGATTCTCTTTCGGCAGTTTCATCGCCCTTTCTACTGCGGCGGCGATGTCCTTGCCGATCCGTCCGCCGGCCTGTCCCTTTGGAAACGTCCGAAGATTTGACAGGGCATCGGTGGTCGATGCCTTTTGCGTTGCCACTTCGATCAGGGTATCGTCCTTCAGAATGCGGCCGCGCGGTACGTCCCGTGACTGCGCCTCGCGCTCGCGATAGGCGGCAAGTTCCCGGACAATGGCGGCAACGCGCGAGCTGTTCGTGCGAATCTTCAGGCGCCTCCAGGCATCTTCGGGGCGTTGAATATAGGTTTCCGGATTGCTCAGGATAGCCATTTCTTCCGCAATCCATTCCTGCCGGCCACCTTTGGCAATCAGGGCCTGCATTTGTTCATGGATAACGCACAGATGGGTGACGTCCGACAGGGCATATTGCAGTTGCTTGTCCGTCAGCGGCCTGCGGCTCCAATCCGTGAACCGGAATGATTTATCAACCGAAGCGCCCACCATCTTGCGGACCAAGGTTTCATAGCCCACCTGATCACCATGTCCGGTAATCATGGCGGCGATCTGTGTATCGAACAGCGGAGCTGGTACATTGCCCGACAAGAGGTGGAAGATTTCGATATCCTGCCGCGCGGCATGGAAAACCTTCAGCACACCTTGATCCGACATCAGATCGAATAACGGGGCCAGATCGATGCCGTCGGCAAGGGGATCGATGATCACCGCATCTTCGGGGGTGGCAACCTGGATCAGGCACAGGATCGGCCAATAGGTTTTGTCGCGCAGAAACTCTGTATCGACGGTGATGTAAGGCTTATTTGCAACACTGTGGCAAAACGCAGCCAGCGACTCGGTGCTCGTAATAATTTCCATGGGCGTTAGCTATAGATGAATTTGCCCGGGTGCAAGGCGGTCCGAGCGATGATGGCCCCATCTTTCATGAATAGTCCTAGCCGGGCATGTCCAAGGCAATCGACTGAATATCATTGGCGGATGATTTGCGCCATGCAGTCGTCATCCCGGGCTGCCGGGTGCCGTTTTTACGGCCGGCTCATTTTACCGGGCGCCCTGCGCAACAGGTTCATTGCCGCATGTTTTATGGTGGCGAATTCACGGCGGCATGGCCGGCCCCGATGCGATACTCGTCCTGCCTGAAGGCTACATCCAGGACCCGGTGCAGGCTGTTTTCGACCTGCCGGTGATCGCGCCGGTGATCGCGAATGTATTTCGATATGTTCTCGGGACTGTCATCGAGCGATGCGATGTAAAACGGCCGGACCGTTTCGGCGGTCGTGTCTCGAGTTTGGTGGAAAATGGCGCGGAAGATCAAGTTTCCCTTGGCCATGAAGCGTGATTGACGTCCATCCCCGTGTGCCCGATATCACCGCGCACGGAACCGGAAGGAGAATTTCTTCCAGCGGACAGATGACTTTTGCCGGGTGCTCGGCGCAGCAGGTTCATCGCCGCATGTTTGATTGTGGCAAAATTGGCAGCGGCATTGCCGGTTCCGATGCGACATTCGTCTTGTCGGAAGGTCACATCCAGAACCCGGTGCAAGCTGTTTTCCACCTGCCAATGATCGCGGATATATTGTGCCAGGGTCTCGGGTTCAGCCTCAAGCGATGCGATATGAAATCGCGTGACCGTTTCGGCCTTGCCTCCTGTTTCATGTGTGTTATTCGGTCATGATCACGGTTTTCAAGCCGGGCCACTGATGACGGTCCCTGATCCATTGCGTATCCGGGCAGGCCGTGGAGCGCCGCGTCTCAATGCGCCCATGATTTCCGTCGACGATCTCACTTTTTCTGATGAAATCACCCTCGATCCCGCGCTCACGGTACTCGTCAAAAAACAGTTCGACATCCTTGCGCAAGCTTCCCTGATTACCCCTCAGGCCAGTCACGCAGTCTGCTCCCTGATCGATGATCTGCTGGCAAATCCTGCGCTGACATCCCATGGCATCAATGATCACGATGGCGCCCTTGATCGTCGGAAGGGCCGGCAATTCGGGAATGCCAGGAATTCGGGAATGCCAGGAATTCGGGAATGGTTGTGATCTCATTCGACCTGTCATCGACCTTGCGCTGACCCGGCACCGGTTTCCGGTCACAGGCCCAGGCTGAAATCATGTGAGTTGCGACCTGGTTGGAGGGGATGTCAAAGGATCGGCGAAGGGTCTCGCCATCAACGCCGACAACACCCTCAGGCATGTCATGCAAGCTTGCGATCCAGGCGATGAAGCCCTGTTGAAACTGCTCCGTATCAAGCCTTGAGAACAGGATACCCGACTGATCATGACCTGGCGTGCCAGCCTCGAACGGCAGAAACCGACGCGGAAGAGGGAGCTTCCTTTTTCCGTAAAGGGTGATGGACG
Organism: Alphaproteobacteria bacterium; assembly: GCA_965204825.1. Lineage (GTDB taxonomy): Bacteria > Pseudomonadota > Alphaproteobacteria > Futianiales > Futianiaceae. Next base: position 1,212,973 of record OZ242016.1, on the reverse strand, counting down.
TCCACCCTTGCGCGCCAGATATCACCGCACATGGAACCGGCAAGAGAACTTCATCCAGCGGATGGACAATTTTGGTCGCCTGACGGGATCTTCGATCTCCTCGAAATGGGTCAAAACGTCAGGCGTCGCGATAGATTGAGGGGCATCTGGCACGTGAAAACTCCGAAAAAGGTGCGTTTCACACCTTTGATTCAGAAAAATACAAAAATGTCAGCAATTTATTCAGTCGATTGCCCTGTCGTGTCCCTGGCCTCCGTCTTGTCATTCGGCGACCCGCGCGCCACGATGACTGCTGCTCTCCGGCACAGGGGATAAACAGGGCCGCGCTGTGAAACGATCTTTGTTTGAGGAGGGATCGATGAAGAAACGCGTGGTTCTGGTCCGTCATGGCGACGATCCGCCGGATGACAGAATTCATACCTATTTGCTGGCCAACGGGTTCGAGCCGGATGCGCGGCGGCCGTTCGCGGGTGATATGCTGGGTGATGTCGGCGAGGACGTCGCCGGTACAGTGATCCATGGCGGCATGTACAATGCCTTTGATACCGCCAAACATCCGTTCCTGAACGAGGAATACCGCTGGATCGCCGCCTGCCTCGCCGCCGATATTCCCATGCTGGGGATCTGTCAGGGTGCACAGATGATCGCGTATCACCTGGGCGCGGACGCCGGACCGCTGCCGGACGGACGAGCCGAATTCGGCTACTATCAAGTCGATCCCGTACCGGGCGCGGGCGGCTTTCTCGACCGGTCGCTGTGGTTTACCCAGGCGCATTTCCACACCTTCGGTATTCCGGACGGGGCAGAGCGTTTGGCCAGCAGCGATGGTTTTCCGAACCAGGCCTTCCGCCATGGCGACAAGGTCTACGGGCTCCAGTTTCATGCCGAGGTGACCATCGAAGGGTTCCGCCGCTGGCAACGGGAAGACTGGGCGCTCCACGACTTTCCCGGCGCACAACAGGCTGCCGTGCAGATCCGGCTTGGCCTGGAGCATGATGAACGCCAGGCCGACTGGTTCCATGGTTTTCTCGGGCAATTGTTCGGCAATGCCGCCGCGGCATCGAAGGCGGTGTGACCGGCCTGGATGCATTTGTAACGCTGAAGACCAGTGGCAGTTTCAGTTTGCGCAATGTTCGCCTGCCGGCCTGCGCCGCGCCGGTAACCGGTCTGCCTGTGGTTCAGGATGGCTTGGTGGCCGCCGATCTGGTGATCTAAAACGGAACTCTCAACTGGGCCGGCCCGACCGGCACCCGGAGCGATCTGCCGGAGGGCCCTGATCTGAACCGAGCCATGATCTGGCCCTGTCCGGTCGATTGAACCGTCCCGGGTTTACCGGAGAGTAAAACTCTCAAAGGATGAGCCCTATGGACAGGAAGAAATCCTCCGAAATACACAGCCGAGTTCCGCGTACGCGGCGTTCGGCTTTTTCGCGAACAGCGACCTGCGCGAGAACCACAACATGCTGGTGGTCACCACCAGCTGGGGCCGAATCGGTAAATGGACCGAGATTTATGAGGATAGGCCGGTCTTCGCGGATATTCATGGCGGGACCGCCGAAACCTCGGTCATGCTGGCGATGCGTCCCGATCTGGTCGATCTTTCCCCGCCCTGGCTTCCCCCGCCCTGGAGTTTTTTGAGACACTGATCAAGACCCGAGACGAGGGGATTATCGAGGTGTTTCATGACGGAACAGAAGAAGATTGATCGGGCCGACGTCGCAGACAGACGTCGGCGCGCAAGCAGAAGGCCGTTCTGCGGGTGTAGGGAAGCGAGGACATTGAGTTGGTGGCCCGGATTTCTGGTGGTCGGCAACCACTTTGCCTATTGGTATTGCCACGAGGGTGCGTGAAACACCTACTTCCAATTGACCCTGCCCGGCATCGCCGCGATGGTGTTTCCGACCGTGAGGTGAACCGGGGGACATATGCATACACAAGTGGGGATTATCGGTGCCGGGCCATCGGGTCTGTTATTGTCGCAGTTGCTGGATCTTGCCGGCGTGGAAAGTGCGGTGCTGGAACGCCAGACCCGGGACTATGTTCTGGGCCGGGTGCGCGCCGGCGTGCTGGAACAGGGCACGGTCGACATGCTGCACCGCGCCGGCGTCGGCGACCGGCTGGCGCGCGAGGGGCTGCTGCATGGCGGGTTCGAGATTTGTTTCGGGGACAAGATCCATCGCATCGACCTCGACGGGCTGACCGGCAAGGGTGTCACCGTCTATGGCCAGACCGAAGTGACCCGGGATCTGATGGACGCCCGCGCCGCCGCCGGCGGCAATGTGGTGTTCGAAGCGGTCGATGTGGCGATCTTTGATGCGACGTCCGACCGGCCGCGCCTGACCTACTGCAAGGATGGTCAGGAGCACGAGGTGACCTGCGATTACATCGTCGGTTGCGACGGATTCCACGGGGTCAGCCGCAAGACCATCCCGGACACCATTCTGCAAACCTTCGAGCGGGCCTATCCCTTCGCCTGGATGGGATTGTTGTCGGACACAAAGCCGATTTCCGAAGAGTTGATCTATGCCAGCCATCCGTCGGGCTTTGTGCTGTGTTCCATGCGGTCGATGACCCGTAGCCGGTATTATCTGCAGTGCGGCGCGGACAGGGATGTGGCCGACTGGTCCGACGACCGGTTCTGGTCGGAACTGGTCGCAAGGCTGCCGGCGGAGCGGACCGAAGGCCTGAAGACCGGCCCGTCGATTGAACGAAGCATCGCACCCTTGCGCAGTTTCGTGGCCGAACCCATGCGCTTCGGCAATCTGTTCCTGGCCGGCGATGCTGCTCACATCGTGCCGCCGACAGGTGCCAAGGGATTGAATCTCGCTGCCTCGGACATTCATTTCCTGTCAGAGGCGCTGATCGCTTTCTACAAAACGGGCGATGCGGGCGGGTTGGAACATTATTCGCAAACCGCTCTCGCCCGGGTCTGGAAGGCCGAGCGTTTTTCCTGGTGGATGACCACCATGCTGCACCAGTTCCCCGACTTCAGCCCGTTTGAAAAGCGCTTGCAGCAGGCGGATCTGGATTATCTTTTCAGTTCCACGACCGCGATGACGGCACTGGCGGAAAATTATGTGGGACTGCCGTTCGAGTAGAATAATCGAGGGCTCGTAACGGAGGCATCATGATCATGAAGAATGAGCCAATCGGCTTGGATTCGCTGCGACCGAAGTGGACTTCGGACGATGCCGCGAACATTGGACGAAAAATATTCGAAGAGATTCCAGGTGAACAGCAGCCAGTTTGGGTCGCCACAATATTGCTATATCCAACTCACTCCGGAACCCGAAAAAGTTCCGGCCATTTTGCTCTGAATGGATTCTTCCTTGGGCATGACTCGGGGTGGATTTCCAAGCGCGGAGGACCGCACGGCCTTGCGGGCGATGATGCGGCGCCCGAGCGAGAGCCACGGTGTGGCGCGCCGGTCTCCGCCGTCAACTGACCAAAAGCCTGCGCCATTGCCGTGGGATCCAGAACCCGAAGGGTTTTCGTCAAGGTTGCATGGCAGGGGGAGGCATGACCGGGGCGAAATCCCAGTCGCCGAAATCCCAGTCGCCGGAATCCCGGTCGCCGGAGTTGTCGTGCGGTCAGGCCACGGCCCTGTTGACCCGCCGCCATCATTCCCTTACGCTCGCTGAGCATGGATAACAGCCTCGGCAGCGCGTGGAGCGGATGTTTGAGACCTTGCTTTCCCCTCGGATCGGGAACCTGTCGCAATACGGATTGAACGGATACCATATCTGGCTACCTCTGTCGCTGAAGCTTAGCAACAGAGATTCATATTTTCAGAATATTTTCAATACCCTGGTGCAATTTGATGAATAGCCCTGATCGGGAATAGACCACCTCAGCCCGGCGCAGCGGCAGCAAACCGAAGCTGTGTTCCCGGGGGACACGGAGACGTCAGCGTCGCTGGCTGCCATTGAAGCGGCCGTGGGTGGAGATCGCCAGTGCCCGCATTGTGGCACGCCAGGCGCCATATCGCGTGGCAAGGCAAGGGGTCTGCGACGGTACCAGTGCAAGGGATGCAGGAAGACATTCAATGCCGCGACCGGCACCCCCTTGTCGGGTCTGCACCGCAAGGACAAGTGGCTTGCCTTCGGAGCCTGTCTTGCTGATGGGCTGACGGTTCGCGCTTCAGCAGAACGTTGCGGACTTGCCGTCAACACCGCCTTCCGTTGGCGGCACCGATTTCCTGCCGCAAAAGACCTGAAGGCACGCAGGCTCACGGGCATTGTGGAAGCCGATGAAACCTATGTGCCGGAAAGCCGGAAAGGCACACGAAACCTTGAGCGCAAGGCGCGACGCAGGGGAGGCAAGGCCAGCAAGCAGGGCGGGGCCTGTTTCATGACGTATCCGAGCTAGGGCGTTTCCGACAGGGATTTATTTTTCAACACATCACCATCGAGTCGTTCCGGGGCGCCACAGGCAAACCCGGAACGACAGATGAAAAAGCAAATCTTGTCAGGGTCAACGTCAGTCGGAAAGACTCCAGAATTTCAGGCCGCCCCCCCAGGGCCCAAAATCCCCTCAACCTACCTCCTTGCCCTCAAAACAGCACAGATCGCTGATCACACACACCCCGCAATCGGGCTTGCGGGCCTTGCAGATATAGCGCCCGTGCAGGATCAGCCAGTGGTGGGCGTGCAGGCCATACCGGGCCGGAACCACGTCCATCAACCGGTCTTCCACCGCGCGTACATCCTTGCCCGGCGCCATGCCGGTGCGGTTGCTGACCCGGAAAACATGGGTATCGACGGCCATGGTCGGCTGGCCAAAGGCCATGTTCAGCACCACATTGGCGGTCTTGCGCCCGACACCGGGCAGAGCCTCCAGTGCCGCGCGCGATTGGGGCATCTCGCCGTCCCAATCCCGGATCAGCTGTTCCGACAGCTTGATGACGTTCTTGGCCTTGTTGCGGTAAAGCCCGATCGTTTTTATGTAATCACGTACTTTCGCTTCGCCGAGCTTGAGCATTTTTTCCGGCGTATCGGCCGCCTTGAACAGCGCCGGTGTTGCCTTGTTGACCCCGGCATCGGTCGCCTGTGCCGACAGCACGACGGCGACCAGCAGGGTAAACGGGTTCAGATGGTCCAGTTCACCCTTCGGCGCCGCCTCACGCGACGCAAACCGGGCAAAGGCTTCTTCGATTTGTTGCGGTGTCATGATGACGAGTTTACCGCATGGCCTCCAGGGTACAATCCGGAAAGTGTGCGCCGCTGCGCTCGCCTTACTGGATGTAGTGGGTCATATTGGGGCCATGACTCGCGATCCTCTCCTCTTCGACGCCATCCTGCGCCCGCACCGGTCGCTGTCGCCGGCGGGGTTTTGGGCGCTGATGATATTTGTCTCGCTGGTCAGCTTTGGGACCGGGGCGGTCTATGCGCTGAGCGGGGCGTGGCCGGTGCTGGGGTTTTACGGGCTGGACGTGTTGGCGATCTGGGCGGCGTTTAAATGGTCCTACCGGTCCGGCCGGCTGTTCGAGACAGTGCGGTTGACCCCGGCCAGCCTGGAAGTGCGCCGGGTGCATCCGAGCGGACGCTGGGAACACTGGCGATTCCAACCCTATTGGGTGCGGCTGAGCGTCGAGAGTGGCGACGACCCGCGGATCAATCTGGCGGAACGCAGCGTTTCGGTGGATCTCGGCGCCTTCATGTCGGCTCATGAACGGCTTGATTTCGCCCGCGCCCTTCAATGCGCGCTGACAATCGCGCGCCAGCCCGCATGATCCGGGTGGCGGTGCCGCATTGGCCTGGTTATTTAAGGCCATGACACAGCCCCTCACACATCCCGACTATGCCCGGATCGGCAGAGCGATCGCCTATCTGGAGCAGCACTACCAGGATCAACCCTCGCTGGACGACGTGGCGGCACATGTCGGCCTGTCGCCGGCTCATTTCCAGCGCCAGTTTTCCCACTGGGCCGGGATCAGCCCGAAAAGGTTTGCCGGCTATCTGACGCTTGATCATGCCAAGCAATTGCTGGAAGACAGTTCGTCGATCATGGACGCGGCCTGGGACGCCGGCCTGTCGACGCCCTCGCGGCTGCACGATTTGTTCGTGACCTACGAGGCGATGACCCCCGGCAAATACAAACAGAAGGGTTACGGTCTGTCGCTAACCTATGGCTTTGCCCGCAGCGCCCTGGGTGAGGTGATCGTGGTCTGGTCCGACCGGGGTATTACCGGCCTCGGCTTTACGCTGGAATTCGGCCAGGACCGGGCCCTGCGCGATATGACCCTGCGCTGGCCGGCGGCGACATATTCCCGCGACGATGAAACCGCGGCAACGCTCAGTGTCCGGATCTTCGGGGCCGGCGACGGCGAACGCGTGCGCCTGCACCTGTCGGGCACCAATTTCCAGGTCAAGGTGTGGGAGGCACTACTGGCTATACCGGCGGGAAACCTGACCACCTATGGCGCGATTGCCGAACGGCTGGGCAAACCGCGGGCCGTGCGGGCGGTCGGAACGGCCGTAGGACGAAATCCTGTCAGCTATCTGGTGCCCTGTCACCGGGTGCTACAGAAGTCCGGCGCTCTGGCCGGCTATCACTGGGGTCTCAGAACCAAGCGCGCCATTCTGGCGCTGGAGGTTGCCCGGGCCGACGCCCGGGAAGAAGCAGCGTGAACAGGGCAGCCACAGTTGGAATTCAGGGTGTTTTTGACTGAAGTTGACCCTGACAAACTGAAGTTGACCCTGACAACAATATGTGCCTTTTCATCCGTCGTTCCGGGTTCGCCTGCAGCGTCCCGGAACGACGGGATTGGGATATGTTGAAAAATCAATCTCTATCAGAAATACCTTAAGCTGGACCCCGAATCTGCACCGCTGTGCGGCTTGTCCGGGGAGTTCGGAGAATATCGAAATGATGAATCCGAGACTTCGCAGTTACAGGCCCAGCACATCCACCATGTCATAGAGTCCCGGCGGTTTGCCCTGGCCCCAGATCGCGGCCTTGATGGCGCCACGCGCGAAAATGCCGCGATCAGTGGCGACGTGTTTCAGGGAGATTCGTTCGCCATCGGCGGCAAAGACCACCTCGTGTTCGCCGACGACGTCGCCGCCGCGCAGGGCGGCCATGCCGATGTCGCCGCGTTTGCGGGCGCCGGTATGACCGTCGCGTCCGCGATCACTGTGTGATTTCAAATCGATACCGCGACCCTCAGCGGCCGCTTCGGCCAACAGTAGGGCCGTGCCCGAAGGCGCATCCATCTTGTGGCGATGATGCATTTCGACGATTTCGATGTCCCAGTCTTCATCGAGGGCAGCGGCCACTTTCCGGGCCAGGATGCCCAGCAGGTTGACGCCCAGGCTCATATTGCCGGCCTTGACGATGACGGTGCGTTTGGCGGCCTCGGCCACCGCTGCATCGTCGGCATCGGTCATACCAGTCGTCCCGATGACATGAACCACGCCGGCATCGGCAGCAGCCTTGGCCAGGGCGACGGTCGCGCCGGGGGTGGTGAAATCGAGCACCGCCCTGGCGCCCGCGAGGATCGCGGCGAGGTCGTCCGTGGCGGTCACTCCCAAAGATCCCACGCCGGCGATCTCGCCGACATCGCGGCCGATGTCGGGGGATTCAAAGCGTTCGGTCCCACCCGATACGCGACAGCCCTCGGCCGCGCAGATGGCCTGTACCAGCGACTGGCCCATGCGCCCGGCGCATCCGGTCACGGCAATCTCTAATTCGTCCACGTCCACCCCTCCCGATTGAATTCCCTGAGACGCGCTCGTATCACCGGGCTTGGCCGTATGGCAACCGGGCGCCTGGATTTGAGTTGGTTTGGCGGTGCGGCGAAGCGGGTAATAGCCGAATTCCCGAATCTCAGCGGTCGGACGAGCGGTTCATCCAGTCATTGTCGCGTTCTTGCTGGGTCCGCTTCCTGCGATTGTCGGAATTGCCGAATATTGCGGAAAGCCGCTTGCGCAAGGTGCTGAACCCTTCGGATTCCTGGCGGCTGGGTCTTGTGTTTTCAGCAATGCGCGGACTGACGCGGGGCGGTTCGGGAGGTTCGCCCCAGATCAGGGGGCGGGACGGTTCTCCCTCCAGATAGGCGGCCGTAAAGGTGCGCCAGATCTCGGCCGGCAGCTTGCCACCCGTTACCTTGACCATGGGGCTGGAATCATCATTGCCGACCCAGACTGCGGTTACCGATTCCGCCGTATAACCGACGAACAGGGCATCGCGAAAATCCGAGCTGGTACCGGTCTTGCCGGCCGCGGCCCGTCCCGGCAGGCGCGCGGCCTTGCCGGTCCCGTCCTCGATCACCCCACGCATCATGTCCGACATGATGCCGGACTCGCCACGTGAGATGACCTGGCCGGGGCTGGATCCGAACCGTTCGTACAGCAGTTTTCCATCGACGGTTTCGATCCGTTCAATGACATGCGGCACCACGGCAAAACCGCCATTGGCGAAGGGCGCATAGGCTCGGGCCATGTCGATCAGGGTCGTCTCGGAGGCCCCGAGCGCTAGGGCAAGATCGGGCGCCAGCGGGCCGGAAATCCCCATGACCATGGCCAGGTTACGAACCTTGGTGGGGCCGACATCCTTGATCAGTTGCACAGCAACAGAGTTCAACGATTTCGCCAAAGCGGTCCGCAGCGTCACGGGGCCATAATATTTTTTGCCGTAGTTCTTCGGCGCGAAACTGCCATATTTGACCAGGCGATCATCAACGATGCTGTTGGGACGATATCCGCTGCGCAGGGCCGCCAGATAGACAAATGGCTTGAAGGCCGAGCCGGGCTGGCGCAGGGCCTGGCTTGCCCGGTTGAACTGGCTGGCGCCATAATCCCGCCCGCCGACCATGGCCCGGACCGCCCCCTGAGGTGTGAGACTGACCAGTGCTGCCTGGCCGACCTGAAGCCGTCCGCCATCCCGGTCGAGAACCGATTTCACGGTCCGGTCGGCCAGGCGCTGTGCCTCGGCATCCAGTGTCGTGTAGACCAGAATGTCGGCCGGACTGTTGCCAGCATAAAACGGTACGATGTCCATGACATAGTCGGTCACATAGCCGGTTCCGGTGCCTCTCCGGGTGCGCGCCAGCTTGGCGGGGGCATCAAGGGCGGCCCGCGCTTCGCCCGAGGACAGATAGCCTTCTTCCTCCATGGCTCGGATCACCAGAGCGGCCCGCTCCCGCGCCCGATCCATATGGGCGGTTGGAGCATAGCGTGAAGGCGCCTTTAAAAGGCCCGCCACCATGGCCGCTTCCGGCACGCTCATCCGGCCGGCTGGTTTTCCGAAATAGCGCTGCGAGGCTGCCTCAACCCCATAGGTGCCGGCACCGAGATAGACCCGGTTGAGATAGATGGTGAGGATTTCATCCTTGGTGAACTTCAGGTCCAGCCAGATCGCGAGGATGAGTTCCTGGAACTTGCGGCGAAAGGTGCGTTCCGGTGTGAGAAACAGATTCTTGGCGAGTTGCTGGGTAATCGTCGAACCGCCCTGGCTGACCCTCTTTGCACGGATATTGGTGTAGATGGCCCGGGCAATACCCCAGGGATCGAAGCCCGGATGATTGCGGAAATTCCGGTCCTCGATGGCAATAACCGCATTCAGCAGGTGGGGTGGCATATCGGAAACCGATACCGGCCCGCCATAAAGCGCCCCCCTGGTCGAGATCAGGGCGCCGGTCCGGTCATGGATGCGTATGCTGGTCTCCTCGCGGGCATCCAGCAGGCGAGAGGAATCCGGCAGATCGACGGCGTAATAGGCAATCACCGCGCCGGCGCCGATGAGCAGCCACATGGAGGCCACCAAGCCCCAATAGATCAGGGTTCCGGCGATCTTCCAGCGACGGCGTGACTTTGCAGCCGGTTTCTTACCGGCTGTGCGCTTTTTCCTGGTTGGCTTTTTCGCCATGGCTCTCGATCACTCAACTGCTTCATTGGCGTGATCAAGTATAGGCGGATTCGGGCAGGTTTGTAACCGGAATCGGCCAGCCGGAATTAGCGCGGCCGGTACCAGGGGCCGCCGGCCGCCTGGATCGCAGTCATCGAAACGACGATGTCGCCGGGCCAGAAGTTTCGCGGCGCTGGACGACGAAATTAAACGTCCAGATTGGCCACGTTCAGGGCATTCTGCTGGATGAAATCGCGGCGCGATTCGACCACGTCGCCCATCAGTTTGGAAAACATTTCGTCGGCGGTGTCGGCGTGGTCGACACGGACCTGCAACAGGGTGCGGGCATCGGGGTCCAGCGTGGTTTCCCACAACTGTTCCGGATTCATCTCACCCAGCCCCTTATAGCGCTGCATCGAGAGCCCCTTTTCGCCGGCCTCCATCACCGCGTCGAGCAGGGCCATGGGCCCGTGAACACGGATGTCCTCCTCCTTGCGGCGCAGAATCGCCGGAGCATCGAAAACTTCAACCAGGCCGTCCTGCAGCAAATGCAATTTGCGTGCCTCGGCCGAGCGCAGGAACCCTGCCTCGGTACGGCGAATTTCCTTGACGCCGCGAACCGTACGCTCGAACCGGTATCCTTCTCCTTCGGCGAATGAACCCTGCCAGCCGCGCTCGGTCTCCGGGGCCAGGGTATCGAGACGCACGGCGACTTTCTCGGCCGCCGCGGAAGCCAGCACGCCGTCGGCGCTGACGTCCGGGTCCAGCGCGCCGGCGATTGCGGCCTGCTCGACCACCAGTCGGGAGTGAGTGTGCGGCACCTGGTCCAGCACCGACGCCACCGTCGCCGCCTGGGTCAGGATATTTCGAAGATCCGGGCCGGAGCGTTGTTCCCTGTCATCGGTGACCAGGACGGCATCGCTGATACCGGAATCAATCAGATAGGCCTGCCGCGCCGCCTCGTCCTTCAAATAGACCTCGGATTTGCCCCGCATCACCTTGTAGAGCGGCGGCTGGGCGACATAGAGATGCCCGTCTTCGACCAGTTCCGGCATCTGACGGAAAAAGAAGGTCAGCAAGAGCGTGCGGATATGAGCGCCGTCCACATCCGCGTCGGTCATGATGACGATCTTGTGGTAGCGCAGTTTCGACAGATCGAACTCTTCGCGCCCGATGCCGGTGCCCAATGCCGTGATCAGGGTGCCGATCTCCTGGCTGGCCAGCATCCGGTCGAAGCGGGCCCGCTCCACATTCAGGATCTTGCCGCGCAGGGGCAGAATCGCCTGGTTAATGCGGTTGCGGCCCATTTGCGCCGAGCCGCCGGCGCTGTCGCCCTCGACCAGGAACAACTCGCACTTGGCCGGATCGCGTTCGGAGCAATCCTTCAGCTTTCCGGGCAGGTTGGAGACATCCAGCGCTGTCTTGCGCCGGGTCAATTCACGCGCCTTGCGGGCAGCCTCGCGGGCGGCGGCGGCCTCGACCACCTTGGTAACGATCGTCTTGGCCTCGCCGGGATGTTCTTCCAGCCATTGCCGAAGCTTGTCGTTGATCACGGCCTCAACGACCGGGCGCACTTCGGACGAGACCAGTTTGTCCTTGGTTTGGGAGGAAAACTTCGGATCCGGCACCTTGACGGAGAGGACGCAGGTCAGCCCTTCTCGGGCATCATCGCCGGTCAATGTGACTTTTTCCTTCTTGGCGATGCCGGATTCATTGGCATAGCCGTTGATCTGGCGGGTCAGGGCGCCGCGAAATCCGGCCAGATGGGTGCCGCCGTCGCGCTGTGGGATGTTGTTGGTGAAGGGCAGAACGGATTCGTGGTATCCGTCATTCCACCACAGGGCGCATTCCACCGTAATTCCGTCTTTCTCCGCCAGGATCGAGATCGATTCCGACACCAGCGGATTGCGGTTGCGATCAAGGTATCGAACGAATGCCTGAACCCCGCCTTCATAGAACAGCTCGATCTCCTGGAACTCGGCATGGCGTTCGTCCCGCAGCACGATCTTGATGCCTGAATTAAGGAACGCCAGTTCGCGCAGCCGGTGTTCCAGCGTGGCGAAGTCAAACTCGACCATGGTGAAGGTGCCGGTCGAGGGCAGGAAGGTCACCTCGGTGCCCTTGCGTTCGCCGGCATCGCCGACAACCTCCAGCGGCGCGATGGATTCGCCATGGGCGAACCTCATTTTGTGTTCCCTGCCATCGCGGAAGATCCGCAACTCAAGCCATTCCGACAGCGCGTTGACCACGGACACGCCGACCCCGTGCAGTCCGCCCGACACCTTGTAAGAGTTCTGGTCGAATTTTCCGCCGGCATGCAGCTGGGTCATGATGACCTCGGCCGCCGAAATGCCTTCTTCGGCGTGGATTTCGGTCGGGATGCCGCGGCCGTTATCGGTTACCGTGACCGATCCATCGGCGCGTAGAGTGATCGTGGCCGTGTCACAGTGGCCGGCCAACGCCTCGTCAATCGCGTTGTCGACAACCTCGTACACCATGTGATGCAGACCCGATCCATCGTCGGTATCGCCAATATACATGCCGGGACGTTTGCGCACAGCTTCCAGCCCGCGCAGGATCTTGATCGAATCGGCGCCATATTCAGCGTCTTTTTCGACTTTTTTCTTGTGCTTTTCAGGGGAATCCTCTTCTTCGTCTTTTCCCGGCGAATCAGTCATCTGTCTCTTCCCTAATTCAGCCCCTTTCTGGCATGGTGGCGGGGCCGCTGCAACGTTTCGGCGAGGTCCGGATTATCGTGGAATTATGCCCTATATGGGATCGCGAGACCATCGAAGGAAGGCCCGATTCAGACAGGCGAAACAGCCCCTTCGGCGACTGTGAAAAACTGGGAGCGTGGACCCAGGGCATCGAACAGAAATGGATCGGTTCCGGTTACCCAGGCCTGCAAGCCCAGGTCACAGATCCGGTCGAACAGGGCGGCGCGGCGGTCGGCGTCCAGGTGAGCGGCAATCTCGTCCAAAAGCAAGATCGGACCGCCCGGGCCGGATTCGCGCGTCAGCGCGGCGGCATGGGCCAGTACGATCGCGATCAGCAGCGCCTTCTGTTCACCGGTGGAACACAGATGAGCGGGCATGTCCTTTGGTCCGTGCCGGACCAGAAGGTCGCTGCGGTGCGGGCCGGTCAGCGTCCGCCCGGCCGCCGCATCCCGCGAACGATATCGCATCCATTCCTGTTTGAGCTGATCTTCAACGGCTGCCGCGCCAACCAGTTCGGTTTCGGCCAGCCCGTCTAGGTTCAGATCAGCGCGAGGAAAGGGGCTGTCTGCCGGTTGCCCGGCAATCGCGCCCGTTACGGCACTGACACAGGCCGCCCGGGCCGCGGCGATGGCAACCCCGTGTTCGGCCATTTGCTTCTCCAGAATGCTCAACCAGGCGGCATCCGGCGCCCGGTCCGCCAACAGCCGGTTGCGCTCGCGCATGGCTTTTTCATAGGCATTCACCCGGGTTCCATGGTCGGCATCGAAGGCCAGCGACAAACGATCCAGGAACTTCCGGCGTCCCCCGGCGCTTTCCCGAAAAAGGCCGTCCATGGCCGGGGTCAGCCAGGCCATCCGCACCAGGCCGGCCAGATTGGACGCCGAAGCGGGCGAGCCATCGATCCGGACCACCCGCCGGTCGCCATCGGCGACCCGCTCAATCCCGGTCGCAATGTCATGGGCGCCATCCACACCGACTAAAACCGCGTTCACGCCCCATTGCGGGGCGGTCATCCCCCCGGCGTGCCGGGGAATATCGCCCAGCGGCGCACGGCGCAGGCCACGTCCCGGCGCCAGAAGGGATACAGCTTCCAGAAGATTGGTCTTGCCGGTGCCATTGGGGCCGCTCAGTACCACCGGGCGCGGATCAAGATCAAGAATGGCGCGGTCGTAGGACCGAAACCCGGTGACAACGAGGCGAGTGAGATGCGGCGCCGCAGTCACACCCGCATCGGCATCAGTACATAGAGCGCATCGTCGTCGCCGTCCTGGCGCGCAATGGTCGGCGAGCCGGCATCCTGCAATTCGAACAGTGCGGTGTCGCCATCGACCTGGCCGGTGATTTCCATCAGATAGCGGGCATTGAACCCGATCACGAGTAGATCGGCGTTGTAATCGACCTCCAGTTCCTCGCTCGCCGAGCCGGCGTCGGGACTGTTGACGGCCAGCGACAAAGTCGTGCCGTCCAGAGTCATTTTTACAGCGCGGGATTTTTCCGATGACACGGTGGACACCCGGTCGACCGCCGCCATGAAAACCTTGCCGTCCACCTTCATCTGCTTGTCATTGCCGCTGGGGATGACCCGCTTGTAATCGGGGAAAGTCCCGTCGATCAGTTTCGAGGTTAGGATCGTGCCGCCAAAGCTGCAGCGAATTTTCAGGTCCGAAACCGCGATCTGGATCTCGCCGTCTTCATCATCGATCAGCTTGCGGATTTCACCGACCGCCTTGCGCGGAAAAATAATGTCCGGCATGCTCTCTGCTCCGGCGGGAGCTGCGGTTTCATACTTGGCCAGCCGGTGGCCGTCCGTCGCCACGCCGATCAGGCGGGCACTGCCGCCCTCTCCCTGGCAATGCAGAAATATGCCGTTCAGGTAATAGCGCGTCTCTTCGGTCGAGATCGCAAATCGTGTCTTGTCGACCAACCGCTTAAGGGTCGCCGCAGGCAAGGTAAAGCGGTGGGGCAAATCGCCGGCAGTCATCGACGGGAAATCGTCCTTGGGCAGGCAGGCCAGCGAAAACCGCGACCGCCCGGCCGAGATCTCCAGCCGCTCGGCGCTCGCATCATGGTGCAGCGAAACCTCGGCCCCGTCGGGCAGCTTGCGGACGATATCATACAGCACGTGGGCCGGCGCGGTCGTTGCGCCCTCCTGGCTAACAGACGCGGGCAGCGTTTCCACCACCTCGATATCCAGATCGGTTGCCGTGACGGACAATTTGCCGTCCTCGGCCTGCAACAGTAGATTGGACAGGATCGGAATGGTGTTCCGCCGCTCCACGACGCTTTGCACATGGGCAAGGCATTTCATCAGGGCGGCGCGTTCGAGGCTGATTTTCATGGGACGGGTCCCGGCGGGCTTGAGGTTGGCTGAGCTTGAGGTTGGCTGGGGCGAAGAGAATCTCTTGGTCGATATTGTGACAGGACCGTCGCGAAAGCAACGCCCGCGCACGCTCGATTTTATCTTATGATTCCAGCCTTGGCAGGCGCGCCAATCCGGCGGGGTTACAGAATCCCGCCGCCCAGCATACGCCGCAGCAATTCCACGTCCTCGTTCAGACCGATATCCTGGCTGACCAACTCTTCGACCCGGCGCACCGCGTGGATCACTGTTGTGTGATCCCTGCCGCCGAACTTGCGGCCGATTTCCGGCAGCGAACGGGTGGTCAGTTGTTTCGCCAGATACATCGCCACCTGACGCGGCCGGGCTACGGCCCGCGCACGGCGCTGGGAATGCATGTCCGCCAGACGGATATCATAGTGTTCGGCCACCTTGCGCTGAATTTCGTCGATGGTGACCCGCTTTTCAGTGGCGCGCAGAATGTCCTTCAGAACGTCCTGGATCATATCCATGTCGATCTTGCGGCCAACCAGCGCGGCGTTGGCCACGACCCGGTTCAGGGAACCTTCCAGTTCGCGAATGTTGGAGGTGATCTTGCTGGCCAGAAATTCAAACACAGCGGTCGGAATTTCAAGGTCCGGGGATTCACTGCGCAGCGCCTCCGCCTTGACCTGCAGGATACCCATGCGCAGCTCGTAATCGGTCGGATGGATATCGGCCACCAGGCCACAGCCGAGCCGGGACCGGATACGCTCTTCCATTTCTTTCATTTCCTGGGGTGACCGGTCCGCCGACATAATGACCTGGCGGTTGTGATCAATCAGGGCATTGAGAGTGTGGAAGAATTCCTCCTGGGTGGATTCCTTGCCGGCGATGAATTGCAGATCGTCGATCATCAGCACATCGACCGAGCGGAATTCCTGTTTGAAGGAGATCGTGTCCTTGTAGCGCAGGGCCGTAATAAAGCGGTACATGAACTGTTCGGCGGACAGATAGATCACCTTGCGCTTGGGATCCCGGCGGCGGATTTCCCAAGCGATGGCGTGCATCAGATGGGTCTTGCCCAGGCCAACGCCGCCATAGAGATACAGTGGATTGAACTTCACCCCGAACTGTTCGGCCACCCGGCGGGCCGCGGCGTAGGCCAGCTCGTTCGATTTGCCGACCACGAATTCTTCGAACACAAACTGGCGGTCCAGCGGCGCGGACATCGATCCGGCGGTTTCAGGCGCCGGGTCGACCTTTGACGGCGCCAGGATTGCCATCGGCGCCGGCCGCGATATCGTGGCGGGCGGCACCGATTTCTCAGGTCGGCGCGCTTCGGCCGGCGAGCATTTGGAACACAGGATCTCCACCGCTCGGACGTCCGGATTGACCCCGGTCCAGGCCCGTTGCAGATCGCCGGCAAAATCCATCCGCACCCGGTCCCGGATGAACGGATTGGGCGCCACATGAACAATTGTCCCGTCGCGCAGGCAGATCAGCGCCAGGTGCGACAGCCATCGGCTGACGACCGATGTATCCAGTTCAGATGACAAATTTGCCCGCACCTGCGACCATTGCGTTGCAAGGTCGCCCACCGGACGCCGTCCGCCTCTTACCATAAAACCTCTCCTTATTCTTTACCCTGTCACTGGACGCTATCCATCCCGTACAGGTGCCCATTGCGGCCTTTCAGGCCGCCCTGAATTCTGTTCCCACGGCAGGTTCGCGACCTTCCAGCCCGAAACCTTTCCGCGATGTCCTCCGTCGTCCTTTGGTCCCTCGAAGCCGTCGCTGACATTGATCAGCTTCCGGTTCGTGTCTTTACTCGCCCAGCGCCTGGGCCGCCGACATCGATCAGGCTCCCGACCGGCAAATGAACAACAAGGATGCCTCCAGCGCCGCGCCCACCTCTCGCAAACGGTCCGTCAACCGGTTTGCAAGGTCGGGCGTTACTTCCATGGTTGGATAATGTTGCCATTCCATTAGCACGACCTAGCGTCCGATCCCCGTCAATTCAGGCACGCCGACAAATGACCATTCAGACTGGGTACGTACATCAATCAAAATCGCGTCCGGATTCTCGGCCAGGAAAGACCAGGCTTCGGCCGAACTCATTTTGTCTACAGTCACCCCAAAACCCCGCGTGCCGTCCTTGACAGCCGAATACAATTATCGTTCTCAGATATTACTCAAAGACCCACATATTCAATGTAATTATATTGTTGTCGATCAAAATATTAAGGTAACACTGAGTATAATTTAGTAATTTCCGATATATGTCACTCATTTCTATTTGATCTTAGCAAACGCCGATGGCGGGCGCAAATGGATTCAAGGGCTGATTCAAAGTTTTTTACAGATTCATGACAGAATCCAGATTGACCTATATTTAGAGATGTGAAGGTCAGTGTCTACCACATTTTCCAAAATAGAACCGTTTCGGAACGCTTTACGGGTCGATTTCAAACCCCGGAAAAGGGACAAAAAAGGCAGAAAAAACAAAACCCGACAGGGCCGAGCTTCATCCAAGTATTCAGCGATTTCGGCTAAGCCGTAAACTCATAAATATTTGATCAGGATTCCCAAATCAGTTTGAATACGATTCATTCGGAGCCAAGGAGGATTATCCATGGCCCGATACGATCTGAGTGATTTTGACCCGCATTCCCCAGGTGATCCGCTGGTTTTGCCGTTCTGATCGCAGTATCTTGGTTATAACTCATTGAGTTGGCGGTTGCGAATGGCGGGTTTCATGGATCACCCGGAGGGTGCGGGTGCAAAGCGGGGTGATCGGGTGGATTTCGACCGTCGTGTGCGGCTGGAGTTCCAGGGCACACAGCTCATCCCGGATGGCGGCCTGCTGGTGGTGCGGGAGCGCTGGATGATGCGCTCGGTCTGTCCGATCCCGGAGCTGGTGCCTTGCGCGATGGCCGTTTGGGCCAGAACACCGTCCACCGGCTCGACGGCCTGTTTCGGCAGTCGGTCCATGGGCGGCCCGCAGGCTACGAGGATGTCAACGATGCGGACCGGCTCGCCCGTGATCCGGTCATGCGGCAGGTTGTGGGTGGGCGCGCCGTCGATGCACGGGCGGCCTCCGCGTCGCAAATGGGGCGGTTGGAGACCGATACGCTGGCTTTGCCCGGGAACCGGACGGCTCTGGCCGACCTGAACGGCCAGTGGGTCGACCGGTTCCACGATCGCAACGGGCTGAAGTACATCGTGCTGGACATGGACAGTTCCGTCAGCCCCGACCCATGGTGATCAGGAAGGGGCCGCCTGGAACGGCCATTTCGACTGCGGCTGCTACCACCCGCTTTTCCTGTTCAACCCGTTCGGCATGTTGGAACGCCGCGCCCCGCGCAACGGCAACGTCCACGGCGCCGATGGCTGGCAGGATGTTGTGGACCCGGTGATCACCCGGTATGCCAGGCGCAATCTCATGCGGTTCTTGCCTGCCGACGCCGCCCTTGCAATTCCCGGGATATACGAGATGTGGGTTACTTCCATGCCTTTCGGCTGCCCGCCAATGTCGTCCTGTGCGAGAAGATCGCACATCGGCCAACCCGCCTCGCAGACCAGGGTGAAGCGTTTCCACGAAGATTTCCGGTATCAGGTCGCCTCCCGGGACACACCCCGCCAGGTGGTCGCCAGGATCGAATGGCACCCGGGTGAGTTGTTCCCCCGCGTGAGCTTCATCGTCACCAACCTGCCGATGGAGCCTGACCGGGTGGTACGGTTCCATAACCAGCGTGGTACCGCCGAGCAGCACATCAAGGAGGGCAAACATGCCTTCGGCTGGACGCGGCTGTCGTGCAAACGGTTCCGGGACAACGAGGTCCGGCTGCAGCTGCATGCGCTGGCCTGCAACCTGGCCACGTTCCTGCGCTGCATCGAACGACCCGAGGCGATGGCAGACTGGTCGCTGACCAGCCTCCAGTTCAAGCTGATCAGGATTGGCGCTCGCGTCGTGCGTCACGCCCGCGCCATCACGTTCCAGCTGGCCGAGGTGGCGGTCATCGACGCCATGGTCCGGGCCATCCTTGCCGCGATCCGCCGACTATGAGCGCCACCGGCATGCGCGTGCCATTGATACCGGCCGAAATCGGACGAAAGCGGCTCGACAGGCCTGTCCGTCGTGCTGAAAAAACGGTGCGGCGGGGGCGGGTTGCTGCGGGTTCACGGCCCGACCCGCCTGGTTCCGGACGCTTTCCCGGCCACCGGCGAACTTCGAGGCGAAAAAGCTTGATCAACTGGCCAGATCGGACGATCTTGCCATAAAGTGGCAGGCCACTTGGGAAATGTCGGTTGAAGAAATTCAAGCGGCTTCCTCCGAGCCGGCTTTTTCCCACCGGTGAATGGCATGAACCAACCGAGGCGGGACAGGGTCGCATTGATCACCGCAGCATTACCCTGTTGCCGGTTGAAGCCCTGTCCCACCCCATGGGTGAGGCTTGGCCGTCGATACAAACACTCGCTTGCGTCTATTGCCAGAAGGGGGCGAAAGCGCGTACATGCCCGGGCAGGTCGATTTGTCAGAACCGAGACCGAAACCACCTGCCTGATCGCCAGCCCCAGAACGGCGGAACCAAAAAACATCATGCGCCTCAACCGAAGCCATTGGGGGATTGAGGGTCATACCCTTGCCAGCAGCCCCGTGACGCGCCGGATGTGGGCGATGCGGAGCCACTCCTGTGCACTGGTGGAACCACTGGCGACGGTTTTCTCCCCGTTCATGGCCATACGGCGGCGCCGTTCGAGCCACGCGAGCGGGCGCTCGACCCCCAGCGGCGCGGGATGACTTCGAAGCCCTGTGCAGTGTCGGAGCGTTTGGCGATCTGCAACGTCCAGCGCTCGATTTTCTCCAGAGCACCCTTCAGCTTGGGGCCGGCATAGCCGCCATCGGCGAATACATGATGCAGAAGTGGATAGGTGTTCGCCATGGACTTCAGCAGGTCCGGCGCGCCGTCTCGATCCTGAACATCGACACCCTGCACGGCAAGGCCAACCAGAAACCCGACGATATCGGTGACGATGGTATCCGTCCGGTCAGGCCGCGTTTTTGGTGTCTTGGGGCTTCCAGTTCCACGGCATGAGTTCGTCGATGGGGTTAATCCGTGATCAGCAATGCGTTCCAGCACCCATGTGAGCCAGGCCTCGGGATCGACATTGTTCATTTCAGCGGTCTCAATGAGGGCGTAGGCGATAGCGGCAGCCTCGCCGCCACCAACGGAGCCCGGGAAGAGACAATTTTTTTCGACCAGGGGCGACGGGACGGATTGATCGCTCACAGATATTGTTGTCGAGCTCCAGACGTCCGTCGCCGAGATAAGCACGCGCTTCGGGCATCGGCTTCAGGGCGTAGCGGATCGCCTCGGCCAGTTTGGTCTTGCCCGAGAGCCTGGGCAGTTGGGCCTGTAGCCATACTTCCAGGTCATCGAAGATAGGCCTGGCCTTCTCCTGCCGCAGGGAGGCCCTTTCGTAGCCGTCCGTTAGAGCCGTATTTTTCGGTTATTCCGGCATCCAATTCCACGGCATGAGTTCCTCGATGCGGTTGATCTTGTGATCTGGCAGGCGCTCCAACACCCATGTGAGCCAGGCTTCCGGATCAACGCCATTCATCCTGGCGGTCTCGACGAGGGTGTAAGCGATAGCGGCGGCTTTACCGCCACCGACGGAGCCCATGAAGAGATAGTTCTTGCGGCCCAGTGCGATGGGGCGGATCGAGCGTTCACAGATGTTGTTGTCGAGTTCCAGCCGTCCGTCGCTGAGACAGGCACGCACCTTTGGCGTGCGGTTCAGCGCATAGCGAATGGCCCCTGCCAGTTTGGTCTTGCCCGAGAGCCTGGGAAGCTGGGTCTATAACCATGCTTCCAGCTCATCGAAGACGGGCTTTGCCTTCTCTTGCCGAATGGCGACCCGCTCTTCGGGGGATTTGCCTCTGGCTTCCTCTTCGACAGCGTAAAGCACGGCGATCTGCTTGATTGTGCCTTTGGCGATGGCCGACCCTGTGCGCTCAAACTCTTCCACAAACTTGCGGCGCACATGCACCATGCAGGCCTGTTCGTCGGCCTTGCCCTCCCCAAAGAGGCCATTGAAGCCCGCAAAGCCATCGGCATGCACGGTCCCGGTATAGCCGGAAAGATGATTGACCGGGTGTGCACCCTTGCGGTCTGTACTGAACTGATACCAGGCACAGGGTGGGGCCTCGCCGCACCACGGGCGCTCGTCGCGCACGTAACTCCACAGCCGCGCGGTTTTAGTCTTCTTTATCATGGTGCGGGTTTGTAGTTTGACCGGTGTGTCATCGGCAAAAAGTGCAGGCCCTGCCCTGACCAGCTTGCCGATATGATCGGCCAATGGCTCCAGCAGCGCCGTGCTGCGGCCCACCCAGTCGGTCAACGTGGTGCGATGCAGATTAACCTTCTCGCGGGCGAAGATTTTTGATTGCCGGTCAAGCGGCAGGTGATCGCAGTATTTGCCAATCAGGACGTGGGCCAGCAGACCCGGACCGGGGCGGCCACGCTCAACAGGGCGCGACGGCAATGGGGCCTGGGCAAAGGTTTCACAACAGGTGCAGGCCATGCGGGGGCGGAGAATCCGGCGTACCACAAAGCGGCCCGGGACATATTCCAGTTCCTCGGTAACGTCCTCACCGATCTGGCGCAGGCTCCCACCGCAGTCAGTGCAGTCCTCACCCGGCGACAGCACCTCATCCTGCCGATCCAGATGATCTGGCAAGGGGTTGCGGCTGTGCTTGCGCCTGGCAGGTTTGTCCGTCTCATCGACATCAGTGCCGTTGGAGCCAGCTTCGTTCTTCTGCTCGTTTGCTGCCGCCTCGATCTCTTCGTCTTCCTGAAGATCAAAAGCCAGTTGATCCATGCTCTCTGATCTGGAGCCAAACCGCGCCTTGCGGTGTCCGGCCAGTTCAGCCTTCAGTTTCTCGTCTTGATACGTCAGCGACTGAACCTCGGCCATCAAAAGCTCGCTGACAGCCCGCAGTTCGGCGGGGTCTTCAGGCAGAGATTCAAGGGCGCTCAAAATGTGTAATCCATATCAAACTGCCCCATGGGATGGAACGACAAACCGCGTTAAACTTCATGTTTTTTGGGCTTTCTCTATCCCGCCTGCAAAGGACGCCAGGTCTTTTGCGGGGTGCGCCAGTCAATCCCCTCTAACAGCATCGACAGCTGTGAGGGACTCAGGCTGACCTTGCCCTCCCTGGGCCCTCCCTGGCCGCAGGCCAGACAAACCGCCCCCGTTCCAGTCGTTTGGAGAACAGGCAAGCGCCTTGGCCGTCCCACCATATGATTTTGAGCAGATCACCGCGCCTGCCGCGAAACACAAACATGTGCCCCGAATACGGGTCTTCAGCCAGAACCTGTTCGGCCTGAGTCGCCAGTGTGTTGAACCCGCGCCGCATATCCGTCACCCCAGCGGCCAGCCACACCCGCGTATTGCCCGGCACCGGGATCATGTCATCAGCCCCTCAACCAGAGCCGGCACCGCCGACAATCCCGTCGCTCCTTCAACCAGGATACGCCGACCATCAGACAGGGTGAGGTCTACACGGTGAGCCGAAAGAGGATCGTCCATACAGGGCGCTGTGATCGGCACGTGGGGGGCGGTTGGCCCTGCAATCTCTACAGGCAGAAATGTGGTCACTTCCCCGGCGAAATCATCACCGTCAGTACATGCCGGCGCGAAACGGGGATCACGCAACCATGTGTAGATCAGATTGGCGTTCATCGCGTAACGTCGTGCAACCTGCGCTACCGAAACCCCAGGCGCGCGCGTTTGTCCGCAGATCGAAACCTTCTCATCGTCTGACCAAAACCGCTTCTTCTGACCCTTCTTCCCAGACATATCCGCCCTCAAGATGTCCACTAGCAATGGTGGACACTATCAGCGCACGCTATAACGCGTCAGAGCACCAACACCGGACGCTTACGATCAGCCTGCGTACCCGAGTGGATAATCGAGGAAGGGGATCATCTCGTTCCAAGCGCGCCGCTAACTCGGCGCGATGGCCGGGTCACTTTCTTCGAACTCGGTCAGCGCTATTCCGGCAACGTCCGCGTTCACGGCCGTGCAGATCGCCTTCAGGGCTACCGCTTCGATCTCGCGAAGCTGATTGTCCGGCTCCTGCTCGGTGGTCGACATCCTGTTCAAAAAGATGTCCGCAATATTGCTTGTGTACAATAGCCGGCCAAGCATGATTTTGATCAGGCAAACTCACCCTGTCCGGAACCGAACCTTTCTGAGCAACCGCTACCACATCTGTTGGCGCATCATCTGCAGATGGTCTCCAGCCCGAAACCGCTTGTTCACAGTCCCACGCGAGAATGATCCATCAACGAAAGGCTCGTGCGCCGCTATCCGGCGCATGGCCAACTCCACATCGTCGACGCAAAAACTCAACTGCCCCACACTTTGAGGTGCTCTCCTTGCTCAGCTTTCGCGGAACGCTTTGGTGAAATAATCGCTCAGCGGCTTGATCAGATAGGCGAGTGGCGAGCGGTCTTCGGTGCGGATGAACGCCTCGACCGGCATGCCGGGGATCAGCGTCAGGCCCTCGGGCAACTTGGCCAACTCGTCCTCGCCTAGCTGGATTTCAGCACGGTAGAACGTGTCCTGCGTCGCCTCGTCGACAAAGGCGTCGGCGGAGATCTGGGTGACTTCGCCAAAGAATTCCGGTGTGGTACGCGAATCGAAGGCCGAGAACCGTACGGCCACCTCCTGGCCGACGAAGACCTGGTCGATATGGATCGGTTCGACCCGCGAGGCGATGACCAGCGGGCGGTCCTGCGGGATCAGGAACAACACCGGATCTGCGGGCCGTATGACCGAACGCGGTGTGAAAACCGTTTTACCATAGACGATGCCAGAGACCGGCGCGCGGATATCCATCCGGCTCAGCCGCTCCAGCAAAGATCGGCGCTGTTCAACGAGTTCCAACTCGCGGAACTGCAGATCGCGCAGCCGGGTGATCGCCTCTTCGCGGCGTTGTGTGCCAAGCTTAAGGAGCTCGATATTGATCTCTGTGATCCGTTCCTGCGTCTGACCGTTTTGCGCGGTCAATTCTCCTGCCGTTCCGCTCAGCCTTGCCTCCTCCAGCTGCAGCGACAGGACATTCGTTGCCGGGACCAGCTTGCGGTCCAGCAGCGATTGCTGTTTCGAAAGTTCCTTGCGGGTCAGCGCAAGTTGCTCGTCGATCGAGGTTTGCTGCGCCTCAATCCCTTCGACTTGGATGGCAATCTGCTGGCGGCGTTTCTGCAACTGTTCTATTTCTCGCGACAGCGACTCGTTGCGCGCGGCGAACAGGCGGGATTGGCCGTCCATCAGGTCAAGGATATCAGGATTGCTGGCGGCGAGCGCGACAAGTTCGTCGTCAAAGTCGATCGCCTGGATTTCGTCGCGCTCGGCTTCAAGGCGTCCTCGACGGGCAATCAGTTCGAACAACTGGCTTTCGACGATGGCCTGCTCGCTGTTCAGAAGCATCGGGTCCAAGCGGATCAACACGTCGCCCAGCCCGACCATATCACCTTCATCCACGGCAATCTCGGCGACCACGCCACCATCGGGGTGCTGCACGATCTGCCGGTTCTGGTCGACTTCGACCTGGCCCAAGGCAATGATTGCGCCAGAGATGTTGCTGTAGACGGCCCACGACCCGAAACCGCCGACAAGCACAAGCAGCGCGCTGATGCCGATGACAAGGTACCGACGGGGCGAAAAGGTAGAGGTGCTCATGTCATGCCCCTGGGTCCGGTGCGCTGCTTGAAGTTCTGATAGTTCTGCAGAACCTCCTTCAACACCTTGTCGCGCGGCCCGAACGCGCGGCGCATGCCGCCGTCGAGCACGAGAATCACCTCACATTCTTCAATGGCGGCGGGCCGGTGGGCCATTATCATCACCGATTTGCCCTCTGTCTTCATTTTCCGGATCGCCTTGTTCAGAGCCTGGCTGCCTTCATTGTCGAGGTTCGAGTTAGGTTCGTCCAAAACCAGAAAGATCGGGTCGTGATACAAGGCGCGGGCCAGGCCGATGCGTTGGATTTGACCGCCCGACAGCCGTCCGCCGCCCGCGGCGACGCGGGTGTCGTAGCCGTCGGGCAGCTTCAGGATCATATCATGCGCCGCAGCCTTCTTGGCTGCTGCCACCACCTTGGCGGGGTCTGGTTGCAGGTCGAGCTTGGCGATGTTTTCGGCGATTGTGCCATCAAAGAGTTGCATGCGCTGGGGTAGGTAGCCGATGTATTGGCCCAAAATGTCCGGGTCGTAGTTGTCGAGCGTCGCGCCATCGAGCCTGATCTTGCCACCCGCGGGCCGCCAGATGCCAACGATGGCACGCGCAAGCGTGGATTTGCCCGACCCGCTGGGGCCGATCACGCCCATGGCTTGGCCGGGCTTGAGATCGAAGCTGATCATGCGCAGGCAGGCGACTTGTTCGCCTGGTGGAACGACAGTTACCTGTTCTGCTCGCAAGCTCGCTTTGGGCACCGGCAGCGGTGTCTTCTCGGCTTCTTCGGGGACGAGTGCCAAAAGCTCTCCGAGACTTTTCCACCCTTTCATCGCCCGCTGGACCGAGGACCATTGCCCGATCACCAGATCGACCGGCGCCAAGGCCCGGCCCAATAGGATCGAGGCGGCGATCATCGCGCCCGGCGACAGGTCGGCGGTCAGCACAAGATAGGCGCCGAGACCCAGCATCGCGGACTGCAAAAACAGCCGGAACGTCTTGGACATCGTGGTGAAGCTGCCGGACCGGTCGCTGCTGAGAAGCCCCTGTTCCAGGGACTTGGACCGAGCGATGTTCCAGCGCTGGAACGCTGATGACTGCATGCCAAGGCTGCGCACCATCTCGGCCTCTGACCGGATTTGCTCAGAGATATGTTCAGCCTGGGCCATCGCCTGGTTGGCGTCATTGACCGGTCCGCGTGTCATCACCTGGTTGAAAATGGTGATGTTGATCAGGATGCCGCCGCCGACCACGGCCAGCCAGCCGAGCCATGGGTGGAAGATCGTGATGCCGATCAAAAACACTGGCGTCCATGGGATGTCGAAGAGGGCAGCGAAGACGGGCGAAGCCAATAGGCGCTGTACCACTTCGAGGTCGCGCAGGTTGTTGGTGGCGTCGCCATGGCCCGGCATCACCGAAGATTTCTTCAGCACCGCGGCAAAAACCCGTTGGTCGAGCTTCTTCTGAAACCGTGCGCCGATCCGCGCCAGAACACGGCCACGCACGAAATCCAGGATGCCCATCATCAGGAACAAAAAGCCCATCAGGATGAAGAGTGCGAGTAATGTCTCTTGCGACCGGCTGCCAAGCACGCGATCATAGACCTGCAGCATGAAGATCGGTCCGGTCAGCATCAGCAGGTTCACAAAGAAGCTGAAGATGCCCACCGACCAGAACAGGCCCCGGCTTTCGCGCCGGGCCTCGCGCAACTCGTTCAACCCCGTCTCGATATCTGGACGTCTGTTCATGCATGCCTTTGCGATTTGCACGTCGTTGGCACTATATTCGCGGAATGCCCAAGTTCTGTTGAAACTTTGATTCAGGATGGCATTGTTTCCCCCGAGCCGTAGGCTCGAGGCAACAAAATAACACCATGAAGACGACTACCACATCCCCTCTGGCTTTGTCTACCGCTCCGAACGTGCATTCGCTGGTGGAGAAAGAGCCGTATGATGCAATGACGGCAGCATCGAACGGACCGAGAGCCATTCCTCCTCCTGTAATGCGAACGGCAGGGTGATCCGGACCAGGGCAATCGACTGAATAGATTGCTGACATTTGTGTGTTTTTCTGGATCAAGGGTGTGAGATGGCTCCCTTTTTCGGAGATTTCAGATGTCATACGCCCCTCGGTCTGTCAATTCAACTGTTTTTCCGACCCGTTTCGAGGAGATGGAGGAGCCTCGTCAGGTGGCAAAAGTCATCTGTCCGCTGGGAAAAATTCTCCTCCCGGTTCCATGCGAGGTGATATCGGGCGCACGGGAATGGACGTCAATCGCGCTTCATGGCCAAGGGAAGCTTGATCTTCCGCGCCGTTTTCCGCCGTTTGAAGAGGGTGCGCCGAGCCATGATCCGTCGGGAATTCTGTTCTCAAAGCTGGATATGGAGCAGTTTCAACAATGTTTCATGATCCGGGTCGCGCGCTTGCATGAAGCACTTGAAGGGGGTGTCGCCAGTGATGGCGAAACGCCGCGCCGCTCATTTGACACCGCTTCCGACAAGGCCGCCATTCACATGATTTCGGCCCGGTGATTTCGGCCTGGTGATTTCGGCCTGGGCCCGTGACCGGAAACCGGTGCCGGGGCAGCGCAAGGTCGAGGACAAATCGAATGAGATCACGGCCATTCCCGAATTCTGGCATTCCCGAATTGCCGGCCCTTCTGACGATCAAGGGCGCCATCATGACCATTGATGCGATGGGATGCCGGCGCGGGATTTGCCGGCGGATCATTGATCGGGAGGCCGATTACGTGATCGGCCTGAAAGGCAATCAGGGATGTTTGCGCGGGGATGTGAAACTGTTCCTCGACGGGCACCTTGAGCGCGGGACCGGGGGCGATTGCATCAGGCAAGGCGGGACCATTGCTGGAGATCACGGGCGAATTGAGACGCGGCGCTCCACGGTCTGCCCGGATGCCGAATGGATCAGGGATCGCCACCATTGGCCAGGCCTGAAATCAGTGATGAAGCCGGAACGGTCCGGCCGGCCGTTTTACATCGCATCGCTCGATGACAGTCCCGAGAACATATCGAAATGCATTCGCGATCACTATACATTCGAGATCACTGGCGCGATCACCGGCAAGTCGAAAACAGCCTGTACCGGGTTCTGGACGTGACCTTCAGGCAGGACGAGTGTCGCATCGGGGCCGGCCATGCCGCCGCGAATTTCGCCACCATCAGACATGCGGCAATGAACCTGTTGCGCAGGGCGCCCGGTAAAATGAGCCGGCCGCAAAAAACGGCACTCGGCAGCCCGGGATGACGACTGCATGGAGGAAATCACCCGCCAATAATATTCAGTCGATTGACCTGCATCCGGCTTTGCAACGGGCTAAGCTGAGGATTCCGCAGCCCAAATAAGGGCAAGTACTGTCCCACTACACACTATCCCCTTGAAAACCTGGTGCCGGCTGAGAGGCTCGAACTCCCGACCCCCTGATTACAAATCAGGTGCTCTGCCAACTGAGCTAAGCCGGCACGGGCTACGTGCCGCGGAGCACAATGGTAGCGCTTTTTATGACCCTCGGAAAGAGGGATTTGTTTGTCTGCCTTCAGGTGTCGAAAAGGCTCAGTTCACGAATTGTATGCATGGACGTGCGATGGCGGTTGCGAGGCAAGCCCGGGGTGAGGCGTTCTCCAGTTCAAGCCGCTGGAACCATCGCAGGTAGTTGTCGAGATATCTGGTCGCGACGCCTCGGTAGCGCCGCAGGAAATCCTTCAACCGGCTGTGTCGGTTGTTGACCGCCGGATCTGCTGCGATCTGAATGTGAAAGGCACCTCGCACCCGCTCACTTCGTGACAGGTTCAATGCTTCGTGATGCGCACCGATTGCCGCCGCGCATCGCGGACAAGCGCGGTGTCCATCGGTCACCAAAACGATATCCTCGTCCACAACCGGCGCGATCACCTCTCGCAAGGTATCTGCGTTGACCGCAGGCAGAACCGCACTGACTGTCGCGCCGCTGCGATCAGCGACAACCAGTACCGGAACCTGTTCATCCGACAGGCCCCGCTTGCTGGCCTTGCCTCCCCTGCGTCGCGTCTTGCGCTCAAGGTTTCGTGCACCTTTCCGGCTTTCCGGCACACAGGGTTCATCGGCTTCCACAATGCCCGTGAGCTTGCGTGCCTTCAGGTCTTTCGCGGCAGGAAATCGGTGCCGCCAACGGAAGGCGGTGTTGACGGCAAGTCCGCAACGTTCTGCTGAAGCGCGAACCGTCAGCCCATCAGCAAGACAGGCTCCGAAGGAAAGCCACTTGTCCTTGAGGTGCAGACCCGACAAGGGGGTGCCGGTCGCGGCATTGAATGTCTTCCTGCATCCCTTGCACTGGTACCGTCGCAGACCCTTTGCCTTGCCACGCGATATGGCTCCTGGCGTACCACAATGCGGGCACTGGCGATCTCCACCCACGGCCGCTTCAATGGCAGCCAGCGACGCTGCCGTCTCCGTGTCCCCCGGGAACACGGCTTCGGTTTGCTGCCGCTGCGCCGGGCTGAGGTGGTCTATCCCCGATAACCATTCCTGAAACTGCTTGTGATCCATGTCAATCCATCCTTCTGATTTCACAAAAAACATAACATGAACACACACGGCTTGTAAACTGAGCCAAAATTTCACGCGAACTGTCGGCGAAATATCCAGTTTTGGTCAACGCTTCCAGATCAAGGACATCATAGGGCAAAAAGGCGATATCTTCCGCACGCAAGATATTAGGGATGCGGGCTAACTCCTTGTCGGATCGTCGGAAACCTGGACCAGCTGTTTGCCGAAATTGCCGCCCTTCAGCAAATTGACGAAGGCTTCGGGGGCCGATGCCAGGCCTTGGCTGATCGACTCACGGTATTTCACCCGGCCGTCGCGGATATGGCCCGATACCGCCTCGATAAAGGCCGGGAACCGGTCGTAATGATCGGTGATGATGAAGCCGCGCACCGACAGCCGGTTGATCAGAATGGCACGCCAGACCTTGGGCAGATTGTCCGGCCCTTCGCCGGCAGTGCCGAGGCCGAGACCGCCACTGTTGTACCACGAGATCATGCCGCAGACCGGAATTCGGCCATGGACATTCATCAGTGAGATCACCGCTTCCAGGGTCTTGCCGGCCACGTTCTCGAAATAGATATCCACGCCGCCCGGACAAGCTTCGGCGAGTTGGGCGCGCAGGGCGCCGGCATCGGCCGCCGCGCGGTGATCGAGGCAGGCATCAAAGCCCAACTCGTCCACCGCGTAGGCGCATTTGTCGGCGCCGCCGGCGACCCCGACCACGCGCAGGCCATAGATCCTGGCCAACTGCCCGACCAGCGATCCGACCGCGCCGGTTGCCGCGCCCACCACCAGGGTCTCGCCCGACTCGGGTCGGCCGTGATCGTTCAAACCCACATAGGCGGTGATCCCCGGCATGCCCAAAATGCCGACCGCCGTGGAGATCGGCGCCAGGGATGGATCCAGTTTGCGCGTTCCCCTGGCCGGGACGGCGGCATGTGACTGCCAGCCAAAACGGCCCTCGACAAAATCGCCGGGGGCGAATTTCGGCGAGTTAGAGGCAATGACTTCGCCCACCGTGCCGCCCTCCATGGGTTCGTCGATGCCGACCGCCGCGGAATACGACTTGGCATCATCCATGCGGCCGCGCATGTAAGGGTCCAGGGACAGCCAGATCGTCCGGATCAGGATTTCGTCCTCACCCGGCGCTGGCATCGGCACCTCTTCCAGCCGGAAATTGTCGGGTGTCGGTGCGCCCTGCGGACGGGAGGCAAGGACAACACGTTGCATGGTATCGGTCATGTTTGGATCCGTTCTTTGGTTCGGTGGTTAGCTTCGGCCAGGGGCGTTTTGTATTCAAGCACTGGCCGCCTGAAAGCACTGGCCGTCTGAAAATAGGGCGCACGTAATTCGCGCTTCAGGATCTTGCCGATCGAGCTGCGGGGCAGGGAGTCACGAAATTCGATGCCCGACAAACGCTGGCTTTTGCCCAGGCGGTCATTGGTCTCGGCCAGGATTTCATCGGGCGTCCGCCTACTGTCCGTGTTCATGACGATCAGGCCCAGCGGGGTTTCTCCCCACTGATCGCTGGGAATGCCGATCACGGCGGCATCCTCCACATCGCCGCAGGCCAGCAGCGCCAGTTCCAGATCATTGGCGAATATGTTGAGGCCACCCGATATGATCATGTCCTTCTTGCGGTCGGTCAGGTGAACAAAGCCATCCTCGTCCATGAAGCCCATATCGCCGGACCGAAAGAACACCTTGCCGTCCGGCGCCGTCCACAGATATTCGGAAGTCAGATCTTCGCGCCCGAAATAGCCGGTCATCATGGCGGGGGAGCGCCCGCAGATCTCGCCGGTTTCGCCGGGCCCAACCTCGGTGCCCGCCTCGTCGATGAATCTCAGCTCGTGACCCTGAGCCGGTTCGCCCACCGTGTGCAGTTTGTGCGGGGTTTCGTGAGCGCGCAGGATTGTGGTGCCGCCACCCTCGGTCAGGCCGTAATATTCCGTCAGTCCGCCGGGGAACCGGTCCAGCACGTCGCGCTTCAGATCGGCGCGCAGCGGCGCACTGGTCGAAAACTTGGCCCGCATGGACGACAGATCGAAACTGTCGAAATCGGGCACATCCATGATCCGCTTGTACTGAACGGGCACCAGCATGGTGTTGGTGCATTTCTCATGCGCCGCCAGTTCGAGATATTTGCGGGCATCGAATTTTTGCATCAACACCACGGTGCCGCCGATCACCAGGGTCGGCAGCAGCGCCACGATCGTGGTGTTGGAATAGAGCGGGGTCGACAACTGCGTCCGGCAGTCCGGTTCATAGCCGCGATCGGCTACCTGGGTCATCTGCACCGCACGCAGCAGATGATCGTGCAGAATGCCCTTGGGTACCCCGGTCGTGCCGGAAGAATAGATAATGTTGAAAGGATCGTCATAGCCGATCGGGATCATCGGATCGGTGGTCGAGGCAGCCCCGACGAAACCGTCATAGCTCGCCCATCCGTCAGTATCAAAATCAATTGCGATGCGCCCGCCCGGCAACAGGGCCGGCAGATTGCCTGCGAACGGCGTGGCAAGTTCACGCATGGTTTCGGACAGAAAGAACACCTTGCTGCCGGAATCCGTCACCATGCGGTGCAGCGCATCCGGCGAGGCCATTGTGGACAGCGGCACCAGGCAGGCACCGGCCCGGAGTGTTCCCATGAAGATCTCGATATATTCGACCGAGGTCGCAGCCAACACCGCCACACGGTCGCCTGTGTCCACACCCAGATCACGCAGGGCATTGGCGGTCTGATTGATCCGGCCATCAAAGGTCGCCCAGTCCATCCGCTGATCGCTCATCACCACGGCATCCTTGGCCGGATCTGCCCTGGCGGCCAGCCGGACCTGATCGACCACATTCATCTCAGGGTAGGGGTCGGGCGGGGCGGGGGCGAAAAGCGGCATTGGAAACTCCGATGGGAACCGGCCGACACTGCCCAGCCCGCCCGGTATTTGCAATATCGCCAGGGTAATATTTTCATTGTGGTGGCTGGGCCATTCCGCCGCACCGAGACGGAACTGTTCGGCATCCGCTACTGCGATATCGAAGTGAAAGACGATCCCAAACACTTGCTCATGACACTGATGGGAAAGACTGGATATCGAACATCGGCGTCCTTGGAAGCGGCAGTCGATATTCTGGCAAAGCAGCGTGAGATACATCCTACTGCGGCAGATACGAAGTTCGTATTCATGCCCGGATACCAGAACCGCACGACCGCCGTGAATACGTATCGCCGCATCTTCAACCACTTCCTCGACGAGGCGAAGTTGAAGACGGACAAGGACGGAAACCCGCGTTCGCCGTACTCATTACGCCACTACGCGTTGCAGACGCGGCTGCGGAAGTCTGAGGGCAAGGTCAACATCTACTGGTTGGCAGAGAATGCAGGCATGTCGGTCGAACAGTTGGAGCGGTTCTATCTCAAGCGGATGGAACCCACGGGCGAGCGGGTGCGGAACATCCAGTCGTTTGGGGATGGGTGAAAGATGCTGAACCAACAGATCATCGCGGATGCAGAGGCACATCTAAACCAACGTCGAGCGAATGTTGCTGCCATCGAATTTCGCGATCCATTGCTTCGAGAATTCTCAACCCAGCAGATCAGGGACAGCGTGCCCGAACAGGCGTTGAAACCATGGTTGGAAGAGGGTTTGCCGGGCAACATCCAACTGCCTGCACTTTACGTCATTGAGGTCGATGAACAGGACGTCGCAGACCAACTGAAGAACAGTTTTGATGCAGCGCGCGCCGACAAAAACCGTGGGTACGTTCTGCCAATGCGGAATGATGCAGTAGATGGATCAACGGTTCTCTATGTCGGCAGTTCTCGGAAAATCCGACAGCGATTGAAGCGATATGCAAGAGCCCATCCATCACATCACGCAGCTTGGTCGGGCGGGGCCGACCGCCGGGCTTTGCAGGCGGCAAGAACAGCCCAATCAACGCCCGTTCTTCATCCGTCAAATCGCCTGGGATGGCGGGCAGGGCCGCGCCTGTATTCAACGCGAGTGATATTGG
Source organism: Alphaproteobacteria bacterium (assembly GCA_965204825.1). GTDB lineage: Bacteria > Pseudomonadota > Alphaproteobacteria > Futianiales > Futianiaceae. The sequence continues at coordinate 1,179,797 of OZ242016.1, read as the reverse complement.
TCCATGGCATGGTCATTCTTCATCTTCCTTGACAAAGCCGGTGAATCACAACCCACTGATATCACTCAACTACGTTTTAAACGGGCTCTTAGCATGAAACGGTGCCAGGAGATCACCGAAGTTGCCCGCAAACACCAATTGATGATCATCGAGGACGATGTCTACGGCCTGTGCATCGAGCCCGTCAGACGCCGATTGCCGCGCTCTACCCCGAAAGCACGATCTTTCTGACCAGCCTGTCGAAGTCCGTTGCGCCCGGGCTGCGTATCGGATGCCTCGCCTGCCCGGAACGCCTGGCCGGCCGGGCCTCGACCCCTCAGGCCGTCCGGATCGCACTGGGCGCACCGCACACGTTCGAGGATGCCATCCGGGCCGCTGAAGCACTTGGACGCTGACTGGTTGCCGGCCACATGGCCCTGGACCTGGCGGTCTAGATTTCCCTCACCGTCCAGCCGTGATTGAGCGGTCCATGGCCCTGCCCCAGTTCGGGTGCGGTGCGGATCGCTTCATGGACATATCTCAGGGCGCGTTCGGTCGCGGCTTCAAGCGACAGCCCCTGAGCCAATCCTGCAGCAATTGCCGACGCGGTTGTGCAACCGGTTCCGTGGGTATGCATGGTGTCGATCCGGGGCGCTTCGAACACGCGCTCGCCTTCCGGCCAGACCAGCAGATCCCGCAGGATGTCGCCGGCAATATGCCCGCCCTTGACCAGCGCCGCGCGGGCACCGAGTTTTAGCAAGGCGGTGCCTGCCCGCCGCTGCCCCACCAAATCTCCAACACGGATGCCGGTCAATCGCGCGGCTTCCGGCGCGTTGGGTGTGATCAGGCCGGCGCGCGGCAACATCACGGACACCATTGCCGATACCGCCTGGTCTTCCAGAAGCGAGGCGCCGCCCTTGGCCACCATTACCGGATCGACCACCATCTGCCCGTCATAGCCCGCCGTATCGAGGGCATCGGCCGCCGCCTCGATGATTTCCGATGTCGCCAGCATACCGATCTTCAGGCAATCGGCGCCGATATCGCCCAACACAGAAATGATCTGGCCATGCACGATGTCCAGCGGGATCGGGTGGATCCCCGTAACGCCCATCGTGTTCTGTACCGTTATCGCGGTTACCGCCGTGGCGGCATAGGCACCCAGCGCCGTGACCGCCTTGATGTCGGCCTGGATGCCCGCACCGCCGCCCGAATCCGATCCGGCGATGATCAGAACGCGTCCTTTGGTCATGGACGGCAAAACAGAACCGTTCACGCCGCCTTCCCGACCACATCGCACAGACCGTCGACGATATCGACGACCAGCTTGCCATCATCGCCCTCCGCCATCACCCGGATCAACGGTTCGGTGCCCGATGCCCGGATTACCAGCCGGCCCGAATTGCCGAGGCGATTTTCAGCGTCCGCGATGGCCTTTTGCACGGGGTCGGTCTTCAGCGGCAGGGACCCGGAATACCGCACATTCTTCAGCAGTTGTGGAACGGGATCGAACAAGTGGCAGATCTCGCTGACCAATTTTTCTTCCGACGCCACCACGGCCAGCACCTGAAGCGCCGCCAGCAGCCCGTCGCCGGTGGTGGCATAGTCGGTCATCACCACGTGACCGGACTGTTCGCCACCCAGATTGTAGCCGTGTGCCCGCATGTGCTCGACAACATAGCGGTCGCCGACCCGGGTCCGCGCCAGGTTCAGCCTGATGCTTTGTAGATAACGCTCCAGACCCAGATTGGACATCACTGTCGCCACCAGGCCGCCACCCTTCAATCGGTCGCGTTCGGCCCAGAATCGTGCGATCAGGGCCATCACCTGGTCACCGTCGATCTCCTGCGACTTTTCATCAATGATGATGACCCGGTCGCCGTCGCCATCCAGCGCAATGCCGATATCCGCGCGTACTTCCTGAATCCTGGCCTTGAGAGTCGAGGTATCGGTGGAACCGACGCCCTGATTGATATTGAAACCGTTTGGCTCAACCCCGATCGGGATGATCTCAGCGCCCAGCTCCCACAGGATCAGCGGCGCGACCTTGTAGGCGGCGCCGTTGGCGCAATCGACAACGATCCGCAAGTTCGACAGGTTGAGCTTTTTCGGAAAGCTGACCTTCGTAATTTCAATATAGCGCGAACGTGAATCCTCGATCCGGTTGGCGCGGCCCAGCTGATTGGATTTGGCCAGTCCCTCGTCCGGACCGGTTTCCATCAGCCGTTCGATTTCCACCTCGATCTGGTCGGGCAATTTAAACCCGTCCGGGCCGAACAGCTTGATGCCGTTGTCATGGTAGGGATTGTGCGAGGCCGAGATCATCACGCCCAGATCGGCGCGCATGGACCGGGTCAGCATGCCAACCGCCGGTGTCGGTACCGGTCCCAGCAACATGACATCCATGCCGACCGCGACAAAACCGGCCTGCAGCGCCGCCTCGACCATATAGCCAGATAATCTTGTATCCTTGCCGATCACCACGCGGTGGCGGTGCTTGCCCTTGGTAAAATACTTGCCGGTGGCCAAGCCGACCCGCAGCGCCGTTTCCGCGGTCATGACGCCGGCATTGGCCGTGCCGCGAATGCCGTCCGTTCCGAAATATTTCCGTTCCATGGGCTAAGAGCCCTCCCAGGCAGGTCCGGTTCCGTGCGGATCACAGTTTAAACCAAGAATCATCATTGTGCGATTACTCGCTGGCCCTGTGCAGGATATCCGCCATTGCAATTCCCTGCACGGTTTCGGCTACGTCGTGGACCCGCAGCAACTGAACTCCCTGACGCGCCGCCTCCACGGCAACCGCGACCGATCCTTGTGTCCGGTCCTTCGGTTCCCGGCCGCCCGGCAAGCCCTTCATAAAGCTCTTGCGCGACGCGCCCAGAAGAACTGGCACGCCCAGGGAATGGAACAGGCTGACCCCGCGCAGTAAAATTTCATTGTGATGCGCCAGTTTGCCGAACCCGATTCCGGGATCAACGGCAATCTTCTCCCTCGGGATGCCGGCGGCGATACAGACCTCCAGCCGGGCGCGCAGATAATCGCAAACGTCCAGTAAGACATCATCGTAATCGGTTTGAGACTGCATGTCCTTCGGTCCGGCGGAAGCATGCATCAGGATCACCGGCAATCCGGTTTCTAATGCCGCGGCCAGGCTGTCTCCGGCAAAGGTCAGCGCCGACACATCGTTGATCACGTGCGCACCGGCGGAGGCGGCCGCGCGCATCACCTCGGGTTTACGGGTATCTATGGAGACGCAGGTTTGACCGGCCATCGCCGTGACCACCGGAACGGTGCGCGATATCTCGTCGTCGGTCGTCACGTCATCTGCATCCGGCCGTGTGGATTCGCCGCCGATATCGATCATGCCGGCACCTGCCTGAACCATGGCGTGCGCCCGTTCGACCGCATCCTGGTTGCCGGGATAATCTCCGCCATCGGAGAAACTATCGGGAGTTGCGTTGAGGATGCCCATGATCACCGGTCGGTCCATTGGCAGTCCGGCAAATTCGGCGCGCGGCGACATGACATTGTCCAGGACATAGCGGGTCGTCCCGTCGAAGCTGGCAACCGTAATCAGTTCTTCGACATTGAGGTGCCGGCGCTCCAGCACCTCCGGTCCGGCTCGGCGGATGTATTCAACTTCCAGGAAAGCCGTGCCCGCGCCCGCCAATTGCAAGGCGCGGCCCACATCGATTGCCTGCGCCGCATCGCCACCGCCCAGCAGACCTGTTGGACGCAGATAGACGGCAATGTCAGCCGAAGCGGACCGGTCACGTCCCTTGCGTCCTCCCTTGCGTCCTGCCATGGCCCCTCTTTACGTAGCGAAGCCGCCCCGGTTCAAAACCACGGCGGCTTCTGATCTTCCCAACGATCCGTTGATCAGGTCGGTTGCGGTTCCATTCCGCCCGTATCGTCGATCGGTGGCTTGGACTTGCCCGTCACCGGCACCGAAGATCCGGTTTCCGGCGTTTCGTCGTCGTCATCGGGGCGGTGCAGTGCTTCGCCAGCCATGACCTTTTTCACTTCGTCGCCGGACAGGGTTTCATATTCAAGAAGCGCCTTTGCAACGGCGTGCAGATCGTCCATGTGCCCGGTCAATTCCTTGATCGCGCGATTTTCGGCTTCCTCAATAATGCGGCGCACTTCCTCGTCGATCAGCTTTGCGGTGTCGTCGGACATGTTCTGACTTTGCGCCACCGAATGACCCAGGAACACTTCCTGCTGATTGTCCCGATACCGGATCCGGCCGAGCTTCTCGCTCATCCCGTAAACGGTCACCATGTTACGGGCGATGTTGGTCGCCTGCTGGATATCACTGGATGCGCCGGTGGTGACGTTCTCCGGCCCGAAGATCAGTTCTTCGGCGACCCGGCCGCCAAAGGCCATGGCCAGATGTCCCTCCATCTGCATCTTGCTTTGCGACAGCTGGTCTCGTTCGGGCAGATTCCAGGTCACACCCAAAGCGCGTCCGCGCGGAATGATCGTCACCTTGTGCAGCGGGTTGTTGCCCGGCACATAAAGACTGACCAGGGCATGGCCAGCCTCGTGATAGGCCGTCAGCTTCTTCTCGTCCTCGGTCATCACCATCGAGCGCCGCTCGGGGCCCATATAGATCTTGTCCTTGGCGTTTTCGAAATCGACCATGGTGACCAGCCGCTTGCCGGTTCGGGCGGCCAGCAGCGCGGCCTCGTTGACGATGTTCATCAGATCGGCGCCGGAAAATCCCGGCGTGCCGCGAGCGATGACCTTCAGGTTCACATCGGGCGCCAAAGGCACCTTACGCACATGAACTTTCAGGATCTGTTCGCGTCCCAGAATGTCGGGATTCGGCACGGTGACCTGACGATCGAACCGGCCGGGCCGGAGCAGGGCCGGGTCCAGCACGTCTGGCCTGTTGGTCGCCGCAATCAGGATGATGCCTTCATTGGCTTCAAACCCGTCCATTTCGACCAGCAACTGGTTCAGGGTCTGCTCGCGTTCGTCATTGCCGCCGCCGAGACCCGCGCCCCGGTGACGTCCGACGGCATCAATCTCGTCGATGAAGATGATGCAGGGCGCGTTTTTCTTGCCCTGCTCGAACATATCGCGGACCCGGCTGGCGCCGACACCGACGAACATTTCAACGAAGTCCGAACCGGAGATGGTGAAAAACGGCACATTCGCCTCTCCCGCCACGGCGCGGGCAATCAGCGTCTTACCGGTGCCCGGCGGGCCGACCAGCAGGGCGCCCTTGGGAATACGCCCGCCCAGGCGCTGGAATTTTTGCGGATCCTTCAGGAATTCGACGATTTCCTGCAACTCTTCCTTGGCCTCGTCAACGCCGGCAACATCGTCGAATGTCACCCGGCCCTGGCGCTCGGTCAGAAGCTTGGCCTTGGATTTTCCAAAGCCCATGGCACCGCGTCCACCGGACTGCATCTGGCGCATGAAAAACACCCAGACCGCGATCAGCAACAGCATCGGGAACCAGGAAACCAGAATGCTCATCAGGCTGCCGTTTTCATCCGATTCAACCTCGACGCTGACGCCCTTGTCGATCAGGGCGTCAATGTATTCGGCTTCTTTCGGCACGACGGTGGAGAAACTTTCATTGCCGCGCAATTGCCCGGTAACGATGTCACCCTCGATCATGACCTCCAGGACATCGCCATTGTCCACCTTGGTCATGAATTGCGAATAGGTCAACTGCGTTGCGCGACCGCTTGGAGATGTTCCCTGAAACAGGTTGAACAGCGCCACCAACAGCAGCGCAATGATCACCCAAAGGGCCAGACTTCGGAAATTTGTCACCGTGCGACAATCCCTCGTGGAAATATGGTTAACGATGCACGCTCGCACCGATCAAAGGTCTTCTAACCCTAGATAAGCTTGGTTACCAGAGTGACAACACCCGAACAGTTTCCAAATCAGCAATATGGGGGAAATTCTCAATCCCCGGGCAAAACCGCCGGAATTCGGTCAACCCCTTGTCATTCAAGCTACAATTGCCAGCCGGTGTGGCGATTATGTGACCGTTCCGGCGCAACGCGGGCAGCGTTTCAAGGGCCTTTGCCGCGACAATTTGCGATGATAACAGACCATTTTCGGCCAGTTCCGGACCTCCCTTAATGCCCAAAGGCCCGATTTGCGCAGGCCCCGGAGCGCTTTCCGACATCGAAATCCGGTATCGATTGTCCCATGCCAGCGTCTCACCGGGACGAATTTCAACTTCGGCCAGGCCTCGGTTTTCGCGCCAGATGTGCAGTCCTCCGCCGAGTCGCCGGAACACACAGCGGCCCAGCGTGCGCGCGTCACCGTCCACCGCCGCCGATGCCCAGGACCGCAAATTGTCCAGTTCGGGCTGTGCCGGCGGTCGGGACAAACCTCCGGCAAACATGGCCAGTGCTCCCAAAGCAGCATTAGCGGCCGGCGCGGGCCTCGCCGTCAGTAAAGCGCCTTCGACTACCGCGCAGCCGGCGTCATTCCATTTCACATGATTGGTTAAAAGTTCAACTGCCAGACGATCGTTCCAACGGCGCAAGGCCGTGCCGGCGTGCGACAGGTCAGCGACCCGCAAGGGGTCGATACCCGTGTCGATCAGATGCGCCACCCGATGCCGGGCACGAACCCGTTCAAAATCCGCGTTCTGGTTCGAGGGGTCTTCAATCCATCGGATCCGGTTTGCCTGAAGCGTTTGACGCAATTCCAAACGCGTTTGCCCCAGCAAGGGGCGCACCAGCCGAATACCGGAAACACGGGTCAACGGCGACATGCCCGCCATCCCGCGTCCACCGCCTCGCAGCGACCGCATCATCACGGTTTCAATCTGATCGTCCCTTGTATGCGCGGTGGCCAACAGATCGATCTCGGACGAGAGAGCGGCTTGCGACATCAGACCATAGCGCGCCTGACGCGCGGCAGCTTGCATGCCGTTGATCGGCTTTGCCCCCCGCCAATGCAGGGTCTTGTGATTGATCCCCAGCGACGCACACCTCGCCGCGACCATTTCAGCCTCGCTGGCGCTGTCGGACCTCAAACCATGATCGACGGTCAGGGCCAAAAGATCAAGCTTTCGGGTACGGGCACAACTTGCCGCCAAATTTAGCATGGCCATGCTGTCACCGCCGCCGGAAATCGCCAGCGCCAGGCCCTTGGGAACAGGATCGGGTGCCAGGGCCGCGGTCAGCAGATCGGCAAACCTCTCGCCTTCGAACAGCGTATCAACAGTTGGCGCGGCGCTGTTCAATATTCACCCGTCGCCGGGTTTGCGCGCTGGCGCCCGGGTAACTTGTCAGCACCTCTTCATAGGTCAGGCACGCATCGTCCTGCTGGCCCAGCGCGGCCAGGCTCATGCCCAATTTCAGCAAACTGTCGGCGGCGCGACTACTGTCGGGGAAAATCCGATAGCCATCGAGATAGGCATTGGCCGCCTCTTCATATTCGCCCTGCTGGAAATGGCTTTCACCCAACCAGTAATAGGCGTTCGGTGCTTCCCGGTGATCAGGATTGGCATCCAGAAAGCGCGTAAACGCAGTGCCGGCGGCTTCAAATTCGCGCTTCCCGAGCAGCCGTCTTGCGGACTCGTACTGGCTCGTTGGATCCTGGCTGGTCAGGGCCGCAACCTGACGCTGGCCCGCAACCTGACGCTGGCCCGCAACCAAGGCATCGGAAGAATTCAAGGTTCCGAGGGTTCCCACGGTGGCCGTGCGATTGTCGTCAACCGGTTCGGCCGCCGCCGTGGCATGGGTGCCATCATCTGCCGGTGCCGCGGCATACGTTCCGTTATCGGCAGGCGCCGCCACATCTCCATCGGACTGGCTGGTAACCTGGTTGTCCCGTTCCAGATTGCGCAGACGATAATCCAACTCTTCCATCCTGCCGGTCAGACGGCGGATTTCCGTTTCAAGCTGGTCGACCCGAACCGACATGTCGGCAGCGTTGCCGCCAAAGGAACCGGACGGGGCGGTGGCAGGCGCCTGCGCATCGCCATAATAGCTGCGCTGCAAGTCGATCAGGTCCCGTTCCAGCCGGTTGAGCCTGTTGTCGAGTGATCGCAGATCCTGCGCCGCCAGCGGCAGCGCCATCAACATCGCCAATGGCATAGCCACCAGGACCCGTTTCAATACAGGCTTCATCGCAAATCTCCTGAATTGCCTCATGCGGCCATGTTTTCGCGTGCATCCGGCGAAAGTATGGCCGGCGTCAGGATCAGGATGTCGGCACACCGCTCAACGTGGTGACACCGCGACGGTTCACACGCCAGCAGGACTCGTTCGAACAAACCTTTTCCGGGCGTTCCTTGCCATAGCTGACGGTGCGCATCCGGCTATGATTAATGCCCTGAGCGATCAGATAATTGCGCACCGAATTTGCCCGGCGATCGCCAAGCGCGATGTTGTATTCACGCGTGCCGCGTTCGTCGGCATGGCCCTCGACCACGATCATCGCACCAGCGTTCTGGCGCAGCCATTGGGCCTGCAGGCCAAGGGTGCTTTGGGCCGCACCATCCAGATTATAGGAATCGGTAGCGAAGAAAATGCGATCGCCAACATTGACCGTGAAGTCCTGGACCGTTCCGGGTACGGGCCCGGGGGCCTGGGCACTCGAACCGGCAGTGCTCGCCTGGGACGTGGTGGCGTCACCGGTTGAAGCCGCTATATCGTCCTTTTGGGTACAGCCGCTGATTGCCAGCGCGGCGCCGATTACGATGATGTATTTCCATCCTGAACGAACCATTCGTTCACTCTCCTTTTTCGATGCGAATCAATACTCTCTGCCCATCCCCAAACATGTCATCAAGAGTGCGATACTCTTGGTTAATTTGCAACCCTACAGGTCAAACATGCCAGGGCAATCGACTGAATAGATTGCTGACATTCGTGTGTTTTTCGAATCAAGGGTGTGAGATGGCCCCCTTTTTCGGAGATTTCAGATGTCACACGCCCCTCAATCTGTCAATTCAACTGTTTTTCCGGCCCGTTTCGAGGCGATGGAAAATCCTCGTCAGGCGGCAAAAGTCATCTGTCCGCTGGAAGAAATTCTCCTTCCGGTTCCGGGCGCGGTGATATCGGGCGCACGGGGATGGACGTCAATCGCGCTTCATGGCCAAGGGAAGCTTGGTCTTCCGCGCCGTTTTCCGCCGTTTGAAGAGGGTGCGCCGAGTCATGATCCGTCGGGGATCCTGTTCTCAAAGCTGGATATGGAGCAGTTTCAACAGTGTTTCATCGCCTGGATCGCAAGCTTGCATGACATGCCTGAAGGTGTTGTCGCCAGTGACGGCGAAACGCCGCGTCGCTCATTTGACACCACCTCCGACAAGGCCGCCATTCACATGATTTCGGCCCGGTGATTTCGGCCTGGGCCCGTGACCGGAAACCGGTGCCGGGTCAGCGCAAGGTCGAGGACAAATCGAATGAGATCACAACCATTCCCGAATTTCTGGCATTCCCGAATTTCTGGCATTCCCGAATTGCCGGCCCTTCTGACGATCAAGGGCGCCATCGTGACCATTGATGCGATGGGATGCCGGCGCGGGATTTGCCGGCGGATCATTGATCGGGAGGCCGATTACCTGATTGGCCCGAAAGGCAGTCAGGGATGTTCGCGCGGGGATGTGGAACTGTTCCTCGACGGGCACCTTGAGCGCGGGACCGGGGACGATTGCATCAGGCAAGGCGAGACCATTGCTGGAGATCACGGGCGAATTGAGACGCGCCGCCATACGGTCCGCACCAAGACAGGATGGCTCGGGGACCGCCGCCATTGGCCAGGCCTGAAATCCGTGATCATGACCGGGTGCATACGTGAAATCAGTGATGAGGCCGAGACGGTCCGGCCGTTTTACCTCGCATCGCTCGATGACAGTTCCGAGAACATATCGAAATGCATTCGCGATCACTGGCACGTCGAAAACAGCCTGCACCGGGTCCTGGATGTAACCTTCAGGCAGGACGAATGTCGCATCGGAACGGTCAATGCCGCCGCGAGTTTCGCCATCCTCAAACATGCGGCAATGGACCTGTTGCGCAGGGCGCCCGGTAAAATGAGCCGGCCGCAAAAACGGCACTCGGCAGCCCGGGATGACGACTGCATGGAGCAAATCATCCACCAATGATATTCAGTCGATTGCCCTGCACGGATGGCCTTGCCGGCGCCGGCATTGGCAGCAACCTGATAATGAGAAAACGCCCGCTCGGGATCTTTCGGCACGAGTTTGCCGTCTGAATAGAGATTCCCCGGCAACGCATGCGCCAATGGCACGTCCATATCGGCGGCCTTCTGCAAATAGGCGATGGCGCGGACGGGATCATGATCGCCGGAATCGGTTGCCAGGAACGCCCGGCCCAATCGAGCCGTGACCGTGCGTGAGGTATAACCCTTTGCTTCGGCGCGTTCACCGGCATCACCGGCGGCGCTGGCGTTTTGCGATGTCCCTTTGCCGTCAAGCAAAGCCTGGGCAATGATCAGATCCGCTCTGGGAACGCCGGCTGCCGCGGCGCGCGTTGCCCGGGCAAACCTCTCGGCATGATCAGGCACCATCCCGCGACGGCGGACGCCAGCGATGCAGTTGGCGGGTAAACCGGTTCTTCACGGCGACATGGAGGATCGAGGCGGCGCTCAGCGGTTCGACAATCGATGCCGGCAGCACAACCGGCCCGGTTGCGCCCAGCACCAGGGTCACGGTGTGAGCCAGGGTGCCGGCGCTGACCTGCCACGGCAGGGCCGACAACCGAGCGGACAACAAGAACAGCCCGAGCACGAACAGGATATGGCCGGGGCCCCGGGGGCGGATGTGAACAAGGCCCTCTTCCGGATAATCAGCGAAAACCTTGTGCCAGCCGGGCGGCTCCGGACCCTCGATCATGGCAGGGCCACCCGCGCCGCCCGCGCGTACGATTTCGGCGGCGGCGATAACCTCACCGTTGTCTGACCGGGCGAAGCGAAACAAGAAACAAACGGTTCCAACCTGAGATCGAACGTGCTATGATAATCACCTGCTCAGAACAATTAGCAATCGTTGGAGAAGGGTATTGAGACCATGGCCACCGAAGAGATCCGGACCGAGTTCGACGACGACGATGACGGCATCATCGACCGGATCTGGTACCATGACGCGAACGGCAACCGGATCCGGACCGACTTCGACGACGACGCGGACGGCCGCCGCGACCGGATCGAGACCTACACCCATGACGCGAACGGCAACCGGATCCGGACCGACTTCGACGACGGCAATGACGGCATCATCGACCGGGCCGTCTTCGACGACGACGCGGATGGCGCCTATGAGCGGAGTGAGGCCTACACGTATGACGAGGGCGGCAACCGGACCCGGACCGACTTCGACGACGGCAATGACGGCAGCATCGACCGGACCGCCTTTGACGACGACGCGGACGGCAGCATCGACCGGATCGAGACCTACACGTATAGGGGCGGCAACCTGGCCCGGACCGACTTCGACGACGACGGTGACGGCAGAGCCGACCGGAACGAGACCTACACCCATGACGCGAACGGCAACCGGACCCGGACCGACTTCGACGACGACGCGGACGGCAGCATCGACCGGATCGAGACCTACACACTGCATGCGAACGGCAACCGGATCGACTTCGACGACGACGCGGACGGCCGCCGCGACCGGAGCGCCCTCTATCGCCACGGCGATGACACGCCTTCTCGGACCGATTACTATTACTATGACGCGAACGGCATCTGGAGCACCCGGACCCGGACCGAATTCGACAACGACAGGGACGGCAGCATCGACTGGATCTATCACTACACCCATGACGCGAACGGCAACAGGACCCGGCTTGACTTCGACCGGGGTGCGGACGGCAGCATCGAACAGATCTATCACTACACCCATGACGCGAACGGCAACAGGACCCGGACCGACTTCGACAATGACGCGGACGGCACCGTTGAGCGGACCGACTTCGACGACGACGTGGATGGCACGATCGACCGGCGTGAGGCCTACACTTACGACGAGGGCGGCAACCGGACCCGGACCGACTTCGACGACGACAATGACGGCATCACCGACCGGAGTGAGGTCTACACGTATGACGAGGGCGGCAACCGGACCCGGACCGACTTCGACGACGGCAATGACGGCACCGTTGAGCGGAGTGAAGCCTACACTTACGACGAGGGCGGCAACCGGACCCGGACCGACTTCGACGACGGCAATGACGGCACCGTTGAGCGGAGTGAAGCCTACACTTACGACGAGGGCGGCAACCTGACCCGGACCGCCTTTGACGACGACAATGACGGCACGCCCGACCGGAGTGAGGTTTACACGTATGACGAGGGCGGCAACCTGACCCGGACCGCCTTTGACGACGACCATGACGGCACGCCCGACCGGAGTGAGGTCTACACGTATGACGAGGGCGGCAACCTGACCCGGACCGCCTTTGACGACGACAATGACGGCACGCCCGACCGGAGTGAGGTCTACACGTATGACGAGGGCGGCAACCGGACCCGGACCGCCTTCGACGACGGCAATGACGGCACCGTTGAGCGGACCGCCTTTGACGACGACGCGGATGGCACGATCGACCGGAGTGAGGCCTACACTTACGACGAGGGCGGCAACCTGATTCGGACCGACTTCGACGATGACGCGGACGGCGCCCATGACCGGAGCGAGCGTTACACGCTTGATGCGGCGGGCAACCGGACCCGGACCGACTTCGACGACGGCAATGACGGCACCGTTGAGCGGACCGCCTTTGACGACGACAATGACGGCACGCCCGACCGGAGTGAGGTCTACACGTATGACGAGGGCGGCAACCGGACCCGGACCGCCTTTGACGACGACGCGGATGGCACGATCGACCGGAGTGAGGCCTACACTTACGACGAGGGCGGCAACCTGATTCGGACCGACTTCGACGATGACGCGGACGGCGCCCATGACCGGAGCGAGCGTTACACGCTTGATGCGGCGGGCAACCGGACCCGGACCGACTTCGACGACGGCAATGACGGCACCGTTGAGCGGACCGCCTTTGACGACGACAATGACGGCACGCCCGACCGGAGTGAGGTCTACACGTATGACGAGGGCGGCAACCGGACCCGGACCGCCTTTGACGACGACGCGGATGGCACGACCGACCGGAGTGAGGCCTACACTTACGACGAGGGCGGCAACCGGACCCGGACCGCCTTTGACGACGACAATGACGGCACGCCCGACCGGAGTGAGGTCTACACGTATGACGAGGGCGGCAACCGGACCCGGACCGACTTCGACGACGGCAATGACGGCACCGTTGAGCGGACCGCCTTTGACGACGACAATGACGGCACGCCCGACCGGAGTGAGGTCTACACGTATGACGAGGGCGGCAACCGGACCCGGACCGACTTCGACGACGGCAATGACGGCACCGTTGAGCGGACCGCCTTTGACGACGACAATGACGGCACGCCCGACCGGAGTGAGGTCTACACGTATGACGAGGGCGGCAACCTGACCCGGACCGCCTTTGACGACGACAATGACGGCACGCCCGACCGGAGTGAGGTCTACACGTATGACGAGGGCGGCAACCTGACCCGGGCCGTCTTCGACGACGACGCGGACGGCACCTATGAGCGGAGCGAGAGCTACAGGTTCAATGCGAGCGGCAACCTGGTCCGGACCGACTTCGACGACGACAATGACAGCTCGCCCGACCGGATCGAGACCTACACCCATGACGCGAACGGCAACCTGACCCGGACCGCCTTTGACGACGACGCGGATGGCACGATTGAGCGAACCTGGTACTATGACGCCAGCGGCAATCGGGTCCGGACCCGGTTCGACAGGGACGGGGACGGCACGATCGACCGGACCGAGGATTACACCTATGATGCGAATGGCAACCGGGTCCGGACCCGGGTCGACAGGGATGGAGACGGCACCATCGACCGGGCCGTCTTCGACGACGACGCGGACGGCCGCCGCGACCGGATCGAGACCTATACCCATGACGCGAACGGCAACCTGACCCGGACCGATTTCAACGACGACGCGGCTGGCGCCTATGAGCGGAGTGAGGCCTACACTTACGACGAGGGCGGCAACCGGACCCGGACCGACTTCGACGACGACAATGACGGTATCATCGACCGCACCGCCTTCGACAATGACGCGGACGGTACCTATGAGCGGAGTGAGGCCTACACGTATGACGAGGGCGGCAACCGGACCCGGACCGACTTCGACGACGGCAATGACGGCACCGTTGAGCGGACCGCCTTTGACGACGACGCGGATGGCACGATTGACCGGACCTGGTACCATGACGCCAGCGGCAATCGGGTCCAGACCCGGTTCGACAGGGACGGAGACGGCACGATCGACCGGATTGAATATTACACCCATGATGCGAATGGCAACCGGGTCCGGATCCGGGTTGACGGGGACGGGGACGGCACCATCGACCGGGCCGTCTTCGACGACGACGCGGACGGCCGCCGCGACCGGATCGAGACCTATACCCATGACGCGAACGGCAACCTGACCCGGACCGAATTCGACGACGGCGCGGATGGCGCCTATGAGCGGAGTGAGACCTACACGTATGACGCGGGCGGCAACCTGGTCCGGACCGACTTCGACGACGGCGCGGATGGCGCCTATGAGCGGAGTGAGACCTACACGTATGACGCGGGCGGCAACCTGGTCCGGACCGACTTCGACGACGGCAATGACGGCATCATCGACCGGGCCGTCTTCGACGACGACGCGGATGGCGCCTATGAGCGGAGTGAGGCCTACACGTATGACGAGGGCGGCAACCGGACCCGGACCGACTTCGACGACGGCAATGACGGCACCGTTGAGCGGACCGCCTTTGACGACAACGCGGATGGCACTGTCGACCGAACCTGGTACCATGACGCCAGCGGCAATCGGATCCAGACCCGGTTCGACAGGGACGGAGACGGCACGATCGACCGGATTGAATATTACACCTATGATGCGAATGGCAACCGGGTCCGTATCCGGGTTGACGGGGACGGGGACGGCACCATCGACCGGGCCGTCTTCGACGACGACGCGGACGGCCGCCGCGACCGGGCCGATTACTATGACGCGAACGGCAACCTGACCCGGACCGATTACTATGACGCCAGCGGCAACCTGACCCGGACCGCCTTCGACATGGGCTTTTTCGGCACCCAGACCGATTTCTATGACGCCAGCGGCAATCGGACCCGGACCGAATTCGACTGGGACAAGGACGGCACGATTGATTTGACCGGGTACTATGACGCGAACGGCAACCTGACCCGGATCGACCGCTATCACCGGACCGAGTACTATGACGCGAACGGCAACCGGACCCGGAGCGACTTCGACGACGACGCGGATGGCGCCTATGAGCGGAGTGAGGCCTACACTTACGACGCGGGCGGCAACCGGGTCCGGACCGACGTCGACGACGGCAATGACGGCACCGTTGAGCGGACCGCCTTTGACGACGACGCGGATGGCACGATTGACCGGACCTGGTACTATGACGCCAGCGGCAATCGGGTCCAGACCCGGTTCGACAGGGACGGGGACGGCACGATCGACCGGACCGAGGATTACACCTATGATGCGAATGGCAACCGGGTCCGGACCCGGGTCGACAGGGATGGAGACGGCACGATCGACCGGGCCGTCTTCGACGACGACGCGGACGGCCGCCGCGACCGGATTGAGACCTATACCCATGACGCGAACGGCAACCTGACCCGGACCGATTTCAACGACGACGCGGCTGGCGCCTATGAGCGGAGTGAGGCCTACACTTACGACACGGGCGGCAACCGGACCCGGACCGACTTCGACGACGACGGTGACGGCAGTATCAACCGGATCGAGACCTACACCCATGATGCGAACGGCAACCGGACCCGGACCGACTTCGACGACGACGGTGACGGCAGTATCAACCGGATCGAGACCTACACCCATGACGCGAACGGCAACCGGATCCGGACCGACTTCGACGACGACAATGACGGCACCATCGACCGCGCTGCGTTCGACGACGACGGTGACGGCAGAGCCGACCGGAACGAGACCTACACCCATGACGCGAACGGCAACCGGACCCGGACCGACTTCGACGACGACAATGACGGCACGCCCGACCGGAGTGAAGTCTACACTTACGACGAGGGCGACAACCGGACCCGGACCGACTTCGACGACGACGGTGACGGCAGTATCAACCGGATCGAGACCTACACCCATGATGCGAACGGCAACCGGATCCGGACCGACTTCGACGACGACAATGACGGCAGTATCAACCGGATCGAGACCTACACCCATGATGCGAACGGCAACCGGATCCGGACCGACTTCGACGACGCCAATGACGGCACCATCGACCGCGCTGCGTTCGACGACGACGGTGACGGCAGAGCCGACCGGAACGAGACCTACACCCATGACGAGAACGACAGGCTGATCCGGATCGACTTTGACGACGATAATGACGGCAGAGTCAACCGGATTGAGACCTACACCCATGATGCGAACGGCAACCGGATCCGGACCGACTTCGACGACGACAATGACAATGACGGCAGTATCAACCGGATCGAGACCTACACCCATGACGCGAACGGCAACCGGATCCGGACCGACTTCGACGACGACAATGACGGCAGAGCCGACCGGAACGAGACCTACACCCATGATGCGAACGGCAACCGGACCCGGACCGACTTCGACGACGACAATGACGGCACGCCCGACCGGAGTGAGGCCTACACTTACGACGAGGGCGGCAACCGGACCCGGACCGACTTCGACGACAACAATGACGGCAGTATCAACCGGATCGAGACCTACACCCATGATGCGAACGGCAACCGGATCCGGACCGACTTCGACGACGACAATGACGGCACCGTTGAGCGCGCTGCGTTCGACGACGACAGTGACGGCAGAGCCGACCGGACCGATTTCGACGACGATGGGGACGGCACCATCGACCGGTCCGAGACCTACACCCATGACGCGAACGGCAACCGGATCCGGACCGACTTCGACGACGACAATGACGGCACCGTTGAGCGCGCTGCGTTCGACGACGACGGTGACGGCAGAGCCGACCGGAACGAGACCTACACCCATGACGCGAACGGCAACCGGACCCGGACCGACTTCGACGACGACAATGACGGCACCGTTGAGCGCGCTGCGTTCGACGACGACGGTGACGGCAGAGCCGACCGGAACGAGACCTACACCCATGACGCGAACGGCAACCGGACCCGGACCGACTTCGACGACGACGGTGACGGCAGAGCCGACCGGAACGAGACCTACACCCATGACGCGAACGGCAACCGGACCCGGACCGACTTCGACGACGACAATGACGGCACCATCGACCGCGCTGCGTTCGACGACGACGGTGACGGCAGAGCCGACCGGAACGAGACCTACACCCATGACGCGAACGGCAACCGGACCCGGACCGACTTCGACGACGACAATAACGGCACCATCGACCGCGCTGCGTTCGACGACGACGGTGACGGCAGAGCCGACCGGATCGAGACCTACACGTATCAGTATGATTGGGGCGGCAACCTGGGCCGGACCGACTTCGACGACGACGCGGACGGCAGCATCGACCGGAGCGACTTCTATATCCATAACTGGCCTTATCGGACCGAGTACTATGACGCGAACGGCAACCTGACCCGGAGCGCCCTCTATAGCCCCGGCGATGACACGCCTTATCGGACCGAGTACTATGACGCCAGCGGCAACCGGACCCGGACCGACTTCGACAACAATGCGGACGGCGCCACCGACCGGATCGAGCACTACACGCGGGACGCGAACGGCAACCGGACCCGGACCGACTTCGACAACAATGCGGACGGCGCCACCGACCGGATCGAGCACTACACGCGGGACGCGAACGGCAACCGGACCCGGACCGACTTCGACAACAATGCGGACGGCGCCACCGACCGGATCGAGCACTACACGCGGACGCGGGACGCGAACGGCAACCGGACCGCCTTCGACGACGACGCGGACGGCGCCACCGACCGGATCGAGACCTACACCCATGACGCGAACGGCAACCGGATCCGGACCGACTTCGACAACAATGCGGACGGCACGATTGATTTGACCGAGTACTATGACGCGAACGGCAGGCTGACCCGGACCGCCTTCGACGACGACGCGGACGGCATCATCGACCGGATCGAGCACTACACGCGGGACGCGAACGGCAACCGGACCCGGACCGACTACGACTGGGATGCGGACGGCACGATTGATTTGACCGAGTACGATGACGCGAACGGCAACCGGATCCGGATCGACTACGACGATGACAATGACGACGATCTGGACCAGGTTGAGTATGCAGGCGACTTTGATTACAGCGAGGAGTTTCCGAACCATGCCGGGCTTGAGGTGGTGCTGCCGAGCGGGGTCGGGCGCGGTGAGGGCGTCACTGACCTGACCATCCCGGACGAATTTGTCTTTGCGGGCAATACCGTTCCGGGGTCTCGGGTTCGGATTGAGGGCGGTGGTCTGGACACGCTGCGCTTCGACATGGACGACTTTACCGAAGGGGACCGTACCGATTTCGAAGGAGACGAATACCGCAGTTTCACGGCCGACGATGGAACCTGGTCATTCATCGTCGATGCCGATGTCATGCTGTTCGATCTCTGACCCGGAGAGCCGGTGATAGCGGGACCGACGCCCCAGGCGCGACAGGATCAGTTGATCGGTCGGGCAGGCTGGAAAAAACCGTCCTCCATCAATCGGTCCCGTGCGGCGCACGCTCGCACGGGAGATGGTCCGCGACCGGCAATCGCGAAATGGAGATACGCAAGCCAATTCAATGACTTGCCGCACTACAGCGGAGTCATTGGCAGTTATGCGTATGCGCGTGCCCGCCTTCAGATGATCAACCGGGTGGTGCAGCGCCGCGGCCGAGGATGCTTGGATAGTCGCTGTAGACGAACATCCGGCCGCGCTGCTTGCCTGTTATCTCTCGTATGATCCCGGGCTTTTCCAGGTGCTGTATCGACTTGGCGATCGTCGGAGCGGAAATGCCCAGCTTCTGTGCCGCGTCGGGAATCCCGACAATCGGCTTCTGCTGAAGAAGCTGATGGACACGCAGCGCTGAGGCGGCCGGATGACCGAGACTATCGATCCGCTTCCGCCCGCATCAAGGCCCGCAGGTAACTCCCCATTTTCAAACAGGCTCTCGTCAAGCACCGCCAAAGGCACCAGCTTGACCGGATCAAGGGCGCCGCATGATCTCCCATCAAGCAGCGCCGTCCGGGCGAGTTTCAACATCAAACGCGACATTCCCCGGCCAAATCCACCAGAATGACAACCGGCGCCAAGACTTTCGGTTTCGGTTCTTAATCGACCGATCAAACCCTGGCTGTGATTTCATTTCACCCTTGGAATTTTTGCGAAGCCCCATAATATTCAGACCATTATACTGGAAGGATGATCAAAATGCCGGATAAATCCGCACAGGATCATGACAGCGGCGCGATCGAACTTACACCGCACACGATCAAGCGTCTGCCGGGACTGCCGGCGATTGCCCGCCCGATCCTCACCCGTTTCGTAAATCTGGAGGTCGGCAACCTCACAGTCGTCACCTCAAATGGCGGCGCGTTTACCCTCAAGGGCGAAGAACCAGGCGTATCGGCAACACTGCGCATTCTCGATGACCGGTTCTGGCGCCGGGTGATCATCGGCGGCGATATGGGGCTGGCCGAAAGCTATATGGATGGCGAATGGGATACGCCCGACCTGACGGCCGTCATTCAAGTGATGGCCGCCAATATTGCGCCCATGGGCGATCATATGAAGGCAACCTGGGGCGTCCGTATCTTCAACCGATTGCTGCACCTGCTGCGCAGCAATTCAAAAAGCGGATCTCGCAAGAACATTGAAGCTCACTATGATCTGGGCAATGCCTTCTACCAGGCTTGGCTGGACCAGACGATGACCTATTCATCCGCCAGATTCGAAGGCGAAGACGAAAAGCTCGCCGAAGCCCAATCCAGGAAATATGCCAGCCTGGTCGAGCAAATCGATCTGAAACCCGACCACGAAGTGCTGGAAATCGGCTGTGGCTGGGGTGGTTTTGCCGAATTCGCCGCCAGCGAAGTCGGGGCAAAAGTTACCGGGATCACCATTAGCCCCAGCCAGTTGGATTTTGCCAAAAAACGTATATTTGAGAAAGGCTTGAATGAAAAAGTTGATCTCGAACTGAGAGATTATCGAGACCTGGATGGCGCTTATGACCGGATTGCCTCGATCGAAATGTTCGAGGCGGTGGGCGAACAGTATTGGCCGGCATTCTTTGGCAAAATTTCAGATGTGCTGAAGCCCGGCGGACGGGCCGGATTGCAGATCATCACGATCAAGGACGAATTCTTCACCCATTACCGGACCGGCGCCGACTTCATTCAGCGCTATATTTTCCCGGGCGGCATGTTGCCGTCCGAGACGGCGCTACGCGAACAGACGTCGAGGGCGGGGCTCGACTGGGCGGATCAATCCATGTTCGGGATCGACTATGCTCGCACGCTCGCTCTTTGGCGGGAACGGTTTCTGAGCGCGTGGCCGTCAATAGAGCCGTTGGGCTTCGACGATCGGTTCCGACGGATGTGGATCTACTATCTCAGCTATTGTGAAGCCGGCTTCCGGGCCGGGAACATCAATGTCGGCCAGTTCACCTTGTCACGCCGATAAGATCAGACACCGACTGTGGATCGTTTAATCATCTCACAACCATTGATCTTCCACGCGCCGTCTCGCTGTTTCTCCATCATATATCGGGCAATCACCGGCACCCCGTCGGGTCCGATGACATGGACATCCTGCAGGGGGGCCCGTGGCGACTCCCGGATGTCCAGAAACTCGGTTGACCGCGGACGATAAACGGCTGGATACCCTTGCTTCACCATCGACATGAAATGATCGGGTGTTTTGAAAATGCCTCGGATCATCGGGCTGGCGAAGAAAAAGGCGGTTTCACCATCGTCCGCCTGAAAGGCCGACAACTGGCTGGAAATCACCTGGCGAATGGCCATTGAATCAATGTCCGACATTTCCGCCCGGACACTCTGACTGCAAAAAAACAGAATAAAAAGAGAAAGACAGGGTACAAACTTCCTGGTCATTGCAATTCCTCCCGATGCTCAATAATCAACTTGGAACGATTTTACGATCTGTCCAGCATTATCACATGCACGCTTGCGCCCTGTCAAACCCTTCATTATTTACAGTTTCTGTAATGTGTTTAGGATTTTTCACATGAAAAACAGTGTAATTGAGGCGATCGGCAACACGCACCTGATCCGCCTGAAGCGCGCCAGCGAACTGACGGGTTGCGAAATTTTCGGCAAGGCGGAATTCATGAATCCCGGCCAATCGGTCAAGGACCGCGCCGCCCTTTATATGGTTCGCGCCGCGGTCGACCGCGGCGATCTGAGGCCGGGCGGCACCATTGTCGAAGGCACAGCCGGAAACACTGGCATCGGCCTTGCCATGGTTGCCGATGCCCTGGGTTACAGAACGGTCATTGTGATCCCGGAAACCCAGTCCAAGGAAAAGAAAGACACGCTGCGGGCCATGGGCGCACAGTTGGTGGAGGTCCCGGCAAAGCCGTACAAAAATCCAAACAATTTCGTGCACTATTCCGGCCGCCTGGCTGAAGCATTGGCAAGGACCGATCCGAACGGCGCGGTGTGGGCCAACCAGTTTGATAATATCGCCAACAAACAGGCCCACCTGGAAACCACTGGCCCCGAAATCCTGGAACAGACCGGCGGCAAGATCGACGGATTTATCTGCGCCATCGGATCTGGCGGTACGCTGGCCGGCGTTGCCGAAGCGCTGCGCGCGGCAAACCAGAATGTGAAGATCGGCATGGCGGACCCGATGGGCGCCGCGCTCTACAGCTATTACACTAGGGGTGAGTTGAAAGCGGAGGGTTCCTCGATCACCGAAGGAATCGGCCAGGGGCGGATTACCGCCAATCTTGAGGGTTTCAAGCCGGACTTTGCCTTTCAGATCCCCGATTCCGAGGCGATCCCGGTCGCCTTCGATCTGCTAGAGCACGAAGGTCTGGTAATGGGCGGTTCCACCGGCATCAATGTGGCCGGCGCGATCCGGCTTGCGCAAGAGATGGGACCGGGCAACACCATCGTTACGGTGCTGTGTGACTTCGGCACCCGCTATCAGTCAAGGCTTTACAATCCCGCTTTCCTGGAAAGCAAAGGGTTGCCGGTGCCGCACTGGCTCGCCATTGAGCGTGAACTGCCAAACGTTTCCGAACCGGTCGATGAATGATTGTATCCCGGCAATTACATGGATGACATTTGTTCGGACGGGTTTTATCGTTCCGCGGAACCAATTGGAGGCCGTCTGTGATGACCACACTGCTGTTTCGTGATGATGCCTATCTGAAATCCTGTGACGCCACGGTAACGGCGATCAACGACCGTGGCGGCATCATACTTGACCAGACCGTTTTCTATCCCACCGGTGGCGGTCAGCCCGGGGACAGTGGGTCATTGCGCCTTGCTGGCGGAAACGAAATCACGATATCCACGGCGGTCAAGGGTGAAAGCCCGGATGAAGTCGTCCATGTGCCGGCCGAGGGACAGGCCCTGCCCTCTGTCGGCGACCGCGTTGCCGCGACCATCGAATGGGACAGGCGCTACAAGCACATGCGGATGCATACCTGCCTGCATCTGCTGTCGGCTGTTTTGACCTATCCTGTGACCGGCGGTAGCGTCGGGGCGGAAAAATCACGGCTGGATTTCGACATGGACTCCGCGCCGGACAAAGAGGCCGTCACCGAAAGCCTCAACCGCCTCATCGACGAAGACCACTTCGTCAGCTTTGACTGGATCACGGACGCGGAACTGGCCGCCCAGCCCGACCTGGTCAAGACGATGTCCGTCAAACCGCCTTCCGGCGTCGGCCGCGTTCGTTTGATCCGGGTCGAAGGCACGGACCTGCAACCGTGCGGCGGAACGCATGTAAAACAAACCGGTGAAATCGGTCGGGTTCAGGTATCCAAGATCGAGAAAAAAGGCCGTCAGAACCGGCGGGTCGCGATTACTTTCGCCGACTGAAGTCAGGGATCCTTGCCGCTCTCCCGACATTCGTCATAATGGGGCCCGACACCAGACCAGCAGGATCGATTCATGCCAACTTCCGACCCGAGAAATCTCGTTTCCACCGATTGGCTGGGACAGCATCTTGATGCACCCGACGTGCGGATGGTCGATGCGTCCTGGTATTTGCCGGGTCAACAGCGTGATCCAAGGGCAGAATATGAGAGCGCACATATTCCTGGCGCGGTGTTTTTCGATATCGACGAGATATCGGATCTGGACAGCCCCTATCCGCACATGCTGCCCAGTCCGGAGAAATTTTCCAGCCGCGTGCGCAAGCTGGGTCTTGGCGACGGCAACCGGATCATCGTCTATGACGGCGCCGGCGTGCTCTCGTCCGCCCGGGTTTGGTGGATGTTTCGGGCGATGGGACACCATGATGTCGCGGTCCTGGACGGCGGTCTGCCGAAATGGAAGGCAGAGGACCGGCCGCTGTCGGATTATCCCCCCACCCCGCGCGAGCGTCACTTCACCGCCCGGCAAGACAACACCTGTGTCCGCACAGCACAAGAAGTGCTGAAGACCGTGGGTGATGGATCAACCGTCATTCTTGATGCCCGGTCCGAGGGACGTTTCCGCGGCACCGCCCCCGAGCCGCGCGAAGGTTTGCGATCAGGCCATATCCCCGGATCCAAAAGCCTCCCCTTCAACGGCTTGTTCAAGGCAGACGGCACCATGAAGGATGCCGAAAGCCTGCGGGAGATATTTTCCCGGGCAGGCGCCGGCGGCCCCGGTCAGGTCATCACCAGCTGCGGCTCGGGTGTCACCGCGGCGGTCCTTGCACTGGGTCTGGATCTGATCGGCCACAAACAGGTAGCCGTCTATGACGGATCGTGGACCGAATGGGGATCGCGCGATGATCTGCCGATCGAATCCGGATGAACGGCCGAAAAGTCGATACCACGGTCACCCTTCTGGAGATGACCGCGGATCCCAAGCACCATGCCGGTCCACCACCGCTAAAGCCCTTTGCCCTGCTGCACGTAGAACGCCCGCCTGTGCACTTCTACCGGTATCTCTATGACACGGTCGGTCGCGACTGGTTGTGGGTCGACCGAAAGGTATTGGACGACGAAACCCTGGCCGGCTTGATCCACAAGGAAGGCATTGAGATATTTGTGCCTTATGCTGCCGGTGTTCCGGCCGGTTTTTTCGAACTCGATACGTCAGAACCAGACCGCGTGGATCTGGCCTATTTCGGAATTATGCCGGACTTTATCGGAACCGGTCTTGGAAAATGGCTCTTGAAAACCGCGATTGAAATGGCGTGGGCAAAGGAACCCGAACGTTTGACGGTTGAAACCTGCACGCTGGACCATCCACGTGCCCTGCCGCTTTATCAACGGTTGGGTTTTTCGCCTTACGCGCAGCAGGAAAAGGTGATGACAATTCCGGAAGATCTGGGTCTCGGTCGGGCGGAATAGAACTTGGAAACTCAGACCATCGGACTTGTCCCCAACGGTTAGCTCAAGATAATCGGGATCCACCACCGGAACTTTCAACCGTGCTGTCGCGCTCAACCAGGCAACTCATTGGTCGGCGTACCCATACCGGTTTTTCATTTTGAACATTAGGGTCTGTTGACAATCACCGAGCAGCGTTGAGCATTGCGCAGAGGTGCCAGTTGGCTGCGTAGCTGGTATCGGTTTTGTCGTATCGCGTTGCTATCCCCCTGAATTCCTTGATCTTTGCGAAGCAGTTTTCAATCAGGTGACGCCACTTGTACATGTGAGTATCGTCGTCTCGTAGCACTTTTCGGTTCGATTCGGGCGGGATAACCGCAGTTGCGCCGCGCTCATCAAGGTCTTGCAGGAGCCAATCGGCGTCGAAGGTCTTGTCGGCGGCCAGCAACGCTGCGAAGGAGACATCGTGGATCAGGGGGGCAACCCCCTTCATGTCGTGCGCTTGCCCCGGCAGAAGCAGAAAGCGGAACAGGTTGCCGAGCGCATCGACCAGGGCAACGATTTTGGTCGTCAGCCCGCCGCGAGAGCGTCCGATGGCTTGATGCCGTGTCCCCCTTTTGCGCCCGAAGCCTTCTGATGGGCCTGGACAATCGTTCCGTCGATGAGAGCATGTTCAAGGTCTGGCTCGCCGCTCATGGCGTTGAAAAGTCTCTCAAACACACCGGCCTTTGCCCATCGACGAAATCGTTTGAAAACCGAATTCCAGTTGCCGAAATCCTGGGGCAGGTCACGCCAGGGAGACCCTGTTCGCACACGCCAAAGTCCCCCACCCTAGAATTTTTTGAGACACTGATCAAGACCTGAGACGAGGGGATGAATGAGGTGTTTCATGACGGAACAGAAGAAGGTTGATCGGGCCGGAGCCGGAGCTGCGGAGACTTCACATATCGCAGCAGATCCGGCACGCGCGAATTCCATCTGGGTCAACGATATTTCTATCGCGTGAACGTCCCTCGCAGTTAGATGATCAAGATGCCATATCCGGCCTTAAAATGCCCAATCCTTAGCCTTCTGAAGCAGGAAATCCCGGAACACCATGACCCGGTTTGTCTTCCTCAACTCCTCCGGATAGGTCAGATGAGTGGTGAAGGATGGCCCTTCGACCTCGGGCAGCACGCGGACAACATCGGGCGCGCCATCGGTCAGATAATCCGGCAGCGTGGCCAGTCCCAGGCTACTTTGCACGGCCATCAACAGGCCGTGGATATTGTTGATCCGCAGAACCGGTTCACGGTGCTGGCCTTCGGGCAGACCGGCATCCTTCAACCAGTTCAGATCCTGAAACGCCCGGGTTACCTGCTCGCCGTAGATCAGCACCTTATGATTATCCAGATCCTGAAGCGACGAAGGCCAGCCGTGGCGCTTGAGGTATTCCGGAGACGCATAGATGTGGTGATGCACGTCGATAAATTTGCGCTGGATCAGATCCGGCTGGACCGGCTTCCACATGCGAATGGCAAAGTCGGCCTGCCGCATCCCCAGATCAAGTTCCTGTTCACCGAGCAAAAGCTGGACCTGCACATCCGGATAGGCATCGGTAAACTCTCGCATACGCGGGGCCAGCCATGTCACGCCAAACCCCACCGTGGTGGTGATCCGAAACTCGCCGCTCGGTTTTTCCTTGGAATCGCGCAGCATCGCTTCGGTCAGGGCCAGTTTGCCGAACACTTCGTGTGCCGTGCGGTAGAGCAGTTCGCCCTGCTCGGTCGGGATCAGGCCGCGGGCATGGCGGTGAAAAAGATGGACCCCCAGACTGTCCTCCAGCGAAGAGATCTGCCGGCTGACCGCTGATTGGCTGAGATTGAGGATCTCGCCGGCATGGGTGAAGCTGCCCGCTTCGGCCACGGCATGAAAAACGCGCAACTTGTCCCAGTCCATCGAATCCGTGCGTGGCATCTGGCTCTCCCGGGCATGAGATTTCGGTCAGGCGGCTTCCTCTCCGCTCATCGTTGCCTCTTGGGAGGCCAGGTATTTCTCCGCTTCCAGCGCGGCCATGCAGCCCATGCCCGCCGCCGTCACAGCCTGGCGATAGATTTGGTCCTTCACATCTCCCGCCGCATAGACGCCAGGGATCGACGTGGCGGTGGAATCCGGCGCGGTCTGAAGATAACCGTGCGCGTCCATCTCCAGTTCGCCTTTGAACAGTTCGGTTGCCGGCGAGTGACCAATGGCGATGAAAACACCGTCGGCGGGCACTTCGGTAACCGCACCGGTCTTGGCATGTACCAGCTTTGCGCCGGTTACGGCGGCAGGTTCACCGCCACCGAGAATTTCTTCCACATTATGGTCCCAGATGATTTCGATCTTGGGGTTTTCGAACAGACGCTTTTGCAGGATTTTTTCCGCGCGCAAGGTATCGCGGCGATGGACCAGGGTGACCTTCGAAGCAAAATTGGTCAGGAACAGTGCTTCTTCAACCGCCGTATTTCCGCCGCCGACCACGACCACTTCCCGCTCACGATAGAAGAAACCGTCACAGGTTGCACATGCAGAGACACCGAAGCCCTGATATTTCTCCTCGCTCTCCAGTCCCAGCCAGCGTGCCTGGGCGCCGGTTGCAATCACCACGGCATCGCCCAGATAGATGTCCCCGCTGTCGCCCACCGCCCGGTAAGGCCGCTGGGTAAAATCCACATCGACGATGACATCTCTGACCAACCGGGTACCGACATGTTCGGCCTGGCCTTGCATCTGCTCCATCAGCCAGGGCCCCTGGATGGCATCGGCGAAACCGGGATAGTTTTCGACTTCCGTTGTAATTGTCAATTGGCCGCCGGGCTGCATGCCATGCACCAATATGGGTTCCAGCATGGCCCGGGCACCATAAATTGCCGCTGTATAACCGGCCGGGCCGGATCCGATAATCAAAAGCTTGGTACGATGGGTCGCCATGAAACCACTCCGTTTGCAGTATCTCGACCTTTAACTCGGATTCGTCATAAAGCCTATTGATTGATCAGGGCGATTCAGTAAAAATTGCTGTGACCTTTGGCTAGGAAGCGGATCGCCGTTGTTCTGCTGGTCTGGAACGTCTTGATGCCCTTGTGGGCGAGTTGCCGATGCGCTTGAGCACAGTACGTGTGGCGCTTGTCAGCGTGAAGATGTTTTGCGGGGCGTGATCAAGGCGATTGGTACAGCGATCCTCACCAGGGGGTTACGTCCTTGTCGCGGTGCATCGCCTTGATCCACCAGTGGCTGCGGTTCACAGACACGATGCGTTTCGGTGTCGCCCTGGGCAGGCTCGTGATCAGATAAATCGTCTCCCTTTCGGTTCGGGTGACACGTCCCTTTCGGACATGGTCTCGCCTGCGCTCCAGGCGCGCGATGAAGCGGATTGTTGGCCATGACTTGCGCATCTCCTCGCCGAGCGCTTTCACGAATGTGGCGCCGGCAATCCGCCCGTGGCTGGATTGCGCCGGCTCATGCCACTCGGCGAGGGGAAAACCGGCTCCGTGAAGGTCGTCTCGATCTCGTCGCGCAGGTCTTTCCGGTTTCCCTTCACCGGCAGGACATCATCGCCGCCCCTTCCCCACGACCTTTGAAGTGATTGTTTTCTGGCAGAAGTGACAATCTTGTCCGTCAGGTCAAGCTGATCAATGAGCCGCAAGGCATCGGGGATCTCCATCCCCTTGCCAGGGCAATCGACTGAACATTAATTCGGGATGATTTTCTCCATGTAGTCGTCGTTCCATGCGGCTGAATGCCGTTTCTGTGGTAGGCTCATTTTGCCGGGTGCTCGGCGCAGCAAGTTCATCGCCGCATGTTTGATTGTGGCAAAATTGGCAGCGGCTCCCCCGCCCTAGAGTTTTTTGAGACACTGATCAAGACCTGAGACGAGGGGATTATTGAGAGTCTGCTTCAAAATGATCTGATGTTTTTCAAGCCCTTGCGAGACAGCGTGTCATGCGCCTGATATGGGCGATGAGACCCCAAGCCTCTGCACTTTCGATGGTTTTCTCCCAATCCTTTGCCAATCGGCGGCAACGTCCCAGCCAGGCGAAGGTGCGTTCGACGACCCATCTGCGGGGCAGGACCTCAAAACCTTCGGCGGTGTCGGAACGCTTCACGATCTGGATAGTCCAGCGGCCAATGGTTATCAGGGCTGAACGAAGTTTTGGCCCCCGATAACCGCAGTCGGCAAAAACGTGGCGCAGTTTTGGGGCATCCCGCTTGAGCTTTTGAAAGACGCCCACTGCCCCGTCGCGATCCTGAATGTTGGCAGTGTGAACGCATGATGCCAACAGATGGCCACAGGTGTCTGTCATGATGTGGCGCTTGCGGCCTTTGATCTTCTTTCCTGTGTCGTAGCCAGAAATGCCGCCGTTTTCAGTGGTTTTCACGCTTTGACTGTCAATGACGCCTGCCGTGGGGTGATGATCCCGAGCCTCCCGTTCACGCGCCAGAGCGACCAGAGCGTGGTTGATCTCCGCCAGTAACCCGCCATCACGCCAGTTGTAGAAATAGTATCGAACCGTTGAAACCGGCGGAAAGTCCTTTGGCAAAAGAGACCACGCGCACCCGGCGGCAGCGATGTCGCCAATCCCATCCCGAACTTCGCGCAACTCAACTTCCCGAGGGCGCCCCAATTTGTTGGGGCCGGGCAAAAGCGGAAAAATGACCGCCCATTCTGCATCGGTTACATCGCTTGAGTAACGCTCGTTATTCCGCTCATACTGGCAGCGAGTGGTTTCAGTCCAGGGCATCGTGACCTCCGTTTTCTTGTTTCCTGTTCAAACAAACAGAATCACAACCCACTGATATCACTCAACTCATTTTCGATCAGGCTCTTAGGTCAGCCGGTGGGCAAAGGTCAGGCGTTCCACATCAGAGGCGCCCAGTGCAGGATCTCGGCGCCCAGATCGCCGGCCTGCTCTGCCAGCGGCACGGCCTCCGGATCCAGATTGACAAAAACAAATCCGCAAAACCCTTCAACCCGAACCCGGTCCGGGCAAATGTCGCCCGGGGTGAACTCTTCCAGATTGTCGGTCTTCGGCGCGCATCGCAAACGGCCGGTCAGATCATGGGCTAGGCATGACAAGGGCACATGATGCGGCGAATGCTGCCTTCGCCGCGCAGCAACTTGTGCACCCGGTGCTTGCAGGCATTGTAAAAGGCCCGAAGCGGTCCCGCCTCGTCCCGCACGATGACGACGGGCTGGCCGGCCATCACGGCGGTGACGAAGGCGCCTGGCATGCGCAGCTTTTCGGCGTGACAGACCCATTGCCAACTGCGCCGGAAGATCGCATCCGGTTCCACCGCCATCCATTGGGGTCGGTACAGGCTTCGGCCCGCAGCCAAAGGGACCGGGCCGGATTGGCATCAAAGCCACCAGCGATCCGGGCGAAATCCTCGGCGGAAGGACGGATGGTCATGGCAATCGCTCCTATCGCTTCAAGGGCGGGAAACGCATGCGTTCGGCCGCCACCGTCCAGTCCATATGATTACGCACATATTCCTCCGACGCCAGACGCGGCGGGTTGTAATCCCAATGGACCGGCGCGCCGGTCTGCATCGCCTGGTAAACCACGCGGCGTTCCCGTTGCGAAGCGATCACATCGCGCCTGAGCTCCGCGCTGTTCCAGCGGGCCGCGACCTCGGCGGCAAAAGCGGCGGAGGTTTCGCCGTGGGCCGGAACCGTGGCCAGATTGGTCATCTCGTCCGGATCTGCCGCCAGATCGTAGAACTGGGCCGGATCGCTGTCGCAGTGGACATATTTGAAGCGGCCGCGGCGGATCATGAACACCGGGTGGGCGGTCATTTCGGCGCAGTATTCGCCAATCGCCTCGCCCGCGCCATCTTTATCACCCCAGGCCACCGGCAGCAATGAACGGCCGTTAGCGGGGCGCGACAGTTCCGGTGCGGGCGCGCCCGATTGCCCGGCAATGTCCAGCATGGTCGGCATCAGATCAATCAGCGAACAGGGGGTGTCCGTGGTGCCTTGCGCGATGCCGGGGCCAGCGATGATCAACGGCACACGGGCGGAATGGTCGAACCAGGTCATCTTGTACCACAGGCCGCGCTCGCCCAGCATGTCGCCATGATCGCCAGTAACGATGATGATGGTGTTGTCCAGCATCTCCGCCTCGTCCAGCGCCTGAACCAGTTTGCCGATCTTGGCGTCGACAAAGGACGTGTTGGCGTAATAGGCGCGCCGGGCGTTGCGGATCTCGTCGTCCGACACTTCGACCGTGCTCGCCTCGATCCCGTCGCGCACCCGAGCCGACAGGGGATCCGACGCCACATCGCCGGGTCCATGGCGCGGCAGATCGATTTCGGCCTCTTCATAAAGGTTCCACCATTCCGGCCGCGCCACATACGGATCGTGCGGATGGATGAAACTGGCGACGAGACAGAAGGGCTGCTGTTTGTCGCGCGCATAATCGAAGATCCGGCGCCGTGCGAAGAACGCCACCTCGTCATCATAATCAAGCTGGAACGTGCCGGTGCCGGTGCCGGCCTCCTGCACCGATTCCATATTGTGGTACCATTTACCGATGCGTTCTCCGGCATTTTCCCAGTCCGGGATCCAGGCGAAATCGGACGGGTAGACATCCGTCGTCACCCTGTCGTCGAACCCATGCAACTGGTCCGGCCCGACGAAATGCATCTTGCCGGCCAGGGATGTGCGATATCCCATCAGGCGCAGATAATGGGCAAAGGTCGGCACCGAGGCGGGAAACTCGCTGGCATTGTCATAGGCCCTGATCCGCGTCGGCAGCTGGCCGGCCATGAAGCTGAACCGGGCCGGCGCGCACAGCGGCGCATTGCAATAGGCCGCATCGAACCGCATCCCCCGCGCCGCCAGCGCCGACATGTGCGGCGTCTGCACCACGGGGTGGCCATAAGCGCCGGTAAATTGGGGCGCCAACTGGTCCGCCATGATGACAACGATGTTGGGCGCGGTTTCGGCCATGCGGTTCACTCCCCAAGGGTGATGTTCATTCTTGCGGTGACCATGACAGCGGCAGTCAAATACCGACAGTTAATTTCGACAGATTTATGCCAATTCCGCCCCCCGGGTGCAGCCCGCGCCATTGCCGCTGAATGATTGAGATCACTGCTGGTTTGCCCTAAACTTTGTGAGCGCCGTGAGAAGGCTGCCCGACATGACTGACACGTCCGACAAGATCACCGCCTGTGCCGCGTTCTGGCCGTATTATCTGCGCGAGAATGCAAAGCCCGCGACCCGGTACATCCATTTCTTCGGCACCGCGCTGGGTCTCTGCTTTCTGGTCCTGACCTTCACCTCGGCCGGTACCTGGTGGTATCTGCTGGCGGCGGTAATCTGCGGCTATTTCTTCGCCTGGATCGGCCACCTTTTCATCGAGCACAACCCGCCCCGCCACCTTCACCTATCCGCTGTGGTCCCTGTTCAGCGATTTCCTCATGTTCTTCCACTGGCTGACCTTCAGCCTGCCGGGGGAACTGCGGAAGGCGGGGGTTGGGGAATGGGAAAGTTACGGTTTACGCGTTCATTCCAGACAGGCAGACATGGACAGTCACCTTGATCACGCTGCTTGTATTTCGCAGGACAAGCACGACGTAGATGCTATTGCGCGTGTTGCAGAACACGGATTTCCGGCACTCAATCCGATCATCCCGGAGCTGTTGCAATGGTTGCAAGATGGGAATTGACCTGTCGCACAGGACACTGCCAATTCGCTGTCTCATGCTGAACCTGAACTGGCACCGCACATCACGGCTGTGTTACGGGGCACTGACGAAGTCTGGAAATACTTTCTGCTGACGAGCCTCGTCGGCAAGGTTGATCAATTGGTATGGAATACAATCGAGCCCGACGTAAACCGGTTGGCCCACAGCCCATCTGTGCCTGAAAGGCGGGAAGAAGTGGATGAAGCGACCCGCGATTTTCTGTCAGAAAGAGCCCGTTTAGCCGATTGATGTAAAACATCGAGGTGTTTCACTACGCTTGGCATCGCCCCCCCATGGCCATATAAACCCCGCCATGAGCGACAGCGTGCCATTCCTGAAAATGCATGGGGCCGGCAATGATTTTGTGATCATTGACCGGCGGGAAAGGTTTGTGCCGATCACACCAGAGGCCGTGCGCGTGATCAGTGACCGGCATTGCGGGGTCGGTTTCGACCAGTTGATCACCATCGATACGGATCCGGACGTTGCCGCGAGAATCACGTTCTGGAATTCGGACGGGTCGGAATCTGGGGCCTGCGGCAATGGCACGCGCTGTGTTGCCGCGCTGTTGATGCACTGGCTGGGCAAGGAAGCGCTGACGCTGAAGACCGAGCGCGGACTGCTGGTCTGCCGCCGGATCAATGATTTTACCGTCAGCGTCGATATGCTGGCGCCCAGGTTCGCCTGGCAGGATATCCCTCTGAAAGAACGTATGGATACGCGCGGTGTCGATATCAAGCTGGGCCCGGCCGACGCGCCGACCCTGTCACCCCCCGGCTGTGTCAATATGGGCAATCCGCACTGTGTCTTTTTTGTTGAAGACATCAACCGGGTGAAGGTGGAAATCGACGGGCCGTTCGTGGAACGCCATTTCATGTTCCCCGAATTTGCCAATGTGGGTTTTGCCCAGGTCCATGACCGCGATCATATCCGCTTGCGGGTGTGGGAGCGCGGCGCCGGGTTGACCCTGGCCTGCGGGTCGGGCGCGTGCGCCGCCGTGGTCGCCGGCATCCGCAAGAACCTGCTGGACCGGGTGGTGCATGTGGATGTGGATGGCGGCACGTTGCAGGTGGAATGGGTTGAGGAAACCGATCACGTCATCCTGACCGGACCCGTGCATCTGTCGTTCGAGGGTGAGCTGCCGGCCGAACTGTTCGAGATGCGCGAGGCGGCGCAATGACCACCGACGTCATCACGCTCGGCTGCCGATTGAATGCCTATGAAAGCGAAGTGATCCGGCGCAATGCGGACGTCGCGGGGCTGGACGATGCCGTGGTGATCAATACCTGCGCGGTTACCAACGAGGCGGTGCGGCAGGCACGCCAGACCATTCGCAAGGCCCGGCGCGACCGGTCGGACGCCTGGATCATCGTCACCGGCTGCGCCGCCCAGGTGGAGCCTGAAACCTTTGCCGCCATGCCGGAGGTTTCCAGGGTTCTCGGAAATCAGGAAAAACTGCAGCCCGCAGCCTTCGGCATCGCGGCCAGCGAGCGCGTCCAGGTCGATGACATCAATTCGGTGCGCGAGACCGCCGGGCATCTGCTGATCGACGGGCTGATGGGCCGGTCGCGCGCCCATGTCCAGGTCCAGAACGGCTGTGATCACCGCTGTACCTTCTGCATCATCCCCTATGGCCGGGGCAATTCCCGCTCGATCCCGGCGGGCGTGGTGGTGGACCAGGTTCGACGCCTGGTCGACAAGGGCATTGCCGAGATCGTGCTGACCGGGGTCGATATCACCTCCTGGGGCGAGGACCTGCCGGGGACGCCGCCGCTCGGGCGGCTGGTCGGTCAGATCCTGGCCCATGTGCCAGACCTGCCGCGCCTGCGCCTGTCGTCGCTGGACGCGGTGGAGATCGACGACAGGTTGATGGAACTGGTCACCAGCGAGGCACGCGTGATGCCGCATCTGCATCTTTCCTTGCAGGCCGGCGACAACATGATCCTGAAGCGGATGAAGCGACGCCATTCCCGCGAACAGGCGATTGCCCTGGTCGAGGCGATTCATGCCCGCCGGCCAGAGGTCGCGTTTGGCTGTGACATCATCGCCGGGTTCCCGACCGAGACCGAGGACATGTTCGAAGGCTCGCTGGCCCTGCTGGACGATTGCCGTATTGCCTATGCGCACGTGTTCCCGTTCAGTCCCAAGCAGGGTACGCCTGCCGCGCGCATGCCGCAGCTTGCCCGCGACGTGGTCAAGGACCGCGCCCGGCGTTTGCGAATGCGCGGCGCCGAGCGCCTGGCTGCGCACTTATCAGCCCGGGTCGGATCGGTTGCCGATGTCCTGATGGAACGGGGCAAGACCGGCCATACGGCGGATTTCAGCCCGGTCACGCTGGACGGCGGGGCGGCAGGCGAATTGGTGCACGCCCGCATCATCGGCAGCGACGGCACCCGCCTGACCGCTATCCCCCTGGCGGCATGAGGCACGCTTTGGGCCTTCTCTGCGAATATCCCGGCCGGAGCGGCTTCAGCCGCGCAGAGCCGGGATATTCGGGGAATGGGATCGCGGGTAAATATCCGGCAAGGAGGTACTGATCGTGTGGTTCCTGAAAAAAGTTCATGGCGGCAGGAACAAGCCAACCGGGGATGCGCCGGAGGCCGAAGCACCAACCGTATCCGAGGCAACTGCGGAGCCTGTGCCAGCGCCCGAACCGGACAGGGGGGCGGATCCCGTTCCGCCCCCTCCTGCGCCCACGCCAAAGCCAGAACCGGAAGAACACCCCGCGCCCGAGCCCGCCGAACCTGTCAAACCGAAAGTGCCTGGTTTCTTCGGCCGGCTGACGGCGGGACTCGCCAAATCAACTTCGCGCCTGACCGGCGGCGTCGATGCGATCTTCAACAGGCGCAAGCTGGACGGCGACACGGTCGAGAAACTGGAAGAGTTGTTGATTGCCGCGGATCTTGGGCCCGTCACCGCCGCGCGGGTGGCCGGCAATGTGGCCAGGGGGCGCTATGACAAGCAGATCAAGCCGGACGAAATCCGCCAGTTGATCGCGGATGAGGTCGAGGCCATCCTGAAACCGTGCGAACAGCCGCTCTATGTGGACGGGGCGCAAATTCCGTTCACCGTGCTCGTGGTCGGGGTCAATGGTGGCGGTAAAACCACGTCGATCGGCAAGATGGCCGCAGCCCTGGGCGGCCAGGGCTGGAAGGTGATGATCGCGGCGGCCGACACGTTCCGCGCCGCGGCCATCGAACAGCTTCAGGTCTGGGCGAGCAGGGCCAGGGCCGACTTCGTGCACGACAAACAGGGCACCGATCCGGCCGCCGTGGCGTTCCGGGCCATGCAGGCGGCCCAGGAAGCGAGCGTCGACGTTCTGTTCGTCGACACCGCAGGACGGCTGCAGAACCGCAAGGAGCTGATGGAGGAACTGGCCAAGATCCGCCGGGTGATCGCCAAGTTCGATACCGGCGCGCCCCATGCCACCATCCTGGTGTTGGACGCCATCACCGGCCAGAACGCCGCCGTCCAGGTCGAAGCCTTCAGCGAGATCGCCGATGTTACCGGTCTGGTGGTCACCAAGCTGGACGGGTCGGCCAAGGCCGGCGTGCTGGTCGGCATCGCCGATCGCTACAAGCTGCCGATCTATGCGGTCGGCATCGGCGAGGCGGTCGAAGATCTGACCCTGTTCGACGCCCGCGATTTTGCTCGCGCCCTGGTCGGGCTGGACGAGGCGTGAGCAATGAGGGCTTTGCCTTCAGGCTGATCCTGTTTTCAGCGATTACCCACACCGGCCGTATTGGGCGATGCGTTGAACGTCCAGGAAACGGTCGGCATTTTCGTGATCTCCGCCGCGATTCTGTCCATGGCCGTTTTCGGCCGCCGGGGCGCGGGCGGCCGGATCGGCCTGGGGCTCACCTATGCCGTGCTGACCGGTATTACGATCGCCACCTATACGGTGATCAATGCCAAGGGCGTGCGCATGGGCACCAGCCCGTTCACATTCATCGTCTGGTTCTTCCTGCTCGACTGTGTGGTGATTTCGACTTTCACCCTTTACAGGCTCGGCGCCGGATTTGTGGCGGCCGCGCGGCCCCAGTACGCCGCGGTCCGGCGAACGGCGTAACTGGCGGATCTGCACCTTCGGCTCGGCTCCGTGGGCATTCGATCTGGGTAATGCGGCGGTGATGGTGGCCTGCCGGGAATCAAGTGTCCTTTTCACCACGATAATTGGCACTATGTTTCTGTCGGAGAAACTGTCGGCGCCCCGCCTGATTGCTGTTGGCGGCATATTGGCGGGTGTCGTTATCATCAGGCTTGCATGACACGAGTTAGAGACCAATACCGGGGCAAGATCAGTGTTTTGCTGGAAGCAGGGCCGTTGGCGGTGTTCTTCGCCGTCTTCATTCTGGCCGGCGATATTGAAATTGGCGGTCGGGTGTATCCGCCGATCCTCCTGGCCATGGCCATGCTGATGGTGGCCACGGTCATCGCGATCTTGATCACCCGCGCACTGTATGGCCGGTTGCCCCGCCTGCCCCTGGTCGGCAGCGCTGGGATCATGATCTTCGGCGGCCTCGCCCTGTGGCTCAATGACGAGGTTTATGTGAAGCTTCAGCCGACCGTCTATCACGGCCTGTTTTCAATCGCCTTGCTGACCGGTCTGGCCTTCGGCCGGCCGCTGCTGAAAGACCTGCTGCAGGAAACCGTGGCGATCACCGATCTGGGCTGGCGCAAACTCTCCTGGCGCTGGTCGTTCTATTTCGGCGGTATGGCGCTTTTGAACGAGGCCGTCTGGCGCAATTCCTCAACCGAAACCTGGGTCTGGTTCAAGACCTTCGCCACCACCCCGATCACCGTCGTTTTCGCCCTGTGCATGGTCCCGGTGATGAATGCGCATTTGGCTAAGGGTGATGACGAAGCAACTGGATGACTTTCCTCGTCCCGCTAGCACGGGAGAGGGGAAGAACTTGACCGCAACCGGCAAGACCACCTTTCCTACACCACATTCGTTCCTATATTACCCTTGAACAGCAACCGGCAGGCGGTTTAAGCACGCGCCCATGACAACAGAACCCGCAAAAAGACAGAACCCGATCCTGAAAACCGCCCTGGAACTGGGCCCGTTGGCGGTCTTTTTCCTGACCTATGTGCGGGCGGGTGAAGTGACGATTGGCGACCAAGTCTACCAACCGATCATGCTGGCGACCGCCGGGTTCATGGTGGCGACGGCGATCTCGCTGACCGTTTCCTATTCCATGTATCGTAAACTGCCGGTGATGCCGATGGTTACCGGCGTCATCGTATTCATTTTTGGCGGCCTGACGCTCTACTTGAACGATGAAACGTTCATCAAGCTGAAACCGACCATCATCAATCTGTTGTTCTGCGGCACCCTGCTGATCGGCCTGATGTTCGGCAAATCTTTTCTCAAGACCGTGCTCGGTGAAACCGTGGCGATCGAGGACGAGGGCTGGCGCAAGCTGACCCTACGCTGGGGCCTGTTCTTCGGCTTCCTGGCCCTGCTCAATGAGGGCGTGTGGCGCAATTTCTCCACCGACATCTGGGTCTGGTTCAAAACCTTTGGCATCCTGCCCATCACCATCGCATTCGCCATGTCCATGATCCCGTTGATGAACGACTACATGATCGAGGAAGAAGAAACCGAGGAAGCCGCCGCGGAAAACGTCTGATCTATTCTTCGGCCACCCCGTCAAATTCATCGTCACCACCGCCCCGGGTTTTGGCAATCCGCTCACCGCAATCGTGGTTCGGGCCGGACGGTGATCCCCCATTTTCCCGGCGTAAACTTGGTTCATGGCCGCGAAATCATCCGTGTCGGCCAGAAAGACATTGATGTGGAAAACGTGCGTCAGACCGGATCCGGCAGATGCCAGCATCACGCCAAACGCGTCCAGGATCTTACGGGTCTGGGACGCGATGTCGGGTCCGGCCAGTTCGCCCCTTGCCGGATCGATCCCGGCGGCGAGAGAAACGGGTCTGCACTGCCCGCGCTGGGATGCACGATTGCGGCTGGATAATCAGCCATGCCTGCGATCAACGTGATATCCGGATTAGGAAGGTTCAGGCGGACGGTCATATTGTCGACCACCTCGATAGCGCCATCGGCCGCTTTTCCGGTTTCGGGATCGATCAGCGTTCCGAACCGGCCCGCCATCGAGTTGCCCTCGACATCCTTTTCGCACCACCCGGCGATGTTATGGGCGACGTGTTCAGCGGTCAGCGCATCACCGTTGTGCCAGGTCACGCCAGGGCGCACGTTCAGAATGTAAGTTTTTGCATCCTCGCTGATTTCCCAGCTTTCCAGCAACATCGGTTCAAAGGTGAAGTCATGCGTGTAGCGCACGAGGTATTCCAGCCAGCCCCGGCTGATGTTGGCCTGTGGGCTATCGTCATAGGAACGGGGATCCTTGCCGGCCCGAACAACCATCCCGATCCGGATCGTTCCCCCGGCCTTGGGTGTTTCAGATGCCAGAGCGGGCGTGGCCATGCCCAGCATGGCGTAGGCCGTCGCAGTTGTCGCCCCGAACGATGTCGCCATGGCAACCAGCGCCTCCTCGTCGATCTCCGGGGCGTAGGGTTCGTTCTCGTCCGAAGGATCCGGCACGGTGACGCCGGCATTGGTGAGCGCCATGGCGATATGCGGCTTGATATCGGTATCAATGGCGATCAGGTCAGCGATCGCAAGTCGCGATCATGTGATCTTCACGGCCGTTTCTTGAATGTGTCGGGCCTGGGTAGGGCAGTTTATTTCGCTTCCCCAGCTGTTCAACCATTTGGAACCGCTTCGTGAGAAACCATTTCGCCCTTGTCCGCTTCATCAATTACGGCAATTTGCCATTCATGGCGCTCAATATATTCACCATATTCACCAAGTGCCTCTGACGCCAGGTAGGAGCGTGACCGTTTGGTTGATTTTGAAAGCCGATCCAGACGTTCTTTCATTTCGTCCGGCAGACGAAGAGAGACGACATTTTGAGGCATGGCTCCACCAATTTATGATT
This sequence comes from Alphaproteobacteria bacterium, assembly GCA_965204825.1. Taxonomy (GTDB): domain Bacteria; phylum Pseudomonadota; class Alphaproteobacteria; order Futianiales; family Futianiaceae. Next base: position 1,140,538 of record OZ242016.1, on the reverse strand, counting down.
ACATTGTATACGCATCTGATGTTAAATACAAGTAGTTGAACTTAGGTGATATATTGCAATGAGTTACCTCGCATTGACGTCACGATAACAGCTTCCCCGGATTCATGATGCCTTGTGGATCCAGCGCCGCCTTGACCCGGTGCATCAGTTCCATCTCCAGTTCGGATTTGTATTTCAGCACTTCGGTGTTTTTCAGTTGGCCGAGGCCGTGCTCGGCGGAAATTGAACCGTTCATGCCGTCCGCCAGGCCGTGGACGATGTCGGCGATTTCCTGCCAGCGGGCCAGATAGGCTTCCCTGCCGGCACCCACGGGCTGGGTCAGGTTATAGTGAACATTGCCGTCACCGATATGACCGAAGGCGACCGGGCGGATACCGGGGATGGCCCTGGCAACGGCGACATCGGCCCGGGCGATGAATTCCGCCATGCGGCTGACCGGGACCGAGATATCGTGCTTGATCGATCCGCCTTCGAACTTCTGCGCCTCGGACAGATATTCGCGCATCGACCAGAAGGCCGTGCGCTGGCTTTCGTTCTGGGCAATTGCGGCATCGGAGATCAACCCGCATTCCATGCCTTTACCCAGGGCGGTTTCCAGCGACTCGCGCATCTGGGCCGGCTCACCGCCGCCGGAAATTTCCATCAGCACGTACCAGGGTGACGGAGCGTCCGGCATTGGATCGCGCATGTTCTCGCCATTGGCGGTGACCATTTCCAATCCGATACGCGGCATCAGCTCGAACCCGGTCACCTGATCTCCGGTAGAGGATTTGGCAACGCCGAGCAATTCGATCGCCGCGCCCGGTGACGGAACGGCGATGAAGGCCGTTTCGACCGAGCGGGGCAGTGGGTAAAGCTTCATTACCGCGGCCGTTATGATGCCCAGCGTGCCTTCGCCGCCGACGAACAGATGCTTCAGGTCATAGCCGGTATTGTCCTTGCGCAAGGAACGCAATCCATCCCAGACCCGGCCGTCGGGCAATACCACTTCCAGGCCCAGACACAGGTCGCGGGAATTGCCATAGCGCAGGACGGCGGTGCCGCCGGCATTGGTCGACAGGTTGCCGCCGATCTGGCACGACCCTTTCGATCCAATGGTCAGCGGGAATAACAGCCCGACTTCTTCGGCGTGACAATGCAGGTTTTGCAGGGTCACACCAGCCTCGATCGTGATCGTCGCATTGGCGGTATCCAACGCTCGGATCCTGTTCAGGCGTCCGAGCGAGATCACCAGTTGGGTATTCGATCGGTCGGGGATCTGACCGCCAACCAGACCCGTACCACCGCCCTGGGGCACGATGGCGACATTGGCGGCGGCGCAAACGGTAACCACCGCTGCCACTTCGGTTGTCGATCCGGGGCGGACTACGGCCGGTGTCAGTCCGGTCCATTTGTCGCGCTGTTCGGTCAGGAATGGAAGCTGGTCCGAAGCCTCGGTCAGGACGTTGGGATCGCCCACAATTTCCTTCAGCTGGATCAGGAAATCGGGCGTGACGGGTGATGGTTTGTCGAGCATGATCGGAAGATAGCGCAGGACAATGCTGGCGTCAGCACAAAGCCTGCACGACAGGAAAATCCATCCGGGAGAAAATATCGACATGGCACGTTTCAATCGGCTGCTCATCACCGGCGCGGCGGGTAATCTGGGTCGGGTTTTGCGTAACGGTCTTGCGCTGCTGGCCGACACGATCCGCCTGAGCGACCGCGAGGGAATGGGCGAGGTGGCCTCCAATGAAGAAGTCATGGAATGCCAACTCGGCGATTTCGACGCGGTGATGAAAGTGGTCGAGGGCTGTGACGCCGTCGTTCATTTCGGCGCGGCCCCGGTGGAGTGCTCGTGGGAGGAAATTCTCGATAGCTCGATCAAGGGCGGCTACAATGTCTATGAGGCGGCACGCCGCCACGGTATCAAGCGCATCGTCTATGCCAGCTCGATTCACGCGGTAGGATATGCCCGGCGGGAGGAGGGCGCGGATACCGACACGCCGCATCGGCCCGACACGCTCTATGGTGTCTCAAAATGCTTCGTCGAGGATCTGGCCAAGATGTATTTCGACAAGTTCGGCATTGAATCCGCCTGCCTCAGGATCAATTCCTGTTTTCCCGAGCCCGCCGACCGGCGCCATCTGGCCACCTGGATGAGCTTTGACGATCTGGTCCATCTGGTGACCCGCTGCCTGACCGCCGAGCGCATCGGCCACACGGTGGTTTATGGCATCTCGAACAATCAAGAAGCCTTCTTCTCGAACCACAAGGTCGCCCATCTCGGCTACGCGCCCAGGCATAGCGCCGAGGATTATCGCGAAGCGGTCGAAGCAAAAGTTCCGCCTGGCGATCCGTTCGACCCGGCGGTGAAATATGTCGGCGGCGTGTTCTGCAATTATCCGCACCCGGACGATTAAGGTCTTTCGACACTGGATCTGTGCGGTTCAGGCTGGCAATCTGTTAATTGCGGAGGGAGCACCAATTCAACAATAAAGGTAAAGACCATGAATAAAATCCTTTTGGGCTTCAACCCACCATAGGCCAGTTCCTGGATACGATAGGTCAGTCTGCTTTCGAGGTAGCGACGGTTGAACGGCGGCGGCTACTTTTCGACAACCAACGGCGCAATCCCCGAAGACCTCGTACTTCAGTATCTGAACAATCACCTGCCCGCTGCTACCGGCGTCCGCCGTTAGTTGTTCACCTTCAAACTGTGATTAATCCAGACGCCGGTCGAAATTGCCAGGAAGAGTATGGCGCAACCGATCATTGATCCGATCCTCATCGGTTCTCGAAATTCGCCAGCCCGCGCGATCTCGTCTGGCCGCCAATCGATGCCGTCAATACCGAAGGCGTTGCCCGGATGCAGGTCATCGCACTGTTCTTTAATCCGAACATGGCCAAGGTCTGCGCCAATATCGACGGCGGGCCACTCGCTGCCGGCGCCGGTTATGCCTATCCGATGCTGATCGCCATGGAAGATCAGGACGCAGATCTGGTTTACAACATGACCAATCGGATTAAAGAACGGGGAGATGGTGGATCCTTATCGGGAATGTCCCGTCCGATGTTGGAATTCGCGCCGGGCTACGTTGCGGGTTGCATGGTTACGCGGCCTGAGTCATCGGGTCAACAGGCGCACCGGCCTGTGGGTCGCGGTGCTTTTCGAGCTCGGCCTTCAGGACGGCCTCCTGCTTGCACGCCGCCATCATGTCTGCGAGGTCGGGCCGGAGCCGGATCAACTTTCTTCTGTTCCCTCATGAAACATCTCAATAATCCTCTCGTCTGAGAGTCTGATTCAAAATGATCTGATGTTTTTCAAGCCCTTGCGAGACAGCGTGTCATGCGTCTGATATGGGCGATGAGACCCCAAGCCTCTGCACTTTCGATGGTTTTCTCCCAATCCTTTGCCAATCGGCGGCAACGTCCCAGCCAGGCGAAGGTGCGTTCGACGACCCATCTGCGGGGCAGAACCTCAAAACCTTCGGCAGTGTCGGAACGCTTCACAATCTGGATAGTCCAGCGGCCAATGGTTATCAGGGCTGAACGAAGTTTTGGCCCCCGATAACCGCAGTCGGCAAAAACGTGGCGCAGTTTTGGGGCATCCCACTTGAGCTTTTGAAAGACGCCCACTGCCCCATCGCGATCCTGAATGTTGGCAGCGTGAACGCATGATGCCAACAGATGGCCACAGGTGTCTGTCATGATGTGGCGCTTGCGGCCTTTGATCTTCTTTCCTGCGTCGTAGCCAGAAATGCCGCCGTTTTCAGTGGTTTTCACGCTTTGACTGTCAATGACGCCTGCCGTGGGTTGATGATCCCGGGCCTCCCGTTCACGCGCCAGAGCGACCAGAGCGTGGTTGATCTCCGCCAGTAACCCGCTATCACGCCAGTTGTAGAAATAGTATCGAACCGTTGAAACCGGCGGAAAGTCCTTTGGCAAAAGAGACCACGCGCACCCGGCGGCAGCGATGTCGCCAATCCCATCCCGAACTTCGCGCAACTCAACTTCCCGAGGGCGCCCCAATTTGTTGGGGCCGGGCAAAAGCGGAAAAATGACCGCCCATTCTGCATCGGTTACATCGCTTGAGTAACGCTCGTTATTCCGCTCATACTGGCAGCGAGTGGTTTCAGTCCGGGCATCGTGACCTCCGTTTTCTTGTTTCCTGTTCAGACAAACAGAAGCACAACCCACTGATATCACTCAACTCATTTTCGTTCAGGCTCTTATACAAAAAGCGGCCCGGGAAAACCGGACCGCTAATCTCTCGGAAGAGTTATGAGGATTGGTGTCAGGCAGCTTTCTTGATCAGGGCGCCTTCAACCTGCTTGATCGCGTCGTTCTGTTCCAGCTTTTCCGCCGCCGCGACTTCTCGGGTCAGGCGGTCGAAGGCAACTTCGAACAGTTGACGCTCGGAATAGGATTGTTCCGGCTGGCCATCGCCGCGATAGAGGTCGCGCAGCACCTCGGCGATCAAAATCAGGTCGCCGGAATTGATCTTCGCTTCATACTCCTGGGCACGGCGCGACCACATGGTCCGCTTGACCCGGGCCCGGCCCTTCAGGGTCTTCATTGCATTTGCGACAATTCCAGGATTGGACAGCTTGCGCATGCCGGTTGATCCCACCTTTGAAGTGGGAACCCGCAGCGTCATCTTGTCCTGTTCAAAGGCGATCACGAACAATTGCAGCTTCATGCCGGCGATTTCCTGCCGTTCGATCTCGGTAATGCGGCCCACACCGTGGGTCGGGTAAACAATGTAGTCATTCAGTTTGAAACCCTTGGCGGATTTCGGCGATTTGGTGGTTTTTGTCATGGATAGTTTCATTCGCTCCCGGTTGCGCGACGCAGCCTCTCCGCGGGCGGTTCCGTTTTTTGGTGGTTTAAAGATTCAGTGCATCCGGTCGGGGCTCAAATTCCGTCCCAAATGTCAGTCAATGCACCCATGCGCTTCCCTTTTCAGCAATATCCGCCCACCCTCGAAATCCGGAGGATCAGCGCAACATTTCCATCATAAAGAAGCAACATAGCACAGATTTAGGCCGAATCCAAGGGTAAGCTTCCGGAATGGCAGGGCAATCGACCGAATAGATTGCTGACATTCGTGTGTTTTCTGAATCGAAGGGTGTGAGATAGCCCCTTTTTCGGAGATTTCAGATGTCACACGCCCTCGGTCTGTCAATTCAACTGTTTTTCCGGCCCGTTTCGAGGAGATGGAGGATCCTCGTCAGGCGGCAAAAGTCATTTGTTCGCTGGAAGAAATTCTCCTTCCGGTTCCGGGCGCGGTGATATCGGGCGCACGGGGATGGACGTCAATCGCGCTTCATGGACAAGGGAAGCTTGATCTTCCGCGCCGTTTCCCTCCGTTTGAAGAGGGCGGCCGCGCCATGATCCGTCGGGGATCCTGTTCTCAAAGCTGGATATGGGGCAGTCATATCGGCGGCCTTCTGCAAATAGGCGATGGCGCGGACGAGATCATGGTCGCCGGAATTCGGTTGCCAGGAACGCCCGGCCCAATCGAGCCGTGACCGCGCGTGAGGTATAACCCCTTGCTTAAGCGCGTTCACAGGCACCACCGGCGGCGCCGACGTCTTGCGGTGTCCCTTTGCCGTCAAGCAAAGCCTGGGCAATGATAATGTCCGCTCTGGGAACGCCGGCTGCCGCGGCGCGCATTGCCCAGGCAAACCCCTCGGCATGATCAGGCACCATCCCGCGACCAGCGAACAGAACATCGGCCAGGGCAAACATGGCTTTCGGATTGCCCAAGTTCGCCAGCGCGCGCAGCATGTCCAGGCTGGGTTCTGGATTGTGCGGCCCGTAGCGACCTGCCAGCCGACCCGTCGCAAGTTCCAACATGGCATCGGGAAACCTTCGTGCGGCGGCATCCGCCAGCATCGCTTCAGTCTTCGCAATCTTGGCCGGAATCACCGGTTTCAAGCCAAAGCCGGGAAAGGCCGACCAATGCGCCCGGTTCGCCCTGCCGAATGGCGCGGGCATAAAATTCCGCCGCCTTGGATTCATCCTGCGGGACGAACCATACATTCCGGTAAGGCCGCGCAAGTGCAAGAGCCTGATTTAAAACCAGTTGAGTGAATTCAGCAGGTTGTGATTCTGTTCGGTCGAGAAACTGAACGGAGATCACGATGGCCTGGACCGAATTCATCCGCGCCAAACATGCGCGAGTTGGCGAGAAATACGCAAGCGATTTGACCGACGCGGAATGGGCATTGATCGCCCCCTGATGCCACCACTCAAGACAACCGGCAAGCCCCGCCGCACATCCATGCATACAATTTGTAAAATGAGTCTATAAAAAGATACATCTTATGGTCAGGGGCTGTTTCCATGGTCAGGGGGCATCGGCGACAACCGGCTAAGGCCCGATCTGTGGGATCTGACAATCCCGGTCACAAACACCCTAACCGGGCTCGCGCCCACGGTCCGCCAGATTGCCGTGAGGCCCCCATGGATCACCGGATCGCGCGGGGCGATACCGTAGTAAAGCACACCAAAAAAGTCGCCAGTATGGCTGGAAAAGTGATCTAGGCGGCCACAGAACCGGCAATTTCACGCCCTAGCCGCGCCTCGCCCCTTTTCCGGCCATTATTTTGGGCCATATGACGGTCTGTAACCGATCCAAAGGATGTATGCGTAATGGAACTACTATCACGGCGCCGCGCGATCACCCTGACCGGCGCGGCTGTTATGACCGCGGCGGCCTTGCCTGTTCCGGCCCAGGCCTTTTCGGCGGAACTGCAGCGGATCAGCCAATATCTGTCCGGTCAGCGCACCCTGGAAGGCAAATTCGTCCAGATCGCGCCCGACGGTCTGATCAGCGATGGCACATTCTATCTGATGCGCCCCGGCCGGATGCGCTTCGAGTTCACTCCGCCGGCACCGTTGCGGGTCATTGCCGACGGCTATTGGGTGATTGTCGAGGATCTGCAGTTGGATTCGGTGGATCGCTATCCCCTGACCAAGACGCCCCTGGGTCTGATCCTGAAGGACAAGGTCGATCTGAATGGGACCGACGCGGTGCAAAACATTGAACGGGACGAGGGCGTCGTGCGCGTTACCGCCCACGATCCGAACGACCCGGACAAGGGCAATATCATCCTGGTCTTCCAGAACGAACCGCTGGCCCTGAAGCAATGGGTGGTGACCGATGCGCAAGGATTGCGGACCGTGGTGACACTTAGGGATGTCCGCGAAAACGGGCCGGTCGATCCCGCCCTGTTCCACGTCAGTGATTTCGCTAACTGATCTGGACTTACCCGCCGAACATACCCAGCTTCAGCTCGACTGACGGGCCGAGCCAGATGACGTGTTCGGTGTGATCCTTCAGATCATCGCCTGACAGGCCGTGGACGAAGACGGTCAGACCGCCGCGGTTTTCCGACAGCCAGGGGATCGTCGCGCCGAACTTTTCCTTCTCGACCGTCAGTTGACAGGACCATTCAGGGTGCGGACCCACGGGCTTTTCGTGCATACGGCCCATGGGCAGGCCGAACCGGTCGCGTGTGGCCTCGCACAGGGTCCGGGCCTGATCGATCGATCCGGCATCGTAATAGACGTGAGCGTGATATCCTTCGACGGCCATGTGGGTTCAGGCTCCCTTGAATTCGGCGCGGTGTTTTTCCCGGCGGGCGGCTAGGCCTTCCTGGCAATCGCCGGACGCCCGGCAAGCATCGAGCCAGCCCTGCGCCGTCGCGGCGTCCAAGGTGCCGGCGGCCATCGCGTTCAATGTGGCTTTCATGCCCTGGATTGCAAAGGGCGCGAGCCCGGCGGCCATTTCCGTCATTTCACGCACAGCCCGCAACAGTTCGTCCGCCGGAACAATCGCGTCGGCAAAACCGGCCTGTTCCACCGCGTCTGTGTCAAACCGATCCCCCGGCAGGAAGATCCGCTTGGCGGTCTGCAGGCCCAGCCGGGTGACGGCGCGGCGCAGGCCCGGAACGGGATAATGAATGCCCAGTTCGCCGGCCGGCACGAACATCGCCATGCCGGGCACACCGATGCGGAAATCGCACGACAGGGCCAGTTCGATCCCGCCACCATAAACACCGCCATTCATGGCGCAGATGATCGGCGTGCGAAAATTTTCCAGCTTGTCGCAAAAGGCCGCCAGCGGATTGTCGCTCCAATCCTCGCTGCCGACCTCTGCCAATGAAGCGCCGGCGCAAGAGCTGCGCCCCTGACCGGTCAGGATGAGGGCGCGCACGTCGGCATTTTCGGCCGCCTGCTCCAGGGTATCTGAAAGGACATCCTTCTCGTCGCGCCCCAGCGCATTGTGCCGGGCCGGATTGGCCAGGGTCAGGGTTGCGACCGGTGCGGCGGCGCCAAACCGGATGGCTCTGGACATGGGTGTGGTCTGCGGGTTTTCCAAATGGCTATCGACGGCATATGTAAAGCGCATCGATCGGGAAGGGAACGGACATGACCGGCTGGGCGCGCTGGCGTGAACTCTTGCAGAAGACCCTCGCCGGCGAGGCCCAGGGTTTCTTCATCCCCTATCGCCATGCCGGCGGCAACGAAACGCCCGCAGACAACGCCTATCCCGCGATCATGGAAATGTTCGAGGTCCGCCGCGGCGCCTTCGGTGACATTCTGAATGACTTGGAAACCGTACAGGACGATCTGCTGGCCATCGGCCCCGACAGTCCGCCGGAACCGCGCTGGAACCAGACCTGGTTCCCGGTCCTGGATGCCGCCATTGCCTATGGCATGGTTCGCTGGTATCAGCCCCGGCGCATTGTCGAGATCGGCTCCGGCCATTCGACCCGGTTTCTGGCCCGGGCCATGAGGGATGGCGGTATGACCTCAAATCTGACCGCGATCGATCCCGCGCCACGCGCCGTGATCGAGGGGCTGCCGATCCGTTTCATCCGCTCGACGGTTCAGGATGTCGGCGAGGCGGCATTCGAAAATATCCGATCCGGCGACATGATTTCGATGGATTCCAGCCACATCCTGATGCCGGGTACCGACGTCGATATGATGCTTAATCGCGTTTATCCAGCCCTACCCGAGGGTGTCTTGCTCCATACCCACGATATATTTCTGCCCGACGGTTATCCCGCCGACTGGACCTGGCGCGGGTACAATGAGCAAAACGGCATCGCCGCGATGATCACGTCGGGCGCCTATGAGATCCTGTGGGCCAGCCATTTTGCCGCCACCCGCATGACCGGCGAATTGGTCGGCTCGACCGTTGCGGCCCTACCGGCCATGGAGGACGACCAACCGTCGAGCCTGTGGCTGCGCAAGCTGTAAAGATTTTCACGCTGGCGGTATTCAATTTGCGCGGCATGTGATATCCGGTTCGGGTAGTCTCGAGGGTGAAACAACGGGTCGATCCGAATGTGGAAAGAACTGACCACCAATATTCTGGGTGAACGCGGCGATGCTGAAGTACCCGACCGGGTCAAGGAAGCCGTCGCGACGCAACAGCGCCAGGGCGAATTCCTGATCGGCTGGGTGCAGTTGGCGCTGGTGATCGTGTTTGGGTCGTTCTATCTGATTGCACCCAAAACGTTTTCCGAGGACGTGCCGTTCGAACCGGTACCGGTGGTTCTGGGCCTCTATCTGCTCTTTACCGTCGGCCGGTTGCTGGCCGCGCGCTGGAACTGGCTGCCGACCTGGTTTCTGGCCCTGTCGGTGGTGATCGATATGAGCTTGCTGTTCGGCCTGATCTGGAGCTTTCATATCCAGTATTCCCAGCCCCTGGCGCTGTTTCTGAAGGCGCCGACCATGCTTTATATCTTCATCTTCATTACCCTTCGGGCGCTGCGTTTCGATGCCCGCTTCGTGCTGATCGCCGGGCTGGTGGCGGCGGCCGGATGGGGAATGATGATCGCCCTGTCGGTTGGCGGGATGATGATCGGCAATCGGTTCACCCGGGATTATGTGGATTATCTGACCTCGGCAAATGTCCTGCTGGGGGCCGAGATGGACAAGATCCTGGCCATCCTGGCGGTGACCGGCATCCTGGCCCTGGCCCTGGTGCGGGCCCAGCGACTGCTGGAACAGTCGGTTGCCGAGGGTGAGGCGGCACGCGATCTTTCGCGGTTTTTCGCACCCGAAGTGGCGGACATGATCACCCGCGCCAAGGAACGCATTGGTCCGGGCGAAGGGGAACTGCGCCAGGCTGCCATTCTGATGTGTGATCTGCGCGGGTTTACCCTCTATGCCCGAACCCGGCCGCCCCAGGAGGTGATGTCGGTCCTGGGCAATTACGAGGCGCGCATGGTGCCCATCATCCGGGCCCATGGCGGATCGGTGGACAAGTTCCTGGGCGATGGCATCCTGGCCTCGTTCGGCGCCGCCAAATCATCGGAAACCTTTGCCGCCGATGCGTTGCGCGCCATGGATGATATTCTGGCGGAAGGTGAGAAATGGGCCCTGAAGCGAATCAGGCAAGGGCGCAAGCCGCTGCACATCGGCGCCGCGGTGGCGGTCGGCGAAGTGGTGTTCGGCGCGGTCGGCACCAAGGATCGGATGGAATATACCGTGATCGGTGATGCGGTGAACCTGGCCGCCAAGCTGGAAAAGCAAAACAAGAAAGAAGGCACGCGCGGCCTGACCACGGTCGAGGCGCACCAATTGGCCGTGGCCCAGGGCTATGAACGCCTGATGGAACGCTCGATCACCGGGGCCGCGGTCGAAGGCACGCGCGAGACTGTCGATATGGCCGTCATGATGGAGTGAATGAAAGTTTTTTCTTACTTGTAGGGATCGGCCGCGTCGCGCAGCCCGTCGCCCAGGAAATTGAAGGCCAGCACAACAATGATGATCGGGATCATCGGCGCCATCAGCCACGGATAGACAGTGATGATGGCAATGTCCTGGGATTCGTTGAGCAGCACGCCCCAGCTCACCGCCGGCCGGCGCAAACCGAGATCGAGGAACGAGAGCGCGGTCTCGCCCAGGATCATTGACGGGATCGACAGGCTGGCGCTGGCAATGAGATGGCTCATGAAGCCCGGCAACAGATGCCGGCCGATAATCCGTTTCGGCGAGGCGCCCATCAGTTCGGCCGCGACCGCATAGTCTTCTTCACGCAGAGACAACAGCTTGGACCGCACCGCGCGGGCAAGACCCGGCCAGTCAAGCAGACCCAGGATAACGGTAATACCGAGATAGATCAGCACCGGCGGCCAGGTGACCGGCAGGGCCGCGGAAAGCGCCATCCACATGGGTAATTCGGGCAAAGAACGCAAAATTTCGATAATTCGCTGGATTATGTTGTCAGCCAGCCCGCCATAGTACCCGGCAATACCGCCCAGCACGATGCCCAGGATAAAGCTGATCGCCACGCCGATCAGACCGACGGTCAGCGAAATTCGCGCACCGTAGACAATGCCGGAAAACAGATCCCGTCCCAGCCGGTCGGTTCCCAGCAGATAGAGCGTGCCGCCCTCGGCCGGACAGATCAGATGGAAATCCGCCTCGATCATGCCCCAGAAGCGATAGGGCGCGCCGGAGCAAAAATATCTCAGTCGCCGGGGCTCTGAAATATCGTCGATATAGTCCCAGCGGAACAGGTCAAGATTGCGCTCAGGCACCTGGCTGTAGGTAAAGGGCCCGACAAATTCGCCGTCATGAAACAGATGGACGCTCTGGATCGGCGCATAGAGTGCGAAATTGTCCCGGTGCGAGGGGTGATAGGGCGCTATGAATTCCGCGAACGGAATCGTCAGATAGAAGATGGCGAGAATCCAGGCTGACCATACCGCCAGCTTGTGGCGGCGAAACTTGAACCACATCAGCCGCCATTGCGAGGCCTGGTAATATCTTTCCTGTTCCGGGGTCAGCTTCTCGGTCGAGCTTGGATCCCAGGTATCGCGGTTGACATAGTGTTCCATCGGATCGCCGCTCATCTGCTGCCCTCGGCATTGAGGCGAATTCGGGGATCAAGCACCGCAAGCAGCAAATCGGATACCAGCATGCCAACCACGGTCAGGACCGCCACGAACATCAGGATGAAACCGGCGAGATATTGATCCTGGCTTTGCAGCGCGCCCAGCAGGATCGGCCCGACCGTCGGCAGGTTAAGGACGACCGAGACAATCACGCTGCCGGAAACCAGCCCCGGCAGCAAATTGCCGATGTCGGCGATGAACGGGTTCAGCGCCATCCGCAGGGGGTATTTGACCAACAGTTTGGTCTCTTTCATACCCTTGGCCCTACCGGTGGTAACATATTGTTTTTGCAACTCATCCAGCAGGTTGGCCCGCAAACGCCGGATCATGGCGGCGGTGCCGGACGTGCCGATCACAATCACCGGCACGATGAGATGGGCCAGCACCGATCTGGCCTTGGCCACCGACCACGGCTCGCCAAGATATTGCGGATCCATCAGGCCGCCGACAGACAGGCCGAACCATTGATTGAACAGATAGAGCAGGATCAGACCGAGCAGAAAGTTTGGCGTCGCCAGCCCGATATACCCCAGCAGGGTAAAGCCATAGTCACCCCAGGAATATTGCCGGGTCGCCGAATAGACACCGATCGGAAACGCCACGATATAAACGAACAGCACCGTCGCGAAGTTCAGCAGGATGGTCAGCAGCAGCGTCCGGTTGACAACCTCGGTCACCGGCCGGTCATATTCGAACGACCATCCGAAATCGCCCTGCAGCATGCCGGAAAATTCGCCCGACGGCCCTGGCCAGGCGCCGACCCAGATCAGGTAACGCTGGAAGATCGATTTATCGAGGGCAAACTCCTCGCGCAGAAACTGAAGTTCCTCGATCGAGCCGGATTCGCCCTGGGCCTTCAGTTCGGCAATTCGGTTGGAAAGGTAATCGCCTTCCGGCAATTCGATCAGAATGAATGTCAGGATCGAAACCGCAATCAGGGTCGGGATCATGACGAAACAACGCCGGACAATGTAGGAAAGCATCGACTTACTCGCCTTCTTTCCGGTCGAACCAGAACTCGTCCATCCGATGCATGCCGAATTGCGCTCCCGGGTCCCAGCCATAGAGCGCTTCTTCGGGCACATTGCGCAGATCCCTTGACACGACCACGGGCTGGCGTGTGCCGGCGACGATGCCGATGGACGGCAGTTCCTGGGCATGGATTTGCAGAATCCGGCTCCAGATCCCGCCGCGCTCCTCCTCCGTTCGGGCAGCGTACCAGTCGTGATACAGTTGCAGCAGCTCCTTGGCCCAATCCATATCGACCGGTTCGCCCGACTTGCCCTTCGTCTCATACCATTGGCCCCATTTCGGCCAAGAGAATTTGACCTGGCTTACCGGTGCAAATTCACCGGGCGGCATAAGCGGATTGGGAACGCCATTGTCATGGCCGAACCAGATCGACATGGTCGTCAGACCTGAATAGGCCCGGTTGCGCAGCACGTCGCGCTGGGACGCCTTGGGAAATACGCTGACACCGATCTCGCTCCAGGTTTCCTTGATCAGCTCCAGCATGTCGATGTCTTCCACCGATTCTCCCGCGGATTCGACGATGATCTCCAGCGGCCTGCCGTCCGGCAGCAGGCGGATCCGGTCCGGGCGCCGTTCAGTCAGGCCGATCTCGTCCAACAGACGATTTGCCTCGTCCGGATCGAAGCGGGCAAAGGCGTCGCGGTATTCCTGGTTGAAGAGCGGGCTTTCCGGCAGCACCGTATTCTGGCTTTCCGTGCCGAGGCCGAAATACATCACCCGGTTGATCATCGTCCGGTCGATGCCCAGGGACAAAGCCCGGCGGAAGCGGGTATCGCGCAGCAAGGTTCGCCAAACCGGGTCCGAGACTGTCAGATTGGGATACAGGGCCAAATGGTTGGCCTTGACCACCGGCCACAGATAGGTCCGGTAATTGCCGGCATCTTCGCCCTTTTTCAACAATGTGATCTTGCCGAACGAAATCGACCGCGCCTGCAGGTCCGCCTCGCCGGCCGCCGTCTTTGCCGCAACCAGCTTCTTGTCCGCCACGGTGATGATTACCCGGTCCAGATAGGGCAGCTGATAGCCCAGTTCGTCAACCCGGTGGTAATAGGGATTGCGCGCCCAGATGAAGCGATTGGCCGGCGGCCGGGTGGTATTGGCCCAGGGCTGAAGCGTCGGCAGCTTTGGATTGTCCGCCTTGTACATATTGTCCAGGCTGTTGTGCAGCGCGGCCCAGTTTCGATGCCGGTTCTCCCTGGTCAGCGCTTCGATAAAGGCGGTGTCGCCATAATCAATATGATAGGTTTTCAGGTAATGGGCGGGCCGGTAGATGAATGGCGGTCGAGCCTTTGCCAGCAAGGTCAGAAAGGCCGGATTGGCCATGTCCCAGGAGTAGCGCACGGTGAGGTCGTCCAGCACTTCGAATTTTGGCAGCTTGCCATCGACCATCATCGAAACCGGCGGACCGGCCGGCGCCAGTTTTTCATTATTGGCGACGTCTTCCCACCAATACCGGAAGTCTTCGGCGGTGAACGGATGTCCGTCGGACCATTTGTGACCGGGCCGCAGGCGCAGGGTGAACGTGCGGTCATCCTCGACCGTCAGATTGCGCAGGATATCCGGCACGACCTCGAATTTGTCATTGTAACCCGCCAGGCGCGCATATCCCCACACCACCATCAGCCGGTTATCCTTGGCGCGCCCGATAATGGTTTCCAGATCCCCGCCATGCCGGCCCGGCACCCGGCCCCTGGCCGCCAGATTTGCCACCAGCGGCGTTTCGGGCAGACGTTCCGCCATGGGCGGCAGGACACCATGGCCATGGGTCCGGCCCAGGGTCGGGATTTCCATCTCATCCGCGGCAAGACCCGGCAGGGGCCACAACAGGCATGCGGCGAGGAACACCTTGCGGATCATCAGGCGGCTTCCTGTGCCAGGCCGGGGGCGCAGACGAAATGGCCGGGCTCAACCTCGATCATCGATGCGGCGCTGTGGCCCGCCTCGATCCGGTAGGGCTGTTCCCAGGCAGCGGGATCCGATGCCCGGCCCTCCATCAGATCGGTCAGGTTCAGGGGATGATCCAGATTGGGTTCGGGTACCGCTGAAAACAGCGCATTGGTATAGGGGTGGATATGATTTTGGACCAATTGGCTCTTTTCCGCCAGTTCGACGATCCGACCCTGGCACATCACCGCGATCCGGTCGGCGATATAATCGACCACCGCCAGATTGTGGCTGACGAAGATATACGTCAGGCCAAGTTCCGATTGCATATCCTTCAACAGGTTCAGGACCTGTGCCTGAACCGAGACGTCGAGGGCGGAAACGGGCTCGTCGCACAGGATCAGTTCCGGTCTCAGCGCCAATGCGCGGGCAATGCCGATCCGCTGGCGCTGGCCGCCGGAAAACGAATGCGGGTAACGCCGCAGCTGATCGGTGCGCAGACCGACCAGAGACATCAACTGTTTGGCCCGTTCGAACTGTTCATCGATATCGGCGGGGCCGTGGATTACATAGGGTTCGCGCAGAATGTCATAGACGGTCATGCGCGGGTTGAGACTCGAAAATGGATCCTGGAACATGAACTGGACATTGGCCCGGTAGTCCATCAAGGCATCGCCGGTAAGCTCATGAACGTTCTTCATTTCTCCGCCCCGGTCATACCGGATCGACCCGCTGGTAGGGCTGAGGGCGCGCATGATAATCTTCGACGCCGTGGTCTTGCCGCAGCCGGATTCGCCGACCAGCCCCAGGCATTCGCCCCGGTTGACGGTGAACGATACCCCGTCCAGCGCCCGCACCTCGCCGGCCTTGCCGCCGAACAGACCGGATTTGCGCAAGGTGAAAGTCTTGGTGATGTTGTCAACTTCCAGCAAGGGTTTGTCGGCGGCGACATCGGGCTTGCCTGCGCCGGCCGCGGTCAGGAATCCGCCCGGGCGCGGTTCGATCGGCCGAATGGGTTGCAATCGTTCATCCTCGGCCATGTCGAACCGGGGCACCGCGTTCAGAAGCGCCTTCAGATAGGGGTGCTGGGGATTGTTGAAGATGTCCTGGGCGGCGCCCGCTTCCATAACCTTGCCGTGATAGGCCACAACCACTTCATCGGCGACATTGGCAACCACGCCCAGATCGTGGGTGATGATCAGGACCGACATATTCAGTTCGCCCTGCAGATCCCGGATCAGTTTCAGGATCTGGGCCTGGATGGTCACGTCCAGCGCCGTGGTCGGCTCGTCGGCAATCAGCAGGGCGGGGCGACACACCAGCGCCATTGAGATCATTGCCCGCTGGCGCAGGCCGCCCGACAATTCGAACGGATAGGTACGCAAGGCCCGCTTCGGATCTGGAAACCCGACATGGGCCAGCATTTCCATGGTCAGGTCCAGCGCTTCGACCTTGCCGACATTGCGGTGCAGGTGCACGGCCTCGGAAACCTGGTCACCCACGGTGTGCAGCGGCGACAGCGATGTCATCGGTTCCTGGAAGACGATCGAGATGCCATCGCCCCGGATCCGGCGCATGCGGGCGCTGTCCCGGTCCAGCGCTGCGATATCGACGCGGCCCTCGGCGGGATCGTCAAACCAGATATTGCCGCTGGTGATGTCACCGATCCTGGGCAACAGCCCCATGATCGCTTGTGTAATCACCGACTTACCCGAACCGGATTCGCCGACCAGGGCAGTGAACTTGCCGCTGGACATCCGGAACGACACGCCATCGACGGCCCGAAGCGGCCCTTCGGGCAGGTGGAAGTCCACCGTCAGATTCTGGACGTCAAGAACGGTCATGCCTAAGCTGTCTCCCCGATAAACGCCGGGTCATACTGGCCTATCCGCCGGCAATTCAAAAGGGTTGATATCGACCTGTGGCCATTCGGTCGAACCCGGCCAGATCACGGCCGAACGTCCGGCCAGATGGGCAAGGCATTCACTGGTCCAGCGCCAGATGTCATCATCGTGGACCAAGTGGTGGGTCAGCAGGCCGAGCGGCTCATCCGAACCGCCGGAGGCACGTGCATCGACCTGCGCCGCCAGATCGGCAATCAGAACTTCAGGGTCCAGAATCGAGCCGGTACCACGCCAGTCGATCGGATCGATATGGGTGTTGACCCGCCAGAGTTCCGGCACCGATTCCTGGTTCTTGCTGGAGCCAAATGTGGACAGGGCAGAAAACCCCAGCGACGGCAGCGCACCGGTCACGGCGGGCGCGACCCGGTTCCAGGGCGGCACCAGCATGGGTAGGGCCAGACCGGAAAAGTGCGCCTGAAATTGAATCAGCGCGGTCGCCAGCTTGAGTATTATCTCCTCAAGCGAAAGATGGTTGCCCAGTTCCTGCTTCCTCTCGCCAGGCGGGGCATGATTGCGGTGGCCCAATCCATGAACCGCAACGGTCAATCCGGTATGGCCGACAAGATTGGAAGCAAGGCCTGGTCTGACATTTTCCGGGATGACCGCCAGCGTCAGGGGGATGGCCAGCGTCTCCTTCAACGCCAGCAAGCGGTTCAGTTCCGGAGTGACCTCAACCGCATCGTCATCACGCCACCAGACATGGATTTTCCGTCCCTGTTCACTCGCCCGTTCAAGGCTGGCCCATAACGGCGTCCAGTCGTACCGGTCGGTCATACCGGCCGCGCCTCTCGATGAACCTTTGCCAGGGCCATCAGAAATCCGGCGCCCCGCTCCGCGCCGTCCAGAGGGATTTTGATCCGGTGGGCCCCCCGTGTCGCGGTCAGTATCCGGTCAACCGCATCGGTGATCTGCACCGGGGTCAAATCTCCGTCGTCGACAACATCGACGATGCCATGATCGGCAAACAGCCGGGCGCGGACACGCTGTTCGGTTTCTCCGTCCCCGGCAAATGGTATGACCACGGCTGGCACGCCGGTGGCCAACACATCCATCATCGTGTTGTAGCCCGACTGGCTGATCGAACAGGCGGCCCGGGCCAGCAGGCCGCGATAATCGGGCCGGTTGGCTTCGACAATGACCGGTGCGCGGTCGATCCCGCCGGCTTCGTTTTTCAGTTGCCGGGCGATATCCCGTGGCAGATTGGGGCCGATTAGAAATCGCCAGGTATGACCGGCCGCGCATCCGCGTGCCCGGGCGGCAAGGGCGGCCTGCAGCAAGGGCGCACCCACTGCGCCGCCACCGGACGCCACAATGATCTCTTCGGCACCGTCTTCACCCTCAACCACAGGTATGGCCTGGTCGGCCACATAGCCGGTGTATTCCAGACGGCCGTCCAGCCGGGCGGCGGCGGGGAAATTTTCGATGACCGGCGTCAGATCTGTTTCACCATGCACCAGGGCGCCGTCATAATAGCCCTGCATGATGTCCATCTGCGCGTTCGTTCGGCCGGGCTTCAGGGGCTTTTGCAGAATGTCGCGGATCGAACAGACGATGGCGGGCCGGGGCCGGGACGCATTGGCTGCTTTCAGCAAGGGAATGATCTCGGTGCGCAGGCGCCAGCGGCCGAAGGGAAACAGTTCTGTCACCAGAACGTCCGGCCGGGCTTGCCGGTAGGACTCGATCAGGGCGGTTCGCCGTACCTCCTCCAGCGCCGCATCAAGCGGCGATCCGTCTTCTGTCACCGGTTTTGAAAAGTCCGTGCCCGTCACCCGGATCGGCGGCAATTGAACGATGTCGACGCCCCTGGGCTCTCGCCCCGGCACCGGCATGCCTCCGGTCACAAAGGTGACCCGCGCGCCGCGCGCCAGCAACGCCTCGGCGAGGGCGCCGACCCGGATATAATGGCCGATCCCCAGAAGATGCTGTACATAGATCATCGCCTTGATGGTCATTTCGGCTCCAGCGGAACGTTGATCTGATCAAGGGTGAATGCACCGTCCGGCGCGAGATCGAAACACTGCAGGGCCGGCCACCCGAATTTCACCGGTGGCCGGCCCTGATACTCCCAGCCGGTGGCCAGCGAGAGCGCGGCGCGAATTACCCCCTTGTGGGTCACCATCAGGATATTACCCCCGGTAGGGCCAAGCCGCAGCAACAGGGCCGCCAGACGTGCCCTGACCTGCCGTGGACTCTCACCTTTTGGCGGCGTCATGTCCAGTCCACGATCCTCGATTTCAGCCATGCCAGCAGGGTCTTCCCGGCGCAGTTCAGTCAGGATTCCGCCTTCCCAATCGCCGAAATCCAATTCGATCAGGGCAGCCTCTTGCAGAGGTTTTCCGGGCCAGACCAGTTCGGCGGTCCCTGTCGCGCGCGACAGGGGGCTGGTCAGGCAGCGCGTAAGGCCCAGCGCGGCTGGCGCCCTCTGGCCCCGGAGTAATTTTCGTGCATCATCTGAAAGTGGAATGTCTGCGCGGCCTTGCAAACGGCGGTCGGCATTCCATTCGGTCGGGCCATGGCGCAGGAAAGCGACAATCATTTCGAATGAACCAAATCGGCCAGGACCGCGTCGATCCGTTCCGCCGCCGCCGTCAGCGATCTTTCCTGCCGGGCAAAGGTCGCGGCCGCGCCGCCCATTCGCCGCCGCGCCGATTGATCCGTAAGCAGATGCTTTAACGCCGCGACATAGGCATCGGTGTCTCCATCCGGGGCCAGAAGGGCGGTTGCCCCCGGACGCACGGTCGATGACACGCCGCGAATATCCTGGGCCACCACCGGCAGGCCCATCGCCTGGGCTTCCAGATAGGCCATGCCATAGGCTTCACCCGCACCGGGCCAGGCATAAAGATCAGCTTCGGCATAGACGTCCTGCATTGCCGCGGCATCAAGTTTCCCCCGGAAAACGACCCGGCCCGAGATCGGTTCAAACAGGGATTCCGCTGTCCGCCGTTCCGGGCCATCCCCGGCAACATGCAATGTCCACTCAATTTCTACTAATTTAGTCAATGCGTTAGCCAGACGCTTATAGCTTTCCAGCTTGTCGCCCGGACGCATCATACCGACGGCAAGTATGACCGGCGGCCCTACCCGGTCTGACCTGTCCGGCGGCGATGGCCAGCCGGTCAGATAGACGAAGGGCGGCAGATCGTGGAGATGGGCGGACGGCACCACCTGTTCCAGGCATTCCCGGTCGTGCGCGGTCATGCACAGGACGCCGTCGGCCCCGGACAGTATCTCGACGGTCCGTTCCTCGGATCGTTTCCAGGGCCCGACGAACCGCTTGGCCGCGTGAGATGCTTCGGCAACAACATACGGAATCTTCAGGGTTTTTGCGATATCCGGCCCGATCCAGTCCACCGCCTTGTAATATACATGATAGGTAAACCACAGATCGGGGCGGGTTATGTCGCCGTCTTCAATCTGTCTGACAAAGGCATGGGCCTCCTGGCGTCCGTTCCGTTCGAACCGGCTTTGCAGGTCCGGAGCGCCGGCGCGATCGAAGAACCGGGTTCTGGAGGCCAGCATTACGTCGTGGCCCTGGTGGGCCAGCGCCGCCATCAATTGTCGTCCCATGCGCCGGTCGCCCGACGGTGTCGGGTGGTCGGGCGGCTTCATCGGCGCGAAAAAGGCGATTTTCATGGCTCAGCCATCTCCGGCGAAACCATTGCCTGACGGAGCGGCAAACAGTTCGGCGAGATCGCCAATGGTCTTCTCGAATGAAAATTCCGCCTCCAGCCGGGCCTTCGCCGTATCTGCGCGCGATTTTGCCGCTGCCGGATTCTCCATTGCCTCCTGAATCGCCGTGGCAAGCGCTGCTGGATCATCAGGTTCGACCAGCGTTCCCGATTGTCCGTTTTCGATAAATTCCGGTAGGGCCGCGACCCTGGTCGCGACGATCGGCACCCCTTGCGAAGCGGCCTCCATCAGCACATTTGGCAATCCGTCACGGTCGCCGTCACCGCCGATGCGACTGGCGAGCACAAACAGGTCTGCCTGGCGGAGTGCGCCGAGCACTTCGGTCTGTGGAAGGGCGCCGCGCCAGTCGGTTTTATCTTCGATGTTCAGATCGGCGGCCTGCTCTTTCAACACCTGCAACAAGGGCCCGCCACCGAGATGAATGAATGTCCAGGGGCGGTTATCCGGCAGCCTGCCAAGCGCCGACAGGATCGTATCCAGTCCTTTCTTCTCGACGGCTCGTCCCACCGTGAGTATGATGAAAACCTGATTTGTCGCACTTGCAACATCATTGGAAGGGAACCTTTTCAGGTTCAATCCGTGATATTGCAAATGCAACTTTCTAACGTCACCGGGCGAAAGGCCTCTTAAATGGTCCAACCCATAGATGGTGCAGGTGACCCCCCAGCGACAGTCGGCGATCTTCTCGACCTTCTCCCAGTACGGACTGGTCCAGATGTCCTTGGCATGGGCCGAAAAGGACCATGGCAGATCCCGCATCATGGCCGCATAACGGGCGACTGAGGCAGGGGTATGGAGGAAGTGTGCATGGATTTGGCGGACCTCGGCCGGCAGTTCGGCCGCCAGCACTACCGCCTGGCCATACCTGCGGATCCGATTGCGGGTCGGATCCCGTTTCAGGTCCCGTATCCAGCATGAAAATGCCCGGCGATATCCCGGCAAGACGCGCGACCGCCGCCATGCCTTCAGGACGCGGGCGGGTTCGTCGTGCAGATATTCGGGCAAATAGCTGATCGGCGCCCTGATATTGGCGTGAACTGGATGCAGGTGGGCATCCGTGGGATGGCGCAGGGAAACCAGGCGGATATCAAGGCCCAATGCTTCCAATCCGGCAATTTCCTGGGCGATGAATGTCTCGCTGAGCCGGGGATAGCCTTTCAGAACGAAAGCGACGGGTCCGGCGCTGTCCAGGGACGGGGCCGTGCTCACTCCGCGCCGCCGCGAATCGCCTTCAGCGGCGCCCTCCGGGTCGGCCGATCGGGATCGAGATATGGCTCGGTCAGGCGCCAGACGCTTTCGATCCCGTCCAGAAGCCCCGGCACGACGCTCTCGGACGGTCGTTTCTGATGCGGCAACTCCGTCAAGGCCCGGGCCATGATGCGGGGATCCCGGTTGGCGCCGGCCTCAGCCTCGGTCAGGCCTTCCAGAGGATCGACCAGCATCCGCACCAGGCTCATGGATTCAGCGCGCTGCGCCCGGATATACTGCTCCTGGCGGGGCCTGGTCCGGGGCACGATCATCGCTGGCTTGTCGAGCGACAGGATTTCACAGAACGTATTGTAGCCGCCCATGGCAACGATCCCGACCGCCTGTTCTTCCAGTTGTTCGATGTGGCTATCGAAAGTGATCGCCTGGACATCGTCGAGCTTCTCCGCCCTCTCAAAGAACTCCTGACGCAGTTCCGGCGCCATGAATGGCCCCAGGACCAGAAAGGCGGGATGGGAAATTTTCTGGCCGGATTCATACGCCCGCAAAACCCAGTCGATCAGCCCGGCGCCGTCGCCGCCACCGCCGGTGGTCACCAGAATAAAGGGCCGGTCGGTCAGTTCCGGTCTTGGCCGCGGCGAGGGCGCGGTCGGTACCGTTCGCGGCAGATAACCGGTATAGACGATTTTTCGGGCGGTCCGCTGGGACAATTCGATGTGATCCAGCGGTTTGTGGATTTGAGGCAGGCCATAGACCCAGACTTGGTTGTAGAAATTCTGGATCGCCGGAACCGCCCGCTTGCGTTCCCATTCCGTGGTGAGGGTCGCCGGATCATCCAGCACATCCCGGACGCCCAGAACCAGCCTGGTTCCCCGCTCTTTCAGCAAATGCAGGGTCGGTTCAACCTCGCCCCTCAGGCCCAAGGGCTCCTTATCGACGATGAACATGTCGGGGTCGAAGGCGTCGGCTGTATTTTTGATGATCGAGGCGCGCAAGGCGACGGTGGCGTCGATATCCATATGCAGGGACAGGGACTGGTATTCGCCATTGCGCAATTTGATCACGCCGGGAATGCGCACGAAGTCGACCCGGGCGCGAAAATCGAACCGGCCGATAATGGGAGACCCGGTCAGGATCAGGACAGACAGATCGGAATAACGTTCCACCAGGCCATGGGCGATCGTCCGGCACCGGCGCAAATGGCCAAGACCGAACGTGTCATGGCTATAAATCAATACGCGGGAGGTCTTTTTGCCCTTCGCCATGCGAATGTCCGGCGCTTGTTCTCGAACCGCCACCCCGACACGGCGTGACCATGGCGCATATGTGCATGTCCACGGGGCGATTGACAATAGCGCTTTGCGTTTGAGGCGGTTAGACTCTGTGCAGAACCGGCCAGGAGGGGCGCATGGAATCGAACCTGTTTCGATATGTCTGGCAGCATTCCCGCAGCGAGCAGATTGCCATTCTGTTTCTGGTGCTGGCCTCTCTCCCGTTTTATTTCTTGTCGCTCGATCTGCCGAAATCCATCGTTAACCAGGCAATCCAGGGTCGGGGGTTCGACAGCCCCGACGCGACCCAGTCAGTCATGGCCATCTCACTGCCGGAATGGGCTGGTGGAGCGGAGGTTTTCGGCGGCTTCGACCTGGAACGAATTCCATTCCTCTTCGCGCTGAGTTTCATGTTCCTGATTCTGGTTTGCGTCAACGGGCTGTTCAAATACAAGATCAACACCGACAAGGGCCGGATGGGCGAGCGCATGTTGCGGCGCCTGCGGTTCGAGTTGTTCGACCGGATCCTGCGGTTTCCGCTGCCGCACTTTCGCAAGGTGAAGCAGGCCGAACTCGCCACCATGATCAAGGACGAGGTTGAACCGCTTGGCGGCTTTATCGGTGACGCCTTTGCCCAGCCGCTGTTCCAGGGCGGCATGGCGCTGACGGCGATGATCTTCATTCTGGCGCAAAGCGTATCCCTCGGCCTGGTGGCGGTCGGCATTGTGGCGGTACAGACCGCCCTGATCCCGCGCCTGCGCCATCCGATCCGGATGCTGGGCAAACGCCGGCAAATCACCTCGCGCCATCTGGCCGGACGCATTGCCGAAGTTGCCGACGGGGTTGTCGAGATACATGCCAACGACACCTCGAACTGGGAACGGGCCGAGATTTCCAGCCGGTTGGGCGAGATTTTCTGGATTCGGTTCGAAATTTACCAACGCAAGTTTTTCATCAAATTTCTCAATAACTTCCTGGCACAGATCACCCCGTTTCTGTTCTATGCGGTGGGTGGTTATTTCGCGATCAAGGGGTCGCTGGATGTGGGCCAGCTGGTTGCGGTACTGGTTGCCTACAAAGACCTGCCGGCCCCGATCAAGGAAATCATTAATTGGGACCAGCAACGCCTGGATGCCCAGATCAAATACGGTCAGGTCGTCGAGCAATTCGGCCCGGCGGGTCTGTTGGATTCGGAAGTTCAGGATCCAGAAACCGGAACCGATACGCCGCTGACCGGCAATATCGAGGCGTCGAATGCCACGATAATCGACGAGACCGGTTCGAAACTGATCGAGGCGATCACCGCCGAATTACCGTTGGACGCCGCCACCGCGATTATCGGCGACGGCTCCGGCAAAGCGCAGTTGGGCCAGGCGATGGCCGGTCTGATCGCCATTTCCCAGGGCACGATCAAGATTGGCGGAACCAATGTCCAGCGTCTGCCCGAGGCCGTTCGTGGCCGGCGTATTTCATATGTCGGTCCCGATCCATTTTTCTTTCCTCTCACCGTGCGGGATAATCTGCTCTATGCCTTGCGCCATCGTCCGACCGGCGACAGCGAACGGCAAAATGATCCGGCCTGGAAGGCCGAACAGGCTGAAGCCCTGCGGACGGCAAATTCGGCCGCCGACATTCAGGCACCGTGGGTCGACTATGGCGAAGCCGGCATCGATGGGGTGGAAAGCGCCAGCGGGCGGCTCATCGACATTCTGGACATTGTCGGCCTGAGCGAGGACATCTACGATCTGGGCCTGCGCGGCACGTTTGATCCCGCGTCCGATGCGGCGGCGGCGGACCGGGTACTGACGGCGCGGGCCGCCGTGCGTGGCCGGCTGTCGGACCCGAATTTTTCCCGGCTGGTGGAGACCTTCGATCCGCGGTCTTACAACAACAACGCCTCGATCGCGGAAAACCTGATGTTCGGCGTACCGGTTTCGGAAGGCGCCTTTTCCGGCGGCAACCTGGCGGCAAACGATCATATCCACGCCTTCCTGGAGAGCCAGAGTCTGGGCGGAGAGCTTGAGGGCGTCGGCCTGCAGATCGCAACCATCATGGTCGAGTTGTTTGCCGATCTGCCGCCGGGCCATGCCTTTTTTGACCAGTTCAGTTTTATCGCCGCGGAGGAACTGCCTGATTACCAGATACTTGCCGGCAAGGCAGATCGCCAGGGCATGGAGACGTTAAGCGCGGAAGAACGTGCCCGTCTGCTGACCCTGAGTTTTGACTACATCGAAGCCCGGCACCGTCTGGGGCTCGTCGATGAGGAGCTTTCGGCAAGGATCGTCGCCGCCCGGGGCGCCTTCCGCGAGGGCCTGCCGGAAAACCTGGCCGATGATATCTCCTTTTATGAGCCCGACGCGTTCACGTCCGCTGCCAGCCTGATGGACAATATCCTGTTCGGACGCGTGGCCTATGGCCAGGCCCAGGCGCGCGAGCGCGTGGCGGCCCTGATCGAAGAAGTTCTGAGCGAGCAGCACCTTCGGCCGCTGGCGATGGAAATCGGTCTGGACTACAATGTCGGAGCCGGCGGAAGACTGTTGAGCGTTGCCCAGCGGGCCAGACTGGCGGTGGCGCGCGGACTGCTTCGCAATCCCGACCTCCTGATCCTGAATGAGGCGCTGACGACGCTGGATGCCCGCAGTCAGGAAGTCATGGTACAATCGGTATTGGCGGAACGCACAGGCAAGGCCACTGTCATGGTCCTGACGCGCCCCGATCTCTCGCTCTCGTTCGACAAGGTTTTGGTGCTGGACGGATCGCGCCTTCGCGAAAGCGGAACCGTTGAAGAATTAAAGGAAAACGGCGGTGACTTTGCCGCCCTGGTTGAGGCTGCATGAACATGTATTTTGCGTGGAGGAGGGAAGGATGAGCCTGAATCAGGATGTGGAAGTTCTGAAACGGATTCCCCTGTTTGCAAATTTCGAACCGGCAAAACTGAAGCTTCTTGCTTTTGCCAGCGAACGGATGACGTTCGATCCGGGCCAGATCGTCTGTGCCCAGGGCGATACCGGCGATTCAGCCTATGTGATCATATCCGGCGAGGCCGATGTCATCGTCAACACGCCGGATGGACCGGTGACCATCGCGCGATTGAAAGACAATGCCTTCGTGGGTGAAATTGCCATCCTGATCGATATCCCGCGAACCGCGACGGTTCAGGCGGCGACCGAATTGGTGACCCTTGAAATCACCAAGGATCTGTTCTTCAGGATGATCACCGAATTTCCCGGCATGGCGGTCGAGGTGATGCGCGAACTGGCCAGCCGGCTGGAAAAGACCACCGGCCGGCTGACAAGGATCGAAGCGGAGTTCGAAAAACTGAAGGCCGGGGAAGGCTGACCTACAAATCAATCTTCATCAGGATCGGGACATGATCCGATGGACGGTCCCAGCCGCGCGCATCCTCCAGGATTTCCACCGAGCGAACCTTGTCCGCCAGGGACGGCGTGACCCAGATATGGTCCAGGCGCCGGCCCCGGTTTGATTTGCGCCAGTCGCGCGAGCGGTAGGACCACCACGTGAAAAGCTTTTCCGGATCGGGCATGAACTGCCGGGTGACATCGACGAAATCCCGCGTGGCCCTGATTTTTTCCAGCCCTTCGGTCTCAACCGGCGTGTGGCTGACAATCTTGAGCAATTGCTTGTGCGACCACACATCGTTCTCACCGGGCGCGATATTCAGGTCGCCGACCAGGATCGCGTCCTTGTGGCCGGCCCCGTCACCCGATTGATAATACTCGGCCATGCCTCCCAGATAACGCAGTTTGTGATCGAACTTGGAATTCTTCTTCGGGTCGGGTTCATCCCCGCCGGCCGGAACATAATAATTGTGCAGGATCGCGCCCCCGGGGAGGGTCGTGGCCACATGCCGTGGACCGTCTTCGGGACAAAGCTCGTGCTTCAGTGGATCCGAAAAATCCGCCCGAGACAGGATAGCGACACCGTGATGTCCCTTGTGCCCGTGTGTTGCGCGGTGGGCAAAGCCCATCTTGCGCAGTGGATCATGGGGAAATCTGTCGTCGCCGACCTTGGTTTCCTGCAGGCACAGGATGTCGATTTCACGTTCAGCCAGTAATTGTTCGATCAGAGGCAGCCGGAGCCGGACCGAATTTATGTTCCAGGTCGCAATGGTGAGCAAGGCTTGAGCCCTCATGAATTGGTGTTACGGTGATTCACCCGCCCGCCAATCTCATAGCCCGGATGAATGCGCCTGGCAAAATGCCAGGCGCAACCCGCGTACCGCGGTCATCATCGAAAGGGCGTGCCCACCGGTGACGGGATTGGTGCAACTGGTGCTTTCCTCGCAGTCGGAGGGCATTGCGTGAAACGTATCGCCGCTCCCGAGAAGACAGACGCACCGAGGGGCAAGATCCATCCTCCAGGTAATATTAACTCTGAAATGCACGTATGGCTAATGCGGAGTATTACGCATCCAACCCCGCGATGTCTTTTGCGGTTCGATCAAGCGCCGTTTCGACCGAATTGAACAGCCTGTCGATCTCGCCTGCCTTTATCGACAGGGGCGGTGACAGCACCATAATGTCGCGCACCGCCCGCATCACCAGGCCCAGGTCGAAGCTGTGATTCCGGCAGCGGACGCCAACATTCCAGTCGGGATCGAAATGCGCGCGCGCGGCTTTGTCCGCGACAAGTTCGATGCCGCCCAACAGGCCAATGCCGCGGGTTTCACCGACCAGGGAATGATCTGACAGGGCCGCTAACCGCCTTTGGAAATGATTGCCGATCTCGCCAGCTGTCTTTGCCACCAGGTTATCGCGCTCCATGATCTCGATATTTTTCAGCGCCACGGCGCAGGCGACCGGGTGACCGGAATAGGTATAGCCGTGGATCATTTCCGCATCTGAATCGAAAATGGTCTGGCCCATCCGCCCGCCCAGAATGGTGCCGGATATCGGCTGGTAACCCGATGACAGCCCCTTGGCGATGGTCATGATGTCCGGTGCGATGTCATAGGTCTGGCTGCCGAACCATTCACCCGTCCGGCCGAACCCGCAGATCACCTCGTCGGCGTGGATCAGCACATCGTATTTCCGGCAGATGCGTTGTATCTCGGGCCAATAGGTATCAGGCGGCACGATCAGACCGCCGGCGCCCTGAACCGGTTCGCCGATAAAGGCCGCCACATTATCCGCGCCAAGTTCCAGGATCTTTTCCTCCAGCTTTCCGGCAGAGAAAATCCCGAACCCGTCCAGGTCCATATCGCCGCCGAGGTCATACCAGTAGGGCGCGGCGGTATGATGGAACCCCGGCAGGGGCAGATCCCATTGCGGGTGCATCGCCGTCAACCCCGACAGCGATGCCGCGCCGAGGGTCACGCCATGGTATCCATAGTCGCGCGAGATGATGGCTTTCTTCTCGGGCCGGCCTTTCAAATTCCAGTAGTACCGGATCATCTTGATGGCGGTGTCATTCGCCTCGGATCCCGAATTGGCGAACACGATCCGGTCGAGGCCCGGCGGGGTCAGTGTGGCCACTTTCTCGGATAATTCGGCCACATAGGAGTGGGTAGTGCCGAAAAACGTGTTGTAATAGGGTAATTCCCGCAAGGCCCTGTATCCGGCCTCGGCAATTTCCGGGTTGCCGTAACCGACCTGGACGCACCACAGGCCAGCCATGCCATCGAGCAATTTCTTACCCTCGCTGTCGGTCAGATAGACGCCGTCGGCGCCGGTAATGACTCGTGCGCCGGTTTCGGCAAGCTTGTGATGTATGGCAAAGGGATGCAGGTGATGGCGGCCGTCAAGCGCTTGCCAGTGGCGGGTTGAATTTGAAAGTGTGGTCATGGGATCGCTCCGATAAGCAGGGCCAGGGGGTCATACGAAAAGGAACGCGGATCAGGGATTGTACCCGATCCTGGCGCACAGAATGAGGAGGGTTTTCCTGGCGCTCGTCATGGCCCGACGTTAACCCATTGGGCAGCGCCGGAAAAGAGGCCAACGCTCTTACGGCACCAGCTTGTAACCGCCGCTTTCGGTGATCAGGATAGACGGGGCCCCGGGATCCGGTTCGATCTTCTGGCGCAATCGGTAGATATGGGTTTCCAGTGTGTGCGTGGTCACGCCTGAATTATAGCCCCATACCTCGGTCAGCAGAATTTCGCGCCCCACCGACCGCTTGCCCGACCGGTAGAGGAATTTCAGGATCGAGGTTTCTTTTTCCGTCAGGCGCAGTTTTTTCTCGTCCTCGGTAACCAGCATCTTGTTGGCGGGGCGGAAGGAGTAGGAACCAATCGTGAACACCGCGTCCTCGGACTGTTCGTGCTGGCGAAGCTGTGCCCGAATCCGGGCCAGCAAGACCGCAAATTTGAACGGCTTGGCGACATAGTCATTGGCGCCGGCCTCAAGCCCCAGAATGGTGTCGGCATCGCTATCCGCGCCGGTCAGCATGATCACCGGTGACTTGACGCCGTTCCTGCGCAGGATCTTGCACGCTTCCCGGCCATCGAAATCGGGCAGGCCGACGTCCAGCAGGATCAGATCGGCATGATTTTCCTTCAGCCAGCCTATGCCGGTCTGACCGTTTTCAGCCTCGGCCACATCAAATTCGTCGTGCATGTTCAGCTGTTCGGCCAGGGCGCAGCGCAGCGCGCCGTCATCGTCGATCAGAAGAATGCGTCTTACATTGTCCATTTAACCCAAACCCCCTTTACGTCCGGCACCCGCGCCATCATCTGCCAGCTTCTGTCCAGCTGATATTGGCGCTATATAGTAACGAAGACCCGGGTTACGTAGACGTGATTTTTGTCACGGGCGTCACGCCTGTGTCAAAGATTTGAAATGAAAGTCGATCGATGCCGGTGAACCCTGGCCGATTTGAGCCTTCAGCGCTGGTTCTGGCGGAGCGCGCGGCCGGCGAGTTGCGGCGTGGACAACCCGTCATTGTCGGCGGATCAGACAGGGACGCCGCACTGATCTGCGCGGTTGAAACCACCGATGCCGGAATGCTGGCCGCGTTCCGGGCCCGGGCAGGAGACGGCAAGGTTCAGATCGTCCTGACGCCGGAGCGGGCGGCAACCCTGAAAATTCGCCAGTATGTCGAGGGTTCGGCCCACATTGCCGCGCCCCCGAATCTGTCGATCGATGGCATCAGGGTGATCGCCGATCCGGCCGATGATCTGGACGCCCCGATGAAAGGTCCGTTTTCGGCTATCCGCGATCCAGGCGGGTTGAGCCCTGGCGGCATTGCCGGAATTGCCCTGGCAAAGCGCGCCGGACTTTTACCCGCGATCCTGTTGGCGCCGGCACCGGAAGGATGCGGCAACCTGGTGCGGATCACACCCGGCGATGCCCTGGCGGCAGCTGCCGAAGAGGTGACCACATTGACCCGGATAGTTCAGGCCCGGGTGCCGATCGACGGCGCGGAGAAGGCGCGGCTGACCGGATTTCGTGCGCCGGGCGGCGGCCCGGATCATTATGCCCTGACGGTTGGACAGATCCGGTCGGACACAGCGGTGCTGACGCGGGTTCATTCGGAATGCTTCACCGGCGATCTTCTGGGATCCCTGAAATGTGACTGCGGGCCGCAATTGCGCGGCGCGCTGGCCCGTATCGTACGCGAAGGATCGGGGGTGCTGCTCTATCTGGCCCAGGAGGGGCGCGGCATCGGCCTGATGAACAAGCTGCGGGCCTATCATTTGCAGGATCGGGGATTCGACACGGTCGAGGCCAATCAACGGCTGGGTTTTGAAGTGGACGAGCGCCGCTTCGGCCTGGCTGCCGAAATGCTGCGTCAATTGGGCATCGGCCAGGTCAGGCTGCTGACCAACAATCCCGACAAGATCAGCCAGCTGGAAACAGAGGGCATCGGGATTGCCGGGCGGGTGCCCCTGGTCTATTCACCCAATGCTCACAATGCCGAATATCTGAAAGCAAAGGCTGACAAAGCCGGGCACATGCTGTGACGGACCGCATTCGGGTCACGCCGGATGGCCAGGTGCGCGGATACGGAAGAACGTTTCGATGCGCGCTGGGCCGGGGCGGCATTGTCGGGAAAAAGCGTGAAGGCGACGGCGGCACGCCGGCGGGCATCTGGCATCCGGTCGCGGTGGGATATCGCGCCGACCGCACGTTCGTTCCGGCAACATCCCTGCCTGTGCTGCCGATCCGGCGCGGCGACGGCTGGTGCGATGCCGCCGGTGACAGTCGCTACAACCAGCCGGTTCACCACCCGTTCCGGGCCAGTGCGGAACACATGTGGCGGAACGATCAACTCTACAATCTGGTGGTCGTTCTGGACCACAACCGCGCCCCGGTCGTGCCGGGCGGCGGCAGCGCGATATTCATACATGTCGCGCGGCCGAACCATGGCCCAACGGAAGGCTGCATCGCACTCGCCATACCCGATCTGCGCCTTTTGGTCAGCCGGATGACAGGACGGACATTGATCATGGTCGAAGGCGATCAACCCGCCGGACGTTCTCCGAATATGGCGGCGCCGACCCGGACATGGGTGGCGCCCAAATGAACCGCCGTTTCGTAATCGCCGCTCATGCCCATCGACAGCTTTTCCAGGCCATGGCGTTTCGCCAGTTTTGCCAGCAGGGCAAAATGGGGGGCCGGATTGCCGTCATTGGGCGGGATGCACATCAGGCCGGCGACAGCCAGGCCGACGCCCGCGCAATGGTCCAGCAGGGTCGGCAGATCCGCCGGCATGACGCCGGCTTTTTGCGGTTCTTCACCGGTATTGACCTGGACGAAACAGGGCAGGGGCCGGTCCCGTGCCGCCATTTCCGCCGCCAGTTTGGTGGCCAGTTTCGGGCGATCAACCGTTTCAATGACATCAAACAAATCGATGGCGTCGCGAACCTTGTTGGTCTGCAACGGGCCGATCAAATGAAGGATTGTGCCCGGATATCGTGCCTTGAGATCAGGCCATTTCAACCGGGCTTCCTGGACGCGGTTCTCACCGAAAGTCCGATGACCGGCGGCAAGGACCTGGCCGACGGTTTCGGACCCATGCACTTTCGACACGGCGACCAGGGTAATCTGGGCGGGGTCGCGGTCTGATTCCTGGCAGGCCCGGGC
Organism: Alphaproteobacteria bacterium; assembly: GCA_965204825.1. Taxonomy (GTDB): domain Bacteria; phylum Pseudomonadota; class Alphaproteobacteria; order Futianiales; family Futianiaceae. The sequence continues at coordinate 1,108,598 of OZ242016.1, read as the reverse complement.
AATCTTGTCTTTAACGTCATCAAGGCGAGCGGCGGCTGGGTCGATCATGACCCGACGCTATCAACCCGGCGGTAGTGGAGCAATCAGCGTTCGGGCTTCAGGCACAGGAAATCGGTGATGTCGTGCCTGGTCTCCGCAGTTCCGGCTCCGGCCCGATCAACCTTCTTCTGTTCCATCATGAAATACCTCAATAATCCCCTCGTCTCAGGTCTTGATCAGTGTCTCGAAAAACGCCAGGGCGGGGGAGGATTGACACGGCGCACCGTGCGGCCTGGTTCTGTTCCGGGATCCTTGTCAAACCGGTCAATGATGTCCTTGCACCTATCCCGCGCAAGAGTCCGTGATACTATATGGATAAAGGATTCCTGAAGCTTCGGCCTGACCGGTTGCGCGCACATTTTCAGATCCCTTCAACCGTCAACATCCAATCCTTCCCATGGTGACCCCGGCGCCACGTGTATCAACGCTTGTTGAAGGCTTTGTGATCGAACCGTGATAACTTCAGGCGTAATCCTTCGGAACATAGCCGAATCGTTCCATCTGTTCCCGGTGGTCGGAAATGACCCGCCGGATTTGATCCGGCGTCAGGTCATCGCGCCACTGATCACGCTTGCCCGATCGGAAGAACGCCTTGGAATGTTCGGACCGTTCCTTGAAATCTCCTGTTTTTTCCTGATTCTTCAAAGTCTTGAAGGACGAAAAACTGATCGCGCGTTGCAGGCGTTCACGTGGCGGTTTGAGGCCCAGGAACCTGGCGATACCGCCGAAGGTCTTGAACGGCTTTGCCAACAGGTCTTCATAGCGGACGACACAAAGGCCCGGATCCGGCGTCTGGGTCCAGCTTTGCACATGCTGGGACCAGGTCGAATGGTATTCAGGGACATGGCGTTCGCTGTTTGCCGTGGTGGCCCTAGGATCGGCCATGCGCTCGACCGCGCCGTCGAAATCGACGCCGAAATGATGGGTGACCGAGATTGCCACATCCAGGGGATTGCGCACGACATAGATCGTGCCGGCGGTCAGATTCATATTGTGCAGAGGGTGATCATGGACTTCGCCCAGATAGTTGTGGGTTTTCACAAAAACCGAATCGGGCGACATGGTGGTGATACGCTGCTGCGCCATCATGCGCAACGGCATCAGTTCCGGCCAGTCCATTCCGATGATCGGTTTGGTGCCGAGGTCCCGGTACCAGAACGTACTCGATTCGCCATAAACGAATTGATCCAGTTCGTTGATGGGCGCCGGCCTGGGCGGGTTGCGCAGCAAATTGTGCAGAAAAGCCCGCATCCAAGTATTGCCGGATTTGGGATAGGATGCCAGCCAGATGATACCGCCCATGAATCAGATGCCTCGCAAGACGTTTGTCCCGTGGCTACCGGATCAGCCCGGTTTGAGGCAAGCACAAAGGAAAAGAGCGGGCCGAAGCCCGCTCTTCCCCTCGAATTCAGACCTGTTGGCCGGAATCAGAAGCTCAGACCCATGGCGATGATGCCCGCGGCCGATTCATTGGTAACACCGGTGCTGCCAGCTTCGGTTTCATAATACTGCAGACCGCCGGAGATGGTCACGCCTGGACCCAGTGCATAAGAAGCACCAATCTCATAGTGATCCCGCTTGTCGTTTTCTCCCTGACCGACCGGCAGATCCGTCTCGGAATGCAGATAGCCCGCGGCAACTGTCCAGGGTCCAGTGCCATAGCTCAGACCGGTGGTGAAAACTTGGCCGCCGTCCGGACCGGAAACTCGAATGCCGCCAGGGCCGAAAACAGTATCCTGGTCATTGTAGTTGCCGACCAGTGTGAAACCACCATAACCGATCTGACCACCAACGCGCCATTCGTCGACATCGACGCTGGCAGCGTTCGCCTCACCTGTCAGATAGCCGGCATTGATGCCGAGATCCACACCGCCGAAGGTGTCGGACCAGTTGGCGCCAATCTCGAAGACATCCTCAACGCTAGCTCCGCCTGATCCATTCTCAATCAGAGCTGTTCTCGGGCTGGCAAAACCACCACCTCCAATGTCATCGCCGACATCCGGGGTATAGGAGACACCCAGCTGGAATCCGCCCATGCGCGGCGTGTAATAGGAGATCTTGTTGGCGTCGTTCGACGTGCCGATCTGCGTCGCGGTTCCAGCAAAACCCTGACCCGGATGCTGAAGATGTTCCGGCGAGTCAACGCCGTGGCCAACAATACCCGAAGGTACCCAACTGCCGCCGGCCTTGTAGGCCGCACCGTTCTCGGCGCCGATTTCCAGACGACCCCAGCCGCCTTCAAGATAGACATAATGTTCGTCGATCTGATCGCCGGTGGTATGGGCTTCCAGCTGAACATTGATGCCGACCTGCAGGCCGTTGTCGAGGGTTGTTTCACCCGTGAAGTGAATCTCACCTGTCTGCCCGACCTTCGTTGACTGGTAAGAGGCCCCAGCCGTATCGTCCGCGTCGATTACGGCAAAGTAGGTTTGGTAGTAGCCGCCGACACTGAGTGTGATCGGTTCGGCAGCGGAAGCTGCGCCGGCGCCAAGCATGGATGCCGCGACGATCGCAGTCGTGCCGTATAGTAATTTCTTCATAGTTCCCTCGCACATTGTGTGAATCAGTTATTTTTGTGCCGCCTGATTCGGCGTACAGTTCCATCTCAGACTGGGCACTATTAGTATGAGCTCCCCCTGTATCGTCAAGCAGGACTCAGGGCCCGAATTGCCGGAGCGTTGACGCTGTTGCATTCGCGCAACAGAATTGTAACCTGCTGAAACATGACCGCGCGCACGGCGCGCTTGTCGAAAGCCCGTCCAACCGGTTAGAAAGTCTTGTCCGGGTTGGTGGCACGCAACAGCGGAAAAGCATTATGGGAGCGTATGGCATCATGAAAGCCGCAAGCATTTTCAAAACGGCCATTGCGGCTTTTGCCGCCGGCGCCTTGCTGACGGGCTGTTCCGATATCGATTTGGATCCGACCTATCCGGTCAAGTTGCCGGGCGGAAGAACCGTGGCGCAGGGTGAACAGGCCAAATCCGCCACGAAGGATAGGATCTTCGGTCCAGGCGGAATCAATATCTTTGGCGGCGACGAGGACGAGGGCGCCTCCCGGGGCGGGATCGGCGTCAATGGATTCTTGTGGCGGGCATCGCTGGATACGATGTCCTTCATGCCGCTGGCATCGGCCGATCCCTTTGGCGGCGTCATCATCACCGACTGGCATTCACCGGCGGGTTCGCCGAACGAACGATTCAAGGCGACCGTCTATATCCTCGACAAGAAGCTGAGAGCCGATGGCGTGCGGGTCTCGGTCTTCCGTCAAACCCGGGACGCAGGCGGCGGCTGGGCCGATGCCGGGGTCAGTCCGGAAACCCGGACACGGCTGGAGGATACCATTCTGACCCGTGCACGCCAGTTGCGGATTGCCGATATCAGCTGAGGGAATTCTCCTGGCCGACTGATTCGGGGCTGGACGGTCGGGCCCAACCGGTCTAATGCGTCACGCCACATTTCCAACGATAACGATCAGACTCTCAGGCAAGGGCCATGTCACGCTATAATCCGAATTCGGCAGAGGCCAAATGGCAGAAGGCCTGGAACGATGCCGGCTGCTTTGCCTGCGATGAAGATCCGGCCAGGCCAAAATATTACGTACTGGAGATGTTTCCATACCCTTCGGGCCGCATTCACATGGGTCACGTGCGCACCTATGTCATGGGCGATGTGGTGGCGCGCTATCACCGGGCCCGGGGATATGATGTGCTGCATCCCATGGGGTGGGACGCCTTTGGCCTGCCGGCTGAAAATGCTGCCCGCGACCGCAATGTCCATCCCGCCGACTGGACCCGTTCCAATATCGAGGCGATGCGGGATCAACTGAAGCTGATGGGCCTGTCGCTGGACTGGTCGCGCGAATTTGCCACTTGCGACCCTGAATATTACGGCCATCAACAGGCGCTGTTCCTGGACATGCTGGAAGCCGGCCTGGTGGATCGGCGCGAATCGACCGTCAACTGGGATCCGGTCGATCAGACCGTGCTGGCCAATGAACAGGTTATCGACGGCCGCGGCTGGCGTTCGGACGCTTTGGTTGAAAAACGAAAACTTACGCAATGGTTCTTTCGGATCACCGATTATGCAGAAGAACTGATCGAGGCGCTGGGCGAGCTGGACCGCTGGCCCGAGAAAGTGCGCCTGATGCAGGAAAACTGGATCGGCAAGTCGACCGGCCTGCAATTTGAATTCGACATGGTTGATGCCGGCGGCGGCGATGCCGGTTCGTTGGAGGTTTATACCACGCGGCCGGACACGCTGTATGGCATGGGCTTTTGCGCAGTGTCGCCGGAACATCCGCTGGCCCGGAAAAGTGCGGAAGACAATCCGGCGGTCGCCGGGTTCATTGCCGAGTGCGCCCGAATGGGCACATCCGAAGAAGCGCTGGAAAAAGCGGAAAAGAAGGGCATGGATCTGGGCCTGCGGGTCAGACATCCCTTTGTCGAGGGCAAGACCTGTCCGATCTATGTGGCGAATTTCATCCTGATGGAATATGGCACCGGGGCGATTTTCGGCTGCCCGGGCCATGACCAAAGAGATTTTGATTTTGCGACCAAATACGGGCTGGAGATCATTCCGGTGGTCGCGCCGGCCGGTATGGCCGGGGATGACCTCAAGCACTACCAGGACACTTATTCGAGCCGGGACGAGGTCTATGTCGGGCCGGGCCAAATGATCAATTCAGCTGATCTGGACGGCAAATCGGTTGAGGATGCCAAGGGCGTCGTGACCGAGGAAATCGAATCGCGGGGCAGGGGGTCGCGCACGACCAATTATCGTCTGCGCGATTGGGGTGTTTCCCGCCAGCGCTATTGGGGCTGTCCGATCCCGGTCATTCATTGTGAGGCGTGCGGCACTGTGCCGGTGCCGAAGAATGAGCTGCCGGTCTCGCTGCCCGAGGACGTTGCCTTCGACAAGCCCGGCAATCCGCTGGATCATCATCCGACCTGGAAACATGTTCAGTGCCCGTCGTGTCAGGAAGCGGCCGTGCGCGAGACGGACACATTCGACACATTTGTGGATTCGTCCTGGTATTTCGCCCGCTTCTGTTCACCCCGGGCGACAACGCCGACAGATCGCGCCGCGGTGGATTACTGGTTGCCGGTGGACCGGTATATCGGCGGCGTGGAACACGCCGTGCTGCATCTTTTGTATTCCCGGTTCTTTACCCGGGCCATGACCAGGACCGGCCATACCGGTATTGCCGAACCCTTTGCCGGCCTGTTTACACAAGGAATGGTCTGTCACGAGACCTATCAGTCGGCGGACGGCCGCTGGCTGGAGCCGGCGGAAATTTCCCGCGATGGCGCAGCGGTGACGGAAGCGGACAGTGGCATGGCCGTGACGGTAGGACCATCGATCAAGATGTCCAAGGCCAGGCGCAACATCGTCGATCCCGAAGAGATTATCGAGCGCTACGGCGCCGATACCGCCCGCTGGTTCATGCTGTCGGACACGCCGCCCGACCGTGACATCGAATGGACCGAGGCCGGGATCGAGGGCGCCTGGCGATTTACCCAGCGGGTCTGGCGGACGATCGAGGATTCGATTGAAGGCATGGCTGCCGCCAATGCGGCAATGCCAGGCAATATGGACGATTCCGCGCTTGAGCTGCGCCGCGCCGCCCATAAATCGATTGCCGGCATTACCAGGGACATCGAGGCATTCCGGTTCAATCGGGCCGTGGCGCAGGTTCATGCCCTGACCAATGAAATTGGTGGTTTTGGCAGCTTCGGTGACGATGCCGCCTGGGTCCGGCGTGAAGTTGTCGAGATACTGATCCGGCTTTTCGCGCCGATGATGCCGCATCTGGCGGAAGAATGTTGGACCCTCCTGGGCCATACCGACCTGGTGGCCGACCAGGCCTGGCCCGAAGCCGAACCGGCGTTGTTGGCGGATGATGGAGTGACCGTCGCGGTTCAGGTCAATGGCAAGCGCCGCGCCGAAGTCCGGGTTCCCAGGGATGCTGATCAACCAACCGTCGAAGGGGCGGCACGCGATCTCGATGCCGTGGTCAAATCCCTCGACGGGATGATCATGCGCAAGGTCATTCTGGTGCCGAACCGGATCCTGAATTTCGTCGTGACGGATGGGTAGGGCTCGGTCGGACACGGTTCTGCCGATCGTCGCTTTGACGGCGGCTCTGTTTTTTTCAGCCTGCGGTTTCGAGCCGGTCTATACCTCGCGGACAACCGGCGACGCCCTGATCAATGAAACCCTGGCCAGCGTTTCGGTCGATCCGATTCCAGGCCGTCTCGGCCGCGATGTGCGCAATGCCCTGATCAGAGGATTGAGTGGGCGGATCCGGAATGTGCCGATCGCCTATGATCTGAAAGTGCGCCTCAATACCACGGTAAAGGGCGTTACCGTGGAAGCCGATGACGCCATCAACCGGTATAATCTCAGGCTGACCGCCAACTATCAACTTACTGATTTGGCTGGTGACGCCGTGGTGTTCGAGGGTAGGGCCAGGATATTTGGTGCGTACGATGTGGTCGCTTCCGAATTCGCAACCCTGATCGCCCGGCGCGACATAGAGCAGCGCGCCGCCCGCGAGGCAGCGGAAGATATCGAGGCCAAACTGGCGGTCTTTTTCGCCGGCCGTGTCGGGAACTGACCCCGGTGGAAATCAGGCCACGAGAGGTTGACCGGTTCTGCAAGGTGCCGCCGGACAACCTGTCGATTGTGGTCCTGTTCGGAAGCGATCGCGGCCTGATCCGCGAACGGGCCGGCCAGATTGCGGCCGCATGGGTAGGGCCGGACGCCGATACCATGGCCATACTCAGCCTGCACAATTCAGAGATCAAGGACGGCCCGGCGCGGCTGGGAGATTTTGCCGGTTCCATGTCGATGTTTGGCGGTCGCCAGGCCATGCGCGTGTCGGACGCTGACAATAATATGGCCAAACTGGTCAAACCGCTGACCGAGGATGTGCCGGGAGAAAACCTCATCATCCTCGAAGGCCCGGGTCTCGCCAAGACCGGATCGCTGGCCAGGGCTGCCATCGGCGCCGGGACCGCGGCGGCAATCGGGTGTTATGAAGATCTGTCCCGGGATCTGGGCGGCGTCATTCAGGAGGTCTTGTCGGCGGCCGGTCTGACGGCGCGCCCCGATGCCATGGCCGGCTTGATGGAACGGCTCGGAGAAGACCGCGCGCTCAGCCGTCGGATGCTGGATACCCTTGCGCTCTACAAGGGCAGGGATTTGTCGCCGGTGACCGCGGAGGATGTTGCGGCTGCGCTGGGCCCGGCGGAAAATGCCGGCCTGCCGGATCTGACGGATCTGGTGGCCGCCGGCGACACAGCCGGCGCGCTGCGTGCCTGGGGGGCATGCGTCAAGAACGGGACCGCCGCCGGCACTGCGACCCGCGCCCTGGCCAATCATTTTCGGATGCTGTCGCAGATCAGGATTGAGCTGGACAAGGGCGGCGGCGCCGATCAGGTTGCCCGCCGGAATCGCCTGCACTTTACGCGCAAGGACATCGTCATGCGGGCCGCGCAGAATTGGATCAACTCAAATCTTGATACCGCTAACAATTTGATATTACAGGCAGAATTGGAAACACGTCGTCATGCGGTCCTGGCTGATGCGCTGGTCGAGCGAGCGATTCTGAATCTCTGCCGCCTGGCACCGGGCCGCCGGCGCTAAAGATGGTTGTTCGGCACCTGGCATAGCCGGCGGCATATTTCGTCCAACTGGTCCAGCGATTTATAGGACAGTTTGATGTCGCCGCCGGCGCCGTCGCGATAGTTGATGCTGACGGGAAATCCCAGGGCAGCGACGAGATCGGCTTCCAGGGCCAGGGTATCGGGATCCTTCGCCGGTTTCTTTTTTGCCGGCCTGGCGGGTTTCTTTTCTGCCTTGACCAGACTTTCGGCGGCCCGGACATTCAACCCGCCCTTGACGATCTGTTGCGCCAGCGCCAGCGCGTCGTCCGCCCCGATCAGGGTTCGCCCGTGACCAGCGGTGAGCAATCCATCTGCAAGCATTTGCCTTACTTTAGCGGGCAACCCCAGAAGGCGGGTCATGTTCGCGATGTGACTGCGGCTCTTGCCGACCACCTTGGCGACAGCTTCCTGGGTATGGCCATACCGATCCATCAGCGCGGTATATCCGGCCGCCTCTTCAATCGGGTTCAGATCGGCGCGCTGGATGTTCTCGATGATGGACAGTTCTATCAGTTCGGTATCGTCAACTTCGCGCACGACCACTGGAACATCGTGCAATTTGGCAATTTGCGCCGCGCGCCAGCGCCGTTCGCCGGCGATAATCTGAAACTTGCCGGCGGCCTCGGGATCGGGTCGCACCACGATCGGTTGAATGATGCCGCGCTGCCTGATCGAGTTTGCCAGCGCATCCAGTTCGCCCTTGTCAAACTCCTTGCGCGGCTGGTTCGGGTTGGGAATTACGAATTCGATCGGCGCGGACCGAGGGGGACCGCCCTCCTCCCGTGTTTCCTCCTCGCCGTCGCCCGCCAGCAATGACGACAAGCCGCGCCCGAGGCCTTTTGCCCTTTTGCCCGAATCAGTCATGGGCCTGCCCTATCTGCAGGGCCGTCGGTAGTATTCTGTACAAGAGACAATCCAGCATGGTTCAGGCAGCCTCGATCGCGATGCGCTCGCGCCGAATCACTTCGCGAGCCAGCTTGATATAAGCAACGCTGCCGGCACAGGTCCGGTCATAGATCAGAGCGGGTTTCCCATGGGACGGCGCCTCGGAAATCCGCACATTGCGCGGTACGACCGTGTCATAGACGGTCGTTCCAAGGCATGATCGGACATCTTCCGCGACCTGGCCGGACAGATTGTTGCGCTGATCGAACATGGTCAGCACCACACCCTGAATTTCCAGCGTCGAATTGAGATTGATCCGCACCCGTTTGATGGTCTCGATGAGTTGCGACAGCCCCTCCAATGCAAAGAACTCGCATTGCAGGGGCACCAATACCGCATCGGCCGCAGCCATCGCATTGACGGTCAACAGTGTCAGCGATGGTGGGCAGTCGATCAGAACATGGTCATACCGCCGGGTCAATGGATCGGACCCGCCGCGCAGGGCATCGCGCAGCCGGTAGGCCCGCCGGTCTGCCTTGATCAGTTCAACCTCGGCTCCGGACAGATGAACCGTCGCCGGCATGATTTCCAGCCCCGGGATTTCTGATTTGACCAGAGCCCGGTCCGCCGGCGTGGCGCCGGTCAAAACCTCGTAGGTCGATATCTCGCGCGCATCGTGACCGATGCCGAAGCCGGTAGAGGCATTCCCCTGCGGATCGAGATCGACGATCAGCACCCGCTCCCCCATCGCGGCCAGGGCAGTGCCGAGATTGATTGTCGTCGTTGTCTTGCCAACTCCACCCTTCTGATTGGCGACAGCCAGAACACGGCAGGCATTCGGTCGGTTTTGATCCATCATGATGTTGGCCGGGCGGCCACCCTTTCGATACAAAGCACCGATCCATCCGGATGCGATCGGCTGGGTATCTTTTCGGCGCTTATTTTCCAAGATTTAGCAGCATTCGTCAATTCAATATCTACATCTTGCCCTTTTAATAACAGAAATCTTGTATTTGGCCCCTGAAACGGTGCGGCAAGCGATAAAAGCCGCTCGAGGGGCGCAAAGGCGCGCGCCGTGATGACATCGGCCGGCAAGGGCGCTGCCGCCTCGCACCGCTCGGCATGAACCGACGCCGGCGCGCCGGTCTCGCGGATCACCGTCTTCAGAAACGATGCCTTGCGTCGATCGCTCTCGAACAGGTGGACGTGAAAGCCGGGACGATCAGCCAGAAGCAGGACCAGAACCAGACCCGGGAACCCTGCCCCCGACCCCAGATCGACGATCGTCCTGGCGTCTGGAGGAATCAGATCGGCGAGCTGTGCCGAATCCAGAACGTGTCGCCGCCAAATATCCGGCACGGTCTTGTCGCTGACCAGATTGATCGCCCGCTGCCATTTGACCACCAGGGCCACGTGCGTCTGTAGCCGGGCCATTGTTTCACGTGAAACATTAAGATCTATCTGAAATGCCCCGGGCCCGTAGCCGCCCGCCTCCCCGTCCACCGGTCAGGCACTCCGCCGGTCGACCGCCTTTGCCGGGCCGCGGCGCACATGAACCAACAGCAGCGTCAGGGCTGCCGGCGTGATGCCGTCGATCCGGGCCGCCTGCCCCAGCGTTGCCGGACGCGCCGTTTCCAGCCTGGTCCGGACCTCGGTCGACAGCCCGTTGACCGCGCCATAATCCAGATCGGCGGGCATGGCCAAGGCTTCGTCCTTGCGGAACGCAACGATGTCGGCTTCCTGGCGTTCGAGGTATCCGGAATAGTGAGCATCGATCCTGATCTGCTCGCGCGAGACCGAATCGATTTCCATCAGGCCGGGCCAGATGCTGGCCAGCCGATCCCAGTCATTATCGGGATAGGCCAACAGATCGGCAACGCTGCGCCGTTTGCCGTCCTGATTTACATTCAGGCCATGGCGTCTTGCCTCGGACGAAGTCAATGACTTTTCAGACACCGACAGTCGGGCCGCCGACAGCCTGGCCATCTTCCCCTCAAAGGCGGCTTGTCGCGCCGCACCAATGCATCCCAGGGTCATACCCACAGGTGTCAGGCGTTGGTCGGCATTATCGGCCCGCAGGGTCAGCCGGTATTCGGCGCGCGAGGTGAACATCCGGTAGGGCTCGGCCACGCCGCGCGTCACCAGATCGTCGATCATCACGCCGGTATAACCATCGGCGCGGTCCAGCACGAAAGCGGCAGATCCGGCCACCGCGAGGGCCGCGTTGAGACCTGCCATCAATCCTTGCGCCGCCGCTTCCTCGTATCCGGTCGTCCCGTTGATCTGCCCGGCCAGGTAGAGCCGCGCCAAACGGCGGGTTTCCAGGGTAGGACTCAATTCGCGCGGATCTACATAGTCATACTCGATGGCATATCCGGGTTGCAGGATGACCACGTCTTCCAGGCCGGGAATCGTCCGGATGAAAGTGTCCTGGACATCTTCGGGCAGCGAAGTTGAAATGCCGTTGGGGTAGACGGTGTGGTCGTCCAGTCCTTCCGGTTCCAGAAAAATCTGGTGACTTTGCTTGTCGGCAAACCGGACAATTTTGTCTTCGACCGACGGGCAATACCGCGGCCCTACGCCATTGATATGGCCGCCATACATCGCCGACCGATCAAGGTTTTCTTCGATGATTCGGTGCGTTTGCGCATTGGTATGGGTGATATGGCACGGGATCTGGCGTGTGGTGATCCGGTCCGTCAGGAACGAAAACGGCACGGGCGGATCATCGCCCGGCTGAACCTCCAGGTCCTGCCAGTTAATGGTTCGGCCATCCAGCCGCGCCGGCGTGCCGGTTTTCAGCCGTCCCATTTCGAAACCGCGGCCATACAGACGATCCGACAGGCCGATGGCCGGTTTCTGGCCCATCCGCCCCGCTGGTATTTTCCGTTCGCCGATATGAATGAGACCGTTCAGAAACGTGCCCGTGGCCAGAACCACTGCCCCGGCCCGGTATGAGCGGCCATCCCCGGTGGTCGCCCCGGTGACGGTATCGCTGTCCAGGATCAGGTCTTCGACGTCGCCTTCAATAATCGCCAGATTGGGTGTCGCGGCCAGTTCGGCCTGCATGAATGCCCGGTAAAGCGCCCGATCCGACTGTGCCCGGGGGCCGCGCACGGCCGGGCCTTTACGCCGGTTCAGCATGCGGAACTGGATGCCAGCCGCATCGGCGGCGCGGGCCATGATCCCGTCCAGGGCATCGATTTCGCGCACCAGATGGCCCTTGCCGAGCCCGCCAATGGCAGGATTGCACGACATTTCGCCGATGGCAGCGGCGCTGTGGGTGATCAGAGCCGTCCGTGCGCCAAGGCGCGCCGCGGCCGCGGCCGCATCACAGCCCGCATGACCGCCGCCGATCACGATCACATCATATGTCGGAGCCGAAGCGCCTGTAGGCATGGGACTGTTCCAGTTTGCCGATCAACCCGCGCCGCCCTACTTGCCGATACAGAAGTCCCGGAAAATCACATCCAACAGGTCTTCCACATCGACCCGGCCGGTTATCCGGCCCAGGGCACGCGTGGCGATACGTATATCTTCCGCCGCCAGTTCTGGCAAGGCGTCCGCCAGATCCCGCGCCAGAAACCGGTCCAGCGCCATGACGCAGTCTTCCAACGCCCGGCGATGCCGCAGCCGCGTGATTGCCGGCACCTCGCGAATCGAAAACTGATTTACCACCAGGCGGGCCAGATGTTCCAACAGTTGCGGAATGCCCTGCCCTTTGATGATGGACACCGGTGTTGCCTCGGGAAACGCGCCGCCCAGATCGGATTTACTGACCAGAAGTATGGCCGGCTCTTCGATGGCTGGCGGCGGCGCGGGATCGGCCCCGTCAATCAGGTAGATCCGGATATCCGCCGTCTCGGCCCGCGCCAGCGCCCGGCGCACCCCCTCGAATTCAATCTGATCGGCGGTCTCGCGCAGACCGGCGGTATCAATCAGGGTCACGGGATAGCCGCCCAGGTCCAGATGCACTTCGATCGTGTCCCGGGTCGTACCGGCGATTTCCGACACAATCGCCACGTCGCGCCGGGCAATGGCATTCAAAAGGCTGGATTTGCCCGCATTGGGCGGACCCAGAATAACGACCTGAACCCCGTCCCGCAGCCGCTCGCCGCGATGGTTGTCCGCCAGATGATCGGCAATCTCCGCCCGCAACAGCTCCAGATCCCCGGCCATGGTCTGCCGGGTCTCATTCGGCACCTCCTCGTCGGGAAAGTCGATCATCAGTTCCAGATGGGCCAGGCTCCGGATCATCCGGCCGCGCCAGTCTTCATAGAGCTGCCCCAGTACGCCCTGCAGCTGACGCCGCGCCTGGGCGCGCTGAGCCTCGGTTTCCGCGTCGATCAAGTCGGCCAGGCCCTCGACCTGGGTAAGATCGAGCTTGCCGTTTTCAAAGGCGCGCCGGGTAAATTCCCCGGGTTCGGCCGACCTGAGCCCGTCGATACCGCCGAGGACGTCCAGCAATCTGGCCACCACCGCCCGGCTGCCGTGGCAATGCAGCTCCGCAACGTCCTCGCCGGTAAAGCTGGCCGGGCCGGGGAAAAACAGAGCGAGGCCGCGGTCGATGGCGTCGCCGGACGCCGGATCCCTGAAATCGGTCAGGTCGGCATGGCGAGGCCGGGCCTCGGCAATCCCGCAAACTTCCGACAGTGCGTTTCGCACCGACGGCCCGGACAGCCGGATCACGGCCAGACCGGCGCGGGCGGATGCCGTCGAAAGCGCGAAAATGGTCATCGGTCAGTTCGACTGTTTCACGTGAAACAATTTCCGTGGGCCATCGGCCGGCTCAAGCAGCAAGCGGGAAACACGCCCGCCCCCCTTGATATGAACTTCCAGAATTTCTTCCAGGTCCTCCACCGTCGCCGCCTTGTACCAGACGCCTTCGGGATAGATCACCATGGTCGGTCCCAGTTCACAGCGGTCCAGACAGCCGGCCGTATTGATCCGTACGCCTTCGACGCCGTCTTCCTTGGCGCGCTGTTTCAGATAGCCGCGCAGCAGTTCGGCCTTCTTCTCGGCACAGCATCCACGCTCATGCCCCTCGGCCCGGCGATTGGTGCACATGAAAACATGGCGCTGGAAATAGAGATCCGGCTCGTCCCCGCTCATTCGCCCTCTCCTTTCGGGTTCTTGTCGGCGGCGGATTTGAGGGCGCCCCAGAAAAACTTCTGTACCTGTTCCAAGCCTTGCGGGCCCATCGGCATCCATTGTTTCAGCATCGCCTCGGGGTCCATCTGATCGACCGCTTCATCCATCTGGCCACGCATCTTCTCCATCATCGCCTGTTGCAACGGCCCCAGATCCGGCAGGCCCATCATCTGGCGCGCCTCCTGGGGGGTACAATCAATCTCTATGTTGATCTTCACGGGGGGTGCTCCCTTTCGTCTTGCGCCTGCGCCGCAGGCCCCTATCATTGCGGTGATTACTCGTCACCAGCCTATTCGATCCTGTCGCTATGTGCCAGGTATCATGAATTCGTCGGAGCGCCGCCATGTCGAAAAATCTATTGGGCAAAGAGTCCAGTCCCTATTTGCTGCAACACGCGGACAATCCGGTTCACTGGCGGCCATGGGGACCAGCCGCGCTGGCCGAAGCCCAGCGCCATGAAAAGCCGATCCTGCTGTCGGTCGGCTATGCCGCCTGTCACTGGTGCCATGTCATGGCCCATGAAAGTTTCGAGGATGACAGCAGCGCGGCGATGATGAACGAGTTGTTCGTCAACATCAAGGTCGACCGCGAGGAACGGCCCGACATCGATCAGATCTATCAGTCCGCCCTCGGCCTGCTGGGCGAGCAAGGGGGTTGGCCCCTGACCATGTTCCTGACCCCCAGCGGCGAACCGTTCTGGGGCGGTACCTATTTTCCAAAAACCAACGGCTATGGCCGCCCCGCTTTCACCCATGTGCTGAAAGAGGTTCACCGGATTTTCAACGAGGAGCCCGACAAGGTCATCCAGAACCGCAATGGCCTGGTGGATGCCCTGAAGAACCTGTCACGGACCGGCGGCGAAGGTGTCCTCTCTCTCGACATTCTGAAGGGCAGCGCCGATCGGCTTGCCCGATATGTCGATCTCGCCCGCGGCGGTATTCAGGGCGCGCCCAAATTTCCGCAAGTGACCTTTTTTGATTTTCTCTGGCGCACCGGGTTACGGACAAATGACAAAAAATTGCAAATTACCGTTTCCACCACTTTAGAGAGAATATGTCAGGGCGGTATCTATGACCATGTCGGCGGCGGTTTCTCGCGCTATTCCGTCGATGCAGACTGGCTGGTGCCGCACTTTGAAAAAATGTTGTACGACAATGCCCAGCTGATCCGCCTGCTGACCCGGGTCTGGGCCCGGACCGGCGAGTCCCTGTTTGAACGGCGTGTCCGCGAAACCGTCGACTGGATCGCCCGGGAGATGCGCGCGCCCGACGGCGGCTTCGCCGCCAGCCTCGATGCCGATTCCGAAGGCGTCGAGGGCAAATTCTATGTCTGGTCGGAAACCGAAATCGATGAGGTTCTCGGATCGGAAAGCGAATTGTTCAAGCGGATCTACGACATTACCCGGACCGGTAATTTCGAAGGCCGGAACATCCCCAATCTCCTGAACCTTGAAAGCCCACTGACCGAAGCTGATGAAGAGGCGTTCGGTCCGGCGAAGGCCGCCCTGCTGGAAGCCCGGGCGAAGCGTGTCCGGCCGGGATGGGACGACAAGGTGCTGACCGACTGGAACGGCATGATGATCGCCGCCCTCGCCGATGCATCGATCATCTTCGAGGAACCCGAATGGCTGGCCGCCGCCGCTGAAACATTTACCTTTATCGTCGGGAAACTCGGTGGAGATGGCCGCCTGATGCATTCCTGTCGGGGCGGCAAGGCGCAACACACCGGCATGCTCGACGACTATGCCCATATGTGCGATGGCGCACTCGCCCTTTACCAGGCGACCGGCGATGCAACCTATCTCGACTGGGTCAAGGTCTGGCTGAAGACGCTGGACGCCTATTACTGGGACAAGATGTCGGGCGGGTATTATTTCACCGCAAAGGATGCCGAGGCGCTGATCGTCCGGACCAGGAACTGTACCGACAATGCGGTACCGGCCGGCAATGCGGTCGTCGCCTCGGTGCTGGCCCGGATGGAACTTCTGACTGGCAAGAAGGATTACCGTGACCGGGCGCTGGAAACCGTCGGGGCCTTTGCCGCCGGCGCACAGAAGAACATCTTCCCGCTGACCTCGCTGTTCATTGCCTATGAGCAGATCGAACGGCCGGCCCTGCTCACCCTGGTCGGAACGGAAGCAGAACGCCTGGCCCTGTTACCGGGCGCATTGCGGGCCGGTCCTCCATCGGCGACAGTGCTGCATGTCGATGATGCAGAGGCAATTCCCGAGGGCAGTTCTGTGGCTAAATCAATAACAAATATAGGTGCTTATGTCTGTATCGGGCCGGTGTGCTCGTTGCCCCTGTCAACAGCGGACGAGATCGCGCTAGAATTCACCGAAAAATGGCCGACCGAATGGGAGAGCGCGTCATGAACAAGGGGCAGGATATCAATATCTCAACGCCGGACGGCGACATGGCGGCCTATTGCGCCAAGCCGGCCAGCGGCAGTGGACCGGTGGTTGTGGTGCTGCAGGAAATCTTCGGCATCAACGCCATCATGCGAGATGTGGCCGATGATCTCGCGGGTAAGGGCTATATCGGCCTGGTCCCGGACCTGTTCTGGCGCATCGAACCGGGCATCCAGCTGACCGACAAGACCGAAGAGGACTGGAAACGGGCCTTCGACCTTTTCGGCAAATTTGATATCGACAAGGGCATGGAAGATATTGCGTCAACCATTTCCCACGCCCGTGCCATGGCCGGGTCCAGCGGCAAGGTCGGCGCCATCGGCTTCTGCCTGGGCGGTGCCCTTGCCTATCTCACAGCCTGCCGGACCGATGCCGATGCATCTGTCGGCTATTACGGCGTTCGTATCGATCAGGGGCTTGACGAGGCCAGGGGGCTGACGACACCCCTGATGCTGCACATCGCCACCGCCGACGAATTCGTGCCGCCCGAGGCGCAAGCCAAAATCCACGCCGGCCTTGATCCGCTGCCCAATGCTAGACTTTACGACTATGAAGGCAACGATCACGCCTTCGCCCGGGTCGACGGCGAACACTATGACGCGGGCGCTGCAAAACTCGCCAATGAACGAACCGAGGATTTCCTCGCCACCTATCTCCGTTAATCTCGAAAAGGACAAAACAGACATGGCAACGGTCATCAAATTCACCGCACCCGGCGGCCCCGATGTATTGGAAGTACAGGAAGTCGATCTGGCGCCGCCCGGCGCCGGCGAAGTTCAGGTAAAGAACCATGCCGTCGGTCTCAATTATATCGATACCTACCACCGGTCGGGGTTGTACCCGGTGCCGCTGCCATCGGGCATCGGACTGGAAGCCGCCGGCGAGGTTGTGGCGGTCGGCGCCGGCGTCAGCAGCTTTGCCGTCGGTGACCGGGTCGCCACCGGCCGCGGACCGCTGGGCGCCTATGCCTCGGAAATGAATGTGCCGGAGGATTCCCTGGTCTCGGTCCCCGACGCCGTTTCCCATGAAACCGCGGCCGCCATGATGTTGAAGGGACTGACCACCCAGTATCTGCTGCGCCAGACCTTCCGGGTCGAGCCCGGTCAGACAATCCTGTTCCATGCCGCCGCCGGCGGTGTCGGCCTGATCGCCTGTCAGTGGGCCAGACACCTGGGCGCCACCACCATCGGCACCGCCGGATCGGTGGAGAAGGCCCAGCTTGCCCGCGATCACGGCTGCCATCACACCATTCTCTACCGCGAGGAAAACGTCGTCGAACGGGTCAAGGACATCACCGGCGGCAAGATGGTTCCGGTGGTCTATGACGGCGTCGGCAAGGACACGTTCGAGATATCACTCGACTGCCTCGCGCCGCTGGGCATGATGGTCAGCTTCGGCAGCGCCTCGGGCACGGTTGAGCCCGTCGATCTGGGCCAGCTTGCCTCGCGCGGCTCGCTGTTCCTGACCCGGCCGACCCTGATGACCTACGCCGCCTCCACCGAAGCCTTGCGCGCCATGTCGGCGGAACTGTTCGATGTGGTGGCCCAGGGCGCGGTCAAGATCGACATCAACCAGCGCTATGCGCTGTCCGATGCGGTTCAGGCCCACAAGGATCTGGAAGATCGCAAGACCACCGGCTCGACGGTGCTGTTGCCGTAAGAACATGGCACGCCGGGTTTGATCGGTTCGGCGTGCCTATCTATTTGTTATTACTTGGTAATAATTTTCCTTGAATATCCCGACCGAGCCGCATTCGCGGTGCGAAGCCAGGACTCAGCTTCTTGAATTGGCATAGGCGTGTCATCGGCCCATGAACGGGCACTCGGCGGGCGGTTGTGCCACAGGCGTAGAACCCGCTGCGGGACACACCCGGGATACGTGACATCATCTGGATCGAATACCCGGCCTGGTTCGCGGTCATGAATTTGAAGACCTCCGCGATGTCATGTCGTTTTGTGCAAACCAGGCTGCGGCTTTTGACAAGATATCCCGCTCTTGCCCGAACTGTCTCACCTCGCGGCGAAGGCGCAGGAGCTCTTCACGCTCCTCGCCCGTCAGACCGTCGTTGCGATCCCCATCGTCGATGCCGGCTTGCCTGATCCATTCATGAATCGTTGGCGGCGCAGGGCCCAGATTCTGCAATACCCAGACTCTCAATACTGCGACCGGCCCGCGCCAGCGCAACCATCTGCTCCCTGAATTCCGCAGGGTACGGGGTGCTCGTTCCCGGCATGAAAAACACTCTCCTTCATCAAGTGAAAGGCATCCATCAAACCGGGGGAACTCCATCCTGACTGGCATGAGGGCTTCAATGACGCCACTGGCGATCAGGCACAAAAACTCCTCCCCCACTTGAGGATGAGGCGGAAGTTGTCGCCGACGGCGCTCATGACAGCGTTTACCTGGTTTCCGAGGCGTCTACGTGAATTTCTGTGTTATGCCTGTCGCCATGCGACAGGCAAGCCGCGAAATCATCCTAAAGACGTCTGGTCCCGGCCTGTTGGACATCACGGCGCCCATTCTGGAATGGGTGTCGGCTCGGGGCATTCAAGAAGGGCTTCTGACCGTCTTTGTCCGGCATACGTCGGCATCGCTGACCATCCAGGAAAATGCCGACCCCGACGTGCTGCGCGACTTGGATGACTTCTTCGCCGATATCGCGCCGCGCGGGCGTGCCTGGCGCCACACAGCCGAGGGATCCGATGACATGCCCGCCCATGTGCGGGCCGCTCTGACCCTTACTCAGATCGGTGTGCCGGTCGTGCGGGGGCGGCCGGTATTGGGGACATGGCAGGGAATTTACCTGTTCGAGCACCGAGATCGTCCCCATTCGCGCCGGATATATCTGCACCTGCTGGGCGATTGAGACCACGGACACCCAGCGTTATGACGATGCTGGGTCTGGATCTGGCGATGCGGGCCGATACGAACCGCTGCGGATCAATGCCGAGGTCGTGGAGGAAACTCAAGACCTGTTGCAGGCGAAGGGCCCCGGTTTCCGGCGATTCCAGCGGTTGTTCACGCAATTGCACAACAATGCCGGTGTGGGTCCGCATGGTGCCCGCAACGATTGATAATCGCCGTACCGCTTCAGGCCCAAGCTCGGCGCTTTCGCGCGCGAAGGGAATCTGGACGTTTTCCAGCGGCGGCACCGGCGAATGTGCAAGTGGACCGGACTGGGCACTGCCCGCAACCGAAGTGCCGGCTGGACACAGCAACAGGGCTGCCAACACCCCGGCCAAAACTCTCAATCGAATTCGCATGCCAAGTATATGACCGGGACCGGCGTCCAAAGCTTGGTCGAAACACGGCAATCTCGGGGCAAAAGCAAAACCCCTGCCGATCAGTCTGCCCGCGTGTTAGTCAGAGCCCATGAACCTGCTGGATCCACCGCCTGCCAAAAGGCCACCCCCCCTGCCGGCGCATCGGCATATCGGTGTGTTTCAATGGGTGCAGTACAGCCTCGAATTTTTCTTCATCTTGATTTTTTGGGGATTGCTGCGCGCTTTGCCCCACGCTGCCGCTGTGCGGTTGTTGGGCGGTCTTGCCGCTTCGATTGGTCCACGGTCAAGGGCCAGCGGACGCATCCGGCGCAATCTTGCCCTTATCTATCCGGACATGGACGAGTTGCGGCGAGAAGAAATCGTTACCGGCGTTTGGCGTATGATGGGACAAATCATGTCGGATTATGTGCACCGTAAGGCGCTCGAAACCCGGCCCGAGATTATCGAGATTGTCGGCGCGGAGCATCTGGACCGGGTGCGCGGGAAGTCCGCCTTCTTTTTTTCCGGCCACCTTTCGACCTTTGAAGTCGCCCGGTATGCGGTCCGGCGCCACGGTATCGGGCTTAATCTGATCTATCGGGCATTCAACAATCCTCTGGTGGATGCCCTGGTCTGGCGCATGATGTGGTCGCCGGATTCCTATCTGCTGCACAAGGGACCAAAATCGGGAACCGATCTGTTACGATTGATCCGCCAGGGCCTGCCGATATTCATGTTGGTGGACCAACGTCTCAGAACGGGCATTGATGTGCCGTTCCTGGGGCAACCCGCCAAATCTCCCCACGCAATGGCAACGCTGGCATTGAAGTATGAATTGCCGATGATCCCGGTCCGGGTTGAACGCATTGCGACCTCGCGATTTCGGGTAACGTTCGAAGCGCCGTTGGAGATTTCGCCGACGGGCGATCACGATGCCGATATTCACGCTATCACAAAAGCGGCCAATGCCAGGATTGAGGCCTGGATCCACCAGCGCCCCGAACAATGGTTCTGGCTCCACCGTCGCTGGACTGATCCAGGCTGACATTTGAATGATCGTCGGCGCGAGCTTACGGCACATTGCTTTATTCCAGATCGCATTCGGATGGAACGCCTATGCCGACAACCTGACACTCAAGGCGGGTTCGTTCGTCGCCCGGCTGCCGGAAGGAGGGATTGCGCCGGGTTTGGCGACCCTGAGGGCGAAGGCAATGACCAATCCAGACGCGTCGATTTGCATAAATTATGGGCCTGATCATTTACCGCCAGGGATGAGCTTCTCTATCCTAGGAACTGCAGCGACGGGAACATGTTCAGCAGCCAGGTACTGATTGACTGAAGCGTCCAGTTCAGGCGCCCGCCGGTCAGCAGTGGCAACAGGCCGGCAATCAGGATGCCGGTCATGACCAGCAGACCGCCGGCGACCATTTCCACCTTGCGCATGTGCGGTGCAACTGACTGCATGAAGCCGACGAAGCGGCCGATGCTCGCGGCCGCAATCAGGAACGGAATGCCCAGGCCCAGCGAATAGAAAACCAATAAGGTAACGCCCTGGCCGACGGTATCCTGGGCACCTGCAATGGCGAGGATCGGGGCGAGGATCGGACCGATACACGGCGTCCAGCCGAAGGCGAATGCCAGACCCAGCAGGAAGGGACCGAAGATGCCCATCTGCGTGCGCAGTTCCGGGTTCATGCGGGTGTCCATCATCAACCATCCGCGCCGCACGGCCCACAAAAACGCCAGCGCGATGGCTGCGGCGACAAAGCTGAGACCGCCGTCGCGGGGGAAGTCCCCGGTCAGTTGGGCAATGCCCAGGATGACGAAAACCGCAATCAGAACACCGGCACCAATCAGCGCTGTGCGCCGGCCCAGAAAGTTAAAGCCGAACAGCATGACGACGACGCCGGCAATCAGGCCGATCTCATATTGCCATTGAATCAAGACCTGGCCCATCAGAGTGGCCGAGGCGCCCAAAAGCGTGAACACCACGGTAAACCCGGCCACGAACGCGAAGGCCGAAATCATCACCCTGCGGAAAAACGCGTAATCGCCTCTTGTTTCAGCGTCGCCGATTTCTTCCAGCGACGCGCCGGCCATGTAGGAGATGTAACCCGGCACGATGGGCAGGACGCAAGGTGACAGGAAACTGATCAACCCGCCAAGCGCCGCCCCGAACAATGTTACGCTTTCACCACCCATTTCGAATCCTCAACTAATTTGCGCGGGCTGAATGTAATGGTTCGCCAAATCCAGACAATCAGCCCGATCTGACAAGGGCTCGCTGGCGCGTGATAAATTCGTTCAGGCCCGGCGGAAGACCGCCGATGCCGCCCAACCGAAAAACAGCGCCAGCGCGACCGCGATAATACCGTAGATCAGTGGGCGTTGGTGCGCCAGCGAATAGATCCGCGCCTC
Source organism: Alphaproteobacteria bacterium (assembly GCA_965204825.1). Classification (GTDB taxonomy): domain Bacteria; phylum Pseudomonadota; class Alphaproteobacteria; order Futianiales; family Futianiaceae. Next base: position 1,086,765 of record OZ242016.1, on the reverse strand, counting down.
GATCCCGGTCTTGCTGATCAGGAACCGTGATGTCTGACGCGTGACCAGCGCACCCTGATCGAACAGAAACACCGTAACGGTATAGGTGCCGACCGCCACGGTCGCCGGTAGATCGAACTCGGCCCGGAACAGATTGGCCCCGACGATCTGCACGCCGCCCGGCCATTCCTGATAAAGCCCGGTCTGGCTCGACCGGCGCACGAATGCGTCTCGAAACGGCAACAGCTTCTCGTCGGTCAGGATCGGTTTGCCGGCCTCATAGGGTGGGAACATGGCGACGTTCCGCGGTCTGATTTCGGCCCGCTTCAAACGTTCAGGCGTCGCAATCGCCTCGAACGACCTTGTGGCGGCCGCGCCGTAGAACTGGGGCACATCGGCGAAAGTGACCGATTTGCGGTTGATCCAGATGCCGAGGACCCTTTCCTTGCGCCGGACGGTGGCGTCTTCGCTGGGACCACGCACGACGACCACAACATCAAGGTCGGACTGGATCAGATCGCGGCGCGAACTGCCGAAAACGGTGACCTCCGCGCCGGTAAAGCCGGACGTGATCTCGATAAACCGATCAGCGACGTCGCTTGCCAGATCACGTGATTGGGCAAGAGCGCCGGTCGGCATCAGCAGACCAACCAGCAGGAGGAAAGATATGCGGGCCATCATCAATGGCCTTCGCCGAAGCCGATATTGTAGATATCGCCCGGCGTTGCGATCAGGTCATAGGCGATCTTGGCGCAGACGGCGAGCACCAGCAGCGCCAGCAGGCTGCGCAGTTGTTCGCCGCGCAGTTTTGCGCCCAGCCGGACTCCGACCTGGGCGCCGATCACACCGCCGATCAGCAGCAGCAGCGCCAGCACCACGTCCACCGCCTGGTTCTGGACCGAGTGAAGGACTGTGGTAACGGCCGTCATGCAGGTGACCTGGAACAGCGAGGTACCAACCGCGACATTGGTCGGCATGCCCAGCAGATAGATCATCGCCGGTACCATGATGAACCCGCCGCCGACACCCATGATCGCCGCCAGGACGCCAACCAGGACGCCGACCAGAAAGGGCGGGATTGCGCTGATATAGAGCTTGGACCGCTGAAAGCGCATCTTGACCGGCAGACCGTGCACCCAGATGTGCTTATGCAGTTTGCGCCGGCGGACCTCGCCCTTGCGGGACCGACGCAGCGCATTCAGGCTTTCGATCAGCATCAGAGTGCCAATGGCGCCGAGAAAGAGGACATAGCTGAGCGAAATGATCAGATCGATCTGGCCTATTCCGCGTAACCAGCGGAACAACTCGACGCCGATCGTCGTGCCGACGATACCGCCGGTCAGGATGACCATGCCCATCTTGACATCGACGGTCTTGCGTCGCCAATGGGCCAACATGCCGGAAAACGACGAGGCGACGATCTGGTTCGCCTCGGTTGCCACGGCGATGGCGGGCGAGATGCCGGAAAAGATCAGAAGCGGAGTCATCAGAAAGCCGCCGCCGACGCCAAAAATTCCCGATAGAATTCCGACACCGCCGCCAAGGGCAAGCAGCAAGAACACATTTATCGAAATTTCTGCGACGGGCAGATAGATCTGCATTATGAATTCGCGAACTAGAGTTGCGCCGTGATCTTAGTGCAGCCGCCCACATTGCCACAATAGGCCAATCTGTCCAGCTTGCCGGGGCCAGACGATCGAAACCGTCCGCAGTCTGTTATTATGGACAAAATCCAGGCCGCTGCGTAAGCTTCAGAAGTGTTTCAATGACCCTAGGGCGCTACAGGGGATGGCGCGTGCCTTCGCCTGGCTGGGACGCCGTCGCCGTCTGGCAAGGAATGTCGAGGCGATCATCGAAAGCGCCGTTGCCTGGATGACCATTGCCAGCATCCGCCTCATGATCAGGCGGTTGGCAAGAGCTTGATATCAGGGCAGTCTGTATGGGTCAGAACTTTCAGAAAATTCAGTTGACGTCAACGTCAATCTGGATTATGGAGCCGTCCCCATCCAATGATATTGCCAGGGAAGACTGGACCTGTGGCCAATTTATACACAATTACCCAGCTTGCAAACGAGTTTGGCGTCACCCCGCGCGCGATCCGGTTTTACGAGGATAAGGGTTTGTTGTCGCCGGCGCGGCGCGGACAGGCTCGTGTGTTCAACAATCGTGATCGGGCCCGTTTGATTCTGATCCTGCGCGGCAAGAGGTTTGGATTTTCGCTGCAGGACATTCGGGAACTCCTGAACCTTTATGACCGGCCCGATGGCGGTCTGGAACAATTGCGGGCGACGGTTGCCAAGGCGCGGGAGCGGATCGCCGTGATGACGGCTCAGCGGGACGATCTAAGCAAGGTCATCTCCGAGCTTGAGGAGCGTATCCGCGAGGGTGAGGATAAGTTGGGCGAACTGGAAGACGCGACGAAAGAGTCTGCCTCGGCCGCGGAATAGTCCGCATCCCTATCAACCCATTGCCATGTCGGCATGGTATAGAACTTCGGAGGTAAATAGCCGCGATGCCGCAATACAAAGTGCCCGTCCGGGATATCAAATTCATTCTCAATGACTTTCTCGATCTTGGCCGGTATTCCAACATGCCGGGATTTGAAGATGCGACCGAGGACATGTCGGACGCGATCATTGATGCGGCCTCGCAAATCGCCGAAGACGTTCTCTTTCCCATTAATCAAGGCGGCGACGAGGAAGGCTGCACTTTCAAGGATGGCGACGTAACGACGCCGAAAGGTTTCAAGGAGGCTTACGATACTTATACCAAGGGTGGCTGGACCGGCCTGACCAATGATCCGGATTACGGCGGCCAGGGCATGCCCTATGTCATCGGCGCGGCAATCAATGAAATGGTGTGCGCCTCGAACATGGCGTTCGGCATGTATCCGGGTCTGACGCACGGGGCCTATTCGGCCATCCATGCTCATGGCTCCGACGAGCAGAAGCAGATGTATCTGCCAAAAATGACTTCGGGCGAATGGACCGGAACCATGAACCTGACCGAGCCCCATTGCGGCACCGATCTGGGTCTGATCCGCACCAAGGCAGAGCCGGCCGGCGATGGCGCCTACAAGATCACCGGCCAGAAAATATTCATTTCCGCCGGTGAGCATGATCTGGCGGCGAACATCATTCATCTGGTGCTGGCAAAGATCCCCGATGGACCGGAAGGCGTGAAAGGCATTTCGCTGTTCGTGGTGCCGAAGTTCCTTGTCAATGAAGACGGCTCGCTGGGCGCGCGCAATACGGTGACCGTCGGATCGATCGAGGAGAAGATGGGTATTCACGCCAATTCGACCTGCGTGATGAACTATGATGGCGCCACCGGTTGGCTGGTCGGAATGAAACACAAGGGCCTGCGGGCCATGTTCACCATGATGAACGAAGCGCGCTGGGGTGTCGGCATGCAGGGTCTTGGCCAGTCCGAGATCGCTTATCAGAACGCCGCGCAATACGCCAAGGACCGTCTGCAAGGGCGCGCCCTGACCGGACCGAAAGAGCGGGAAAAGAAGGCGGACCCGTTGCTGGTGCACCCTGACATTCGCCGGATGTTGCTGAACCAGAAGGCCTTCAATGAAGGTGCCCGGGCGCTCCTTTATTATACCGCCATCAGGCTGGACATTGCCCACAAGCATCCAGACGAGGGCCAACGCCAGGCGGCGGATGATTTTGCCTCGCTGATCATGCCGGTGGCGAAAGGCTATGTAACCGACAAGGCATTCGAGTATTGCGTTTCGGCCCAACAGGTCTTTGGCGGCCACGGCTATATTCGGGAATGGGGCATGGATCAATTTGTGCGCGATAGCCGCATCGCCATGATCTATGAGGGCGCGAACGGTGTTCAGGCGCTGGATCTGGTTGGCCGGAAACTCGGTCAGAACGGCGGCCGGGCGATGATGGCCTTTGGCAAGGAGATCACGGATTTCATTGCATCGTGCAAGGACGATGACCGGATGGCGCCGTTCACCAAGCCGCTGGAAAAGGCGGGTGGACGGATGCAAAAGGCAACCATGTGGCTGATGCAGCATGCCATGAAGAACCCGGACAATGCCGGCGCTGCTTCCCATGCCTATATGCACCTGTTCGGCATCGTCGCGCTGACCTATATGTGGGCGATGATGGCACGGACGGCGATGGAGCAGATCGACACCGGGTCCACCCCGGAAGAAGCCGCCGATCCTTTTTATGCCAACAAGCTGAAGACCGCCCATTACTTCATGGACCAGTTCGTGCCGGAAACCTCATCTCTGGTTGCCCGTATCGAAAAGGGTTCGGAAAGCATGATGGCGCTGGAAGAAGCCGCCTTCTGAAACCGGCAGGTCCGCAAAGGAATTCGACTTATGACGTTGGCCGTGAAACCTGGCTGGTGGCGCGAGGATCTGACGATCCTGGAAGACAGCGCCCAGCGCTTTTTCGAGAACGAGTTCGCGCCGCACATGGCGCGCTGGGAAGAAAACCAGCAGATTGATCGTGACGCCTGGCACCAGGCCGGCGCGGCCGGACTATTATGCGCCTCGATGCCGACCGAATATGGCGGCGGTGGCGGCACCTATGCGCACGAGGCAGTTATCTCCCGCGCACAATTGCGCGCTGGCGTCAGCGGTTTTGGCAATTCTGTCCATTCCGGAATCGTTGCGCCCTATATCAATGCCTATGGATCTGAAGGGCAAAAGCAGCGCTGGCTGCCCAGGCTCGCCAGCGGCGACATTGTGGCGGCCATCGCAATGACCGAGCCCGGCACGGGATCCGATCTTCAGTCGGTAAAGACCACGGCGAAATTGGACGGCAACCAATATGTCATTAACGGATCGAAGACCTTCATCACCAATGGCCACAATGCTGATCTGGTCATCGTTGTCGCCAAGACGGATGAGAGCGAAGGCGCCAAAAGCGTATCGCTGATCTGTGTCGAGGTAAACGAGGTCGAGGGTTTTGCCCGCGGCAAGAACCTGGAGAAAATCGGCCAGAAGGCACAGGACACGTCCGAGCTGTTCTTTGACGGCGTACGCGTGCCGACGTCCAACCTGCTGGGCAATATGGAGGGGCGGGGTTTCTATCAATTGATGCAGCAATTGCCCCAAGAACGCCTGATCATTGCCGACGGGGCGATTGTGGCGATGGAATGCGCACTGGACGAAACCATTGCCTACGTCAAGGATCGCCAGGCGTTTGGCAAGCCGGTGATGGCATTTCAGAACACACGGTTCAAACTTGCGGAAGCCAAGACAAAGCTGGAAGTTGCCCGGGCCTTTGTCGATGCCTGCACAGGCGAACTGCTGGAAGGTGGTTTGAGCGTCGAACGGGCCGCCATGGCAAAATGGTGGTGCACGCAAATGCAGTGCGAGGTGGTTGACGAATGCCTACAACTGTTTGGCGGCTATGGCTATATGAACGAATATCCCATCGCGAAAATGTGGGCGGACGCGCGCGTGCAGAAGATTTACGGTGGGACGAATGAAATCATGAAAGAGTTGATAGGGAGAATGTTGTAATGGCTGAATATGAACTGATTTGTTTCGGAGAATCCGGAAATTCCTACAAGCCGGCGCTGATGCTGCAGGCGACTGATGTCGACTGGGCGCCGGAATTCCTGGATTTCATGAACGGGGCGTCCCGCACCGCTGAATATCGCGAGATCAACCAGATGGGTGAAGCACCTGTTTTGCGCCACGGTGATGTGACGATGACCCAGACCGGCGTCATGCTGGATTATCTCGCCAAGCAAACCGGTCAGTACGGTCCCGACACCGAAGCCGAATATCGCGAAATCTGGCGCTGGATCCTGTTTGACAATCACAAGTTCACGGCCAACACGGCAGCCTTTCGGTTCATGGTCCATTTCATGAAAAAGGATGACGGGGCAACTGAATTCCTCAAGGGCCGTATGGTCGGTGCCTGGAAGGTTGTGGAAGAGCACCTGAAAAACAATGATTTCATTGCCACGGGACGTATGACCATCGCGGATTTCTCGCTGGTCGGTTATATGTACTATGATGGCGAGATCCCCGGCATGGACTGGGCCGATTGGCCGGCCATCGATGCCTGGCGGACTCGTATGAAGAGTGTTCCGGGCTGGAAGGCCCCTTATGATCTGATGCCGCGCAGCGCGGCCTGACAAACTCCTTGTTTGAATACCGGAAGGAAACGACCCCATGACCGATGCATTGATTTTTGACACCGTTCGCACGCCGCGCGGCAAGGGCAAGAAGGACGGCACCCTGCACGAAGTGCCGGCCGTGGATCTGGCGAGCCAGATGCTGGCCAGCCTGAAGCAGCGCAACGATCTGCCTGAAGACGCGGTTGACGATGTGGTCATGGGCTGTGTCATGCCGGTCGGCGAGCAGGGCGCGGATATCGCCCGCACTGCGGTTCTGAAATCCGGTCTGGGCGAAAAGACAGCCGGGGTTCAGGTCAACCGGTTCTGTGCCTCTGGCCTGGAAGCAACCAATATGGCGGCGGCCCAGATCAAGGCTGGCGTGTCGGACCTGGCCATCGGTTCAGGCGTTGAAAGCATGTCTCGTGTACCGATGGGATCTGATGGTGGCGCCTGGATGATCGATCCCAATTGCGCCATCGATCTTTATTTCGTGCCCCAGGGCATTTCGGCGGACCTGATTGCCACCAAATACGGTTTCAGCCGTGATGATGTGGATGCCTATGCGGTCGAAAGCCAGAAGCGTGCCTCAGCGTCCTGGAAGAACGGACACTTCAAGAAGTCCGTGATGGAAGTGAAGGACATGAATGGCCTGACCATTCTGGATCGTGACGAAACCGTCCGCGAAAACACCGATATGCAGACCTTGGGCGCCTTGAAACCGTCTTTCGAACAGATGGGTCAGCAGATGCCGGGCTTCGACTATGTCGCTTTACAGCGCTATCCCGAGCTGGAGACCATCAATCATGTCCACCATGCCGGCAATTCGTCGGGCATTGTCGATGGCGCCGGCGGTATCCTGCTGGGCAACGACGAGGCAGCTGACAAGTACAGTCTGAAACCACGCGCCCGGATCAAGGCGATGACCTCGATCGGGTCCGAACCCACGATCATGCTGACAGGGCCGGTCGATGTAACCAAAAAGATTCTCGACCGCGCCGGCATGACGATCGATGACATCGATCTTTTTGAACTGAACGAGGCCTTCGCTTCGGTCGTGCTGCGCCACATGCAAGCGCTGAACATTCCACACGACAAGATGAATGTCGCCGGCGGCGCCATTGCCATGGGCCATCCGCTGGGCGCCACGGGCGCGATGATCCTCGGCACCGTGCTGGACGAATTGGAGCGGCGCGATCTCAATACCGCACTGGTCACCCTGTGCATTGGCGCCGGCATGGGCACCGCCACCATCATCGAACGTGTCTGAATTTCGGGGCGGAATGCCGCCCGTCCAGACTGAACTGAATTCTAGTTGCAAGGAACCAGGCAAATGAACCTGACCCAGATGAGTCTTGATATCGATGGCGACGGGATCGCCACCATCACATGGGATATGCCCGACCGCTCAATGAACGTGCTGTCAGAGGCCTCGATCAGCGAATGCGGACAGGTGATCGATTACATTGTTGAAAATGACGACATCAAGGGGGTTGTGCTGACATCGGGCAAGGACTCTTTCCTGGCCGGCGCCGATCTGTCGATGCTTGAAGCCCAAGCAGCCGAGGCGGCCACCCTGTCTCGGGAAGCCCGGGCCAGGAAAATATTCGATAACGCCATGGGCGTGCACGCCATGCTGCGCAAGCTGGAGTATTGCGGCAAGCCGGTTGCGTCCGCGGCGCCGGGCACGGCGCTGGGCGGCGGGCTTGAGCTGCTGCTCGCCACCCATTACCGTGTGGTTGCCGACAATCCGAGGGCTCAGTTGGGCCTGCCCGAATGCCAGGTTGGCCTGCTGCCGGGCGCAGGCGGGACACAGCGCCTGCCCCGTCTGGTCGGTGTGTTAGGTGCATCCGAAATCCTGCTGATGGGCAAGCCGATGAACCCGGCCAAGGCCAAGGCGAGCGGCGTCATCCATGATGTGGTCGAGCCCGGAACCGAGGTTGAGGCCGCCAGAACCTGGGTCAGATCCAAGATCGAGGCAGGTCAGAAGATCGTCGAGAAACGCAAATCAGGCGACATGAAATCAGTTGCCGATTTCATGCAGCCCTGGGACCAGCGCGGCTATAAGATCCCGGGCGGCGGCCCCTATCATCCGGCCGGCGCGCAGAACTTCATCGGCGGCAACGCTATGCTGCGCAAGAACACTTCTGGTAACTACGATGCCCAGCGCCAGATCATGTCGGCTGTTTATAACGGCCTGCAGATGCCGTTCGAAACATCGCTGAAGGTCGAGGCACGCCACTTCACGAAACTGATGACCGGCGCCCAGTCGCGCAACATGATCCGGACTCTGTTCCTCAACAAACAGGCCCTGGAAAAAGGCGCGCGCCGTTCGGCCGGCATCGATCCGATGCCGACCAAAAGAGTCGGCATGCTGGGCGCCGGCATGATGGGCGCCGGCATTGCTTATGTCTCCGCCATGGCCGGCATTGAAGTTGTCCTGCTCGACCGCGATATGGAAAGCGCCGAACGTGGCAAGGGATACACAAAGGATCTGCTGGACGGCCGGGTCAAGAAAAAGAGGATGACCCAGGAAAGGACCGATCAGGTGCTGGCACTGATTACGCCGACGGCTTCCTGTGACGATCTGAAAGATGTCGATCTGATCATCGAGGCGGTATTTGAAGATCCTGGCGTCAAAAAAGATGTCATTGAAAAGACCGAGGCGGTTATCCCCGAGGGATGTATCTTCGGTTCGAACACATCGACGCTGCCGATCACCGGCCTTGCCGAGCATTCCAAGGCGCCGAAGAACTTCATCGGCATTCACTTCTTCTCACCGGTCGACAAGATGCAACTGGTGGAAATCATCATGGCGCAGGAAACCGGTGACAAGGCGCTGGCCAAGGCGCTGGATTACTGCCGCCAGATCCGCAAAACCCCGATCGTGGTCAATGACAGCCGCGGCTTTTATACCTCGCGCTGTTTCGGCACTTATGTGCATGAAGGACAAATTGCGCTGACCGAGGGCATCTGGCCGGCCTTTATCGACAATGTGGGCCGGATGACCGGCATGCCGCGCGGTCCGCTGGAAATGTCCGATGACGTTGCACTCGATCTGGGGCTGAAAGTGCAAAAGGCGTCGATCGCCGCGATGGGCAATTCCTATGTCCGGACCGGGGCCGATGACATGTCAGAGGAAATGGTTGAACAACTGGGCCGCCATGGCCGCAAGAATGGCAAGGGCTTTTACGATTACCCGGAAGGCAGGGGGAAGAAGAAGTTGTGGCCGGGGCTGGCGGAATTGAAATCCGTCGCCGACATGGTGGCCGAGGAAGAGCTGCCATCGGTCGAGGAGTTCAGGCTCCGTCTGCTGACCCGCCAGGCTCTGGAAACCGCGCGTTGCTTTGAAGAGGGAGTCGTCACCGATGTCCGCGATGCCGACGTCGGTTCGATTTTCGCCTGGGGCTTTGCGCCTTATACTGGCGGCACGCTGTCCTACATTGATACGCGCGGGATCAAACGGTTCGTTGCGGATTGCGAATATTTCGCCAAGAAGCTGGGCCCTCGGTTCGAGCCGACACCATTGCTGCGGGACATGGCCGTCAAGGATGAGGGTTTCTACGACCGCTTCAATCCGAATGCACCGGAGAAAGCAGCCGCCTGATCGGCGCCGATTTTTCTCCATATGCTGAGCGGGAGGCCTTCACGCAAGCCTGCCGTCATTGTAATGGTGACCCCGCAAAGCGAGCATGAATAGCGGGAACGACTTGATATCGAGCCCCGCCTATTGGGGAGCGATTTGAATGGCGATCTTGAACGCATGGCTGTCGACGGGGAATGCGCAATCGGGCGAGGTAATGGCCCGGGCGGGTTTCGATACGGTCACGGTAGACCTGCAACACGGCCTGGCCGATTTTTCCGACATGGTGAACAGCTTTCGCGCCATCTCGCTTGGCGGAGCGAAACCTTACGTTCGCGTGCCGTGGAGCGAACCCGGACTGGTTATGCGTGCGCTGGATCAGGGGGCCGAGGGTGTCATCTGTCCGATGATCTCGACGGCCGAAGAGGCCAAGGCTTTTGTCAGCTATTGCCGCTATCCCTTCGATGGTGGTCAGCGCTCCTTCGGGCCGGTGCGCGCCGCGGCGATACACGAAGATTATGTCAAGCGGTCTGCGGAGATTATCACCACGCTGGCCATGATCGAGACTCGCGCCGGATATGACAATTTGGATGCCATTGCCCGCGTGGACGGTTTGACGGGGATCTATATCGGCCCGTCGGACCTGTCACTGGCATTCGGCATGCCGCCGGGCCAGGATCAGCGCGGCGACAAATTCCTGGAAAAGGTCGATCACATTCGCAAAGTGACCCGGGATCACGGCAAGATATGCGCCATTCACTGTGCCAGTGCCGAATACGGTCAGGAAATGGCCGAGCGTGGCTTCGACATGGTCACACCGATGATGGATCTGACCGAAATCGGCAAGGCCGCCAGCCGAGTGATGTCCGTAATAGGGCGGAAATAGATTCCGGCAAGCAAAATTCGCCTTTCGCGCAACATTTGTGACTTTTGACAAAACTGCCGGTTTGGCATTTGATCCCGCGCCCGGTCTGGCCAATATTACCTTCACAGCCGATTGCTTTGGAGCATCGGCAGGGACCGTCTTGCGATTGGGCTCGATCCATGGCTGAGTGTCGTTATGGATATTCTTACAGCCAGTGCGCAATTCAGCCTTCTTGAGGTTGTGGATACCGGGCGCCGGCGGCGCTGGACGGTTGCCGGGAAGGTGCGGATCATCGAAGAGAGCCTGTCCGGCTCCCGGCTTGCGTCCTTGACGGTGCGTCGATACGGGCTTTCCCGGGGCCTGCTGTTTGCCTGTCGCGAAGGCCGTCCTGGCGGGATCCGGCTGGCGGGCCTGATACCGGCGGTGGCGGCGCCCGATGCCGGGGCGGCGGGAGAGCCTGCCACGGGCGGACGGGTGGAGGTGGCGAATCCCGAATGGCCGGCGGATCGTGGTGGGTCCGGATTTCGATGCGGGCGCCCTGGACCGTCTGCTGGACGTGGTGGAGCAACGGCGATGATCCCGGCGCCGAGCGGCGTGCGGGTCTGGCTGGCCACGGGCCACACGGATATGACGAAGGGCTTTCCCAGCCTGTCGCCGCAGGTTCAGGAGATGCCGAGGCGGGATCCGCTGAGCGGGCATCTGTTTGTGTTTCGCGGCCGGCGGGGCGATCTGTTGAAGGTGATTAGGCATGACGGTCAGGGCGCCTGGGACGACAGCCCCCTTCACGAGTTCCGCATCCAGGGAATCGGCTTCGGCGTTCCAGATCCCGCGATTGGGGCTTTGGCAAGGATCCGCGCGATATCCGCAAGGCGACCTTGATGCAGGTTCTTGAGGACACGGGCGCCAGAACGTTCAAATATCTCTGCGACTTCGGCGATGGCTGGGCGCATACGGTCAAGGTCGGGCATATCGGAAGAACTCAACTGTCCGCGTCTTCTGGAGGTCACGGGGCGCGCTGCCCGCCCGAGGATGGGGCTATCGGCAGTTCCTCGACGCCTTCAACAACCCCGATCATGAAGGCCACAAGGATGCGCGCGACCGGCTCGACGAAGATCACTACGATCCCGAGTTCCTGAAGGCTGACAAAATCGGGAAGAGCCTGGCAAAGCCGCGACGACGTGGACAAAATCCAGGCCGCTGCGTAAGCTTCAAAAGTGTCTCAATAACCCTAGGGCGATACAGGGGCTTCCAGTTCCTTGGGGTGGGGCATGCCGACAATGTTGAAGCCGGCGTCCACATAATGGACCTCGCCGGTGACCCCGGCGGATAGGCTGGACAGCAGGTAAAGCCCAGCGCCGCCGACGTCTTCCAGGCTGACACTGCGCTTCAGGGGCGCGTGTTTCTTGTTGAAGCGGAAGACCGCGCGACTGTCGCCGATCACCGCACCAGCCAAAGTCCGCATCGGGCCGGCGGAGATCGCATTGATCCTGATGCCGTCGCAGCCAAGATCATTGGCGAGATAGCGCACGCTGGCCTCCAGCGCTGCCTTAGCGACACCCATCACATTATAGTTCGGCTGGACCCGCTGGGACCCGTCATAGGTCAGGGTGATCAGCGCGCCGCCGTCCGGCATGATTTCGCTGGCCCGCTTGGCGACATCGGTGAACGAAAAACACGAGATGTCGAGCGAGGTCAGGAAGTTTTCCCGACTGGTGTCCACATAGCGGCCTTTCAGTTCGTCCTTGTTTGAATAGGCGATGGCGTGGACCACGAAGTCGATCTTGCCCCAGAACGCTTTCATCTCGTCGAACACCAGATCCAGGCTGGCGGCGTCGGTCACGTCGCACGGCATCACCCGGGTCGAACCGACACTGGTCGCCAGCGGCCAGACCCGGCGGCCGAAGCCCTCGCCCTGATATGTGAAGGCCAGTTCCGCGCCATGCTCGGCCAGCATTTTGGCGATACCCCAGGCGATCGAATGGTCGTTGGCCACGCCCATGATCAGGCCGCGCTTGCCCGACATCAGTTTGGTGTCATCACTCATGATCTCTCCGGACTGGTTGCGGCTGAAATCCCTGTTCGGCCTGGCCAGGCACTCTGAATATCTCGGTCAAAGAGCCGGGATCCAGCTGGATGGCGGCAAAGCTGGGTCCCGGTTCTGCGCCGCAATGCGACTTGTCCGGGGTCTTCGAAACTTGGGATTCGAAGCATTGAGATCAAACCAATCCCGGCTTAAGCGGCAAACCGCTGGAAGACCAGCGATCCGTTGGTGCCGCCGAAACCGAAACTGTTCGACAGCACGGTGTCGATTTTGGCGTTGTCGATGCGGCCGCGGGCGATTGGCAGATCGGCGAAGTCGGGATCAATCTCGGTGATATGGGCGCTTTCGGCGATGAAGCCGCCTTGCATCATCAGGATCGAATAGATCGCCTCCTGCACGCCGGCGGCACCAAGGGAATGCCCGGTCAGGGACTTGGTACCCGAAATGGGCGGAATGTCGCTGCCAAACACCTCGCGCAAGGCCTCGACCTCGCGAATGTCGCCGATCGGGGTCGAGGTGGCGTGCGGATTGATATAGTCGATCTTGCCGGCGACCGTGGCCAGCGCCTGCTGCATGCAGCGCACGGCGCCCTCGCCCGACGGCTGGACCATGTCATAGCCGTCCGAGGTCGCGCCATAGCCGACCAATTCGCAATAGATCTTGGCGCCGCGCGCCCTTGCGTGTTCCATCTCTTCCAAGACCAGTACGCCGGCACCGCCGGCGATGACGAAACCGTCGCGGCTGACATCATAGGCACGGCTGGCGGTGGACGGTGTGTCATTGTATTTCGAGGACATGGCGCCCATGGCGTCGAACAACACCGACAGGGTCCAGTCCAGTTCCTCTCCACCACCGGCGAACATCACGTCCTGTTTGCCCCACTGGATCATTTCGGCCGCATTGCCGATGCAATGGGTCGAGGTGGCGCAGGCCGAGCTGATTGAATAATTGACGCCCTTGATCTTGAACGGGGTGGCGAGCGTTGCCGAATTGGTCGACGACATGGACGGCGGCACCGCGAACGGGCCGACCCGCTTGGCCGATTTTTCCCGGGTGGTGTCGGCAGCCCAGACGATGGTCTTGGTCGACGGGCCGCCCGATCCCATGATCAGGCCGCTGCGCGGGTTCGAGACCTCGCCCTCTTCCAGGCCAGAATCGGCAATCGCCTGTTCCATGGCGATATAGTTCCAGGCCGCGCCGTCGCCCATGAAGCGGCGCACCCGACGGTCGATCGCGGAATCCAGGTCGATGGTCGGCGCGCTGTGGACATGGCAGCGAAAGCCGAGTTCGGCGTACTTGTCAGCCTTGACGATGCCTGATTTCGCCTCACGCAGCGACGCGATGACTTCTTGGGTATTGTTTCCGATCGACGAGACAATGCCGATTCCGGTAACGACGACTCTACGCATTCGGCTTACTCCTCAGACCATCGATTCGTCGGGTTGGAACAGCCCGACTTTCAGGTCGATTGCCAGAACGATCAGTTCGCCATCCACTTCTACCACACCGTCGGCCACGCCCATAACCAGTCGACGCATGATCACCCGTTTCATATGGATCTTGTAGGTGACCAGCTTGTTTGTCGGCAGCACCATGCCCTTCAGCTTCAGTTCGCCCATGCCGAGTGCCCGGCCGAGGCCCGGCCCGCCAAGCCAGCCCAGATGAAATCCGGTTAACTGCCACAGGGCATCCAGCATCAGACAGCCTGGCATTACCGGGTCGCCCTCGAAATGGCTCTCGAAGAACCAGTTTGTGCCGTCAATATCGTACTCCGACTCGATATAGCCCTTCTCGAAATCCCCGCCATGATCGTTGATCTCGGTAACCCGATCGCACATCAGCATGGGCGGCAGGGGCAGTTTGCAATTGCCCGGACCGAACAGTTCGCCATGGCCGCAGCTGATCAGATCCTCGTGGGAAAAGCTTGATTTACGCTCACTCATCCGGCTTTTCCCCCAGGCGTTGGCCGCGTGTTGCACGATCTCTTGAAATTCCGGCACGATGTGCCATCTTCAATAGAAGATTTGAATGATTCCAAGCGCTCATGCTATTTCAGTTTGTTTCAGGTCAACTAGCATGATCGCCGGAGATGCGACAAGCCAGAAGGGTCTGTAACTCCCTAAAGATTTCAGGTATGTACAGGTATGGTCCAAGAACAGCAAAACAACCCGATTCGTGACAACCTGCGCGCGGTCGGCTTACGCCCGACGCGCCAGAACCTGTCGCTGGGCGACCTGCTGTTTGCCGGCCATGACCGTCACATCACGGCCGAGGCGCTGCACGAGGAAGCCGTGCGCGGCGGTATCAAGGTGGCGCGGGCCACGGTCTGCAACACACTGAACCGGTTTACCGAGGCGGACCTGCTGCGTCAGGTTGTGATTGATCCGGCGCGCACCTATTTCGACACGAATGTGTCGATCCATCACCATTTCTTCCATGAAGAAGACGGATGGCTGGAAGATATTGACGGTTCGGCAGTGTCGGTCGCGGGTCTGCCCGACGCACCGGACGGCACGGCGGTGGCCCGAATTGACGTGATCGTCCGGCTGCGCCCGGACAGCTGATCTCCGGCGCCCGGAATCAACTGACAACGTTCTAATAAAACCTCAACCACCCAATCAGGAGGAAGTCATGACTCAATCAACCGGCAACGGTGCTGGCAAATGCCCCATGGGGCACTCAACCGGCGGCGGCACGTCGAACCGGGACTGGTGGCCAAACCAACTCAACCTGAAAATTCTCCACCAGAATTCCCCCCTGTCCAGTCCAACTGACGCGGCCTTTGACTACGCCGAGGAATTCAAGAGTCTCGATCTGGGTGCCCTGAAGAAAGACCTTCACGCGTTGATGACCGATTCGCAGGACTGGTGGCCGGCCGACTATGGACACTATGGCGGTCTCTTCATCCGCATGGCCTGGCACAGCGCCGGCACCTATCGCACCGGTGATGGCCGCGGCGGCGCGTCGACAGGCAACCAGCGCTTCGCGCCGCTCAACAGTTGGCCGGACAATGGCAATCTCGACAAGGCGCGCCGGTTGCTTTGGCCGATCAAGCAGAAGTACGGCAACAAGATTTCCTGGGCCGATCTGATGATCCTTGCCGGCAATGTCGCGCTTGAATCCATGGGTTTCAAGACCTTCGGCTTCGGCGGCGGGCGCGCGGACATCTGGGAGCCTGAAGAGGACATCTACTGGGGCGTGGAGACCGAATGGCTTGGCGACAAGCGCTACAGCGGCGACCGCGAGCTCGAAAATCCCCTGGCGGCCGTTCAGATGGGCCTGATCTACGTCAATCCGGAAGGGCCGAATGGCGATCCTGACCCGGTGAAATCGGGTCGTGACATTCGCGAGACTTTCGCCCGCATGGCGATGGATGACTACGAGACCGTCGCTCTGACCGCCGGTGGCCACACCTTCGGCAAGACCCACGGCGCGGGCGATATCGCCCATGTCGGCCCGGAACCCGAAGCTGCGCCGATCGAGGCACAGGGCTTGGGCTGGCTCTCGACCTACAAGAGCGGGAAGGGACGCGAAGCGATCACCAGCGGGCTCGAGGGTGCCTGGACGCCGACCCCGACGAAATGGGACATGAGTTATTTCGACGTTCTATTCAGGTACGAGTGGGAACTGACCAAGAGCCCGGCCGGCGCAAATCAGTGGACGCCGAAGGATCTGAAGGAAGAGGACATGGCGCCCGATCCGGAGATCCCCTCCAAGCAAGTGCCGATCATCATGTCCACCGCCGACATGGCGATGCGTATGGATCCGGCCTATGAGAAGATATCACGCCATTTCCATGCAAACCCCGACGAGTTCGCCGATGCCTTTGCGCGGGCCTGGTTCAAGTTGACCCACCGCGACATGGGTCCGGTTTCGTGCTATCTCGGTGCGGAAGTTCCCGGTGAGGAGCTGCTGTGGCAGGACCCGATCCCGGCAGTCGATCATGACCTGGCCGATGCGGCGGAAATCACCGACCTCAAGGCCCGGATTCTCGCCTCGGGTCTGTCGGTCTCCGAACTGGTCTCCACCGCCTGGGCATCGGCATCGACGTTCCGCGGCTCCGACAAGCGCGGCGGTGCAAACGGCGCCCGCATCCGGCTCGCGCCGCAGAAGGATTGGGAGGTCAACCAGCCCGAGCAACTGAAGAAGGTGCTCGGCGCCCTCGAGGAGATTCAAAAGGAGTTCAACGGCGCGCAGTCTGGCGGCAAGATTGTTTCGCTCGCCGATCTGATCGTCCTCGGCGGTTGCGCCGCCATCGAGCAAGCGGCGAAGAATGCCGGGCACGATGTGGCGGTTCCCTTCTCGCCGGGCCGCGCGGACGCATCGCAGGAACAAACCGATCTGGACTCCTTCGCGGTGCTCGAACCCATCGCCGACGGGTTCCGCAACTACCTCAAGACCGAATACACCGTTTCGGCCGAGAAACTCCTGGTCGATCGGGCGCAATTGCTGACCCTGACGGCGCCCGAAATGACGGTCCTGGTTGGCGGGATGCGCGCGTTGAACGCAAACGCCGGACCCGGTGTCCTCACGGACCGGCCGGAGACGCTCACCAACGACTTCTTCGTGAACCTGCTCGATATGTCCACGGAGTGGAAACCGACCTCGGATGCCGAGGATGTGTTCGAAGGGAGCGACCGCGCCACGGGCGCGGTGAAGTGGACCGGCACCCGGGTCGATCTCATCTTCGGATCGAACTCTCAGCTGCGGGCCCTGGCCGAAGTCTATGCCCAGGACGACGCACAGCACAAGTTCGTGGATGACTTCGTTGCGGCGTGGAACAAGGTGATGAACGCGGATCGCTTCGACCTCGCCTGATCATGGCGGACAGACGCTCGAACGCGGCCGAAGGTGGTCTGCGTTCGAGCGTCACCCCATGATCGTCGCTTGCGATGAATTGAGAGTTACGGTGACAGTGCATTAATTAGAATTTCAAGACCATGTGGCACTAAACGGTAAGAAAAAATTTAGTGATACTCGTTTTTCTCAGTCAATTACTCTGATATGGGATATCTAATTCAGCTCAAGCTCATAAATTCATTGAAGAATCACAATATATTACAATTGTTCGGATACCGCGCACCGGCGCGGGCAAGGATAGACATGAAGGTCAGGATCGCGGCTTGATCGAATAGATCCCTGGTCCGGGATTACGGGGCAAGGTCAGACAGCGCCGGAATGGCAAGGGTGGCGTCAGCGCGAAATCGCCGCCGCTCGACCGAAGGGCGCGCCTCGGCGGGGTATCGCGCCGGCACAGGCTTCAGGACATCTTCCCGGCCCTCGGCGCCGTGGACGTTGCCGGGACGCAGGGCGCATCGTTCCCGATCACCGAACCGGTTGAACACGAAGAGCGGATGCGGGCGCTTCGACTGGAAGCGCCCGTTCCACGTCGCACCCTCTCGATCACCACGCATCGGGCTCTCGGACTGGGCTCTCGGAACTGTCCATATCGAGGGGACGCTTTTCGGCGGTCGCCGATCGTGCGCGGCGTCGATCCCAGCGGCCCGGCGGGTCGATCAGGACGGCGAGGTTCCCGGGCCGCGTCAGCATCCGCGTCCCGAACCGGCCCATGACGCTTGCCGAGGCCGCGCCGTGCCTGACCGCCCGACCGCCAACAAGCTGGCGCATCACCGGATCGCGCCATGACCGGTCGGCATCGTTGACGTCCTCGTACCCGCCGGGACGGGAGAAGAGGGGCTGTCGTAAAAGACCCGCAAGGCGATGACGCCCATTCCAGCCGGTGCGAGGTCGGCGACAAGCCGCGCCGCCATGTCGGTCAAGCCGGGAGCGTCGTCGAGTTCACGGTGGAGCGGCAAACCACCGTCGGAACGGATCAAGCAGCCCTGGAGCGCGAGCTTGACGGAGCGATCGAATTGAAAGCCCCGGCGGGCCGGTTTGCGCCTCCCCCTTGCGTTGACCACCAAATCCCGGCTCCATCATGGTCACGTCATTGATTTGCCAATGCGACCATACACGGTTGACAATCTGAAGCGCCGTCCAGCCGGGGAATGCGGGGTAAGGGCTCCTGATTGCCTTCCTCCGCGCGAATGTCACTCGGAATGGCGGCAAGAAATG
Organism: Alphaproteobacteria bacterium; assembly: GCA_965204825.1. Lineage (GTDB taxonomy): Bacteria > Pseudomonadota > Alphaproteobacteria > Futianiales > Futianiaceae. Next base: position 1,068,123 of record OZ242016.1, on the reverse strand, counting down.
CCAAACAGGTCGCACTTAAACGCACAAACATCCCGATCCGATTGCGATGACTCTGCGCCAATATACCGAAGCCTCCACGCTTGCTGATATTGGATCAATGATCAGTTCGGCCGAATAACCAACAGTTGATTTGTATCAAGACCGAGTATCATTAATGTTGAACCATCGGATTGGGGAAGGCTCAAAATTTCAGTTACGATCATGCCTGGCAGTTTGATGTTTTCCAGTTCGTTCCAGGACCCACCGGCAAATGTCATGATGCGGATCGACCGGCGCGATGCGCCGGGCAGGACCAGATCGGTTATGCCGTCTCGATTCCAATCCGCCGGTTCGGACATGTCCTGTATTGGCGAACCGTAACCGTGATTTGAAAATCCGTGCTGGAAGCCTTCCATGACCAGGTTCCAGCCCGTTTCGTCGGATCCCTTCAACTCCCAGATTTCCAGAGTGCCGCCAATATGCGGTGTTTTGACCAGCGTGATCTCATTGCGGCCATCGCTATCGAAATCTCCCAGTTCAGCTGGGTTTAGCCAGCGGTTTGGAATGCCGATGAAGGGCGTTCGAGCGATGCGTTGCAACCGGCCCGCGATAATGGAAAAAATCGAAAGCGAACCTCCAGCGTTCAGAGCGGTTTCAACGACAATAATTGAATCGGAAACACCGCTTGATTTTGCGTCTCCGATGCGGGCCATGCGATCTTCAAAAACCAGGGATTGCGGCAAGCGAAAAATCTCGAGCTTTTCTTCGCCGGCCCGCCTGACAATTAGGGCCTGTTGACATTTGGGGTTGCGATTTGGCCTGAACTGTTATTCAAGCTTCGAAAATGGAGGTTTGGATGGACGAAGATCGTTTGGTGATTTCAGATGAACTTTGGGAAAAGATTGCGCCCCTGTTACCCGGTAAGGCCGGGGACCCGGGAGCAACCGGTCGGGATAACCGTCGGTTCATGGAGGCCGTACCTTGGCGTGTGCGAACAGGGTCTCCCTGGCGTGACCTGCCCCAGGATTTCGGCAACTGGAATTCGGTTTTCAAACGATTTCGTCGATGGGCAAAGGCCGGTGTGTTTGACAGACTTTTCAATGCCATAAGCGACGAGGAGCCGGACCTTGAATATGCTCTCATCGACGGAACGATTGTCCAGGCCCATCAGAAGGCTTCGGGCGCAAAAGGGGGACACGGAATCAAGCCATCGGACGCTCTCGCGGCGGGCTGACGACCAAAATCGTTGCCCTGGTCGATGCGCTCGGCAACTTGTTCCGCTTTCTGCTTCTGCCGGGGCAAGCGCACGACATGAAGGGGGTTGCCCCCCTGATCCACGATGTCTCCTTCGCAGCGTTGCTGGCCGACAAGGCCTTCGACGCCGATTGGCTCCTGCAAGACCTTGATGAGCGCGGCGCAACTGCGGTTATTCCACCCAAATCGAACCGGAAAGTGCAACGAGACGACGATACTCACATGTACAAGTGGCGTCACCTGATTGAAAACTACTTTGCAAAGATCAAGGAATTCAGGGGGATAGCAACGCGATACGACAAAACAGATACCAGCTACGCAGCCAACTGGCACCTCTGCGCAATGCTCAACGCTGCCCGGTGATTGTCAACAGACCCTAGAGAGATTATTGCCAGAAACATGCCACCCGGCCCGAAAATCTTCATTCGATGTGCCATCGTCAAACGTGTTGTCCGCCATTGATATGGATCTCGGCACCCGTGACATAGGAACTTTCCGCCGTGCACAGATAATAGATCGTGCGTGCAACCTCTTCGGGTTGGCCCAGCCGGCGCAGGGGCAGGTCGGCCACCAGATCTTCTGTTCCCGGCGACAGGATCGCGGTCTCGATCTCGCCCGGCGCAATGGCATTAACGCGGATACCGTGCGGGCCGAAGTCGGCGGCCATCTCCCGGGTCAGCGAGGCCAACGCCGCCTTGGAGGTGGCATAGGCGGTCCCGGCGAAGGGATGCACCCGGCTGCCGGCGATCGAGGTGACGTTGACGATGACGCCCTGGGAGATCTTCAACTCCTCTATCAGGCTGCGGGCCAACAGGATCGGCGCAAAGAAGTTGACGTGGAAGACGTGGGTCCAGTCCTGCATCGACGTGTCGATTGAATTCAACCGCTTGTCTCCCGATCCCTTGGGGCTGATGCCGGCATTGTTGACCAGAGCCTCCAGCCGTCCTCCCTTCAGACGTTGGCGCATTTCGGCGACAGCGCGCACCGTATCGGCTTCGTCGGACAGATCGACCTGTATATGGTCTTCCTCACCGGCGTCCCACGGACAGTCCTCGGGAAAGGCGTGACGTGAACAGGTAATCACCCGCCATCCGGCGGACGAGAACCTTTTGACGGTTGCATGTCCAATACCGCGCGATGCGCCGGTCAGGATAATGGTCCGCCGTTGGTTGATTTCTTTTTCCGTCATGGAATGAACCTACGCCTGCCGTCAGGAGAGCGCCAGCGCCGGGTTGTCTTCGTGCCCGGCCGGATCCTGATGGATGAAAACCTCGGCATCGGGAAAGGCCGCCATGACACGGGCTTCGACCTCGTCGGAAATTCGGTGCGCGTCCAACAGGCGCATTTCCGGATCCAGCTCAAGATGGAACTGGATGAATTTGCCCGCGCCCGATGCGCGCGTGCGCAGATCGTGAATTTCATGGACTTCGGGATGCGCCTCGGCCACCCGGCGAATTTCATCGCGCTCTTCATCCGACAGTTCGCGATCCATCAACTGGTCATAGGACTGGCTGACGATTTCCCAGGCGCTGTACCCGATGAACAGCGCGATCACGATGGCGATCAGTGGATCGGCAAGGGGCATGCCGAGCTGCCCGGCCAGGATCAGCGACAGAATGACGCCGAGATTCATCATCAGGTCGGACTGGTAATGCACGCTGTCGGCGGAAATCGCCAGCGATCCGGTCGCCCGGGCAACGTGACGCTGATAGGTCACCAGCAACAAGGTCAATGCGATTGAAATCGCGATAACGCCGATGCCAAATCCGGATTGGGCGACCGGTGCGGGCGAAATCAGCCGCTCAATGCCTTCAAACAGCAAGAAAAGGGCCGATCCCGCGATCAGGATGGCTTGGCCCAGGCCGGCGAGGGCCTCGGCCTTGCCATGACCGAAGCGGTGTTCTTCGTCGGCCGGTTCAAGGGCGTGCCGCACCGCGAACAGATTTACGACCGAGGCAACAAGGTCCAGTACTGAATCAGCCAATGTTGTCAGCATCGCCACCGATCCGGTTGCAATCCAGGCAGCAATCTTGATGGCGATCAGCACGATGGCAACACCAACCGATGCATGGGTTGCACGGCGCATCATGCGCGCCCTGCCAGCGCCAACGATTTTCAGGGTTTCCGCGGAAAGTTCCATTTGGGGAAAATGGTCCGGCAGCGTGGAAAAATCAAACCAAATATTTGATATTGCGAATGATTTTCGATTGGCTGTGAATCATGGGAATAGCCGCGCCGTTTCCCACGGGTCGGTGGTTTGCCCCCGGGCGAAGATCAGCCGGTCATGCAGGCGGAATGCGCCATGACGCCAGAATTCGACGCGCACCGGCGCAATTCGGTATCCGCTCCAAAACGGCGGACGCGGAATATGGCCGACGGCGTGTTTTGCGGTTTCCACCGCAATCGCCTTTTCAAGTTCGAACCGTCCTTCCATTGGCCGCGACTGGCGCGAGGCCCAGGCGCCAATCCGACTGCTGCGGTCCCGGCTCTGATAATAGGCATCGGCTTCCTCGTCGCTGACGGCGGAAACTAGGCCTTGAATGCGTACCTGACGCTGAAGACTTTTCCAATGAAAACAAAGTGCTGCCCTGGCATTTTCGGCCAACTGGCCGCCCTTGCGACTTTCCAGGTTCGTGTAGAAGACAAACCCGTCGGTATCGGCGCCCTTCAGCAGCACCATCCGGCAGTCGGGCATGCCGTCGAACCCGGTTGTGGCCAGGGTCATGGCATTGGCATCGGCGGGCTCCGAGGCTTGCGCCAGATCAAACCATTCGCCGAACAAATGGAAAGGATCGTCCCCATCAATCGGTGGCTGGTCGTTGTGCGATGGGTCGTGCTGGGTCGGATCAGGCCTTGGAATTTTCATTGTTCTTTTTCGTCAGTGCACTGCAGGTGGGGCTGGACAAGTTTTGGTCGAACGTCTCGATCGAAACACATTGTTGCCGAGGTCTCTGTCCGCATCACCAGTGTCTTATACCGGATGAACGGATCCGCCCCATCAAATGGGTCAATATACAGTTCCTTTGGTTGTCTAATTCCGGTTCTTTCGTCAAGCTCTCCAAGGCAGGTGTTCTTGCCGGGGTCAGGGGTGTCTACGAAGTCTTTGCCAACTCGGTGAACCGGCTCGCTTCACGATAGTTCCCTTTTGTGGCGAAGCTCCCAAGGTATTAGGCGCGGTCACAAAAAGCGGTGACTTCTTGCGCCAACATCCAAAGGCACGGGTTTGGCTTCGGCCAGGCATCCCGACGGGACACCCCGCTCGCCTTTGCGGGCAGAGCGGTTCTCATGATCCTTTATGTTAAGCGCTGGCAGCCTCCTTGTTCCCCGGCGATGGCCAGGCAAAAGCCTCGCCGGTCATCGGCATCCGGTGCGGGATCACCGCCATCTTGCGGGCCAGCGCCACGCAGGCCTTCTTGTGGCTGGTCCGGCTTCTTCACCCGGCGGGCCCAGTCCTTGAGCGGATGCGTCCGGCGCGCAACGGTCAAAAGACTGTTCGCCGTGCCATGGAGCAGGGCCCGCACCATCTCGTCACCCTGTTTCGAGATACGCCCGCTATAGTCCATTTCGCCCGACTGAATGCCCTGCGGCGTAAGGCCCGGATAAGGTCCGACACGGCGCGATCTGGCAAACCGCGCCGGATTGTCCAGTCTCGCCACAAAGGCCAGCGCCCCCATCGGACCGCCACCCGGTGCCGTCATCAGCAGCCGGCAGGTCGTGCTGGCCTTGGCCTGGGCGACAATCTCGCGGTCGGGTTTTTCAAGGCATTGCTTCAGGCCGACCATCTTGATCAGGAGCGGCTCGAAGATCGCCGCAAGATCAGGGCGCTCGGCCAACACCACCTCGATCCCGGCAATGATTTCGTCGCCGTAATTTGCGCCGAGCGCAACATCGTGCGGTGCGATCCAGGTGCTGACGCCCTTGTTTTCCAGAAGGCTCAGTTCACGAATTGTATGCATGGACGTGCGATGGCGGTTGCGAGGCAGGCCCGGGGTGAGGCGTTCTCCAGTTCAAGCCGCTGGAACCATCGCAGGTAGTTGTCGAGATATTTGGTCGCGACGCCTCGGTAGCGCCGCAAGAAATCCTTCAACCGACTGTGTCGGTTGTTGACCGTCTGAATGTGAAAGGCACCTCGCACCCGCTCACTTCGTGACAGGTTCAATGCTTCGTGATGCGCACCGATTGCCGCCGCGCATCGCGGACAAGCGCGGTGTCCATCGGTCACCAAAACGATATCCTCGTCCACAACCGGCGCGATCACCTCTCGCAAGGGATCGGCGTTGACCGCGGGCAGAACCGCACTGACTGTCGCGCCGCCGCGATCAGCGACAACCAGTACCGGAACCTGTTCATCTGACAGGCCCCGCTTGCTGGCCTTGCCTCCCCTGCGTCGCGCCTTGCGCTCAAGGTTTCGTGCGCCTTTCCGGCTTCCCAGCACATAGGTTTCATCGGCTTCCACAATGCCCGTGAGCTTGCGTGCCTTCAGGTCTTTCGTGGCAAGAAATCGGTGCCGCCAACGGAAGGCGGTGTTGACGGCAAGTCCGCAACGTTCTGCTGAAGCGCGAACCGTCAGCCCATCAGCAAGACAGGCTCCGAAGGAAAGCCACTTGTCCTTGCGGTGCAGACCCGACAAGGGGGTGCCGGTCGCGGCATTGAATGTCTTCTTGCATCCCTTGCACTGGTACCGTCGCAGACCCCTTGCCTTGCCACGCGATATGGCTCCTGGCGTGCCACAATGCAGGCACTGGCGATCTTCACCCACGGCCGCTTCAATGGCAGCCAGCGACGCTGGCGTCTCCGTGTCCCCCAGGAACACGGCTTCGGTTTGCTGCCGCTGCGCCGGGCTGAGGTGGTCTATCCCCGATAACCATTCCTGAAACTGCTTGTGATCCATGTCAATCCATCCTTCTGATTTCACAAAAAACATGACATGAACGCACACGGCTTGTAAACTGAGCCTTCCAGAAAGGCGGCGATGCGCTCGGCCGCCTCTTTGTCGGGCGTGGCATAGCTGACGAAAACGTCCTTCATTCCGGCAGTATGGCGGCTTTCGGCGGCGGAAAACAAGCGCCCGTGTCAAGGTCGTGTGATGACACCTGCCTCAAAAAGCTCGCCCCGTTCCGGTGTCCACATCTGATTCTGGCCCGCCCTGAACATCCGCTCCAGAAAGGCGGCGGAAACACCTTGGCGGGCGAACGCGCGGCGATCCTTTTCTTCCTCCTCAAGATAATCGACTGTCGCAACCCGCTGGCGCATGTCCATGCCGTAATGATGGAAGCCCAGTTGACCGTCCGGACCCAGCGTGCGCTCGGCACCCGCTATAAACGCAATCGTACACGCCGACCTGCAGGCGCCCGTAACGTGCGTGTTCAGTCCACGGGCGGCAATGTTGAGTGCAATTGCCCGGGCCGCAAAAATATGCCCGCCATCGCTGGTCAGGGTGACCCGGCGGACCCCGGGGTTTGCCGCCAGAACATCGATCAGCGCGGTGTTGAACCGGTAGTCGATGTCCCCGGCCAGGGTCACGGTTCGTCCGTCGTCACTGATCGGCAATACCGGCACCGGGCGCAGGCCGGCGGATTGATCAATCTCGACCGGATACAGGGCGAATACGGCATTGATCCATTGGCCGGCGGTCAACACCACGGCAACCAGAACAATGAAATAGCTGCCGACCGCCGGCAACAGATCGCCGGTTTCGCGCATGTTGCGTTCCGCCGCTCGCCCGCTGCTGACAACCTGCCAGACCAGCACGGCTCCATTGGCCAGAAGACAAAACCCGATCAACCACAGCGCCGGCGAAGCCGGGACCAGCGGCTGGACATAGACCAGTGCCAGACGCACGCCCAACAGCATGACCAGAGTGCTGGTGAGCAAACCCAGATCGCCGCGCCAATAGCGCGTGACGAACTGATACAGCGCATTGGTTGGCGGGGTCTCCATCCCGCCATCTTATCTTTGAGCCAAGGGGAATGGAACGGTGGTGTAAGCGTCCGGTGTTGGTGCTCTGACGCGTTATAGCGTGCGCTGATAGTGTCCACTATTGATAGTGGACATCTTGAGGGTGGATATGTCTGGGAAGAAGGGTCAGAAGAAGCGGTTCTGGTCAGACGATGAGAAGGTTTCGATCTGCGGACAAACGCGCGCGCCTAGGGTTTCGGTAGCGCAGGTTGCACGACGTTACGCGATGAACGCTAATCTGATCCACAAATGGTTGCGTGATCCCCGTTTCGCGCCGGCATGTACTGACGGTGATGATTTCGCCGGGGAAGTGACCACATTTCTGCCTGTAGAGATTGCAGGGCCAACCGCCCCCACGTGCCGATCACAGCGCCCTGTATGGACGGTCCTCTTTCGGCTCACCGTGCAGACATCACCCTGTCTGATGGTCGGCGTATCCTGGTTGAAGGAGCGACGGGATTGTCGGCAGTGCCGGCTCTGGTTGAGGGGCTGATGACATGATCCCGGTGCCGGGCAATACGCGGGTGTGGCTGGCCGCTGGGGTGACGGATATGCGGCGCGGGTTCAACACACTGGCGACTCAGGCCGAACAGGTTCTGGCTGAAGACCCGTATTCGGGGCACATGTTCGTGTTTCGCGGCAGGCGCGGTGATCTGCTCAAGATCATATGGTGGGACGGCCAAGGCGCTTGCCTGTTCTCCAGACGACTGGAACGGGGGCGGTTTGTCTGGCCTGCGGCCAGGGAGGGCCCAGGGAGGGCAAGGTCAGCCTGAGGCCCTCACAGCTGTCGATGCTGTTAGAGGGGATTGACTGGCGCACCCCGCAAAAGACCTGGCGTCCTTTGCAGGCGGGATAGAGAAAGCCCAAAAAAACATGAAGTTTAACGCGGTTTGTCGTTCCATCCCATGGGGCAGTTTGATACGGATAACACATGTTGGACGCCCTTGAATCCCTGCCTGAAGACCCCGCCGAACTGCGGGCTGTCAGCGAGCTTTTGATGGCCGAGGTTCAGTCGCTGACGTATCAAGACGAGAAGCTGAAGGCTGAACTGCATGGCCACCGCAAGGCACGGTTTGGCTCCAGATCAGAGAGCATGGATCAACTGGCTTTTGATCTACAGGAAGACGAAGAGATCAAGGCGGCAGCAAACGAGCAGAAGAACGAAGCTGGCTCCAACGGCACTGATGTCGATGAGACGGACAAACCTGCCAGGCGCAAGCACAACCGCAACCCCTTGCCAGATCATCTGGATCGGCAGGATGAGGTGCTGTCGCCGGGTGAGGACTGCACTGACTGCGGTGGGAGCCTGCGCCAGATCGGTGAGGACGTTACCGAGGAACTGGAATATGTCCCGGGCCGCTTTGTGGTACGCCGGATCCTCCGCCCCCGCATGGCCTGCACCTGTTGTGAAACCTTTGCCCAAGCCCCATTGCCGTCGCGCCCTGTTGAGCGTGGCCGCCCCGGTCCGGGTCTGCTGGCCCACGTCCTGATTGGCAAATACTGCGATCACCTGCCGCTTGACCGGCAATCAGAAATCTTCGCCCGCGAGAAGGTTAATCTGCATCGCACCACGTTGACCGACCGGGTGGGCCGCAGCACGGCGCTGCTGGAGCCATTGGCCGATCATATCGGCAAGCTGGTCAGGGCAGGGCCTGCACTTTTTGCCGATGACACACCGGTCAAACTACAAACCCGCACCAGGATAAAGAAGACTAGGGCCTGTTGACATTCGGGGTTGCGATTTGGCCTGAACTGTTATTCAAGCTTCGAAAATGGAGGTTTGGATGGACGAAGATCGTTTGGTGATTTCAGATGAACTCTGGGCGAAGATTGCGCCCCTGTTACCCGGTAAAGCCGGGGACCCGGGAGCAACCGGTCGGGATAACCGTCGGTTCATGGAGGCCGTACTTTGGCGTGTGCGAACAGGGTCTCCCTGGCGTGACCTGCCCCAGGATTTCGGCAACTGGAATTCGGTTTTCAAACGATTTCGTCGATGGGCAAAGGCCGGTGTGTTTGAGAGACTTTTCAACGCCATAAGCGACGAGCCAGACCTTGAATATGCTCTCATCGACGGAACGATTGTCCAAGCCCATCAGAAGGCTTCGGGCGCAAAAGGGGGACACGGAATCAAGCCATCGGACGCTCTCGCGGCGGGCTGACGACCAAAATCGTTGCCCTGGTCGATGCGCTCGGCAACTTGTTCCGCTTTCTGCTTCTGCCGGGGCAAGCGCACGACATGAAGGGGGTTGCCCCCCTGATCCACGATGTCTCCTTCGCAGCGTTGCTGGCCGACAAGGCCTTCGACGCCGATTGGCTCCTGCAAGACCTTGATGAGCGCGGCGCAACTGCGGTTACTCCACCCAAATCGAACCGGAAAGTGCAACGAGACTACGATACTCACATGTACAAGTGGCGTCACCTGATTGAAAACTACTTTGCAAAGATCAAGGAATTCAGGGGGATAGCAACGCGATACGACAAAACAGATACCAGCTATGCAGCCAACTGGCACCTCTGCGCAATGCTCGTTGCTGCCCGGTGATTGTCAACAGACCCTAGAACCGCGCGGCTGTGGAGTTACGTGCGCGACGAGCGCCCGTGGTGCGGCGAGGCCCCACCCTGTGCCTGGTATCAGTTCAGTACAGACCGCAAGGGTGCACACCCGGTCAATCATCTTTCCGGCTATACCGGGACCGTGCATGCCGATGGCTTTGCGGGCTTCAATGGCCTCTTCGGGGAGGGCAAGGCCGACGAACAGGCCTGCATGGTGCATGTGCGCCGCAAGTTTGTGGAAGAGTTTGAGCGCACCGGGTCGGCCATCGCCAAAGGCACAATCAAGCAGATCGCCGTACTTTACGATGTCGAAGAGGAAGCCAGAGGCAAATCCCCCGAAGAGCGGGTCGCCATTCGGCAAGAGAAGGCAAAGCCCGTCTTCGATGAGCTGGAAGCATGGTTACAGGCCCAGCTTCCCAGGCTCTCGGGCAAGACCAGACTGGCAGGGGCCATTCGCCATGCGCTGAACCGCATGCCAAAGGCGCGTGCCTGTCTCGGCGACGGACGGCTGGAACTCGACAACAATATCTGTGAACGCTCGATCCGCCCCATCGCACTGGGCCGCAAGAACTATCTCTTCATGGGCTCCGTCGGTGGCGGTAAAGCCGCCGCTATCGCTTGCACCCTCGTCGAGACCGCTGAAATGAACAATGTCGATCCCGAGGCCTGGCTCACATGGGTGCTGGAACGCATTGCTGATCACAGATTAACCCCATCGACGAACTCATGCCGTGGAACTGGAAGCCCCAAGACCTCAAAAACGCGGCCTGACCGGACGGATACCTTCAAGGTGCGGTGCCGCTGGCGATGCGAATGTTCAGCAAGACCTGCCGGCGCTCCCCGGTCGCGACCGTGATCGCCCGGTCCAGCGCGGCTGGCAGATCATCGCCCGACTCCACCGTTTCAGCATGGGCACGGCTCGCTTCGGCGGTTTTGACGAAATCGGGACTGGGTTGCAGGGCGGTCAGGGGCATGGTATTGGTCTTTGCCGCATAACCGCCCGGATAAAGCCCTGCCACTGAGTGGCGCACCGCACCCCATTCTTCATTGTTCAGGATCAGGCTAATCACCGGCAGTTCCATCGTTTCGGCCACCAGATGACAGGCAGTGGGGTTGGCGAACATGTAGCTGCCGTCGCCAATGGTCGCGAAAACCAGGGTGTCCGGGTTCGCCAACTGGATGCCCATCGCCGCCGGCAGGCCGAAACCGAGCCCACCGGAATGGGGTTCCTGGCGCCAGGCCATCTGGTGATCCAGAACCATGCCCGCCATGGGACAGCCAAGCTCCGACACCACGGTTGCCGGGCGGCCTGAGGAAGTGATCGCCTCGGACAGGCATCTGGAGACCCAGGCCTTGGCCATCGGCGCGCGATTGCCTTGTTCAGCCGCCTTCCGATCAGCGGCGCGGGTGGCGGCAGCCTTGGTTGAGATCGAACTGTGCCGCGCGGCAATTTTGTCGGCGTGGGCCTCGCGCAAAGGCTCCAGCGCCGCGGCCAAAACGGTGATGATTTCATCAACCTCGCCCGGGATGGCCAGGTCGGCGCGGAAGTTACGCACCGGTGTGCGCGAAAACAGCGGGTTTGGCCCCAGATGCACAATTTTGGCATCCGTATGGGGCGCATGCGTGTCAGGCATCCACGGCGCGAGGGCATCAATCACGATGACCAGATCGGCCTCGGCCAGCCAGTCATTTGGATTGCCGCCAATGTGCATCGGATGATCCGTCGGGATCGCCAGCGCCGTCGCCCAGTAATGGCAGACCGGCAGCGCCCATTGATCGACCAGGGCGGTCAGCGCCGTGAACCCGGCTTGCGTATTGGCGCCGCGCTGGGCGCAGATGATTGGTCGTTTCGCCGCGGCGATCAGGGCGGCCAGATCCGCGATATCCTCCATACGGCCACCGGTTCGGGCCGGCGCCATGCGCGGCGGAGTGGCCAGATCACCGGCATCGATTGCCTCGCTCAACACCTCGCGCGGCAGGCTGAGATAAACCGGGCCCCTGGGCGTTGAGTTGGCGATGGCGTGGCCGCGGTCCAGAAGGTCGCCGATCTGATCGGCGAACTTCAGTTCATACTCCCATTTGCACGCCTCGCGCACCAGGGCGGTCTGATCGCGCATTTCCTGGCCCCAGCCGATTGGCACGGTGCGGGCGCCAAACCGGGAGTGCTCCGTCGCCGGCGTGCGCCCGGACATCAGCAGCATCGGCACATGATCACAGGCCGCATTGATCGCACCGATGGCGCCATTGGCCAGACCCACATTGGTGTGCAGCATCACCGCCTGGGCCCGCCCCGTCGCCTGGTAGTAGCCATGGGCCATGCCCATCGCCAGATGCTCGTGCGGGATCACCACCGCCTGGGGCAGGTCGATGTCCTTGGCGGCTGCTTCGGCCAGCCCCTCGATAATGGGTGGAAAATCAGTCCCTGAATTGCAGAACACATAATCGACGCCCAGCGCCTTCAACCGCCCGAAGATCGCGCCGCCAGCAGTTACGGTGGTTTTTTCCCGTGCGGCCATGCGTTCCTGCTCCGTTCTTGCCTTTTTCCTCGTATTTTCTAGTTCAGCGGCCTGCCTTGATGCACAGCGTTTCGGAGAGCTTCGCACAGTTCGGTCAGCCGGGCTTCCACCTCCGCCACTTTATGCTAAATAGCCCTGCAATCATATTACGGATACTGGCGCTTGGATGGTAAAGACCGGGTTGACCACATGGGTTAGGCTCACGGAGAAAGTTCAACTCTGCGGTGCGTGCCGACATAGGCGATGCGCAAGATATTGGTCGATCCGGGTGTGCCGAAGGGCACCCCGGCCGTGATGACGATGCGGTCGTCCCGTGCCGCAAATCCTTCCTGTTCCGCAATATTGCTCGCGCGCATGACCATGTCCCGGAAGTTTTTGGCGTCTTCCGTCAGAACACAGGTTACGCCCCAAACCAGCGTCATGCGCCGGGCCGTGGACATTGAGGGTGTCAGGACAAGAACCGGCACCGCCGGTCTGTCCCGCGCCGCCCGAAGCGCGGTCGAGCCGGACGTCGTGTAACAGACGATCGCCGAAGCTCCGATGGTATTTGCGACCTGTTCGGCCGCGGCGGTTATGGCGTCAGCTCCTGTGGCTTCCGGTGATGTCCGCAGGCTTTGCAAAAGACGGACATGATGATCCGCGCCTTCGATCTTCTTGGCGACCCGCGCCATCGTTGCGACAGCTTCAATAGGATAGGCGCCGACCGCGCTTTCCGCCGACAGCATGACCGCGTCCGCGCCTTCATAGATCGCACCGGCGACATCGGATATCTCGGCACGCGTCGGCGTTGGAGATTCGATCATCGACTCCAGCATTTGGGTCGCCACTACTACTGGTTTGCCGGCTCTACGTGCCATGCATACCAACGTTTTCTGTATTCCCGGTACCGCTTCCAGCGGCATTTCCACCCCCAGATCGCCGCGCGCCACCATGACCCCATCGGCAATGTCGATGATTTCATCGAAGCAATCGACGGCCGCGGGTTTTTCCACCTTGACCATGACGCCGGCGCGTCCGGCAACGATCTTCCTGGCTTCCTGCACATCTTCGGGGCGTTGGACAAAAGACAGGCCGACCCAGTCGACGCCCAGAGCCAGCGCGGCGTCAAGATCGCGCCGGTCCTTTTCGGTTAACGCCGACAGGGGGACGACCACGCCGGGAACATTGACACCCTTGCGGTCGGAAATTTCTCCACCAATCTCGACCATCGTATTGGCGAAATCTTCCCCGTGGTCGATAACTTTCAATCGAACCTTGCCGTCGTTTAAGAGCAGGATGGCCCCGTCCTTGACCACCTTGAAAATTTCCGGATGGGGCAACTGCGCACGCATGTCATCGCCGGGCGTATCATCGAGATCAAGCCGGAAGGTCTGACCTTCCACCAACATGACCTCGCCGTCCACGAACGTTCCCAGGCGAAGCTTGGGTCCCTGCAGATCGGCCAGAATGGCAATCGGGTGCCCGCCCTCTTTTTCCGCTGCACGCACGACCGCATGGATTTGGGCCAGGGATTCAGGATCATTGTGGCTCATATTGATGCGGAACACATTCGCGCCGGCATCAATGAGAGCAGCAAGCGTTTCTGCATCTCCCGACGCCGGCCCCAGCGTCACCACGATCTTCACTTTGCGGTGGAAACTCATATGCGGGAAATACTTTCCAGGTTACCGGATCAAGATGATGCGGATGTCGTTGACATTGGTACGTGTTGGTCCGGTGACAACGTTATCGCCCAGGACATCGAAAAAGTCCCCGGTGCCATTGTCTTCCAGCGCCGCGTCAGCACTTAGCCCGGATGTCCGGGCGCGGGCAAGCGTGCCTGGGTCAATGATCGCCCCGGCCACATCCCCCTGGTCGTTTGGTGCGCCGTCCGCGCCATCGCTGTCACCGGCCAGGGCACAGATGTTGTCACGGCCGTTCAAAGCGAGGGCCAAGGATAATGCATACTCCCGGTTCGGGCCGCCGCGCCCGTTTCCATTCAGGGTGACCGTCAGTTCTCCGCCGGAAATCAGGGCAATCGGGCCGCCTTCAGTGGTGCGCGCCATTGCCTCGCCGGCATGGCGTCTGGCCACCTCGCGCGCCTCGCCCTCCAGTTCATCGCCCAGAATGTGGGGCGTGATCCCGGCGGCACGGGCGATCTCGGCCGCGGCCTCTAACGACAACATTGGACGTGCGACGATACGGTAGTCCGACGCCGTGAATGCCGGGTCACCCGGCTTTGCGGTTTCATTGGTCGGTACGTGCAGGGCTTCCATCACCTGCCGTGGCGGGTCAATGGCATATTTGGTCAGGATGGCCCGCGCGTCGGCCAGGGTGCTGGGGTCGGGGACGGTCGGACCCGAAGCAATGACGTCTGGTTTGTCGCCGACCACATCGGAAATCGCCAATGTAATCAACCGGGCAGAGTGTACGACACTGGCCAGGCGGCCGCCCTTTACCGCTGACAGGTGTTTTCGCACGCAATTGATCTCATCGATATTGGCGCCGCAGGCCAGCAATTGCCCCGTCACCTTTTGTTTGTGGTTCAGGGTGATGCCACCGGTTGGTGCTGATAGCAGGGCCGACCCGCCGCCCGAAACCAGAAACAGCACCAGATCGTCCGGGCCCGCGTCCGAGGCCAGGCCCAGGATCTTGCGCGCGGCGGCCTCTCCGGCTTCGTCGGGAACAGGATGGGCGGCTTCCAGGATTTCGATCTGATTGGTCTTTCCGCCATAGCCATAGCGGGTCACCACCGCGCCGGTCAGCGGTATATCGTAGTATGCCTCTACTGCCTCGGCCATGGCGGCCGCGGCTTTGCCCGTCCCCAGAACGATCAGGCGTCCCCTGGGCGGGGCGGGAAAATGCGGCGGCAGGGCGATCGCTGGCTGTGCCGCCGCGATGCCGGCATCGAACATGGCGCGCAACAGTGTGCGGTCCGCCTTAACCCTGGTCATGAATCCCTTTGCCCCGATAGCTCACCCGCACCTCTTTTTACCCATTAGGTGTCCGGGCGCCAGATTCATGGTGGTAAAAATCTTATCACGAGAAGACGTCTTGGAATTGAAGCGCCGATCCGCTACCTGAATGTGCAAACAGAATGTGGGAGATGACCCGTGGACGATACGACCCGAACCGAACTTGAGGCGGCCGCCTTCCGGCGCCTGGTCAACCATTTGCGCGAACGCAATGATGTTCAGAACATCGATCTGATGAATTTGGGCGGCTTTTGCCGTAACTGCCTGTCCAACTGGTATGCCGAGGCTGCCCAGGACAAGGGCATCGATATGGACAAGATGGCCGCGCGCGAAATTGTCTATGGCATGCCCTATGGCGACTGGAAGGCACAGAACCAGACGCCGGCGACCACCGAGCAGATGGAAAAATATACCGAGGTTCACAAGGAAGACTAAAGGCTGCGGACGGTCTTATTGAATGGCGCGACACAACAGTGCGATCGCGTGTCAGATGCCCAAAATTGCCCGGATGACGGGTTCCCGAAAACCAGAAGGAATAATCAATGTCGGATCAAGCCATTGCCGCCGGTCAGTTGCGTGCGTTCATCGAACGGATCGAACGGCTTGAGGAAGAAAAAAAGGCCTTGGGTGAAGACATCAAGGAAGTCTACGCCGAAGCCAAGGGCAACGGGTTCGACACCAAAATCATCCGCCAAGTCATCCGCATCCGAAAAATGGAAGCTTCCGACCGCCAGGAACAGGAAGCGCTGATCGATCTCTATCTGTCCGCGCTGGGCGAGGCAGCCGCCGGCAACTAACCGGCCTGGCGGGTTTCGTCCAGGCCGTTCTTTCACTATCCACGTCCTGGTATGAAGCCTCCGACTTCCAGGACCCGCAGGGTTTCAGTCAAGGTGGCATGGCGAGGCACCGGTTGGGGCGAAACCCGAGCCGCGTCAACTGTCTGTGGAGCAAACTGCGCCCCAGATGATGAGCGGCGGCCATCTCCCGGCGGCCACGGAGCATCGATGGCAAGATCAGGCCGAGCAGGGCTTCCAAAGGGGGTGACGCCCTTTCTTCCCCCTCGCCTCAGGTCTTGATCAGTGTCTCAAAAAACTCCAGGGTGGGGAACAGTAAGCAATTGCTTTTCGATTTATGCTAAATAGCCCTGAGCAGTTTATTCAGTCGATTGCCTTGGAAATTGACACTCTTGCACCCGAGCCGATTATAGTTCACCTGTTCCCTGGGCGGAAACGCTTTCAAGACTGGACTACTCGACAAGAATTATTTGATGACGAAAATCAAGAAGGTACAGCAACGCGCGATTGTTTATGTCTCTGGATTCGATCCACGCGGCGCGGGCGTCTACCACTCCCTGACAATGCGGGAGTTCTCAAAGCACTGCAAGGCATTGGGAATTCAGCATAGAGTTTCAAAGAGATCGAGAAAGAGCGGCAGCCTCAACACATGGTCGCTAGACGCAAAACGCCCAGATGATCCCGTCCACAATGATTTGAGCTTTCTCGGGTGGGATGGCCTCGTACGCAATTTTTGGGTAAGGTCAGACTTCAAGGCAATCCTGGTGGGTGCGGGGGCCAACATCAGGGCGGTCCGGCATAGTGTTCTATCCCATCTGATCAGGATCAACTGGCCTTCAGTCCTCACATTCAACGGTCCGGTCATTATCGTCGCCGGGTGTGTGGTCTTCGGCTTGTTGTTCATTCAATTTCTATGGCTGACGATTTCCGGATTCTTGGGAACAGGGCTGATCGGGCTGATCATCACCGGATTGGCGGGATTTGTTTTTGGAAAATTCATGGCTGGATTCAATGCGCCCTGGATCGGCAGGATCAATCGCTTCTTTGTCGAGGTTTCGGAAAAGCCCGTCCTGGCCAACTGGGATGCACCCCGAAAAATGGCAAACCAGATCGTGCGGGTCGTAGACGACCCGAATTATGACGAGATCCTGATTGTCTCTCACAGTGTCGGCTGCCAAATCGCGCTGCTGGCCCTTGCGGAGGCATTAAAAAAAAATGCCGCCGGATTGGACGCCGCATGTGCCGAACACCGCCTGGTATTCCTGACAATGGGCCATACGATCTCGGCGGTCAGCCGGTCCTGCAATGAAATTTCGACTGCGCTGCAAGTGGTCGGCGAAAGCAAGGTGCCCTGGTTGGACATAAGTTCGCCGTCCGATCCGGCATGTTTTGCACTGGTCGATCCTTATCGGGATCGCTATGGCGGAGAACAAAGGGTACATGTGCGTAATGCACGCTTCTATCTTGGTTTCGCCGACCAGACCTATCGCCGGGCGCGAAAGGATCGCTACACGATGCACTTTTTGTATCTCATGACCCCTGACGGGGATCGTAAGGAGGGATTTGATTTATACGATTTTCTGACATCGACGCAGCGTCTTGCCGACCGATTGCCTGCAATGCCCGAGCACCGGGACCCTTACTTCTCAAACCGGTCCTGATAATTTGACCGGTTTTTATCCGCCCATTCCAGAGGCCAACCAGAGAAAGTTAAACCCGATCACCCGGTTGTTGCGCGGCCGTTACAGCGCGATCGATATCGTCTACGATAAAAGCTATGACATGAAGCTGGGTGAGGTACGCACACCGCACAAGCGCTTCTATTTCGCCAACCAGCCGGCATTGGTCGGCCAGCTACTGAAGGATCCCGACCGCTTTCCAAAGAGCGATCTGATGGGCGCCTTGCTGGACCAGTTGCTCGGCCAGAGCATCTTCATCACCAATGGCGAATTGTGGCGGCGCCAACGACGCATGATGGCCCCGTCCTTTGAGCATGCGCGGATTGCCGATTCCTTCGACAAGATGGTGGAGGCCGCGGATGCGATGGTCGGCCGGCTGCGTCCGCATGCCGATGACAGCGCATTCCTGATCGATCCGGAAATGACCCATGTCACCGCCGACATAATCTTTCGTACGATCTATTCTAGGCCGATGACCCGGGAAAACGCGGCTATCATCTTCAGCGCCTTCAGTGCTTATCAGGAACTGGCCTATGCGCACGGGTTCTGGACCATGGCGGGCCTGCCCCAGTGGCTCTCGATTTCGCGCCCGCGGGCTCGGAAATACGCTCACAAAATTCGTGATCTGCTTGAACGCTATGTGGCCGACCGTTTGGAGACACCGGATGATCCGGACAACCGGCATGCCGATATTTTGCAAAGCCTGATGGAGGCACAGGATCCGGAAACCGGTGACCACTTTAGCAAGGCCGGATTGGTGGACCAGGTCGGCATCATGTTTCTGGCCGGGCATGAAACTTCGGCCAGCGCCCTCTCCTGGGCGCTCTACATCATCTCGAATGTACCGGCGGTTGCCGAACGCATGCGCCGTGAGGCCGATGCATTCTGGGCTAATAACCCGTCCTTCACGGAACTTCGCACCCTCCGTTTTACCCGCGACGTCTTCCGCGAAACGCTGCGCCTTTATCCGCCCGTCGCCATGCTGCCAAGGGACGCAACGCAGCTGGAAGAGATGCGTGGAAAGCAGATCGCCAGGGGATCGATCCTGTTTGTTTCGCCCTGGCTGATCCAGCGACAACGATCAACCTGGAATAATCCCAACATGTTCGATCCGGACCGGTTTTCCGACCCGTCGCAAGCCCCGGCCGTCCGCGACAGCTATCTGCCCTTCAGCAAGGGACCCCGGGTCTGCCTTGGCGCTTCGTTCGCACTGCAGGAAGCCGTTATCATCCTGTCGGCGATCCTGCACAATTTCGAGCCGAAGCCGGTTGAGGATCATGTCCCCGAACCGGTTGCCCGGCTGACATTGCGGGCCATCAACGGCATCGCCATCCGTTTGACTCCGCGCGAAAAGACAGGGCGTCAATCTTCTTCGGAAGTGGTCGGCGCCTGATACAGGTTAAGCTGCAACCTGTCCGCGGAGACAGGATGCCAGGAAGACAAGGCGCCTTTCTTCGCCGCACGCCGGTCAAGATAATCCCAATATTTTTTTGCAGCGGCATTCTCGATCCGGCTGAACAAACGCAACCCCAGTCCTGGAAACGGATTGAACGGATTTGTCCGACTAAAGGCCCAGATCGCCGCCCGGGATGATCCACCTGTCGCCTGTCCGCGACAATGGAACCCATGTGTATCGGCAATGACCAGTGTATTGCGTTTGACCAGAAACGCGCGCGGCGATGACAGGCCCATCGCCTCCAGGTCGCCTTCCTCCACCCGCATGGAACCCTTCTCGGAGTAGCCATCGCGCATGGAACGGGCGACCATACTACGCCGGTACTCCCAGATCAACCGCTTTCGCGTCAACCGGTGCGAGCCGGGCACATACGTAAACGGCCCCTTGTCGGCATCGATGTCTTCCAGAAAGAACCACGCCTTGACGGTTGCATGAAAAGTGTCCGAATGCAGCACCTTTTGAGGATCACCTTGCCCTGGACCAAAACCGTTTTTGACCGACAGCGTATAATAAAGCGGTCGTTTGAGGTGGCCGGCGCAAAATTTCAAGAGCCGTTCGAAACCAGGTCGTTCAACCAGCGCATGGCAAGCCGGAAACCGGTCCAGAGCCTCATCATCCAACAGGACACGGTGCGTCAGTGTATTGCCCTGAACGCATTCGCGTACCTGTCCATAGTCACCCTGCGCCTGGCGCGCCAGCGCTTCAAATGCGTCTGCTTCCAAATAGCTGTCAAGGACCAAGAATCCATCCCGCTGAAAGGCGCCCCGCAGATCTGGGTCGGCCAGCGGTCGCAACCAAAACCGCCGCCATTTCACCACGCCGTGCGCCAGGACCAGGCGTATGACATGCAATCCCATCCGGTTCAGGATCGAACTACCCAAGACCGGATTCGCCGAAAAAGATTTCGTCGTCCAGAAAATCTGGAAGACCCACACCGGCGTCAGACAAATATTTCGAATGGTATTCATGGGAGGAGTTTACCGCCCGAACGACGGCGGCACAATTTTTCTGGGCTATGGCTTGGATTATCTCGGCACAAAAATTAAAGCTCAGTTCACGAATTGTATGCATGGGCGTGCGATGGCGGTTGCGAGGCAAGCCCGGGGTGAGGCGTTCTCCAGTTCAAGCCGCTGGAACCATCGCAGGTAGTTGTCGAGATATCTGGTCGCGACGCCTCGGTAGCGCCGCAGGAAATCCTTCAACCGACTGTGTCGGTTGTTGACCGCCGGATCTGCTGCGACCTGAATGTGAAAGGCACTTCGTGACAGGTTCAATGCTTCGTGATGCACACCGATTGCCGCCGCGCATCGCGGACAAGCGCGATGTCCATCGGTCACCAAAACGATATCCTCGTCCACAACCGGCGCGATCACCTCTCGCAAGGTATCTGCGTTGACCGCGGGCAGAACCGCACTGACTGTCGCACCGCTGCGATCAGCGGCAACCAGTACCGGAACCTGTTCATCTGACAGGCCCCGCTTGCTGGCCTTGCCTCCCCTGCGTCGCGCCTTGCGCTCAAGGTTTCGTGCACCTTTCCGACTTTCCGGCACACAGGTTTCATCGGCTTCCACAATGCCCGTGAGCTTGCGTGCCTTCAGGTCTTTTGCGGCAGGAAATCGGTGCCGCCAACGCAAGGCGGTATTGACGGCAAGTCCGCAACGTTCTGCTGAAGCGCGAACCGTCAGCCCATCGGCAAGACAGGCTCCGAAGGAAAGCCACTTGTCCTTGCGGTGCAGACCCGATAAGGGGTGCCGGTCGCGGCATTGAATGTCTTCCTGCATCCCTTGCACTGGTACCGTCGCAGACCCCTTGCCTTGCCACGCGATATGGCGCCTGGCGTGCCACAATGCGGGCACTGGCGATCTTCACCCACGGCCGCTTCAATGGCAGCCAGCGACGCTGACGTCTCCGTGTCCCCCGGGAACACGGCTTCGGTTTGCTGCCGCTGCGCCGGGCTGAGGTGGTTTGTCCCCGATAGCCATTCCTGAAACTGCTTGTGATCCATGCCAATCCATCCCTCTGATTTCACAAAAAACATGACATGGACGCACACGACTTGTAAACTGAGATTTTCCTGAATGGCAGCGATGCCAACAAGGTGTTGCAGGCTTGGGGAAATCCGCCGTCGGAAGCCACGATGGGCATGATCTTTCAGGCGCATCAACTGCCCTTTGACGACAATTCCCAGGGTGCCGAAATCAGCTTTGACCCGATGGGGTACGTCAAGGACGAAGACACCGAAGGGCATGATCACGATGCCCTGCTGAAAGACATACAGGTCGGTATCCGCGCCCAGAGCAAGGAGCGGGTGGAGCGGGGTTACGAGGCCATGGAACTGATCGGCTGGGCTGAGCCGACCCGCTATCTGCAGGCACAGCGCAAACTGTAGGCGACATGGATGTCAATAATATCCGCGCCCTGGGCCGGCACGAGGTGCACGGGATCCTGAACATCAACTTCATTGCCAGCATGGATCAGCTCGCTTCGGTTGAGGAAAACATCTCGTCGGTTATGTCAATATCGACCTTTACCGCCGGGAATCGGTATTCGGATTATGTCCCGGGCCAGGATCCCGTCGCCGACGTCAGCATTGGCGGCCTGATTGGTGGGGATATGTTGCTGAATGCGGGTCTGGTCGCGGTCGCGTTGATCTTTCTGAAGAAATTCGGATTTCTGGCCATCATTCCGATCTTTGCTGCCTGGCGCATGTTTTCCAGCTAATATGATGGCATCTGGTTCCGGCACCCTGCCGGGACGGAAACTTCGGCGGAAAATTCATATTGGACCAGAACTTTCACAGGGTTGCCTGCCGTCTGCCCGTTGATACTGTCGATGCTGCCGCGGACATGATCCAGGAATTGACAAGTCCCCTTTCTGTCGGAACCGGCGAGATTGCTGAAGCGGCCAAGCTGCCGCCCGGCGTCGGTGCGCTGGAGGCGCTTTACGACCGTCCACCTGATCTGGACATCATCCGGTTGGCGCTGGCTTCGGCCGGCCTGTCTCCCCTGCCCGATCTCGATGTCGAGGAACTGGTGCCCCGGGACTGGGTAACGGCGTCCTTGCGCGAGCTGACGGAGATCAGAGCCGGGCGGTTTCATATATATGGCAGTCATCACCCGGCGCCGCCGAGGGACGGCCGTATTCCGCTGAAGATCGATGCGGGACTTGCCTTCGGCACGGGCCACCACGAAACAACGACAGGGTGTCTGGTATCAATCGATCGGCTGGCCCGCTCCTGGGCACCACGCGGTATTCTGGACGTCGGCACCGGCACGGGCGTTTTGGCCATGGCGGCGGTAAAAACCTGGCATGTGCCCGCCATCGCCACAGACATTGACCCGCTGTCGGTTCGGGTGACACGGGCAAATCTGCGGACAAACGGCGCACATACCCTGGCACGAACTTTTACCGCCGCCGGGTTGACCCATCCGGCCATTGCCGCCAGCGCCCCGTTTGATCTTGTGCTGGCCAATATCCTGGCCCGGCCGTTGATTGCACTCGGCAGCGATATCTGTGGCGCCGTGGCTCCTGGCGGTCATGTGGTGCTGGCCGGGCTGTTAACCCGGCAATGGCGACGGGTGGCCCATGCCTATACAACAAGGGGGATGCGGCTGGTGCGCCGCATCCCCCTTGGAGACTGGTCGATCTTAACTCTGCGGCGTCCGGCCAGATAAGCTTTCCCGGACGACAGTACCTTTAGCGCCAGTAGCTGCCGCGCGCGGCCAACTCGCTGGCAATCTGACCGATGTCACCGCGCTCAATGCCGATGTCGGCCAGCAGACGGGCGTCCAGACGGTTCAACTCACGCTCGGTGCGCTGGCGTCGCAGGGCGCGGACACCGGCCTTGAACGGCCCAGTGACGGCGGCGGAAATTTTGGCGATGCCCCGGTCTGCGACCGGTGCAAAGACAGAGGTGTCGGCGGTATGAATGGTCATGACTTGTTACTCCTACAGAGGGGTTTGACGATGTTTCGTTGAACCGCATGTGAGCGCTTTTCGCACCTGCGAAAAGTGCAAGTTTATCAATCCTGAAATGCATTTTCTGCATAGCTTGCCACAGGTCCGTTTTGCGCTAAACCCGGTCGTTTCCCAGCATTTTCGTGGACATGCAGGCCCCAGAGATTAATAATGCGTGCATGTTTCAGGATTTTCAGAACCGTTCCGACAAAACCGCCACACCGGCCCGACTTTCCGCACTGCGTCAAAAACTGTCCGAAGAGAGCCTGGATGGCTTTCTGATCCCCCGATCGGACGAACATCAGGGCGAATATGTTCCGGCCCGTGCCGAACGTCTGGCCTGGCTGACGGGTTTTACCGGTTCGGCCGGCATTGCCCTGGTTCTGGCTGACAGCGCCGCGATATTTGTCGATGGCCGCTACACGCTGCAGGTTCGCGATCAGGTGATGACGGACCTGTTCGATCCAGTCGGCCCGATGGAATCCCCGCCCTCGCAATGGATCGAGGAAAATCTGGGGCCCGGCAAGAAGCTGGGGTTCGACCCCTGGCTGCATACGATCGCTGCGGTCAAAACTTTGCGCAAGGCCTGCGAGAAGGCCGGATCCGAATTGATCGCCTGCACCAATCCGGTCGATGCGGTCTGGCCTGATCAGCCGGCACCGCCGATGGTGCCCGTGGCCATTCAACCGGACGATCTGACCGGTGCTTCATCCGATGAAAAGCGCCTGGCGCTGGTTGCCGAACTGGAAAAGGTCGAGGCGGATGCCACGGTCCTGACCGCGCCGGATTCAATCTGCTGGCTGTTCAACATACGCGGCGGCGATGTCCCGCATACGCCTTTCGTGTTGTCCTTTGCCCTGGTCCACGCCGATGGCACCGCCGACTGGTACGTGGCGGTCGAGAAGCTGAATGATGATGTGCGTTCCCACCTGGGCAATGCCGTCCGGCTCCACTCTCCGGAGGAATTTGCACCAGCCCTGGCTGCCCTTGAGGGCCGCGCCGTTCGGATTGATCCGAATTCCTGTGCTTTTGCCGTGCAATATGCCCTGGAGGGGGCCGGCGCCAAACTGATTGAGGGAACTGACCCTTGCACCCTGCCCAAGGCCATCAAGACCGAGGCCGAACTGGCCGGCACCCGCGCCGCCCACATCCGCGACGGCGCGGCGCTGACCCGTTTCCTTCATTGGCTGTCGATTGAGGGGCCGACGGGCACGGTGACGGAAATTTCCGCTGCCCGGCGGCTTGAAGATTTTCGCGCCGGTTCAGGCGTGCTCAGGGATCTGTCCTTTGACACGATTTCCGGCGCCGGCCCCAACGGTGCTATCGTGCATTATCGGGTTACCGAGGACACCAACCGGACCTGGAACCCCGGTGAGCTCTATCTGGTGGATTCAGGCGGGCAATATATCGACGGGACCACCGATGTCACCCGCACCATCGCCAATGGCGAGCCGACAGCGGAGATGCGCGACCGGTTCACCCGAGTGCTGAAGGGCCATATCAGCCTTGGCATGGCACGGTTCCCGGTCGGCACGACTGGTGCGGAACTGGACATTCTGGCCCGCAACGCTCTGTGGCAGGCCGGCGTCGACTATGCCCACGGGACCGGCCACGGCGTCGGCGCCTTTCTGTCGGTGCACGAGGGGCCCCAGGGCATCCACAAACGATCGACCATGGTAAAACTGGAGCCCGGCATGATCGTGTCGAACGAGCCCGGCTATTACAAGGAAGGCGCCTACGGCATCCGCATCGAAAATCTGATGGTCGTCACTCCGGCCGAAGATATCGCCGGCGGCGAAAAACCGATGCACGGTTTCGAGACCATCACCCTGGCGCCCATCGACAGATCATTGATCGTGGCGGATCTGCTGACGGGTCCGGAACGGGGCTGGCTGAACGCTTATCATGCCCGGGTCCGGGAAACGATTTCGCCGCTGGCGCCCGCCGATGTGCGCGATTGGATGCACAAGGCCACCGGGCCGATCTGATCTTCTTCCCGCCATTTCGATGTGACGGCCGTTGGTCCGTGACATCTGTCCCGCCGCAGGCCATATCGTGCCCATGAAGACCGATCCAACCATCGGCGGCGGCGCTCGAATCGAGAAAGTCGGGATCGACTGGTCCCTGTTGGCTGTACTGGTCGCCGTCAGCACCGTTGGCCCTCTGGCCATGAACATCATTACGCCGTCTCTGCCGACACTGGCGGATTATTTCGCGGTGCCCTATGGCGCGGCGCAACTTGCCTTGACGCTATACCTGTTCGCGACCGCCTTTTCCCACCTATTCCTGGGACCGCTGTCCGACCGGTTTGGCCGGCGTCCTGTCGTAGTGTGCGGTATGGTTCTCTATATCGCCGCCAGCCTGGCATCGACCGTCGCGCTCAGCATTGAATGGCTGGTAACGGCCCGCATGTTCCAGGCGGCGGGAGCAGCGGCCGGCATTGCCCTTGGCCGGGCGATGATCCGGGACAGATATCCCCAGGATCAGGCAGCGGGCCTGACCGGCTTCGTCACCATGACCTTCATCCTGGTGCCGATGGTGACACCAACCCTTGGGGGCTGGCTGGCCGATCAATATGGCTGGCGGTCGATCTTTGTTTTCTGTGCCGCGTTCGGCGCGATTATTTTCCTGATCGCCCTGTTGAAACTACCCGAAACCCGTCCAGATGTCGCGGGTCACAACGGGTTCCTGTCCATTTTCAGGGATGTCGGTCCGCTTCTTACTGACCGGGAATTTGTGCTCTACACCCTGGCGCTCAGTTTCGGCGCGGCCATGTTCTTCGCCTATATGGGCGGCGCTCCTTACGTAATGATCGAACTGATGGGACAGACCAAGACCCAGTTCGGCTATTGGTTCATCTTCGGCGCCATCGGTTATATGGTGGGCAATCTTGCCTCGGGCATGTTGTCGGCCAGGATCGGCGCCGAACGCATGACGGCTGCCGGAATTTTTATGGGGCTGATTGGTGCGAGCGCGATCCTGGCCCATACCCTGACCAACACGCTGACACCGCTATCCCTGTCCGGCTCCATGACTCTGGTGGCGTTTTCAAACGGGCTGGCCCTGCCGAATGCCTTCGCCAAAATCATTGGATTGAGCCCACGCATTGCCGGGTCGGCTTCAGGAATCTCCGGCTTCATTCAGATGTTGATCGGTGCGATATCGGCCCAGATTGTCGGTCTGTTGATCACCGATACCGCCCTGCCCTTGGCCTTGGCAATGTTTCTGTCGGGGTGTTTATCGGTGACCTGCATTGTGCTTGTGAACCGGGGGGCGGAACCGAAATAACGACCCTGGACAACGCGCAAGACCATGTCCATCGATTGACGGCGCCCTTAAACACAGCCTAATTTGGATATACGAATTATCGAGGCCGGTGGGATGCTTGAAGTCTCAATCGCGTGGGCTGCCGCGGCGGGCTTGTTGTCGTTCGCGACGCCGTGTGTCCTGCCGATCGTTCCGTTTTATCTGAGTTATCTGGCCGGCGTCAGCATCGACAGGATGACGGACGACGGCGAAATCGACCCTGCGGTTCGGCGCCGCGCCGTCCTCTCGGCGATTTGTTTTTCATTGGGTGTGATCACGGTATTTATGGCCTTCGGCGCAGCCGCCAGTGTCTTAGGGCAGTTCTTTCGCGACTGGTTCGACCTGCTGCGGTGGATCGCGGCGGCCATCATCATCGCCATGGGTCTTCATTTCCTGGGGATGCTGAGGATCGGTTTCCTCTATCGGCAATGGCGCGCTGATTTCGGCGACACGTCCAAGGCAAGCTATGTCGGGGCCTTCGTCATCGGCCTGGCCTTCGCCTTCGGATGGACGCCTTGCGTGGGGCCGGTGCTGGCGTCGATCCTGTTCACAGCCGCCAGTACCGAAACCGCCAGCCGAGGTGCTCTTCTGTTGTTCGTTTACGGTGCCGGAATGACGTTTCCCTTCATCATCGCGGCGATGTTCGTGGGACCGTTCATGCACTGGATGGCCCGCTTCAGTCGATATCTGGGTATCATCGAAAAGGTGATGGGTGTGCTACTGATAATTTTCGGCATCCTGATCGCGACCGAAACCGTGAATTGGATCGCGAACTGGATGGTGATCTACTGGCCACAACTGGGTTGACCGATGGGTTGACCGACTTAGGAGGATGACATGACCCGAATTATTCTACTAATCACCGCATTGGTATTTACGGTGCCGGTCTGGGCGGCCGAAGTGGGCGATGATGGCCTGCACAAGGCCGAATGGATGCGAGATACGTTCAAGGACCTGCGCGAGGACCTGGCCGAGGCGAATGATGAAGGCAAACGGCTGATGCTGATCTTTGAACAGCGTGGCTGTGTTTACTGCGACAAGATGCATAGGGAAATCTTCACCCAGGCGGTGGTCCGCGACTATCTGATGGACAAGTACTTCGTCGTTCAACTCAACCTGCATGCCGATACCGAGATTGTCGATTTCGACGGCGAGACGCTGAGCGAAAAGGCAGCCGCCCGCAAATGGGGCATCCTGTTCACTCCGACCATGATGTTCATGCCGGACAAGGTGCCCGATGGCGCCACCGCACAGACGGCGGCCGTTGCCGCCATGCCGGGCGCTTTCAGCCGGGGCACCACGATCGACATGCTGACCTGGGTCGTCGAGAAACGCTACGAGTTGGCTACCGATGAAGACTTCCAACGCTACCACGCTCGCCGCATTCGCGAGCGCGATGACGGCACAACGGATTGAGATTGGCGTCGCTTATGTGCCGCGAGCCGAACACTTCGGCAATTCGGTAACAGAAAATCGGTAATGGGATGTACCCCGCCCTAGAGTTTTTAGACACTGATCAAGACCTGAGACGAGGGGATTATTGAGGTATTTCATGTTAGAGTCAACGGATCGCGCAGCATAGCAGCTTCCGCCTGCCCTAGCAATGATACTGCAAAACATAAAAAAGCCCCGGCAATTCACCGGGGCTTTTTCTTTGTGTTTCGCGAACGTCAGCTCATGGTCGGGATCGAGAAGTTGGCGCCTTCCTTGATGCCTGTCGGCCAGCGTGAGGTGACCGTCTTGGTCCTGGTATAGAATTTGAACGCGTCGGGACCATGCTGGTTCAGATCGCCGAAGCCAGAGCGCTTCCAACCGCCGAATGTGTGATAGGCCAGCGGCACGGGGATCGGCACATTGACGCCGACCATGCCGATATTGATCCGGCTGCAGAAGTCACGCGCGGCGTCGCCGTCACGGGTGAAGATTGCGGTGCCGTTGCCGTATTCATGATCCATCGGCAGGCGCAGGGCTTCTTCATAATTTGGCGCGCGGACCACCGACAGCACAGGACCGAAGATTTCCTGGGTATAGATGTCCATGTCCGTGGTCACCTTGTCGAACAGGCAACCGCCGATGAAATTGCCATCCTCATAGCCCTGCATGCTGAATTCGCGGCCATCGACCACCAGTTCCGCACCCTGTTCGACACCCTTGTCGATCAGGCCTTTGACCCGGGCATGGGCCTCGGACGTGATCAGCGGGCCGAAGTCCACATCGTCACCGGCCGTGTAAGGCCCGATCTTGAGGCTTTCCACACGGGGCGTAAGTTTTTCGACCAGGCGATCAGCGATATCCTCACCAACCGGCACGGCAACCGAGACGGCCATGCAGCGCTCACCCGCCGCACCGTAACCGGCGCCGATCAGAGCATCGACCGCCTGGTCCATGTCGGCATCGGGCATGATCAGCATGTGGTTCTTGGCGCCGCCGAAGCATTGCACACGTTTGCCGTTGGAACAGCCGCGCGAATAGACATATTCGGCAATCACGGTCGATCCGACAAAGCCGACGGCCATTATGTCGGGATGGTCCAGCACCGCGTCGACCGCTTCCTTGTCGCCGTTGACCACATTCAGAATACCCTCGGGTGCACCGGATTCCAGCATCAGTTCGGCCAGCATGATCGGCACGGACGGGTCGCGCTCGGACGGTTTCAGAATGAAGGCGTTGCCGGTGACAATGGCCGGGCAGAACTTCCACATCGGGATCATGGCCGGAAAGTTGAACGGCGTGATGCCGGCAACTACGCCCAAAGGCTGGCGCATGGAATACATGTCGATGCCCGGGCCGGCGCCTTCTGAATATTCACCCTTCAGGAGATGCGCCGCACCGATGCAGAACTCGGCGACTTCCAGGCCGCGAATGACATCGCCCTTGGCGTCGGGCAGCGTCTTGCCGTGTTCACGGCTCAGCGCCCCGGCCAGCTTGTCCATGTCGCGGTGCAGCAGCGAGACGAATTTCATCATCACCCGGGCGCGAACCTGGGGATTACGGGCCGCCCAGGCAGGCTGGGCCGCCTTGGCGTTTTGTACCGCGGCGTCCAGTTCGGCGGCGCTTGCCAGCGGGCATTTTGCCTGAACCTCGCCGGTGGCGGGATTATAGACATCACTGAACCGGCCGCTGGTGCCGTTGACGCGTTTCCCGCCGATAAAATGGGTTAGTTCTTCAGCCATCCCTGCATCCTCCAAGATTAATTCCGGCGTGTTTTAGGGAGGCACGGGCGTGGCAGCAAGGAATCTTTCGGCGGGATCCGTCAGTCTTTCGTCAAGGCGATGCCGGGCACCCAGACATAACCGTCAGGGCCGATCAGAAAGCATTCGCGCAGGCCATGGGGCTTGGGCGGTATCCGGACCGCAGCCGTAAAGGCGCAATTCCACGCCCTGACCGCGCACCTCCGCACCGTCCAGAATGCCGATCAATGGGTGATCGTCACAGGTGTGATCGGCATGTAGCAGCCATTCGGCGCCGAATCCCCGCATCACAGCGAAATCCTCATCCTGATAGACGATCTCGCATTTCAGGACATCACGCCGAAATGTGCTGGCAGCCGCGATGTCGCCGACCAGCAGATTTAGCGACAGATCATTCGGGATGATCGCACGGCCATAGTCGTCGGCCGGCATCCAGGGTTCCCTGGTGCGTTTGGAGGTCATTTGGCGGTCCCGCCCTTTGGCGCGCTGGCATTGCCAAGAAGATTGTCCAGCAGGACAATACGTTTTCGGGCCGCCTCCAGGTGACGGTCATCGCGGTCAACCCGGAGAACCGTTTGATACCAATCGCGCGCCTTGCCGGCCATCTCCAGATCCAATTCGCGTGTTTCCCGGTCCTTGATACTGGACAGGTAATAGTAGTTGGCCAGATGGAAGGGGCACCCTGGTGACCGAGACGGGCAGCCCTGTTCCAGGGCCCCGCGGCCTTTTTGCGTTCGCGGGCAACCGCATCGCCATTCCAGTGCATCATTCCCAGCAAAAACAGCGCCGTCGGCTAATCCTTGTCCGACGCGGCCTGCAGCCAGCGCACCGCCTGCTCATAGTCCTGTGGGAAATGCTGGCCAAACAAATAATAGCGTGCAACATCGGTCTGGGCATCGACATCGCCGGCCTCGGCGCCCTTCAGACCCCGGTCAGGCTCGGCGGTGCGCTGAAACTGGTCGCAGGCATGCCCCGATCGACCGGGATGCCGCCGATCCCATTGTAATAAATCTCGCCGATCAGTTCGGATGCCTCGGCATCGCCGACGCGTTCGCATCCCTCCGGAAAGGCGATGGCGATGGCGCCATTGCCGGATCGGATCAGTTTCCTGGCTTCGTGATGCGCACCGATTGCTGCCGCGCATCGCGGACAAGCGCGGTGTCCATCGGTCACCAAAACGATATCCTCGTCCACAACCGGCGCGATCACCTCTCGCAAGGTATCTGCGTTGACCGAGGGCAGAACCGCACTGACTGTCGCGCCGCTGCGATCAGCGACAACCAGTACCGGAACCTGTTCATCTGACAGGCCCCGCTTGCTGGCCTTGCCTCCCCTGCGTCGCGCCTTGCGCTCAAGGTTTCGTGCGCCTTTCCGGCTTTCCGGCACACAGGTTTCATCGGCTTCCACAATGCCCGTGAGCTTGCGTGCCTTCAGGTCTTTTGCGGCAAGAAATCGGTGCCGCCAACGGAAGGCGGGGTTGACGGCAAGTCCGCAACGTTCTGCTGAAGCGCGAACCGTCAGCCCATCAGCAAGACAGGCTCCGAAGGAAAGCCACTTTGTCCTTGTGGTGCAGACCCGACAAGGGGGTGCCGGTCGCGGCATTGAAAGTCTTATTGAATGTCTTCCTGCATCCTTTGCACTGGTACCGTCGCAGACCCCTTGCCTTGCCACGCGATATGGCGCCTGGCGTGCCACAATGCGGGCACTGGCGATTTTCACCCACGGCCGCTTCAATGGCAGCCTGGGCGGGATAATTGCTCTGATCTTCTTTTACCTGACCAGGATTGTGTTCCTGTTGGGCGGACAGTTCAACGCCGCCTTGTGGTGCCATCACAATGGCGCGTTTGACATTGAATAGGAATTATTGTGCAGCGCACAAAAAATATTGACATCAGAAATTTTAACCCCTAGTACCGCACTCATGTTGCATCGCAGCATAAATGTTGCGAAAGCTAACGAAATTGCAAATGCCATATATGAGGTTCCCAATGAGCACGAAAATCGAATTCAATCCCGCGGAAGTTTTCACTACCGCCACCGAAACGTTCAAGGACAACGCCGAAAAGATGAAAGAAGCTTTCGGCGCGTCCCAGAAACTGGGCGCCGACAACTTCACATCGGTTTCCAAGGCTATCCTGGACCTGACTGAAGCCAATGTGAACGATGCCCTCCAGGCCGTCCGCAAAACCGTTGAGGCCAAGGATCCGGTTGAAGCCATGGAGATCCAGCAGAACCTCTGCAAGACGCTCGGTGAGCGTACAGTCGATGAGAGCAAGAAAATCTTCGACCTGAGTACCGAAGCCGTCAAGAAAACCGTCGAACCCTTCAATTCGGTCGTGACCAAGCCGGCCGCGAAGGCCAAGAAAGCAGCCTGATCGGCTTCTGAATTACCCTCCTGTTCCAAAACGCCCGGATTACATAGCGTAATTCGGGCGTT
Organism: Alphaproteobacteria bacterium; assembly: GCA_965204825.1. Lineage (GTDB taxonomy): Bacteria > Pseudomonadota > Alphaproteobacteria > Futianiales > Futianiaceae. Next base: position 1,036,089 of record OZ242016.1, on the reverse strand, counting down.
TTCGCTTTCAGGCGCCACAATTCGCTATGTTGATGGCATATGGCGGCCATAATCCACATTATGCTAAGTCTTGTGGACACTCATCGTGATGCGATCAGAACTGCCGCCAGGTTCCAGTTTGTGGCAGAGTTGCAATCGGTTTTGTCGTAGCGTGTGGCGATACTTCTGAATCAGGGCCTGTTGACATTCGGGTTTCCGATTTGGCCTGAACTGTTATTCAAGCTTCGAAAATGGAGGTTTGGATGAACGAAGATCGTTTGGCGATTTCAGATGAACTCCGGGCGAAGATTGCGCCCCTGTTACCCGGTAAGGCCGGGGACCCGGGAGCAACCGGTGGGGATAACCGTCGGTTCATGGAGGCCGTACTTTGGCGTGTGCGAACAGGGTTTCCCTAGCGTGACCTGCCCCAGGATTTCGGCAACTGGAATTCGGTTTTCAAACGATTTCGTCGATGGGCAAAGGCCGGTATGTTTGAGAGACTTTTCAACGCCATGAGCGGCGGGCCAGACCTTGAACATGCTCTCATCGACGGAACGATTGTCCAGGCCCATCAGAAGGCTTCGGGCGCAAAAGGGGGACACGGCATCAAGCCATCGGACGCTCTCGCGGCGGGCTGACGACCAAAATCGTTGCCCTGGTCGATGCGCTCGGCAACTTGTTCCGCTTTCTGCTTCTGCCGGGGCAAGCGCACGACATGAAGGGGGTTGCTCCCCTGATCCACGATGTCTCCTTCGCAGCGTTGCTGGCCGACAAGGCCTTCGACGCCGATTGGCTCCTGCAAGACCTTGATGAGCGCGGCGCAACCGCGGTTATCCCGCCCAAATCGAACCGGAAAGGGCTACGAGACGACGATACTCACATGTACAAGTGACGTCACCTGATTGAAAACTACTTCGCAAAGATCAAGGAATTCAGGGGGATGGCAACGCGATACGACAAAACAGATACCAGCTGCGCAGCCAACCGGCACCCCTGCGCAATGCTCGTTGCTGCTCGGTGATTGTCAACAGACCCTAATCAAAGACTTTTGAAATGCAATTGCCTTGGCCAGGAGGGGCATTCACGTTGCATCAAGTCTAAATTCCGGCTCAAATTTCGGACCATGTGCGGACGATATGCCATAACCCTGCTGCCCGAGGCCATGGCCCGGTTGCTCGGCGCCGACTGGAAGGACGGCGCGGTGCCCAATCTGGCGCCCTCCTGGAACGTGACGCCGACGACCCAGTGCCCGGTCGCCGCGAACGGTAGGGACGGGCGCACGCTGCTGATCATGCGCTGGGGCCTGATCCCGTTCTTCACCAGGGATTCAAGGAAACTTCCGCTGATGATCAATGCCCGTTCCGAGACCGTACGCGAAAAACCCTCTTTCAGAACCCTCTGGGCGAAACGCCGCCGCTGTCTCGTGCCGGCGGACGGCTTCTTTGAATGGACGCCGAAGGACGAGGCGAAACAGCCCTATTTCTTCCGTCGCAAGGATGGTGAGCCGATGGTAATGGGCGGTCTGTGGGATCAATGGAAGGGCCCGGACGGCGATGTGCTGTCCTTTTGCATCATCTCCACCGGCGCGAATGAGACGATGAAGCCGGTCCATCACCGCTCGCCCCTGATCCTGGAGCGCGATGATCGGGATCGATGGCTGGCCGAAGATGATCCCGCCAATCTTCTGGCCCCGCCGCGGGACGGAATGATTGAATATTACCCGGTCAACAAGCGGGTAAACGCGGTCAGGAACGATGATGAAACGCTGGTCGGGCGAGTTGGATAGGGCGTATGCTGGTTTTTGAAATCCAATCTGTTGCGGGGCGCTTCCCGGCGGCTATCAAAAAGGCTCAGTTTACAAGTTTACAAGTCGTGTAAGTTCATGTTATGTTTTTTGTGAAATCAGGAAATCAGAGGGATGGATTGACATGGATCACAGGCAGTTTCAGGAATGGTTATCGGGGATAGACCACCTCAGCCCGGCGCAGCGGCAGCAAACCGAAGCCGTGTGCTTGGGGGACACGGAGACGTCAGCGTCGCTGGCTGCCATTGAAGCGGCCGGATCGCCAGTGCCCGCATTGTGGCACGCCAGGGGCCATATCGCGTGGCAAGGCAAGGGGTCTGCGACGGTACCAGTGCAAAGAATGCAGGAAGACATTCAATGCCGCGACCGGCACCCCTTGTCGGGTCTGCACCGCAAGGACAGGTGGCTTTCCTTCGGAGCCTGTCTTGCCGATGGGCTGACGGTTCGCGCTTCGGCAGAACGTTGCGGACTTGCCGTCAATACCGCCTTCCGTTGGCGGCACCGATTTCCTGCCGCAAAAGACCTGAAGGCACGCAAGCTCACGGGCATTGTGGAAGCCGATGAAACCTGTGTGCCGGAAAGCCGGAAAGGTGCACGAAACCTTGAGCGCAAGGCCAGCAAGCGGGGCCTGTCAGATGAACAGGTTCCGGTACTGGTTGCCGCTGATCGCAGCGGCGCAACCGCGGTTATCCCGCCCAAATCGAACCGAAAAGGGCTACGAGACGACGATACTCACATGTACAAGTGGCGTCACCTGATTGAAAACTGCTTTGCAAAGATCAAGGAATTCAGGGGCATGGCAACGCGATACGACAAAACAGATACCAGCTACGCAGCCAACTGGCACCTCTGCGCAATGCTCGTTGCTGCCCGGTGATTGTCAACAGACCCTAGCATAGTGATGTGGGTAAGAAAATGGAGATTTGATATGACTAAAATACGTGCTTTGATCTTGGCGCTTGCACTTGTGCTACCAGGTAGTGCTGCTTATGCAAAAGGCGGCTTTGCAATTTGGAGTTGGGGTGGTGAAAATTTCTACAAAGTCGCTGACTTGCCGGATACACATGAATTTCAAATTAACTATGACTATGTAGATATTGGCGTAATATACAAAGAAATTGAGATATTTTTTGTCCCAATTTTACAATATGATATACGTTATGTTGCTGTAATCCCTTATAACAATAAGAGGTATTATAATTTAAGCGAAGATCAGGCTATGGACATGGCGCGAAGCGCAAATATATCCATTCCGCTTGTATCGCAGATAAAGATAAAGTTGAATTTTTGGACTGCTTGGGGTGGTAATATTGTTTTGGGGCTAATTTTAGCACCTTTCGGGCTAATTTTAGCACTGTCCGTATTTAGCTTCGTATTTAGCAATGTTCGTAATGTATAATATGATGCCTGCAAGAAAAGAAGCAGATTGATAGCAGAAATCGTTATATGAACTAATAAATTATTGATAACACGTGACAATACAAAATTCCGAATAGAAAAGCGCTAAGCGTCAGGCAAAATTCGAAAGACGAGGTTCACGTCGTAGTCGAAATCGGTCTGTCTCACCCTGCCATGCGCATCGAGCGTGTCGGTCTCGGTCCGCTCAACGGTGCCGTCCGCACCGTCGTCGAACGCGGTGTGGACCCGCTCGCCGTTCGCAACGCGCGTGTAGTACTCGATCCGGTCGATGGTGCCGTCATTGTCATTGTCGTCGTCGAAGACGGTTCGGTCAATCGTGCCGTCCCCACCCCTGTCAACCCGGGTCCCATTCGCATCATAAGTGTAGGCCTCAGTCCGGTCAGTGCTCTCGCCTATGTCATCGTCGAACTCGGCCCCGGTCGATTCTGAAGTTCGCATCGTCGTCAAAGCGGCTCTGGGCCGTCATGCACCAATACATCACGCAGAACCGATATTATCCAACCCAAAGGCAATTCGCGGCAGCCATCTTGACGTTCTTTCGAGAAACAATCCCCAAAGAGTGGGACAAATTTCCAGATCAGGTCACCGACAACTTCCGTGTCATCTCATACCAAAATCTTCGGGTTCTACAGTGATTGGGGTATATCATTGAGACACTCTTCGACAAGCTCAAATCAGACATGGGACGGAAACACACAAGACACAGATCGCCACAAATGCGTTCGTCCACATCCTGTCATGCCTGGTCGCCCATACGCTGGGCAAAACCAAAATCTCCATGAAGAACGTCGCTTATCCATAACTCGGGTTAAATAAACCGCGCCATCAGCAGTTTGGGCAAGGCCAGGATCAGGTCGGGGAAGAAGATCACGATCAGCAGCACCAGGAACATCGGCATCAATACGATGGCGACATCGCGCAAGGCCTGTTTCACCTCAATGTCACCAATCTTGCAGGCGATCAAAAGACAAAGTCCATAGGGCGGCGTCACCAGGCCGAAGGCTAGGGAAATGACGCCGATAATGGCGAAATGTATCGGGTGCATGTGCGAGGTTTCGGCGAGCGGCCACAGCACCGTTCCCAGAATGATGATGGCGGGAATAGCGTCGATGAACATCCCGATCAGCAAGAAGGACCCCGCCACGATCAATCCGGTGCTGGCCGGTCCGATGCCGTAGGGCTCCAGAAAGGCCACCACCGCCAACGGGATCTTGAAATAAGCCAGCAGCCAGCCGAAGGCGGACGCGGTACCGATGCAGAACAGGGACATCGCGGCAAACCTGGCCGAATTGAACAGAATGTCCGGAAAATTGCGGATCGTGATGGTTCGGTAGAAAACCCCGCCCAGGGCGATCGAATAGAGTACCGCGATCACCGATGCCTCGGTCGGCGTGAAAAAACCGCCGACGATACCGCCGACAATGATAACCGGGGTTATCAGCGGTGGCACCGCGTGCAGCAAAGCCAGGAAGAATTCCTTCACCGAGGATCGGGCCGAAATCGGATAGCCGTAGATCTTGGCGAACACATAAACCGCCAGCATTTGCGAGGCGGCGATCAGGATGCCCGGTACCACGCCGGCCAGGAACAGCCCGCCGATCGACACCGACATCAACCCGCCCCAAACCACCATCAGAATGCTGGGCGGAATGACCACGCCCATAACAGACGAACAGGCGGTGATGGCAACGGAAAAGCTGGGCGAATAGCCATTGCGCTTCATTTGCGGGATCAGCAGGGATCCGATACCCGCGGCATCCGCCGTCGACGACCCCGAAATTCCGGCAAACAGCATGCTGACGGTGACGTTGACATGGCCCAGCCCGCCCGGCAGATGGCCGACCATGGATTGGGACAGCCGGATCAGCCGGTCGGTGATGCCGGCCGCGTTCATGATATTGGCCGCCAGCAGAAAAAACGGCACGGCCAGCAGCAGAAACGAGTTGTAGGATTTGAACATCTCGTTCATCAAAAGGAACGGTGTCAGCCGGTCTTCGATGATAAAGATCGGGACACAGGCCAGTCCAAGCGACACAGCGACCGGCACGCGTAATATCACCAGCACCATGAACAGAGGGAACAGGATCGCCGCGACCTGCCAGGCACTCATGGCTGATCACTCCGATAGAGCTTGCAGTGATTGATGAAACGCTCCACCAGGAACAGGACCCATACGACGCCGGTGATCGGCCAGGCCGCATAGATATAGACCATCGGCAGTTCGGCCATCTCCGAAGTCTGCAGCAAGCCAAACTGGACCAACGGCCAGCCCCAGACGATGAAGATGACAGCCAGGATCAGCGACATGAAATCGACGAAAAACATCGCCATCGCCTTGCCACGATTGGTCTTGGGCTCGGGCAGCAGGTCGACGTTGAAATGCTCGCTGTCGCGCATGGCAATCGTCGCGCCGACAAGGATGATCCATATAAAACAGAACCGGGCCAGTTCCTCGGTCCAGATATAGCGGGGGATGAAACCCACGTAACGGGAGAAGATCTGCACCGTTACCGGAATGATCAGCACGCCCATCAATATTGTCAGAACCAGTTTCAGAAACCAGTACAAGCCATCGAGATACCGGGTCATCGCACCCCCAAATCATCCACCCGAAAAGGCCGGCGGTCAGTTCGACCGCCGACCTTGATTGTGTCAATGGCGGTTACAGACGCCTATTTTACATTCTGGATCGCGTCATAAAGGTCCGCGGCTCCGATATCCTTGAAATACTCCTTCAGGACCGGCGTCGCGGATTCGATCAGTTTGTCGCGCTCGGTAAAGGCAACCGTTTGCAGTTTTCCGGCGGATTCCATTTCCGCCATGATGCCTTGGCCTTCACTGAGTTCGATGACACGGCCATAGGTTCCCGCATCCTTGCCTGCCTGGATGATCGCGGCTTGCAGATCCTCGGGCAGACGACGCAGCGTTTTGCCGCTGATCGCCAGTGGCCGCACGGTGATCGAATGGGCGGTCAACGAAATATTCGGCCCGACCTCGTAAAACTTCATCTGCCGGATGCCCGCGGCCTCGTTCTCGGCCGCATCAATCACACCGGTCTGAATGGCGTTATAGACTTCCGAATAGGCGATCACATTGGGGCTCATGCCGAAGGCGTCGAACAGTTTGGTCTGGATCGGCGCGCCCATTACCCGGATCGGCACGCCCTTGATCTCGGCCATATTGGTGACCGGCTTGTTGACAATCAGATGGCGAATGCCGCCACCGCCATAGCCGAGCAGCAAAATGTCGGCACGCTTGTAGATGTCATCCACGACCGGTTGCAGCACATCACTGGCCAGAACCTTGCTCCAGTGTCCGGCGTCCCGGTACAGCATCGGCGGGTCCAGCAATGTCGCCATCTTGGAAAATGTCGACATGTGCGAGGGCCCGGCGACCGCGTAGTCGACCGACAACCCCTGATTCATATAGGCGACATAGTCCTTTTCCAGACCCAGTTCGCTGTTCAGATGCATCACGAATTCAAGCTCGTGCGGGCCGTTGTAATACAACCGGGTCAGCTGTTCGAATTTACGCATCAGGCGCGTAAACGCATGTTTTTCATCAAATTGGCTGGCGCCGTGCAGAGTAATCGTTTCTGCCCGGGCCGCTGTGGTCATGGTGAAACTGCTCGCCGTCATTGCCAGGGACACGGCAACAGCGGACATGGAAATTTTCTTGAACATGGTGGAGTCCTCCCGTTGTTTCTAATGATAATTTTAATTCAACAAACATGAATTAGGATCAGCCGGTGATGTCGAAAAGCCACTTCTGGATGCCAATCCTACTGCATTTTCCGCTCCGGTGCCGAGAATTCGAACGCGCCGGGTCCTCGAACCGGGCGATATCAGGTAGGGGATGCTCCAGAATTGCCTCCGGCAGGGACAGAAACAACTCCTGAGCCACCCTCGTCCCTTGGCGGAATGCCCGCCGGAATCGAATTTTCTGGCCTCTTGCGCAGCATGGTTGTCCTGCGCAACGATGGCGATCTGGTTCCCAAGGAAACTGAATCATGGACGTTGATCTGGCTTTTGGCTGCGGCAATCTGAACGTCGTTCTGCCCGACGATGCAAGGCCTATGGTGATCCGTAAGCCGGCAATCACCCTGCCGGGCGATCCGAATACGGCCGTGGCAGCGGCGCTGGACGCACCGATCGGCACGGACCGGCTGCAACAGTTGGCGCGCGGTGCAAGGACGGCGTGCATCCTGATCTGCGACATCACAAGGCCGGTGCCGAATGCACTGTTCCTGCGCCCGCTGATCGAACGACTGATGACTGCCGGCGTCGCAAAAGAAGCGATTACCGTGTTGGTCGCCACCGGGCTGCACCGGCCCAATCTGGGCGATGAACTGGCCGAGCTGGTCGGCGATCCCTGGGTTCTGGAAAACGTCACCGTGGTCAATCATGACGCCCGGGACGAGGCGACGCATGTGCATCTGGGCCGAACCAAGGGCCGGGACGTGCCGGTGGGCCTGAACCGCCTTCTGGTCGATGCCGACATCAAGATCGCCACGGGACTGGTCGAACCGCACTTCATGGCCGGCTATTCCGGCGGACGAAAGGTGATCGCACCAGGGGTTGCCCACCACGAGACTATCCGCACCTTTCATTCGGCGCGCTTCATGGAGAACCCTTATGCGGCCTCGTGCAATCTGGATAACAATCCACTTCACGAGACCCAACTGGAAATCCTGCAGATGCTGGAAGGTCCGATCCTGGGCCTCAACACGGTGCTGGACGAACACCGCAATCTGGCTTTCATTTCGTTCGGCGAGATTGTCGAAAGCCACCTGGCCGCCGTGGATTTTGCCCGGATCAGTTGTGAAGCTCCCGTCGGCCGAAAATTCCACATCGTGCTGACCAGTTCGGCCGGCTACCCCCTGGACAAGACCTATTACCAGACGGTCAAGGGCATGGTGACCCCGATCGACATTCTGGAAGAGGGTGGCACGCTGATCATTGCGTCGGAATGTTCCGAAGGCATCGGCTCGCCGGAATTCCGTGCGGCGCAGGAAAAACTTGTGGCGCTGGGGCCAGAGGCTTTTCTCGACACATTGTTGCCCAAGACTTTCGCCGATGTGGACGAGTGGCAGACCGAAATGCAGTTAAAGCCCATGCGCGTCGGCCGGATCCAGCTTTATGCGCCGGGTCTCGCCGCCGATGACCAGGGTGTGACCGGTGTGGAAGTGGTGCCGGATATCACCGCCGCGCTGGTAGAGGCCATGACCCGCCACGACAGTAAAAATATCGCGGTGATCCCCGAGGGGCCCTATATCGTGCCGTTTCAGAGGCAGGCCGCGTGACCGTCACCCGCATCGATCTCGATCCGGTCGGCGGGATTGCCGGCGATATGTTCGCCGCAGCGATGCTCGATGCCCTGCCGGACCAGGCCGGAGCGGTACAGGCCGACCTCAAGGCCGCCGGGGTTCCCGCAGGCGTGACCGCTGAAGTAGAGGCAGCCAAAACCGGCGGCTTTCGCGCCGCCCGGTTCAGGGTGTCGCAGGTTACCAATATCAAACCGCCGCGCACCCTTCCCGCGATGAAAACTTTCTTTGGCGACTCGGAACTTTCAGCACCCGTGCGCGTTCATGTGTTGTCGATTTTACGGTTGCTGGCCGAGGCCGAGGCCCATGTCCACGGCGAATCCCTGAGCGAGGTGCATTTTCACGAGGTCTCCGATTGGGATTCGGTGGTAGACATCGTCGCGGCGGCCAGCCTGATTGCGCCGCTGCGGGATGCGGCCTGGCGGGTCGGTCCCCTGCCCTTGGGCGGCGGTACGGTAAGGACCGCCCACGGCGATATTCCGTTGCCCGGCCCGGCCACGCTGGCCTTGCTCGATGGATATGAATGGATCGATGACGGTGTGAGCGGTGAGCGGGTGACGCCAACGGGCGCCGCCATCCTGAAACACCTGGCCCCGACACCCATGGTCACGCCCGCGGCCGGCCGCCTGAAGCACACCGGTATCGGCTGCGGCACGAAGGACTTGGAGGGGCGCCCGAATATACTGCGCGCCACGCTGTTCGGCCCGTCGGCGGAGACCATGGATACCGACATTGTCGAACGGCTGGCGTTCGAGATCGACGACATGACCGGTGAAGAAATTGCCATTGCACTCGACCATTTGCGGGCTCTGGACGGGGTATTGGATGCGTCCCAGGTTCCGATGATGGGCAAAAAGGGCCGTCCTGCCGCCGGTCTGCGCCTGATCGTGTCACCGGCGACAGCGGACGCAGTGATCAAGGGGTGCTTTCTCGAAACCTCTACCCTGGGCGTGCGCCGCGAAACCCTGCGCCGTCACACCCTGCCCCGCGGCACGGTTCCGGGCGCCAAACAGGCCACCCGCCCGGACGGCACAGTGACCGTGAAGGCGGACAGCGACGGCCTGGCCGGCACGCGCGGTCTGGCCGCGCGCCGCGCCAGGGCCGCGCGGATCATCGGCGATGACTGACCAATTGGAAACGGCCCTTGTCGCCCGCCCCGGCACGCTGGCCATCGCGGTCAGCGGCGGCATCGACAGCCTGACCCTGATGGCGGTGGCGGCGCGGGTACGCCGGGCGTCGACCGTGGCGGTCCATGCGCTTTCCGCGGCGGTGCCCGAAAACGCCAGCGACCGGGTCCGATCCCTGGCGGATCAGCGCGTCTGGACCTTGCGGGAAATCCGGCCCGGTGAATTCGGCGACCCGAACTATGTCTCCAACCCGCTCGACCGGTGTTATTTCTGCAAGAGCGCGCTCTTCACCGCCATGCGTGCCGCCCTGCCGGATGCAACCCTTGCCACCGGCACCAACACCGATGATCTGGGCGATTTTCGCCCGGGATTGAAAGCCGCCGGAGAGCGCGCCGTCTGGCAACCCTTTGTCGAGGCAGGCATCGACAAGAACGCCATCCGCGCCCTCGCCCGCGCCGAAGGCTTGCCGGAGATCGCCGCCCTGCCTGCCCAGCCCTGCCTCGCCAGCCGGATCGAGACCGGCATTGCCGTCCGGCCGGATGATCTGGCTTTTCTGTACGAGGTTGAGCGGATGCTGAGCGACCGGTTCGGTTCGGACGATCACCGCTGCCGTATCACCGCGAAGGGCGTCGTTGCGCAAACCGCGCCGGAGCACCTGACCGATGCCGGCTTGGCCGTCGATATCGCCGTAATCTGCGCCCGGCATGCCCGGCCCTTCGCCGGCGTCGAAGCCTATCGCAAGGGCAGCGCCTTCCTGAAGGAAGTCCCATGACAGACATGCGCTTCGACTGGGACCGCCAGACCCGCACCGGCGTTGCCGAAGCCGCACTGGCCGAAGGCAAAGGCGACACTCAGATCCGAGATCTGGTCGCCGTGGCCCTAGCGCGGGAACATCCTTTGCTGATCACCCGCCTCGACACGGCGCGCGGCCCGGCCCTGGCGGCTGAATTCACCGGCCGGTTCGAATATGACAAAACCTCGCACACCGCCATTGCCGGCGCCGCGCCGAAAACCGCGCCCCTGACCGACGCTCTGATCGTCACCGGCGGCACGTCGGATATGACCGTCGCGGCGGAGGCTCAGCGGACCCTGGCCTTCCACGGCCACAGCGTCGATATCCTGGCCGATTGCGGCGTCGCCGGCCTGTGGCGACTGACCGAACACGCCGAGCGACTGCGCACAACCACCACCCTGATCGCCGTCGCCGGCATGGAAGGCGCCCTCTTCCCGGTCATTGCCGGCCTGACCCCCGGAATCGTCATCGCGGTGCCCACCTCCAACGGCTACGGCGTCGCCGAAAACGGCAAGGCGGCCCTCTCAACCGCGCTGGCCACCTGTTCCCCAGGTGTGGTCACCGTCAACATCGACAATGGGTTTGGTGCGGCGGCGGCGTTGTTGAAGATGCGGGCGGCGGTCACCTGAATTGGCTGCCTTTGTCCATATCGCCGATGAACAATACGCCGGGCGCATTGTCCGAAACGGCCGGTCCATGCCGTCACCACCGCCGGTACCGGCACGACGGTCACAGATCAGATATGAAGCACCCTGGCCACCCTCGAGCAAAACCTGATTGAGGCCGGCAGCGGCAAGGACCGGATCGTGCAGGCGACGGTTTATCTGACGGACATGGCCATCAAGGCGGAAATGGATTCGGTCTGGTGTGACTGGATCGGCCCGCCGGAAAACTGGCCCCAGCGCGCCTGTGTCGGCGCCGCTCCTGATCCGCGACATTTCCCTTGGCGCGCTGCTGGCCGACAAGGCGTTCGATGCAGATTGTCTTCCACAACAGCTTGATGAGCGCGGCGCAACCGCTGTCATCCCGCCCAAATCGAACCGAAAAGTGCAGCGAGACGACGATACGCACATGTACAAGTGGCGGCATCTGATCCAAAACGACTTCGCAAAGATCAAGGAATTCCGAGATATGGCAACGCGTTACGACAAGACTGACACCAGCCATGCCACCAACTGGCCCCTCTCCGCGATGCTCATCACCGCAAGATGATTGCAACGGGCCCCAGGAAATCCGGAAGCATTATTTTTGAGTTAGGCAAGAAGATATACCCAACTCACTCCAGAACCCGAAAAAGTTCTGGCCATTTTGCTCTGTCTGGATGGATTCTTCCCTGGGTCTGGCTCGGGGTGGATTTCCAAGCGCGAAGGACCGCACGGCCTTGCAGGCGGTGATGCGGCGCCAGAGCGAGAGCCATGGTGTGGCGCGCCGGGAAAACGCGATCTTGCTGCTTGACGAGGGCTGGAGTTGCGCCAGGGTCGCGGCGACGCTGCACCTCGACGACGACACGATGCGAACATGGTTCAAGCGCCGCCAGATCAGGCCATCGGGGCTGGCGGCCTGGACGAGATGACGCTGTTCGACGGGCAGGGGCGGCGCAGCTATTTGAGCCGGGAGCAAGAGGCTGCGCTTTCAACTCGGCTGAGCGAACGGCTGATGCGCGACAGGGGAGAGATGGCGGCCTGTATCGCGGCGACCCGGGCGGTGATTTACGCTCATTCGGGCTGTCTGAAGCTGCTGCATTGCCTGGGCTTCGAATACAGGCGCCCGGAAAGCCTACCGGCAGGTCCAGGCAGGCCGCCTTTATCGCGACCCATAACCCGTTGCGGGGCGGCCTGGCGGCGGACGAGGCGGTCTGCTTCGCCGATGCCGTGCACCCGGAATGCCAGTCCCGCTCGACCCATGGCTGGATCCGGAAGGGCGACAAGGGGTGTTGAAGCGAATCTCGGGACGCCAGCGCCTCAACCTCCACGCCGCGCCCAAGCTGGAAAACTGACCTTACCCCCGGTCGCGGCCGAGCGGGTCGACGCCGCTTCCACCATCGCACTGCTTGAGAAGCTGGAGGCCAGCAATCCCGGCAACAAGCAGATCCATGTCATCGCGGACAACGCCCGCCACCATCACGCCCGCCTGGTCCGGCTCCGGCCCGATCAACCTTCTTCTGTTCCGTCATGAAACACCTCAATAATCCCCTCGTCTCAGGTCTTGATCAGTGTCTCAAAAAACTCTAGGGTGGGGCGTCATGCGCCGGGAAATGACACACAACACGTTCCATGCGAGCTTCGCGCTCTTCGTAGAGGCCATCTTCGATTTCTTCCGCCGACAATTGCCACAAGAGTGGACGACATGGCGCGACACCGTCACCAATATCTTCAAGATCATGTCCCGCAAGGAGTTTCGGGTTCTGGAGTGAGTGCGGTATATAAGGATTTCTGGTTGGAAGAGGACGACCATCATGGATCGTTATATGTCTATGGTGTACAAGATAGAGTCGCGATCCAGAGGTAGCCTTGGCCGCGCTTCTGATGCAGATATCCGAAAATCCGCAAAAGATTCTGTGGAGGATGATAAATGAATATCCGCCCGCGCCACCCCGAAAAGGCGCACAAGCCCGACAATCCGATCCGGCGCAAACCTGCCTGGATCCGGGTCAAGGCGCCGGTCGGCAAGGGCTACAAGGCAACCCGCGATATCGTTCGCGGCGAAAAACTTGTGACAGTGTGCGAGGAAGCCGCCTGTCCCAATATCGGCGAGTGCTGGGAGAAGAAGCACGCCACCATGATGATCATGGGGGAGATCTGCACCAGGGCTTGCGCCTTCTGCAATATCACCACCGGCAAGCCCGATGGCCTGGATGCGTTTGAGCCGGCCCGAGTGGCAAAGGCCGTCGAGAAACTGGGGTTGCGTCATGTGGTGATCACATCGGTTGATCGCGATGATTTGGATGATGGCGGCGGCGAACATTTCGCCCGGACCATTCAGGCCATACGGCGCAAGACACCCGAAACGACCATTGAAATTCTAACCCCTGATTTCCTCCGGAAAGAGGGGGCCCTGGAAGTCGTTGTCGAAGCCAGACCGGACGTCTTCAACCACAATCTGGAAACCGTGCCCGGACTATATCCGTCGATACGTCCCGGCGCGCGTTATTTCCATTCGTTGCGCCTGCTTGAGCGGGTCAAGCAGATTGATCCAACGATCTTCACGAAGTCCGGCCTGATGGTTGGCCTCGGCGAAACCCGCGAGCAGGTGCATCAGGTGATGGACGATATGCGGGTGGCGGACGTGGATTTTATGACCATCGGACAATACCTGCAACCGACGCCAAAGCACCACGCCATCCACGAATTCATCACGCCCGATGACTTCCGGGCCTATGCGGCCGCGGCGCGGGCCAAGGGATTCCCGCTGGTATCGGCAGCCCCGCTGACCCGGTCCTCCTATCACGCCGATGAGGACTTCGCTGCGCTTCGCGCCGCTCGTGAGGCAAAGCTCGCCAGCGCCTGATGCCGGTTATTGAAACCCACAAGGACGTTCCCTGGACACCGGAGCAGATGTTCGCGCTGATCTCCGACGTCGCCCGGTATCCCGAATTTTTGCCCTGGTGCGCGGGAGCGCGAATCCGAAACGAGGAGCGGGATGGCAACTGTCAGATCATGACTGCCGACCTGATCATAAAATTCAAGGTTTTTCGGGAAACTTTCACCAGCAGGGTGATCAACGATCCAAAAATGCATGAAGTAACCGCCAAGGCGATCGACGGGCCGTTTCATCATCTAGAAAACCGCTGGGCCTTCCCGGAAACGACGGGCGGCGGAACACGGATCGATTTTTATTGCGACTTTGAATTTCGCGGCGCGATACCGCGGCGGCTGATTTCATTGTTGTTCGAAGAGGCCATGCGCCGCATCGTTGCCGCATTCGAGGCACGGGCCGAAGAACTCTATGGTCAACCCGACAAAGCAGGTTCAGGCTCCGCCCGTTAAGCCAATGTCATCGGATGGCTGCGCGCACAGATCGGTCAATTCCGTCCAGCGATTGAAACACGTATTGGTCGCTTTGAAGTTCTCAACTCTCAGCCGGCCAGCATCCCAAAGCTTGACGCCGTCAACAATAACAGCCGGGTCCAGCACCATCAGACAAATTTCGCCGGGTGCGTAATTGCCGCAGGGGTGGAAATGCAGGAATCGCGGATTGGTGAAGACGCACCTGTCCTAGAGTTTTTTGAGACACTGATCAAGACCTGAGACGAGGGGATTTGAGGTATTTCATGATTGAACAGAAGAAGGTTGATCGGGCCGGAGCCGGAGCTGCGGAGACTTCACATATCGCAGCAGATCCGGCTTCGGCCCGACGTCGCAGACAGACGGCGGCGCGCAGGCAGGAGGCCGTTCTGCGGGTGTTGCGGGGCGAGGACATCGAGTTGGTGGTTCGTGGTATCGACGCGACGGCGGCCGATGTCAGCGGTTGGCGGGACGTTTCCTGGCGACGGGCGCATCCGGACTGAAGCACCGCCCTCGCGATGTGCGTGACGAAGAGATTGATCGGCTGCGCACCAGGGTGGGCGAGGTCACCATGGACAACGAGCTTCTCGTTGAGAAGATCGCGAAGATGGAGGCGGGCCACCCTTTCGGGCGCCGGAGGTCGAAGCGATGAGCGCCGTCCTCTCGATCTCCACGGGCAAGACCTGTGGTGTATCACGGGTGTGCCGGGTCCGGGGTCCGAGCCGGGCCAGCGTGTACCGGGACTTGCAACCGGCCCAAGCCGAGCCCTCGCCGCGCCGCCGCCCGGAACCACAAGGCCCCCTGTCGGATGCGGACCTGGCCCGTGAGATCAGGCCGGTCATCACCGACAGCACAGGTTCCATGGCGAGGGCTATCGCAAGGTGTGGCCGTCCTTGTCGTGGTCGATCATTGCCCGGCAGGCTGCGTTGGCGTCCATGCCGCCACGCGGGGCACGCGCTTCGAGGCGCTTCAGCCGATCCGCGGGCGTGCGGGAATGCTTCGGGGCGATCGGCACGGACGGTGGCCGCTGGCCTGACCATCCGCCATGACAACGGCTCGCAGTACATCAGCCACGACTTCCAGAACGAGATCGCCTGGTTGGGAGCGACATCCTCGCCATCCCTGTCCGCGCCCCCGAAGGGAACGGCTGTGCCGAGCGCTTCATCCGGACGCTCAAGGAAAATCTGCTCCGGGTCAGAACCTTTGGGACAATCGAGGAACTGCAGAAGGCCCTCCAGGAGTTCAAGGACGATTACAACGAGCATTGGCTGATCCAGCGCGTTGGGCATCGATCACCAAACCAGTTCAGACGCGACGACATGGACAAAATCCAAGCCGCCGCGTAAGCTTCAAGAGTGTCTCAATAACCTTGGGGCGTTACAGGTTTTCACGCTTTGACTGTCAATAACGCCTGCCGTGGGTTGATGATCCCGAGCCTCCCATTCACGCGCCAGAGCGACCAGAGCATGGTTGATCTCCGCCAGTAACCCCCCATCACGCCAGTTGTAGAAATAGTATCGAACCGTTGAAACCGGCGGAAAGTCCTTTGGCAAAAGAGACCACGCGCACCCGGCGGCAGCGATGTAGCCAATCCCATCCCGAACTTCGCGCAACTCAACTTCCCGAGGGCGCCCCAATTTGTTGGGGCCGGGCAAAAGCGGAAAAATGACCGCCCATTCTGCATCGGTTACATCGCTTGAGTAACGCTCGTTATTCCGCTCATACTGGCAGCGAGTGGTTTCAGTCCAGGGCATCGTGACCTCCGTTTTCTTGTTTCCTATTCAAACAAACAGAAGCACAACCCACTGATATAACTCAACTCATTTTCGATCAGGCTCTGAGAGACCGTTTAAAAGTATTGACTCAGTTTCAAATTGTATGCATGGACGTGCGATAGCGGTTGCGAGGCAAGCCCGGGGTGAGGCGTTCTCCAGTTCAAGCCGCTGGAACCATCGCAGATAGTTGTCGAGATATCTGGTCGCGACGCCTCGGTAGCGCCGCAGGAAATCCTTCAACCGGCTGTGTCGGTTGTTGACCTTCTGAATGTGAAAGGCACCCCGCACCCGCTCACTTCGTGACAGGTTCAATGCTTCGTGATGCGCACCGATTGCCGCCGCGCATCGCGGACAAGCGCGGTGTCCATCGGTCACCAAAACGATATCCTCGTCCACAACCGGCGCGATTACCTCTCGCAAGGTATCTGCGTTGACCGCAGGCAGAACCGCACTGACTGTCGCGCCGCTGCGATCAGCGGCAACCAGTACCGGAACCTGTTCATCTGACAGGCCCCGCTTGCTGGCCTTGCCTCCCCTGCGTCGCGCCTTGCGCTCAAGGTTTCGTGCACCTTTCCGGCTTTCCGGCACACAGGTTTCATCGGCTTCCACAATGCCCGTGAGCTTGCGTGCCTTCAGGTCTTTTGCGGCAGGAAATCGGTGCCGCCAACGCAAGGCGGTGTTGACGGCAAGTCCGCAACGTTCTGCTGAAGCGCGAACCGTCAGCCCATCAGCAAGACAGGCTCCGAAGGAAAGCCACCTGTCCTTGCGGTGCAGACCCGACAAGGGGGTGCCGGTCGCGGCATTGAATGTCTTCCTGCATCCCTTGCACTGGTACCGTCGCAGACCTCTTGCCTTGCCACGCGATATGGCGCCCGGCGTGCCACAATGCGGGCACTGGCGATCTTCACCCACGGCCGCTTCAATGGCAGCCAGCGACGCTGACGTCTCCGTGTCCCCCGGGAACACGGTTTCGGTTTGCTGCCGCTGCGCCGGGCTGAGGTGGTCTATCCCCGATAACCATTCCTGAAACTGCTTGTGATCCATGTCAATCCATCCCTCTGATTTCACAAAAAACATGACATGAATGCACACGACTTGCAAACTGAGCCTTTGGGAATGTGTGGTTGTTTTCAGGATCGAGGCGGTAGTTTGTGACGTCCGCGATTACGCCCTACCCCAACGCCCGCTCCAACTCCCCGATCAGATCCTCAACGTCCTCGATCCCCACGGACAACCGGATCAATGTGTCGCTGATGCCGAGTTTTTCCCGTTCGGCCGGGGGGATGGAGGCGTGGGTCATGATGGCGGGGTGTTCGATGAGGCTTTCGACGCCGCCGAGGCTTTCAGCGAGGGCGAAGATCTCGCAGCGTTCGAGGAACTGGCGGGCCTCGTCCAAGCCGCCCTTGATGAACATGGTGATCATGCCGCCGAAGGCATCCATCTGCCGCGCCGCCAGATCGTGCTGCGGGTGGCTGGCGAGGCCGGGATAGAGGACGCTTTCGACTTTAGGGTGAGCTTCCAAGTATTTGGCGATGGTCTGGGCGGCTGTCGCGTGGGCCTTCATCCGGACATGCAGGGTTTTAAGCCCGCGCAGGCACAGGAAACAGTCGAAGGGGCCAAGGACCGAACCAACGGCGTTCTGCAGATAGGCGATCTGGTCGCTGTATTCGAACTCGTCGCGCAGGACCGCAACGCCGCCGACCATGTCCGAATGGCCGTTGAGGTATTTGGTCAGGGAATGCACCACGATGTCGAAGCCGTGTTCGATCGGACGCTGGCACCAGGGCGTCGCAAAGGTATTGTCGCAGACCGCGATCAGGCCGTGCTTTTTTGTGATGGCGGCAATGGCCGAAAGATCCACCAGCTTCAGGGTTGGATTGGTCGGGGTTTCGACCCAGACCATTTTCGTTGCAGGGATGATCGCAGCCTCAAGATTCGCCGGATCGGTCAGATCGACGAAGGAGAAATCAAGCCCCTGGCTGCGCTTGCGGACATTTTCAAAGATCCGGTAGGAGCCGCCATAAAGGTCGTCCATCGCCACCACATGATCACCGGGCTGCAACAGTTCCAGCACCGTGCCCATGGCGGCAAGGCCTGAACCGAAGCAGAAACCTTTCCCGCCGCCCTCCAGGCTGGCAAGGCAATCTTCCAGAGCGAACCGGGTCGGGTTGTGGCTGCGGGAATATTCAAACCCTTTATGAGCGCCCGGGCTTTCCTGAACGTAGGTGCTGGTCGCATAGATCGGCGTCATGATGGCGCCGGTGGTGGGATCGGGCGACTGGCCGGCGTGAATGGCGCGTGTGCCGAAGCCGGGTTGGTTTCTGCCTTTGGTCATCAGGTATCCAGATTTGATTGGTTTGACAGGCGGTTTTTGTGAAATTTTTCGTCATTCCAGTAAGAGAGACCGTGAGCATCCCGGCTCTTCGCCGCTTGAGCGGCTTGGCCGGGAAGTTCGGGAAAGACAATTGCCTCAACTCTGGAATTTCCTCACAGGCTCGAAAGCTGGAATCCACGCCTATGAACATCTAGCTATCCAGTTGCTGGCGGAGATGGCTGATCACGTCAACCTTGGTGATCAGGCCGAAAAATGTAGTGACGTCGGCGACAATGGCGACCTTTTCGGCGCGCAGCAAGCCGATGACCTTGTCGAAGGAGGCATCGGGCGGCAGGATTTCGAGGCGGGTGACCATGATCTCCGATACCGGCGCATCGAAACCCAACGTGCCCTCGCCGATATTCACCAACACATCGCTTTCATCGATGATCCCGGACAGGGTGCCATCGTCCATGACCGGCAATTGGGAAATATCAAACATCCGCATTCGTTTATAGGCCGTATCCAATGTATCAGTTGAAGTAACCGAGACCACCCCGCCCTTATCCGCCCGGCGGGTGACAAGGTCCAGAATAGTGCCGGTGTGTTCGCGCGGTAAAAGGTTATTGTCGATCAGCCAGCCCTCGTTGAACGCCTTGCCGAGATACTTGTTGCCGGTATCGGGGACCAGGGTCAGCACGCGTTTGGGCTTGGTCTGCTTGCGGCACCAACTGAGCGCGCCAGCGAGCAGCGTGCCGGTAGACGAGCCGCCGATGACGCCTTCGGCCAGGGCCAGTTCGCGGATAGCGGCGAAAGCTTCCTCGTCGGAGACAATTTCAGCTTCGTCGATCACTGACAGGTCGAGATTGGGCGGAATGAAATCCTCGCCGATCCCCTCGACCAGCCATGAGCCGATCTCGGTCGGCACCACGCCCGTGCGCACAACCTCGGCCACGACGCTGCCGACTGGATCGGCGACGATGATCTTGCAGTCCGGGTTCTGATCCTTGAGGTATCTGCCGATCCCGGTGATCGTCCCGCCCGAGCCGACGCCGAACACCGCCGCATCAATGCGGCCTTCCATCGCCTGCCAGCTTTCCGGCCCGGTGGTCTTGAAATGGGTGTTCGGATTGTCCGGGTTGGCGAACTGGTTGACGAACCAGGCCCCCTCCTCCGCGGCGATCTTCAGGGCCAGATCCTGGTAATATTCCGGGTGGCCTTTTTCGACGTCCGACCGGGTCAGCACGACTTCGGCGCCCAGCGCCTGAAGGTGCAGGATCTTCTCACGGCTCATCTTGTCGGGCATGACGATCTTGATCGGATATCCGGACTGGCAGGCCATCAGCGCCAGGCCGAGCCCGGTATTGCCGGCGGTGGCTTCGATTATCGTCTGGCCCGGTTTCAGATCACCCTTGGCTTCGGCCTCACGGATCATGTTCAGGCCGATCCGGTCCTTGATCGATCCGGCCGGGTTCTGGCTTTCCAGCTTCAGATAAAGCTCGCACGGGCCGGTATCCAGTTTCGAGGTTTTCAGCACCGGCGTGTCGCCGATCATGTCGAGGATGGACGTGTAGACGTGGGTCAATCTTGTCTCCTGAAGCGCGGCGAATCCGCTCGCCCATTTGCCCCGTTTAGCGACTGTGAGGCAACCGCCCTTGCGCTGCCGGGTACAATTGTGATGGCGCGGCGATTTGGCTGTCAACACCGCCGCCAGTGTGCTGATATCCCCCATCGCGATCAGGAAGGCCCCCATGACCAAAACCATCACCTATTACATGACGCTGAACTCTCCCTGGTCCTTTCTCGGCGGGCAACGGCTGGCCGACATTGCGAAAAAACATGGCGCCGAGGTTGATATCTATCCGGTGCATTTCGGCATCGTGTTCGAGAACTCCGGCGGTCTGCCACTGCCCAAGCGCTCCCCTCAACGCCAGGCCTACCGGATGCAGGAACTGGAGCGCTGGCGCTCCGAACTGGGCATTCCGCTGAACAAGACTCCGGCCCATTTCCCGGCCAATGACCAGACAGCCTCGACCGTGGTTTATGCCGCCAAGGAAGCCGGCGGCGATGCACTCGCTCTGGCCAATGCCATCGGCTTGGCCCAGTGGTGCGAGGAAAAGGATTTCAGCGATGACGCCACCCTGAAGGCGATTGCGGACAGTGTCGGCCTGGACGGCGCTGCTCTGCTGGAACGGGCAAATGATCCACAAATCAGGGCGAAATATACCGATTTGGCACAGATTGCGCTGGATTCAGGCGTTTTCGGCGCTCCCACCTATCTGTATAATGGCGAGATGTTTTGGGGCCAGGATCGTCTGGATTTTCTGGATCGCGCCCTGGCTGGATAATCAGGGATTGTTGCAGCGGGTTTGTTTTATACGGCCCCAAATTAAACCTATGGAATGTCCCGGCCGAAGAGTCGGCAACTGTGTTTATCCCGCATTCCCCAGATGAACGGCGCTTCAGATCGCCAACCACATATGGTCGTATTGGCAAATCAATGCCGCGACCGGCACCCCCTTGTCGGGTCTGCACCGCAAGGACAAGTGGCTTTCCTTCGGAGCCTGTCTTGCCGATGGGCTGACGGTTCGCGCTTCAGCAGAACGTTGCGGACTTGCCGTCAACACCGCCTTGCGTTGGCGGCACCGATTTCCTGCCGCAAAAGACCTGAAGGCACGCAAGCTCACGGGCATTGTGGAAGCCGATGAAACCTGTGTGCTGGAAAGCCGGAAAGGTGCACGAAACCTTGAGCGCAAGGCGCGACGCAGGGGAGGCGGGGCCTGTCAGATGAACAGGTTCCGGTACTGGTTGTCGCTGATCGCGGCGGCGCGACAGTCAGTGCGGTTCTGCCCGCGGTCAACGCCGATCCCTTGCGAGAGGTGATCGCGCCGGTTGTGGACGAGGATATCGTTTGGCTCAGTTTACAGGTCGTGTGTGTCCATGTCATGTTTTTTGTGAAACCAGAGGGATGGATTGGCATGGACCACAAGCAGTTTCAGGAATGGTTATCGGGGATAGACCACCTCAGCCCGGCGCAGCGGCAGCAAACCGAAGCCGTGTTCCCGGGGGACACGGAGACGTCAGCGTCGCTGGCTGCCATTGAAGCGGCCGTGGGTGAAGATCGCCAGTGCCCGCATTGTGGCACGCCAAGCGCCATATCGTGTGGCAAGGCAAGGGGTCTGCGACGGTACCAGTGCTAAGAGCCTGATTCAAAATGATCTGATGTTTTTCAAGCCCTTGCGAGACAGCGTGTCATGCGTCTGATATGGGCGATGAGAACCCAAGCCTCTGCACTTTCGATGGTTTTCTCCCAATCCTTTGCCAATCGGCGGCAACGTCCCAGCCAGGCGAAGGTGCGTTCGACGACCCATCTGCGGGGCAGGACCTCAAAACCTTCGGCGGTGTCGGAACGCTTCACAATCTGGATAGTCCAGCGGCCAATGGTTATCAGGGCTGAACGAAGTTTTGGCCCCCGATAACCGCAGTCGGCAAAAACGTGGCGCAGTTTTGGGGCATCCCGTTTGAGCTTTTGAAAGACGCCCACTGCCCCGTCGCGATCCTGAATGTTGGCAGCGTGAACGCATGATGCCAACAGATGGCCACAGGTGTCTGTCATGATGTGGCGCTTGCGGCCTTTGATCTTCTTTCCTGCGTCGTAGCCAGAAATGCCGCCGTTTTCAGTGGTTTTCACGCTTTGACTGTCAATAACGCCTGCTGTGGGTTGATGATCCCGAGCCTCCCGTTCACGCGCCAAAGCGACCAGAGCGTGGTTGATCTCCGCCAGTAACCCGCTATCACGCCAGTTGTAGAAATAGTATCGAACCGTTGAAACTGGCGGAAAGTCCTTTGGCAAAAGAGACCACGCGCACCCGGCGGCAGCGATGTAGCCAATCCCATCCCAAACTTCGCGCAACTCAACTTCCCGAGGGCGCCCCAATTTGTTGGGGCCGGGCAAAAGCGGAAAAATGACCGCCCATTCTGCATCGGTTACATCGCTTGAGTAACGCTCGTTATTCCGCTCATACTGGCAGCGAGTGGTTTCAGTCCAGGGCATCGTGACCTCCGTTTTCTTGTTTCCTGTTCAAACAAACAGAATCACAACCCACTGATATCACTCAACTCATTTTCGTTCAGGCTCTAAGGGATGCAGGAAGACATTCAATGCCGCGACCGGCACCCCCTTGTCGGGTCTGCACCGCAAGGACAAGTGGCTTTCCTTCGGAGCCTGTCTTGCTGATGGGCTGACGGTTCGCGCTTCAGCAGAACGTTGCGGGCTTGCCGTCAATACCGCCTTCCGTTTGTAGCGCCCTAGGGTTATTGAGACACTCTTGAAGCTTACGCGGCGGTCGGGATTTTGTCCATTGCGTCGCGTCTGAACTGGTTTGGCGAGCGATGACCATGGCTCTGGATGAGCCAGTGTTCGTTGTCGTCATCCTTGAACTTCTGGAGGGCTGCTTGCAGTTCCTCCATGGTGTTGAATGTCGTGATCCAGAGGAGATTTTCCTTGAGTGTCCGGATGAAGCGCTCGGCACAGCCGTTGCCCTCGGGCGCTCGGACAAGGGACGGTGAGGATTTCGCGCCCAGCCAGGCGATCTCGTTCTGGAAGTCGTGGCTGATGTACTGCGAGCCGTTGTCATGGCGGATCGTCAGGCCAGCGGCCACGTCCGTGGCGCACGCTCCGAAGCAGTCCCGCACGCCCTGGCGGATCGGCTGCAACGCCTCGAAGCGTGTGCCCCGGATGGCTGCATGAATGCCCACGCAGCCCGCCGAACAATGATCGACCGCGAC
This sequence comes from Alphaproteobacteria bacterium, assembly GCA_965204825.1. Lineage (GTDB taxonomy): Bacteria > Pseudomonadota > Alphaproteobacteria > Futianiales > Futianiaceae. Next base: position 1,012,763 of record OZ242016.1, on the reverse strand, counting down.
AAGGACCGCGACCTGACGCCCTGTGCTCAGGAGGGTGGCGGTCATGTCGGTGCCCCACATCCCTTGGCCTTTCGTCAATGTTGCCCGGGATGATGGTTCCGTCATGAGCCCTTGGCCCGTGTGCCGCCCCTGACATGGCTTCGCACAGAGCCCGTTCTCGCGCATCAGCCGCAGAACCCGCACTTTCGAGGTGCGGATGCCCTTGTAACGCAGGCGCGCCCACACCTTGCGATAGCCCTCGCCATGGAACCTGCTGTTGGTGATGACCTGTCTGATCTCCCCGACCAGATCGGCATCCGACAGGGGCCTTGTGGTCCCGGGCGGCGGGGCGGCGCGGCCTCGGTCCGGGCCGGTTGCAGGTCCCGGTACACGCTGGCCCGGCTCAGACTCCAGGCCCGGCACACCCGGGAGACGCCGTAAGCCTTGCCCGTGGAGATCGAGATGACGGCGCTCATCGCTTCGACCTCCGGCGCCCGAAAGGGTGGCCCGCCTCCATCTTCGCGATCTTCTCGACGAGAAGCTCGTTATCCATGGTGATCTCGCCCACCCTGGCGCGAAGCCGATCAATCTCCTCATCGCGGGCATCGCGCGGACGATGGGGCGCGACGGCAGTGGGGCCTGGGCAAAGGTTTCACAACAGGTGCAGGCCATGCGGGGGTGGAGGATCCGGCGTACCACAAAGCGGCCCGGGACATATTCCAGTTCCTCGGTAACGTCCTCACCGATCTGGCACAGGCTACCACCGCAGTCAGTGCAGTCCTCACCCGGCGACAGCACCTCATCCTGCCGATCCAGATGATCGGGCAAGGGGTTGCGGCTGTGCTTGCGCCTGACAGGTTTGTTCGTCTCATCGACATCAGTGCCGTTGGAGCCAGCTTCGTTCTTCTGCTCGTTTGCTGCCGCCTCGATCTCTTCGTCTTCCTGAAGATCAAAAGCCGGTTGATCCATGCTCTCTGATCTGGAGCCAGACCGTGCCTTGCGGTGGCCATGCAGTTCAGCCTTCAGCTTCTCGTCTTGATACGTCAGCGACTGAACCCCGGCCATCAAAAGCTCGCTGACAGCCCGCAGTTCGGCGGGGTCTTCAGGCAGGGATTCAAGGGCGTTCAACATGCGTAATCCATATCAAACTGCCCCATGGGATGGAACGACAAACCGCGTTAAACCTGATGTCCTGTCGGGCTTTCCCTATCCCGCCTTCAAGGGACGCCAGGTCTTTTGCGGGGTGCGCCAGTCAATCCCCTCTAACAGCATCGACAGCTGTGAGGGACTCAGGCTGACCTTGCCCTCCCTGGCCGCAGGCCAGACAAACCGCCCCCGTTCCAGTCGTCTGGAGAACGGGCAAGCGCCCTGGCTGTCCCACCATATGATCTTGAGCAGATCACCGCGCCTGCCGCGAAACACGAACATGTGCCCCGAATACGGGTCCTCAGCCAGAACCTGCTCGGCCTGAGCCGCCAGTGTGTTGAACCCGCGCCGCATATCCGTCACCCCGGCAGCCGGCCACACCCGCGTATTGCCCGGCACCGGGATCATGTCAGCAGCCCCTCAACCAGAGCCAGCACCGCCGACAATCCCGTCGCTCCTTCAACCAGGATACGCCGACCATCAGACAGGGTGATGTCTGCACGGTGAGCCGAAAGAGGAACGTCCATACAGGGCGCTGTGATCGGCACGTGGGGGGCGGTTGGCCCTGCAATCTCTACAGGCAGAAATGTGGTCACTTCCCCGGCGAAATCATCACTGTCAGTACATGACGGCGCGAAACGGGGATCACGCAAGCATGTGTGGATCAGATTGGCGTTCATCGCGTAACGTCGCGCAACCTGCGCTACCGAAACCCTAGGCACGCGCGTTTGTCCGCAGATCGAAACCTTCTCATCGTCTGACCGGAACCGCTTCTTCTGACCCTTCTTACCAGCCATATCCGCCCTCAAGATGTCCACTGTCAATGGTGGACACTATCAGCGCACTCTATAACGCGTCAGAGCACCAACACCGGACGCTTACGCTAGGTTCCAGTTTGCGGCAGAGATGCAATCGGTTTTGTCGTAGCGTGTTGCTATACCTCTGAATTCCTTTCTCTTCGCGAAATGATTTTGGCTCAGTTTACAAGCCGTGTGCGTTCATGTTATGTTTTTTGTGAAATCAGAAGGATGGATTGACATGGATCACAAGCAGTTTCAGGAATGGTTATCGGGGATAGACCACCTCAGCCCGGCGCAACGGCAGCAAACCGAAGCCGTGTTCCTGGGGGACACGGAGACGTCAGCGTCGCTGGCTGCCATTGAAGCGGCCGTGGGTGGAGATCGCCAGTGCCCGCATTGTGGCACGCCAGGCGCCATATCGCGTGGCAAGGCAAGGGGTCTGCGACGGTACCAGTGCAAAGAATGCAGGAAGACATTCAATGCCGCGACCGGCACCCCCTTGTCGGGTCTGCACCGCAAGGACAAGTGGCTTTCCTTCGGAGCCTGTCTTGCTGATGGGCTGACGGTTCGCGCTTCAGCAGAACGTTGCGGACTTGCCGTCAACACCGCCTTCCGTTGGCGGCACCGATTTCTTGCCGCAAAAGACCTGAAGGCACGCAAGCTCACGGGCATTGTGGAAGCCGATGAAACCTATGTGCTGGAAAGCCGGAAAGGTGCACGAAACCTTGAGCGCAAGGCGCGACGCAGGGGAGGCAAGGCCAGCAAGCGGGGCCTGTCAGATGAACAGGTTCCGGTACTGGTTGTCGCTGATCGCAGCGGCGCGACAGTCAGTGCGGTTCTGCCCGCGGTCAACGCAGATACCTTGCGAGAGGTGATCGCACCGGTTGTGGACGAGGATATCGTTTTGGTGACCGATGGACACCGCGCTTATCCGCGATGCGCGGCGGCAATCGGTGCGCATCACGAAGCATTGAACCTGTCACGAAGTGAACGGGTGCGAGGTGCCTTTCACATTCAGACGGTCAACAACCGACACAGCCGGTTGAAGGATTTCTTGCGGCGCTACCGAGGCGTCGCGACCAGATATCTCGACAACTACCTGCGATGGTTCCAGCGGCTTGAACTGGAGAACGCCTCACCCCGGGCCTGCCTCGCAACCGCCATCGCACGTCCATGCATACAATTCGTGAACTGAGCCATGATTTTCGACCAGATGCCGCCCCCTGGAGGCGTCAGCGTCATCGTCGCGCTGATGTCTCCGGTTCGATGTCGGAGGGATCACAGCGGTCGCACCGCGCCATCCAGTTCTTCCAGGAGTCAATTCACATCAAATGCCTTGTCTGCCAGCAGCGCGCCGTTTGGTCCGCCCTGTATCAGCGGAGCCATGCCCTTCATGTCGTGCACCTGCCCTGGCCCCGCGGCGAAACCGACGGAACTTGAGGGTTCCAGTTTCCGGATGGGGGCGGAAGGTCGCGCCATGGTGATCCGGTGCGCCCGCGCCAGAACACGGCTTCGAGAAAGAGGCGATCATCCTTTGCCCTCGCCCGGCATCAGAGGTCTTTCCCGGAAGATGCGGCTCAAGTCGCCGCCAAACCTGATCCGCCACCCCGAAACGTCGCGTGTTCATTCAAACCCCCATTTTCGAAGTTTGAATCAGAAATCAGACCCAATGGGAACCCTGAGTGTCCACAGACCCTAGGGTCTGTGGACACTCACCGGGCAGCGTTGAGCATTGCGCAGAGGTGCCAGTTGGCTGCGTAGCTGGTATCTGTTTTGTCGTATCGCGTTGCTATCCCCCTGAATTCCTTGATCCTTGCAAAGTAGTTTTCAATCAGGTGACGCCACTTGTACATGTGAGTATCGTCGTCTCGTTGCACTTTCCGGTTCGATTTGGGCGGGATAACCGCAGTTGCGCCGCGCTCATCAAGGTCTTGCAGGAGCCAATCGGCGTCGAAGGCCTTGTCGGCCAGCAACGCTGCGAAGGAGACATCGTGGATCAGGGGGCAACCCCCTTCATGTCGTGCGCTTGCCCCGGCAGAAGCAGAAAGCGGAACAAGTTGCCGAGCGCATCGACCAGGGCAACGATTTTGGTCGTCAGCCCGCCGCGAGAGCGTCCGATGGCTTGATGCCGTGTCCCCCCTTTTGTGCCCGAAGCCTTCTGATGGGCCTGGACAATCGTTCCGTCGATGAGAGCATGTTCAAGGTCTGGCTCGTCGCTTATGGCGTTGAAAAGTCTCTCGAACACACCGGCCTTTGCCCATCGACGAAATCGTTTGAAAACCGAATTCCAGTTGCCGAAATCCTGGGGCAGGTCACGCCAGGGAGACCCTGTTCGCACACGCCAAGGTACGGCCTCCATGAACCGACGGTTATCCCGACCGGTTGCTCCCGGGTCCCCGGCCTTACCGGGTAACAGGGGCGCAATCTTCGCCCAGAGTTCATCTGAAATCACCAAACGATCTTCGTCCATCCAAACCTCCATTTTCGAAGCTTGAATAACAGTTCAGGCCAAATCGCAACCCCAAATGTCAACAGGCCCTAATCGAACACGATCACATTGCGAAGTGCCTCGCCGCGATTGACGCTGGCGATGGCTTCGTTGATCTGGTCCAGCGGGTAACGTCCGGTGATTAACTCGTCCAGCTTCAGGCGGCCCTGACGGTACAGCTCGATCAGGTGCGGGATATCAACCTGGATTCGGGACGAACCCATCAGCGAGCCCATGACGGTCTGGCGGAAGGTGGAGAGCCGTAAGGGATCGATTTCAGATTTTGCACCGCTCTCGGGCATGCCGACCAGAACCGTGGTACCGTGGATGCCCATCAGGCGATAGGCTTGGTTCATGGCCGCGGTCGATCCGACCGTGACGAAGACGTAATCGCATTTTCGTCCGCCGGTGGCGGCCTTGATTTCTTTCGACAGATCCTGGGTCTGGGGATTGATCGTGTCGGTGGCGCCGAAGTCTTTGGCCGCCGCCAGCTTGTCATCGTTCAGATCAATGGCGATGACCCGCCCCGCGCCGGCAATCGCCGCCCCCTGTATGGAATTCAGGCCGACACCGCCGGTGCCGATCACCGCCACCAGGGCCCCCGGCGGCACATGCACCGTATTGGTCACCGCGCCATAACCGGTGATGACGCCGCAGGCCAGCAGGCTGGCGGAATCGAGCGATATGTCATCGGGAATTTTCACCGCCTGCGAGGAATCGATCACGGCATATTCGGCAAATGCACCCGTATAGAAGCCATGGGTCACCGGTTCGCTCCCAGCATCGGTCAGCGGGCTCTTTACGTCCAGGGGAAACTTGATTTCACAGGCCGTCGGCGCGCCTTGCGAACAGAAATGACAATGACCACAGGACCGGATCAGGGTGACGACCGCATGATCGCCCGGTTTCAGGGTGGTGACTCCGTCGCCGAATTCCTCGACCACGCCGGCCGCCTCGTGGCCGTAAACGATCGGCAGTTCGCCGCCCCAGGCACCCTCAATGGCGTGAATGTCGCTGTGGCAGATGGCACAGGCGGCCATCTTTACCTTGATCTCACCCGGTCCGGGCGCCGCGATTTCAATATCTTCAATGGTCAGGGGTTCACCAAAGGCGCGGCAGACGGCAGCTTTCATAACAGGGATTCCATACGTGGTGTTTCAGGTGGTCAGGGTCCGGCGAACCGCGTCCTGCCAGCCGGCATATTTGCGCATCCGTTCATCGTTTTCCATAGCCGGTTCAAATCGCCGGTCCAGCGCCCGGGATTTGGCAAACTCTTCCGGCGCCGGGTAAACCTCCGCCTTCAGACCCGCAAGATAAGCCGCGCCAAGGGCCGTGATCTCCAGAACCGTCGGCCGGTCGACCGGGACGTCGAGAATGTCGGCGAGAAACTGCATGGTCCAGGCGCTTGCCACCATGCCGCCATCGACGCGCAAAACGGTCTGGTTTCCTTCCGCGCCGGACCAGTCGCCGCGCATGGCTTCCAGCAGATCGCGGGTCTGGTAACAGACCGCCTCCAATGCCGCACGGGCAAATTCGGCCGGGCCGGTGGCGCGGGTCAGGCCGAACATGGCGCCGCGCGCCTCGGCATCCCACCAGGGCGCGCCCAGGCCGGTAAAGGCCGGTACCAGATAGACGTCCTGGTGGGGGTCTGCCAGATTTGCCAGATCCCCGGTCACCTGTGCCTCTTCGATCATCGCCAGGCCGTCGCGCAGCCATTGCACCGCCGCGCCGGCGACAAAGATCGACCCCTCCAGCGCATAGGTTGGCACGCCGTTCAGCTGGTAGGCAATTGTGGTCAGCATGCGGTTCTTCGAGATCACCGCGCTGGTCCCGATGTTGAGCAGGGCAAAGCATCCCGTGCCATAGGTCGACTTCATCATGCCGGGCGCGAAACACGCCTGGCCCACGGTGGCGGCCTGCTGGTCCCCGGCCACGCCGGCAATCGGGATCGCCGTCCCGAAGTGAGCCGGCAAGGTCGAACCGTAATCGCCGGCGCTGTCTCGCACATCGGGCAGCACGGCGCGCGGCACATTGATCAGTTGCAGCAGGTCATCATCCCAGGCGCCGTTGTGGATATTATAGAGCAGCGTGCGCGAGGCATTGGTGGCGTCGGTCGCATGGGTTGCCCCGCCGGTCAGCCGCCACATCAGGAATGTATCGACCGTGCCAAAGGCCAGCTCACCCGTCTCGGCCCGGGCCCGGGCGCCGTCCACATTGTCCAGGATCCAGGCGATCTTGGTGCCGGAGAAATAGGGATCCAGCAACAGGCCGGTTCGCTCCGTGACGGCGGCTTCGTTGCCTCCGGCCCGCAATCGCGCGCAGGCCTCGGCCGTGCGGCGGTCTTGCCAGACAATCGCGCGGTGGATCGCCTTGCCGGTTTGACGATCCCAGACCACGGTGGTTTCGCGCTGGTTGGCAATGCCGATGGCGACAATGTCACTTGCCTTCAGCCGGGCCTGATCGATCGCCTGGCGGCAGGTCCGAAGGGTGGTTTCCCACAGATCCTCGGCCTCGTGCTCGACCCAACCGGATTGCGGAAAGTGCTGCTGAAATTCCTCTTGAGCGATGGCGACGACGTTGGCAACCTCATCAAAGATGATGGCCCGTGACGAGGTTGTCCCCTGATCGATCGCAAGAATATGTGCCGACATCAAATACCCCACGAAATCAGCCCGAACCTGTGGTTCGGAGCATCAATGGGCGGTTGCCCGCCTGCAAGCAGAAAAATGTTCAGTAATGTCCGGAATTGCCGCAGCCATCGCAGTTGGCATGCATGGCCGCCCCTGCCTTGACCATTTGGATCCGCTTGGATCCGCACGCCGGGCACTCGCATCCCGTCGCAATCCGGTTGAGCGTCGGGGATGCCTTCGCGATCAGCACGAAAACGGCCAACAGAACCAGTGGTGCGATGAGCGGTCCAACCATAGTTGAAACTTTAGACAAGGTTGAGCCGATTTGTCTTCTCCAAATTTTCGGAACTTGTAGACGTTCGACGCGCCAGGTGGCATGACAGGTTGCACCGCCCGGTTATTTGCCGTTATGAGACCGCAACGCATCAAGCGACATCAAGGACCTGACCATTGACCATCACCTATCTGAAGAAAGCTGAAAAGACCGCCGCCAGCGGTGAAGGAGACGTGCGGGCGCTGGTCGCCGGTGTCCTGGCCGAGATTGAGATAGGCGGTGAGGAAACCGCCCGGGAATATGCGGCAAAATTCGACAAATGGTTCGGCGAAATCATCGTGCCGGCGGATGTGCTCAAGGGGGCAGCGGACCGGATCAGCCAGCGGACGCGCGACGATATCCAGTTTGCCCATGACCGGGTGCTGCGCTTTGCCCAGGCCCAGATGGACAGCATGCAGAATTTCGAGACCGAGCTGTCGCCCGGCCTGATCACCGGCCAGAAGCTGGTGCCGATGCAGGCGGCGGGTTGTTATGTGCCCGGTGGACGCTATGCCCATATCGCCTCTGCGATTATGACTACCACAACGGCCCGCGCCGCAGGCGTGAAGAAGATTGTCGCCTGTTCACCGCCGCGTGGCGAAGACGGCATTGATCCGGCGATCCTCTATGCGCTGGACCTGTGCGGTGCCGATCACATTCTGTGCATGGGCGGCATCCAGGGCATCGCTGCCATGACGTTCGGTCTGTTCACCGGCATCAAGGTCGACATCCTGGTCGGTCCGGGTAACCAGTTCGTCGCCGAAGCCAAGCGCATCCTCTATGGCCGGGTCGGTATCGACATGTTCGCCGGTCCGACCGAGATCGCAGTCATTGCTGACGCGATGGGTGATCCGGACGTGATCGCTTGCGACATCGCCAGCCAGGTCGAGCATGGCTATAATTCGCCCGGCTGGCTGATCTCGACCGATCGCGGTGTGGCCGAAGCTGCCATGGCGCTGGTGCCCAAGTACATCGAGACGTTGCCCGAGCTGAACCGGAAGAATGCCGAGGAAGCCTGGCGCGACCATGGCGAAGTGATCGTCTGCGACAGCCGTGAAGAAGCGGTCGAGGTGTCTGATGCCTATGCGGCCGAGCATCTGGAAGTGCATTGCGACGATCTGGATTGGTGGCTCGCCAATCTTAACAATTACGGTTCGCTGTTCCTGGGCGAGGAGACCACGGTCACCTATGGTGACAAATCCTCGGGGCCCAACCATGTGCTGCCGACCAAGGGCGCTGCGCGCCATACCGGCGGCCTGTCGGTGCACAAATTCATCAAGGTCCTGACCTGGCAGCGCATGTCCCGTGAAGCCAACCGGGACACCGGCGCCGTGGCAGCCCGGATCTCGCGGGCAGAAGGCATGGAAGGTCATGCCCGGGCGGGCGATGTCCGCCTGGCGAAGTATTTCCCGGGCGAAGAATTCGAACTGCGCGGATGACACCGGACATGTTTTCCCTGGCCGGCAAGGTCGCGGTGGTCACGGGCGGATCGTCCGGCATCGGACGCGCCATTGGCGAAGCTTTGGCGGGAGCGGGGGCATCCACCTTGCTAGTGGCCCGGCGGGGGGACCGGCTGGACGCGGCCGCGGCGGCAATCGAAGCTGCCGGGGGCACCGCGGCGGCGCTGGCCGCGGACCTCGGCAATCACCACAATATTGATGGCTCCGCGGCATCTCTGGCCGAGCCTTTCGGCGTACCGGACATTCTGGTGAATGCCGCCGGTGTCAATTTTCGCGAACTGGCCGAGGATGTGACCCCGGAAAGCTGGGACGCCACGCTGAACATAAACCTGTCGGTGCCGTTTTTTCTGGCCAAGGCGCTGCAACCGGCCATGGCGGCGAAGGGTTGGGGCAAGATCATCAATATTGCTTCACTGCAATCGGTGCGGGCCATGCCTGGGGGCATTGCCTATGGCGCGTCCAAGGGCGGCGTGGATCAATTGACCCGGGCCATGGCCGAAGCCTGGGGGCATGCCGGTATTCGGGCCAACGCAATCGCGCCAGGATTTTTCCCGACGGAACTGACCGAAGCGGTCTTCGCCGATCCGGAAAGATCGGCGTTCAACGCCAAACAGACGGCCCTGGGGCGCAACGGAGAATTGGATGACCTTGCCGGCACGGCGGTCTATCTTGCGGCGCCGGCGTCCGATTATGTCACCGGGCAAACGATCTTTGTCGACGGAGGGTTCACGGCCAAATGAAAGCACTTGTCTATACCGCCGATCACGAGACGACCTATCGCGATGAACCCGAACCGCAACTGCGCCCGGGCGATGCCCTGCTGAAGGTCGATGCTGTCGGTATCTGCGGATCTGACATGCATGCCTGGCACGGCCATGATCCGCGCCGCATTCCGCCGATGATCCTGGGCCACGAAGCTGCCGGCACGGTGCTGGAAGGCAAGACACCGGGGGCCAAAGTGGCGGTCAATCCGCTGATCCCGTGCGGTGCCTGTCCGCCCTGCCGCGACGGGCGCACCAATCTTTGCCCCAACCGACAGATGATCGGCATGCAATATGCCGGCGCCTTTGCCGATCTGCTGGCGGTGCCGGAAAGCAATCTGATCCCCGTACCTGACGGCATGAACCCGGTCTTTGCGGCCCTGACCGAACCCTGCGCTACTGGCTGGCACGCCGTGGCACTGGCGGCTCGGGTTGCCTGGCGGCCAATGCCGGAACTGGAAATCCTGGTCATCGGCGGCGGATCTGTCGGCCTGTTATCAGCTTTAATCACACGCCACTACGGATGCGCCTCGGTCCGTCTGGCCGAGACCAATCCACTGCGCCGCAAAACGGCCAGGGCGGCCGGCATCGATGCCTTCGATCCGATCAGCGATCCTGCCGTGCCAGCCTCATTCGATATTGTCCTCGATTGTGTCGGCACCGTGCCCACTCGAGCTGCGGCCATAGGCGCGGTCAAGCCGGGCGGTGTCATCAGTCATGTGGGGCTTCAGGACTGGGCCGGCGAGTTCGATGCCCGCACGCTGACCTTGAGCGAGATCACCTTCCAGGGGGTCTATTGCTATACCGATTCCGACCTGCGCGCCTCAATCGCGGCACTGCACGCCGGTTTCCTCGGCGATCTCGCCTGGGCTGAACCACGCCCCATGGCCGACGGCGCCGAAGCCTTTCACGACCTGGATCAGAGCCGTACTCCGGCGGCGAAAATCGTGCTGATGCCGCGGGGGTAGCTTTTACCCGTCCTCGAACACGATATCCTGCAGCCGTTTGGCGCCGGCCTCCAGCGTCTTGACGTGGGTCGTGGCGGCTGTTTCCAGCGACATGCGCTGCAACGGTGCGTGCACGGCCAGGGCGGCCAGGGCGGCCAGGAACCGTCCCGACGGATCGCGGGACCGGCACGGCGACTGCCGCCATGCCGGCCATGAATTCTTCATTGTCGATACTGTATCCGCGCGCGCGGATAGCTTCGGCCTCGGCCAGCATGGCCTTGGCATCGGTGATGGTGTTCGGACCCTCGGGGGCCAGTTCCATGACGTGTTCAGCATGTGGCGCAACTCGCGCTCGGGCAGGGTGGACAGGAACAGCTTGCCGCTGGCGGTACAGTGGAACGGCACATGGGTGCCGGTCGGCAATTGGAAGCGCAACGGCCAATAGGTATCCACCCGATCCAGATAGATCATGCCGGCATCCTCGGGCAGCACCAGATTGCAGGTCTCGCCGGTTTCCCGGGACACGAATTCAAGCGCCTTGTGACGGGCCACGGTCAGCTGGGTCGAGGACAGGATGCCCGCGGCAAACTGGCGCAGACGCGGTACCGGGTGCAGCCGGTTGCCATCCACATCCCGAACCAGATAACCCTGAGCCTCCAACATATTGCACAGCCGGTGGATGGTCGGCTTGGGCAGGCCGAATTCCTTGTTCAGTTCGGTCGGTGGCAGAGGCCGCCCGGCTGCCCTGATATGGCCGCCGGGAAAGCGGGGACATAAATGACAGATTCAATTCGAAAGACGGCGATCATCACCGGTGCGGCGCGGGGTATCGGCCTGGGGACAGTGCGCAGGTTTCTGGCCGAGGGCTGGAATGTGGTGATGATCGATATTCGCGGAACGGCGGTGCAAGAAGCGGCCCGGGATCTTGGCGCAAATTCTGTTCTGGCGGTCAAGTGCGATGTCTCGGCGGCGGAGCAGGTGCAAGACGCAGTCGACCGGACATTGACCGAATTCGGCCGAATCGACGCACTGGTCAACAATGCAGGTATCGCGGTGTTCGGCCCAACCCTGGAGACCCGTTTCGAGGATTGGTCGCGTGTCCTGGCGGTCAATCTTAGCGGCCCGTTTCTGTGCACCCAGGCCTGTGCGCGGGCCACGGTGGCGACCGGCGGCGGGGCGGTCGTCAACATCACCTCGATTTCCGGGTTGCGGGCCAGCACGCTGCGGGTTGCCTATGGCACCAGCAAGGCGGCGCTGGCCCATCTGACAAAGCAGCACGCCGCCGAGTTCGGCGAGATGGGCATTCGGGTCAACGCGGTGGCGCCGGGACCGGTCGAGACCGCGATGGCGAAACAGGTGCACTCCCCGGACATCCGCGCCGATTATCACCGATCCATTCCCCTCAACCGATATGGCACCGCGGAAGAGATTGCCAATGCCATCTATTTCCTGTGCTGCGACCGGTCGAGCTATATCACCGGTCAGACACTCGCCGTCGATGGCGGATTTGAAACGACGGGGATCGGGCTGGCATCGCTTCGTGCAACGGAATAGAAGATAATCGATGGATAGCTATTTTCCGCCGATAGGGATCGTATGGGAAACCCATTCCCCGCAGCCAAAATCAGGGACGCTGGATGAAGCAATACGGTTCGCCGTCGACAACGACTCGCCCATGGACCGCGATATCGGCCGCGCGGTGGCCCCTCGGGCATGATCTTGCAGGGCGGGCGGTTGCTGGCCGAATGGGGCCGGTCGATGTGGCCGACATGACCTTCTCGGTGGCCAAAAGCTATCTGGCGATCTGTGCGGGCCTGGCGGTCGATGATGGGTTGATCTCCGGCATCGACGATCCGGTGGATGACGGAACCTTCGATGCAAACCAGAACCGGACCATCACCTGGTGCCACCTGTTACGGCAGACCAGCGAATGGGAAGGCACATTGGGGGGCAAGGCCGACCGGATCGATCGCAACCGGCAACTGGACGTGCCGCCGAACACGCCGTTGTTAAAGGGCATCCACCGCGATCTGCAGGCGCCGGGCACGTTCTGGGAATACCCGGGCACGTTCTGGGAATACAATGACATTCGCGTCAATGTGCCGAGCTACGCCCTGATGCAGGTTTTCCGCTGGCCGCTGCCCGAGGTGCCGAAGGAACGGATAATGGATCCGGTCGGCGCGTCGGACGACTGGGCATGGCACGGCTATGAAAATTCCTGGATCGAGATCGATGGACGACGCATGCAGTCGGTGTCGGGCGGCGCCCATTGGGGCGGCGGGATGTTCATTTCCACCCGGGATCATGCCCGAATCCGCCTGTTGATGGCCAATCGTGGCCTCTGGGCCGATCGGCAATTGCTGTCGCCTGACTGGATCGACGCTTGCACGACACCATGCGATCTAAACTCCAACCACGGTCTGCTCTGGTGGCTGAACGGTGACGGTGCGCATTGCCTGCCCGCCCCGATCTGGATCTGGTTGCCGTGGTGCGTTGGCTTGACCCCGGCGGGATGGACGGTTTTGCCGAACGCATCATGCGCGGCTTGAGTTAGATGGACTGGAGAAAGAGATGAGCGATCAGACCAGCCCCGGCATTGTTGATCTGTCACGGCAATATCAAAGTGGCGAGACGACCCCGACCCAGGCCATCAATGCCTGTCTGGCCGGGGTAGAAGTGCGCGAACCTAGGATCGGTGCCTTTGAACTGATCCTGGCCGACCAGGCGCGGGCGGCGGCCGAAGCCGCGAGCCATGCCATTGCGGGCGGCCACCGGGTGGGGCCGTTTCATGGTGTTCCCTTCGCGCTGAAGGACCTGATCGATGTGAAGGGCCTGATCACCACCGGCGGATCCGACGCCATGGCGGATCGGGTTGCCACCGACACCGCAACCATTGCCCGCCGGCTGATCGGCGCCGGCGGTGTTCTGGTCGGCAAGGTCAAGACGGTTGAGGTCGCCTTCGGTCCGTGGGGCACCAACCAGCATCGCGGCACACCGTGGAACCCGTGGGATCTGGATGTCCACCGGGCGCCGGGCGGTTCGTCCTGTGGATCGGGTGCTTCGGTCGCCGCCGAAATGGTGGCGTGTGCGATCGGCACCGATACCGGCGGGTCGGTGCGGCTGCCGTCAAGTTTTTGCGGGCTGTCCGGATTGAAAGTGACCGAGGGTGTGCTGCCCCTGGACGGTATTGTGCCCCTTTGCCACACGCTCGACACGCCGGGGCCGATGTGCCGCAGCGTGCTTGATGCGGCGGTCATGTATGAGACACTGCTTGGACGCGAACCTTGGAAGGTCGACCAGGATCTGGCGGGCGGGCAGGGGCTGTATGGCGCCATGGCGGCGCCGATCCGCGGCAAGGTTATCGGCGCGCTGACGCCGTCCGACCGGGAAGATCTGGATCCCGAAGTGCGCACCCATTATGAAGCCGCGCTGGAACGCCTGGCGGCTCTGGGCGCCGACATTGTCGAATTCCAGATGCCGCTCGGGGTCGCCGAAATCCGCGACAGGATTGCAGTGATCATGGGTGCGGAAAGCTATGCCCACCATGGCGCAATGTTCGAGGACCCCGCCAACCGGACCGATGAAACGGTCAAGGCCCGGGTTCTGGGCGGCAAGGCCGTCACCGCTGCTTCCTATATTCACGCCTTGCAAACCCGGCAGGACGATCAGGCGATGTTCCTGAAAGCCATGACCGGCATCAATGCCATGATCACCCCCACCGCCCCGGTGCCGGCCCCGCTGGTTGACGGGATCAATGATCTGCCGATCCCGTCGCAATTTACCCGTATTGCCAACTATCTGGGCCTGTGCGCCCTCACAACGCCCATGGGCCTGGCCGCCGGCCATCTGCCCACCGGCGTGCAGTTCATTGCCCGCGGCGGCGATGAGGCGCTGGCCTTGAACATCGGCCACGCGTTTGAGACGGATTTCGGTGGCATCGGTCGGGCACCGGGAGCCCGGTTGTAGAGATTGGCGTAGTATGCCATAAATGAGCAATTCAGAGCGGAGACCATAATGCCCACGCGGAATGTCGTTCTCACTGACTATCAGGAACAATTCATCGGAAAGTGCGTCGACAGTGGCCACAATACAAGAGCATCAGCGAAGTGCTGCGGGAAGGCGTGCGGCTGGTCGAAGAGCGGATAGCGGAGCACAATCGCAAGATCGCCGTCCTTCAAGCGGCAATCGATGAATCCGAAGCGGCGGCGGCAAGAGGGCAATACTCGATCTACACACCGACCTTGCCGGAAGAATTGGATGCGGCGGTAGGACTGGACTGATGTTACCCGAGTTATGGATAAGGCGGGAGGGATTCACAAGCCGCGTCCGGCGTGCTTCAAGATCGTATCGGGCCATGGATAATCCTCCCTGGCTCCGAATGAATCGTATGCAAACTGATTTGGGAATCCTGATCAACTGTTTATGGGTTTACGGCCTAATCGAGCTTAAATGCCTTGATTAACTTATTGATATCTCCAGGCAATACGCTGTTTAATTTAATATGTTCATTTGTTTGTGGATGATGAAACCCGAGTGTTTTCGCATGCAGAGCCTGGCGCGAAAACCCCGATATCGCTTCGCGAACTTCTGGCGGAAGGCTTTTTTTCAAGCTGCGACCGCCGCCGCCATAGACCGGATCCCCGATCAGCGGGTGCCCGATGTGCGTCATGTGCACTCTGATCTGGTGAGTGCGCCCGGTTTCCAGTTTACATTCGACCAGGGCGGCCGTTTTTCCAAATGCTTGCAACAGCGTCCAATGGGTCAGCGCCGATTTGCCGCCTTTGGCGATCACGGCCATCTTTTTTCGGTTGTTGGGGTTTCGGCCGATGTTTCCGCGCACCGTTCCGGAAGGTTCACCCGGAACACCCCAGATGACAGCCTGATAGCGGCGCTCGATCGAATGATTTTCGAACTGTCTGGCAAGGCCAACATGCGCCTGGTCGGTCTTGGCAACCACCAACAGGCCGCTTGTATCCTTGTCGATCCGGTGGACAATCCCGGGGCGGGCAACCCCGCCGATCCCCGATAGGCTGCCGGCACAGTGGTGCAGCAGGGCATTGACCAGGGTGCCGATTTCCTGGCCGGGGGCGGGATGAACCGTCATCCCGGCCGGCTTGTCGATGACAATCAGATGTTCGTCCTCATGGGCGACAGTCAGGGCAATATTCTCGGGCTCCGGTTCAGCGGGGCGCGGATAGGGCAAAGTGACGGTGATGGCGTCACCGCTGTGCACTTTGCGGGCCGGATCGGTCAGCGGTTTGCCGCCGGATACAACCTGGCCCTCGGCAATCAATCGTTGCAGGCGCGCGCGGCTCAGCCGTGGTAGAATGCTGGCCAGCGCCTTGTCGAGCCGTTCACCCGATTCGGCCGCGCCGATCTCGACCGTCCGGTCACCGTAAAGGGAAGTATCCAGCGCCGTGTCGTCCATGTCAGAACCTGCATCCCTCACGCCCGATCAGATTGCCCTGCAGCGCCGCCTGAAATGGGTGGTCGTCATCCTGGGTATGCTGCTGCTTATCGGATTTGGGGCGTTAATCATAGGCATGGCCATGACCGCCCAGAAAATCGTGACCCCCGCCGCCGTAACGGCCACGGTCCCCCCCGGTACATTCGAAGTGCCAGAGGGCATGGCGGTCGTCGATATGACTGCATCGGACAACTTGCTGGTCCTGCGGTTGGAGGGCGGCGGCAAAACCCGGCTGATCCTGATCGATCCGCGATCTGGCACGACCCGTGGTACGCTGGATGGCCGTGCAGTTTCTGGAATTTCCCCACAATAGAGAGAACACTTTATTGACGTTTCATTATACTCTGAGTCACTGAACACTCGAAGAATGGGTTGACGATTCGAGCGAAATGGATTCTGCTCGGCGCCATGATTGGCCCGAAGTTTCTTTCTCCTGAAGATCGCCGCGAATTGCCGGCCTGTGTGCAGCGTCAGCGCGGAGGTCATGGGATGGCGCGTCGGGCGAATGCGCTTTTGTTGCTGGATGATGGCAAGTCCCGTGCCGAGATTGCGGGCGTTCTCTACCTTGATGACGACACGGTGCGTGGCTGGCGCAAGCAGTACCTGGCCGAGGGCCGGGACACCGTGGCCCATGATGGCTGGAAGGGCGGGCAGTCCCGGATGACGGGAGCGCAAGGGGCCGGGCCTTGCATCTGGCTTGAGGGACGCATTTGCCGGTCGGCCCATGAAATCCGCGCCCATATTCGCGCAGGATCTGGCATCCGCCATTCCCATTCAAGCTGTCTGAAGCTGCTGGCGCGTCTGGGCCTTGAATATCGCAAGCCCAGGGCGGCGCCGCGGGCGGCGGATGCTGGCGAACAGGCCGGGTTCATCGCATTTTACGAAAATCTGCTCGCTTCTCCCGGGGCGGACGGAGCTGTTTATTTCGCCGATGCCGTCCACCCGGAATATCAGACGAAGCCCGCTTTTGGCCGGGTGAAACGAGGCTCAAACCTCGCCGTCAAAACCACCGCGGGCCGAGCGCCGCATCCATCTGGTCCAACTGCCGCCCCGCCGCCCGCACCTCAACCCGATCGAGCGGCTCCGGGTCGTCATGCGCCAATACGTCACGCGGAACCGATACGACCCGACCCAGGGGCAATGCGCGACGGCCATCTTGACGTTCTTTCGGGAAACAATCCCCAAAGAGAATGATCGGAATCTAGGTTAGAGGAGTAGTCGAATGGATCTGTTTTTTATACTTGTCGTTGTCATCGTAATCATGGTGCTGGTTCTGATTTTCATGGGGGTCAGGTCTGTTCCCCAGGGCAGTGAGTGGACGGTTGAACGTTTCGGGCGTTACACTTCCACGCTGGATCCCGGCCTTCATGTGATCTTTCCGTTCATCGATGTTGTCGGCGAAAGGCTCAATATGAAGGAACAGGTTCTGGATGTTCCAACCCAGGAAGTGATCACCAAGGACAATGCCATGGTCGCGGCCGACGCGGTGGTTTTCTACCAGATCGTCGATGCCAAGCGCGCCGCTTACGAGGTCAACGACCGGGAACTCGCCATCACGAATTTGGCCCAGACCAATGTTCGCACCGTGATCGGTTCGATGGACCTGGACGAGGTGCTGGCCAAGCGTGACGAGATCAACACAAGGCTTTTGCGTGTCATTGACGACGCCACCAATCCATGGGGCATCAAGGTAACACGGGTGGAGATCAAGGATTTGACCCCGCCGATGGACATCACCGAAGCCATGGCCCGCCAGATGAAGGCGGAGCGCATCAAGCGTGCCCAAATTCTTGAAGCCGAAGGCGACAAGCAATCGGCCGTGTTGCGGGCGGAAGGCATGAAGCAGTCCGCCATTCTCGAGGCTGAAGGCAACAAGGAAGCTGCCTTCCGCGATGCCGAGGCGCGCGAACGGGAAGCCGAAGCCGAAGCCAGGGCGACAGACATGGTGTCGAATGCCATCGCCGATGGCAATGTACAGGCGATCAACTACTTCGTGGCCCAGAAATATGTCGATGCCCTGGAGGCGATTGCCTCGGCT
This sequence comes from Alphaproteobacteria bacterium, assembly GCA_965204825.1. Classification (GTDB taxonomy): domain Bacteria; phylum Pseudomonadota; class Alphaproteobacteria; order Futianiales; family Futianiaceae. The sequence goes on along the minus strand of OZ242016.1, from coordinate 994,734 downwards.
CCGAACGAAAAGGTCATTCTGATGCCGATGGAAGCGACCGGAATTCTGGGTGCACTCGGCGGTGTTGGTGAACTGGCGAAAAGCGCCTTTGGCGGCGGAGGGTCATCGGTTGGTTCCGGCGGCACGCCGCGCGGCACGGGTGGATCAGCCCCGCGTGGCGGTGATCGCCCGACAGGAACGCCAACCGCTTCGGCCAGTCCGGTTCCGACCGCGTCAGGTCCCGGGCGAACCAACCAGGCGGACGCCCAAAGGGCACGTCAGACCCTTTGGGATAATATCGAGGCCCAGTCTAATCCCGGTCCCTGGGGGCGTTCCTGATGCTGGGGTTTGAAATCACCTTCTGGCATTGGTGGTTGCTGGCAGCGGCGCTTGGTGTGTTCGAATTGTTGGCGCCGTCGACCCTGTTGATATGGCCGGCAATGGGAGCCGTCGTCATGGGCTTGATCACCCTGATCATTCCGGGCATCGGAATCGAATGGCAGATCCTGGTGTTTGCCATCGTCAGCACCATAATTGCCTTTGCCGGCGTGCCTTACGTCAAAAAGCGCAAGCTTGAGGGCGGCCCGACCGGCCTCAACAGCCGGGCAGCGGCCTATATCGGCCGAAATGCGAAGATGGAAGCCAGGACCAGAGATGGCCGCGGCTATGCCTGGATCGACGGAACGCGCTGGACGGTGAAGACCACGAACGGCTCGGAATTGGGCAAGGATGACCACGTCACGGTTATCGATGCCGAGGGTGTGACCTTGACGGTCAAACTGGACGCCGACTGAATTCAGGTGCCGAGCGCCGGCGGGCGCTGGCCGCCATAGGCAATGAAGTGCGGGTTCAAGAGCCCGGAAGACTTGCCATAGACAAAGGGGGAGCCGTCGGCATTCACGACGGCGCCCCCTGCTGCTCTCAGCACCGCATCGCCGGCGGCGGTATCCCATTCCATGGTTGGCGCCATGCGCGGATAGATGTCGGCTTCAGCAGCAGCAACCAGGCAGAATTTCAGAGATGACCCGGCGGCCCGGGTATCCTTCACCGTGATGCCCGACAGCGCCGAACTGTCTTCGGCAGAGGCATGTGACCGGCTGCCAACAGCGACCCAGCCGTCATCCGCGGGAAGGCGAACCTGGATCTCCTGGCGATCCTCGCCCAGGCCCTCAAACGCGCCGGAGCCGACCTGACCGCTGAACATTCTGTTCTTGACCGGTGCATGGACCACGCCCAGGATCGGCGACCCGTTTTCGATCAGGGCGATGTTCACCGTAAACTCGCCATTGCGCTTGATGAATTCCTTGGTGCCGTCCAGCGGGTCGACCAGGATGAAGTGATCGGACAGTTCGGTCCTGATACCGGCGACCTGGCGCTCTTCGGTGATGATCGGGATGTCGGGAACGATCTTCGACAACGCCTCGAAAATCAAGGCGTCTGCCGCCTCGTCGGCCTCGGTCACCGGCGATCCGTCGGATTTGCGCTCGGTATCGAAGTCCGTGCCATAGATTTCCATGATCTTGTCGCCGGCGGCGAGGGCGATGTCGCGCATGGCGACCAACAGGGCGGCGTGGTCCATGGTTTCGGTTCCGGATTGGGAAATCTGCCCGCTTATCTCCGATGGTCCGCAGACTGTCAATCGTCCAGCCGCGCCGGCTCCAGTTGAATGACATCGGTGTTGATCAGGCATTTGCCAGCATGTTCGAAATTGACCGTGACCCGGGCGCCGATCACCGATTGTATTTGGCCTATTCCCCAGTCGGGTCGGTCGGGGTGGCGAACATATCCACCCGGTTGCAGAAGTAGCACGGCCTTGCCTCATCAATGTTTCAGCCGCTCAAGGGAGCTTTGCAAACGGCCCGGAATTTTGCCACCCATGGTGACAATTTCAAACAGTGCGGTTGGGACTCATGGACGATCCGGAATTATCCGCGCTTTTGTGCCCGCGCCTGTGCCACACCCTGGTCAGCCCCGTCGGGGCGGTGATCAACGGGGTCGAGGCGATGGAAGACGACGACCCCGAAATGCGCGACCACGCCGTCAGGCTGATAGGCGCCAGCGCGGAGACCGCTAAAATTCATGCGGGTTGCATTCGGATCCGGCAGCACGATGGGAGATGATCTCTCCATGTCCGAACTGCAGCAGTTGAATGCCGGACCCTGTCCGGCATGACCAATCAGCGTGGGTGGCCGGTATGGAAGACCTGATCGAAGAATTTGTGACCGGGACGGCGGAGCACCTGGAAGCAGTCGATATTCAACCAGTCCGGTTCGAGCAGGATCCATCCGATCGGCAGGTGCTGGATAATGTTTTTCACCTGATGCGCACCATCAAGGGTACGTGCGGATTTCCCGGATTGCCCCGATTGGAAACCGTCGCCGCGAACGGTTCCTTCCCGGTGATCCGGTCAATGTAATGGCGATTGGGGTAATGGCGATTGGCGGATTCACCGCTGGACCGCAGCTGGAATGTTCGAGAGGTCAGGCAGTCTTCGCTGGCCCGGTTTTTGCCGTTGATGATCAGGGCCTGGTGACCGGGGACATCAAACGTTTTGCGCAGATACTCAAACAGGGTCGGCGCCTTTGGCTCGAGGCGCTCTTTCAGGAACTCGTTCTTGATATCCTTGCAGACATCATGCCGGCCCGAGATATAGCGTACCCTGTGAATGGCTGGTCTCAATGCCCTCAGCGCTGGCGAACGCCGCCGCCAAAGCGGATCAGGATGACATTGGGGCCTTGTAAGCAGAACCGGTTCGGCCGAGTGCGGCTGTCCCTGGCACGTTGGCGGCCAAGGACGCCGAGGCCCGTCCTGCAATGATTTTACGCCGGTCGATCAGGTTGGCCATGTCCCGATATCTGTGTCGTGTCGGGTTTGCCCGATCATGTCACAGCATCGTGGCGCCCTTGAACGGGATTGCTCAGATCAACCCCAACGATCTAAAACTGGCGTGGTCAGCCTTGCCGATGACCAGATGGTCGTGAACGGTAATGCTGACGGCTTTGCCGGCCTTGATGATCCGCCTGGTCATTTCAATGTCGGCATGGCTTGGGGCCGGATCGCCCGAAGGGTGGTTGTGAACCAGAATGACGGCCGAGGCACCGAGTTCCAGCGCCCGCTTGACCACTTCGCGCGGATAGACCGGGGTGTGATCGACGGTGCCGCGCTGCTGAACTTCATCAGCGATCAGGAAATTTTTGCGGTCCAGGTAGAGCACGCGAAATTGCTCGGTGCGCTCAAAACCCATGGCGGCATGGCAATAGTCCAGCAAGGCCTGCCAGGAGGACAAGGCAGGTTTGTTCAGGACCTGGCCCTGGGCCAGTTTGATGGCGGCGGCATGAACCACTTTCAGCTCGTGAATAACTGCGTCACCGACACCTTTAACCTCGGCCAGTCGCGCACGGTCGGCCGAAATGACATCGGCAAACGTCCCGAATGCCTTGATCAAATCCTTGGCCAGGGGTTTGACGTCGCCCCGCCGGATCACCTGACACAGAACCAGTTCCAGAAGCTCATAATCCTGAAGGGCGTCCGAACCACCACGCGTGAAGCGGTCGCGCAGGCGTTCGCGGTGGCCAAGATGATGCGGCTTTTCGTCGGTCGCCCGATCCATCGCGGGCGTCAGGCGAAAGGAGGCTTGTGCAGGCCGGCGGGCGACCGGGTAAAGATTTCAAAACCGTCGGTGGTAACACCTATGGAATGTTCGAACTGCGCCGACAGGGATTTGTCACGCGTCACCGCGGTCCAGCCGTCCTTCAGCAGTTTGACGTTCGCGCGCCCCAGATTGACCATGGGCTCGATGGTGAACAGCATGCCTTCGCGCAGGGCGACGCCTTCGCCGGGGCGGCCATAGTGCAATATGTTCGGTGCGTCGTGGAAGACGCGTCCCAGCCCGTGTCCGCAGAAATCACGCACGATCGAGCATCGCTCACCTTCGGCATAGGACTGGATCGCGTGACCGATATCGCCGGTGGTGGTGCCTGGGCGGACCGCATTGATGCCGCGCATCATGGCTTCATACGTCACGTCGATCAGGCGTTCGGCCTTGCGCTGGATCTTGCCGACAGGAAACATCCGGGATGTGTCGCCGTGCCAGCCGTCAAGGATCACGGTAACGTCGATATTGACGATGTCTTCTTCCTTCAACACCCGGTCACCGGGAATGCCGTGGCAGACCACGTGGTTGATCGACGTGCAGATCGACTTTGGAAAGCCGCGATAATTCAGCGGGGCTGGGACCGCGTCGTGATCCAGGATGAAGGCGTGGCACAGCGCGTCCAGCGCGTCCGTGGTAACGCCCGGCGCGACATGCGGCGCAATCATGTCCAGGGTTTCCGCCGCCAACCGGCCGGCCGCGCGCATGCCGGCATGGGCATCGGGGCCGTAAATCTTTATCGGCCCCATATGGGTCTGGGCGATTTCCAACACTTCAGCGAATTCCATCGCTTTTTCTCCGTTGATCCATTCCGTCGTCAACGCCGAAACGGCAATTTCGTATCTACAACAATCCGGTCCAGGCCGACTGTACAACGGTAAACCAGAACTTCGACGCCGTGCGCGAGGGCCCGTTTCAGGGCCTGATCATAGGCCGGATCGATATCGGCGGCCATGGCCAATACGTCGCAATCCGCGCGCTGGACGATATATAGCATGACGGCTCTGGCGCCGGCTTCAACCATTGTCGTCAATTCGGCCAGATGTCTGGCTCCCCGCATCGTCACGCTGTCGGGAAATTCAGCCAGACCGGGCGTACGCATCAGGTGAACGTTCTTGATCTCGACATAGGCCGGCACCTCGCCCCCTTCCAGCAGGATGTCGATGCGGCTGTTCTCGCCATACTTTACCTCGCGGCGCAGGACAGGGTAGCCGGACAATTCGGAAATCGTACCGACAAGAATGGCTTCTTCCGCAAGTTTGTTGGGAATATTGGTATTGATCCCCACCAGGGCGCCGTCCGCCCGCATGACTTCCAGCGTGTATTGCAGTTTTCGCTTCGGATTTTTGCTGTCCGACAGCCAGATCGGCGAACCCGGTTCCTTCAGGCCCATCATCGAGCCCGGATTGGGGCAATGCACGGTGATCTCCAACCCGTCTTCCAGCCGTACATCGGCCAGAAATCGTTTGTAGCGCTTGATCAGGGTTGCGGGAATGAGAGGGTTTTGAAACTCCATGAGCCTGTCGTAGCCTGCCGTGCCCGCACTCTCAACCGGAGAAATCCCCATGGCCGCGCCCGTTACCGCCGCCCTTCTGATCATTGGCGATGAAATCCTTTCGGGCCGGACCAGGGATGCCAATCTTTCCCACATATCGATCTGGCTGAACGATTTGGGGATCGACATGAAGGAATGCCGCATTGTTCCCGATATCGCGGACGAGATTGTCGCCGCGCTGAACGACTTGCGCACAAGGTTCACCTATGTCTTTACGACCGGCGGGATCGGGCCGACCCATGACGACATCACGGCGGATGCAATTGCCCGGGCATTTGGCGTCGGTATCAGCCACCGCGCCGATGCTGTCGCCCTGCTGGAGGCGCAATACAAACCCGAGGACCGGACCGACGCGCGTATGCGAATGGCCCGTATCCCCGATGGCGCGATCCTGATCGATAATCCGGTCTCGATTGCGCCGGGGTTCCAGGTGGACAATGTTTTCACCATGGCGGGTGTCCCGGTCATCATGCAGGCAATGCTTGAAAGCGTGCGGCACCGCCTGGCAGGCGGCACGCCGGTGGAGACCGTCACGATCAGGTCGAATGGGCTGGAAGGCGATATCGCCAGGCCGCTCGGCGGCATTCAGAATGTGACGGGGGCGGCTGTATCGATCGGATCCTATCCTTTCCGGCTGGATGGAAAATTTGGCACCCGAATCGTTTTGCGGGGGCGGGATTCATCATTGCTGGCGGCCGCGACCCGGGACGTGGAAGCGATGATGAGTGCGCTGGAATTGGAGTTTTCGCGCGAGACATGACCGGACTTGCTGGCAATCGCCCCGGCACATAGGGTGCGCACCGGTTTGCGGGCGTGGCGGAATCGGTAGACGCATCGGACTTAAAATCCGTGGGGCGAAAGCCCGTGGGGGTTCGAGTCCCCCCGCCCGCACCATTTCCCCCAAATTCATGCCTGAGAAATTCACCGGTGCTGACGAATTTTTGTCTCGCGGGCAGCCGGACTCAATTGTGCATGTCGAAACCGCACTTTTATCGTGATTTTCTCGCTGGCCGATGCCATGAGTTCCTGGACAATAGTTGCAGAATTATCACTGAAGGAACAATCGTTCGTTTGGCGCGCAAAGAGACTCCATTCCGCGGGCAAACACGTGTAGAAGTGGGCCTTGCGGGAGACGTCGCCGGCATCGCCAGTCTGGTTTTGAAGGGGGCAGTGGGCGATTTTCTTCACGGCAGAAACGCCACTTGACAAGTTGAAAGGTGACGCAATAGTTTAGAATCGAGTAATGTTGCTTAGTCGGAGTACAATCAACGGGACTGTCCCCCAATCAACGGGACTGTCCCCCAATCAACGGGACTGGACCATGAACAGACTTTTAATTTGCATATTCGCTGCGGCGGGAATTGCCTTGGCGGGTTGCGGCGATGATAACAACGATGAGACGGCCTTGCCCCCGGAGCCCCCGACTCCGGAAGAACGCGAGCTCCAGCGGCAAGCAAACGAGGTTGTTCGGCAAGCAAACGAGTTCGGTGAAAACGGTGACGCGGAGATGGTAACCGGGGGGCGGGAAGGAAACGAGGCCCAGCGGAATGAAAACGAGTTCGGTGAAAACGGTGACGCGGAGATGGTAACCGGGGGGCGGGAAGGAAACGAGGCCCAGCGGAATGAAAACGAGGCCCGGCGGGTAGAAAACGAGGCCCGGCGGGTAGAAAACGAGGAAGGTCGGGTAGACGCCGAGGACACTCGGGAAGCAAACGAGGCCCAGCGGGTAGACGCCGAGGACACTCGGGAAGCAAACGAGGCCCAGCGGGTAGACGCCGAGGACACTCGGGAAGCAAACGAGGCCCAGCGGGTAGACGCCGAGGACACTCGGGAAGCAAACGAGGCCCAGCGGGTAGACGCCGAGGACACTCGGGAAGCAAACGAGGCCCAGCGGGTAGACGCCGAGAACACTCGGGAAGCAAACGAGGCCCAGCGGGTAGACGCCGAGGACACTCGGGAAGCAAACGAGGCCCAGCGGGTAGACGCCGAGGACACTCGGGAAGCAAACGAGGCCCAGCGGGTAGACGCCGAGAACACTCGGGAAGCAAACGAGGCCCAGCGGGTAGACGCCGAGAATAATCGGCAAGAATACGAGAATGATCGGGTTCTCGCCGAGAATGATCGTGTAATAGCCGAGTTCGCTCGGATCGCTCGGGAAGTGACGAGCGATCCAAACCCAGCGGCCGGAAACTTTGCAGTGTTGCCAAGCGTGACTCTGGGCGACATCCAGCATCGTGCCGAAATGGTTCTCGATGACGGCGACGCTTCTGTCTCTAGTTCCCGGCTACATACGATACAAGTGAATACCGGCGGGACGACTCCGCCAGGTACCGGTGTAAGTTTGCAGCCCTCCGTCGCTTACGATCCACACTGTTCGGGGAATATGTGTACATATACCTTGACGGATAGTACCGGTACCGTGATTGATAGAGTAGTAGAAGACATGCAAGTAGTAGAAGACATGCCAGGAAGCGGCGGCATCGCCACGTCAAGAGGCACGACAGGTGATCGTTATCTCGCCTTGGAAGATGATTCCAACCGCTTCGATGCATTACCCATAACACGGCAACAAGCCATTCTGACTAAAAGGGGGCTTGCGGCTTCAAATCAGCAGGTTACAACTTTTCTGATCGGGGAAGGGAAACCAGGAAGTGCCCGTTCCTACGGCGCGTGGCTGCAACAAGGCGGTTTTGCTGTGATTAGCGAGCAAGGGGCCCCGGGTTTATCACCCGGAAGTGGTATAACGCAGGCATCAGCCTTGTATGGTCTTGCCGGAGCCACCCTGAGCGGGTCGAGGCCGATGATGCCTATTGGGACGACTGTCGACATAGCAACATATCAAGGGCTGATGGTGGGAAGCCCGGTTGACGGTGAGTATCGCGGCAACATCCTGCAGGGCGACGCCACACTGGATTACAGTTTCACGTACGGGGATATCGGCGCGAGGTTCACCGAAATCCGCGATCTTGATCGCGGAATGCGGCATGCGACAGAGAGCATAAGTTTTGACCCCATGGGTGTGAACGAAGATGGGGTGTTCAGCGGCGGCGATCTGTCTTCTAACAACTTTATTGAGGGTGGTTTTGCTGGATCAGGCCATGAAGAGGTTTTGGGAACCTTTGAAAGCAGCGGCATCGCCGGTGCATTTGGCGCCATAAGGCAGTAGCCAGTCACTTCCGGAAATTGACGGGCCCGTCACGTGCGGGCCCGTCGTTTGTGAGATTGATCGATATGTTTCGAAGTTTGGTTCGCGCGCTGGTCCTGAGCGCAATACTGGTAATATCTCTGGCAATATCAACGTCAATGGCGGCCCCTGCCCGGAGCGGGGACGCCAATTCCAGGGCCGGGATCACCGAGCAACAGTTTGAAACTGGCCTCGCCCTTCTGGACGCAGGCCGACCTCGCGAGGCGGCAAGGATATTTTCAGATATCCTGTCGCGGAATCCGGACCTTGTGCGGGTGCGCCTTGAACTGGCGCGGGCGTATTTCAACTCGGGGCAATGGGACCGTGCGCGCGCGGATTTTCTTTCGGTGCTCTCGGGAGACATCCCCGAACCCGTGCGCGCAAACATACTGGTGTTCCTCCGGACGATCGACGCCCGACGGGGCTTTGAGTGGGATGCTGATATTGCCATCGTGCAGTTGGGAAATACGCGCAACTACGAGAGCGATACGCTTCTTCTGGATGTGGGTGGCGGGACCCTTCCCTTCACGCTGGCCCGTGACTCCGAGACATCGCGGGGCCTGAGGTTTTCATTCAGCGCATCCGCGCGCCGGGAACTCCCGGGACTATCCGGGGCAAATCGGCGGACGCTGGGCTTTGCCCGGATCATCGCGGCTGGCGACGAAGGACCGGGATCGCGGTTCGACAGCCACACGCTTGCGGGGGAGGTGGGCGCCCGGTTCACCTGGCCCCGCTCCACGCTGACCGTTGCGGCTTTGGCGTCGCGCAACTTCCTGCGGGGATCGCCCGAGGAAGATCGCGTCGGGCTCGGCGCCACTTTCGGGTGGCGTTATGGCACGGGCGCCACACTGGCTGTCTCCTCGGCGTGGCAGGATATCGATCATCGACACAATGACCGCCGGGATGGACAGGCCTTGACACTCAACCTGACGGCCACGCGCCCGGTCTCGCCCCGGAGCACCCTGGGTTTGCAACTGGCGTTTGAAGACAAGGACGTGGAGTTCGAACTGGATGCCTTTCAACGGTACCGTCTGACCGCGTTTGGCAGTTTTGACCTTGGTTGGGGGATCGCCCTGGGGCCGAGCGTTTTTGTCGAACGGAAGCTCTTCGACCGCGCGGGGTCGGTCTTTGTGGAGAGTCTTGACGAGACGGGGACCGGGGCGGCGCTTGCCGTCGAAAGCAGCCGGATTGTTCTGCCATACGGCTTCACCCCTTACGCAACGATCACGCACCGGCGGGTGGAGTCCGATACCAGAGCATTTTCCTGGCGCGACACGAACGTGGTCGCGGGCGTGGAGCGGCGGTTCTGATTGAGCCCCTCAAGCGATTCCCCGGGGACCCGGGTTCTGCCCGGCGCCGACCGCTTCTCCTCATCGCGCGCCCGGGGGCTCCCCATGGTCACATCCCCGCTTTCACCACCGCCTTGAGCGGCCCTGTGGTGGATCTTGCGCTCTGCCACCGCGACATGGTGGAAGATGCCGCCAAGCGTGGATTTCAGGACATGGTCGGTCAGAATTCATGCCGATACCGGGTGCGAACGGAATGCCGGGTCGGAAAAGCGGCTCAGCTACACCGCGATGGGCGCTCCGGTTAATGTCGCCGCCCGGCTTGAAGGCCTGCCACCAGACTACAATGTTCCGATTGTGATCGGCGAAGCGATGCAAAAGATGCTCAAGGGACCTTTCGAGACAGGGAAACCTGACGAGGTCGATCTGAAGGGCGTTGTTGATCAGGTTCCGACCTGCAAGGCCACAAGGCGAATGGAGCCTGGCGGGTGATACCGGGCAAGGGTGGACTGTCGATTTATCTGTCGGCCTGTGCGCTGGCGGTACTGGTCCTGACAGCATTTGGCGGGATGCCGGCGGAGGCCGGACTGGTGGTCGGGGCGGGCTTTGCCGGCGGGGCGTTCCTGGCCATGCGGGGCGGTTCGACGGCGGCTGCCGGGCAACCAACCACTGACCAGACCGAAGCAATTGCGGAATTTGCTGTTCTTGAAAGCGTTATCGCCGCGCTGCCATATCCCGTCATAATCCTCGACCAGGCTGGGTCGACGGTATCTTTCAATCGGGCGGCGGGCCGTGAATTTCCCGCCTTCAGAACCGGGCGCCACATCACGTCGGTGCTGCGTCCACCGGATATCGTGCGTGCCGTCGAAGCGGTTCTCGGGGGCGGATCCGCTCAGCGGGTCGAGTTCACGGTCCACACACCGGTGCAGCGTTCGTTTGGCGCGGTTGTTTTGCCGCTGCCCGATGAGCGTCATGCCTTCGTTGCCCTCACGGATCTGTCAGAAACAAAGCGTGTTGAACAGCTTCGGGCCGACTTTGTCGCCAATGCCAGTCATGAATTGCGCACGCCGCTTGCCGCGCTCAGCGGCTTTGTCGAAACCTTGCAGGGACCGGCTCGGGACGATCCCGAAGCCCGGGACGAATTCCTGTCCATCATGGCCGGACAGGCTGCGCGGATGGGGCGCCTGATCGAGGATCTTTTGTCGCTCAGCCGGATCGAATTGAACGAACACGTTGTGCCCGATGACACCGTCTTGATCGGCGATCTCGTCAATGAAATTTTCAGCGCCGTGAAGCCGGGCGCCGTGGAACGGGAGATTGATCTGGAGAACCACCTCACCGATCCGGTGCAGGTAATCGGCGAGTCGGATCAGTTGATGCAGGTATTTCAGAACCTGATCGACAATGCGGTCAAATACGGCAGGCAAGGAACACCTGTTGTTGTTTCGCTCTCGCCGGAACCGTCGCCGCGCCCTGGTCTGATCGGCATCTCGGTGCGCGACCGGGGCATCGGGATTTCGCGGCGGCATTTGCCCCGGCTGACCGAGCGGTTTTACCGGGTCGATGTGGCCCAAAGCCGGGAAAAGGGCGGAACCGGGCTGGGATTGGCGATCGTCAAGCACATCATCAACCGGCACCGGGGCATGATGACAATTGATTCCGACGAGAGTCAGGGGAGCACATTCACGGTCTGGCTGCCGCGCGCCGACGGGTAAGAATACGACCAGACCCTGTGGACAGATACAGTATTCCCGGAGGGCAATCGTGTTGCTTTGGGAATCACGCAAATTTTGTCACATACATGTCATATACAGCACCTACGGGGCATCGTGAAAGGTTCCGTTGTGATTGACGGACCTGTCTGATGCCAACAGGAGATCGTTCATGAAACCCCGGACACTCGGGCTCGCAGCTCTCGTTTCGCTCAGCTTCGTCGGCATTGTCGAAGCACGCGATCAGATCAGGATCGTTGGATCCTCTACCGTCTTTCCGTTTTCCACCGCTGTTGCCGAAACCTTCGGCCGCACCACCAGCTTCAAGACACCGATTGTCGAATCGACAGGCTCCGGCGGCGGTCTGAAACTGTTCTGTTCCGGTGTCGGCGTGGATCATCCCGATATCACGAATGCGTCCCGCCGCATCAAGAAGAAGGAATACGACAACTGCCTGGCAAACGGTGTCGAAGACATCACTGAAGTGAAAGTGGGATTTGACGGCATCGTTCTGGCCAACGCCATTTCCGGCGCCGAATACGATCTTGGCCGTCGGCAGATCTATCTGGCATTGGCCAGGGAAGTTCCGACCAGCGATGCTGATTGCACCATGATCGCCAATCCGAACATGAAGTGGTCGGATATCGATGCATCGCTGCCGGCCGCCAAGATCGAAGTGCTGGGCCCGCCGCCGACATCGGGAACGCGGGACGCCTTTGAAGAACTGGGCATGCAGGGCGGTGCGCGCGAGATCGCCTGCATGGCCGACATGCGCAAGTCCGACAAGAAGGCCTTCAAGAAAGTTGCTTCTGAAATCCGCGAGGATGGCGGCTATATCGAGGCCGGCGAAAACGACAACCTGATCGTTAACAAGCTGACGGCCAACCCGGCCGGGATCGGCATCTTCGGCTTCTCGTTCCTCGACCAGAACGAAGACAAGGTGAAGGGTGCGAAAGTCGGCGGCGTCGAGCCAACCTTCGAGGCGATCACCGACGGCGATTATCCGATTTCCCGGTCGCTGTTCTTCTATGTGAAGAACCAGCATGTCGGCGTGATCCCGGGCATCGGCGCCTATGTGGAGGAATTCACTTCGGAAAGCGCGTTTGGCGAAGACGGTTATCTGGCGGACAAGGGTCTGATCCCGCTGCCTGAGGACAACCGGTCGACAATTCGGACGCAGGCTCTGGGATTTGCCAAACTGGCAATGTAGTCCGGACGAAAGCGCGGGACGGCTCTCTTGCTGATCATCTTGTTCATCTTCTTGCCGCTGATTGTTCTGGCCGCCCACATGGCGGGCCGAAACAGGGCGGTGGGAATGGTGGCGTCAAGCGGGGTCGTCCTGCATTCGCGTTCGGCCTATCACGGGTATTTCGTGGCGCTGATTGCCGGGCTGCCGGGTTTGGCGGCATTGGTGGTTGTGGCCTGTTTCGCACCGTCGGAAAGGCCTGTTATCAGCATTGGCGGCGCCCTGCCGCCAGTTGATCTTTATGCTGTCTTCGCGCTGGTCGGCGCGGCGGCCAGCGGCGGGCTCATTGCATTGCACAATGTGTCCCGGGGATTTCGGGCCCGAAATGCAGTGGAGCGGATCGTCCTGGCCATCCTGATGACCAGTGCGCTTGTCGCGGTGCTGACCACGATCGGGATCGTTTTTTCGCTGTTGTTTGAATCCTTGCGATTTTTCAAGTCCGTACCGGTGTTTGATTTTCTGTTCGGCACCCATTGGAGCCCGCAAACGGCTTATGAATCCGCCATTCGGGGGCCGGGCGAAGAACAGGACCTGGGCCGGGTTTTCGGATTCCTGCCGCTGTTGGTCGGGACGCTGCTGATCACCTTGATCGCGATCTTTGTTGCCGGTCCCGTCGGGCTGATGTCGGCAATTTACCTGTCGGATTATGCCAGCACGCGGATGCGGTCGATCGCCAAGCCTTTGCTGGAGATTCTGGCCGGAATTCCAACGGTGGTTTACGGGTTTTTCGCCGCGCTGACCGTGGCGCCGTTCATCCGCGGCCGGGGGGAGAGCATCGGATTGGATGTCGCCTCGGAAAGCGCTTTGGCCGCCGGCCTGGTCATGGGGATCATGATCATTCCTTTTGTTTCCTCGCTGTCCGACGATGTCATCAATGCGGTGCCGCAGACCTTGCGCGATGGATCGTATGCCATGGGCGCAACGCGGGCCGAAACCATTGTGCGGGTTGTGCTGCCCGCGGCGCTGCCGGGCATCGTTTCCGCCCTGATGCTGGCCATCAGCCGTGCCATCGGCGAAACAATGATCGTGGTCATGGCGGCCGGGCTTTCAGCAAAAATGACCATCAACCCGCTGGAGGCAGTAACGACCGTGACGGTTCAGATGGTCACATTGCTGACCGGTGACCAGGAGTTTGACAGCCCCAAGACCCTGGCCGCCTTTGCCCTCGGCCTGGTGCTGTTCTGCGTCACGCTGGCGCTGAATGTCATCGCCCTGAAAGTAGTGCGCAGGTATCGGGAAAAATATGACTGATATGGCCGCCAACACACTGTCCCGGGCACCCTGCAAATCGGTCAAGGACGCCCGCACCGCGCGGCGTTACGCGGCCGAACGCCGGTTCAGGTATTTCGGCCTGGCGGCCATTGGCGTTGCGCTGATGGCGCTGGTGTTGCTGTTGACCAGTGTGGTGAGTACGGGGCTGGGCGCCTTTTGGCGCACCGAAGTTGTGCTTCCCATCGATCTGGCGGTGGAGACGCTGAAGATCGAAAGTGCCGAGGATTTCGAAGGGCTGCAAAAGGCCAATTTTGGCGACATTCTCAAGAAATCCGTCAGGGCTCTGTTTCCCGAGGTCAAGAAGCGCAAGGCAAGGAAAGCGCTGGCCGCCATGGTTTCGCCGGGCGCGACCTTTTTGCTGCGCGACCGGGTGCTGGCCGATCCGTCTCTCATCGGCAGCGTTCGTGAGATCCGTCTGCCCCTGGCCGATGACCTAAACATGCTGGCCAAGGGCTGGATCGACCGGGATGCGCCCACCGGCCAGCGCCGGGTGAAAGACCAGCAAATCGAATGGTTCGACGCGCTGGCCGCCGATGGCCGGATCTCGACCGTGTTTAACCGGGATTTCTTCCGCCTTGGCGATTCCAGCTATCCCGCAACAGCGGGCATCCGAGGCGCGGTCGTCGGCTCGTTTCTGACCCTTCTGGTGACGCTGTCACTGGCGTTTCCCGTCGGTGTGGCGGCGGCCCTGTATCTGGAAGAATTCGCGCCGACCAATCGCTGGACCGATCTGGTGGAGGTGAACATCAACAACCTGGCGGCAGTGCCATCGATCGTTTTCGGTCTGCTGGGTCTGGCGATTTTTCTCAATGTCTTCGGCATGCCCCGGTCGGCGCCCCTGGTCGGCGGCGTGGTGCTGGCGCTGATGACCTTGCCGACGATCATCATCGCCAGTCGCGCGGCGCTGAAGGCGGTGCCGCCATCGATCCGCGAGGCCGCACTGGGCGTTGGTGCGTCGAAGATGCAGGCCGTCTTCCATCATGTCCTGCCGCTGGCCATGCCCGGCATTCTGACCGGCACCATCATCGGTCTGGCCCAGGCGCTGGGCGAAACCGCGCCGCTGCTGATGATCGGCATGGTCGCCTTCATCGTCGACATTCCCGGCGGCGTCGCCGATCCGGCGGCGGTTCTGCCGGTGCAGATCTTCCTGTGGGCAGACAGCCCGGAACGGGGCTTTGTCGAAAAAACCGCCGCGGCCATTATGGTGTTGCTGGCTTTCCTGATACTGATGAACCTTCTGGCGGTGATCCTGCGCCGCCGGTTCGAGCGCCGTTGGTAAGAAAACGCGATGAACGCAGAAACCGAAATTCTCGTACCGGCCGAAACCGAAGCTGAATTCAAGATGGTCACGCGCGACGTGAACGTCTGGTATGGCGACAAACAGGCGATCAAGGCGGTCAGCCTGGACATCCCGGCGCGCGGCGTCACCGCGCTGATCGGACCGTCGGGTTGTGGCAAGTCGACCTATCTGCGCTGTCTCAACCGGATGAACGACACCATCGATATCTGCCGGGTCGAGGGTGACATTCGCCTGGACGGCGAAGATATCTATGATCCGGTACTGGACGTCGTACAGTTGCGCGCCCGGGTCGGCATGGTGTTTCAAAGGCCCAATCCGTTTCCAAAGTCGATCTTCGAGAATGTCGCCTATGGCCCGAAAATCCACGGACTGACGGCGACCCGGACCGATCTGGAAGAAGTGGTGGAAACCAGCCTGAAAAAGGCCGGCCTGTGGGAAGAGGTCAAGGATCGGCTGGACCAGCCGGGCACCGGCCTTTCCGGCGGCCAGCAACAGCGCCTGTGCATCGCCCGCGCCATCGCGGTCAATCCCGAGGTCATCCTGATGGACGAGCCGTGCTCGGCGCTGGACCCGATCGCCACGGCGGTGATCGAGGGGCTGATGGACGAACTGCGCGCAAATTACTGCATGGTGATCGTGACCCATTCGATGCAACAGGCCGCCCGGGTTTCGCAACAGACCGCCTTTTTCCATCTCGGCGAAATGTTTGAAAACGGCCCCACGGAACAGATTTTCACCAACCCCGCCCACGTCAAGACCCAGGATTACATCACAGGTCGCTATGGCTGATTACGACACGCTGCAACATGAACATATCGTCACCGCCTTCGAGGCCGAACTGCAGAAGATCTCGACCCGGATTGCCGAGATGGGTGGCATGGCGGAAGCCAATCTGGCCGCCGCCATCGAAGCCATCATGAAGCGCGATTCAGAACGCGCGGAGACCGTGATCAGGTCCGATCCGGAGATCGACGCCATGGAATTGGTCATCGAACAGGAAGCGGTCCGCATCATCGCCCTGCGCCAGCCCATGGCATCGGATCTGCGCGAGGTGATCGCGGCGATGCGCATTGCCGGCGATATCGAACGGATCGGGGACCTGGCCAAGAACATCGCCAAGCGCGCGCTGGTCCTGAACAAGGAAGAGCCGGTGATCGGCAGTTTTCCGATCGACCGGATGGGCAGCCAAGTGCAGGGCCAGATCGACCGCGTCCTGCTGGCCTATGCCGACCGGGATGCCGAGGCATCGGTGGCCGTGCGCGATTATGACGAACATGTCGACCAGTTGCACAATTCGATCTTTCGCGAATTGCTGACCTATATGATGGAAGACCCGCGCACCATCAGCCGGGCAACCCATGTCCTGTTCATTGCCAAGAACCTGGAACGGATCGGCGATCACGCGACAAACATTGCCGAAACCGTCTATTATCTGACGACCGGCCAGCAGCTGACGGACGAACGCCCCAAGGGCGACGACACCAGCGCTTTGCTCGTGAAAAGCTGAACCCCGAGGTCCGCCATGACCCCTCTTGTAATGATCGCCGAAGACGACGATGCCCTGCGCGCCATGCTGCGCTACAATCTGGACAAGAACGGTTACCACGTCGTTGAAGCGCACGATGGCGAAGAAGCCCTGACCCTGATCCAGGAAAGGGCGCCCGACTTGCTGATCCTCGACTGGATGATGCCCACGGTATCCGGCATCGAGATTTGTCGCCGGCTGCGCGGCCGCAACGCAACACGCAATCTGCCGATCATCATGGTGACGGCGCGGGGCGGGGAAGCCGATCGCATCCGCGGCCTGAATACCGGCGCCGACGACTATCTGACCAAACCGTTCTCCGTGTCCGAGCTGATGGCGCGGATCAAGGCGGTGCTGCGGCGCATTCGCCCCGCATTGGTCGACGAAGCCATCGAGATCGGCGACATCACCCTGGATTACATCGCCCGGCGGGTCCACCGGGCCGGCCGCGAAATTGCGCTGGGACCGCGCGAGTTTACCCTGCTGGCCCACCTGATGGGCGCCTCCGGGCGGGTGTTCAGCCGGGCCCAGTTGCTGGACACGGTCTGGGGCCAGGAAATGGAGATCGAGGAACGCACGGTCGATGTCCATATCGGCCGCCTGCGCAAATCCCTGAAGGCCAGGGGCGAGGCCGATCCGATCCGCACCGTGCGGTCCGCCGGTTATGCGTTCGACGAAAACTACGGCAAGCGCAACGCGGCGTGATCACCTACCTGATACAGGCTTTGTTGCGCGCCTGACGCCTTGATCCAATACTGATGGAGTACACATCGAAATGCACTAAGGGGAGATTGAAGTGTCGAGTTTCAACCGAATTGTCGTACTGTCCGCCGGTTTTATGTTGGGAACCGCGGAAATGTCGCTGGCCGATACAACAGATGTCACATGGCAGACCAAGGTCACAATCGAGAAGCAGGGTGCGCACTGCGTCGATGATCCAAACTGCTTTAACCGGTATCACGGCGCCATTCCGCCGGTTGCGCGGGCCAATCCCGGGGACATGATCACCTTTCACACCCGCGACGCCCTGGATTCCGATCTCAGGCTGGATTCTGTTGCCGACGATCTGGCGGCAATCGATCTGAACCTGGTCCATCCCATGACCGGGCCGGTCTTTATCGATGGCGCCAGGCGCGGCGATGTGCTGGCCGTCAAGCTGGTCGATATCGAACCCGATGAATACGGGTACACGGTGATCGTGCCGGGCTTCGGCTTTCTGCGCGATGTCTATACCGAACCGTTTCTGGTCAACTGGCGCCTGACGCGCACCCATGCTGAATCCGACCAGATGCCCGGCATCAAGGTGCCGTACGAGGCGTTTATGGGGTCCGTCGGCGTGATGCCGGGCGCCCCCGAAACCGCCGCCTGGCTGAAGCGCGAAGCCGCACTCGGGTCCGCGGGCGGTATCGCCTTGCCGCCAGAGCCGACAGGAGCATTGCCATCCGCCGTGTGCGGACCCACCGGCAGCCACAAGGATGAATGCGTCCGCACCATTCCGCCGCGCGAGAACGGCGGGAACATGGACGTTCAGCAGATGCAGGTCGGTACCACCCTGCTGTTGCCCTGCTTCATCGACGGTTGCGGTCTTTTCGTGGGCGATGTGCACTTTGCGCAAGGAGACGGCGAGGTTTCCGGCACGGCGATTGAAACCGGCGCCATCGTCACGGTCCAGACCGAGATCCGCAGCGGCCAGGGCTCCGCCATTACCAGCCCCGAGGTCGAGGGCGGCGCGCAGATCAAGAACATCGAGCCCTCGAAGTTCTATCAGACCATCGGCCTGCCGCTGAAGGGGGCGGGCGAGGTGCCAACCCAGCACACCTATCTGGAAAGCCAGAAGATCCAGGACCTGGAAAATCTGTCCGAAGATCTGACCCTGGCGGCCCGCGATGCGCTGATCAAGATGCTGGCCTACATCCAGCGGGAACACGGGCTGTCGGCACAGCAGGCCTATATCCTGGCCAGCGTCGCGGTCGATCTGAGGGTCGGCCAGGTCGTCGACGTGCCGAACTATGTGGTGACGGCGGTTCTCAATCTGGATGTGTTCGACGATTGAGCATCAGGGCATTCCCAGGAAAAGTGGATACCGGTTTTCCGTCCGGAAATGCGTCAAATGTGCTCTAAGCGCATAAGAAGACGTGACCTGATCAAGGGACTGTCGCTGGCCACCGGGGCATTTGCCCTCGGTGGCCACACCCCCTTCAAGCAGTGGGTGGTGTACCGCAAGAAGCACCTGTTGATTTCCTGCCACCGCGCCGACCCGCGCACCTATGACCTGGCCAGGGAGGTCGTGGCCGTACTGGAAGAGCATCTGCCGGCGGCCCAGGCGCGCCCGGCTCGCGCGCCCACCGCCGGCCGACTCGCCAGCCTGATCGGCACCGACCAGATGGATGTCGCCATTCTGAGCGCCAAGGACACCGCCGCCATGCGCGCCGGCACCGGCCCGTTCGCGCCTTACGGCCCCATCCCCCTGCACATCCTAACCCCGGTTCAGGACCGCCTGCTGATCGCCCACGCCCGCTTCCCCGCCCGCCACGCCTGGCAGGTCACCGACGCCCTCTCCGGCAGCGACCTGATCGGTTCGGTCACACGCGACATGTTCCCCCACCTGCATCCGGGCAGCCGGGCCTTCATCGACGGCGAGGATATTCCGGAGTTGGAGTAGAGGGTGGCCCAGTTGGATGGTGAATTCACACAGGCATCCGTCAATTAAATGCACTGTCACCGTAACTCCGGATCGAAATCCGGTGGGTTTTCGATTGCTCATGTTATGTTTTTTGTGAAATCAGAGGGATGGATTGGCATGGATCACAAGCAGTTTCAGGAATGGTTACCGGGGCCAGACCACCTCGGCCCGGCACGGCGGCAGCAAGCCGAAGCCGTGTGCCTGGGGGATACGGAAACGTCAGCGTCGCTGGCTGCCATTGAAGCGGCCGTGGGTGAAGATCGCCAGTGCCCGCATTGTGGCGCGCCAGGAGCCATATCGCGTGGCAGGGCAAGGGGTCTGCGACGGTACCAGTGCAAAGGATGCAGGAAGACATTCAATAAGACATTCAATGCCGCGACCGACGCCCCCTTGTCGGGTCTGCACCGCAAGAACAAGTGGCTTTCCTTCGGAACCTGTCTTGCTGATGGGCTGACGGTTCGCGCTTCAGCAGAACGTTGCGGACTTGCCGTCAACACCGCCTTGCGTTGGCGGCACCGATTTCTTGCCGCGAAAGACCTGAAGGCACGCAAGCTCACGGGCATTGTGGAAGCCGATGAAACCTGTGTGCCGGAAAGCCGGAAAGGCGCGTGAAACCTTGAGCGCAAGGCGCGACGCAGGGGAGGCAAGGCCAGCAAGCGGGGCCTGTCAGATCACAAAATCAACAGCCTGTCCGTCGTACCACCGATCATGCAATTCCTGGCCCACCACCCGCTGGTCGACCAATATGATCCCGGCGCAGTGGAACGTATTGGCTGCGGCGCCTCACCGCTCAGCCAGGCATTGGAAGAAACCGTTGCGGCCAAATTCGGCTGCACCGTGACGCAAGGGGTCGGGATGACGGAATCCAGTGGTGTGGTTGCCCTGTCCGACCTGTCCCGCACCAAACATGGTTCCAGCGGCGAGTCGATTTCGGGCACAGAAATGCGCATTGTCGATCCCGAAACCGGCGCGGACCAGCCGGCAGGCGCCACGGGCGAACTGTGGTTTCGCGGCCCCCGGCGATTTCAGGGCCATCTTAATAACTCTCAAGCCACGGCGGAGACCATCACCGAGGACGGCTGGGCCCGCGCCGGGGACTTGGGCCATTTCGACGCGGACGGTTGTCTTCATGTCACCGACCGGCTGAAGGAACTGATCAAGGTCAGCGGTTATCAGGGTCGCCCAGCCGAACTCGAGGGGCTGCTCTTGACCCACCCCAAGATCGCCGACGCCGCCGTGACCGGCCACCCGAACGAGCGCACGGGCGAGGAACCTGTCGCCTGTATCGTCCCGCGCGACGGGTTCGATGCCGAAGAACTGAAAGCCTGGATGGCCGAACGCGTGGTTGCCTACAAGCAACTGGCCGATGTCATCACCTGCGAGGCAATCCCGAAAAACCCATCCGGCAAAATCCTGCGCCGGGTACACAGAACTCTAGGAGACCAAACATGAAAGGCGCCGTTTTTACAGGAAACCGAACCGTTGAACTGCTCGACTTTCCCGATCCCGAACCGGGTCCGGGAGAAGTGGTGCTGGAGATCAAGGCGTCGGGCATGTGCGGCAGCGATCTGAAGTTCTACCGCGCCGCACCTGGCGAGATGCAACGTGCCCTGGGCCTCGGCGATGTGACCGAGCCCATCGTTGCCGGGCACGAACCCTGTGGCGTGGTTGTCGAGGTTGGCGCCGGCGTCACCGAGCGTCAGGCGCGGATTGGCCAGCGGATGATGGATCATCATTATTATGGCTGTGGTTCGTGCAATCATTGCCGGTCGGGCTGGTCCCAGCTCTGCGGCGAAGGGTTCGTGGTCTATGGCGTTACCGGCGATGGCGCCCATGCACCTTATATGAAAGTGCCGGCCCGCACCCTGGTGCCGTTGCCCGATGAATTGTCCTTTGAAACCGGGGCGGCGGTTGCCTGCGGCACCGGCACGGCCTATGGCGCAATCCGGCGCATGAATCTGTCGGGCCATGACACAATGGCAGTGTTCGGCCAGGGGCCGGTCGGCCTGTCGGCGACCCAGTTGGCGGTCGCCATGGGCGCTCGGGTCATCGCGCTGGACACCAATGCCGAACGCCGAAAGCTGGCCGAGCGTATGGGCGCCGATACGGTGCTCGACCCGGCAGCGATCGATGTGGTCGAAACGCTGAAAGACCTGACCCACGGGTTGGGCGTCGATCTGGCCCTCGACTGTTCGTCGGCCGAGGCCGCCCGCATCGCTGCCATCCGGGCGACCCGGACCTGGGGCACGGTGTGTTTTGTCGGCGAAGGCGGGTCGGTCACCATTGATGTGAGCGCCGATCTCCTGCGCCGGCAGATCACCCTGATCGGTTCCTGGACCTTTTCCACCGTCATTCAGGACGATTGCGCCCGGTTCGTTGCCGATCGCGGCATCGATGTGGATGGTCTTTTCACTGACAAGTACACATTGGAACAGGCCACCGAGGCCTATACCAAGTTCGACACCCAATCGACCGGCAAGGGTGTGATCTTGTTTTAACCCGCCTCTTTCATCCGACTCTCGCGCTTGCGGTCGTGGAAATCCAGGAAGCGTTTGCGCAGGCGGATCGATTCAGGCGTGACCTCGACCAGTTCATCATCGTCGATATAGGTCAAAGCCTGTTCCAGGGTCAGGATGCGCGGGGTGGTCAGGCGTATCGTCTCATCTCGGCCGGCGGCGCGGATATTGGTCAGTTGCCTGGCCTTCATCGGGCTCACATCCAGATCATTGGGCCGGTTGTGTTCGCCGATCAGCATGCCTTCATAGACCGAGACACCGGCGGGGATGAACATGAAGCCGCGGTCTTCCAGGTTCCACAGCGCGAAGGGCACCGCGGTTCCAGTGCCGTTGGAAATCAGAACGCCATTGCGGCGCCCCGGGATCGAACCCTTGCAGGTGCCATAACCGTGGAACAGCCGGTGCATGATGCCGGTGCCGCGGGTGTCGGTCAGAAATTCGCCGTGATAGCCGATCAGGCCGCGTGACGGTGCCAGGAAGCTGATCCGGGTCTTGCCGCCGCCCGAAGGCGCCATGCCGGTCATCTCGGCCTTGCGGTTGGCCATCTTTTCGACCACGACGCCGGTGAATTCGTCGTCGACATCGATTTGAACTTTTTCGATCGGCTCCTCACGCGCGCCCATCTCGGGGTTTTGCTTGAACAGCACGCGGGGGCGGCTGATTGACAGCTCGAACCCTTCCCGGCGCATGGTTTCGATCAGCACGCCAAGCTGCAATTCACCCCGCCCTGAAACCTCGAATGCGTCTTTCTCCAAAGATTCTGTAATGCGGATGGCCACATTGCCTTCGGCCTCGCGCATCAGGCGGTCGCGGATTACCCGCGAGGTCACCTTGCTGCCTTCGCGCCCGGCCAGCGGCGAGTCGTTCACTGATATGGTCATGGCCAGGGTCGGCGGATCGATCGGCTGGGCGGCCAGCGTCTCGGTTCCCTCCGGCGCGCATAGCGTGTCGGCTACCGTGGCATTGGTGATACCGGCAATGGCGACAATGTCGCCGGCGCGAGCTTCTGCCACCGGCACCCGGTTCAGGCCGCGAAACGCAAGCAGCTTGGTCAAACGGCCGCCGGTGGCGCCGTCGCCATCCTGGTTCAGCACTTTCAGAGTCATATTATGGCGCGCGACCCCGGAATGAATTCGCCCGGTCAGGATGCGGCCCAGGAACGGATCGGCTTCCAGCGTGGTCGCCAGCAGGGAGAACGGTGCCTCGACGTCGCCTTCGGGCGGCGGCACTCGGCCGACGATTTCGTTAAACAGGGCGTCGAGGTTCTCGCGCGGTCCGTCCAGCTCTTCGGACGCCCAGCCCTGTTTGGCCGAGGCGAAGATGGTGTGGAAATCCAGCTGGTCATCATCGGCGCCGAGCGCCGCGAACAGATCGAACATCTCGTTCTGAACCCAGAAGGCGCGGGCGTCGGGACGGTCGGCCTTGTTGATCACCACGATCGGACGCAGACCGCGGGCCAGCGCCTTGGACAGCACGAACTTGGTTTGCGGCATCGGTCCTTCGGCGGCATCGACCAGCAACAGAACGCCGTCGACCATGGACAGGATGCGTTCCACCTCGCCGCCGAAATCGGCGTGCCCGGGCGTATCGACGATATTGATGCGCACATCGCCCCAGTCCACCGCCGTACATTTGGCCAGAATGGTGATCCCGCGTTCGCGCTCCAGATCGTTTGAATCGAGCGCGCGTTCTTCCACCTGCTGGTTGGCGCGGTAGGCGCCGGACTGTTTCAGCAATTCATCGACCAGGGTCGTCTTGCCATGGTCCACATGGGCGATAATCGCCACATTGCGCAACTTCGTGTCGGTCATCGTCAGCTTTCGTTCGAGAGCGTCCGCCATTCGGCGGGTCGCGCGGTCATCAAGAAACAACGGCGCTGTTGCAGGTTTGGCGAGAAAACCAATCATCGCCAATCAGGCGGGCGCTTTCTAACGGGAGTTGCGGCGAACGGCAAGAGAGTTCGCACCGCTCTCGGTTGTCCAGATCATGTGTGGGGACGCGCCCGGGCTTCCCAGGTCAAAGCCATGTCGATCAGCGTTGCTTCAATTGCTTCGATCTGAAGCCGAATCTGGACGTCCCCGGCAAAGATCAGATCGATAAACTCTCCCGCCTCATCCGTGCCGTGCTCGACGGCAAGCAAGGAGAGGATCATGTCGTCTTCCGCCCCGTTCAGCCCGCGCATCCGGGCGGCCTTGACGAGATCGAAATGCAGGCCCGCCCGGCGGCGTTCCCCGGTTTTGCTCGCGCGATCGGCGGCATCGGGAAATTGTCCCAGACATAGCGGTTGAACACCGCGGTAAATCAGCCGATTTTGGGCAGCCTGGTCAGATCGGCGACCTAAATCACGGCGTCCTGCAACAGGGCCGAAATCACCGTCAAATCGTCCTTGTCGAACGCCACCAATATGCGCGTATCGGCCAATCTGTCTCTCCCGACCTCCTGCCTTGCGGCAGGATTATTCCTTGACGCGCCGGATATTTGCGCCGACCCGGCCCAGCTTCTCCTCGATCCGCTCATAACCGCGATCGAGATGATAGACCCGGTTTATGGCGGACTCGCCATCCGCCGCAAGAGCCGCCATCACCAGCGAGATCGAGGCGCGCAGGTCCGTTGCCATCACTGGCGCGCCCTTCAACTGTTCGACCCCGCGCACGGTGGCGGTATTGCCTTGCAGCTTGATGTCTGCCCCCATGCGGGCCAGTTCGGGCACGTGCATGAAGCGATTCTCGAAGATCGTCTCGTTGATCGTCGAGGCGCCATCCGCGGTAGTCAGCAGCGCCATCATCTGGGCCTGCAGGTCCGTGGGAAATCCGGGATGCGGCTGGGTCACCACGTCGATGCCGTGCAGGCGGCCGTTCTTGCGCGAAACTTTCAGGCCGCGATTGGTCTTGTCGATCCGCACGCCGGCAGTATCCAGCGCCTGGATCATGGTGCCGAGATCCGCCTCGACCGCGCCCAGCAGTTCCAGTTCACCGCCGGTAATCGCCGCCGCCATGGCGAACGAACCCGCCTCGATCCGGTCGGACACAACGGCATGGCGGGCACCGTGCAGGCGCGGCTGACCATGGACCGTCAGTCGCCCGGTATCCAGCCCGTCGATCTGCGCGCCCATGGCGATCAGGCATTTGGCCAAGTCGACGATTTCCGGCTCACGCGCGGCATTGTCGATGATTGTCGTACCGCTGGCCAGTGTCGCCGCCATCAGTATGTTTTCGGTGGCGCCGACGGAGGGGAACGGAAATCGGATCTCCGCCCCGGTCAGGCCGCCCGGCGCCCGCGCCTCGACATAACCTTCCGTCAGCGTGATCGTCGCGCCCATCATCTCCAGCGCGCTGAGATGAATGTCCACCGGCCGCGTGCCGATGGCGCACCCACCCGGCAGCGACACCTTCACCTCGCCATAGCGGGCCACCAGCGGACCGAGAACCAGGATCGAGGCGCGCATCTTGCGGACGATGTCATAGGGCGCGAACTGGCTGTTCACCGCGCCGCCGTTCAGTGCAATGCACCGGCCCGCATGGTCCGCGCCATCGGTCTTGGCATTGAATTCCACATCGACACCCAATGCGGCCAGCAATTGCACCATGGTCGTGATGTCGACCAGATGCGGCACGTTGGACAGATGCAACACATCCTTGGTCAACAGCGCCGCGACCATCAGCGGCAGGGCCGCGTTCTTTGCGCCGGAAACCTGAATTTCGCCATGCAGCGGAGCGCCGCCCTGGATCACCAGCCAATCCATATATGACCTTCGCAATATCGTTGAGGCCAACCGCCCCGTTTGAAGAATTACTCTTATTCCTGCGATTCGTGGCCGGAACGGGGTCGCGACACGCCTGAACCGGAGTCCGAATCAGCATTTTCGCCCTGGTCCGCCTCACGCCCGCGTGCCTGGGCCTTGCGGCGGCGCAGATTGGCGCGCAAGGCCGCCTGCACCCGCTCCTCGCGGGTCAGCTTCCGATCACCGGGATTATTATCCGACATGCACGCTTAAATACCCGCGTGACGGTGTTGCCTCAACCCTTTTTTCATGGTTTATGCGCCACACCTTACCCGGCGCCCACGTAGCTCAGGGGTAGAGCACTCCCTTGGTAAGGGAGAGGCCTGGAGTTCGAATCTCCACGTGGGCACCATTTCCCCAACCTTTGACCTTGCCCCATTGTCCGGGATCACTGGGCAAGGTCAGAGTTTCCACAGACCCTAGCCCGGGCCTTCTCCAATGCTTGCAGACGCCCCTTGACAATAGCGATCTGAGGTTCGCGGTCGTTGCCCGAAAGACTTGAAATAGGTAGCTCCAAAAGAAACACACCCAAAGCATCCCCTGACGCTGCTGACTTTTGCTCCGCGCTTAAGTTTTCAAGATCGGAGGATAACTCGACCTGTTCTCGATATAATTGTTGGCATGAAAAACGATCATATCCAGTTGGGCCCACGTCCGCCGCAGCGATTTGATCAGGTTGCTTAGTGCCTGTTGACATTCAGGCTTCCCATTTGGCTTGAACCGCGCTTCAAGCTTCCCGAATGGAGGTTTGGATGGACGAAGATCGTTTGGTGATTTCAGATGAACTCTGGGAGAAGATCAAGCTACTTCTGCCTGGCAAATCGGGAGACCCGGGAGTTACGGCTCGCAACAATCGCCGGTTTTGGAAGCCATTCCCTGGCGTGTGCGTACACGGTCGCCGTGGCGGGACCAGCCAAAGGGTTTCAGCAACTGGAACAGTCAGTTCAAGCGGTTTCGCCGTTGGGCCGGGAACGGCGTATTCGAGAGTCTTTTCAACACAATGAGCGGTGAGCCAGATTTGGAGTATGCCCTCATCGACGGGACGATTGTGCAGGCCCACCATAAGGCGACCGGCGCAAAAGGGGACACGGCATCAGGCCATCGGGCGTTCTCGCGGCGGGCTGACAACCAAAATCATGGCCTTGGTCGATGCGCCTGGAAACCGGCTTTGTTTCCTCCTGCCACCGGGACAGACGCACGACATGAAAGGCGTGGCTCCGCTGATCCGCACACTCCCCCTTGGCGCGCTGCTGGCCGACAAGGCGTTCGATGCAGATTGGCTTCTACAACAGACAACAGCTTGATGAGCGCGGCGCAACCGCTGTCATCCCGCCCAAATCGAACCGAAAAGTGTAGCAAGACGACGATACGCACATGTACAAGTGGCGGCATCTGATTGAAAACTACTTTGCAAAGATCAAGGAATTCAGGGGGATAGCAACGCGATACGACAAAACAGATACCAGCTACGCGGCCAACTGGCACCTCTGCGCAATGCTCGTTGCTGCCCGGTGATTGTCAACAGACCCTAGGGAAATGTCCCGTTTGATGTTGAAATTCGCCTGAGCGGCGCCGCCTGATGGGAGGTTATGCGGCGCTCTTGATCCGGTCAAGCTGGCGCTTTCGGCGGTGCTCAATGAGAGCCTGACTGAAAAGTTATTCAGATATGACAATAACCTTGCCAGCCGTCTTGCCAGGATGCGGATGTGGGCGATTGTTGCCCATGCGGTGGAGCTTTCGATGGACCTCTCCCAATCCCTGGCCAATCTTCGACATCCGCCGAGCCAGGCGAAGGTGCGTTCCACGACCCATTCGCGGGGTAGAACTTCAAAGCCTTCGGCAGTGTCGGAGCACCCGATGATCTCGATGGTCCATTGGCCGTGTCCCGACAATGCATCCTTCAGCTTGTCGCCCGCATGGCCACCATCGGCGAATGGATGCCGCGGCCACGGAGAGCGATATCGGATGGCCTTCATGAGATCGACAGCCCCGGTCACGGTCCTGAATGGCGGCGCTGTCATGGGAGCGATCGAATGAGCCTGCCGCAAAAACGGCACTCAGCAGCTTGGGATGACGACTGCATGGCTGATGGCGAGGCCGGTAAACGGATCGAGGATGACGCTGCGCAGCGCCAAGCCCAGCACAATGGCCAGGGCACCCGAAGCGGCAATTGCACCGGTCGGCG
Organism: Alphaproteobacteria bacterium; assembly: GCA_965204825.1. Lineage (GTDB taxonomy): Bacteria > Pseudomonadota > Alphaproteobacteria > Futianiales > Futianiaceae. The sequence continues at coordinate 966,858 of OZ242016.1, read as the reverse complement.
AAACATCGAATTCCATCCGCAGATAGATGATCAGCGCCGCGGCATAGATCAGGAACCAGACCGTATGGGTCAACAGGCCCGACGCGTCTGTGCGTATGATCCGGCGCACATATCCCTTCCACAGCACAACATGGATAAGGCCATCCAAGGCAAAGGCGGCCGTCAGCGCGGCCAGGTCGCCGATGATGTGGTGCAAGGTGATCTGGACCATGGAGGCCGGATCGGAGAGGCCAGCATGTTCGTATCATGCCAGATCCGCACGGCAATGAAAATGACGACGGGGACGATTCGGCCGATCAGTCCACGCATGCGGGCGAGTCCCCTGAGAATTGCCGGTTCAGGCTATCAATGTGCCCCGGCGTTCAAGCGCGGCGGCAAAGTCCGTAGTAGACGTTCAGATCAAATGGCATTGCCCGGCCGGTATCGGGGTGGAACATGGTTCGCTCGGTGCTGTCCAAGGCGCCGAGATACAGATGCAACGCCACGGCCGGCTCGTCCCCCGCCGCGTCAATGCCATGGATCGCCTGCGGGCCGAGATGCATGGTCTCGCCAGGCCTCAGCAGATGTTCGCCGGCGCGCGAACAAGTGTCGCCGTCGTGCACCGACATGTGGTGACGTTCGGTCCCGCTCAGGCCAACGATGATCACATCGACCCAGTGGTCGTGGGGCGGCTGAGAATTGCCCGGACGGGTTTCCAGCAGACTGGCCACCAGATTGGGCGTGTCATACAGCACCTTTTCTTGGCCGAGTATAGTGCCGTCCCTCGCCTGGTCGATCCCGGCTTCGGTGAAGGCGGGCAAAGGCGCGTCGCGCGCCAGCACCGCCTGACCTATTTCACGCGCCAGGGCCGTCAGAGCGCGCAGCGATGCACCCTCGTTCAAGGCGGCGTGAAAGCTTTTGATATGTTTTTCCATGGCTCAGTTTACAAGCCGTGTGCGTTCATGTCATGTTTTTGTGAAATCAGAAGGATGGATTGACATGGATCACAAGCAGTTTCAGGAATGGTTATCGGGGATAGACCACCTCAGCCCGGCGCAGCGGCAGCAAACCGAAGCTGTGTTCCTGGGGGACACGGAGACGTCAGCGTCGCTGGCTGCCATTGAAGCGGCCGTGGGTGGAGATCGCCAGTGCCCGCATTGTGGCACGCCAGGCGCCATATCGCGTGGCAAGGCAAGGGGTCTGCGACGGTACCAGTGCAAAGAATGCAGGAAGACATTCAATGCCGCGACCGGCACCCCCTTGTCGGGTCTGCACCGCAAGGACAAGTGGCTTTCCTTCGGAGCCTGTCTTGCTGATGGGCTGACGGTTCGCGCTTCAGCAGAACGTTGCGGACTTGCCGTCAACACCGCTTTCCGTTGGCGGCACCGATTTCTTGCCGCAAAAGACCTGAAGGCACGCAAGCTCACGGGCATTGTGGAAGCCGATGAAACCTATGTGCTGGAAAGCCGGAAAGGTGCACGAAACCTTGAGCGCAAGGCGCGACGCAGGGGAGGCAAGGCCAGCAAGCGGGGCCTGTCAGATGAACAGGTTCCGGTACTGGTTGTCGCTGATCGCAGCGGCGCGACAGTCAGTGCGGTTCTGCCCGCGGTCAACGCAGATACCTTGCGAGAGGTAATCGCGCCGGTTGTGGACGAGGATATCGTTTTGGTGACCGATGGACACCGCGCTTATCCGCGATGCGCGGCGGCAATCGGTGCGCATCACGAAGCATTGAACCTGTCACGAAGTGAACGGGTGCGAGGTGCCTTTCACATTCAGACGGTCAACAACCGACACAGCCGGTTGAAGGATTTCTTGCGGCGCTACCGAGGCGTCGCGACCAGATATCTCGACAACTACCTGCGATGGTTCCAACGGCTTGAACTGGAGAACGCCTCACCCCGGGCTTGCCTCGCAACCGCCATCGCACGTCCATGCATACAATTCGTAAACTGAGCCTTTTCCATCAGGGCAATCTAGGGGATGCGGGCGGGCAATGCATCGTCTATATGTCGCGCCCGTTACCCGTTCGACGCGAAAGAAAGTTTTATGGCCCGCATCCTCATCACCTCGGCGCTTCCCTATATCAACGGCATCAAGCATCTGGGGAACCTGGTGGGCTCGATGTTGCCGGCCGATGCCTATGCCAAATTCGAGCGGTTGCGCGGGAACAATGTCCTGTGCATCTGCGCGACCGACGAACACGGCACGCCAGCCGAGCTTGCGGCCCAGGATGCGGGTCAAGCGGTCGAGGATTACTGCACCGAAATGCACGACGTTCAGCGCGAACTGGGCGAGCGCTACGGGCTGTCCTTTGACTGGTTCGGACGCACTTCGCGCATTCAAACCCATGAGATTACCCAGCATCTGGCCCACCGACTGGACCAAGCTGGGCTTATCGAAGAGGTTACCACGCACCAGGTGTTCTCGATCGACGACAACCGGTTTTTGCCGGACCGCTATGTTGAGGGTACCTGTCCCCATTGCGGCTATGAGCGCGCGCGCGGCGATCAATGCGAAAACTGTACCCGGGTGCTGGACCCGATCGATCTGAAGGAACCGCGCTCGGCGGTTTCGGGATCGACCAATATTGAGGTGCGCGATTCAACCCACCTGTTCCTACGCCAGTCGCAAATGGTCAACCGGCTGCGGAAGTGGATCGACAGCCGTGTCGACTGGCCGCTGCTGGTGCGCTCGATTGCCCAAAAATGGCTGGACGAAGGGCTCAATGACCGCGGCATCACCCGCGATCTGAAATGGGGCATTCCGGTGGCCTATGAGGGTGCGGCGCGACCTGGGTTCGAGGAAAAGGTCTTCTATGTCTGGTTCGACGCACCGATCGGCTATATCGGCGCGACCAAGGAATGGTCGGATGCCGGCAATGGCGACTGGGAGGCCTGGTGGCGCGAGGACAAGGGCGCGGACGACGTGCGCTATGTCCAGTTCATGGGCAAGGACAATATCCCGTTCCATTCGGTCAGCTTCCCGATCACGCTGCTCGGCACCAATGATTATTGCGAAAGCATCAGTGATTCCGAACGCTGGAAGACCGTTGATTACATCAAGGGTCTCAACTGGATGAACTATTACGAGGGCAAGTTCTCCACCACGCAAAAGCGCGGGGTCTTCATGGATCACGGGCTGGAGATTGCGCCGCCCGATTACTGGCGCTGGTTCCTGCTCTCCAATGTGCCCGAAAGCGATGACAGCAATTTCACCTGGGAAGTTTTCCAGGTCGCGGTCAACAAGGATCTGGCCGATGTGCTCGGCAATCTGGTGAACCGGGTCCTGAAATTCACGGCCTCCCGTTTCGGCAACGAGGTTCCGGCCGGCGGTGAAGCCGGGCCGGAAGAAAATGCCCTGATCGCAGAAGTGGAAAAACGCCTGACCGCCTATACGGCCGAGATGGAAGCATTGAATTTCCGTAAGTCGACGCACGAACTGCGCGCCATCTGGGCCGCCGGCAATGAATATCTCCAGCGAGCCGAACCCTGGGCCAAATTCAAGACCGACCCGGACGCGGCGGCGGCCAGTGTTCGCATGGCAATCAATCTGATTGGCCTGATCGCCCAGGTGTCCGCACCGTTCATTCCGTTCACCTGCACCAAGCTGGCGGATTGCCTGAATCTGACGGAAACCGATTGGGTTACCGATATCCGCACAGCCATGACGGCACTGCCCGCCGGCCATCCCTTCACCGTGCCCGATGTGATGTTCACCAAAGTGGACGACGACCGCATCGCAGAGTTAAAGGACCGGTTCGGCGGCGAAGATTGAATTCAGTCGCACGTATATTTAGCCTTGATTATTCATGAGTGGCGCGGTTTGAAGGGTGGCGCGCAGGGTTTGCCGCGTGAAGCGGTTCCGTGATTTCTGGCTTTGCGTCTGCGTTGGAGTTCGGTTTTCGGGTTCAGAGCGACGCAACTGCCGCGCGGTTTATGGGGCTTGGGCGGCCAGTTTTCCGAGCATGGCGTTGATAACGGCAATGCTGGGTGTTGCGGTTGGGAACGAGACGCGGATGCGGGTTTTCATCTGTACGACGCGGGCTGCGATCTTGATGAAGGTATTGCGAATGGTCTCGAAGGTGGCGTTGCGCCATTGGGATTTCTTCGGCGCGGCCCCTCTCGGCCGAAGCATGAGCCAGTAGGCCGCGGTATGGAGAAAGATCCTGAACCGGTTTGCCTCCCGGCGATGGCATGAGGTTCGGTCGGAGCGCAGATAGAGCTTGTGCTCCTTGATAAGGTTCTCCATGCGTCCGCGCGCGCAGTAGACCGTCTCGCAGAGATGTTTGGCCCTGCCGCCCGGGATGTTGGTGACGATGAAGCGGGTGTCCGAGCCGAGAGTGGTCGCCCGGGCGCGGGCGATGACACGCCGCTCGCTGCGCCAGCTTTCGGCCTGGAAGAACCGCCGGACCTTGTCTTTGCCACCAGGCGCGCGCCGGGTCGCCACGTCATCACGCCAGGGCGCGCTGATCCCGGCCAGGCGTTTGTTGCCGGAGAGGCCGAAGATGTAGAAGCAGCCCATATCCTCCAGCACATCCATGACCTCGGGCGTCCCATAATGCGCATCGCCGCGGCCGGTGATCGCGACGCGCGGCCAGTGCGCTCTGACCTGGTGCGCTCTGACCTGGCGGACGACATGGCGCAGCACCTGGGCGGCCTCCTCTCCCGACGGACGCTTGCCGGAGCGCAGGATGGCGGCGACAGGCTTTTGCGTTGCCGCCTCGAAGATCACAGGATCGGCTGGAAGCAAGACCCACCCGCAGGCGTGCTGAAGAGGCTGAGCTGCTGCCCGCCGTGCACAAGGTCTGTCGTGTCGTCAATGTCCAGCACGATCTGGCGCGGCGGTCGCTCGAAGCTGTCGCAAAAGGTGGCGATCATGGCCAGGCCCATCCGGGCCAGCGTCCGCCAGCTGACCGTGTTCTCCAGCCGCGACAACGTCGGCTGCGAGGCAAGACCCAGGCCGCGACCGGCCTCACGCAACATGAGCGCCCCGCCGTTCGAGGAAATCCGGCCGCCATCGAACCGCGCGTGAACGTCAAGCCCGCAGACTGGTGACAAACCGGGGAGAATGGAGGTATCGTCGGACATGGCGGGCTGGAAGCCCGGCTGTGTCGGGCAGGTGCTTGTGTGTAAACGAATACATAAACGATCTCAAATGTTTACGCCACGCCCGACAGAAAGTTCACGCCGCATTGTGAATGATCCGGGCTAACTCTTCATCGCCGACCAAGATAAACTCGACGATGCCCTCGCCCTTCGGCACGATGCCATTTTCGGCAACCGACTTGAATTCCAGAAAAACCGCAAGGTTTGCCATAATCTCGTCCGACATTTCCTGGGCATCATCCAAAATCACGGTCAACCGGGCGCCAATGGCCGCCCTGTCCGCCAGATATGCGCCGAGGCGCGCGACATAGGTGTCGCTCTCGGGCGCATCATAAATGTCAAGGCCGCGAAAGGCCGCCGCGAAGAACTCATGCATCCCTTTCGGCACGCGAGTCATAAGGGCCACAGGCATGGCATCGCGCAACCGTTCGGCCAGCTTGCCAATCAGGACCGATTTGCCCGCACCGGTCGGCGCCGTCATCACTGAGAGCCTGATCGAAAATGAGTTGAGTGATATCAGTGGGTTGTGCTTCTGTTTGTTTGAACAGGAAACAAGAAAACGGAGGTCACGATGCCCTGGACTGAAACCACTCGCTGCCAGTATGAGCGGAATAACGAGCGTTACTCAAGCGATGTAACCGATGCAGAACGGGCGGTCATTTTTCCGCTTTTGCCCGGCCCCAACAAATTGGGGCGCCCTCGGGAAGTTGAGTTGCGCGAAGTTCGGGATGGGATTGGCTACATCGCTGCCGCCGGGTGCGCGTGATCTCTTTTGCCAAGGGACTTTCCGCCGGTTTCAACGGTTCGATACTATTTCTACAACTGGCGTGATGGCGGGTTACTGGCGGAGATCAACCACGCTCTGGTCGCTCTGGCGCGTGAATGGTAAGTGTTCGGTGTTGGTGCTCTGACGCGTTATAGCGTGCGCTGATAGTGTCCACCATTGATAGTGGACATCTTGAGGGCGGATATGTCTGGGAAGAAGGGTCAGAAGAAGCGGTTCTGGTCAGACGATGAGAAGATTTCGATCTGCGGACAAACGCGCGCACCTGGGGTTTCGGCAGCGCTGCTTGCACGACGTTACGCGATGAATGCCAATCTGATCTACAAATGGTTGCGTGATCCCCGTTTCGCGCCGGCATGTACTGACGGTGATGATTTCGCCGGGGAGGTAACCACATTTCTGCCTGTAGAGATTGCAGGGCCGACCGCAGCCCACGTGCCGATCACAGCGCCCTGTATGGACGGTCCTCTTTCGGCTCACCGTGTAGACATCACCCTGTCTGATGGTCGGCGGTGCCGGCTCTGGTTGAGGGGCTGATGACATGATCCCGGTGCCGGGCAATACGCGGGTGTGGCTGGCCGCTGGGGTGACGGATATGCGGCGCGGGTTCAACACACTGGCGACTCAGGCCGAACAGGTTCTGGCTGAAGACCCGTATTCGGGGCACATGTTTGTGTTTCGCGGCAGGCGCGGTGATCTGCTCAAAATCATATGGTGGGACGGCCAAGGCGCTTGCCTGTTCTCCAGACGACTGGAACGGGGGCGGTTTGTCTGGCCTGCGGCCAGGGAGGGCAAGGTCAGCCTGAGTCCCTCACAGCTGTCGATGCTGCTGGAGGGGATTGACTGGCGCACCCCGTAAAAGACCTGGCGTCCCTTGCAGGCGGGATAGAGAAAGCCCGACAAAACATGAAGTTTAACGCGGTTTGTCGTTCCATCCCATGGGGCAGTTTGATATGGACTACACATGTTTAACGCCCTTGAATCCCTGTCTGAAGACCCCGCCGAACTGCGGGCTGTCAGCGAGCTTTTGATGGCCGAGGTTCAGTCGCTGACGTATCAAGACGAGAAGCTGAAGGCTGAACTGCATGGCCACCGCAAGGCACGGTTTGGCTCCAGATCAGAGAGCATGGATCAACTGGCCCTCGACCTACAGGAAGACGAAGAGATCGAGGCGGCAGCAAACGAGCAGAAGAACGAAGCTGGCTCCAACGGCACTGATGTCGATGAGACGGACAAACCTGCCAGGCGCAAGCACAGCCGCAACCCCTTGCCAGATCATCTGGATCGGCAGGATGAGGTGCTGTCGCCGGGTGAGGACTGCACTGACTGCGGTGGGAGCCGGCGCCAGATCGGTGAGGACGTTACCGAGGAACTGGAACATGTCCCGGGCCGCTTTGTGGTACGCCGGATCCTCCGCCCCCGCATGGCCTGCACCTGTTGTGAAACCTTTGCCCAGGCCCCATTGCCGTCGCGCCCTGTTGAGCGTGGCCGCCCCGGTCCGGGTCTGCTGGCCCACGTCCTGATTGGCAAATACTGCGATCACCTGCCGCTTGACCGGCAATCAAAAATCTTCGCCCGCGAGAAGGTTGATCTGCATCGCACCACGTTGACCGACCGGGTGGGCCGCAGCACGGCGCTGCTGGAGCCATTGGCCGATCATATCGGCAAGCTGGTCAGGGCAGGGCCTGCACTTTTTGCCGATGACACACCGGTCAAACTACAAACCCGCACCAGGATAAAGGAGCCTAGGGTCTGTTGACAATCACCGGGCAGCAACGAGCATTGCGCAGAGGTGCCAGTTGGCTGCGTAGCTGGTATCTGTTTTGTCGTATCGCGTTGCTATCCCCCTGAATTCCTTGATCTTTGCAAAGTAGTTTTCAATCAGGTGACGCCACTTGTACATGTGAGTATCGTAGTCTCGTTGCACTTTCCGGTTCGATTTGGGTGGAATAACCGCAGTTGCGCCGCGCTCATCAAGGTCTTGCAGGAGCCAATCGGCGTCGAAGGCCTTGTCGGCCAGCAACGCTGCGAAGGAGACATCGTGGATCAGGGGGCAACCCCCTTCATGTCGTGCGCTTGCCCCGGCAGAAGCAGAAAGCGGAACAAGTTGCCGAGCGCATCGACCAGGGCAACAATTTTGGTCGTCAGCCCGCCGCGAGAGCGTCCAATGGCTTGATGCCGTGTCCCCTTTTGCGCCCGAAGCCTTCTGATGGGCCTAGACAATCGTTCCGTCGATGAGAGCATATTCAAGGTCTGGCTCGTCGCTTATGGCGTTGAAAAGTCTGTCAAACACACCGGCCTTTGCCCATCGACGAAATCGTTTGAAAATCGAATTCCAGTTGCCGAAATCCTAGGGCAGGTCACGCTAGGGAGACCCTGTTCGCACACGCCAAAGTACGGCCTCCATGAACCGACGGTTATCCCGACCGGTTGCTCCCGGGTCCCCGGCTTTACCGGGTAACAGGGGCGCAATCTTCGCCCAGAGTTCATCTGAAATCACCAAACGATCTTCGTCCATCCAAACCTCCATTTTCGAAGCTTGAATAACAGTTCAGGCCAAATCGCAACCCCAAATGTCAACAGGCCCTAAAACCGCGCGGCTGTGGAGTTACGTGCGCGACGAGCGCCCGTGGTGCGGCGAGGCCCCACCCTGTGCCTGGTATCAGTTCAGTACAGACCGCAAGGGTGCACACCCGGTCAATCATCTTTCCGGCTATACCGGGACCGTGCATGCCGATGGCTTTGCGGGCTTCAATGGTCTCTTTGGGGAGGGCAAGGCCGACGAACAGGCCTGCATGGTGCATGTGCGCCGCAAGTTTGTGGAAGAGTTTGAGCGCACAGGGTCGGCCATCGCCAAAGGCACAATCAAGCAGATCGCCGTGCTTTACGCTGTCGAAGAGGAAGCCAGAGGCAAATCCCCCGAAGAGCGGGTCGCCATTCGGCAAGAGAAGGCAAAGCCCGTCTTCGATGAGCTGGAAGCATGGTTACAGGCCCAGCTTCCCAGGCTCCCGGGCAAGACCAAACTGGCAGGGGCCATTCGCCATGCGCTGAACCGCATGCCAAAGGCGCGTGCCTGTCTCAGCGACGGACGGCTGGAACTCGACAACAACATCTGTGAACGCTCGATCCGCCCCATCGCACTGGGCCGCAAGAACTATCTCTTCATGGGCTCCGTCGGTGGCGGTAAAGCCGCCGCTATCGCTTACACCCTCGTCGAGACCGCCAGGATGAACGGCGTTGATCCGGAAGCCTGGCTCACATGGGTGTTGGAGCGCCTGCCAGATCACAAGATCAACCGCATCGAGGAACTCATGCCGTGGAATTGGATGCCGGAATAACCGAAAAATACGGCTCTAACGGACGGCTACGAAAGGGCCGCCCTGCGGCAGGAGAAGGCCAGGCCTGTCTTCGATGACCTGGAAGCATGGCTACAGGCCCAACTGCCCAGGCTCTCGGGCAAGACCAAACTGGCCGAGGCGATCCGCTACGCCCTGAAGCCGATGCCCGAAGCGCGTGCTTATCTCGGCGACGGACGTCTGGAACTCGACAACAATATCTGTGAGCGATCAATCCGTCCCGTCGCCCCGGGTCGAAAAATATTGTCTCTTCCCGGGCTCCGTTGGTGGCGGCGAGGCTGCCGCTATCGCCTACGCCCTCATTGAGACCGCTGAAATGAACAATGTCGATCCCGAGGCCTGGCTCACATGGGTGCTGGAACGCATTGCTGATCACAGATTAACCCCATCGACGAACTTATGCCGTGGAACTGGAAGCCCCAAGACCTCAAAAACGCGGCCTGACCGGACGGATACAAGCGTTCCGACACCGCCGAAGGTTTTGAGGTCCTGCCCCGCAGATGGGTCGTCGAACGCACCTTCGCCTGGCTGGGACGTTGCCGCCGATTGGCAAAGGATTGGGAGAAAACCATCGAAAGTGCAGAGGCTTGGGGTCTCGTCGCCCATATCAGGCGCATGACACGCTGTCTCGCAAGGGCTTGAAAAACATCAGATCATTTTGAAGCAGGCTCTGAGATTCCGGAACCTTCCCCGCATGCCTCAAACAAACCATCAATCGCCTCCCAATGGGTGGCGCCAAAAAAGCGGATGCGCCTTGTGTTTGCCCCGCGGTACCGAACTCGCCATTTTCCCCTGCTTCACCGATCAAAATGTTGCCGGAACCCGGCCGTTGCGCCGTGCAACGGGCTTATCATGACGCAAGAACCATGTCGTAATCCTGCGGGGAACATCCGCTAATTACGCCGGCATTCTCGGCAATCCGGGCCCATCTTGCCCCATTCAGGAACCGAATTCGATGGTCTGGCCCGAAATGGCACGACTGCCGGCCGCGGCCATGTCAGTTGTCTAGGAAGGAGCGCAGCCTGCGGGACCGGCTGGGGTGTTTCAGCTTGCGCAGCGCCTTGGCCTCGATCTGCCGGATGCGCTCGCGGGTGACCGAGAACTGCTGGCCGACCTCTTCCAGAGTATGATCGGTGTTCATGCCGATGCCGAAGCGCATGCGCAAAACCCGTTCCTCACGCGGCGTCAGACTGGCCAGCACCCGCGTGGTGGTTTCACGCAGGTTCGACTGAATCGCCGCATCAATCGGAATGATGGCGTTTTTGTCTTCGATGAAATCGCCCAGATGGCTGTCTTCCTCATCGCCGATCGGGGTCTCCAGGGAAATCGGCTCCTTGGCGATTTTCAGCACCTTTCGAACCTTTTCCAGTGGCATTTGCAGTTTTTCCGAAAGTTCTTCGGGCGTCGGTTCGCGGCCGATTTCGTGCAGCATCTGGCGCGATGTGCGCACCAGTTTGTTGATCGTTTCGATCATGTGCACCGGAATGCGGATGGTGCGCGCCTGATCGGCAATCGACCGGGTGATCGCCTGGCGGATCCACCAGGTCGCATAGGTCGAGAACTTGTAGCCGCGGCGGTACTCGAATTTATCGACCGCCTTCATCAGACCGATATTGCCTTCTTGAATCAGATCCAGGAACTGCAGGCCGCGATTAGTATATTTCTTGGCGATAGAGATCACCAGGCGCAGGTTCGCTTCGACCATTTCCTTCTTGGCCTGGCGCGCTTCACGCTCGCCCTTCTGCACGGTGGAGACGATGCGGCGGAACTCATTGATGATCAGACCGGACTGCTGGCCGACAATCGCCACCGTCTCGCGGATATCGAAGATCTTTTCCTCTTCTCGCTCGATAAACTTGGCCCAGGCTTCGCCGCGCGCGCGCATCCGGTCCAGCCAGGTTGGATCAAGCTCGGCGCTCAGATAGGAATCCAGGAAGTCCCGGCGGCTGATCTTGTGTGCCTCGCCCATGCGCAGCAATTTGCCCTCCGCATTCATCAGCGTCTTGTTGATCGCATAGAGTTGTTCGACCAGCGCCTCGATCCGGGCATTGTTCAGATGCAGTAACTTGACCAGTCCGACGACTTCTTCGCGCAGCGCGTGATAGCGGTTTTCCTTGCGCTTGGACAACTTGCTCTCTTCGGTCAGCGCCGCATCAATGCGTTCTTCCTGCAGTTTGCGCAGCTTGCCGTAAACCTTGGCGATCTCATCAAAGGAATCCAGAACCCGCGGCTTCAGCGCCGCTTCCATCGCCGACAGGGACAGGTTCTGATCATCGTCATCATCGTCCTTGTCGTCATCGCCACTGCTCTCGGATTCGGTGGCCTCGCCATTCTCACCTTTGGGAGCTTCTTGTTTTTCCGGTGCCGGTGCCGCGGCGGGCTTGGGCGCCAGTGATGCGGGTTCGGTGCGCAGCCCCGCCTGGCTGGGACCGTTGGCGGTGATGATTTTCTTGCCGAAGGTGGCATCCAGATCGATGATATCGCGCAGCAGGACGCGGCCCTCAACCAACTCATCGCGCCAAACGATTACGGCTTCAAATGTCAACGGGTTCTCGCACAAGCCGCCAATCATCGTGTCGCGGCCGGCCTCGATCCGTTTGGCGATGGCGATCTCACCTTCGCGTGATAACAGCTCCACCGTGCCCATTTCGCGCAGATACATGCGAACCGGATCGTCGGTCCGGTCCATGGTGGTGGTTGCCGATGCTGTCGTGGCGAGCGCCTTGCCGGGTTCCTTGCCGCTGTCGCCGACCTCGGACGCGTTTTCATCCTCGGCCTCTTCGGCCTCGATGACATTGACACCCATTTCGTTTAGCAGTGCCATGATGTCTTCGATCTGTTCAGATGACACCTGATCGGACGGCAAATACTGGTTGATCTCGTCATAGGTAATGTAGCCGCGCTCCTTGGCGCGCTTCACCATCTGTTTGACCGCCGTCTGACTGAGATCGATCACCGGCGCATTTTGCTGTTCGCTAGCCCCGCTTTGGGCTTCCGCCTTCTCGGTTCTTTCTGCTGCTGTTGAATTAGGGACTGCTGATTGCACGGAGGTATCCTGTTCCTGGGACGATCCGGCCGTCTTGGGGGTCTTTTGCGTCTTGGCGGCAGCCTTCTGCGGAGCCGGCGCCGCTTTCGAAGCGGTGGCCTGCTTCGCAGGTGCCTTTTTCGCTGTCGCGGCGGGCTTTGCCTTGGCGGCCGCCGTCTTCGTTTTGGCTGCCACGGTCTTTGGCTTTGCGGCGGTTGTCCTGGCGGAAGTTGCCGCCTTGGGTTTGGCCGATGCCTTCGCAGCCGGCTTGGCACGCGCCGTTGCCGTTGATTTTGCCACTGTTTTGGGCTTTGCCGCCACGGCCTTTGGTCTGGCTGCAGTTGTCTTTGGTCTGGCTGCAGTTGTCTTTGGTTTAGCTGCAACCTTGGCTTTTTGTGCGCTGGCCACCATCCAGATCACTCCGTCGTCCGTTAACGGGCCGGCGAAACCGAATTCGCCCTGCCTGTCCGTGCCTTATCCCAAAAGAAGTTCGCCGCCCGCGTCCCTGCCGGGCAAGGATACAGCGGTCGTCTTCTTCGCTCAATTGTCTGCCAATAGGTCTTCCGGACACTCAATCTGCCAGCGCCGCTTCTTCCAGCTCCATCGAGCGGATTGCCATCTGTATGGCCTGCAGCCGTGCAATATTGTCTTCGGTTCCCTCTTTTGCCAGCGCCGCTTTCGCCTCCATCAAGTCAGCGTTGAGCATCCTTGCCTGCTGATGCAGCGCCGATGCCCGCCTGAACCCGAATTCCGCCTCTTCAAGACTGGCCCCCGCCCGTACACAGCCGGCGCCGAGTACGGCGCCACTGGCCAGAAGGCGGTCCACGTCCATATTCATGTCAAGAGAGGTCAAATGGCGCAGCAGCGCGGTTTCGTCAAGGGGGGAACCTTCCGAAATCATCTGCAAGATGCCACCGCGCAACCGGTCCAGCGCGGGATCGGAAAACTCCATGGCGGCAAAATCCTCCTCGATGGCATCCAGGATCGGCGGATGGCGCAACACCGTGGCGACGATAATCTTTTCCCGGGCCAGGCCTGGCCGGGCGCCGGGGCGTGCCAGGAGCGATCGTTTCAGCCCCGCCGAGGCGCCGGGATTGACATTATTATATTTCTTGCCGGCCGCGGGCCGCCTTTCTCCCCGTTCGGGCCGGAACAGAGTGCCCAGATGATCCCGCATGGCCTGTTCGTAGTGGTGACGCACGCTGTCATTGCCAATCTGTGCAATCGTCTGACGCAGCCGTTGACCAAGACCGGCCCGCGCCTCAGGCGTATCCAGCGGTTCGGCATCGCGTTCGCGTTCCCACAAAACCGAAGACATCGGACGCGCGGCCGATAACACAGCCCGCATCGCCGACATGCCTTCGGCCCGCAGCAAATCGTCCGGATCCTGGCCGCCTGGCAACATGGCAAACCGGAAACTGCGCCCGGGCTGTAAGATCGCCAGTGCCAGGTCGACCGACCTGTGCGCAGCCCTCTGTCCTGCCGCATCACCATCGAAGCACAGCACCGGTTCGCCGGCACAGCGCCACAGCAGGTTCATCTGATCCTCGGTCAGGGCCGTGCCGAGCGGTGAAACCGCATTGGTCATGCCCGCCGCATCCAGCGCGATTACGTCCATATACCCCTCGCACACGACGATGGTGCCGGCGTCTTGCGATGCCGCGCGGGCGCGCTGGAAATTATAAAGGACGTGCGATTTGGAAAACAGCAGCGTCTCGGGCGAATTGAGATACTTCGCCTTGGCATCGCTGGCCATTGCCCTTCCGCCGAAAGCAATAACCCTGCCGCGCGGATCCTCGATCGGAAACATGATCCGGTCCCGGAACCGGCTGAAGGCCGGCCGGCCGTCCTCGGGCCGGATAATCAAGCCGGCTTCCTCCATCTGTTCCAGCGTAATTTCACGGGAAGCAAGAAATCGGACCAGCGCCGCGCCGTCGCCGGGTGCGTACCCAAGGCCAAATTTGGCAATGGTCTCGCCCGTCAGGCCGCGCCGGCCGATCACATAATCACGCGCGGCAGCGCTGCCGGTTGTCTGAAACTGATCCTGAAACCAGTTCGAGGCCAGATCCATCACATCGTGCAGCGAGGCCCGCAGCTTTTCGCGCGAGGAACTGCGCGGAACCTCAAGTCCGGCTTCGCCGGCCAGCGCCTCCACCGCCTCGAGAAAATCCATGTTCTGGGTTTTCATCTGAAATGCAATCACGTTACCGGAAACGCCGCAGCCGAAACAGTGATACCAGCCCTCGTCTTCCTTGACATGGAAACTGGGCGATTTTTCGTGGTGAAACGGACAGCATGCCCACCAGTCGCGGCGCCGTGGGTTTGATTTCTTGCGGTCCCAGGTGACCTTGCGCCCGACAACGTCGCGGATCGAGACGCGCGTGCGCAATTCATCGAGAAAGGATGGTGGGAAGGTCATGATAATCGATATAAGAACTGAAGAGCCTCGATTCCAACAGTTCCGGCGATATTGTAGCGTGTCATCCACAAGGAGTTCGATATGTTCACATCGCCGCGTAAAATGATCGGCACCGCGTTCAAGCTTTTCGCTTTGTGCGTTGTTGTTGGGATTGTGATGGCCATTTTAGGGATCAATGATCCGTTGCAGGTCTGGGGCAATTTCCTGCGCTGGATGAAAGATATCTGGAATAATTATGGCCGACTGGTTGAAATGGTTGTTGGGGTATGCTGCCCTTGGTGCCGGAATCGTTCTGCCAGTCTATCTTCATACGCCTTGCCTGGCGCATGAGCAAGGGCAAGGGGCCAGGGCAATCGACTGAACATTAGGGCCTGTTGACATTCGGGGTTGCGATTTGGCCTGAACTGTTATTCAAGCTTCGAAAATGGAGGTTTGGATGAACGAAGATCGTTTGGTGATTTCAGATGAACTCTGGGCGAAGATTGCGCCCCTGTTACCCGGTAAAGCCGGGGACCCGGGAGCAACCGGTCGGGATAACCGTCGGTTCATGGAGGCCGTACTTTGGCGTGTGCGAACAGGGTCTCCCTGGCGTGACCTGCCCCAGGATTTCGGCAACTGGAATTCGGTTTTCAAACGATTTCGTCGATGGGCAAAGGCCGGTGTGTTCGAGAGACTTTTCAACGCCATAAGCGACGAGCCAGACCTTGAATATGCTCTCATCGACGGAACGATTGTCCAGGCCCATCAGAAGGCTTCGGGCGCAAAAGGGGGGACACGGCATCAAGCCATCGGACGCTCTCGCGGCGGGCTGACGACCAAAATCGTTGCCCTGGTCGATGCGCTCGGCAACTTGTTCCGCTTTCTGCTTCTGCCGGGGCAGGCGCACGACATGAAGGGGGTTGCCCCTGATCCACGATGTCTCCTTCGCAGCGTTGCTGGCCGACAAGGCCTTCGACGCCGATTGGCTCCTGCAAGACCTTGATGAGCGCGGCGCAACTGCGGTTATTCCACCCAAATCGAACCGGAAAGTGCAACGAGACTACGATACTCACATGTACAAGTGGCGTCACCTGATTGAAAACTACTTTGCAAAGATCAAGGAATTCAGGGGGATAGAAACGCGATACGACAAAACAGATACCAGCTACGCAGCCAACTGGCACCTCTGCGCAATGCTCAACGCTGCCCGGTGATTGTCAACAGACCCTAATTCGGGATGATTTTCTCCATGTCGTCGTCCCATGCGGCTGAATGCCGTTTCTGCGGCAGGCTCATTTTGCCGGGTGCTCGGCGCGGCAAGTTCATCGCCGCATGTTTGATTGTGGCAAAATTGGCAGCGGCATTGCCGGTTCCGATGCGACATTCGTCTTGTCGGAAGGTCACATTCAGAACCCGGTGCAAGCTGTTTTCCACCTGCCAATGATCGCGGATATATTGTGCCAGGGTCCCGGGTTCAGCCTCAAGCGACACGATATGAAATCGCGTGACCGTTTCGGCCTTGCCTCCTGTTTCATGTGTGTATTCGGTCATGATCACGGTTTTCAAGCCGGGCCACCGGTGACGGTCCCTGATCCATTCGGTATCCGGGCAGACCGTGGAGCGCCGCGTCTCAATACGCCCGTGATTTCCGTCGACGGTCTCACTATTTTCTGATGAAATCACCCTTGATCCCGCGCTCACGGTACTCGTCAAAAAACAGTTCGACATCCTTAACGCAAGCTTCCCTGATTACCCTTCAGGCCAATCACGCAGTCTGTTCCCTGATCGATGATCTGCTGGCAAATCCTGCACTGACATCCCATGGCATCAATGGTCACGATGGCGCCCCTGATCGCCGGAAGGGCCAGCAATTCGGGAATGCCAGAAATTCGGGAAGGGCCGTGATCTCATTCGACCTGTCATCGACCTTGCGCTGACCCGGCACCGGTTTCCGGTCACAGGCCCAGGCTGAAATCATGTGAATCGCGGCCTTGTTGGAGGGGATGTCGAAGGATCGGCGAAGGGTCTTGCCATCAACGCCGACAACACCTTCAGGCATGTCATGCAAGCTTGCGATCCAGGCGATGAAACACTGTTGAGACTGCTCCGTATCAAGCCTTGAGAACAGGATACCCAACTGATCATGACCTGGCGTGCCAGCCTCGAACGGCAGAAACCGACGCGGAAGAGGGAGCTTCCTTTTCCCGTAAAGGGTGATGGACGTCCACCCTTGCGCGCCAGATATCACCGCACATGGAACCGGCAAGAGAACTTCATCCAGCGGATGGATAACCTTGGTCGCCTGACGGGATCTTCGATCTCCTCGAAATGGGTCAAAAAGTCAGGCGTCGCGATAGATTGAGGGGCATCTGGCACGTGAAAACTCCGAAAAAGGTGCGTTTCACACCTTTGATTCAGAAAAATACAAAAATGTCAGCAATTTATTCAGTCGATTGCCCTGATTACCAACCGCTTCGCGGTAGCGACTCGCTGGCACTCGCTGGTAAGGTGATCGTGGGAATTCGATCTGGCGGCGTTTGCGCCGCCGTCGAGGGCTGGTGATCAGATGGAGCTTTTTTAGGGATGAGCGCATTGAGCAAAGCTGTCGCGACACAGCCTGGCGTCCTGATCGCCGGCGTGGACGAGGCCGGTCGCGGTCCCCTGGCCGGTCCGGTGATCGCCGCCGCAGTCATCCTGCCGGATGGGTTCAAGCCGGACGAACTTACAGATTCCAAGAAGCTGTCGAGCCGTATGCGCGACCGCCTGTATCTGGAAATCATGGGCCATTGCTGGGTCGGTGTCGGCGGCGCCACGGTGGAAGAAATCGACCGGGTCAACATTCTGGAAGCAACCATGCTGGCCATGTCAAGGGCAGTCAACGGTCTGCCGATATTGCCGGCCCGGGCGCTGATCGACGGCAATCGGGCACCACCATTGCCTTGCACCGCGCAAGCCATTGTGAAGGGCGATCTGACCGTGCCGGCAATTTCTGCGGCGTCGGTCGTTGCCAAGGTTGCACGCGACCGGATCATGAGGTCCCTGTCTTATAAATGGCGCGGATATGGCTTGGAAACGAATCAGGGATACCCTGCGGCGAATCACAAAAAGGCCCTTTCCGAACTGGGCGTGACCCCTCTCCATAGGCGCTCCTTCGACCCCGTACACAAGATATTGAGTGAAAAGCGCCGATTAAAACACTGATATAAGACGTCTATTGACTGACACTCCAGAATTCCCTCAATTAAGGCGACCTTGTGGCCAGAGGGGGGCCAAGATATGAAAGTTTGGGGTGAACTGGAAGTGCGCGAGGTACTGGACGACAGTGCGTTCAACCGCGTATATTACGGGGACAGCGTCGAGATCATGCAAGCTATGTCGCCGCGCTGCGTCGATATGATCTTTGCCGACCCGCCCTACAATCTTCAGTTCGGCGGTGATCTGCAACAAGCTGATAACAGCCGTGTCGACGGGGTCGATGATGACTGGAACAAATTCGCCAGTTTCGATGACTACGATCTGTTCACTCATGACTGGCTCGCGGCTTGTCGCCGGGTGCTGAAGGATGATGGCACCCTGTGGGTGATCGGCAGCTATCACAATATCTACCGTGTCGGCGCCGTGCTGCAGGATCAGGATTTCTGGGTGCTGAACGATGTGGTCTGGCGCAAAACCAATCCGATGCCGAACTTTCGCGGCACCCGTTTTCAGAATGCTCATGAGACCATGCTGTGGGCCTCCAAATCCAAGGACGCCAAATACACCTTCAACTACGAGGCCATGAAGGCCCTCAACGACGATGTGCAGATGCGGTCCGACTGGACCCTGCCGGTCTGCATCGGACCGGAACGACTGAAAGACGTCGAGGGCGCCAAGACCCATCCGACCCAGAAACCCGAAGCCCTGCTGCACCGGGTTCTGTTATCCAGCACCAAAGAGAACGACGTCATTCTGGACCCTTTCTTCGGGACCGGCACAACCGGCGTTGTGGCCAAACGGCTCGGCCGCCGGTACATCGGGATCGAACGAGACGAAAATTACGTGACACTGGCGGAGGAACGTCTGGCCAAGGTGGTCCCACTGAATCCCGAAGTCCGCAGGATTACCGAACGCAAACGCGAACAGCCGCGCATCCCCTTCGGTTGGCTGGTCGAGCGCGGCTGGCTGGAACCAGGCACACCACTCTATGGACCCAAGCGCAAATTTGCCGCCAAGATCCGTGCCGACGGGACCCTGATCAGCGGCGATGCCATGGGTTCGATCCACAAGGTCGCCGCCGAACTGCAAGAACTGCCAAGCTGCAATGGCTGGGCCTACTGGCATTTCGACGTCGAAGGCTCGCTGGTGCCGATCGACCTCCTGCGTCAGAAGATGCGCGCGGAGATCAATTAGCACGGCCCGGTAGTCACCCCGAGCCAGCAGCGCTGCACGAGCCCGGGTCCACACCTTTGTGGCGGCAACCAATCCCTGGTCTGAGACACGCAGCCCAGACAGTGGCCGGTGATTTCCTCGGAAGAACCATACATCAGTGATGAATCGATCAGCCTGCCATCCTGATCGAAGAAAACCTCCAACATCTTTACCCTGGCGGCATGCAAGAGGTATTAACCTTTGTGAGTTTCGTGGCGCCGGCCCGAGGCGGATGCAGACCAATCGCCATCCCCGCGCCAATCAGATCTAGGGTCCGCCGTCTTGAAACATTGGTATCGGTAGAGCCCATGTCCGGTCTCCGGGCGAGGATTGCCGAGTTCCATCCGGTCATACCAGCTAGAACCGTCGGCGGCCAATCAAAACGGTTTTGTGATCACCATGATTACAATGCCCACCATGATCACCGCCGGCACTTCGTTGACAATGCGGTAGAATCGCCGCGGCCGTGTATTGCCGTCGACCAGAAAGTCCTTGCGCCATTTCTCGCAAGCACCATGAAATCCGGACAGGACAATCACTAGCGCCAGCTTTACCCAGAACCAACCCGCGAGATCGACCGCGTCGCTGAACACCATCAGCAATCCGAAAGCCCAGGTCGCGATCATTGCCGGATTCATGATCTGCTTCACCAGCCGCCGTTCCATCACCTTGAACGTCTGGGCTTGCAGCGATCCTGGTATGGCCTCCACATGATAGACGAACAGGCGCGGAAGATACAAAAAGCCCACCATCCACGAGATCGCCGCAATGACATGGGCGGCCTTGATCCACGGATAATAGTCCGCGAGCATCAGGCAGCCCTCTTCATCGGACATTTGCCCCAGGAAGCAGGACACAGCCGCGCGCCGGTATCGCTGCCAAGGCCCGGCCGGCCGACCGCGGCGCGTGCCATATCCGCCATCGCGGCGATATATTCCGGCTTGGTGCCCAGCGCCGGCACGCGATAATAAGCCGGCACGCCCTCTTCTTCCGCAAGCTCTCGATACTCGATGTCCAGTTCCACCAGCGTTTCGGAGTGTTCCGAGACAAAGGCGACCGGGACAACCACCAGCGCTATGCCCTCGGCCCCCGCACGGGCAATCTCGTCTTCTGTAGAGGGGCCGATCCATTCTAGCGGGCCAACCCTGCTCTGATAGCAGACTGTCCAGCCATCTGCCTCCAGCCTAGCGGTTCTAGCCACGGCCTTTGCGGTTTGTTCGACCTGCCATTGATAGGGATCGCCCCCGGAAACGATCTTCTTCGGCAGACCATGGGCCGAAAACAAGACCCGCGCCGGGCCGGCCATACCGTCCAGCGTTTCCATGATCAGCCGGCTGTGGGCGGCAATAAAACCTTCGGCCCAAGGATAACAACACACGGAATGAACCGGAGCGATCAGCCCGGCCCTGGCCGCCTCGTCCTGCCAATCAAGTAGGGAAGATCCCGTCGTCGCGGTGGAAAATTGGGGATAGAGCGGCAACAGCACAATCCGGTCCGGACACCACGCCTTGACATCGGCCACGGTTTCCGGCGCCAGCGGATGCCAGTATCGCATGGCCGTGAAAACCTTCACATCGCCGAAATCGGACAGGGCCGCTTCCAGTGCCCGTTCCTGTTCCCGGGTCAGCTCCAGAAGTGGCGATTTTCCGCCTAAATGCTCGTAAATCTCGCGGGCAATCGGCACCCGCCTAGCGGAGATATATTTTGCCAGGGCAAACCTGACAGGACCAGGCGCGCCGATAATCGCCTTGTCATTAAACAGATTAAACAAAAACGGTTTTACGGCCTCGGGCGAGTCCGGACCGCCCAGATTGAAAAAAACAATGGCGGTTCTGTCCCTCATCAGCTGCGGACCTAGCCCTGCCGAACCCGGTCAACCAGCGCGGTAACATTTTCTGGCGGTACATCGGGTGTAATTCCGTGTCCCAGATTGAAGACGAAAGGATGTCCGTGCATCCGATCCAGCAGCCCATCTGCGGCATGGATCATCTTTTGTCCGCCCCTAATCAACAGCACCGGATCCAGATTTCCCTGCAAGGTTATACCATCTCCCAAGGCGTCGCAAATCTCCGCCATATCAACACTCTGTCCAACCGATACCGCGTCGACACCGGTGCCGGAAATAAATTCGTTCAGACGTGACTCAGCGCCGCGCGGAAAGCCGATAATCGGTATTTCCGGACCCACGGCGTCACGAACCCAAGTTACGACACTAGCATTCGGGCGCACCACCAGCCGGCTGAACAGATCATCTGGCACCGAGCCGGCCCAGCTGTCAAACAATTGCAGGGCCTCGGCTCCGGCCTCCACTTGTGCCGTCAGATAGCGCGCGGTGGCATCGACCAGAAGTTCGATCATACGATCGGCCAGATCAGGCTGGTCCCGGCAGAACGCGACCACTTCTTCCTGCTGTCCACCCCGGCCGGCCACCATATAGGTCAGCACCGTCCAGGGCGC
The DNA here is from genome assembly GCA_965204825.1 of Alphaproteobacteria bacterium. Taxonomy (GTDB): domain Bacteria; phylum Pseudomonadota; class Alphaproteobacteria; order Futianiales; family Futianiaceae. The sequence goes on along the minus strand of OZ242016.1, from coordinate 945,344 downwards.
GCCGGCAAACCCGATCAAAGCTGTTTCAGCCGGAAGCTCCTGGCACAAACGCCGGATCGTTTCAAAGATCGGCGCAAGATGGGTCTGCAAGGCTTTCATGGTCAGTTTTTCAAAACCATTTTCATCCCGCACCGGCGTCAGCCTCGGCCCTTCCCCGGTGACGAAACGAACATCTTGCCCTAGGGCATCGGGGATCAACAGAATGTCGGCAAACAGAATCGCCGCATCAAACCCATACCGGCGAATGGGCTGCAGGGTGACTTCGGTGGCAAGCTCGGGCGCATAGCACAGGTCCAGAAATGAACCAGCAACGGTTCGCGTTTCCCGGTACTCCGGCAGATACCGACCTGCCTGTCGCATCAGCCAGATCGGTGGCGGCCAGATCGTTTCACCCCTCAAGGCTCGGATCAATAATTTGTTTTCGGCTGGAACAATCTTCATGGGACAGAAACATGGTCCGGCTAACTCCCAAAAACAAGATTCTAAAAATTCTTAAGAATGGAGTCATTATTAGGTGCCTTGTCAGTGGGGATCAAATTTCATCTCCGACTTTCAGATGAAGTATCCACAGTTCTTATTGATGTCAGCCAGATGTGGATGCTTTCAAGCGAAAATCGAAGCTGTTTGAATCCAAAACCTTAAACCTGTGCGCAAAACGACGATGATCAAATTGGCAACAGGAGATTCGGGGATGGTTTGGTTCATCCTCGCAACACACATTTCCTGCTGGTTGCCTGTTCAGCTGTGAACGAGCATGGGCATGAGAAAGGGATTGCCGGTACGCTTTATCCACTGAATTCGAATGTGCTCTGTCGGAACACATGACTCACAGGATTCACATTGGCGCAAGTTTCCCGTAAAGCTAGAATCAAGATGACAACGGCGATCACTTTCCATGTTCACCTCGTTTCTGATTCAACGGGCGAGACTATCAATTCCATAGCCAAGGCGGCCGGTGCGCAGTTCGATGATATCGAACCCGTGGAGCACCTGTACGCTTTGGTTCGGTCGGAGAAACAGCTGGCGCGAGTGCTGGATTCAATCAGCGAAAACCAGGGGATCGTACTATTCAGCCTGGTCAATGACGAGCTGCGCTCCGAGCTCGAGTGTTATTGCCGAGGACTGAATGTGCCGTGCATCCCGGTGATGGATCAGGTGTTGGTGGTCTATTCCACTTTCCTCGGCCGAGAGACCACGCACCGGCCCGGCGCGCAGCATCAGTTGGACGCGGAATATTTCAATCGCATGGATGCGATGGCCTACACCATGGCCCATGATGACGGCCAGAACATGCACGATCTGGAAGGCGCAGATATTCTGTTGCTCGGCGTCAGCCGAACCTCCAAGACGCCGACCTGCATCTACCTTGGCAACCGTGGCATGAAGGCGGCAAACATTCCTCTGGCGTTCGGTTTTGTATTGCCGGACGAGATCAAGGCGCTGGACTTTCCCTTGATCGTCGGACTGGTCGCTGCACCCGAACGACTGGTCCAGGTTCGCCGCAACCGCTTGTTAAGCCTTCATCAGGATGTCGAGGCCGATTATATCAATCCCGAGATTGTCCGCGATGAACTGTCGAGCGCCCGCCGCTTGTTTCAGGAAATCGGTTGTCCGGTCATCGATGTTACACGACGGTCGATCGAGGAGACTGCGGCGGCGATCCTCAACCTCCACCGGCGCAAATGGGAAGAGCACAAATGAGCACGCCGCCTGATCTGATCATGGCCTCGACCAGTATATCGCGCGCCACGCTGCTGAACAATGCCGTTGTGCCCTTCACCACCCAGCCGCCGGGCGTTGACGAGGAAATGGTCAAGGCCTCGCTGGCTGCGGAAAATGCTGAACCCGCCCATGTTGCCGAGATGCTTGCGGAAATGAAGGCGGTGGCGATCAGCAGGCGTCAACCTCGGGCGCTGGTGCTGGGCGCGGACCAGATTCTGGTGTGTGAGGATACAATGCATGACAAGCCGGCGGATATGGCCGCCGCGGCCGAACAACTGAAAACCCTGCGCGGCAAACCGCATATGCTGGTGACCGCAGCCGTTATAGCCGAAGAGGGTGCTGCCGTCTGGCGCCAGATCGCCAGGGCGACCCTGATCATGCGCAATTTCAGCGATGCCTTTCTGGAAACCTATCTGGAGCAAGCCGGGGAGGACATCTTGTCATCGGTTGGAGGCTACCGGCTGGAAGGCCCGGGTCTGCAACTGTTTTCAGCAATCGCCGGCGACCATTCGGTCATCCTGGGTCTGCCCATGCTGCCCTTGACCGAGTATTTGCGCACGCGCGGGGTGCTCGTTCCATGATTGGTCGTGCCTGATGCTGTTATTCGGAATGACCGGCTCGATCGCTGTGGGGAAATCCACTACCGCTGCGATGTTCGTGCAAGCCGACATGTTCCATTACGATGCCGATGCGGCGGTGCATGCGCTCTATGCCCCTGGCGGCGCGGCGGTGGCGCCTTTGACCGGAGCGTTTCCCGAGGCAATTTCCGATGGTAGCGTCGACCGGGCGCGTTTGTCGGCTCTTTTGAAGGAAAGCCCCGAACGCCTGAAAGAACTCGAAGTGATCGTGCATCCCCTGGCTAGCGCCCATCAGCAAGATGCATTGATCCGTGCGGAAATCGACGGGTTTGACCGAGCTCTTCTGGACATACCGCTCCTGTTCGAAACCCGGAGCCATACAAGGGTTGATGCGATCGCGGTAGTGACCTGTTCGGCCGACATCCAGCGGTCGCGGGCGCTTGAACGTCCCGACATGGCGGAAGAAAAACTGGCCATGATCCTGTCCCGCCAGATGCCGGATGCTGAAAAGCGCGCCCACGCCGATTTTCTGGTGGATACGGGTGCGGGAATGGATAATGCGCGGGCACAGGTCGGCCGGATCGCTGCGGCCCTGAACGATTGGCCGTGTCGTGCATGGCGTGAACGAAGGGAAAGTTAGAGATGCGCGAGATTGTCCTGGACACAGAGACCACTGGTTTTGAGCCGGCCGAAGGCCACCGCATCATCGAGATCGGCTGTGTCGAACTGATCAACCACATGCCGACGGGTGAGGTTTTGCACATCTATATCAATCCGGAACGCGACATGCCCCAAGGCGCGTTCGAGGTGCACGGCTTGTCGGAAGATTACCTCTCCCAGTTCAAACCCTTTATCGATCACGGCAAGGAGATCGTGGAATTCATCGCCGAGTCGCCGATGGTCATTCATAATGCCTCTTTCGATATGAAGTTCCTGAACTGGGAACTGCGCATGGCCGGATTCGCCCAGCTGCCAAACGAGCAGGCGATCGATACGCTGACCATCGCCCGGCGCCGGTTTCCCGGATCGCCGGCATCGCTGGATGTCTTGTGCAAAAGGTTCAATATTGACAATTCCGCCCGCGACAAGCACGGAGCGCTGCTGGATGCCGAATTACTGGCCGAGGTTTATCTGGATCTGATCGGCAAGCGCCAATCTGCGCTGGCGCTGAGCCAGACCACGGGTTCAGCCTTTTCTCCCGCTGGCCGGTTGGTCGCCAAACGCCGGAAGGCGCGGTCGCAGCCACTGGCGCCGCTAATTACCGATCAGGAGGTAGAAGCACATGGTGCGTTTGTCGAGACCCTCGGCGATGAAACGCTCTGGCGATCCTGATCATTTTTCGGCGGTGGCCGCGCTACCTTTCATTTCGGCTTTCTTCTGGGTTTTCGCCGCCATGCGCGCTCGATAAAGGGCCACGAAATCGATCGGTTCCAGCATCAGAGGTGAATAGCCACCATCCCTTGTGGCATCGGCAATAATGCGCCGGGCAAATGGGAACAGCATATGCGGGCACTGAATCAACAGTGCCGCTTGCAGGTTTTCGCTTGGAATGTTGGTCAGCTGAAACAGGCCGGCATATTCCAGATCGCACAGAAAGACCGACTCCTCGCCGCGCTTCGCACCGGCGACGAGCTTCAGGGAAACCTCGAACATATCCTCCGGATTCAGGCGGGAGGTCTCGACATTGATCTGGACTTCAATCTGGGGCTGGGGCCGGCCCCGGCTTGGCTGTGCGATTGTGCGGGCGCCCGGGTTCTCGAAGGATAAATCCTTTACATACTGGTTCGCGATGCGGATCCGCGGGGCCGCAGCCGGGCCGGACGCCGCGGCAGCGGCGGTGGGAGCTTTGGATTGATCGGCATCGGGCATTTCATCATTGTCGGCCATGAGGGAGCAAATTCCTGTGTGATGGATCGAGTGTGAATGTTCGAGAATTGAGTGGTCGCTACCATGGCAGCCCGTATCGGGCAAGGCCGCAGTCGGTATTATCGATGGCTCAGTTTACAAGCCGTGTGCGTCCATGTCATGTTTTTTGTGAAATCAGAGGGATGGATTGACATGGATCACAAGCAGTTTCAGGAATGGTTATCGGGGATAGACCACCTCAGCCCGGCGCAGCGGCAGCAAACCGAAGCCGTGTTCCCGGGGGACACGGAGACGTCAGCGTCGCTGGCTGCCATTGAAGCGGCCGTGGGTGGAAGATCGCCAGTGCCCGCATTGTGGCACGCCAGGCGCCATATCGCGTGGCAAGGCAAGGGGTCTGCGACGGTACCAGTGCAAAGAATGCAGGAAGACATTCAATGCCGCGACCGGCACCCCCTTGTCGGGTCTGCACCGCAAGGACAAGTGGCTTTCCTTCGGAGCCTGTCTTGCCGATGGGCTGACGGTTCGCGCTTCAGCAGAACGTTGCGGACTTGCCGTCAACACCGCCTTGCGTTGGCGGCACCGATTTCCTGCCGCAAAAGACCTGAAGGCACGCAAGCTCACAGGCATTGTGGAAGCCGATGAAACCTGTGTGCCGGAAAGCCGGAAAGGTGCACGAAACCTTGAGCGCAAGGCGCGACGCAGGGGAGGCAAGGCCAGCAAGCGGGGCCTGTCAGATGAACAGGTTCCGGTACTGGTTGTCGCTGATCGCGGCGGCGCGACAGTCCGTGCGGTTCTGCCCGCGGTCAACGCAGATACCTTGCGAGAGGTGATCGCGCCGGTTGTGGCCGAGGATATCGTTTTGGTGACCGATGGACACCGGGCTTGCCTCGCAACCGCCATCGCACGTCCATGCATACAATTCGTGAACTGAGCCTTATCGATTGTCGTCACGCCAGGGACTGTCGAGATCTGGTTCTTTCACAACATCGTACTCCGCCTCGATTGTGTCGCCATGGGGCCCGGTGCCGGACGGCCGGCGGGTTTGTTCTGATTCCGGCCTGATAATGACCCTGGTTTTCAGCCAGCGTCTCAGGGCAGCCCGGATCGGCGGTATCAGCAGCGCAAAACCGACGGCATCGGTAATAAAGCCGGGAGTCAGTAATAAGGTGCCAGCGATGGCCAGCATCAGACCGTCCAGCATCGGAACGATCGGCGCCTCGCCCGCGCGCAGCTGAGCCTGGGCCTTGGTCAGAGTCGCGAGACCTTGACTTTTCAGCAAGACGATACCCAAAACCGCCGTCAGCATGATCAACCCCAGTGTGGACCATAGCCCGATCAGAGAGCTGGCCTGAATGATAACGGCGATTTCAGCGATCGGAACGATGATGAACAGCAATAACAATGGCATTTGAACTGGATTTCCTCTCGGTCGGGAAATGGGCTGCGGCGAAAAAACCGTGACAAAGCGGTGTGTTTGCCGCAATGAGAGTATATATAGGAACGAATGAGACAACCGCTGCCGCCAAATTCCGAATCCTATAACACCAGGAAATGAAATATTGGACATCCTACTCTTAATTGTCGTCGCGGGCTTCATTCTGTTTCGCCTGCTTAGCGTACTTGGCCAGCGTCCCGACGATGAAGAGCGGGGCGCGCGCGATCCGTTCGGATTTGGACGCGCCAACCGCGACCAGGACGATTTCGGCGAAGACGGTGAAGACAATGTGATTGATCTGTCGAGTGCGGGGCACGAGCGGCCCGATCACCAGCCCAGCCTTGATATGGTGGACTATATTGTTGAAGGGTCGGACACAGCCGAAGGGATTGGCCGGATCCAGACCGCGGACCGGTCGTTCAATATCGCAGAGTTTCTCGACGGTGCCCGTGATGCCTACGAGATGATTGTCGCGGCCTTTGCCGCCGGCGATACCAAGGCGCTGGCGTCGCTCTTGGCAGACGATGTCTATGGCGATTTCGAACAGGAGGTCAATAACCGGGCCAATGCCGGTGAAACCGCTCAGTCGTCGATCGTCGGCATCCACGAAGCACGCGCCGCCGAAGCCGATATGAAGGGCAATATGGCGGAAGTGACGGTGCGTTTCGTCACCGACATGGTTGCTTGGGTCAAGAACAAGAACGGTGAAGTGATCGACGGCCATGAAACCGCCACCCGGCGGGTGACCGATGTGTGGACCTTTGCCCGCGACACCAGATCCTCGGACCCCAACTGGAAGCTTGTCGCAACCGGTGAAGGCTGATCATGCAAGGTCGGCCCAGCTTGTCTATGCCGGTCTGGGGCTAACGGTACTGCTGCTCCCTTTTCTCGATCCCAGCCGGTATTGCCCGTCTTGTCCGTCACCCCTGATTTGGATCAGACGCCGGTTTCCTTTGCGGAACTGCCGGGCTGGTCCAAGGCCCGACCAGCGAACATGAAACTGGCCCTAAACGCGTTTTGCCGTACATGCAGCCGGCTGGCTCGCAAGAACGGCAATAGCATCTCCCACGGCATGGCGGCCGACTGGCAGGCAATTTGCATGGCCAGCAACTCAAAACCTGAACCGACCGCGTTTTTCGAGGACTACTTTCAGCCCTACCGACTGACTTTGGACGGTTCCACCAATGCACATCTGACCGGTTATTACGAACCATTGCTGAAAGGCAATCGAACCTGCCAGGGCGTTTATCAGACACCGCTGCACACAAAATCCGGCGATCTGGTGGAAGTGCGCCTGGGTGATTTCATCGATTCGCTATCGGGCAAGGTTGTTCGCGGTTGGGTCGAGGATGGGCGCTTGAAGCCCTACCCGGACCGGGTCGCGATTGTTGCCGGCGCGCTGCTAGCGGCAACTGAACTGCTGTATGTTGACGATCCGGTGGCGGCATTTTTCCTTCAAATTCAAGGATCTGGCCGCATCGAGCTGGAGAACGGCAGTATCGTGCGGCAACATTCCCCTGGAAGAGACATCGCTGCAATCAATCCGCGCCTGGCTGCTGGCCAATCCGGGCCAGGCAACGGCGATGATGAACAACAATCCGTTCTATGTATTTTTTCAAGAACTGCCGGTTGATGATCCAGATCTCGGACCGCCGGGGGTCGCCGGCCTGGCCCTGACCCCGAATCATTCCCTAGCGTTTGATCGGTCATACCACGTCCTGAGTCTGCCTTTCTGGGTTGGCACAAAGGTGCCGGGCCAAGCCGGTGTGCAAAACTGGAATCCTCTGAATGATCCGCCTAGAACACCGGTGGCGCCGTCAAGGAGCCGCTGCGCGGCGATGTGTTCTTTGGGTTCGGACCCGAAGCGGAGTTTCGCGCCGGCCACATGAACGCCGCTGATGTGGCGCTGTTCCTCTTGTTGCCGCGCGCCGCCGGACCCGCCACGTAATACTTGAGTGCGGTCGCTTGGCGCGCTTTGGTCGCGGTGCTAGAAGGCAGACTCGAAAACAGGAAGACGCCCGTGTCCCTATCCGAAAATTCCCGAATAGCGCTATTCGTGACTTGTCTGGTCGACATGTTTAGGCCGAATGTCGGTTTTGCCGCGCTTAAGCTGCTGGAAACCGCTGGCTGCACGGTGGAAGTGCCTGACGCCCAGACCTGTTGCGGCCAGCCGGCCTATAATTCGGGTGACCGGACCGATGCCGCCGCCATTGCCTGCCAGGTTGTAGATGTCTTTGAAGGGTATGACTATGTGGTCATACCTTCGGGATCCTGCGGCGGCATGATCTCGCACCACTATGTCGATCTGCTGGCCGACGACCCGGCCTATGCCGACCGAGCCCGCAAACTGGCCATGAAAAGCTTCGAACTGGTATCCTTCCTGGCCGACGTCCTGAAGCTTGACGGGGTCGCTGCCAGCTATGACGGCACGGTCACCTATCACGATTCCTGTTCCGGTCTGCGCGAGTTGAAAATCAAGGCCCAGCCGCGCCAACTGCTGGCCAGCGTCGAGGGAGCCGAACTGGCGGAACTGGACGATGCCGAGGTGTGCTGCGGCTTCGGCGGCACGTTCTGTGTCAAATATTCCGATGTTTCGGTCGCCATGGTGTCGAAGAAGGTCGCCAATATTGCCGCCTCCGGTGCCGATACCCTGGCGGCGGGCGACATTGGCTGTCTGATGAACATGGCCGGCAGGTTGAAGCGTGAGGGTCAGCCAACGAAGGTATTTCACATTGCCGAGATCCTGGCCGGTATGGCCGGCGGCCCCGGCATTGCCGAGCGGGAGGAGGGCTGACCCATGACCGTGCAAAGCCCGCTTAACTTCAAGCGAAAGGCGCGCGAGGCGCTTGCCGATCCCCATCTGCAAAAGGCAATGACCAAGGCCGAGGCCCATTTCGCCGATGGCCGTGCCCGGGCCCGCGATGCCCTGCCCGAGTTCGACGATCTGCGCGATGAAGGCATCGAGATCAAAAATCACACATTGGCCCATATCGACTATTACCTCGAAAAATTCGAGGAACAAGTGGTGGCCCATGGCGGCCACGTCCATTGGTGTTCGACGCCCAAGGATGCCCGTCAGGCCATTCTGAAAATCTGTCAGGACCACGGCGCCACGACTGTGACCAAGGGCAAGTCGATGGTGACGGAAGAAATTCACCTCAATCCATTCCTGGAAGAAAACGGGATCACCCCGATCGAGACCGACCTTGGCGAATATATTATTCAACTGGCCCAGGAACCACCCTCGCACATTATCGGCCCGGCTTTGCACAAGACAAAGGAACAGGTCTCCGACCTTTTCCACGAGCATCACCGGCAATATGGCCTGACCGATCGCCAGACCGGGGGTGAGGCGCTGGTCGCAGAGGCGCGCGAGGTGCTGCGCAAGCGGTTCCTGGAGGCAGACATCGGGATTACCGGTGCAAACTTTCTGGTCGCCGAAACCGGATCGACGATCATTGTCACCAATGAGGGCAATGGCGATCTGACCCAGAACCTGCCCAAGACCCATTTGGTCGTGTCGTCGATCGAAAAAATCCTGCCGACTCTGGAAGACGTCTCGACCATCATGCGGGTTCTGGCGCGCTCGGCCACTGGTCAGGAGATGTCGGTCTATACCACGCTCTCTTCGGGGCCGAAACGGCCCGGCGATGTGGATGGGCCGGAAAACTATCACGTAGTGATTGTCGACAATGGCCGCTCGCGCCTGCTCGGCACCGACTTTCAGGATGTCCTGCGCTGTATCAAGTGCGGGGCCTGCATGAACCATTGCCCGGTCTACGGCAATGTCGGCGGCCATGCCTATGGCGCGGTCTATATGGGGCCGATCGGCTCTGTGCTGACGCCCAATCTGATCGGCCTTGAAGAAGGCCTGGTTCTACCCAATGCCTCGACCTTCTGCGGGCGCTGCCAAGAGGTCTGTCCGATGCGAATCCCTCTGCCGGGACTGATGCGCAAGTGGCGCGAAAAGGGATTCGAGGCCAGCGCCTCTCCGGCGGTGGAACGCTACGGAATCCGGCTGTGGGCCTTTGCCGCGCGGCGGCGCTGGCTCTACCATCTGGGTCTGAGCGTGGTCCTACCCCTGCTCGCCCTGCTCGGCCGGCGCAAGGGTAGATTGGGGCGTCTGCCCCTGGCGGGCGGCTGGACGAATTCGCGGGACCTGCCGGCGCCGGCGGCGCGCAGTTTCATGTCACAGTACAAATTGAGGCGGCGGTCATGAGCCGCGAATCCGTATTGGGCGCGCTACGCGGCGCTCTCGGACGCGGTGAACTGGACGCCGATGCCAAGGCCGTGTGCGATGCCCGGCTGAGCGGTCACGCCCGCAATCTGATCCCGCGCCGCGCGGATCTGACGGCGTCCGATAAGATTGATCTGTTCTTGGATATGGCCAGGGCAGTCGATTGCACGGTCGATCGAGTCAGCGACATGTCGGCAGTCCCGAAGGCCGTGGCGGATTATCTGAAAAACCATAATCTCCCCGCCAGGTTGGCGCTTGGTCCCGCCCCCGATATAACTGGTATGGCTTGGGGTGATACCACAGTCGAGATCCGCACCGGGTCGGCGGACGAGGCCGACACTGCCTCGGTCACGGATGCCTTTGCCGGCATCGCCGAGACCGGCACCTTGATGCTGCATTCCGACGATATCCATTCGACAACCCTGAACTTTCTGCCGGAAAACCATGTGGTGGTGATCAAGGCCTCCCAGATCATGGGGTCGTACGAGGAAGCCTGGTCGTCCTTGCGGGCCGCCACCGGGTCCATGCCGCGGACCGTCAATCTGATCACTGGGCCTTCGCGTACCGGCGACATCGAACAGACCTTGTTCAAGGGCGCCCACGGACCAAAGCGACTGCATATTGTTCTGGTTCACAACCGGTAGGGCCGCTGCGTTATGGCCCGATCCCCGCGCCGGCCGACGAGCGAGGAGCTGTTCCTGTGGCGTCGCGCCACTAGGGATGTCCAGGTGATCGATCCGTCTGAAATTGCTTCAGACGAAGACCTGACAGAATCAGCCGCGCCGCGGGTAAACTCCGAGAGGGCTGTGCCGTTAACCCCCCGGATGCCAACCCGAAGCCCACGCGCCGCGCCCGATCCATTGCCGACACCGAAAACCCGGCGCGGTCACGTGGCGGGACTGGATCGGACCATATCAGACCGTCTGAAACGCGGCGAGGTTGACATTGATGCCAGGCTGGACCTGCACGGCATGCGCCAGCACCAGGCACACCAGCGCCTGACCGCTTTTATTCGGTTGGCCCATGCCATGGACCACCGCACCGTTCTGGTCATCACCGGCAAAGGCCAGGACAAGACGGGGTCTGATCAAGGGTATGACCCGTATGACCGGCCGGGCGTGTTGCGGAAAATGCTGCCACACTGGCTCGAAGAAGCCGGTCTGCGTCCACTGATTGCCGCTGTTGTGCCGGCCCATCGCCGCCACGGCGGCGTGGGCGCGGTCTATATCTATCTGCGCCGCCGTCGCGATCGGTAGGGCCAGACCGGGATGCCCGAGGGGATTGTTCTGGCCGCCGTTCTCGGCGCTGCATTGCTGCATGCGATCTGGAATGCGCTGCTAAAATCATCCGGCGACCGGGTCATCTCCATGGCCATGCAGGATAGCGTGATGTTCCTGTGCGGCGCGGTCATTCTGGGAACCGATCTTGTAGCGGTGCCGGCACCGGCGGCCTGGCCGTTCGTCGTGGCCTCCGCGGCGGTGCATATTTTCTACCGAGCGTTCCTGTTGAAAACATATCGGTACGGTGATCTGTCGAAATCCTATCCCATTGCCCGAGGCACGGCGCCGCTCTATGTGGCCTGTGCCGGGAATCTGATCGGCGACGATCTGCTGGGTTTCTGGGGATTTGCCTCGGTCATACTGATTTCACTCGGGATTATCAGCCTGGTGTTTTCCAGATCAAACGGACAACTGGTCCGCCTGGATCGGGGCATTTCCTACGCGGTGCTGACTGGCTTGTTGATCGCCGCCTATTCGACCATCGATTCGCGCGGTGTACGCCTGACCGATACGGCGCTGGGGTATATCGCCTTGCTGTGGCTGTCCGAATGCCTCTTCGTGCCGGTCTATGTCTTGACGACCCGGCGGGGGCTGTTTATCGACGCGGTGCGCCGGCATGGCGGCCGCGGTGCGATGGGCGGTGTCCTCTCCGGCACCGCCTATGCCCTGATCATCTGGGCGTTCTCCCATGCCTCGGCGGCGCAGGTAGTGGCCTTGCGCGAAACCAGCGTCATCTTCGGCGCGGCGATCGGCGCCTATATCCTGAAAGAAGGCTTCGGCCCGCGCCGCATTCTATCGGCGGCAACGGTCGCACTGGGCGTGATTGCCCTGCGCTGGGCTGGATAGTCCTTGGCCATACTGACGGTACGATTATAAAATAAAACGGCTGAGATCCGTATTCTGAGCCAGATCGCCAACATGTTTCTGGACATAGGTCGCATCGACCGTCACGTTCTCGCCGGCCTTGTCGGCGGCGGTAAAGCTGATTTCGTCCAACACCCGCTCCATGATGGTATGCAGCCGCCGGGCTCCGATGTTTTCCACCGACTTGTTGATTTCCGCCGCCATGTCGGCCAAGGCATTGATGCCGTCATCGGTGAAGGTCAGATCGACCTCCTCGGTTTTCAGTAGGGCCGAGTATTGCTTGGTCAGACTGGCTTCGGGTTCGGTCAGGATGCGCCGGAAGTCATCGCGGGTCAGGGCTTGCAGCTCGACCCGGATCGGCAGGCGGCCCTGAAGCTCGGGCAACAGGTCCGACGGCTTGGCCAGGTGGAAGGCCCCGCTGGCGATGAACAGGATATGATCGGTCTTGACCGGGCCGTGCTTGGTGGCGACCGTCGTGCCCTCGATCAGCGGTAATAGATCTCGCTGGACGCCTTCGCGGCTGACATCGGCGCCGCGGGCATCGGACCGCGCGGTAATCTTGTCGATCTCGTCCAGGAAGACGATGCCGTCATCCTCGACGGAGTGGATGGCGTCAACCAGAATCTGTTCCTCGTCGAGCATCTTGTCGGCCTCCTCGGCGACCAGAACTTCGTGGCTGTCCTTGACGCTCATGCGCTTGGTCTTGGTGCGGCCGCTGAAAGCCTTGCCCAGCATGTCGGACAGATTGATCATGCCGACCGATCCACCGGGCATACCGGGTATGTCCATCGATCCCATCGGGTTGGAGGTATCGGCGACCTCGATCTCGATTTCCTTGTCGTCCAGCACGCCGTCGCGCAACTTCTTGCGGAAACTGTCGCGGGTGGCATTGCTGGCGGTCGGCCCTACCAGGGCGGACAGGACGCGTTCCTCGGCGGCCACATGGGCCTTGGCCTTGACCGCCTCGCGCTTGGTCTCGCGCACCTGGGCAATGGCGATCTCGACCAGATCGCGCACGATCTGTTCTACGTCGCGGCCGACATAGCCGACCTCGGTAAACTTGGTCGCCTCGATCTTCAGGAAGGGTGCATTGGCCAGCCTGGCCAGCCGGCGGGAAATCTCGGTCTTGCCGACGCCGGTAGGGCCAATCATCAGGATGTTCTTGGGTAGAACCTCTTCCTTCATCGGGCTTTCCAACTGCTGACGGCGCCAGCGATTGCGCAGGGCCACCGCGACGGCGCGTTTGGCGTCGTTCTGACCGACGATAAACCGGTCGAGTTCCGAGACAATTTCCCGGGGCGAAAAAGAGGTCATTCGATTATTCTTCTATGGTTTCGACGATCAGCTGATCGTTGGTGTAAACGCAAATATCGCCGGCGATCTTCATCGCCCGCCGGGCGATTTCCTCGGCATCGAGGTCGGTGGTAGCCAGCGCCCGAGCCGCGGACAAGGCGAAATTGCCGCCCGATCCGATGCCGAGGATCCCGTCCTTGGGCTCCAGCACATCGCCAACGCCGGTCAGGACCAGACTGGTTTCCTTGTCGACCACGATCATCATCGCTTCTAGCCGGCGCAGATAGCGGTCTGTCCGCCAATCCTTGGCCAGTTCGACACAGGCACGCATCAACTGGCCTGGGTGGCGTTCCAATTTGGCTTCCAGCCGCTCCAGCAGGGTAAAAGCGTCCGCCGTCGCTCCGGCGAAGCCACAGACAATGGCCCTGTCCGGCCCGATCCGGCGCACCTTGCGGGCATTACCCTTCATCACCGTTTGCCCGATCGAGACCTGACCATCGCCGGCTACCACGACCTTGCCGCCGCGGCGCACTGATAGGATTGTGGTGCCGTGCCAGCCGGGATCCGTTTGAGTGCTCAATTTGTTTTCCTTCACATTCAGACCGGGTCTATGTGACCCTCCCGGCCCGGTCGGTCAACCCGCGCTGATGCAGGCCTATCAGTTATCTCAGCCGCCCCGGCTCCGGCCCGATCAACCTTCTTCTGTTCCATCATAAAATACCTCAATAATCCCCTCGTCTCAGGTCTTGATCAGTGTCTCAAAAAACTCTAGTGTGAGGGAGTGACCCCGATCTCAGCCCCGAACGGTTCGCCGTGGCGCAACAGACCATCGCCTGGCTGGAAGGCGCCATGATCCGGCTGCCGCTGGAACAGCGCGAGGCCCTGCTGCTGTCCGGCGTGGCCGAGCTGTCCCAGGCCGATATTGCCGAATTGCAGTGGGTTCCGATACCGGCTTCGCCTTCAATGTTGATGTCCTGGCGCGGCGCCAGCGAGCATCCCTTCGCCATCAGCCGTGCCGGCTATGCCGGCAAATTGGTGAAAGATGTGCTGGAATGGACCGGCGCCTTTGAAGTTGAGCTATTGGACGGTGATTTCGTCACCCTGCCGATCATACCCAGCACCGTGACGCTGAGCGATGTCCAGGTCGACGGCGAGCCGGTAATGGTGATCAAGGAAGAGGATCAGTTTACCACACGGGTACAGGGCCGTGGCCGGCACACTGTCACGGTAACTTTCTAGACACCGGTCACCGCCGAAGGAGACTGTCGCAATCGCGCCTGGCCATTCCGCGCGTACCGGTCTCCTGCTTCGATCTGGCCCTGCCGGCGCGCAAGGCGCTGAAGGCCACGTCCGACGCCAATGTGGTGTCGATCGAGGAGGGCGAGACGTCCCTTTCCACCGTCTACATCCCGATGAGCGACAGCGTTGTCCTGAGCTGGACCGAGGCGATTCCGGAAGATTTCCGGGTGGAGGTGCGCGCCAATACCCGCCTGTTCCACATTCTGCACGCCGAGGAGGGCGTGCCGCATGCCGAGGCTCCGCTGGTCTACGAGATTACCCATGGTGAAACCAGCCAACTGACTCTGGAAATTCCGGCGGACGCGGAAGTGAACCGGATTACCTCGCCCGCGGGCAGGGTTCTGGACTGGATTGTGTCCGAGGCCGGGGCCGACGGCATGAAGCGGATCAGCGTCTTTCTGGAGCTGCCGGTGACCGGCGAGTTCATTCTGGACGTTGCCTATGAACGCCTGCTGGGTACCGGCGTGGCGGCCGAGGATGAGTTTTCGGCACCGTTGCTGTGGGCTCAGGACGTCCGACGCCAGCGCGGCATGGTGGCGCTGTTGTCCAGCCCCGAACTGGTACTCAATCCGGTCACCGACGAAGGGTTGTCGCGTGTCGGCGAGAACCAACTGCTGGCTTTTGTCCGCGAGCGCATCGGCCTGACCGTGGCCCATACCTACAATTACAGCGGCACACCGGCCGAACTCAGTGACGAGGTCGCGGCACCGGTGCACAAGGCGGGTAAGTTCGATACCCTGAACTCGCTCGGTGACGTGACCATGCGTGGTTCCGCCACGATCAGGATCGACGTCAAATCGGGAATCATCTCCGATCTGCCATTGTTCCTGCTGGCCGAAGTGAATGTGCTGGGCGTTTCCAGCCCGTCGCTGCGCGTCCACCAGGTGAACGAGGGCAACGGCGTCCGATCATCACGCTGGAATTTACCCGTGAGATGGAAGGGCTGTTCCGGGTCGATGTGAACTATGAAAAGATCATGCAGAGCGGCACGCTGGACGTGGATGTGCCTACGGTTCGGGTGCCTGAGCCTTTCCGGTCGATATTGTCTATGCGGCGCCGACCGATCGGATTGAAAACATTGGCGCCCTGGCAAGCCGGCTTGCCACGGCCGGATATGGTAACGACCCAAACCCGCTGGGATGTGTTCCTGCCGGTGAATCCCCGCTATTACGGGGTCGACAGCTCGATGGATGTTCTGGACGAAGGCGCCCGCCGCGGCGGCCGAACTGATGCGTCAAACCGCCGATGGCAAGATCCAGATGGGCCAGCCGCTGCGGATCAGCGTGCCGACCAGCGGCATCCG
This sequence comes from Alphaproteobacteria bacterium, assembly GCA_965204825.1. Classification (GTDB taxonomy): domain Bacteria; phylum Pseudomonadota; class Alphaproteobacteria; order Futianiales; family Futianiaceae. The sequence goes on along the minus strand of OZ242016.1, from coordinate 929,467 downwards.
CTATTCCTTTGAAAAACTCTATGCTAGGGTCTGTTGACAATCACCGAGCAGCGTTGAGCATTGCGCAGAGGTGCCAGTTGGCTGCGTAGCTGGTATCTGTTTTGTCGTATCGCGTTGCCATCCCCCTGAATTCCTTGATCCTTGCGAAGTAGTTTTCAATCAGGTGACGCCACTTGTACATGTGAGTATCGTCGTCTCGTTGCACTTTCCGGTTCGATTTGGGTGGAATAACCGCAGTTGCGCCGCGCTCATCAAGGTCTTGCAGGAGCCAATCGGCGTCGAAGGCCTTGTCGGCCAGCAACGCTGCGAAGGAGACATCGTGGATCAGGGGAGCAACCCCCTTCATGTCGTGCGCTTGCCCCGGCAGAAGCAGAAAGCGGAACAAGTTGCCGAGCGCATCGACCAGGGCAACGATTTTGGTCGTCAGCCCGCCGCGAGAGCGTTCAATGGCTTGATGCCGTGTCCCCCTTTTGCGCCCGAAGCCTTCTGATGGGCCTGGACAATTGTTCCGTCGATGAGAGCATATTCAAGGTCTGGCTCGTCGCTTATGGCGTTGAAAAGTCTTTCAAACACACCGGCCTTTGCCCATCGACGAAATCGTTTGAAAACCGAATTCCAGTTGCCGAAATCCTGGGGCAGGTCACGCCAGGGAGACCCTGTTCGCACACGCCAAAGTACGGCCTCCATGAACCGACGGTTATCCCGACCGGTTGCTCCCGGGTCCCCGGCTTTACCGGGTAACAGGGGCGCAATCTTCGCCCAAAGTTCATCTGAAATCACCAAACGATCTTCGTCCATCCAAACCTCCATTTTCGAAGCTTGAATAACAGTTCAGGCCAAATCGGAAACCTGAATGTCAACAGGCCCTAGCCAGTTGGACAAGGAAACGGTGTTTTCAATCCGCTTTGTGTCGTCCGATATTGATCGCTACGACATCTGGCTCAGCCTGGCGGGAACCGTCCTGATCTGGCTGGGGATCGGCGCACTGGCCAGCCGCCGGCCCGGTATCTCGACCCGCGTCATCATCGGGGCCATCTCGGTCAGCGGCGTGTTGCTGATCGGCATTCTGGCGGTTGCCTGGTGGTCTGTCAGTCGGATCTTGGCCTGGCGCCGCAGTGACGTGCCCGATCAGGCGGCGTGATGGGACGTGGCCGGTTCCGTGACGAGGGCGTAGATTGCGTCCGCGTCACGGCAGGCCCGGATCTTGGCGCAGTTGGTCTTGTCGCGCAGAAGGCGCGAGACCCGTGCCAGGGCTTTGAGATGATCGGCGCCGGCTTTGGCCGGCGCCAGCAGCAGGAAGATCAGATCGACGGGCTGATCGTCGAGCGATTCAAAGTCGACAGGGTTGTCGAGCCGCACGAAGAGGCCATGCAGCCGATCAAGCTCCGGCAGTTTGCCATGGGGGATCGCGATCCCCTGGCCGACACCGGTGCTGCCCAGGCGCTCGCGTTCCAGCAGGGTTTCGAAGATATCGCGCTCCGGCAGGCCGCTGATCTCGGCCGCGCGCGCAGCCAGCGTCTGCAGCGCCTGTTTCTTGCTGGTCACCTTCATATGGGCGAAAACACCCTTGGGTGTGACGAGTTCATGCAGGTCCATCAGGAGTCTTCCCTGTTCATGTTACGCAAAAAACACAAAATTCTTAACGAATGCCAAAGGTATCAGGACTGTTGGTTGTCTGACGGATCGACCCAGCCGATATTCCCGTCCGGACGGCGATAGATCATGTTCAGCCCGCCGTGTCCGGCATTGCGGAACATCAGGGCCGGCCCTCCGGCGAGTTCGAGGCGCATCACCGCCTCGCGCACGGTTAATTCCCAGACATCGGTCTGGGTTTCCGCGATGACGACCGGATCCAGTGTTTCGAACTCGTCGCTGCTCTCTTCTTCCGCGGAGATCATCGCATTGGCGGCGGCTAACTGTTCGGCGGCACTATTCTGGCTATGGTGGTCCTTCAGACGGCGTTTGTAGCGCCGAATCTGTTTTTCCAGGCGTTCGGCAGCCTTGTCGAAACAGGCATAGATATCGCCCGGATCGGTCCCCTGGGCCTGGGCCATCAGGCCCGTGGCCAGATGCACGACGCAATCGGCGCGAAATCCGCTGCCTTCCTTGGAAAAAACCACGTGACCCTCGAAAGGGCGGTCGAAATATTTGGCGACGCCGTCGGCAACCCGCCCGTCTACGTGTTCGCGCAGGGCATTGCCGATATCGATCTGTTTCCCACTGATCCGCAAATTCATAAAACCACCTTTTCAAGCCGCGTCAGCGGCTGATTGTCGGGCACATGTCCAGAAGCGGCGCGGAACATATGCGCGAGTGTGCGAGCAAGTCAACAAATGAGAATGACTTCGGGTTAAGAGTGTGAAAAACCTGTTCATATCGCGGCTGCCTTTTCCCGGCGGCGCTGTACCGAGGACTGGATATTCATGACCTCACGGTACTTCGCGACCGTGCGTCGGGCAATGTCGATGCCGTCATTTCGCAGGATATCCACTATTTTATCGTCGGACAGAATTGCCCCGGGATCTTCGGCGTCGATAAGGATCTTGATGCGCTGGCGTACGGATTCGGCGGCGTGGGCCTCACCGCCGTCGGAGGCGGCAATAGCCGAGTTGAAAAAGAACTTCATCGCGAAGGTGCCGCGTTCGGTGCCGATGTACTTGTTGGCGGTGACCCGGCTGATGGTCGATTCGTGCATATCGATGGCTTCGGCGATGGTTTTCAGGTTCAGCGGGCGCAGATCCGCCACGCCGGTGATGAAAAAGCCGTCCTGCTGGCGCACGATCTCGCCGGCGACCTTCAGGATGGTCCGCGCCCGCTGGTCCAGCGACTTGACCAGCCAGTTGGCGGTCTGCAGGCATTCGGCCAGATAGGTCTTGTCCTGCTCGTTCGCGGCCTTGGGCGCAATCTCCGAATAATACCGGTTGTTGACCAGAACCCGGGGCAAAGTGTCCGAGTTCAATTCTATCTGCCAGGAACCGTGCTGGCCCTGGCGAACAAAGACATCGGATACCACCGGCTGAATCACTTCATCGCCGAAAGCATTGCCGGGTTTGGGAGCGAGCTGGCGGATTTCACCGATCATGTCGGCCAGATTCTCGCTATCCACGCCGCAGATACGCAGCAGCGATTCCAGATCGCGCTTGACCAGCAGGTCCAGATTGTTGACCAGGGCTTCCATCGCTGGATCGAACCGATCACGGTCGCGCAATTGCAGGGCCAGGCATTCCCTCAGATCGCGGGCGAAAATCCCCGGCGGATCGAAGGTCTGCACCAGGGTCAGCGTCCGTTCCACCGCAGCCAGCGGCGTGCCCAGCCGGTCGGCAGCCTCTTCCAGCGGCACCGGCAAATAGCCGGCATCGGTCAGGTAATCGATCAGGTGTTCGCCGATCATCCGGGTTTCCGGATCGGGCGAGGCGATTATCAACTGTTCGGTCAGATGATCGCGCAGGGTAACGTTGTTCGACAGGGTCACTTCCAGCAGGGATTCGCCACCGCCGCCGCCACTGCTTTCGCTATTGCCAACGGACGACCAGTCATTGACCGAAAAGGCATCACCGGTGTTCGAGCCGCTATAGCCCACGGTATCGGCGCCGGTGTCGTCGCCGTGCAGGTTCTCATGACCGGTGTCAAATGTATCGCTGTTCTTGAAGCCGGCCTCGTCACCGGCCAGATCCTGGTCGGCGCGTGTCTGGAGGGCGTCGGCGTCGGCCGATGCCTCAGTCGGGGCGTCGCGGTTTGCCGAGGCGCTGTCGTCGCGGGCGAGCAGCGGATTGCGCTCCAACTCCTCGTCAACGAAGTTTGCCAGTTCCAGATTCGACAGTTGCAGCAACTTGATCGCCTGCTGCAATTGCGGTGTCATGACGAGCTGCTGGCCCTGCTTTATTTCAAGCCGTGCGCCGAGTGCCATGTTCCCTCTACCTCCCGAAATCCCTAGAGCGCGTCCGGTTCTGATGTGATCAAAACCGCGCTCCAGGTTCTTTTCCCGCCGCGTGCCCGGACGGAAAACCGGGATCCACTTACCCTGGTCATGCGGCTAGAGCCGGAACCGCTCGCCGAGATAGACCCGGCGGACATTTTCGTCTTCGACGATGGACGAGGAATCGCCTTCCTTCATCACCGCGCCGTCATTGAGGACATAGCCACGGTCGATCAGGTCGAGAGTTTCAAGCGCATTGTGATCGGTGATCAGCACGCCGATGCCGCGCTCTTTCAGATGGAGCACCAGATTGCGGATATCATTGATCGCGATCGGATCAACCCCGGCAAAGGGTTCGTCCAGCAGCATGAAGGACGGATTGGTCGCCAGGGCGCGCGCGATTTCCAGCCGGCGCCGTTCGCCGCCCGACAGGGCCAGCGAGGGTGTGCGGCGTAAATGGGTGATCGAAAATTCCGCCAGCAGTTCGTTCAGCATGGCTTCGCGTTTTTCACGGTTTTTTTCGACCAGTTCCAGCACGGCACGGATATTGTCCTCGACCGACAGGCCGCGGAAGATCGAAGCTTCCTGCGGCAGATAGCCAATGCCCAGCCGGGCGCGCCGGTACATCGGCAGTTCGGTGACCTCGTGCTGGTCCAGCTTGATAGTGCCGTAATCAGGCTTCAACAGCCCGGTGATCATGTAGAAACAGGTCGTCTTGCCGGCGCCATTGGGACCCAGCAGGCCGACGATCTCACCCCGGTGCAGCGACAGGCTGACACTGCGCACCGCGGGGCGCTTGTTAAAGCTCTTGCCGATGTTTTCTGCGTGCAGGCCGGTTTCGCTGACAATCAGGCGCGGGCCATCCGTGGCCGAATTTTTCCCCGGTGCGTGCCCCGTGTCGGATCCTAGTTTTTGTTCCAAAGACATCGGCTAATTCCACTCCATCCGTCTTAATTTTCAGTGAAGCCGGTCGCTCACCGGGTCTCGGCGTCCTTGCCCGGCACCGTGAAGATCGACTTTACCCGGCCCGTACCGCCGGCACCGACGTTGCCGGTGATCTTGCTGCGGCCCGAGGCCAGATCGATGGTCAGCTCGTTGCCCTTGATGACGTTTTCGCCCTGGGCCAGGATCACGCTGCCGGTCATGGTGATGACCTTGCCGACGACGTCATAGCGTGCCTGATCGCCTTGGGCACTTTCGGTGCCGGTGGTGATGGTCACGCCGCCGGTGGCGGTCAGATCGCGAATGTTGCCACCGGTGCCGTCGCTGCCGCCGCCGCTATAGGCCACCACCAGTTTCTCGGTCCGCAGGCGGACTTCGCCCTGGATCACATCGACCTTGCCAGCGAAGATCGCGACCTGTTCCTTCTGGAGCACTTCTAGGCTGTCGGCATTGATCTCGATCGGCTTGCTGGTATCGACCTTCAGGCCGCCGGGTACAGCCGCGTCCTGGGCCAACGCCGGACCCGCCAGAGCCAGACCGCCGCAGAGCGCCAACATCGACAGAGTTCTCATTGGTCAGCCCCTTCCGTTTTGTCCGCCGCGTCGGGCAGGTTCTGGATCACCACACGGACCCCCTGGTCAAAGCGTACGACCCCTTCGTTCTGTTCGGCCGCCAGCGAATTGGCCTCCAGCGTGCCCCACGGCCCCTCGGCCTGGAACGGATAGCTCGATGTCAGCCGCGCCGCGCCGAGGTCCAGCACCGCCTCCGTCCCTTTGGCCTTCAGCCCGCCCGAGGCGCCGACCCGCACGTCGCCATTGATCATGATCAGGCCGCGTTCGACATAATAGATGCCCTTTTCGGCGGTAACCGCCACGGTGCGGCCGGACGGATCGCGGATGATCGCCGACAGGACGCTCAAGGTTACCTCCTTGGGATTGGCCGAATCCGGGATCGCCGTATCCGCCTTGACCGAATAGGACCGGCCGAAGGCGTCGGTCCCGGTATATTGCGGATGGATCATTTTCAGATCGTCATCGACCGGGCCGATGCGCTGGAGTTGCAGATTGAACTGCTGGGCATCCTCGCGCTGTTGCAGGATCGGCCATGCGGCGAACACCGTCAGCAACACCATCGCGAGCAGCGGCAGGGCCAGGCGCATGGCGTTGACGAAACGGGAATAACGCCGCGGGTCGTGCCGGGTGCGCCGGGACTGGCCCAGAACTTTGCGCAGGACCGGACTGGCGGCGGGGTCGGTTACGGCCATCTCAGATCACACCGGCTTTGAGGCAGTCATGAATATTCAGGAAGCCGACCGGCCTAGCGCTGCCATCCTCGACCACGAACAGTGAGGTGATCGAATTTTTTTGCATCCGCGCCACTGCCTTGGCCGCCAGGGCATCGGCCGAAATGGTCTTGGGGCTGGTGCCCATGATCTCGCGCGCCGACCGGGCGGCCAGATCGTCGGACATGTTGCGCCGCAGATCGCCGTCGGTCACCACGCCGACCAGATCGCCGGCCGGCGAGATCACGCCGACGCAGCCATAGCCTGACGAGGTCATCACCAGCAGGGCATCGCCCATGGTCACCTCCTCGCCCACCACCGGCAGGTTCTCGGCCCCGTGCATCAGCGAGGAGACCCGCACCAGCGAGGCGCCGAGCCGGCCGCCGGGATGGAATTTCTTGAAGTCCTCGGCGGTAAACCCGCGCCGCGCCATCAGCGCCACGGCCAGCGCATCGCCCAGCGCCAGCATGCAGGTGGTCGAGGTGGTCGGCGCCTTGCCCACCGGACATGCCTCCTCAACCGGCGGGATCAGCAGCGGCACGTCGGAGGCGTGGATCAGCGCGCTGTCCGTCCGGCTGGCAATCCCGACCAGCGGAATGGAAAACCGCCTGGTGTGCGCAATCAGGTCGGCGAGTTCCGAGGTGCCGCCCGAGTTTGACAGGCACACCACCACATCGCCGGCGGTGATCATGCCCAGATCGCCATGGCTCGCTTCGCCCGGATGGACGAAATGGGCCGGCGTCCCGGTCGAGGCCAGGGTCGAGGCGATCTTGACCCCGATATGGCCCGATTTGCCCATGCCGGTGACAATCACCCGGCCGGTGGCGCCGGTCAGCAGATCGACCGCCTGGACGAACCTGTCGTCCAGCGCTGCCGACAGGGCCTCAAGCCCCGCGGCTTCGGTCGCCAGCACATGGCGGGCCTGCTCCAGATCGTCATGGGCGGCGGCGGCATCCGCGCCGGGGTGTTTCAACAGTGTCGACATGTTTGGGGCGGCCGCCAACTCCTTCAATAATTCGCGAAAACCGTGCCAAATCGGTTGCCATCATATTGCATACGCCCCCGGCGGGGTCAATCAACCCCCGGACTGTGGCATATATGTGACGAATTCCGGTGCTCCCGCCCACCCCCGCGAGCGGGAGAGCGGAGCGCGCGCCTCAACTATGCGAAAAAATATCCGCGTCTTCCCAGCCGGCCAGATCCAGTTCGACCCGCATCGGCAGAAACGCGAAACACGCCCGAGCCATTTCCGTCCGTCCCTCGCGCGCCAGCATCATGTCCAGCTTCTCGCGAAGCTTGTGCAGGTGCAAAACGTCCAAGGCGGCATAATCCATCTGCGCCTGGCTCAGCGTCTCCGCCGCCCAGTCCGACGATTGCTGCTGCTTGGACATGTCGATCCCCAACAACTCACGCACCAGATCCTTCAGCCCGTGTCGGTCGGTATAGGTCCGAACCAGTCGGGAGGCGATCTTGGTGCAATAGATCGGCGCGATATCGACGCCCAGATAGGCCTTCATCACCGCCACGTCGAAGCGCGCAAAATGGAAGATCTTGGTGACGTTCGGATCGGCCATCAGCGCTTTCAGATTGGGTGCGTCATAGGAACCTTGCGCAAGTTGCACCAGATGAGCATCGCCGTCCCCGGCGGACAACTGCACCACGCACAGTCGGTCGCGGGCCGGGTTCAGCCCGAGGGTCTCGCTGTCGATTGCAACCGAGCCGCCGAAATCGAGCCCGTCCGGCAAGTCGTCCTGATGAAGATGGATTGCCATGTCGGGAATTCCCATTGAGGGAAGGGATGGTGCCCAGAAGAGGACTCGAACCTCCACGTCCATACAGGACACTAGCACCTGAAGCTAGCGCGTCTACCAGTTCCGCCACCTGGGCTAAGTGAAGATGGCGAAGATTATATCGGCGGTCGGGCTATGTCAACGGGGGATGTGGGGGTGGCAGTTCTATTCATCAAATTGAACCAGGGTATTGAAAATATCCTGAAAGTCTGAATCTCTGTTGCCGAGTTTCAGCAACAGAGGTGGCCAGATATGGTATCCGTTCAATCCGTATTGCGACAGGTTCCCGATCCGAGGGGAAAGCAAGGTCTCAAACATTCGCTCCACGCGCTGCCGGGGCTGATGCTGTCATCCATGCTCAGCGGCCGTAAAGGAATGATGGCGGCGGGTCAACAGGGCCGTGGCCTGACTGCACGACAACTCCGGCGACCGGGATTCCGGCGACCGGGATTTCGCCCCGGGCTTGCCTCCCCCGCCATGCAACCTTGACGGAAACCCTTCGGGTTCTGGATCCCACGGCAATGGCACAGGCTTTTGGCCAGTTGACGGCGAAGACCGGTGCGCGGGCCGACACAGACATCAACCACCTCTTCCCCGACGGCAAAACCCTGCGCGGCAGCAAGGATGCCGACGGCAAGGCCGAACATGTGCTCTCGGCCTTTTGCGTTGCCCTGGACCAGAGTGTGGGCCCTGTATCGTCGCGCGGCAAGGGGAGGGGGATCCCCGATGCCTTGCGGCTCATTATTAAGGGGGTTGCCCCCTGATCCACGATGTCTCCTTCGCAGCGTTGCTGGCCGACAAGGCCTTCGACGCCGATTGGCTCCTGCAAGACCTTGATGAGCGCGGCGCAACTGCGGTTATTCCACCCAAATCGAACCGGAAAAGGCTACGAGACGACGATACTCACATGTACAAGTGGCGTCACCTGATTGAAAACTGCTTCGCAAGGATCAGGGAATTCAGGGAGATAGCAACGCGATACGACAAAACAGATACCAGCTACGCAGCCAACTGGCACCTCTGCGCAATGCTCAACGCTGCTCGGTGATTGTCAACAGACCCTAATCTAGCGATGTATGGAGCACCCCAATGGTGTTTGTCTTTGATCGCTTCGCGTCTTCATCTTGTTTGGGTGGCAACTGTTTGCGGCAATCTCAAGACTGACTATCGCTATTCCAACACCTTAGGCTGGAACACCTTCCCCATTCCAAAACTGACCGAAAAGAACAGGGCCGATCTGACTCGCTGCGCCGAAGACATTCTTCTGGCGCGCGAGGTGCATTTCCCCGCTACCATCGCCGATCTTTACGACCCGGAAAAGATGTCCGCCAACCTGCGCGCCGCCCATGACCGCAACGACGGGGTGCTTGAGCGCATCTACATCGGCCGCCTCTTCCGCAATGATACCGAGAGGCTGGAAAAGCTCTTTGATCTCTACACCAGGATGACCCGGAAGGTGCCAGCATGAGCAGCCTGGCGGATTGGAGTTGGAGTTCCTCCGGTTTTGTGGACGGTTAGGGGCTTGGAGATTCCAGCCCTTCAGTGGCGCTCTTTTCGGAGTTGATCGGTGACTTGTACCCCAAAGCCGAATGCCGGCGAGAGGGAGTGTGCCAGCTTTCTATGAACTCGAAGCAGGCAATCCGCGCCTCGGCCTTGGTCTTGAACTTTCGGCGGTCGAGCAACTCGCATTCGAGCATGGCGAAGAAGCTCTCGCACCTGGCGTTGTCGTAGCAATCGCCGACCGAACCTATCGATGGCCGGGTGCCCATTTCCTTGTATCGCGGGCCGAAGGCGGCCGAGGTGTACTGTGATCCCCGGTCGGAATGATGGATCACGCTGGATGGCCTTCATTGTGTGACCGCCATGATCATGTCATCGATCACCAGTTGTGCTCTTTGACGGGCGCCCATGGCCCAGCCGATGACACGGCGCCGCCGTCTGTCTGCGACGTCGGGCCGGAGCCGGATCTGCTGCGATATGTGAAGTCTCCGCAGCTTCGGCTCCGGCCCGATCAACCTTCTTCTGTTCCCTTCTGTTCCGTCATGAAATACCTCAATAATCCCCTCGTCTCAGGTCTCGATCAGTGTCTCAAAAAACTCTAGGGCGGGGGACCCCGAGGCGGATAAATGAAAACGCGAAAGTGCCCTTGACTCCGGCGCGGATCGTGCAAGCTTTGCCCAACGAAATTCAATCCAGGCAGCTACATGACGACCTATTGCAGAATTCTCCTCGACGGATATCCAATACTGACCGAGGCAGACGGCGACCGGCTGGTCGCTCGCGACGGTCGCGGCGTCAGCGCGGCGGAGGCCACCTATCTGCCGCCCAGAGAACCGAAGAAGATCATCTGCGTTCACCTGAACTATGCCAGCCGGGTCGAGGAATACATTACCAAGCTGCCCGCCGCGCCGACCCATTTTCACAAACCGACCGCGGCGCTGAATACGCACAAGAGCGAGGTGGTCCGACCCGAGCGCTGCAAATGGTTAAATTATGAAGGCGAGATCGGCATCGTCATCAGGCGCCATTGCCGCAATATCACGCTGGAACCCGGTGATATGTTGCTTTCGGGCACGCCGGCAAACTCGCGCCCGGTCAAGCCCGGTGATCTGGTCGAGGTCGAGGATCTGGGCCGGCCTGTCCAACCGGATCGTTCAGGGTCCGGTGGCGATCCGCGACGATTTCGGCGCCCAGCCGACCAAATCCGAGGAGGTTCAGTCGACCGCCCCTGGCGGCGACTGGGAACATCGCGGCAAACGGACCGCCGCCGGCCAGGACGCGGCGTTCTACAAATCCAAACTCGAAGACGAAGAGTGACGCGGGCCGATGGATGAGTTCGACTTTCGCCAATGGTCGCACCGCGCCGCCGACTGGGCCGACGAATACCGCCGCACCCTGCGCGACCGTCCGGTCCGGGCTCAGACAGAACCTGGCGACATTGCCGCCCGGATCGCCGAAGGCCCGCCCGAAGAAGCCCACGGCATGGACGAGATTTTCGCCGATTTCGAACGGATCATTCCGGACGGCATGACCCATTGGCAGCATCCGCGCTTCTTTGCCTATTTCCCGTCCAATGCTTCGCTGGCCGGGGTGTTGGCCGAACAATTGGCTACCGCCATGTCGAGCCAGGGCATGCTGTGGCAAACCTCGCCCGCCGCGACCGAACTGGAAGTCAAGATGATCGACTGGCTGCGCCAGGCCATGGGCCTGCCCGAGGGGTTTCAGGGCGTGCTCCAGGATGCCGCCTCGACCGCCACCTTGTGCGCAATCCTGTCGATGCGCGAGCGGGCGCTGGACTGGACCGGCAACGCCGAAGGCCTGTTCGGCAAGAAACCGCTGCGGGTCTATGCCTCGCACCGGACCCACAGCTCGATCGACAAGGCCATGTGGATCGCCGGACTGGGTCAGGACAATCTGGTCAAGATTCCGACTGAAGAAAATCTGGCGATGGACGTGAGCGCCTTGCGGGCCGCCATTGCCGAGGATCGCGCGGCCGGACATGTCCCGGCCGGCATCGTCGTATGTGTCGGCGGCACGTCCGTCGGCGCCACCGATAATGTCAGGGCCGTATGCGAGGTGGCCAAATCCGAGAACCTCTTTACCCATGTGGACGCCGCCTGGGCCGGGTCGGCGATGATCTGCCCGGAATTCCGGCACATGTGGGACGGGATTGAACTGGCCGACAGCATCGTCATGAACCCGCATAAATGGCTCGGCGCGCCGATGGAATGCTCGGCCCATTTCGTCCAGGATCCTGAAATCCTGGTCTGTACCATGGCGATCCAGCCGGCCTATCTGAAGACCCATGGACAGGACGGCATCATCAATTTTTCCGAATGGTCCGTCCAACTTGGCCGTCGGTTCCGGTCCCTGAAAATCTGGTTCCTGCTGCGCGCCTACGGGCTGGAAGGCCTGCGCGCGCGCATCCGAAATCACGTAACCTGGACGGAAGCATTAGCCGCCCGGCTGGAAAGAGAGCCGGATTTCGAGATCATTACCCAGCCGATCCTGTCGCTGTTTTCCTTCCGATATGCCCCGGAGGGTGCCGACGATCTGGACGACCTCAACCGGCGCCTGGTCGAAGCGATCAACAATGACGGCCGCATCTATCTGACCCAGTCCGACCATGATGGCACGTTCGTTATCCGCTTTGTCGCCGGCCAGTTCGATGCCACCAAAGACGACATCGCCGACGCCTTCGACGTGATCACGGAACTGGCAAGGACCCTGCAATAGCGTTTCACCTCGAAATGCTGCTATGCGGACATGGCCGCCAGAGCCAAAGGACTGATTTGGGGAGAAGTCCTCCACTCTAGAGTTTTTTGAGACACTGATCAAGACTTGAGACGAGGGGATTCAGGGGAATTGCATTTGGATTTTGACAAATCGGTATGAATAGATTCTTGAGGCTCCGTCATCCAAAGGAGCTTCGGAATGTCAATAATCATAGGCTATTTCAGGGGACCTCGAACAATCGGCCTGATTTTGAGTTTATGGATGACGTTTGATTCTCTCGAAATATAATCGATGGAAGCTTCAATTTTGTTAGGGTCTGTTGACAATCACCGGGCAGCAACGAGCATTGCGCAGAGGTGCCAGTTGGCTGCATAGCTGGTATCTGTTTTGTCGTATCGCGTTGCTATCCCCCTGAATTCCTTGATCTTTGCAAAGTAGTTTTCAATCAGGTGACGCCACTTGTACATGTGAGTATCGTCGTCTCGTTGCACTTTCCGGTTCGATTTGGGTGGAATAACCGCAGTTGCGCCGCGCTCATCAAGGTCTTGCAGGAGCCAATCGGCGTCGAAGGCCTTGTCGGCCAGCAACGCTGCGAAGGAGACATCGTGGATCAGGGGGGCAACCCCCTTCATGTCGTGCGCCTGCCCCGGCAGAAGCAGAAAGCGGAACAAGTTGCCGAGCGCATCGACCAGGGCAACGATTTTGGTCGTCAGCCCGCCGCGAGAGCGTCCGATGGCTTGATTCCGTGTCCCCCTTTTGCGCCCGAAGCCTTCTGATGGGCCTGGACAATCGTTCCGTCGATGAGAGCATGTTCAAGGTCTGGCTCGTCGCTTATGGCGTTGAAAAGTCTCTCGAACACACCGGCCTTTGCCCATCGACGAAATCGTTTGAAAACCGAATTCCAGTTGCCGAAATCCTGGGGCAGGTCACGCCAGGGAGACCCTGTTCGCACACGCCAAGGTACGGCCTCCATGAACCGACGGTTATCCCGACCGGTTGCTCCCGGGTCCCCGGCTTTACCGGGTAACAGGGGCGCAATCTTCGCCCAGAGTTCATCTGAAATCACCAAACGATCTTCGTCCATCCAGACCTCCATTTTCGAAGCTTGAATAACAGTTCAGGCCAAATCGCAACCCCGAATGTCAACAGGCCCTAGAACCGCGCGGCTGTGGAGTTACGTGCGCGACGAGCGCCCGTGGTGCGGCGAGGCCCCACCCTGTGCCTGGTATCAGTTCAGTACAGACCGCAAGGGTGCACACCCGGTCAATCATCTTTCCGGCTATACCGGGACCGTGCATGCCGATGGCTTTGCGGGCTTCAATGGCCTCTTTGGGGAGGGCAAGGCCGACGAACAGGCCTGCATGGTGCATGTGCGCCGCAAGTTTGTGGAAGAGTTTGAGCGCACCGGGTCGGCCATCGCCAAAGGCACAATCAAGCAGACCGCCGTGCTTTACGCTGTCGAAGAGGAAGCCAGAGGCAAATCCCCCGAAGAGTGGGTCGCCATTCGGCAAGAGAAGGCAAATCCCGTTTTCGATGAGCTGGAAGCATGGTTACAGGCCCGGCTTCCCAGGCTCTCGGGCAAGAACAAGCTGGCAGGGGCCATTCACTATGCGCTGAACCGCATGCCCAAAGCACGGGCCTGTCTCGGCGACGGACGGCTCGAACTCGACAACAACATCTGTGAACGCTCGATCCGCCCCATCGCACTGGGCCGCAAGAACTATCTCTTCCCGGGCTCCGTCGGTGGCGGTAAAGCCGCCGCTATCGCTTGCACCCTGGTCGAGACCGCCAGGATGAACGGCGTTGATCCGGAAGCCTGGCTCACATGGGTGTTGGAGCGCCTGCCAGATCACAAGATCAACCGCATCGAGGAACTCATGCCGTGTAAGCGTCCGGTGTTGGTGCTCTGACGCGTTATAGCGTGCGCTGATAGTGTCCACCATTGATAGTGGACATTTTGAGGGCGGATATGGCTGGCAAGAAGGGTCAGAAGAAGCGGTTTTGGTCAGACGATGAGAAGGTTTCGATCTGCGGACAAACGCGCGCGCCTAGGGTTTCGGTAGCGCAGGTTGCACGACGTTACGCGATGAACGCCAATCTGATCTACACATGGTTGCGTGATCCCCGTTTCGCGCCGTCATGTACTGACGGTGATGATTTCGCCGGGGAAGTGACCACATTTCTGCCTGTAGAGATTGCAGGGCCAACCGCCCCCCACGTGCCGATCACAGCGCCCTGTATGGACGATCCTCTTTCGGCTCACCGTGCAGACATCACCCTGTCTGATGGTCGGCGTATCCTGGTTGAAGGAGCGACGGGATTGTCGGCGGTGCCGGCTCTGGTTGAGGGGCTGATGACATGATCCCGGTGCCGGGCAATACGCGGGTGTGGCTGGCCGCCGGGGTGACGGATATGCGGCGCGGGTTCAACACACTGGCGACTCAGGCCGAACAGGTTCTGGCTGAAGACCCGTATTCGGGGCACATGTTTGTGTTTCGCGGCAGGCGCGGTGATCTGCTCAAGATCATATGGTGGGACGGCCAAGGCGCTTGCCTGTTCTCCAAACGACTGGAACGAGGGCGCTTTGTCTGGCCTGCGGCCAGGGAGGGCAAGGTCAGCCTGAGTCCCTCACAGCTATCGATGCTGTTAGAGGGGATTGACTGGCGCACCCCGCAAAAGACCTGGCGTCCTTTGCAGGCGGGATAGAGAAAGCCAAAAAAACATCAAGTTTAACGCGGTTTGTCGTTCCATCCCATGGGGCAGTTTGATATGGATTACACATGTTGGACGCCCTTGAATCCCTGCCTGATGACCCCGCCAAACTGAAGGGGTTGGTCTCTCGGATGGACCAGGAGATTACGTCTCTCACCTATCAGGTTGAGAAGCTGAAGGCTGAACTGCATGGCCACCGCAAGGCACGGTTTGGTTCCAGATCAGAGAGCATGGATCAACTGGCCCTCGACCTACAGGAAGACGAAGAGATCGAGGCGGCAGCAAACGAGCAGAAGAACGAAGCTGGCTCCAACGGCACTGATGTCGATGAGACGGATAAACCTGCCAGGCGCAAGCACAACCGCAACCCCTTGCCAGATCATCTGGATCGGCAGGATGAGGTGCTGTCGCCGGGTGAGGACTGCACTGACTGCGGTGGGAGCCTGCGCCAGATCGGTGAGGACGTTACCGAGGAACTGGAATATGTCCCGGGCCGCTTTGTGGTACGCCGGATTCTCCGCCCCCGCATGGCCTGCACCTGTTGTGAAACCTTTGCCCAGGCCCCATTGCCGTCGCGCCCCATCGAACGTGGCCGCCCCGGTCCGGGTCTGCTGGCCCACGTCCTGATTGGCAAATACTGCGATCACCTGCCGCTTGACCGGCAATCAAAAATCTTCGCCCGCGAGAAGGTTAATCTGCATCGCACCACGTTGACCGACTGGGTGGGCCGCAGCACGGCGCTGCTGGAGCCATTGGCCGATCATATCGGCAAGCTGGTCAGGGCAGGGCCTGCACTTTTTGCCGATGACACACCGGTCAAACTACAAACCCGCACCATGATAAAGAAGACTAAAACTGCGCGGCTGTGGAGTTACGTGCGCGACGAGCGCCCGTGGTGCGGCGAGGCCCCACCCTGTGCCTGGTATCAGTTCAGCGTGGATCGCAAGGGCGAACATCCGGTCAATCATCTTTCTGGCTATACCGGCACGGTGCACGCCGATGGCTTTGCGGGCTTCAATGGCCTCTTTGGGGAGGGCAAGGCCGACGAACAGGCCTGCATGGTGCATGTGCGCCGCAAGTTTGTGGAAGAGTTTGAGCGCACAGGGTCGGCCATCGCCAAAGGCACAATCAAGCAGATCGCCGTGCTTTACGCTGTCGAAGAGGAAGCCAGAGGCAAATCCCCCGAAGAGCGGGTCGCCATTCGGCAAGAGAAGGCAAAGCCCGTCTTCGATGAGCTGGAAGCATGGTTACAGGCCCAGCTTCCCAGGCTCTCGGGCAAGACCAGACTGGCAGGGGCCATTCGCTATGCGCTGAACCGCATGCCAAAGGCGCGTGCCTGTCTCAGCGACGGACGGCTGGAACTCGACAACAACATCTGTGAACGCTCGATCCGCCCCATCGCACTGGGCCGCAAGAACTATCTCTTCATGGGCTCCGTCGGTGGCGGTAAAGCCGCCGCTATCGCTTACACCCTCGTCGAGACCGCCAGGATGAACGGCGTTGATCCGGAAGCCTGGCTCACATGGGTGTTGGAGCGCCTGCCAGATCACAAGATCAACCGCATCGAGGAACTCATGCCGTGGAATTGGATGCCGGAATAACCGAAAAATACGGCTCTAACGGACGGATACACTTATGCCGTGGAACTGGAAGCCCCAAGACCTCAAAAACGCGGCCTGACCAGACGGATACCCCTTATTGTCATTCCGGGGCTGCCATCAGGCGGAGCCCGGAATGACAAAAATCCTTGTTTTCATCCACCGCGAACCAGTTCCGCCAATTCCAGTCGGCTCTCGGCGACCTGCCTGCCAGCGGTATCCAGTGCGGCATCGGCGCGGGCATAGAGGCGCTGGCGGTCGGCCAGAATGGCGCGCAGATCATTCATCGCTTCGGGGTTGCCGGCCATCGGGCGGTTGTCGTCCTGGGCCCGGACGCGGGCCATATGTTCCTCCGGGCTGGTCTGGACCCAGACGGTTCGAAAGCGCTCCAACAGCGTTTCATAGGTTTGTGGGTCGGCGACAATGCCGCCGCCGACCGCCAGCACACAGGCATCATAACGCTCAACGATGCGCTTCAGGCAATTCTGTTCGAACCGGCGGTATCCTTCCGCCCCGTAAAGCGAAAATATCTCCGCAGGCGCCAATTCACTTTCCTGAGAAATCGCGGCATTAAGCTCCAGAAACGGTAATGCCAGATCCTCGGCCAACAACCGGCCAAGGGTTGATTTTCCAGCGCCGCGCAGGCCGATCAGGGCGATACGCTCCTGTTTGCCTGGGTCGCGGGATGCACTGGCACCGCTCAGCAACGCCTCGACCGGCGCGCCCAGCGCCTCGGCGACCTGGCGCAGCAGCAGGATCGAGATGTTGCCACGACCATTTTCCAATTCCACCAGATAGCGTTCCGATACACCGGACAGGACGCCGAGGGCCTTCCGCGACAGTTTCCGATCCTTGCGTCGATCTTTGACGCGCTGGCCCAGATCGGCGAGGAATTCGGCTTCACCGGACCGGGAGGTTTCAGCAACGGCCATCGCGATCAGCTGTCCGCCAGTTTGACGTACTCAAAATCGCCGGCCTGGTTGTCGATCCCGACCCGGGGCGGTGCGATCCAACCGGCGAATTCGCCGGGCGCATGGCACGGTTTCATCAGCGAGGCGATATAGTTCATGTCACCGCTGGACGGCAGCCATTCGCCCTGGTGGCGGTCCCATTCGGCCTGATCGATAATCTCACCATCCGGGGTTGCCTGGATCGGGGCGAACTGGCCGCCCTGACGGTGGAAAGCCACGTGCGGCAGCTTGATCTCGAAGTCGATGCCGAGCTTGGCGATGCCGGCATTCCAGCGCGGCAGAATCGAGACGACGTTTGCAATATAATCGTCGCGCAGCCGGGTATTGAGCGCATTCAGCGCCGGCTCATCCACCGGACGGAAGACGCCGTTTTCCAGCTTCATCACCGGATAGGTGGCGCCATGCAATTGATGATCATCATCGATGCGGTCTTCCTTGAACCTTCCCTTGGCCGAGGAAGAGAATGCCGTGGCCGCATTGGAGGAAATCTCAGACCCGAACAGGTCCAGGGTCAGGGAATAATGCAGGTTGGCCTTCTTCTGGATGGTCGGCAGATCGATCACGCCCAGATCGCGGATCCGGTCGGTGTCATGGGGATCGTTGATCCCGGCTTCCTTCATCGCCTGGCACGTCCGGCGCATGATCCGCATTATGCCGCTGTCGCCGACGAACATGTGGTGCGCCTCCTCGGTCAGCATGAACCGGCAGGTGCGCGACAGCGGATCGAAGCCGGACTGGGCCAGGCTTTCCAGTTGCATCTTGCCATCGCGATCGGTGAAGAAGGTGAACATGAAGAATGACAGCCAGTCCGGGGTCCTCTCGTTAAAGGCGCCCAGCATGCGCGGACTGTCCTGATCGCCCGAGCGGCGGCGCAGCAGTTCCCGGGCTTCTTCGCGGCCGTCGCGGCCGAAATATTTCTGCAGCAGATAGACCATCGCCCACAGGTGGCGGCCCTCTTCCACATTAACCTGGAACAGGTTGCGCATGTCATAGAGCGAGGGCGCGGTCGCGCCGAGAAAGCGTTGCTGTTCAACTGACGCTGGTTCGGTATCGCCCTGGATCACCACCAGGCGGCGCAGCAGGGCGCGGTATTCACCGGGGATTTCCTGCCAGGCCGCTTCGCCCTTGTGATCGCCGAATCCGATCTTGCGATCCTCGACCTGGGGCGCCAGCAGTATGCCCCAGCGGTAGTCCGGCATCTTCACATAGTCGAATTTCGCCCAGCCATCCGTATCGACACTGATGGCCGTGCGCAGGTAAACCGGATTGTCCTGAAACCCATCCGGTCCCATGGATTTCCACCAGCAGATATAGCCCGGATGCCATTGTTCCAGCGCGCGCAAGACCTTGCGATCAGCCGCAAGACCCACATTGTTGGGAATCAGGGTGTCATAGCTTATGTCCATTTTTCGGACTCCTGTCCTGCTGGCGGCGTCAGGTGCGCTCGCCTGTGTATTGACCCTTTTTACCGGTGCCGTAGCGCTGCAGAGCGCCCTCGGGCCCGACGGCACCGGGCCGCTGAAAAATCCAGTTTTGCCAGGCGGTCAGCCGGCCGAAGATGCGGGTTTCCATGGTCTCGGGCCCGGCAAAGCGCAGGTTCGCTTCCATACCGACCAAGGCATCGGGCGAGAAACTCACCCGCTCTTCCAGAAAGATCCGCACCTCGTCTTCCCAGTCGATGTTGTCATGGACAAAAGTTACCAGACCCAACTGTTCGCAGCGTTCCGCGTCCAGTACCTCGCCGACCGCCGCCTCCGCGGATTCCAACGAGTCCGGTTCGCCATAGAAGCGGGTTTCCAGCCGGATCAGATCGTTCGACATCGGATAGGGTCCGAAATTGCTCGGCGTCAGGGTCAGGGTCGCGGGTGGACGGTTGTCGCCGTCGAACGGGCCGTCGGCCATATAGGACCGGTCGCAGGCAAACACGATCTCGGCCAGAAAGCCGGTGAAACAGCTGCCCGGTTCGATCAGGGCGACGAGCGAGCGCGATGTCACATCCAGCCGCTTCATGGTGCGCTTCCAGAATAAATTGATTTCCCGCACCAGCCAGTGGCCGGCATGGGCGTTCAGGAAGGCGTCATGGGCCGCCACCCAATCCGGATCGCCCTCGCAGACAATGGTCCAGACGCCGATCTCAGGCTCGTTCAGGCGCATGTGCAGGATAGCATCGTCCAGTGCACGGGTCAGGGCCAGCGGCCAGAACCCATCGGCGGATATGTGGTCGGGGCTTTCAGGCGCGCCGTCATTTGGTGCGGCAATGCAGAATCGCGCCAGCTTGCCCGCCCGGTCAATTTGGACCGTCAGATGGGGATACCGGACCTCATTGCCTGATATCATCCGGTCCAGGAGCGTCAGGTTGACGCCCCTGGCGTCAGTGGGACGGTCGGAAGCCGCGGCCAGGGCAGTGGCCCGGTCGCGAGCGGTTTCATCGAACCGGGACGTCGGCGCGATTTCATCGACCAGCCGCCAGTCGAGTGCCCGGGTGCCGCGCACACCTTCTTCCATCGTCGAAAAAACATCGGCCAGATCGCGACGAACCTTGCGCTTGTCGGTGACCCGGGTCAGCCCGCCAGTGCCTGGCAATACCGCCAACAGCGGCACCTCCGGCAGCGCCACATTGGACGATCCATCATCCGCCAGGATGATATGGTCTGAAGCAACGGCAATCTCATAGCCCCCGCCGGCACAGGCACCCTTCACGGCGGCCATATAGGTCTGGCCCGACTTAGCAGTCGCCTCCTCAATCGCGTTACGGGTCTCGTTGGTGAACTTGCAGAAATTGACTTTGTGGGTGTGGCTGGCGCCGGCCAGCATCTTGATGTTTGCCCCGGCGCAAAAGACGTTGTCCTTGCCCGATTTCATCACCACGGTTTTCACTTCCGGGTGCTCGAACCGCAGCCGCTGGATTGCATCGTTCAGTTCGATATCGACGCCCAGATCATAGGAGTTGAGCTTCAGTTCATAGCCCTCGAACAGGCCGCCGTCCTCGTCCACGTCCATAATCAGGTGTGCCACTTCACCGTCCAGTTCCAGACGCCAGTGGCGATAGCGCGAAGGATCGGTCTGAAAATCGATCATCATGGGCGGGACCATAGTGGTCCGGACGAGCGGGTCAATAATTCGGCATTGGATTGCGTATAAATATCATTAATTATGCATTATAATTCTAATTGTGTCATTCTGGGGCTTGCGCAGCGAGAGCCCGGAAACACTTTGGATCCGTGCGGCAAAAGCGATTCCAGGCTCCGGCTATGCCGGCCCCGGAATGACGGTTTCAATAAATTTAGCCATCGCCTTACACGCCGCGTCCGGCTGGTCGCGATGGGGTGAGTGGCCGCAATCGTCCAATGCGCAGACCGTCACCGGGCCGGCACACTGATTTTCGACCGCCCGGATCTGGGCAAAGGTGCCATAGCCATCGTCCCTGCCCTGCATCGCCAGAACAGGAACCGCAATCCGCGGCAGAAATTCTTCCAGGTTCCAGTCCCGGAAACCGGGATCGAGCCAGGCGTCGTTCCAGCCGCGAAAGGCACAGTCTACGTTCTGCCCGTGGTGCCGTATCAGCCGGTCCCGCAGATCATCCTCATGAAAGGCAATTCGGGATTGGTGTATGACCTCCAGGCCAACCTCCTCGGTAAAAAAGTGCGGCGCGATCAGGACGATGCCGCGAACACGCAGGTCGGTGTGGGACCCCGCATGGATCGCCGCGATCGAGGCCCCGTCCGAATGGCCGACAAGGATGCCGTCGCGAAATCCGATGACGTCCAGCAGCGCCGGCAAGACCTCCTGCCCTTCGGTGTGCATGTAGGTCAGCGGGCGCGGCAGCGTGCAAGGTGAGGATTTGCCGTATCCCGTGCGCGAATAGACGAAGACTCCGTGCCCCGTCGCCTCCGAGAGTCGTTCGGGGAAATCCTTCCACAATGAAACGCAGCCCAGTCCTTCGTGCAACAGAACCAGGGTCGGTGCGTCGCCCGGCGCCCGGCCGACATGGCGGTATTCGATCAAGGCTTCGCCGACCTGGATGTGACCATACGGTTTCAGACTCATGCAACCACCCCACCCAAGTACTTCCTCGTCACCCCTTCAGGAGCTTGTCGTTCCGGAGCACCGAAGATGAACCCGGAACCTCTGGGACTGTCGATATGGCGATGAGGTTCCGGTTCCGACTGGCGGCGGCCCCGGAACGACAAGCTCGGAAATGGATATCACGCAAAACTTCAGGCACGGTCAGTCCCGCAGTTTAAACCGCTGGATCTTGCCGGTGGCGGTTTTGGGCAGGGTTTCGATGAACTCGATCTGGCGCGGATATTTCCATTTGCCGATCTGGTTCTGGACATGGGATTTCAGCGCATCGAACTGACCTTCGGGGCTGATCCCGTCATTCAGCACCACAAAGGCGCGCGGCTTGGTCAGGCCCTCTTCATCCTCGTACGGCACGACGGCGGCTTCCAGCACGGCCGCGTGGGCGATCAGCGAGGATTCCACCTCGAACGGCGAAACCCAGATGCCGCCGACCTTGAACATGTCGTCGGTCCGTCCGCAATAGGTGAAGCAGCCATCCGCATCACGGGTGTATTTATCGCCAGTGCGGGTCCAGCGTCCCTCGAATGTCGCGCGGGATTTCTCGCGCTGGTTCCAATACCCCAGCGGCGCTGAAGGACCATCGACCAGCAGTTCACCGACCTCGTCAACACCCATCTCAGCCCCGGCCTCATCGACGAGGCGCACATTGTATCCCGGCACCGGCTTGCCGGAGGTGCCATAGACCACCTCGCCCGGCGCGTTCGACAGGAAGATGTGCAGCATTTCGGTCGAGCCGACCCCGTCGAGAATTTCAACCCCGAAGATCCGGTCCCAGGTCTTGCCGACCTCCTCCGGCAGCGCCTCGCCGGCCGAGATGCATAGACGCAGCGCGGCTGATCCGATGCCCGGACCGCAACCGGGATGGGCCAGCATGGCGGCGTAAAGTGTCGGCACGCCGCAAAAGATGGTTGGTTGATATTGCTTCAGCACGCCGAATACGGCCTCCGGTGTCGGGCGGTCCGGCAACAGGATGGTCGTCGCTCCGACCGACATGGGAAAACTGGTCCCGTTGCCCAGGCCATAGGCGAAAAACAGTTTGGCCGCCGAATAGACAATATCGTCCTCGCGAATGCCCAGCACCTGGGCGCCGTAGGTGCGAGCGGTTTCCATCATCGAGCTGTGCACATGGAGAACCCCCTTGGGCATCCCCGTAGAGCCTGACGAATAAAGCCAGAACGCCGTCTCATCCGCGCAGGTCGAAACGGTTTCGAACGTGTCGGACTGACCGTCCAACGCGCTGGTGAAATCGATGTGGTCGTGGCCCTCGCCTTCCAGCACAAAAATATGGCGCAGGGTCGGCGCATCGGCCAGCGCCGGAGCAACGGTCCCCAACAGCGGCGCCGACACGAACAGCGCCTTGGCCCGGGAATCCTGAAGGATGTAGCGGTACTGGTCGATGGCCAACAAGGTGTTGAGCGCCACCGGAATGACGCCGGCCTTCATCGCCCCGAAAAAGATCGTCGGAAAATCCACCGTATCAAGTACCAGCACCGCTACCCGGTCTTCCTGGCCCAGGCCATGGGCAGTTACCAGATTGGCCATCCGGTTTGTCGATGCCTTCAGCTCGCCATAGGCCAGCGTTCGCGCCGGATCGACAAAAGCCGCCTTGTCCGGCCTGGCCGCCGCGTTGGCGTCCACCAGATCGCTCGCCGCATTATAGTCGCGCGGATACTCCATGCCCCTCGATCCTTCTTGTCATTCTCTAAACCGCTTCGAGGGCCACGGCGATGCCCTGACCGACACCGATGCACATGGTGGCAAGGGCATATTTACCGCCCTTTTCGGACATCTCAAGTGCTGCGGTGCCGGTGATCCGCGCGCCGGACATGCCCAGCGGATGGCCAAGCGCGATCGCGCCGCCATTGGGGTTCACATGATCGGCATCCTCGTCGATGCCCAGCTGACGCAGCACCGCGATGCCCTGGGCTGCAAAAGCTTCATTGAGTTCAATCACATCGAAATCAGCGGGCTTAAGCCCCAGCCGGTCGCACAATTTCTCGGTCGCCGGCGCCGGGCCGATGCCCATGATGCGCGGCGGGACACCCGCGGACGCACCGCCCATCACTCGGGCAGCCGGGGTCAGCCCGTTGCGCGCGGCCGCCTCTTCCGAGGCAATGATCAAGGCGGCGGCGCCGTCATTGACACCGGAAGCATTGCCAGCGGTGACCGTACCGGGCTCACGGAAGAGCGTCGGCAGGCTGCCGAGCTTTTCCAGCGTCGTCTCGCGTGGATGCTCGTCGGTATCGACGATGATCGGATCGCCCTTGCGCCGAGAGATCGTGACCGGCGTGATCTCGCGTGCCAGGCGGCCATTGGCCTGGGCCGCGGCGGCCTTTTGCTGGCTGCGCAGGGCAAAGGCGTCCTGCGCCTCGCGCGAGACCTGGAATTCCTCAGCCACGTTTTCACCTGTCTCAGGCATGGAATCGATCCCGTATTGCGCCTTCATCACCGGATTGACAAATCGCCAGCCGATGGTCGTGTCATAGATTTCCGCATTGCGCGAAAACGGCGTCGCCGCCTTGGGCATCACGAAAGGCGCGCGGGACATGCTCTCCACACCGCCGGCGATGATCATGTCCGCGTCGCCCGATTTGATCGCATGGGCCGCCGAGATCACCGCGTTCATGCCGGATCCGCAGAGCCGGTTCAGGGTCGCGCCCGGCAGCCTGTCCGGCAGGCCGGCCAGCAGGATCGCCATCCGCGCCACATTGCGGTTGTCCTCGCCCGCCTGGTTGGCACAGCCATAGATCACGTCATCAATGGCTTCCCAGTCCACGCGCCCATGCTTTTCCTTCAGCGCCCTCAGCGGTTCCGCCCCCAGATTGTCGGTCCGCACCGACGACAACGCGCCGGCAAACCGGCCAATCGGCGTGCGGATATAAGCGCAGATGAATGCTTCGGTCATTTCAGTGATCCCTTGTCTGGAAGGTGGAGGTAATCTGATCGTGTGGCGGCGTCGAGCGCAAGGCCTGGTGATTGAATATCAGGTGGATGAGTTGGCTAGGAATGAACCCTCGGATTTAGATTTTCCGAATATCCCGGGCAAGCGCAGCCGGCTGTCCGGGGAATTCAATATTTTCGATTTAGAGAAGATCGACGGACCGCAGGATAAATAAAAATATCAAATGGAACTATCCATAATAATTGGCTCAGTTTGCAAGTCGTGTGCGTCCATGTCATGTTTTTGTGAAATCAGAGGGATGGATCGACATGGATCACAAGCAGTTTCAGGAATGGTTATCGGGGATAGACCACCTCAGCCCGGCGCAGCGGCAGCAAACCGAAGCCGTGTTCCTGGGGGACACGGAGACGTCAGCGTCGCTGGCTGCCATTGAAGCGGCCGTGGGTGGAGATCGCCAGTGCCCGCATTGTGGCACGCCAGGCGCCATATCGCGTGGCAAGGCAAGGGGTCTGCGACGGTACCAGTGCAAAGAATGCAGGAAGACATTCAATGCCGCGACCGGCACCCCCTTGTCGGGTCTGCACCACAAGGACAAGTGGCTTTCCTTCGGAGCCTGTCTTGCTGATGGGCTGACGGTTCGCGCTTCAGCAGAACGTTGCGGACTTGCCGTCAACACCGCCTTCCGTTGGCGGCACCGATTTCTTGCCGCAAAAGACCTGAAGGCACGCAAGCTCACGGGCATTGTGGAAGCCGATGAAACCTATGTGCTGGAAAGCCGGAAAGGTGCACGAAACCTTGAGCGCAAGGCGCGACGCAGGGGAGGCAAGGCCAGCAAGCGGGGCCTGTCAGATGAACAGGTTCCGGTACTGGTTGTCGCTGATCGCAGCGGCGCGACAGTCAGTGCGGTTCTGCCCGCGGTCAACGCAGATACCTTGCGAGAGGTAATCGCGCCGGTTGTGGACGAGGATATCGTTTTGGTGACCGATGGACACCGCGCTTATCCGCGATGCGCGGCGGCAATCGGTGCGCATCACGAAGCATTGAATCTGTCACGAAGTGAACGGGTGCGGGGTGCCTTTCACATTCAGACGGTCAACAACCGACACAGCCGGTTGAAGGATTTCTTGCGGCGCTACCGAGGCGTCGCGACCAGATATCTCGACAACTACCTGCGATGGTTCCAACGGCCTGAACTGGAGAACGCCTCACCCCGGGCTTGCCTCGCAACCGCCATCGCACGTCCATGCATACAATTTGTACACTGAGCCTAATAATTCCCTCAATCTTCTCAATCGTCGCCGGATTGATGGCGATGAAGAACTGACCCGTCCTCGGCGGACCGCCGGCAGTTCCGGCAAAGGGGTTCGCCCGAGACCCCAGTTTCGCCCCGGCCAGCGCGGCGGCCATCACCTCGGTCATCAGGGCGAAGCTGACGCCCCTGTACCTGCCGCTCGGCGCAATGGAGGCAGGGGCATTGGTGAATCCGATTCCGACCAGCCCGACCTCGGCGAGCCGCTCTGTATGATAGCCCAGCACGCCGCAATTACAGGAATTGTGGATCGACATTCCGGCGATACCGTTGGTCCGCGCCAGCGGGATCAGTTTTTCAAACCCGGCATCAATCGCCGGATGGGTGAACCCGGTGGCGACGTCAATTCTGATCATCGAGGCGGTGGGCGTCTCAATCACCGGCATCGCCTTGCCATCGACCTTGCCGCACTGCACATGCTCCGCATAGATCGGAATATAGGCCAGGTCATGGCTGGCGATGCCGTCCCGCCGCCGCCGACCGGGCGACACTGCGCGCATTTGCCTCCGCCGTACCCGCCCGCCACCAAAGCGCGGAAAGCGAGGTTTTCGATCTCGTCAATGTTCATTGCCGGTGGTCATTATATCTCCATTACATCCCCATTTTCTTTTCAATCATTATCGCTCAGTCCCGCCCCCGCACCGGCCAGGCGCGACTCTTCGGTGGCCGGGGCATAGGTGCGGTGGGCAAAGTTCAAAAGAACCTGCCAGGCGGCATCGTCCACTTCCTGAGCCTCGATTGCGGGGACCAGTTCGGTGGCGCAATCGGCGTCGCCAGCATGACAGGTGACCGTCACCGCCTCGTACAGGACAAGCGCATTGCCGAAGCCTTGAACGAAAACACCGTCGGGGCGGCAGAACACCTGCATGCCCGGCCATTCCAGAACAAACGACGTTTCCAATTCCCTGGCCGCGTGGGCCATGAAGGGCACCAGAAATGCCGGGCAGGAAACCCCTTCCAATTGAGGCGAGCGTCCGGCGGCGATTTCGCCGGCCAGATCACTGAGCGCCGCACCGCATAAGACAGGCCCCAGGAATCCCTCGCGGGCCTGCCACAGATCCTGGTCGGGCTGCAGCGGCGCCAGGTCCGGGATCGGCCGTTCGTGATTGCGGGTTAAAATCTCCGCCAGTAGTTCCACTCCCGGCAAATTCCATGCCGCCAGCCAGCGGACTGCCTTGCCGGCTTCTTCGGCGAGGCCCCATGGCATGCCGGCGCCTTTGGCCGCCTTCATCCCGGTGGCATCGATCTCGTAAAGCGTAACGATCATGATGCCGCGTCCGGCAAAGGCGGATAGGCCCAGTCGTCCGCGGCCATATCCTGCAGTTCGCCGGGCAAAGGCGCCCCCTGGAACATGGTAATCCGGACCCAGCGGTCGGACCGGGGATCGAACCGGGTTGCCCCGAAGAAGGACAGCTTGCAGCGCAAAAGGTCGATCGGCATCATGTCGGCCGACACCGTATTATCGCGAATCTCGGCATAGGGATGCTTCAGGGCGCGTTGCACCCGGCGGACCACATGGCGGTGTTCGGGATGGCGCAACAGAAAACCGGCAAGAGGTTCATCGTCTGGCAGCGCTTCCAGATCACGGTAAAGGGCCGCAATGTCCCGGCCCGGCGAGAGCGGCTGTTCATAGGGCTCGACCGGCTCTTCAAACCGCTCGCCCAGGCGGGGCTCCAGTTTTTCTTCCGACACGTACCAGACCCTTGCACAGGCATCGCGTTGGCTGAAATCGGTCTTGATGGCCCAGTCATATAATCGGTCGATGGCGCCGCGCAGTTCACCGGTGCGCACGGCGCCATCAATGCGAAAGGTGCGGTACTCATTGGCATCCATGCAATCGGTCAGGCCATCGACCAGTTCGCCATGTGGTTCGATCAACAGGCTCACCAACTGTTCCTGACCTTCAAGGGACAGCTCACGCTCGGTCCATTCATATAGTTCATTCCAGGGCGATGCGCGGTCCAGAACGCCAGTGGCGACAAACGCCTGAAGCCCGGCGAGATCGGCCTGGAGTACCTGAACCCTTTCGGCCTGGCCCTCGTGGCTGGTGTGCCAATGTTCGGCACCCAGGACGGCGCGGGCCAGCATGGCGCGAAACGTCGCCGCTTCGGCCGGGCCGGCAGTGGCCAGTGACCGCACCCGGGCCAGGGCTTCCTCGCGCGCCATCATCCAGTTGTTGATCAGCACCGGATGGTTCAACAGAAAGGGCGCCATGCCGAGGCCGGTGGAATTGCCCACCCCCAGCCGACGGCGCAAGTCAGGCGCCAGCGCGATGGCGGTCTCCGGCGCCCGGGCCTTCGCCAGATGTTCAACGATATCCAGCGTGAACCAGCGCACCAGATAGACCAGAAGCATCTCGGCGCGGAACGGACCCGATAACTCAGGGCGGTCCGAGATCGCCAGCCGGTCCGCCGCGCCGAACTTGCCGGAACCGTAAACGGCGGTGGTACGCATCAGATAGCCGGTCGTCTCAATCTGTTCCGGATCGGGCTGCTTACCAGAGGCGAGCCGGTCCACCACATGGTCGAACAGGCGCACGGAACGGTTGGCCCGGGAGAGGCATAATTCCGTATCGGTGACCCGGCCGGCTTCCTGTTTGGGGACATTGGCGGCCAAACGCTGGATATCGGCGTCGCCGGGAACACCGTCATAGAGGGCAAAGGCGGCGTCCCATTCTTCCGCGATCACCCGGTCTGATCGTTTGGCGGGGTCGAGATCATTGGCGTAGCAGATCAGGCTGTAGGTCCGGTCGGGACCGGCGGCCGTGTAGACCCCGACGCCGACGCCCTGGTCATCGACCCGCCAGACCGGGCGCTCGAAATCCCAATCTTCCGACTTTAACCGGCGGAGCAAGGTCCGCATGAAGGACAGCCGCGTCTGGTGAAATGCGCCCATACGGGCCAGGCGCATGACCGTTTCGGGAGCACGGCGGGGAACTGTTGTTTCAAATTTCAGGTCCGCTTCCATGCCGGCGACCTACCCCGGTTTGGCGGGCACGAAGTTTTCGGCGAAGAAACGCAACCAGTTGCCACCCATCACCTTGGCCACATCCTCGGCGTTCAGCCCGGCCACACCAAGCCCGGCTTGGATATTGCCGAAGTCCCGATTGTCGGTGAACCAGTCAGGCTGCGGTGGAAATCCGGCATTGTTGGCCGAACCCTCGCCATAGTCGATCTGCTTGGTCCAGCGACCGACCCGCATCCATTCGACCACGCTGTCGGGCTGGTCCTGGCACAGGTCCGAACCGAGCGCGATATTGTCGATTCCCATCAGATCAGCTGTCCGGACAATCATGTCGCAGAACGACTGGACCGTACAGTCAGTCGCACCCGCCAGATGGTATGGATACATCGAAAAGCCCAGCATGCCACCGCTGTTCCCCAAAGCCTCCAGCACATCGTCCGATTTATTGCGCAGGGCAGGATGCCAATCGTGCGGATTGGCATGAGTGATGGCGATCGGCCGGTCAGACAACTCAATCCCTTCCAGGGTCGAGCGCTCGGCGGAATGGGACATGTCGACCACCAGGCCGACCCGGTTCATTTCCGCGATCACCTGTTTGCCCATGCGGGTGATGCCGGGATCTTCGGCCTCGTAGCAGCCCGTCGCCAAAAGGGACTGGTTATTGTAGCTGAGTTGCATGAAGCGCACGCCCAGCATGTGCACGATCTCGACCAGGCCGATATCGTCCTCGATCGGCGAGGGATTCTGTAATCCGAAAAAGATTGCCGTGCGGTTCGTCTCGCGCGCGAGGATCACGTCCTTGGCCCACTTGCCGTGAAAGATCAGATCGGGGAAGCGCTCGAACAACAGGTTCCATTCCTCGATCCGCGCTACCATTTCGCGAAAATTTTCATGATAGGCTATGGTGGCATGCACCGCATCCACGCCGCCCTCGCGCATCTGCCGAAAAATCTTTTCCGACCAGTTGGCATATTGCAGCCCGTCGATCCGGATGGTGTTTGTCATGTCACCCGGTTAGCGCGGATTGGCCGGGCAAACAAGATGACACATAGGGCGCATCGCAATGCGCCCTACGACACCGCCTTGAATCCGGCTGCGACGGACAGGGCAAACGCCCGGTCCAAATTCGTCTGCAGGTCTTCGACGTCCTCCAGCCCAATCGATATCCGCAGAAGGCCGTCGGTGATGCCGAAGTCGGCGCGTTCCTCGGGCGGCAGGACACGGTGGGTGGTGGTGGTCGGATGGCGCTCAGCGATTTGGCGTCGCCGGGATTGTTGGAGATATCGATCAGGCGCAGTTCGCACAGCAGGGTAAAGGCCGCCTCCTGCCCGCCGGCCACATCGAAGGACACGATGGTGCCGCCGTTCTTCATCTGGCAGCGGGCCAGATCGGCCTGTTCAAAATCTGGGCGAAACGGATAGAGAATGCGGTTCACTTCCGGCCGGTAAGATAATCCGCCAATGCTGTGGGCGCTCCTGGCCTCCGGACAGATGCAGATGCGAAAAGTCAATGGCTGGGAAACGCTCACGCAGCCTGCCCTGCCTATGACCCTTGACTTCGCCGCCTGATCAGGCGAAATTCACACCGCTCGGAGGATACCGCCAGAGAATTTCCACCAAACTCGAGACAGGACCCACAACCCATACTTACCGGCCATACTTACCGGGAGGAAAACTGCATGGCATTTAGCCTGAAACACCTGAAAACCAATGCTGCCGCAACACTGCTGAGCCTGGCGCCAATCACCGCTCTGGCCGAAGACTGGAAGTTCGCCATCGAAGAAATTCCGGGCTGGATCATGGATGTCTATGCGCAGGAGTTTAAACCGCGCATCAAGGCCGCCACCAATGGCGATGTGACCGTCACCAACTTTCGGGCATTTCCCTTGTGAGCACCGATTCTCTCAAACATCTCGACTGGGACGCAAATGTTTTTCGACTTATTCAGAAGGCCTCCCGTTCTCTCGTGCAGTCGGGAGCCCGACGAGAGGCTTGTGCCGGCGAGATTTCACAGCTCAAGTTGCACCTTTCTCGATTGCCGACTTCGGGCTTTGCCTCGGGTGATATAGAGATCGTCAACGATGGGGCGGAGATCGAGAAAACCCTGATTCGGCCCAGCGATATGGAAATTATTCTTTGGCTCAACGAGGCGCGGTTTTATCTAGAGTTTCGCGATCTTCTGAGCTGTGAAGAGCTCTATATTCCTAAACTCAAGAGGATTCAGGTCGACAATCGAGCGAAGGTCAGAATCACCTTGGAGTATATCAAAGACATCAATACTATCCAAATACTGGAAGACAAGGTGCGCGTAGCGCAGGCCTTCGGTCGTTTCTCTGCGTACGCGAGTCAGCTTGGATGTCATCGGAAGAACTGGTTGCGCAGGCGCCGTGAATTGTGGTATTCTGATTTTTCATCATTCAAGAATGCGAACGATCTTCTCCTTGCTCTTGGAGCTGAGAAGGAGATGGAAGTATTCCGCGACTTCTTCGCCGAAAGAACTGCTATTCGCGCTTTGCGTGACCGGGGCATCCCCACTCTGTGCCATAGTGATGCCAGCCACTCCAATATACTTCGGAGATCTTCGCCGTCCGATGGTTTTGTGGCTCTCGATTGGGCGCGGGTCCGAGCCGGTATGATCGGTGAGGATCTGTTCCGGCTGATTCACCCGTGGCTCATCACGCGCAACGACGTCGCCCCACAAGAGGAAGATGCCGAAATCGAAAATCTGATACTGGGCCGCTATATTGAAGCCGTCGCCGCTGTTCTTCCTGCCGCTGAACACGAGCAAATCATTACCTGCTACCAGATTCGTTCTGTAACCACCGGAATCAATATTGCGTCTGCCTATAGCTCTTGGCTAAGAGCCACAAAACAGGATTCGATAAGACAGATCCGCATGCATCGGACTCGATATTTCTATCGTTTGCTTGCGGGTCGTGCGGCCCATATACTAAAAGTCGCGAGGAGTTAAGGCGAAGTGACCGAATGAAATGCTCAAACGCCGCTATTCGGGTACAGGGGCGACGAACTATAACGAGCTTCGACAGCACTCGTCCAGATGGCGCAAAGAACACGAGATGGTTCGAGCTTTCCTGCTGCCGCACAAGGGCAAATCCGTGCTTGATCTTCCGGTGGGTACCGGTCGCTTCGCAGAGATTTACAAAGAGCTGATCACCGGGCTATTCTTAATCGATCAGTCTTCGGATTCGTCTGCAGGTCTTCGACGTCCTCCAGCCCAATCGATATCCGCAGAAGGCCGTCGGTGATGCCGAAGTCGGCGCGTTCCTCGGGCGGCAGGACACGGTGGGTGGTGGTGGTCGGATGGCGCTCAGCGATTTGGCGTCGCCGAGATCGTTGGAGATATCGATCAGGCGCAGTTCGCACAGCAGGGTAAAGGCCGCCCCTGCCCGCCGGCCACATCGAAGGACACGATGGTGCCGCCGTTCTTCATCTGGCGGCGGGCCAGATCGGCCTGTTCAAAATCTGGGCGAAACGGATAGAGAATGCGGTTCACTTCCGGCCGGTAAGATATTCCGCCAATGCTGTGGGCGCTCCTGGCCTCCGGACAGATGCAGATGCGAAAAGTCAATGGCTGGGAAACGCTCACGCAGCCTGCCCTGCCTATGACCCTTGACTTCGCCGCCTGATCAGGCGAAATTCACACCGCTCGGAGGACACCGCCAGAGAATTTCCACCAAACTCGAGACAGGACCCACAACCCATACTTACCGGCCATACTTACCGGGAGGAAAACTGCATGGCATTTAGCCTGAAACACCTGAAAACCAATGCTGCCGCAACACTGCTGAGCCTGGCGCCAATCACCGCATCTGGCCGAAGACTGGAAGTTCGCCATCGAAGAAATTCCGGGCTGGATCATGGATGTCTATGCGCAGGAGTTAAATCGCGCATCAAGGCCGCCACCAATGGCGATGTGACCGTCACCAACTTTCGGGCATTTCCCTTGTGAGCACCGATTCTCTCAAATATCTCGACCGGGACGCAAATGTTTTTCGACTGATTCAGAAGGCCTCCCGTTCTCTCGTGCAGTCGGGAGCCCGACGAGAGGCTTGTGCCGGCGAGACTTCACAACTCAAGTTGCACCGTTCTCGGGGCTTTGCCACGGGTAGTCTAGAGATCGGCAACGGTGAGGCGGAGATCGAGAAAACCCTGATTCGGCCCAGCGATACGAGATTTGGTATTTGGCTCAACGAGGCGCGGTTTTATCTAGAGTTTCGCGATCTTCTGAGCTGTGAAGAGCTCTATATTCCTAAACTCAAGGGGATTCAAGTCGACAATCGAGCGAAGGTCAGAATCACCTTAGAGTATATCAAAGACATCAATATTATCCGAAGACTGGAAGACAAGGTGCGCGTAGCGCAGGCCTTCGGTCGTCTCTCTGCGTACGCGAGTCAGCTTGGATGTCATCGGAAGAACTGGTTGCGCAGGCGCCGTGAATTGGAGGATTCTGGTTTTTCATCATTCAAGAATGCGAACGGTCTTCTCCTTGCTCTTGGAGCTGAGAAGGAGATGGAAGTATTCCGCGACTTCTTCGCCGAAAGAACTGCTATTCGCGCTTTGCGTGACCGGGGCATCCCCACTCTGTGCCATGGTGATGCCAGCCACTCCAATATACTTCGGAGATCTTCGCCGTCCGATGGTTTTGTGGCTCTCGATTGGGCGCGGTTCCGAGCCGGTATGATCGGTGATGATCTGTTCCGGCTGATTCACCCGTGGCTCACCATGCGCAGCGACGTCGCCCCACAAGAGGAAGATGCCGAAATCGAAAATCTGATACTGGGCCGCTATATTGAAGCCGTCGCCGCTGTTCTTCCTGCCGCTGAACACGAGCAAATCATTACCTGCTACCAGATTCGTTCTGTAACCCTCGGAATCATTATTGCGTCTGCCTATAGCTCTTGGCTAAGAGCCACAAAACAGGATTCGATAAGACAGATCCGCATGCATCGGACTCGATATTTCTATCGTTTGCTTGCGGATCGTGCGGCCCATATACTAAAAGTCGCGAGGAGTTAAGGCGAAGTGACCGATGAAATGCTCAAACGCCGCTATTCGGGTACAGGGGCGACGAACTATAACGAGCTTCGACAGCACTCGTCCAGATGGCGCAAAGAACACGAGATGGTTCGAGCTTTCCTGCTGCCGCACAAGGGCAAATCCGTGCTTGATCTTCCGGTGGGTACCGGTCGCTTCGCAGAGATTTACAAAGAGCTGATCACCGGGCTATCTTAATCGATCAGTCTTCGGATTCGTCTGCAGGTCTTCGACGTCCTCCAGCCCAATCGATATCCGCAGAAGGTCGTCGGTGATGCCGAAGTCGGCGCGTTCCTCGGGCGGCAGGACACGGTGGGTGGTGGTGGTCGGATGGCGCTCAGCGATTTGGCGTCGCCGAGATCGTTGGAGATATCGATCAGGCGCAGTTCGCACAGCAGGGTAAAGGCCGCCCCCTGCCCGCCGGCCACATCGAAGGACACGATGGTGCCGCCGTTCTTCATCTGGCGGCGGGCCAGATCGGCCTGTTCAAAATCTGGGCGAAACGGATAGAGAATGCGGTTCACTTCCGGCCGGTAAGATATTCCGCCAATGCTGTGGGCGCTCCTGGCCTCCGGACAGATGCAGATGCGAAAAGTCAATGGCTGGGAAACGCTCACGCAGCCTGCCCTGCCTATGACCCTTGACTTCGCCGCCTGATCAGGCGAAATTCACACCGCTCGGAGGACACCGCCAGAGAATTTCCACCAAACTCGAGACAGGACCCACAACCCATACTTACCGGCCATACTTACCGGGAGGAAAACTGCATGGCATTTAGCCTGAAACACCTGAAAACCAATGCTGCCGCAACACTGCTGAGCCTGGCGCCAATCACCGCATCTGGCCGAAGACTGGAAGTTCGCCATCGAAGAAATTCCGGGCTGGATCATGGATGTCTATGCGCAGGAGTTAAATCGCGCATCAAGGCCGCCACCAATGGCGATGTGACCGTCACCAACTTTCGGGCATTTCCCTTGTGAGCACCGATTCTCTCAAATATCTCGACCGGGACGCAAATGTTTTTCGACTTATTCAGAAGGCCTCCCGTTCTCTCGTGCAGTCGGGAGCCCGACGAGAGGCTTGTGCCGGCGAGATTTCACAGCTCAAGTTGCACCTTTCTCGATTGCCGACTTCGGGCTTTGCCTCGGGTGATATAGAGATCGGCAACGGTGAGGCGGAGATCGAGAAAACCCTGATTCGGCCCAGCGATACGGAAATTACTCTTTGGCTCAACGAGGTGCGGTTTTATCTAGAGTTTCGCGATCTTCTGAGCTGTGAAGAGCTCTATATTCCTAAACTCAAGGGGATGCAAGTCGACAATCGAGCGAAGGTCAGAATCACCTTGGAGTATATCAAAGACATCAATATTATCCGAAGACTGGAAGACAAGGTGCGCGTAGCGCAGGCCTTCGGTCGTCTCTCTGCGTACGCGAGTCAGCTTGGATGTCATCGGAAGAACTGGTTGCGCAGGCGCCGTGAATTGGAGGATTCTGATTTTTCATCATTCAAGAATGCGAACGGTCTTCTCCTTGCTCTTGGAACTGAGAAGGAGATGGAAGTATTCCGCGACTTCTTCGCCGAAAGAACTGCTATTCGCACTTTGCGTGACCGGGGCATCCCCACTCTGTGCCATGGTGATGCCAGCCACTCCAATATACTTCGGAGATCTTCGCCGTCCGATGGTTTTGTGGCTCTCGATTGGGCGCGGGTCCGAGCCGGTATGATCGGTGATGATCTGTTCCGGCTGATTCACCCGTGGCTCACCATGCGCAGCGACGTCGCCACACAAGAGGAAGATGCCGAAATCGAAAATCTGATACTGGGCCACTATATTGAAGCCGTCGCCGCTGTTCTTCCTGCCGCTGAACACGAGCAAATCATTACCTGCTACCAGATTCGTTCTGTAACCCTCGGAATCATTATTGCGTCTGCCTATAGCTCTTGGCTAAGAGCCACAAAACAGGATTCGATAAGACAGATCCGCATGCATCGAATTCGATGCCTCTATCGTTTGCTTGCGGATCGTGCGGCCCATATACTAAAAGTCGCGAGGAGTTAAGGCGAAGTGACCGATGAAATGCTCAAACGCCGCTATTCGGGTACAGGGGCGACGAACTATAACAAGCTTCGACAGCACTTGTCCAGATGGCGCAAAGAACACGAGATGGTTCGAGCTTTCCTGCTGCCGCACAGGGGCAAATCCGTGCTTGATCTTCCGGTGGGTACCGGTCGCTTCGCAGAGATTTACAAAGAGCTGGATCACCGGGCTATCTTAATCGATCAGTCTCCGGATATGCTGGCTGAAGCGATTCGCGCGGCTGATCGGGTAGGCTACCACCAGGGCAGCTTTCGCATTGCCGACGCTGTAACCCTCGAACCGAAAGACATCAAATGCGATGTCGGAGTCTGCATTCGTTTCCTCAATTGGCTTCCGTCAGAGGTGGCTGAGAAGGTTTTCACGAAAGTAGCCGCGGCCTGCAGAGACGAACTCATTGTCAGCTTAACGAGCATCGACGAGGCAGAGTTTGACGAGGGACGCCGTCTTGCCATCGAGTGCTGGCTTGCCAATGACCATTCAAAGCCTAGACCCGACGGACTCCCACCCAATGCCCCGCATAGCTGGACCGCGTTCAAACGATGGGTTGCGGAGGCTGGCTACGAAATCGCCGATTCTGTACTGATTTTGAAAGGCAAAAGGGACTTCATCAAAAACCACATTCATCATCTTGTGCGGCGAAGGCTGGACGGTAGCAGGGTGATTCAGTAAAAATTGTTGTGGTCTTTGGCCAGAAAGCGGATCGCCGTTGTTCTGCGGTCTGGAACGCCTCGATAGCCCTTGTGGGCGAGTTGCTGACGCGCCTGAGCACAGTACGTGTGGCGCTTGTCAGCGTGAAGATGTTTTGCGGGGCGTGATCAAGGCGATTGGTATGGCGATCCTCACCAGGGGTTACGTCCTTGTCGCAATGCATCGCCTTGATCCGCCAGTGGCTGCGGTTCACAGACATGATGCGTTTCGGTGTTGCCCCGGGCAGGCTCGTGATCAGATAAATCGTCTCCCTTTCGGTTCGGATGATGCGTCCCCCTCGGACATGGTCTCGCCCGCGCTCCAGACAAGCGATGAAGCGGATTGTTGGCCATGACTTGCGCATCTCCTTGCCGAGCGCTTCCACGAATGTGGCGCTGGTCAATCCGCCCGTGGCCGGATTGCGCCGGCTCATGCCATTCGGCGAGGGGAAAAACCGGCTTTGTGAAGGCCGTCTCGATCTCGTTGCGGAGATCTTTCCGGTTTCCCTTCACTGGCAGGACATCATCGCCGCCCTTCCCCACGACTGTCAATCGGCATTCAAAAGTGCCCCCCATCGGCGTGCAATTTTGCCCCCCTGGGTCGCGAGGATAGTTGGGGGAGTCGCGTCAAGGTTGAGGGAAATTTGATCAATTTTGATCAGCCGACCGGCTTTGGTCGCGATGGTTGATACGCCAGTTCTCGTTGCCGGTTTCGATGATGTCGCAATGGTGCGTCAGTCGGTCCAGAAGGGCGGTTGTCATTTTGGGATCGGTGAACACGGTTGGCCATTCAGCGCAGGCAAGGTTGGTTGTCAGCAGAATGGATGTGCGTTCGTAGCGTTTGCTGATGAACTGGAAGAGCAAGCGCCCGCCGGCGTCCGCCAATGGGAGATCGCCGGGTTCGTCAATGATCACGAGATCAATGCGGGTCAGTTGCTCGCCAGGCCGGCCGGCTTGGCCATCGCGATGCTCGGCCTCCAGTTTGTTGACCGGAGCCACAGCGCTGAAGAAACGAACACGGCGGCGATGATTGACGGCGCTGATACCGATTGCTGTCACAAGATGCGTCTTGCCGGTGCCGGTTCCGCCAACAAGAACGCCATTCCCGGCCTGTCCCATGAAATCGCCATCATGGAGCGTGCGCACGATGTCTTCGTTGACGGGGCTGGCGATGAAGTCGAACTCTGCCAGAGATTTGGAGAGGGGGAACTTTGCCGCGCCCATCTGATCGCGGATCGAGCGCGCGGTCTTCCCGGCCAGTTCGGCCTTGAAAAGCTCTGCCACGATCTGTTGTGCTCGCCAGCTGTTTTGGGTCGCCGCCTGCATCACTTCGTCAACGCATCGGGCGACACCCGGCAGTTTCAATTCATGGGCCGGGTCGAGGATTTTCTTACGCCGTTGCATCGGGGCCTCCCGACCTGTCGTCGCGCGCGCAATCGGCGATCGGCTCCACCCTCAAGCGCAGATGCGCCGGGGGCTCAATCGCTTTTGGCGGGGGTGGACTGGTGCGCCGCGAGACAATGTTCAGGATCGCATCCGCACGACGCAACCCCGCCTCCAGAGCTTGTGCGCAGGCCGCCTCGACCACATCAATGCTGTGTTCATGCGCGGCGAAGAGGATATCGACCATTTGCCGGTTCCCATCAGACACGTCCGAGAGGTGTGTCCAGAACTGTGACATCGCCGATGGCAGGGTCCAGTCGCGGCACGGGGCACCATTGCGAAGCGCGCCCGGTTTGCGTTTGAGCACAGGCACATGGTGCCAGGGATTGAAAATGGTCTGTCCCCGACCGAAGCATCGTTCATGCGCGCCGACGATCTCTCCATCCTGACAAATGACAATCCGCGCGGCATGGATGTGAAGCTGCACGGGACGCCCAACAGCCCGGGCTTCAACGCTGTACCTGTTGCTGTCAAAATTGATCAGGCCGGTCCGCGTCACGGCCACGGTCTTTTCCCTGAAGCCGACAAAGGGCTTTGGCAGGGGCGTCGGGAAGGGACGTTCTCGCCGGAACATCTCCCGGACCGTCCTCTCGGGCGCTGCCGGATGCCGAAGCTTTTTGGCGCGTTTGATCGCGTTCTGTCTCGGCCGTTCGTTCAGTTCCTCGAAATCGGCCACTTCAAGCCGCGGCGTGCAGCTGAACGCGCGGGTTTCCCTGACAAGGTTTTCGACCTGACCCTGTTCCCAGCCTGCAGCGCGACTGCAAGCGATCGGATTTACCAGATGACGGGAACACATTTCGGAGAACGCCTTGTGGAACTTGCCCGCCTTGCCCGACAGGACCGCGTCGACCGCCGTCCTCATGTTGTCGTGGATCCCGTTCACGCAGCCCCCGCCAAAGAAAAATCGAAAGCCTTGTCATGCGCCTCAAGAACCATCTCCTGTGCCTCACGCGGACAAGCAACTTCGACGGCATCCGGCTGTGGCTCAGCTTGACGTGGGCGACCTGCACGGTGACCAGTGAGCCGCCCATCAGAAGCTTTTCTTCGCTCCAGTCGAACTGACAGGCTTCTCCCGGGTCAAGGATCAGCGGGATGAACGCCGCCGCCTTGTTCTTGTCATGCCGAATACGCCAGGTTCGGGCATGACGACGGACACTGTCATAGCCCCCGTCATACCCCTCACGCACAAGCTGATCCCGAATTCGGGTCATCTCCGCCGCCGCTGTTTCCCGGAAGCTCTTCGTTCTCTTCAAGCAGCTTGTCAAGGCGCGTGATCCAGGGGCCGAGCTCTGGATACGGCTGCACCTGGCGCTCATACGTGAACGCCATCGTTTCCGATCGGACTATCTTGCGGATCGTTTCACGGCTCAGATTCAGTACACGACAAATCCCCTTGATGCCTTTCTTCTCGACAAGGTAACAGCGGCGAACCATCCCAATGGTTTCCACGCAAATCATCCCGGCTTGCCCTTCCATCGACACAAGATGAAAAGGAGGGTGTACAACCACAGGGAGGGGCAAAATTGCACGCCGATCAACAGAGAGACGGGAAATCCTGGAAGAGGTTCGTCGGCTTGCTGCACTGTTTGCCGACAATCGGTCTGCGCGGCGCTACCTCAACGAATTCATCGAATTTGCCTTGGTTTCGGCCACGGAAGTCGATTCCATTCGGCCTGTTTTCGAGAACCTGAGTTGGAAAGAGCGCCGGGCCGGCGGCCATCGAATTTCTCGACCCGATCGAACCGGGTCTGGGCAAGGCGGAATTCATGACTTTGCTGGAATCCAGAATGGAAAGCACCACCGCCCGTCTGGTGCGCGAACACGGGGGAGCC
This sequence comes from Alphaproteobacteria bacterium, assembly GCA_965204825.1. Classification (GTDB taxonomy): domain Bacteria; phylum Pseudomonadota; class Alphaproteobacteria; order Futianiales; family Futianiaceae. The sequence continues at coordinate 889,649 of OZ242016.1, read as the reverse complement.
GTACGATATGCCTGTCATTTGGGAAGAAGGCGTTGAAAACGTTCAAGCCGAAAGAACGGACATCACCAAGGTCTCCCCCGCCGAGGTCAAGAAGAAGGCGGCCAGCGGAATCGGGATCACTCTCCACACCGGTGGCAGAGCCATCAAGGGTCTGGCTGCTATGCCGGTCGTCGCTAAACCTCAGCGCAAGATGCTCCGGAGGATCGAGAAGATCAAGGGTCATCCGGACAAGGGAAACTGCATCAGGAGATTCCATCTGTATCGGGATGGGATGACGCTGCTACACTGCAAGATCACCGAGGGATTGATCCCCTCCGATGTCACCTTCTACGCTGCTTGGGATACCTGACTCTGCGCGATGCGACAGATGCAGAGTATGAGCAGGAAATCAAGAAATGGGAGGACGCGAAGGCAAAAATTGAAGCCGGGCTGGAGCCGGCGTCATGTGGGGTTGTAACCGAGCTAGAGCGGAAGAACCTTGATGGCCAAGCCCGATCGGTCACCGGTTTAACCGACCATGAACAGCGGTGTCTCCGGGCGAATCTTGCGTGGCTCTTGGCCGTTCCGCCAGACATGACCCTGCTGCGGCGAAAGCTGAAAGAAACTGACGTGGACCAACAGTCTGCGATCCGTGCGGCTCTGGTCGCTGCTGCCCATGCCGACGGTGTTGTGAAGCCCGAAGAAGTTGCGGAGATTGAGAAAGTTTACCGCGCCTTGGGGCTGGACCCCAATCTCGTCTACTCGGATCTGCATGCGGGTGAAGTACCGATGCCCCCCGGTGTGTTCGCGAGGCCCGGCCCGGCGTGCCGGGAGAGGCCATCCCCGATGAATCGCCGCCGCAGGGCAAGAAGCTGGACGCCGTGCGTATTGCCAGCATCCAGCAAAACACGGATCGCGTGTCGGCGGTTCTGGCCGACATCTTTTCGGTGGAAGCGGATGAGGAAGAAGTTGCGGGCGGAGTATCTCCCCGACCCTTGCCGGGCTTGACGAAAAGCACTCCGCTCTCGTTCGAAAGATCATTACCCGTCAGCATTGGTCGGAGGATGAGTTCGCTGACCTAGCCGTACGCCACGGACTGATGGTGGCAGGAGCACTGGAAACAGTAAACGAATGGTCTTTTGGGGTCTACGACGAGGCCCTGCTTGAGGAATATGAAGGTTACAACGTGTCCCCGGATATCGCCGATGCTCTGGCGGACGGGTTCGAGAAGGAGAATTGACATGTCGAAGCTGAAACCGCGCGAGCGGGATGCAATTGTTCAGGCCCTGCGCGCCGGTGTTGTGCCGAAGCTTGGCCTTCGGCACATTCAGGTCGGGCGGGTTCGCGAGATCGAGGAACTCGTGAAGGACATGGAACGGATAGCCGAAGGCGGCGCTGCCATTCGTTTCATCATCGGCGAGTACGGTTCGGGCAAAAACCTTTTTCATGAACCTGATCCGCCTGATCGCGCTGGAAAAAGGCATGGTGGTGATGTTTGCCGATCTCGCTCCGGATCGGCGGATCCACGCAACCGGAGGGCAAGCTCGCGGCCTCCATGCGGAGATGGCACGCAACTTTTCCACACGGACAAAACCTGATGGCGGCGCGATGGCCAGCGTGGTTGAGCGTTTCGTATCCGAGGCGCATCGGGATGCCGATGCTGCGGGCAAACCGACCGGCACAGTCATTCGTGATCGGCTTGGCCATTTCGAGGTGCTGACCGGAGGCTTCGAGTTCGCGGAGGTGATCCGCCGCTACTGGGAGGGTCACGAGACCGGAAACGACGAGATCTCTTCGGCCGCGTTGCTATGGCTCAGGGGCGAGTATGCGACTCGTACCGATGCGCGGAAAGCGCTCGGGGTGCGAACCATCATCGACGACGCGAACGTATATGACCACCTGAAGCTGATGTCCGTCTTCGTCCGCGAAGCAGGATACAGGGGTCTGCTCGTCGGCCTTGATGAGATGGTGAACCTTTACATGCTGTCGTCGTCACGGGCGCGGAACGCAAATTACGAGCAGGTCCTGCGCATACTGAACGACGTGCTTCAGGGAGGCGCCGAACATCTCGGCTTCCTGATGGGGGCACCCCGGAGTTCCTGATGAACACGTGCTGCGGGCTATACAGCTATGAGGCTCTTCAGACTCGCCTGGCAGAGAACAGTCTCGCCTGGCAGAGAACAGTTTCGCCAGAGACGGTCTGGTCGACCTATCGGGTCCCGTGATCCGGCTTGCCAGCCTCACGCCCGAAGATCTGTTCGTCCTTCTGTCAAACATCCGGGCCATCATGCAGGATGGCGACGCTGCTCTGCCAGATGCAGTGCTGGAGGCATTCATGACTCATTTCTCGGAACGGATCGGCGAGGCTTACTTCCACACGCCGCGCAACACGGGCACAGCCTTCGTGAACTTGCTGTCGGTGCTCAAGCAGAACCCTGGTATCGAGTGGCATGACCTGATTCAGCGGATCGAGGTCGCTCCGGATACGGGAGACGACATGTCCGATCTGGACGAGGCAACTGGCGCGCGCGACGTCGATGAGGATGATCAACTGACCAGCTTCCGCCTGTAGGGGCCGAGGATGATCTCGGCCTTCGATAAGCTGGCGCGACCGGTACAGAAATGGATCCGGGCACAAGGGCTGGCGCGAGTTGCGCCACATCCAGTCTCAGGCCATTCATGAGGTCACAGGGGGCACTGCGGACCTGGTCATCGCCGCAACCACAGCTGGTGGGAAAACCGAGGCCGCCTTCCCTCCGTTGATCTCGCAGGTTCTGGATGATTCGGCACAAGCAGCTGGTTTCGATCTGCTGTACATCGGCCCGCTGAAGGCGCTTATCACGGACCAGGCAGGGCGCCTCGAGGAGGTCTGTCGGGAGGTCGAGCTTCCGGTCACGCCCTGGCATGGCGATGTTTCCGCGTCGGTGAAAAGCCGAGCCGTGAAGGCGCCCAAGGGCATTCTTCTAATAACTCCGGAATCCCTCGAGGCGTTGTTCATCCGCCGCGGGCTCGAGATCCCCCGCCTGTTCGGGGCGACGCGGGCGATCATCATCGATGAGATGCACACTGTGCTCGACACCGAACGAGGTGTGCAACTGCGCTCCTTGCTGACCCGAATGGAACTGGCAGTTGGCCGTCCGATCCGCAGGGTGGGCCTTTCAGCGACGCTGGGCGACATGCAAATGGCACGTGCATATCTGCGGTCGATACTCCGACCCGCGTCGAGCTCCTCGAGGCCAAATGCGGCGATGCCGAACTGATGCTGCAACTGCGAGGCTATATCTCTGGCGACAAGGACGAAGAAACTCTGTCCGCCACGCATCAGATCGCAGAGCATCTCTTCAAGAACCTGCGGGGAACCGACAACCTCGTCTTCGCTGGGTCACGGCAGTTAGTGGAGATCTATGCAGATCGTTTACGCAACCTCTGCGAGGAGGAGCGTCTGCCGCAGGAATTCTATCCTCATCATGCCAGCCTTTCGCGCGACCACCGGGACTTTGTCGAGCGGCGCCTCAAGGATGGAACCAAACCCACAACTGCTGTCTGCACCTCCACCCTCGAGTTGTGGATCGATATCGGCGATGCCACCTGTGTGGCCCAGATAGGTGCAGCCTTCAGCGTGGCGGCACTACGACAACGTCTCGGGCGGTCCTGGCCGCAGAGCGGGCCAGCCAGCCATACTGCGGCAATACGCAGTCGAGGCACGGTTGACCCCGAAAGCAACTATGTCGATCGATTGCGGCTGGGGCTGATCAGGACAATTGCATTTCAAAAGTCTTTGATTAGCGTGCGTAGAAAATCGTCCTTCCATCCTGCGCGTTTGAATTTGACGCGGTCTGATCCTTTGTCTGTGTTTGCCTTCATGATGTTGAGTGCGATGCGTCCGAGGGCTGCAAAATTGATGGGAGCATTGTCTTTTCGGGCGCGGTGCTGATCATCGTTCAGGATCACATCCAGCGACCAATGGAGATTGTTTTCAATCTGCCAATGACCTCGGATCACGGGGGACCGGGCCCCTGACAGGATGCCGACAGGCCGAGAGCCGTCCGTTGGACATGAAACTGTCGCGCTTTGGACATTAATTGTGGCGCGCTACAAAAAGCCTCCACCTAACGACGCGCGCGCCAGCGGCCTACCCGACAGAACGAATGACACCCAAATCCTCTGCCAGCGTCAGGCCCAAATAGCAACTGCCCCACACTTTGCGGTACTCTCGCCAGCCTCGAAGGTTCGGCCCGCCCTGTCGCCCCACGTTTTCCGATCCTCATCCGTCAGCCCGTTCCACCACTCCCGGGCCGGATCGCCCTGCGGCTGCGCCTCGATCAACGGCGAGGCATCGTTGCGTTCCTGTTGCTTGCGGCGGGTCTTGCTGTGGCGTTCGTTCTCGATGGCTGTCTCAGTCGCCTCGTGGGGGTCTTTCCACTTCCAGTCGAAGCGTACTGCCGCGATGGAGCGGCCCGATTTTATGGGGGTCATCTCCCCCGGTTCAGGGAGAGCCGCGTCCGGTCAGGCAACCGGTCCGTGCCGGTCCTTCAGGGGGACAGAACCCGCCGATGACGCATCTGCGCCACCCCTGCCACCGCCGCGGCGACCAACGTCCAGACCAGCAACAACGATAGGTAACGTGGCTCCCATACGTTGCCATTGACCGCGGCCCAACTCAGCTCTCCCATGGCCCGTGTCGGTGTCCATTGCGAGACACTGTTGATCGCGGCGGGCATGAACATGGGCGGCACCCATAACCCACCCAGATAGGCCAGCGGCAGGTAAATCAGATTGGCCAGGGGCACCGCCGCGCGCGCCGAGGCGACAGACCCAAGTGCAATCCCCATGAAGGTCGCGGTCACGGTAGCCATCAGACACACCACGACAAGGCGCACCCAGGCGGTGGTGGTCAGAGATATGTCGGCCATCGCAAGGGCAACGGCAATCACCAGCGAGACGGCCAGCGTCACAAAGACCAGTGACGCCAGCACCCGTGCGATCCATTGATGAGCGACATGTCCCGGCAGGCTTTTCTGCCAGATCGCAAACGGGCTTGCGCGATCCTGGGCGATGCTGACACCGAATTGAAAGAACCCGACGCCCAGAACCGCATAAACCGCAAAAGAGGCCATTGCGTTCGTTGCCCAGAGGCCGTCACCACTTTGCGCCCCAAAAAAGGCATAGAGCATGGCAGGAAACAGGACGGTCGGGATCCAGAATCCCGGCTGGCGGAACAGAATACGCAGGGTCAGGGCAAGTTCGGCACGCACGTAACGGATCATTGGGTCATCTCCTCTCGACGAATGCAATCAATCAGGTCCGCAAGGTCCAGCGGTTGCAGGGTGAGGTCTTGAAAGGGCAGCGCGCCTTCGACCATGCGGCGCAGCACTGCGTCGCTGTCTGTGGTTTCATAGTGCCAGCGATTGCCGTCATGTGTGGCCTGCATCCAATCGGGCGGCACCGTGGCGGGCGGCAAACCAAAGCTGAGCCGACTGATCGCCGCCCGTGCGCGAATGTCGTCGATACGCCCGGTGAGAACCGTTTCACCCCGGTCGATCAGCGAAATCGCGTCGCAAAGCGCCTCGATCTCATCCCAGTGATGCGAGGTCAGAACAAGCGCGCCGCCTCGGGCCACATAGTCGCGCGCAACCTCGCGAAACCCCTCCTGGGCGGCGCTATCAAGCCCGGTGGTGGGTTCATCGAGAAAGACCAGTCTCGGTGCCCCCACAAAGGCCAGCGCCAGCGCAACGCGCCGCATCTCACCCCCCGAGAAGCCCGCCACCCGGCGATCGATCAACGTTTCCAAACCAAAGCGCGCCACCAAATCGTCGATCCTTGGTCGCACATCATAGCGCGCCGCCGTGTAGGTCAGGATTTCGCGCGGCGCCACCTGATCGGGAAAACCCGTCGATTGCGGGGTCGCACCGGTCAGCCTGCGCGCCTGCGGACTGCCAGCGGGATGACCAAAGATCAGCGCGTCACCCGCATCAGGGCTGTGCAGCCCCATCAGCATGGCCAGCGTGGTCGATTTGCCCGCGCCATTGGGACCAAGCAGGCCCAGCGCCGTGCCCGGTGCCACGTCCAGATCAATATGCGACACCGCCTGAACGGCGCCAAAGCGCTTGGCCAGCCCACGGGCGCAGATGGGGGGTTCTGTTGGACTTTGGATCATTCGGGTCCTGAGTTTCAGCGTGAAGTGCAACGGTTCAAGCGAAGCGCCGTCTGACATCTCTGCCGGGTTCTGAGAAGAGGGCCTGTATCGGAGTCAGGGTTATTCATCAAGGCTCAGTTCACGAATTGTATGCATGGACGTGCGATGGCGGTTGCGAGGCAAGCCCGGGGTGAGGCGTTCTCCAGTTCAAGCCGTTGGAACCATCGCAGGTAGTTGTCGAGATATCTGGTCGCGACGCCTCGGTAGCGCCGCAGGAAATCCTTCAACCGGCCATGTCGGTTGTTGACCGCCGGATCTGCTGCGATCTGAATGTGAAAGGCACCTCGCACCCGTTCACTTCGTGACAGGTTCAATGCTTCGTGATGCGCACCGATTGCCGCCGCGCATCGCGGACAAGCGCGGTGTCCATCGGTCACCAAAACGATATCCTCGTCCACAACCGGCGCGATCACCTCTCGCAAGGTATCTGCGTTGACCGCGGGCAGAACCGCACTGACTGTCGCGCCGCCGCGATCAGCGACAACCAGTACCGGAACCTGTTCATCTGACAGGCCCCGCTTGCTGGCCTTGCCTCCCCTGCGTCGCGCCTTGCGCTCAAGGTTTCGTGCACCTTTCCGGCTTTCCAGCACATAGGTTTCATCGGCTTCCACAATGCCCGTGAGCTTGCGTGCCTTCAGGTCTTTTGCGGCAAGAAATCGGTGCCGCCAACGGAAGGCGGTGTTAACGGCAAGTCCGCAACGTTCTGCTGAAGCGCGAACCGTCAGCCCATCAGCAAGACAGGCTCCGAAGGAAAGCCACTTGTCCTTGCGGTGCAGACCCGACAAGGTGGTGCCGGTCGCGGCATTGAATGTCTTCCTGCATTCTTTGCACTGGTACCGTCGCAGACCCCTTGCCTTGCCACGCGATATGGCGCCTGGCGTGCCACAATGCGGGCACTGGCGATCTCCACCCACGGCCGCTTCAATGGCAGCCAGCGACGCTGACGTCTCCGTGTCCCCCAGGAACACGGCTTCGGTTTGCTGCCGCTGCGCCGGGCTGAGGTGGTCTATCCCCGATAACCATTCCTGAAACTGCTTGTGATCCATGTCAATCCATCCTTCTGATTTCACAAAAAACATAACATGGACGCACACGGCTTGTAAACTGAGCCTTCATCAAATTCAACCAGGATATTGAAAACCTTATGAAAGTCTGAATCTCTGTTGCTTGGTTTCAGCGACAGGGGTGGCCAGACATGTTATCCGTTCAATCCGTATTGCGGCAGGTTCCCGATCCGTGGGGAAGCAAGGTCTCAAACATCCGCTCCACGCACGCGCTGCTGAGGCTGATGCTGTTATCCATGCTCAGCGGCCGTAAAGGAATGATGGCGGCGGGTCAACAGGGCCGTGGCCTGACTGCACGACAACTCCGGCGACCGGGATTCCGCCCCGGGCTTGCCTCCCCTGCCATGCAACCTTGGCGGAAATCCTTCGGGTTCTGGATCCTATGGCAATGGCGCAGGTTCCTGGTCAGTTGAAGGCGGAGATTGACGCGCAGGCCGACACAGACATCAACCACCTCTCCCTCGACGGCAAAACCCTGCGCGGCAGCAAGGATGCCGATGGCAAGGCCGAACATGTGCTCTCGGCCTTTTGCGTCGCCCTGGACCAGAGTGTGGGCCCTGTATCGTCGCGCGGCAAGGGGAGGGAGATCCCCGATGCCTTGCAGCTCATTGATCAGCTTGACCTGACGGGCAAGATTGTCACTGGCGACGCCTTTTTTCGCCAGAAAACAATCACTTCAAAGGTCGTGGGGAAGGGCGGCGATGATGTCCTGCCGGTGAAGGGAAATCGGAAAGACCTGCGCGACGAGATCGAGACGGCCTTCACGGAGCCGGTTTTCCCCCTCGCCGAATGGCATGAGCCAGCGCAATCCGGCCACGGGCGGATTGACCGGCGCCACATTCGTGGAAGCGCTCGGCGAGGAGATGCGCAAGTCATGGCCAACAATCCGCTTCATCGCTCGCCTGGAGCGCAGGCGAGACCTGTCCGAGAGGGACGCGTCACCCGAACCGAAAGGGAGACGATTTATCTGATCACGAGCCTGCCCGGGGCGACATCGAAACGCATCATGTCTGTGAACCGCGGCCACTGGCGGATCGAGGCAATGCACCGCGACAAGGACGTAACCCCTGGTGAGGATCGCCATACCAATCGCCTTGATCACGCCCCGCAAAACATCTTCACGCTGACAAGCGCCACACGTACTGTGCTCAGGCGCATCAGCAACTCGCCCACAAGGGCTATCGAGGCGTTCCAGACCAGGCAGAACAACGGCGACCCGCTTCCTGCCAAAGACCACAACAATTTTTACTGAATCACCCTGATGTGGCATATCCTTTTCTCTCTGAGAACTGACGGCGTGTTAACACCGCCATGATATGCCGCCCCTTCAGGGCCATCACCAACTTTCAGCTATAACTCGACGCTTACGATTGAGCGTTGTCAAATGAGGAAAGAACATGATCAAGAAACTTATGCTGCTCAGCACCAGTGTTGCCATAATCGGCTCTGTAGCCATAGCCGCCGGAACAGACCATTCAGTATCGGATGAAGTGATTGCCGAACAGCGCGCGGCTCTTGCCGTGGCCACTGAAAGCAAGGGCTTTGGCCCGCAATCGCCGCGCGACATCGATGCCCACGATGGCAGAAACCGCCGCGTTTTCGGCGAAGCACTGGCAGTAACCGAGATGACGCTCTGCGACATACACTTTCACGAAAATGCTGAACACAAAGGCGGAATGTTCACGACTTATGCTGGCAATGGGGATGGTCACGGTTTTGGCACCGGTTTTAGGTATAACGGTGAACTAACCGAGGCTGAGCTGGCACCCATAAACAGCAAGATTGGCGAAAGCGAACACGGCGACCTGGTTCCGGGTGATACCATTGAGATTCACTTTGTATATTCAACCGCGCGGGCCGCGCTCGGCAATGGTCTTGGCACATGCTTCAGCGACGCCATTGGGAACCCGCAGTTGCGCGTCGAGGCCGTGGTCGCCGTTCTCGTCAACGATCCAAACGCCGCCAACTGTTCCGAGCTGACCCACGTTGAAAATATTAATGGAAGAAATCAGGTACCAAACTTGCCCAACAACTTGGGCATTCCGGTCGTTTACGCCGGTTCAACGACCGGCCCCGGCTACAACGAGAAGGGTTCACCCTTCCAGGTAACCTGGAGCGTACGCCCCGAGGTCGTGAAGCTTGATATCAATTCAGTCGGCACTTGGCTTGCTGACAACGAATTCGATGAAGACCATGCGCATGGCGTTCGGAACCTCGTTGTAAATCCTGATCTGTTGTCGGAGATACGCTGATCACATACGAAGCTAATGGGCGGGCATACGGAGCTATGGCCAAAAGTTGGTGACGGCTGTCAGGCGGCGGCAGTTTGAACTTGCTTGATGCCGTCCTTGAACTCAATCCCCTGAATGATTTCAGGCAGCCTTTTTGGCGCTGAGATTTTGCGCCATTTCTTCCTGGCTGACATCATCAGCTTGAAGATCATGGCGGGTATTGCCAAGTTGTTTTAGCGGTTTGGGATGGCTACGGTTGCGGGATGAAGATACCCGTTTCCATGCCGCGCCTGAAAGGCTTTCGTTTCCCGCGCGAGATCATCGCCTATGCTGTTTGGGCCTATCACCGGTTTTCCCTGAGCACTGCCGATGTCGAGGACCTGCTCGCCGAGCGCGGCGTCATTGTCAGTCGGGAAAGCGTTCGACACCGGGTCGACCGGTTTGGCCGGCACTTTGCCGACTGCATCAAGCAGGATCGCCCGAGCCCGTGCGACAAATGGCATCTGGACGAGGTGGTCATCCTGGATCGGCGGCAGCAAACACTGGCTCTGGCGGGCGATCAACGCGGCAGGAGATGTCCTCGACATTCTGGTGCAGTCGCGCCGCAATGCGAAGGCAGCAAAGCGGTTCCTGCGCAAGCTGACGGCTCGGTTCGGCGACCCGCGGGTCGTCGTCACCGACAAGCTGCGCAGCTACATAAAGGCAATTCACGATCTTGCGCCCGGGGCGAACCACCGGGCGCACAAGGGCCTGAACAACAGAGCCGAGGCCTCTCACCGTCGTAAGCGTCCGGTGTTGGTGCTCTGACGCGTTATAGCGTGCGCTGATAGTGTCCACCATTGATAGTGGACATCTTGAGGGCGGACATGTCTGGGAAGAAGGGTCAGAAGAAGCGGTTCCGGTCAGACGATGAGAAGGTCTCGATCTGCGGACAAACGCGCGCACCTGGGGTTTCGGTAGCGCAGGTTGCGCGACGTTACGCGATGAACGCCAATCTGATTCACACATGGTTGCGTGATCCCCGTTTCGCGCCGTCATGTACTGACGGTGATGATTTCGCCGGGGAAGTGACCACATTTCTGCCTGTAGAGATTGCAGGGCCAACCGCCCCCCACGTGCCGATCACAGCGCCCTGTATGGACGTTCCTCTTTCGGCTCACCGTGTAGACATCACCCTGTCTGATGGTCGGCGTATCCTGGTTGAAGGAGCGACGGGATTGCCGGCGGTGCTGGCTCTGGTTGAGGGGCTGATGACATGATCCCGGTGCCGGGCAATACGCGGGTGTGGCTGGCCGCTGGGGTGACGGATATGCGGCGCGGGTTCAACACACTGGCGACTCAGGCCGAACAGGTTCTGGCTGAAGACCCGTATTCGGGGCACATGTTTGTGTTTCGCGGCAGGCGCGGTGATCTGCTCAAGATCATATGGTGGGACGGCCAAGGCGCTTGCCTGTTCTCCAAACGACTGGAACGGGGGCGGTTTGTCTGGCCTGCGGCCAGGGAGGGCAAGGTCAGCCTGAGTCCCTCGCAGCTATCGATGCTGTTAGAGGGGATTGACTGGCGCACCCCGCAAAAGACCTGGCGTCCTTTGCAGGCGGGATAGAGAAAGCCCAAAAAACATAATGTTTAACGCGGTTTGTCGTTCCATCCCATGGGGCAGTTTGATATGGATTACACATGTTGGACGCCCTTGAATCCCTGCCTGATGACCCCGCCAAACTGAAGGGGTTGGTCTCTCGGATGGACCAGGAGATTACGTCTCTCACCTATCAGGTTGAGAAGCTGAAGGCTGAACTGCATGGCCACCGCAAGGCACGGTCTGGTTCCAGATCAGAGAGCATGGATCAACTGGCCCTCGACCTACAGGAAGACGAAGAGATCCAGGCGGCAGCGAACGAGCAGAAGAACGAAGCTGGCTCCAACGGCACTGATGTCGATGAGACGGACAAACCTGCCAGGCGCAAGCACAACCGCAACCCCTTGCCAGATCATCTGGATCGGCCAGGATGAGGTGCTGTCGCCGGGTGAGGACTGCACTGACTGCGGTGGGAGCCTGCGCCAGATCGGTGAGGACGTTACCGAGGAACTGGAATATGTCCCGGGCCGCTTTGTGGTACGCCGGATCCTCCGCCCCCGCATGGCCTGCACCTGTTGTGAAACCTTTGCCCAGGCCCCATTGCCGTCGCGCCCTGTTGAGCGTGGCCGCCCCGGTCCGGGTCTGCTGGCTCACGTCCTGATTGGCAAATACTGCGATCACCTGCCGCTTGACCGGCAATCAAAAATCTTCGCCCGCGAGAAGGTTAATCTGCATCGCACCACGTTGACCGACCGGGTGGGCCGCAGCACGGCGCTGCTGGAGCCATTGGCCAATCATATCGGCAAGCTGGTCAGGGCAGGGCCTGCACTTTTTGCCGATGACACACCGGTCAAACTACAAACCCGCACCAGGATAAAGAAGACTAAAACCGCGCGGCTGTGGAGTTACGTGCGCGACGAGCGCTCGTGGTGTGGCGAGGCCCCACCCTGTGCCTGGTATCAGTTCAGTACAGACCGCAAGGGTGCACACCCGGTCAATCATCTTTCCGGCTATACCGGGACCGTGCATGCCGATGGCTTTGCGGGCTTCAATGGCCTCTTTGGGGAAGGCAAGGCCGACGAACAGGCCTGCATGGTGCATGTGCGCCGCAAGTTTGTGGAAGAGTTTGAGCGCACAGGGTCGGCCATCGCCAAAGGCACAATCAAGCAGATCGCCGTGCTTTACGCTGTCGAAGAGGAAGCCAGAGGCAAATCCCCCGAAGAGCGGGTCGCCATTCGGCAAGAGAAGGCAAAGCCCGTCTTCGATGAGCTGGAAGCATGGTTACAGGCCCAGCTTCCCAGGCTCTCGGGCAAGACCAGACTGGCAGGGGCCATTCGCCATGCGCTGAACCGCATGCCAAAGGCGCGTGCCTGTCTCAGCGACGGACGGCTGGAACTCGACAACAACATCTGTGAACGCTCGATCCGCCCCATCGCACTGGGCCGCAAGAACTATCTCTTCATGGGCTCCGTCGGTGGCGGTAAAGCCGCCGCTATCGCTTACACCCTGGTCGAGACCGCCAGGATGAACGGCGTTGATCCGGAAGCCTGGCTCACATGGGTGCTGGAGCGCCTGCCAGATCACAAGATCAACCGCATCGAGGAACTCATGCCGTGGAATTGGATGCCGGAATAACCGAAAAATACGGCTCTAACGGACGGCTACGAAAGGGCCGCCCTGCGGCAGGAGAAGGCCAGGCCTGTCTTCGATGACCTGGAAGTATGGCTACAGGCCCAACTGCCCAGGCTCTCGGGCAAGACCAAACTGGCCGAGGCGATCCGCTACGCCCTGAAGCCGATGCCCGAAGCGCGTGCTTATCTCGGCGACGGACGTCTGGAGCTCGACAACAATATCTGTGAGCGATCAATCCGTCCCGTCGCCCCTGGTCGAAAAAATTCTCTCTTCCTGAGCTCCGTTGGTGGCGGCGAAGCTTGTATCGCCCTTAGGGTTATTGAGACACTTTTGAAGCTTACGCGGCGGCTTGGATTTTGTCCATGTCGTCGCGTCCGAACTGGTTTGGTGATCGATGCCCAACGCGCTGGATCAGCCAATGCTCGTTGTAATCGTCCTTGAACTCCTGGAGGGCCTTCTGCAGTTCCTCGATTGTCTCGAAGGTTCTGACCCGGAGCAGATTTTCCTTGAGCGTCCGGATGAAGCGCTCGGCACAGCCGTTTCCTTCGGGGGCGCGGACAAGGGACGGCGAGGATGTCGCTCCCAACCAGGCAATCTCGTTCTGGAAGTCGTGGCTGATGTACTGCGAGCCGTTGTCATGGCGGATTGTCAGGCCAGCGGCCACGTCCGTGGCGCACGCCCCGAAGCAGTCCTGCACGTCCTGGCGGATCGGCTGCAACGCTTCGAAGCGTGTGCCCCGGATGGCTGCATGAATGCCCACGCAGCCCGCCGAACAATGATCGACCGCGACCTGGCGCCCTGTTCCCGGAAGCGTGGCGGTCATGTCCGTGCCCCACATCCCTTGGCCTTTCGTCGATACCGTCCGGGATGATGGTCCCGTCATGGGCGCGGGGACCGTGTGCTGGCCCTCGGCCTGGGCCGGTTGCAAGTCCCGGTACACGCTGGCCCGGCTCGGACCCCGGACCCGACACACCCGTGATACACCACAGGTCTTGCCCGTGGAGATCGAGATGACGGCGCTCATCGCTTCGACCTCCGGCGCCCGAAAGGGTGGCCCGTCTCCATTTTCGCGATCTTCTCAACGAGAAGCTCGTTGTCCATGGTGACCTCGCCCACCCTGGCGCGCAGCCGATCAATCTCTTCGTCACGCACATCGCGAGGGCGGTGCTTCAGCCCGGATGCGCCCGTCGCCAGGAAAACGTCCCGCCAACCGCTGACATCGGCCGCCGTCGCGTCGATACCACGAGCCACCAACTCGATGTTCTCGCCCCGCAACACCCGCAGAACGGCCTCCTGCCTGCGCGCCGCCGTCTGTCTGCGACGTTGGGCCAGAGCCGGATCTGCTGCGATATGTGAAGTCTCCGCAGCTCCGGCTCCGGCCCGATCAACCTTCTTCTGTTCCATCATGAAATACCTCAAGGCTCAGTTTACGAATTGTATGCATGGACGTGCGATGGCGGTTGCGAGGCAGGCCCGGGGTGAGGCGTTCTCCAGTTCAAGCCGCTGGAACCATCGCAGGTAGTTGTCGAGATATCTGGTCGCGACGCCTCGGTAGCGCCGCAAGAAATCCTTCAACCGGCTGTGTCGGTTGTTGACCGTCTGAATGTGAAAAGCACCTCGCACCCGTTCACTTCGTGACAGGTTCAATGCTTCGTGATGCGCACCGATTGCCGCCGCGCATCGCGGATAAGCGCGGTGTCCATCGGTCACCAAAACGATATCCTCGTCCACAACCGGCGCGATCACCTCTCGCAAGGGATCTGCGTTGACCGCGGGCAGAACCGCACTGACTGTCGCGCCGCTGCGATCAGCGACAACCAGTACCGGAACCTGTTCATCTGACAGGCCCCGCTTGCTGGCCTTGCCTCCCCTGCGTCGCGCCTTGCGCTCAAGGTTTCGTGCACCTTTCCGGCTTTCCGGCACATAGGTTTCATCGGCTTCCACAATGCCCGTGAGCTTGCGTGCCTTCAGGTCTTTTGCGGCAGGAAATCGGTGCCGCCAACGGAAGGCGGTGTTGACGGCAAGTCCGCAACGTTCTGCTGAAGCGCGAACCGTCAGCCCATCAGCAAGACAGGCTCCGAAGGAAAGCCACTTGTCCTTGCGGTGCAGACCCGACAAGGGGGTGCCGGTCGCGGCATTGAATGTCTTCCTGCATTCTTTGCACTGGTACCGTCGCAGACCCCTTGCCTTGCTACGCGATATGGCGCCTGGCGTGCCACAATGCGGGCACTGGCGATCTCCACCCACGGCCGCTTCAATGGCAGCCAGCGACGCTGACGTCTCCGTGTCCCCCAGGAACACGGCTTCGGTTTGCTGCCGTTGCGCCGGGCTGAGGTGGTCTATCCCCGATAACCATTCCTGAAACTGCTTGTGATCCATGTCAATCCATCCTTCTGATTTCACAAAAAACATAACATGGACGCACACGGCTTGTAAACTGAGCCTACCTCAAATCCCCTCGTCTCAGGTCTTGATCAGTGTCTCAAAAAACTCTAGGGTGGGGGAGCGGTGATCACGCAGCAGGTTGCAGATGAGCCGCCAATTCCATGGTCGACAAGTCTAAGAGCCTGAACGAAACTGAGTTGAGTGATATCAGTGGGTTGTGCTTCTGTTTGTTTGAACAGGAAACAAGAAAACGGAGGTCACGATGCCCTGGACTGAAACCACTCGCTGCCAGTATGAGCGGAATAACGAGCGTTACTCAGGCGATGTAACCGATGCAGAATGGGCGGTCATTTTTCCGCTTTTGCCCGGCCCCGACAAATTGGGGCGCCCTCGGGAAGTTGAGTTGCGCGAAGTTCGGGATGGGATTGGCTACATCGCTGCCGCCGGGTGCGCGTGGTCTCTTTTGCCAAAGGACTTTCCGCCGGTTTCAACGGTTCGATACTATTTCTACAACTGGCGTGATAGCGGGTTACTGGCGGAGATCAACCACGCTCTGGTCGCTTTGGCACGTGAATGGGAGGCTCGGGATCATCAACCCACGGCAGGCGTTATTGACAGTCAAAGCGTGAAAACCACTGAAAACGGCGGCATTTCTGGCTACGACGCAGGAAAGAAGATCAAAGGCCGCAAGCGCCACATCATGACAGACACCTGTGGCCATCTGTTGGCATTATGCGTTCACGCTGCCAACATTCAGGATCGCGATGGGGCAGTGGGCGTCTTTCAAAAGCTCAAGCGGGATGCCCCAAAACTGCGCCACGTTTTTGCCGACTGCGGTTATCGGGGGCCAAAACTTCGTTCAGCCCTGATAACCATTGGCCGCTGGACTATCCAGATTGTGAAGCGTTCCGACACTGCCGAAGGTTTTGAGGTCCTGCCCCGCAGATGGGTCGTCGAACGCACCTTCGCCTGGCTGGGACGTTGCCGCCGATTGGCAAAGGATTGGGAGAAAACCATCGAAAGTGCAGGGGCTTGGGGTCTCATCGCCCATATCAGGCGCATGACACGCTGTCTCGCAAGGGCTTGAAAAACACCAGATCATTTTGAATCAGACTCTAAGTAGGCAGCATTCTTGCTGCTAAAACGCCGATTTTCATAAAGCGCTTGGCGAAGGACAGCATTTCTGCTCTATTTTCGCCAACTCGCAAAAATACGAACTTGTTGGGACTGGAGTTCAAAAGGGAGAAACCACATGGAACGCCGTAAATTTATCAAAGGTGCCGCACTGGCAGGGGCAGGGGTTGCCGCCTCGACGCTGGCCGCGCCGGCCATTGCGCAAGGGACGCGCGACATGGTCATCGTCTCGTCATGGCCACGGGATTTCCCCGGCCTTGGCGTCAGTGCCCAAAGACTGGCGGCACGCATTACGCAGTTGTCCGAAGGCCGGATCAACACCCAATACTTCGCCGCGGGCGAACGGGTCGGCGCTTTCGATGTGTTCGATGAATCAGCCTCGGGCAACGCCCAAGCCTATATCTCCGCCGACTATTACTGGAAGGGCAAGCATCCGGGATTTGCCTATTTCACCTCGGTCCCGTTCGGCATGACCACGGCGGAATGGAACGCCTGGATCAAGTTCAAGAATGGCCAGGCCCTGTGGGACGAAATGGCAGGTGAATTCGGCTTGAAATCAATCGCCTGCGGCGCCACCGGTACCCAGATGGGCGGCTGGTTCAATAAGGAAATCGAATCCACCGACGACCTGAAGGGTTTGAAAATGCGTATTCCGGGCCTCGGCGGTGACGTCATGGCCAAGCTGGGCGCTTCTCCGGTGTCCCTGCCGGGCGGTCAGATCTACGAGAACCTGGTGTCTGGCGCCATCGACGCAACCGAGTGGGTCGGACCTTACAATGACTACTTCATGAAATTCTATGAAGCAGCCAAGTATTACTACTATCCCGGCATGCACGAGCCGGGCGGCGGTCTGGCCCTTGGCATGAACGCCTCTTGGTGGGGTAGTCTGAGCGATTGGGAAAAATCCGTCATTGAGGCTGCCAGCATGGAAGAGCATGCCGCTCAGCCGGAAGAGGCAATAGCCAACAATGGTGAATACCTGGCCCGCATCGTGAACGATCACGGCATCGAATTGCGTCAGTTCTCCGAGGACACCTATGACAGCTTCGGCGAAGCCGCGGCCGAGGTATACGAGGAAACCCGCGATAACAGCGCCCTGGCCAAGAAGATCAACGACGACTTCCAGGCAGCTCTGCGTGAGATTGGTGGTTATACCAAGATCGCCGAAGTGGCGTTCAGCGTTCAACGCAACCGGGTTCTGGGCATTTAGTCTACGGGTTTTCGGAACGTGATGAAGATCGAGACGGGGCTCAAGCCCCGTCTCATTTTTAGGGGGACCGGGATATGAATGAGTCGCGCCTTGAAGCCGCATCCAGCGGCGGCCGACTGTCATTTTCGGTACGTATCTTTGGCTGGTGCATGCTGGCCGCTTTAGCCGTCTTTCTGATTAACAGTATCCTGACCCTGCAGATGAAATGGCCGGGTCCGGCTGCCGCTCTCGGCGACGGTGGC
Organism: Alphaproteobacteria bacterium; assembly: GCA_965204825.1. GTDB lineage: Bacteria > Pseudomonadota > Alphaproteobacteria > Futianiales > Futianiaceae. Next base: position 872,000 of record OZ242016.1, on the reverse strand, counting down.
GGTCTGTCCTGGGTCCAGCTTCTGATCTATGCCGCCGGCTTCGCGTTGGCGATCTCATATGTCCGGCGAAACGGCACGCGATCCTTGCGCCAGGACGGCAAGAAGATTTCTGAATTTAATGCCTTTCTGGTCCGGGGCGCATTTTGGGCGGTCCTGCTGGTCGGTATCGTCGACGCCACGATCTCGTTTCTGAGGATCGAGGGATTGCTGGAAAGCGTTGTTGGCGCGGATCTGACGCGTGAGCTCGGTCGGCCACTGTTTCGTGGCCCCTATGTCCACATGCCGCTGCTGGTGCTGGGGTTTGTTATCGGCGGGTTTACCCGGACACTGGGTTTCCAGTGGCTGGCCCTGTTGATTGTCGTGGCTGAACTGGCAATTGTCTTCACCCGGTTCATCTTTTCCTATGAGCAGGCCTTCATGGGGGATCTGGTGCGCTTCTGGTATGCGGCGCTGTTCCTGTTCGCCAGCGCCTACACGTTGCTGGAAGATGGTCATGTGCGGGTTGACGTGTTTTATGCCGGCTTCGGCCCGAAAAAGAAGGGTTTCGTCAATGCCTGGGGATCGCTGTTGCTGGGCATCTCGCTGTGCTGGACGATCATGCTGGTCGGATTTGGCGGCAAGTCGGCGATCATCTACAGTCCGGTCGCCAATTTCGAGATCTCCCAGTCCGGCTTCGGCATGTATGTGAAATACTGGATGGCCGGATTTCTGGGCGTGTTCGCGATCACCATGATGATACAGTTCGTCAGTTATCTGATGGAATCCACCGCCGACTATCTCGGCGAACCCGGGCACGAAGATCACGACACCCCCACGGCGATGGCGTAAGGTCGATCTGATGGAACTCGTCTTTCTTGCCCTGCTGATCCTGCTGATGGCCTATGCCCTTGGCTCCGGCTATCCGGTCGCCTTTGCCTTGCCTGGTTCGGCAATCATTTCGATAACTTTGGCGGCTGTCTGCGGCTGGCTGTTTGCCGGCAATCCCGATGCCTATTTCGCCCAGGGCGGCCCCGGTCAATGGCTGAGTGCTGGAGTGACCAACCTGCGCGGGGTCTATTGGGAGGTTGAACGCGACACGCTGATTGCCATTCCGCTGTTTATCTTCATGGGCATCATGCTGCAGCGATCCAAGATTGCCGAGGACCTGCTTGTAACGATGGCCCAACTGTTCGGCCCGGTGCCTGGCGGATTGGGCATTACGGTTGTTTTTGTCGGCGCGCTGCTGGCCGCGACCACGGGCATTGTCGGCGCCACGGTCGTGGCCATGGGCCTGATATCGCTGCCGGCCATGTTGCAGAACAATTATGCGCGGCCGCTGGCCACGGGCACCATCGCCGCATCGGGTACGCTGGGGCAGATCATCCCGCCATCGATCGTCCTGATCATCCTGGCCGACCAGCTGGCCAGCGCGGTGGATCAGGCAAGCTCGGCTCGCAAGTCGCTTTATAAAGCATCGACCGGTGAAATTTCCATGCCGTCGGCGTTCGACGTGTCATCGACCAGCGCCGGCGAGATGTTCCTGGGTGCCTTTGTTCCGGGTCTTGTGCTGGTTGGTCTCTACATGGCCTTCATTTTGATATTCGCGCTGATCCGGCCCAGCGCTGCTCCCGCCGTGCATTATGGCGGCGCCTTTGACCGGGCATTCTACAAGAAGCTGGCGCTGACTCTGGTGCCGCCGTTGACGCTGATATTCCTGGTTCTGGGATCGATCATTTCCGGCATTGCCACCGTCAACCAGGCAGGTTCGATCGGCGCCGCCGGGGCCATTTTGATGGCCGGTTACCGGCTGACCGAGGGGCAAAAGGGGTGCTTCCGCCCAGCCATCCTGGCGGTTGTTTCGCTGATCGGAATCGGTTTCGTCCTGACATTTTTTGATACCAATATCCGGGCCGTCTCCTCGTCCCATGACACCATCGGTATTACCCTGGGCATTGTTGCGTCCCTGGGTCTGATCGTGGCCCTGTGCTGGAGCGCGTGGCGCACCCACAAGGTCGAAGACACCCTGCAGGGCGTGATGATCGAAACGGCCAAGACCACCTCGCTGGTGTTCATCATTCTGCTCGGTGCGGCGATGCTGACGGCCGCCTTCCGCGCCTTTGGCGGCGAGGAACTGGTGCGGGATTTCCTGAACAGCATGCCGGGCGGATTCTGGTCGAAATTCGTCATTGTCATGGGCGTGATCTTCATCCTCGGTTTCTTCCTGGACTTTATTGAGATCGCCGTGGTGGTGGTGCCGATCGTGGCACCGATCCTGTTGGCCGATCCGTCAGCAAACATCACCGCCGTCTGGCTGGGCGTGATGATCGGTCTGAATATCCAGACCTCGTTCCTGACCCCGCCTTTCGGATTTGCACTGTTCTATCTGCGCGGCGTCACACCAGCGATCGTCAAAACGGTAGAGATGTACAAGGGCGTGGTCGCCTTTATTGGACTGCAGCTGGCAGCGTTGGTCATCGTCGGTGTCTTCCCCCAATTGGTGAACTATCTGCCGAACCGTGTGTTGCTGACGTCCGAGACCGCGCCGCCGCCGCGCAATCCGAGATTGCAATATTGTGTTGAGGAATATGTGTTCGAGCAGTTCAACACGAACGGGTCCGGAATCAAAAGCGCCATCGCGACGGCCCGGGAACTGGATGTCAGCTATCTGCCCAAGAAACTGGCCAAGAATTTCTCCGGCAGCTTCGATGATGCCGAGAGCACGATCGCCTTGCTGACCGATGCCAAGGCAGCCGAGAGCGTGGTGGCTGGAAATTCGGATGACTTCCGTCCGATGCACAGTGTGGTGCGCCGGGTCGAACGCAAGCAGCGCAAACTGGATTCAGAGATCAAGGAACTGAATACCTTGGCCAGCCGTCTGCGCGGTGAGGAGAACGCGGCGCGCAAGCAGTCAATTCTCGAAAAGATAGAAGGCTTGAAGAACGAGCACGAGGAATTGGCGACCGGCATTCCGGGCGACTGGAACGACACCCAGAAGACCTTTGCCGAACTGCGCAAGGTCGAGGACAATCTCCGCGCCCAATACCGCCGCGCGGCCGACAATGGCTACAGCCCGGTGGCGGATCTGCTGGGCGTGCTGCGTGCCGGCGAGACGTTCACATCGCTGGAACCGGATCTGCGCGCCATGAAGGATTTCGTCGCCGAAAACGAACCGGCCGATGCAATCGATCCCGTGGGTGCCCTGTCAAAGCAGTTTGGCAATGTGGACGGGGCATCCGACGTCAAATCGGCGCTGTCGAAGGCCCGCCGTGCCCTGAAGGTAAAATCGCCGGACAAGGAAAAGGCGCTGGCGGAGATGGATAAGGCGATGGCCGCCTATGAGGCTCAGCTTGATTGGCGCAAACGCGCGGCCAGCGAACTGCTGCCTGGTGTCGAAGCCTATGAGCGAACGATCCGCAATACGGTCGGCATTCGCCAACAATCCAAGCTGAACCACGAACAGGCGCTTTATGCCGCTACCTGTGGTGCGGACCACAGGGACATCTCACTGAATTTTTGATGTATATCTTATTGAAATTTATTGAAAAATAGGCACGCCGATCCGGGGGCAAACCTCAGAAGATGATCCTGATCGCGCGGGTTGCAGATGTCAGGGCAAAACCATCCGGGGTGACTTCGGCTTCAGTTTCGAACTGCCGTAACAGCGCATCGCGATTGACTTCCACCATCCGCCAGCGCCGCTCATCCACCTGGATCATGGACGCGCAATAGGCTTCGAAATCGGCATAAGTGCTGACCGCGCGATAGAGCCGCTCCTTAAAACTGGCAGGCGGATTTTTCTTCAGCCATTTCGCCAGTATCTCCAGCGCAACGCGGCGCACTTCGGTTTCGTCGTCAAAGATGCGGCCGACCCTGTAGGCCGGACCGGTGGCGACTGGTTCGGCGATATAGATCGTTCCGCCCGGGCGCAGCGCCTGGTGCACATTGTCTAGGGTTGCCGCGATCAGATCCCGTGGAATGTGGTGCAGGCTGAAAAACAGCATGCCGCTGTCCAGGCTGGCGGGTTCCAGGGCGACCTCTTCGCCGCCGGCGACAACCGTGCGGATCGGCAATCCATCCGGTTGCAGCCGGGCGATGACCCTGGCGTTCGGTTCCACGGCGATGACTCGCCCGCCCAGCCTGGCCAGCATCACGGCGTTGCGACCAGTGCCGGCGCCAATATCGACGATATCCGTCCCCTCGATCCGGACATCCTCTGGCACGACAGTGCGCAAATCCGAAAGCGGCAATGCGTCCAGATCGATGGAGTCAGGGCTGGCAAATTCGGTCATGGTGTATCCTTGCCAAAATTATGGCTCTGTGCCAATCCTTGGTTTCCCGCTGGGTCGAAGGATATCCATTTGAAAACTGACATGCCTGACGACCCGCCGGCCAATCCGATCATGCGCCTGGTGAGCAATCCCTATTTCCTGGTCGTGATGACGATGGTGTTCTGGTCCGGCAATGCGGTAATGGGCCGGTTCATCCGCGACGATATTCCGCCCATCACGCTGGCCTTCTGGCGTTGGACCCTGGCGGTGCTGGTTCTGATGATTGTGGTGCGGCCACCGCTGCGGCGCGACTGGACGGAACTGCGCCGGTCATGGAAAGTGGTTGTGTTGCTCGGCACCCTAGGCACCAGCCTGTTCAACACCATGCAATATGTCGCGCTTCAGGCGACGACGGCGACCAATGTGGCGATTATCCAGACCATCATGCCGCTGATGATCGTGGCGGTCAGCTTTGTCCTGTTTCGCGAACGGATCAACGCACGTCAGGCGGCCGGGATTGTGCTGTCTCTGATCGGGGTCGGCGTGGTGATTACCCTGGCCGATCTCGCCATGATCTGGACGCTGACCTTCAATTCCGGCGATGTGGTGATGGTCCTGGCGGTGATGATCGTCAGCCTGTTCGCCGTGCTGCTGCGCTGGCAGCCCAAGGTCAATGAGTGGAGCTTTCTGACGGCGACCTTTGTCGTCGGCGCGGTCCAGCTGTTTCCGCTCTATCTGTGGGAAGCACAGGTCGTCGGGCCGATGACGTGGAATTTGAAAACGTCCGCCGCGATCGGCTATATTGTGGTTGGGCCGGCGATCCTGGCCTATTATTGCTTTGCTCGGGGAATTGCGCGGATTGGCGCGAACAGCGTGGCGCCGTTTTTCAACTTGCTGCCATTGTTCACGGTGTTGCTGGCAGTGCCGTTCCTGGGCGAGCAGATCACCTTGATCCATGTGGTCGGCATGGTCTTCATCGTCACGGGGATTAGACTGGCGACGCGGGCCGCCAGGGGCAAGGGTTTGACCGGGTAATCAGGGCGATTTAGTAAAAATTGCTGTGGCCAAAGACCACAATAATTTTGGCTCAGTTTCAAATTGTATGCATGGACGTGCGATGGCGGTTGCGAGATAAGCCCGGGGTGAGGCGTTCTCCAGTTCAAGCCGCTGGAACCATCGCAGGTAGTTGTCGAGATATCTGGTCGCGACGCAAGAAATCCTTCAACCGGCCATGTCGGTTGTTGACCGCCGGATCTGCTGCGATCTGAATGTTGAAAGGCACCTTCGGCCTTGCCGCCGCGCGGGGTTTTGCCGGCGATGGCGATCTGGCGTGGGTCTGAAACATCCTCTTCGCCACCTGACAGCGGCACTGCGAACCGGCTGAACGCCTGTGCCATCGCATCCGATTCCAGAATCCGCGGGGTTTCAGTCAATGTGGCATGGCAAGGCGCCTACGGTTGAGGCGAAACCCGAGCCGCGTCAACTGTCTGTGGGTCAAGCTCCGTCCCAGACGATGGGCGGCGGCCATCCCCCGGCGGCCACGGAGCATCGAGGGCAAGATCAGGCCGAGCAGGGCCTCCGAGGCGGGTGACGCCCTTTCTTCCCCGCGGGTCAGGAACCTGACGTAAAACCAATCGAACTGAAGCCATGACAGTCACCTCCAAATTAGCCTGCACCGGCCATGGATTCAGATAACCATCCAGTAAGCAATTGCTTTTCGATTTATGATAAATAGCTTTGGATTGTATTTACCCGACCTGACAAATCGGTTAGTTTTGTTTCAGACGGGTGGCGGCATTCGACCCCACACCCTAGGTCACGTCAAGACGGAACGCTTTGTGCGGTCCAGGCAAGGGGAGATGCCGAAATGAATCAGGATAGTGACACCTCGAAAGATGCGGCGGCCAGCAATGGTCGCATATTTTCACTGAAACGATTGTGGCCCCTGTTGGTTCTGGGGTCCGGGCTGGCAGTGTTCTTCGGTCTGGGCGGAACGGAATATCTCAGTTTCAACAAACTTCAGGAAAACCGAGAATACCTGCAAACCTTTACTCAGGACAATTATCTGGCCGCGGTTCTGGCCTATATGGGCATCTATATTGTTGTCGTGGCGTTTTCGCTGCCGGGGGGCGCCGTGATGACAATTACCGGTGGTTTTCTGTTCGGCCTTGCCGCCGGCACTGTCTGGACCGTTATCGGCGCCACCATCGGGGCGACCATCTTGTTCATTGCCGCAAAAACAGCCCTGGGCGATGCCTTGCGGGCAAAGGCCGGCCCGGCTCTGAGGAAATTTGAAGCCGGATTTGCAGAAGACGCATTCAGTTACATGTTGATTCTGCGTCTGGTCCCGTTGTTCCCGTTTTTTCTGGTCAACCTGGCGCCTGCCTTTCTGGGAGTCAGGCTGTGGACTTTTGTCGTTACAACTTTTTTCGGGATCATCCCGGGAACTTTTGTCTACACGTCGGTGGGGGGTGGATTGGGAGCAGTCTTCGATCGCGGGGAGACGCCTGACCTGGGCATTATTTTCGAACCGCGGATCATCACACCAATCGTGGGGCTGGCGGTGCTTGCCGCTATACCCATTATCTACAAACGCTTCATTGCCAAGAAGGCCTGATTGTCGGGCAATTCATCGAGTTGAAATCTGCGCTGTGCGCGCAGCAGACAGGAGACTTACGCTCATGGAACGGATCAAAACGGATATTTGCATTATCGGCGGAGGCTCAGGCGGCCTGACCACGGCGGCTGGCGCGTCGCAAATGGGCGCAGATGTGGTGCTGATCGAAGGCGGCAAGATGGGCGGCGACTGTCTGAATTACGGCTGTGTTCCATCAAAGGCGCTGATCGCCGCGGGCAAACATGCCAAGACCGCCCGGAAGGGCCCCGTGTTCGGGGTCAATTCCAGCGTCGACAGTGTCGATTTTCAGCGCGTGCACGATCATGTTCGCGAAGTGATCGGCACCATCGAGCCGCTCGACAGTCCCGAACGGTTCGAAAGCCTGGGTTGCAAGGTCATCCTGGAATATGGCCGATTCACCGGCCCGCGCGAAGTTACTGCCGGCAATCATGTGATTGAGGCGAAATGGTTTATCATCGCCACCGGATCCACCGCCAGCGTTCCGCCGATCCCTGGCCTGGACGAGGTCGACTATTTCACCAACGAAACCCTGTTCGATAATACCGAACTGCCTGAACATCTGATGATCATCGGCGGTGGTCCGATCGGCAGCGAGATGGCGCAGGCGCACCGGCGCCTGGGCGCCGAAGTGACGATCCTGGACGGCCGCATGGTGTTGGGCCGCGATGACCAGGAACTGGCCGGCATCGTCAAGGCGCGGTTCCGCGAAGAAGGCATCAATCTGCGCGAAGGCGTCAGGATCGCCAGTGTCAAGAAAGGCGAGGGCGGCAAGGGTGTCATTATCGTATTCGAGGATGGCGAGGAACTTGCCGGGTCGCACCTGCTGGTCGCGACGGGCCGGGTGACCAATATCGACAAGCTGGACCTGGCTCAGGGCGGGATCGATTTCAACAACAAGGGCGTGATCGTCAACGATCGGCTGCAGAGTGTTTCGAACAAGCGGGTGTTCGCGGTCGGTGACGTCGCCGGTGGCCTGCAGTTTACCCATCTGGCCGGGTATCATGGCGGCATCGCAATCCGGAACATCCTGTTTCGCTTGCCGGCCAAGGCATCAAGCCCGGTACCCTGGGTCACCTATACCGATCCCGAAATTGCCCATGTGGGCATGAACGAGGAGCAGGCACGTGAAAAGCACGGCGCCGCAATCAATGTCCTGCGCTGGCCATTTGCCGAAAACGACCGGGCCCAGGCCGAGCGTGAAACCGATGGGCTGGTCAAGATCACCACCACCTCGCGCGGCAAGGTATTGGGCGCTTCGATCGTCGGACCCCATGCCGGCGATCTGATCCAGCCCTGGATCATCGCCGTGGGGACAGGCATGAAGATCGGTAAGCTCGCCGGCTTCATCGCGCCTTATCCCACCCTGGGAGAGGTTTCAAAGCGGGCCGCGGGCTCTTATTATACGCCCAAGCTCTTTAACGATCGCACGCGCGGTATCGTTCAGTTCCTGATGCGCTTTGCTTAGACAGGTCTCGTCATCCGATGAACCCGCTTAAAACCCTGCCGGGACAGTTGCTGATCCTGACGATCCTGTTCGTCATGCTGGCGGAAGTTCTGATCTTTGTGCCCTCGGTCGGGCGCTATCGGCTGGATTATCTGAAGGAACGCATATCGGCCGGCTATCTTGCCGGGCTGGCGCTTGAAGCGGCGTCGGAAAACCCGGTGTCCAAGGAATTGCGCGACGAGCTCTTGCACAGTGCCGATGTCTTTTCGGTCACCATGCGCCGCGAGGATCGCAAGATGCTGGTCCTGATGGGCGACGAGATGCAAAAGGCCGAGGCCGAATATGTCATTGAGAACGTGCCGACCCTGGATGCGGTGCTGCACGCGATCCGGGTCCTGACCTCGCCGCCGCGCACCATCATGATCAAGGGCATGCCGCGCTATGCCGACGAAAATGTCGATGTTGTCTTGGACGAAGCACCGCTGAAGGCCGAAATGATTGATTACGGCATCCGAATTCTCGGTCTGTCGATCGTGATTTCGGTGTTTTCCGCCGGCCTGGTCTATATCGCGCTTTATTTCCTGATGGTGCGGCCGATGCGGCGGATCACCCAGAGCATGTTGGAATTTCGCGAAGATCCCGAAGATGCCGCCCGGGTGATCAAACCACGCAGGGGCCATAATGAAATCGCCGTCGCCGAGTCCTCGCTCGCCGCCATGCAGGGCGACGTGCGCAGCGCGTTGAAACAACAGGCACGGCTGGCGGCGCTGGGCCAGGCGGTGGCCAAGATCAATCACGACCTGCGTAATATCCTGGCCAGCGCCCAACTGGTCTCCGACCGCCTGGTGGAAAGCGAAGACCCCGGCGTCCAGCGACTGGCCCCGAAACTGATCTCGTCAATCGATCAAGCCATCGCGCTGGCGACCAATACGTTGAAATTCGGCCAGGCCGAGGAAGCGGAGCCGGAGAAGAAGCGGGTCCCGTTAAAACCCATGATCACCGATCTGGAAGGCGCCCTAGGCCTGGGCGCCGGCAGCGGCATCAGGCTGTTCGCCGACATGGCCGATGACGTGACCGCCTATGCCGATCCGGACCAACTGTTCCGCATTCTGCTGAACCTCTGCCGAAATGCCGCCCAGGCGCTGGAAACCTCAGATGGCGGCGGCACGATCACAGTCCTTCCGACCCTGGTCAACGATATGGTCCGCATTGATGTCATCGATACCGGCCCCGGCCTGCCCGAGACCGCCCGCAATCACCTGTTCGAGGCGTTTGTCGGCAGCGCTCGGGCAGGCGGTACCGGCCTGGGTCTGGCGATCAGCCGCGAACTGGCCCGTGCCCAGGGCGGCGATCTGGCCTTGGAAAAAACCGGGCCAGATGGCACGACATTCCGGATTACGCTGCCGGATTAAGTTGGGGCAGAGTTACTTCAGTTGGTCGGCAATGGCATCAATTCCTGCTTGCGCGCAATCCTCGTCCTGGTCGGCAGTTGCACCGCTAACTCCAATTGCGCCCACCAGGGCGCCAGAGGCATCCTGAATCGGCAGACCACCGGCGAAGGCGACCACATTCGCATGGGCCACGCCCGGCAGGGGCCCGGGGGCACCGTCCTTGCCATATGCAAGTTCGGCAATTAAGCGGGTCGAGAAGGGGATGGACGCCGACGATTTCGCCTTGTCGATGGCAATATCAATGCTGCCCAGGAAGGCATCGTTCTGGCGCCGGAACAGCACCAGATCCGCGCCGCGGTCCACGATGGCGATATTGAGCTTTGGCAAGTTGTCGCGCGCCTGTACCGCTTCGCAGGCATCCGCCATCGCCTTGGCCATATCCAGAGTCATCAGCGGTCGAGATTCGCCGGCCGAAGCTGTTAGGTCAGTGAACATTGAAAGAGCCAGGGCGCCCACCGCCACTGGACCGAGAACTGTCTTGAACGTGAATTGCATCATCTATCTTCTCCAAATTTTGTCGGGGACGCAAATTTTACAAGCAATCGCAACAGGAAGTGAAGCATCCCAATTCCATCAACCGGGTGAAAACCCCAATAGCTTGGTTATCAGAGCTCGCGCCGATAGGTTATCTCACTGGTGATATCTCGCCTATCGACGGGAATATCAGGAGTAAAATTACCTGTTCGGCGCGGTGCGGGCGGCATTACCTCTGTGAATGTCCAGGCTTAGGGCCTGTTGACATTCGGGGTTGCGATTTGGCCTGAACTGTTATTCAGGCTTCGAAAATGGAGGTTTGGATGGACGAAGATCGTTTGGTGATTTCAGATGAACTCTGGGAGAAGATTGCGCCCCTGTTACCCGGTAAGGCCGGGGACGCGGGAGCAACCGGTCGGGATAACCGTCGGTTCATGGAGGCCGTACTTTGGCGTGTGCGAACAGGGTCTCCCTAGCGTGATCTGCCCCAGGATTTCGGCAACTGGAATTCGGTTTTCAAACGATTTCGTCGATGCGCTCGGCAACTTGTTCCGCTTTCTGCTTCTGCCGGGGCAAGCGCACGACATGAAGGGGGTTGCCCCCTGATCCACGATGTCTCCTTCGCAGCGTTGCTGGCTGACAAGGCCTTCGACGCCGATTGGCTCCTGCAAGACCTTGATGAGCGCGGCGCAACTGCGGTTATTCCACCCAAATCGAACCGGAAAGTGCAACGAGACAACGATACTCACATGTACAAGTGGCGTCACCTGATTGAAAACGACTTCGCAAAGATCAAGGAATTCCGAGGTATGGCAACGCGATACGACAAAACAGATACTAGGGCCTGTTGACATTTGGGGTTGCGATTTGGCCTGAACTGTTATTCAAGCTTCGAAAATGGAGGTTTGGATGGACGAAGATCGTTTGGTGATTTCAGATGAACTCTGGGCGAAGATTGCGCCCCTGTTACCCGGTAAGGCCGGGGACCCGGGAGCAACCGGTCGGGATAACCGTCGGTTCATGGAGGCCGTACTTTGGCGTGTGCGAACAGGGTCTCCCTGGCGTGACCTGCCCCAGGATTTCGGCAACTGGAATTCGGTTTTCAAACGATTTCGTCGATGGGCAAAGGCCGGTGTGTTTGAGAGACTTTTCAACGCCATAAGCGACGAGCCAGACCTTGAATATGCTCTCATCGACGGAACGATTGTCCAGGCCCATCAGAAGGCTTCGGGCGCAAAAGGGGGACACGGAATCAAGCCATCGGACGCTTTCGCGGCGGGCTGACGACCAAAATCGTTGCCCTGGTCGATGCGCTCGGCAACTTGTTCCGCTTTCTGCTTCTGCCGGGGCAAGCGCACGACATGAAGGGGGTTGCCCCCCTGATCCACGATGTCTCCTTCGCAGCGTTGCTGGCCGACAAGGCCTTCGACGCCGATTGGCTCCTGCAAGACCTTGATGAGCGCGGCGCAACTGCGGTTATTCCACCCAAATCGAACCGGAAAGTGCAACGAGACTACGATACTCACATGTACAAGTGGCGTCACCTGATTGAAAACTACTTTGCAAAGATCAAGGAATTCAGGGGGATAGCAACGCGATACGACAAAACAGATACCAGCTATGCAGCCAACTGGCACCTCTGCGCAATGCTCGTTGCTGCCCGGTGATTGTCAACAGACCCTAGCTGCGCAGCCAACTGGCACCTCTGCGCAATGCTCAACGCTGCTCGGTGATTGTCAACAGACCTTAATTTCGATGGGATCTGAACGACTACATGTCAGCAATTTATTCAGTCGATTGCCCTGACGGGAGCCCTTGACAGGCTTCCGGCCTGAACACTATATGCCCGTCCGTCCGCAAAAGCGGTGAAATACCCTGTGGCGGGGTAGCTCAGTTGGTTAGAGCAGCGGAATCATAATCCGCGTGTCGGGGGTTCAAGTCCCTCCCTCGCTACCATTCTCTTCAATGTCATAATCAACAGTACGAGTGCCATTCGGTTGTTGGCTAATATTCCGATCTGGACGCCGTAATCGCAACCCACGGACCTTTGCCACCCTGATATCCGCCATCGGTGTATTAGAAAATCTCCATCACTTGCCACGGTGCTGATGCCTCGTAGGCCGCAGTCAATTTTCCCAGCGAAAGATGGTTGAAATGCCGCTGAAACGCGTCGTGTCCGGGCTTGCCGCCACTCTTGTAGTTGGCGAAGTGGTGTCCACCGAGATTCAAGAGCACCTCTAAAAATGCTGGGACTTGCGAAGGTTCATATTTTGTCCCAGCCTATAGCTGGGGGTTGAGGGGAAAGTCGGCGGGTCAGATTTGATTCCTGGATCTGCCTTGTGATTTATCTCCTGTTTTCTTGTGGTTTGGGCAGACTCATCCCCTGAAGGTGGTCAACCCGGTGCTGCATCCAGGTGATCCAGTTGCACGGCGCGGCGCATGTTGCAGGCAAGGTTCCGGAGACCGATCCGTGCCTTTGCCCAGACCAGACCGATGGATCGGATCAGCGGTCCGCCCATGTCGTTGCTCTGGGCGCCAAAGACATGCTCGACCCGGACGCGCACCCTGGAGCGGGTCTTGTTGCCCTTCTTCTCCCGGTCGCTCAGCGGCTTGTTGCGCTTGCCCTTGCGGTGGATCCGGCTCCTCAGCCCCTTGTCCTTCAGCTTCTCCTCGATCTCGGCCGAGCGATGGGCGCTGTCGGCCCGGACATCCGAGGCGGTGTTGTCATCATCGAGGATCTGATCCGGCACCTGACTGTCGTGCACCGCGGCATCGCTCACGTCATGGTCACGCACCAGCTTGTGACGGCGGTCGACGTTGATGTGGTTCTTGTAGCCGTAATGGCTTTGGCCGTTTTTCCGGTCCAGCGGGCATCGCAATCTTTCCGGCGCAGCCCTGGCCGGCTTTTCCTTCCACGCCTCTGGCGTGTCACCGGCCTTGATGGTCGCGTTCGCCTCGCGCTTGTTGCGCTGCCCGGGCACCGGGACGGTCGACGCATCAATGATCTGTCCGCCCATTGCCAAGTAGCCTCGGCCCTTCAAATGATCGTCAAAAGCTGAAAAAAGCGGTTTTACCTCGCCCGCCTGGGCCAGCTGCTCGCGATAAGGCCGGATCGTCCTGGCATCGGGCACCGGATCCTCAAGGCCCAGGCCCGGGAACCGCATGAAGGAAAGACGATCGCGAACCTGATACTCGACCTGCTCGTCGGAAAGATTGTAAAGTTCGCAGAGAATGATCGCCTTAAGCATGACCACCGCGTCCCACGGCTTGCGACCCGCCGCCGACTTGCGCTTTTCACCCGGTTTGCGCCAGACCGCCTCCAAACGCGACCGAAACTCCTCGAATGGAACAACCGCCGCAATCTGAACCAAGGGGTCCTTCCTGGCATCAAGCGAAGCGTAACGGTTGCTGACATCGAAAAAGCCCATCTGACCCATCGCCGATTCCTTACAAAATTGAAGCTTCCATCGATTATATTTCGAGAGAATCAAACGTCATCCATAAACTCAAAATCAGGCCGATTTTTCGAGATGCCCTCAACGCTCGCAAGATCAATCCAAAGATCTTTGGCAGTGACGGGACGGGAACATGGAGTAGGCTGGCATGAGCCCATACAGCATCGAATTCACGGTCGCTGTTCAGTTTGTCAAACCGCATGACCCGAACGGAGTGCCCCAAGCGCCGTTCGGCCTGTGCTGCCATCCGGGCGATGCCGTCAGCAGGGACGACATCAAGTCCAAGCCGCAGCATTCCTTGGCTGTCACGGCCTGAGCCGCACCCCGACTCCAGAATTCTTGCGCTATCCGGCAGGGGTTTCAGAAAGGCTCAGTTTGCAAGTCGTGTGCGTCCATGTCATGTTTTTTGTGAAATCAGAAGGATGGATTGGCATGGATCACAAGCAGTTTCAGGAATGGTTATCGGGGATAGACCACCTCAGCCCGGCGCGGCGGCAGCAAACCGAAAGCCGTGTTCCCGGGGACACGGAGACGTCAGCGTCGCTGGCTGCCATTGAAGCGGCCGTGGGTGGGAGATCGCCAGTGCCCGCATTGTGGCACGCCAGGCGCCATATCGCGTGGCAAGGCAAGGGGTCTGCGACGGTACCAGTGCAAAGAATGCAGGAAGACATTCAATGCCGCGACCGGCACCCCTTGTCGGGTCTGCACCACAAGGACAAGTGGCTTTCCTTCGGAGCCTGTCTTGCTGATGGGCTGACGGTTCGCGCTTCAGCAGAACGTTGCGGACTTGCCGTCAACACCGCCTTCCGTTGGCGGCACCGATTTCTTGCCGCGAAAGACCTGAGAGCCTGCTTCAAAATGATCTGATGTTTTTCAAGCCCTTGCGAGACAGCGTGTCATGCGCCTGATATGGGCGATGAGACCCCAAGCCTCTGCACTTTCGATGGTTTTCTCCCAATCCTTTGCCAATCGGCGGCAACGTCCCAGCCCGGCGAAGGTGCGTTCGACGACCCATCTGCGGGGCAGGACCTCAAAACCTTCGGCGGTGTCGGAACGCTTCACGATCTGGATAGTCCAGCGGCCAATGGTTATCAGGGCTGAACGAAGTTTTGGCCCCCGATAACCGCAGTCGGCAAAAACGTGGCGCAGTTTTGGGGCATCCCGCTTGAGCTTTTGAAAGACGCCCACTGCCCCGTCGCGATCCTGAATGTTGGCAGCGTGAACACATGATGCCAACAGATGGCCACAGGTGTCTGTCATGATGTGGCGCTTGCGGCCTTTGATCTTCTTTCCTGCGTCATAGCCAGAAATGCCGCCGTTTTCAGTGGTTTTCACGCTTTGACTGTCAATAACGCCTGCCGTGGGGTGATGATCCCGAGCCTCCCGTTCACGCGCCAGAGCGACCAGAGCGTGGTTGATCTCCGCCAGTAACCCGCTATCACGCCAGTTGTAGAAATAGTATCGAACCGTTGAAACCGGCGGAAAGTCCTTTGGCAAAAGAGACCACGCGCACCCGGCGGCAGCGATGTAGCCAATCCCATCCCAAACTTCGCGCAACTCAACTTCCCGAGGGCGCCCCAATTTGTTGGGGCCGGGCAAAAGCGGAAAAATGACCGCCCATTCTGCATCGGTTACATCGCTTGAGTAACGCTCGTTATTCCGCTCATACTGGCAGCGAGTGGTTTCAGTCCAGGGCATCGTGACCTCCGTTTTCTTGTTTCCTGTTCAAACAAACAGAATCACAACCCACTGATATCACTCAACTCATTTTCGTTCAGGCTCTGAGATCGCTTTTGTCATAGACTTGATAGATTGATCCATCGGCGCATACGCCGCCAACGCCGATGGCGCGCCAGAATTTCCCGGCATAGGACACCCGGTCGGCCCCTTGGCCGCCAGCGCCGATGACAATCACACCCTTTTCATAAGCCTTGTCCACCGCCGAGCCCATATGGCGCTGGCACGCGAAGGGGAAGAGCGTCGGGAACCCCAGACTCAACGTGATGATTTCCGCGCCCTTCAGGTGGCTCGCATCGCGGATGGCCAGTGCGATGTTTTGGCGTGGATATTTCTTGCGCAGGACAACTGTATCGGTCACACGGTAGGGGATGGTCGGCAGGCCAGGCGCGACCCCCATGCGAGTTTTTGCCCGGCGTTATCTGTCCGCCTTTGTGTCGCCGCACAGCACCGACATCGTGCGGGTGCCGTGCCCGGCGTAAAGTGCCTTCGGGTTCAGGGGATATTCGGGCTTTCCGACCGGTTCCATCAGATTGCGTCCGTTGCCGACCTCGACCCAGGTATTTGATTTCGGGCCGAACACCGGATGGTTGATCCAGCCGATATCCAGATGGGCGACCTCGACCCCGTTCCAGGGAATATCGCGTGGTTCGCCGGATCTTGTCAGCGGGGCCCAGGCTTCCGGCGCGCCCACGGCCTTGAGATTCCAGTCGTCAGGTACCGTTGCCACATGACCCTCCCATGGCTGCTAAAACAGGAAGAGCACATTATGGTTGATCAACCCATGATTGAAAGAGCCGCGCGCATCCAATTGCCGAGCTCGGCCTTTTCATCCGCCGTCAACCGCAGCCCGATTTTTGAGCGCCGCCAAATTACGTCGTCCACTGTTCGTGCCCATTCCTGATCGATAAGCCATCTGACTTCACGTTCGGTCAGGTTCCAGCCGAAGGGGCGGCCGAGATCCTGGTGACCGACGGCATCGCCCAGCAGGGGCCAGGCTTCGGTGCCATAGGCCTGGATCAGGCGCGCTGCCCAGGGGCGGTCTATGAAACCGTAATCCTGGATCAGGCGATCGATTTGGTCGTCCACGCCGTCGACCGGGAAGTCACCGCCGGGCAGGGGGACGGCGGCCGTCCAGTCATCGGCCAGGCCCGGGAAGCGACCGGCGAGTTTTTCCAGCGCGGCTTCGGCCAGCTTGCGGTAGGTGGTGATCTTGCCGCCGAAGATATTGAGCATCGGCGCTGCGCCGTCCTGGTCATCCAATGACAGCACATAGTCCCGCGTCGCCTCGGCCGCTGATGAAGCGCCATCGTCATAGAGCGGGCGGACGCCGGAATAGGTCCACACTATATCATCGGTGGTTACGGGAACTTTGAAATAGTCGGATACCGCGTCGCACAGATATGCGCTTTCGGCTGGCGTGCAGATCGCATCCGCCGGGTCGCCATCATGATCCTCGTCCGTGGTGCCAATCAGGGTGAGGTCGGTCTCGTAGGGAATGGCAAAGACGATCCGGTCATCACTGTTCTGGAAGATATAGGCACGGTCGTGATCGAACAGCTTCTTTGTGACGATATGGCTGCCGCGAACCAGACGAACCCCTTCGGACGTGGCCAGTCGGGCGTGGTTGCGAATGATATCCTCGACCCAGGGGCCGCCGGCATTGACGATGGCGCGGGCCTGCATCTCGCAGGTCGCGCCGCTTTCGGTGTCCCGCAGCGTCACCTGCCACAGATCGCCAACGCGCTCTGCGCCCTCACAGGAGGTGCGCGTTCGGATGTCGGCGCCGCGAGCAGCGGCGTCGCGGGCGTTGAGCACCACCAGGCGCGAGTCCTCGACCCAACAATCAGAATACTCAAACGCCCTGCGGAATGCATCCTTCAACGGGCGCCCCGCCGGGTCGGTGGGCAGGTTCAGAGTTTTGGTGCCGGGCAGGATCTTGCGCCCACCCAGATGATCATAGAGAAACAGGCCAAGCCGGATCAGCCATGCCGGCCGCAGACCGCGATGGTGCGGCAGCACAAAACGCATCGGCCAGGAAATGTGCGGCATGGCGCGCAGCAGCACCTCACGCTCAATCAGGGATTTGCGGACCAAGCCAAACTCGTAATATTCCAGATACCGTAGGCCGCCATGAAATAACTTTGTCGATGCCGAGGATGTCGCGCTGGCAAGATCATTCTTTTCACACAGCAGCACGGACAGACCCCGGCCGGCGGCGTCTCGGGCGATACCGCACCCATTGACGCCGCCGCCGATGATCAAAAGATCATAGATGCGATTTCCGACATCTTCAGCCATTTGCAATCTCGCGCCGAAGGTTGGCCGCCCGTTCCGGGGTCAGAATGTTCACTCCGGCAGCCTCGCAGACGGCCGCGAAGGCATCAGGTGGCTCGGCGTCGGTTACGAAAATATCGATCTGAGAGATGTCGCCGATCCGCACCGGCGCGCTGCGTTCGAACTTCAGGGTGTCGGCGACCAGAATGGTGCGTCGGGCGTTTTCGATGATCGCCCTGGCGACCGCCACCTCGCGTTCATCAAAATCCAGAATGGCGCCATCTTCATCAAGCGCCGAGGCGCCGATCACTGCATTGTCGACCTTGAACTGGCGAATGAAATCGACCGCCGCCTGGCCGACAATCGCGCCGTCGGATTGGCGCACCATGCCGCCGGCCAGCCGCAGGTCCTTATCCGGTGATCCACTCAACACATTGATGACGTTAATGTTGTTGGTCACCATCACCAGATGGCTGTGATTATAAAGTGCCCGGGCGACCTGTTCGGTCGTGGTTCCGATATTGAGGATGAGAGAGCTGTTCTCCGGGATCAGGCCGGCGGCGATCTCGGCGATCTGTCTCTTTGCGTCGGAAGCCAGTATCCGCCGTTCCCGGTAACCGAAATTCGACACGCTGTTCAGCAGAACCGCGCCGCCATGAACACGGGCCAGCAGGCCGCGATTGCACAATTCATTGATATCCCGCCGCACTGTCTGGGGCGTCACGCCAAACAGGACGGCAAGATCCTCGACAATCACCTTGTTGCCCTTGCCGGCCTCTGACAGGATGTCGTTCTGGCGCTGAGTCAGTTGCATCATGATCGCCAAGGGTTGCGGACGGGTACCGTCCAGTATGTTCACTTTGTCGATGTGTGGGCAAATATTTTTTCTCTTGACCTTCACATTCATTTCAAATGAACATTTGGTGACCTAATGAGGTTAATAACGAACCAGGGAGGAAGACTATGAGACGTCATCTCGTGTCGGCCGTTGCAGCTATGGCGCTGCTGGCGACGACGTCCGGGGCACACGCCGATATGGCGGCCGCGGAAAAATGGATCAACGATGAATTCCAGCCATCGACGCTGACCAAGGATCAGCAAAAGGCCGAAATGCAGTGGTTCATCGACGCCGCTGGCCCCTATGCGGGCATGGAACTGAACGTGCTGTCGGAAGGTATCCCAACCCACAGCTACGAATCGGATGTCCTGACCAAGGCGTTCGAAGAAATCACCGGGATCAAGGTCAATCACCAGATCCTGGGCGAGGGCGAAGTGGTTCAGGCGGTGCAGACCCAGATGCAGACCGGCCGGAACCTTTATGATGCCTATGTCAACGATTCCGACTTGATCGGTACCCATTCGCGGCTGCAGCTTGCCTATAATCTGACCGACTTCATGGCCGGCGATGGCAAGGACGTGACCAGCCCGACCCTGGATCTGGACGATTTCATGGGCCTGTCCTTCACCACCGGCCCGGACGGCAAGCTGTATCAGTTGCCCGATCAGCAGTTCGCGAACCTGTATTGGTTCCGCAAGGACTGGTTCGATCGCAAGGATTTGCAGGACCAGTTCAAGGCCAAGTACGGCTATGACCTGGGCGTGCCGGTTAACTGGTCAGCATACGAGGACATCGCCGAGTTCTTCTCCAAGGACGTCAAGAATATCGACGGCGTCCGGATTTATGGACACATGGACTATGGCAAACGCGCGCCTGATCTGGGCTGGCGTATGACCGATGCCTGGCTTTCCATGGCTGGCGCCGGCTCGAAAGGCTTCCCGAACGGGGTGCCGGTCGATGAATGGGGCATCCGTATGGAAGAGGGCACCTGTAACCCGGTCGGCGCCAGCGTCTCACGCGGCGGTGCGGCCAATGGCCCGGCGGCGGTGTACGCCATCCGCAAATGGGACGAATGGCTGCGAAATTATGCACCTCCGGGCGCGGCATCCTACGATTTCTATCAGTCGCTGCCGGCGCTCAGCCAGGGCAACGTCGCTCAGCAGATTTTCTGGTACACGGCCTTCACCGCGTCGATGGTGGCACCCAAATCGGACGGCAACAACACGGTCGATGACAGCGGCACCCCGCTGTGGCGGATGGCGCCCAGCCCGCATGGCCCCTATTGGGAAGAAGGTCAGAAGATCGGCTATCAGGACGTGGGTTCCTGGACGATCCTGAAATCGACCCCGCTGGACCGGGCACAGGCTGCATGGCTCTACGCGCAATTCGTGACCGCCAAGACAGTGTCCCTGAAGAAGACCCATGTCGGTCTGACGCCGATCCGCGACAGCGACATCCGCCACGCCAGCTTTACCGAGCGGGCACCAAAACTGGGCGGGCTGGTTGAGTTTTATCGTAGCCCTGATCGGACGGCCTGGTCGCCGACCGGCGTCAACGTTCCCGATTATCCCAAGCTGGCCCAGATCTGGTGGCAGCAGATCGGTGACGTGAATTCCGGTGCGTTCTCCCCGCAAGAGGCGATGGACCGTCTGGCCGAGGAGATGGACATCACCATGGGCCGGATGCAACGGGCCGACGAAGGCGCCAATGTCTATGGCGGCTGTGGTCCGCGCCTGAACGAAGAAAAAGACCCGTCCGAATGGTTGAACCAAGCCGGTTCACCGAAGGCCAAACTGGCCAATGAAAAGCCCCGGGGCGTGACCGTCAATTATGACGAACTCGTCAAGCGCTGGGCCGACGCCAACTGATCGGTTCGGCGGTCAAGAAAAGATAATTCGGCGGGCCGGAATCAAACCGGCCCGCCGAATTAAACTCCCTGGTCCTGTCTTGGCTTTCACCGGAAGGTCGAGACAGGGCATCTTTCAAAGGTCCGTCTCGATGACGCTCGAGTTTTCCAATGTCGTCAAACGCGTCGGTAACGAGACCCATCTTTACGACACCAGCCTGTCGCTGGAACCCGGTGGTTTCAATATTCTGTTGGGCGAAACAGGCGCCGGCAAAACCACGCTGATCAAGCTGATGGCCGGTCTGGAAAAGCCAAGCTCGGGGCGTATCCTGCTTAATGGTGTGGACGTCACGCGCCAGACCCCGCAACAGCGCAATGTCAGCCTGGTGCACCAGTTCTTCGTCAATTATCCGCACATGACGGTATTCGAAAACATTGCCTCGCCCCTGCGCATCGCGCGCCACTCCGCCGTCGAAATCAAGCGCCGGGTCGGCGAGGTGTCCGATCTGCTGAAGCTGGGACCCTATCTGGACCGGTTGCCGGCCAGCCTGTCGGGCGGTCAGCAACAGCGCACGGCGCTGGCGCGGGCTATCGTCAAGGATTCCAGCCTGGTGATGCTGGACGAGCCACTCGCCAATCTCGACTACAAACTGCGCGAGGAACTGCGCGAGGAACTGCCCCAGCTTCTGGCCGACCGGGGCTCTATCGTGGTCCATGCCACATCAGAGCCGAGCGAGGCACTGTTGCTGGGTGGGCAGACGGCAACCATGGCGGCCGGCCGTATCACCCAGTTCGGATCAACGGGAGACGTCTACCGAACACCCAGGAATCTGGAGTCCGCAAAGGTGTTTTCCGACCCGCCGATCAATGTAGCACGCGTGACCAAGCAGGGTGGCGCGATCCACCTGGACGATGTCGCCAACTGGCCAGCCGAAGGTGCGATCGCCAGCGCGCCGGACGGTGTCTATCACGTGGCGGTACGCCCGCATCATGTGACACCGTTGCAGGCGACCGAGGACTTCGTGCCTCTGACCGGCCGGGTTAAGATTACCGAACTGTCCGGTTCGGAAAGCGTGGCGCACTTCGATCTGGCGGGGCAATTGTGGGTCGCGCAAAGCCACGGCGTTCATCCCTACAGCGTTGGCGAAACCCACGAATTCCACATGGATGTCCGGGGCTGTCTCTATTTCGACCGGGGTGGCGGAGCCGTCGCGTCATGAGGGCGGGGAGGTCACCATGGCCCGGATAGGCCTGAAAAATCTGCGGCACAGTTATGAGGAAAAGCCGGACGCTGATTCCGACTGGGCGCTGAAGCAGATCGATCTCGATTGGCGGGATGGCGGCGCCTATGCGCTGCTTGGCCCGTCGGGTTGCGGCAAGTCGACCCTGCTCAACATCATTTCCGGCCTGTTACGCCCGACCGAGGGCAGGGTGCTGTTCGATAACCGGGACGTAA
Organism: Alphaproteobacteria bacterium; assembly: GCA_965204825.1. Lineage (GTDB taxonomy): Bacteria > Pseudomonadota > Alphaproteobacteria > Futianiales > Futianiaceae. The sequence continues at coordinate 850,137 of OZ242016.1, read as the reverse complement.
CGGACCTGCCGCCCGATCAGCGCAACATCGCACAGGTTTTTCAGTTTCCGGTGATCTACGACACCATGACCGTCTACAACAATCTGGCATTCCCGCTGCGAAATCGCCGCGTCGCGGCGTCCACGGTCGATACCCGGGTGCGCGAGATCGCCGAGATGCTGGAACTGTCCGACATGTTGAATGTCCGGGCGTCCGGTCTGACCGCGGACGGGAAACAGAAGATCTCAATGGGTCGTGGCCTCGTCCGCGACGACGTCAATGTCCTGATGTTCGACGAGCCACTGACAGTGATTGATCCGCATCTGAAATGGAAGCTGCGCTCAAAGCTGCGCGAGCTCCACCAGAAGGTGCGCGCCACCATGATCTATGTCACCCACGACCAGACCGAGGCGCTGACATTCGCCGACCAGGTCGTGGTGATGCAGGAGGGCGATGTTGTTCAGGTTGGAACGCCGGTCGACCTGTTCGAGAGGCCCGAACACACATTTGTCGGCCACTTTATCGGCTCCCCTGGCATGAATGTTCTGCCGTGCGAAGTGCGCGGCGAAAGGGCTTTCTTCAACGGGATAGAGGTGCCGACGGACGGGCCGGCAGGCGAAGGCGGCGGCACGCTGGAACTGGGGGTGCGCCCGGAGTTCGTTCGCCTGGCCGACGACGGCATCCCGGTCGAGATTGCCAAAGTGTCCGATGCCGGCCGCCACCGGATCATTGAGGCGCGCGCTAATGGTCAGCGTATCCATCTGCTGTCGCCGGAAGGAGAAAGCATCCCGGCAGGATCCGCACATGTGACCTTCGATCCACCACGCACCCGGATCTATGCCGATGGTTGGCTGATCGGATCCGGGCGGAGGGCCGGCCATGGCGGTTAAATCGCAAAACCAGCAGGCCTGGTTCTTCGTCCTGCCGGTTGTATTCCTGGTTGCGTTCAATGCGCTGGTACCGCTGATGACCGTGGTGAATTATTCGGTGCAGGAAACCTTCGGCAACAACCAATTTTTCTGGTCCGGGGTCGGATGGTTCGAACAGATCCTGCATTCCGACCGCTTCCATGCCGCCCTTGGCCGCCAACTCATGTTTACCGGCACCATCCTGCTGATCGAGGTTCCGCTGGGCGTTGCGATCGCCCTGGCCATGCCGCGCAAGGGGCCATGGGTTTCTGTCTGCCTGGTGCTGATGGCGCTGCCGTTGTTGATTCCGTGGAACGTGGTCGGGGCGATGTGGAACATCTTCGCCCTGCCGGATATCGGGTTTCTCGGCTACCTGCTAAACGCCTTGGGGATCCATTACGACTATACCCAGCAACCGGGCTGGGCCTGGTTCACTGTCATCCTGATGGATGTCTGGCACTGGACATCGCTGGTCGTGCTGCTGGCCTATGCCGGACTGATCTCGATCCCCGATGCCTATTACCAGGCAGCGAAGATCGACAGCGCCGGGTCGTGGGCGGTGTTCCGACACATCCAGTTGCCGAAAATGAAGCGGGTGCTGACCATCGCCATCCTGTTGCGTTTCATGGACAGCTTCATGATCTATACCGAACCGTTCGTATTGACCGGCGGCGGGCCTGGCAATTCGACCACCTTCCTGTCGATCGATCTGGTCAAGATTGCGCTGGGCCAGTTCGATCTGGGCCCCGCGGCCGCGATGTCGCTGATCTATTTCCTGATCACGCTTTTGGTCAGCTGGATCTTCTATACCCTGATGACCCGGGACGAGCCGCAATGAGGAGGCCCCGCACATGAGACGTCTGCTGCCTCTGATCCCGGCGCTCTACATCCTGTTCCTGATGCTGCCGATCTATTGGCTGCTGAACATGTCGTTCAAGACCACCAATGAAATCCTCGGTGGGTTCAGCCTGTGGCCGCACGATTTCACCCTGGAGAACTACCGGGTCATCTTCACCGAGCCGACCTGGTACCGGGGCTATTTCAATTCGCTGATCTATGTCTCGATCAACACGGTGATCTCGGTCATGGTCGCGCTGCCGGCGGCCTATGCGTTTTCGCGTTACCGGTTTCTGGGCGACAAGCATCTGTTCTTCTGGCTGCTGACCAACCGCATGGCGCCGCCGGCGGTGTTCGCCCTGCCGTTCTTTCAGCTTTATTCTTCGGTCGGCCTGTTCGACACACATATCTCGGTGGCGCTGGCCCATTGCCTGTTCAACATTCCGCTGGCGGTCTGGATCCTGGAAGGCTTCATGTCGGGCGTGCCCAAGGAGCTGGACGAGACGGCATATGTGGACGGATACTCCTTCCCCCGGTTCTTCTTTCGGATCTTCGTGCCCAACATTACCTCCGGCATCGGGGTCGCGGCATTCTTCTGTTTCATGTTCAGCTGGGTCGAACTTCTGCTCGCCAAGACGCTGACCGCCGTGGCCGCCAAACCGATCGCCGCGACCATGACCAAGACGGCATCCAGTTCAGGGTATGAGTTGGGTCTGCTTGCAGCGGCCGGATGCCTCACCATTATTCCGGGCGCCATCGTGATCTATTTCGTGCGCAATTATATTGCCCGGGGTTTCGCCCTGGGGAGAGTGTGAGGCGATGGTGTGGGTGGACCTCAACTGGATGGCTTGGACCTGGCCGACGGCCGCTTTCTTCGTCTTCGTTTTTTGCTGCATCGCGTTCATGGGATTGTTGGAATGGCGGGCCCCGGGCGGCGCTCCCCGGCGCGGCATTCTCGGGCTTGATACGACTCGCGGCGACAGGTTATTCATTTCGCTGTTAGGGGCGGCCTTCATTTTTCTCGGCTGGTTGGGCCTGATGGGCGCACCCCTTTGGGGCGGCCTTGCCATCGCCCTTGTGTGGGGGGGCTTCGTTTTCTGGAAGGTCTAGGGCGTGGAAGCCATTAACCAGTTTTATTCGCTGCTCTATGCGCAGTTCGACGAATACGGACTGACCAACTTGATGATCCTGTATTACGGCTTTCTGGGTTCACCGCTGTTGCTTGGGTTGGCGTCAATGCGCCTGGAGGGCCGGGCCCGCGGCTGGTTACTGGTGGCCGCGGTCTCCGCTCTCAGTGCAATCGGATACGAATTCTGGATCACGAATGATACCAACGCCAATATCAGGCTCGATATTCCTGTCATTTGCTTCCTGTTGATCGTGTCGTATTTGACCGCGGTTCTGGTCCTGTTCGCCAAAGCGCGCATCGTTGCCGGGGTAATCTAATCATCGGTGCTGCCCTGGCGGTGATTGTCGGCGGCCTCTGCCGCGAATGGATAATTCTCGACATGGAGACCCGACGGTCGGATCGCCTTGCGGCATCGGTGATCGCGCAGGATGGCATGGCGCAAAGGATCTCGGAGCGCCAGACAACATCACCCTGCTGAAACTGCCGCCCCATGCACCTGAACTCAACTCAATGGAAAATCAATGGAAAACGTCCGGGCCGATCTGCGCGCAAACAAGCTCGCCATCTCCGTCTTCGACAGCTATGAGGACATGCTCGACAAATGCGCAGATGCCTGGAACTTCATTGAAAATGACCCGGAGCGCATCAACTCAATCACGCACAGAGATTTATAACGGTCAATTGATTTGGCCATTTGTATAAGTGGCTGCTCGGCACTGCCTTGGCGGCGGCAGGCGGCAGTGGTGTTTGGGGGACCACGGTTGAGGGCTGAATGAGCACAATCGGCCCAAGACGGACATCGGACTATATGTTGCCACGCTGCGGCTACGAATCGCCAGTCGGCCATTCATGTTGCGGGGTAAACACTATCTTTTGCATGCTGTCTGAAACAATGCACAACCGGGTGTCGTCGCAAAAGCGAAATCCAAAATAAAACGCGCCCCGTGGGACGCGCTTCTCCGAGCTTGTTAACGGCTCGACCGCGAATTCTGAACGCCTGATTCCTGTCATATCATGAGTTCATTTTCAAGTTGTATTTCGTCACCACACGAGAAAATATGCTGGCTGAAAGTGGGGGTAACATGATGCGGCTTGGCTTGGATATCGGCACGAATTCCATCGGTTGGTGGCTTTACGAGACAGATGGGCAAGGTGCGGATGTCACGATCACCGACGTGATCGACGGCGGTGTGCGTATCTTTTCTGACGGTCGAGACCCAAAATCAGGGACCTCTCTTGCCGTCAATCGCCGTGCCGCGCGGGCCATGCGACGGCGCCGGGACCGCTACCTGCGCCGTCGTGCCACCCTGATGAAAGTGCTGGCCAGGGAGGGGCTGATGCCTGCCGAGCCGACCGAGGCAAAGGCACTAACCCAACTGGACCCATACGAATTGCGAGCGAAGGGATTGGACGAGTGCCTGCGGCTGACCGATCTGGGACGTGCGCTTTTTCACCTCAACCAGCGGCGCGGGTTCAAATCGAACCGCAAGACGGACCGCGGCGACAACGAAAGCGGCAAGACGGACCGCGGCGACAACGAAAGCGGCAAGATCAAGGATGCGACCCAGCGGCTCGATTGTGCCATGCGCGACGCCAAGGCACGGACCTACGGAGAATTCCTGCATATGCGCCGGGATCGCGCGACCGGCCCGCGCAGTGTGCCGACTGTGCGCACCCGGCTGTCCGTCGCCGCCCGTGGTGGGCCCGACGCCAGGCAAGAGCAAGAGCCGGGCTATGATTTCTATCCCGACAGGCGTCATCTGGAGGCGGAATTTCACGCACTTTGGTCCCGCCAGGTTGCCGATCATCCCGGGATACTGACGGACTCCTTGCGTGACGTGATCTTCGAGAAGATCTTTTTCCAACGGCCCCTGAAAGAACCCAAGGTCGGTCTGTGCCTCTTCTCGGGGCACCATGGCGTGCCCGGGGATGAACGCCGCCTGCCCAAAGCCCATCCGCTGGCGCAGCGCCGAACGCTCTACGAGACGGTCAACCAATTGCGCGTCACGCCCGACGGGGGTGAGTCCCGCCCGCTGACCAGGAAGGAACGGGACAAGGTCATCCACAAATTGGACAACAAGGCGCCGACAAAGTTACTGTCCTCCATGTCGATGAAACTGACCGCGCTTGCCAGGGTGCCCGAGTTGCAGAACGCGGGGCGGTTCACGCTCGAAACCGGCGTGCGTGATGCGATCGCCTGCGACCCGGTCCGCGCCAGCCTCTCCCATCCGGACCGGTTCGGGTCGCGCTGGTCGAAGCTGGATTGGAAAACGCAGTGGGAAGTGATCCGGTGCATTCGCGCCGTGCAGAGTGACAAGGAACATGCCGATTTGGTCGAGTGGCTTGGCAAGACCCATATGCTCGATGCGGAACATGCAAAATCTACCGCAAATGCACCCCTGCCGGACCGCTACGGGCGGCTGGGCCTGACCGCAACCCGCGCGATTCTCAAGCATCTTAAGAAAGAGGTAATCACTTATTCCCGGGCCGTGGCGGCATGCGGTTGGCACCATTCCGACCAGCGCACGGGAGAATGCCTCGATCAACTGCCCTATTACGGAGAGGTGCTGGGGCGGCACGTCATTCCCGGCAGCGACGATCCCGGGGACGATGAGATCACGCGCTATGGCCGGATCACCAACCCCACGGTGCATATCGGCCTGAACCAGCTGCGACGACTGGTGAACAAGATCATCGAGGTCCACGGCAAGCCCGATCAGATCGTCGTGGAACTGGCCCGCGAGCTCAAGCAGTCCAAACAACAAAAAGACGACGCCATGAAACGGATCAGCGAAATGACCAAGGCTGCACAACGCCGCTCGGCGCAACTGCAAGAAGAGCTCGGTCAACCAGACACGGGCCGCAACCGGATGCTGTTGCGGCTTTGGGAAGACCTCGGCCCTGCCATCGGCCCGCGCTGCTGCCCCTATACGGGAAACCCGATCAGCCTGGCCATGGTGTTCGACGGGTCCTGCGATGTGGATCACATCCTGCCCTATTCGCGCACGCTGGACGACAGTTTCGCCAATCGGACGCTGTGCCTGCAAGAAGCCAACCGGAAAAAAGCCAACAAGACCCCGTGGGAGGCCTGGGGCGACACTCGGCAATGGGAGGCGATAGAGGGCAATCTCAAGAACCTGCCCGACAACAAGCACTGGCGGTTCAGCCCGGATGCCATGCTCCGGTTCGAGGAAAGGGACGGATTCCTCGATCGCGCCCTCGTGGACACGCAATCTCTTGCCCGCATCTCCCGCAGCTATCTGGATACCCTCTTCACCGAAGGCGGTCATGTCTGGGTCGTTCCGGGACGCCTTACCGAGATGCTCCGGCGCCATTGGGGCCTCAATTCCTTGCTCGAAGATGCGGACAGGGGCGCGGTCAAGGCCAAGAACCGAACCGATCACCGCCATCACGCAATAGATGCGGCCGTTGTGGCGGCCACGGATCGCAGCCTGCTCAACAGGATCAGCACCGCCGCGGGCCGGGGGAAACAGGCGGGCCAGTCCGCCGAGCGCATCGCCCGGGGCACTTCGCCGCCGTGGGAGAGTTTCCGGAGCGATATCGAAAAGCGACTCAAATCGATGATCGTCAGCCACCGCGCCGATCATGGCCGGATCGACCCCGAAGCCCGCAAGGCGGGCCGCGACAGCACAACTGGGCAACTGCACAATGACACGGCCTACGGCATCGTCGATGGAACAGTCGTGGTGAGCCGGACCCCGCTTCTGTCGCTCAAGCCGAATGATATCGTGATCACGACGTCGGGAAAGAACATACGCGACCCCCAACTTCAGAAAGCGCTGGAAACGTCGACGAAAGGCAAGGAAGGCAAGGCATTCGAAGCCGCGCTGGCAGAATTCGCCGGAAAGGACGGCCCCTATCAGGGCATTCGGAGGGTACGCCTTGTGGAAAGGCTGCAACAAAGTGCGCGTGTCGAGGTGGGTGCCCGGCAGGATGCCCCCCCGCTCAAGGTCTACAAGGGCGACAGCAACCACTGTTACGAACTGTGGCGGCTGCCCGATGGCAAAGAGACACCGCAGGTCGTCACGACGTTCGAAGCAAACAAAAACACAGGCATCGAGAAACGCCCTCACCCTGCAGCCAAACGCCTGTTGCGCATCTTCAAACGGGATATGGTCGCTCTTGAGCGCGACGGCGGGAGGCTGATCTGCTACGTACAGAAATTCGATGTCAAACATCGTCTGTTTCTGGCCCCACATGTCGAAGCGAATGCAGACGCCAGGGACCGTAACAAAAAAGACAAGTTCCGGCTTCTGCAACTTGGCGCTGGGTCCATCGTGAACTCGCGCTTGCGTCGTGTGTTCGTCGACGAGATCGGGCGTGTCCGCGACCCTGGCCCCAAAGGGTAGGGGTTTCAGCCATTTGAGAGAATGGCCTCCTATTGTACCTTTCTCAGGTTTCCGGGAGGTGACCAGTGGACCGGATCATCGACATTGCGACAGACGGTCGTCATCTGTCGCGGGACCGTGGCTTTCTGAAGGTCGGCAATGACGGGGCCGAGGTCGGACGTGTCCCGCTCGACCAGATCGTCGGGGTCATCGTGCACGCCCATGGCACGACCTGGTCGACCTCTCTTCTGACCGAACTGGCGGACAGGGGCGCCCCGGTCGTTCTGTGTGGCGCCAACCATGCGCCGCGCTCCGTGCTCCTTCCGCTGGAAGGACACCATGCCCAGGGTGCACGCCTGCGGGCCCAGTGGCAGGCCCGGGCTCCACTTCTCAAACAGGCCTGGAAACGGATCGTCATCGCCAAGATCGACATGCAGGCCGCTGCCCTGGAGGCCGTGGGAGAAGTTTACGCCCCCGTCGCCATGCTTCGCCGCAAGGTCACGAGCGGCGACGCCGCGAATGCCGAGGCCCAGGCTGCCCGCGCCTATTGGCCCCGCATGATGGGCGATGGCTTCCGGCGCGACCGAGACGGAACCGACGCCAACGCCCTGCTGAACTATGGCTACACCGTCCTCCGCGCTGCCACCTCACGCGCGGTTGTCGCCGCCGGCCTCCATCCGACCATTGGCCTGCATCACCGCAACCGTGGCAACGCCTTCGCCCTTGCAGATGACTTGATGGAGCCCTTTCGGCCTCTCGTCGATTGCGCCGTGCGTAGCCTGGTGGCCCGCAAAGGGACCCAGGTCGATACCGAGGCAAAGCAGACCCTCGCCCGTCTGATCGCCCTTGACCTGCCGTTCGGTGAAGGCCTGACCCCGGTCTCGGTGGCGCTGTGCAAGCTCGCCACCTCTCTTGGCCAAAGTTTCGAAGCGGGAAAGCTCTCGTTGGCCCTGCCCGCGCCGCCCGATCCGCTGACGCTTGCCGGGCTCGGCGGATGAGCTCGGACGCAACCTACCTTTCGGGATATCGGATCATGTGGATACTGGTGATGTTTGACCTGCCCACCGATACCAAGCTCCAGCGGAAAGCGGCGACCGGGTTTCGCAATTTCCTTCTGGACGAGGGGTTCGAGCGCAGCCAGTTTTCCGTCTACGCCCGTTTCGTCAAAGGCAAGGAGGCGTTCCAGACCCGAGTGAACCGAATCGGACGACATCTACCCGACAAGGGTGACATCCAGATCCTGAACTTCACGGATCGCCAGTATCGTGATATCGTCCATTTTTCGGATCAGGGCCGACGCGCAGCCCGGAAGAATCCGGAGCAACTGGCACTGTTCTGAAGATGGTTCCCTGGATTTTCATCAACGAAACCCCTTCAAGGCCCTGTGTTTTCATGGTCTTGAAGGGGATCGAAATTATAGCTGTTCAGAATTCGGGGTCAAGCCGCAACCTGCACCACGCCGTCCGGGCCGAGCGCCGCATTATAGCTGTTCAGAATTCGGGGTCAAGCCGCAACATGACCAGCGTTGGAATGATCAGCAGCCGATTATAGCTGTTCAGAATTCGGGGTCAAGCCGCAACCTGCACATAATCCCGGCACAGCGAGACCACCATTATAGCTGTTCAGAATTCGGGGTCAAGCCGCAACGAAATCGTGTCCATCAAAAGATGTGGAGAATTATAGCTGTTCAGAATTCGGGGTCAAGCCGCAATTTTTCTAATATACATCTCACCTTTGACAGTCAGATTTTTTTGGCAATTTTTTAAGTTCAAGTTTATATAAAACCAGATTACCATCATAGGTCAGATTATCAGGTAAATCTAAATTATGAAGATCATAAAATTTATTATCTACACCTAGCAAACCAATTTTATATGAAAATTTTGGATCCAATTTATATTTCGCCATATCAAATAATTCCAATAATAAATAATACTAATAATATATCTTACCTTTCATGTTGTTTCTGATATGCTTGGGCACTTTATAACCAGGTGGAAAATTGTTATCTTCTAGAAATAAATTTTTGCCAACATACAGATCATCAGGTAATTCTGTCAGTTTATTACTATTGACCTCCAAATGACCTTCAACTTTCAATCCTTCAGGTAATTCTGTCAGTTGATTATCATATAAATCTAAATCACCTTTGACAGTCAGATTTTTTGGTAATTTTTTCAATCCCAATCTACTAAGATTCAAACCATGATTAACAGTCAGATTATCAGGTAAATTGTGCAGATCATAAAATATATCATTTATATTTATCAAACCAAGTTTATATGCAAATTCTGGATTCAATTTATATTTCGTCATGTCAAATAATTCCATTAATCAATAATATATTTCACCTTTGATATATTATAGCTGTTCAGAATTCGGGGTCAAGCCGCAATTAGGCCATGGCGGTGACTATGGAGGGAGGCCTGTTTTCCAGCCAAATTGTTCGGTCCGGTGGATATCGGTTTAAGCAGTATGCTTGATCAGGAAGGTGTAGATGCCGCCGTCTTCGCTGTGCTCGACCAGTTCGTTGCCGGTGGTGCGGCAGAAAGCCTGGAAATCGGCAACGGCGCCGGGATCGGTGGCCAGGATCTGAAGATATTCGCCGGCGGGGACATCCTTCAGGGCCTTTTTTGCCTTCAGGATCGGCAGCGGGCAGTTCAGCCCCTTGGCGTCAAGAACATGTGCGGTCATGGCAGGTGCATTCCTTCCGGATGGCGAGTTTCATTCCGGCTTAATGCCGTAAATTCCGATGTTTTCCAAGCCGGTTTCGGTCCCGTTTGGCCGCCGGCGTCCATGATCACACATGGCTCAGTTTACAAGTCGTGTGCGTCTGTGCGTCCATGTCATGTTTTTTGTGAAATCAGAGGGATGGATTGGCATGGATCACAAGCAGTTTCAGGAATGGTTATCGGGAATCAGGGTGATTCAGTAAAAATTGTTGTGGTCTTTGGCCAGGAAGCGGATCGCCGTTGTTCTGCCTGGTCTGGAACGCCTCGACAGCCCTTGTGGGCGAGTTGCTGACGCGTCTGAGCACAGTATGTGTGGCGCTTGTCAGCGTGAAGATGTTTTGCGGGACGTGATCAAGGCGATTGGTAGGGCGATCCTCACCAGGGGTTACGTCCTTGTCGCGATGCATCGCCTCGATCCGCCAGTGGCTGCGGTTCACAGACATGATGCGTTTCGGTGTCGCCCCGGGCAGGCTCGTGATCAGATAAATCGTCTCCCTTTCGGTTCGGGTGACTCGTCCCCCGGACAGGTCTCGCCCGCGCTCCAGGCGAGCGATGAAGCGGATTGTTGGCCATGACTTGCGCATCCCCTCGCCGAGCGCTTCCAAGAATGTGGCGCCGGTCAATCCGCCCGTGGCCGGATTGCGCCGGCTCATGCCACTCGGCGAGGGGGAAAACCGGCTCCGTGAAGGCCGTCTCGATCTCGTCGGAGTTGTCGTGCAGTCAGGCCACGGCCCTGTTGACCCGCCGCCATCATTCCTTTACGGCCGCTGGGCATGGATAACAGCATCAGCCCCGGCAGCGCGTGGGGTGGATGTTCGAGACCTTGCTTCCCCTCGGATCGGGAACCTGTCGCAATACGGATTGAACGGATACCATGTCTGGCCACCCCTGTCGCTGAAACTCAGCAACAGATCTTCATACTTTCGGAATATTTTCAATATCTTGGTAAAATTTGATGAATAGACCTGAGCGAGGATAGACCACCTCAGCCCGGCGCGGCGGCAGCAAACCGAAGCCGTGTTCCCGGGGGACACGGAGACGGCAGCGTCGCTGGCTGCCATTGAAGCGGCCGTGGGTGAAGATCGCCAGTGCCCGCATTGTGGCACGCCAGGCGCCATATCGCGTGGCAAGGCAAGGGGGGTCTGCGACGGTACCAGTGCAAAGGGTGCAGGAAGACATTCAATGCCGCGACCGGCACCCCTTGTCGGGTCTGCACTGCAAGGACAAGTGGCTTTCTTTGGGAGCCTGTCTTGCTGATGGACTGACGGTTCGCGCTTCAGCAGAACGTTGCGGACTTGCCGTCAATACCGCCTTGCGTTGGCGGCACCGATTTCCTGCCGCAAAAGACCTGAAGGCACGCAGGCTCACGGGCATTGTGGAAGCCGATGAAACCTATATGCTGGAAAGCCGGAAAGGTGCACGAAATCTTGAGCGCAAGGCGCGACGCAGGGGAGGCAGGGCCAGCAAGCGGGGCCTGTCAGATGAACAGGTTCTCCGGTACTGGTTGCCGCTGATCGCAGCGGCGCGACAGTCAGTGCGGTTCTGCCCGCGATCAACGCCGATCCCTTGCGAGAGGTGATCGCGCCGGTTGTGGACGAGGATATCGTTTTGGTGACCGATGGACATCGCGCTTGTCCGCGATGCGCGGCGGCAATCGGTGTGCATCACGAAGCATTGAACCTGTCACGAAGTGAGCGGGTGCGGGGTGCCTTTCACATTCAGATCGCAGCAGATCCGGCGGTCAACAACCGACACAGCCGGTTGAAGGATTTCCTGCGGCGCTACCGAGGCGTCGCGACCAGATCTCTCGACAGCTACCTGAGATGGTTCCAGCGGCCTGAACTGGAGAACACCTCACCCCGGGCTTGCCTCGCAACTGCCATCGCACGTCCATGCATACGATTTGTGAGATGAGCCTTTTCAAAGGAATAGCGGAGATATTGGCCGACTGCGGCGGGTTATCAGTTCCGGCGAGTGAGAGCCGGGCGGCAACACCCCGTCAGATCGCCAGGTATTCGTGGCGCAGGGCCTCGTTATCCAGGACTTCCTTGGCGGTGCCGGTAAAGGCAACCTCGCCGGTGTCCAGAATAATAGCCCGGTCAGCCAGTTTCAGGGCGGCAACTGCATTCTGTTCGACGATGATCGTGGTGATGCCGGCATTGCGCACTTCGATCAGTGCCTTTTCAATGTCATGGCGCACCACGGGGGCGAGGCCCTCATACGGCTCGTCAAGCAATAACAGTTTCAAATCCCGGGACAGCGCGCGGCCAATGGCCAGCATCTGCTGTTCGCCGCCCGACAGGGTCGTGCCTTCCTGGCGGCGGCGTTCCTTCAGCCTGGGAAACAACTGACAAATCCGCTCGTATTCCCAACCGTTCGCACCGGCGATCCCGGCGAGGTCGAGGTTTTCCTCGACCGTGAGACCGGGAATGATCCGCCGGTCTTCCGGCACCAACTGGATGCCTGCCAGCGCGGCCTGATAATCCGCGGCCCCGTGCAGCGGTTCGCCTTTCAGCCAGATCTCGCCGGAGCGCAGTTCCGGTTCGCCGGCCCGTGCAATGGCGCGCAAGGTCGATGTCTTTCCAGCGCCGTTGCGGCCGAGCAAAGCGACGATCTCGCCTTCACTGACGTCGATTGAGACGTCCTGGACGATATAGCTGTCGCCGTAAAAGGCGTTGAGATTGCGGGCCGCGAAATACTGCTGTGCGGGATCGGGCAGAGGTGCTGAATCGTTGGCGGCAACCGGTGTTGCAGCGGCATCGGTTTGCGCTTCGGCGACACTCATCAGACCTGCTCCTCGCCCAGATAGGCTTCCTTGACCTTGGGATTGTTCTTGATCTCGTCGGGCTTGCCCTGTGCGATGATGCGACCGCCGGCCAGAACGCTGATCCGGTCAGCCAGCGAGAATACCACATGCATGTCATGCTCGATGATGACCTTGGTCATGCCGCCTTCCTTGATCTTTTTCAGAAGATCAATGGTGGCATTGGTGTCGTGCCGGGCCATGCCGGCTGTCGGCTCGTCCAGCAACAGAAGCCGGGGGTGCTGGATCAGACCCATGGCCAGTTCCAGGCGGCGTTTGTCACCACGTGACATTGCCGAGGCAAGCGCACTGTTGTGCCCCTGCAAGCCGACGTTCTCGATAACGCTTTCGGCTTCCTCACGGATGGCTTTTTCCCGGAAGAAACTCTTGAACGGGTTGAGGCGAAAATGTCCGTCGCGCTTTGACAGAGCCGGCACCATGACGTTTTCCAGAACGGTAAGTTCCTGGAAAACCTCCGGTGTCTGAAACACCCGGGCGACGCCCAGCTGATTGATTTCGTGCGGGCTTTTGCCGGTCAGCACCTCGCCGTCGAAGACGACGGCGCCGCGGTCCGGTTTCAGCCTTCCGACGCAGACGTTCAGCAAAGTCGACTTGCCGGCGCCGTTGGGGCCGATAATGGCGTGGATTTCGCCTTCGCGGACATCCAGGTCCACATCGCTCAGCGCATGCAGGCCGGCAAAGCTTTTGTGCACATCGTCAATATGCAGCACGGCATTGAGCGTGCCCCGCTGGAATGAGTGTTCTTTTTCGATCTGCGTATCTTCGGCTACGGCTATGATCGCCTCCCTATTCCGCCGGCTGCGGCATGGCCTCACCGTCATTGTCTGCTCTCTTTCGCCGGGTGACCAGCGCAACAATCCGCCGGAACCCTTCCATCAGACCGCCGGGCAGGAAGATCACAATCACCATGAACATCAGGCCCAGCGTCATGTGCCAGCCCTCGCCGACAAACAGCGAAACGATATTCGTCATCAGATGCTGCAGGCTTTCCGGCAGAAAGGAAAAGAAATTCTCCAGGATACCCTCGTTCCAGGATGATACCTTCTGTTCGGCATATTTGATCAGGCCAGCACCCATGACGGGGCCCACCAGGGTGCCGACACCGCCGAGTATGGTCATCAGCACCACCTCTCCCGAAGCGGTCCACTGCATACGCTCGGCCCCGGCAATCGGGTCGGTAACCGCCATCAGCGAGCCGGCGAGACCGGCATACATGCCCGAGATCACAAAGGCAGTGATCAGATAGGGCCTGGTGTGAATACCGGTGTAATTCAGCCGGTTCTGATTGGTTTTGATAGCCTTCAGCATCAAGCCGAAATTAGATCTTGTGATCCGCTGGGCAATGAAGAAACAGATGATCAGCAGGACCGCGCAGAAATAGAAGCCGGTATAGCCGCTCATCGGCATGCCGAAGAAATGGGTGGTCGGCACGCCGAACTCTTCGATCCCCAGTGCCTGGTCGATAATCCGAATGTCGGCGTCCAACAGGGATTTTTCCGGATCGGTGCGCAGCGCCCGGGTCTGCAAGCCCGTTTCGCCATTGGTGATCGGCGTCAGCACCGAATAGGCCAGGCTGTAGGACATCTGGGCAAAGGCCAGGGTCAGGATCGAGAAGTAGATGCCGGACCGTCTGAGGGACACGTACCCGATCAGATAGGCAAACACGCCCGCCAGCAGCACCGAGAAGGCAATTGCCGGCACCACGTTCATGGTCAGCAGCTTGAAGCTCCAAAGCGACATATAGGAGCCAACGCCGATAAAGGCGGCATGACCGAAGGACAAATAGCCCGTCAGGCCAAACAGGATGTTAAATCCGATGGCAAAGATCCCGAAGATGGCGATCTTTTGCAGGAGGTCGGGATAGTTCCCGCCAAAGGGCTCCAGGAAAATCGGCATCATCAGCGTGGCAATCGCGAAGCCGATGAACAGGATCCAGTCCTTGAGGGCGACATTCTTTTCCATGGATCAGTCCTCCATCACGCCTTTGCGACCCATCAGTCCGCGCGGCATCGTCAGCAGGATGATCACGGCGATAAGATAGATGATGATCTGATTGATGCCGGGCAACAGCGATTGCACCTCGTTCATCGAGGCAAAGCTTTGCAGAATGCCAAGCAGGAAACCGGCCAGAACCGCACCGCCCAGCGAGCCCATACCACCAACGACAACAACCACAAAGGACAGCACCAGGAAGTCCATGCCCATGTGATAATCCGGCGGCAGGATCGGCGTATACATGGCGCCCGCCATGCCGGCGACAACCGCCGCAAGCCCGAACACGATGGAGAATCGCCTCTGAATGTTGATACCCAGCATGCCGACCATCTCGCGATCCTGCATGCCCGCCCGCACGACCATGCCGAAGGTGGTGAACTGCAGGAAGGCGAAAACGCTGGAAATGACAATGGCGGAGAAGAGGAAATAAATCAGGCGCCACCAAGGATAGATTACATTCTCGCCCAGGCCGATCCAGGCACCAACATTGGCCGCGCCGGCGACAATGTGCGGGGCCGATTGCGGGATCGGATTGGCGCCATAGTAATGCTTGACGATTTCCTGCAGCACGATGGCCAGGCCGAACGTCACCAAGATCTGGTCGGCGTGGGGGCGCTTGTAGAAATGTTTGATCAGGCCTCGTTCCATGGCCAGGCCGACAAGGGCCATGAATACCATGGCGAGTAAAATCGATAGCGGAACGGAGTAGTCCTGCAAAAAGTACGAAACATCGGTGCCAAACCAGCTTTCCAGATAGGGGATCTGTTCCTTCAGCGGCATGCCGAGAAAATCCGTCTTGGTCTCGCTGATCCGCTCGTAGGAGATGCTGAATATCCGTTGCAGCGAGACCGCGCAGAAGGCGCCGAGCATAAACAGTGCCCCATGGGCAAAATTGACCACACCCAGGGTGCCGAACACCAGCGTCAGGCCAAGCGCGATCAGCGCATACGCGCCACCCTTGTCCAGGCCATTCAGGAACTGCAGAAAGAGTGCGTCCATATGTTTCGCCTGCCGCTAAGCGCGGCGGCCCCCCATCCCTGAGTTTGGACTTTTATTATGTGGCCGCATCTGCATTGTCACCATGAAAAGGACGGTCAGGCGCCGGCCGCCCGACGGGGCGACCGGCTGTTTTCAGGTTCGGCAATCAGCCGTTGTTGTACGGGCCAAGCTCGCCGCCCAGCATGCTCGGTGCATATTCCACCTGAGCGCGCGGGGTAACCTCAACCACTTCCAGAACGTCGAACTTGGACGACGGGTTTTCCTTGCCCTTCACGACCAGCACGTCCTTGAAGCACTGGTGATCGGCGGCACGGTATTCCGTCGGGCCATTGCCCAGACCGTCGAAGATGAAGCCTTCCAGGGCTGCGCCTACGCTGCTTGGCATGAAGGTGCCGGCACGCTGGCAGGCATCGGCGTACAGGATGGCTTGGCAGTAGGTGGTGTGCGCGGCCTGGGACGGCGGAAAGCCGTACTTGGTGCCGAAGGACTTTACGAAGGCTTTCGAGCCTTCATCCGACAGCGACCAGTGCCAGTTCGTGGAACCGAAGATGCCCTTCACGTTTTCGCCGGCGCCCTGAGCCATCAGACGCGAATACAGCGGCACGACGATAGCGAAGTTCTTGCCATTGACCTGCTTGTCGCGCAGGCCGAACTGAACCGCCTGGGTCAGCGAGTTCACCATGTCCTTGCCATAGTGGTTCAGAACCAGTGTGTCCGCGCCGGAGTTCAGCACTGGAGTGATGTACTGCGAGAAATCACCGGCACCCAAAGGCGTGCGCACGGCAGCAGCCGTGTTCCAGCCAAGCTGTTCGGTGTACTTCTTGATCGAGCCTTCCTGCGACCAGCCCCAAGTATAGTCGGCGGTCAGGTGATAGGCTGTCCGCTCGGTACCGAAGGCGTTTTTCAGCACAGGCGCGAGGGCCGCACCGGTCATTTCCGTGTTGAAGAAGTGACGGAAACCGTTGGCGCGCTTGTCCTTGCCGGTAGTGTCGTTGGAATGGGTCAGACCGGCCATGAAGATGACGCCCGCTTCCTGGCACAGACCTTGAACCGCGATGGCCACGCCCGAGGACGAACCGCCGGTGATCATGATGGCGCCGTCGTTCTCGATCATCCGCTTGGCGGACGCACGAGCGGCATCGGACTTGGTCTGGGTGTCGCCGGTGACAAATACGACTTTCTTGCCATTGACGCCGCTGCCGGTCAGAGCCTTGGACGAGAAGGTGTTCAGCATGCCGCCGTCGCCTTCGCCGTTGATGTGCTCGACAGCCAACTTATAAGCGCGCAACTCGTCCGCGCCCTCGTCGGCATAGGCGCCGGTCTGCGGCACGTTGAAGCCAAAGGTCACCGTGCTGCCTGTCGGCTCGTTCCGGTATCCGGCGGCGCGGGCGCCGCTGCCATAAAAGTACGGTGTTGCGCCGATAAAGGCGGCTGCTGAGACACCGGACTTAAGGACCCGGCGGCGGCTTGGGTTTTTGTGATCGCTCATGTGATTCCTCCCGTGGATTTAAGCGTCCTGGACCTGCCGTTAAATGCAACACCGGCTTCCCGAAGCTAGTTCTATGCCAAGGGTTAATTCAGCCACAATCCGCCTTTGGGCTAAGATACCCGAGTTATGGATAAGCGACGTTCTTCATGGGGATTTTGGCTTCATGGGGATTTTGGCTTCATGGGGATTTTGGCTTCATGGAGATTCTGGCTTCATGGAGATTCTGGCTTCATGGAGATTCTGGTTTTGCCCAGCGTATGGGCGATCAGGCATGACAGGATGTGGACGAACGCATTTGTTGGCGATCTGTGTCTTGTGTGTTCCCGTCCCATGTCTGATTTGAGCTTGTCGAAGAGCGTCTCAATGATGAATCTGTTTCGCAACGGTAGCTTGTCGAATATTGCCCTCAGGTGGTTCTTCATGTTCCCGCGACTGCCGGTGATCGGATACAGGCCCTTTTTCCAGAGCCGTGCGAAGAGGTTTTTTGAGAGCCTGACTCATAAAGGCTGTCCTGATATCAAACTCTTTGACCTTGCCTCTGGTCGCGGCCGAGCGGGTCGACGCCGCTTCCACCATCGCACTGCTTGAGAAGTTGGAGACCAGCAATCCCGGCAACAAGCGGATCCATGTCATCGCGAACAACGCCCGCTATCATCACGCTCGCTTGGTCCGGAAATGGCTGGAGTGAACGGACTGGGGGAATGTCCCGTCCGATGTTGAACTTCGCGCCGGGCGACGTTGCGGACTGCATGGTTACGCGGCCCGAGCCATCGGGTCAACAGGCGCACCGGCCTGTGGGTCGCGGTGCTTTTCGAGCGCGGCCTTCAGGAGGGGCAACTGCTTGCAGGCCTTGAGACGGCGGAAGCCCTTGCCTGCCTCGAGCATTCCGGCGGCGGTCCAGCGCAGCGCCATCCGGGCATCCCGCCATCGCTTCACATGCCGGCAGACCTGACGGATCACGGCATTCATCGACTCGGTGATATGCGTCGATGCCAGCGACCGTCGCAACAGGGGGATGCCAGGACGGATGACGGTCAGGATCTCGTCCAGCTTCCAGGCCTGTTTCAGCGCATGGCGCATCCAGGCGTGCAGATCCGGCTCCGGCCCGACGTCGCAGACAGACGTCGGCGCACAAGCAGAAGGCCGTTCTGCGGGTTCACGGCCCGATCCGCCCGGTTCCGGGCGCTTTCCCGACCACCGGCGAACTTCGCGGCGAAAAAGCTTGATCAACTGGCCAGATCAGACGGTCTTGCCGTAAAGTGGCAGGCCACTTGGGAAATGTCGGATTACATATTGGGGTAATTTGGCCCCCCGCCGCCTTCGGGCACGGTCCAGTTGATGTTCTGGGTTGGGTCCTTGATATCGCAGGTTTTGCAATGCACACAGTTCTGGGCATTGATCTGGAACACCGGTTTTCCGTCTTCATCCTCGACGAATTCATAAACACCGGCCGGGCAATAGCGCTGGCTGGGTCCGGCGAATTTCGCCAGATTGACATCCACCGGCACCGCCGCATCCTTCAGCTTCAAATGCGCTGGCTGGTTTTCTTCGTGGTTGGTGCCCGAGAATGAGACATTGGTCAGGCGGTCGAACGAAATCGTCCCGTCGGGCCTTGGATAATCAATCAGTTTGAATTCGCTGGCCGGGCGGGTGGATTCGGCATCTGTCTTGCCATGGCTCAGAGTGCCAAAGAACGAAAAGCCGAACAACTCGTTGGTCCACATGTCCAGACCGCCCAGAACGAGGCCGCCGATCAGGCCGAACTTCGACCATAACGGTTTGACATTGCGCACTTTCTTCAGGTCCGTATAGACCCACGAGGCTTCATAGGCGGTTTCGTACTCTTTCAGTTCATCCCCTTCGCGGCCCGCCTGGATCGCGGCAAAGGAGGCTTCGGCGGCCAGCATGCCGGTCTTCATGGCGTTATGGCTGCCCTTGATCCGCGGCAGGTTCACAAATCCGGCCGAGCAGCCGATCAGCGCGCCGCCGGGGAAATAGAGCCTGGGTACGGACTGGAAGCCGCCCTCGGTAATCGCCCGGGCGCCATAGGCGATGCGGCGGCCGCCCTCCAGCATGGGCTGGATGCTGGGGTGATGCTTGAAGCGCTGGAATTCCTGATAGGGCGACAGATAGGGATTTTTGTAATTCAGATGGACGACAAAGCCGATCGACACCTGATTGTCTTCCAGATGATAGATGAAAGAACCACCGCCAGCCTTGTTGCCGAGCGGCCAGCCCATGGTGTGGGTCACCTGGCCTATCTTGTGTTTTGCCGGCTCGATCTCCCACAACTCCTTGATGCCGATGCCGAACTTCTGCGGCTCCTTGCCGTCCGACAGACCGAATTTGTTGATCAGCATTTTGGCCAGGGATCCGCGTACGCCTTCGCCGATAAAGATATATTTGCCGTGCAGTTCCATGCCGGGCTCAAAGCCATCGGTGAGCTCCCCGTTCTTGCCAATGCCCATCACGCCGGCCACAACGCCCTTGACCGAGCCATCCTCGCGATAGACCAGATCGGAACAGGCAAAACCGGGATAGATCTCAACGCCCAGTCCCTCGGCTTGTTCACCCAGCCAGCGGCAGACATTGCCCAGCGACACGGCAAAATTGCCGTGATTGTTCATCAGCTTTGGTATGGCGAAATTCGGCAGACGCCAGGCCCCCGACGGGGTCAGCGCCCAGAACCGATCCTGGATCACCGGCGCGTTCAGCGGCGCGCCCTTTTCCTTCCAGTCCGGGATAAGCTCATTCAGCGTGATCGGATCGACCACCGCGCCGGACAGAATGTGGGCACCAACCTCGGAGCCCTTCTCCAGAACGCAGACCGAGATTTCGCTGCCCGTTTCGGTGGCCAGTTGCTTCAGCCGGATGGCCGAGGCCAGGCCCGATGGCCCCGCGCCGACGATCACCACGTCGAATTCCATGGACTCGCGTTCGATCTCTTCGCTCATATCCAGTGCTCCTCTTGCCACGCCGGTTGAGCTGCAGCTTCAATATTCGTGGGCAACATTTATGCAAGGTCATCCACAGGGTCAAATGGAACGGTGGACCGCGACAAACTGCTTTCTCTGTTCACCTTTGACGCTTTTCTCTACGATTGCGACCATGATCGGCACGAATTTCCCCTTGTCCCGCGAAGAAGCGATTGCCGTCTTGGCGTGGCAGGTCGAGATGGGCGCGGATGACGCGGTAATGGACGCGCCTACTGATTGGTCTTCGGTCGATACTCGGGTCCTGACGGGCAAGAAGCGCGTTGCATCCAGACAGCCCGAGCAACAGCCGGCCACCGCGCCCGCGCGGCCGACGCCAAACTCTCAGCAGGCAGCGGCCATGGGCAGCGAGGCGGCGATAAAATCGGCGCGCGAGATCGCGGCCACCTGCCAGTCGCTGGACGATATCCGCAAGGTGCTCGAATCCTTTGACGGCTGCCCGCTGAAATCCACCGCCAAATCGCTGGTGTTTGAGGATGGTAATCGGGACGCACGGGTCATGGTAATCGGCGAGGCGCCTGGCGCCGACGAGGATCGTCAGGGAAAACCGTTCGTCGGCCGGTCCGGTCAGTTGCTGGACCGGATGTTGGCGTCTATCGGGCTCGACCGCCAGTCTGATGATCCGGCCAAGGCGGCTTATATTTCCAACATCATCTTCTGGCGCCCGCCGGGCAATCGCAAACCGACTGATGCTGAGGTGATCATGTGCCTGCCGTTCATCGAGCGGGCGATTGTTCTAAAAAAGCCCGAATTTATAGTCTGTACCGGTGGCACCCCGGCGCAACAACTGATGCGGACAACGACAGGCATCACCCGGCTCAGGGGCAAGTGGGCGGATTACGATGCCGGCGGCACCAAAATTCCGTGTCTGCCGACGCTGCATCCGGCCTATCTGTTGCGCAGTCCGGCGGCAAAGCGCCAGGCTTGGCAGGATCTGCTGTCGTTGAAAAAACGTCTGGACGGTGCGCTCAACGGCGAATAGCCGCGACCGCAACAGGGTGATATGGGCTGCATTCCCCTTCTTCAAAAAGTTGCAGGCCCATGGACATCTCAAAAATCCCCGCAGGCAATAATCCGCCCCATGAAGTGAACGTGATCATCGAGATTGCACGCAATTCCGAACCGGTGAAATATGAAATCGACAAGGCGTCGGGTGCGCTGTTCGTCGACCGGTTCAGGCATTCCTCGATGCACTATCCGCTCGACTACGGCTTTGTTCCCCATACCCTGACTGATGATGGCGACCCGGTCGATTCCATGGTCCTGACCCGGGCCCGGATCATTCCCGGCGCCGTGGTGATGTGCCGGCCGGTCGGCGTCTTGCTGATGGAGGACGAGGCCGGCAAGGACGAAAAGGTTACCGGCGTGCCGGTTGCGGTTACCCATCCCTATTACGATCATATCGAAAAGCTCAGTTTACGAATTGTATGCATGGACGTGCGATGGCGGTTGCGAGGCAAGCCCGGGGTGAGGCGTTCTCCAGTTCAAGCCGCTGGAACCATCGCTGGTAGTTGTCGAGATATCTGGTCGCGACGCCTCGGTAGCGCCGCAGGAAATCCTTCAACCGGCCATGTCGGTTGTTGACCGCCGGATCTGCTGCGATCTGAATGTGAAAGGCACCTCGCACCCGTTCACTTCGTGACAGGTTCAATGCTTCGTGATGCGCACCGATTGCCGCCGCGCATCGCGGACAAGCGCGGTGTCCATCGGTCACCAAAACGATATCCTCGTCCACAACCGGCGCGATCACCTCTCGCAAGGGATCGGCGTTGACCGCGGGCAGAACTGCACTGACTGTCGCGCCGCCGCGATCAGCGACAACCAGTACCGGAACCTGTTCATCTGACAGGCCCCGCTTGCTGGCCTTGCCTCCCCTGCGTCGCGCCTTGCGCTCAAGGTTTCGTGCACCTTTCCGGCTTTCCGGCACACAGGTTTCATCGGCTTCCACAATGCCCGTGAGCTTGCGTGCCTTCAGGTCTTTTGCGGCAAGAAATCGGTGCCGCCAACGGAAGGCGGTGTTGACGGCAAGTCCGCAACGTTCTGCTGAAGCGCGAACCGTCAGCCCATCAGCAAGACAGGCTCCGAAGGAAAGCCACTTGTCCTTGTGGTGCAGACCCGACAAGGGGGTGCCGGTCGCGGCATTGAATGTCTTCCTGCATTCTTTGCACTGGTACCGTCGCAGACCCCTTGCCTTGCCACGCGATATGGCGCCTGGCGTGCCACAATGCGGGCACTGGCGATCTCCACCCACGGCCGCTTCAATGGCAGCCAGCGACGCTGACGTCTCCGTGTCCCCCGGGAACACGGCTTCGGTTTGCTGCCGCTGCGCCGGGCTGAGGTGGTCTATCCCCGATAACCATTCCTGAAACTGCTTGTGATCCATGTCAATCCATCCTTCTGATTTCACAAAAAACATAACATGAACGCACACGGCTTGTAAACTGAGCCTATCGAAACCTATGAACAAGTGCCCGAAACCCTGCACAACGAGGTTCAGCACCTCGTTCGAGTATTATAAGGATCTGGAAGAGGGAAAGTGGGTCAAGATCGTCGGCTGGGCCGGTGTTGATGAGGCCAAAGCGATCATCCAGCGCACCATCGAGGCCGAAAACAAGGCTTGAACTCGGCCGCGCGGCCTGATCCCATGGGACCATGGGCAACACTCCGGAATTCATCCCCCTCAATATCGCCATCATGACGGTGTCCGATACCCGCACCCTGGGCGATGACAAGTCCGGACAGACACTGGTGGACCGATTGACGGCGGCGGGCCACGTCCTGGCCGACCGCGCTATTGTTACCGACGATGTAGACCAGATCGTCGGCCAATTGCGCCAGTGGCTCGCCGATCCGGGCATTGATGCGGTGATCTCCACTGGCGGCACCGGCCTGACCGGCCGGGACGTAACCCCGGAAGCCTTCAAATCAGTCTATGAGAAGGAGATTGACGGTTTTTCCACCGCGTTTCACATGATCAGCTGGGAAAAAATCCGCACTTCGACCATCCAGTCCAGGGCCACGGCGGGCGTGGCGGGCAGCACGTATCTGTTTGCCCTGCCCGGGTCGCCCGGCGCCTGCAAGGATGGTTGGGACGGTATCCTGAAAGACCAACTCGATTATCGCCACCGCCCGTGCAATTTCGTCGAGATCATGCCGCGGCTGGAAGAACACAAGCAGCGCACGAAGGAATAAGCCCCGATGGATCGAACTGAATTGATCGCACAAGCCAAGGCCATTGCCGAAAGCCGCATCACCGATGCCATGGATGCGGACGAAAAGATGGACGTACTGGAAACCGCGATGATCCAGTTGCTGGATATCCAGATCATGAAGCCGCCGGTCGGCCGGGTCGGCACGATTGCCGCCGGCGGCGGCCAGCCGTCCACCGGCCACTGGCTGATGGGCGACGACCCTCGTCTGCCCAAGATGCCGGAACACCCGACCCTGATGGATTTCTTCAGACTACGGTTCCAACAGGACACCTATGGTTCGAACCATCTGTTGCAGAGCGCCCGATTGGCCAGGGACAAGGGCCTGCCCGGCCATCTCGTGCTCGCCTGTCTGTTGCACGATATCTCGGTCATCGGCTTCATCCGCACCGATCACGGCCACTGGGCCGCCCAGATGATCGAACCTTATGTGACTGAGGAAGCGACCTGGGCGGTCCGCCACCACCAGGCCCTACGGTTTCGGCCCGCCTCCGACTATGATTTCGATTACCCCGCGCTCTATACCCGGGTCTTTGGCGATGACTACGACCCCCCCGCCTATATCAAGGCCGAATGGGACTATTGCCGGACCCACAAATGGTACGATTCAGCCATGCAAATTGTTGTCAACGATCTCTATGCCTTCGATCCGGACAAGGTGGTACTGATCGAGGAGTTCGAAGACATCATCGCCGAACACTTCCGCCAGCCCGAAGACGGCCTCGGTTTCGACCGTAGCCCGGCGGCGCATATCTGGCGCACCATGATCTGGCCCAACAATTTTCTTTGATGGCGATCGCTGAAATCAAAGCAATAACGGTGACAGTGCATTAGGGCCTGTTGACATTCGGGCTTCCGATTTGGCCTGAACTGTTATTCAAGCTTCGAAAATGGAGGTTTGGGTGGACGATTTTCTACGCACGCTAATCAAAGACTTTTGAAATGGGATTGCCCTGAGCAAACCCCAACGAAGATTGCGCCATACGGCAAGATCGCGTTAGTGTTCGGGTATGTGAGGCCAAAGCCAAACCAAGAATCAACCTGCTTGGCCTTCGAACGCACACAGGGAGGAAATTTATCCAATGCGTGACATGAAGAAGAAATTTATCGGCCAGCAAAAGAAAAAGCTGGCCCGCGGTCACATCGACCGGCGTCAGTTCATCACATCGATGTTGGCAGCCGGTGTGGTGCTGCCGACGGCGCTCACCATGGCCGGTGATGTGCTGGCGGCTATACCGAAAAAGGGTGGCACCTATCGTGAGGGTCTGGGTCATGGTTCCACCACCGATACATTGGACCCGGCTACCTATGAAAATAGCATGGCTACGGCCAACGGCTATACCTTCGGCAACCATCTGACCGAGGTTGCGCCGGACGGCGTGCTACGACCGGAACTGACCGAAAGCCTTGATTCCTCTGATGCGAAAACCTGGGTTTTCAACCTGCGCAAGGGCGTGGAATTCCACAATGGCAAGACTTTCGATGCGGACGACGTGATCGCCTCGCTGCAGCATCATATGGGCGAGGAGTCAAAGTCAGCTGCAAAGGGCCTGCTGAAGCCTGTCGAATCCATCAAAAAGGACGGCGACAGCACGGTCGTTATCACGCTGGACAAGCCAAACGCCGACTTCCCCTTCATTGTCAGCGATTATCACCTGATGATGATGCCGGCCGTCGACGGCAAAGTGGATGCTCAGGCCGGAATTGGTACGGGTCCATACATCGTTGAGAATTTCGAGCCGGGCGTTCGGGCCGAATTCACGCGCAACCCGAATTACTTCAAGGAAGGTCACGCCCACTTCGATTCGGTGGTGCGTCTGTCGCTGCTGGATACGACTGCCCGCCAGAACGCGGTCATGAATGGTGACGTGGATGTGATCGACCGGGTCGATCCCAAGACCGTGGACTTGCTGGCACGCGTGCCGATCCTCAACATATTGGAGACCACGGGCACGCTGCACTACACGTTCCCAATGCGCCTGGATGTCGAACCATTCGGTAATCGTGCTCTGCGTCTGGCGTTGAAATTTGCCGTCAACCGCCAGGAACTGGTCGACAAGATCCTGAACGGTCACGGTGCCCGGGGTAACGATCACCCGATCTCCACAGCCAACCAGTTCCACAATGGTGACCTGCCGCAGCGCGAGTTCGATCCGGAGATGGCGGCCAAGTATTACAAGGCTTCCGGTCACAGTGGCCCAATCCAGTTGTCCGCGTCCGACGCCGCCTTCGCCGGCGCCGTGGATGCCGCCCAGTTGATCGCGGCGTCGGCCAAGCAGGCCGGTATCGACATCGAAGTGGTGCGCGAGCCTTCCGACGGCTACTGGTCCAACGTCTGGAACAAAAAGGGCTGGTGTGCCTGTTACTGGGGCGGCCGTCCGACCGAGGACTGGATGTATTCGTCAGCCTATGTGGCGGATACTGAATGGAATGATACCGCCTGGCGTGACACGCCAGATGCCGACCGGTTCAATGAACTGGTCATTCAGGCCCGGGCCGAACTGGATCAGGATAAACGCCGCGTGATGTATTACGAAACCCAGAGGCTGATCAACGAGGATGGTGGTACCATCACCGCCATGTTCGCCAATCACATCCACGCGCTCAGCAAGAAGCTCCAGACACCCGAAGTCGTGGCCGGAAACTGGAGCATGGACGGCGGCAAGGCGCACGAGCGCTGGTGGTTTGCCTAAGCGGAACCCCGGACAAATCGTCCGAACCAAACAAAGCCGGCGGTAGGGCAACCCGCCGCCGGTTTTTTGTTCGACCGGCTTTAGTCAAGTGCCATTCAATTGCAGGGCAATCGATTGAACATCAATTCCGGATGATTTTCTCCATGTCGTCGTCCCATGCGGCTGAATGCCGTTTTTGTGGCAGGCTCATTTTGCCGGGTGCTCGGCGCGGCAAGTTCATCGCCGCATGTTTGATTGTGGCAAAATTGGCAGCGGCATTGCCGGTTCCGATGCGACATTCGTCTTGTCCGAAGGTCACATCCAGAACCCTGTGCAAGCTGTTTTCCACCTGCCAATGATCGCGGATATATTTTGCCAGGGTCTCGGGTTCAGCTTCAACCCGCATTCCCCAAGTGATCCGCTGGTTTTGCTGTTCTGATCGCAGTATTTTCGTTATAACTCATTGAGTTGGCGGTTTCGAATGGCGGGTTTCATGGATCATCCGGAGGGTGCGGGTGCAAAGCGGGGTGATCGGGTGGATTTCGACCGTCGTACCGGGACGCTGGCCTTGCCCGGGAACCGAGCGGCTCTGGCCGACCTGAACGGCCAGTGGATCGACCGGTTCCACGATCGCAACGGGCTGAAGTACATCGTGCCGGACATGGGCAGTTCGGCATGCCGGAACGCTGCGCCCCGCGTCCCGGCGACGTTCACGGCGCCGATGGCTGGCAGCCGGTGCTGGACCCGGTGATCGCCCGCCATGCCGGGCGTGATCTCATGCGCTTCTTCCGCGCCGATGCCGCCCATGCGATCCCCGCCATCCATACCCGGCTGGAAGAGGCCGGTTATTTCCGTGCCATCGGGCTGCCCGCCACTGCCGTACTGAAGGAGAAGATCGCCCACCGGCTGACCCGGCCCGTGGGCCGTCCGTCGCAGACCAGGGTCAAACGCTTCTACGAGGATTTCTCCCACCAGGCCCAGAGCCGGGAAGAAGAGCGCCGGGTGATCGCCAGGATCGAATGGCATCCGGGTGAGTTGTTCTTCCGCGCCGGCTTCATCGTCACCAGCCTGCCGATGGAGCCTGACCGGGTGGTGCGCTTCCATAACCAGCGGGGCGTCGCCGGGCAGCACATCAAGGAAGGCAGATATGCCTTCCGCTGGACGCGGCTGTCCTGCGGGCGGTCCCGCGACAATGAGGTGCGACTGCGGTTGCGCGCATTGGCCTGCAATCTGGCGACGTTCCCGCGCGGCATCGAGTTGCCCGGGACCATGGCCGACGGGTCGCTCACCAGCCTCCAGCTCAAGCTGATCAGGATCGTGGCGCCCGCGTGGGGCGCCACGCCCCCGCGTGACCCTCTTCCAACTGGCCGAGGTCGCGGTCACCGGTACGATGGTCCGCGCGATCCTCGCCGCCATCCGCCGACTGCGCGCGCCGCCGTCATACGCGTGAGGTCGAGACCGCCCGAGATCGAACAAAAGCGGCTCGACAGATCTGACCGCCGTGCTGGAAAACCTGACCACCTGATCAGAATGGCACACATTCGTGACTCGATCCGCCGACAATCGAGCACTCTCGCGAGACCGGCCGCCGCTCAGGGCAAAAAATGCTTGATCAGCGGACACGATCAAGCCATCCTTCGATCAAACCGTGCGCCACTTGGGAGTGTCGGACCAACGCCGTTCATTCTGTGTAAGGCCAGTCGCCCCGGCCCAGGGTATCGATCGCTTCCACAATCCGGGAGAAACTCGCGCGCGCCCTGCCAACCGAGTGGCGGGCGCGCAGATAGCCGTGAACCATGCCCTTTTCGTTGAACCAGATCGCCTTGCCGCCTGCTGTCAACAAATGATCGCAATAGATCCCGCCATCGCCGGCAAGCGGGTCACATTCAGCCGAAAAGATCAATGTCGGTGGCAATTTCGAAAAGTCGGTGTCCCTTAGCGGCGTACAGGTCGGTTCTTCCAGCAGTTTTTCGTTACCGCCGGTGCGCAGGGTCTTGTAAAAGGCGATGTCCCGCGTCGTCAGCATCGGTGCGTCGGCGTGCTCAATGAATGTGCCCTTAGTCGTATCGCTGCCAAGACCGGGATAGATCAGAACCTGGCCCGCGGGCTGAGGCCCGCCGCCGCGCACGGCCTGTGACACGGTCGCAGCCAGGTTGCCGCCGGCGCTGTCACCGACCAGAATCACCGGATGATCGCCGCGGCCGGCAATGTGCAGGAACGCCGTTCGTGCATCCTCGAAATCGGCCGGGTAGATGTGTTCGGGTGACATCCGGTAATCGACCGACGTCACCGGATATCTGGTCCGGGCACAGAGTTCGGCGCACACATCGTCATGGCTTTCCAGCCCGCCGACGACAAATCCGCCGCCGTGATAATAGATCACCCGGGCCGCCGGGACCGTGCCGGCCATTGCATAGTCTCGGCAGGGAATGGCATGGTCACCCGCATCGATCAACCGATCGGTTGCCTCTACACCATCAGGATAGCCGGAAAAAAACTCCCGGCACATGGCGTCATAGACTTCGCGCTGTTTCTCGATCGAATGATCCACGGCATCGGGCGGATACCAGGCATTTGTCCGCTCGATAAAGTCCCACGTTTCGGCGTCGATCAGATCGGCATATTTTCCGTGCGAAGTCATGGCTTGGATCTCCAATGCTCAACCTAGGACTGGTATGACCTTTCGTCGAGACGCCTTTTTTGTCAGTTACGTGATCGTTACCCGTTCACCGCTTGCGTAAGGGCCATCGGATCGGGCAGGTTCGCCGGAAGCGAAAAAGGGGGGCTTTAAATGCGGGCCTGGCAGATTGTTTCAGATGGCGGCGTGGACGGACTGGAACTGGCGCAGCGGCCTTCGCCGCAACCGGGCCCGGGCGAGGTGGCGGTGCGCATCCAGGCCAATTCGATCAACTATCGTGACCTGACCACGATTGAAGACCCGGTCTCGCGCAAGCTGTCCTATCCAACGGTACCCAATTCCGACGGTGCGGGAGAGGTCACCGCTGTTGGTCCGGGCGTCGATGACATCGTTGTGGGCGACCGGGTCGCGGGATGTTTTTTCCAGGACTGGGAGGCAGGATCCTGTTCGCCGAATGCCATGGGGTCGGCGCTGGGCGGTGCCCGGCAAGGGGTGCTGGCCGAAGAGGTTATCCTGTCTGCCGGCGGGGTGGTGCCGATTCCCGGACATCTGAGTTTTGAGGAAGCCGCGACTTTGCCCTGCGCCGCGCTGACGGCATGGCATGCCTTGACCCAGCCTGGCCCGGTCATGGCCGGCGAAACGGTTCTGTTGCTCGGCACCGGTGGGGTATCGGTCTTCGCCCAGCAATTCTGTTCGATCATGGGCGCACGCACCATCGTCACTTCGTCCAGCGATGCCAAGCTGGAACGGATGAAAGAATTGGGCGCGGGTGGAACGGTTAATTACCGCGACAATCCCGACTGGGAATCGGCAGTGCTGGATTTTTCCGGCGGCGGCGTTGACCGGGTGGTGGAGGTTGGCGGTCCCGGCACGTTGCAGAAATCCATCACCGCGACACGCGTCGGCGGCACCGTTGCCCTGATCGGCATTCTGACCGGGGCGGCCGGACAGATCATGCCGACCGATATCATGCGCAAATCCCTTACCGTGCGTGGCATTTACGTCGGGCCGTCCCGGATGTTCGAGGAAATGAACAAGGCGATCTCGGTCCACTCCCTGCGCCCGGTGATCGACCGCGTCGTTGGGTTTGATGATGCCAGGGCCGCCTATCACGCCATGCGCGCGGGCGATCACTTCGGCAAGATCGTCATCGGAATCTGAAGATGAGCATTGAAGTTGTACCAATCACCCCGGCGGTCGGCGCCGAGATCTACGGCGTGGATCTGTCGCGGGACGATCATTTCGAAACCATTCACAATGCCTTTATCGAGCATTCCGTCGTAGTCATTCACGGTCTTTCTCTCCAGCCGGAAGACCACCTGGCCTTTGCCCGACGCTGGGGAGAGATCAATGTGAACCGGTTCTTCACGCCGCTGGACGGCTATCCCGAAATCGCCACCGTGCTGAAGGAACCGGATCAGACCAGGGTGATCGGCGGCAACTGGCATACCGACCATTCCTATGACGAGGTGCCGGCGATGTGTTCGATCCTTTATGCGGTTGAGACGCCCGAGGTTGGCGGTGACACTACCTTTGCGTCAATGCATGCGGCCTATATGGCGTTGTCGGATGGCATGCGGGAAACTCTTGATGGGTTAAAGGCATGGCATTCCTCGCGCCATGTCTTTGGCGCGGCGCGCAGTGAAGACGAATCCGTCAAGACCGGCCGCATCGGCAATGCGGATCTGGCGCTTCAGGATGCCTTGCATCGGGTGGTTATCACCCACCCCCTGTCCGGTCGGCGCGGGATCTATGTCAACAGCGATTTCACAACGCATTTCGATGGCTGGACGATCGCCGAATCCCAGCCATTGTTGGATCAGATCTATGTCCATTGCAGCCAGGCCGAATTCACCTGCCGCGTACGCTGGAAACCCGGCACGCTTGGCATGTGGGACAACCGGGCGACATGGCACAAGGCAATCAACGATTACCCGGGCCAGCGGCGCTTCATGCACCGGATCACGGTTGCAGGCGTGCCGATAGATTGAAGCGATATTAGGGTGTTTCTGACAGAGCTTGATTCATTAACCCATCCCAATAGCGGCGCCCCGGAACGACGGATGAAAAAGCAAATCTTGTCAGGGTCAATGTCAGTCGGAAAGACTCTAGGGCCTGTTGACATTCGGGGTTGCAATTTGGCCTGAACTGTTATTCAAGCTTCGAAAATGGAGGTTTGGATGGACGAAGATCGTCTGGTGATTTCAGATGAACTCCGGGCGAAGATTGCGCCCCTATTACCCGGTAAGGCCGGGGACCCGGGAGCAACCGGTCGGGATAACCGTCGGTTCATGGAGGCCGTACTTTGGCGTGTGCGAACAGGATCTCCCTGGCGTGACCTGCCCCAGGATTTCGGCAACTGGAATTCGGTTTTCAAACGATTTCGTCGATGGGCAAAGGCCGGTGTGTTTGACAGACTTTTCAACGCCACAAGCGGCGAGCCAGACCTTGAACATGCTCTCATCGACGGGACGATTGTCCAGGCCCATCAGAAGGCTTCGGGCGCAAAAGGGGGACACGGCATCAAGCCATTGGACGCTCTCGCGGCGGGCTGACGACCAAAATCGTTGCCTTGGTCGATGCGCTCGGCAACTTGTTCCGCTTTCTGCTTCTGCCGGGGCAAGCGCACGACATGAAGGGGGTTGCCCCCTGATCCACGATGTCTCCTTCGGAGCGTTGCTGGCCGACAAGGCCTTCGACGCCGATTGGCTCCTGCAAGACCTTGATGAGCGCGGCGCAACTGCGGTTATCCCGCCCAAATCGAACCGGAAAGTGCTACGAGACGACGATACTCACATGTACAAGTGGCGTCACCTGATTGAAAACTACTTTGCAAAGATCAAGGAATTCAGGGGGATAGCAACGCGATACGACAAAACAGATACCAGCTACGCAGCCAACCGGCACCTCTGCGCAATGCTCAACGCTGCTCGGTGATTGTCAACAGACCCTCAGAGCCTGATCGAAAATGAGTTGAGTGATATCAGTGGGTTGTGCTTCTGTTTGTTTGAATAGGAAACAAGAAAACGGAGGTCACGATGCCCTGGACTGAAACCACTCGCTGCCAGTATGAGCGGAATAACGAGCGTTACTCAAGCGATGTAACCGATGCAGAATGGGCGGTCATTTTTTCGCTTTTGCCCGGCCCCGACAAATTGGGGCGCCCTCGGGAAGTTGAGTTGCGCGAAGTTCGGGATGGGATTGGCTACATCGCTGCCGCCGGGTGCGCGTGGTCTCCTTTGCCAAAGGACTTTCCACCGGTTTCAACGGTTCGATACTATTTCTACAACTGGCGTGATGACGTAAGCGTCCGGTGTTGGTGCTCTGACGCGTTATAGCGTGCGCTGATAGTGTCCACCATTGATAGTGGACATCTCGAGGGCGGATATGTCTGGGAAGAAGGGTCAGAAGAAGCGGTTCTGGTCAGACGATGAGAAGGTTTCGATCTGCGGACAAACGCGCGCACCTAGGGTTTCGGTAGCGCTGCTTGCACGACGTTACGCGATGAACGCCAATCTGATCTACACATGGTTGCGTGATCCCCGTTTCGCGCCGGCATGTACTGACGGTGATGATTTCGCCGGGGAAGTGACCACATTTCTGCCTGTAGAGATTGCAGGGCCAACCGCCCCCCACGTGCCGATCACAGCGCCCTGTATGGACGGTCCTCTTTCGGCTCACCGTGCAGACATCACCCTGTCTGATGGTCGGCGTATCCTGGTTGAGGGAGCGCCTGCCAGATCACAAGATCAACCGCATCGAGGAACTCATGCCGTGGAATTGGAGGCCGGAATAACCGAAAGGCTCAGTTTACGAATTGTATGCATGGACGTGCGATGGCGGTTGCGAGGCAAGCCCGGGGTGAGGCGTTCTCCAGTTCAAGCCGTTGGAACCATCGCAGGTAGTTGTCGAGATATCTGGTCGCGACGCCTCGGTAGCGCCGCAGGAAATCCTTCAACCGGCTGTGTCGGTTGTTGACCGCCGGATCTGCTGCGATCTGAATGTGAAAGGCACCTCGCACCCGTTCACTTCGTGACAGGTTCAATGCTTCGTGATGCGCACCGATTGCCGCCGCGCATCGCGGATAAGCGCGGTGTCCATCGGTCACCAAAACGATATCCTCGTCCACAACCGGCGCGATTACCTCTCGCAAGGTATCTGCGTTGACCGCGGGCAGAACCGCACTGACTGTTGCGCCGCTGCGATCAGCGACAACCAGTACCGGAACCTGTTCATCTGACAGGCCCCGCTTGCTGGCCCTGCCTCCCCTGCGTCGCGCCTTGCGCTCAAGGTTTCGTGCACCTTTCCGACTTTCCAGCACATAGGTTTCATCGGCTTCCACAATGCCCGTGAGCTTGCGTGCCTTCAGGTCTTTTGCGGCAAGAAATCGGTGCCGCCAACGGAAGGCGGTGTTGACGGCAAGTCCGCAACGTTCTGCTGAAGCGCGAACCGTCAGCCCATCAGCAAGACAGGCTCCGAAGGAAAGCCACTTGTCCTTGTGGTGCAGACCCGACAAGGGGGTGCCGGTCGTGGCATTGAATGTCTTCCTGCATTCTTTGCACTGGTACCGTCGCAGACCCCTTGCCTTGCCACGCGATATGGCGCCTGGCGTGCCACAATGCGGGCACTGGCGATCTCCACCCACGGCCGCTTCAATGGCAGCCAGCGACGCTGACGTCTCCGTGTCCCCCAGGAACACGGCTTCGGTTTGCTGCCGCTGCGCCGGGCTGAGGTGGTCTATCCCCGATAACCATTCCTGAAACTGCTTGTGATCCATGTCAATCCATCCTTCTGATTTCACAAAAAACATAACATGAACACACACGGCTTGTAAACTGAGTCAACCGAAAAATACGGCTCTAACGGACGGATACGAAAGGGCCGCCCTGCGGCAGGAGAAGGCCAGGCCCGTCTTCGATGACCTGGAAGCATGGCTACAGGCCCAACTGCCCAGGCTCTCGGGCAAGACCAAACTGGCCGAGGCGATCCGCTACGCCCTGAAGCCGATGCCTGAAGCGCGTGCTTATCTCAGCGACGGACGTCTGGAGCTCGACAACAATATCTGTGAGCGATCGATCCGTCCCGTCGCCCCTGGTCGAAAAAATTGTCTCTTCCCGGGCTCCGTTGGTGGCGGCGAGGCTGCCGCTATCGCCTGCGCCCTCATTGAGACCGCTGAAATGAACAATGTCGATCCCGAGGCCTGGCTCACATGGGTGCTGGAACGCGTTGCTGATCACGGATTAACCCCATCGACGAACTCATGCCGTGGAACTGGAAGCCCCAAGACCTCAAAAACGCGGCCTGACCGGACGGATACGTAAAAGTAGAGCTTAGCCCGGTTGAAAAATCCGTTCGCGGTGTCGTCGAAATTGGTTCGGATCAACCTGCCGCCGACATAGGAGGAACTCTCGACCCGGTCGATGGTGCCGTTATCGTCGTCATCGAAGTCGGTCCGGATCTCTTCGGTGGCCATGGTCTTAATTCCCTATCCAGGTTGATTGTTCCGAACAGTTGGAACCGCTTATCTCGCTTCGCCCGGTCAGACAGCGGGGAGGTTATCGCCGCCGAAATCGTACGTGCGGGCGGCGAGGGTGGCCCTGTCATGGTCAAGGGTCCGGAGCCGCCCGGCTGGCACAAGGTTTTCGCCGATTATCCGGAAGAGGGCTTTGTTCACATCTGTATCGCCCCAGGGGCCTCGGCCACCGAACGTCGCGCGAAGTCATCACCACGAACCCCCGTGGTGCATCTGGAAGCTGAATTCACAGCAGAAAAAGTTCTCTGCCACGTAACCCCTTACGCCATGCCGGCCTGGCCCATATTGAGGAATTTCTGGCGGCGCGCTTCGATCAGGGCCTGGGCGTCGAGCGCTTCCATCGGTTCCAGGGCCACTTCAATGGCATCGCCGAGGGCTTCCATGGTTGCCGCCGGATCGCGCTGGGCGCCGCTTCTGGGTTCTTCGACGATGGTGTCGATCACGCCCAGCGCCTGGAGGTCCTGGGCGGTCATTTTCAGGGCGGCGGCGGCGTCCTCGGCCTTGGCGGCGTTGCGCCACAGGATCGAGGCGCAGCCCTCCGGCGAGATCACCGAATAGATCGAGTGTTCCAGCATCAGCACCGCATTGGCCGTCGCCAGGGCCACGGCGCCGCCCGACCCGCCCTCGCCGATGATCACCGAGACCATCGGCACCGGCAGGGCCAGGCAGGCCTCGGTCGAGCGGGCGATGGCCTCGGCCTGGCCGCGTTCTTCCGCCCCAACGCCGGGATAGGCGCCCGGCGTGTCGACCAAGGTGATCACCGGCAGGGAAAACCGCGCCGCAAGCTCCATCAGCCGGACGGCCTTGCGATAGCCCTCGGGCCGCGCCATGGCAAAGTTGCGGGCGATGCGGCTGTTGGTGTCGGCGCCCTTTTCGTGGCCGATGAGCATGACCGAGCGGCCGCGAAACCGGCCGATGCCGCCGATGATCGCCGCATCCTCGCCAAAGGCCCGGTCGCCGGCCAATTCGGTGAAATCATCGATCAGGGCTTCGGCATAATCGACAAAGTGCGGCCGGTCGGGATGGCGGGCGACTTGCGCCTTTTGCCAAGGTGTCAGCTTGGCATAGACATCGCCCAGCAACTTGTCAGCCTTGGCCGTCAGCCTGGCGATCTCGTCGGAAACATCGACACCTTCGCCCTTGCCGGCCTGCATCTCGCTGAGATCCTTGATCTTGCCCTCCAGCTCGGCGATCGCCTTTTCAAAGTCGAGATAGGTACGCATCACCACCCTTTTTTCAGATTTTGCCGGAATTGCAACAGATCAGCTTGCCTGGGCTTTCAACATCTCCGACTGGCGGACGATCACCTCGGCCTGGCGGATCGAGGCCAGGTCGATCAGCTTGCCGTCCAGGGTCACCGCGCCCTGGCCCTGGGCCTCGGCTTCCTTCATCGCCGCCAAAATGCGGTTGGCCCGTTCGACAATGGCGTTCGAGGGTGTGAAGACCTCGTTGGCCAGCGCCACCTGGTTGGGGTGGATCGCCCATTTGCCGACACAGCCCAGAACCCGGGCGCGGCGTGCCTGGGCCTTGTAGCCCTCGACATCGGAAAAATCGCCGAACGGACCGTCCACCGGCAGAATGCCGGCGGCACGGCAATGAGCGACCATCTGTACGAACGGATAATGCCAGGGATCGTTCAAGGAGAAGTCACGGCTCTCGCTTCTGCCATCGCCCGACAGCATGCCGTAATCGTCCTGGGTGCCGCCGATCCCGGTGACCACCATGCCCATTGACGCGGCATAGTCCGCCACGCCGAAATGAACCGACTGGAGTCTTGGCGAGCCCTTGACGATCTCGGCCAGATTGGCGAGGCTCATGGCAGTTTCCATGATGATCTCGAAGCCGAGCCGCTTGGTGCGGCCCATGGCATTTTCGGCCTGGGTGCACAGCATGTCGATGGCGTACATGTCGCCGGCGGTGCCGACCTTGGGGATCATGATCAGATCGACCCGGTCGCCGCCCTGTTCGATCAGATCAATCACGTCGCGATAGCAGAAATGGGTGTCGAGCCCGTTGATCCGCACCGACAGGATCCTGGTCCCCCAGTCGATATCGTTGATCGCCTCGATGATGTTTTTGCGCGCGTGCGGTTTTTCGTCGGGCGAAACCGAATCCTCGAGATCCAGATTTATGATGTCGGCGTCGCTTCTGGCGGCCTTTTCAAACAATTGAGGCTTGGATCCCGGCACGAACAGCTGGGACCGGTTGGGTCGTTCAGACGCCATGGGAGGCAGTTTAAAACTCATTCAGAAAGGCCTTTTTCGGGTGCGATTTTGCGGCGCACCCTAGGGTCAGAGCGGCCAAATCTCAACCGTTCTGTTGGGTGAATTATTCAATCCGGAACGCCGACTTTCTTGGCCAAGGGATGATGGTCCAGCACCAGGGATTTCAGCCGGCTGTCCAGGACATGGGTATAGATTTCCGTCGTTGAAATGTCTGCGTGCCCGAGCATTTCCTGTATCGCCCTCAGATCGGCGCCATGGGCCAAAAGATGGGTGGCAAAGGCATGGCGCAGGGTATGGGGCGTCACCCGCGCCGGGTCGATCCCGGCCCGGACCGCGAGGCCCTGCAGGATCTGATAGAAACGCACCCGGGTCAGATGGCCCGACCTGCCCCGGCTGGGAAACAGGAACGGGCTCTTGCCCTCGCCCAGTGATGCCTGGCGAACGGGAAGCCAAGCCTGGATCGCACCGCGCGCGGCCTCGTTCAACGGGACCATGCGCTCCTTCGCGCCCTTGCCGCGCACAATCAGCAGGCGCGGATCCCGGGCAACACTGACGGCATGCAGGGTCAAGAGTTCCGAGACACGGAGCCCCGTGCCGTAGAGGATCTCCAGAAGACAGGTCAGCCTGTCGCTGTCCTTGCCCGCGCCCGCCGCGGCGAACAAGGCATCCACATCGATTTCAGACAAGACGTCCGGCAATGTGCGGCGCGCCTTGGGCGGATTGAGCGAGGTTGCCGGGTTGTCGGACCGAATCCGCTCGGCAAACAGGAATGCGAAGAACTGGCGCAGGGATGAGGCGCGCCGACGCAGGGTCGATGGGGCCATGCCGCGCCGGGTCAGGCTCTCCAGATACCGATGGAGATCATCCGCCGACGCCTCGGCAACCGACCCGCTGGCCAGAAATTCCGACGCATCCTCAAGATCGCGCCGATAGGCCGCCAGCGTATTGCCGCTGGCCCCGCGTTCGGCGCTGAGCATTTCCAGAAAGGATTCGGTGTGCCGGTCCACGAAAGCGGCGCGCTATCGGCCGGCCGGCCAAGGCTGTTGCAGCGCCAGATCGATAGAGATGTCACGAGCCTCGTTCACCAGGCCCGCCTGGCGAATTGCCCGGACCGCCAGGACGGAGGATCGGACATCGTCACGCTCGGTCATCAGGATCAGGGCGGCCAGCAGCGCCTCACCCTTGCGGCCCGCATTGACAGCCTTGACCAGATCGGCGGCGCGCCGATCGGTTTCGGGCGGCGGCCAGTTCGCGATGGTTGCATCGGACAGCGCCAGCAGCAGCCCGCCGCGCGCACCGGTGCCGCGCAGGACTGCCCGCCCATTACCGTCCAGGCGCGCCGGTGTACCCGGATCGGCCAGCATGATCAAAGCGGTCAGGGCCGCTTCGGTTTCCGGATCGCCCGACGGGACCGCGACGGGCAGTTCGTACCAGCCGATCGCTCCGTCAATGTCGCCCTGCCACAGCAATGCCTGAACAAAGCCGGGACGGGCACGCTCAAAACCGGGCGCCGGCAATACGGACGGGATCTGTTTTCCCCCCAGGGCAGTGACCAGGGCGAACCGTTTTCGCGCGCCGCCATAGGCCCAAAGCCGGGCCAATCCGTCGACAACCCGCCCCTGATCCGCGGCGGCGGCATAATCGGCATAGGTCCGGGCCAATGGTCCGCGCGCCGCCGGCGGCACATCGGTCAGGGTTTTGGCCAGCGTTCCGGCATCGATGACCGCCAGGGTCCAGCCGCGCAAGCCCAGCACCGCCCGGTCAACCGGATCGGAAGCGCGCGATTGGAGGGCGCGCAGATAGGGCGCCGGCACGACGCCCTTGCGGATATCGGGCAGGTCCCCTCCTTGCGTCATCATGGCAAATTGCACCGGGGTCGCATCGCCAATCGCCGGCATATCGACATCAATGCCGAACAGCGTCCGATCCAACAGAGCATGGAACAGTTCATCATCATCATTGCCGCTTTCGCGCAACAGATCCGCTTCAAGCAGGGCGGCCGATTCATTGCCCGAACGGGCCTCGCAATACGCGCGCAGCCTGTTCCAGAACGCATCACCGGTTCGCCCGTCGTCGAAGGCGGTCGTACAGGCTGCTTCGGGATTGCCATCGGACAATGCCGCATCCGCCGACAGACGCATCAGATCGGCGTTCTTTCCCGCTACCGCGCTGGCCAGGCGTGCCGCTGCTCCGGCCCGGCCGAAACGTTGCAGCGCCCGGACCCGGGCAATGGCAAAGTCGTCGCCCGCACCCGCCGGTGGCTGACCACCGGACAGCAACAGCCGTCCGGCAAGGGCGTTGATTCGCCGCGAAGTGGCGTGAGGCCGCAAACGGTCCAGCAAATCGACAATCCGCGGTGCGACGGCGCCGCGCCACAAATCGCTGCCGATCCCGTCCGATGGATTTTCAAGAAGGCCGGCCGAGGCGCCGTTGAGGCTGCCGAGAGCGCCTACTTCGATCTTTTCCGGCATCCGCGCACGAGGCTCAATCGCGGCAATGCGAGGTTCGGTGTCCTGGGGCACAGCAGTGGGCCGAGATTGCTGTATCGTTGTCGCCGGCTGACGCGCAATGGTTTCGACCGGTTGACGGCGCGGCGTCGCTGTCGCGCCGGCCGCCCGGGAATTCGGTATGATATTCAGCGGTCCGCGCGATCCGGTATCCTGGGCGACAGCGACGGTGCCCAGCAGAGCACCGATCAGGCCCAGACCGATCGCGATTCGGGCGCCTTCAGCCCGGGAAACGGTCATTTGGAATTTCCTTTTCGATCTTCTGCACCGGCGCAGGTACATCGACCACATAGAGCATGCCGATGCCGGCACCGGCCACAAACAGCAGGACGAGAAGGATAAAACGGATCACGTCGGCACTTCTCCCTTATTGGCGGTTCGGGGCGAATCGCTCCCGTTCACACGATACAGTACCCAGCGTTAGCCCGACACCGTGGCAGGATATGGGCGATCCCCGGCGGCGCCCGGGGCCAGGGCAATCGACTGTACATTAATTCGGGATGATTTTCTCCATGTCGTCGTCGTCCCATGCGGCTGAATGCCGTTTCTGCGGCAGGAGAATTTCATCCAGCGGATAGACAATTTTGGTCGCCTGACGGGGATATTCGATCTCCTCGAACCGGGTCAAAAAGTCAGGCGTCGCGATAGATTGAGGGGGCATCTGGCACGTGAAAACTCCGAAAAAGGTGCGTTTCACACCCCTGGTTCAGAAAAATACACAAAGTGTCAGCAATTTATTCAGTCGATTGCCCTGGGGAATGTGGGCTCGGGTCTTGATCAATGTCTCAAAAACTTTAGGGCGGGGGATGGCGACCAAGGATCCCTATGATTGCCTGATCGGCGAAAATATCCGGGAACACTTCATGCAGGGTGGCTTTGAACCTTGATCAGAAACGTCTTCGCATCTTTGGGTGGGTGCCGGACGGGTTCAGTATGGGATAACCTGCCGGAACTGACGACAGATCCTATACGGACGATTGGGGGTAAATATGTCTGGACAGCTTGGTACGCTGGAAGAGTTGCCTCAGGATTATCGCGACGAAATGACCGGCGCTGGCGTTGCGCCGCTTTGGCCGATGATGCGGAATGCAATGCCGCATGGTGCTCCACAACCGGTTTCCAGGGTCGGACACTGGCAATACAACGGGGTGCGGCCACTGCTGCTGAAGGCTGGCGATTTGACGCCGGTCGAAAAGGCCGAGCGGCGCGTGCTGGTGCTGTGTGATCCCGGCAGGGGTGTCGGCGCCATGCAGGCAACTTCATCGATCTATCTGGGCATGCAACTTATGTTACCGGGCGAGATGGCGCCGGCCCATCGCCATACCCCGTCCGCCGCCCGTATCGTCGTTGAAGGCATCGGAGGGTTTACCGTGGTGGACGGCAGGAAATTGCCGATGGAGGAGGGCGATCTGGTGCTGACCCCCGGCGGCGAATGGCACGACCATGGGCACGAAGGTGACGAGCCGGTGATCTGGCTCGACGCTCTGGATCTACCCTTGTTTGTCTATCTGGAGGGTTCTTATGCCGAGGAGGGACAGTTG
Organism: Alphaproteobacteria bacterium; assembly: GCA_965204825.1. Taxonomy (GTDB): domain Bacteria; phylum Pseudomonadota; class Alphaproteobacteria; order Futianiales; family Futianiaceae. Next base: position 809,578 of record OZ242016.1, on the reverse strand, counting down.
CAGGCTCAACGCGACCAGCCTGATGCCAGCAATGTCGAATATCTCGCCGCCGGTCTCGCACCGTCGCGGCGCCGTGGCAAAGTCACGCGCCGGTATCCGATGATGCGTTATCCTTGGACCCGGACCGAAGCAACCTTGCGCGAATTCGCCCGCTATGGCGAAGACGTTATTGCCGAGATTGATTACGTTAATCCGGAAACCGGCGAGGATGTGCTGCCGACGCTGGGTTTTACCGCCATGATGTTTGCGGCCGGTCAGACGCAAGCGCCCCCAAGGTGTTCTGCGTCATCGGCCTTTCACGTGATCAAGGGGCGCGGTCGTTCAACGGTCAATGGTGACGTGATCGACTGGGGATCCAAGGATACTTTTTCGGCGCCGGTTTTTGCCGATATCCGTCATGAAGCAGGCGAGGAATCTTTCCTGATCCAAATCCATGACCGACCGCTCCAAATGAAACTGGGATATTACGAAGAACGCAGCCAGTGAACGGCAACCGGGTTATTATTGCCGGGGGCGGCATCGGCGGGCCTGCCACGGCCATTGGCCTGGCGCAGAAGGGCGTGGGCTCAATTGTCCTGGAGAAATCGCCGGAGCTCGGCGAAATCGGTGCCGGTATCCAATTGAGGCCGAATGCCTTTCACGCTTTCGACTGTCTCGGCGTCGGAGAAACTGCTCGCAATATGGCGGTTTATATCGACAGCCTGCGTCTGATGGACGCCCTGACGGGCAACGAGATTACTCGCATTCCCCTGGAGGATGACTTTCGCACCCGGTTCGGCAATCCGTATGACGTGGTTCACCGCGGCGATCTGCACGGTGTGTTTTGTCCGCCCGTCGCGCCCATGAACGTAAGCGTCCGGTGTTGGTGCTCTGACGCGTTATAGCGTGCGCTGATAGTGTCCACCATTGATAGTGGACATCTTGAGGGCGGATATGGCTGGTAAGAAGGGTCAGAAGAAGCGGTTTTGGTCAGACGATGAGAAGGTCTCGATCTGCGGACAAACGCGCGCACCTGGGGTTTCGGTAGCGCAGGTTGCGCGACGTTACGCGATGAACGCCAATCTGATTCACACATGGTTGCGTGATCCCCGTTTCGCGCCGGCATGTACTGACGGTGATGATTTCGCCGGGGAAGTGACCACATTTCTGCCTGTAGAGATTGCAGGGCCAACCGCCCCCCACGTGCCGATCACAGCGCCCTGTATGGACGTTCCTCTTTCGGCTCACCGTGTAGACATCACCCTGTCTGATGGTCGGCGTATCCTGGTTGAAGGAGCGACGGGATTGCCGGCGGTGCTGGCTCTGGTTGAGGGGCTGATGACATGATCCCGGTGCCGGGCAATACGCGGGTGTGGCTGGCCGCTGGGGTGACGGATATGCGGCGCGGGTTCAACACACTGGCGACTCAGGCCGAACAGGTTCTGGCTGAAGACCCGTATTCGGGGCACATGTTTGTGTTTCGCGGCAGGCGCGGTGATCTGCTCAAGATCATATGGTGGGACGGCCAAGGCGCTTGCCTGTTCTCCAAACGACTGGAACGGGGGCGGTTTGTCTGGCCTGCGGCCAGGGAGGGCAAGGTCAGCCTGAGTCCCTCACAGCTGTCGATGCTGTTAGAGGGGATTGACTGGCGCACCCCGCAAAAGACCTGGCGTCCTTTGCAGGCGGGATAGAGAAAGCCCAAAAAAACATCAAGTTTAACGCGGTTTGTCGTTTCATCCCATGGGGCAGTTTGGTATGGATTACACATGTTGAACACCCTTGAAGCCCTGCCTGAAAACCCCGCCGAACTGCGGGCTGTCAGCGAGCTTTTGATGGCCGAGGTTCAGTCGCTGACGTATCAAAACGAGAAGCTGAAGGCTGAACTGCATGGCCACCGCAAGGCACGGTTTGGCTCCAGATCAGAGAGCATGGATCAACTGGCCCTCGACCTACAGGATGACCAAGAGATCGAGGCGGCAGCAAACGAGCAGAAGAACGAAGCTGGCTCCAACGGCACTGATGTCGATGAGACGGACAAACCTGCCAGGCGCAAGCACAGCCGTAACCCCTTGCCAGATCATCTGGATCGGCAGGATGAGGTGCTGTCGCCGGGTGAGGACTGCACTGACTGCGGTGGGAGCCTGCGCCAGATCGGTGAGGACGTTACCGAGGAACTGGAATATGTCCCGGGCCGCTTTGTGGTACGCCGGATCCTCCGCCCCCGCATGGCCTGCACCTGTTGTGAAACCTTTGCCCAGGCCCCATTGCCGTCGCGCCCTGTTGAGCGTGGCCGCCCCGGTCCGGGTCTGCTGGCCCACGTCCTGATTGGCAAATACTGCGATCACCTGCCGCTTGACCGGCAATCAAAAATCTTCGCCCGCGAGAAGGTTGATCTGCATCGCACCACGTTGACCGACTGGGTGGGCCGCAGCACGGCGCTGCTGGAGCCATTGGCCGATCATATCGGCAAGCTGGTCAGGGCAGGGCCTGCACTTTTTGCCGATGACACACCGGTCAAACTACAAACCCGCACCAGGATAAAGAAGACTAAAACTGCGCGGCTGTGGAGTTACGTGCGCGACGAGCGCCCGTGGTGCGGCGAGGCCCCACCCTGTGCCTGGTATCAGTTCAGTACAGACCGCAAGGGTGCACACCCGGTCAATCATCTTTCCGGCTATACCGGGACCGTGCATGCCGATGGCTTTGCGGGCTTCAATGGCCTCTTTGGGGAGGGCAAGGCCGACGAACAGGCCTGCATGGTGCATGTGCGCCGCAAGTTTGTGGAAGAGTTTGAACGCACAGGGTCGGCCATCGCCAAAGGCACAATCAAGCAGATCGCCGTGCTTTACGCTGTCGAAGAGGAAGCCAGAGGCAAATCCCCCGAAGAGCGGGTCGCCATTCGGCAAGAGAAGGCAAAGCCCGTCTTCGATGAGCTGGAAGCATGGTTACAGGCCCAGCTTCCCAGGCTCTCGGGCAAGACCAGACTGGCAGGGGCCATTCGCCATGCGCTGAACCGCATGCCAAAGGCGCGTGCCTGTCTCGGCGACGGACGGCTGGAACTCGACAACAACATCTGTGAACGCTCGATCCGCCCCATCGCACTGGGCCGCAAGAACTATCTCTTCATGGGCTCCGTCGGTGGCGGTAAAGCCGCCGCTATCGCTTACACCCTCGTCGAGACCGCCAGGATGAACGGCGTTGATCCGGAAGCCTGGCTCACATGGGTGTTGGAGCGCCTGCCAGATCACAAGATCAACCGCATCGAGGAACTCATGCCGTGGAATTGGATGCCGGAATAACCGAAAAATACGGCTCTAACGGACGGCTACGAAAGGGCCTCCCTGCGGCAGGAGAAGGCCAGGCCTGTCTTCGATGACCTGGAAGCATGGCTACAGGCCCAACTGCCCAGGCTCTCGGGCAAGACCAAACTGGCCGAGGCGATCCGCTACGCCCTGAAGCCGATGCCCGAAGCGCGTGCTTATCTCGGCGACGGACGTCTGGAGCTCGACAACAATATCTGTGAGCGATCAATCCGTCCCGTCGCCCCTGGTCGAAAAAATTGTCTCTTCCCGGGCTCCGTTGGTGGCGGCGAGGCTGCCGCTATCGCCTACGCCCTCATTGAGACCGCTGAAATGAACAATGTCGATCCCGAGGCTTGGCTCACATGGGTGCTGGAACGCGTTGCTGATCACGGATTAACCCCATCGACGAACTTATGTCGTGGAACTGGAAGCCCCAAGACCTCAAAAACGCGGCCTGACCGGACGGATACACATGAACTGATTGAGCTGAGGATCAGTTCTCCGGTAACCGATTATGATCAGGACGGCACGTCTGCGACCGCCATTCGCGAAAACGGGGAGCGGATTTCCGGCAAGGCGCTGATTGGCGCTGATGGTTTGTGGTCGAAATTGGATTGTTTAATTGCCGTTCAAAACAATCCGGCGTTCAAAACAATCCGGCCGGTGACCCGCCCGGCCCTGAGGTCATCGAGGGACTGGCTGACATCGGAAAGCGGGCGCGAGGTGACGGGAATTTTCCTGACCCTGCCGGTGCGTACCAGATCGATCAGTTCGCGTAGTTGGGTGCTGCTGCCAACATGACAGCCCTGGACGGTCAAGGCTTTCTGCGGCAGCCAGGGCAGGGGCATCTTAAAGTCGCCGCCGTGGAGGCCGACCACCACATACCGGCCGGTCTTGATCAGGGCACGAACGGCCAGGTGCGATGTCGCCGGAATGCCGACCGTGTCCAGGACCGCCGAGAGCCGGCCGCCGGTGATCTGTTGCAGCATCTCCGGGGCGCCGGGGTTTGATGTGTCGAGCACCGCATCGGTGCCCATTTTGATGGCCGCGGCCAGTTTTGTTTCATCGACATCGATGGCCACGATCTTCTCGTGTCCCATGGCGCGGGCGATGGCGATGGCATTTAGGCCGAGGCCGCCGGCTCCCATCACCGCCATCCATTCGCCGTCTCGCACCGGCCCCATCTTTTTCAGCGCATTATAGACGGTCAGCCCGGAACAGGCATGGGGCGTCACGGTGTCCAGATCCATCCCGGTAATGTCGATCAGGAATTTCGGATGATCGACCAGCACATGAGTGGCATAGCCACCATCGCGCATCAGACCGAGAATACTCATTTTCATGCAGTCGTTCTCGCGGTTCTCGGCACAGGCCAGGCATTCACCGCAGCCGATCCACGGAAAGACCAGCATGGTCTGCCTGATCGAAATCCCTTCTGCCTCGGGGCCCATGGCAACCACGTCGCCGGAGAACTCATGGCCCAGTGCGATCGGCAGCTTCATGCCGCGGTCGGCCATGGAGAGTCGGCCTTCCTCGCCAAGGTCGAAGAACCCCTCGACCATGTGCAGGTCCGAATGGCAGACGCCCGACCGGTGAACCCGGATCAGAACCTCGGTTCCCGCCGGCTCCGGCATCGGGCGTTCGCGGGCCTGAAGAGGCTTGCCGAATTCAACCAGGTCGTAGCTTGTATAGGTGTTCATGGGTGATTCTCCTCTAGCGTCCCTTGAAGTCCGGGGTGCGTTTTTCGTTTAAGGCGGCCACGCCCTCGCGACGGTCCTCGGTCGGTACGGTGCGTTTATAGGCCTCAATCTCAAAAGCCAGCCCGTCTCGCAATGACATTTGCATTCCCCGGTGGATCGCCTGCTTCGCCTGGCGCACACTGATCGGGGCATTGGTGGCGATAATCCTTGCCGCCTCGATCGCGGTTTCCAGCAGATCTTCCCGGGGCAAGATACGATTGACCAGGCCCCAGTCATGGGCCTCGGCGGCCGTGAAGGGTTTTGCCGTAAGGATCAACTCCTTGGCCCGCCGCTCGCCGATGGCACGGGCCAGGGTTTGGGTGCCGCCGGCGCCGGGCATGATGCCGATACGGGTTTCGGTCTGGGCGAAGCGGGCATTGTCCGAGGCATAGAGAAAATCCATGGCGCAGGCGATCTCGCAACCCCCGGCATAGGCTGCGCCGTTGACCGCGCCGATGACCGGTACCGGGCAATCGAGGATCGCCCGGATCATCCGCTCGAACACGAGGTGCTGCTTGCCCCAGGCCTCGTCGCTCATACCCCTGCGTTCCTTCAGATCGCCGCCGGCGCAAAAGGCTCGGGTGCCGGCCCCGGTCACCACCAGGCACCGGATGTCGCCGGACTCAAGGGCCAGTTCTTCAAAGAAATGCAGGATGTCGCGGCCCATCTGAGTGTTGAAGGCATTGGCGGCATCGGGTCGATTGAGGGTCACCAGCAGGATGTGGGGTGCAGGTTCGCTCACCAGCAGCGTTTCGAAGTCTGGGGATGTCATTTCTCTACAAGTCCAGCCGGTTCTAATATCGCTTGCCCTGTTCGGTTTCGGCACCGGCATAGAGAACCCGGCGTTTGATTTCTGCATCACGGCGGCAAAGATCGAAGTCTTCTGCGCTCAGGCGGCCGGCGGGCGGTCCGGCAATAGTGAAATGTCCGAAGCGATCCTCGCCGCTGACCAGGGCGACCAGCGATCTGTCGCCCGTTTGCTGTTTCATCGACGGTTTGATGTAGCGGATGGCCGATCCGATGCGGCGGTCGCCGGTGGTGTTGGGCCCTGAAGCATGGAACAGATGACCATGATGTATCGAGGCCTGGCCGGTTCCCAGAATGACCGGCACGCCGTCGGCTTCATCGACCGCGACAGCGATTTCCTGCCCCCGGGACAACAGATTGTTCTCGTCGAACGTATCCACATGGGGCACCAGTTGTCTATTGTGGCTACCGGGCACGAAGTTCATGCATCCGCTGGCAATGTTGGAGGGCGACAGGGCGACCCACAAGGTGAGTTCTTCTGTATCGTCCAGACCCCAATACGTCAGATCCTGGTGCCAGGTGACCACATGTGGCGAGTTTGCCTCCTTGATGAACATGCCGGCACTCCAGACCATCAGGTCCGGGCCCAGCACATCGGACGCGGCGGCGATAAGGTTGGGGTTTCGGATCAGCGTGTCGAAGGAGGGCAGCAAGCGGTCCGGATAGGATCGCAGCAGGGCCAGGCGTTCGGGATCGCCGGCCAGTTCGTTCTCGGCAGCCTCCAGATCGGCGCGTATTTTCGCTGCTTCGGCCGCGCTGATTACATCGATCGGAAAGACAAAGCCGTCCCGGTGATAGGTGTCCACGATGGAATCTTCTGTCACGGTCATGAGTGTCTCCTCCAAAAATATCTAGGCCGCGACCCGTTCCGCGATCGCCAGAATGCGGTGCATGTCGCGCAGAACCGGTTTTTCGATCAGTTTGCCATCAATGACTACCAGACCGGTATCGGCTTCTTCAAACGCCGTGATGATCCGCCGGGCACGTTCGACGGCGGCCGCGTCCGGGGTAAACACTTGGTTGAGCGCGGGGATCTGCTTGGGGTGGATCGAGCCCTTGCCGTTGAACCCCAGGTCGCGGGCCAGGATTGCTTCCCGTGCCATTCCCCGGGGATCTTCCAGGTCCAGAAAGGGCACATCGATAACGTCAAGTCCGGCGCCAGCGGCGGCATGGACGACGCGGGAGCGGGCATAGAACAGGGGCTCCCAGGCGTTCTGGCAGCGCAGTTCGGCCGCCATGTCGACGCCGCCGAAGAACAGTGCCTCAATGCGCGGACTTGCCCTGGCGATCTCATGGACCGCCTCCAGCCCGGCATTGGTTTCGATGATAACATGCAAGCGGGTGTCGTGACCGCGTTCGGACAACAGATCGTCCAGCCAGATCACTTCATCGGGGGTCTTGACCTTCGGCAGCATGAGTGCCGGCGGCGGCGTATCTGTTTCCAGAATCGCCTGGACATCGGCCAAGCCAAAGGCATCGCGCAGACAGTTGATACGGACAATACGTTCGACCCCGTCCTCGGCCTGAGGCTCGGCAAACAGGGCCAGGGCAAGCCGCCGCGCCTCATCCTTGTCTTTCGGGGCGATGCCGTCTTCAAGCTCGACACAGGCGATATCGGTACCGGACGCCAGCGCCTTGGGAAACATGTCCGGCCGCAAGCCCGGCGAAAAGATGAAGCTGCGGCGCGGCCGGATGGTGGAATGGGTATTCATGCTGTTGCCGGTTACCTGTCTGATCGGCCGGCTATCATGTCGCCGGCAGTGTCCTTGTCCTCGCCCGCCTGTGCGGCATAGATCGAAGTGTATCCGCCGGACCAGTCCGGCGGGATCTGGCAGGGTCGCGGGTCGTGATGGGCCCAGCGCACCGGCTCGCCGCGTATCACCTCATAGGTGTGGCTCGATGGATCCGGATGCGGGGTATAGGGTTTGGCATCGGCCGATGTATAACAATTCAGCAGTAGCGGCCGGGGCAGGGAAGACTTGCTCGACGGCGAGAAGTGCAGCATGCGGGCATTGTGGATTGTGATCGAACTGGCCGGCCCGGTCAGATATTCTGCCTTTGACATGTCGAGACCCGCCGCGTCTTCATCGCTCAGCATGCCGGTCCAGTTCCCCCTGGCATCGTACTGATCAAACAGCGGCTGGTGGTGGGAGCCCGGCATGACCGCCAATGGTCCGTTCTGCATGTCGGTATCGGCCAGATAGCAGCCAATGGTGAACACGTTGTAATTGGTATGTGGAAAGAACTGGATGTCCTGGTGCCATTTGACAGTGTCGCTTTCGTCGAACCATTTGAAGTTCAGTTTGGAATGGTGAAACGTTACGTTCGGGCCGGCCAGATCCGCCGCGATATCGGCAAGCAAACCGGCGGCAAAACGCCAATAGACCTCATGCCGGTCATCGGGCTGTTTGAGCCGCCGCAGCACCGGATTATCGGCGTTGTGCCCGGGGCCGATGTCGAAAACGGGACCAGATTCGGTTTCGAGCCGACTCTTGTCGACGAAAGCATCGGTCACGGCGATCAGATCGGCCAGGGTGTTTTGTGGCACCAGGCTTTCAACTCTGACATAGCCCTGGTCGAAATAGTGTTCGCGCTGAACCTGTGTCAGGGCACGGGCAGGATAGGACAGGATTTCTTCCGGCGTCATTCAGGTCTCCCGGTTCACAGGTCATAATTGTTCCACGCAACGCGATTTGGCAAACGATGGAAGTGCCCGCAAGATGAGAATATCGATCACCCTGGATCACATTGCGTGCGAATGGTGTGACTGGCACTCTCGATCATTGCCGAATGTGTCAAATCACAGCGGGAAGTGACCCATGGCCGCTCTCGCATTCCTCCCCGACCTGAAGGACGGGGTATCCAGCGAGGGTTGCGATGAACGCCGTTGAAATTGAAGAAGCCATTTCCGCACTTGCCGAGCAACCGTTTGATGCTCAGGAGTTCCCGTACGCTTTCCTGGAAGCCTTCGGCAACAGGGCCACGACGCTCAAACGACTTCGCTCGGGCACGTCCAACAGGTCCGATCTCGGGGGTGTTCTTCAGACCAGCAACATTCACATCGCCGTCTGTGACGACGGCGCGGTCACGCAAACACTTGTGCAACTCAGGGCCAGCCCCGCCACCACCAGGGCCAGGGCCAAATTCATCCTCGCCACCGATGGCGCCGATCTTGAGGCCGAAGACCGGGCCACGGGCGAGACGATCGCCTGCACCTATGCCGACTTCCCCGATCACTTTGGCTTCTTTCTGCCCCTGGCGGGAATCAGCACCGTCAGGCAAATCCGCGAGAGCGCCTTTGACATCAGGGCAACCAGCCGCCTCAATCGCCTTTACGTCGAGCTCCTGAAAGACAACCCCGCCTGGGGCACAGCCGCACGCCGCCACGACATGAATCATTTCATGGCGCGGCTGATCTTCTGTTTTTTCGCGGAAGACACCGACATCTTCACCGAGCCGGGTCAGTTCACCGGCACGGTCGAACAGATGAGCCGGAAGGACGCTTCCAACACCCATGAGGTGATAGCCGAGCTTTTCCGCGCCATGAACACCGTGGCTGCCGACCGCACGGCCGCGGGCATTGCCCGATGGGCGAATGTCTTTCCATATGTCAATGGCGGGCTGTTTTCCGGCGGCACGGACGTGCCTCGCTTCAGCAAGATCGCGCGCTCCTACATGTTGCATATCGGCAATCTCGACTGGACCAGGATCAATCCCGACATCTTCGGCTCGATGATCCAGGCCGTGGCCGATGACGAGGAACGCGGCGCGCTTGGCATGCACTACACGTCCGTGCCGAACATCCTGAAGGTGCTGGGTCCGCTGTTCCTTGATGATCTGCGCGAGAAGCTGGAAGAAGCAGGCGACAACCATCGCAAGCTGCTGAACCTGCGGGGCCGCATCGCCAGGATCAGGGTTTTTGATCCCGCCTGCGGGTCGGGCAACTTCCTTGTCATCGCCTACAAGGAAATGCGCGGCCTGGAGGCCGAGATCAACGCACGGCGCGGCGAGGCCGACCGGCGCACGGAAATCCCGCTGACCAATTATCGCGGGATCGAACTGCGCGACTTTCCCGCCGAGATCGCGCGGCTGGCGCTGATCATCGCCGAATATCAGTGCGATGTGACCTATCTCGGGCAGAAGGAAGCCCTGGCGGAGTTCCTGCCGCTCGACGCCATGAACTGGATTACCTGCGGCAATGCCCTGCGGCTCGATTGGCTGAGCATCTGCCCGCCCACCGGAACGGGCGTGAAAATGCATGGTGACGATCTGTTCAATACGCCGCTTGACCAGGCGCAGATCGACTTCGGAAACGAAGGCGGGGAGACCTACATCTGCGGGAATCCACCGTATCTTGGTAGTCAGTGGCAAAGCACAGAGCAGAAGGAAGATTTACAGCGCATCTTTGAGGGCAGAACCAGAAATTGGAAATCCCTCGATTATGTCTCTGGGTGGTTCATGAAGGCCGCTGATTTTGGTGTTCACACAAAATTGGTAGCAGCGTTGGTGTCTACAAATTCAATCTGCCAAGGCCGTCAAGTTGAGACACTTTGGAAACTTATATTTGAGACTGGCCACGAAATTCCCTTTGCTCACACGAGTTTCAAATGGGCAAACCTCGCCAGCCACAACGCGGGCGTGACCGTTGTGATCGTAGGTGTTGCAAACGATCCGAAAGCAACTCGACGGCTCTTCTCTGTCGATGGCAATGGTGAAACTGTTGTCAAAGAAACGGACAACATAAATCCTTATCTGACCAGCGGTCCTAATGTGCTGGTGCAGCCCACCTCGAAACCGATGAATTCTCTCAATGAAATGAGCTTTGGAAACATGCCGAACGAAGGAGGTTCTCTGCTCTTGACCCGATCGGAGGCAGATGAAGCTATGGAGCGGCACGGGGTCGACCGCAAGTTCATGCGTCCGTTCGTTGGCTCGCAAGAATTCATCAAAGGGCAAGAACGCCGCTGCGTTTGGGTGACGGACGAGGACTATCAAGAGGCGAGAGAAAACGCCTGGCTGAACGATAGGTTTGAGGCCGTTCGCAAGCGGCGGGTTTCATCGAACAGGGCAACGACGCAGCAACTCGCAAATACCCCCTATCGGTTTGGGGAGGTGCGTCAAACAGGTCGGGAACGCACAATTGTGGTGCCGCGCGTAAGCTCTGAGAACCGTGATTTTCTTCCAGTAGGGTTAGGTGCCCATGGCACAATTATCGGGGACCGGAATTTTGCCCTTTACGACGCCCCCCTGTGGAACATGGCGCTCATCGCATCCCGCCTGCATTGGGTGTGGATTGGAACCGTGTGCGTGCGTATGCGAACCGATTTTTCTTACTCCAACACCCTTGGCTGGAACACCTTCCCCGTTCCCAGGCTGACCGAAAAGAACAGGGCCGACCTGACCCGCTGCGCCGAAGACATTCTTCTGGCGCGCGAAGCGCATTTCCCCGCCACCATCGCCGATCTCTACGACCCGGAAAAGATGCCCGCCAACCTGCGCGCCGCCCATGACCGCAACGACGAGGTGCTTGAGCGCATCTATATCGGCCGCCGCTTCCGCAACGACACCGAGCGGCTGGAAAAGCTCTTCCAACTCCACGCCAGGATGACCAAGAAAGGCGGGGCTGCGTGACAGGTTTGCGCATTCGTCATGCGCATGGGGTCCCATCATGAACAAACGCGCCGCCAATCTGTCGGTAGATGCCGCCCTCCGGGACGAGGCCAAGGCGCTCGACCTCAACCTGTCCGCCACCTTTGAGATCAGCCTGCGCGCCGCCGTCTGTCTGCGACGTCGGGCCGGAGCCCGATCAACCTTCTTCCGTTCCATCATGAAATACCTCAATAATCCCCTCATCTCAGGTCTTGATCAGTGTCTCAAAAAACTCTAGGGCGGGGGAGCTCCAGCAAGGGCGTACCAGATGCCGAAGCCCGGCGGCGTTTAACGGTTGGAGATGACGCACTCACATTAAGCGAAGGGCACCGCCAAAAGCGCCAGCTTGACCGGATCAAGGGCGCCGCATGATCTCCCATCAGGCAGCGCCGCCCGGGCGAGTTTGAACATCAAACGGGACATTCCCGCAATCGGAGCTGCATCTACCCTTGATAACACAAATTTTTCGTGGTATTTTCCTCATAACGCAACTCAAATATAACGCAACTCAAATATAACGCAACTCAAATATAGGGACGCTATGTCTGATCCGATTGACCGCATCGTTCGCACGATCCCGGCCCCGTTCTTTCGGGGCCTGCTTGAACAACTCGACGCCGCCTTCATGAAGGCAGCACGACTGGCTGGGGAAGAGTTCGCAGAACCTGAAAGGCGGGCCATTCTCGGCCAACTCAGGCACGCGTGTGCGGAGGAAGGCTTCCGCGTCGCTGCTCGGGATGCAGGCCTTGAGCCGCTTGCCTGTCACACGGAACCGTCCGGCAGTCGCTACAGTCTTGTGAATAACGACGACGTCTACCTGATCCGCTGTAACATTCAAACACATTGCGGCCGGCCGCGCGCGACAAGATTTCGCAGGGAGTGGTCGGAGCTGAATGCCTGGCTCGATCCGCTGCAACTCGACTTCCTGATTGAGGTTGAGGAGCCACCTGCTGACCGGCTGTGCGGGATGCTGGTGGTGACGGCGCCCGGCCGGGGCGGCGATCCGAGCGTTCCCGCTTTCGTTGGCCTTGGTATCCCACGCGCGGACCTATCAGCTTGGGTGCGTTTGGAGCCACTGACCGCTCTGATCGGCCGTTATCATGATGTTGAGACGACCGCGCAGGCTCCCAGGGAAGCTCCGGTTGTGGTCAAGGACAACGCGGTGCCGAAGCTCAAGCGTCGGCTCTCGGGGAACGATGACTAGACCCCGATACAGGGGCTATAGGAGACAATAATGCGTAGTGGAACGCCAGGCTTCCAAGCGGAGCGGCTGGTGGAGGCAAGGGCTTCCAGAGGCCTCACGCAAGTCGCTCTCGCCGATCTGATCAACAGGACGAGTCCCAGCATTTCCTGCTGGGAAGCAGGAGATCAATCGCCGGAGCTGGATGCTCTCGAAGCGCTCGCGAAGGCGACGAACCTCCCGGTTTCCTTTTTTCTGCGCTCTCAGCCGGATCACGGCCCGGCCCCGATGTTCTTCCGCTCGATGGCAAGCACGACTCAAGCCGTGCGGAAGCGCAGTCAAGCCAGACTCCGTTGGGCGCAAGATATCTCGTTGAGCCTTCAGGATTGGGTCGATCTACCCGAACCGAATGTCCCGCGACTCGACAACGAAGATCATCGTGAAATCCGCGATGAAGATATCGAACGCATCGCCAACGAATGCCGTGCTCTTTGGAAGCTCGGGAAGGGACCGATCCTGGATGTGGTCCTCGTCTTGGAAAACGCGGGCATCGTTGTCATCAAGGAAGAGGTAGGCACCGCGAAAATGGATGGCGTGTCGAACTGGTCGGAGGCCGATGTCCGTCCGTACACACTCATCGCACGCGACAAGGCGACCTGCGTTCGTTCCCGGATGGATGCGGCACACGAGCTCGGGCACCTGGTCCTTCATCGCAACCTAGGTGCTCGGACGCTGAACAGCAAAAGTGACTTCAAGGAAATAGAGCGTCAGGCATTCTATTTCGCGGGAGCATTTTTGATGCCAGCCGAAAGTTTCGCGGCGGAGGTTTGGTTGCCGTCGCTCAACGCCTTTGTGGCGCTGAAGGAGCGCTGGAAGGTGTCGGTTGGTGCAATGATGATGCGTTGCGCCAATCTTGGGATCATGAGCGAAGAGTACGAACACCGCCTGTGGAAGCACTACAGTGCGCGTGGATGGCGCAAAAGTGAACCACTCGACGACGTGCTGGACCCGGAGGAACCGCGCCTGTTGGCACGCTCCGTGCGGCTGCTGATCGACGAAGGCGTGCGATCGAAGGACAACCTGCTCGGCGATTTTCGTCTGCCTGGCTCTGACGTGGAGTCATTGTGCGGTTTGCCGCGCGGCTTCATGAGCGCCGAAAAAGCTGAAGTCGTGGGTCTTCCGGCGCTGAAAGACTCTGGCTCAAAGTCCAAATCCGGCGCTGATGTGATCCCTTTCAACAAGCGCTAAGGCCGCGGGGGGCACCTTGGAATCAGGATTTGAGGGCGGGACGCCAGGATGGCCCTGCGCTGGACAGCAGCCGGAATGTTCGAGACCGGGAAAGGCTTCCGCCCGCATCAAGGCCCACGGGCAGTTCCCCGTTCCCAGGCTGACCGAAAGGAACAGGGCCGACCTGACCCGCCGTGCCGAAGACATTCTTCTGGCGCGCGAAGCGCATTTCCCCGCCACCATCGCCGATCTCTACGACCCGGAAAAGATGCCCGCCAACCTGCGCGCCGCCCATGACCGCAACGACGAGGTGCTTGAGCGCATCTATATCGGCCGCCGCTTCCGCAACGACACCGAGCGGCTGGAAAAGCTCTTCCAACTCCACGCCAGGATGACTACCAAAAGCGGTGTTGCCGGGGCGGGTGCTGCGTGACAGGTTTGCGCATTCATCATGCGCATGGGGTCCCATCATGAACAAACGCGCCGCCAATCTGTCGGTAGATGCCGCCCTCCGGGACGAGGCCAAGGCGCTCGACCTCAACCTGTCCGCCACCTTTGAGATCAGCCTGCGCGCCGCCGTGCGTGCGGCCAGGGCCGCGAAATGGCTGGAAGAAAACCGCGCCGCCCTTGAGGGCTATGCCGCCCTTGAGGGCTATAATGCGTGGGTGGATCAAAACGGCCTGCCGCTGGCGAAATACCGGCAGTTCTGATGGCGCGATTCGGTGTGCATGAATTGGCGGGTGCGGGCCGGGTGATGAATGTCCAGAGCGATTTCCTCGACCGGATCGAGACGCGGCTGGTCGTGCCCCCGGCGCCGCGAACCAGCGCCCCGCCGCCGGCGAAACATCTCGACCCTGTCTTCAAGATCGACGGGGCGTATTTCGTGTTCATAACCCAATCCATGGCTGCCGTGCCCGTTTCCGCGCCTGGGCCGGAGGTGGCCAGTCTTTCGGAGCGTCCGGACGAGATCACGCGCGCGCTCGATATGGTTTTTCAGGGATTTTAGAGATGGCCCAGCACGTCCCCTCCGTTTCCGTGACCTATGCCCGAACCGGCGCGTCCACGACCTCGAACGAGCTTGGCATGCGGGCCATGCAGGAGCGCGCCTATGAGAAGCGGGGCGAGCAGTATCTTCTGATCAAGTCGCCGCCCGCCTCGGGCAAGAGCCGCGCGCTGATGTT
This sequence comes from Alphaproteobacteria bacterium, assembly GCA_965204825.1. Lineage (GTDB taxonomy): Bacteria > Pseudomonadota > Alphaproteobacteria > Futianiales > Futianiaceae. The sequence goes on along the minus strand of OZ242016.1, from coordinate 794,514 downwards.
CATCGCGCTCGACAAGCTGGCCAATCAGGGGCTCAAGCAGGCGATCGTGGTGGTGCCGGAAAGGTCGATCGGGGCGAGCTTCAATGATGAGCCGTTAGCCGATTTCGGCTTCTGGGCGGATTGGCAGGTCGCGCCGCAATGGAACCTGTGCAACTCGCCGGGGACAGACGGCGGCAAGGTCAAATCGGTCGGGGCGTTCCTGGAAAGCGACGATCGGATTCTTGTCTGCACCCATGCCACCTTTCGCTTTGCCGTGGAAAATCTCGGGATCGAGGCGTTCGACGATCGGCTGATCGCCGTGGACGAGTTTCACCATGTCTCGGCGAGCGAAGACAACATCCTGGGCACGCAACTCAATGACTTCATCGCCCGTGACCGCGTGCATGTCGTGGCCATGACCGGCAGCTATTTTCGTGGCGACGCCGCGCCGATCCTGGTGCCGGAGAACGAGGCCAGGTTCGACACGATCACCTACACCTATTATGAGCAGTTGAACGGCTACAAATACCTGAAAACGCTCGATATCGGCTATTTCTTTTACTCTGGCTCCTATGCCGACGACATCCTGAAGGTGCTCGATCCCAACGAGAAGACGATCCTGCATATCCCGAACGTGAATTCCCGCGAAAGCACGAAGGACAAGCACAGGGAAGTCGAACACATCATTGATTCCTTGGGGGACTGGCAGGGCACAGACCCGATCACCGGTTTCCAGCGTGTGAAGACGCCCGCGGGGCGCATTTTGAAGATTGCCGATCTGGTGGACGATGAGCCGGCGAAGCGGGACAAGGTATCAAGCGCGCTGAAAGATCCCGCCCACAAGGACAACCGCGACCATGTGGACATCATCATCGCCCTGGGCATGGCCAAGGAGGGCTTTGACTGGGTTTGGTGTGAACATGCGCTGACGATCGGCTATCGGGCGAGTCTGACAGAGATCGTGCAGATCATTGGCCGTGCGACCCGCGATGCCGAAGGCAAGTTCCGCGCCCGTTTCACCAATCTGATCGCCGAGCCTGACGCAGCCGAAGCAGCCGTCGCCGAAGCGGTGAACGATACGCTGAAGGCGATCGCCGCCAGCTTGCTCATGGAGCAGGTGCTTGCGCCGCGCTTCAACTTCACGCTGAAGAGTCCGAAGAACGGGCCGGTCGAAGGTTTTGACTATGGCGAAGGCGGTTATGATGCCGAGAAAGAGAACGTCGGTTTCAACGAGGCAAGCGGACAATTCCAGATCGAGATCAAGAATCTGGCTGAACCGAAGAGCAAGGAGGCCGAGCGCATTTGCCAGGAAGACTTGAACGAGGTGATCACGGCTTTCGTTCAGGACAAGACGGCGATCGAGCGCGGGCTGTTCGATGAAGAGCTTGTGCCCGAAGAGTTGACCCAGGTACGCATGGGAAAGATCGTCGAGGAGAAGTTCCCCGAGCTTGATGCCGAGGATCAGGAAGCGGTGCGCCAGCATGCGGTTGCCGCCTTGAACCTGACCCAGAAGGCCAAGGAGGCCGCGCTTTCTGAGTCCGATGATGCTCAGGTGAGCGGCAACACGGCGCTGATCGACGGTGTGCGGAAGTTTGCAATGGACGTGCGCGAACTCGACATCGACCTGATCGACCGGATCAATCCTTTCGGTGAAGCCTATGCGATCCTGGCCAGGACGATGAACGAGGAAAGCCTGAAACAGGTCGCGGCGGTGATTTCCGCGAAGAAGGTGCAACTCACACCAGAAGAGGCGCGAGAGCTGGTGCGGCGTGCCGTGATGTTCAAGCGGGAGCACGGACGGCCGCCGTCGATCACATCGCCCGATCCCTGGGAAAGGAAGATGGCCGAAGGCGTCGCTTTCCTTGTGCGGATGAAGCAGGAGGCCGCCAATGGCTAGGGAATTCATTCGGGAAGATGACGCGCTTCTGGCCGAGCTTGGCATCGAGGTCGAGACCAGGGAAGCCGTCAGCCGTACGCCGCGCGAAGAACGCATCATTGCCGGTTTCGAAGAGATTCAGCGCTTTGTCGAGGAACACGGGTGCGCGCCGCAACACGGCGAAGAACGTGATATTTTCGAACGCCTTTATGCCGTTCGACTGGATCGCATCCGCGGGCTTCAGGAATGCCGCGAGCTTGTCGAGCCCCTGGATGATCGGGGGCTTTTGACTGGCGCGGCCAAAGCGCCATTGGCCGACGCGGAAGAGTTCGACGATGATGCCCTTCTCGCGGAACTGGGGATCGAGGTCGAGGTCCCCCCGATCACGGAGTTGAAGCACGTGCGTTCGGCGGCCGAGAAACGCGCTGCCGAGGAGATCGCGAACCGCGAACGCTGCGCGGACTTCGATACCTTCAAGCCACTCTTCGAGCAGGTGCAAAACGAACTCGACACAGGGCTTCGGGAGACCCGCGTCTTTGAACGGAAGGCTGAGATCGAACCTGGCAGATTTTTTATTGTTGGTGGGCAGAAAGCCTGTGTTGCCGAAATGGGGGAGAAATTCCCAAATGAAAAGGGACACACGGATGCCCGTTTACGCGTGATTTTCGACAATGGAACCGAGAGCAACATGCTCATGCGTTCGCTTCAGCGTGCCCTGAACAAGGACGAGGCAGGGCGACGGATCACCGAGCCGACGGCCGGTCCCCTGTTTTCAGACCAGACCATCGACGCAGACGAGGCAAGCGGCACGATCTACGTGCTGCGGAGCAAGGCCGATCATCCGCTTGTCGCCGAGAACCGGGAACTGGTGCACAAGATCGGCGTGACCAACATGAGCGTGGAGAAGCGCATCGCGGGGGCGCATCTTCAGCCGACATTCTTGATGGCCAATGTCGAGATCGTTGCGACCTATGAGCTCTACAACATCAACCGGACCAGGCTGGAAAACCTGATCCATCGCATCTTCGAGCCCGCGCGGCTTGAGATCGAGATCATGGATCGCTTCGGGCGGCCGGTTGTCCCCCGCGAATGGTTTCTTGTGCCATTGTTCGTGATCAGGGAGGCCGTTGCGAGGATCAAGGATGGGACGATTTCCGGCTATGCCTACGATCCAGAGGCTGCACAACTCATGAAGCGGGATCACAATGACTAGCATCAAATTTCTGAAAGGTAGTCGCGATGAGTTTGCCAAGCCAAATGATGAGAGTTTTGAGGAGCGTGCTGAAATTATCCGCCGTCACCTGGCCGAGGTGTTCGGCTCAAAGAATCTGTCCTTCCTGATCGGGTCAGGTTGTTCTTCTTTCAAACAAGGCGAGAATGAGCTTGGTATCCCGACGATGGGGCCTTTGGCGCAGGAGTTTCAGGCCACGCTTCAGACTGTGCCTGGCCAGCCAGCAGCCATGTCACGACTGACCAGAATGCTGCACTACAAGACAAGCTGGGGATCGACCTCACACATCAAGATTTTCATTGGGACTTAGAGCCTGATTCAAAATGATCTGATGTTTTTCAAGCCCTTGCGAGACAGCGTGTCATGCGTCTGATATGGGCGATGAGAACCCAAGCCTCTGCACTTTCGATGGTTTTCTCCCAATCCTTTGCCAATCGGCGGCAACGTCCCAGCCAGGCGAAGGTGCGTTCGACGACCCATCTGCGGGGCAGGACCTCAAAACCTTCGGCGGTGTCGGAACGCTTCACAATCTGGATAGTCCAGCGGCCAATGGTTATCAGGGCTGAACGAAGTTTTGGCCCCCGATAACCGCAGTCGGCAAAAACGTGGCGCAGTTTTGGGGCATCCCGCTTGAGCTTTTGAAAGACGCCCACTGCCCCGTCGCGATCCTGAATGTTGGCAGCGTGAACGCATGATGCCAACAGATGGCCACAGGTGTCTGTCATGATGTGGCGCTTGCGGCCTTTGATCTTCTTTCCTGCGTCGTAGCCAGAAATGCCGCCGTTTTCAGTGGTTTTCACGCTTTGACTGTCAATAACGCCTGCTGTGGGTTGATGATCCCGAGCCTCCCGTTCACGCGCCAAAGCGACCAGAGCGTGGTTGATCTCCGCCAGTAACCCGCTATCACGCCAGTTGTAGAAATAGTATCGAACCGTTGAAACTGGCGGAAAGTCCTTTGGCAAAAGAGACCACGCGCACCCGGCGGCAGCGATGTAGCCAATCCCATCCCAAACTTCGCGCAACTCAACTTCCCGAGGGCGCCCCAATTTGTTGGGGCCGGGCAAAAGCGGAAAAATGACCGCCCATTCTGCATCGGTTACATCGCTTGAGTAACGCTCGTTATTCCGCTCATACTGGCAGCGAGTGGTTTCAGTCCAGGGCATCGTGACCTCCGTTTTCTTGTTTCTTGTTCAAACAAACAGAATCACAACCCACTGATATCACTCAACTCATTTTCGTTCAGGCTCTTAGAGCGCATGATGGAAGTCCTGATGACGGCCCATCAATTCTGCAAAACCAGCGGCAAAGCCGATTTGCATGATGCATTGCCCACTGTTGAGAAGGTTATCGCAGGGGTCAAGAAATTCATCCTTGGGAAATGCACCGAGGGGCGGTTCACTCGGGGCGACGACAGCGTTGTGTCCCTCTACCGCCGCTTCTATCAATCGCTCGCCACCCGGTCTCGCGGGCTAGCACCGCCTTGGGTGTTCACCACAAACTATGACCTCTTCAACGAACGGGCGATGGATCGATCAGGTATACCCTATTCAAATGGATTTTCAGGCACGGTCGAACGCCGATTCAACCCCGCCACTTATCGGCGGGCTTTGGCGGAGCAGCTCGACAGCGCCTCGAAGAGATGGGCGGCGGTTGACGGATATGCGCACTTTTGCAAGCTCCACGGCTCCGTCAATTGGATCGAGGAAGAATCCGGGTTCTTCCCAATCAGAGAGGCGGCTGATCAGCTCGACCCCACGAAGGATCGCGTCATGATCATCCGACGCCATCCAAGCAGACGGCAAGCTTTGGGTCGCCTTACTCGGACATGTTCCGCGAGTTTCAACGGCAAATCGTTCAAGATCAGAGTGTTCTGTTCGTGATGGGCTTCAGCTTCGGGGACGAGCACATCAACAATAGGGCATCTCGAAAAATCGGCCTGATTTTGAGTTTATGGATGATGTTTGATTCTCTCGAAATATAATCGATGGAAGCTTCAATTTTGTAAGGAATCGGCGATGGGTCAGATGGGCTTTTTCGATGTCAGCAACCGTTACGCTTCGCTTGATGCCAGGAAGGACCCCCTGGTTCGGATTGCGGCGGTTGTTCCATTCGAGGAGTTTCGGTTGCGTTTGGAGGCGGTTTGGCGCAAACCGGGTGAAAAGCGCAAGTCGGCGGCGGGTCGCAAGCCGTGGGACGCGGTGGTCATGCTCAAGGCGATCATTCTCTGCGAGCTTTACACTCTTTCCGACGAGCAGGTCGAGTATCAGGTTCGCGATCGTCTTTCCTTCATGCGGTTCCCGGGCCTGGGCCTTGAGGATCCGGTGCCCGATGCCAGGACGATCCGGCCTTATCGCGAGCAGCTGGCCCGGGCGGGCGAAGTAAAACCGCTTTTTTCAGCTTTTGACGATCATTTGAAGGGCCGGGGCTCTTTGGCAATGGGCGGACAGATCATTGATGCGTCGATCGTCCCGGTGCCCGGGCAGCGCAACAAGCGCGAGGAGAACGCGACCATCAAGGCCGGTGACACGCCAGAGGCGTGGAAGGAAAAGCCGGCCAAGCTGCGCCGGAAAGATTGCGATGCCCGCTGGACCGGAAAAACGGCCAAAGCCATTACGGCGACAAGAACCACATCAACGTCGACCGCCGTCACAAGCTGGTGCGTGACCATGACGTGAGCGATGCCGCGGTGCACGACAGTCAGGTGCCGGATCAGATCCTCGATGATGACAACACCGCCTCGGATGTCCGGGCCGACAGCACCTGTCGCTCGGCCGAGATCGAGGAGAAGCTGAAGGACAAGGGGCTGAGGAGCCGGAAAGCGCAACAAGCCGCCGAGCGACCGAGAGAAGAAGGGCAACAAGACCCGCTCCAGGGTGCGCGTCCGGGTCGAGCACGCCTTTGGCGCCCAGAACAACGACATGGGCGGACCGCTGATCCGATCCATCGGTCTGGTCCGGGCAAAGGCACGGATCGATCTCCGGAACCTTGCCTGCAACATGCGCTCGCGCCGTGCAACTGGATCCCCTGGATGCAGCACCGGGTTGACCACCTTCAGGGGATGAGTCTGCCCAAACCACAAGAAAGAAAACAGGAGATAAATCACAAGGCAGAGCAGACCCAGGAATCAAATCTGACCCGCCGACTTTCCCCTCAACCCTCAGCCATAGGCTGGGACAAAATATGAACCTTCGCAAGTCCGAGCATTTTTAGAGGTGCCCATTCATCAATCGGGTCAGGCTTTCGATACCTGCCATCAGACAGAATTGCCCGAAGCCCTCCGTCAGTTCCACAAGCGAATGCGCGTTCGCGGCGGTCGCCAAAGCCGGAGGGATGTGGTAGTCGTCTCCATGGTGTTGCTTTTTTCGATTTCAATGCCCCGAGCCTGCGGCTCGGGGAAGCAACGCCGCCCCGAATCAAGGTTTCAACAGAACCCGGGACATTCCCCAAGAGTGGCTGCCAGGCTCGATAAAAAATACGAGATCGCCAGTGAGCATCGAGCCAGCCAGTCAGGGCAGCCTTTTCACATCAGGTTTTCTGACGGAATCCATTCTGGGCCTGCCGGAATGGTGTGCGCTTGGCGATGCCGATCTTGACCGGTTCGGCGAGACCATTCGTGCGATTTTCGATCACTTCCCAATTTCACATACCTCCAATGAGAGTCAAACAGAGGATGACCTGATATGGCCGATCCTCGAACGGCTTGGATGGACGGCCTCTCTCAGGCAACAGAACCTCTCGCCACGCGGTCGTGAAGACGTGCCCGGGCATAGTGAAGGGCTCTTCGCACTCTCCGGGGAAGACCGCCGTCTCGTCTGCTTCGTCATATTGGTCTCCCATTCCAGAGGTTGCTTCAACCCCTGGTCCGGGATCAGCGGGCAAGGTCAATGTGCTGTTTCTGCCTGTCAGGAACAGCCTGGTCACCATTGCCGGCGAAGTACGCTTCCTCACCGCCACCACCTGGCAGTCAGGCAACAAGTCAAGGATTATGTCCAGAAGGCCGGCGGCTTTTCTGATGCGGCCGACACTACAAAGGTGTTGCTGCGCCATGCCAATGGCGAAATCGAAACGGTGTCGCTTGGTGGCTTCAAGTCGCCGAAACCCCAGCCGGGCGATGAAATCATGGTATTGCCAGAACCGAATGTGAAGAATCTGCAGTTTGGCAAGGCCATTGCCGAAATACTCTTCCGCGTGGCGGTTGCCGCCAACGTGCTGCTGACATTGTAAGGGCGGCGCGAAACCGGTTCGGCTTTCCGCGCTTTCCGCGATCAGATTATCCAGTTTTTCCTGGCTCACCGCTACCATTTTCTCGTTCCAGGTGGTCAATCTGAATTTGCCAAGTTCCGCCGAGGCCGCCTCGACATCTTTCAAGTTGATGAGGCACGAGATCATCCTGAAGCGAAATCCGATAACCTCTTCGGTGAGTTTCATGCACTCTTCCAGAGATGCGCGCTCCCGCGCAAAGTCCCGGTCCCGCTTGGCAAAATGGGCCCTACAGTCGTGGATGGCCAGTTGTTCGGAAGCATTTCCGGTGGTAATCTGATGATCGAAGGTTCGCTCCAGTTCCCGGGATTTCGGGTCCCGGCGGTCCAGAACATGCTTAGCCACACACAACCGATCCAGAAATGATTGTGGTTCCTTGGCGGCCAGATCCAGCATCTGTTGTTGCGATTTTGGAATCCTAGCCAGCGAGAATAATCTAATCGTCTTCTGACGCGCGACATCGACCTGCGGCAATGTGATCCATTTGTCTGGCGCCTCCATGGTGTCGGCAGGATCGCGACTGTAACCAAAGATCTTGAAGTCATCGTGGTACAGCCGCTGGATAATCTCTTCGGCCTCACCATTCACAAAGTTAGGAAGTTTCGAATGGGCGTCCGTCGAATGTCCTCTTCGGCTGGGAAATTCCATATGCCAGTCGAGATAGTCAGTCAGCGCACCCAAATGGTCGGAGAAATTTTCCAGATAATGCACCCGTATCGGACCGACACTGCCGGCATAGATGTTTTCAACCTGCGGCCTGAAATGCTGGTCCTCAATCTTGAATGACGTGGATTTTTCAAGCACCCGCAAAAACTCCACAAAGGAAATCCTACTTTCCGGATGTCTGTCGTTCTTAAAGCAGAAACGGTACCCAATAATAGTTCTCCTCGCAATTTTGTCGAGATATGCAGAGAGAATTCGTGTGTATGGATTCCGGACAAGAGAAAAAAATTCGATTTGTCATCAATGCAATTTCCAATATTCAACTCCCAAAATGGATGTTTCCTGTGAATATTAGTAGGTTTTCCCGGTGACTCCATACCCAAGTGTTTGTGAATCGCCAACAAGAAGGAGCTTTTTATGGTTGAACACCCAGCTTTCGCATTGCTCAAATACACCAAATTTTTTGGCTCGTAGTAATGAAAACTCTGCCCAGTCCAGAACGGCAAAGGGCAGCCAAACGATCTCCCAATGGCGGAATCGCCTTCACGTATTTTGAAGGTATTGGCTCAGTTTACAAGCCGTGTGCGTCCATGTTATGTTTTTTGTGAAATCAGAAGGATGGATTGACATGGATCACAAGCAGTTTCAGGAATGGTTATCGGGGATAGACCACCTCAGCCCGGCGCAGCGGCAGCAAACCGAAGCCGTGTTCCTGGGGGACACGGAGACGTCAGCGTCGCTGGCTGCCATTGAAGCGGCCGTGGGTGGAGATCGCCAGTGCCCGCATTGTGGCACGCCAGGCGCCATATCGCGTGGCAAGGCAAGGGGTCTGCGACGGTACCAGTGCAAAGAATGCAGGAAGACATTCAATGCCGCGACCGGCACCCCCTTGTCGGGTCTGCACCGCAAGGACAAGTGGCTTTCCTTCGGAGCCTGTCTTGCTGATGGGCTGACGGTTCGCGCTTCAGCAGAACGTTGCGGACTTGCCGTTAACACCGCCTTCCGTTGGCGGCACCGATTTCTTGCCGCAAAAGACCTGAAGGCACGCAAGCTCACGGGCATTGTGGAAGCCGATGAAACCTATGTGCTGGAAAGCCGGAAAGGTGCACGAAACCTTGAGCGCAAGGCGCGACGCAGGGGAGGCAAGACCAGCAAGCGGGGCCTGTCAGATGAACAGGTTCCGGTACTGGTTGTCGCTGATCGCAGCGGCGCGACAGTCAGTGCGGTTCTGCCCGCGGTCAACGCAGATCCCTTGCGAGAGGTGATCGCGCCGGTTGTGGACGAGGATATCGTTTTGGTGACCGATGGACACCGCGCTTATCCGCGATGCGCGGCGGCAATCGGTGCGCATCACGAAGCATTGAACCTGTCACGAAGTGAACGGGTGCGAGGTGCCTTTCACATTCAGACGGTCAACAACCGACACAGCCGGTTGAAGGATTTCTTGCGGCGCTACCGAGGCGTCGCGACCAGATATCTCGACAACTACCTGCGATGGTTCCAGCGGCTTGAACTGGAGAACGCCTCACCCCGGGCTTGCCTCGCAACCGCCATCGCACGCCCATGCATACAATTCGTACACTGAGCCATTTGGAAAGACCAGAGCCGGCCTCGGACGGCACACCGGCCTCGCCAGGCGCACGGCCCGCCCGAACTTGCGCGTGGCCACGTTCATCAGCATCAGACTCAGCGCCCATTCTTCCAACCATCCGGCTTTGGCAGCCGCCTCCCGCCAACCGGGCAGGGCAAATTCCTTCCCAAGTGACCTTCGAGCGCACCCGCGGGCGCTCCAGCTCCACCTTGCCGCCGTGAAAGCCGAGACGACCACAGGTCCGGCCCCATCGGTATCCGGGCCTGTCCGTGTCGCCGGCATGCGCTTCCCCAGCCAGCACCGTCACATCGGCCGCCATCATCTCGCCCAGCGCCGAAAACCCGGCCAGCAGGCAGAACTGATCGAAGCTTTGGCCGACCGTCTCCCAAGCCCCGGCTACGGCCGAAGTCAGAGCGCTTTGGCTGGGCAGAGCCGCTGCAGATGTTGTCGTCGTCTTCATGGTGTTGCTTCCTTTCGGTTTGAACGCCCCGAGCCTACGGCTCAGGCGAAGCAACGCCACCCTCCAAACAAAAAGTTCAGCATCAATCGGGACATCCCCTTCATACGGCTTGGGATGTGCCTTGTTCCCGTCGGGCCTGAATGTGGTCGGATCAAGCCGCGAGAATGCGTCATTGACGTCCCGCGGCGATGTTTTTCAGCGCGGCGATCAGACCTGTCGAGCCGCTTTTGCTCAATCTCGGGCGGTCTCGGCCTCACGCGTATGACGGCGGCGCGCGCAGGATTTTGCCGGCGATGGCGATCTGGCGCGGGTCTGAAACATCCTCTTCGACAACCGACAGCGGCACTGCGAACCGGCTGAACGCCTGTGCCATCGCACCCGGTTCCCAGAACCCGCAGGGTTTCAGTCAAGGTGACATGGCAAGGCGCCTACGGTTGGGCAAAACCTGAGCCGTGTCAACTGTCTGTGAGGCAAGCTGCGCTCCAGACGATGGACGGCGGCCATCCCCCGGCGGCCGGCCACGGAGCATTGATGGCAAGATCAGGCCGGGCAAGGCCTCCAAAGGGGGTGACGCCCTTTCTTCCCCGCGGGTCAGGAACCTGACGTAAAACCAATCGAACTGAAGCCATGACAGCCACCTCCAAATTAGCCTGCACCGGCCATGGATTCAGATAATCATGCAGCAAGCAATTGCTTTTCGATCTATGCTAAATAGCCCTGATACGCCGACGATCTGACCGGGAATTCTCTTGCCGCTGCCGCGCCGGCTCGGCTATAGCCCTGCTGGCAATTGTGCATTGTAGCATCACATGGATGCTCCGGAATGACCAAAAACAGTGGTGGAAATTTTTTCGAGGATTTCTCGATCGGCCAAGTGCTGACCCATGCCACCCCGCGCACAGTGACCGAGGGCGATCATGCGCTTTATATCGCGCTCTACGGGTTTCGCTTCGCGGTACACTCTTCCGACGCATTCGCACAAGGCCTAGGCTATCCCGCCGCGCCGATCGACGATCTGCTGGCCTTTCATGTTGTGTTCGGCAAGACAGTTCCTGATATTTCCCTGAATGCGGTGGCCAATCTGGGCTATGCCGATTGCCGGTTTGTCCGGCCGGTATTTCCCGGCGATACCTTGTCGGCCACTTCCCATGTAATCGGCCTGAAGGAAAATTCCAACGGCAAGACCGGCGTGATCTATGTACGCTCCGCCGGCACAAATCAGGTCGGCGAGGTGGTCATCGACTATGTCCGCTGGGTCATGGTGCGCAAACGCAGCGAAGATAGTCCGGCGCCCGAGCCGACAATTCCGGATCTGCCAGCGGTGGTTGATCCGTCGGAACTGGTCATTCCCGACTTGGACCTGTCCGACTATGACGACATTCTGGCCGGCTCGCCGCACCGCTGGGGCGACTATGCAATTGGCGAGAAGATCAACCATGTGGACGGCATGACGGTCGAGGAAGCCGAGCACATGCTGGCCGCGCGGCTCTATCAAAACACCGCCAAGGTCCACTTCAACCAGCATCAGGCCGGCCAGACCCGGTTCGGCAAGCGCCTGGTCTATGGCGGCCATGTCATCAGCCTGGCTCGGGCCCTGTCGTTTAATGGGCTGGGCAATGCTTTCGCCATTTCCGCGATCAATGCTGGGTCGCACACCAATCCATTGTTCGCCGGGGACACCGTCTATGCATGGTCGGAAGTGCTGGACAAGGCCGAAACCAGCCATGACGGCCTCGGTGCGCTGCGGTTGCGCCTGGTCGCGATCAAGGACGCCGACCCGGCGGGTTTTCCGCTGAAGGATGATGACGGTCGTTATTTGCCGGATGTCCTGCTGGATCTGGACCTGTGGGTTTTGATGCCGCACTAGCCGGTGGGTGCATTGACACTGGTTTGTGGCGGAGTACACACTGCCCAGCGCCCTAGTGTTCCACCCAGTGTTTCAACAGACAGGGATCAAGATTTAAGATGGCAGACGCCGGTTCCAAACGACCTCTTTCCCCCCACGTCCTGATATACCGGCCCCAACTTTCCTGGGTGCCGTCCATCGTCAACCGGATGACCGGCGTGGCCAATGCCGTCGGTCTGTTACTGCTGAGCTGGGGACTGGTTGCGCTGGCGTCGGGATCGGATGCCTATGCCGGGTTCCACGGCTTTATCGGCAGCCGGCCGGGTATGCTGATGCTGTTTGGTTGGACCTGGTCGATTTGCTATCACGCCCTGAACGGCATCCGGCATCTGGTCTGGGACACCGGCATCGGGTTCGATATTGAAACAATGGATCGCAGTGCGATGGCGGTGATCGGCGGGTCGATGATTCTGACCTTGCTGATCTGGATCGTGGCCTGAGGTCGGGGAGAACAGAGATGAGCGATTTTCGAACCCCCCTCAACAAGGTCCGCGGCTTCGGTTCGGCGGTGGATGGGACCGGGCATTTCATCAAGCAACGCGCTTCGGCGGTTGCCCTGTCGGTGCTGGTGCTGTGGTTCGTGGTGGCGGTGATCCGGCTCGACAGTCTCGAATACGCGTCGATGCGGGCCTGGCTGGCCGAGCCCTATCACGCGATCATGATGCTGTTGTTCGTGATCACGGCGTTTTTTCATGCCCGCCTGGGTTTGCAGGTGGTGGTCGAGGACTATGTTCATCATGAACTGGTCAAGATGGCCACATTGCTGGCGGTGAATTTCGCCTGCATCGGTCTGGGCTTGGCGAGTGTGTTTTCAATTATCAAGGTGGCTCTGGGCAGTTAGCATGAACATGGCAAGCGGAAATTCGGGCAACGGGTCTTATGAAAACGGGTCTTATGAAGTTGTCGAGCACACCTTCGATGTCGTCGTGGTCGGCGCCGGCGGCGCCGGGCTGCGTGCCACGGTCGGCTGTGTCGAGGCGGGCCTGCGTACGGCCTGTGTCACCAAGATATTTCCGACCCGGTCGCATACGGTCGCGGCCCAGGGCGGCATTGCCGCATCGCTCGCCAATATGGGGCCGGACAACTGGCGCTGGCACATGTACGACACCGTCAAGGGCGCCGACTGGCTGGGTGATCAGGACGCGATCGAATATCTGTGCCGCGAGGCGCCGGCCGCCGTCTATGAACTGGACCATTACGGCGTACCGTTCAGCCGCACGGACGAAGGCAAGATCTACCAGCGCCCGTTCGGCGGCCATATGCAGAACATGGGCGAGGGGCCGCCAGTCCAGCGCACCTGCGCCGCCGCCGACCGCACCGGACACGCCATCCTGCACACGCTCTATGGCGCAGCGGTGCGCCACAATGCCCAGTTCTTCGTCGAATATTTCGCCATCGACCTGATCATGGAAGAGGGGCGTTGCCGGGGCGTGATGGCCTGGAACCTGGACGATGGCACGTTGCACAGGTTCCGCGCCAAGATGGTCATCCTGGCGACTGGTGGTTATGGCCGGGCCTATTTCTCCTGCACCTCGGCCCACACCTGCACTGGCGACGGCAACGCCATGGTGTTGCGCGCCGGCCTTCCGCTGCAGGACATGGAATTCGTGCAATTCCACCCCACCGGCATCTACGGTGCCGGCTGCCTGATTACCGAGGGTGCGCGCGGCGAGGGCGGCTATCTGGTTAATTCGGAAGGCGAGCGTTTCATGGAACGCTATGCCCCGTCGGCCAAGGATCTGGCCTCGCGTGATGTTGTGTCCCGGTCCATGGCGATGGAAATTCGCGACGGCCGCGGGGTCGGCAAGGACAATGACCACATCCACCTGCATCTCGATCATCTCGATCCGGCGGTTCTGGAAGAGCGCCTGCCCGGCATTTCCGAGAGCGCCAAGATCTTTTCCGGCGTCGATGTGACGCGCGAACCGATCCCGGTCCTGCCGACGGTGCATTACAATATGGGCGGCATCGCCACGAACTATTGGGGCGAGGTTCTGACCAAGGGATCGGGCGGCGAGGATGATGTTATTCCCGGTCTGATGGCGGTGGGAGAGGCGGCCTCGGTCTCGGTCCATGGTGCCAACCGGCTCGGATCGAACTCGCTGATCGACCTGGTAGTGTTCGGGCGTGCGGCCGGTTTGAAATGCGGCGACATAATCGACCCCACTGAGAAACAGCCCGAACTGCCCGGCGATGCCGGCCAGATGGCGATCAGCCGGCTGGACCGTCTGCGCCATGCCGAGGGCGGCACCCGGGTCGCCGAACTGCGGCTCAGCATGCAGAAGGTCATGCAATCAAACTGCGCCGTCTTCCGCACCGGGGAAATCCTGGAAGAGGGCGTGAAGCTGATGGACGATATCTGCGGCGGCTCCTCGGATGTTTCGGTCACCGATCGGTCGATGATCTGGAATTCCGATCTCATGGAAGCGCTGGAGTACGAAAATCTGATCAGTCAGGCCATGGTCACCATGTACGGCGCCAACAACCGGACCGAAAGCCGCGGCGCTCATGCCCGCGAAGACTATCCCGACCGGGACGATAACAACTGGATGGTTCACACCCTGTCCTGGTTCGATGCCGATAAGGGTGCGGTATCACTGAGCGACCGGCCCGTCCATGCCTACACCATGTCGAACGAGATCGAATACATCGCCCCCAAGGCGCGGGTGTACTGACGGGCGTTTGAATTTGGGTAACGTCGCCGTGATTGCGCCGCACAATCTTCCCGGCCCCTCCGCGCCATCGTCTCAATGTCCGCTGAAGTTGTTGCTGTCGTAAGCGTCCGGTGTTGGTGCTCTGACGCGTTATAGCGTGCGCTGATAGTGTCCACCATTGATAGTGGACATCTTGAGGGCGGATATGGCTGGTAAGAAGGGTCAGAAGAAGCGGTTCCGGTCAGACGATGAGAAGGTTTCGATCTGCGGACAAACGCGCGCACCTGGGGTTTCGGCAGCGCAGGTTGCACGACGTTACGCGATGAACGCCAATCTGATCCACAAATGGTTGCGTGATCCCCGTTTCGCGCCGGCATGTACTGACGGTGATGATTTCGCCGGGGAAGTGACCACATTTCTGCCTGTAGAGATTGCAGGGCCAACCGCCCCCCACGTGCCGATCACAGCGCCCTGTATGGACGTTCCTCTTTCGGCTCACCGTGCAGACATCACCCTGTCTGATGGTCGGCGTATCCTGGTTGAAGGAGCGACGGGATTGTCGGCGGTGCCGGCTCTGGTTGAGGGGCTGATGACATGATCCCGGTGCCGGGCAAGACGCGGGTGTGGCTGGCCGCTGGGGTGAGGGATATGGGTGCGGGTTCAACACACTGGCGGCTCAGGCCGAGCAGGTTCTGGCTGAAGACCCGTATTCGGGGCACATGTTCGTGTTTCGCGGCAGGCGCGGTGATCTGCTCAAGATCATATGGTGGGACAGCCAGCAGGGCGCTTGCCTGTTCTCCAGACGACTGGAACGGGGGCGGTTTGTCTGGCCTGCGGCCAGGGAGGGCAAGGTCAGCCTGAGTCCCTCACAGCTGTCGATGCTGCTGGAAGGGATTGACTGGCGCATCCCGCAAAAGACCTGGCGTTCTTTGCAGGCGGGATAGAGAAAGCCCAAAAAACATCAGGTTTAGCGCGGTTTGTCGTTCCATCCCATGGGGCAGTTTGGTATGGATTATACATGTTGAAAGCCCTTGAATCCCTGCCTGAAGACCCCGCCGAACTGCGGGCTGTCAGCGAGCTTTTGATGGCCGAGGTTCAGTCGCTGACGTATCAAGACGAGAAGCTGAAGGCTGAACTGCATGGCCACCGCAAGGCACGGTCTGGCTCCAGATCAGAGAGCATGGATCAACTGGCTTTTGATCTTCAGGAAGACGAAGAGACCGAGGCGGCAGCAAACGAGCAGAAGAACGAAGCTGGCTCCAACGGCACTGATGTCGATGAGACGGACAAACCTGCCAGGCGCAAGCACAGCCGCAACTCCTTGCCAGATCATCTGGATCGGCAGGATGAGGTGCTGTCGCCGGGTGAGGACTGCACTGACTGCGGTGGGAGCCTGCGCCAGATCGGTGAGGACGTTACCGAGGAACTGGAATATGTCCCGGGCCGCTTTGTGGTACGCCGGATCCTCCGCCCCCGCATGGCCTGCACCTGTTGTGAAACCTTTGCCCAGGCCCCATTGCCGTCGCGTCCTGTTGAGCGTGGCCGCCCCGGTCCGGGTCTGCTGGCCCACGTCCTGATTGGCAAATACTGCGATCACCTGCCACTTGACCGGCAATCAGAAATCTTCGCCCGCGAGAAGGTTGATCTGCACCGCACCACATTGACCGACCGGGTGGGCCGCAGCACGGCTTTGCTGGAACCATTGGCCGATCATATCGGCAAGCTGGTCGGGGCAGGGCCTGCACTTTTTGCCGATGACACACCGGTCAAACTAGGGCCTGTTGACATTCGGGGTTGCGATTTGGCCTGAACTGTTATTCAAGCTTCGAAAATGGAGGTTTGGATGAACGAAGATCGTTTGGTGATTTCAGATGAACTCTGGGCGAAGATTGCGCCCCTGTTACCCGGTAAAGCCGGGGACCCGGGAGCAACCGGTCGGGATAACCGTCGGTTCATGGAGGCCGTACTTTGGCGTGTGCGAACAGGGTCTCCCTGGCGTGACCTGCCCCAGGATTTCGGCAACTGGAATTCGGTTTTCAAACGATTTCGTCGATGGGCAAAGGCCGGTGTGTTCGAGAGACTTTTCAACGCCATAAGCGACGAGCCAGACCTTGAATATGCTCTCATCGACGGAACGATTGTCCAGGCCCATCAGAAGGCTTCGGGCGCAAAAGGGGGACACGGAATCAAGCCATTGGACGCTCTCGCGGCGGGCTGACGACCAAAATCGTTGCCCTGGTCGATGCGCTCGGCAACTTGTTCCGCTTTCTGCTTCTGCCGGGGCAAGCGCACGACATGAAGGGGGTTGCCCCCCTGATCCACGATGTCTCCTTCGCAGCGTTGCTGGCCGACAAGGCCTTCGACGCCGATTGGCTCCTGCAAGACCTTGATGAGCGCGGCGCAACTGCGGTTATTCCACCCAAATCGAACCGGAAAGTGCAACGAGACTACGATACTCACATGTACAAGTGGCGTCACCTGATTGAAAACTACTTTTCAAAGATCAAGGAATTCAGGGGGATAGCAACGCGATACGACAAAACAGATACCAGCTACGCAGCCAACTGGCACCTCTGCGCAATGCTCGTTGCTGCCCGGTGATTGTCAACAGACCCTACAAACCCGCACCATGATAAAGAAGACTAGGGCCTGTTGACATTTGGGGTTGCGATTTGGCCTGAACTGTTATTCAAGCTTCGAAAATGGAGGTTTGGATGGACGAAGAATGGAGGTTTGGATGGACGAAGATCGTTTGGTGATTTCAGATGAACTTTGGGAAAAGATTGCGCCCCTGTTACCCGGTAAAGCCGGGGACCCGGGAGCAACCGGTCGGGATAACCGTCGGTTCATGGAGGCCGTACTTTGGCGTGTGCGAACAGGGTCTCCCTGGCGTGACCTGCCCCAGGATTTCGGCAACTGGAATTCGGTTTTCAAACGATTTCGTCGATGGGCAAAGGCCGGTGTGTTCGAGAGACTTTTCAACGCCATAAGCGACGAGCCAGACCTTGAATATGCTCTCATCGACGGAACGATTGTCCAGGCCCATCAGAAGGCTTCGGGCGCAAAAGGGGGACACGGAATCAAGCCATTGGACGCTCTCGCGGCGGGCTGACGACCAAAATCGTTGCCCTGGTCGATGCGCTCGGCAACTTGTTCCGCTTTCTGCTTCTGCCGGGGCAAGCGCACGACATGAAGGGGGTTGCCCCCCTGATCCACGATGTCTCCTTCGCAGCGTTGCTGGCCGACAAGGCCTTCGACGCCGATTGGCTCCTGCAAGACCTTGATGAGCGCGGCGCAACTGCGGTTATTCCACCCAAATCGAACCGGAAAGTGCAACGAGACTACGATACTCACATGTACAAGTGGCGTCACCTGATTGAAAACTACTTTTCAAAGATCAAGGAATTCAGGGGGATAGCAACGCGATACGACAAAACAGATACCAGCTACGCAGCCAACTGGCACCTCTGCGCAATGCTCGTTGCTGCCCGGTGATTGTCAACAGACCCTAAAACCGCGCGGCTGTGGAGTTACGTGCGCGACGAGCGCCCGTGGTGCGGCGAGGCCCCACCCTGTGCCTGGTATCAGTTCAGTACAGACCGCAAGGGTGCACACCCGGTCAATCATCTTTCCGGCTATACCGGGACCGTGCATGCCGATGGCTTTGCGGGCTTCAATGGCCTCTTTGGGGAGGGCAAGGCCGACGAACAGGCCTGCATGGTGCATGTGCGCCGCAAGTTTGTGGAAGAGTTTGAGCGCACCGGGTCGGCCATCGCCAAAGGCACAATCAAGCAGATCGCCGTACTTTACGCTGTCGAAGAGGAAGCCAGAGGCAAATCCCCCGAAGAGCGGGTCGCCATTCGGCAAGAGAAGGCAAAGCCGTCTTCGATGAGTTGGAAGCATGGTTACAGGCCCGGCTTCCCAAGCTCTCGGGCAAGACCAAACTGGCAGGGGCCATTCGCTATGCGCTGAACCGCATGCCAAAGGCGCGTGCCTGTCTCGGCGACGGACGGCTGGAACTCGACAACAACATCTGTGAACGCTCGATCCGCCCCATCGCACTGGGCCGCAAGAACTATCTCTTCATGGGCTCCGTCGGTGGCGGTAAAGCCGCCGCTATCGCTTACACCCTGGTCGAGACCGCCAGGATGAACGGCGTTGATCCGGAAGCCTGGCTCACATGGGTGTTGGAGCGCCTGCCAGATCACAAGATCAACCGCATCGAGGAACTCATGCCGTGGAATTGGATGCCGGAATAACCGAAAAATACGGCTCTAACGGACGGCTACGAAAGGGCCGCCCTGCGGCAGGAGAAGGCCAGGCCTGTCTTCGATGACCTGGAAGTATGGCTACAGGCCCAACTGCCCAGGCTCTCGGGCAAGACCAAACTGGCCGAGGCGATCCGCTACGCCCTGAAGCCGATGCCCGAAGCGCGTGCTTATCTCGGCGACGGACGTCTGGAGCTCGACAACAATATCTGTGAGCGATCAATCCGTCCCGTCGCCCCTGGTCGAAAAAATTGTCTCTTCCCGGGCTCCGTTGGTGGCGGCGAGGCTGCCGCTATCGCCTACGCCCTCATTGAGACCGCTGAAATGAACAATGTCGATCCCGAGGCCTGGCTCACATGGGTGCTGGAACGCATTGCTGATCACAGATTAACCCCATCGACGAACTCATGCCGTGGAACTGGAAGCCCCAAGACCTCAAAAACGCGGCCTGACCGGACGGATACAACTGAGCCATCAAAATTGATCAAAACAGGCGAGCAGATCAAACCGGAAGGTGGGCGTCGCCCGACTGGAGATTTGATCTGCTCGCCTGTCCCGTTTCCCTCAACCTTGACGCGACTCCCCCAACTATCCTCGCGACCCAAGGGGGCTCACTTTTGAATGCCGATTGACAGCCAATGCTCGTTGTAATCGTTCTTGAACTTCTGCAAGGCTTGCTGGAGTTTCTCGATGGTCTCGAAGGTTGTGACCCAGAGCAGGTTTTCCTTCAGCGTCCGAATGAAGCGCTCGGCACAGCCGTTTCCTTCGGGGGCGCGGACAAAGGATGGCGAGGTTGCCGCTCCCAACCAGGCGATCTCGTTCTGGAAGTCGTGGCTGATGTCCTGCGAGCCGTTGTCATGGTGGATGGTCAGGCCAGCGGCACCCGCTTCCAGGAACGCATCTCGCCAACCGCTGACATCCGCAGCCGTCGCATCAAGCGACCGGGCCACCAACTCCACATCCTCACCTCGAAGAACGCGCAGCACTGCTTCCTGCTTCCGAGCCGCCGTCAGCCTGCGCCGCCGGGCCGGAGCCGGATCTG
The DNA here is from genome assembly GCA_965204825.1 of Alphaproteobacteria bacterium. GTDB lineage: Bacteria > Pseudomonadota > Alphaproteobacteria > Futianiales > Futianiaceae. The sequence goes on along the minus strand of OZ242016.1, from coordinate 774,584 downwards.
CTGCGATATGTGAGGTCTCCGCAGTTCCGGCTCCGGCCCGATCAACCTTCTTCTGTTCCGTCATGAAATACCTCAATAATCCCCGCGTCTCAGGTCTTGATCTGTGTCTCAAAAAACTCTAGGGCGGGGGACACGGAAGAAGCCGAAACCGCCGAATGGCAGGATCTGCTGGCTGATGAAGATCTCCTGCCCGACGAGATCGTCATGGATCGGCGGGATTCAGAGGTTCATGCCCGCCGGCTGAAAAGTGCCATGTCCGGGCTGAGCGACCGTGAGATCATTATCATCCGCGAGCGCAAACTGGGGGACAGTCCGGTCACCCTGGAAAGCCTTGGCAACCGGCTCGGCGTATCAAAGAAACGGGTCCGACAGATCGAACACCACGCACTTAAGAAGATTCGTAAGCGTCCGGTGTTGGTGCTCTGACGCGTTATAGCGTGCGCTGATAGTGTCCACCATTGATAGTGGACATTTTGAGGGCGGATATGTCTGGGAAGAAGGGTCAGAAGAAGCGGTTCCGGTCAGACGATGAGAAGGTCTCGATCTGCGGACAAACGCGCGCACCTGGGGTTTCGGTAGCGCAGGTTGCGCGACGTTACGCGATGAACGCCAATCTGATTCACACATGGTTGCGTGATCCCCGTTTCGCGCCGTCATGTACTGACGGTGATGATTTCGCCGGGGAAGTGACCACATTTCTGCCTGTAGAGATTGCAGGGCCAACCGCCCCCCACGTGCCGATCACAGCGCCCTGTATGGACGTTCCTCTTTCGGCTCACCGTGTAGACATCACCCTGTCTGATGGTCGGCGTATCCTGGTTGAAGGAGCGACGGGATTGCCGGCGGTGCTGGCTCTGGTTGAGGGGCTGATGACATGATCCCGGTGCCGGGCAATACGCGGGTGTGGCTGGCCGCTGGGGTGACGGATATGCGGCGCGGGTTCAACACACTGGCGACTCAGGCCGAACAGGTTCTGGCTGAAGACCCGTATTCGGGGCACATGTTTGTGTTTCGCGGCAGGCGCGGTGATCTGCTCAAGATCATATGGTGGGACGGCCAAGGCGCTTGCCTGTTCTCCAAACGACTGGAACGGGGGCGGTTTGTCTGGCCTGCGGCCAGGGAGGGCAAGGTCAGCCTGAGTCCCTCGCAGCTATCGATGCTGTTAGAGGGGATTGACTGGCGCACCCCGCAAAAGACCTGGCGTCCTTTGCAGGCGGGATAGAGAAAGCCCAAAAAACATAATGTTTAACGCGGTTTGTCGTTCCATCCCATGGGGCAGTTTGATATGGATTACACATGTTGGACGCCCTTGAATCCCTGCCTGATGACCCCGCCAAACTGAAGGGGTTGGTCTCTCGGATGGACCAGGAGATTACGTCTCTCACCTATCAGGTTGAGAAGCTGAAGGCTGAACTGCATGGCCACCGCAAGGCACGGTTTGGTTCCAGATCAGAGAGCATGGATCAACTGGCCCTCGACCTACAGGAAGACGAAGAGATCCAGGCGGCAGCAAACGAGCAGAAGAACGAAGCTGGCTCCAACGGCACTGATGTCGATGAGACGGATAAACCTGCCAGGCGCAAGCACAACCGCAACCCCTTGCCAGATCATCTGGATCGGCCAGGATGAGGTGCTGTCGCCGGGTGAGGACTGCACTGACTGCGGTGGGAGCCTGCGCCAGATCGGTGAGGACGTTACCGAGGAACTGGAATATGTCCCGGGCCGCTTTGTGGTACGCCGGATCCTCCGCCCCCGCATGGCCTGCACCTGTTGTGAAACCTTTGCCCAGGCCCCATTGCCGTCGCGCCCTGTTGAGCGTGGCCGCCCCGGTCCGGGTCTGCTGGCTCACGTCCTGATTGGCAAATACTGCGATCACCTGCCGCTTGACCGGCAATCAAAAATCTTCGCCCGCGAGAAGGTTAATCTGCATCGCACCACGTTGACCGACTGGGTGGGCCGCAGCACGGCGCTGCTGGAGCCATTGGCCAATCATATCGGCAAGCTGGTCAGGGCAGGGCCTGCACTTTTTGCCGATGACACACCGGTCAAACTACAAACCCGCACCAGGATAAAGAAGACTAAAACCGCGCGGCTGTGGAGTTACGTGCGCGACGAGCGCCCGTGGTGCGGCGAGGCCCCACCCTGTGCCTGGTATCAGTTCAGTACAGACCGCAAGGGTGCACACCCGGTCAATCATCTTTCTGGCTATGCCGGGACCGTGCATGCCGATGGCTTTGCGGGCTTCAATGGCCTCTTTGGGGAGGGCAAGGCCGACGAACAGGCCTGCATGGTGCATGTGCGCCGCAAGTTTGTGGAAGAGTTTGAGCGCACAGGGTCGGCCATCGCCAAAGGCACAATCAAGCAGATCGCCGTACTTTACGCTGTCGAAGAGGAAGCCAGAGGCAAATCCCCCGAAGAGCGGGTCGCCATTCGGCAAGAGAAGGCAAAGCCCGTCTTCGATGAGCTGGAAGCATGGTTACAGGCCCAGCTTCCCAGGCTCTCGGGCAAGACCAAACTGGCAGGGGCCATTCGCTATGCGCTGAACCGCATGCCAAAGGCGCGTGCCTGTCTCGGCGACGGACGGCTGGAACTCGACAACAACATCTGTGAACGCTCGATCCGCCCCATCGCACTGGGCCGCAAGAACTATCTCTTCATGGGCTCCGTCGGTGGCGGTAAAGCCGCCGCTATCGCTTACACCCTGGTCGAGACCGCCAGGATGAACGGCGTTGATCCGGAAGCTTGGCTCACCTGGGTGTTGGAGCGCCTGCCAGATCACAAGATCAACCGCATCGAGGAACTCATGCCGTGGAATTGGATGCCGGAATAACCGAAAAATACGGCTCTAACGGACGGCTACGAAAGGGCCGCCCTGCGGCAGGAGAAGGCCAGGCCTGTCTTCGATGACCTGGAAGTATGGCTACAGGCCCAACTGCCCAGGCTCTCGGGCAAGACCAAACTGGCCGAGGCGATCCGCTACGCCCTGAAGCCGATGCCCGAAGCGCGTGCTTATCTCGGCGACGGACGTCTGGAGCTCGACAACAATATCTGTGAGCGATCAATCCGTCCCGTCGCCCCTGGTCGAAAAAATTCTCTCTTCCTGAGCTCCGTTGGTGGCGGCGAGGCTGCCGCTATCGCCTGCGCCCTCATTGAGACCGCTGAAATGAACAATGTCGATCCCGAGGCCTGGCTCACATGGGTGCTGGAACGCGTTGCTGATCACGGATTAACCCCATCGACGAACTCATGCCGTGGAACTGGAAGCCCCAAGACACCAAAAACGCGGCCTGACCGGACGGATACGAAGATTCGGCGTGCCCTGCTGAAGGAAGTGGGCACACCGAAAGCTCTGGGACTGGCTCATACCAACCGTCCTTGGGTTTAATCTACTCGGTCACCACCTTGACATATTGCCCGGCCTGCAGATGGTCGCCCGGTTGCAGGCCATTGAGCACACGAAACCGCTCTTCCCGGAAATCCTCAAACGGCATCCGGCGGGCAAATTCGGCGACGCTCTGACCCCGGCGAACCCGAACGACATCCAGACGCTGGGGCCGCAATCGGCCTGCCTCGCCGTAAAGCATGCCCTTGATATTTTGCAGATAGGCTTCCTCGCGTCGCTCCCCGGCGTTGATTGGAACGCCCGAAGCCTTCGCCTGGTTGATCGCCTGAACGACCCGTTGCGGTGTCGCCGGGTGAGAGGCGAAAAAATCAACACGGTCAGGATCATAATTATTCCTGCCGCTGATCTGTGCGTGCAGGGTTTTCTGGTTCTGGAGATGAGACAGGAAATCCGCTTGCTCATATGGGTCATAGCCGGCACGGGAAATGTAACGCACGCCCAGCGTATCGGATTCCAGTTCCTGGCTACGCGAATAGTTTGCCGTTGTACCGCCGGCCAGCAGTTGGGCCGCCTGTGCGGCCTCACGCCCGCCCAAAACCGCCGCACCGATGGTTACCAGGTCGCCCAGCAAGGCCCCGGTTTGACGACGCGCGGAATGGCGCGCGGTGACATGACCGATCTCGTGGCCCAGAACCCCGGCCAGTTCCGCTTCGGAATTGGCCAGCGACAGCAGGCCGCGGGTCACATAGATATATCCGCCCGGCACCGCGAAGGCGTTCGACACAGGCGAATTCAGCACGGTGAACGTAAACCGCTTGCCGGCATAGTCGGAATGGGCGGCGATCCGTTGTCCGACATCATTGACATAGGCGGAGATACGTGGATTGGCGTACGCGCCGCCATATTCCTTCAACACAACGGGGTGGATGTTGTCGCCGACCGATTGTTCCTGGGTGACCGACATTGTCGGCGCCAGGTCGGTCTGGCCCGTGACCGGATTTGTAGCACAGGCCGACAGCGCCAGCAGGCTTGCAGCGCTCAGCGCCAGGCCGTTCAGTTTCGTCGTGGTTGCCATCTTGATTATTACTCCAATACCTCGATCTGTTCTGGAAGTGTCAATTCGATCTGTGGACCGTTTCGGTTGACGATCATGCCGCGCACCCTGATCCGTCGTCCGGCCAGGTCTTCGGGCACAATGCCTGATCGCTCCATGACCTTGCGGTCTCCCTTGCGCACCAGAAGCGTAAAATCGGTTCGCCAGTTCTCCTCGAAGTTTATAAACGTCTTGCGACCATAGCTTGTCACAGCGACCGGGATTCCGTCAACAATTTGGAACGTGCCGCCCAAATCGGGCGCTTCCGGGGCGGCAACCGCCAGTGCCTGCCGCACCGTAATCCCGCCGTCATGCCACAGGCCGCGGCCCGCCTGGCGTGCTTCGCTTTCAGCCGCGAGATAGGCGCGGGCACAAGCCGTATTGTCCGACCGGGTGAAGACGAGCGCCAGTCCCTTCGACAGAACCTCGGCCTGAAGGGACGTTCCATCATCCGTCATCAAATGGCCGATCTGGCGCCCGTATCGATCGCGCCGGCGGCGATCGAAAGAAACGTCGACGTCGCGGCCGACGAGATTTTCAGCCCAGATACTTATTGCCGGATCGGCCGGTTTCATCTGGTCACCGTTGCCAGGAGATGGCACGAAAATACCGGCCAGCCGGACTTGCTCTCCATTGTCCAGTTCCACCGTCTCGCCATCGACAACCACCTGAACCCGGGCGCGATAGGCGACTTCCAGTTCACATCCAGCCAGGGCCGGTTCTGCCGCTGATTCAAACAGGCAATAGATCAGGACAAGCCCCGTCAGGCGGTGTTTGAAAGTCCGACGCGGCATAATATCTGTTTCGATCCTTCTAGGTCAGCAAGCTGAAACCACCATCCCACACCAGTTTCAGGCCACTGGCAAACAACAGAATATAGGCGATGCGATAGAACAGTCGTTCCGTCACCATGGTGTGCAGCCGCACGCCGGCCCAAATGCCGATGAAGGAGAGCGGCGCCAGGGTTGCCGATATGGTCAGATTGGGGCCGTTCAGTTGGCCCAGCCAGAAATAGGGGATCAGTTTAACATAGTTCACGCAGGTGAAGAAAATCACCGTGGTGGCATGATAGGCGGTCTTGTTCAGCCGCTGGGGCAGCAGATAGACGGCAATGGGCGGGCCGCCGGCATGAGCCGCGAAACTGGTGAACCCGGCCACCCCGCCCCAGAACTGGCCGGCCATTGATCCAGGCGCCGGCCGGTCCACAGGGCCCGGTTTCAGCCAATGGTTCAGGGTGAACCCAAGTGCGATGGCCCCGATCAGCAGGCGCAGAACCTCCTCGCTCATATAGCGGAATGTCAGCGCACCGATTACAATGCCGAACAGGGACGCCGGAATGAGAATGTGCATGGTCCGGCGATCCCATTTGCCCCAATAGGCCGCCAGGTTCAGCAAATCCATCAGGCACAGGATCGGCAGCATGATCGCCGCCGCGACCGGAACCGATGTGGTCATGGCAATCAGGGGAACGGCCAGAATTCCGAGCCCGCCGCCGAAGCCGCCCTTGGACACGCCAGCGATCAGAACGGCGGCAATGGCCAGAGACCAGAAAACCGGATCAGCGGACATGTCGGGCAGCCCCCAGAACGGCGGACCGGAAAATGGCCCGTTCCGCTCATATCATGATTTCGAGGCTGGGTAAGATTGAACCCTCAGCATTCAACCACATTGACAGCCAGACCCGCCTCGGCGGTTTCCTTGTAGCGTTCGGACATATCATGGCCGGTCTGACGCATGGTCTCAATTACAGCGTCCAGCGAGACCACATGGCGGCCATCGCCGCGCATGGCCAGCTTGGCGGCGTTGATCGCCTTGATCGCGCCCATGGTGTTGCGTTCGATACAGGGAATCTGGACCAGGCCCTTGATCGGGTCGCAGGTCAGGCCGAGATTATGCTCCATGCCGATTTCGGCGGCGTTTTCGATCTGCTCCGGCGTGCCGCCCATAATCGCGGCCAGGCCCGCGGCGGCCATCGAACAAGCCACACCAACCTCGCCCTGGCAGCCGACCTCGGCAGCAGAAATTGACGCATTGCGTTTGTACAACATGCCGATGGCCCCGGCGGTCGCCATAAAATTTATCACACCGTCTTCATCGGCGCCGGGCACGAATTTCTTGTAATAGGCCAGGGTCGCCGGAATGACCCCCGCGGCGCCATTGGTCGGCGCCGTGACCACCCGCCCGCCGGCGGCATTTTCCTCGTTCACCGCCAGGGCGAACAGACTGACCCAGTCCATCGCCCCCAGCACGTCGGCATTGGCGCCAATGCCCAGATCCAGTTCTTCTCGCAAGGCCCGCGCCCGGCGCCGAACGTTCAGCCCGCCCGGCAGGATCCCGTCGGTCCGGCAACCGCGTTCGATCGATGCGTCCATGGCGGCGCAGATTTCCAGAAGGCCCGGACGGATGTCCTGCGCCTCACGAAAGACTCGTTCATTGATCAGGGCAATCTCAGCAATTGTCAGGCCGGAGGCGCTGCACGCGTTCAGCAGTTCCGCTCCATTGTTGAAGGGATAGGGCACCGCCACCGAACTGTCGACCAGGCTATCTGCCTGAACCTCCGCATCGCTCAGAACGAAACCGCCGCCAACCGAATAATATATCTCGTCCAGCGAGGGGTTGCCCGCACCGTCAAAGGCGATGAACCGCATAGCATTGGAATGGTGTTCCAGCCGCTCTCCGTATAGGAACTTGAGCTCCTCGCCTTCATGGAAGGGCACCTTGATCTCACCCGCCAGTTTCAGGTGTTTCACTTCCTGCACTTCAGCAAACAACTGATCGGCCAGATCCGGATCAATGCGGTCCGGACGATGGCCGGCCAGTCCCAGGATGACGGCCTTGTCGGTGGCGTGACCCTTGCCGGTCAGGGCCAGCGAGCCATAAAGATGCACTTCGACCCGCCGGACCGCGGCGGTCAGCTCGCGTTTTGCCAGACTTTCCAAAAACCGATGAGCGGCCCACATGGGGCCGACCGTGTGGCTGGACGAAGGTCCGATGCCGATTTTGAACAGATCGAACAGGCTGATGGTCATGACTTCACCGCAAACTGAATACCGAGCGGATATGCACCTCGCTTTGATCCGGTGGCCCGTTCGAAACCGTCCGGCGATCTACTGGGACCGACCACCAGCCGTTTACTCCGAATTGCCCAGCGCGGCGGCAATCTGTTTAATATCGCGCAGGTTCACCTCGCGCTGCGGGAACGGAATTTCGATGCCTTCCCCGCGGAACCGTTTGGCAATGGCGTAGCGAACCTCGCTGCCGATCGACATCATGTAGTCGATGTTTCGGATGAAAAAGCGCAGCGAGAAGTCGAGCGAACTGTCGCCGAAATTGACGAAGTGGCACGAAGGTGAGGGCTTCTTCAGAATACCAGGATTTGTACTTGCAATGTCGATCAGAATATCGCGCACCTTCTCGGGATCCGCGTCGTAGCTCACCCCGACATTGACTATCACGCGGCCATTGCGGTCCTTGAAAAACCAGTTGGTGACCGGGGCGGAGATTAGTTCTGAGTTCGGTACGATGACCGACGAGCGGTCAAACGTTTCGATCTCTGTCGCGCGCACATTGATCTTCTTGACATTGCCCTGGTGCGCGCCGGCGATGATCCAGTCACCGACTTTGATCGGTCGCTCAACCAGCAGGATCAGGCCGGAGACGAAATTGTTGACTACGTTCTGGAGACCGAAACCCATACCGATGGACAGGGCACCGGCAACAATGGCCAGTTGCGACAGATCGACCCCGGCAAAGGACAAGCCTATCGCGGCGGCAATGATGAACCCGACATAGCCAAGGGCGGTGCGCAAGCTATCGCGGACCCCGCTGTCAACACCTGTCATCGGCAGCAAGCGTTCACCCAGAACATGCTGCAGAACCCGGGTGACCATCAGGATCGCGCCGAAGATCGCGACGGCGATGACGATTGCGGTCAGCGAAATCGTCACATTGCCGATGCGAAATCCGAACAGCGCCTTGTTGATCCAGGACGACAGGTCATCGGATGTCGCGCCCCACAGGGGCAATAGAACCAGAACCGCGATAAACAGAAGAATGAGATCGATACACAGGATCAGCAGAAAGGCGGACAGGCCGCGTTCCTTGCGGCCATCGTGCGAATACCCCGATTGCACGCCAAATCCACGGGAAATTGTATCGGCGGCAAATAGATGGAACAGTATCAACAGAGCCAGCATACCGCCAGTAATCACCAGCCGGTCACCGATAAACTCCGACATATTGCGGTAGCCCAGCAGGGCGGTCACCGGAATGGCCAAGGCAACCAGGAAGATGAGCCAGCGAACCCGCCCAAACCAGACGATCCAGCGGCTGACTGTTTCGGGGCCCGCGATAGAGGCCCCTTCGGCCGGTTCGGGCGCCTGCCACGGGGATTTGCGTGAAACCGCAATGGCCAGAATCGCAATCGCCATGCCGAAGGCCAAATTGTGCACGGCCAGCAGTTCGCCGCCAGCCCGAAGGGAATCATAGAGGACGTTCAGGGTTTGCTTGACTGCATAGGCCGTCGCCAGGCTGGTGAGCAGCATCACGACCCGGGTGGCAGCGTGGTCCGAGATATTGATCAGGCGCCAGTTTGCCGCCCGCGGGGCAAGCGCTGATTTGCTGACCGCCGCCGTGACTACAATTCCGACGAGACCGGCTAAGGTCGCCAGGGCAACCTTGCTGCCGACATCATCCAACAGGCCTGACCAGACCAAGGCAAAATAGCCAGCCATCGTTGACAGAATGCCCGGAACGGCGTGGCTGGCGCTTAACATGCCGGCCGTTGCCACTTTCTCCGAATAGGTTGGTGTTGCCGTCGGTTCGCGTTTGATTTGCGCAATCAGCAATGTCCGTATCGGAAAACCGATCACAATGCCGGCCACGATTGCCAACACGACCAGGGGCAACGCCTGTTTCAGGGGTCGTGCGCCCGCTTCCACCCGTTTGGCAATCTGGCCGGACGCCGTTGTGACGACGCTGCTGAACTGATTGAAAGACGATTTCCAGACGACCGGGTAGATCGGATTGTGCCCTTTGGAGAACAATGTATTGGCAAAACGCTCGCGCCGGTATTCCACCACCTGGTCGATCAATTCCTCGGCCTCGCGCAGGGCCAGTTCCTGTTTCTTCACTTTCAGGTTCAGTTCGGCGGCTTTTTTCGCCAGTTCCTTGCGCTGGGCCGCGAGTTCTTCGGCTTCGGGTTCGGCACCTTCCTCCGGTGGTGGCCCCAGGGCATCGAGCGCCGCTTTGGCATTGTCGTACTTCGCCTGGGCCTCCGGCAGCGCGCCGACGGCCACCTGTTGCACTGCCTCCAGTTCGGTTCGCAATTCCGACAGGACGTTTTCATCGTCGATATTGCTCGACAGGATCACACCCACCTTGATTTCAAGGCGTTTCAGCGACGAAATATCGGTCTTCTCCTGGGCGTTCGCGATCCCGGTCAGGATAAACAGACCTGCGAGGAGTAAGGTCGGCCAACGTAAGTAAGACATTCGCGAGGGAGTTCCTGTCCGAAAGCGGTGGTTCGAAAATAAGGAGAGACTTAACGCTTTCGCCCGGCGAAAGAAATCCTGTTACCGTCGGATATTTCATTACAGAATGGGCGGATAATTCCATGGCAGAGGAGGTTGGCATGCTGACCGATCAACAACTGGAACGATACGGGGAAGACGGCTATGTCGTGCCGGACTTCACCGTGCCTCCCGAAATGATTGAGGATATTCGCGCGCGGCATACCCGTTTTGTCGAAAAGCATCCTGAATTTCGCGACTATTGCCCGGCCCTGCTGCACCTTGACGACGGATTTGTCGAATATTGTCGCCAGCCTGAAATTCTGGACATGGTGTCCCAGGTATTGGGTCCGGATTTCGCGTTGTGGAATTCCAGCTTCTTCGCAAAGCCGGCCCATGACGGCCGCGCCACCCCCTGGCACCAGGATGGTGAGTACTGGCCGATCCGACCCTTGGCGACCTGTACCGTGTGGCTGGCGATTGATGAGTCGACCACCGAAAATGGTTGTTTGCGGGTTCTGAAGGGCTCGCACAAGGACCGGCGTTTGCGCCGCCATAATCAGAATGACAGCCCCGCCCTGACCCTGAACCAGGAACTGGACCCGTCCGAATACGATGAAAGCCTGGCGGTTGATATCGAACTGAAGGCGGGCCAGATGTCGCTGCACGATATCTATCTGTTGCATGGGTCGGAGGCGAACCGGTCTCCGAGGCCGCGGCGTGGCATGACCATGCGGTTCATGCCGACCACTTCGGTGTTCGACCGGGAGCTGGCGACGGAGCTCAGCTGGAAACTGAACCTGACGGATCATTCGGCCCGGCCGGTCTATCTGATGCGCGGCACCGACCCGTCCGGAAAAAATACATTCGTCAACGCCTAGGGTCTGTGGACACTCATCGTGATGCGATCAGAACTGCCGCCAGGTTTCAGTTTGCGGCAGAGATGCAATCGGTTTTGTCGTAGCGTGTGGCGATACCTCTGAATTCCTTTATCTTCGCGAAATAATTTTGGCCCAGTTTCAAATTGTATGCATGGACGTGCGATGGCGGTTGCGAGGCAAGCCCGGGGTGAGGCGTTCTCCAGTTCAAGCCGCTGGAACCATCGCAGGTAGTTGTCGAGATACCTGGTCGCGACGCCTCGGTAGCGCCGCAGGAAATCCTTCAACCGGCTGTGTCGGTTGTTGACCGCCGGATCTGCTGCGATCTGAATGTGAAAGGCACCCCGCACCCGCTCACTTCGTGACAGGTTCAATGCTTCGTGATGCACACCGATTGCCGCCGCGCATCGCGGACAAGTGCGATGTCCATCGGTCACCAAAACGATATCCTCGTCCACAACCGGCGCGATCACCTCTCGCAAGGGATCGGCGTTGACCGCGGGCAGAACCGCACGGACTGTCGCGCCGCTGCGATCAGCGACAACCAGTACCGGAACCTGTTCATCTGACGGGCCCGCTTGCTGGCCTTGCTCCCCTGCGTCGCGCCTTGCGTTCAAGGTTTCGTGCACCTTTCCGGCTTTCCGGCACACAGGTTTCATCGGCTTCCACAATGCCCGTGAGCTTGCGTGCCTTCAGGTCTTTTGCGGCAGGAAATCGGTGCCGCCAACGGAAGGCGGTGTTGACGGCAAGTCCGCAACGTTCTGCTGAAGCGCGAACCGTCAGCCCATCGGCAAGACAGGCTCCGAAGGAAAGCCACTTGTCCTTGCGGTGCAGACCCGACAAGGGGTGCCGGTCGCGGCATTGAATGTCTTCCTGCATCCCTTGCACTGGTACCGTCGCAGATCCCTTGCCTTGCCACGCGATATGGCTCCTGGCGTGCCACAATGCGGGCACTGGCGATCTTCACCTACGGCCGCTTCAATGGCAGCCAGCGACGCTGACGTCTCCGTGTCCCCCGGGAACACGGCTTCGGTTTGCTGCCGCTGCGCCGGGCTGAGGTGGTCTATCCCCGATAACCATTCCTGAAACCGCTTGTGATCCATGTCAATCCATCCTTCTGATTTCACAAAAAACATGACATGAACGCACACGGCTTGTAAACTGAGCCAATGAGATTGACATTCAGGGTCACCGGTTTGGACGTCCTTGATTGTCAGATCGCCGGTGAGTTGGGCACTGTTTTTGCCTGACTGCTGGATGCCGATGCTCTTGAAGGAAATCTCCGGGAAAGTTTCCACCTCGAAGAAATCCTTGCTTCGCATATGTTTGTCGAGAGCCTCGACACCAGTGCTGAGCGATGCGAATTTCAACGTGATAGACACATCGCTTTTGGTGATGTCTTCAGCATCCAGCTTCAACGCGCCGTCGAATTCGGTAAACTCCCGACTAGATCGAAACCCCGGCATGGTCCCAGGAAAACCGAACCTCGGTATATCCCTTGTCGAACTGATAGATCTCCGCCGCGCCGGCAGTTGCGATACCGGTCAACAAGAAGGCGGCCGCCAGTGCGGTGTGAACGAAATTGGTCCTGCGCATGTGTTTTTCTCCCATGGACGTAATGGCGTTACCCACTGCGGTCGGGAAGGCTATGGAAGTCCAGGCAAGCGGAAAATCGAACCCACGAAAATTTGAACAGGCTCTTCAGCCTATCAGCACGTCCAGAAATCTGTCGACATCCGCCTCTTGTGTCGAGAAAGAACATACTAGGCGGTAAGTGCCCGGCACGCCGTAGACCCAGTCGTAGAAATAGGCGCCGGCGTCTCTCAATCGGCCCGCCTGATCGTCGGACAGAACGGGAAAGACCTCATTGCCCGCCGGCTCTTCGGCCAGATGCACGCCGGCCGATGTCAAACCATCGGCCAATCGTTGCGCCATCGCGTTGGCATGAGTTGCCAGGTGCAGCCAAAGATCGTCTTTCAGATAAGCGTCCATCTGCGCCGCCAGAAAGCGGTGCTTTGATAAAAGGTGGGCACCTTGTTTGCGTCGGAAAATAAAATCACCGGCCTCTTCCGGATTGAAGAAAACGACGGCTTCAACTCCCATGGCGCCATTCTTGGTGGCGCCGAAGGACAGGGCATCGACACCCGCCCTCCAGGTCAGTTCCGCCGGCTGGCAGCCAAGCCCGGCCAGCGCGTTGGCAAAGCGCGCGCCATCCACATGCACCTTGCATCCGGCGCTGTGGGCGACCTCGGCCAGGGTCGCAATTTCATTGGCGGAATAGACCGTGCCCCACTCGGTCAGATTGGTTAGACTGAGCACAGCCGGCTGCGGCGAGTGCACCACGCCTTGTTCGAAAAGGTTCAGTGCGGCGGCCAAACCGTCCGGTTTCATTTTGCCCGAGGCACCGGGCACGCCGACAATCTTTGCGCCGCCCGCGAACAGATGCGGCGCCCCGGCTTCGTCCACTTGAACGTGCGCCGTTTCATGGCAGAAGATCACGCCCCAGGGCGGTGTCATAACCGACAGGGCCAAGGCATTCGCCGCCGAACCGGTCGGCACCAGATAGGCCGCAACCTGCCGATCGAATATTTCACACAGGCGCTTCTCGACCTCGACGGTCACCTCGTCATCGCCATAACCGGATGCATATCCCCGATTGGCCGCAACGAGTGCGTCCATGATCTCCGGCGCGATGCCGGAGGTATTGTCACTGCCAAATTTCATGGTTTCATCGGATCCAGTTTTGCCGCCAGCCGTTCGATCAGGGTCTCGGCCACGCCGGCTTGATATTCGACAGGCGGGTGTGCGTTCCAGATCGGCCCGGGCCAGGCATCGTCGCCCTCGAACCGGGCGATGACGTGGACATGTAGCTGGCGAACCATATTGCCCAGCGCCGCGACGTTCATCTTGTCGGCCCCGGTCTCGGCGCGCAATATCGAGCTGGCCAATCTGATTTCAGACCACAGCAGAACCGCTTCTATACCCTCAAGATCAGTAATTTCAGAGCAGTTCTGGCGTCGAGGCGACAGGATCAGCCAAGGATAGCGTGCGTTGTGGGCCAGCAGTACCCGGCACAGCGGCAGATCACACACCAGCCGCGTATCGGCTTCCAACCTCTCGTCCAGCCGGTAGCCGTGTTCATCAATCATCAATCGAAGCCCTCCGTGACATGATCTTCCAGGTCTTCCTCGTCCACATCGCGTTCCGACAGGACCTGGCCGCGGATCGACGCGCAGGCACGATGCACGCTTTTCGGGTCGCCGCTGACCAGGGGATGCCAGTCTTTCAAGGGCTGCCCTCTTGACACACGAACATAGGCGCAACTCGCAGGCAACCAGTCAAGATCATCCACCTTGCCGGGGCTGAGCTGCACGCAACCCGGCACGATCCTGTGCCGTTCGCGATAGCGCGTGCAGCCGCAGGTGTGCGTATTGAGCAATTTGTAGGCAACCCGCGTGAAGGCCAGTTCCTGAGTATCCTCGTCTTCAAGCTTGATCAGGCAGCATTTTCCGCAACCATCGCACAGGGCCTCCCACTCTTGGAACGTCATGTCCTGAAGCGATTTTTTCCGCCAGTATCCGGGTTCGAGCGTGTTCATGGCACCTTGTTTGCCACAACTTCAGCAAATTGTGATGCTCGTAATAACCGCGAATCCTGCATAATCGCCACAGGTATGTCGTTTTCACCGGGACGAGGGATCGAAAATGCCCATCGCTAAAATTACGCGCCGTCAGACACTTGTGGGAACCGCAAGCCTTGGCGTGGTTGCAGCCTTGCCGCTGCTGTCGTCAACCGCCGGAGCTTACGTCCCGCCGAAGGAATCCAATCTCGGCTACAAGCTGCAATTGAGCGAGCCTCCCCAACCAGCCAGCGACATCGCGATTCGGACCGGAGACGGTCAGGACACCTCGCTGATCGAGATGAATGGCAAGACCGTTCTGGCGACGTTCTGGGCGACATGGTGCGGCGTATGCATTGCCGAAATGCCGGTGCTGGATGAACTGGCGGCTTCGTATAGTGGAACCGATCTGATTGTCGCCCCTCTGTCCCTAGACCGGTCCCTGTCCGACATTCCGCCCTATTATGCCCGCAAAAACCTGACTAATTTGCCGATCTTTCACGATTATACCAATGTCCTGGCGGCGGTGATGGGCGTGCGTGGCACACCGACCAGCTTCCTCATTGATCGACGGAACACGGTGGTCGCTAAGGTCGAAGGCAATGCCCACTGGATGTCGCCGGAGGGCCGCAAATTCATCGAGCACTATCTGGCGCAAACGGCCTGACGTTCAGATCCTTCGAACCGGAATCGCAGCCACGAGCGACAGAACGCCGACGGTGCCGATAACGATGGGGATTGTCGCTCCCAGGGCAAAGGCCGCATGGCTGAGAACCGCCGACATCACCATGGCGAAGGCGACAATGATATTGTCCGCGGCGATCACTCGCGCCCGGCGTTCAGATGGTGAGCGGGACTGCAGCAAGGCAAAAATCGGAACCGCATACAGACCGCCAAAGACGGCGATTCCCAACAGGCTGGCAGCGATCAGGAATCCGTGTCCACCGCTGAAAAAAACCGATAGCCCGGCTAAAATGTCGCCTTCGGCATAAGGTGTTGCTGTCAGCGCCAGGCAGATTGCGGACACACCCATCAGCGAGACTGCAAATGGAGCATAACGCGGGCTGACGATGCCCTGCAACAACCGGTTTGCCAGAAGCGATCCCGCTGCGACCCCGACAGAGAACAAGGCCAGAAATACGGTATAGACATTGTCATCCACATGCAGCACGTCGCGGCAAAACGTCGGCAGCAAGGCCATTACCGTCGCCCCGAACCCCCAGAACCAGGCGTCGGCCAGGATACAGGCTCGAATGGGCCGGTCGCGCAGCGTATTGCCGACCATTTTCCAGGTGGATCGTGGAAAGAACCAGTCGACCTTCAGTTCCGGCGCAACCGGTGGTACGGGCGGAATGTGACGACTGGTCAGCCAGCCGGCAATTGCCATCAGCAACACGGTCACCGCCATGACCTGCAAACCACCGCCGGCCAGAACCAGCTGGGTTCCGGTGATCGTTCCACCAAGGATGGCCAGAAAAGTTGCGCCCTCGAACAGGGCGTTGCCGCCGACAAGTTCGCGGTGCTCCAAGTGCACGGGAAGGATGCCATACTTCAGCGGCCCGAAGAAGGCAGACTGGGTTCCCATCAGGAACAAGATGACAAACAGCATCAGAACATTCGCTGTCATGAAGGCAATGGCGCCGCCAATCATCACGGCGATTTCGCAAAGTTTTGTCCAGCGCGCCATCCGCGCCTTGTCCAGCCGGTCGGCCAATTGTCCGGCTGTCGCCGAGAACAAAAAGAACGGCAGGATAAAAATACCGCCAGCGGCAATGACCAGCATGGTGGTGTCATAATCGGCCTCGGCCACGATTCCGTAGGTGAAGGTGGCCACCATTGCATTCTTGTAAAGGTTGTCGTTGAAGGCGCCCAGGAACTGGGTACAGAACAACGGCAGGAACCGCTGCAGTTTCAGGAGATAGAAGACGCGGTGGCCCGGGCCTTCTGTTTCGGCGGCCAATTTGTTCATGACGCCGGCTCCAGCCCGGCTTCAATTCTTTCGGCTTGAACGTTTTCAACGCCTTCTTCCCAAATGACAGGCATATCGTACGGCTCCCCTCCGTGTTCGCGCACCAGACGGGCGGTGGCGCTTTCCATTCTGGATTCCAGCAAAGTCATGAATTCCGCCTTGCCCAGACCCGGTTCGATCGGGTCGAGAAATTCGATGACCGCCGGCCCGGCGCTCTTTTGCCAGTCGCGTCGTGGCCAGTGCATGCCGATATATTGGTCGGCACCGGCACAACAGCCAGGCCGGTTTCATTGTACATATGCCAGATGCTCTTGCGATACGGCACATAGGTCCCCACCGGTGTCAGCCGGCCTTCCGGGTAGATCAGGATTGACCGGCCGGAAGCGGCAACCGCCTTCGCCCCTTCGTTCACCAGATCGCGCCGGGTATCGCCGCCGCACGTCGCCACCATAATCATGCGCAGCTTCTTCAGCACCAGACCGATCACTGGATAGCTGAGCAACTGTTTCATGGCTATGAAGGTCAGATCAGGGATCGCCGCCAGAACCAGGATGCCATCAGCCTCGGACTGATGTTTACCAGCCAGAATAACAGCCCGACCGCGCGGCACTCGTTCCAGACCGCGATATTCAACCTTCATGCCACCCACATTCCGCATCAGAAACACGGTGCCCCGTGCCCATTGGCGCAATATCCAGGCCAGCGGCCGGGGATCAGCAACAGCGGCAAGGACATGATCGTTGCCAATACGGTGAAGGCATAGAAAGACAAATTGAATATCAGAGATCGCATGATCCTACCCTTTCAGCACATTCATGGCCGCGGTTGCCAACCAGTCGGCGTGAGCTTCCAGCGGTCCATGAACCTCGCCATAGACCTTGCTGATGGCCGGCTGCAGGATCAATCCCAGTACTGCGCTGGTCAGAACCTCCACATCACGCTTGGGAATTTCGCCGCTGGCGATAGATTCGGTGATAATCCGACGGGCTATCTTGACCGGACTGGGGGGCGTCCAGCGGCACATGGCGCAGCAAGGAATGCTGGGCCAGCAGATGATATGAAAACAAGGGCCAGTCCTGGTCGGCCATCCGGCAATAGGCCGTGATCAGGGCCCGGGCCTTATCTTCGATCCGCTCATTGCCTGCCTCGGCCTCCAGTGCCAATTGAGCCAGACTACCGTGGATCCGGCGGAACAGTTCCAAGGCCAGGATCTCCTTGGATGCAAAATGGCGATAGATCGTGCCTTCGGCAATGCCGGCCGCGGCGGCGATGTCACGGGTGGTCGTTTCTGCGATGCCTTTTTCGACAAACAAGCGGCAAGCCGTCCGCTCAATCCGCTTGCGGGTTTCCTCCGTCTTCTTTGCCCGGGTCGTTGCCACATTCATGTCATATGTTTTCCACCATCCTGCCAGAGGGTCCCAGTCTGTTTCATGTTCACCATAAATAGCGTCGAGTGTCACGGCATTGGTCATAACAGCTTCCTATCCTTGTTCCTATCCTTGCAGAAAAAATTTAGTGATCGTTCACTCATTTATTAATGATAAACATACCCCGTCCAATTCATTTTGTGACGAATTGCAGGATAATCTGAATATTCTTGTTATACTCCGAGTCACTGAATACTCGAAGAATGGGTTGACGCTTCGGGCGGAATGGATTCTGCTCAGTGCCATGATTGGCCCGAAGTTTCTTTCTCCTGAAGACCACCGCCTGCAAAGCCCGGCAGTCGGCCCCGCTCGACCAACCTGCGTGATGTGATGGATGGGATCTTGCAGATCGCTTCCAGCGGCTGTCAGTGGCGCATGCCGCCAAAGTGTTTTCCGCCACTCTCCACGGTGCGGCACCATTTCCACGATTGGCGTGACAGCGGGCCGTGGCTGTCGACCAACCATCTTCTGGCAACCATCTTCTGGCAACCATCTTCTGGCAACCATCTTCTGGTGGACCGCGGACCGGTAAACAGGCGTCTCCCGGTGCCGGTGTGATCGACAGCCAGTCGGTCAAAACCACCGAAGGCGGTGGCGTTTGTGGCCATGACGCGGGCAAGAAGATTGCGGGCCGCAAGCGCCATATCATCATCGACACGCTGGGCTGCATGCTGTTCATCATCGTCCACAGCGCCGCCATTCAGGACCGTGACGGGCTGTCGATCTCATGAAGGCCATGCGATATCGCTCTCCGTGGCTGCGGCATCCATTCGCCGATGGTGGCCATGCGGGCGACAGGCTGAAGGATGCATTGTCGGGACACGGACAATGGACCATCGCGATCATCAGGCGCTCCGACACTGCCGAAGGCTTTGCAGTTCTACCCCGCGGATGGGTCGTGGAACGCACCTTCGCCTGGCTCGGCAGATGTCGAAGATTGGCCAGGGATTGGGAGAGGTCCATCGAAAGCTCCACCGCATGGGCAACAATCGCCCACATCCGCATCCTGACAAGACGGCTGGCAAGATATTGTCATGGCTGAATAACTTTTCAGTCAGGCTCTCAGGCCCCGTAACCATGCAACACGCAACGTCGCCCGGCGCGAAGTTCAACATCGGACGGGACATTCCCAAGATTTTCTGGAAGATAGACTATTATGACCCGGATTTTCATAAGGGCAGTATCGACCCGGCCAACCCACAGGAGACATGCCATGATCTCACGATCATGCTTTCTGAAGAATATTAAACGGAGATACTGCAACGCTTTGTGGATAACTGCAAGGTTTTGCTGATATGTTGTTGCGGCATCTATATTTGGTGTTTAGTGGTGTAAAAAACACCACGAGCAGCACAGATGCCCAGACCCAAAACCGAGAAAAAATTGCCCGCCTAAGCGTCAGCTTGGACGACAGAGATTATCAAGCCCTACGCGCTCTTGCGAAGGCGCATGATGTTTCAACGGCATGGTTGATGCGCCGTGCAGTCTCAGACTATCTTGCCGTAGCACGTTCAGGTCAAAGCAATGACGCCCAAGGAAGGCGGTCACTGTCATGAAGAAAAGTAATTTGCCGTTCGGCAGCGAGTTTTCACCGTCGCAGATTGACCTTTCTCACGTGTTACATCTGGCCGTTCAGCATGGCGGCGACTGGCACGCTTTTGAGGATACCGTGCGAACTACTTACTTTGATAGCCACAGCACAAGTGATGGTGACAGCGCGACCTATAATCGTGGAAAGCTCGCAAACAACACCAAGCTAGGCATGATCGCTTACGGGATCATTGAACGTGACGTCACCCTGACAGAGTTCGGGCAAGGGCTTCTAAAACTCACATCTGACGAATCTAAGCTATATGAAGCCCTCGCCAAGCATATTTTGTTGAATCTCAATGGTATGACGATGGTGCGCTGCATTCAGGACATGGTTGCCGCTGGTGAATCCGTCAATCTCACAACTTTGCGGAAAGGGCTGGGCGAACGCGGCGTTCATTTTCCGCGCGGCGGCAAGCATCCAAGCATGATGCGTCTTTGGCTGGCCAAAGCGGGTGTTATCGTAGGAAACCGTTGGCAGATCGATCCACACCGCATTGAAGAAGTGCTTGGCCTAAATCCTGACGAGTTCGAGGTTCTGGCCAGCTTCACACCAGAACAACGTGCATTTGTCAGGGCATTGGCCAACATAGGAAGCCCTGACCCGCAGCCCGCCAATGAGATCGCTCGCCTTGCAAGCGCGACCTATGGCATAAAATTTCCTGAGAAAAGTCTGCGTGCGGCGAGGCCCCACCCTGTGCCTGGTATCAGTTCAGTACAGACCGCAAGGGTGCACACCCGGTCAATCATCTTTCCGGCTATACCGGGACCGTGCATGCCGATGGCTTTGCGGGCTTCAATGGCCTCTTTGGGGAGGGCAAGGCCGACGAACAGACCTGCATGGTGCATGTGCGCCGCAAGTTTGTGGAAGAGTTTGAGCGCACAGGGTCGGCCATCGCCAAAGGCACAATCAAGCAGATCGCCGTGCTTTACGCTGTCGAAGAGGAAGCCAGAGGCAAATCCCCCGAAGAGCGGGTCGCCATTCGGCAGGAGAAGGCAAAGCCCGTCTTCGATGAGCTGGAAGCATGGTTACAGGCCCGGCTTCCCAGGCTCTCGGGCAAGAACAAGCTGGCAGGGGCCATTCGCCATGCGCTGAACCGCATGCCAAAGGCGCGTGCCTGTCTCGGCGACGGACGGCTGGAACTCGACAACAACATCTGTGAACGCTCGATCCGCCCCATCGCACTGGGCCGCAAGAACTATCTCTTCATGGGCTCTGTCGGCGGCGGCAAGGCTGCCGCTATCGCTTGCACCCTCGTCGAGACCGCCAGGATGAATGGCGTTGATCCGGAAGCTTGGCTCACTTGGGTGTTGGAGCGCCTGCCAGATCACAAGATCAACCGCATCAAGGAACTCATGCCGTGGAATTGGATGCCGGAATAACCGAAAAATACGGCTCTAACGGACGGCTACGAAAGGGCCGCCCTGCGGCAGGAGAAGGCCAGGCCTGTCTTCGATGACCTGGAAGTATGGCTACAGGCCCAACTGCCCAAGCTCTCGGGCAAGACCAAACTGGCCGAGGCGATCCGCTACGCCCTGAAGCCGATGCCCGAAGCGCGTGCTTATCTCGGCGACGGACGTCTGGAGCTCGACAACAATATCTGTGAGCGATCAATCCGTCCCGTCGCCCCTGGTCGAAAAAATTGTCTCTTCCCGGGCTCCGTTGGTGGCGGCGAGGCTGCCGCTATCGCCTACGCCCTCATTGAGACCGCTGAAATGAACAATGTCGATCCCGAGGCCTGGCTCACATGGGTGCTGGAACGCGTTGCTGATCACGGATTAACCCCATCGACGAACTTATGCCGTGGAACTGGAAGCCCCAAGACCTCAAAAACGCGGCCTGACCGGACGGATACCCTCAATCTATCGCGACGCCTGACGTTTTGACCCATTACGAAGAGATCGAATATCCCCGTCAGGCGACCAAAATTGTCTATCCGCTGGATGAAGTTCTCTTGCCGGCTCCATGTGCAGTGATATCTGGCGCGAAAGGGTGGACGTCCATCGCCCCTTACGGAAAAGGAAGCTCCCTCTTCTGCGTCGGTTTCTGCCGTTCGAGGCTGGCACGCCAGGTCATGATCAGTCGGGTATCCTGTTCTCAAGGCTTGATACGGAGCAGTTTCAACAGTGTTTCATCGCCTGGATCGCAAGCTTGCATGACATGCCTGAAGGTGTCGTCGGCGTTGATGGCAAGACCCTTCGCCGATCCTTTGACACCACCTCCAACAAGGCCGCAATTCACATGATTTCAGCCTGGGCTTGTGACCGGAAACCGGTGCCGGGTCAGCGCAAGATCGATGACAGGTCGAATGGGATCACGGCCCTTCCCGAATTTCTGGCATTCCCGAATTTCTGGCCCTTCTGACGACCAGGGGCGCCATCGTGACCATTGATGCCATGGGATGTCAGCGCAGGATTTGCCAGCAGATCATCGATCAGGGAGCAGACTGCGTGATTGGCCTGAGGGGTAATCAGGGAAGCTTGCGCAAGGATGTCGAACTGTTTTTTGACGAGTACCGTGAGCGCAAGATCGAGGGTGATTTCATCAGAATAAAGTGAGATCGTCGACGGAAATCATGGGCGCATTGAGACGCGGCGCTCCACGATCTGCCCGGATACCGAATGGATCAGGGACCGTCACCAGTGGCCCGGCTTGAAAACCGTGATCATGACCGAATACACACGTGAAACAGGAGGCAAGGCCGAAACGGTCACGCGATTTTATATCGCGTCGCTTGAGGCTGAACCCGGGACCCTGGCAAAATATATCCGCGATCATCGGCAGGTGGAAAACAGCTTGCACCGGGTTCTGGATGTGACCTTCCGACAAGACGAATGTCGCATCGGAACCGGCAATGCCGCCGCCAATTTTGCCACAATCAAACATGCGGCGATGAACTTGCTGCGCCGAACACCCGGCAAAATGAGCCTGCCGCGAAAACGGCATTCAGCCGCATGGGACAACGACGACATGGAGAAAATCATCCCGAATTAATGTTCAGTCGATTGCCCTGGTAAACTGAGCTTTAAGAAGGCTCAGTTCACGAATTGTATGCATGGACGTGCGATGGCGGTTGCGAGGCAAGCCCGGGGTGAGGCGTTCTCCAGTTCAAGCCGCTGGAACCATCGCAGGTCGTTGTCGAGAGATCTGGTCGCGACGCCTCGATAGCGCCGCAGGAAATCCTTCAACCGGCCATGTCGGTTGTTGACCGCCGGATCTGCTGCGATCTGAATGTGAAAGGCACCTCGCACCCGTTCACTTCGTGACAGGTTCAATGCTTCGTGATGCGCACCGATTGCCGCCGCGCATCGCGGACAAGCGCGGTATCCCATCGGTCACCAAAACGATATCCTCGTCCACAACCGGCGCGATCACCTCTCGCAAGGTATCTGCGTTGACCGCAGGCAGAACCGCACTGACTGTCGCGCCGCCGCGATCAGCGACAACCAGTACCGGAACCTGTTCATCTGACAGGCCCCGCTTGCTGGCCTTGCCTCCCCTGCGTCGCGCCTTGCGCTCAAGGTTTCGTGCGCCTTTCCGGCTTTCCAGCATATAGGTTTCATCGGCTTCCACAATGCCCGTGAGCTTGCGTGCCTTCAGGTCTTTTGCGGCAGGAAATCGGTGCCGCCAACGCAAGAGGCGGTGTTGACGGCAAGTCCGCAACGTTCTGCTGAAGCGCGAACCGTCAGCCCATCAGCAAGACAGGCTCCGAAGGAAAGCCACTTGTCCTTGTGGTGCAGACCCGACAAGGGGGTGCCGGTCGCGGCATTGAATGTCTTCCTGCATCCTTTGCACTGGTACCGTCGCAGACCCCTTGCCTTGCCACGCGATATGGCGCCTGGCGTGCCACAATGCGGGCACTGGCGATCTCCACCCACGGCCGCTTCAATGGCAGCTAGCGACGCTGCCGTCTCCGTGTCCCCCGGGAACACGGCTTCGGTTTGCTGCCGCTGCGCCGGGCTGAGGTGGTCTGTCCCCGATAAGCATTCCTGAAACTGCTTGTGATCCATACCAATCCATCCCTCTGATTTCACAAAAAACATGACATGAACGCACACGACTTGCAAACTGAGCCTTTAAGAATTGCGCTGGTCCGAATTTTCTGCAATCATTTGCAACTTCGAATCACGACTAAGTAGCTAATAAATAATGGACAATTCAGTAATCGAAGTTTGCCGTGCGATTGGTCGGGATGCATTGCGTCTGACCATGTTGCCGGTCGTCGCCGGTGCGGTTTTGCTTTTTCAGACCGGCTCTGCCGATGCAGAGGACGTAGGCCTGATTGAAAGCTACGGCGCTCATTGCAACGATGTTTACTTCGGTTCGGACGGTGGCGGTCTGGGGGGCTGTCTTGATTTTGCCGCCCTGCTGTCGAACGATTGGTATCTGGCCCTCGGCGCCTTTCAGGCGGGGCCTGAATCCAGATCTGCCACTGAATTTGCCCGGGATCCCCTGGATGACCGGGGCAGATTGGTCCTGCGCGTCGGTAAAACGTTCTACGGGGATAGGTACAACTTCACAACGACGCTGCGCGTTGGCGGTGAGGGCGGGTTTGTCGACGATATTGCTCACGATGTACGCGAAACCCTGCATGAAATTGTCAGCACCTACACCCGCACCCAACGGGGCCAACACGACCTGCGCGGGATCATCGGTGTATCGGGCCATATGTGGGATGATTACGAACTTACCAGTTCTACCAATCTGAAAACGGTGTTTACACCTTACGCCCACGCATCCGTTGGAACCGACAATATGGAAGGCGGCGGCGGGATGTTTCTCGGCTTTCAGTCGGCGAGCGCCGCCCGGCCACTGCCCCTGATGGAACCTCAATCGGGCGCCTATGCACCGTTCTTTGGCGACGATGGACTGGGGTTCTTTGTCGCCGGTCGTGGTGTTGCGAAGGACACCCTGTATGGCAGCCTCGCTGAGGAGGCGATTGGCGAGGCTGGGATTGTCGGGCAATACACGGTGGCAAACACGGTGCGTGGTACCGTCCTGGGATCCTGTACCACGAAGGCGTATACGGGCGCACAAAATCCCGACTGCAAGGCGACGGTGCGGATCGGGATCCTTTACTAGGTTCCAGACCTTGAACTACCGGCTCTAGCTCGCCACCCAGATTGGCTGGCAAGACTACTCACAAGGAGTTCATGGTCGCGCGCGGAGTGCAAGATCTTATCGGTTTGGGAATATGTTTTGACGATCAAGGAAGTGCAGAGGTCGGAGCACCGCTTTTCAATCGCACCGATGATGGATTGGACGGATCGGCATTGCCGATATTTCCATCGGCTGCTGTCCCAGCACGCCTTGCTGTATACCGAAATGATTGTCTCGGACGCTGTGGTGAAAGGGGATCGCCAACGTTTGTTACGGTTTGATCCGGCGGAACACCCAGTGGCGCTTCAGATCGGGGGTTCGGATCCGGCGATGCTGGCGGAGGCGGCGCGGATCGGGGCCGACTTCGGCTATGATGAGATCAATCTGAATGTCGGGTGTCCGTCCAACCGAGTTCAATCTGGCGCCTTTGGCGCATGCCTGATGAAGGAGCCGGATACTGTGGCGCGTGGGGTTTGCGTGATGCGGGCTGCGGTTGATGTTCCGGTTACGGTAAAATGCCGCACTGGCGTGGATGATGACGATCCGAATGTGCGGCTGCGCGGGTTCATCAAGACGGTTGGCCGGGCAGGGTGTGACACCTTTATCGTTCATGCCCGAAAGGCCTGGCTGGATGGCCTGTCACCCAAGGAAAATAGGGAGATACCACCTCTGGATTATGAATTGATCGAAGCCGTCAAGGCAGAAAATCCGAACCTAACGATCGTGCTCAATGGCGGCATTACGGATATTGAGACGACAGGCGGTCATCTGGCTTGGGCGGACGGTGTCATGATGGGGCGTGCCGCCTATGATAATCCCTGGCTGCTGTCGGACGTGGACCAACAATTGTTTAGCGAGCCACCATTTTCACAAACACGGCGCGAAATGCTTGAGGGCATGGTTCCGTATATTGAGACCCATTTGTCCGAAGGGGGGCGATTGTCGCATGTGACGCGCCATATGCTGGGCCTGTTTGCCGGTCAGCCAAGCGCGCGGGCCTGGCGCCGATATCTGTCCGAACAGGGGCATGGGGACGGACCTGGCGTGGAGGTACTGTTGGCGGCTGCAGCACTGGTTGACCGGGGCGACCGTGCTGCGGCTTGAACGAAGAAAGTAATTCAAGTGATCGGCTTAAACCTCATAATATGATTGAGAATTTCGCTCTGAAGCCCCTCATCAGTTCCGACACCGACCGCATCCAGCATACTTTCCACATCCTTCCTTAAAATGCCGATCGTATTGTCGTCTGAATATCCGTCGCGGGAAAATTCGATGTCGTTGAAAGCCGAGCCGAACCAGGTTTGGCCGCTGGAATCGTGGATCAATGCCAACAGCCGGTCCTGGTCGATGTCCAGTTCTTCGGCCCATTGCAAGACCTGACGGACGGCGGTGACGGATGATGCGGTGACAAAATTGTTCAGAACCTTGGTGGCCATGCCCGACCCGAATGGCCCCATGCGGTGAAATGAGGTACCCATGATCTCTAGAACCGGTTGCAAGGCGTCCAGATCATCCGATTTGCCGCCCAGCATGAAAGAAAGCCGTGCTTCTTCGGCTGCGACCACCGCGCCGGACATGGGCGCATCGATCAGAGCAATGTCTTCGGGCACACGGCCGGCCAGTGCCTTTGCGTATTTCGGCGACAAGGTGGAACAGACAATCAATCGCTTGATGCTGTGCGGTCCGGCCAAAAGGGCCTGGTCCGCAAAAAGGAGATCATTTGTCTGGATGATATCGCGTACAACGGTGAAGATCGTATCACATGTTTGTGCAAATCCGCGTGGATCGGCGATCATGCGGCTTTGAAATTCACCGAATTCGAACTCAGACCGAACATCGAACCCGTATACCTCCAACCCGCCGCGCACCATGGCTTGTGCCATGGGCAGGCCCATTCGCCCGCAACCAGCAACGCCGATGATCATTGTCGCAAAACTCCCAGTCCCCATTCAGGCTTCAATCCGGTTGGTCGTGTTTCGAGTTTGGTGGAAATTCTCTGGCGGTGTCCTCCGAGCGGTGTGAATTGCGCCTGATCAGGTGGCGAAGTCAAGGATCATCGGTTCGACAGGCTGCATTAGCGTTTCCCAGCCATCGACTTTTCGCATCTGGATCTGTCCGGAGGCCAGGAGCGGATCAGATCGGAATCACAGGGCGATACAGGCGGATGACACTGGAATGCCCACTCGCAGCCGCGGAGCACCAGACGAACCACGAAAACCTGGCTTGAGATTCAATCTCTTTTTTATTCCGACAATACTTCATCTAACCCGGGTCATTCACAATGCGGCGTGAACTTTCTGGCGGGCGTGGCGTAAACATTTTACAAGTCGTATGTATTCATGTTATGTTTTTTGTGAAATCAGAAGGATGGATTGGCATGGATCACATGCAGTTTCAGGAATGGTTATCGGGGATAGACCACCTCAGCCCGGCGCAGCGGCAGCAAACCGAAGCCGTGTTCCCCGGGGACACGGAGACGTCAGCGTCGCTGGCTGCCATTGAAGCGGCCGTGGGTGAAGATCGCCAGTGCCCGCATTGTGGCACGCCAGGAGCCATATCGCGTGGCAAGGCAAGGGGTCTGCGACGGTACCAGTGCAAGGGATGCAGGAAGACATTCAAGGCCGCGACCGGCACCCCCTTGTCGGGTCTGCACAGCAAGGACAAGTGGCTTTCCTCCGGAGCCTGTCTTGCTGATGGGCTGACGGTTCGCGCTTCAGCAGAACGTTGCGGACTTGCCGTCAACACCGCGTTGCGTTGGCGGCACCGATTTCCTGCCGCGAAAGACCTGAAGGCACGCAAGCTCACGGGCATTGTGGAAGCCGATGAAACCTGTGTGCCGGAAAGCCGGAAAGGCGCACGAAACCTTGAGCGCAAGGCGCGACGCAGGGGAGGCAAGGCCAGCAGGCGGGGCCTGTCAGATGAACAGGTTCCGGTACTGGTTGTCGCTGATCGCAGCGGCGCGACAGTCAGTGCGGTTCTGCCTGCGGTCAACGCCAATACCTTGCGAGAGGTGATCGCGCCGGTTGTGGACGAGGATATCGTTTGGGTGACCGATGGACACCGCGCTTGTCCGCGATGCGCGGCGGCAATCGGTGCGCATCACGAAGCATTGAACCTGTCACGAAGGGAGCGGGTGCGAGGTGCCTTTCACATTCAGATCGCAGCAGATCCGGCGGTCAACAACCGACACAGCCGGTTGAAGGATTTCCTGCGGCGCTACCGAGGCGCCGCGACCAGATATCTCGACAACTGCCTGCGATGGTTCCAGCGGCTTGAACTGGAGAACGCCTCACCCCGGGCTTGCCTCGCAACCGCCATCGCACGTCCTGCATACAATTTGAAACTGAGCCAATCCCGATGGCGCAACGCCACCTTCGAGACCATTCGCAATACCTTCATCAAGATCGCAGCCCGCGTCGTACAGATGAAAACCCGCATCCGCGTCTCGTTCCCAACCGCGACACCCAGAATTGCCGTTATCAACGCCATGCTCGGAAAACTGGCCGCCCAGGCCCCATAAACCGCGCGGCAGTTGCGCCGCCCTGAACCCGAAAACCGAACTCCAACGCAGACGCAAAGCCAGAAATCACGGAACCGCTTCACGCGGCAAACCCTGCGCGCCAACCCCTCAAACCGCGCCACTCATGAACAATCAAGGCTAGGCAGTTACCCGGAATGTTCAGGATCCCGGAAAACTGGCGGATCAGATGCCCCGAACTGGGGCTGCGCCGGTCGTGCTCAATGTCGTTGAGGTACTGCGGGGAGATCGACCCGCCGCCCTCTTCCTTCATCACGCGGGCTGCGCGCTCCTTCTGGCTGAGACCGAGTGCCTTGCGGGCCTTCGAAATCGCTTGGCCGAAGGTCACACCGTCGGCGGACATGGCCGGTTCATCGCTTGCTCTCCCTGTCAATCCGCTTGTTCGCGGATATGCGAACTGGTACGCCTCATCCACAAGGGGATCAACAGTGAAGCGGGCTCGCGGCCGGCGCGCGCGGTTGCCGAAGGCATGGCGGCCACTCTCCCGGCAAGGCTTGATCATGTCGGCCTCGCTGCGGGTGAACTGACTGAGCACGCGCGCGCAGAGATAACGCGCTGGATCAGGGCTACTTGCGCCCGCTGGCGCGAGTTGAACGATGCCTGCGAAACGGCCCGTGTCGCGCTCGATGATCCGGAAGCAAATGTGCAGGCGCGGGCGCGAGCTGCCGGTCGAATGAACGGCCGCTTGGGCGACAGGAGTCGATATCTTGATCGATTCCTCGTCGAGGCCCTGTCGCGCGCGGCGGTGATCCCGACCTACAGCTTCCCTGTCCACTCAATTCATCTCGAGATCGTCACCGAACGAGGTGCTCACGCTGCCTTGGATGACCACGCGCTGCAGCTCGATCGAGACGCAGCGATGGCGATTGCTGAATATGCGCCGGGCGCCGAAGTCGTGGCCGGCGGCCGAATTTGGACATCCGCTGGCATCGCACGCAGAGCGACGGTCGGCACCGGCGACGCCTGGATGGAGCGTGGGTTCCACCGCGTTTGTCCGACGTGCCAGCATGCAGAAACACATCACGATCGGGATGATTTCGGGGAGAACTGCCCTCAATGCGGCGCCCGGGCCAGTGGCCGGCGCCGCGTTTTCGTTGAACCCGTCGGTTTTCTGACATCATATGCCGATCGGCAGGGAAAAGACCCCGGCGCAACTCGCTTGCGTGTTCGGCCCGTCGATGAAGCGCGCCTTCTCACGAGAGCCCGGCACGAGGACTTCCAGCTCTCGGACCTCGCACGTGTCACGCATTTCTTCGCGCCGGCTATTGCTCCGGAGGGAAGTCAGCCCGGACGAATGCTCGTCCTGAACCGGGGACCGCTGGGCGCCGGCTACCTTTGGTGTCCGGCCTGTGAGCATGCGCGACCGGCGCCCCAAGAGGCACTTGGAGGGGCCGAGATCGGGGCAGTGCATGAGACCCCCCGTACCGGCGACCGGTGTCAGGTCAAGTCCCTCCGCCGGCCCGTGGACTTGGCGCACGTTTTCGAGACGGATCTTCGCGGCATCCGCGTCGACCAACCGGTCCCCGACTTTGCTGATCGCTCCACGGACACCGAACGGCGGGCAGCTCGAGATGGCTTTCTTAGAACGCTGGCAGAGGCATTGAAGCTTGCAGCAGTCGACATTCTTGAAACCGATCCAAGAGATCTGCGTGCGACCGTCGAGCTTCTCGGCGCGGCCCCGCTGGTGATCCTCTCGGACTCGGTCCCCGGCGGTGCTGGCTACTGCCGTCGACTGCTCGACGATTCTCGCTTCTTGGCGCGCGTGTTGCTCGGTCGAGCAATCGCGATCCTGGATTGCCCGCGCGGCTCAGCGTGCGAGACGAGCTGTTATAGCGCGGCTCACGGTCGTGTGGAATCCCGATCATGGTGAGTCGGACACGCCGCAAGCCCAATCGAGCGCGTTGCGCGCTGAGCTGCGATCTGCCGGGATCACGGTTACGCCCGAGCTCCATCACCGCTCCGGACGCGACCGCCATTTCCATGATCGCGTCGTGACCATCCAGACCGTCGACGACGGAGCCAGAATCGACCTGAGATGGGACGTGACCGCGGGGATCGACAATCTCATGTCTCACTCGAAGGAGTGCAGCGTCTTCATCGAGGAACGCTGAGTGTGGAAGCCTACCCGGACGGATACCTCGCAGCGACCATGCCGCCTATATCCAAAGCTGGCTAAAAGTCGCGATCTTCTCCGCCGCCGCACATGCGCAGCGCGCCGCTGATTTCCTACACGACCTTCAGCCCTTTATCGAAAAAGACGAACCGCAAGAAGTCGCTGCGTAAGGTGGCTTCAGCGTGGGCGCAAAATTTCGCGGCTGGCCATCAGGCCAGCCGCCCTACGTCCTATCGGACGGGAAGTTTAAGGTTTCCTGAAATATAGCTTTCCGCTGCCTCGTAGTGCCAATTCGTCCTACGTGTCGTTTCGTACCGAACCGTCACACACCCAGGACACTCAGGGCGCTCCGCTGATCTAAAAAGGACAATGCGAGAACCGTTATGACGGTTGGTCAACTGACGGAAAAGCGGCAGATAATCCTTGCTACCGAAGAATAGAACAGGCTCGTCTGAATCCTGCGGCAGCATGGAAAAGTCTTTATAGTGATCCGCTTTTCTCCGCCGTTTGTATCGTTCGGCCTGACCTGAAAAGGTGATGTCATAGTCTGGAAGCCGGAAATCAGAGCGGATCAGCCCCCAACCAGCAGAGAGTATATACAGCTTCTTATGTCCGGCATGTTCGAGCAATGCCTGATAGACTGGAGGCCGATAGAGCGAACCCGCAGCCAAGAGGTTCGGTGGAGGCTCTGCCTCACCACTATTGATCTCCCCCAATTTATCCCTCCAAGTCCTGTCGACGTGGTATTCATCATCGGGCCTGGCATAGAATTCACCATCATCGGGCGCGAGCTCTGGATGCGCAACGAAGCGAACAGCTCTGCCATCTGGCGCGCAAAGACTTCCTGCATCTGTTCGCTTGGAGCCAGCACATTGAATAACGACAATCATCCGCACCTACCCAAGAGTTCAACACGCCTTTCAAGAACATCAAGAAACTGCGGATCGTATATCTCATCCACATGGTTTGAATTCCAGAGGCCGGACACACGAACGCGCTCGCGGTTACAATGACTGCCGAGCCAGGAATCTGACGGAGGGTCGATAGGCTCTTTCTGCCAGTTACTAAGGAGGGCAATGGAGCCACGCTCTATGATACCGCGTTCGCTTTCTGCTCCTGCGTCGTCGCTGACATCCAGCCACAGGAAAGGCATAGCACCGATCTCAGCACTGACCATCCGTTCGACATTTTGCTCTGCAAGACGCACCTGGCGCGGGGCGGTTAATTGTCGATTATCCCAACTCTCGGATGCAAGGCCATCACGGTTGAGGAGCGTGGTGCCAACGATCAATCGGAAAATCGAACCGCGATGATTGCCCCCGCCAGATCGCGCCATGCCTTTGTGCTGTGAGAGCCGCTTCCAGAGGGTTGCACGAGAACCGGCTTTCAAGGTCATGGGTGCCGACGCGTACCACGCGCGGCCCGCCGTCCGACTGCTTGCGCATTTCCCCATCCTCAAAAAAGAAGTAGACCCCGCGTAGCGGCCAGTCCATCCGCCCCTGGCAATCTCGAAGCAAGCGCTTGCCGCCGATGCGCCTTTCAAGGGCAGACATAAGCTCATAAAAACGCTGTAAATCTGAAAATCTTTTACTCATGCGAGCTATGGTGGCACAGGCCATTCGCAAGAAGCTACAAGGAAACCAATTCCTACCTGACCTGCCCACAAGGTTGTTGACATTCGGGTTTCCGATTTGGCCTGAACTGTTATTCAAGCTTCGAAAATGGCGGTTTGGATGGACGAAGATCGTTTGGTGATTTCAGATGAACTCTGGGCGAAGATTGCGCCCTTGTTACCCGGTAAGGCCGGGGACCCGGGAGCAACCGGTCGGGATAACCGTCGGTTCGTGGAGGCCCGTTCCCTGGCGTGTGCGAACAGGGTCTCCCTAGCGTGACCTGCCCCAGGATTTCGGCAACTGGAATTCGGTTTTCAAACTATTTCGTCGATGGGCAAAGGCCGGTGTGTTTGAGAGACTTTTCAACGCCATGAGCGGCGAGCCAGACCTTGAACATGCTCTCATCGACGGAACGATTGTCCAGGCCCATCAGAAGGCTTCGGGCGCAAAAGGGGGACACGGCATCAAGCCATCGGACGCTCTCGCGGCGGGCTGACGACCAAGATCGTTGCCCTGGTCGATGTGCTCGGCAACTTGTTCCGCTTTCTGCTTCTGCCGGGGCAAGCGCACGACATGAAGGGGGTTGCTCCCCTGATCCACGATGTCTCCTTCTCAGCGTTTCTGGCCGACAAGGCCTTCGACGCCGATTGGCTCCTGCAAGACCTTGATGAGCGCGGCGCAACTGCGGTTATTTCACCCAAATCGAACCGGAAAGGGCAACGAGACGACGATACTCACATGTACAAGTGGCGTCACCTGATTGAAAACTGCTTCGCAAGGATCAAGGAATTCAGGGGGATAGCAACGCGATACGACAAAACAGATACCAGCTACGCAGCCAGCTTGCATCTCTGCACAATGCTCAACGCTGCCCGGTGATTGTCAACAGACCCTAAGTTAGCGACGGTGCCCCCTGGCGTTTTCAGCCCTTGACCTTCCAGTAACTGGAAAGATTACCTATATCGGAATGATCCAAGGAGCGCCCATGTCCCCGATCCAAGCCGCCGCCATGATTCAGACTGAAATTATACGGGATCCAGTGTGCGGCATGCTGGTCGACCCCGACGTCGGTGTACCGGCGCTGGGCCACCAGGGGCACCGTTTTCATTTCTGCAATCCCGCATGCCACGACAAGTTTGCCGTGGCACCCGATGACTTCATCGAGGCTGAAGACGTGGTGTGCGGCATGACCGTCAATCGGGCGACAGCCGCCCACATGGCAAAGCACGGGGGCGAGCGCTTCTATTTCTGCTCTGCCGGATGCGAGAATAAATTTAACTCCGATCCGGTGGCCTGGCTTGGCAACGGGCCAACAGCGGCGGCAATGCCGGAGGGGAGCCAGTATACGTGCCCGATGGACCCGGAAATCATGCGCAATGTTCCCGGGGACTGCCCGATCTGCGGCATGGCGCTGGAATCGATGATGCCCACGGCCGACGCAGGTCCCAATCCCGAACTAGTCGATTTCACCCGGCGCTTCTGGATTGGCGCGCCGCTGGCGCTGGCGACCCTGATACTGGAAATGGGTACGCATATCGGCATCCCCTTCGATCAATGGTTGGGCCATCGCCTGCACGGCTTGGTACAACTGGTTCTGGCGACGCCTGTGGTGCTGTGGGTAGGCTGGCCGTTTTTCAAGCGCGGCTGGTCGTCGATCGTCAATCGTAGCACCAATATGTGGACGTTGATCGCGCTGGGCACCGGCGCCGCCTGGATCTACAGTACAGTGGCAGCCCTTGCGCCCGGCATCTTCCCGGCAGACTTTCGAACGCTGGAAGGGACCGTCCCGGTCTATTTCGAGGTGGCGGCAGTGATCATCATTCTGGTCCTGGTCGGCCAGATTCTGGAACTGCGCGCGCGCGAGCAGACCGGCAGCGCCATTCGCGCCCTGTTGAACCTGGCGCCGAAAACCGCCCGCCGGGTCAGTCCGGATGGAACCGAGGAGAACGTCCCGCTGGAAGAAATTTCGGCAGGGGATATTCTGCGCGTCCGCCCTGGCGACAGCGTGCCGGTAGATGGCATCGTCACCGAAGGGCAGGCGTCAATCGATGAATCGATGATTACCGGCGAGTCACTTCCAGTCGAAAAGGAGGTCGATGAACCGGTCACCGGCGGCACCCTGAACGGCACCGGCAGTTTCCTGATGCGGGCCGAACGGATTGGCGCGGAAACCATGCTCGGTCAGATAGTTGCCATGGTGGCGAACGCCCAGCGCAGCCGCGCACCGATACAGGGCCTGGCCGACAAGGTCGCATCGAATTTTGTCCTCGCCGTTGTCGCCGTGGCGATCATTGCCTTTGTCGTCTGGGCCCTGGCCGGCCCGACCCCGCCATTGGCCTATGGTTTGGTTGCGGCGGTTTCGGTTCTGATCATTGCCTGTCCCTGTGCCCTGGGTCTGGCGACACCCATGTCGATCATGGTGGCAACCGGGTGCGGCGCCGGTGCCGGCGTCCTGATCCGCGATGCCGAGGCGCTGGAAAGGCTGGCCAAGGTCGACACTTTGGTGACCGATAAGACCGGCACGCTGACCGAAGGCAAGCCGGTGCTGACCGATGTCATCGCATTCGAGGGAACCGAAGACGAAATTCTGGCGCTTGCCGCCGGTCTGGAGCGTGGCAGTGAGCACCCCTTGGCCGAAGCTATCGTTTCGGGGGCCGAAAAACGCGACGTGGGGCCGGTCGCCACAACCGATTTCGAAGCGGTGACCGGCAAAGGGGTCAAGGGGATGGTGGACGGCAAATCCATCGCCTTGGGCAATGCCAGGATGATGGAGGCCCTGGGCATTGATGCCGGTGTCCGTTCAGTGGAGGCCGATGCCCTGCGGGCCGATGGCAAGACGGCCATGTTCATCGCCTCGAACGAAAAGCTGGCGGGTATCGTCGCCGTGGCCGACCCGATCAAATTCTCCTCCCAGGCAGCCATTCGCGCCCTTAAGGACGAAGGCCTGCACATCGTCATGGCGACCGGCGACAATGAACGTACGGCACGCGCGGTCGCCGGTGTCCTGGAGATCGATGACATTCGCGCCGATGTCATGCCTGAGGAAAAGGTTGCCCTGGTCGCAGCATTGCATGCCGCCGGGGCCAAGGTCGCCATGGCCGGCGACGGGGTCAACGACGCTCCTGCCCTGGCCGCTGCCGAGGTCGGTATCGCTATGGGCACTGGTGCCGATATAGCGATGGAAAGCGCTGGCGTCACTCTGGTAAAGGGCGATCTGACGGGCATCGTCCGAGCGCGCCGACTCGCACACAAGACCATGGCGAACATCAAACAGAACCTGTTTTTCGCCTTCGCCTATAATTCCGTCGGCGTACCGATCGCCGCCGGAATTCTGTATCCGCTGACCGGCATGTCGCTGTCGCCGATGTTTGCGGCGGCGGCGATGAGCCTGTCGTCGGTCTTGGTCATCGGCAATGCCTTGCGCCTGAGAGGAGTTCGCCTGTGAACATAAACAATCCGCTATTACGAGGACAGCGTCCTGATATGTCCGGCCTGCGCGGGCAACGGCTATCGCCATTATCCGGACACAGACGTGCACAAATTGGCCTTCCTCGCTCGCGCCCGCTCGCTGGGGTTTTCGATCGAGGAATGCCGGCAGCTATTGTCGCTCTATGTCGACAGCCACCGCGCCAGCGCCGACGTCAAACGGATCGCCCAGGGTCACCTGACCCAGATCCGAAGCCAAGGTCGCCGAGCTGCAGGCCATGCACAACACGCTGTCGACCCTAGTCAAGAAATGTCACGGCGACGACCGCCCCGACTGTCCCATCCTGGAGGATCTGTCGAAACTGCAGGATGGGTGAACCGAAAGACATCAATTCCGGTCGTTTTTCGGCTGCGATGCGTTAATCTGCCCGCATGCAGACCGGATACATCTTCATTGTGCCGATCCTCATCGTTTTCGGATTGACGATACGTGCGTGGTGGCTGTCGGACCGGAACAATCGCCAGACGCGCGCCCTGGTCGGACACCTGCAGCAGAACCAGGCCGAATACTGGAATGCGCTGCCCTGGACGGCTCGGAAACTGAACAGCGCTGGCGCCATTGAAAGTTACCGCGGGGATAAATCAGCCGACGATCCGGAATTTGATGCCCTTTACCAGGCCCGGGAAAGGGGCCCGCAGCGTGATCATCGCCATTGGTGTTGCCATGACACCAATATTATTGGTGGGCTCGGCCAGCCGGATATGGGGTTGGGATTATTGACCAGTGGCCAATGCCCAGGGCGGGCGCACCCCTGTGATTGAAGCACCTTCACCGGAAACCCCGGCCATTGTCTATGCCGGTCTGGGCGCCATAGAACAGGCAGCGAGTGAGCCGGAACAGGCAGCGGCGGTTGCCGCCTTGATCCACCAGGTCTTCGATTCCTATTACACGATTTCCCGCGCCATTCCCGAGCGCGCCAAGCAAGCCTTTGAGACACAGGACTGGATCGGTTCCATCGCGCTCAGCCACGAACGTCTGGCAATCTATCGCGATTCCGCCGTTGCGCTCGCCGGATCGCTTAAATTCTATTGCCCGGAAAACGACCGCTACTGGAACCGCGTGCAGGATGAATTTCTGGCCCGGATCGCCGGCATCTATCAGGCTGATCTGGCGTTTGCATTCCTGAATTCGGTTCGCCGGCAGATCAACCAGGATCAATGGAAAGCAAGCGAATACCATACGGTCAACAGGACCCTAGGAAAATCTCAGTTTACAAGCCGTGTGCGTTCATGTCATGTTTTTTGTGAAATCAGAGGGATGGATTGACATGGATCACAAGCAGTTTCAGGAATGGTTGTCGGGGATAGACCACCTCAGCCCGGCGCAGCGGCAGCAAACCGAAGCCGTGTTCCCGGGGGACACGGAGACGTCAGTGTCGCTGGCTGCCATTGAAGCGGCCGTGGGTGAAGATCGCCAGTGCCCGCATTGTGGCACGCCAGGCGCCATATCGCGTGGCAAGGCAAGGGGTCTGCGACGGTACCAGTGCAAGGGATGCAGGAAGACATTCAATGCCGCGACCGGCACCCCCTTGTCGGGTCTGCACTGCAAGGACAAGTGGCTTGCCTTCGGAGCCTGTCTTGCCGATGGGCTGACGGTTCGCGCTTCAGCAGAACGTTGCGGACTTGCCGTCAACACCGCCTTGCGTTGGCGGCACCGATTTCTTGCCGCGAAAGACCTGAAGGCACGCAAGCTCACGGGCATTGTGGAAGCCGATGAAACCTGTGTGCCGGAAAGCCGGAAAGGTGCACGAAACCTTGAGCGCAAGGCGTGACGCAGGGGAGGCAAGGCCAGCAAGCGGGGCCTGTCAGATGAACAGGTTCCGGTACTGGTTGTCGTTGTCGCTGATCGCGGCGGCGCGACAGTCAGTGTGGTTCTGCCTGCGGTCAACGCCGATCCCTTGCGAGAGGTGATCGCGCCGGTTGTGGACGAGGATATCGTTTTGGTGACCGATGGACACCGCGCTTGTCCGCGATGCGCGGCGGCAATCGGTGCGCATCACGAAGCATTGAACCTGTCAGGAAGGGAGCGGGTGCGAGGTGCCTTTCACATTCAGATCGCAGCAGATCCGGCGGTCAACAACCGACACAGCCGGTTGAAGGATTTCTTGCGGCGCTACCGAGGCGTCGCGACCAGATATCTCGACAACTACCTGCGATGGTTCCAACGGCTTGAACTGGAGAACGCCTCACCCCGGGCTTGCCTCGCAACCGCCATCGCACGTCCATACATACAATTCGTAAACTGAGCCTTCATCAAATTTCACCAGGGTATTGAAAAGCTGCTAAAAGTCTGAATATCTGTTGCCGAGTTTCAGCGACAGAGGTGGCCAGATATGGTATCCGTTCAATCCGTATTGCGACAGGTTCCCGATCCGAGGGGAAAGCAAGGTCTCAAACATCCGCTCCACGCGCTGCTGGGGCTGATGCTGTTATCCATGCTCAGCGGCCGTAAGGGAATGCTGGCGGCGTTTCACCTGGGCCGTGGCCTGACCGCACGACAACTCCGGCGACTGGGATTTCGCCCCGGGCTTGCCTCCCCCTGCCATGCAACCTTGACGGAAACCCTTCGGATTCTGGATCCCACGGCAATGGCGCAGGCTTTTGGCCAGTTGACGGCGGAGACCGGCGCGCGGGCCGACACAGACACCAACCACCTCTCCCTCGACGGCAAAACCCTGCGCGGCAGCAAGGATGCCGACGGCAAGGCCGAACATGTGCTCTCCGCCTTTTGCGTCGCCTTGGACCAGAGTGTGGGCCCTGTCGCGTCGCGCGGCAAGGGCATGAATATCCCGGATGCCTTGCGGCTCATTGAGCAGCTTGACCTGACGGGCAAGATTGTCACTGGCGACGCCATTTCCCGCCAGAAAACAATCCCTTCAAAGGTCGTGGGGAAGGGCGGCGATGATGTCCTGCCGGTGAAGGGAAACCGGAAAGACCTGCGCGACGAGATCGAGACGGCCTTCACGGAGCCGGTTTTTCCCCTCGCCGAATGACATGAGCCGCCGCAATCCGGCCACGGGCGGATTGACCAGCGCCACATTCGTGGAAGCCCCGTCCCACCCCATGGGTGAGGCTTGACCGTCGATACAAACACTCGCTTGCGTCTATTGCCAGAAAGGGGCGAAAGCGCGAACATGTCCGGGCAGGTCGACGTGTCAGAACCGAGACCGAAACCACCTGCCTGATCACCAGCCCCAGCGCGGCGGAACCGGAAAACATCATGCGCCTCAACCGAAGCCATTGGCGGATTGAGGCCATGCATCGCGACAAGGATGCCTACCCTGGCGAGGATGGCGACACCAATCGACCCGAGAAACATGTTCACGCTGACGAGCGCCGCCCGGACCCCGCTCAAACGCATCGACGCATCACCGACAAGGGCCACCGGAATCATCCAGAATGATCGAAACCGAACCATCCGGACCTTGACTCAAGGGCCAAGGACGACCTTTCCTTGAATCGCCCCGAGATGGTCACATACCACCTCTTGCCACTTGCATTCCCATGGTCGGCCGTTCCGACAGCGCCTCTCGTCGAAATCTGAATTCGGCCGCCGGCCGCCCGCCGGCCTTGGCGCTCTGGGTGCCCGTTGGTTCGGTCAGCCCTGATTTCTCCACGTATCGGCGAAAATTCTGTTTGTGCAGCGAAAGCCCCGTTACTGCCTCAACGCATCTTTGCAGTTCCAGGAGGGTAAAGGTGTCGGGCATCAGTTCGAACACCACGGGACGGTATTTCAGTTTACCGCGCAGCCGACTGATCGCGGTGGCGAGGATGCGGCGGTGATCGAAGGGTATGTGGCGGCCGAGCATCGGGGGGCTGGTTTCTTCGATCATCAGGTTCTCTTCGGCGGGCTCGTCGCGCCAGCGTTCCTGGACCAGGTTGGCTTCATAGAGCAACTCGAAGCGTTCCAGAACGCGTTCCTCGTCCCACTCGGAACCGTCCCAGCCGAAACATTGGGCGGCGCGGGCCCGGCGGGCACCGTCGCCGGCGGCCCAGTTTTCCAGCGCCAGGCGGATGCGAGCGGCGATAAAACCCGGTTCGCCGGCGCGCCAGTCCTCCCACGGGAAAAACGCATACCACGGCGACCAGGTCGTGCCGGGCGGGGCCGCGCCGGTGCGGGTCAAGGCGAGATAGCCGATGGAGACGGCGCGGGTAGTGGGTCGGGTCCAGCCGGTGCCATGGCGGCCGGCGTCGCCGAAGGTGTAGAGTTGTTCCACATAGCCGAGCGGCAGACCGGTCTGCTCGTCAACCCAGCGGCGCAAGGCCTGCTCCAGCGTACGGTCGGCGACAGGGTCGAACGGGCCGTAGGGCAGAGCGCCGCCAGCCGGGGCGCGGACCAGGGTCAGGACGCGCGGCGTACCTTCGTTGACCGAGACGATCACCGCGTTGAGATCGATGACGATCGTCATTTCATTTGGCCTGCCTCCTGGCGGCGGCTTGAGGCCAGCATCATTCCCCCTCGCCCGAATTCAGGTAAACCGAACAGGGCGTGCCCATGGTCGAGAAGTCACTCCAGCCAGGATCGCGTACGGCATCGGCCATTCGGCCGCCGACACCCGGAGCGTCGTCGGCATGGATAACCAGCAGCGGGTTCGGCCGGGCGTGGCCACCGCGGCGGCGCAAATACCGGGCCAGTTCGGCCTCGCGTCCGGGATGGATCATGCACAGCGCGATACAGGCGGCAGCCGAGGACCGGCCGACGCCCATCCGGCAATGCGTCACCATGGGGGCGTCCCGGTCCCAGCCCTTGACGAAGTCGATTACCGCCCCGGCATGTCCCGGTTCGCGGTGGATCAGGCCGGGGCGGGGCTCGGGGATATCGTGGCCGCCAACTTTCAGATGGTGATCCGGGTTGAGGCTCCCCGGCGTGCCGATCATGCTGTCTGATTCCAGCAGCGAGGTTACCCGGCCGGCGCGCTCTTCCCGCACCAGACGGGTGACATGATCGAGGGAACTGACGATGATCTTCATTATTCTGGCCCACCAACTGGTGCCCGCTTGAGGCGGGCAATAACGAGGGAGAGCTGCGGATTTCTCACGGCATCCCATCAAACATCAGAATTCTCGTCATTCCGGCTTTCGCCGGAATGACGAATGTTTTTACCATACCCCCATCACCGCAAAACCCGAAGATTCTGGTATGAGATGACACGGAAGTTGTCGGTGACCCGACCTGGAAATTGCCCCCTCTTCGGGGACTGTTTCTCGAAAGAACGTCAAGAGGGCCGCCGCGCATTGCCCCTGGGTCGGGGCGTATCGGTTCCGCGTGACGTATTGGCGCATGACGACCCGGAGCCGCTCGACCGGGTTGAGGTGCGGGCGGCGGGGCGGCAGTTGGACCAGATGGATGCGGCACTCGGCCGGCGGTGGTCTTGACGGCGGGCTTGAGCCTCGTTTCACCCGACCAAAAGCGGGCTTTGTCCGATATTCCGGGTGGACGGCATCGGCGAAATAAACAGCCTGTCCGCCCCGGGAGAATCGAGCGGATTTTCGTAAAATGCGATGAACCCGGCCTGTTCGCCAGCATCCGCCGACCGCGGCGCCGCCCTGGGCTTGCGATATTCAAGGCCCAGGCGACGCGGCAGCTTCAGACAGCCCGAATGGGAATGGTGGATGCCAGATCCTGCGCGAATATGGGCGCGGATTTCATGGGCCGACCGGCAAATGCGTCCCTCAAGCCAGTTGCAAGGCCCGGCCCCTGCTCCCCCGTCATCCGGGACTGCCCGCCCTTCCAGCCATCATGGGCCACGGCGTCCCGGCCCTCGGCCAGGTATGGCTTGCGCCAGCCGCGCACCGTATCGTCATCAAGGCAGGGAACGCCCGCGATCTCGGCACGGGACTTGCCATCATCCAGCGACAAAAGCGCATTCGCCCGACGCGCAATCCCATGATCCCCACGCTGACACTTCACACAGGCCGGCAATTCGCGGCGATCTTCAGGAGAAGGAAACCTCGGGCCAATGCATGGCGTCGAACAGAATCCATTCCGCTTGAATCGTCAACCCATTCCTCGAATATTCAGTGATTCGGGTATGACGGAAATGGTTTCAATCAAAATCGGGGTCTTGCCGGGTGTGATGGAAATCATCCCTCCAGAGCCCCACGCCGAGCTCCGCAAACCGCGCCTTGAACCGTGCCTCCGCCTTGCCGGTCGGCAGCGGTGTCATGTCGGGCGAGGCGAGCTTGGGGCGGCCGAAGAACTGTTTCGCCTCGGCGGGCTCGAAACCGGCAAGCGCGGTGGCCTCGAAATAGGCCGAAGCCCTGTCAGCGCGCTTGATCAGGGCGGCGATGGTGGCGGGGGTCTCCGGCGGCAGGCCGAAGCGGATGTTGATGGCGGCTTCCAGCCGGTGCTCGAACGCCTTGTAGTCGAAACCGATGGCGGTCTTGAACGGGCTGATCATGTCGCCGATGACATATTCGGCGGCATCGTGCAGCAGGGCGGCGAGGCGCCAGCGGGTTTCGATCCTGGGCCGCAGATGGCCGACGATCTCCTCGACCAGCACTGAATGCTGGGCCACCGAATAGGGATAGTCGCCGCTTGTCTGGCCGTTCCAGCGCGCCACGCGGGCCAGGCCATGGGCGATGTCCCCGATCTCCACATCCAGCGGCGAGGGATCCAGCAGATCGAGCCGGCGGCCCGACAACATGCGCTGCCAGGCGCGCGGCGGTTGGGATTTGTGCCGGGTGGTCACAGGGGCAGCCAGGCCGGCAGATCCAGGGTCAGCGCCGCGGTGCCGGCGGTCAACCGCTGGCCCCTGGCACGGTCCAGCCGCAGAAAGGCGATGCCGGCATCGCCATTGACCGATGTCAGGGTGCCCGCAGCCCGCTCGCCGGCCATGATCTCCGCACCGGCTTCCGCCGCGCCATCGACCTTCACCCGGACGAAGCGTTTGCGCAGTTCGGTCTTGTGATGCATGCGGCTGACCACTTCCTGACCGACATAACAGCCCTTCCTGAAATCGACCCCGTTGAGTTCGGCGGCATTGGTCTCAAGCCAGAAACAGCCCTCGGACACAAGATCAGCCCCGGAAACAGGTACGCCGAGCGAGAGACGATGGGCATTCCAGTCGCCTGGTGTCGTGCCGGACAAGGCGGCATCAATCACCGCCATCGGTCCATAAATCCGCAAACCCAGGTCCGCCAGACGCGGGTCGGCGAATTGAACGACGCCGGCGATAAACGGCAAACCGCCACCCCAGCAGGCGGCCACCGTCATCTCGTCGCCAGCATCGGTGATCTGAACATCGGC
The DNA here is from genome assembly GCA_965204825.1 of Alphaproteobacteria bacterium. Classification (GTDB taxonomy): domain Bacteria; phylum Pseudomonadota; class Alphaproteobacteria; order Futianiales; family Futianiaceae. The sequence continues at coordinate 732,055 of OZ242016.1, read as the reverse complement.
GCGCAGCTTGTACATGGTCAGGCGCCGGATCAGGCCCGCCCTGGCAGTCTTCAGACAATCGACCAGAACCCGGTCTTCATCGGGCACCAGCAGGAAATCGAACAGGTATTTGCCTTGCGGGGTCAACAGGGCGGCATAGACGGCCAGATTACGCCCCAGCGCGTCCACATCATTGGTGACAATGGTCTGCAGAAATTCGTGCACGTCACCGCCGGTCAGCACCAATAGTGCGCGGTCATCCAGTATCTGCGATTTCAATGCCATTCGGTGCCTCGCCTTTGTCCACCAAAGGAAGTATGCAAACCGCATCAAAGGATCAACACCCGGCACAGGCATTCACAACCATGACCGAAACTTTCGATCTGATCATTCGCGGCGGTACCCTGGTCAACCAGGACGGCATCGGCGCGGGTGACGTTGGCGTGCGCGACGGCAAGATCGCCGCCATCGGCGATCTGGGATCGGCGGATGCGGTCGAAGTCATGAAGGCCGCCGGCCTGCACGTATTGCCGGGCGTGATCGACACCCAGGTTCATTTTCGCGAACCGGGGCCGGAGCACAAGGAAGACCTGTTGACCGGTTCGCGCGCCGCCGTGGCCGGCGGGGTAACCGCGGTCTTCGAGATGCCCAATACCAGCCCGACCACTACTGATGCCGCGGCGCTGGCCAACAAGGTGGCCCGGGCCACGGACCGGATGTTCTGTGATTTTGCCTTCTTCATGGGCGCCAGCGCGGAAAACGCCGCGAAGATGGATGTGCTGGAGCGCACCCCGGGCTGTTGCGGGGTGAAGATCTTCATGGGGTCATCCATCGGCGATCTGCTGGTGGCGGGCGACGAGGATGTGCTCAACGTTCTCAGCCACGGCAACCGCCGGGTCGCAATCCATTCCGAAGACGAAAACCGCCTGATCGAACGCATGGGCGAGCGGATCGAAGGCGATCCGTCCAGCCATCCGGTATGGCGCGATGTGGAAACCGCGGTGCGCTGTACCAAGCGGCTGTTGAAACTCGCCCGCCAGGCCGGGCGCAAGGTGCATGTGCTCCACATCACCACGGCCGACGAAATCCCGCTGCTGGCCGCCAACAGGGACATCGCAACGGTCGAGATTACGCCCCAGCATCTGACAATGGCGGCGGACGCCTATGAACGGCTCGGCACCCTTGCCCAGATGAACCCGCCGATCCGCGACGCTCATCACCGGGACGGCCTGTGGGCCGCGGTCGCGGCCGGCGTGGTCGACGTGATCGGCTCGGACCATGCACCGCACACCCGCGAGGAAAAAGCAGGCATATATCCCCACACCCCGTCGGGCATGCCGGGCGTCCAGACCCTGGTGCCGATCATGCTGAATCACGTCAATGCCGGGCGCCTGTCCCTGGAGCGCTTCGTCGATCTGACCGCCCACGGGCCCCAGCGGACCTTCCAGATCGCCGGCAAGGGCCGCATGGCGGTGGGTTATGACGCCGATCTGACCCTTGTCGACATGAAAGAAAGCCGGGAGTTCACCGAGGACTGGGTCGAAAGCAAATGCGGCTGGTCACCCTTTACCGGCGACACGGTCACCGGTTGGCCCAAGGGCACCGTCGTGCGCGGCAACCGGGTGATGTGGGAGGGTGAGATTGCCGCCACCGCCCATGGTGCGCCAGTGCGTTTCCAGGATACGATGTAAGGCATCGGGGGTCTGTCGTCTTGATTGCACTGTTCGCCGATGGATTACTGATCGGCATGATTGTGGCCGCGCCCGTGGGGCCGGTGAACATGATAACCATCCAGCGCACATTGCTCCATGGCCGGCTGAACGGCTTTGTGACCGGGCTCGGCGCGGCCCTGGGCGACGGGATTTTTGCCTTGTTGGCCGCCCTGGGACTGGTCGCGGCGGCGGATCTAGCCGGTCCGAACGGCGCTGTTCTGCAGATCGTCGGCGGCATGTTTCTGATTGTCGTTGGCGTGTATACGGTGCGAAACGCCGGCCAGGATGCCGTAAAAACGCCCCAGCGCGCCGCCACCGTCAGCAAGGGCGCCCAGGGACCGATCTCCCAGGCTTTCAGCATCAACCTGGTCCTGACCCTGACCAATCCGGCGACCCTGGTCGGCCTGATCGGCATCTTCGCCGGCGTCGGCGGTTTTATCGAAAGTGCAATGACCCGGGCAGAGGCGCTGGTCCTGGTCGGGGGGGTGGTTGCGGGCTCGGCCCTGTGGTGGGCCATCCTGGCCGCGTTCGTTTCGCTGTTCAGCGGCGAGATGTCGGGGCGCCGCCTGCTACGCCTGAACCAGATTTCCGGCACGGCAATTCTGTTGTTCGGCATCGCCATGCTGGTCCGTCTGTTGCTGGCCGGCGGCGCCGGATAGGGTCGGTTGATGTGTCTTGTGGACGCGTCCCGTTTCGTCGGCTCATCGATCGGATCCCGGGTCAAATCCGCGATGACGGTCAAGATGACGGGTAAGCTGGTTGCAATGACATGAGCGCCGATCCGGAGAAGCCGATTCCCGCCCTGGCGCTGTGGAGCCTGTGTTTCTGTTATTTCACCCTCGGGATCGGCTCCCTGTCGGTTATTGGCCTGGCGGCGCCGATGTCGGCCGGGCTCGGCGTGTCCGAGGCCAGCATCGCCTTTCAGGTGACCGCTTTCGCATTGACCTATGCGGTGTGCGCGCCGCTGGCGCAGATATTGGTCGGGGACTGGGACCGGCTGCTGCTGGTGGTGATCGGATTGGGCGGCATTTCGGTTGGCGCGGCGATGTGCGCGTTTGCGCCGAGTTTCCAGGTATTGGTGGTCGCCCGCATTCTCATGGCACTGGGGGCATCGCTGGTCGGGCCCATGTCATCGTCCCTGGGAGCCAGCCTGGTCGGGCCGGAACAGCGGGGACGCGCGCTCGGGATCGTCTTTACCGGCATGCCGATTTCCACCGTGGTCGGCGTGCCGCTGACGGCCTTTCTGGGCGTCACGATCGGCTGGCGCGGAACCATGGCCCTGATTGCCGGCCTGAGCTTCTTCGTCGCCCTGCTGGTCACGATCAACGTGCCGGCCGGATCCCGGAGCGCGCGTATAACGCCGGGCGATTTGATATCGGTTCTGTCGGACAAGGTGCTGGCGCCCGCGATCTCGCTGACCCTGCTGCAGATGGCGGCGATTTTCACGACCTATTCGGTGATCGGGCTTTACCTGACCACCACATCGGGCCTGCCCCGGGACTGGCTGTCGTTTGCCCTGTTCATATTCGGCACCGGCGGCATAGCCGGCAATATTCTTGCCACCCGCCTGACGGGGCGGTTCGGTCCCGACCGGATTATCACCTTCAGTCTTTCTTCTCTCGGGATGATCTTCGCGGTCCTTGCCCTCTGGGCACCGCCGCTGATCCCCGCCATGGGTCTTTTCATCGTATGGGCGATCTGCGGCATGATGCTTTATGTGCCGCAACAAACCCGGCTGATTTCGCTCAAACCGCAAGCCCAGAACCTGATCCTGGCGCTCAATGCCGCCGCACTCTATGTCGGCATGGCCGGCGGCTCGGCCCTGGCCGGATTTCTGACCACCCGATATGATATCGCGGTCCTGCCGTTGGGTTCACTGATCCTGGTCCTGGTGGCACTGGCAGCGTTCTGGCTGTCCTGGCGCCAGGCGCGATCAACTCTTTCCGGCGAGGCGGCGTAGCTCGACCTTCTCGATCTTGCCCATGACATTGCGCGACATTTCATCGAGGAAGACGACGGATTTGGGTTGCTTGTACCGGGCGACGAATTTCATGTCCGACGGATTGGCGACCTGTTCATTGCCGGGTTTCCGCCGGGTGTCGGCTTCATGGTGGTGGAACCGGGCATGATCACCCCGCCCATCGGCATGAATGTCTTCGTCATCAAGGGCATGGCCCCGAATGTCCGCCTGGCGACAATCCATGCCGGCGTCATCCCCCTTGTACTGGCCCAACTGGTGCGGATCATCGCCGTGTTGCCGATCCCGGATATTGCTCCCTGGCCGCCGGAAACCGCCAAGGCGTTTCGTTAAACGGCCTTACTTGCGGCTCCAACCACCGTCTTCGGCCAAAAACCACGTACCGGCCGGGGCCTTGCCGAGGATCCGCCGGGCATAGACACGGCCGACCTGGTCCGGACTGACGCCCTGTTCGCCGGCGCGCCTGGCATAGATTTTCTGCCGACGGGCATTGACGGTATCGACCGTATCGCGGGCCCGGGAAGAGGCGCCGGCATCGCGGATCACGGCGAATCCGTCAAAGCGTTCCCCCACCACGCCGGACGCGCGCAAATCGTTCAGGGACCGAGCCGTGGCGGGCGGGGCCGCCAGCAAGAATGCGGATGCGGCGATCAGGGCGGCGAATGTACGGCGATGGATATTGGGCATGGATCTGTCCCTGGCTGGTCCCTTCATTGCACGGATGGCTCGCCGATCAGAAGACATCCGGATTGTCCTCGATGTCCTTCTCGGCCGACTCCTCAAGCTTGACCCGGACCTGCGCATCGATCTTCACGTTGAGATTGATGGTGATCGGTTCCCTGGGCACTTCAACCCTGACGGTCGGCTCACAGGCGGCCAGTGTGGTTCCGGCCAGCAACAGGACCAGCACCCGAGACCATCGGCGATCTCCCATGTCAGACCGGTACAGGTGCATTTCGGTCTCCCCTATCGGCGACCGGGACGGCCACCGCACTCCAATCATGAGGCACGAACGATCATGCGCGCAAGTCTTCCGACCTCACCGGATCTGTGACTTTATCAGATCCGTGGACAGTTGCGCGCCCTGGCGCACCACCCCCAGCAGTTTTGCCAGATTACCGCCGAGATCAATATTGAAGGCAAACGGGTAGCCATCCAGAACGGCGGGATTGTGGCCCTGAAGGTTAATCCTGAAGGCCGCCTGGCCATCGCGGCTTGAATCCAGCGTGGCCGCCAGTGTGTCATAGCGAAAGTCCTCCAGCGCTCTCAGCACCAGTTCGACCTGTTCACCGCCGCCGCCCAGCGCGGCGGCGGCTTCCGACCTCATGTTCAGAACGCCGGGTCCCTCGGCCGCCAATTGCCCGTTCGCCAGGGCGATCCGGCCATCGGTGATCAACAGTGGCAGGGAGCCGCTCAACCGTCCGGTACCCGAAACGTCCTCTACCTTCAGGAAATCGAGCAGGGTGCCCAACTCGACCCCCTCCACGCCCACAGTCATATCCTGACGTCGGCGGCTGGCATCGAGATCGGCGCCTGTCATCGTCAGCCGTCCGCCGGCAAATCGGGCGCTGGCGGTCTCTATCTGGATGAGCGGCGGTTCGGCCTGAAACCGGATCGCCACGTCGTCCAGGGGCAAGGCCGGATCGATACGCCGGACAGTGATCAACTGTCCCGGTTCAGTCGAAACGGGTTGCAAACCCGCCAGGACGATTTGAGTGTTCAGACCCTGAAATCGCGTGCCGTCCAGAATGAAGGACAGATCATTCAAGTTTACAGCGCCCGTGGTACTCAGCCGGCCAGGCCGCCAGCCAATCTCGGCCGTGGCGCTTGCACTGCCGGACAGTCCTTGCAATGCGGGAAACCGCGGGAACAGTTCCGCGGGTTCGATGGCGTCGGCGCCAAGGATGGTTTCAGGAATCCGGATGCGCAGCGAACCGCGCCCGTTCGCGGGCTGATGCCGGCCTCGCGCGATAAAACGCAGTGCACCCCTGGCGGCGACGCCGGCGGCGTTGATCTCATACCGGCCCTTGCGCTGTCTGATGGAGCCATCGATCCGGAATGGCGGGAAGTCGGCGGGCTTGGCCGTGTGCCGCAGACGCCGGATCGTCACCGTTCCAAGTGGTTCGCCCTCGACCTGCGGAAAAGTGATCGAGGCGGATACGGAATCCGCCGACAGGTCTTCGCCGGGCAGGACGAAATATCCCCGCTTCAGGGCCAGGGTGGCCTGATAGGGGCCGGCAGCAGCCTGGCTGCCTTCCAGGCGCAAGACCCCGGGGTCGGCCCAGATGGCGAGCGATCTGGACCTTGCGCGATTGATCAGCAGGGTTGCCGCCCTTGGCGTGATATTCACGGCATGGGTCATGGCGAGGCCATCCGGTCTGCCTGACAGCGTCATCTCGCCATCAACAAGGGTCACCGCCAGCTTCCCGGGATATCGGGCCAGATTGCCGATGCGCAGACCGGCGAACATCGCGATGCCTTCGCCGCGCTGGCGCACACTCACAAGATCGTCGGACCAGTCGATGTCAACACTTGCATCAAGCGAACCATCAGGCGACCCCAGAAAGGCGATCCGGGGTTCGCGCAGGCCCGCTGAAAGAGTTGCAGTACCGGCCATGGCGCCGGGTTTCCCGCCAACCGAACCGGTAATGTCCAATCGCTCAAGGTAATTTTCACCAAACGGAAAATTTCGAAGCCCCATTTCGGCGCGCGGCAGCGATATTTGCGTGATGGTAAGGTTATCATCGATGCCGACGCTGCCGTCGCCGTTCAAGGCCAGGGCCGAGCCGCCGATGGTCAGTCTGGCACCGCCCGATATGTCGAGGTTCGCGCCGCCGTCGGTGCGGCGCATGTGCACGGCCAAGGGGGTCTCGCTCCTGGTCGCTTTCAGGGAAAGGGATGCACCGGCCCACTCGGTTGCCAGCGTCGGGATGCCGATCTCATCATAAATTGCCGGATCGATTCGCGCGATATCGAGCACCGCCCCCTCGATCAGGACGGCATTCAATTCTCCATCGGCCAGTTTCAGGTCGAGCGCCAGGTTCCCCGAAATGCCTTGCACCCGGTCGCCATGGGTAATGTTTTCCAGGGTGGCCCGAACATTTCCCTTCAGGTTTGAACCGAGCAGTCGGTCAATCGGGGCTGTTTCCTCGTCGGCCATCGTCGCGGGTCCTATTTGACCTTCTATCCGGCCGATCAGGACCGCGGCGCCCGAGCTTTCGGGCGGCAAATTTTGCCAGATGCCTGGTTTGATCCGCGCGTCGAAAGTCAGATCGACAATCGGATTGACCTGATAGGCATCGATGATCGAATTCATGTCAATGGCAACCGCGCCGTCCCGGTCATGAATGGCGGCCTTTGCGACAATCCGGTTCGACGTTGCCACAACGTCCATCCGAGCGGTGTCGAGATTGACGCCGGGCACCTCAAAATCCGTTAAGGAGAGTTCCGCGCCCCGGTCATCGCCGGGCTGCCAGTTTCCGTTGACGGATGCCGCAATCAGGCCCGCCTGGACCATTGCTTCAATCCGCCCGCTCTTCAAAATGACAGCGGCGGGTTTCAAGGCGGCGCCATCCGCCGCCGGACCGCCTTCCAGCAATGGTTTCAGGTTGCCGAGTGGGCCATCGGCGCCAGTCAGATCAAGCCGCAGACGTAATCCTGCGATTACGGTTTCGCCGAGTTCACCGGCAAGCAGATCGAAAGGGGTATACGACTGCGTCACGCGGTCGGCGACCACTACCTCGCCGTCTCCGAAGGCCAACCCCTCGGCTGTCAGGTGGTTCAGATCCAGTGCGGTAATGGAAAAACGAACCCGTGAAAGGCCAAGCGATTGAAGGCGAGAGGAAACCGCGATCTCGGCCAGTTCCAGCCGATGGCCGAGGATGCCCGCCGCCAGGATCGCCAGCCAGAACATGGAGGATATGGCGGAAAGAAAAAGGCGGCGGATCATCGGTCCATTTCCCGTTCGCTTCGGTACATCCCCTGAAGTCTATACCAGTTCGCGCGCCTTCCCGATAATTTCGAGTGTCCGGTCGGTCGTCGGCTCCATGGCGTCCGCTGCCTTGACAGCGCCACACCCGGCCCGCACATTCGCCGGCATTCCAACCTTCTGGCCGGACATCCGATCCTTGATTCCACTCGACATTTCCGCCCTCACATTTCCGCACATCGACCCTGTTCTGGTTCAGATCGGGCCCTTTGCCATTCGCTGGTACGCGCTGGCCTATATCGCCGGTCTGGTGATTGGCTGGCGCTATATCGTTGCGCTGGTGCGCCGGCGTGAGCTGTGGGATGCCAATGGACCGCCGACACCCCATGATCCCGCCACCGATGCCGATGACATCGACGGCCTGCTGACCTGGGTCACGCTGGGCGTTATTCTGGGCGGGCGGCTGGGCTATGTGCTGTTCTACAAGCCGGTGTTCTACCTCTATAATCCCGGTGCCATCCTGCAGGTCTGGGAGGGCGGCATGTCCTTTCATGGCGGCATGTTGGGCGTGATCATCGCCATCTATCTGTTCGCCCGCCAGCGCGGACTGCCCCTGTTGTCCCTGTCCGATTGCATCGGCGCGGCAGTTCCGATCGGCCTTTTCCTTGGCCGCCTCGCCAATTTCATCAATGGCGAGCTTTATGGCCGGGCAACGGACGTCGCCTGGGCGATGAAGTTTCCGCACTGGAACGGGTCAGAATGGGCCTTCACCGGCGATGAGGTGACGCGCCACCCCAGCCAACTCTATGAGGCCTTCCTGGAAGGGGTCGTTCTGTTCGTCCTGATCCGCTTCATGACCCATCATACAAGCGCGCTGTCGCGGCCCGGAACCGTCGCCGGGGTCTTCCTGACAGGTTACGGCCTGTCGCGCATCCTGGTCGAATTCTTCCGCCAGCCGGACGCGCATCTGGGATATCTGATCCCGATCGGTCATGTGGGGATTACTCAAGGCATGATCTTGTCGTTGCCGATGATCGCATTGGGCCTGAGCCTTGTTGTCCGGGCGCGCCGGCAAGCGGCATGACACCGCTGGAACAGGTCCTGCGCGAGCGTATCGCGCGCGAGGGGGCAATGCCGCTCAATGAGTATATGGGCTTGGCGCTGACCCATCCCGAGTTTGGCTATTACACCACCCGCGATCCGTTCGGCTCAAGGGGTGATTTCATTACCGCGCCCGAGATCAGCCAGGCGTTCGGTGAACTGATTGGCCTGTGGCTGGCCAGCCAGTGGATCACGGCGGGGCAACCGGCCAACGCGGTTCTGGCCGAAATAGGCCCGGGCCGCGGTACGCTGATGGCCGACGCCCTGCGCGCGGCCCACGCGGTTCCGGGGCTCCTGGACGCCTGCAAAATCTGCCTGATCGAGGCGAGCCCGGCCCTGAGAGACATTCAGCGCCAGGCGCTGGGCACCGGTATCGCGCATGTGGATCGGCTGGAAGATCTGCCGGAGGGACCACTGTTCCTGGTGGCGAACGAGGCCTTCGACGCCCTGCCGATTTTGCAGTATGAAAGGCGGGGCAAGGATTGGGTGGAGGTTCGTGTGGGGCTGGTGGATGATCAGTTGAGCTTTATCGGCGTTCGGGCGCCCGGGAACGGCCTGCCGGACTGGCCCGATGGATCAGTGTTCGAAGCTTCGCCGGCGGCGCTGACCCAGACCGCGGTGCTGGCAGACCGCATCGCGCGCGGCGGCGGTGCGGCACTGATCATCGATTATGGCGATCGGGCACCGCGCAAGGCCTCGCTGCGGGCCTATCGGCGGCATGCCGAAGTCCATCCACTGCATATGCCTGGCGACGCTGATCTGACCGCCGACGTCGATTTTGCCGCCTTGGCCGCCACGATCAGCAAGGCAGGCGCACAGGTACACGGCCCGGTTCCGCAAGCGTCCTTCCTCAATGCGATGGGTTTGGCGACGCGGACAGGCGCCCTGGCCAGGACCAATCCGGACAAGGCCGGGGCATTGACCAAGGTGCGCGACCGCCTGGTCGACCCGGCTGAAATGGGCACGGCTTTCAAGGTGCTGGCAATAACCGCGCCCGGCATTCCGGTACTGCCGGAGTTTGAGGTGGCACCGTGATCACAGCGAACGATCTGGCGGACCTGCCGGGAATCCGGCATGGCTTCTACACCCGGCGGGGAGGTGTCTCCACGGGTATCCATGCCGGGCTGAATTGCGGCTTCGGATCGGGGGACGACGCTGGCGCCGTGACCAGAAACCGGGAAACGATTGCCTCGAACATTGGCGTTTCGATTGCGTCCCTGCTGACGGTTCACCAGATCCATGGCCCCGACGTGATCACCGTAACAAACCCCTGGGATCGCCACCACGCGCCCAGGGCCGACGCCATGGTCACCCGGCAACCCGGTATCGCCCTCGGCATATTGACGGCCGATTGCGCGCCGGTGCTGTTCGCCGATGCCGCCGCCGGCGTGGTCGGCGGCGCGCATGCGGGCTGGAAGGGGGCATTCGGCGGAGTTCTGGAGGCAACCGTCGCGGCAATGGAAGCGCTGGGTGCATTGCGTGCAAATATCCGCGCGGTCGTCGGTCCGACCATCAGCAGCAAGAACTACGAAGTCGGGCCCGAGTTCAAGGCACGCTTCACCGCGGCAGCCGGCAAAAATGAGCGGTTCTTCAAACCATCCGCCAAGCCGGATCATTTCATGTTCGATCTGCCCGCCTATGTGCTGTCGCGGCTCGGGGCCGCCAGAATTGGTGCCTTTGGCTGGACTGGTGACTGCACCTATGAAAGCGAAGAAAAATTCTACAGCTATCGGCGGACAACGCACCGCCGGGAAGCCGATTACGGCCGATTGATTTCGGCCATTGTTCTGGAAGACGAGGAGAAAATCTGATGGGGCCGCATTTTTCAACCGAAGAGATGGAAGGCCGGCTGGCCCGGACGCGGGCGGCGATCAAGGCGCGTGGCCTGGATGCGCTGCTGTGCTTCGCGCCGGAAACCCAGTACTGGCTGACCGGATATGACACCTTCGGCTATTGCTTCTTTCAATGCCTGGTCGTCGGGGTCGACGGCACGCTGGCGCTGCTCACCCGGGCGCCGGATATGCGCCAGGCGCAGAACACATCGCTGATCACCGACATCAATGTCTGGCCGGACGAGGATGGCCGCAATCCGGCGGTCGATCTGCGGGCACTGCTGGCCCATCGCGGATTCGAGGGCAAGGTGCTGGGCGCCGAGTTCGACACCCACGGCCTGACCCATCACAGCGGCAAATTGCTGGAAACCATCATGGACGGGTTTGCCACCCTGTCTGACGCCTCCGATATCGTCCCGCCCCTGCGGCTGAGAAAATCACCGGCCGAAACAGAATATATCAGGAAGGCGGCGGACCTGACCGACGCGGCGCTGGATGCCGCCCTGGACGTCGCCGGTCCCGGTGCATTCGAAGGTGACATTCTGGCGGCCATGCAGAGCACGATATTCCGCGCCGGCGGCGATGATCCCGCCAATGAATTCATCATTGGATCAGGGCCGAATGCCCTTCTCTGCCGGTACTATTCCGGGCGGCGCAATCTGGATGCCAATGACCAGTTGACCCTGGAATGGTCGGGCGCCTGGCACCATTATCATGCCGCCGCCATGCGGACGGTGATTATCGGCGAGGCAACCGACCGACATCGCGCGCTGTTCGATGCCTCGGCCGAAGCCTTGCTGGCGTGCGAGGAAAAACTGCGCCCCGGCAATACCATGGGAGATGTATTCGCCACCCACGCCGCGATCTATGACAAACACGGCCTGAAAGAGCACCGCATGAATGCCTGTGGCTATGCCATGGGGGCCAGATATGCCCCGTCCTGGATGGACTGGCCGATGTTCTATCGCGACAATCCCGTGGTGCTGGAAGCGGGTATGGCGTTTTTTCTGCACATGATCTGTTTTGACAGCCACACCAACACAGCCATGGCTTTGGGGCGGACCTCCCTGGTCACTGAAAGCGATGCTGAAATTCTTAATCGCCATCCACTTGAAATCATGACAAAATAAGCCAATCCTAGTGCTCCTTACCGAGGCAGTCAGACACGCGTCCATGTTGAATCCGACCAGGCTGATACTGGCCATCCTCCTTGCCGTGTTCTGGCAATCCAGCGGGCCGGCGCCCGCCATCGCACAGGACACATTGTCGGCCGTGCCGCTGCGGGTCGGAGCCCCGATCGAATTAACGATCGACGGGACACCCGACGCGACGCGCCAGGCTCTGATTGACCGGATAACCGAGGAAGCCCTGGCCAGGGGCATCAATCTGATCGGAGCAGCGGAGACGGAACTCGCCTTTCGCCTGGAAGGCCGCGGCGCCACGACCGCCGGGCTGGACGGGACATCGGTTATGATCTTGTGGCTGCTATCGCGCGCGGACGGGGCGCCGGTGGGAAGCTTTACCACCGAATTCCTGGTGGAAAACCGGGCGCCGAACAATCCCTGGGATGTCGCGAACGCCGACATGATCAACCAGATTGCCCGTGAAACGGTTGAGGTCGTCTACAATCTGGCGCCGGTTTCAGTGCCCCCCCTGGAATCGACCGGATTGATTGCAACGCCGCAACCAAGCACAAGCAACATTGCCGTCCCGCGTGGAAAACCGGTTCAGGGCACGGAACCGGCTGCCCTGTCAGGTGTTATCCAAAGCGATGGCGAAATAACAGGTAGTGAAGTCGTCGCGGTTCCGCCACCGTCTCCGCCGAAGCCACGGTTCACCAGCAAGCCGGAGGAAACCGTTCGGCACGCGGCACCCATAGAGCCGGTTGACGTTGCCGTACCGGCACCAGTGATTGATCAGGGGGTATCGGCGACGGCCCCTCAACAACCCATCGACATTGCCCTTCCACGGGAACGGCCGGCGTCGGTCCCGCGCGAAGAACCGGTCATTGTTGCCACCGTCGAACCTTCGGACAAGGCAACGCCCATTCTCGTCGGGATTGTCGAGGGGGCCCCCAGCGACGGAGATCGACTGTTGGCCGAAGCCCTGCATGAGGAGTTGCGGGACCAAGGGCTTCCCATGGTCGGTGAATCCAGCAAGCGTTTGTACACAATCTCGGCAAATGTCACGTCGACACCGAAAGGCGACAAGGAAAATATCGTTATTTTGTGGACGGTCACCAATGCGCTGGGCAGCGAATTGGGACAGGTCCGCCAGGAAAATGCCGTTACGCCGGGTTCCCTGGAACCCAGTTGGGGCGACAATGCCCGATTGGTCGCCCGCAGCGCAGCCGGTGGAATCCTGATCCTTCTGCGCCAGGCCGGTGAAAGTTACTGACACCCATGAACGATTAACGAAGGGCTTCCTTTACAAGTCTGTCATACGGTTGTTACACAGCACCGCGCTTGCGCGGGGTCCGCAGGCGGGAATCGGACCTTGGCGACAATAAGGGGTGGCGATGAAGCTGCTTGCAGGGAACGGCAACCGGCCACTGGCTGAAGCCGTGGGAGCTTATCTCAATACCGGATTGACCAGGGCCGTGGTCCGCCGCTTCGCGGACATGGAAGTCTTTGTTGAAATCGAGGAGAACGTGCGCGGCGAGGATGTCTTCGTCCTTCAATCCACGTCATATCCAGCCAACGACCATCTGATGGAACTGTTGATCTGCATCGATGCCCTGAAGCGGGCGTCGGCCCAGCGGATCACGGCGGTCATTCCCTATTTCGGCTATGCCCGCCAAGACCGGAAACCGGGACCCCGGACACCGATCTCGGCCAAGCTGGTCGCCGATCTGATTACCAGGGCAGGCGCCCACCGGGTTCTGACCCTGGATCTTCATGCCGGCCAGATACAGGGGTTTTTCGACATCCCCACGGACAATCTGTTCGCCGCGCCGATCATCGCCAAGGACATCGAGAAACATCACCATGGCGGCGATCCGATGATCATCTCGCCCGATGTGGGCGGCGTCGTGCGGGCCCGCGCCGTGGCCAAACGCCTGGGCGCGGCGCTGGCAATCGTCGACAAGCGGCGGGATCGCCCCGGCGAATCCGAAGTGATGAACATCATCGGTAACGTGGAAGGCCACCGCTGTGTCCTGGTGGACGATATCGTCGATTCCGGCGGCACCTTGTGCAATGCCGCCGACGCCCTGATTGCCGAAGGTGCAACGGAAGTCTCCGCCCATATCACCCACGGCGTTCTGTCCGGCGGCGCGGTTGCCCGGATTACCGCCTCGAGGATGAAGGAACTGGTGATTACCGATTCCATCCAACCGACCGAAGCCGTGCGCGTGGCCCGCAATATCCGCGTCCTGTCAGTCGCGGAATTGATCGGTGAGGCAATGTCGCGGATCGCCTCCAACAGCTCGGTTTCCAACCTGTTCGATTAGGGTCTTTCCGGCGGAATTTGACCCTGACAAGATTGCTTTTTCTTCCGTCGTTCTGGTTTTGCCCGCGGCGCCCCGGAACGACGCGGTTGGGGTGGGTTGAAAAATCAATCTCGGTCAGAAACACCGTAAGCATCCGGTTAAGACCGCGTCCCGACGCTGTTGGGTCGAGGACGCTCTCGAGACGCACCACGGGAGAAGAGGCTGCCATGGCGTAAGGTCCCCCTTTGCTGTTTCGCGTGCGCCCCGGCCCCACGGCGGCAACCCGGTCAACCGGCCTTGCGGCGTCCCGGCGAACAGCAGCGGTTTCAGCCATTGTTCCTTCTGTTCGGGCGTGCCGACCAGTTCCAGCACTTCCCTGTTGCCGGTTCCGGGCGCGCGGCTGCTTTTCGACAACCAATGGCGCAATCACCGAAGACCCGTACTTCAGTACCTGGACAATCACCTGCCCGATGCTACCGGCGTCCGCCGGTAGTTGTTCACTGTCGACGGCTTCCTGGCGTATGAATTTTCCTCTCCGGAGGTTTGCTCTGTCCTGCGAAGCGGCCGCGCCGGAGAAGCGCGGTGATTGTGGACCAGATTAAGCGACAATTCTATCAGCAGGCTGATTGTTGCAATCGCCTTTCCCGGATAGACTCAATCCCGCGGGAGGGACCCATGAACACCGACACTGACGAAGGGTCCGCCGCGCCGGAGTTGGTCGATCCCCCGCCGGCCCATCGGATTGATGCGGGCACGCTCGGCACTTGGCTGGCCGACCCTGTGCCCGATGCAAACGGTTTGGCCGCTCGCCAGTTTCACGGCGGCATGTCGAACCCGACCTATCCGCTGACCACGTCATCCGGCGACCGGCATATCCCGCGCAAGAAACCTTCAGGCGCACTTTTACCCAAGGCCCATCAGGTAGACCGCGAGCATCGCGTGATGCAGGCCCTTGCCGATACACCCGTGCCGGTGCCGCGCATGATCGCCTTGCGTGACGATCCGGATGTGATCGGGGCGGAATTCTTCGTGATGGCGTTTGTCGATGGCCGCATCATCGCCGATCCGGCAATGACACAGATGGACCGCACAGATCGGCGACCGTTGTTTGATTCGCTGATCGATACGCTGGCGGCGCTGCACCAAATCGACCGGCGGGCCGTCGACCATCGGTCATCCGCTGGCGGATATTGGGTATTTCCGCCCGCCCTGGCATCAACCGCCGGACTTTCCCGGACAGGCCGGCCCGCGGGATCTGGACCTGAAGAGCCTGAGCCTGCCGGGCGAGGAAGATCCGCTGGCCCGATACCGCGAGCAGACCGGGCGGTCCGGCATTGCGGACTGGCCGGTTTTTCTGGCCTTCTCGTTCTTCCCCATTGCCGTGATCGTTCAGGGCATTGCCGCGCGCGCGGCCAGCGCCGATGCCAGCCGCGACAGCAAACGCGCCCGGCGCCTCGCCGCCATGGGGGTGCAAATCGCCCGTGACGCGGACGCCGCCAGTAAAACCATCTGATCAACCGAGGAGAAAGCCATTGGATATCAAAGACCGTATTATCGTCGTCACCGGCGCCGCCAGTGGCATCGGCAAGGCCCTGGCCAACCAGTTTGCGAAGGCTGGCGCCCGCACCGTCATCTGCTCGGACATCAATGGCGACGGCGCGGCGGCCACGGCGGCCGAATGCGGCGGCGTGGCCATCACCACCAATGTCAGCCGCGAGGCCGACATCCAATCTCTGATCGAAACGGTGGAGGCCGGTCATGGCCCCATCGACCTGTTCTGTTCCAATGCCGGGATCGCAACCCATGGCGGGCCGGAGGCGCCGAACGAGGACTGGCAGCGGATCTGGGACATCAATGTCATGGGCCATGTCTGGGCGGCGCGCCATGTAGTGCCGCGCATGGTTGAACGCGGCGGCGGATATCTTTTGAATACCGCATCGGCCGCCGGCCTCCTGTCGCAGATCGGCTCGGCGCCGTATGCGGTAACCAAACATGCCGCGGTCGGCTTGGCCGAATGGCTGGCCATCACCTATGGCGACCAGGGCATCAAGGTGTCGGTGCTGTGCCCGCAATCGGTGCGCACCGAGATGACCAAGGGCGCCGAAACAGCCGTTGCCGCCATCGACGGCATGATGGAGCCCGAACCGGTAGCCAGGGCCTGTCTGAAGGCCATCAATGACGAGACTTTTCTGATCCTGCCCCACCCGGAGGTGCTGGAATACATGCGTCGCAAGACCAGCGACTATGATCGCTGGATCGGCGGCATGCAGCGGCTGAACCGAAAATTTTCAGGGTAGGAGAGAGCCATGACCGATTATCAGGACATTTTTGCCGCCCGTGCCGAGCGCGTCGCCACAATTACCCTAAACCGCCCGGATCGACTGAAACGCATGGACTCGGACCATGGCGCTCGAGGTGAAGGTGAAGGACGCCATCGCCATTACCGGCAACGATCCGGACATCCGCTGTATCGTCGTCACTGGCGCCGGGCGCGGTGAACCAGGGTGTCACCCTCGTCGAACGCCAGGAAATCGTCCAGCGGCCCCTTCGCGGTAGACCGCGATCCGCACCAGTTCGCAATCCTCTACCGTCGAAGGTCGGGCGGCATCGGCCATCGGCCGCTGAAAGAACTGGAGGAGACCTTCTATGCAAGCATGAACGCCCTTGATGAAGTCGAATACATTTTGAACAAAAATCCCTCCGGTAAACCCAGGACGGTTCAAACTGCTCACCCACCGCGCAACGCTTGCGCCCGCCACCGCCGATCCCGAGGCCCGCAGCGTCGAGGTGATCTGGTCCACCGGCGCGCCGGTGCGCCGCCGCGACATGGCGGGCCAGTACATCGAACGGCTGAGCCTCGAGCCCGAGGCGGCGGACCTGTCTCGGCTGGAGGGCGCCAGCGTCCTCGACGGCAAGCGCGGCATGGCGCTCATCCAGTTCTCAGCCCGGCCGGAGGTGGAGGCGGTTTGGCAGGACGTGCTGGCGAGCATCCTGCGGCATGTCTCGGTCGGCTACTCGGTCGAGGACTGATCCGAGACCGCCGTGCGCTGGACACCCCACGAGATTTCCCTGGTGCCGATCCCGACACCGTCCGTCGAGCGGCCTTCGAGGCGCTTGCGAACCGCAGCGCACCCGCGATCCGGACGGAGCAGGTTCGCGCCGAGATGGGCGAGAGCCAGGACGACCCTGCGCTCCGCGCCCGGCAGATGGGCGAGGCGCGCATCCTCGTCACCCTCCTCGAAGCGGGTAGCGGGCACGGCCCGACGCTCTCGGACGGCAAGAGGCTGTTCCACGCCGATCATGGGAACAAGGCGGGCACGGGCGCCACCATCTCCGATGCGACGCTGTCCGCAGCGCGGCTGGCTCTGCGCGCGCAGAAGGGCATCGAGGACCGCACGATCCGCGTGACGCCCCGCAACCTGCTGGTCCCGCCCGCGCTGGAGACCACGGCCGAAAAGTGGCTTGCCAGCATCGCGCTCGCGGACCTCAACCGGCAGATCGCAGGTACCACGGCACGGCATCGCCGTGGTCCGCATCCAATCCTCGAAAGGGCTCTGATCATGCAGAACTACATCCTGAACGGCCACCTCGTCCGCGTCACCGCGCCCGCGGGCGGGATCGCCTCGGGCGACGCGCTGATCGTGGGCAACATCTTCGGCATCGCCGCCTATTCCTCGGCCGAGGGTGATCCCGTCGAGCTTTCCACCACCGGCGTGTTCCAGCTGTCAAAGGCAAGCGCCGCGGCCCTCGCCGTCGGCGCCCGCGTGGCCTGGGACAGCCCGGCGAAGGAAGTGACCACCCTGGCCGCGGGGCGCTTCCCCATCGGCGTTGCTGTCGAGGCTGCGGGGAACAGCGTCACCAGCGTCGCGGTGCGGCTCGACGGCGTTGCGACGGCCGCGGCATGACAGAGGGATTGACAACCCCACTGTGAGCAACGTAAATAGTCGCTGTTTACGTTGCTCACAGGATCATCCCCTCGTGTCTCAGGAAGAGGACTTCGTCGGCATCAACGAGATTGCCGACATGGCCAAGGTAACGCGGCAAGCGGTGGCCAATTGGCGAACCCGCATGTCCGACTTCCCAAGGCCGGTTATCGAACTCGCTTCTGGTCCTGTGTTCAAGCGCTCGCACGTCAGTGCTTGGCTCAAGAGAAGGAGAAGGAGGATACCAATGGCCCACGTGTTTTCGACCATAAATTTGAAGGGCGGCGTCGGCAAGACGACGACGACAGTAGCACTCGCCGAGACGCTTTCTGCCGAGCATCACAAGCAGGTACTCGTCATCGACCTGGACCCCCAGCCCCCAGACCAACGCGACCACCATGCTGATCGGTGAGGATCGCTGGAAGAGACTGAACAACAAGGGTCGCACGCTCGCGCGGCTGTTCAAGGACGCCCTAAATCATCCCTCCAGCAACAATTTCGACCTCAAGAAGACGCTACAGAAGCAGGTTTCAAATGTTTATGCGGCGAAAACCATCGATCTGCTTCCTTCGAGCCTAGACTTGATCGACGTGCAGGATGAACTGGTGAACACGCCGGCCGGCAAATACGGCGCGATCACGCCATTTGATATCCTGTGGCGCGCCGTGAAAGACATCGTGGAGCAATACGACGTCGTCATTGTCGATTGCCCACCGAACCTCGGCAAGATCACGCAGAACGGTCTGCGGATGTCGCAGGGCTTCATCATCCCCACGATCCCGGACATCCTATCTACATACGGCATCCCGCAGATCATCAGACGCGTGCGCGGGTTTGCCGAGGCGATCGACAAGCCGATCGAGCCGCTCGGCATCATTATCCAGAAGTACCAAACCAATTCCAATGTGCACCGCAACATGATCAAGCAGCTCGGGCAGAAACACAAAAAAGAACCGGGGAACTGGCCGCCGGTATTCAAGACTCGGATCCCACAAGCAAACCAGATCGCAGCCGCTGGAGAATATGCGGACCATGGCACCCTCAAGCAGAAGTGGGGATATCAAGGTCTGCACAAGCGTTTCTCGAATCTGACAAAGGAAATACTCGCCAAGCTGGGTGAATGACGATGAAGCTTGAAAAAACACTTCAAGAACTGATGAAGGTGATCATCGAGGAAGCTAACCGGAACCCGGAATTTGCGAAGCAGATTGAAACTGCCCTCGGCCTGGAACCGAAGCGCGAGAAGGAGGAAACCGGCCGTGGCGCCCACCGGCGCACGGCTGCCATTGTTGACCCAATTTTGCTTGCCCGAGAGGGGGAAGAAGCTCTTCGGTCAGGGCTTGCACCGCTAACCCTCGACCAGTTGAGGGACATTGTGGCCCAGTATGGAATGGACCCCGGCAAGCTCGTCATGAAGTGGAAAACACAAGATCGAGTCATCAACCGGATCGTTGACTATTCTGTAGCGCGGGTCAAGAAGGGCGAGGCGTTCCTTCGTTAGGCGGGAACGTGTGGAGAACATCGGCCTTGTCCCGTGTTGCACGGAAGAATTGGGTATGGTCGTAAGGATTTGGAATCTTTGGCGAGTGTTCGGGACGGCTTTGCGACACGGAAAGGGCACGTGGTTCGCGCCCTGTTCTGGCCTAAGCCTTTGATACCTTGCAGGAAAGTT